>NZ_OX366371.1:0-2192297 GCF_947251585.1 Wolbachia endosymbiont (group B) of Ischnura elegans
TGAAAAGAAGTAAAGCAAAAATAGCAAGAATCATCAGCCAGAACGAGTCAGATGAAAAAGTTCCTATTTGGTTAATGCGTCAGGCTGGTAGGTCTCTTCCTGAGTATCGGAATGCAGTGGAAAAAATGAATAATTTCATGGAGATATGTTATAGCACAGATTTGGTAACAGAGTTAACGTTACAACCAATAAGAAGGTTCAACATGGATGCAGCGATAATTTTTTCTGATATTTTGATAATAGCTGACATTTTAGGCTGTAATGTAAATTTTATTCGAGGTGTGGGTCCAATAATAAGACCTATAGAAAGTGCTAAAGACTTAAAGAGTCTACAAGGAATTGAATCTAACACATTACCAATCCTAAATGCTATAAAAGAAGTAAGAAGCCAGTTGCCAGAAGAAAAATCGCTTATAGGCTTTGCTGGAGGGCCGTGGACGGTAGGTTCATACATCATAGAGGGCGGTGGTAGTAAAACTTTTTCCAAGGTGCTAAATTTCTGTCCATTGGCACTAGAGGAAATAATAAACAAAATAACGAAAGCGACAATTATTTATCTGATCAAACAGATAGAGTTTGGAGCAGATGTTATTCAGTTATTTGACAGCAATGCTGGTGTATTGAAGGAAAAACTGTTTGAAAGATACATCATCAAGCCAACAAAGGAAATTGTTTCGGCAATAAAGAGTAGATTTCCCAATTTTCCAATAATAGGTTTTCCGCGCTCTGCTGAAAATCTTTATACAGATTACTGCGAACAAACAGGCGTATCTGCAGTAAGTATAGATTATAATGTTCCAATAGAATGGGCGAAAGAAAATCTAAAAATTCCTCTGCAAGGGAACCTTAATCCTAGTCTTTTGGCCTACAATAAGTCAGAAGCAATTGAAGAATCAAAGCGTATAATAGATTGTTTTAGAGGGTTACCTTTTATATTTAATCTTGGACATGGAGTACTTCCTGATACTCCGGTTGAAAATATTGCTGCATTAGTGGACCTAGTAAGAAACTACTAAAACTCTTGTATGAAAAGCCTTTATGAGGGTGGTCAGCCAAATCGCTCTTACTTTAAGCGTTAGCACATTATTACAGTGCCAATTTACATTATTAAAACTCGCTATACAGGGATTTATTTGCCTTTTTCAATTTATTAAGCTTTTTAATATCTATATTTAAGAATACAAAAATACCAACCTTTATGTAAAATAATAAAATTTCTAGCTTTTTTGTTGTGTAGAGTTTATCATTTTTATTTAACTTTAGTGAGATTATGTCAGACCTTGCAAAGAGGATGTCTCTGATAAAACCGTCGCCTACAATTGCTGTGACCGATAAGGCAAACAGATTAAAAAGCGAAGGAAAGAAAATTTGCGTTTTAGCTGCGGGAGAGCCGGATTTTGACACTCCAGATCATATAAAAAAGGCAGCTATTCAATCGATAAATGAAGGCAAAACTAAATATACTGCTGTTGATGGAACGCATGAGCTTAAAGAGGCGATAATCAATAAGTTAAAAAGGGATAACAATCTAGAATATACACTGAACCAAATTTGTGTCGGCGCAGGCGCTAAGCAGGTGTTATTCAACTTATTTATGGCAACAATTGACCCTGGAGATGAGGCTATAATACCAGCTCCTTATTGGGTTTCGTATGTTGATATGGTAAATCTTTTTGGCGGACTGCCAGTTGTTGTAGAGTGCAAGCAAAACTTTAAGCTGACACCAGAATTACTGAAGAGCAAGATAACTAAGAAAACTAAATGGTTAATTCTTAATTCACCGAACAATCCAGCAGGAATTGTCTATACATATGATGAATTGAAAAGCATAGCGCAAGTATTGCTTGAATATCCACATGTAAATATTGTTACAGATGATATTTATGAGCACATAGTATACGATGAAAAGTTTTTTACCATTGCTCAGGTTGAGCCAAAGCTTTACGATAGGGTTTTTGTGGTCAATGGAGTATCAAAAGCCTATGCAATGACTGGCTGGAGAATAGGTTATATTGCAGGTAGGAGTGATATAGTAAAAGCTATTTCTACACTGCAGTCTCAAAGTACTTCTAACCCAAATTCAATAGCACAAGCAGCAGCAGTTGAAGCGTTAAACGGTGATCATAGTTTTTTGAAAGAAAGAACAAAAATCTTTAAGGATCGTAGAGATTTTGTAGTAAAAAAGCTAAATTCTGCTTCAGGATTGTCAGTATCTATTCCGCAGGGTGCATTCTATTTGTTTGTCTCATGTGAAGGTTTATTGGGTAAGAGTACGAAAAGGGATAAAGTAATAAATAGTGATCTTGATTTTGCCGAATATTTATTAGAAGATCATTTAGTTGCTGTTGTTCCAGGAATTGCATTTGGTCTGAAAAATTTTATCAGAATTTCTTATGCAACCTCTCAGGAACAATTAGAAATTGGATGTGATAGTATTACTAAAGCATGCGAAATGCTAAGTTAACTTTTTAATATTCCTATATATAATATTTCAGTAAGATAGAGTTGATTTATGGCTTGGGTGTATTTGCTATTAGCTGGTTTGGTTGAAATAATATGGACCACAGCACTGAAATATAGCAATGGCTTTACTCGTGTTATACCTGTAGTAATTATTTTAGTTAGCGGTTCTGTGAGTCTTTACTGGCTATCGTTAGCAATGAAGTCTATTCCTCTTGGAACATCTTATGCAGTTTGGACTGGTATAGGCTCTATAGGTGCAGCGATAATAGGAATAATGTTTTTTAATGACCCAGTAAATTTTGGGCGTTTATTTTCCCTTGCTTTGGTAGTCTGGGTATCATAGGATTAAAAGTATTTTCCAATTAGGAAAAATTAAGTACGTCTATTTTACCACCTCAGGACTTTCTACTAAAGTTGCTTTGGATTTTTCAGTTCTCGAAGAGGGCATTCCTATTGATTTAGAAAGTACCTTTCTAATGTTCAATATTTCATTTTTCTCATTTTGTTGAGTTAAGTTAATGTCGTTTATTTTATTCACTAAATCTTTTCCTTCCTTTAAAATTTTTAAATCGCTTTCGTTGATATGATGTTCATTTTTAAATTCTGCAACGATTTCTTTCTTCTTTGGATGAGTATTCAGAAATTCTAATATCTGGTGTTTAGCAACAGCTTGAATAAATTTCTTATCGTGAAATATTGAATTGTTATGTAGTTCTTCTAGGCTTTTATCATATTGTTTTGCTTCGTTTACAGTAAGTTTTATTATTTCTTCTGCGCTACTTAAAAGTTCCCTGTATAACTTGTCGTATCTATTGCCTGCGTGTGCGGCAAATGTTTGTTCAATGTATTTTGTTATGTAGTTTTGTAGCGTATTGTCTATTGTACCTATGTTCATTCACTCACCTTGCTTTTATATTATATTTTACACACAAAAAGGTTAATATTTAGTTAACTACAGCGTTTCTGATACTGAATTTCATTAAAAATTATATTATTTAAAGTATAATCGGTGTCACGAAATAAAAGCGTAAGTAAAATGAATTTTGTAACAAAACTAAAACTTATAGTAAAAAAAATAAAGCTTAAGATGAACAAGGGTAAAATTATAAAAATCCTTATCATCTGTGGTATAATTTTTTTCATATACCTTATCCATGAACCAGTTATAGATATGCTAAAAGGTCTCTTTTAAGAAAGATACTCGGATTAGAGTAGCTATTTACAAAAGTGTTGCTCCTTGCTGATAAAATACCTATAATTCTGTTTTTTAGGTAATATTAGGATTGCAGAGAAACTTTTTCATATGGTTGCTAGCATCACTATTTTATGCATACCAGTATATATTACGTGTAATTCCAAATATAATCGCGCCTGAATTAATAACGAAATTTAACATAAGTATTACAGATGTTGGTCAATTTGGTGGGCTATATTATATAGGCTATACGCTTGCTCACATACCTGTTGGTCTTGCCCTTGATAGATTTGGGCCAAAGTTTGTTTTGCCTGCATGTATTGTCTTAACGTTTACTGGGACATTACCACTAATATGCTTTGATGAGTGGTATTACTCAATACTTGGTAGAATGATTGTTGGAGTTGGGTCATCTGCTTCGGCAATTGGGCTCTTTAAAGTTGCAAGTATGTATTTCTCACAAGAAAAATCAGCAAGGATGGCTAGTTTATCTATAATAATAGGGTTACTGGGAGCTATTTATGGTGGATTACCTCTAGACTTTTTGCTCAATAAATTTGGTTGGAATTATGTTATATACACTTTCTCAGCATTTGGTTGTTTACTTGCTCTGCTATTGCTTTTAATAACGCCAAACAGTAACATAGAGGAGAGTAGAAATGACAACATACTTCAAGATTTAAAAACTGTACTTTTCAATAAACATATCATTCTAATCAGCTTTTTTGGGGGCTTAATGGTTGGGCCACTAGAAGGTTTTGCTGATGGTTGGGCAAAAGCGTTCTTATGTGAAGCATATCAAATGACCGGAGATTTGGCATCTTCACTTTCCTCTCTCATGTTCATAGGCATGGGGGCTGGATCATTCTTTCTCGCTTATTTACTGGAGAAGTATCCAGACAAACATTACGAGGTGATTATTGCGTGTTCTTTTGCAATGATCGCTAGCTTTCTTTTGCTTTTTACACAAGTTGGCGGTTTATATATTGCATTACCTACACTTCTTGTTATCGGCTTTGCATCTGGGTATCAGGTAATTACTATTTACAAGGCAATAAGTTATGTAAACAATAACTTGGTAGGCTTGGCCACAGCTGTATCAAACATGATAGTTATGGTTTTTGGCTATTTTTTTCATACTGGAATTGCAAAAATAATAGACTTATGTTGGAATGGAACGGTAATACAAGGAAATCCTTTGTATGGTACTGATTTGCTGGTAAAAGCAATATCAATTATTCCTGTATGTCTGCTTTTGGCTGTTTTTGGATTTATGTGGTTAAGGAAAAGGTCTTATGACAATTGCTTCAGAAAGGATTTGTAACTCTGAAAATAATTTAAAGTCTTGTGATAATGAAGTTTATCTCTCTATAGAGAAGGAACTGCAGCGTCAAAGATCGCAGTTGCAATTGATTGCATCGGAGAATTTTACAAGTAAAGCAGTGATGGAAGCACAGGGTTCTTTTCTGACTAATAAATATGCAGAAGGTTATCCTGGTAAAAGATATTACTGTGGCTGTGAGTATGTAGATGAAGTTGAAAATCTGGCTATAGAAAGGCTTTGTAAGCTATTTGGTGTTAAATTTGCAAATGTTCAACCTCATTCTGGTTCTCAGGCAAATCAAGCAGTGTTTGCTTCACTGCTTGCTCCGGGTGATACAATACTTGGATTGTCACTGAACTGCGGTGGACATTTAACTCATGGTGCAGCACCAAACCTTTCTGGTAAGTGGTTTAAGTCGATTCAGTATACAGTTAATAGAGACACTTACCTGCTTGATATGGATGAGGTGGAAAGGCTAGCGCTGGAGCATAAACCAAAATTAATTATTGCTGGTGCTTCTGCTTATCCAAGAAAAATAGATTTCGAGCGCTTTCGTGAAATTGCGAATAAAGTTGGTGCATATCTGCTTGCAGATATTGCTCACTATTCAGGGCTTATTGCTGCAGGTTGTTACCCATCACCTGCCAAATATGCGCATATTATAACTTCTACAACTCACAAGACTCTACGTGGTCCTCGTGGTGGAGTGGTAATGACAAATGATGAAGCGTTACATAAAAAAATTCAGTCTGCAGTTTTTCCAGGATTGCAAGGTGGGCCACTTATGCATGTGATAGCTGCAAAAGCTGTTGCATTTAAGGAAGCATTAACGCCAGAGTTTAAAACTTATAGTAAAAAAGTTGTAGAAAATGCAAAAGTGTTAGCTCAAGCGCTGCAAGAACATGGACTTGACATTATAACTGGCGGCACTGACTCTCATATAGTGCTAGTTGATTTAAGATCACGGAAATTGACTGGAAAAGACGTTGTGAATAGCCTTGAAAGAGCTGGCATTACCTGCAATAAAAACTCCGTGCCGTTTGACACAGAAAAACCAACCATTACTTCAGGGCTCCGTTTTGGTACCGCTGCTGAGACAACACGCGGACTTGAGAAAAAAGATTTTAAAGAGATAGCTGATCTGATAAATGAAATAATTCAGGGATTAATTGATGGAAATAGCCCTGATGTTGAAAAAGCAGTGAAAAATAAAGTTGAAAGTATTTGTAGTAATTTTCTTATTTATTAATTTATTTAGCATTGGAATTTCCTTCCTTTACTTTGGATTAAACTATTGTATAGTGATTTTATAGCTCTTTAATTTTATGATAAATGTACCTAGCATAGAGAGTTGTGATTTTCACAATAAAAATGTTCTGCTCAGGGTTGACTTCAATGTTCCTATAAAAAATGGAAGAATTTGTGATGCCACTCGTATTTTGAGAGCGCTACCTACCATTCAGTATTTGGCAAATGCGGGTGCAAAAGTTATTGTTATCTCACATTTTGGGCGTCCAAAAGCCAAAGACAGTAACTTATCGCTAAAAAACGTAGTTGAAACTTTATCGCGGCTGCTAAGCAAAGAAGTGAAATTTATTGATGATTGTATTGGTGAGAGAGTACAAAGAGCAATAAATGCGATGGATGGAGGAGATATAATATTACTAGAGAATCTGAGGTTTTATAAAGAAGAAGAGCAGAATGATTCAAATTTTGCTAAACAATTAGCATCTCTAGCAGATATATATATAAATGATGCGTTTTCTTGCTCTCACAGAGCTCACGCTTCTATTTCACGCATTACGGAATTTTTACCTTCTTATGCAGGATTTTGCTTGCAAGATGAGCTAAAGTATCTTGAGCAAGCTATATCGTTTGACGCTAAACCTATTACTGCGATAGTTGGTGGAGCTAAAATATCAACTAAAATAAAAATGCTTATAAAGCTAGCAGAAAAGGTTGATTACCTTATTCTGGGCGGCGCAATTGCTAATAATTTTTTGTTATTTAATAAAGTTAATATAGGCAAGTCTTTTTTTCAAAATGGCGTTGATGATCTTCTGCACGATATTGTTGAGACGGCAAATAAAAACAATTGCAAAATAGTTGTGCCAGAAGACGTTTTGGTTGCAGTAAATTCTGATTATAGCACTGGCGTTTTAAGAAAAAACGAATCCGTTTTGGATGATGATATAATTTTAGATATCGGACCTCAAACTTTAAGCACAATAAGCGGTATAATAGCAAGCAGTAAAACTCTGCTGTGGAACGGACCTATTGGTGTTTTTGAACATTCAGCTTTTGCAAATGGTACAGTAGAGGTGATGAGAGTAGTAAGTGATTTGACACACGAAGGAAAATTAACCAGTGTAATAGGAGGAGGAGATAGTCTATCTGCAATAAATACTGCAGGTCTTGCCGATAAAGATTTTACATATATTTCAACTGGTGGGGGAGCGTTTTTAAGTTGGCTAAGTGGTGATGAGATGCCAGGACTGCGATCAACATTAGATTAAAACTTTTTTAAGTTGTTGCTTATACCCTAGCTTCTTTATGAATATGATTATGTCGAAAATAGCTAAGTTAATCTTGTGCTTAATAATACCAGTAATAGGATTTGTTTTTTACATTAAGGAGCATTATCTCAATGATGCAAATTCACAAATTGGCTTTGAGCCGTTTTTCAAAACAGATTCTTCAGATCCAGACTATATTCCACCACTTCCGGAGCTGACTGATTTTGATAGAGGAGTATTAAGAGTTTGTGGAGATTGGGGAACACACCCTGATGAAGAAGATTTTAGAATTTTGCTCGATTGTCCGCAGCATCAAGAAGTGGTGAAAAGGATATACGATAAGCTCGATCATCAAGTGGCTACACCAAATGCAGGCTTGGGGTTATTTAAAGATGAATTGACTAAGATTTGGTTTACAAATAGCGGAGTTGAGAAAGAAACTATAGGATTTGGACATATTTTTTGTGGTGAACCAGATAGATTGGGACTTGGTGGTATGCATTTTGTAGGTAGATATGTTGAAGCTCAAGAAAATAAGTGGGCGGGTGCAATTTGGGGTAATAAATCTCTGTGCAATAAATTAGATATTAAGCCACCTGTTTACACGTTTGGAATGAAATACTTAGGTAAGGGTGGAGAAGTAAAAGTTAAGTGCCCAAATGGGTATGCACATAACCTTCATGCTGATGATATTTTAGTTTCTGCAACTAAGGCGTTTAAGGAATTGGGAGAAGATGGAATGTGTCTGTATAAAATGGAAGATGCCAATTATCAATCAGTGTTTGTGAGAAAGAATGACGCTATACTTACGTTCTATCCTGACTTAACACCAAAATGTAATGATAAAAGTACTAATTGTAGCTGTAGCAAGCCTTGATTAGCTGAAAAAAAGTAAACATTTTATGCGTATTATGTTAATTTAGTTATATTGTGGGCAATTTGTAAAGCTGCATGAGACTTATAGTAAAAAAATGTTTGTCTGTTTTATTTCTGTTGCTGCTTGTAGCGCCTCTTGTATATGGACAGCAATCTTGCTTAATTGATATCGAGAACGATTTTCAAGATTTGAAAACATCATTAAAAAATCCAATATTTTTAGATCCTGCGTCAAATTCAAATTATGATGATAGGGAAGGCAAAAAAGTGTTGATGGTGGTGGTGCATCATACCGAATCACCAACATTAAAAAGCACAAAATGCGCATTAAATTCTTCAGGTATATCAGTACAGCTTATTGTTGATAGGGATGGTAGCATTACTCTGATGGTTCCACTCGAAAAACGAGCATGGCATGCTGGTATAAGTTATGCGAAAGTTCAAGTAGATAATGTGGTTGAAGAGCTACGAAAACTGAATGATTATTCTATGGGTATAGAGATTGTAAACACAGGGCTTGAGCCTTTTCCAGAAGAGCAAATGAAATCTGTCAAAGATCTGATTTTGTACCTCATGAAGCGCTTTAAGATTAGAAAAGATATGATATTTAGTCACGCTGAAATAGGTACTATAGTATATAACTCAGCCATTGAAGGCTACGCAATGCGTAAACCTGACCCACATAAGTTGTTTGATTGGGAGTTATTGGAGAGAAATGGCATTGGACTGCATATAGGTGATAGAATCAGTTCTCAAGACGCAAGACAAAAAGTAGAAGAGGTTTTATATAAGGTAGGCGATAAGAGTGAAAGTATTTTGAAATTAAAAAAAAGGTTGAACAATTTTTTTTATAAAATACTGCCTTGGAATGATAAAGAAGGTAACGCTGACAATAATGCTGATTACTCAAATGAGTTTGATGAGAATTTTGCGTGGGTTATTAATCAGTTTTCAATGCATCATTTGCCGAAAGAGATTAGAAAAGACTTGCCTCTAAAATTAGAACAGGAAGATATTTTGCCTGAATTTTTAAGCGAATATGGCAATTGTATTTTCAACAGATTCACATCTTTTAATAATAAAATTGAATCAAGTTTACAACCACCATTTTTGAATGAAGAGGATTACAAGCGTTTATTATCTTCTCTTGCAGAATATGAAAATAATATTTCTTCTAGTGCATTTGCTACGCTCATGTACAAGATTAAGCTATATTACGACTCTTATCTAAGGTATAATATAAGATCCTCGCTTTATATTCCATTTAAGCTTAATTCATTTGAGAAGCTAGATGTTTTAAAGAATGAAATATTGTCTTTTAAGTCTATAAGCCCTGAAAAGGCTATAGAAGTCTCGAATTTAATTAATGGGTTTAGGTCAGAAGTTTTATCTGATTTCCAAAACTTTGAGAAGCAGTGGTTTCAAGAATTTAAGGACACTTGGAAACAAAAATTTATACCGAATATGGAAAAGAAAATGTCTTGGACTGCGCTGCATGAAACTGTGTTGGAATATTTAGAAAAGGCGAAGAAAGAAGTCTAATGAGTATTACAATGGCCAGATGTATGGGCAGAGGAAAATATTGGATGAATTACAAGCACTACGTTTTTTTACTTATGCTAACAATTTTTTGTGGTGAAAACTATTTATGGTTCAACCTGAACAAGATAATTCAAAGGTTGCAATTACACGTAGGATATAAAAAAAATTTCTAAATGAGACTCATGTGTTATTGGGATGACAGAGTTTAAAAAATAAGTTACTTTTTTATTTTTGGTAGAAAGTAACCCATGGGTATAAAAATTGCACCTTCTATACTTTCAGCAGACTTTGCAAAATTAGGAGAGGAAGTAAAAAGAATTAGCGACTTGGATGTAGATTATATACACATAGACGTTATGGATGGAAATTTTGTTCCAAATATTACAATAGGTCCGAATGTTATCTCTGCAATACGTAAATATAGCAATCTTCCTTTTGATGTACACTTAATGGTTAAATCTCCTGGTGACCATATTGAAAGCTTTATAAATGCTGGTGCTGATATTATCACTATACATGCAGAAGCAGAGATACATCTTGAGAGGCTAGTAAAAAGGATAAAATCATATAAAAACATAAATGATACAAAAAAAACAATACAAGTTGGAGTTTCAATTGTCCCTTCAACTTCTCCAAGCGTGCTTGAGTATATAATACATGAGCTAGATATTGTGCTAATTATGACAGTTAATCCTGGATTTGGAGGACAAGAGTTTATTCATTTGCAGCTGCACAAGATATCTATTATAGAGAAAATGATACAGGACCGTAACCTTAAAACGCAAGTTTCAGTAGATGGTGGAGTTAACTTTTCTAACGCAGCTGATATAATAAAAGCAGGTGCAAATATATTAGTTGCTGGATCAGCAATATTTAAAGCTGAAGACATGAAAAAGGCTATAAACGATCTTAAAAATCTGTAACCGTTCACGGATTGTGAGAATGAATTAAAGAACTAAGCAGTGACAGCTACTAGATTCTGTAGCTTTTGAAAGGGGTTCTGGCCATTTAGACGTGATGTCAAAAATATCGACAACATTCTTTCCACGAATCTTTCTCCACGTTCTGACCAGGTGAAAAAGCTGTTTTTACGATAAATTACGTACCGTCTAATTTGCCGTTCTGCAAGGTTATTAGTTGTTTCTATCACTTCAGGTTTTCTTAAAAACTTCCACATCATATCCTCAGATCGTAACATCTTAGCGGCCATTCTTGAAGCTTGAGTGCTATTTGCAACCCTCGTCATTTTACGTAAAAAATGTTTTACCCTTTTCCGAATTTTTCGCACCAGTCGATAAAATCTCAAATTATCTATCAAATTTTGTTTTTTTGCCTTATCTACTACAAACACCTTATTGCTGAGCGATTTTAGTGCTTGGCCAATTTTGCTCACTTCAACATTTTTACTATGGGCAAATCTCTCAAAATCTCTTGCCAGATGTGCCCAACATATCTGTCTATTTTCACGATTGAAGTAATTGTATACAGCGTATCTATCGCTCACAACTATACCATCATATTCTGGCAGTAAACTCTTCAACACCTTCTTACCACGAGACTCGCTTACCTTCAGAAGTGTCAACGCTTTGTTTGTTATTACCCAACTCCAGCCTCTCTTTCCTTGATTTCTGTGCCCTGTTTCGTCTATATGCAAATACTCGCTTCCTTGCAACTCTTCCTTCATTTTCTCATATTCAGATGCACACTTCTTCGATACCCTGCGTTCAGTATTTGAGACTAAACCAAGGCTTATATTTAGATTAAAAATACTGCCCAAAATTTGCTGTACCTCTCTTTTTGAGTTAATAAAAAAGCCGCTAAGGCTGCTTATAACTGTTTTAGCATTGGGTCCTAGAAAATCTCTTGCAACACCTTCGGGTAAATTTGCTGTAATTCTTTTATTACATACTCTTATATGTTAAAAACAAGTCTTTATAAATGTCACGAAATGGCGGTATAAAGACACGCAGAGAGGAGGAACCGTACATACTCTTGGTCATAAGGACCGTTTTGCAGCAAGGTTCTCCTCTCTGGTTTATTATACTGAAAGTTCCGAACAACTGGTTGAGCTTTTAGGCTCGTATATAAGGGTGGAAAATGCAGTATACACATTATTTATGGGTAACCGTTCACGCAATGGCGT
This sequence comes from Wolbachia endosymbiont (group B) of Ischnura elegans, assembly GCF_947251585.1. Taxonomy (NCBI): domain Bacteria; kingdom Pseudomonadati; phylum Pseudomonadota; class Alphaproteobacteria; order Rickettsiales; family Anaplasmataceae; genus Wolbachia; species Wolbachia endosymbiont (group B) of Ischnura elegans. The sequence goes on from NZ_OX366371.1 coordinate 12,060, forward strand.
CAACTTAAGAGCCTTCATTAGCAGACTCTCCTAAAGACATGATGGCGTTTAGGCTTATCAACTTTGTCCATTCACGGTATAAGAAAGTAGTTTACAAAAATTGCATAATTAGTATAAAAAACAATAAACTAGATAGATGAGGGGTTGATGATAGAGGTGCTACAAGAAAAGATTGTGGTATTGGAGTCAGAAGTTGGTACTCTGAAAGCAGAGAATGATAAGTTAAGGACAAAAATAATTGAGCTAGAGGATAAGCTGGGTTTAAATTCAAAAAATTCATCGCTGCCACCATCGCAAGATGTATATCGCAAAAAGACAAAAAAGAAGAGCGATAAAAAACCAGGCGGGCAGCCAGGACATGAAGCGCACAAGCGGGAATTGATGGTAGCAGATGAGGTGGTAAAATGTTCAATTGATACAATTTGCATGTGTGGAAGCCAAGTTATTTTAGAAGAAGAAACTGTGCATCAAAAGGTTGAATTGCCAAAAATTAAACCGATAGTGACTGAATATAGGCTACAAAAAGGCTACTGTAAGGCGTGTAAGAAAAGGATCTCAGCTAGTCTGCCTGAAGGTGTGACAAGGGATCTTTTAGGAGCTAATGCAAAAGCAGTAATTAGCAGTTTTAGTGGATTTTTTATCAATTCAAAAAGGGAAGTACAGCAAATTTTGAGCAGCATATTTAATCTGAATATAAGCCTAGGTTTGGTATCAAAGACCGAGGGTAGAGTATCAGAAAAATGTATATCTGAATACGAAAAAATAAGAGAAGAGCTACGGAAAAGCAAGTATTTACATATAGATGAAACAAGCCATAGGAACCAGGGAAAGAAAGGTTGGAGTTGGGTAGTAACGAATAAAACAGCAACACTTATGAAGTTAGTTGGATCTCGCGGAAAGAAGATATTAAAAGGGCTATTGCCAGAGTATGATGGAATAGTTATAAGCGATAGGTATGCTGCGTATAATTACTTTAATCGTGAAAACAGACAGATATGCTGGGCCCATTTAGCAAGGGACTTTGAAAGGTTTTTTTACAGTAAAAATGTTGAAGTGAGCAGAATTGGCGCAGCATTAAAATCGCTGAGCAACAGGGTATTTGTGGTAGATAGAGCACGTAAACAAAACCTGATAGACAATTTAAGATTTTTCCGGTTAATGAGGAAGATTCGAAAAAGGGTGAAACATTTTTTGCGAGAGATAACAAGGGTTGCAAAAGGAACTCAGGCCTCGAGAATGGCTGCCAATATACTACGTTCTGAAGATATGATGTGGAGATTCGTGCGCAATCCTGATCTGATCGAGACAACCAATAACCTTGCAGAACGTCAGGCTAGACGGTACGTCATTTATCGTAAAAATAGTTTTTTCACTTGGTCAGAACGTGGAGAAAAGTTCATTGAAAGAATGCTTTCGATATTTTTGACTGCACGTTTGAATGATCAGAATCCTGTCCAGAAACTACAGAATTTAGTCGCTATTCCTGCCTAATTGGGAATATTCCGTGAACGGTTACATTTATGGAGGGATTATGAATTTATCAAATATTATTACTGGCATTGATATTAGCAAAAATAAACTAGATATCCATATTCATCCACTTGGACATCATAAAGTATTTGAAAATAACGTTCAAGCTATTGATCAAATAATCGACTTTTTGCGTTTACATAACGTAACCAAAGTTGGACTTGAAGCAACTGGTGGGTACGAAAAATTATGTGCTTATACTTTATTAAGCCATGGTTTTGAAGTATATGTCATTCAACCAAGATGGGTGAGAGATTATGCAAAAAGCCTTGGTATTGCTACTAAAACTGATAAAATAGACTGTAGCATCATCTCACGTTATGTTAGTAATACAGACATGCGTGTCACTCCTTTAAAAGTTAGTAGTATTGACTGTTTGAAGCAAAAATTATCTCGCAGGAATCAACTAGTAGAAATAGCAAAAATACAAAAAACCCAAGCTCATCAAGTAACCGATTTATCTATAATCAAACAAATGGAAGAGCTACTTGCAGTTTTACAAAATCAAATTCAAGTCTTAGAAGATGAGGTAATGGAATTAGTCGATAAAAATCAAGAGCTTAAAAAAAAGTACATGTCAATAACTAGTATACCTGGTGTAGGTGCAATAACAGCTATTACTTTTATTTGTTATCTACCCGAGCTTGGAACTCTCCAACATAAAGAAATATCCAGCCTTTCCGGAGTTGCACCTTTTAATCGAGATAGTGGTTTTAGTAAGGGAAAAAGGTGTATTCAGGGTGGTAGATCACAAATTAGAAAGGTTTTACATATGTGCATTCTTAGTGCGCAAAGGTACAATTCTTATATAAAAATCTTCTTTGATAGGCTATACAATCAATATAAAAAACCATATAAAGTTACCTCTACTGCTGCAATGAGAAAATTACTTATCCTTGCTAACTCTTTAGTAAGAGACGGTAGACTGTTTACTGAGGAGTATAGCCCTAAAACTGCTTCTATATAGCAATAGCATAGCTGTGAATAAGTACGCCCACACAAATTTTAAGTACTTATTCACAGCTACATCAATTTTTCTATTGACTTTTAACACAACTGCTACAATGTCCTCTTTGCAACCTGTACTCAGTTACAATTGGCTTAATTTCTGGCAACTCTGCCTTCTGATGAATAATTTCATCTTCTAAAGTAATCTTACCTCCACACATACAAATTGTATCAATTGTGCATCTCACTACCTCGTCTGCAGCCATTAATTCACGCTTATGCACCTTATGTCCTGGCTGACCTCCTGGTTTTTTATCACTTTTCTTTTTTGCTTTCTTACGATATATATCTCGTGATGGTGGCAGCGATGAGAATTTTGCGAATTTAAGCCCAATTTGTCTTCTAATTCAACTATTTTTGCTTTCAAGCTATCATTTTCTCTGATCAGTGCTTTTATTTCTTCCTTGAGATTAGCGTTTTCTGCTACAACCTTTTCTTGCAGCACTGTTGTCATTTACCCATTCCATATTTAGCTTCCTATCTCTTTACACTTTTATACTTACTTTGTAAACCACCTTATCTCCGTGAACGGTTACTAAAAATCGAGTTGAACTAAAAATGCGATTTGACACAGTTTATTTAACACTCCCATTCTTCTATCAGTTAATTCATTCCCGTCAGATTAAGTTGTGTTTAGCACAATTTGTTCCACTGTTCTTCATCTAAAATTTCCACACCCAATTCCATTGCTTTTTTATATTTTGAACCTGGATCTTCTCCTGCAATTAAATAGTCAGTTTTAGTAGAAAGGCTTGAACTGATCTTTGCCCCTAAAACTTTAGCTCTTACTTTTGCCTCCCCTCTGCTCATAGCACGTAGCTTACCAGTAAACACTATAATTTTGTTATTCAAAAAAGAATCGCTAGAGTTGGAGCTCACGGGAAGAATTTGCAGATATGCAGTAAGATCATTTAACATTTTAATGTTACGTTCCTGAGAAAAAAACGATTTTAAAGATTCAGCTACTTTTTCTCCTATACCATCTATACCTACCAACTCAACATCATTTGATGACATCGAATTATACCAGTTATCATAAGATACATAATAATTTGCGAGCAATTCTGCTGCAACTTGGCCGATAAATCTGATACCCAAAGAAAATATGAACCTATCTAGAGAGATTACTCTTCTGCTTTGTATAGCACTTAATAGATTAGCTATTGACTTCTCGCCCCAACCATGATGCTCTTTTAAGGAAAACTCTTTTAATCTTTCCTCTAAAATAAAAATGTCTGGAATTTGTCTTATTAGTTCCAGGTCATAAAAAAACTTTATTTGTTTTTCACCAAGGCCAACAATGTCAAATGCATCTTTTGACACAAAATGTTTTAGTTTTTCTACTATTTGAGCCTTGCAATTAAATTCTTTAGGACATCTTACTGCAACTCCTTCAATCTGCACTTTACTACCACATTCAGGACATATGTCAGGAAACACAAATTCAGGCATATTTGCATGACGAGAACCTTCATCTACTTTGACAATTTGAGGAATTACATCTCCAGCTCTTTTAATTGTTAGAACATCTCCTTCTCTTATGTCTTTACGTTTTATCTCATCTTGGTTATGTAGACTTGCTCTGCTAACTAGCACTCCGCCAATATTGACTGGTACCAAATCTGCAACTGGAGTTAAAACCCCCGTTCTACCCACCTGTATAAATATTTTATTTAACTTTGTCTTTGCATAAACCGCAGAAAATTTATATGCAAGCGCTGAGCGTGGCGCTTTGTGTGTACTTCCCAGACGACTTTGTAGCACCAAATCATTCACTTTATAGACTATCCCATCGATATCATAATCCAAGTTATAACGATAATCATAGATCTCGTTATAGAACTTTAGCATTCCATTCAAACTACTTGTTAAGGAACGATGCTCATTTACGCAAAAACCAAGTTTCTCAAGTTTTTCTAGTACTTCACTTTGACTTTTCTCTATTCCACCAATTAAAGAATAAGAAAAATATCTAAGAGGCCTTTTTGCTGTAATGTTCGCATTCAATTGCTTTAAAGAACCAGAAGCTGCATTTCGAGGATTAGCGAATTCATTATTTTCATTTAACTTTAAAAAGTCGCTGTTACTGATATATATTTCACCCCTTACTTCTAGTCTTCCTTGCACATCTTGTAAAAACTTAGGAAAGCCTTTTATTGTTGCAACATTGTGAGTTACATCCTCTCCTACAAAACCGTCACCTCGAGTTGCAGCTTTAACAAATTTCCCATCTTCATAAATTGCAGAAAATGACAATCCATCAATTTTTGGCTCACATAATATCTCTATTTCATCTGCAATTAAAAATCTCTTTATTTTAGACAAAAATTTTTCTACACCTTGTTCATCATAAGCATTCTCAAGAGAAAGCATAGGTTCTTGATGTTCCACCTTAGAAAATCTCTCATCAGGCGGAGCACCAACACTATCTTGTGTTGCATAAGCTTCTGGCTCTATTGCAGCTAACTTTTTTTTCAGTTCATCATATTCAGCATCACTTATCTCTGGCTTACTTTTTTGATAATATAAGATATTATGATAATTAATTTGATTTTGCAGTTTTTCTCTCATCTTTTCCAAGTCAGTCATGATACCAATATAATGCTCTTTGTCGTCAAGTCATGAATTTTTTCAAAAGGTACTATAAATTTATACTACTGCCCTGAAAAGCAATACTAATATTAATATAATTTTTGTACTTGTATATTAATGTTAGTATAGTTTTTAAATTAAGGAGTACATTATGAAAGAATACAATTACAAAAATTTGGCTGACGAATCAAACTTCGGCTCTCAAGTGTATCGTGCAGGAATGTTTGATAAAATTCTTGGTATAAGCAAAACAGCAAAAGAAGCTGCGAATCAAGTAATATCTAAAATGGGTAACGATTTAAAACTAGAAGCTAGAAAAGCAGCTCAAGATGAAGTAAAAAAAATAGAAGGAAAAATGCTAACTTTAGCTGAAGAGAAAGCTAACAAAATAGCTACCGAAAAAGCTAATCAAATAGAAAAAAAAATATCGACTTCAATTGATAAGACAGTAAAGTCAGTAGAAGCAAACGCTGAAAAAGCAGCAAAAAATGCAGCTGAAAAAGCAGTGAAAAAAGTAGGACCAGAAGTTGCAGATTTGCTAAAGCCAGAAATAAAAACTCAGGTAGAAGAAGAAGTAAAAAAATATACTGAAGAAAAAATTGAAAGCCTTATAAAACCTGAAATTACAAGCAAAATAAATGATCTTGTCACTACACAAAGTAAAGAAGTAAGTACACTTTTAGAAGATGAAATGAATAAATTAGTCGAAGATGCACATAAAAATTTGAATGGGAAAATAGATCAGATTAAATGTGAACTTACAAAAGTAAAATCTGATCTCTTAGAAGCTAGTGCAAACAGTTTCCTTGAGAGCACAAAATTATTGTCGCTTATGGCAGAAAATGAAACATGTGAAAACCAAGATTTAGTGTATTTTTAATCACAATAGGGGTTTTATATAAGGTTTTTATGGGTTAAAAAACCCATAAAAACCTTAGGATAAATGAAGAGAAAAGTATCTGTTAAGTTGCATGGCTACTGTGCAAAATATTGAAGCAAAAAGGTTTCATCCCAGTACTTCCTACCTTGTCATCCCAGTGCTCAGACACTGGGATCCATTGTTCCTTTCAGGAGTGTTAAATAAACTGTATCAAACCGAGAAGTAAAGTAATAAATTGATAAAAAAATGGAGGTTTGACAATGAGTCAAGCAAACACAACTACCGGTTTGGTAGACTATAAAGAATTAGAAACAAATATCTTCTCATCTATACGAGAAGGAAGACCATTGACAGGAAGAGATGGAGCATTAACACCATTTATAAAAAACTGCTAGAGGGAAGGCGAGATAGAAAACCATTTGTCGGCTGAAAGCGAAGAAAACAACCGAAGAAATTCAAAGACTTTACGGACAAGTATTTGAACTATTGACACCAAGAGATAGAGAAGGAAGTTTCGAGCCACAAGTAGTCAGAAAAAGGCAAACAACCGAACTTGAAGCAAAGGTTTTAAGTACATATGCCAGTGGCATGGGATATAGCATCGCATGTAGAAGAAATATAAAATATCTGCAGCAGAGATATCAAGTATTACTGACAAATTGTTACCGGTAATCAACGAATGGCGCAGTCGTCCGCTGCAATCTGTATATCCAATAGTGTTCATGGTTTTTTAAGGTCAAGGAGGACGGGCATTGTGTAAGCAAATGTATGTATAACATATTAGCAAAATGGCAGAAAAGAAGTTTTGGGTTTTTATTTGGCTGAAAGTGAAGTTCTGGTTGGGAGTACTAAATGACCTAAAAGAGAGAGGAGTAGATGATATTCTGATAGCTTGTGTTAAAAAGCTTTCCTACAGCTATAAATAGCGTATTTCCTAAAGCAGAAATGTATAGTACATCAGATAAGAAATTCACTGAAATATGTATCGAGCAAAAGTTTTCATGAATGATTTGAAAAAAACATATCAAGTAGAGAAATAGCCGAGAATTATTTACTTGAACTGGAGGAAAAATGGGGAGAAAAATATACTTTAGTTTTGGGAGAATAATTGGGAAAATCTGTCTAGTTATTTTAAATATTCCGGCCCTGTAAGAAAGTTAATTTATACCACAAATCCTATTGAAGGGTTACATAGACAGATCAGAAAATTTACTAAAACTAAGGGCTCATTTACCAGCACAAATGCCTTGTATAAACAGGTATATTGTGCTATAAAGAAGGCAGGAGAGAAATGGACTATGCCTATACATGATTGGGCTTTAACTATCTCTCAACTTGATATCTTTTTTCCTGGTAGGTTAAAAATCGAGTTGACACACTTTATTTAACACTCCCTACTTCTCTAAAAAATACTATCTTCAACTTGAATATGTTGAAAAATATTTTGCGTATTATCCAAAAAGTCATCCTTTATAGCAGCTAGCTCGGATTGTTTTTGAGATAGATTATCTTCTATTGTTCTATTGAAACAATCAAGATCATTGCACTTTAGTTGAGAGCGCATGTCTCCATTTTCATATAAACCTCGTATAACGTCACAATATGCTCGATTTTCATCAGTTTCTGGTTGTTGCTTTTCTTTGAATATTGCCTTTAATTTCGAATCTATGTCTAATTCTTTTTTTATAGCTTCAGTAGCATTTTCATGATACTGTTTATAATCCTCAAGACTCTTTGATATTTTATTTTTTACTTCGTTTTGTAACATCCCTAGAAAATCTTTAGCGTTAAATTTTTCAATTTTTTGCTTCCATTCATCATACGTATATTTACCACGTTGTGTATCTTGACACTCGACTCCTACATTAAATAGTTCTTCATTACAGATTTTATCAACCTGATAAAAGTAATCGCTTATATTAATTTTATCGCTAGTTAAAGTTTGTCTAATTGCTGCTTTATTTTCTGCAAGTTCTTCTCTGTACTTGTTAATGCAATTTAGTAATTCTTTTTTGCAATCTGTAGTCATAAGCTGTTTCCTTTAATAAAATAATTAATACTTTATTACTAATCTGAGGTATACTAAGGTAGTGATAAGAAGTCCAGCATCTACGAAGTTTATTTAAACTATTTTCAAAACGAATAAAATGTAATTTTAGGTAAATAAAATGAATTACGATGTAATCATTTCAGGTGGTGGGCTAATTGGTCTTATTACTGCTATTGGCCTGAGTAATGACTCTGTATCTGTAGCCGTAATTGAGAAAAATAGTTTACCACGTGCAGTTGATGATAATCGAGCATTTGCCATTTCTCAAGGGTCAAAAAAAATACTAGAAAAATTAGGGATTTGGCAGTTCTTAGAAGATGAAGCTGAACCAATACTTGATATATGCATATTAGATGGAGATAGCCCATTTACTGTTCATTATGACCATAAAATGGTTGGTGAAGAGCCAATGGGTTATGTAATCAAGAGCGCTATTATATGGAATGCAATTAATAATAATTTTTTGCATAAACTCAATATATATTCTCCACGTTTCTATAAAACAATCGCTTGTGACGAAGGATACGTGGAAGTTACTCTTGATAATGATCAAAAATTGATATCATCGCTATTTATCTGCGCTGAAGGTAAAAACTCTAAGCTGCCAGAGTTGTTTTCTATAACAATAATAAAATTTGATTATAAACAAAATAGCATGGTATTTAATGTAAAACATGAACTACATCACCAAAACTTAGCTGTAGAGCGGTTTTTTCCTGGTGGTCCATTTGCAATTTTGCCAATGAAAGGTGGCTATACTTCTTCAATAGTTTGGACAGAAAAATGCGAAATTTCAAAAATGCTGATGAGCTTATCTGAAGACGAGTTTATCATAGAACTCAAAAAAAGATTTGGTTCTTATTTTGGAGAAATTGAATTAGAGGGTGAAAGAAAATCTTACCCTTTGAGTTTTACTTTTGCGAGAAAGCTTCATAAAAGCAGAATTTTGCTTATTGGCGATGCAGCACATTCAATCCATCCAGTTGCAGGTCAAGGACTTAACCTTGGAATGAGAGATGTAGAGAGTGTTATTAGACAAATAACTGCTGCAAAATCCTCTGGCATTGATGTTGGCAGTAATTATCTATTGAAGAAAATTTCACGTGATAGATACTTTGATAATTTTACTATGGCACTTGCAACTGATGGACTAAATAGAATATTTTCCAACAGAATACTTTGCGTTAAAGTTCTGAGCAATCTTGGTTTAATGGTAGTTGAAAATTCAGATTTTCTTAAAAAAAGCTTCGTTCGACATGCTATGGGGTTGGTTCTGTCGCATTTGTAGGGAAGTAGAAAGAAGAATGATATAATTGTCTAAAAAAAAAGCAAAGATGTTTCGTATCAATCAAAAATTGTTGCCATATTTCAAAGGATTTAGCTTTTCAGCGGATGTTATCTGTATACATGAAATGTCGATTCTCTTTGAGCTATCGAGATTTGGAAGAAATGATGAGTATAAGGGAAGCAAAATGCTACGTTACAAAGGTGGGTTATCACCACTGATAGATGAGGCAGTAAGGAAAAGAAAGAAGCAGGTTGGTAGTAGTTGGAGAGACTTACATTAAATTAAACGGTAAATGGGTTTATTTATATACTGTAGACTTCCTCTTGTGTGTTAGTAGAGACAAGTCTGCAGCACTTGCATTCTTTCGTAAAGCCTTCAGGAGTAACTATCTTCCTGAGAAAATTGTAATTGATAAAAGCGGCAGTAATACTGCTGCTCTTGATGATTTGAATGCAGAAATTTCTGAAGATTACAGTCCTTCAAATAAAATATCTAAATAATATTGTTGATAGATTTATCAAAAAACTAATAAAGCCAATGCTTGGGTTTAAAAGCTTCCATTCCGCAAAGATTACCATCACAGGCATAGAAAATATTCGTATGATTCAAAAAAGACAAATTATTAAATAATGTTTCTACTTTTGAGAATTTTGCTATGTTAATGGCTTCATAACTCCTATAATCCCACCTTTAATGATCTTCTTTCCTATGGTTTATAGATGCGACAGAACCTTTTTTTTGACTCTGTTGAATTAAAAAGGCTAACTACAGAACGGCCAACTCAGTCTAGTCTTGTAACGGCTTACTAAGGATTCTTTAAATATCGATCCTCAAAAAAATCGGCGTAGGTTTAGGCAGTGTAATGCCTAAGCTTACACATGCGTTGCACAGAGATTTTAAATCACGTTGTTCTTTTGGAATTTGCAACTGATCGAGTATCATTTTTGCTGACTTTGGAGCAATTGGCTGCAGCAAAATGCCAATCATTCTAATGTATTCAAGTAATTTGTAGATTACTAAATCCATGCGCTCTCTATCGGTTTTACTGAGTGTCCAGGGTGCACTTTTATCTATGTAAGCATTGGCCGTGGAAGAGATATTGATAATCAGGAGTATAATCTGGTTAAATTCATACTTTGATAGATGATCCATTACTTGATCAATTATGGCTTTGCAATTTGGTAAACTCTCATCATCTTTAAGCAAATTGCGATCGACCACTGGTACAACTCCAAAGCATTGCTTGTGCAGAAATGAAATTGTTCTTTGCACTAAATTGCCTATATTGTTTGCCAGCTCTGAGTTTATGCGGCTGATCATGTTCTTCTTACTGAAATTACCATCTTGACCGAAACTTGCTTCCCGAAGGAGAAAATAGCATAGTTGATCAACACCAAACTCTTCTGCCAGACCAATTGGATCTATAACGTTACCAAGGGATTTGGATATTTTTTCCCCCTCGTTCAGCCACCAACCATGAACTGCAATTTGCTTTGGCAGTGATAAATCTGCTGCAAGGAGGATCGCTGGCCAGTATACAGCGTGAAAACGCAATATGTCTTTACCGATCACATGAACGTTGAAGGAGTTTGTCCAAAATTTCTTATATTCCTCATCTTCTATATTAGGAAAGCCTATTGATGTGAGATAGTTAGTGAGCGCATCTATCCAAACATAAATTACGTGCTTGTCATTCCCTGGTACTTTTATTCCCCAATTAAAACTAGTACGAGAAATCGAAAGGTCAGTAAGTCCTGATTTTACAAACGATACCACCTCGTTTTTTCTGCTCTCAGGAAAGATGAAATTCGGCTGATTTTCGTATAACTCTAGTAATTTATTTTGCCAACTTGACAAACGAAAAAAGTAGCTCTCTTCTTTTATCCACTGAACTTCAGCACCTGTTGGTGCTCTGCCATCTATCAACTCTGATTCCTGATAAAACGCTTCATCACGAACTGAATACCAACCTGAGTAAGAATCCAGATATATTTGCCCTCTCTCTTCAAGCCTATTCCATAGAGCTATAACTGCTTTTTCATGACGTTCTTCTGTGGTGCGAATAAAATCATCATAATCAAAGTTCATTAGCTCAGCCAATTTTCTGAACGTAACACTTATTTCATCTGTAAATTCTTTTGGCTCTATTCCCTTTACCTTAGCCGCTTTTTCAATTTTCTGTCCATGTTCATCTGTACCAGTGGTAAATTTGACGTTCTTTCCAGCTAATTTCATAAATCTAGCTGTAACATCACAGATAAGGGAAGTATATGCGTGGCCGATATGTGGCTTGTCGTTTACGTAATATATTGGCGTAGTGATGTAAAAGCTCTCAAATTGCTCCATCTTGTAGTGCTTAAAGCTTTATCGTATCTGCACTAGTAATAAAAATCAATATATATCCTATCGTACAAGCAATCTGAAAAGCCATTATACCGCTGCGTTTTGCAGCGGTATAATGTGAGTAACTTACGTTTGAGTTGCTATGATATTGTTGTCCATAACTTCACAACTGTACAAACATTCGTCTGTGAAAGCAGTGTGTTAAATATTATAGCAGATTTTGCCTCAAACACAAAAATGTCATCCCAGTGCCCAGACACTGGGATCCAGAAAAATTAATTGTAAACAAACGACTATACAACATGTTCAATAAAATTACAAAAAAGCTGGATCCAGTGTCAAGCACTGGAATGACACTATTTGCTGTACAATTTACCTTCTAAAATCAATATTCATACAGTATATCCATGATTTCCAGAATGTTTTTCCGCATTAGAATGAGAAAACAACCCACCAGGTCTGGTGTCATCATAAGAAGAAGCACTTGAAACAGTATTAGGATCTTGAGAAAAGTAAGGAGGTGGTGGTGAATCATAACCTCCACAACTACGCCCTTGTCCAGGATAGCTATCTACCGCTTCTTCAGCCTTCTTAATATTTTCTGACTCTTTCTTATGTTTCATATGAAAAGCCACACCACCAGCAAGACACACAAGAGAATTAATGCCAAGAATGACTAAACCCCAAACTGGTAAGACTGGGTTAATAGCGCAACCTATCAAAGCTGCTAAAGAAATTGCACCAACTGCAAATTCTATATTTCTGAACATTTTAAGTTGACTATCTAGATAATCTATTTTTTCTGACTTTCTAGCCGTTTTTTCGCTGCTGTCGTACCAAACACACATTAAAGCATGGAAAGCAACACACGCAACTACAGCTACTATCCCTAAAGCTAATAATTTCCTGCTGTCTTCTGAGTCTTTTTTCTTATCTTCTCTGCTTTGGTAGCCAACAGTATCAAAACCAGGGTTATTTATAACTGTAGTACGACCACCAAACAGGTTGCTAAGTAGTAAATAATCCCAAAAATCTAAACCTCTATTATCGTTTATATGTACGTGCGTGACTTGAGGGCCTGTAGTTTGTTGCCTATTGCTTCTATCATATTCTGTACTGTTCTGCTCATTAGTTAGATTACTGAGCTTAAATTCCTTATACGCATCTTCAAAAATTTTATCACTCCAGTTCTCAATATTTTGCATACCACGAGAACGTAAAAATTCTTGAACACCATTGTCACTGCCATTTTCTTTTATATAGGCAAGTGCATACCTTTTTAAAACACTACTACGCATAAAAATTCCCCCAGAATTAAGATTAAATTAATAAAGACTTATTATAACAGAGTAACGTTTTCTTGTCAATTCAACCATACCCTAATACCCAATTAATATCCTTCCCACCAGTTCTTTTACTGTCGGTAAGTAGCCATTTTCATAAAATGGGTCTTGCTTAAATCTGTACACATTGTGTCCAGAAAACATGAGTTCATTTTCAACATTGCCGTCATGTACAATGTTTTGCAGTGTCTTTTGTATACAGAAACTCCGTGGGTCTGGCTTTCGCCCTGTTGAATGGTCACCATGATCTTTCCAATTGCTAAACAGACAATGGCTTAAACATCCCATGCAATTAATTTGATCTTGTCTTATTTCCGCAAATTTGCCTGGTGTCACAAAAATAACAGTTGTATCTGGAGTTTTCATTACCTCTGTATACCCTGCTTTAATCCATGCATTTGCTAGCTCTTTGTCTTTTACAGTGAGGTAAATCTTTCTACCTCTGCTACCCATTGCAAATTCATTATTAAACTCTCCACTCGCACTTTCTGAAAATTTTATTTGACGTGAATTTCGTTCCTGTAGCTCATGTATGAAGTTATTTTTTACTGCAGATGAATAGAATCCTGTTGGACTAAATTTGTTTAAAAATACATCACCTTCTTCTAAAGTAAGTAACTTCTTTTTCCATTCTGTAGAAATCGGACTTTCTTTTGTTAAAAGTGGACGAGTGCCAAACTGAAAAGCTATTGGTCCGATTTGTAAATTGTCAAACCAATGTTCCCAATCCTTCAAATGCCATACTCCCCCTGCCATAACAATTGGCGTTTCAGCAAGACCAACCTCGTTCATGAAAGATCTAAGCTCTGCAACTCTTTCAAATGGAGCCTGCGGTAATTCTGGGTCTTCACTATTACTGAGCCCATTGTGACCACCAGCAAGCCACGGATCCTCATATACTACTCCACCAAGTAAAAAAGAAGATATTTTTTGGTAAGCACGTTTCCACAACGCTTTAAAAGCGCGCGCCGATGAGATAATAGGGTAGTAATAAACTTGATATTTAGCTGCAATTTCTCCAAGCCTGTAAGGCATACCAGCACCGCAAGTGATGCCATGAACTAAGCCTTTTGCTTTTTCTAATATGCCATGAAGGACTTGTTCTGCTGCTCCCATTTCCCAAAGCACGTTCATATGTATTCTTCCACGGCCCTTTGATATTTCATTCGCTATTTTTGCTTGACTAACTCCAGCCTCAATACTATACTTGATTAACTCTTCGTGCTTTTCATTTCTTGTTTTACCTTTATAAATTAGTGGTACCAGCTCGCCATTGTCATCGATAAGTTTAGCATTTGCACCAGAAAACGTACCAACAGCATCCGCTGCAGCAAATGCCCCACTTGATCCTCCATCACTGATTGCAATACCTTTACCGCCCTCAATGATTGGCCACACTTCTTTCCCTGAAATCACTATCTTTTTTATCTTATCTTTCAAAATTTCCTCTTAATCTTTCACTCTATTTTACTTAATTACTAAAAAAATAATAGCTTTTCTTTTTATACCTATGCATTCAGTTTTAAATAGGCATAGGAGATGCTATAAATATAGTTTTATAAGAAATTTGCTATATGATCATAGGTTTAACAGGTGGGATTGCAGTTGGAAAGAGCTTTGTAGCCAATTGCTTTAAAGAATTTGGTGCCGCTTTGTTTGATGCCGACTCTGTCGTGCACCAGCTTTATAAAGTGGACAAAAACATAATAAGTTATGCAGAAGAAAAATTTCCTGGGGTGGTAGTAAATGGTAAAATAGACAGAGCAGTATTGTCTGAATATTTTTTAGCCTATGATGAAAATTGGAAACAATTCCAATCTTTAGTGCATTCCGTTGTGCGAAATGAATTAGAAATTTTTATTGCTCAGGAGAAAAAAAATGATAGAAAATCTCTAGTTCTAGACATTCCACTCTTGCTGGAAACAAGATTCCGTTTATATTGCGATTTTATTGTTTTTATCCATGCAGATAGCGCTGTACAAGCTCAAAGGCTCAGTGAGCGTAATATGGATAAAGAAAAGCTGAATCTAATGTCCAGTATTCAGCTACCTATTGAAGAAAAAAGGCAAATGAGTGATTTCATCATCGATACCAGCGCAAATGTTTTTTCTCAAGTGAAAAAAATAGTGGATTCATTAAACCTAAACACGTAGCTTTACGTCATACCGTCACTTGGCCGCTAACAACTTACTATTACCCATAAATATAGGATTCATGAGCAAGTCTCCATCCTTCTGCTAAATCAAAGAGACGTTTCCATCCCTTCCACAAAGCTATAGGACCTGGTTCTAAGTCATTTTTGCGAGCTAAAAACCCTCCCAATTGAGCTACCCACCTCACGATTTTTCTTATGGGTGGTGGGGCTTCAGGATAGTTTTTTGTTTTTAGCATTTTTGTATACAAAACCTTCCACTCCTCATCAGTCAGTATGATAGTACAAGGAAGATTGGGATTTGTTCTAGCTACTAATGTAATAAAAAATATTCTCCATGCAATTATACTCATTATTGTAAGAAAGCGGATCAATCTATCTGCTGTTTGGAGTCTACATTCTTCAACTTTAAGACCGGATTTCAAAATTTTATGAAAGACCTCTATTCTCCACCTTAAGCAATACCATTGTATTTTTTCTACTGCTTCTTCAAAATTATTAACACTTATATTTGTCAATAAGATCCAGTTCATAGGTTCTTCGCCAAATGGGGAATACTTTTCTATAACATAGACAGCATTCAAATTTAAATTAGGAAGTTTTTGAGTCTTACGTCTAGCGTTGTTTTTTGATGCATTCATCACAAAGTTACTAAACTTTACTTCTAACACTGCTGTTCTTTTAGGCCTATTATCACGGGTAGGAATACTTATTTGAATTTCTCCTTGGCAAGGCATACGATTCATCAAATCCCACAACTTTTCACCACCTTTTTCAGAATAAGTTGATCTCTTGTTTACTGTTCTGTTTTGATTTCCTCTTACTACAAAAAGAGATTGATTAGTGGAAGCAACTTCAAATAAATCATAAATATCTCCTTCTCTATCGCAAACGGTAACTACCTTAACATCCTTTAATCCAGGGTGATTAGTAGAGTCTTTTAGTGATGCTATCCACCGTATGCTTTCTTTCTCTTCTATAGGAACAGCAGTGTTATGGCTTCTCCTTTTCAACTCTCTTAGGTCTTCAGCTAAGGGAGGTCTAGTACTAATTTTTTGATCTAATAATCCTATAGGTAGTCCTTCTGTTGTAACTGCAAATGTTGTATGCATCACTAATCCATGGGTTTTAAAATTGGTTGTTTCAGATCTTAATCTTGCTGCTATAATCCCTAATCCTTTGGCCTTTTTATGATTTTTATATGAAATATAACTCGTGTCTTGGATAGCTAAAATAGTTGAATATTCTTTAGCTCTTTCAACAGTTTTAACTATATGACTGTCTAATATCTTTCTTTCAGAAATGGCATCATTTTGAAAAAATCTATAAGCTGCTTTACTTTGATACCAATCTTTACAAGCTTGATTTATTGAACATTCAGGCGATTCAGCAAAACTATTAACTACTTTTAAAAGCCTTTTACTTAATCTTATATCGCCAAAATTAACAATCCCAAATTCACTTTCTGCCCATTCACTAGTTGAGGTATTTATACTTCCTTTCATCATATATTTCATTTTTAGACCATAGGTCTATTTATAGTACTAAATTGAATTAGTAAAATAGCAGCTTTTTACCATTTATATACTTATGGGTAATAGTAAGCGCTAACAAGCAGCGGGATGACGGTTGTCAGGGTAGTACCTTCTCCTGTCATCCCAGTGCTTGACACTGGGATCTAGCTTTTTGGTAATTTTATCGAAAATGTTTGCTCGTTTACAATCAATTTTCCTGGATCCCAGTGTCTGGGCACTTGGGATGACACCCTACTTAACCGTCATACCGCCGCGGTATCTCTTAGCCACTAACACGTAGCGGGATGACGATTGTCGATAAATCTAAGTTACTTTAGCAACAGTTATTCTCCATCAGATTACTCCGAATTTTAGCTGTACTATCAGCAGATTTTACCATTAAAATCTCAAACCTTGAGCCTGCGTTCAAAAATGATTCAACTGACTTACCGAAAAAATCATATCTCCACCCCTTGAATAGTTTATCTATCTGCCCAGATATTGAACCAGCTAACTCATCTTTTGATGAAACTAACTTTCTTGATATGTTATTTTCCTTACATTTGCTCTCTAAAATAATCGAGAGTATATCAAATACAGATTTATCATAATTATCTGACAGAGTATAATTTTGCTGCACAAACTCCTTCTCATTCTCATTGAAAATATTCATAAATTCTAATAAATCTTCCTCTTTTATATTTTTTGTGTTCCTCTCAAGATCATCTAAAACCTCGTCAATACGCTCCACATTTTTTTCAATAAGACCAATTATTACAGCATTATTAATTACTTTATTACGATTGATGTTATAGCGTTGTGCTAAAGTCTCTTGCCACTCACTCACTGCTTTAACAACTAACATTAGCCTCGGATTTGCTTCATAGTTAAATTTAATCCTCCTCCATGCATCTTTTGGACTATGCAAATACTTATTTATATCAACCAATAATTCCATCTCTTCTTGAAACCAACTCATCCTATTACTTTCTTCAAGTTTATTGCACAATATTTGGTATAGATCATATAGATATACCACGTCGTTTATTGCATAGTCTAGTTGATCCTCAGACAATGGACGCCTTAACCAGTCTGAATTTTTAGCTTTAATTTTATCCAGTGCTATTCCTTGATATTGCTCTACTACTTTTGAATAACCAATAAAGTCATGATAATAATGGCAAAACATAGCAGCAACTTGGGTATCAAAAATAGGAGTGGGAACACATTTAAACACAGTGAGTAAGGATTCTATATCCTGCCGGCAGCTATGAAACACTTTGATTATTCCCTGATTTAGCATCATTTTCTTAATGAATGATAAATCAATTTCTGGCACTAATGCATCTACAATAAAACTCTTCTCTCCGTAAGAAATTTGAATTAACGATAATTTTGGGTAGTAGGTTAAATTATTTCTAATGAACTCCGTGTCAATTGCTATAAATTTTGGATCTTTTTCCATCAATTCTTTACATGCATTTTCCAGTTCCGATGTCGTACTAATTAGCATATATTTTTTATTCAGTGGCTATATTTTACCACTTATATTAAATCTTTACAATTGATTGAAATTGAGAGCACAATTGTATAATAACTAACTCTTCTGTAAATATACAGTTTTGCCAGACACAACGGTACGTACTACGTGCCCTTTCACTTTGCGTCCACCGAAAGGCGAATTCTTTGATTTACTAGCAAAGTTGTCAACTTTAATTTCCCATTCATGATCCAAATCAACTAAAATTAAGTCCGCTACAAGGTTTTTCTGTATGCGGCCACGTGGCATATGTATGATATCTGCAGGCTTATATGTCAATTTTGCAAGCACATCAAGTAGACCCATTTGTCCACTATGATATAGTTCAAGTGAAAGGGGCAGCATTGTTTCAAGGCCAATAATACCAAATGCAGCATTTTCAAGTGGCAGATCTTTAGAACTAAGATCATGCGGAGCATGATCGGTTGCAATGCAATCAATCACACCTGTCTTTAAACCTTCAATCATAGCTAAACGATCCTCTTCAGTGCGAAGCGGCGGGTTCATTTTTGCGATTGCTCCGTGTTGTTTTACTATATCTTCAGTTAAAGTAAAGTGATGAGGAGTTACTTCACACGTAACATTTAATCCCAAATCTTTTGCACGTTTAATAGCATCAAGTGAATCTTTTGAAGAGACATGTAAAATATGGTAGTGTACATTTTCTATGTTCTTCATTAGCAGTATATCACGAGTTACCATAACCGATTCCGATGCACTCAAGATTCCCTTTACTCCCAATTCTTCAGAAATCTTACCCTCGTTAATTACGCCACCAGCAGATAGATTCAAATCCTCTGCGTGTTGAGCAATAGGAACACCAAGCATACTTGAATAAAGCAGTGCCTGTCTCATAATCATTGGATTCATAACTGGCATACCATCATCGGTGAACCCAACTGCACCTGCTTCCTTTAAGAGTGCCATTTCAGTTAATTTTTCTTCCGAAGTGGTGATTTTAGCGTAAAATTGAACATTCACATGCGAAGTTTCAAATGCTCTATATTTCAAATACTTAGCGAAGACAACACTATCAATCGCTGGAACAGTGTTTGGCTGGCAAACTACAGTTGTAACGCCCCCTGCAGCTGCAGATTTGCTGCCTGTATGTATAGTTTCTTTATGCTCTTGACCTGGTTCACGAAAATGTACGTGAATGTCAATAAGGCCTGGCATTAGAACAAGCCCTTTACAGTCTATTATTTCATCAACTCCACTTGTTGAAAATAATGATTCGCCAAAATCAACAATTTTACCCCCTTCAGTCAATAATGAACCTTTTATATCAAGTTTAGTTTCCGGGTCAATAATACGAGCATTGGTATACGCAATTTTATAGCCTTCCTTTTGCCCTGTCTGCAATAAATTCCAAATCATATTTGAGTATCGATTATAAAATAAATCTAAAGTTTTTTTAGTAAAATACAACCAAATTAAAGTGATGATATAAAACTAGCAATAAAGAATATTTAAATTAATACTCAAGCAGCTATTCTATAACTACCATTTTCGATTTCAACGTTATTAAGTGCGGTATTTGCGTTATAAGAACAGTAACATCCTACTGCAAGAAAAGTTAATGCAGCTACAGCAAGCGAAACACACATTGCTAAATGAACCATTGTTAGACTTGTACCAACAGCAAATGCTCCAGATAATACAAAAGAAACAGAAGCATAATTACCTTGCCTTTTACTATAAATTTTTGCTTTCAAGAATTTTTCATTTAGCTCTTCATCCTTGCTTTCAGATTGTTTCTGTTGAGTTACTTCATCAGTTAGACCTTGCCTTGTATCATTCAGCTGCCCTTCCGGTTCTGTCGCATCTATAAACCATAGGAAAGAAGATCATTAAAGGTGGGATTATAGGAGTTATGAAGCCATTAACATAGCAAAATTCTCAAAAGTAGAAACATTATTTAATAATTTGTCTTTTTTGAATCATACGAATATTTTCTATGCCTGTGATGGTAATCTTTGCGGAATGGAAGCTTTTAAACCCAAGCATTGGCTTTATTAGTTTTTTGATAAATCTATCAACAATATTATTTAGATATTTTATTTGAAGGACTGTAATCTTCAGAAATTTCTGCATTCAAATCATCAAGAGCAGCAGTATTACTGCCGCTTTTATCAATTACAATTTTCTCAGGAAGATAGTTACTCCTGAAGGCTTTACGAAAGAATGCAAGTGCTGCAGACTTGTCTCTACTAACACACAAGAGGAAGTCTACAGTATATAAATAAACCCATTTACCGTTTAATTTAATGTAAGTCTCTCCAACTACTACCAACCTGCTTCTTTCTTTTCCTTACTGCCTCATCTATCAGTGGTGATAACCCACCTTTGTAACGTAGCATTTTGCTTCCCTTATACTCATCATTTCTTCCAAATCTCGATAGCTCAAAGAGAATCGACATTTCATGTATACAGATAACATCCGCTGAAAAGCTAAATCCTTTGAAATATGGCAACAATTTTTGATTGATACGAAACATCTTTGCTTTTTTTTTAGACAATTATATCATTCTTCTTTCTACTTCCCTACAAATGCGACAGAACCCTTTGTAGTACTCTCTCAATTTCTTCTGTAAGTTTTTTACCATTATTCATAAAATATACTCCTCGTTAATAACAAATTGTTTTTAATTATTTACTGCTGTTTTTTATCAGCATTGGCATAAGGCCATAGCTTTCGAGTGAAGTCAAATCAATTTTTCAATCTTTTTTACTTATTTTTTCATCAAGAAATTAAGATATTAACAGATGCTTATTTTATCTAATTGAAAATTAATTCTTTATGTAAAAGAAGTTGTTACTATTTTAGAAATAACATCAGTAGAAAAACCTAACTTGAGTAAATTATTTGCAACTTTCATTTCCTCTACTTTATCAATCTTCTCTTTGTAAATTTGCTTTCTTTGCAATAAAAATTCTACCCATATATTCAGTTCATCTAGTGATTCTTGATTATCAATTTTTCTATATTCTCTTGCCCAACTTAATAATTCATTTTCTGCTTCACCATCTTTGCAATCATTTTCTTTATATTCCTTTATCAAATCTTCAACATCCACTGATAATTCTCTTGCTATTTCCCATAACCTTTCACTTAAAATCGTAACACTCCCTTGCTCGTAGTGATGTATCTGTGAGGGTCCTATATTAAGCTTTTTTGCTAATTCTTCTTGCGTATAGCCTCTTCCACTTTTTTATCTCTTGTCCTCTGTTTGGCTCGTATCTCTCTTTATCAGCATATTCTTCGGTTGATAAGCCTGTTGCTTGATAGATAATCTCAGTATCAAGCCCTACCTTAACTAGATCCTTTGCAATTTTTATTCTTGCTGCTTTTATATTACTTTCTTCCTCAGTTCGGATAGATTTGGTTAATGCATAAATTGCTTTGCGTCCTTCTATTCTTTTGTATTTTTCTATGAAATTATACATTTCCTGGATCTTAGCTTTGTCAAAACAACTGCTTTCTTTTAGTACTTTTCGCCCAGGAAAGAGATTTCTAATAGGAATTGATAACACCTCTGCTATAACTTTTAGCTTTTCAGTTGGAATGCCACATGTTCCTTGCTCATATCTTAGCAGTGTATGATAGTTTATGCCTCCCTTTTCTGCTAAGTTTTTCAGGGTATATTTTTGTTTTAACCCCCAGCTCCTTACTTTTTGTGCTATCTGGTACCTTATCGAGATGTTTGTCATAAATATTATACAGGTTAATACTACCAAATAAAGATATACAAAAGGGATGCTTCTTTCTATGTTTGAATTTTAGTTGAATATTTCTTCACAATTGTGTATAATTATTAATGCTTTTTAAGTGGATTTTCTATGGCTCTCTCAAGATTTTTAGATCCTAAGCTTGATTTAACATTTAAGAAAATTTTTGGTACTGAAAAAAATAAGAATATCCTTATCCACTTTTTGAATGATATTTTGGGGTTTACTGAAATAAATACTATACAAGAAGTTGAATTCCTTAGCACCATTATGGACCCTGAAATTGCCTCTGATAAGCAGAGTATTGTCGATGTTCTGTGCAGAGATTCTACTGGGGCCAGATACGTGATTGAGATGCAACTCGCTCGTGATAAAGGCTTCGAAAAACGGGCTCAATTATATGCTGCTAAGGCTTACTCAAGGCAGGCTGATAAAGGTGGTAAGTACATTGATTTAAAGAAGGTTTTCTTTATTGCTATTTCTAACTGTAATTTATTTCCTGATAAGCTTGATTATATATCTAGCCATACCATAAGAGATGAAAAAACTAACGAGCATGACTTAAAAGATTTTCAATTTATTTTCATTGAGTTACCAAAGTTTCCTAAGAGTAGAGAAGAGCAGCTAGAAAATGTAGTAGATCGTTGGCTATTTTTCTTCAAATATGCAGAAGAAACGACCGATGAAGATTTAAGAAAAATAGCAGAAAAATCACCAATAATAAAGCTAGCATATGATGAGTTAGATAAGTTTCATTGGAATGAGAAGGATCTTATAGCTTATGAAGAAAGGGTAATGGATTTACAGAAAGAAGCTGCTATCTTAGAACAAAAACTCGATGATGCTACTCAAAAAGGCATCTACCGTCTTAAACATCAAGATAAAAATTATTGTTTTTTATCATAGCATTTAAACAAATGATGATTTTTCTCATTACAGCAACTAAAGCAACTTTAGCGGCTTTGCCGGAGTCAACTAAACGCTGGTAAAATACTTTCATTTTTTTATTATGACGCATTGCAACCACAGCAGACATGTATAATGCTTTTCGAGCATAAAATCTGCCACCTATGACTTGGGCCTTGCTTACTTTCCTTCCGCTTTCACTAGTTTTTGGTGCAACTCCAACTAGACAAGCTATTTCCTTATTATCTAACCTGCCAAGTTCAGGTACCTCTATGAGTAGGATACTTGCGGTTTTCCGTCCAACACCTTTATAGCTAGTTAGCAGTTTGCTTTTTTCCTTCAAATCAGGAAGGCTTTGTTGCATAGCTAGTGTTGGTTGAGGTTATTGTAAGGAGAAAAGCTTATGGTTACTAACGCATTTTGTTGTAAAATAGGCATTTTTCAAACAAGTATAACTTATGCCACAAAAAATGAGAGTAAGTAACCAAAGAGAATATAATGAGTTTCTAAAAAAAAGAGGAAATGTTTTTCATTTTGTTAATCAAGCCATAGAAAATTGGTATGAAAATAGTCCAAAAGTTGCAGGTGGCAATAACACTTATAGTGATAAAGTTGTAATTTTAATACACATAATAGTTCATCTTTTTAGAATTGGCTTGAGACAAGCTGTAGGTTTTGTAAAAGGTTATATGGTACAAATAGGCAAAAAACTTAAGATTATCAGCTATACACAAGCTTCCAGAAGATTTAAAAAGCTTAATTTGAAGATTGATGACCATAGAAGCAATAAAGATGATCTGGAAAATGTTGAAATTGCCGTAGATAGCACTAGAGTTAGTATCTACAATAATAACGGTGGGCATAGTAAGCTTAATATTCGAAAAAGAAAATACAGTGGTTATGGTCAAGTAAGAAAATTACATGTTATTTTAAACATAAATGATAAGAAAGCAATAAGCATGAACTACACTAGTGGTGTTGCTGTAGACTATTTGCCGGTCTGCGATATGTTAGAAGAAGTCAGTGATAAATATAACATTTGTTCTATTCGAGCAGATGCGGCTTATGATATAAAAAGTGTGTATAAAGAATGCAGAAAATACAATATTGTGCCTATTATTCGCCCTAGGAAGGATACTAAAATTTGTTTAGCTGACTACTTATCAGAAAGAAACAAGTATATTAGTAGAATTAGGTCATATGAGAATTATGAAGATGGTATTAATGAATGGAAGAAAAAAGTTAAGTATGGAGCACGGTCTTATATTGAAGTCTTTTTCTATAGGTTGAAGCAAATATTTGGGTTTGGCTTGAAAAATAAATCAGAGGTAAATCGTGAAAAAGAGCTGTTAATTAAGTGCTACTTACTGAACAAATTTACTGATATTGGTATGGCTAAATTTAAATTAGCTGCGTAAGTTCATTGTGATTTACATGCCTATCAGTGCTATGCAACAAAGCCATAAAGAATTAGAAACAAATATCTTCTCATCTATACGAGAAGGAAGACCATTGACAGGAAGAGATGGAGCATTAACACCATTTATAAAAAACTGCTAGAGGGAAGGCGAGATAGAAAACCATTTGTCGGCTGAAAGCGAAGAAAACAACCGAAGAAATTCAAAGACTTTACGGACAAGTATTTGAACTATTGACACCAAGAGATAGAGAAGGAAGTTTCGAGCCACAAGTAGTCAGAAAAAGGCAAACAACCGAACTTGAAGCAAAGGTTTTAAGTACATATGCCAGTGGCATGGGATATAGCATCGCATGTAGAAGAAATATAAAATATCTGCAGCAGAGATATCAAGTATTACTGACAAATTGTTACCGGTAATCAACGAATGGCGCAGTCGTCCGCTGCAATCTGTATATCCAATAGTGTTCATGGTTTTTTAAGGTCAAGGAGGACGGGCATTGTGTAAGCAAATGTATGTATAACATATTAGCAAAATGGCAGAAAAGAAGTTTTGGGTTTTTATTTGGCTGAAAGTGAAGTTCTGGTTGGGAGTACTAAATGACCTAAAAGAGAGAGGAGTAGATGATATTCTGATAGCTTGTGTTAAAAAGCTTTCCTACAGCTATAAATAGCGTATTTCCTAAAGCAGAAATGTATAGTACATCAGATAAGAAATTCACTGAAATATGTATCGAGCAAAAGTTTTCATGAATGATTTGAAAAAAACATATCAAGTAGAGAAATAGCCGAGAATTATTTACTTGAACTGGAGGAAAAATGGGGAGAAAAATATACTTTAGTTTTGGGAGAATAATTGGGAAAATCTGTCTAGTTATTTTAAATATTCCGGCCCTGTAAGAAAGTTAATTTATACCACAAATCCTATTGAAGGGTTACATAGACAGATCAGAAAATTTACTAAAACTAAGGGCTCATTTACCAGCACAAATGCCTTGTATAAACAGGTATATTGTGCTATAAAGAAGGCAGGAGAGAAATGGACTATGCCTATACATGATTGGGCTTTAACTATCTCTCAACTTGATATCTTTTTTCCTGGTAGGTTAAAAATCGAGTTGACACAGTTTATTTAACACTCCCGAAAATGCTACCACTGAACAACAAAATATTCAAGGACAGAGCATATAGCTACTTTTACCGTTATCCCAGTGTTGTAAAACTGGGGTAACACCTTCCGCTACGCAAATCACCTACAAAACACAATCTTTTTATTCCCCCAAACAATTAGTTGTGAATTTAAGCAATCATATTAATATAGTAAATATTTACTTAATATACTAGTATTTACCTTGACTAAACAATTATAGTGCTGTATGATTTGTACTTAAGCTTTAATAGTGAGGTGTTGATGGACACACAAGAATTAGAAAACTTACAGAAAAGTTCATCAACAAAATCCCAAGATGCTGAGGAGAAAACATCAGAAGAGTTGGAAAGAAATTTAAACCTGAATGAAGCCAATAATAAAGGTCTAAGAGAAGTTGAGTTGAGAAGACAGAGAGTAGCTGAAACAAGTAAACTGGTTGGATCAATGATTGGAGCATTCTTAGGCACAATGATATATTCTAAAATCTATCAAGAATACGAGGGAGAAACATGGACAGAGTCATTAATGAATGGTTTTATAGCAGCTGTTTCTTTGGGATTTGGCTTCCTTCTAGGAAAAATAATTACTCCTACAAACGAAGCTGTTTCTACAAATCTAGAAAACGCTGCTGTTGAACAACCCAATGTGCAACAAACCCTACCCTTATATATATAAAATGACAAATTTTATAACTAAAAAAGTACTTCCCCATTTTCAAAGCACTGCATACAATAGAATTATATTGCAGTGCCTTATACTCATCCTGAGATATAGGAAAACAATCTATACAACATTTTAAGCTGGCTCAGAGCGCTGGCAAACCCAATACCATAATTTACAAGGAGGACTTATGAATAAGAAATTTCTCTATTCACCATTGTCAATAAAAAGCATAGAAGAAAACGGAGTATTTTCTGGCTATGCGAGCGTTTTTAATATAGTTGATAAGCAAAATGATCTGATATTACCAGGAGCATTTAAGAATAACTTAAATAAAAGTCAGATAAAACTTCTTTGGCAGCACAATCCGAGCGAGCCTATAGGTAATATTACGGATATTTGCGAAAATGATGTTGGCCTATATATAACTGCACATTTGCTTTTTGGTATTCAAAAAGCAGAGGAAGCATATTTAATGCTCAAAACTGGAACTATTAACGGGCTTTCGATTGGCTATATACTAATAGAGTATGATGTTGATCATGAAAGCGGAGCTCGAGTGTTAAAACAAGTGGAGCTATGGGAAGTTAGTTTAGTCACTTTCCCTGCAAATTTGTCAGCTCAGGTAATCAATGTGAAGAATCATTACAATGAACAAGAAATGTTAGCAAGAGCAATAGAAAAAGCAAATTCTGTGCTTACGAACATGTGTATTTCTACTTAAAATCTATAAAAATTTTCACACAATTTAACATTTATATTATTATTTATTTAATAATTATATTAATATACATAACTTCAATACTTTAAAAATTAGGTAATTTTATGCTAAATGCTAACAATAAGGTTAATTACAAACCTAGTATTAAACAAAAGGAAAAAAAATATAGCTTATCCACTGTGCTTGCTTTGCTATATCTAAAAACAATCGGACGAATATTGCCAGGGAGATGGAATAAATGGGCAGAGAATATCCTACACCACAATAAAGTTATTGTGAATAATGGAGTTCAAACTGATGCTCCCGAAGTAGTAGATCAAAGTGTTCAAATTTCTGAAGTTGTAGCACAAGAGGTCCAAAGTAAAATAATTAGTGAAGGTAAAACTACATTTAAAGATACAGAAATTCAGACTGAATTTGTTGAGACAGAGGATAAGAATGAAAAATTAAAGGAGCAACTGGAAGGTGTAAGTCAGGCACTAGAGGTGTTCATTGGGCTCTGTAATAATCAAGCAGAGTATATTGAAAATTTACAATTAGAGAGTGATTTTTTAAAAGAGGAAAAAGAACAATTAAACTCCTTAATTAAAAAACTTAAAGAGAGTTATAAAGAATTAGCAAAAGTTGCACGAAAAAGAGGAGAAGAATTTTTAGTACAGTTGAAGAAAAAGTCTGAAGAGATATTACATTTGCAGAAAGAATTAATTGAGCGCAGTAAAGAATTTGCAAATAAAATAGAAATGCTCTCAGCAGAGATAGAAAAAAAAGATAAGAAAATAGGTAGTTTAACGGAATTAAATAAAGCATTAGAACAAAAGGAAAAGGAAATGGAGAATAAAAAGAACGAACAACAGCAAACTATATTTACAAAAGACCAAAAAATAAAAGAACAAGAGGATTTAATAAAGTCATTTCATGAAAATAAAGATATAAATGAAACTGTGAAGAAAGAGAATGAAAACCTACGAGTGCAAAAAACAGAACTTGAGAATGAAGTTAGTAAGTTAGAAGACGAATCTGATGCTAAAATAAAGGAATTAAAAAATCAACTTGAGGAGAAACAAGCAGAATTAGAACAAGCTAAGAAAAAAAATACTGAAGTAGAGGACCTTACAAGAGAATTGGAAAGTACTCAGCAACAATTAGAGCAAGAAAAGACTAATCTAAATACCATTGAAAAAGAGAAAAAAGAATTAGAAAGTGAAGTTGACAAATTGCAGGAAAAATCACAGAAATTAGAAGAAAGTAACGTTGAAATAAAGAAACAAAAGGCAGATTTGGAGGGAAAATTAAAATCTTCACAAGGGGAAAATAAAAAGTTACAAAAACAAGTTGAACATCTGAGTGCAAAAAAAACAGAAAATATTACAACATTTTCTACTAGAAATAATAAAGAAATACCTAATCAAAGTTTGACATCAAAAGATAAACAAACTGAAGTTTCAAGACCTGAAAGTGGACAACAAAAGTTAAAAAATGAGCTAAAAGACGCTAGTAAAAAGCCAGAAGATATTAATAAAGAAACTAAAGCACAAGCAAAAACTAAAGAGGTAGATAAAGTTAGTACAGTATCTATTGCAAAATCAACTACTTATTCTATAATTTCAAAGAGTTTATCTAAGCTTCGCGGGAATGAGGATCTCAAGAACTTTTTATCTAAGAAAAATGAGGAGTTGAAAAAAAGTTTTCCTGAATTTAAAGAAAAACACTTTTGCCATAACGTGCTTAAGAAAACTATACAATCTCTAGTATATCAAAATGGTTATAAATTTAAAAGTGATAAGTTACTTGCACTGTTGGAAGAGAATTTGGTTAAATCTGGAAAAGCGATCATAGAAACTAAGGTTAACAAAGTTGTTGAAGAACTTGCTAAAGATTTTGTTAAAAAACATGATCTCAAACAGGTAATTTTTGTTGAGAGGTGTGCAGAAAAGTTGTACTTAAATGAAGAAGATAGTAAAGCAATACTAAATTCTTTCACAGGTTTTTTGGCTAACAGAAATGATAACAATAGTGATTCAGTCAAAGAATTTATTGTGAAGGAGTTAATAAAAGCTGAAATGAAATGTTTTTCATATAAGATTCAGGGATTACAACTGGCATCAAGTATAAGAGATAAATTTTTATCCCCAAATCAGGGAATGTGTAATCAGACTCAAGGAGGAGTAAACGAGTATCAATTAACAAAGAAAGCTAAAGAAAAATACAAATTAACACCTAATCCTTCCATGAGTCACACTAATAGCACTCCGGTAAGTGTGAAGCAAGAAGCAATGTCTAGATAAAACTTTTAGCATAAAGTATCAGCTCCTCCTTTGTTAAAGTGTAGGAGCTGTCTTCCCAGTGTTGTCGTAGCAATTCCAAGTTTCTACCTAAATTTTTTCCTGGTTGATGACCTATAGTTATTAAATCATCACCAGATAAAGGAAATTTTGGAATGTTAAACATCTTAGCAAATGAAATATACTCATCAACATTTATTCCAGACTCAATACCACAAATCTTCATTAAGTCACAATATAATTCCTTACCAAATAAAGATATGTATTTCTTTTGCTCTTTTTCTGAAAGCTCTGTTTTGATATTGTTTGATAATAAAAATAATATTTTTTTCTTTTGCTTATTTGAAAGACGTAAAAACTTGCTCACTTCTTCCCCAAGACTAACTCTATCTTCAGCAGTCCTAATAAGCAACGCTAATTTTGTTAGTGCATCGATTGTGGGATCTAGGAAAGGCGTATGGCCATACGCTGAGGGTTTTGTAGGAGGTTTAGTGTTGATAAGAAGTGGTGAAGATAAAATTTCGCATTTTACTTCTTTTGGAATAATTTTTTGTAAAACATCAGATTTTTGCATGCTCTTAAGTGTTGGAGCAGGATCATTGCATTCCAAGAGTTTAAATATTTCTTCTCTTATTCTCTCTCCAGAGAGGTTTTGAATCATGTGCGAATGCTCTTTGCATACATCCAATATTTTATCACTTAAATCTCCTATGCATATTTTAGCGTGAAAACGAAACGCTCTTAAAATACGTAGATAGTCTTCCTTAATTCTATCTTCAGCGTTGCCTATGAAGTTTAACTTTCGCGCTTTTAAATCTTCAATTCCACCAAAGTAGTCGTATATATGGCCATGCTTGTCTGCATAAAGAGCATTAAACGTAAAGTCGCGCCTTGAAGCATCAGCTTGCCAATCATTAGTAAATTCTACCTTCGCATGTCTACCGTCACACTTTACATCATGTCTTAGCGTTGTAATCTCAAAGGACCTTTTGTCTAAAATTGCAGTGATAGTTCCATGTTTCAGACCAGTTGGAATAGTCTTTATATTGCAAAGCTTAAGCGCTTTAATTGTTTGATTAGGCAGCAGATTAGTAGCAAGATCAATGTCGTGAATTTCACGCTGCAAAATTGAATCTCTAACACATCCACCAACAAGCCTTGCCTCACCACCAAATTTCTCTATTGCCTCAATAATTATACTAACTTCGTGATCAATTTTCATATATATCATATTACACAAAATGCAAAATTTTCGCAAAAAGCCTCATATAAAAATATATAGGCAGGAGAGTGGTAAAATAAGAGAGTAAAGTGATAGAGTAAGTCTACAACAAATCCAGTGCCTAGAAACTTATAAGTATAAAAGTAATGTTAAAATACAATGTTTTCGATGATTATAAAAAATCTGGATGAGCTACTTGCATGACACCTTTGTAGCCTTCTCTTTTCATCCCAGTACCTGCTCAAGTAACTGACACTGGTTCCCTTTATGATGGTGTTATCCGAGTAGCTCATCCAGATTTTTATCAGGAACGTTGATTACTCTTTATTCTTCGCCCTTCCTGCACGTTTACGTTCATTTGGATCGAGGAACTTCTTACGCAAACGTATAGATTTTGGAGTTACTTCTACCAATTCATCATCGTCTATATATGCTATCATATCCTCCAGTGTCATTATTTTTGGTGGAGTAAGCTTTATAGCTTCATCGCTACCTGAAGCTCTTACGTTTGTTAATTGCTTACCTTTAAGTACATTTATTTCTAAATCATTGTCACGACTATGCTGACCGACAATCATACCACAATATACCTTATCTTGTGGCTTAACAAACATAATTCCCCTATCTTGCAGATTGAAAATTGCATACGCTACTGCTTCGCCTTTGTCTGTTGAAATTAAAACCCCATTACGCCTTCCGGAAATTGAACCTTTATGTGGAGCATAACTGTGAAATAAACGGTTGATTATACCAGTGCCGCGAGAATCAGTTAAAAATTCTCCTTGATAGCCAATTAATCCCCTTGATGGCACTAAAAATGTCAACCTAGTTCTGCCACTACCAGAAGGTCTCATGTCAGTTACTTCACCTTTTCGAAAGCTAAGTTTTTCCATGATGATTCCACTATACTCATCATCTACATCAATTACTACTTCCTCTATAGGTTCAAGTTTTTTGCCATCTTCTTCTTTAAACAGCACTCGAGGCCGTGAAACTGAAAGTTCAAAACCTTCCCTTCTCATATTTTCAATCAGTACCCCAAGCTGCAACTCACCACGTCCACCTACTTCAAATGCTTCACCACTTGGAGCCAAAGTTACAGTAATTGCAACGTTTGTTTCTGCTTCTGCATATAAACGATCTTTTATAACAGTTGAGGTAAGTTTTGTTCCCTCTTGCCCAGCAAAAGGTGAGTCATTCACGCTTATAGTAATCGCCATTGTTGGCGGGTCAACTGGAGTTGAGCTGATCGCAGTTGTAACTTCTGGTGCTGCTATAGTGTCTGAAACTGAAGCTTTCTCAAGTCCTGCAATGGCAATGATATCACCAGCTACAGCTTGCTCTACTGGAACGCGTTTTAAGCCAGAAAATGAGAGTAACTTAGTTAATCTCCCTCGCTCAACCACTTGACCATCAAGATCAATTACCTTAAGATCTGAGTTAACTTGCGCGATTCCTTGGTAGATCTTTCCTGTCAATATTCTGCCAAGAAATTTATCAGATTCAAGTAAAGTAACTAGCATAGCAAAAGGTGCATTTTGATCATAAACGGAAGGTTTTATGTAATCTATAACCGTTGAAAATAATGGGCTTAAATCTTTTCTCTCATCAGATAGCTCCTTAGCACACCAACCATTTCTACCTGAAGCATAGAGTACTGGAAAATCTAGTTGCTCGTTGGTTGCATCAAGGTTAAAAAATAACTCATATATTTCATTTAGTACTTCATCAATTCTGCTGTCTGGTCGATCAACCTTATTGATTATCACAATCGGTTTTAAATTTGCCTTTAGTGCTTTTGACAACACAAACTTAGTCTGTGGCATTGGACCTTCTGCAGCATCAACCAGTAGTAATACACCATCTGCCATGCAGAGCACCCTTTCCACTTCTCCACCAAAATCCGCATGTCCTGGTGTATCAATGATATTGATTTTCTCATCACCCCACATTATTGACGTACATTTTGCAAGTATTGTAATCCCACGTTCACGTTCTTGATCACCACTATCCATCACTCGTTCTTGAACTTCTTGATTCTCACGAAACGTGCCACTTTGTTTTAACATGTTATCAAGTAAAGTAGTTTTTCCGTGGTCAACGTGTGCAATTATTGCAATATTGCGGATTGATTTAAATTCACTCATTTCTTATCATTTCAAATTTAATTTAATAACAAGTATACGTATAATATATTTAGAGTAAATAACTAAAGCCGTGCTTTCAGAGTATTTTAGGCAGATCATGGAACTCTAACAAAAAGGTTTCATGTTCGCTGTACTTTGTAGCAACTAACACCAAGACAAAGAAGAATCTTGCTTTAGCAGTACATTTATATAAAATTAAATAAACTAAAGTAATCATTTAAATGCTAACAAGATTCGCTCCAAGCCCAACTGGCTACCTACATGTAGGAAACATACGCACTGCACTCATTTGTTGGATGTACACACGTAATCAAAATGGAAAATTTTTACTACGTTTTGATGATACTGATCTTGAGCGTTCAGATATCAAATATGTAGATAATATCATAGAAGACCTAAAATGGATTGGCATAAATTGGAATTCAAGTTTTAAGCAATCAGAGCGTTTTGAGAGCTATAACGAGGTTTTCTTACAGTTAATGAAAGAAGGTCATATTTATGCATGTTATGAAACAAGAGAAGAATTAGACACTAAACGAAAATTGCAATTAAAACAAGGTCTTCCCCCTGTTTACGATAGAGGTGCGTTGCTTCTAACTGAGCAAGAGAAAATTCGTTATGAGCAAGAAGGACGAAAACCACATTTCAGATTTAAATTGAATAGAAACGAAATTGTAAAATGGAATGATGAAGTTAAAGGTGAAATAAATATTGCAACAATTCACATTAGCGATCCTGTGGTAAAAAGAGAAGATGGAATTTATACATACATGTTACCTTCTGTTGTTGATGATGTTGACTTTAATGTAACCCATGTTGTACGCGGGGAAGATCATGTAACTAATACCGCAGTTCAGATCCAAATTATTAAAGCATTAAAAGCGAAAATTCCTATATTTGCTCACCTTCCCCTACTACATTTTGATGATAGCAAGATATCGAAACGGAAAGGTGGGTTGGATATTAAGTCCATAAGAGAAGATGAGATTGAGCCAATGGCGCTAACTAGCTATTTAGCAAAACTTGGCACATCTGATCCGATAGAAGCTCATGTTGATATGCAGTCTTTAATTAACTCATTTGATATTAAAAAATTTAGCTCAGCATCTGCACAATTCAGCTTGAGTGAAATGTATAAGCTAAATAGCAAAGTGCTGCAACAAATGCCATTTGAAATGGTGCAAGATCGTTTAAGTCAAATTGGCTCAGAGTTTTGGTATTTTATAAGGAGTAATATAGAAAAGTTTTCTGAGGTGGCCAAATGGTGGAAAACATGCAAATTTGGTATAGAGCCTGTGGTTCTTAATAAAGAGTTTATAAAAATAGCGCTAAGTTCATTGCCTAAAGGTGATTGTAATGAAAACACATTATCAGAGTGGGTTAAAAATATTCGACAGACAGTTGATATAAAGGCAAAAGATCTATTTATGCAGTTGCGCCTCGCTTTAACAGGAACAGAAACAGGTCCAGAACTCGCTAAATTATTAATTTTTATCGGTAGAGAGAGCATTGTTGCAAGGTTAGAAGAAAATCATACAAAAGGTTTAAATGCACCGAATGTATTTGAATGACACCAATAAGCATTGTTCAGGAAATGTGAAAATATTAGATTTCTTGTCATTCCAGTTTCTGCTCCTGTCATTCCAGTGCTTGACACTGGAATCCATAATCTTGCCAAAACGTTGTATTTTAAAATAACTTCTACACATATCCCATATTTCTGGATGGCTTTGTTGCATAGCACTGATAGGCATGTAAATCACAATGAACTTACGCAGCTAATTTAAATTTAGCCATACCAATATCAGTAAATTTGTTCAGTAAGTAGCACTTAATTAACAGCTCTTTTTCACGATTTACCTCTGATTTATTTTTCAAGCCAAACCCAAATATTTGCTTCAACCTATAGAAAAAGACTTCAATATAAGACCGTGCTCCATACTTAACTTTTTTCTTCCATTCATTAATACCATCTTCATAATTCTCATATGACCTAATTCTACTAATATACTTGTTTCTTTCTGATAAGTAGTCAGCTAAACAAATTTTAGTATCCTTCCTAGGGCGAATAATAGGCACAATATTGTATTTTCTGCATTCTTTATACACACTTTTTATATCATAAGCCGCATCTGCTCGAATAGAACAAATGTTATATTTATCACTGACTTCTTCTAACATATCGCAGACCGGCAAATAGTCTACAGCAACACCACTAGTGTAGTTCATGCTTATTGCTTTCTTATCATTTATGTTTAAAATAACATGTAATTTTCTTACTTGACCATAACCACTGTATTTTCTTTTTCGAATATTAAGCTTACTATGCCCACCGTTATTATTGTAGATACTAACTCTAGTGCTATCTACGGCAATTTCAACATTTTCCAGATCATCTTTATTGCTTCTATGGTCATCAATCTTCAAATTAAGCTTTTTAAATCTTCTGGAAGCTTGTGTATAGCTGATAATCTTAAGTTTTTTGCCTATTTGTACCATATAACCTTTTACAAAACCTACAGCTTGTCTCAAGCCAATTCTAAAAAGATGAACTATTATGTGTATTAAAATTACAACTTTATCACTATAAGTGTTATTGCCACCTGCAACTTTTGGACTATTTTCATACCAATTTTCTATGGCTTGATTAACAAAATGAAAAACATTTCCTCTTTTTTTTAGAAACTCATTATATTCTCTTTGGTTACTTACTCTCATTTTTTGTGGCATAAGTTATACTTGTTTGAAAAATGCCTATTTTACAACAAAATGCGTTAGTAACCATAAGCTTTTCTCCTTACAATAACCTCAACCAACACTAGCTATGCAACAAAGCCTTTCTGGATCCCAGTGTCAGCTACTTTCATGACAACATTTAGTTGTTTTTTCTCGTCTACCTTATTTTACTACTCTGCTGAACGAATAACACCAATAGTTAATCTCATGCTGAAAGATCATTTTATGGTCCAAGTCAGTTCTTTTACAAGTCACTTCCAAGCTCATCAAATTTTCTAAGATCTTCTTAAGTTCTGAAAGTTGCAAACTTTTCAAATGAGATTTAAAACTCTGCAATTGTTTGAAGAACAATGGAGGACTCAGCTGGTCAATTGCAGCTTGTTCATTCATTCCATTTTGTATTAACAGCAAAACGCTTTCTAGCCGTAGAAAATAATTTGATATAATACGGATTAATGCTATCGGTGAAAAATTCTCTTGTAATATCAATACATCGGAAATTTTGATGAATTGTCCCATGTCTTTACTCACTATTGCAGAGCACAGATTATCAAGTGTAACATAATCATTGCCGGAGGTTGAAAAGCATAGATCTATATCAGCAAGTTTAAGATCTTTTCTTTTTCCTAGATATAAAACTAATTTTTCAAGCTCTGAATATATAGGCAGTTTGCTATGATTAAAATAAGACTGCAAGTGGTAGATTATCTCACTTGTGCACTCTATATCATTTTGTTTCAAGTAACTTGATATAATATCACAAAGATTACTACCGCTGTCCTTATAGCAGGTAATGACACCGAAAATTTTTGAGCTTTCCATATAACTTTTAGTTGTAGAACTATATGGAAGATCATTTGCTATCATTACTATATAATGATCGCCTATATTATGATCCAATATGTTTCTTAACTCTTTAGATATACTTCCACTGACATTTATCAGCTTAACTAGCCTTTTTTTAGTAAACATCGAAATGTTTGCCAACTCGGAAAATAACAAGCCAGGCGACTTATTCACTACTGCAAAATCCATCACCTGAACTGAATACTCATTCAAGTTGGCAATTATTTCCTGTACAAAAATATCGACCTTACTATTGTCACTCCCATGAATTAATACACCACTTAAAGTATCGGGTTTCTCAAGGAATTTTTTAACTTTAGATGGCGTGATTCTCATGCCATCTATATTATATTATCACTACTTGGTGGTACATCATTTGATTGCACATCAGTTTCCAACAATTCTGAGCTTTCTTGATTTGCTGTATTCTGCATATCATCAGACACTTCTTTCTTTCCCGTAACATAATTATAAAAATTTTTTATAGGCTGTCCTATATATCTAGAAAAAAATCCTTCGGCCATATCTTTCACTCCACAAATTAACAATTAGCACATAAAAACAACGTAGCAAAAACTACTTTACGCTCAGATAGTTACACTCATTTGTTAATGAATTATGAACTTCCGAGACCAAAATTAAGTCGATCTACTTAACACCAATCTTATAAAATAAGCAATGATTAAATACACAGCTGCGATAAGTATAATTGCAGGTCCAGTTAATAAGTCAAAACTTGCAGATAATATCAAACCTGATACTCCAGAAATCACAGAAAAAACTGTTGCAACAATAATCATTTGCATTGGAGTTTTTGAAATGAGTCTTGCTGATGCAGCAGGTATTAACAAAAATGCAGCAATGAGTAATATTCCTATTAATTGAGCAGAAATTGCAATAAAGATAGCGAGTATAATCAAAAATTCTAGCCTAACAAAATTAACATGTACTTTCTCAACTGTTGCCAAATCTTGATTAATCGAAATCATCAGCCAATAGCGCCATCTAAATATTAATATCAAAGTAACTATTACGGAGGTTAGAAAAATTGATATTATATTACTTTGGTCAATCATTAATATGTCACCAAAAAGTGAGCTAATAATACTATTATTACCTGATGGAAGAAAAGACATAAGTATTAAACTCGATGATAAAACTACATTGGTAACTATGTTCAATATCGTATCAGCAGAGTATAATTTATTAAAATTAAGAGAAAGTAGTATAGCAAACATAATTGCAATGAGCATTATACTTACCGATGGGCTGATATTAAAGATCAAAGCAAGTGCAATACCAAGCAATGAAGAATGGGACAAACTATCACCTAAATACGATAACCTTTGCCATATCATAAATGACCCTAGAGCTCCTGTGACTAGGCTAATCATAATTACCGCAATTAGACTGTTTATAAAAAAACTCTGTGTAAATATCTCTAACATGCTATCAGATAACTGACAACAAATCTATCTTCAGATATTAAAACGTTATGGGTTCTGCATGCAGAACCCGTCGTCATAAATTCAAAATTTAAATTCTTTTGCTCCATAAGATAAGACTTCATTGAACAATCGCGTATCTTACCAGTACCTATTATCAAAATCTCTATTTCCTCTGTTAAAAAAGATTTAAAATACTCCTTGTTATTTATATCACTTTCTTTCAATTTAATCACCTTTTTAGGAAAAATTATAATTGAGCCATGATATTCTTGATTATTTACCC
Organism: Wolbachia endosymbiont (group B) of Ischnura elegans; assembly: GCF_947251585.1. Classification (NCBI taxonomy): domain Bacteria; kingdom Pseudomonadati; phylum Pseudomonadota; class Alphaproteobacteria; order Rickettsiales; family Anaplasmataceae; genus Wolbachia; species Wolbachia endosymbiont (group B) of Ischnura elegans. The sequence continues at coordinate 49,847 of NZ_OX366371.1, forward strand.
AAAATCTTTCTTCCCTGTAACCATCTATAAGATTTTTCTTCTTGGAAATTAAGGGCATAAATCAAACCATTAATTCCGTGTCGCACACCCACCATTCTGGATATTCCTTTTTGATATTTGCCGCTGCAGCTTTTGCACTTTCTTCACTATCAAACATTCCAAAACACCCTACACCACTACCTGACATACGAGAAAGTATAGAGCCTTCTTGTGACTCTAGTGTTGATATTACATTCTGAATTTCAGGTACAAGACTTATTGCTGCTTCTTGCAGGTCATTTTTTGTCTCTTTAAGAAGCTCTAACAAATTCTCCTCAGTGTTATCACTCCACTTAATTGGCTGAGAGAAATCCTCTTTATACTTGGAAAATACTTCTGATGTATTCAAAAACTTTTTTTTCGGTTTCACAAGTACCAGACTTGTGGGTAAAGAGCATTGTTTAATGGGGCATAATTCCTCACCAACACCTCTGACAAAAACTGGCTTACTATCTATACTTGCAGGCACATCAGCACCAACGCTTAAAGCTATATCATTTAAAATTTGCCTATCAATGTTCCAAAGCTCTCCCAGCATGCGTATCACAGCTCCAGCATCTGAGGAACCACTACCAAATCCCGCAGCAATTGGTACATTTTTTACAACCTTCACAGTGACTTTAGTGCGTACAGTAGCATGCCTAAGCAGTAGACTCACTGCTTTCGTTATAGTATTATATCGATAATTTATTCTAAACTCAGAATTTACAAATTCAACTGTAGAGTTATCATATCTAAAGTTTTTTTCTCCTACTTTTATCTCTAAAAAATTAGAAAGTTTAGCAAAGACAACCAAACTTTCAATTAAATGATACCCTCTTTCTTCTCTATTTATAATATGTAAAAAAAGATTGATCTTTGCAGGAGCCTTTACACAAAAACTTTCCATCTGTATATCTTCACTAACACTATCTTATTTACTATACTTGAAATGCCACTTCAGTCAAACTTTATACACTCCTAATGAGATCAAATGCCATAAATCCTAACTTCTCTGTATGGGTAAGTGCATCAGCTGGTACAGGTAAAACAAAGATCTTAATAGACAGAGTATTAAGACTTCTATTAGAGAATAAGAGAAATATTCTCTGCTTAACATTTACCAATGCTGCAGCAAATGAAATGGAGGATCGCATTTACAGTACACTTAGTAAGTGGGCAATATGTCCAGAGGGTATATTGGTCACAGATTTAGAACAATTAGCCCAGTGTGTGACCAGAGAAAATAAAGATTATTTAACAAGAGGAAGAAGGCTTTTTTCTGAACTGGAAAATCTTGGTCTTAATATTCAAACTATACACGCCTTTTGTTACAAATTAATCTCCAGCTTTCCTACAGAAGCTGGTATCGCTCCAAATTGTACGTTGAGCGAATGTAAAGAATTGCATTCCATCGTATTTGAAAAAACGCTTCATAATGAAACTGTGCAGGACGATATAAATATCATTGCAGCTGAAATTGATGAAAACAAGCTGAGTGATTTGCTCTATACCTTATGTATAAAGAGATCAGCTCTAGAAAATAATTTAGGATATATAAAAGATAAACTAAGCGCCCCAGATAAGATTCACAATTTACAGAGTGAAACAATTGAGCAGATAAAAAGATTGGCTAAAATATTAAGTGAGGGAAGCAAAAGAGATCAGAGTTACAGTGCGATACTTTATGATTGGTGTAATAGCACAAAATCGTCCGTACCAAATGTTTTCATCCCAGTGCTTGACAACAAGATAGAGAACTTAGCTAAAGTATTTCTCAAATCAGAATCGTACGAAAAAAAGAGCATATCATCCATTATAACAAAGGGTGCTTTGGAAAAATTTGAAGACGTAGAGCAAATGATAGAAAGCATTCAAAATGCATTGTTTACCCATGTAAAGGACATAAATTCTTATCAAATATTCGCAAGAACCAGTAGTTTACTTAGTATATTAAAAGTATATATTGATCTATATAATAATGAAAAATCAAAGAATGCACTGCTTGATTATGATGATATCATCAATTTAGCAACAAATCTCCTTAGCAATCCAGGCAATAAAGATTGGATATTGTTTAATCTAGACCAAAAAATAGACCACATTCTTGTTGACGAGGCACAAGATAATAGTATTAGTCAATGGAAAATTATAACAAGTCTCTGCGATGAATTTTTTACCGGCAGTGATGAAAAGAGAACTTTATTTGTTGTTGGCGATGTAAAACAATCAATTTACAGATTTCAAGGAGCAAATCCCCATCTATTTAATTACATGCAGCAATATTTTCACACGAAAACCGGTGGCAGAGATTGGGTATCATGTCAACTTGAAAAGTCATTTCGCTCAACTCCAGAAGTTTTGATGCTTGTAGACAGAATATTTAACAATTTTCGTGAAGAAATATCTTTCAATGATAACAAGATAAAACATATTCCATATAGAGAAAACGATCAGGGATACATTGAAATTTGGCCGTTACTGCCAGGATATGAAGAGGAAGAGCAGCAAGCCTTACAAATTCATTTAACACAGAGGAAAGATTATGTAGTAAAGGATCGATTACTTGCTCAGGCAATAGCCCAAAGAATTCACAATTGGTTAAATGAAGGGCGGATTTTAGTCGCCAAAGATCGCCATATAGAACCAAGGGACATTATGATTTTGGTACGGCAACGAAATGCGCTAGTTGACTACATAATAAGTGAACTAAAAAAAGTAAATGTACCAATTATAGGCCGAGATTATTTTAGAATTATGGATTACATAGCTGTGCAGGACTTAATAGCTTTGGCTGAATTTTTGCTCCTCCAGGCAAATGATCTTGCTCTTGCAAATGTTTTAAAATCACCGCTATTTAACTTTACTGAGGACGATTTATTCAATATTGCATATAATCGTAAAGAGCAGTCATTGTGGGAAAAAATTCATGATTATCATGAGGTTATTTATAGCGAATTAAACTATCTGATTAACTTATCTCAGACAAAATCCCCTCTTACATTATTCACGCATATATTACGCACAGGTAAAAAGAAATTTGCTGCAAGGCTAGGTCTTGAGTGCTTCGAGATTCTAGACGAATTTATGAACCTCGTATTGCAATTTGAGTACCCATCTCTTCAAGCATTTGTTCAGTGGATCAAAGAAAATAATCCTGAGATTAAAAACGATATGCAATCAGAACTCAATGCTGTACGAATAATGACAATTCATAAATCAAAAGGTCTACAAGCTCCAATAGTGTTTTTAGTTGACACAAATACAGTACCAAGAAACAGCGAAAATATTTTGTTTGATGCAACGGAAGCACCGTTTTGGTGTGGCAAAAATAGTAATGCTTATTGTAATCAAGTGAAAAGAGAGAAAAAACTAGAGGATTATAACGAATATTTGCGTTTGCTGTACGTGGCACTTACGCGTGCTGAAGATGAGTTATACATTTTAGGCAAAGAGCCAGTGCAAAAGGGCTCTTGGTATGATCTAGTTATTCAATATGGAGCATTATATGAGAGGAAAAAACTATACTTACAGCCGATATTTAAAGAAAAAGTTGAAGTGCTATGCATGAATGCAAACTACCCTTCTATTTATAAAAAACGTGATTATTTTGATGTTCCAGTGATTTCACCTCCATCAAACCTATCAATGTCATTGCAGCACGTGACGCTGGAACCTGGAGAAAAAAAGCCATTGTCAAGCACTGGGATGACAGATGAGAATGCTGGAATGACAAAAAGGAGCATTGGGACGACAGACAGCTATGCAAGAGGCTTAATAATTCACAGTATATTGCAATATATGCCCAAGATAGAGAAAGACAGGAGAAAAAATTGGGTCAGGAAATATCTTGATAGCATAAACACTAGTGAAGATAAGGATGAAATTTACAGCAAAATATTAACCTTTAATGAAAAATATGATTACCTGTTCGACTTGGAGGGCAAATCAGAAATTCCACTTAGTGGAACAATTGACGGAAAACCAGTATTAGTGCGGCTAGACAGACTGTGCATAACAGAAGATAAAGCAATCATAATTGACTATAAATCACACCATAACGTTTCTATTTCCTCATCAAATGAAATAAAAAAGCAAATGTTGATCTATAAAACCTTAGTGCAAGAAGTCTACCCAGATAAGCAGGTAGAGTGCGTGGTTATTTGTATGGAAGATTTAACCTTACAATCGATCTAAACTCAAATGTTCGTATAGTAGCTACTTGCATTTGTTGTAAACTCACTTTTACTCTATAGTTATCTTTTTACTACCTTATCTATTTTCTGAACTGATTTTCGTATTAGAAAACATCCAATAAGAAGAATTATAAAAGGAATAAACCATAAAATGTAGGTACTAGATTTTACAGGTGGTACAATGATAATTGAATCTCCATAAGAATTTTTTAACTCTGAAACTATTTGCTCGTTAGTATATCCATCACTGATCTTCTTGCGAATTGTCTTACGCATACCATATGCAACTTGAGACTCAGATTCGGATAATAATTCACCAGAGCATACTGGACACTTTATTACTGCAAATAAGCTACTTGCTCGCTCTTCCATGCTTTCGTCTCTTAGTTTATCATCCAAAGTAAAAGCATTTATGCTTAAATGGAATATCAATGTAAAAAGTAAGCTAATTACTATTCTCATTCTTGGTGAATTGAGTGATAAAATCAGTAGTGGATAATTTTCCAATAAAGCCTGAACCTACATTATTGTCGTACTTTATTGAAAATTGAATGTCGTTATCAGTGATTTTTTCTGATAAGGAAGATATTGATTTTTCCAATTTATCTGCAGTCTTTGAATCATTAGTCATAAACGAAATTAATTCTTTATAATTTGATATGGCTACATTGATTTTATCTTCAAATGAAGATGTAACTAAATTGTAATTACTTACTCCACCATTCGCAGCAATAGAAAAGTTATTACTCTCAATCAAAAAGTTTTCTATGTTGAAATTAATCTTAGAAGCTGAAATATGGTTTACAAATTCATAATCTAATTTAGCGTCGACACTAAGGTAATTTTCAGGACTTGCAGTATGTTTATAACGGTAAGTATAAAAATCAAATTCTAGTTTAGTATTTTCATTCAGTTCTTTATCAAAGTGAAATTGAATATAATTACTTTTATCATTCACTTCAGTTATAACACTTTGCTGATTTTCTAAAACATCACATCTTAATCCATAATCTTCGTAACGAAATGTATCTATATAGTCTATTACAGTGCTATTTCTGTTGAATTTTAATGAAGATAGTAAATCATTTAGTTTAACAACAAAGTGGCTACTCACGTGTGTGTGACACTTTATATTCTTTTTCTCATTACTACGGACAGCAATGTTTACTTTATTGCTTGGTATATAGATATATACTGACTTATCAAATAATCTGTTTTTTATCACTAAAGCTTCAGATGAAACAGTTAATTGCTCATTAGAAAACTTTGGATTCGTTACACGAAAAACTAGGTTAAAAGGAAACCCCTTAAAATCATGTGAAATATCAACTTTTTCGTCATTAATGTAATCAGTTAAAAGACTTTCTACCTTAAATGCAGAAAAATACCAAAAACCACTATACGCTAGAGGAATAAACAAAGGTAAGGAGATGAGAATATAGATAAAAATTTTACGCACGATCCTCTTATTTATCTAATGATATATTTCTTGTACCTCTTGGCACGGTTACGCACAAACCGTCAATATCTTTTGTGATTTTTATTTGGCATCCAAGCCTCGATGTCTCTGTTAAACCGAAAGCTAGGTCCAGCATATCATTTTCCTCATCAGATATAGGGTTATGTGTTTCTACAACATCATAAAATTTTGAATCAACAATCACATGGCATGTAGAACAAGCAAGAGAGCCTTCACATGCACCTTCAAGCAGATCTGGATCACTTCTGTGGGCTAAATTAAGCAGAGTTTCTCCTTCTGCAGCTTCATAGCTTTTCTTACTTCCATCAGGTAAAATAAAAGTAACGGATGGCATACTATTAAAATCTCTATTAACTTTTCTATATTCTACAAATAATAACTATTATTTGCAAACTCTTTGAAATTCCATCGCCTATCTCTTGTAATCTGTATTCCTATTAGGACCTATATTTACTATCATATCTCATATAGTATTTCCTATTGCATTTATAATAAATAACAAGTTCGTAAAGATCATTTGGTAGAGCAAAAAAACTCAAAACCCTTTATGAATTTATATGTTCTCAGTATTCCTGAATTATTAATACCAAATCCCTATAATGATACTCTAAAACCATATGTCTGTTAGTACTATGCAAGAAAGCCATCTATGGTTAGCATAATTTCCACAAAGCTACGGAAAGAGTTGTGTTATATTTATGGTAATTGAGGAGCTACAACCGCATGACGTCTGCCATTAATAACTATTTCACTTATTGCAACTGCTGCAAAAACAAAACAATAATATACTTTTGTTAGTACAGCAATAGGTGAAAGAGAGGCAATGCTGCTTGCTAGCAATACTTGAGAACCATAAGGTAAGATACTTTTTGTGATCGCAGTAAATATTTCTAATAAATACGCACTACGGTGTGGTGCAATGTTATATCTCTGTGCAAGTCTTTTCGCAATATTACTAGTTAATAAAATAGCAACAATATTGCTGGAAACCAAAACGGTAAACATAGATGATATGCCTGCAATCATAAGTTCAGCTTGACTTCTTGTAAGATTCACTTCATCGGTGAATTTATCTATCTTTTTCTGACTGTATTCGTACATTAAGTGGCTTAATCCACTACTGAAAAGAATAAATATCATTACCTCATTCATCTTATTAAAACCCCTACATATATCATGAGAATAATCAATAATAGAATAATCAAAAAAAGCTATTCCTAATATTCCAGCAACAACCATATTAACAGCTAATGTTACCAGTGTGTTTATTTCAAATAAACCCATAATTATTAAAGATATATAAGGGATAATTTTGACTATGGATAAATAATTCAGACTTGAGAGAGAAACAACTTCTGTGCTATTTGAAATCATTACTAGATAAGTAAGTATTATAAGACCTGTAACAGATCCTGTCTTTAGGGTTAGTTTTAGTTTATCCTTTACTGAAGCTCCTTGTGAAGAAGTAGCAGCAATAGTAGTGTCAGATATCATTGAAAGGTTGCTGCCAAACATAGCTCCACCTATCACAGCTCCAACACCCACTGCACAATCAAAAGCTCCATTTTGTGCTAAATTAACAGCTATTGGTGTTATAAGTGCAATAACTCCGATTGATGTGCCGATTGCACTTGAAATAAAAGTAGAAAGTAAAAACATTCCAGGAAGTAATAATCGTGCTGGAAGAAAGCGAATAGTTAAGTTAGTAATAACATTTATACTACCAAGCGATTCAGTAATAGTAGAAAATGCTCCAGCAAATAGAAAAATCAAACACACGGTAAGAGTAGTTTTATTACCCATACCTTTTATAAGTGTATCAATACTATGCTGAATTTTGTTTTTATTGAATAGAACAGCAAAAAATAATGCTGGTAATAAGCAAACTAACGGTGAAATTTGATGAAGAGGATTGCCAAGTCCGATAAAAGAAAAATAAATACCACTTCCAAGGTATAAAGCTAGAAAGATAATGAGAGGGAGAAATGAAAACACTTATCGTAGTTGAACAAACCAGAAATATACTAGAATAAGCTATTTTAAGCAACTACTAATACAGTGTTTTTCTAATAATTTTGAACATCTTAAGCCATCTACTTTTGAATAAATTCCATTTGCATTTCTTGTATACTATCCTCTATTTGCTTTATTTGTTCTATTAGCCTTTCCTCTAAGTCAAAATTACCGCCCAGCCTTGCTTTAATTTTTTCTTCTTGTAATACATTTAATTCTTTCCGTAATACTATGTTATTCCAGACAGTTTCTGCCGATCTCTTCTCACTTAATTGACTATTTAGTACGCTAGTTTTTTCAAATATAAACTTTATAACACTAGACTCCTGTAGCAGAATTTCTTTATTAAAGTTGCTCTCATTAGTTACCATATTAATTACGCACTGTTGTAATTTTTTCATCTCATTAGTAAATTCGAAATGAGAAAATTGCTCAAAAAATATAGGACGGTTCAAGATTTCAGGAAATTCTACGGCTATACGCAAAATTATGGCCTGATTTTGCTCTGCTTCAATTAGCTCTGGAGATTTATTGTAAAGATACTCACCTTTTGTTGCTTTGCTATTAAAAATCAGCTTTTTAAAGTTTCTTCTTAATTCACTGACCTTATTGTAAAAATAATCTCTATAATACCTTCTAATACTGCTGTTACCGATAGCATTGACATATTTCATGAACTTGTGCTCAAGAATTGAATATTTTTCCGGAGCAAATTTTTCATAATTTTGCAAATTGCTACCAATTATGTGATGCCATAAATATTCAGAGTGCAGTTCTGTTGAGCGGTTAAAAGCGGATAGTACATCTTCCGTCTTATATTCTAGTTCATTGCATATATCGTATGGGTCCTTGTTGCTTGGCAAAGTCACGAACTTCAATGTGTATCCAGGCTCCAGTATCGGCAGAACAAGTTCTGCAATTCGAATAGCAGCATGACATCCAGGACTATCGCCATCCATACAGATAGAAATTTCTTTAGCAAGTTTCCAAAGATTTTTTATCTGCTCTGCAGAAATTGCGGTACCAAGCGGAGCAACTGTATTGCTAATTCCCGCTTGATGTAGTGCTATTACATCCATATATCCTTCAACAACAAATAGATGCTGTTTTTTGCGTATTTCACTCAAAGCAAAGTTTAATCCATATAAATTTTCTCTTTTCTTAAAGAGCTGACTCTCTGGGCTGTTTAGATACTTCGGCTGTTGCTCAGAGTTCAGCGCACGTCCGCCAAAACCAATAACTTTGACCGTGATGTTGTGTATAGGAAATATCAGCCGATCATAGAAATAATCACGAGAATTCTTATTTATTAACCCAACATCGATCAAAATCTCGTCTTTAATACCAGAGGAGTTCAAATATTCCTTCAAGCCAGAACTTGGTGCATAACCTATCTTAAATTTATCTATGATTTTGAGTGAGATCTTGCGCTGCCTTAAATAAGCCATAACACCTCGATTTTTCTGCGCGAACCAACTTGCAGCTAAATTCAGTGCTGAAAACAGTTTGTCATTTTCTTTAGCAAAGCTGAGGTTTTTGGGTAACTCAACACCTGCAACAGATGCCAAATTTTCCAACGCTTCCTTAAAACTTAAGCCCTCAGTTTGTGAAATAAATTCAAACGCATCACCATGAGCTGAGCAACCGAAACAGTAATATAAGCCCTTAACATTGCTGACCGAAAAAGATGGAGTTTTTTCGTTATGAAATGGGCAGAGTCCAACAAAACTATCTCCTCTTTTTATTAACCTAACTTTTTTTCCTACTATGTCGGACAACAATAATTTTGACTTTATAATATCTATATGATCCATTTTACCGAATGAGTAGTGGTAGGATAAAATTATATAGAATTTATGCATATCTGACTCGAAATTTATTCAGAAAGATCAGGAGAGCTTGACAAAAAGCTCAAAATAAATTACCCATATAAATACCCTTAAGTTGCAATTTCTTATATGTCAGATGTGATATCAGTTGCTTCAGACCACGCAGGTTATGAACTAAAATCAGAAATAAAGACTTACTTGGAAACTTTAGATTATACAGTGATAGACCGTGGCTGCACTGCTGAACAAAAGAGTGTAGACTACCCTGACTATGCTGCTGAAGTTGTAGAAGATATAACAAACAAAAAAGCAAATTATGGAATATTAATTTGCGGTACAGGTTTGGGCATGAGTACTGTGGCAAATCGTTTTGAAGGAATCTACGCTGCTTTATGTAATAGTGTTGAGATCGCAAAATTAGCTCGCGAGCATGGCAACGCGAATATACTGTGTCTTGGTGCAGGGTTTACTGCGAGTGGATTAGCAAAAGACATAGTCAAACAATTCCTCGAAACAGAATTTTCAAAAGAAAGTAGACATAAAGAACGCCTTGATAAACTTAGCAATATTAGCAAGAAAAAAACCACAAAAACTTATAATGAAGATGAAATATCAAAATTCGCTAAAATAGCAGGTGAATGGTGGGATGAGAATGGCAAGTTCAAGCCATTGCACATGATGAATCCTGTGAGAGTATCATACATCGTTGAGAAAATAAAAGAATTAAAAAAATGCGATTTAAAAGAACTATCATTGCTCGATGTTGGTTGTGGTGGTGGCATTTTGTCAGAGTCAATGGCGCGTATTGGTATTAGCGTTGCGGGAATAGATGTATGTGAGGAAAACATAAAAGTGGCACAGTCGCATGCGAAGAAAGTAGGGTTAAATATAGAATACACACACACTAGCATTGAAGAGCTAAGCAATGACAAGAAGTATGACGTGGTTTTGTTGATGGAAGTGGTTGAACATGTCGATAATTTAGAGTTTTTCATGAAAAAAGCAATAGAGCTGTTGAAGCCAGAAGGGCTAATTTTTATATCGACGATAAATAGAACTATTAAATCCTTCTGTCTTGCAATAGTCGGCGCAGAGTACATATTAAACTGGCTGCCAAAAGGCACACATAATTGGAATAAATTTCTCAAGCCATCAGAAATTGCAAATCATCTAAGGGAAAACAATGTAACACTACAAGATATGACTGGTATGGAATATAATGTAATAAAGCGTGAATGGAACTTGACCAAAGGTGTGGATGTTAATTATATACTTTGTGGAAACGTTGTAATTTGAAATCTCATTCAAGTACTAGAAGGTAATGCAAATATTTTAGGCAGTTTTACTTTACTTAGCAGCTAATTTATCATATGTATTTCCATAGGATATCGCTATATTAGAATATGTTACAATTACTAACCTTACTTGCTGTTATCACTTCGGTTGTATTTTTTGGTCATCTAGTTCCAATGGAAGTGAAAACCTTCTTGTATTCAATAAGCCTTAGTATAAAAGAGATCTTACTATTTATAATGCCTTTTATTGTTTTTGCATTAATCTTTAGTAGTGTTAACAATCTTAAGCAGTCGGCTATAAAGTTTATATTGTTACTTATTATAACGATTTTCTTGTCGAATCTAGCTTCAAGTTTAATAGCTTATTCTGTTGGGCATTTCATCACACAAAACACTTATTCAATACAAGATATAACATATGAAGAAACAATTGTTCCTTTATGGTCATTTAGGATACCTGCATTGCTTTCTAATTTTTATGCCCTTGCTTGTGGATTTGTATTAAGCATATTAGTGTCCACAATATTACCAAAAAAAAGCAAAGAGCTCTCGAACAAAATGTTAGATTTAACTCTCTTTATTTTGAAGACATTTTTGACGCCAATTATTCCAATGTTTGTACTTGGTCTTGCTTTAAAAATGGAACATGATCAGGTTTTACCCATAATATTTAAGGATTACTCAATAATTTTTATTATTATATCATCTTCAACTTACCTTTATGTTTTTCTCTTATATGGAGCAGCAAATTCGTTCAAGATCACAAGCTGGATAGCTAGTATAGGTAATATGATACCAGCATTTATTACTGCAATGAGCACAATGTCTAGTAATGCAGCTATGCCGCTTACTCTTGAAGGAAGCAAAAAAAATGTAAAGCAGCATGATATAGCATCGTCTGTTGTGCCAATAACTGCTAGCTTTCATTTAGTAGGTGATTGCTTTTTTATTATAATACTATCAATGATAATGACTTTTGGTGGTGCATTGTCTGCAACAGACTATGTGACTTTCCTTCTCTACTTTCTGTTATTTAAATTTGCTATTGTTGCAGTTCCAGCGGGAGGGATTATGGTAATGTTGCCTGTTCTTGAGAAGTATCTTAAATTCTCCCCAGAGATGCTTTCATTAATTACAGCATTGTATATAGTGTTTGACCCAATAATAACTTCAGCAAATGTTATGGGTAACGGTGCGTTCACTATGATGTTTACAAAGCTCTATGATAAGCTTAAGTGATGTCCATTCTAGCAATTAATACTGTAGGTGCTGGTAGTTCAATAGCAGTAATTGATTACGATGGTAATTGTTTTGTAGAACGCAATTCTGCAAACAATAGTCATGCAGAATCATTTTTTCAAATACTGAATACTTTGTTTGATAAGCATAATTACAGCTACGATAAAATAGACTATTTAGCAGTGATAGTTGGACCAGGAAGTTTTACTGGAATCAGAGTTGGTATATCAACTGCACAAGGTATAAATCTTGCTACAAATAAGCCGTTATATGGGGTTAGTGCCCTGGAAGCTCAAGCATATGCAATATCGCTACTTTGTACAAATAGCAAAAAAAATATTAAAGCTATAATCGAAGATGATCAAAAGTTTTATACGCAGTTATTTGATTTCAATTTGTTACCGCTATCAAATCCTGCTGTAGTAAGTGAACTCCAGCCTGAAACGCACTGCATTACATATATGGATTGCAGTTTACCAAAGTTGGATGCTAGCCATGCAGCGCTATTAGTCCGTTATAGACTAAAAAATAAACAAAAATTAAATGGGGTTGAGGCTCTATATTTAAATGAGCCTCAGTATATGAAATCGTTGCCTATTGCGTAAACACTATTAATTTGTAACCGTTCACGGATTGTGAGAATGAATTAAAGAACTAAGCAGTGACAGCTACTAGATTCTGTAGCTTTTGAAAGGGGTTCTGGCCATTTAGACGTGATGTCAAAAATATCGACAACATTCTTTCCACGTAACCGTTCACGGAATATTCCCAATTAGGCAGGAATAGCGACTAAATTCTGTAGTTTCTGGACAGGATTCTGATCATTCAAACGTGCAGTCAAAAATATCGAAAGCATTCTTTCAATGAACTTTTCTCCACGTTCTGACCAAGTGAAAAAACTATTTTTACGATAAATGACGTACCGTCTAGCCTGACGTTCTGCAAGGTTATTGGTTGTCTCGATCAGATCAGGATTGCGCACGAATCTCCACATCATATCTTCAGAACGTAGTATATTGGCAGCCATTCTCGAGGCCTGAGTTCCTTTTGCAACCCTTGTTATCTCTCGCAAAAAATGTTTCACCCTTTTTCGAATCTTCCTCATTAACCGGAAAAATCTTAAATTGTCTATCAGGTTTTGTTTACGTGCTCTATCTACCACAAATACCCTGTTGCTCAGCGATTTTAATGCTGCGCCAATTCTGCTCACTTCAACATTTTTACTGTAAAAAAACCTTTCAAAGTCCCTTGCTAAATGGGCCCAGCATATCTGTCTGTTTTCACGATTAAAGTAATTATACGCAGCATACCTATCGCTTATAACTATTCCATCATACTCTGGCAATAGCCCTTTTAATATCTTCTTTCCGCGAGATCCAACTAACTTCATAAGTGTTGCTGTTTTATTCGTTACTACCCAACTCCAACCTTTCTTTCCCTGGTTCCTATGGCTTGTTTCATCTATATGTAAATACTTGCTTTTCCGTAGCTCTTCTCTTATTTTTTCGTATTCAGATATACATTTTTCTGATACTCTACCCTCGGTCTTTGATACCAAACCTAGGCTTATATTCAGATTAAATATGCTGCTCAAAATTTGCTGTACTTCCCTTTTTGAATTGATAAAAAATCCACTAAAACTGCTAATTACTGCTTTTGCATTAGCTCCTAAAAGATCCCTTGTCACACCTTCAGGCAGACTAGCTGAGATCCTTTTCTTACACGCCTTACAGTAGCCTTTTTGTAGCCTATATTCAGTCACTATCGGTTTAATTTTTGGCAATTCAACCTTTTGATGCACAGTTTCTTCTTCTAAAATAACTTGGCTTCCACACATGCAAATTGTATCAATTGAACATTTTACCACCTCATCTGCTACCATCAATTCCCGCTTGTGCGCTTCATGTCCTGGCTGCCCGCCTGGTTTTTTATCGCTCTTCTTTTTTGTCTTTTTGCGATATACATCTTGCGATGGTGGCAGCGATGAATTTTTTGAATTTAAACCCAGCTTATCCTCTAGCTCAATTATTTTTGTCCTTAACTTATCATTCTCTGCTTTCAGAGTACCAACTTCTGACTCCAATACCACAATCTTTTCTTGTAGCACCTCTATCATCAACCCCTCATCTATCTAGTTTATTGTTTTTTATACTAATTATGCAATTTTTGTAAACTACTTTCTTATACCGTGAATGGACAAAGTTGATAAGCCTAAACGCCATCATGTCTTTAGGAGAGTCTGCTAATGAAGGCTCTTAAGTTGACGCCATTGCGTGAACGGTTACAAAAATATCGACAACATTCTTTCCACGAATCTTTCTCCACGTTCTGACCAGGTGAAAAAGCTGTTTTTACGATAAATTACGTACCGTCTAATTTGCCGTTCTGCAAGGTTATTAGTTGTTTCTATCACTTCAGGTTTTCTTAAAAACTTCCACATCATATCCTCAGATCGTAACATCTTAGCGGCCATTCTTGAAGCTTGAGTGCTATTTGCAACCCTCGTCATTTTACGTAAAAAATGTTTTACCCTTTTCCGAATTTTTCGCACCAGTCGATAAAATCTCAAATTATCTATCAAATTTTGTTTTTTTGCCTTATCTACTACAAACACCTTATTGCTGAGCGATTTTAGTGCTTGGCCAATTTTGCTCACTTCAACATTTTTACTATGGGCAAATCTCTCAAAATCTCTTGCCAGATGTGCCCAACATATCTGTCTATTTTCACGATTGAAGTAATTGTATACAGCGTATCTATCGCTCACAACTATACCATCATATTCTGGCAGTAAACTCTTCAACACCTTCTTACCACGAGACTCGCTTACCTTCAGAAGTGTCAACGCTTTGTTTGTTATTACCCAACTCCAGCCTCTCTTTCCTTGATTTCTGTGCCCTGTTTCGTCTATATGCAAATACTCGCTTCCTTGCAACTCTTCCTTCATTTTCTCATATTCAGATGCACACTTCTTCGATACCCTGCGTTCAGTATTTGAGACTAAACCAAGGCTTATATTTAGATTAAAAATACTGCCCAAAATTTGCTGTACCTCTCTTTTTGAGTTAATAAAAAAGCCGCTAAGGCTGCTTATAACTGTTTTAGCATTGGGTCCTAGAAAATCTCTTGCAACACCTTCGGGTAAATTTGCTGTAATTCTTTTATTACATACTCTTATATGTTAAAAACAAGTCTTTATAAATGTCACGAAATGGCGGTATAAAGACACGCAGAGAGGAGGAACCGTACATACTCTTGGTCATAAGGACCGTTTTGCAGCAAGGTTCTCCTCTCTGGTTTATTATACTGAAAGTTCCGAACAACTGGTTGAGCTTTTAGGCTCGTATATAAGGGTGGAAAATGCAGTATACACATTATTTATGGAGGGATTATGAATTTATCAAATATTATTACTGGCATTGATATTAGCAAAAATAAACTAGATATCCATATTCATCCACTTGGACATCATAAAGTATTTGAAAATAACGTTCAAGCTATTGATCAAATAATCGACTTTTTGCGTTTACATAACGTAACCAAAGTTGGACTTGAAGCAACTGGTGGGTACGAAAAATTATGTGCTTATACTTTATTAAGCCATGGTTTTGAAGTATATGTCATTCAACCAAGATGGGTGAGAGATTATGCAAAAAGCCTTGGTATTGCTACTAAAACTGATAAAATAGACTGTAGCATCATCTCACGTTATGTTAGTAATACAGACATGCGTGTCACTCCTTTAAAAGTTAGTAGTATTGACTGTTTGAAGCAAAAATTATCTCGCAGGAATCAACTAGTAGAAATAGCAAAAATACAAAAAACCCAAGCTCATCAAGTAACCGATTTATCTATAATCAAACAAATGGAAGAGCTACTTGCAATTTTACAAAATCAAATTCAAGTCTTAGAAGATGAGGTAATGGAATTAGTCGATAAAAATCAAGAGCTTAAAAAAAAGTACATGTCAATAACTAGTATACCTGGTGTAGGTGCAATAACAGCTATTACTTTTATTTGTTATCTACCCGAGCTTGGAACTCTCCAACATAAAGAAATATCCAGCCTTTCCGGAGTTGCACCTTTTAATCGAGATAGTGGTTTTAGTAAGGGAAAAAGGTGTATTCAGGGTGGTAGATCACAAATTAGAAAGGTTTTACATATGTGCATTCTTAGTGCGCAAAGGTACAATTCTTATATAAAAATCTTCTTTGATAGGCTATACAATCAATATAAAAAACCATATAAAGTTACCTCTACTGCTGCAATGAGAAAATTACTTATCCTTGCTAACTCTTTAGTAAGAGACGGTAGACTGTTTACTGAGGAGTATAGCCCTAAAACTGCTTCTATATAGCAATAGCATAGCTGTGAATAAGTACGCCCACACAAATTTTAAGTACTTATTCACAGCTACATCAATTTTTCTATTGACTTTTAACACAACTGCTACAATGTCCTCTTTGCAACCTGTACTCAGTTACAATTGGCTTAATTTCTGGCAACTCTGCCTTCTGATGAATAATTTCATCTTCTAAAGTAATCTTACCTCCACACATACAAATTGTATCAATTGTGCATCTCACTACCTCGTCTGCAGCCATTAATTCACGCTTATGCACCTTATGTCCTGGCTGACCTCCTGGTTTTTTATCACTTTTCTTTTTTGCTTTCTTACGATATATATCTCGTGATGGTGGCAGCGATGAGAATTTTGCGAATTTAAGCCCAATTTGTCTTCTAATTCAACTATTTTTGCTTTCAAGCTATCATTTTCTCTGATCAGTGCTTTTATTTCTTCCTTGAGATTAGCGTTTTCTGCTACAACCTTTTCTTGCAGCACTGTTGTCATTTACCCATTCCATATTTAGCTTCCTATCTCTTTACACTTTTATACTTACTTTGTAAACCACCTTATCTCCGTGAACGGTTACTAATTTTTAATTAATTAGCTTAAGTTATAAGATCATAGTTAAGCCGATGTATTTTATAAATGGACTTTTTTGAACATTCTTCCAATTTTTTTCTAAATAACTCTTTGCCTATTTAAATAAGTATGTTCAGTATTAGAGCTTTCCAGACCGCTACTAGGAGAAAGATTAGGTTCTTGACCTTTAAACATCTCTATTAGCTTTAATACAGGAGCAGTTCCTGCTACAATAGCTCCTATAACAGCAGTAGCACCCATGATGAGAAGAATCGGTTCTGCAGTGGTGATTACCACAAAGCTCAATACATAAACCAGCAATGACCATACCAACCATTATACCAATGAAAGCACCTACAATTATGGATGAAACTACACCAATTAATTCTCCTATTTTTGAACTAAGTGGTACTTCTCTTTCACGTCTAATACGCCTAATATAGCGCGACCTCATTTGTCCTCTCATTATTACATTTTCATCCCTGTTTCCAAAGAGATTCAATGACGCTTCTCTTTCTCTAATAAAATTTGGCCGCATTTGTTGTTCTCTTGCCCTTCTTCGCTCTCTCATTATTATGTTTTCCTCAAAGAGGTTTAGTGGTACTTCTCTCTCACCTCTAATTCTAACATGATTTAGCTGTGCTTGTTCTACTAATAACCTTATTGTACTTTTTATTTCATTTAGCGGTGCTCTTCCTCCAATATCCTTAATTGCCTTCTCAAATTTTAATAGCGACTTGTTATTTAGTCTGACATTATTCTGAGAATCACAAACAATAACCCAATCTAAAATTGGCTTTTTTTGACCACCATACTCTATATAATCATTAATGTGTTCCTTTAGTTTTTTAATTATCTCTACTGCTCTTGTTTCCATAGCTTCTATGGCGCTATCTTCACTTTCTATGAGTATATTGAAAACAATTCCTAATAACTCCTGTTGTAAATCCTTTCGTTCTTTAATATTCATAATTAGCCTCAACTTTTATATGCTATTTTGCCAAAATAATTTTACCAAATAAGTAATATATATATACAATAATTCTCGTTTAAAAATTTTTTTACATTGGCTTATCTCAGTTATGTTTTAGGATGTAAAAGCTTCTTACTTTAATAATTTATTAAAGTAAACCATATATGGATTGCTATTTAGGAGCAGCTGTTGTACTTTAATCAGAAGGTACAGTAATGTAAGAAGGAGGTACTTTATGTCTTTAAAAAATGAAATTTCTGAATTGATAGAGCAACAGCTTGGCATTAAATATCATGACAATTGCTTAGCTTACACTATCCATAATTCGGCTGCAGGTGAAATATCCGATTCTATTGCTCTTTGCATAGTTGGCTGTGGCGATTGTGAGATTAAGTATCAAGGTATTGCTAATTCATTTAACATAACGAAAGAAGAAATTAACCAAAGTAATATAGAAAGCATAAAAAATAAGATAGAAAGTGAAGCTAGAAAAGAAGGTAGTGAATTTTCCGAGTTGATTTCTAAGATGGATCAATCGCTGAAAGAACAAAGTGAAAAGTCTATTATACAGATTTTAAATTCATCTGCTGAAGAGATGTTAAGGAGTTTTTGTGGTAGTTCTATACAGAGAACAGAGGATAAAGAAGTTAGTCTGTCCTCTGCTTCACATGAAGAGCCTGCTACAGAAGATTCGGAAACTACTATTAATTCTGATCTTTTATCAATTTAACCAGCTCCTCATATAAATTTTTTCTGTACCCAAGCTATATGTTTGTGAGAGGATAGTAAGCACTACATTTTTCTATTTCCATTATAACAGATTCGTCTATTTTCATGATGATCTTACTATTTGTACTCTGTCTAGGACTAAGCAATAGAAATAGTAGGATAACAGTAGTCAACCAAGATTCCAGCATCACGTACTAGGATGATATAAGTATCATGATTTACGATTAGATTGACATAGGGTAAAGAGTAAATTAAAAATTAAATAGATCTTTTAATGCAGAATAAATGCCTATAGAAATATTGATGCCCGCTCTTTCCCCAACAATGAGTAAAACTGGAGGGAAAATTGTAAAGTGGTGTAAAAAAGAACAAGATAAAGTTGAAATAGGTGATGTAATCGCTGAAATTGAGACTGATAAAGCCATAATGGAGTTTGAATCTGTCGATGAAGGAGTTTTAGCAAAAATTTTAGTGTCGGAAGGAACAAGTGGTGTGCCTGTAAATCAACTGATAGCTCTAATGTTAGAGGAAGGGGAAGATAAAAGCGCACTTGATTTAGCTTCTGCCATCAATACCAAGGTTGAGAAGGAGGTTGAAGCCGATTTTTCAGTATCATCCAACCCTTCGATTTCATCTAGCTCTTCAATGTCATCCCAGTGCGTGACACTGGGATCTAAAAAAGAGGATAGAGCAACAGAAAATAGAATAAAAGTAAGCCCCTTAGCTAAAAAAATAGCTCAAAATGAAGGTGTTGATATAAAGCGATTAAAAGGTACAGGTCCATATGGTCGTATCATCAAAGCTGATGTATTAGAATTTTTAGATCAAACTAAAAGCTATGAGAGATTTGAGGAAAATACAACAGTTGAAGTAAGTAATATGCGCCAAGTGATAGCGCAGCGCCTAGTTGAATCTAAGCAAAATATTCCACACTTTTATTTAACTGTAGACTGCCACGTTGATAAGCTAATATCGCTCAAAAATGAGGTTAATTCAGCAAATGAGAACAATAAAGTAACAATTAATGACTTAATTATAAAAGCTGTGGCTTTCAGCATGAAAAAATTTCCTGACATAAACTCATCGTGGATAGATACTAAGATAGTAAAATATTCAAATATAGATATCTCAATTGCTGTAGCGCTTGAGGATGGACTTATTACTCCTATAGTAAAAAATGCTGATGAAAAAAGTGTTTTATCTATATCAAAAGAAGTGAAAGATTTAGTAAATAGAGCACGATCTGGAAAATTAAGGCCTGAAGAATTTCAAGGAGGAGGGTTTACCATTTCTAATTTAGGCATGTTTGGTATAAAAACTTTCAGTGCTATAATCAATCCACCACAGTCTTGCATTATGGCTGTCGGCGCATCTAAAAAACAACCAGTTGTCATAAGTGAAAAAATAGAGATAGCAGAGGTAATGACAGTTACTCTCTCTGTTGACCACAGAGCAGTTGATGGAGCACTAGGAGCAAAATTTTTAAATGCCTTTAAGTACTATATAGAAAACCCTACGGTGATGCTTCTTGAGCCTTTATTATTATAATAAAATTAATACCTCTTAGTTTATACTTTTGTTAGTTAATAGGTTTAGAGGTAAAATATGACTGATAACAAGATAGAAAAACGTAGTATATCTTTTGATGCTACAAAATCAAAATTTTCAAACCATAGGTTTCAAATAGATTCCTCATCTAATGAGTCAATAGATACCATTGGTAAAAAATTTAAGTATGAAGTGAAACTTTCAGGTGTTATTCACACTACAACAAGAAAAAATAATGTTGGAAGCGGATTAAATGAGTTAGATCTAAGAAAGAAAAATGAAAACTCTTTCAAGACACCAATAAAGAATATTGAAGAATCAGATAGTAAGAGAAACCAAAGTCATTTGCTGTTTCAGGAGGACTCATTTCCAGAACTACCAGCATGTGCATATAAGCCAGCACTGCTGCCAAAACCATCAAAAGAAAAAATAAAGGAAGCTGTAGATAAAATGCGCAATAATAGAAAAGCTCATAATTCTGCAAATGTTGAAAATGGTGTTAGTTCAGACAGGTTCAAAGTGCGCCCGTTCTTATGTAGTGATATAGATGGATATGTAGCTCCTGACAAACGTGACCGTAATCTAGAAAGGTGTAGGGTTACACATGATAGCAGTAAGCTTGAAGCACAAATGGAAAGAAAGCATGGGTTTCAATCAGATCCAAGTGTTAAGCATGTAAAGGCTGATACTGTGTAACCGTTCACGGATTGTGAGAATGAATTAAAGAACTAAGCAGTGACAGCTACTAGATTCTGTAGCTTTTGAAAGGGGTTCTGGCCATTTAGACGTGATGTCAAAAATATCGTAACCGTTCACGGATTGTGAGAATGAATTAAAGAACTAAGCAGTGACAGCTACTAGATTCTGTAGCTTTTGAAAGGGGTTCTGGCCATTTAGACGTGATGTCAAAAATATCGACAACATTCTTTCCACGAATCTTTCTCCACGTTCTGACCAGGTGAAAAAGCTGTTTTTACGATAAATTACGTACCGTCTAATTTGCCGTTCTGCAAGGTTATTAGTTGTTTCTATCACTTCAGGTTTTCTTAAAAACTTCCACATCATATCCTCAGATCGTAACATCTTAGCGGCCATTCTTGAAGCTTGAGTGCTATTTGCAACCCTCGTCATTTTACGTAAAAAATGTTTTACCCTTTTCCGAATTTTTCGCACCAGTCGATAAAATCTCAAATTATCTATCAAATTTTGTTTTTTTGCCTTATCTACTACAAACACCTTATTGCTGAGCGATTTTAGTGCTTGGCCAATTTTGCTCACTTCAACATTTTTACTATGGGCAAATCTCTCAAAATCTCTTGCCAGATGTGCCCAACATATCTGTCTATTTTCACGATTGAAGTAATTGTATACAGCGTATCTATCGCTCACAACTATACCATCATATTCTGGCAGTAAACTCTTCAACACCTTCTTACCACGAGACTCGCTTACCTTCAGAAGTGTCAACGCTTTGTTTGTTATTACCCAACTCCAGCCTCTCTTTCCTTGATTTCTGTGCCCTGTTTCGTCTATATGCAAATACTCGCTTCCTTGCAACTCTTCCTTCATTTTCTCATATTCAGATGCACACTTCTTCGATACCCTGCGTTCAGTATTTGAGACTAAACCAAGGCTTATATTTAGATTAAAAATACTGCCCAAAATTTGCTGTACCTCTCTTTTTGAGTTAATAAAAAAGCCGCTAAGGCTGCTTATAACTGTTTTAGCATTGGGTCCTAGAAAATCTCTTGCAACACCTTCGGGTAAATTTGCTGTAATTCTTTTATTACATACTCTTATATGTTAAAAACAAGTCTTTATAAATGTCACGAAATGGCGGTATAAAGACACGCAGAGAGGAGGAACCGTACATACTCTTGGTCATAAGGACCGTTTTGCAGCAAGGTTCTCCTCTCTGGTTTATTATACTGAAAGTTCCGAACAACTGGTTGAGCTTTTAGGCTCGTATATAAGGGTGGAAAATGCAGTATACACATTATTTATGGAGGGATTATGAATTTATCAAATATTATTACTGGCATTGATATTAGCAAAAATAAACTAGATATCCATATTCATCCACTTGGACATCATAAAGTATTTGAAAATAACGTTCAAGCTATTGATCAAATAATCGACTTTTTGCGTTTACATAACGTAACCAAAGTTGGACTTGAAGCAACTGGTGGGTACGAAAAATTATGTGCTTATACTTTATTAAGCCATGGTTTTGAAGTATATGTCATTCAACCAAGATGGGTGAGAGATTATGCAAAAAGCCTTGGTATTGCTACTAAAACTGATAAAATAGACTGTAGCATCATCTCACGTTATGTTAGTAATACAGACATGCGTGTCACTCCTTTAAAAGTTAGTAGTATTGACTGTTTGAAGCAAAAATTATCTCGCAGGAATCAACTAGTAGAAATAGCAAAAATACAAAAAACCCAAGCTCATCAAGTAACCGATTTATCTATAATCAAACAAATGGAAGAGCTACTTGCAGTTTTACAAAATCAAATTCAAGTCTTAGAAGATGAGGTAATGGAATTAGTCGATAAAAATCAAGAGCTTAAAAAAAAGTACATGTCAATAACTAGTATACCTGGTGTAGGTGCAATAACAGCTATTACTTTTATTTGTTATCTACCCGAGCTTGGAACTCTCCAACATAAAGAAATATCCAGCCTTTCCGGAGTTGCACCTTTTAATCGAGATAGTGGTTTTAGTAAGGGAAAAAGGTGTATTCAGGGTGGTAGATCACAAATTAGAAAGGTTTTACATATGTGCATTCTTAGTGCGCAAAGGTACAATTCTTATATAAAAATCTTCTTTGATAGGCTATACAATCAATATAAAAAACCATATAAAGTTACCTCTACTGCTGCAATGAGAAAATTACTTATCCTTGCTAACTCTTTAGTAAGAGACGGTAGACTGTTTACTGAGGAGTATAGCCCTAAAACTGCTTCTATATAGCAATAGCATAGCTGTGAATAAGTACGCCCACACAAATTTTAAGTACTTATTCACAGCTACATCAATTTTTCTATTGACTTTTAACACAACTGCTACAATGTCCTCTTTGCAACCTGTACTCAGTTACAATTGGCTTAATTTCTGGCAACTCTGCCTTCTGATGAATAATTTCATCTTCTAAAGTAATCTTACCTCCACACATACAAATTGTATCAATTGTGCATCTCACTACCTCGTCTGCAGCCATTAATTCACGCTTATGCACCTTATGTCCTGGCTGACCTCCTGGTTTTTTATCACTTTTCTTTTTTGCTTTCTTACGATATATATCTCGTGATGGTGGCAGCGATGAATTTTGCGAATTTAAGCCCAATTTGTCTTCTAATTCAACTATTTTTGCTTTCAAGCTATCATTTTCTCTGATCAGTGCTTTTATTTCTTCCTTGAGATTAGCGTTTTCTGCTACAACCTTTTCTTGCAGCACTGTTGTCATTTACCCATTCCATATTTAGCTTCCTATCTCTTTACACTTTTATACTTACTTTGTAAACCACCTTATCTCCGTGAACGGTTACTTGCTATTTGGACAGAAATTTGATGTTATTACCTAGAAACGGGGTATCTATTCTTCTTATACCCTCAATTAATAAAATCAGAAGGATCAACTTCCCGCTGTAAGCAAGCAGCAACTACAGTGTTTATCATAAGAAATGCTATTGTCATCGGGCCAACCCCACCAGGCACTGGGGTAATAGCTTTGACTTTTTCTTTTACTCCCTCAAAGTCAACATCACCTACAAGCTTATTTTGATTTCCTACGTTAACGCTATTTATGCCAATATCAATCACTATTGCACCTTTTTTTATCCAATCTGGTTGAACAAAATTTGGCTTTCCAACTGCTGCAACTACTATATCCGCTTTAGAGCAATAATCAGCTAAATTCTTGCTTTGTGAATGCAAGATGGTAGCGGTGCAATTTTCTTGCAACAATAGGTGAAACATTGGCTTACCCACAATATTTGATCTGCCAATGATTACCGCATTTTTACCGGACAGATTATTTTCAACTGACTTAATTAAATGCAAAGAACCTTTGGGAGTACAAGGTATCAGACAATTTTTTTCACCTTTAACTAACCTGCCAACATTCTCATCATGAAAGCCATCTACATCTTTTTCAACACTTACTGTATTAATTATTCTGCTTGCACTGATGTGCTTTGGTAAAGGTAACTGAACTAAAATTCCATGCACAGATGGATCTTCATTTAATGTATTAACTTTTTCAATCAATTCATCTTCTGAGATACTATCAGGCAAAACAATAGTTTCAGAACTTATGCCTATTGATTCTGCTTTTCTTTGTTTATTACGAACGTAGACCTGACTTGCTGGATTGCTACCCACAAGAATTACTTTAAGACAAGGAAAAACATTATACTCTTTCTTTAAAATATCAATTTTTTTTGATAGCTCCTCACAGAGATCATTTGCTATTTTTTTACCGTTAATAATAATTGACATTTCCTTGCCACTCCTTGAAGTCAGGTAATGCGATATCAAATAAATTCAATACTTTACCAACAGCATGATTTACAATATCATCCAAAGATTTTGGTTTAATATAAAAAGCAGGCATCGGCGGAGCAATTATTGCTCCCATCTCCGTTAGTTTTAACATATTTCGGAGATGTCCAAGATGTAGTGGAGATTCTCGCACCATAAGAACTAATTTTCTTCTTTCTTTTAGAGTTACATCTGCAGCCCTTGTTAATAGATTGGAAGTCACCCCCGATGCTATTTCAGACATTGTTTTCATAGAACATGGAGCAATAACTATACCTGAGGTTTTAAATGAGCCGCTTGCTATTTTTTCTCCTATTTTTTCTTCAGAATAGTAAAAATCTGCAAGCGATATAATATCTTCAAGTTTTTCTTTAATCTCATGAGCTATAGTTATTTTTCCAGCACTGCTGATCACTAAATGAGTTTCATGATTGGTATTTTTTAGTGCCTCTAGAATCCGTACACCGTAAATAGAACCAGATGCTCCACTTATTCCAATTACAATCCTACTATTCACCTTCGTAATTCATTCCCAATGCACGTTTGTAGGTATCAAGTAATATTTCCTGTTCCTCCCTGTCATCATCATCCATCTTTCTTAGCCTAATAATCTGTTTCATCACTTTTATATCCCAACCTTCATCTGCAGCTTTTGCATATACATCACGAATGTGATCTTGCACATCCCTCTTTTCTTGTTCAAGTTTTTCGATTCTCTCTATATAGCTCTTCAAATCTTCAGCCGTTATTTTTACTGTATCTTCCATAGAACCCAACTAATTAATTGCTACTACAGTATTATCAGTTTTTACTTGTACTTCAATCATATTAATAATATTTTTATCTTTTTTTAAAATCTTAAAGTAAAAACCGTACATGGAAAACTCTTCATTTTCTTCAGGAATGCGCTCTATCTCGTTTACAATCATACCTGCTAGAGTTGTAGCTTCTTCATCAGGAAGATCCCAATGTAACTGTCTATTAATATCCCTAATAGTAGATTTTCCTTCTATGTGATACATATTATCGGATATCTTTTTTATAAAATTCTCTGTGATCAAATCATGTTCATCTGAAATTTCTCCAACTATTTCTTCCAGTATATCCTCAAGAGTTACGATTCCCTGTAGTGCTCCATACTCATCAATAACAAATGCAAGGTGTTTCCTGTTTTTACGGAAGTTGTGAAGTTGTACACTGAGTGGCGTACTTTCTGGTATAAACCAAGGCTTTGACATAACTTTGGCAATCTCTATTTTATTATCCTTTTCACGCAAGGCATTTATTAGATTTTTCACGTGAACCACTCCAACAATATTATCTGGTTCTTTTTGCCATAAAGGTACTCTGCTATGGCTACTGGTTAAAATCTCTCTTATTAACTCTTCTTTGTTTCGATCTATATCAAGAGAAAATAAGTTTCTCCTGTGGGTCATAATTTGTGATATTTCTGTCTCAGCCAAATCAAGTATACTATTTAGCATATCTAAATCCTGTTGTAACATAGTGCCCTCACTGCGGTGAAGAGTAATCATATTACGCATTGCATCTGCTGCAGATATTACCTCCCTATTCTTATGAAGCCCACATAACTTCAGAATGATATTGACAATAAACTGAATGCCTAATGTCAATGGAGAAAGAACCTTGACAAAAAACAGCATAAAATAAGCAGAAAGTAATGTAAATTTTTCAGGATTTTGCATGGCGTAAGTTTTTGGTAAAACTTCACAAAATAGCAAAATACAAAACGTCATCATGAATGTTGAAAGAAATATGCCCTCACTCCCAAAAGAATTTATAAATATTACTGTAAATAAAGCAGAGCAAGTAATGTTAATAATTGTATTACACAGTAATATTGTTCCTATTGTTAATTCTTTTTTACCTAACAAAAGCTCTATTATCTTGGCTTTTTTGTTACCTTCTAGCTTTAGTTTATTCACTCGGGATCGGCTAATTGAGGTTAACCCTATTTCTGCTCCTGAGAACAAAAACGATAAAATCAATAAGAAAAAAATTGCTGACAATACTGAAATCAATAACCAATCCATTAAAGTATGATGTTATTGCGATATAGAAACAGAGTTGATTTTATATGTTGTAAGAAGCATTTGCAAGTCTATATATCTTTAATATAAAAAAATAAATCATGAAATATATCACACACTGCATTCACATGCATATTCTCAACAACAAGTGGAGGAGTTATTCTTATTACCCTATTATTTAAAATTTTAGTCATTATTAAGCCTTTGTCAAGAGATTGTTTAACAATTTTATCAGCCAAAGGTACTCTAAGCTCTATCCCTATCAATAAACCCTCCCCACGAACTTCTGAAACGATCTTCGGAAATTCTTCAGTCAAAGGCAACAACTTTTCTTTTAGATATTTACTGACCTTCTTAACATGGTCAAAAAAGCCTTCCTTTAGCATTACATCGAGTACTGCATTACCAACAGTCATGGCAAGTGGATTACCTCCATAAGTTGACCCATGAGTTCCTGGAGTGATTGCTTCTGCTATATAATCTTTTACTAAACATGCAGCCAGAGGAAATCCATTACCCATAGCCTTCGCACAAGTGAGCATATCAGGTTCAACTCCTATATTTTGATAGTAAAATAGAGAGCCAATCCGTCCATATCCGCATTGCACTTCATCAAAGCATAAAATTATTCCTTGAGCTTTTGTTATCTCTCTTACTTTTTTAAGATACTCTACGTCCAATGGATGTACTCCGCCTTCACTTTGTATGGGCTCTAAAAATATGGCAGCTGTTTCGCTATTGATTTTCTTTTCTAATGCTTCAATGTTATTTCTTGGAACTTTATCAAAACCAGAAAGGAGTGGAGCAAAACCTTCGCGTGATTTTTCATTTCCCCCAGCTGAAATTGCAGCAATACTGCGGCCATGAAAACCTCCTTCAATTGTAATGATGTGACTGCGCTTTTCTTGTCCATTTAAGTAGAAATAGCGGCGAATAAATTTAATTGCAGCTTCTGTTGCTTCAAGTCCACTTGAGCAGAAAAAAACTTTATCGGCAAAGGTAAGTTCTGTTAAACGCTGAGCAAGCCTTTCCTGCTGAGGAATAGTAAAAATATTAGAGCAGTGCCATAATGAATCCAGTTGCTCCTTCAGTTTATCTGTAATGTATGGATGACAATGCCCTAGAGAGGTTGTAGAAATTCCTGCAGCAAAGTCTAAATATTTTTTACCATCCTTATCGAAGAGATATACTCCTTCTCCTCTAACTATAGAAGCTTCAGATCTATTATAAGCGTTAACAACATGATCCATTTTAAATATTATCTATACTGTGCATGAAAAAGCTTTCCCTTAATATTGCTTAAACTAAAAATTGGGCTAATATTATACAGTTCAACATAAAATTCAGAAATTTAATATGTAAAAAAGTAAAACTACACCAATTCACATTCAGCAAAAAAGAAAGCTATTTCTCTATGAGCATTCTCTAGACTATCAGAACCATGCACTCTATTTTCACTAATATCATCAGCAAAATCACCCCTAATTGTACCTTTATCTGCCTGCTTTGGATCTGTAGCACCCATGATTTGTCTGTATTTACTGACTGCATTTTCACCGATTAAAACTTGAACTATCACAGACCCAGAAGTCATAAATTCCACCAACTCTCCAAAAAAAGGCCTATCCTTATGAATTTCATAAAACAGCTCTGCTTGTTTTTTTGTCAGCATCATCATTCTTTGTGCTATAATTTTTAGTCCAGATTTTTCAATGTAAGAATTTATACTGCCTGTAATATTATTTTTTACTGCATCAGGTTTTAATATCGAAAGTGTTCTCTCAATTGCCATATCATTCCCTTATATTAAGATCGTATATTTATTTTATTGTGAATTTTTGTTCCATCAAAGAGATTTTTTATTTATAGTCAAGAATAAAACATCAAGGGGTAGTTTATGGTTTACTGTCGTAAGAAACTAGTGAATAATCTTAAATCATCAATTTTTTGCGGAACAAAAGGTTTTTTAACCTTTAATTTGGCATTTTTAAGTTATTTAGAGTATAGCTTACACAATAATACAAAATTAAAAGAAGGTGCCGCTTTTGCGATGAAAAGGAACGTTGTTCCATTTGGTGAAATGATTGCCATACCGCTGTTTTTTTGCTTTGTATTACCAGCTATGGTAGGCAACATAAGCCTTATCGAGTGCGCACTTATATGTGCTGCACTGATGGTTGCAACATGTTTTGTTGTAAGAACCTTTCACTTGCGTGAAAAGTTATTGAAAAAAATGACTAATAATGAAAATTATACCGAGAAACAAATAGAGCAGGAATTTAAGAAAGACACTATAAAATTTCCTATTTTTAATAAAAACAGACAGCATATTGAGTATAATTCTCCTAATCCAGGACAATTAATGAATGAAAGTCCTCCCTCTCTCTTTGTTAAGGTTTTACTTTTTCCCCTTACGATTTTTCTGAAGGCTCTACAAAGCTGCATAATGATATCTTTGGCTGCTGTTGAACTTTTTGAAGCAGTGCCAAGTTTTTGTGTTGATGTGGTTTTTGATAGAAACTTTGTATCTACACAGAGTAACGTGAAGAGATCTGGTCATCTATTGTATGCTAGTGTGAGAAATTTAGTGCCTGTAACTAAACTTGATGAGTGTGTAGCTGATTTTATAGGCAAACCTGAAGAAAGGTGCTGTCAGTGAAGAAGGCAGTAATCTTATTTAACCTTGGTGGACCTGATTCACTAAGTGCAGTACGTCCTTTCTTGTTTAATCTATTTTATGATAGAAGAATAGTCAATCTACCCAATCCTTTCCGCTTTCTTTTAGCAAAGTTTATCTCCAAAAGGCGAGAAAGTACTGCACAAGAAATATACGAGCACATTGGAGGTAAATCGCCAATCTTGGAGAATACGAAAGCACAAGCTGATGCTTTAGAACTAAAATTAAATGAAAATGGAAACCATGTATATAAGATATTCATCTGCATGCGTTATTGGCATCCATTTGCTGATGAAGTTGTTAAAAGCGTAAAGCAATTCGACCCTGACGAAATCATTCTGTTACCACTATATCCGCAATATTCAACCACCACAACTCTATCATCCATCGAGAATTGGCAAAAAAATGCCAAACTGGAATGTAACACAAAAACAATTCACCATTATTATGACAATGAAAACTTTATTGAAGCTCATGTTAATCTGACGTCTAAATATTATAAATTAGCTAGCAAAATCGGTAAGCCAAGAGTCCTATTCTCGGCTCATAGCTTACCTCTTAGTATCATTAAAAAAGGCGACCCTTACGCTTCACAGATAGAAAAAACAGTAAAATTAATAGTAAAAAAATTGAATATTGAAGATCTTGATTGGGGAATATGTTATCAGAGTAAGGTTGGCCCTGTAAAATGGTTGGAGCCTAGCACTGAAAGTGAGCTATCACGCGCGAAAGACGATAATATACCTGTAGTTTTATCACCTATATCTTTTGTTTCTGAGCATTCTGAAACACTGGTTGAACTTGATATAGAGTATAAAGCAATTATCAAAGACGGATATTACTTTCGCGTACCAACTCTCAGTACTGATCTCTTATTTATCAAGTGCTTGGCCGATTTATGTTTAGATCACTCTCAAAGTACTGATTTATAGCACTTTTCTTTTTAGATTTTTATAGTATAATATTAAAAAGTTATTATTTTATTATCTATTTATGCCAAAAGGTAAGCCAAATACATTTATAGAAAGTATACATGATGCTCACAATCATGATATTAGAAAGATGTATTGTATTGCAGTAGGTTTAACAGGCATATTGTGTAAAATTTCATTGCAATTCTGTTGCGAGTTTGTTGATAACAACAGATCCAATATTTGTACTATATTAGATATTTCTAAGTTCATAAAACTACCAACATCAATAATATTTGCTCTTCACTTTGGTCTCAATTTAGCTGGATATAAATCTAAAAAACTTCAGAATGGTAAAGGGGGAAATGAACCTGAAAAACCAATACAGGTTGTGGGTAGCTTAGCCTTCTTGGCAAACTGTGTCATAGGAATATTGATGCAGACAAAAATCA
This sequence comes from Wolbachia endosymbiont (group B) of Ischnura elegans, assembly GCF_947251585.1. Lineage (NCBI taxonomy): Bacteria > Pseudomonadati > Pseudomonadota > Alphaproteobacteria > Rickettsiales > Anaplasmataceae > Wolbachia > Wolbachia endosymbiont (group B) of Ischnura elegans. The sequence continues at coordinate 80,733 of NZ_OX366371.1, forward strand.
TTCATTTCTTAGCTAGAAACAACAAGGATGTAATAAGTTATATTAGCTTAACATCAGCAGTTCTATTTCTATTTTCAGAATGCATAAACTGTTATTATACATGGAAGAAGTATCTAGATAATAAGGATTCTGAAAAGTCTGCTAAATATGGCAAAGAAGTTATTTTTAGCACATTCGCTTTGTCATTGGGCTTGTTAAGCTTCATATTAAAAAGAATGGAACTTCCAACCATACCAATAGACTTGGGTGGTGGCATAATCTATAATTTCAACTTAACTGTTACGGTCAGTTTGATACTAAGCATAGCATATCTAGTATCAAACATCGATAAGTTTGTCAATCAACCTAATAATGGTACTGATCCTTCTACTGGACTTGATGACGCTCACCATATTCAGCATAATGGCAGCATTGTAGAAATTAATTATTAGAGATGAAAAGACTTAATTTCTACTGCCAATGCTAGCACTGCTAATTTGCTAACAATATTCCAAAGTGGCAAAGTTTTATTTTCTTGGCTGATGTCATAAAATTCACAGTCAGTGGAATTCAAGCTAGAATATACATCTTTCCTGCTATTACATCGGTATAAGTAACATGTTGGAGTATCTCCTATATAGTATATTAGCGGTTCTGCAGAACTACTTTTAAATATGTCAATAGTTGGTACACCTTCTTGTATAATAACACTATTGATTGCTATTCCTTCTTTTATCTTTTTCATTTTATGACGCTTTTTTTTATTGAGATTTAATATTTCCTTTCCACTTGTTGCTGTTATAATGCCCATTCCATATGTGCCATTGCTTGCTTTGATAAAAACGTAAGGTTGTGTTTTTATTTCATATTCCTCATATTTTTTTTGCACTAGAGATAATATTTGGTCAACTCTAGTCGCTACTGCTCCTAGTGATGAATCATCATTAAAGTCAACTCCATTACAGCTTTCTGTAAGCACAGAAATAAGCCATGGGTCCATTTTAAATTCGCCACAAAATTCGGACACTAATTTTTGATAGATTTCAAAATATTGAAATTTCTGCCTACTGTGCCAGCCATATAATGGACTTGGCACTATCTCTTGTTTTACGTTTTCTAGCGTGTCTGGAATGTGGCTCGTCATATCACGGTTCAGTATAATAATATCAGGCACAAATCCTGAAGTTGTCTTCAGCAAAGAGTTTTCTTTCACAACAGTTTCATACTGTTCTATTAAATTGTACGTTTCATTATGAAAGAGGCCAATTCTAGTTTCAAAACCTGCGAGTTGCAGTACCTTTTCTATAGCAAATACATTTTCTATATACATTTTATTTCGTGTGTAATTCTCCGGTATTATAAGGGCCTTTTTATATTGTTTTGTTTCGAAGTAGCTTTTTATCAATTTTGCTGCTATCGCTTTTGATACTTCACTTAGGTTATTAAACCCTGCAGGAAATAAATTGGCGTCTACTGGAGCAATTTTGTAGCCTGAATTCCTAAGATCTATGGAGCTATAAAATGGTAATGTAAAACCATTAAATTTTGTTTTGAACCAATTATTTATATCTTTTTCCAGATTTGGATGAATTATGTTTTGCATCTACACTTTAAATGTTATAAGAAAAGTACTATATTATAAGTTATAATCTTAATATAATATAACGAATTAAAATAACAAAAAAATGATTCATCATGACAGCAGTAAAATGTATGGTACTACTATACTGTCAATTAGAAGAGACAAAAATGTAGTAGTAATAGGTGATGGGCAAGTCTCGCTAGGCCATACCGTTATAAAATCTGGAGCAAAAAAAGTTAGGCGTCTTTCTGGTGATTCCGTAATTGCCGGTTTTGCTGGAGCAACAGCTGATGCATTTACTCTCTTCGAAAGGCTAGAATCTAAACTTGATAAGCACCCAGGACAGTTAATGAGGGCATGTGTTGAACTTGCAAAAGACTGGAGAATGGATAAATATCTAAGAAAATTAGAAGCTATGATGATCGTGGCAGACAAGTCCATTTCATTGGTCATTACAGGAACGGGTGATGTTCTTGAACCTGAAGATGGCATTGCAGCCATTGGCTCTGGAGGAAATTTTGCTTTATCTGCAGCAAAAGCTTTGATTGACGTTGAAGGAATATCAATAGAGGAGATTGCAAAAAAGGCTATGAAGATAGCTGCCAATATATGTGTTTATACAAACCATAATCTAATTATCGAAAAAATAGAGGAGTAATATGTCAAGAACTTTGTGTGCTAATTTTTCTAGTCAATCTGTAGTAGGTCAATTTGATAATAATGATGACTATAATGAGAAAAATAGCCTCTATGAAAATGAAGGTACAGGAAGTAGCAGCATTCAAAGCTCACAAGCTTTATTAGATGATCTACCACCACAGAAGATAGTTAAAGAATTAGACAGATTTATAATCGGGCAGAATGATGCAAAGCGCGCTGTTGCTATTGCACTCAGAAATCGTTGGCGTCGAAATAAAGTCCCACTTCCACTACGTGAAGAGATTATACCTAAGAATATACTCATGATAGGGCATACGGGAGTTGGTAAAACTGAAATAGCTCGCCGTTTAGCAAAGCTTGCTGGTGCACCTTTTATAAAAGTTGAAGCAACGAAATTTACTGAAATAGGATATGTTGGACGTGATGTTGACTCGATAATACGTGATTTAGTTGACGCAGCAATAGTTTTAGTTAAGGAAAAAGCACGTAAAGCCTTAACTAAAAAAGCTTTAGGTTTGGCTGAAAAGATAATAGTCAACTCCATGGTTGGTGAAGATGCAACCGAGGAAAGCAAAAAAGTTTTCAGAGAAAGACTGAGAAATAAGGAATTTGAAGATGGAGAAGTTTCTATTAACGTCAGGGAGAGCAAGGGTATGTTACCCACTTTTGATATACCTGGCATGCCAGGTGGGCAAATTGGTGTGATGAACGTAACAGAAATCGTGGGCAAGATGTTTAATGGGAGCAAAAAAACAAAAACTATTACAGTTAAAGTGAAAGAAGCACGTGAAATATTGATTAATGAAGAAAGCGAAAGGTTAATGGATGAAGACAAGATAATCAAAGAAGCGATTGATCTTGTTAGCAATGAAGGCATAGTGTTTTTAGATGAAATAGATAAAATTGCAGCACGTACAGAAATAAAAGGTGAAGTCAACAGAGAAGGAGTGCAGCGCGATCTGTTACCATTACTTGAGGGAACAACTGTTTCAACTAAGTATGGCCCCGTAAAAACAGACTATATATTATTTATTGCATCTGGTGCTTTTCATTTATCTAAGCCATCTGATCTTTTACCAGAATTACAGGGTAGATTGCCAATTAGAGTGGAACTTAAGGCGCTTACTCAAGAGGATCTAATAAAAATATTAAAGGAACCAGAATCTAGTTTGTTAAAACAGTATATAGCGTTAATGAAAACGGAAAATGTAACACTTGAGTTTACTGATGATGGTATAGAGACTATAGCTGAAATAGCATTTACAGTTAATAGAGAAGTGGAAAATATAGGTGCAAGAAGACTTCATACTGTCATGGAGAAGCTTTTGGATGAAATAAGTTTTATCGCTTCTGAAAAAAATAGTGAAAAATTTGTTATAGATAGCAAGCACGTAAGAGATAAGCTTGAATCAATTTCAAAGCAGCTTGATTTATCTAAGTTTATACTTTAGAAGAAACTTTTTCTTTAAGTAATATATAGCACTCAAGAAGTTTTATTTTTTCTTACTTCGTAATTCTTTAAGCTATTTTTCAATAGTAGAATTCAAGCTTAAATCAATTATTGCAATATCACAATCTATGCCTTTTGTTAACACATCAGTTAAAAGATCAGGTGGAGAAAGAACTGTTCTTTTATTACCAGCTCTCATTCCCACAACTCCAAGTTCTATAGCAAGTGGTATTTTTTTGTCACCAACCTTAAACTGCACTATTTGATCTTTGATTATATACTCACCATTATGTCTCTTTATGCTATATTGAACTGATATCTCATCGCCACATTTTACTCGTTTTCCAGTTTTGTTAATTAAGTCATTAAAAATCATTAGGTTATTTACTGAATCAGGATATTTATCTTTTACTTCAATCAGTTTGATGTAATAAGAGTTAAAACTCATTTTGTTGTCATCAGCGGCAATAGTAACTACACGCTCTCCGCCTTCTTTCATACCTATTACCCCTAAACTCACTTCTTTTTCACCTATTCTCAGAGTAATATCAGAGACTTGACTTGGTAATGCTGCCAGATTGTTGGATATTTTGTACATTTGTAGCAGGACTTCTTGGCCACAGAAAGCCTTACTGCCGCTGCCTTCAGTAATTTCATAAAAGTTTATCATCTCTTCTTCTTTTTGCTGTGTTATTTCTTCTAAATATTCTGCTAACCCATGCTTTTCAATATAACGATCAAGAGCTGATTCAAGTATCGGCCTGACCAAATAACTTGCTATCATCTGTGTCAAACCACCATGTGTAGCATTTATTTCGTAAAGCTTTTCCCTTTTCTCTGGTTTATCTTTGTTTATATAAACAATCGTAATTATAAAAGCAGAAGCTAAAGTGATAATCATTACTACAGAGATAAACATTTGTAATATAATTTTTCTAACCATCTTTTTTTACTTGATTCAATAAATCATATAAGTCATTAGTATTCTCTGAAAGCGTACTTAAATTATCTGAGGCCTGTTTAAAGAGACTATCTATATAGTTTTCCATTTCATTTTTGCCAAGCACGGACATTAAATTGTTTGTTTTATCTTGCTCATAATCTTCGATATCATCCTTGGCTTGAAAAATAAGCCCTAGATTTATTCCATAGTTATATAATGCTTCCCGCTCCTTGTCTGTAGCGCCTCCTATTATAGCCCCTATTTCACATGAAGCTGCAAATAGTTTTGCAGTTTTCATCAAATGAATTTCTTTTATTTTGTCAAAATCTGCACCTATATCTAAAATCTGCCCTCCCACCATTCCCTTCATTCCTATTGCTTGAGAGAGCACTTTTACGATCTCACAATTTAACAAAGATAATACCTCAAAAGCCAGGGTAAGTAATGCATCTCCGGCCAGTACTGCTGTTGCTTCACCAAATTTTTTGTGGCAGCTTGGTTGGCCTCTGCGGGTGTCACTGTTATCCATACATGGCAGATCATCGTGAATTAGGGAGTAAGCATGAATAAATTCAATCGCTGCTGCTGCTGTTATTGCTTTTTCAACCTTTATGTTGAATATCGACGAAGATTTTATAACTAAAAAAGAACGTATATGTTTTGCAGGAGCAAGAAGCACATAACGCATAGCTGATATAAGTTTATTCTCGCTATTTTCAGGTAAGAGCTTATTCACTTCTACAACAAGCAAATTTTTTGTTGTTTCGTCTAGCATTTTTAAATTTATTAACTATTGAGTGCTAAGAGATAGGAAGTTTTTAATAGTTTATATAATCATAAAAGCTATTGCAAACATCAAAATTTCTTATAACATCAGAGAATAGGTTATTTTTTAGTAAGAAATGAGCGAATTGGCAAAAAGCACTAGGGAAGATATAGAAGAAAAAGTAAAGAAGATTATACTAGAGCACATCAGTAAGGATGTAGAGGGATTTAGTAGTTCTTCAAAGCTTTCAGACCATGGCACAGATAGTTTAGATGCAGTTGAAATAATCATGGCAGCTGAAGAAGAATTTGGTATAGAGATTCCTGATGAAGATGCACAAAAAATGGAAACTATGGAACAGATAGTTGAATATGTAGTAAACAAAGCAAACAATTGATGTTGAATGAGCAGAAGAGTAGTAGTTACCGGTGTTGGCTTAATTACTCCACTAGCAGCAGATGTTAATAACACCTGGTCAAAGCTGAAAGAAGGTAAATCTGGCATCAAAGCAATCAATACAGATAGGTTCGACTCTTCTGATCTTGCTTGTCAGGTTGCAGGGCAGGTGCCTGTGCAATCCGATAACATTGAGCACTATTTTAATCCACCAGATTATATTTTTGAAAAAGACCTAAAAAGAACAGATCGTTTTATTCACTACGGAATTGCAGCAGCTGTTCAGGCAGTAGAAGATTCACTAATTTTGGAAAATAAAAATATTAATAAAGAGCGAATAGGTGTAGCTATTGGTTCTGGTATAGGTGGTCTTCCATCAATTCAGGAAAATGTAATTACCATGCAGGAGAAGGGGCCTAGACGTGTTAGCCCATTTTTTGTTCCTGCAAGTCTAATAAATTTGATATCTGGTCATATTTCTATTAAATACGAATTTATAGGTCCAAATGACTCAGCGGTAACTGCATGTGCAACAGGTGCGCATGCGATTATAAACTCAGCAAGAGCTATAAAACTCGGTGAAGCTGACATTATGATTGCAGGCGGAGCAGAAAGTGCGTTATGCAGAGTTGGAATTGCAGGTTTTGCATCGATGAAGGCGCTATCAACTAAATTCAATGATAAGCCTGAAGAGGCCTCAAGGCCATGGGACGAAGAACGCGATGGATTTGTCATGGGCGAAGGGTCAGGTATATTAGTTCTGGAAGAATATGAACATGCAAAAAAAAGGGAAGCAAAAATATATGCAGAACTCACTGGATATGGGTTAACAGGAGATGCGCACCACATCACAGCACCACATCCAGAAGGAAGAGGCGCACTTAAGGCAATGGAACTTGCTTTAAGGAGTGCACAAGTAAGCCCAAGTCAAATTGGGTATATCAATGCACATGGAACTTCAACAAAACTTGGGGATAAAGTTGAAGTAATAGCAATGAAGCAGTTATTCGGTGACTATGCCTATAAAATACCTGTTTCCTCAACTAAATCTTCTATAGGACATTTACTTGGTGCCGCAGGAAGTGTTGAAGCAATATTTAGTATCCTTGCATTAAACAATGGAATTGTTCCACCAACTTTAAACCTACACAAACCTTCAGAAGGGTGTGATTTAAATTTTGTACCACTTAAAGCTCAAGAGCATAAAATTCAATATGCGCTTTCTAATTCATTTGGTTTTGGTGGTACCAACGCGTCTCTCATCTTTGGAAAGGTGTAGTTAATTATGCTATTTTGGTAGGGTCGAGAACTGGCGCGCCTCTTTAGGGTTTGGTGGCTGATCCATTATTTTCATGTTGGTCCTCAATCCAAAATTCCCATGTTTACGTTTCCAATTCCCGCCTCATCAAACGCAGCATGCGGATTTCCCGCACTACGCTTTCCTAGTAGATTCTTACCAAAGTTTATAACATATTGTGCTGGTAAGGCTTTCGGAACGTAATATCTTATTCTATAGTCCGAATATAGACCAAGGGTCTCATATATACATTCGCTACTCCACCTTTTCCAACCAAATCCTTTTGCTTTTCTGGCTTGCATCATATTGCGTCTTGTTTTCTTCTCTACCCACTGTTTAACGTAGCTGAAGCTTCGACTTGAGTTTCCTATTCTAAAGTAGTTTACCCACCCTCTCAATATCGGATTGATGATCTGAATCACTCTCCGTATTGGTTGCGATTTATAGTTACTGAATACCTTCTTCAACTTTTGAAGTAGGCTTGTTCGTGTTTTCATCTGTGGTGTTATCTGTACTCTCCACTTTCCTTGTTTTGTAATTTTCTTTCGAAAGTCAAATCCTAGAAAGCCGAATGTTTCTCCTCTCTTTAGATTGGCAATTTTTGTCTTTTCTTCATTTACACTTACTTCTAGTTTTGCTAATTCTTCTTGTAACCTTTTGTACACTAATTTCTCGAGCCATTCCCATCTCTGGTGCCCATCTATCAGTATCACTAAATCGTCTGCCCATCTGGCGTATTCTATACGTTGATATTTTTCTTCCCTGGTCACCTCTTTTGCTCTCTCTAGCATTTTGTCTACCTCATTGAGGTATATATTGCTCAACAACGGTGAGATAGGCGACCCTTGCGCTATTCTCGTTTTCCTCCTACCTTAAGGATTAGCTTAATCAAGTGCATGATTTCTTTATCATTTATTCTCTTGGCAATTTTCTCCATGAGAATATGATGTCGTACGTTATCAAAATAGGATTTCAGGTCTACATCAATACATTTTGTATTGCCTTTGATTGCTGCTTTCGCTACTCTGCTTACTGCTTCATGCGCTTTTCTCTTGGGTCTATATCCATATGATCCGTCCTGAAAGTCAGATTCATATATCGGTTCAATTATTAGCTTTAGTGCACTTTGCACTATTCTATCCCGGATGCAGGGTATGTTCAACGTTCTGAGTTTTCCCCCAACTTTTGGTATTTCCTTTCTCCGGTTCCTATTTGGGCTATAGGTTTTGGTTATTAGTTCATGTCTTATTTGCTGAAGATACTTTTCTAAGCCTTCTGCCTCTATCGATTTGAATGTTACCCCATCAATTCCTGGTGCCCCATTGCTTTTCTTTGTTAGCTTATATGCTTCTTCTAGTGTCTCCATCTTGCAGACGTGTACATAGATTCCCCAGAATCGCCATTCCGGTTCTGCTTTCGCTTTGATATATATCTTTCTTCTCAGGTCTTGTAATTTTATTGGCATTTTTGTCATTTTTACCTTTACCTTCCTTTTGTTAAAAGATCTCTACTAGTAGGGTGCCTTTGCTCCATGGGCGTTACCCCACTTCTTCGCTACTACACACCCATCCGCCACCCTTTCATCTTCGGTTCTTTTCCTGTTTTCCAGTTATAGAACCTACCACTCCAAGGTATTTCTCCTTGGGATGAGGAGGGCTTCTCCAGTTGCTTTGTATGTCCTCATTACCATGCTATCACTACCACCCCGCTGAAGTAGAACAATTGTATCAGTCGTTTTTCAACTGCCTATTCTGCTTTCGCCCATTGACCGCTGGCTCAGCCTTCAGTTCTTATCGTTTTCGAGGCCACCTATATGTTTGCTTTCGCTACGGCCTAGTAATTCGCCATTATCCTATGATAACGTTGTCGGTAGGCTTCAACATTTTGCTTTCCCTCCACATTGCTACCCTAGCTACAGGACTTCGACTTTTATCCTGGTGGGTCTACCTCCCACTGAACATACTTGCCTTCTCTGGACACACAATCGACTACGAAAATGTTATTCGAGTAGCTGAAACTAGAATCCAGTTAAATTGGTCAGCATAAAAGTAATGTTGAAATATAACATTTTGATGATGATGAAGAAATGGATCCCAGTGTCAACTACTCGAATGACAGAAGAAGAAAAAGCAAAATTTTGCCTTTTACCGCTAACCTATTATACTTACTTGATAAGTTCTATCGCTTGATTAAATGCATAAAATATTAGTAAGAAGTAACCATAAGCCCTTGATTGGAAAAATCAAGATTAATGGTTCAAAGAATGCCGTCTTGCCAATAATGGCGGCAAGCTTGTTTAGTAATTCTTCAATAACTTTGCATAACGTACCTGATTTAATTGACGTGTATTTGATGTCTGAGCTGCTTAAGAGTCTTGGTGCAGAAGTAAATTTTATATGCAATAAAGACTATAAAGCAAATCACACTTTGGAAATTGACTGTAGCAATATCAATAACTATTTAATATCACATGAAATTGCAAGCAGACTGCGAGCATCTTTTTTAATGCTAGGTCCAATGCTCAGCAGATTTGGTAGAGTTTCAACAGTATTTCCTGGTGGATGTAATATTGGAAAACGTCCTGTTGACATTCATATTAAGGCACTTGAAGCAATGGGAGCTAAAATTGAAATTGATAGCTGTAATATAACTGCAACAACAAAGGGGAAATTGCAAGGCAAAGAAATAACATTTAAAAAAGTAAGTGTTGGTGCAACAGAAAATATAATAATGGCAGCAACACTTGCAGAGGGAGTAACAATAATAAACAATGCTGCAATCGAGCCGGAAGTTCTTGATTTAATAGAGTTTCTGAAGATTATGGGTGCCAATATTGAAGTTAACAACACAAAAATCACAATAGAAGGCGTTGATGAATTAAACGGATGTGTCCACACAATCATACCAGATCGCATAGAGGCCGGTACTTATGCTTTGGCTGCTATCATTACCGACGGCGAGCTAAAGTTAGAAGGAGTAAGTTTGTCTGATATAGAATGTATTGCAAATGAATTGAAGACTATAGGAGCCAGAGTTGAGTTACATGATGATGGTATTATTATTTCTAGAAAAAATGGCTCTATTAAATCTGCTCACGTTGCAACAAATCCATATCCCAACTTTCCCAGTGATATGCAACCACAACTAATGTCTGCTATGTCAATTGCAGGTGGAATATCAATCATTGAAGAGAACGTTTTTGAAAGTAGATTTGCACATGCAAATGAGCTAAGAAAATTAGGTGCTAATATCAGCATCGAAAAAAATAAAGCTACTATAAGTGGAATAAAGAGCTTATCTGGAGCTAATCTATATGCTAATGACTTAAGATCAACGGCAGCTTTGGTGCTTGCTTCTTTGGTGGCTAGAGGAGAAACTACAATAAACAACTCACATCATTTATGGAGAGGATATGAGGCAATGCACGAAAAACTCAATTCATGTGGAGCTGATATCTCTGTTTCATCTTGAGAATATATTATGAATGAGACAACTAAGCGAACTACAGTAAAAGAGATAGATGAAATTCTATACGAAGAACATAAGGTGTTAGATCATGGATTTGTTCGAGTAATTGATTATATGGGCTCTGATAGCGCCATAGTTCAAGCTGCTCGCGTTTCTTATGGAAAGGGAACGAAACAGATAAATCAAGATGAGGCGCTTATAAAATATTTGATGAGAAATCATCATACAACTCCATTTGAAATGTGTGAAATTAAGTTTCACGTGAAACTTCCAATTTTTATTGCAAGACAGTGGATAAGACATAGAACTGCAAATGTGAATGAATATTCCGGAAGGTATTCGATACTTGATAATGAATTTTATATACCAGAACAGGTTGCAAAACAATCTGATAATAATAAACAAGGCAGCGGTGAAGCTTTTGACTCAAGTACTTCAAAAGAAATAATAGATTCTCTAATAAATGATTCTAATTTAGTATATTCTCATTATGAGAAATTTATTGAACAGGGCCTTGCAAGGGAAATTGCCCGAACTAATCTAACACTTAATTACTATACTCAGTTTTATTGGAAAATAGATTTACATAACCTTTTTCACTTTTTAAGGCTTAGAGCTGATCAGCACGCCCAATATGAAATTAGAGTCTATGCAGAAGTTATGTTGGACATAGTAAAGAAATGGGTCCCGCTGGCCTATAATGCTTTCATTGAATACTCCTTAAAATCAGCCTGTATTTCAAAAACTGGTCTTGAAATAATTCGCAAGCTAATAAAAGGAGAAAATGTTACGAGAGAAGAAAGTGGCATTGGTAAAAGAGAATGGGATGAGTTGATGTCTATACTTTGTAAATAACCAAAAAGATCAAGATATGTACGTTCACAGACTTGCAGGTGTGAACAACAATTGATTCATGCCTTTATCAACTGATATATCAATTATTTTTGAATTTGTTCTTTCTGTTATTTCATAAAGCTTTTCAGCTTTCTTTAACATCAGTGTTGCATTTCTAAGCGTAATAAAAATTTCGCAATAATCTGGAGAATTTTCAACATACATATTATATGAATAATGGTTTACAGCAAGTTCTATTGCCCTACAAACTTCCTCTAATGTAAAATTAGCAACTCCTGTATCAGGACAAAAGCCAATCGCTCCTTTACTAGGATCAAAAAATATGTATTTATCATTCTCTGCTTTATATACCAACATAGAATGAGCAATATTCTCGTCATCTTCATCATCTGCTCCATTACAAGCATAACAAGAAAAACTAAATTCTAAGTAGCATCCTATCTCTACATCATTTAAAGCACGTTTGATTTGTTCTTGATTAGTATAGACCCATACCTCTGTTGAAGATAAATCGTTACATGCTTGTTCATATATCGTCTCATCATAAAATGGATCTCCTTCTCGCCTTTCAATGCTCTGAACATCGAGAACAGGTAAGAATTGCAATAAAAACTGCATCATTAATAACTCAATCGTTTGTTCTTTTCTTCCATCAATATAGTCCATAAAATCTTGTTCAGATATAATATTACCAGACTCGAGGAATTGAACAAAATCTTTCCTATTCTCTAATCTTATAAAGGTAATAAAGTAATTTAATGGGTGACATAACCCTTCTTCAGGGTCAAAATCTAAAATTTCTTCAAATCTACTTTTTAATTGTCCAATTCCAGATATGCTATCTGACATGAAATCATTCAAATGAAATTGAATGGCTTGCTCACTTTCAAATAATTTATTATATTGTTCTTCAGCTGATAAATCTGGCGCTTTATATACATATCTACCATTTTCTCTACGTATACCTTCTATATCTTCAACAATACCACGTTCTATATTTTTACTGATAGCAATTTCTTTATTTCCTTGATTCCTTATATTAGTAAATAAATTTAAAGATTCTACAATTTGCTGCTTTGAAAGTGTTTTCTCAACCTCTCCATCTTTAATTTTAGAAAACACTCTAATTTTAGCATTCTCCTTGTCAGTATAGACTTTCAATACAGTAGATTCAGCAATATGATTAACATATTTTGGCATATTGGTTATTAAGATATTAACCATATATCTTAATAATAGAATAATTTATACCATTAGTCAATTAATATATTAATAATAATATTTATTATACAAACTCATCACTTTTATAGAACATCTCATTAAAATCATTCAAAATCTTGATCTTCAATGAGATGTCATGACAGCAGAAGGAAATGCTGGAACGTTTATTTTTGAAAGTAAATTGCATAGCAGATGATGTCATTCCAGTGCTTGACACTGGAATCTAGTTTCACCTTATGATGGTGTTATTCAAGTAGCCTCTATCCAAGTGCCCCTTTGGTGTCATCAGAGTAGCTGACACTGGGATGGCTTTGTTTCATAGCACCTTAAGCAGTGATGGTTTACGACAAATTTATGTAATGATTTCAAATTTAGCCATACCAATACCAGTGAATTTGTTGAGCAAATAGCACTTAATTAGTAATTCTTTTTCACGATTTACTTCAGATTTATTCCTAAACAAATACTTGCTTCAACCTTGAGAAAAATCCTTCTATGTAAGATCTTTTTCCATAAATTGCTTCCTTTTTCCAATCTTTTACACCATCTTGTCCATATAATTTTATTAACCTAATAGCAGCATTTCTGTCAGACATATAATCTATTTTTGAATGTTCTGCTGCATCCTTTTTTGGTAGAACTTTTGTTTTTATATCGTATTTCTTACACAATTTATAAAGTTTTTGCCTATCGTATGCCCTATCTGCATATAATGCTTTTATTTTGTGCTGAAAATTAACTTCTTCAAGCAAATCACAAGTGATCAGAGTAGACGCCATTACTGTATCTTGCAGCTATAGCTTTTTTACTATTCACACTTAACATAACATGTAACTTTCTTACTTGCTCGTAGCTTCGGTACTTTCTATCTGCACTGTTTTCCTTACTGTGGCCAGGAGTGTTACTGTAAATTTGTGCTATCTATGATAATTTCAATATTTTCCATGTTGCTTTTATCAATCCTGCAATCATTTATCTTAATATTAAGTTTTTTTTGATGCTTGTGAATAGCTGCAAATCTCTTCCTATTTGTTGCAAATACCCTTTTATAAACCCGACTGTTTGTCTTAAACCAATTCTAAAGAAACTGACGATTATATGCACTAAAATCACAACTTTATCACTATAAATATAGTTGCCGCCCTGCATTTTTGGACAATTCTCGTACCAATTTTCTATGGCGTCATTGATATAACAAAAAATGCTTCCTCTTTCTTGGAGAAATTTGTTATATTCATGGCAGTTACTGACTCTCATTTTTTGTGGCATATTTTTTCTTCAACAGTTAAATGGCTATTTATAATGAATTTTGTCAGTAACTGCCAGTTCTTTTCACTTGAGCGATGCAACAAAGCCCACTGGGATCCAACTAAGTTGGTAAACACTTTACAACGTTTTTTGCACAAAAGGACTGGATTCTAGCGTCACGCGCTAGAATGACATCAACTTTTGAATTCCAGTTATGCAAGAAATCTATTCATTTGAAACTTGTTTGAGAGTAACCGTTCACGGATTGTGAGAATGAATTAAAGAACTAAGCAGTGACAGCTACTAGATTCTGTAGCTTTTGAAAGGGGTTCTGGCCATTTAGACGTGATGTCAAAAATATCGACAACATTCTTTCCACGAATCTTTCTCCACGTTCTGACCAGGTGAAAAAGCTGTTTTTACGATAAATTACGTACCGTCTAATTTGCCGTTCTGCAAGGTTATTAGTTGTTTCTATCACTTCAGGTTTTCTTAAAAACTTCCACATCATATCCTCAGATCGTAACATCTTAGCGGCCATTCTTGAAGCTTGAGTGCTATTTGCAACCCTCGTCATTTTACGTAAAAAATGTTTTACCCTTTTCCGAATTTTTCGCACCAGTCGATAAAATCTCAAATTATCTATCAAATTTTGTTTTTTTGCCTTATCTACTACAAACACCTTATTGCTGAGCGATTTTAGTGCTTGGCCAATTTTGCTCACTTCAACATTTTTACTATGGGCAAATCTCTCAAAATCTCTTGCCAGATGTGCCCAACATATCTGTCTATTTTCACGATTGAAGTAATTGTATACAGCGTATCTATCGCTCACAACTATACCATCATATTCTGGCAGTAAACTCTTCAACACCTTCTTACCACGAGACTCGCTTACCTTCAGAAGTGTCAACGCTTTGTTTGTTATTACCCAACTCCAGCCTCTCTTTCCTTGATTTCTGTGCCCTGTTTCGTCTATATGCAAATACTCGCTTCCTTGCAACTCTTCCTTCATTTTCTCATATTCAGATGCACACTTCTTCGATACCCTGCGTTCAGTATTTGAGACTAAACCAAGGCTTATATTTAGATTAAAAATACTGCCCAAAATTTGCTGTACCTCTCTTTTTGAGTTAATAAAAAAGCCGCTAAGGCTGCTTATAACTGTTTTAGCATTGGGTCCTAGAAAATCTCTTGCAACACCTTCGGGTAAATTTGCTGTAATTCTTTTATTACATACTCTTATATGTTAAAAACAAGTCTTTATAAATGTCACGAAATGGCGGTATAAAGACACGCAGAGAGGAGGAACCGTACATACTCTTGGTCATAAGGACCGTTTTGCAGCAAGGTTCTCCTCTCTGGTTTATTATACTGAAAGTTCCGAACAACTGGTTGAGCTTTTAGGCTCGTATATAAGGGTGGAAAATGCAGTATACACATTATTTATGGAGGGATTATGAATTTATCAAATATTATTACTGGCATTGATATTAGCAAAAATAAACTAGATATCCATATTCATCCACTTGGACATCATAAAGTATTTGAAAATAACGTTCAAGCTATTGATCAAATAATCGACTTTTTGCGTTTACATAACGTAACCAAAGTTGGACTTGAAGCAACTGGTGGGTACGAAAAATTATGTGCTTATACTTTATTAAGCCATGGTTTTGAAGTATATGTCATTCAACCAAGATGGGTGAGAGATTATGCAAAAAGCCTTGGTATTGCTACTAAAACTGATAAAATAGACTGTAGCATCATCTCACGTTATGTTAGTAATACAGACATGCGTGTCACTCCTTTAAAAGTTAGTAGTATTGACTGTTTGAAGCAAAAATTATCTCGCAGGAATCAACTAGTAGAAATAGCAAAAATACAAAAAACCCAAGCTCATCAAGTAACCGATTTATCTATAATCAAACAAATGGAAGAGCTACTTGCAGTTTTACAAAATCAAATTCAAGTCTTAGAAGATGAGGTAATGGAATTAGTCGATAAAAATCAAGAGCTTAAAAAAAAGTACATGTCAATAACTAGTATACCTGGTGTAGGTGCAATAACAGCTATTACTTTTATTTGTTATCTACCCGAGCTTGGAACTCTCCAACATAAAGAAATATCCAGCCTTTCCGGAGTTGCACCTTTTAATCGAGATAGTGGTTTTAGTAAGGGAAAAAGGTGTATTCAGGGTGGTAGATCACAAATTAGAAAGGTTTTACATATGTGCATTCTTAGTGCGCAAAGGTACAATTCTTATATAAAAATCTTCTTTGATAGGCTATACAATCAATATAAAAAACCATATAAAGTTACCTCTACTGCTGCAATGAGAAAATTACTTATCCTTGCTAACTCTTTAGTAAGAGACGGTAGACTGTTTACTGAGGAGTATAGCCCTAAAACTGCTTCTATATAGCAATAGCATAGCTGTGAATAAGTACGCCCACACAAATTTTAAGTACTTATTCACAGCTACATCAATTTTTCTATTGACTTTTAACACAACTGCTACAATGTCCTCTTTGCAACCTGTACTCAGTTACAATTGGCTTAATTTCTGGCAACTCTGCCTTCTGATGAATAATTTCATCTTCTAAAGTAATCTTACCTCCACACATACAAATTGTATCAATTGTGCATCTCACTACCTCGTCTGCAGCCATTAATTCACGCTTATGCACCTTATGTCCTGGCTGACCTCCTGGTTTTTTATCACTTTTCTTTTTTGCTTTCTTACGATATATATCTCGTGATGGTGGCAGCGATGAATTTTGCGAATTTAAGCCCAATTTGTCTTCTAATTCAACTATTTTTGCTTTCAAGCTATCATTTTCTCTGATCAGTGCTTTTATTTCTTCCTTGAGATTAGCGTTTTCTGCTACAACCTTTTCTTGCAGCACTGTTGTCATTTACCCATTCCATATTTAGCTTCCTATCTCTTTACACTTTTATACTTACTTTGTAAACCACCTTATCTCCGTGAACGGTTACATAAAAAGTTACTTTCCTTGTTATGACAATAAATCCTTATTTTTGATCTGCAGAGTAGCTTTCTCTAACGTTAGGGATATAATTGTTCCACTTTCCAATTGCTTTTCTCAACAAGAGTATATCTAAATCTAGTGTGTCTCCTATATTCACCTTCTTGCCAAAATTCAATTACCTTTGGGATTACGCAAAATCCCACCCAAAAGTCAGGACGAGAAACTTGTATATTGTGAAATTCTTTCTCTTTCAATTCTATAGCCTGCTCAAAATCTTGCCAATTTTTCAGAACTCTTGATTGTTTTGAGCACCACGCGCTAATTTGACTATCACGTGCTCGAGAGGAGAAATATTCGTCAGCCTTTTTGCCGTTTAGAAGCCTAACTTCTCCTTCAATTCGTACTTGTCTAGAAAATTCTGTCCAATGAAATACGAGTGCAGCTTTGGGATTCTCAGTCAATTCTTTTCCTTTTCTACTATTTACGTTAGTAAAGAACACAAAACCTTCTTTACTATATTCCTTTAGTAATACCACTCTTGCAGATGGAATGCAGTCTTTGCTACACGTTGCTAGCGTCATTGCAGTTGACTCTTTACACGGAAAATTAAGTACTTCTTGATACCACTTTGAGAACAAATCAAAAGGATCTTTTTCAGGTAAGAGTGTCATATGCAAAAATAAAATTTAATTCTGACATGCATTGCAAAAATAAGTGCTACGACCATTCTGTCGTATAAGTGTTATGATATTGTTGCAGATTCTGCAAGGTTTTTGCACTTTACCATATACGTAAAAGTTATTTTGAAAGTATCCAGCAGATCCAGATGGTTGTGCATAATCTTTCAGTGTTGAACCACCAGCAGCAATTGCATCACTCAGAGTATTTTTTATTTCGATAGCAAGTTTTTCGCACTCTATATATGTTAAATCTTGTGCTAGCCTAAGTGGTGATATGCGAGCTCTAAATAAGCTCTCAGAAGCATATATGTTACCTACGCCAACTATTAGCTTATTATTCATTAATACTGATTTGATATTTGCTTTTCTGTTCTTTAGCAACTTCTGTAAATAATTTCCGTCAAATTCATCTGTGAGGGGTTCTATTCCTAGGTTATTAAAAAAATTTAGTTCTTGCTCTCTGTTTAAAACAATCACTAATCCAAACCTTCTTGGGTCATTAAAGATTAGTGAAGTGTTGTCAGAAAATAAGAATATCACATGATCATGTTTGTTCTGTGCTTGATTGTCTTCAGCATATATAAGCTTTCCGCTCATGCCAAGATGTATGATGACAGCCATACTACCATCTATATTCGAGATTATATATTTACCTCTACGCTTGATATCATTTATAACTTTGCCCTTTAGCAAATCATCAATATTCTTCGTTATTGGTACACGCAAATTCCAATTATTGACTGTAACATTACTTATTTTCTTATTTTTGATTTTATCAAATAAGAAGTTAGAGATTACTTCCACTTCTGGGAGTTCTGGCATCTTGTCTACTCTGTTGCTGTTTTTTTCTTTTTAGAATATTTTGCTTTAAAGCTTTTGCCAATCTTTTTCTCTCTTCTTCTTTTTCCTTATTTTTTTTCATGTTATTCATTATCATAATACGTGAACTTGCCGTTGTAGCTCAGGTGGTAGAGTACGTCATTGGTAATGACGAGGTCCCAAGTTCGAATCTTGGTAACGGCAGTTTAGAGGACGATATTCATAAAGTCAATCCTCTAGATGCTAATTAGATTATAGAAAAACGTCTAGTAAATACCTTTTATACACTACCATTAAGCTGCTTTTTCAGTATCACTATTCAATAATACCTGCCGTAATTTTTCTTTAGAAAATCCATGCATTAAAAGAAATTGTATAATCCTTTGCCAAAAATCCCTCACAATATACTGAAGGATTATTAAAACTTACGTTGGCAGGGTTAAACCTGTTACCATAACTTCCCCCACCACAAATATTTTCATAACAACACTGCTTACAATCATCAGGCCTATTTTCCATATCACTCAAAAAGTTGTTAAAATTTATCTGATAAGAACTTAGCCCAACTAGTATTGCTGATGTTATATTCGACAAATTTATGAGGGACACATGTTCTCCTTGAGAAATAAGATCATTGAACTTATCAATCATTTCCATCGATATATGAGGCTTTCGATTGCGCCACGATTGGTCAGCTTTATTAAAATAATAGCAGTAGGTGCAATTAATATTACACCTTTCTATAGTTTTAAGTATAACACCAGCCTTCACTAACATACCTCACATTCAAATTGACAGTAACTATTGTGCTTAAAGTAATTACTTCTATCGTGGAAATTACCTGGACACTTCCTTACCCTTTCCGCTATTAATTTTACTTAAGTCTTCTGTAATCTTATCTGCCCAGCATATATTACCATGTCCTCCACCATCTCTATCAAACTGACAATGGCTACTGTGATTATTTCTACCATAAAAATTACCTGAAAGTTTCTCTATTCTTTTAAGTATAATACTACTACTAACTTGACCAATATTAACGCTAAGACGCTCTAATAATAAATCCACTTGTTTTTCTTTATTGTTTACCATAATTATTTTGCTTTAAAATAGCAAACTCTAGGTTTACTATAGCTTTTGTCAAGCATTTATTTGAGCTATTTATATATTGGAGTGCTACTCGTTATTTTGTTGGCTTTCAAATGTATAACTTTCGGTATCTTGTTTTCAAGGACTTTTAACTTAATATTACCACTATTAAAGTCAATACTATAACACTTTAGTTCTTGACCATTCTTGAGTCCCATATTATGGCAATCACTACCTAATTTAACCCCACGTATTTTTTGTAGCTCTAGACTTCTGGTTAAGTTAAAGCATATATCACTATACTTATCAGTATCTTGGAAAGTTAAATTTTTATTGAGTAATCTACTAGGTAACAAACTGAGAAGTATGCTAGAATCTCTTATAGAGGCTATGATGTCTTTTATAAAAGACTCTGGTAAGTAATGTTTTAAATGACTTGCAAATAAGTCAACATTAAAATTAACTTGCTTTGAAGTTATTTCACTTATTATACTATTTATAGTAGTCAATAAGTTATACCTTCCATTACTAACCTCATTTAATTTCTCATCAATTATCATTGCAAGAATAAAACCTCTGTTATAGCTCAACATGCTTATGTTTTGATCAAGTAAATGATTTTGATTTATTTTTTCGAAATCAATATCAGGTATTAAAGAATTACAATATTCTTTTAAAGTAATATTAATTATTTTTAAGTACTCATCTTTATCAATAAGTTTCGTGTCAAGTAAGGTTTTCACTCCATAAAATTCCGTAAATCCTTCAAAAAACCACTTATATTTTATTTCATTTTTCTTATCGTTGTCTTGCTCTATTATATGTCCTATATATCTGTGAATTAATTCATGTGATATCACTCTAGTATAATCTTTGATATTTTTTTTTAAGCTTCCCTCAATAATTACATAGTCCTTTCCTGCAGCACCTGTAGTTCTACTAAGATTTGGATTATCAACAAGTATAGCTCTTTTCATAATAATCCGGAAAGTTCATAGAAAAGCAGAATCAACAGCATGACGAAAAGATGTGAATAGAGGGATGTTTTTCCTAGCTCTATTTTTTATAGCAAACCAATGATGCTCAATTTTATTGAAATCTGGGGAATACGTAGGAAGATACAAAATTTCAGCACCAACTCCTTTAGCAAATCTTATTAGACTTATGAAAAGTAGCATTATCAAGGATAACAGTTTGTCCAGGTTCCAAAATCGGTGTCAAAAACTGCTCAAACCATTTATTAAAGATATCCATATTACAATGGCCCTCAAATGTTAACGGAACAACTATTTTTCTACCATTTAGAGCTGCAATCATGCTAATTCGTTGAGTTTTCTTTCCAGATTTTAGGGCATAAAACCGCTGTCCTTTCTGAGAATATCCATAGGGATAGTCTTCGGTATTATCAATACCAGATTCATCTATATATACTAAGTTTTGAGGTTCTTTTGTTGCTATAATTTTCAAAAATTCAGCACGTTTTTCTTCATTCCTTTCTTTGTATCCATATGTCTTTTTTTTCGTGTGAGTCCAATTTTTTTAAGAGCTCGATGAATCGTTGGGATACTAACATTACTCCAAAGCTTAGCCATTTCCGATAGAGTTTTTCCACCGTGTTTTTTGGCAAATTCAGTAAATTTATTCCAGTCGGTAATTTTGTGATTATAACCTCCATTTCCAAGTTTTTTCGACTGAAAATCTCCTGTTTCTTTTTTTCTTTGCTGCCACTCCCATAATGTAGTTCTTCCAATTTTAAATCTTGCTGCTACCGTTTCTCTGCTTTCCCCTTCGTCTAGCACTTCCATTGCTTTTTTTCTTAAATCATAACTATATGCTGCTGGCATACTTACCTTCACTACTATAAACTCTTATTTTAACCCGTTTGGACCATTATGAAAAGAGCTATACTATATTATACGGCTTACTTTCTAGTATGAATAAGTTATCTTGAGCTAAGATAATTTTATTAATAATATTTACAAGACTGATACTATTATGAGCATTGGTATAAAGCTTATTTCTTTTATCAAGATCAAAACTTCTAAAATTGCCAGTTCTAATAATTTTTTCTATATTATCAAAAGGTTTTCTAAAAGGTAGAAAATTAGGTAATTTTTTCAAATTTGATGAAGAGTTATCTAAAGCAATAGCAGAGTGCGTATACTGAATGTATATAAGGAAAAAGCAAACAATATAATTGAATAAACTGTGTACGTTTTTAAGCTTAATATTTGCCATAAATAAAACAGGACATTGAAGAAGTGTAAGTAATCACGATTAAGCAAATATAATTTATTGCTAAGTAGGTGATAAGGATAATTTTAATTATCTCTTTAAAACTTTACTCTTCCCATATTATTGAACACCTTATAATAAAGACTGAGAAGAAAGTTACAAAGGATTGTATATTCTTATCATCATAGCGCTGTTACTACAGTAATAACACTAAGAATAACTATAAGTTTCTTTGAATGATAGTTGAATTTTGATTGAAATTTTGAGGCTATAAAAACCGCAGGTACCAGTTGGTTTTTATTAGCTAAAGTAAACGTCAAATATCTGGAATTCTGGACATAAAATCCTCCTTTGAAAAAAAAGATTAGAAAAAAATGCAATGCACATACGACAGAAATTAAGTATGTGTGTATGCACCCACATACGCTGAAGAGGATACGCTACATTTTTTTATGAGTTTAATAAAAAAAGTCTGCAGACAAAGATAAATTTTTGAGCTCTAAAAGTATAGCTCTTTTCATAATAGTCCAAAAAGAGTAAGATATGGATTGATAGTAGTGGAAGGTAAGGATGCCAGTAGCATATAGTTATGACTTAAGAAAAAAGGTAATGGAAGCATTGGATGAAGGAGAGAGTGGAGAAACTGTTGCCAAGAGATTTAAGATCGGAAAAACAACTTTATATGAGTGGAAGAAAAGACGTGAGAAAACGGGAGATTTTCAGTCAAAAAAGCCTGGAAGCGTGGCATAAAATTACCGACTGGAATGCATTTGCCGAATTTGCAAATGAGCAAGGTGGCAAAACTCAGTCAGAGATGCTGGGGCAATATTAGTAGACAAACAATTCATCGAGCACTTAAAAATATAGGATTCACAAGAAAAAAAAGACCTACGGATATAAAGAAAGAAATGAAGAAAAGCGAGCTCAATTTTCAAAGGTTATAGCAACAAAAGAACCTAAAGAATTAGTGCATATAGATGAGTCTGGCATTGATAACACTGAACCTATGGGTATTGCCAGAAAGGACAGCGGTTTTATGCCCTAAAATCTGGGAAGAAAACTCAACGAATTAGCATGGTTGCAGCCTTAAGTGGAAGAAAAATAATTGCTCCGTTAACCTTTGAAGGCCACTGCAATATGGATATCTTTAATAAATGGTTTGAGCAGTTTCTGACACCGATTGGCTTTGTTGCATAGCTAGTGTTGGTTGAGGTTATTGTAAGGAGAAAAGCTTATGGTTACTAACGCATTTTGTTGTAAAATAGGCATTTTTCAAACAAGTATAACTTATGCCACAAAAAATGAGAGTAAGTAACCAAAGAGAATATAATGAGTTTCTAAAAAAAAGAGGAAATGTTTTTCATTTTGTTAATCAAGCCATAGAAAATTGGTATGAAAATAGTCCAAAAGTTGCAGGTGGCAATAACACTTATAGTGATAAAGTTGTAATTTTAATACACATAATAGTTCATCTTTTTAGAATTGGCTTGAGACAAGCTGTAGGTTTTGTAAAAGGTTATATGGTACAAATAGGCAAAAAACTTAAGATTATCAGCTATACACAAGCTTCCAGAAGATTTAAAAAGCTTAATTTGAAGATTGATGACCATAGAAGCAATAAAGATGATCTGGAAAATGTTGAAATTGCCGTAGATAGCACTAGAGTTAGTATCTACAATAATAACGGTGGGCATAGTAAGCTTAATATTCGAAAAAGAAAATACAGTGGTTATGGTCAAGTAAGAAAATTACATGTTATTTTAAACATAAATGATAAGAAAGCAATAAGCATGAACTACACTAGTGGTGTTGCTGTAGACTATTTGCCGGTCTGCGATATGTTAGAAGAAGTCAGTGATAAATATAACATTTGTTCTATTCGAGCAGATGCGGCTTATGATATAAAAAGTGTGTATAAAGAATGCAGAAAATACAATATTGTGCCTATTATTCGCCCTAGGAAGGATACTAAAATTTGTTTAGCTGACTACTTATCAGAAAGAAACAAGTATATTAGTAGAATTAGGTCATATGAGAATTATGAAGATGGTATTAATGAATGGAAGAAAAAAGTTAAGTATGGAGCACGGTCTTATATTGAAGTCTTTTTCTATAGGTTGAAGCAAATATTTGGGTTTGGCTTGAAAAATAAATCAGAGGTAAATCGTGAAAAAGAGCTGTTAATTAAGTGCTACTTACTGAACAAATTTACTGATATTGGTATGGCTAAATTTAAATTAGCTGCGTAAGTTCATTGTGATTTACATGCCTATCAGTGCTATGCAACAAAGCCACACCGATTTTGGAACCTGGACAAACTGTTATCCTTGATAATGCTACTTTTCATAAGTCTAATAAGATTTGCTAAAGGAGTTGGTGCAGAAATTTTATATCTTCCTCCATATTCTCCAGATTTTAACAAAATTGAGCATCATTGGTTTGCTATAAAAAACAGAGCTAGGAAAAACATCCCTCTATTCACATCTTTTCGTCATGCTGTTGATTCCGCTTTTCTATAAGCTTTTCGGACTATTATGAAAAGAGCTATATCTCTAATTGTAGTTATAATCAGATTTAAAATATGTGGAAGTAATTTTTAGCTAAAGTAAGAATATATTGTAGAAAAAAGAATCCAAAAGTTAGCGTTATTGGTAATCCAAGCGCTAGTCTTGGTGTAACGGCACTGTAGACCTTACAATAAAGACTGAGAGGAAAGTTACAAAGGAAGATTATCATGCTTCTTCCATATTCTTTCTACTTTCTTGTTTTTAAGTAGCTCTAATGCTTTGTGAAAGTGATGCCTTGTTTTACTTGGCACTATAATGTCATCAATGTATCCATGTGATGCAGCAAAAAATGGATTAGCAAATTTCTCTTTATATTCTTTGATTAACGTTTGCTGTTCTTTTTCATGCCTAAATATAATTTCAACTGCACTTTCAGGGCCCATTACAGCTATCTCAGCGGTTGGCCAAGCATAATTTATATCACCTTTTAAATGCTTTGAGTTCATAACAATATATGCACCACCATACGCTTTTCTAGTGATAAGGCTAATTTTCGCCACGGTCGCTTCAGCGTAAGCGTAAAGCAGTTTCGCTCCGTGTTGTATTATATTATTGTATTCTTGATTCGTGCCAGGTAAAAACCCTGGAACATCAATAAGTGTGATGATGGGAATGTTAAATGCGTCACAAAATCTTACAAACCTTGCAGCTTTTCTTGAAGAGTCAATATCCAAGCATCCTGCAAGGTGCATAGGTTGATTTGCAACAACACCAATAGTATTTCCTCCAATTCTGCCAAAGCCAATTATGATGTTACGAGCAAAATCGGGTTTTAGTTCAAAAAATTTCCTTTCATCACACACCTTTTCAATGAGTTCATACATATCATAAGGAGTATTAGGATTACTAGGAACTAGAGTGTTCAAAGATTCATCAACATCATCAATTAAGTCGCAGATTGGTACAGTTTTTGGCAACTCTTGATTATTTGCTGGCAAAAAGGTGAAGAATTTTCGCATTTCTAGTAGCATTTCAACTTCATTATTGAATGCAAAATCTGCTACTCCTGTTTTGCTCGTATGAATTTTTGCTCCACCGAGATCTTCGTGGCTTACGTTCTCGTATGTAACTTTTTTCACTACATCTGGTCCGGTTATAAACATGTATGAGCTATTTTTTACCATGAAAATAAAATCGGTTAGCGCTGGAGAGTAAACTGCACCGCCAGCACATGGGCCCATGATTAGAGAGATTTGTGGTATAACGCCTGATGCATTTACATTCCTTTGAAAAATTTCTCCGTAACCAGCAAGGGAATTTACTCCTTCTTGGATTCTGGCTCCACCAGAATCGTTTAGTCCGATAATTGGAATTCTGGCATTAATTGCCATATCCATAATTTTGCATATTTTTTTTGCATGTGATGCACCAAGTGATCCACCAAAGACAGTGAAATCCTGAGAATAAACAAAAACTTTTCTGCCATAAATAGTACCATGGCCAATTACAACTCCATCACCTAAAAAATCAGCATTTTGCATGCCAAAATCAGTTGCGTGATGCTTCACAAACTTATCATACTCTTGAAATGAATTTTCATCGAGCAATATACTCAGCCTTTCTCTAGCGGTTAGCTTTCCTTTTTCATGTTGCTTGTTAACTCTATCAGGACCTCCTCCTTTTTCGGCTTCTAATGTTTTGATCTTTAGAGTTTCTAGTATTTCAGAGTCTTGCATGTAGTAAAATAACTTTCAAATTGGTTGTAAACTTTATTGAGCTTACAAATCCTATTGATTATACACATACACCGTTGCTGCATGCAACGGTGTATGTGTACGATAATTAATGCGCTAGCAATTTCTATTTAATATTTTGAGAATGCTGAGACTCACTAACATTCTGTGCACTTGCACTTGTTACACCTGTTGATGGATTAATTGTTATAACTTCTCTTTCAATTCCTTGTAAGTTTGAAGCCAATGAGACCAATTTTGCTAGAGTCATGTCATTATATTTATCCATCTTCTTATTCTCATAATAGCCAATTTTTATTTTTACAGCTTTGTTTTCCTCGAAGTCCTCAGGACTTATATTATCACTTAAATCAGTACAAAATACGTTACCATTTTCACTAATATTTAAAGCAATACTGCAATCTCTATCACCCACTTTCCAGTTAAATTTAATTATACAAGACTCATTTAGTATGTGATAAAGCCTTACACCATCATCACTTTGTGAAACACGCACCAACCTTTTATCTTCTGGAGATACCAATGTAAAAGCTCCAATTTTTGGATTACTATCCTTTAAGGCTTTACCAGGAAATGAGTTATCAAATTTTAACTCACCTCTGCCTTCTTTTAACGATACCCATGCAGTAAATGATTTATCTTCTTTTCCTCTCAACCTCACATCTACAGAATCATTACCTGTATATTCAGCAATTCCTTTTCGAATTACACTCAGAAATTTCTTAGTTTCTTCATCATTGTCACTCAAAAAAAGCTCCTTATTTTCATGTGACCGGGATGGCTTTGTTGCATAGCTAGTGTTGGTTGAGGTTATTGTAAGGAGAAAAGCTTATGGTTACTAACGCATTTTGTTGTAAAATAGGCATTTTTCAAACAAGTATAACTTATGCCACAAAAAATGAGAGTAAGTAACCAAAGAGAATATAATGAGTTTCTAAAAAAAAGAGGAAATGTTTTTCATTTTGTTAATCAAGCCATAGAAAATTGGTATGAAAATAGTCCAAAAGTTGCAGGTGGCAATAACACTTATAGTGATAAAGTTGTAATTTTAATACACATAATAGTTCATCTTTTTAGAATTGGCTTGAGACAAGCTGTAGGTTTTGTAAAAGGTTATATGGTACAAATAGGCAAAAAACTTAAGATTATCAGCTATACACAAGCTTCCAGAAGATTTAAAAAGCTTAATTTGAAGATTGATGACCATAGAAGCAATAAAGATGATCTGGAAAATGTTGAAATTGCCGTAGATAGCACTAGAGTTAGTATCTACAATAATAACGGTGGGCATAGTAAGCTTAATATTCGAAAAAGAAAATACAGTGGTTATGGTCAAGTAAGAAAATTACATGTTATTTTAAACATAAATGATAAGAAAGCAATAAGCATGAACTACACTAGTGGTGTTGCTGTAGACTATTTGCCGGTCTGCGATATGTTAGAAGAAGTCAGTGATAAATATAACATTTGTTCTATTCGAGCAGATGCGGCTTATGATATAAAAAGTGTGTATAAAGAATGCAGAAAATACAATATTGTGCCTATTATTCGCCCTAGGAAGGATACTAAAATTTGTTTAGCTGACTACTTATCAGAAAGAAACAAGTATATTAGTAGAATTAGGTCATATGAGAATTATGAAGATGGTATTAATGAATGGAAGAAAAAAGTTAAGTATGGAGCACGGTCTTATATTGAAGTCTTTTTCTATAGGTTGAAGCAAATATTTGGGTTTGGCTTGAAAAATAAATCAGAGGTAAATCGTGAAAAAGAGCTGTTAATTAAGTGCTACTTACTGAACAAATTTACTGATATTGGTATGGCTAAATTTAAATTAGCTGCGTAAGTTCATTGTGATTTACATGCCTATCAGTGCTATGCAACAAAGCCAGTCTGGACGTAACCGTTCACGGATTGTGAGAATGAATTAAAGAACTAAGCAGTGACAGCTACTAGATTCTGTAGCTTTTGAAAGGGGTTCTGGCCATTTAGACGTGATGTCAAAAATATCGACAACATTCTTTCCACGAATCTTTCTCCACGTTCTGACCAGGTGAAAAAGCTGTTTTTACGATAAATTACGTACCGTCTAATTTGCCGTTCTGCAAGGTTATTAGTTGTTTCTATCACTTCAGGTTTTCTTAAAAACTTCCACATCATATCCTCAGATCGTAACATCTTAGCGGCCATTCTTGAAGCTTGAGTGCTATTTGCAACCCTCGTCATTTTACGTAAAAAATGTTTTACCCTTTTCCGAATTTTTCGCACCAGTCGATAAAATCTCAAATTATCTATCAAATTTTGTTTTTTTGCCTTATCTACTACAAACACCTTATTGCTGAGCGATTTTAGTGCTTGGCCAATTTTGCTCACTTCAACATTTTTACTATGGGCAAATCTCTCAAAATCTCTTGCCAGATGTGCCCAACATATCTGTCTATTTTCACGATTGAAGTAATTGTATACAGCGTATCTATCGCTCACAACTATACCATCATATTCTGGCAGTAAACTCTTCAACACCTTCTTACCACGAGACTCGCTTACCTTCAGAAGTGTCAACGCTTTGTTTGTTATTACCCAACTCCAGCCTCTCTTTCCTTGATTTCTGTGCCCTGTTTCGTCTATATGCAAATACTCGCTTCCTTGCAACTCTTCCTTCATTTTCTCATATTCAGATGCACACTTCTTCGATACCCTGCGTTCAGTATTTGAGACTAAACCAAGGCTTATATTTAGATTAAAAATACTGCCCAAAATTTGCTGTACCTCTCTTTTTGAGTTAATAAAAAAGCCGCTAAGGCTGCTTATAACTGTTTTAGCATTGGGTCCTAGAAAATCTCTTGCAACACCTTCGGGTAAATTTGCTGTAATTCTTTTATTACATACTCTACAATGTCCTCTTTGCAACCTGTACTCAGTTACAATTGGCTTAATTTCTGGCAACTCTGCCTTCTGATGAATAATTTCATCTTCTAAAGTAATCTTACCTCCACACATACAAATTGTATCAATTGTGCATCTCACTACCTCGTCTGCAGCCATTAATTCACGCTTATGCACCTTATGTCCTGGCTGACCTCCTGGTTTTTTATCACTTTTCTTTTTTGCTTTCTTACGATATATATCTCGTGATGGTGGCAGCGATGAATTTTGCGAATTTAAGCCCAATTTGTCTTCTAATTCAACTATTTTTGCTTTCAAGCTATCATTTTCTCTGATCAGTGCTTTTATTTCTTCCTTGAGATTAGCGTTTTCTGCTACAACCTTTTCTTGCAGCACTGTTGTCATTTACCCATTCCATATTTAGCTTCCTATCTCTTTACACTTTTATACTTACTTTGTAAACCACCTTATCTCCGTGAACGGTTACGATACTGTAGTATGTTCTATTACTAAAGGTCATGACAAAAAAGGCGTTAAATCTGATGTCTCATATACACAAGAGCCTATATCAGAAATGTCTAAGGTCAATGTGAGAGAATTAGCAAATAGGTTCCGCGGCTAATCATTATTGGATTTTTCTAATAACAATTGCTTAAGATTTTATAAACTGTGCATATAGTACTCTATAAGAGAAAGAGAAGTGTGACAGCTTCTCTCTTTCTTAACCACTTGCTGAAGAACGTTTATCTTCTGTGGCATCTGGTGATGGAGCAACTAATCTGCTCAAAATCTCATCTTTTGGTCCCATATCATAAATAACACCATCTGACATGATAATCACTTTATCAACTACGGATAGTAACGGTAGCTTATGAGTGATGATAACAGTGGTAGTATTTTGCTTTCTTGCAACATTGATTGCATTAATCAAGCGCGCCTCTCCATTACTGTCTAAGTTAGCATTCGGTTCATCAAGCACTAAAAGCTTAGTATTACCATAAAAAGCCCTTGCAAGTCCAAGAAGCTGTTTTTGGCCACCAGAGAGTATTACTCCTCCAGGTCCTCCTATTGTTGTATCATACCCATTTGGTAAGCTCAGTATTAATTCATGTATTCCTGCAATTTTTGCTGCTTTGATTATTTCTTCAGGATTTGGGTCTGGTCTCATTCGAGCAATATTAGCTTTAACACTAGTGTTGAACAACTCAATATCTTGAGGTAAGTAGCCAACATAATTACCAAAATTTTCTCGATTCCAAGTGTATACATCAGCACCATCTAGTCTGACTACACCAGATATGGGTTTCCATACACCAACAATTAGCTTGGCAATGGTGGACTTACCAGAAGCGCTTGCGCCAATAACACCAACTACATCCCCTGGTTCTATTAAAAATGATATTCCTTTTACTGTTGGCTTATTACTCCCATAAGGAGTAAAGAATACTCTATCAAATTCCAACTTCCCTTCAGGCTCTGGTAGAGCCATAGTTTGCTCTCTTTTTGGTGATGTTAGGATAAGTCTTTGCAGCCTGCCATATGACATTTTGGCTTGATTTAAAAATTTCCAAGTATGAACTGCTGCATCAAATGGAGCCAATACTCTACCCATCAAAATTGAGGCAGCAATGATACTACCAGCAGTTTTGTGAGCTGTGATTGCGAGTAATGCACCTGTTCCAATTACTGAAATTTGGAGAGTCGAGCGTAAAAACTTAGTAATCCCAGTAATCACATTAGAACGATTCTGCGCTGTAACTTGCATTGCACGATTTTGATCATTCCGTTTACACCAATCAGAAACTATAAATTCTGACATACCCATAGCTTCAACCACCTCTGCATTTCGTGTTGCAACATCTATAGCATTAATATTACGTATAGTTTCTTCATTGGTTTCTCTCAATATACGCTTAGTAGCAAGTTCATTCCATACTGCCATTGAAACTAATATAATAATTCCGGCAATAGCTATAAACCCTGTAGAGGTATGTATCATAAAGATGAA
The DNA here is from genome assembly GCF_947251585.1 of Wolbachia endosymbiont (group B) of Ischnura elegans. Classification (NCBI taxonomy): domain Bacteria; kingdom Pseudomonadati; phylum Pseudomonadota; class Alphaproteobacteria; order Rickettsiales; family Anaplasmataceae; genus Wolbachia; species Wolbachia endosymbiont (group B) of Ischnura elegans. The sequence goes on from NZ_OX366371.1 coordinate 111,569, forward strand.
AACAAGGTAAATTAACGACCATGGAGTATCAAATAGTGAAAATATACCATTTCCTGTAATGAAATTTTTTATTACCCCAAGATCTCGTATTGCTTCACCGCTGGAAGTTGAGCTCTGCACTGATGTTAGCCTAATTGACCTTACTATTAGGTCTGGTGTTGCAGTTTTATCAATCCAGTCGCCAATTTTTGCCATGGCTAAATATCGACAAGTTTCAAGCATTGCAGAACATGCAAACGCAGATAAAGTAATAATCGTCAGCATAACTAATGTTGATACACTCTCGCTCGATATCACTCGATCAAGTACCTGAGAAGTATAGAGTGGCAAAAATAACATCAACGCATTAATCCCTGAACTAAACCAGAAAATGAACCAAAACGCACTCTTGCATTTCTCTAGACAAGTGTATAGTATACTTTGCTTTAATTCTTTTTTTATTGATGGAGTAATTTCCACAATCTTCCTTTTAACTTAACTATATGCACCATATATAACTTTTATTTCAAAAGTATTAACAGCTATTGCCTTACCCTATCGTTAATATAATAAAATGTTAACATATGCGAATAGGAAAACATAAACTTTTTTATAGCAAGACTATCTAATTCCTTCTCTACTATAATCTTATACGATAGCCTTGCCAATTGTTCTATGTTTTCCTTATCTACTACTCAATGACAGTTTACTATAATGCTTACTATCACTCCTCTGAAAGTTGATGCTATCAGAGTCAGTGATTACAATCTGCATCTATTTTCCTCTTTCTATATGATCAGGAAGTATTACATATTCCAATGATCTAGCTGTAATTGCTCTTTTTCTCACACAAGATGGACTTGAATATAACCTTGGTCTATATCTTTCGAATTTAAAACAGTCAACAGTAATCCCCTCCTCAAAGTTAGAAAGTATTAGAGATGGAGATTTACTAACTTCCTTATCACTCACAGAATTATTTGCACTACCATAACTCACATGACGCGCTGCACTATGATTGTTACCACACTCTTCTCTTGAGGTTGAACCGCTTGGATTAAAAGGAGTCGAAAATGTTGAATACCCATTGGTATCACCAAATCGTTTTATCAACCCACAGTTTTCTTCATTCATTTTTGTAATATTCTCTTGATTAGCACCTTCTGATAAGCTTGATGAAGCAATAAGATCTTCTTTTTTCTTACTAAAGATATTGCCTATTTTTAGCTTGGTTGCAACATTCTTGAATTTGTTTTTCGGAGCTTTTGGTTTAATTTCTGGATGCTCATTTATAGTAATTACACATGATGGATTATCTAACTTGTCCATTGTATTTTGTACTCTACTGTTGCGTCTTGAAAACAGACTAAGTTTTGCTGTTAAATCATTCAAAACAGGTGAACTTTTTCTACCTTCTAAAGACTTATTCGAACATGGTACTGCACTACCACCCCTACTCATTTTCTGAGGAGAAATATTGAGTTTGTCTTTACTCTCTAATCTAGTTTCATGCGTAAACTTGTAAAGTTCATTTTCCAATCGTGAAATATCTTCTGCATTCTTTATTAATAGTTCCAATATTGAGTTGTATTCCTCCAAATCATGATCCTCTACTTTTGTCTTAGCTAACTTTCCTGTAGCCTCTTCAATTCTGTTCATTTTTTCAGTATAGTTTTCTATCTTACGTTTAACAGGTTCTTTTTGAAGGCCAATCACTAAGTTGTATAAGATAAGTAAAAATGATATCGAAGAAAATGCAATGGAAATCCAGGTAAGAATTTCTTCCTTTTCAGGTTCTGCATTATTATACTTAACGCAAACAGAAATAATCACACTTGATATTGACATGGCCAGATTATAGTAGTCTAGAAGCTTTTTGCTTCTTTCTTGATCTTCCATATTAAGTCTATCATATTTCCTTTTTTTGTTTTCCCTTATTTCATAAAAGAAATCTAAAAATAACCTCAAGATATTTGTGTCGCCATGTTTAAAAGCATAATCTAAAGCTGTTTTTTTTGCATTATCCTTTATATCAAAATTTATCTTCTTATTTACAGTTTTCTCTTCGGTGCTGATTGTTAGGTAGAATAAGGCTTTAATAGCTTTTTCCCTTAAGCGCTCATTTTGTTTACGCTTTTCTAAAACCAACTTTTTCAAAAATTGACCTTGCTTAAAATCCTCATTTATAGTTTTTTCAAAATCATTATCACTCATTACAAGATAGTGTAATGCTGTTCTTCCAGATTTAGATACAACATTTAACATTTTCTTATTATAGGGGTAATGATTATCTGTCATAAAATATTCTATTAACTCAGCATTAAGGCTCATGGCAGCTAAATGTAGAGGTATAAGCCCTTGACTGTTTGTGTTAAAAAGTGGTACTGTGTTCCTAATAATTGACTTAGCAATACTTTCAATAACATACTGAGAGAATCCTATGTCGTCGGCAAGAGCAGCCATGTGTAACGGTGTATTGTCATTTTCATCATATAACACTTTGATGTTAGCAGCCACCTTTTTACCTACAAGTTCTTTTGACACAAATTCAAGACATTCCTTATTGCCGCTCAAAATAGCTGCAAATAACAACTTTTTTTGTGTATTTTGTTCTAAAAAAATACCCTTTGGGCTTTTTTTTACCAAATACTTAACGCATTCTACTCTTCCACTGAGGATAGATAAGTGTAGTAAAGTTTGTCCATCCTTATTTTTCTTACTTAATATTTCTCCCACTCTCTCTTTTTTAAAAAGGTGCTCAAGGCATGATTTATTACCAACACGTGCTGCCATATGAAAGACGGTGTCACCGTTGCTATTCTCACGCAAAACCTCTTGATAAACGTCAAATTTCTTCTCTTCCAACTTTTTTTCTATCATGCTTAAAAACGATAAATCAAGTTGGGCAGCAAAATGTAAAGGGGTGTTTCCTTCATTATTACTCTTATTTATTTGCATGCTTCTGTCTATTAATAGACTCACACATTTTTTTCTTAGTTCTGTTTCTGTATTACTCGATAGAGCTAAGTGTAGGGCCATATTTCCTTTGCGTGTTTCTGTGCTTAAATCGTAATCAGGAAATTTATTGAGTAAAAATGTTAGACAATCATACTTCCCGTACATTGCAGCTAAATGTACAAGATCTCTTCCATACTCACCTTTGGATTGAAGTATGCTATTTCCTATATTTTCATAAAATAGCTCTATACAATATGTATTACCATGTATAATAGCAATATGTAAGGGGGTGTTACCTTGTTTATTCTGAACAATTTTTGCACCTGATTTAATAAACAATTCTATTAGCTGTTTATTTCCATGTTTTGCAGCTATATGCAATGGGGTGTTACCATCTACATTTTCTTGATTAATTTTACTGTTTAGTCGTAACCGTTCACGCAATGGCGTCAACTTAAGAGCCTTCATTAGCAGACTCTCCTAAAGACATGATGGCGTTTAGGCTTATCAACTTTGTCCATTCACGGTATAAGAAAGTAGTTTACAAAAATTGCATAATTAGTATAAAAAACAATAAACTAGATAGATGAGGGGTTGATGATAGAGGTGCTACAAGAAAAGATTGTGGTATTGGAGTCAGAAGTTGGTACTCTGAAAGCAGAGAATGATAAGTTAAGGACAAAAATAATTGAGCTAGAGGATAAGCTGGGTTTAAATTCAAAAAATTCATCGCTGCCACCATCGCAAGATGTATATCGCAAAAAGACAAAAAAGAAGAGCGATAAAAAACCAGGCGGGCAGCCAGGACATGAAGCGCACAAGCGGGAATTGATGGTAGCAGATGAGGTGGTAAAATGTTCAATTGATACAATTTGCATGTGTGGAAGCCAAGTTATTTTAGAAGAAGAAACTGTGCATCAAAAGGTTGAATTGCCAAAAATTAAACCGATAGTGACTGAATATAGGCTACAAAAAGGCTACTGTAAGGCGTGTAAGAAAAGGATCTCAGCTAGTCTGCCTGAAGGTGTGACAAGGGATCTTTTAGGAGCTAATGCAAAAGCAGTAATTAGCAGTTTTAGTGGATTTTTTATCAATTCAAAAAGGGAAGTACAGCAAATTTTGAGCAGCATATTTAATCTGAATATAAGCCTAGGTTTGGTATCAAAGACCGAGGGTAGAGTATCAGAAAAATGTATATCTGAATACGAAAAAATAAGAGAAGAGCTACGGAAAAGCAAGTATTTACATATAGATGAAACAAGCCATAGGAACCAGGGAAAGAAAGGTTGGAGTTGGGTAGTAACGAATAAAACAGCAACACTTATGAAGTTAGTTGGATCTCGCGGAAAGAAGATATTAAAAGGGCTATTGCCAGAGTATGATGGAATAGTTATAAGCGATAGGTATGCTGCGTATAATTACTTTAATCGTGAAAACAGACAGATATGCTGGGCCCATTTAGCAAGGGACTTTGAAAGGTTTTTTTACAGTAAAAATGTTGAAGTGAGCAGAATTGGCGCAGCATTAAAATCGCTGAGCAACAGGGTATTTGTGGTAGATAGAGCACGTAAACAAAACCTGATAGACAATTTAAGATTTTTCCGGTTAATGAGGAAGATTCGAAAAAGGGTGAAACATTTTTTGCGAGAGATAACAAGGGTTGCAAAAGGAACTCAGGCCTCGAGAATGGCTGCCAATATACTACGTTCTGAAGATATGATGTGGAGATTCGTGCGCAATCCTGATCTGATCGAGACAACCAATAACCTTGCAGAACGTCAGGCTAGACGGTACGTCATTTATCGTAAAAATAGTTTTTTCACTTGGTCAGAACGTGGAGAAAAGTTCATTGAAAGAATGCTTTCGATATTTTTGACTGCACGTTTGAATGATCAGAATCCTGTCCAGAAACTACAGAATTTAGTCGCTATTCCTGCCTAATTGGGAATATTCCGTGAACGGTTACTAATATTTTTCTAATTCCCACTTTTGCCTTGGTGCAAAGTCAAGAGAGTCTACATAGTTTCTCTGTAACCTTTCAATTCCTGTCCATCCAACCATCACTGCATTGTCTGTACATAAATTGCTTGGAGGAGAAAGCACGTTCAAATCTATGTATTTTTTCAATCTCTCCTTCAGAAAATTATTTGCTGCAACTCCACCGGTAATTACAAAATTATTGATTTTAATATTTAAAGATGAAGTGATATCAATAGCATTTCTGACTCTATCGAGTAATATGTCGCTAATACACTCTTGAAACGAAGCACACATATCGCAAACATCTTGCTTGCTCATTGCAAGCTCTTTAACTAAGTTTTTTACTGCTGTTTTAATTCCAGAAAATGAGAAGTCACATCCAGAACGTTTTATCATTGCTCTTGGCAGCTTAAATCTCATACCATCACCTTTTTTAGCTAACTCTTCAATCAATGGACCTCCAGGATAGCTTAGATCCAGCATCTTAGCAATTTTATCAAACGCTTCACCCAGCGAGTCATCAAGTGTTTTTCCAAGTTTAATATACTTACCTACATCCTGTGCAATTAAAAATTGACAATGGCCACCCGATATAAGTAGGACTAGAAATGGAAATTTAACCTCATATAGCAGCCTAATAACTAATGTGTGTGCCTCTAAGTGATTAACTGCAATAAACGGTTTTTGTGCTACATGCGAAATTGCTTTAGCCATCATTGTACCAACTATTAGTCCACCTATGAGTCCTGGTCCTGATGTTGCTGCAATTGCATCTAGATCACAAAAGTTAAGGTTAGATTTTTCTATAGCGCTTTTTACTAGACCACTTAAATGCTTCATATGAGCACGTGACGCTATTTCAGGTATTACCCCACCGCGTTTTTTGTGCTCTTCCTGAGAAAGAATTTCGTGAGCAAGGACTTGCTTATTACTATTTACAATTGCTGCTGCAGTTTCATCACAGCTTGTTTCAACAGCTAATATAGTTTTCATATATATTTGAACTCTTTAATTGTGAGAACTATAACTTGAAATGTTGAAGAAGTGAACTTTGTTCTGTTAAGCTAATTATCATCTCCAAATATAGAACCAATTTTTTTACTCCCAGAGGAAAATTTATTAGTCCAACTGCTTTGTACTTTGTTTATATCTTTAAAGGCAGTTTTATTGCTATACTCCTTTACTTCTTTATCTATTATCTTCATTATTTGTGGATCCAGGCATCTCTTTTTCCATTGGTTAGTAGCAAGAAATACTTTATTTAAATCTTGAGTGCGAATTAGATATTCTTTATCTTTAGGATAAACTTCCTGAGCCCAAGCAAACAGCTCAAAATAGCGTGCGAATAACTCAGACGCACGTGATTTTGGAGTTTGGTAAACTTGTATCTCCTTAAATATAATTTGACCAATAATTTTTTGTACCAGAATATTTGACTGCTTTAAGTTCTGCTCAATATCCTGATAAACTTTATAGAGAAATTCTTGCTCTAAGCTTAAGTTCAGTTCATTTTCAACCATATGTGAAAGTTCATGTACTATGATGTAAGGATTTGACCTTCTTAGCACAATAACATACTTATTTAAACCAGAAGAATGAATTGTCTTACACACTCCCTCTTCCATATCCACTAATCCTTCTTGATATATTTCAAACGAGAGTCTAGTTTGCTTTATTAGTGACAAAGTGAGGTTTAATGTATTTCTAAACTTCTCAAATTGATAGAGATATTTGACATATTGTATTACGTTTTCACTATTTCCTACTTGAGTTGCTTGTTTTATTAAGTTCCTGATTAGCATGCTTCATTATTAAAGGAATTTTCTTTATGCTCAAGAATTATAAAGTGTTTTCAGGAAGTATAGCTAAAAAAGTTTAATTTACTTACATTCCGCTACTTATTATTAGCCAAGAGGTATCACGTCAGTATGACTTAGGAATGTACTAGATATAAAAGTGCAATATCAAATATATTTTACTAAAAATCAATCAACTTTTCACATGTTTGCTCTTCATAAAAGAAGCTCAATGTTATCGTAGTACCAAGTTTTGCTTCACTTTGAATGTTGAAAGTCCCACCCATTAACTCTACTAATTTCTTGCTTAGAGGTAATCCGATACCTGTGCCTTCGTTTCTATATCCCGAATCTGCTTGGCCAAAAACGGACATAACTTTATATATGTCCTGCTGCATTATCCCTATTCCATTATCATGAAACTCAATAGTTAATAAATTTTTTTCTATATTCTCTTTAATAATCATTCTTATTAAACCACCTTGAGGAGTGAACTTGATTGCATTTGATAACAAATTTATTATAACTTGCTTCATTCTTTTGGGATCGGCGATAACTAATAATTGTTTATCAGATATCTCTTTCTTTAAACTAATACCTGTTTCTTTTAGTTTAGGTGATAACATTTTTAAGCACGAATCTATTATCTTATTCAGATTAAACTTCACTTTCTCTACTGTTAAACTACTTGATTCAGCTTTAGAAAAATCGAGCACATCATTAATCAAAGCAAGTAAATGTGTACCAGCATTATATATATCGTCTACGTATTCCTTGTATTTAGAGTGATCTACCGAACCTAAAGTTTCATTTTTGATCAACTTTGCAAATCCAATAATAGCATTAAGAGGTGTACGCAACTCATGTGTAACACTTGCAAAAAATTTTATCTTATTTGCATTTTCTTGCTCTAATGCCTCTTTAACCCTTTGTAATTCAATATTAGTTTTATGCTGCTTGGCTAGCATTTGGGTATTGGAAAAGTGCAAATAAAGCATTATTAGTATTAAGATAACCAGTAATAAGCCCATTAATATTGAAAATAGACTATATACCATAATATAAGAGTCATTATAGCTTTGAATGATCTTCAAAAAAAATGAAGGCTTAATGTCATCTTCATGAAATATAGGGAAAGTAGAAGTTAATGTATTTCCTGTAGCGTAAAATATTTCTTGATTGCTTAGCAATTTATCAATTTCATCATTTGTAAGCAACTGCTCATAGTCATGACCTTGAGTATTAAAATTACTGAAAATTACTCTGGCATTTTGATCATACAGTATTAAGCTAAAATTTCTTACTTTGCTTACTGATTGTAACAATTCAGCACGCAATTTTACCAACTGGTTTATGTAATCAAAACTGTTATATTTAATATGATGTTTTTCTATTAGTAAATAATGATATTTTTTTATTATACTATTTTCCAATAGATCTTTTAAGTTTGCATTTGAATTACGGTAAAAAGAAAGAAAATTATTCTTTAATGAATAACTGCGGTATATTGTGCCCAATAAAACCACAAAAATTAATAAGAATAGCGAGATAATTTTTGTATATCTATTTGTTTTTAGTGTAGTAAAAATTAATTTACTTAATTTATACATATTCTTCTCATTGTGAAATAACGTCTTTTATGGTATTAATAAAAAATTAGCATATCATACTTTTATGACAATTTCTCCTATCTTGCCAGTTTATTCTCCTGTTAACATAAATTTTTCTTATGGCAAAGGTATTTACTTGTATGATATCGATAATAAGCGCTATATAGATTTTCACTCTGGAATAGCTGTTAGCAGTTTAGGTCATGCCAACCCACGATTAACTGATGTCCTAAAATTACAAGGAGAAAAACTATGGCATATATCAAATACCTATAATATATCTACTGCCAACAAATTTGCAGAAAATTTAATAAACAACAGCTTTGCTAATACTGTATTTTTTGCAAATTCTGGATCAGAAGCAGTGGAATGTGGACTTAAAATCGCTAGGGCCTATCAAAATGGAAAAGGTAATAAAAATCGCTATAGAATTCTAACATTTCATGGTGCATTTCATGGAAGGACATTTTTAACTTGTGCAATAAACGATAGACAGAAATTTTCTGAATTACTGAATCCTTATATTGACTGGTGTGATAACATAGAGCCCAATATTGAGAGTGTAAAGAAAGCAATTTCTAATGGCATAGGTGTTATATTAATAGAACCAATACAGGGACAAGGTGGTATTAAAGTAATGAGTGAAGTCTTCATGAAAGAGCTAAGAGAACTATGTAACGAAAACGACATACTGCTATTTTTTGATTGCGTTCAGTGCGGTGCTGGCAGGACAGGAAAGTTATTTGCATATGAACACATAGAAATTAAGCCTGACATATGTGCTCTTGCAAAAGGGATAGGAGGAGGTTTCCCTCTGGGGGCTTGTCTTGCAACTGAAAAGGTTGCTAAGTACATGGCGGTCGGTATGCATGGTTCTACTTTTGGTGGTAATCCACTTGCAACTTCAGTAGGTAATGCTGTATTGGATGAATTGCTCAGCCCTGGCTTCTTAGAAAATGTTGAAGTGAGAGGTAAGTCTTTAAAAAACAAACTAGAGGACTTAGCAAGCAAGTTTCCAATGATAGAAGAAGTGAGAGGGAAAGGGTTGATGCTAGGAATAAAAGTAAAAATGAATAACCAAAAATTTGCAGAAGAGCTAAGTCACCGTGGTTTACTTACTGTTGGAGTAACATCAGATAATGTTCTAAGAATCTTGCCTCCACTCATTATCACTGAAAAAGAGATTGATGAAGGCATTGAAATCCTCACTCAGTATTTATCTGAAAAGTTCTAGTTAAAAACTAAACCTTCCTGCTCACTAGTTGTTGGCTGTATCAAAATTGCAGATAAAGCAGTAGCTACAACTTTATCAGCTACTTCATTTGTACACTTTGCCTTTTCCTGTTCTCTTATCAGTGTAAGCTCATTTATATCACTTAGTGAGTCAAATTTTGTTGCATCTTCAAATATAAAAGATTGCACGGCACTCTTCTCAACACCTAAGAAAGCACCATTACCAAACGATAATGCCACATCTAATAACTTCTGCATTAAACTGTTTTTAACAATGAATTTAAATAGCTCCTCTAACACAACTGGCACTCCAAAAGTAAAAAATGCTCCTCTCACTAAATAGGTTGTTATTTCATATAACAATGCACCACACAAGAGTGCCAGTGGTCCAAATACTATAAAACCGCAAAGTAAAGGCAATGGCATGGTCTGACCTGATGATATTCTACCTATAAGCTCCATTGAAATTATAAACCCAATAAGTAACATAGCTCTACCTAGATATGTCCTTTCTTTAGAGCGTTTGTTAAAGTTTTTCTCACGTAACTTAGAAAAATCATTGTTAACTCTGACTTCAAAAATATTATGGTTGATTTTTAATTTTAGCTCTAAGTCCTCTATTCCATGATGCCACTTATGACACCTTACAATTTCATCAATTATCGTACTAACTTGATTATTGATTTTGTATAATTTGCTTTCTTGATATAAGTTGCCTTGATAATATTTTTCTCTCAAGTCTACACAATTTAAATTCTTTAAATCACATAAAAAATCTTTGATTTCTTGTGCCATTTTATTAGCATCATCTTCGTAGCCTACAGCTTTCAAAATTGTTACCAAGTGTTTATTTTCAATTTGAGCAATTGTTCTATCTAATGCACGTATATATTGCTTGGATTGAAAATATGAGATGATTTTTTCTTTACATCTATCCTCATTGCCTTCGTACAAACTATTTCTTTTGAAACTGCTGTCATGTTCTTTGGCAATTTCTAATGCATGAACCAATACATTTTGCGCCTTCACACTACTTTCACAGTGAAAGTTTCTGATTATGTGTACATACGCTCTTGCACTGGTATCTCCAGATTTATCTATATTGTACGCTTTAGCCAAAAAGACTAAATAGTCAAACCCTGCCCAAAGATAATACATTACCTTTGTTATAGCACTCCCCACAGAAAATAAAGCTGAGCGTGTGCAAGATAATTTACCGTTGTTTTTAATTCTGTTCTCATATGAACGAAGGTATGCCTCTGTACTTTTTAAAATCCTATGTAAATCTTGTTCTGTCTTTTTGACATCAAAATCATTTATATCATGAACTTTTTCATACGTTTCTTTTATCAAATCACTAGAAAACTTCTTCAGAGCTGAATCATCAATATTTCCTAATGCATCAATATTTTTACTAATATAGATTTCTATTTTTCTTCCAAGTTCTTCTCCCATTCTATTTTTTAGCAACTTATTGTATTTATTAGTAGCTGGAAACAAAACTTTCTGACAAAATTTCTGTGGTTCGTTTTTAAAATTTGCTAAGATCTTATTCACAAATAGCTCAACTTCTTCACCTGCAGCAGCGAAAAACCATGATTGTCTGCTCTCATTACGCTCTCTATTTCTTCCAAGATTCTGTAGGGCTTCAGATGGATTATTGAACTGACTAACCGAATCTGCAAATATTGATGCAACATGATTATATTCACTATCAAATCCACGACCTTTCGATCCATCTATAACCGTTGTCAACGCATATTTAGCCAATGAATCAAAATCTCTTTTTTCATAATCACAATAAAGAGTTCGATATCCACCTATCTGATTACGTATTATCGCTGAAAAGAGTCTGTTTTCTCCAATACCAAGATCATTTTTCCCAATTCCTGCAAAGATACATTTATTTTGTTTGCAGAAATCAATGAGACTATGTAGTATACCTTCCTCTCTTTCCATGAGGTCATGGAGCTCTTTGCTTAAGCGCCAATTATCAACTATTAAGCTGCATTGCTCATTATCACTTTTACTCAGTGCTTCAATTACTGTCTTTATTTGCAGTAAGAGCTCATCTCTAGCAAATTGCTCACTAAAGCCTTTTCTCTCTAGGTAGCTTATAATATTGTTATCATTAGTGGTGCTAACATTCTTTTTAACATCTTCTATCAATTCACTCAAACCTTCTCTTCTTTTTTTATCTAAAGTAATATTATCACACTTCATTAAATATGAGAGAGTAAGATCGATCATTGAATGCATTACTCTATATTTTAGATATTCAGCAGTACTACTGAAATCCACCTTTTCTTTTAATTCAGATATCTGCTCTTCTGTCAGACTAGGATGTTGCTTTTTAACGCAGCTTATAAAGTTCGCTTCGCGTAACTTGAGCCTATAGTCTTGATAAGATATCCCTTCAGGCTGAAATTTATTATACACTTCATAACGTGTACTACCTTCATATACTAAATTATCTCTACCCTGCAACGCAAAGTTAAGATTAACTATACTATTTACATCATCAGCTAAAAGCAGAGCACTTTCTCCAATTGGGCTTTGCACATTCCATCTTATAGAAGTTAATAAATCATCGGTATCAACAAGCTTATTGTAATTAAAAACTTCTTCGCTCTCTTCAACATACTCATGAGCTGGACTGGATTTTTCTCTAGTGAACAAGCTACGCACGTTAGCAAGAAACCTAGAGAGTAGTTCTCTTGATTCTACTCCAGTTGCTTTAGTTAGCACCCACCAAACTGGCAACATTACCATACCAAATATAAACATAGAAATTGTATAGTATAGCTGCCCAATCAAAGCAGAATACAGCCAATAATTTGAAGTTAGACCAATTACAGCAGCAACATTACTATTTATAACAGGAAATAATGTAATCATAGGTATTATAGTAACAGCAATATTCACTACAAATGCTAGAGTGAAATTTGTTCTCCTATTGGTTTTTGCAATAACACTTGCTGTTTCGATGGCGTTTGCAATACAACGTCTACTCAATCTTGTCGGGCTGATAACTTTTCCGCATCTATTTAAAATCCTTCTCTTTGGTGTTGCAGTGAGGTAAGTCGTAGGATATTTCTCATCAAGCTTGCACATGTTCTCAAAATCCTGCTGCTTGTTAATACTGTCTGCTTCATCAACACTAATCCACAACTTGGTATTTTGGTCTTTAAATTTACGATCATTTTCTTGCTGTAATAACAGGTCATGTGTCACTATAATTGTTGTAGGTTTAGTTGCCTTCAGTGCATTTTTAATTTCCTCAGCAGTTTTAGGTGTCCTAATGTTTACAGTAAATGCACTGCTCATCATTTTTTTAGTTGATTCACTAGGTCACTACTTGGTACTGCAACCAGATGATGAAACCCTGCTTGGGTTAGTACATGACTCAGTATTCCAATATCGTAAGTCTTGCCAAACCCAGTTTCTGCATCGATCATAACATTACAGTTAGTAGTAGAAGGGTTGCGTAGATGTTCTAATACCCCTTCAACAACAGGTTTACGACGTGCTACTATTATAGATTCCTTTGTATCATCAAGTTTTATAGATTCACCTTGCAACTTACAGTTGATTTCTTCTAAGCCACTTATAATACTTTGCTTTTCTTGATTGCTGATAGAACTCACACATTATCCACTATAATTATCACAATATTAATTGTATGTTAATTCAGTAAATTGTCAATTCTATAGACAAAAAGCTGATTTCAACTATCATATTAATATGAATATATGCCTCGGAATAATTACTTCTCCCCATGGAATCAAAGGAGCTGTTAAGATAAAAACCTTTACTGAAAAGCCCGAAAATATTTTCCTATATGGTGAACTAATAAGCGGAAGTGAAAATTATAAAATAAGCTTGGTGTCTGTTGTCAGTAATAATTTAGTAATAGCAACAATTAGCGGTGTGAACTCCCGTAATGAAGCAGAACTTTTAAGAAATAAAAAGTTATATATAGAGAGAAATAAGCTACCACAATTAAATGATGAGGATGAATTTTACCAAAATGATCTTGTGAATATGGAAGTAAGATTAGAAAGTAATGAATTATATGGCTATGTGAAGTCTGTACATAATTTTGGCTCAGGGGATATATTAGAAATTTTGGTTATCAGCACAAAAAAAAACATTATGCTATCTTTCACTAAAGAAATATTTCCATACATCAACATGAAGGAAAGATATATAGTAATCAACATGCCAGAATTCATTGGCCAATAAAAATTTTGATATTTGTATAAAGTTATTTATAATCATCAGACTAAATTAAAAGTGTAATTATGGCAGAAAGGGCTAATGATATCAGGCCAGGTCAGGTACTAGAACATAACGGTGGTTTATTTTCGGTTATAAGTATTATGCATACTCAACCTGGTAAGGGTGGTGCATATATACAAGCTGAAATGAAAAATATCCAAACAGGAGCAAAGTACTATGAGAGGTTTCGCTCTGATGCAACAATCAGAAGGGCAATTTTAGATGAAGAGGAATATGTTTATCTCTTTACTGAAGGGAATATCGTAAATCTTATGCATCCAAGTAGTTACGAGCAGATTGTTATAAATTTAGACTTATTAGGGGAAAAGAAGGCTTATTTGCAAGATAATATGAAAATTAAAGTAGTAACTTATCAAGATAAAATAATTTCTGCACATGTGCCTGATCACGTTACACTAACTGTAAAAGGAACAGAGTCTGTTATCAAAGGGCAGACTGTTACTGCTTCTTATAAGCCTGCAATTTTGGAAAACGGAATACGTGTTAACGTGCCTCAATTTATAAAAGAAGGGGATAAAATTGTAGTACATACTCCTGATAACAGCTATTACGAAAGAGTAAAAGAGTAAATGGCCATTTCATCACCACGAATCAATGTGATGCTTGATTCTGTACGCAGTGCCTCCAAGCAGCTTATACGTGATTTTAATGAATTGCAAATTTCAAGCGTTAAGTCAGCAGACTTTATCAATAAAACTTATTCAAAATCCAAGCAACTTATATACGATTGCTTGAAAAACTACAACCAGAACTATGACTTTATTTTTGAAGACGATGTGGGCCAAGATCTAAAAGACGGCGGTTATACTTGGTTTATTATGCCTATAGAAGGCAAGGAAAACCTTTTTAGTTGTATGGTTTATTTTGCAGTATCAGTTTGTCTCATTCATAAAAACAGAGTTGTAGCAGCTGTGATTGATGCTCCAGCGCTTAGAGAAACTTTCTGGGCAGAGGAAAAGAAAGGAGCTTTTCTTGAAGATTTCAAATCTCGCCATGTAAAAATGCGGATGAAAGCTCGTGAAGGGGGAATAATAGACATAAGTGGTAATTTGTTAAATAAATTACCACTTGACAATAATAATCTACGCTCCCTTGGCTCAACGGTACTAGGTTTTGCATATCTTGCTGCCGGAAGATACAATGGAATAATTTACTCTGGAATTAATAAATATAAAACTTCACTCGGTAGGCTTTTTCTGCAAGAAAGCGGTGGGAGATTAAGGGAAGATAACGCGCTTGTCATTGCTGGAGATATAAACTAAAGTTCATTCAAAAGAGCAAAAGTCACGTAGTGAAAATAATAAATGGTCTTACCTACCGCTCATTGCAGCAGGGTGGCAAAATAAGATAGACGAGAAAAGACAACTATAGGAACAAATAGGTGTCATTCCAGCACGTGACACTAGAATCCAGATTGTTTAGACTGGATCCTATGGTCAAGCCATAGGATGACAAAAGAGTAAACTTTACCTGTGTGAGCTATAGATCCCAGTGTTAGCTACTTTCATGACAAGAAATAAAGCACTGATTTTGTACATTAACCATGCTTTTAAATAGATACCTTATTCTTGGCAACTTTAAACTCAACAACAGACACAAACAGACAATTTCTCAAAAACTTTTACAAGAGATTTTGTTAAATGCTCTATCATTTCATTTGTATGGTAAGGCGTAGGAGTAATACGGAAGCGCTCAGTCCCCTTTGAAACTGTTGGGTAATTTATATGTTGTACATATATTCCATACTCATCAAATAACAATTTTGATGCTTTTTTGGACAACTCAGGATCGCCAATTATGATTGGAATTATATGAGTTTCTGTTTGCATAAAATTCACTCCTGCGTTTCTCAGTGAGTCTTTTACCTTTTCAACAGACTGCTTTTGCTTCTCTCTTTCAACATTGCTCGATTTTAAATGCTCAACGCTTGCCTTTGCTGCTGCTGCTAAAACGGGTGACATAGCAGTAGTAAAAATAAATCCTGGGGCTGAACTTCTTATTACATCCACCAAGCTCTTTGAAGACGCTATATATCCACCCATCACTCCAAAAGCCTTTGATAATGTACCCTGAATAACAGTTATTCTATCCATCAAACCTTCTCTTTCTGCAATTCCGCCACCGCGCGGTCCATACATGCCAACTGCGTGTACCTCATCCAAATAGGTAATTGCATTATACTGATCTGCTAGATCACATATCGCTTCAAGCGGTGCTACATCACCATCCATTGAGTATACAGATTCAAGTGCTATTATTTTCGGCGTTTTTATATCTATAGACTTTAGCAACTGCTCTAAGTGATCAACATCATTATGCCTAAATATGTGCTTCGGTCTTTTTCCTGATTTTATACCTTCTATCATTGAAGAATGGTTTTTCTCATCTGAAAAAATTACCACGCCCGGAATAACAGACGATAAAGTACTAAGTGTAGTTTGGTTGGCAAGATAGCCACAAGCAAAAGTTAAAGCAGCTTCTTTTTGATGCAAGTCAGCCAAAGACTTCTCGAGCTCAACAACTTCCTTTGTTGTACCTGATATATTTCTTGTTCCTCCAGCACCAACAGATGAATTTTGAATAGCAGCAATGACACTATCGTTTTGTGACATTCCCAGATAATTATTACTGCACCAGACAATAACCTCTCTATTTCTTTCATAATCCATAATATAGGGAAGTTTGCCAGGTAATGACGCAAAATGCGTAAATTCACGATAGCGCCCTTCTTCTTTTATATCTTTGATTTTATTTAAGAATATTTCTTCGTAGTCTACCAAGTTTTTATCTATTAACAACCAATATAATTATAATAAATTATTAAATGATAGACTACTATATTTATTACTTAGACTGACATTCTTCTGTCTGCATAACCTTTTTGAACTGATTATCCTCAACTAAGCTTTTAGGCCTATAGCAGTACGTAATTGTAGCTGCAATAAGACAACAAACTGCAACTGCTGCTCCTAAGGCAATACCCAGTCATTGCAAGCGCAGAAGCAGCTACGACATACTTTTTTGTGTTTTGTGGATCATTCTTTGAATTGCTTGGTACGGTTGCTGAATGACCCCAAGATTCCATAAGTTCCAAAAATCCCTTATTTCCTCGTTTTTTTGCCATATCTAAAGAGCTTCCTTTCAAAAGAGTATCTAATGGTGTATTAATAATTGGATTATTTTCTAAATACGGGCTTGCACCATTGTCTAGTAGCAATTTTGCAGATTTTTTATGCTCTTCATTTATTTCTCGATTATAAGCTATAACATGCAACGCAGTACCAATACTGTTGCTTTGCATATTAACATACTTTTCTCTATCTTTTGCTGCACCTATTAAAATGGCAACTACATCAGAATGACCATTATCAGCAGCTAAGTGCAGTGCAGTTTCATCATTATTATTCTGTAAATAAAGATCTGCATTGTTTTGTAAAAGTAATCTCACCATCTCCAAATTACCTCTTGCAGAAGCATACATCAAAGGAGTAAAGTTATTGCCGATCTTTAGCATCAACTGTTGCACCACGCTTTATTAGCAATTCTGCAACATCTGAATGTTCTTTATATGCTGCTTCATGTAAAGGAGTTACTCTGCTGCCTGTACTGCTTACTGAATTAACATTTGCGTCATTATCAAGTAAAAGCTTCACAAAATCTTTATGACCACTCTTGGCAGCTAAATGAAGTGCAGTGTCACCACCTACTTTTGTTTTTGATTTAATCTCAATATTTGCACCACATTCTAGTAAACGCCTGCCAAGCTCAACATTACCTTTTTGTGCTGCAACGTGTAAACGAATAAATCCATCATTATCATAATCTGTGAAACGTTCATTAATATCGTCTAGTAAACTTTCCCTACCAGCTTTTAATTCCTCAGGAATGATAAGTGTTACTTTACCTCAACTATGTTTTTTAAAATTTTTTGAATTTAGTCTCATTTGTTGATAATTTTGTATTTTTATTCAATTGAAAAATGTATTTTGGCAACAAAAACCCTAGTTTATACAGAAAGAAATTTATATCAAACAGCAAGCACTGCTTAGATTTTATGGTTAACGAATATGTGCTTTAAATGTGTGTAGACGCACATATTCGTTAACCTATTTTCTATACAGATTTTTTATTTCATATTAATTGCTTCTTTAAGTCTTGCATTGGCAATTACTATGATTTTTCGCATTAGAGCTGTTATAGCTACCATCTTCTTTTTACCTCTACCAATAAGATCAGAATAAAAAGCACCAAGTGCAGATTTAGATCTTGCAGCAGCCATAGCAGCTGTGAAAAGCTTTGCACGAACATTGCTCCTACCACCTGTTATCCTTCGGTAACCAATAGTTTTACCGCTTTCTTTTGGATGTGGAGCAACTCCAGCAAGACTTGCAACTTCTTTTTTGTTTAGGTGGCCAAGTTCTGGCATTAGACACACAAAAACTTGTGATAACTTGAGACCTATTCCTGGCACTGTTCTCAAGATCTTTTGACGCTTTTGTAACTCTGGATTTTTATCAATAATTCTTTGTATGGCATCGTTGAACTCATTTATCTGACTGGTAAAAAAGTCTATTGTTTTTTGGCAACTTTCCTTTATATAGTCGTTTTCAGGTGCTGCAAGCCTACATTTCTCTTGAGTTCTCATTTGTGTAATGTCATCACGACGTTGACAGAGTGCAACTAAGGCGGTTTGTTCTTTTGACATAGGCACAAATAGAGATAGAGCACTATAGCGTTCAAAACCATATTGAGCAAGGGCTCTTGCATCTGATTGATCTGTCTTTGCTAAAGTTCCATGTGATATGATAAAACTTTTTACTTTACGAGTATTAGCTCGATGTACAGCAACATTCTTATCAACAAGAAAATGTGCTAAGCCAAGCTCATATTTTCCAGTGTTTTCTAAAGTTACTAGAGAATTAGGTAGGATATCTGAAAATTTTTGAAACAACTGTTGCCAACCAGTAGCATCATTGTCAAACTTGATAGCGCTCCTTTGGTTATAAGCTGCAGCAACATTTTTAAATTTTCCGATATCAATGCCAATGAAATTTTGATAAGATGTAATCATAATAAATAACCTCGATAGTTTAATTAATTTAAGATTGTAAACGGGTGCATACATATGTCCCATGCAACTATTCAAACGTATCGAGAGATGGGGCTAGTTTACCTTGATGGCTACGGTTGTAATACCAACTTTCATTCGGTCGCACACGCCCGTGATAGCCCTATTCCTATAGTGAGTAGGGTTATCTTTCCCTCTTATCTCTTTTATATCACATTTTTAACTTACAATTTTCATACTCTACTTCACCGTTATGAAATTTAAGTGTGAACTCTAAAATAGCATCAACCCTGCATATTTCCCTATTTGTATCAAGTTCCCTGACAGGCATACTTGGACAATACTGAACATTGAGAGAACCTTGGCTATTATATACAATACTTATCTTTCTATCATTGGCATGAGGCAAGATTAGTTTATGCTTAAAGAATATAGGAGAGAGCTGCATTAACAAAGAGCCATCATACCCAGCCTGATTGCAACTAGTAATTAACTCTTCCAGTATATAGTCATTTGGAACTTCTGCTTTAGCATGTTTAAAAATTTCCGTAAAAACATACTTTGCAAACAGACGTTTATCATCTCCCTCATTATATTTATCATATAACCCTTTAATGAAACTATTATCTATAGTGCGATCATTGATTACAAAAAATCCGTTCTACATAGGTCTTGATAAGCTGTGTTACCAGACTTTACATCTTCATTATTCTCATTTGCCTTTACTTGACCCAGCAGAGATTGCGTTAGCTGAAATTCTAACGTAGTTACTGCACTAGATTTAGTATCAGAATTATTAACGCCAGATTCCTCTTGACTTTCATTACCTGAATCCTCAGAACGACGGCGCTCTTTTTCCTCTCGTTCTAAAATTTCAAACCCTTCTTCAGTTCCCGAATCCCTAGAATCTGATTTCTTTAAAATTTTGTTTGATTCCTGTGATACAAAATCTGAACCTAACATGTTTTTCCTCTTAATTAGTAGCTAAGCTAAGCTAAGTGTAGCATTAAATGGCAATTTTGTCAACTTAGCAAGCATCTCTTCGTAGTCTACCAAGTTTTTATCTATTAACAATCAATATAATTATAATAAATTATTAAATGATAGACTACTATTTCTTAACTTGCTTCTACAGCAGCATTACGAACAACCTCCTCAACATCTGGTCCTTTAAGTGGACCTGAAGGTGCCTTATTATAATAATGTACAGCTATAGCAGCAACTATACAGAAAGCTCCAATGCCTGCCGCTACTCCTGCTACCAGCAGACTAGTACCGAGAGCAAAATATGCAACTGGTGCAGCAGCTAATGAAAGTACTCCAGTTACTGCAAACATCCATGTAGCCACAGTAGGCCATTTAACGCTATTCTCTTTTGTGTAAATTTTGTTGCTATTACTAGCTTGCTTATTAGCTACTGATTTTGGTTGTGTATTTTCGTTAGCAACTTGTTCTACATGCTTGGCGGGTTTATTAGAAGTTTGCTCTTTTCTGTTATTATCAATTGATATTACGGTATTAACACTTTCATTTGCAAAACCTAATGATGATGATTGAGGTAGAACAGTAAAATCTTCTTCATTGTGTGCAGTACCACATTGACTTTCGGGAATAGGCGATGTACCCTGATCTACAGCTTTAGGTATTGTAAGATTTTGCTGATCATCTTTTTCGTCATTTAGATCATCAGACTTTCCCTCAGTGACCATTGAAGGCATTTCTGCTGCAGTTTCAGGTACTTCTGTTTCAGAAATAATATCAAACGAAGGAGAATCTGAAGAAATTCTAGGAGAATCGTCACTTTCAAGTTTAGAAAAATCATCATCTTCAGAACTCAGTGATGGTGAATCCGGCTCGCTTTCTTTACGCTCCACTACAGTAATTTCTTGGCTACTTGCAGTAGCAGC
Source organism: Wolbachia endosymbiont (group B) of Ischnura elegans (assembly GCF_947251585.1). Lineage (NCBI taxonomy): Bacteria > Pseudomonadati > Pseudomonadota > Alphaproteobacteria > Rickettsiales > Anaplasmataceae > Wolbachia > Wolbachia endosymbiont (group B) of Ischnura elegans. The sequence goes on from NZ_OX366371.1 coordinate 132,402, forward strand.
TATATTACCACTCACTGATAATGCAGCAACATGCTCGAACTCTTTTTCAAGAAATATTTTAATTTTTGCGAGCTTGCTTTGAGATAGTTTATCTTTCTTACCAACTTCCGTCTTATTAGCGTCTTCTAAGGCTTTATTCAAGATTTGCTTTGTGTCTACACTATTGTCCTCTTTCCTTACCTTTTCCACTAAAGACATTACTTCTTCATAATTAAGAGCGAAGATATCATTAGACAATTTCTCTTCTATATTTTTAGGCATTTTACCCCTCCTATAATTATTATTATCTATAGTTTTTTCTATTGAAACCTTTTTATTATTCATAATATTTTCTTCTTTATCAACAATACTCCTTTGTGGCCGTTGATTATCAATATTTTTGGATTCTGGATCTTTTTTAATATTTAAATGCAAAGGTGTTTTATCATCTAAACCTTCAAGAAATTTTGTGATTTTTGATTCACTAGAAGATTTTTCCCTGTTTTCTTCCCTTACCAAATATAAACTTTTCGTTCCTACCAGATCTAAAGCTGTTTTGCCATCTCTATCTTTAATGTTCCAATCAGCTCCCTTGTTTACAAGTAATTTTACTATTTCAAATTTATCATGGTAAGCAGCCCAATGTAAAGCTGTTCTGCCATGCCTCTCATCTTGAATATCAATCTCAGCGCCATTTCCAATAAGCAAGCCCATTAATTCTAAATTATTACGTGCCACAGCCCAATGCAAAGGTGCATGCCCTGAATTGTCTATACTATTAATATCAGCAATTTTATGATTAATAATAGTCTTTGCTACATCTATAAAATCTTGTTGTATAGCATAGTGCAAAAATTTTTCTGACATATCAGAAACTCTAGACCTGGCTTCAGTATCTTTAAATTTATCTAATACCGCTTTCACGCATTCTTGATTACGAATAGACAACGCCCTTCGAAGTTTTTCACATATGCTATGCCAAGGTAGAATAGTACTTCGATTTTTTTCCAAATCTTCTAATAAAAGCTTAGTATAGCGCTGTCCACCAACACCAATAAGTAGCCTATCGAGACCTTCATCTTGCGTAAATAATATACTTTTATGCGTTTCTGCATACCTTTCCACAAGTGTGTCATCAGCTGCAATGGCTAGTAGTGAAAGCTCTTTTACTGAATAATTATAATAACCATTTGTTTCATCATAGCTATTATTCAACAGCACATTGTGCATATGATCAGTCAAATTAAGCTGTTGAGAGCAAAAATCCTTCAAATTACCACAATTCAAATCAGTAATAAATCTATCGCTTTCCTCTATATTATTTATAGTTTTATCTAAACCTGTGTAATCACCATAATTTTTTGCTTTATTTATAACGTCTATTAATCCATCAAAGGTTAAATTTTCAGGGATAATGGTAAATTCTTCTTCATTATGCCTTGGTTCTATATTAACCTGATCTTGAGGCCAAAATAACTCTGTTGCTACAACTGCTGTAACTTCTGCAACACCTACCAATACATTCGCAACATTACCAAAATGCCTGGATCAGTAACTACTTTGTTTGCTACTTCACTACTATCAGATGAACTCTCAGTAATAGACAAGTCTTCAGCAGCAAATGACTTAGGTCCTTCATTCATATTTTTCTCAAGAGTCTCTGTAATTCTATTATCCTCATCTTCGAAATGCCTATTTATTTCATCTAACAAACTTTTGCCATCAGCTTTGTAATTCTCTAATTGTTCAGGAATGGCAAATGTTACTTTGCCGTTTTCATACTCTACCTTACTATCTCGAAACTTAAGGGTGAACTCTAAAATAGCATCAACCCTGCATATTTCTTTACCCAGTTGCTTAACAGGCATATTTGGACAATATTTAACGTTTAAAGAATCCTGATCACTACAGACAATCTCTATATGTCTATCATTAGCATCAGGCAATTGCAAACCGTGTCCCAAAAATATAAGAGAGAGCTGCATTAACAAAGAGCCATCATAACCAGCCTGATTGCAACTAGTAATTAATTCTTCTAATAGATTATCATTTGGAATTTCTGCTTTAGCATGTTCAAACATTTTTGTAAAAACATGTTTTGCAATTTGGCGTTGGTCATTTTGATTACATTTATCACGAAGCTGGCTAACGAAATTCTTGTCTATAACTTGACCATTAATTACAAAATCCATCCTGGGTAGGTCTTTGTAAGCTTGCTTGCCAGAATTTGCATTCCTATTATTCTCACTTGCCTTTACTTGACTTAGCAGAGATTGTGTTAGTTGAAACTGTAACATAATTGGTACACTAGGTTCAACATCAGAATCCCTCACATCAGCTTCTTCTTGACTCTCATCACCTGAATCTCCAGAGTAGCGACGCTCCTTAATTTCTTCTCGCCCTAAAATTTCAAACTCCTCTTCAGTGCCTGAATCTCCAGAATGGCGTCGCTCACTTTCTCCTGCAGTATCTACTGCTGGCGGCATGAGCCCACCAAGTAAATTCCACCCCATGTTTTACCCCCTCATTATTAGCTAAACTAAGTATAGCATTAAATAGAAATTTTGCCAAGCAAGTTATTGAGCCTTTTAGCAAATAGACTTACGTCTTCCATCTCTTCACCTTCCACTATACAAGCTTGATAGAACAATAAGTAAATCATATCTCCAAGTGTTGGATTTTCACCATTTTCAGCGTGAGATTCCATTATGTTTCTTATCAAAGGATGCTTAATGTTAATTTCAAGTACTTTTGGCGTGCGGTAATTTAGCTGCTTCTGTTCACGTAAAAAACGCTCCATACGGAGATCCATAGTTCCTTCATCAACTGCTAGACACACAGGACTATCGGTTAATTTCTTAGAGATCTTTACACTTTTTACTAAGCTTCCAAGAACCTTGGTGAAGTATTCGAGTATAGAATCCGCGTTTTCTTCGCTTTTGTTTTCATCTGATTTATTTTCTTCATCTTTCTTACCTTCTTCTGAAGAGAATTTTTCTAAATCAACATCTGCACGAGTTACAGACTTAAATTTTTGATCTTTATATTCATGAATTACGCTAGTCCAGAAATCATCAACTGGATCAACAAATAGAAGCACCTCCAATCCCTTACTGACAAATCCTTCAAGTTGTGGACTGTTTTTCACTGAATCGAGACTATTACCTGTGAGATAGTAGATATGTTCCTGTTCAGGCTTCATTCTGCTTATATAATCATCAATGCTAACTAGCTTACCATCACTGGTGCTATGAAATCTGCAAATGGAAAGCAATGCTTCTCTTTCATCAGTTGGCATAGCTTCGCAAAGACCTTCTTTTAACACCGCACCAAAATTGCCCCAGAATTTTGTATATTCCTCTAAATTCTCTTTTGCTTTTTTGCCGAGCTCTGATATTATGCGCTTAGTTAAAGATTTCCTAATCTGCTCAACTACACGATTATTTTGCAGTGTTTCTCTGCTGATATTGAGAGGCAAATCCGGTGAATCAACCACACCTTTCAAAAAACGCAAGTACTGCGGTATAATCTGCACATTATCTTCAGTGATAAACACTTTATTTACATACAATTTTACAGAGCAGCGTCTATCTGGATGAAATAAATCAAAAGGCTTGATAGAAGGAACATAAAGCAAGTTCGTATACTCTATTGCACCTTCATTTTTATTATGAAATATCATCCAAGGCTCACCGCCCACATGTGCAACACCACGGAAGAAGTCGTTGTGCTCTTCTGGAGTAACGTCATTTTTTGGCTTAGTCCAAATTGCAGCTTTGCTGTTTAATTTTTCACTTTTTCCCTCTTCATTTACAAACTCAACGGGAAAATTTATGTGGTCAGAGTAAGTAGTAACAATGTTTTCAATACGGAATTTGTCTAAAAATTCGCTTTCTTCAGGACGCATGATGAGCGTAATTTTTGTGCCACGAGAGATTTGACCATCTAATTTGCTGATTGAATACTCTCCATCTCCTTTAGATTTCCACACCCAAGACTCTTCTTCTCCGGCTTTCCTTGATTCTACTATAACTTCTGAAGCAACCATGAAGCTTGAATAAAAACCAACACCAAACTTTCCAATCAGCTCTACAGCTTGGCTCGAATCTTTATTATTCTTAATTGCATCCAAGAATTTTTGCGTACCAGAACTTGCAATCGTGCCAAGATTATCTATTAAATCTTGCCTGTTCATGCCAATTCCATTGTCGGTTATATACAGCTCATTCTTATCTTTACTGGAGCTAATAGTAATCTTCAACTCATCACTTGAATCTAATAAATCAGCATTTAATTGTGATTCATAGCGCAATTTATCACATGCATCTGATGCATTTGATATTAACTCACGCAAGAAAATATCCTTATTAGTATAAAGTGAATGAATTACTATATTTAGTACTTTGCCTACTTCAGCGTCAAGTTTTAAACTTTCAGTTTCTTGTATGTTGTGCATTTTGAGCTCCATTATTAGCCTACTACTCTAATAATTTAAGTATTGCACTGCGATCTTTCAAGGTCACACATGCTAAAATTTATGTGGGCCAACTTATGGTTCCAATGCTAAACTGGAATAAGTACAACCATTGTGTCATGCAAATTAAGAAGAAAGTGCTAGAATATAATATCTCTTATTTGCTTCAAAGATTTGTTAGTCTTTGATTCTTTTTTTTTAAAAGTAGTCTCAAGAGAGATTTTAAGCTTTTTCCATTCTTCTTGACCATTTGGCATTAAATCACTCTCAATCTTCTCCAGTACTTTCTGAGGTGATGAATATAATTCCTCGTACAAATCAGTGTTTACTGACTGTAGTATTACTAAAAATGTAAATAAATTCGGATCAAGTAATTCTTCTTTTGCATGGTTCAAAAAACATAGCTTTATTCTCCTTATACAGTATTGTATTGCCTGCAGTGATAATGAGAAGCTTTCTGCATAAAATATAAAGCTATCTATAATTAAGCTCTTTGATTTTTTCGGTAATTCAGAACTTTCAAACAGTTTTCTTATAAACTGCTCTGTTGGCTGTTTTGGCAAATGCAAAGAGAGATCAGTAAAAGATTTTAGGCTAAAATTTGGTCCAAGTATTGTGCTAATTGCTCTTTGCACATTACTCTTATCTTGGCTAACAGAGATAATGAAAACCAGTCCCTCGACATCAAGCATGTACTTTATGGATTCTAAAAAATCGACAATGAATTTAGGGCGACATATATCAAGATCATCGACCATTATATAAATGTTTTTGTCTTTCCTGATTTTATTAACCACATCTGCTAGTTGTATCTTAAAGTCTCTAATGTTCTCTTTTCTCCTTTGGAGAAGATTTAATTCACCCAAGACAAAACCAATGTCTTTCTTATCAGCCTCTTTTGCAGCATCGAGAAATACTGAAAGCATAGCAAGTGGAGATTTACTGATCAGCTTTCCTAATGTATTGAGAGAAAATAGTTCTTGGTTTATGTTTTTGAACTGCTGTATAACACTCCTTTTTACTTTGTATGATGCGAATAGATCCTCAAACAAGAAATGCAAAAAAGAAGGCAATGGTTGATCTAGCGCACTAATATCCCATGCGCTGTAATAAGCTGCAATTTCATTTTGCTGCTCTAGATCCTTTACCCATTCTTTCAAAAAAAATGTCTTACCCCACTTATCATATCCTTCTAAGGATACGATTGAAAAAGACTTATCGATTGTCTTGATTATAGAACTAAATTTACTTGCAATTTGCTTATAACCCAAGCAATCACCTTCCCAATTTATTACCTTAGGCAATTGTTTCTCTTCTTTTTTTCTGAAGGTTATTAGCGATGTAAGTTTTTTTAAGCACATACCTTACTTTATATTTAACTCATACTCTTGTCTTGACGTAAGCGCTATCTTCAGAGTCCCTTCATCTAGGTAGTCAATTTCTCCACCTATCGGTATACCACAAGCAAGGCGCGATATTTTTACATTCGAATTCTTTAGCAATTCAATTATATATTGCGCAGTAACTTGGCCTTCTAATGTCGGATTGATTGCAATAATGACCTCTTCAATTTTAAATTCTGTAACTCTTTTGGGAATGTTATCAAGATTCAGTTCTTTTGGACCTATGCCATTTATTGCTGATAGCCTTCCACCCAAAACATGATACATACCTGAATATATATTCCCTTTTTCAAATGCCCATAGATCACCCAATTCTTCTACTACACACATTAACTTGGTGTCACGCTTTGGGTTAGTACAAATAGAACACGGCGATTTAGTATCTAGGTTTCCACAAATTTTGCACTCTATTATAAGATCCGCTAGCTCTCTAATCAAAGATGCAAGCGGTAGCATGACTTTCTCTTTATTTTGGAGCAAATGTATAACTAACCTTCGTGATGATGATGGACCTAAACTTGGCAATTTAGAAAAAGCATGAACTAAATTCTTTATATTAATGTTCATTTAACAAATTCAGGATATAGTTTATAAAATGATAACATCAAACCTTTCGTAAAGAAAGCTTAGTTTGATTGGCTATGAAAAAGATTTCCCACTTTTTTTTAGAACTGTCTTGAAAAAATTAATGTAATCACAATCTACTGTAATCTAACTCTGATTCAGGTATAACTGAAATTATCTCACACATTTGCGTAGTTACTACGGTACTTCTTTTTTGAAAATGACGTAATTTATTTTTCAACATATTTCTTTCTTCCACATAACTGTCCGATTCTTTATTCAAACTAGAATTTTTTTCTTCATACTTGGAAAGTATTGTATCGATCAAATAATTAAAAAATAATATTAGACCTGTAGTGTTGGAGAGCAATTCAAGAGAATAATATAACATATCTTCACTCACTTCTTCATTTATTATGTCATGAGAATTTTTATACATTCTAAAACAAGAGCCGAAGGCTGCTAAGCATACGCAAGTAAGTTTTGTTTTGTTTAGGACGCACTTAATTCGCGCTAGTTTTTTATTATTATCTTCTAATTTTATACGCAACTCACTAATTTTACTACTATAGTGCTTAATAAACAATTCTATTGCCTCTTTGTTATTAGCATAATTATATGCTTTGTAAGATTCCTTATCCATAAATTCAGTATCTATATCTCTTGATTTTAGAAGCTCTTTGATTACTTCATTCTTGCCAAGAAGCACAGCTTCGTGTAGAGGTGTGTACTCACTTTCAACATCTTTCCTTCTGTTAATATGTTCACGAGTTAAGTAGTCGAAAAGAACTGAAACGCATTTTGAATTATTACCTTCAATAGCCAGAGTAATTACATCTTTTTCGTCTTTGTTCTTAGTACTAATAACTTTAGAAAGCGGCTTTTCATTCTCTTGCTTACGTTCAAAATATTTGTGCTTGTAAAACTCATTTGAACAGTATGGTTCCTTAAGAATAGACAAAAGCTTTTTTACAAAATCAGCACGATTTTTTTTATGGCCAAATGTAAAGGTGTGTCCTGATTTTTCTTATCTTGCAACAATAAGGCATCATACAAACAGCCCTCTTTATATAGAGAATCAATCTCTTGGTCAAAATAGATATCTTCTTCTCCTTCACAGATATTTAATAGCCGTGACCCTATACTTTCTGTAGTACTGTAATCAATTGCAGAGCTACGTTTCACTTTAGATTGATAAAGGTTTATGTTCATACTACCCCTGCCTTTAAACAACCCAGCTATACCTCTAAACAGTTCAGCTATACCTGATTCACTCCGAGTGGCACAAGGTGTTTCATCTGGAATGTTAATCTCAACATTTTCACTAGAAAAAAGTTCTAAAACATGCGAGTTGCTTTTTCTACTGGAAAAAGGCACATCGTTCTTTTTATCTTTAATCTCAGCACTCTTTGCATTCAAAGAATTTAGAGAGTTAGCTAAACAATCAAGATCTGTAGCATTTTTAGACTCAAGGTCTTCTGCTTGAAAATTTGCTGCAGTGTTTATTTCACCTTTCATATTTCTTTATTTTACAGGGATTGCATTTCAGGTAGGGTATCTCATCTTTAAAATTTTTCAACTCTATTTAAATTTTTTTAAAATAGTTTTTGATAAAAATATTTATGACACTAACTTTTTGGTTCTCTTGTTAAACTTTTACAAGACAGAATTATTTTATAGCTAAAAAAATTACTTCCGCGTATTTTGAATCCAATTATAATTACAATTATAGATATTTTTAGAGCTCAAAAATCTATCTTTGTCTGCAGACCTTTTTTATTAAACTCATAAAAAATGTAGCGTATCCTCTTCAGTGTATACTTAATTTCTGTCATATGTGCGCTGCATTTTTTTCTAATCTTTTTTACAGGGGGATTTTATGTCCAGAATTCCAGATATTTGACCTTTACTTTAGCTAATAAAAAACAACTGGTACCTGCGGTTTTTATAGCTACGTTTCTCAAACAAGTTTCAAATGAATAGATTTCTTGCATAACTGGAATTCAAAAGTTGATGTCATTCTAGCGCGTGACGCTAGAATCCAGTCCTTTTGTGCAAAAAACGTTGTAAAGTGTTTACCAACTTAGTTGGATCCCAGTGGGCTTTGTTGCATCGCTCAAGTGAAAAGAACTGGCAGTTACTGACAAAATTCATTATAAATAGCCATTTAACTGTTGAAGAAAAAATATGCCACAAAAAATGAGAGTCAGTAACTGCCATGAATATAACAAATTTCTCCAAGAAAGAGGAAGCATTTTTTGTTATATCAATGACGCCATAGAAAATTGGTACGAGAATTGTCCAAAAATGCAGGGCGGCAACTATATTTATAGTGATAAAGTTGTGATTTTAGTGCATATAATCGTCAGTTTCTTTAGAATTGGTTTAAGACAAACAGTCGGGTTTATAAAAGGGTATTTGCAACAAATAGGAAGAGATTTGCAGCTATTCACAAGCATCAAAAAACTTAATATTAAGATAAATGATTGCAGAAAATAATATAGAAGATATCGAAATTGCTATAGACAGTACAGGAATTAGTATATACAACAACACACAGCAAGGAAAATAGCACTGACAGAGTGGCTATGAGCAAACGAGAAAATTGCACGTAATGTTGAATATAAACAACAAAAAAGCCATAGCTGTAAAATACAGTAACGGTGTCTACTCTGATCACTTGTGATTTGCTAAAAGAAGTTGATTTTCAGCATGCCATAAAAGCACTATATGCAGATAGAGCATGTGATAGGCACAAGTTTTATAAGTTGTGTAACGAATATGATATAAAGACAAAAATTCCACCAATAAACAATGCAGCAGAACATTCAAAAATAGATTATATGTCTGACAGGAATGCTGCTATTAGGTTAATAAAATTATACGGTGAAGATGGCATGAAAGAATGGAAAAAAGAAGTAAATTATGGGAAAAGATCTTATATAGAAGGATTTTTCTCAAAGTTGAAGCAAGTATTTGTTTAGGAATAAATCTGAAGTAAATCGTGAAAAAGAATTACTAATTAAGTGCTATTTGCTCAACAAATTCACTGGTATTGGTATGGCTAAATTTGAAATCATTACATAAATTTGTCGTAAACCATCACTGCTTAAGGTGCTATGCAACAAAGCCATCCCAGTGTCACGCACTGGGATGACAGAAGAAGAGTATTTTAGGTAACATCTGTTTACTCCAAAGTAATGTTGCAAAAGGTCTAACATATAAATTATAAGACTAATATAGAATATACCTTGCTAAAAAAAAAAAAAAGTATAACCTTTTATAAGGTATGCAGGCAAAAATTCTGTAACTTGGTCAGGTCAGAAATGAAGCAACCATATCAGAATCTTTTTGGGTTGCATACCTATTTGTACTATTTGTTTTATTCTAGGCTATGAACATAGCATTAAAATATCGTCCTAGTAGCTTTAAAGATTTAGTAGGTCAAGATATATTGGTGCGTATACTAGAAAATGCTTTTACTCTCAACAAAATTCCACAATCTATACTGCTTTCTGGTAGCAGTGGAATTGGTAAAACCACCACTGCAAGAATAATAGCTTTATGTTTGAACTGCTCATTGGGGCCAACTTTTGAACCTTGTGGATCATGTACAAGTTGTCTGGCAATAAAAAATTCAAGCCATCCAGATGTAGTTGAAATCGATGCGGCAAGTCACACTAGTGTTGAGGATGTTAGAGCGATCTTGGGAGATATTTGCTATTTACCAATAAGTTCTAAATTTAAAGTTTACATTATAGATGAAGTACACATGTTATCCAGTAATGCATTTAATGCATTACTTAAAACTCTAGAAGAACCACCATCTAGCGTAAAGTTTATTCTAGCAACTACAGAAATAAAAAAGATACCAATAACTGTTATTGCACGTTGTCAAAGGTTTGACTTACATAACATTCCTTCAGCTAAGATAATGGAGCGTTTAAATGATATTGCACAAAAAGAAAATTATTTTATTGAAAAAGAAGCATCGGAATTAATTGCTCACCACTGTAGCAATTCAATGCGTAACGCTTTATTTTTGATGAATCAAGCAGTGCTATATAGCAAAGATGGTACAATATCCACTCAAAGTGTTACAGACATACTTGGTCTAGTAGATAGAAACGTTATATTTGATCTACTGGAAGCAGTATTAGATAGTGATTTACAGAAGGCTTTGTTAGTATTCGACAATGTGGTAAAAACAGCAAATCCGCTCAATATTTTTGAAGATCTGCTGCAAACAATCCAGTTAATATGCCGTTTTTTAATTACAAAAGAGATTGATACAGAATATGAGAAGAGCAGAGTAAAAGATTTGAGTGCAAAAAAGTCTTTAATATTTTTTTCGAGATTGTGGAAGGTGCTGCTTAAGGGTATTCAAGATATAAAAATTTCAACATGCAATGAGGTTGCTGCTGAAATGATGTTAATTAGCCTTTGTTATCTTTCTGATTTGCCTTCTCCGGAACAGGTGATCAAAAAAATTCTTTCACAGAATGTAGAGCAAGGAAATAGACAGGGCAGACCTGTTGCACCTTCCCCCTCTGTCATCCAAGTAACTGACTACTCGGATCCAAAAAAATATGTGGAAAAACCCCACTCTGTCATCCCAGTGCGCGACACTGGGATCCATGTGAAAAATAAACAACAAAATTACGATTTTGATAAGATTTTGCAACTATTAAGGCGGAGTAACCAAATTTATCTTTACAAACAACTGTGTAGTAATCTACAATTAATAGATTGTAGATTTGGGTATTTAAAATTAAAAGCTGTATCTAACTTGAACAATAATTTTTGTAATGACTTGAAAAGTTACTTAAATCAATCTACTAATCAGGAGTGGGTTATTATAGTTGATACGAGTTATATGAATAGGGAAGTGAGCAATTTAAATTATGCACCTGTAGTTAAGGATATATTAAATACGTTTAAAGGTGCAAAGGTAGTTAATATAGAAAATAAGGAGTAGGTTGTGGATTTCAGTCAAATAATGAAGCAAGCGCAAGAAATGCAAAAAAAGCTTGCGGAAGCCCAAGAAAAATATATTGGAAAAGAGTTTCAAGGTATTTCTGGTGGTGGCAAAGTTTCTATATTAGTGGAAGTTATAAAAATAGGTGTCTATAAAGCTAAAAAGGTAAATATAGACTTAGAACTTATGAGAAATGAAGAAAAAGATATAGTAGAAGATTTAGTGACAGCAGCGTTTAATGATGCCATTAAAAAAGCAGAAGAAGATATGGCAAATGCAACCTCTGATCTTGCAGGTATGATGGGGTTACCACCTGGATTTAAACTTCCTTTTTAAATTTACTACTGAAGTTTGCCTTAATGCAGTAACTAAGTGTTTTCCTTTTATACTAGTACTTCCATGAAGTACATTCATATTACTGCATGAATATGCAGCAATTCACAATGATGAATGCAGATCAGAAGATAAAAAGACATTAGTGAAATAGGTGTCAGAAGATCAAGAGTAAAAAAAGTAGAGTAACTCTATTTATTAATTAATAAAATCTTTGTATTTTCCTAAAAGTTAGTTAAGATACAGAAGGTTTTGTGTTATTAAGTTAGCACTTGACTTAACTTTAGTTATTATTTAGACTGCTAAAGTGGAATTTTAATTTTTTTAACGAGGGCAATTATGCATTATAAAAAGTTTTTTTCGGCAGCTGCTTTAGTGACGTTGCTAAGCCTATCAAACTCTGCTTTTTCATCAGACCCTATTGGTCCAATAAGTGATGAAGAAACTAGCTACTACGTTCGTTTACAATACAACGGTGAAATTTTACCTTTTTATACAAAAGTTGATGGTATTACAAATGCAACAGGTAAAGAAAAGGATAGTCCCTTAACAAGATCTTTTATAGCTGGTGGTGGTGCATTTGGTTATAAAATGGATGACATTAGAGTTGATGTTGAAGGGCTTTACTCACAATTGGCTAAAGATAAAGCTATAGTAAATACTTCTGAAACAAATGTTGCAGACAGTTTAACAGCATTTTCAGGATTGGTTAACGTTTATTACGATATAGCGATTGAAGATATGCCTATCACTCCATACGTTGGTGTTGGTGTTGGTGCAGCATATATCAGCAATCCTTCAAAAGTTGATGCAGTTAAAGATCAAAAAGGATTTGGTTTTGCTTATCAAGCAAAAGCTGGTGTTAGTTATGATGTAACCCCAGAAATCAAACTCTTTGCTGGAGCTCGTTACTTCGGTTCTTATGGTGCTAGTTTTGATAAGGCAGCTAAGGATGATACTGGTATCAAAAATGTTCTTTACAGCACTGTTGGTGCAGAAGCTGGAGTAGCGTTTAATTTCTAGTCTATCTTTGTCTTATTATCCCAGTGGGTTTTTCTTGTCATTCAAGTAGCATGACACTGGGATCTAGAAAAAAGAAATGTGAATTCCAGTGTTTGAGCACTGGAATAACACATTATTTATTTAATGTAGTTTTTATCGTTACACGCTGGCAATTTTAATTCTACATTTAGGTAGCTGTTGTTAAGATCTCAACTAGATATAAAGTTATGCTTTTTTAATTAAAGCTTGAATTTTTCACTGAAAATCAATATATTATATGTACAGAGTTTTAATTTAAGTTATTATGTTGACCCCAGTAGCAAATTTATGTGTTAATAGTAGCACTAATCTCATGCAATATATTGCTGAAGTGCGAAAATTTCCTATGCTTTCCCAAGAAGAGGAAGTGCGATTAGCAAAAAATTGGCAAGAATACCAGGATATTTCTTCTGCTCACAGGTTGATTACTAGCCATTTGAATTTGGTAGTAAAAATTGCAATGAAATTTAAGAATTACGGTCTATTGTTGATGGACCTGGTCATGGAAGGAAATATGGGTTTAATGCATGCAGTGAAAAAGTTCAATCCTGACTTGGGATTTCGTTTTTCAACTTATGCAGTATGGTGGATTGAAGCTTCAATGAAAGACTTTATATTAAAATCTTGGTCACTTGTAAAAATAGGTACAACGCAATCACAAAGGAGATTGTTTTTTAGTTTACGTAAAATAAAAAAAAGAATTTTACAATACACAAACAGAGAAACTTTGAGTAAAGAAGAAATAAAAGCAATATCAAATGAGCTTTCTGTATCTGAAGAAGATGTTGTACAGATGAGCTATCGTCTGGCTTGTAAGGATCAGTCGTTAAATAATTGTATAAAAATAGGTGATGACTCTAAAAAGGAGTTACAAGATATGATTCCGTGTAATTTAGTTAGTCAAGAAGTAGCTTACCAGAATCATGAAGAAAAGGCATTAAAAGAAACAATTTTAAGCAATGCGCTGGCAAGTCTTAATGAAAGATCAAGAGACATTTTCATTAGCAGATATTTATCTGAAAGTACTCAGACTTTGGATGAGCTTAGCAAAAAATATTGTGTTTCAAGAGAAAGAATAAGACAGTTGGCTAAGCAAGCAATGAGTAAGGTAAAACAACATGTAAAATCAGAGAGTTTGAAACTTGGTTTACATGCGTAGTCTTTTTGTATTTCTAATATTTTTTTCAATAGGTACTCTTGCATCGGTTAGTAACGTACAACTGAAGGAAAAATATAAAGATTGGCTTGTGTACACTGCATTGGAAGATGGTGAAAAAGTGTGTTACATTGTATCTCATCCTAAGAAAAAAAGTGAACATTATACAGCTGACCGCAAGCCGTATGTAATGGTCAGTTACGTTGATAAAAAAGCAGATGAGGTGAGCGTCACTTCTGGCTTTCAGTATAATAATGAGCCTGTAGTTCTCAATATCGATAAAAAAATTAAATATCAATTGCCAATAATACAGGGAAGTCTTGCGTGGACAGATGATACAAAAATGGACCAAGATTTGATTCTAAAAATGAAGCAGGGATTATCAATGGTAGTTAATGGAAAAGTAAAAACAGCAAATGTTGATGATACTTATTCCTTGCTTGGCTTTCAAAAAGCGTACAAAAAAATGCATGACTTATGCCATACAAAGTAAATTATTGATCACTAAAGTATAAGATAGGCTGTTTTGTCTCTCAGACAAAAATATGGATATCACTTTACATAGAATATGAATATCATTTAAAATATATTTTTGAGAATTAATATGTCAAAAATTGTAGATATAGGAATCAAAGAACAAAGTTCTGTGTGTGAACAAATGCGTTTTAGCGTTGGCCGAGCAAGTCTTTTAAATACGCTATCCAGAGTGAGCGGGGTGGTTGAAAGGCGCAACGCGATAGATGTTTTAGCGTGTATAAATATCAAAGCACAATATGGTAGCATAAAATTGAAGGCTACTGATCTTGACATTTCAATATTTGCCTCACTTACTGCAAATGTATCAGCAGAAGGAGAAGTGAAAATCTCAGCACATACTTTACATGACATAGTGAAAAAATTGCCAACTAATTTGGATGTCAATTTCGAAATGAATAATCAAGGAAAATTATTGATATCCTGTGGAAATGCAAATTTTTCTTTACCGAACGTAGTTTCAAATAACTTCCCTGTTCTTGAAGAAGGTGATCATCAATACGATTTCACTCTACTAAGTGCAGATTTGGTAGACTTGTTGACTAAAACGAAGTTTGCTGTGTCGCTGGATGATACAAGGTATAATTTAAACGGGATATATCTGCATACAGATGAGCAATTTCTGTACTGCGTTGCAACTGATGGCCACCGTTTATCATGTATAAAAAGGCCTAAACCTGAAGATATCAACGGAGAATTTGGGGTGATCATTCCACGTAAAACTATCATGGAACTGTTGAAAGTATTGGGTGATTGTAATGAGATAAATATAAAACTTTCAGATAGAAAAATCAAATTTACATGTGGTGAGTATATTCTAATATCAAAATTGATAGATGGGACTTTTCCAGATTACAAAGCTGTCATTCCAACGTCTCAAGATAAACAAATGATTGTTGAGAGTAGCAAACTTGCTAGTGTTATAGACCGAGTTTCCGTTGTTGTGTCCGATAAAATAAAATCAATTAAATTTTCATTGCAAGAGAATTTATTAACTCTACATTCAAATTCCCAAGAGTGCAGTGATGCGACTGAGTCTATAGAGGTGGATTACGATGGAGCTCTTATGGAAGTAGGATTTAATTCTCGTTATTTGCTTGATGCTTTATCTTGTATAAAAAACAAATGTAAGGTCAGCCTATCAGATGGTAATAGTGCTACAATTATCACTGATGAAGATGATCCAAGTGCACTATATATAGTAATGCCAATGAGGACTTAAGCTAGTAATCTATCTTTACTAAGTATAAGCCGTGATACGGCGCAGTGATTCCAGCGGCGTTTCTTTTGCATTGACTTAATATGTTTAGCATTTCTTGTGGATTAGTTCTATTTTTTCCAAATTCAACTAAAGTACCAACAATAATCCTCACCTGGTTATGTAAAAAGGAAATCGCAGATATTTTGATGTATATGTGACTTCCGTTTTGTACTATATCAATATCATCGATTGTTCTGACCGGATTTGTAGCTTGACAATCTTTTGAGCGGAAGCTTGAAAGATTATGTTTTCCAAGCAGGTGTCTAGCAGCTTCACGCATGATGTTTACGTCAAGTGGGTAAAATACTTGCCACACATAACCGATTTCTAGAGCTGCAGGAGCGTAGCGATTAATTATTCTATATTCATAATATCTTTTTTTTGCTGAAAATCGTGCATGAAATGCATCATCTACAGCTTCTGCACTAAGCACAACTATAGGAATCGCTTTTAAGTGATAGTTTATTCCATTTCTTATTCTGTAAAGCTCAAATTGCCTTTCCATATTGAAATGAGCAACTTGCCCTAAAGCATGAACCCCTGTGTCAGTTCTGCCACCACAATGCAAAGAGACTCTCTCGCCACTGAAATTAAATATAGCGTTTTCTATGGTTTCCTGAATTGAGTTAGCAGAGTGTTGTTGCTTTTGCCAGCCAGAGAAACCACTACCATTGTATTCTATCGTTATTTTGTATCGCACTACAAAGTCTATCTATCTAATTTTAGGTAACTAACGTTCTTCGTTATTAAAAAACCCTTGGCAGATTGGTTGCGTTCAATTACCATGGAGACTATACAAGTTAATAAATGATCCATGGCACATAATCCAGAAGAAAGAAATAATGATAAGCAAAAAGCACTAGATAATGCAATAAGTCAAATTGAAAAAGCATTCGGTAAAGGTGCAATAATGAAGCTAAAGCAAAACCCTGTAGAAAAAATAGACACGATATCTACAGGGTCGATTGCACTTGATTCAGCTCTGGGTGTTGGGGGATTGCCAAAAGGACGTATAATTGAGATATTTGGCCCTGAGAGTTCTGGTAAAACTACCCTTGCTTTGCATGTAATTGCTGAAGCACAGAAAAAAGGAGGTTTATGTGCATTTATCGATGCGGAGCACGCACTTGATGTTATATATGCTCGTAAACTTGGAGTAAACACCGATGATTTAGTGATTTCACAACCAGACACTGGAGAACAAGCGTTGCATATTGTTGAGTATTTAGTATGTTCTGGTGCAGTTGATGTAATAGTTATTGACTCTGTTGCAGCACTAACTCCAAGAGCTGAAATTGAAGGAGATATGGGCGACCAGCACATGGGACTACAAGCAAGACTTCTAAGTCATGGGCTACGAAAGCTCACCTCTGCAGTTTCAAAAGCAAACTGTATATTGATATTTATTAACCAAATTCGTATGAAAATAGGAGTAGTATATGGAAATCCTGAAACTACCACTGGTGGGAATGCGTTAAAATTCTATACTTCTATAAGACTTGATATAAGAAAAGTTGGTGCGATAAAGGATAAGGAGAATATTACGGGTAATGAAACGAGAGTTAAAGTTGTAAAAAATAAAGTTGCTCCTCCATTTAGAGAAGCAAAATTCGATATAATGTACAATGAAGGCATATCAAAATTTGGAGAAATAATAGATATAGGAGCAAAGCTTGGTGTGCTTGAAAAGGCAGGTGCTTATTATTCATATAACAATACGCGTCTTGGCCAAGGAAGAGAAAATGTAAAAAGTTACCTCAAGGCAAACAAAGAAATTGCAAATGAAATAGAAACAAAAATCAGAGATTTATTTAAAAATCACGATAACTCTATTGCAATAGAAGAGGAGCGTGAACAACTTCTAGAAGAATCAGTATTCTAATCTAGATTAGGGTGAAGTTTTAGTATCCATTCAGATGCATGGCTAATGTGCAAATGTTGAAATCAGTGCTTCTTTTCTTGTCGCCTAAGTAGCCCTTTTGGTGTCATCCCAGTGCTTGACACTGGGATCTAAGAAAATTCACAGGCAAACTAATTCGGTAAGCTTATGCTAAATTAATGGTAACCGTTCACGGAGATAAGGTGGTTTACAAAGTAAGTATAAAAGTGTAAAGAGATAGGAAGCTAAATATGGAATGGGTAAATGACAACAGTGCTGCAAGAAAAGGTTGTAGCAGAAAAGGCTAATCTCAAGGAAGAAATAAAAGCACTGATCAGAGAAAATGATAGCTTGAAAGCAAAAATAGTTGAATTAGAAGACAAATTGGGCTTAAATTCGCAAAATTCTCATCGCTGCCACCATCACGAGATATATATCGTAAGAAAGCAAAAAAGAAAAGTGATAAAAAACCAGGAGGTCAGCCAGGACATAAGGTGCATAAGCGTGAATTAATGGCTGCAGACGAGGTAGTGAGATGCACAATTGATACAATTTGTATGTGTGGAGGTAAGATTACTTTAGAAGATGAAATTATTCATCAGAAGGCAGAGTTGCCAGAAATTAAGCCAATTGTAACTGAGTACAGGTTGCAAAGAGGACATTGTAGCAGTTGTGTTAAAAGTCAATAGAAAAATTGATGTAGCTGTGAATAAGTACTTAAAATTTGTGTGGGCGTACTTATTCACAGCTATGCTATTGCTATATAGAAGCAGTTTTAGGGCTATACTCCTCAGTAAACAGTCTACCGTCTCTTACTAAAGAGTTAGCAAGGATAAGTAATTTTCTCATTGCAGCAGTAGAGGTAACTTTATATGGTTTTTTATATTGATTGTATAGCCTATCAAAGAAGATTTTTATATAAGAATTGTACCTTTGCGCACTAAGAATGCACATATGTAAAACCTTTCTAATTTGTGATCTACCACCCTGAATACACCTTTTTCCCTTACTAAAACCACTATCTCGATTAAAAGGTGCAACTCCGGAAAGGCTGGATATTTCTTTATGTTGGAGAGTTCCAAGCTCGGGTAGATAACAAATAAAAGTAATAGCTGTTATTGCACCTACACCAGGTATACTAGTTATTGACATGTACTTTTTTTTAAGCTCTTGATTTTTATCGACTAATTCCATTACCTCATCTTCTAAGACTTGAATTTGATTTTGTAAAACTGCAAGTAGCTCTTCCATTTGTTTGATTATAGATAAATCGGTTACTTGATGAGCTTGGGTTTTTTGTATTTTTGCTATTTCTACTAGTTGATTCCTGCGAGATAATTTTTGCTTCAAACAGTCAATACTACTAACTTTTAAAGGAGTGACACGCATGTCTGTATTACTAACATAACGTGAGATGATGCTACAGTCTATTTTATCAGTTTTAGTAGCAATACCAAGGCTTTTTGCATAATCTCTCACCCATCTTGGTTGAATGACATATACTTCAAAACCATGGCTTAATAAAGTATAAGCACATAATTTTTCGTACCCACCAGTTGCTTCAAGTCCAACTTTGGTTACGTTATGTAAACGCAAAAAGTCGATTATTTGATCAATAGCTTGAACGTTATTTTCAAATACTTTATGATGTCCAAGTGGATGAATATGGATATCTAGTTTATTTTTGCTAATATCAATGCCAGTAATAATATTTGATAAATTCATAATCCCTCCATAAATAATGTGTATACTGCATTTTCCACCCTTATATACGAGCCTAAAAGCTCAACCAGTTGTTCGGAACTTTCAGTATAATAAACCAGAGAGGAGAACCTTGCTGCAAAACGGTCCTTATGACCAAGAGTATGTACGGTTCCTCCTCTCTGCGTGTCTTTATACCGCCATTTCGTGACATTTATAAAGACTTGTTTTTAACATATAAGAGTATGTAATAAAAGAATTACAGCAAATTTACCCGAAGGTGTTGCAAGAGATTTTCTAGGACCCAATGCTAAAACAGTTATAAGCAGCCTTAGCGGCTTTTTTATTAACTCAAAAAGAGAGGTACAGCAAATTTTGGGCAGTATTTTTAATCTAAATATAAGCCTTGGTTTAGTCTCAAATACTGAACGCAGGGTATCGAAGAAGTGTGCATCTGAATATGAGAAAATGAAGGAAGAGTTGCAAGGAAGCGAGTATTTGCATATAGACGAAACAGGGCACAGAAATCAAGGAAAGAGAGGCTGGAGTTGGGTAATAACAAACAAAGCGTTGACACTTCTGAAGGTAAGCGAGTCTCGTGGTAAGAAGGTGTTGAAGAGTTTACTGCCAGAATATGATGGTATAGTTGTGAGCGATAGATACGCTGTATACAATTACTTCAATCGTGAAAATAGACAGATATGTTGGGCACATCTGGCAAGAGATTTTGAGAGATTTGCCCATAGTAAAAATGTTGAAGTGAGCAAAATTGGCCAAGCACTAAAATCGCTCAGCAATAAGGTGTTTGTAGTAGATAAGGCAAAAAAACAAAATTTGATAGATAATTTGAGATTTTATCGACTGGTGCGAAAAATTCGGAAAAGGGTAAAACATTTTTTACGTAAAATGACGAGGGTTGCAAATAGCACTCAAGCTTCAAGAATGGCCGCTAAGATGTTACGATCTGAGGATATGATGTGGAAGTTTTTAAGAAAACCTGAAGTGATAGAAACAACTAATAACCTTGCAGAACGGCAAATTAGACGGTACGTAATTTATCGTAAAAACAGCTTTTTCACCTGGTCAGAACGTGGAGAAAGATTCGTGGAAAGAATGTTGTCGATATTTTTGACATCACGTCTAAATGGCCAGAACCCCTTTCAAAAGCTACAGAATCTAGTAGCTGTCACTGCTTAGTTCTTTAATTCATTCTCACAATCCGTGAACGGTTACACAAAATTATGATAACCAGTTTTATCTCCTATGCCCCAATTTAATGATAGTTTAACTAATCTATCATTGTCATATGCAAATGAATTACTGTTCTTATAATAACCAGGTTGATCATCTCGAATATATCTGTTTTGTTTTTCTTCTACGCAATACATTCCTAATCTATCAAGAAAATCGCTACAGAATTTTATAGATAATTCTAGCGTATCGTCTTCTTCGCTTAGCGATATAAGCTTGACTTTTTTCATAGATTGAGGATCTTCAATGTTAGAATACGTTTCATATCCACTAGATCCGCATGAAAATTGCTGTCCAGGTACCATCTTAAAGACATGTTTTTTTCCACTCATAAGTATTATCTAATAAATTTAATTATAGCTATTCTAGCATTTACTGATTAATTTATAATTAAATTAGCATGTATTGGAGTCATAATAACAAATATCACTAGAGAATTAGTATAAAACCCCGATAGAATAAATAGGCTGGCTTTATGGTATGTTGAAACCTATATTGGTGGAGGCAAGCGTACTTTTCGAACTCACTCTCTCGAATATTATACAAAATGAGTAAAGTGAGTAAATAAAAGAATTTAATTTGTACTTAATGACATCTCAATTCAACCACTATGGATTAAAATCCAAAGATTGAAAGAGAGCGTAGAATGCTAACTTTCGACTTACCAAATTTATCTTCTTTTTTAGAGTGATTTTCAATATGATTTTTTATCATTACAAAGTAGCCTACTAACCATAACTCAGTATCTTTTTCTCAGCTCTGGAAAGTTTTGCTGGAACTTTTTCCTTTTATTAACTGCACTAACTTACTAATACTTAAGTATGGGGGTACAGAAACGTATACATGTTGACGTAACTCTACCTCTGATAATTTCTACTTCCACATACTTCTTGTACAACTTCTTTAGTTTTCTGACCAATATCTCCAACTCATACTGGATATCGATATTTTGTTATCCACACTATGTGATATATATACAGAGTGACTGCTTTTTCTATAATATTCCACATTCTTTCAAATTTTTCACCTTAAAATTATATTCTTGAAAGGATGGTCCAGGGTTTTTCTCCCAAATTTGGGAGAATAAAGAAAAATTGAGATGATTTACAGCAAAAACGAAATTAGAACAAAGCCCTTCTACAAGGAAGCTCAAAAACTTCAACAAAATACCATAATATTCAAAAATCCTTTGTTTTCTGATGTATCTAATTACTATATAAAAGCTTTAGGTAAGATAGGGGGTGTGTATGCTGAGGACACAACATCGAGTAAGTAATCTAAAAAAAGAGATTAATTCAGAAATCATTGATCGGTTGAAAGAGCAGCTGAATAAGCAACAAAACAGTAAATCTTTTCAATTTAAAAATAGAATAAGACGTCAATATAATCCTGATGATACTAACATTGCTAAATTGTTTCTGGCGATACGTGAGCATAGAACGGATAATCCTCAGCTAAATAAGATTAGTGAAATTGAAGGGTTACTTACTCAAGTACAAAATATTAATGATATTGATCTCAATGATGGTGGTAATACACCACTACATGTTGCTGTAAGCAAAAATCATCAAGACATTGTTGAACTTCTTTTGAATGTGTCTGGTATAGACCCAAATATTAAAAATAATCAAGGTAAAACTCCACTAGATATTGCTAAGCAACAAAATAAGGGAGAGATTATTAGGACTCTAGAAGAACATTTAAAAAAATTTTCTGATCAAGTAAAAAGACTTTCTGCACAGGAGGAGGAAGTACATGAAAAGCTAAGAAAGTTTGTTGAAGATTTTGTTTTTATTTATGAACGCTCTTTATCAGAGTACTATGAGAGACTAGAAAATCAAAGAGGAAAGCAAGGTAAATGGGCTGATTTTGTTAATATGATAATATATATAGGAAAAGGTGGAACAGAACAAGGAGAAGCGGAATCAAAAGTAATTCCTCTTATTGGAATTAACATTCTTCGAGCAACAATATCCAGCATTGGTAGTAGTTATAATAGAGCAGAGCTTAAAAAGCTGATAGATCAATTGTATATATTTAAAAAGGATCCAATCAAAGTCAGGGAAGAGTTAGTAAAATCTGGTATTGAGATTTTTCAAAGTTTTGAGAGCCAATTTATACAAGTAACAGCAGAAGGAAGTTGGCAGAGAGCAATGACAAAATTAGCAGAAGATGCTGTGAGTAGAGTGGTTGATTACTATAGAAAAAATACTGAAAAAGAGCTTTGTGCTTCCTCAATTACTGAGGGTATTATTTTTGGAGAATCAAAAAGATATAAACAAACCTACACTGGTGTTCCTCATATTAAGCTAGGACATACTTTAGAAAGTAAAAACTCGAATTCATGGAATACTGCAGAACTATTTGATAAAGCGGGATTAGTAACAATAAAGAGTGATGGTAGTGCTGATAAGTACTATAGGAGAATAGATGGAAAGAGTGATACTAGCAAATATGGCTATCGTCTTCTTTTTAAATGGGAATTGGAAAGTAAAATAAAAAAATTCGCTAGAGAATACATTGAAGAAAATCCTTCTAGGGAGGAGTATAGGTATATTTTAAAGTTAGATGAGGGAAAATGGAAAGATGAATTATTGGATGAGCTTAATAAGCAAGATCCGAAGTTAGTCGAAGAGAGGTTACTAAGCAAATTCAAAGGAGAAATGGAACAGGAAGCTGAAAAAAACTTCAATGAATTAGAGGATTATATAGGTAAGAATTTTAATGAGTTATCAGGTTACATAGAAAGTAATCAAAATGAGATTAAGGGAGTCTTTGATGAATTAATGAGTCAATATCAGGAAGCCAGTAGGCAACGTCACAAGATAGCAGATTCTATTGTAGAAGGAAGGAAAGAAAGTGAAAAAAGTTTCGAGAAAATAGATAAAAAGCTTGATAAGATATATGATGCAGTTGTAGCAGGACAACAAGTAAGAGAGCCTATTTGGTTTAATGTGAAAAAGCCAGTAATTTTGTTTGCTGGAAGAAGGGAAGAGTTAATTGACCTACATAATAAGATACAACGTAGTTCAGAAAAAGTAACAGTAATATCACAAATAACCTCAATTAGCGGTTTAGGAGGAATAGGAAAAACTGAGTTAGCTAGACAATATGTTCAAGAATATAGTAAAGATTGTTATGACAACGTTATATGGATCAATGCTGAAAGTGAGATAGCTCTTGTTGAATCATTTACTCGATTAGCGAAGAATAAACTAAGAATTGATATAAAAGATGAGAATGGAAAAGAAAAGGATATAAAAGCTCTCATAGAAGAGGTTTATGAATTTTTCAGTAATAGTAAAAGCTTGTTTATTTTTGATGATGCCGAGAAAAGTAATTATTTGAATAAGTTTTTACCAATTCATGATTCATTACCGGGTGGTAATGGACCTTATATTTTAATTACTTCTCGTAATCGAGAGTGGGAAAGGGGGATAGAAGTTATTAATCTAAACGAATTAAAGTCAGAAGAAGCGATAGAATTTGTAAAAAAGGGCTTTAGTATAGAAGATGAATCTCAAAATGAAAAGATAAAAGCTTTGGTAGAGAAATTACAACACTTTCCTTTAGCTGTACAGCAAGCAATATCATATATTGAAGATCAAAGAGTTACTAGAAAATTTGATATAGATGATTACCTAAAGGAATATGAGAAAAAAGCGAAAGATTTGCTTAATTATGAAGGATTTAGAGGAATTGATAATAACTATGCAAAAACAACTTTCACAACTTGGAAGATTACAACCGATAAGATAGCAAGCAATGAAAAGTATGGAAATTTAGCTTTAAGGATTCTTGATGTTATCTCTTATCTTGCACCTGACAATATTAGTAGAGAAGTGTTTTTAGGTTTGACAGGGAGTAGTGAGGAGGAATTAAGGTCAGCTGTTCGTTTGCTTATAAAATATTCTATGGTGAATGGTGAACAAAGGCAAAGTGTGTTGAGTGCCCATAAATTAGTTCAAGAAGTAACAAGAATAGCGTTGGTAGAGAAAGGTAAGAATAAGGAAGTTATGAAAGAGACTTTCGAGCTACTCAGAGCAAGTTTTCCTTATAATGGTGATAAATTAGAAGACTATTTAAAGAAACGAGAATTATTACCGCACTTAGAGGCATTTTTATCGAATATAGATAATTGGTTAAAAAAGAACCCTCAAGATAAAGAAAAATAGAAGAGGATTACCTTGAGGATTTATTGATATTGATGGATGATGGGTATTTTAACTTGAATAATCCTAAAAGAGAAAAGGAGTTGCTAGAAAGGGTGCTACCTATTTTAGAGAAGCATTATGGAGAAGAGCATTTAAAAGTAGCTCGAACATTAGTAAATCTAAGTATCAATTATGTAGCTTTAGGTGATCATCAAAAAGCGAAAAGGTTGATAGAGAGGGGTTAAAAATTGAAAGGAAACATCACGGAGAAAACCATTTTGGAGTAGCTAAAGTATTAGTAAACTTGAGTGTCACTTATCAAGCTTTAGGTGATTATGAAGAAGCAAAAGAGTTACTAGAAAAGGCTTTACCTATTTTAGAGAATAATTATGGAGAAGAGCATTTTGAAGTAGCTATGGCTCTAGTAAATCTTAGTACCGCTTATGGAGCTTTAGGTGATTATCAAAAAGCAAAAGATTTGCTAGAAAAGGCTTTACCTATTTTAGAGAATAATTATAGAGAAGATTACTTTCAAGTAGCTAAAATATTAATAAGTATGAGTGTCACTTATTACGTTGTAGGTGATAATCAAAGAGCAAAAGAGTTACTAGAAAGGGCTTTGCCTATTTTAGAGAATCATTATGGAGAAGAGCATTTTCACGTAGCTATGGCTCTAGCAAATCTTGTTGTTTCTTACGGAATTTTGGGTGATGCTCAAAAAATAAAAGATTTGCTGGAAAATGTGTTACCTATTTTAGAGAAACATTATGGGGAAGATCATGTTGAAGTAGCTATAGCTCTAGCAAATCTTAGTAATGCTTACGAAACTTTAGGTGATTATCAAAAAGCAAAAGAGTTACTAGAAAAGGCTTTACCTATTTTAGAGAATCATTATGGAGAAGAGCATTTTTACGTAGCTATTGTTCTAGCAAACCTTGGTAACTCTTATGAAACTTTAGGTAATTATGAAAGAGCAAAAGATTTACTAGAAAGGGCTTTGCCTATATTTAAAAAGCATTACGGAGAAGATAACTTTGAAGTAGCTAAAACATTAGTAAACCTGAGCATCCCTTATGGAGCTTTAGGTGATTATCAAAAAGTAAAAGAGTTGCTAGAAAGGGCTTTGCCTATATTTAAAAAGTATTATAGAGAAAATCATGTTGAAGTAGCTATGGTCTTAGAAAATTTAAGTGGTGCTGAGAAAGCTTTAGGTAATCATGAAAGAGCAAAAGAGTTACTAGAAAGGGCGTCTGCAATATATCAAAAAGGTAAAGTTGAAGAATGTTTACCAAGTACAAGTTCAGGAAGAAGAAAAAGAGAAGTAAAGATCGGGGAATGTGAGCTTTCTTGGGAAGATGTAGATAAATTTAACACAGAAAAAGATGAGAAAAGAGATTTTAGTAAAATTAAAATAGATAGTGAAAAGTTCGTTAATTATATTAAAGATCTACCAGAGGAAAAGCATTCTCAGCTAATTGAGCTAGCAGATAAAGTTCAAATTACAGGTAGGTTTCGTGATTTGATTAATAAGCTTACCAGTAATCAGAAGGTCATGAATCATTTAAATAGAGTAAAGAAAATCTCTAGCATAACTATGCATGGAATGATGGCTAAAAATATTTTAGCTGACTTTTTAAACAGAGATTATCAGGGTGTAGCAATTAATGTTGGTTTTATAGCAGGTGGTCAAGGGTTTGCTAAAGTTGCTGAAGTTGCATCTCGTAAAGGATTAAATTTGCTCTCAGAAGAAAAGGTATTACTTGGTAGGTCTTTAAGAGTTGCATCACCTTTTCTTGCTCGAGGTACTTCTGCCTTTATTATTTATGATTTAGTAAATCAGGTAAAAGCATTTAAAAATGGTACAGAAGGAGCATTGGTTGGCGTAGTAGGAGATAGCATTTACCTGGGAGTTGACGCTGCAGAGATTGGGATTGAAGTTGCTGAAGGTTTTGAAGTATTAGAAGGAGTTTCATCTATTACTGGACCTATTGGAGCAGGAGTTGGCACTGCAGTATTTATTTACACTGATATTTATATGGCAGTAAAGAGAGTTGATAAAATTGATGAAATTATTCACTTAACTAGAGGAGAAAAATTTATTGAAGGATTGCGTGCATTTATAGGTATGCGACCTGAACAATATGTAGAAAAGTTAATGGAAGAAAAACAACTTTATAACCAATTAGTTAAGCAAGGATTTGAGTATTTAAGGAAGAATCGTGCTATTCAAAGCTATGTATTCCCTACTGATCGATCAGTTGTGGGTTCTTGTCGTAAAGTGCTGCACACAACATCACTTGGGATTAGACATTATTATACTGAAGAGTGCACAACTAAATTTGAGATAGATTTAGACAGTACAGTACTGCTTGACAGAAAAAGAAATGATATAAAATGGAGTAAAGAAAGACCGGATGATCCAAGTGGTGGAAAATTATTTTGTTTACCAAAAGGAGATTATCATCCTGCTCCAAGTTATGGCTCATATTTATGTAAAAATGCAATTGGTTTATCTAATAACAAAACAGAAGGGTATACTCTAATTAATTTAGGAGAAGGTGAAGATTATGCAAAAGGATTTAAGGATAGCCCAAACATATTTATAGTGAATGATGGATCTAAGAGATACTATGGAGGAAATAAGAATGATATCTTTGTTTTGCAGAGAGATCTGATAGAAGGGTCTTTGTACGGAGAGGATGGAATTGATACCTTAGATCTGACTGAATTTGCTCAAGAAGCTGTAAGTGTGAATGTGTATTTAAATACAAATATTGGCACTATTATGTACAATAGATATGGTTATTCTGGATTTCAAATTAATTCAGTAGAAAGAGTGCTTGGTAGAAAAGCTAAGGCAGATCATATATTTAGTGCATGTGAAACTAAATTCTTGGATGGTGATGGTGGTAAGGAAGATCAACTTGATTATTTGGAAATAAAAGATAATAACTGTGTCTATGATATACAAGTAATAGTTAGAAATTACACTGAAGTAAATAATCTAGCACTCAAAGGTAACTTTAACTATATTGTACCATTTCAAAAAGGTAGTGCATCTGTTAAATTACTTACTAATTTGGAAAGTAATCATAGGTTTATATTCGACTACTTGCTTGCTGATATTCAGAGTGTTGATGTTAAAGATCAAAATAGTATAAAGTTCAATTTTTTTCCAAAAGTTGCAAATGGAAACTTTAGTATAGCTATCTCATATAACATAATGAACAATATAACCTATCAATTAAAAGACAGCGCTGAAATAAAAGTGGGTAAGGAAAGAAATTTGTATGCAATACAGAGTACTAATACAACTATTGATGAAATTATAAAAAGTTATCCAGCTATAGCGAATAAACTCAATATGACTATCGCTGTGCAATCAGGTGGTGAATCTATACTTGTTGGCCATGGGAAATGTGAGGTACTTCACAATAACCCAATCTATAACAGTCACTTAATTGGAAATGGTGGTGAGAATATATATGTAATTACTATAGCTTCAGGTGAGAAAAGATATGAACATAGTATTTCTTCTATACCAGAAGTAAACATCTATAATTTTGATGAAGGAAGTTCCATAGATACATTAGATTTACGTAACGTGGTAAAAATAATACAAGATGATTTGAAAATACATATTAATCTGCCAAGAATTTTTCAAGATGGAAATGATTTGCTAGTTAAGTTAGAAACAGAAATGGGACAAAGTTTTTTATTAGAAGTGCTAACAGTAAGATTAAAAGACGGTTTGGATTGGTATGAAAATCTTCATATTATCTCAGATAGTGCGCCTATGAAAATAAGTTCTGAATTAGAATTAAAACCACTACCTTTGATCTTTGACAAAGATAAAGAAATTATTGTGGTAACCGATCAAGATGTGGAGAAAGATGCTGAGCTTATCACGCCTAGAAAAGGAGGAAACAATACGTTTGTTTGTAGTAATGGTCATGATCTAATAATAACTAATGCTTTTGATTCGACTATTACTAAAGATGATTTTTGCAGTATTACACTTAGTAAATTCTATAAAACACCTAAAATGAAAACGTTATCAATAAAATTTACTGATAAAGAGATAGTATTAAAAGATCATGAGAAGGAAATAAGTGCTGCAAGATACTTGGATATTGTAAAAAGAGAGTATAAGGATCAAGTGTACGATGATGTGTTTACAGAAGTCATGTTATCTGATCAACCTCATAGACATAGGCAGCACATTAGAAACCGTAGAAGTGAGTACACAATGAGTAGTGGTACAAGACGACCATCTTCATGGATAAATGATTTATTTGGTTGGGTAAAAAGCTCTATAGGTGGGTTATTAGATTCCAAATCAAGTACTACAACTAAAAGTCCAATCTCACAAGTAGATGCAAAAATGGATGTAAATGGTACGATAATGTTACTTGATTTGCTTGTAAGAAAGTTTGCGGGTAAACAATATATACCTGCAGTAGATCAATCTATACCTTTATTAGAAGCAAGAGGTTATGCACTAAATATTACACATAGATTTGAGAAAGTGTTAAATAAAACTGCTATTAAGTCAGGAATATCAGTGACAAATCTAAACTTTGATCCCATGGCAGTGCAATCAGCTATAATTGAAAAAATAATAAATGGAAAAATAACAAATAGAAGATTTTCTGAAATAGCAGAAACCCTATATTCATTTGGAAAAGAAGCATGTCCAGAATTTAAACAAACTGATAAGTTTCTAGATCATTTAAAGAGTAACTTA
The DNA here is from genome assembly GCF_947251585.1 of Wolbachia endosymbiont (group B) of Ischnura elegans. Taxonomy (NCBI): domain Bacteria; kingdom Pseudomonadati; phylum Pseudomonadota; class Alphaproteobacteria; order Rickettsiales; family Anaplasmataceae; genus Wolbachia; species Wolbachia endosymbiont (group B) of Ischnura elegans. Next base: position 161,857 of record NZ_OX366371.1, read on the forward strand.
GAAGAAGTTTTAGCTAAGGAAGAAATTATGATACTACAGCAGAAAGTAGAAAAGCCTTCTAAAGTTTTAGGTCAGAAAGTTTCAAGGAAAGTAGAGTTATCTAAAAAGCCTGATACATTCTTAAATGGAACATCAGTGTAACCGTTCACGCAATGGCGTCAACTTAAGAGCCTTCATTAGCAGACTCTCCTAAAGACATGATGGCGTTTAGGCTTATCAACTTTGTCCATTCACGGTATAAGAAAGTAGTTTACAAAAATTGCATAATTAGTATAAAAAACAATAAACTAGATAGATGAGGGGTTGATGATAGAGGTGCTACAAGAAAAGATTGTGGTATTGGAGTCAGAAGTTGGTACTCTGAAAGCAGAGAATGATAAGTTAAGGACAAAAATAATTGAGCTAGAGGATAAGCTGGGTTTAAATTCAAAAAATTCATCGCTGCCACCATCGCAAGATGTATATCGCAAAAAGACAAAAAAGAAGAGCGATAAAAAACCAGGCGGGCAGCCAGGACATGAAGCGCACAAGCGGGAATTGATGGTAGCAGATGAGGTGGTAAAATGTTCAATTGATACAATTTGCATGTGTGGAAGCCAAGTTATTTTAGAAGAAGAAACTGTGCATCAAAAGGTTGAATTGCCAAAAATTAAACCGATAGTGACTGAATATAGGCTACAAAAAGGCTACTGTAAGGCGTGTAAGAAAAGGATCTCAGCTAGTCTGCCTGAAGGTGTGACAAGGGATCTTTTAGGAGCTAATGCAAAAGCAGTAATTAGCAGTTTTAGTGGATTTTTTATCAATTCAAAAAGGGAAGTACAGCAAATTTTGAGCAGCATATTTAATCTGAATATAAGCCTAGGTTTGGTATCAAAGACCGAGGGTAGAGTATCAGAAAAATGTATATCTGAATACGAAAAAATAAGAGAAGAGCTACGGAAAAGCAAGTATTTACATATAGATGAAACAAGCCATAGGAACCAGGGAAAGAAAGGTTGGAGTTGGGTAGTAACGAATAAAACAGCAACACTTATGAAGTTAGTTGGATCTCGCGGAAAGAAGATATTAAAAGGGCTATTGCCAGAGTATGATGGAATAGTTATAAGCGATAGGTATGCTGCGTATAATTACTTTAATCGTGAAAACAGACAGATATGCTGGGCCCATTTAGCAAGGGACTTTGAAAGGTTTTTTTACAGTAAAAATGTTGAAGTGAGCAGAATTGGCGCAGCATTAAAATCGCTGAGCAACAGGGTATTTGTGGTAGATAGAGCACGTAAACAAAACCTGATAGACAATTTAAGATTTTTCCGGTTAATGAGGAAGATTCGAAAAAGGGTGAAACATTTTTTGCGAGAGATAACAAGGGTTGCAAAAGGAACTCAGGCCTTGAGAATGGCTGCCAATATACTACGTTCTGAAGATATGATGTGGAGATTCGTGCGCAATCCTGATCTGATCGAGACAACCAATAACCTTGCAGAACGTCAGGCTAGACGGTACGTCATTTATCGTAAAAATAGTTTTTTCACTTGGTCAGAACGTGGAGAAAAGTTCATTGAAAGAATGCTTTCGATATTTTTGACTGCACGTTTGAATGATCAGAATCCTGTCCAGAAACTACAGAATTTAGTCGCTATTCCTGCCTAATTGGGAATATTCCGTGAACGGTTACTTTTTCACTTGGTCAGAACGTGGAGAAAAGTTCATTGAAAGAATGCTTTCGATATTTTTGACTGCACGTTTGAATGATCAGAATCCTGTCCAGAAACTACAGAATTTAGTCGCTATTCCTGCCTAATTGGGAATATTCCGTGAACGGTTACACATCAGTAGTTAAAGGAATAAGCAGAGGGATAAATTGAGGGAACTATGAGGTCTTTTCTGCCTGTAACTGTTTGATATCATCGAAAGAAAGACCTGTAGTTTGCGATACAACGTCAATAGAGATGCCAGCTTTAAGTAGGTTCTTTGCCACCTCAATTTTGCCTTCAACCTTTCCCTCTTCCTTTCCGATTTGAATACCTCTTTCCTCGCCGATTTGAATACCTTCTTGTCTACCTTCTTGTCTACCTTCATGTTTAGCATCATCGAGTTTTTGAGCAAGGACAGCCTGTTCATCACGAATACGCTTGATCTCTTGTTCATAGGCAATAAATTCTTTTTCTGACCAGTTGAACCTATTGAGTTCTTCATATGCTCTTTTAATTATTAGATCACTTCCTATTATTCTCTCTAGCTCTTCTTCACTAGTTTCGTCTGCATATCTAAAGAAGTAGACCCATTTTTCAACTATACTTGAAAGCTGATCTTCTTTGGTTTTTGGAAATTTAGGCAACTCAATAAATATAAAGTAAAAATCTTTTAGATCATGCTCATTAGTATTTTCATCGCGAATAGTGTGCTTTGACTTATACTCAGACTTATCAGGAAATAAAATACAATCTGCTATAGCAATAAAGATAATTTCCTTAAGGTTATGGTACTGATCACCTTTATCAGCTTGTCTTGAATAAGCTTTAGCTGCGTAGTATTGTGCCCGTTTTTCGAAGCCTTTAGTTTTAGCGACCTGCATCTCAATTATGCATTGCACCCCCGTGGAATCCCTACATAATACATCAACAATGCTTTGCTTTTTAGAGGCAATATCAGGGTCTTGAATAGTACTTAAAAACTCTATATCCTGTATTGTATTTTTGCCAGTGAAATCCAGAATATCATTGAGGAAATGAATGAGGATATCTTTATTCTTCTCAGTACCAAAGATACGGCGAAATGCAACATCATTCTTCGGATCGAGAAACTTCGAAAGAGCCATGAGAAAGTAAGATAAAAAGCATTAATAATTATACACAATTCTGAAGAAATATTCAACAATTAAACGTAATGTTAACCTGTATAATATTTATGACAAACATCTCGATAAGGTATCAGATAGCACACAAAGTAAGGAACTGGAGGTTAAAGAGAGGTTATACTCAAAAAGATTTAGCGGGAAAAATCGGTACAACATATCAGGTAATACTACAATATGAAAAAGGAACACGCAGAATTTCGATTGAAAAGTTGTATGCTATAGCAGAGATATTGTCGATTGGTATTGTAGACCTAATTCCTGTATCAAATGAAAAAATCTGTTTTGAAGATGAGGGAGAGGAAATATTAAATCTAGTAAGAAAATATAAAAAGATTAACGATAAAGAGCTACGTAAAATGTTTTGTTTACTAACCAAATTTGCTCAAGTTAGTGAAAAAAGTAGTAAAAAAGCAGAGAAAATAAAGATTGCGAAAGGTTTGGTAAAAGCAGGAGTTTCTTTTGATATTGTTGCAAAAACAATTGGTCTCTCTGCTGATGAATGCGTTGAAGAAAAAGGAGGTTCTATTTACTGCAAAATAGGAAAGAAGATAAAAGAATGGAGACTAGTGAGAGAGTATACTCAAAAAGATTTAGCAGAGAAAATGAGTACGACCCGTGACGAAATAAGCAACTATGAACAAGGGCGTGTAGCTATTCCACTGGAAAAATTATATGCAACAGCAGAAACATTATCGATTAGCATTACAGATCTGCTCATAGAAGAAGATGAGATAGTAGAAAATGAGCTACCTGATTTAATAAAAGAATACAAAAAAATTGAGAGTCAAGAACTACGTAATGCACTAATAAAATCTCTGTTTGAAAGCATACAAGTTTGCAAAGAGAAAGTGGAGAGAGTAGAAAGGATGAAAATTGCAAATAATTTAGTTAAGGAAGGAATTTCTATCAATATTATTTTAAAAACAGTAGGCATCTCTTTGGACGAAATTCAACGAGTTTAAAATAAAGAAATCAGTATATATTAATATCTTTACTCTTAGATAAAAAAATAAGCAAAAAAGATTGAGAAATTGATTTGACTTCACTCAAAAGCTATGGCTCTATTCCAATGCTGATAAAAAAACAGCAGTAAATATATAAAAACATTTTGTTATTAGTGAAGGGTAATTTTTATGAATAATAATAAGAATAAAGAAGAAATAGAATTCAGAATATTAGAAAGCAAAGGCAAAGCACTACTTGATCGTGAAATAATGGAAACGTTTCTAAGTGCAGTACATGAAAGACCACAAGCTCAAGAAATTGCTAAAAATCTGGTGAATAGCTATACGGGAGTAGGAAGGATTTTAGGTAGAGAAATGGATGACCTGAAAGTTATAGAGGGAGTAACTGATTCTGCAGTAGCAATGGCAGCATATATAGGTTTAACAGCAGCCACAATAAGCAGTGCGATCATTTTTGCAACAATAACAGGAGTATTTGCACTTGTTATAGCAATAATGCTAAGTGAGATGAGCAAAAGATATATAGAAAAGGAATTTCAGAAAAAGATGTTTATGGAGCTAGAGGAGTGTAGTTCTACTGTTAATGATATTCAGATAGAACCAATTGTGAGTAGATGCAGACAATGATATACGCCAAATCTTTTTCTGAAGGTTTAAAACCAGATCCAGAGCTTAAAGTATCAGAGTGGGCGAATGAGTATCGAGTTTTAGCAGCAACTGCAGCATCAGAACCTGGTAAATGGAGAACAGAGAGAACGCCATACCTTCAAGAGATCATGGATTCACTATCTCCGTCCTCGCCAGTAGAAAAAGTAGTATTCATGAAAGGAGCTCAGATTGGAGGAACAGAAGCAGGTAACAATTGGATAGGCTATATTATCGATCAAACACCAGGGCCAATGTTAGTTGTACAGCCAACAGTTGAAATGGGAAAACGCTGGTCAAAAGGAAGATTTGCGCCATTAATAGAGAGTACTCCATGTTTAAAAAGTAAAGTAAAAGACCCAAGGTCAAGAGACTCAGGCAATATAGCACTTCCCATAGTAACCGTTCACGCAATGGCGTCAACTTAAGAGCCTTCATTAGCAGACTCTCCTAAAGACATGATGGCGTTTAGGCTTATCAACTTTGTCCATTCACGGTATAAGAAAGTAGTTTACAAAAATTGCATAATTAGTATAAAAAACAATAAACTAGATAGATGAGGGGTTGATGATAGAGGTGCTACAAGAAAAGATTGTGGTATTGGAGTCAGAAGTTGGTACTCTGAAAGCAGAGAATGATAAGTTAAGGACAAAAATAATTGAGCTAGAGGATAAGCTGGGTTTAAATTCAAAAAATTCATCGCTGCCACCATCGCAAGATGTATATCGCAAAAAGACAAAAAAGAAGAGCGATAAAAAACCAGGCGGGCAGCCAGGACATGAAGCGCACAAGCGGGAATTGATGGTAGCAGATGAGGTGGTAAAATGTTCAATTGATACAATTTGCATGTGTGGAAGCCAAGTTATTTTAGAAGAAGAAACTGTGCATCAAAAGGTTGAATTGCCAAAAATTAAACCGATAGTGACTGAATATAGGCTACAAAAAGGCTACTGTAAGGCGTGTAAGAAAAGGATCTCAGCTAGTCTGCCTGAAGGTGTGACAAGGGATCTTTTAGGAGCTAATGCAAAAGCAGTAATTAGCAGTTTTAGTGGATTTTTTATCAATTCAAAAAGGGAAGTACAGCAAATTTTGAGCAGCATATTTAATCTGAATATAAGCCTAGGTTTGGTATCAAAGACCGAGGGTAGAGTATCAGAAAAATGTATATCTGAATACGAAAAAATAAGAGAAGAGCTACGGAAAAGCAAGTATTTACATATAGATGAAACAAGCCATAGGAACCAGGGAAAGAAAGGTTGGAGTTGGGTAGTAACGAATAAAACAGCAACACTTATGAAGTTAGTTGGATCTCGCGGAAAGAAGATATTAAAAGGGCTATTGCCAGAGTATGATGGAATAGTTATAAGCGATAGGTATGCTGCGTATAATTACTTTAATCGTGAAAACAGACAGATATGCTGGGCCCATTTAGCAAGGGACTTTGAAAGGTTTTTTTACAGTAAAAATGTTGAAGTGAGCAGAATTGGCGCAGCATTAAAATCGCTGAGCAACAGGGTATTTGTGGTAGATAGAGCACGTAAACAAAACCTGATAGACAATTTAAGATTTTTCCGGTTAATGAGGAAGATTCGAAAAAGGGTGAAACATTTTTTGCGAGAGATAACAAGGGTTGCAAAAGGAACTCAGGCCTCGAGAATGGCTGCCAATATACTACGTTCTGAAGATATGATGTGGAGATTCGTGCGCAATCCTGATCTGATCGAGACAACCAATAACCTTGCAGAACGTCAGGCTAGACGGTACGTCATTTATCGTAAAAATAGTTTTTTCACTTGGTCAGAACGTGGAGAAAAGTTCATTGAAAGAATGCTTTCGATATTTTTGACTGCACGTTTGAATGATCAGAATCCTGTCCAGAAACTACAGAATTTAGTCGCTATTCCTGCCTAATTGGGAATATTCCGTGAACGGTTACCTTCCCATAATAGTCCAAAAAGGTCATAAGAAAGAAGAATCGACAGCATGACGAAAAGATTTGAATAAAGGAATGTTTTTCCTGGTTCTGTTTTTTATAGCAAACCAATAATGTTCAATTTTGTTAAAATCTGGAGAATATGGAGGAAGATATAAAATTTCTGCACCAACTCCTTTAGCAAATCTTATTAGACTTATGAAAAGTAGCATTATCAAGGATAACAGTTTGTCCAGGTTCCAAAATCGGTGTCAGAAACTGCTCAAACCATTTATTAAAGATATCCATATTGCAGTGGCCTTTAAAGGTTAACGGAGCAATTATTTTTCTTCCACTTAAGGCTGCAACCATGCTAATTCGTTGAGTTTTCTTCCCAGATTTTAGGGCATAAAACCGCTGTCCTTTCTGGCAATACCCATAGGTTCAGTGTTATCGATGCCAGACTCATCTATATATAGCTCTTTTCATAATAATCCGGAAAGTTCATAGAAAAGCAGAATCAACAGCATGACGAAAAGATGTGAATAGAGGGATGTTTTTCCTAGCTCTATTTTTTATAGCAAACCAATGATGCTCAATTTTATTGAAATCTGGGGAATACGTAGGAAGATACAAAATTTCAGCACCAACTCCTTTAGCAAATCTTATTAGACTTATGAAAAGTAGCATTATCAAGGATAACAGTTTGTCCAGGTTCCAAAATCGGTGTCAAAAACTGCTCAAACCATTTATTAAAGATATCCATATTACAATGGCCCTCAAATGTTAACGGAACAACTATTTTTCTACCATTTAGAGCTGCAATCATGCTAATTCGTTGAGTTTTCTTTCCAGATTTTAGGGCATAAAACCGCTATCCTTTCTGAGAATATCCATAGGGATAGTCTTCGGTATTATCAATACCAGATTCATCTATATATACTAAGTTTTGAGGTTCTTTTGTTGCTATAATTTTCAAAAATTCAGCACGTTTTTCTTCATTCCTTTCTTTGTATCCATATGTCTTTTTTTTCGTGTGAGTCCAATTTTTTTAAGAGCTCGATGAATCGTTGGGATACTAACATTACTCCAAAGCTTAGCCATTTCCGATAGAGTTTTTCCACCGTGTTTTTTGGCAAATTCAGTAAATTTATTCCAGTCGGTAATTTTGTGATTATAACCTCCATTTCCAAGTTTTTTCGACTGAAAATCTCCTGTTTCTTTTTTTCTTTGCTGCCACTCCCATAATGTAGTTCTTCCAATTTTAAATCTTGCTGCTACCGTTTCTCTGCTTTCCCCTTCGTCTAGCACTTCCATTGCTTTTTTTCTTAAATCATAACTATATGCTGCTGGCATACTTACCTTCACTACTATAAACTCTTATTTTAACCCGTTTGGACCATTATGAAAAGAGCTATACACTAATTCTTTAGGTTCTTTTGTTGCTATAACCTTTGAAAATTGAGCTCGCTTTTCTTCATTTCTTTCTTTATATCCGTAGGTCTTTTTTTTCTTGTGAATCCTATATTTTTAAGTGCTCGATGAATTGTTTGTCTACTAATATTGCCCCAGCATCTCTGACTGAGTTTTGCCACCTTGCTCATTTGCAAATTCGGCAAATGCATTCCAGTCGGTAATTTTATGCCACGCTTCCAGGCTTTTTTGACTGAAAATCTCCCGTTTTCTCACGTCTTTTCTTCCACTCATATAAAGTTGTTTTTCCGATCTTAAATCTCTTGGCAACAGTTTCTCCACTCTCTCCTTCATCCAATGCTTCCATTACCTTTTTTCTTAAGTCATAACTATATGCTACTGGCATCCTTACCTTCCACTACTACCAATCCATATCTTACTCTTTTTGGACTATTATGAGAAGGGCTATACTATCAGAAAGAGGGAGACTATGCTACTCCTTTCTATCCACTTTTTTGAGCAATCCACTTCTACATCTAACACACATCTCAGTGATTATAATATCCAATTTTTGATCATGTTTTTCTACAGGTAAATTTTTACAATATTGCTTCTCATAGGCTACACCTATAAATATTTTTCCAAGTGGCCGTAATTTTTTTATCATTTCATCATACCAACCACCGCCAAAACCTAACCTATTAAAATGATCATCAAAAGCAATAATAGGGGTAATGATTGTGTCGGGAATTATATCTTCATCTGCTTTATTCCATTCCTCAAATTTTAATAACTTATTTTTATTAGGAATTGCTACTTTATATCCTAAATCGAGTAAATGATGCATCAAAGGCACAACATTAATTTCTCCGTCTGTTGGAATGTACGCTGCTATTGTTTTACCTTTAACGCAACTTAAGTTTTTGTTAAAGAGATTAATAAGAGAATTTGCTGCATAACTAGAATAACTTTCATCAACATCTTTTCTTATGGTTCTATATTGCTTCCTTAGTTCCTCTTTGTGCTGTTTAGTGTCTTTGAACATGTTCTATCCATTTTGCAGTGAGCTTTTCTTGTAAACTATTTTGCTTCAAGCGCTCACTTAAAAAATCAAAGTCAACAAGCTCCATATCCTGGTCTTGATTACTGCAACTATAAACAAAACTTATTTCTCCTGTTTCCTTATTTATGTGTTGCTGAATACATTGAGCGCAGATTTCTTTCATCATGCACTGCATAGGAGAGTTAACTGATGATATTGCTATGTGTTTTGGTTTCAGATATGGCTTTAAAATTGTTTTTCTAGCTTCATTTACAGCTTTCATCATTTTATCAGAACCAATAGTGATGATTTTATCTATAGTGTTTAAACTAATAGTAATTTTACCTAACTTTCCTTGCTGATATGAGCTTATTGCATTAACTATATTACCATGAAAGGATTTATCCTGATCTCTACTTGTTTCTATCAATCCTTCTTCACATGCCCAAATTACTGCACTTGATGCACGTTCTATCAGTGCTCGTTTAAATACATCACTTAATTTTTTATAGCCAGCGAAATATAAAACCTTATGATTGTTTTCAAGACATGCCTTCCCTATCGAAAATAACACTGCATTTCCAACTCCACCGCCAATGAGCATTATATTCTTCATAAACTTTTTATGGATTAGAAAACCTCTCTAACTTCAATTAAACTGATAACTAACAGCTGCATTTTTACGCATATTATCCAATAACAGGTTGCTTTGTATCATAATCTTTTGTTGATACATTTCCTGTTTGATTGCTTCTATATCCATTACATTATTTTTGATATCACATAACATCATCAACTTTGCAGTGCTATTTTCTCTTAATTCTACTATTTCATTCATATTTGTTTTACTAAATAAAATCTGTAAATCAGGATTTAAATTTCGCATTTTTATTTCAAACTCTTTTACGCTTGGCAACTTGAAATCATCTGCTAACTTGTCAAAATTTAAACAACTGACCTTTTGCTCCTTAAAATTAGAGAGTAAACTTTCTGAACCTTCAACTACAACCTGTTTCAGTTTTAAAGTACTTTTCAGCATTGTATGATTAAGCTGTACTTTATCTATGACTTTTATAACAGAGTAACCTTCGCTTAAACTAACCGGACCTGCTACATCACTGATTTCTAATCCTTCCAAAACGTCCTTGAGTTTACCTTTTAGCTGACTTAAATTAACGGTTGCTTTGCTCATCTTTATTGAAGATTCTGGATTATTACTGCTACGTAATTGTTTTATTAAATCTTCAGCCATCTTCTGATCAGGAATTACAAACTCCTGAAATGTAATAAGGTAGTCAGGTTTCTCTTTTTGTTTTCTTACATCGTCCACTTCTTTATCGCTGATATTGACAAGTGGCACAATTCCTACTTCAATAATCTTGTTACACAGTAGCTGACACTTTACTTGTTTTTTTAGAGTATTGAGATCTATATTATGCTTTTTTACGTATTGATCAACTTCATCAGCCTCAAGTTTTAAACTTTGAGTTAAGAATAACGTGACAGCATTATTTAACTCCTCGTTACTCAATTCTATATTCATCTTCTGTGCTTTGCTGACAATGATAATTTCGTCTATTAACTGTCTTAGAATTTGAGATTTTACCTCTTTTTGATTAATCTTCTGAGTGCCAAGCAATGAATTTATGAAGTTTATACGTCTTTCGATATCTAAATTTGAAATTGGCTCACCATTTACATCTGCAACAATTTCAATCTCAGTTGCAAGTAACCTAAGCGGCAGCATTATTAATATCAAAATTAGTATTTTATGCATATAAAATTATTTAGCTAATAACTAATTCTATAATAAATACTGAATAAACGCTAGCTAACTTTTTAATAATTAAAAAAGAGGGTAAAATTACTGTAATGAATACCTAAACAATAATATACGGAAGGAGAGGGATTCGAACCCTCGATACGACTTTTCAATCGTATAACGGTTTAGCAAACCGCCGCCTTCAGCCGCTCGGCCACCCTTCCAAGTTTAGAACTTAAGATTATATAATATCAAGACCTTTACTGCCTGTCTAATGCTTTTAATTGCAATATTTGTATCTGTTCAGATGCATGGCTAATGTACAAATACTGAAACAAAAATTCCAGTGCTCCCTTTCTTGTCATCAGAGTAGCTGACAATGGGATCCAACTAAGTTGGTAAACACTTTACAACGTTTTTTGTGCGAAAGGACTGGATCCCAGTGTCAAGCACTGGGATGACACCATTTGTTGTAAACTCACTTTTACTCTATGGTTATACTACCTTGCCGCTATCCTGAACGGATACCAATATTTACCCATTAAAAACAACAACATTTTTCCGAATAACTGTAATTTCAGGCTAAATCAACGCAAACTAATTTCTACTTTTTTCAATGATTTTTTTTGCTTCTTCTACATCAGCCCATTCTCCAACTGTCACCGTTTTTTCCTTTTCTAAATCTTTATAATGAGAAAAGAAATGAGCTATTTTATCTAGTAGGTTTTTAGATAAATCAGAATAGTTTTTTATATTCTCATAATAGCTGTCAACACTGGAGATAGGTACAGCTAATATTTTTTCATCCTCCCCTTTCTCGTCTTTGGTAAGTAATGCACCTACTGGACGCACCGATATCAAAACTCCAGGCGCTAAAGGAAATTGAGTTAGCACCAAAACATCCGCAGGGTCACCATCACCTGCGCAGGTATTTGGTATAAACCCATAATTGCAAGGATAAGTCATTGAGGTAGACAAAAATCTGTCAACTTGTAACAACCCAAGCTCTTTATTAAATTCATACTTTACAGGTTCAGCACTTGCACTTATTTCAATTACTACATTTATTTCATCTGAATTTATCTTTATTTTACTTAAATCCATGGATTACCTCTTAACTTAAGAATAAGCATTATACAATATGTGCTTTTAAGTTGCCACATTTATGTAGTTCTGAGCTTATTTGCATGGAGCGGTTCTAATTTTTTCTTCCGCACATCATCGACTGTTGAAAGTGGTGGTTCCTGTGGTGGTTTCAATAATTGAGATAAGGCATATACTATTACGATAGTAAGCATTGCAGCAATTACTAGATTAGCAAAATTATCCTGTGGTAGGACACCTTTTATTGGATTAAATAATTTTTGCTCCATAAGGAAATAATCAGCAACATATAACCCAACAGACAATACAAACATACCTAAAATAAGTTTACAGACTGTGTTTTTATGATTTTTCTTGCTGACAATGAAATTTGGCCTACATTTATTCTCTTCTTGTGGCACTGAGTAGTATATATTTTTAGGGCTTGTTACTAATTGTTCAAATTCATCACTGTTTTGGTTTTTTAACAGTTGCTCCAGGGTGTTTTTTGTATTCTTAGGATATATTAATCCATCCATTTTTAATGCTCTCTCTTGTCGATCCACATCCTCATGATCGATTGTATATTCGATGGTTCCATCTCTACTTGATAGCTCGATCCTTTGTAGTGAGCTAGCTAAGAGCATTATATAGCTCACTATTAATGGATCTTCACATATCTCTGATACTTCTCTTTTTACTGTTTTGTTAGATGACGAAAGTTTTTTATAATGACTACCCAAAGAAAAGAACAATGCTATATCTTTATCTACTTTTATGTTGTGAATAGAATAATAGAAGTCAATAATGCATTGATTTAAGGTAAATTCTCTATCATATTCGTTTAATGCATTTTCTTCACTTAACAACCTTCTAACATCAATAAGCACCTTATTTTCAAAATCTTCTACTGCTTTAAATATTGATTCTCTTTTTGGATTTGCCAAAACGTTAAGTAAATCTAATTTTCTTCCATCTACTACTTCGTGTATGTCTTTACCTAACTCAGACTCCTTAATAACTTTATATATTTCATCTATGATATCTTGAGTGCTCAGATTATTACTTCCGCTTAAAATTTTATAAGCTTGAGTATAAATTAAGAACAACCCTTGTAGACTAAATTGTAAGTTAAAATATTTATCTAATGATTCCTCTTTTTTTCTAACGAATGAAGACAAACCAATATGGTTTCTATGGTCTATTTTACCAGTTAAGTTAGCATGTTGAAAACCGCCTAAAAAAATAAACAAGGCCTCTAATAAATTACCCTTACCAACAATTTTTATTAGTTCTTCAACTTCCTTAACCATTGCTAAAACCTATAATGTTCTACTTTATAGTATAAGGGATACATGGCAAAATAGCAATAAATATTATTGTATGTTTACATTCTGCATTAAAAAATTAAACCACCAAGTTAAGAGCATATCCATCCACCGCCAATTACTTGCTCATCTTTATACGCTACACAGGCTTGACCTGGACTGATGCCAAAGTAATCGTCGTTTAAAATTACACAGGCTTTATTTTTTTCGTCAGTCGAATGTATTGTCGCTAAGCTTCCTGCATGTGATGACCTAAGCTTCACAGTTACTTCCATGCCTTCTTTTGGTTGTTCTAACCAATTTAACTCTTTGACCAATATCTTTTTTTGCATTAGAGCATTGATCGGGCCTACTACAACTTCATTATTTTCTGTATTAATTCTTACTACATAAAGAGGCTCACTGTGTGCAATGCAGAGGCCTCTTCTCTGGCCCACTGTAAAATTTACTATGCCGCTGTGCTCACCTAGCACTTTTCCATGAATATCTACTATTTTACCTTTCTGTACAGATTGTGGAGCTAATTTAGCTATTGTTTTACTATAGCTTTCGGAAACAAAGCATATATCTTGACTATCCGGCTTTTCAGAGATTTGTAAGCTAAAATATTTTGCTAATTTTCTTATATCACTTTTATAGAACCCACCTAGTGGAAATCGCAAAAGCTTTAACTGCTCCTCAGTTGTAGCAAACAAAAAATAACTTTGATCTTTACTTTTATCAATACTTCTGCACAACTTTACCTCACCATTTTCTTCTAATCTTCTTACGTAATGTCCTGTTACGAGCACATCCGCACCAAGATTTTTTGTGACTTGCAATAGATCACGGAATTTGACTGTTTGGTTACATCTTACACATGGTATGGGGGTTTCCCCACGCATGTAAGTATTCGCAAAATCTTCTATTACTTCCTTTTTAAATGTTTCTTCGTAATTTAAAATATAATGAGGAAAGCCAACACTTTCAGCTACGCGTTTGGCGTCATAAATATCTTGTCCAGCGCAGCATGCACCTTTTCTTGCATTAGCATTGCCATCAGTGCCATATAGCTGAAGAGTCACACCTATCACTTCGTACCCAAGGTTATACAGCAGTGCTGCAGCAACGGAGCTATCAACTCCCCCGGACATTGCAACAATAGCCTTAGTTTGATGCGGAGCTTTATCTTTTAATAAAGGTTCAATTTCAAATTCTTTTAGCATATAATTTATAAACACAAACCTGGTGTCAAGCACTGGAATCCAGTTTCTATTACACAATTTCATCGAAACAGCGTACTTATTTGTAGTCAAGTTCCAGTGTCAAGCGCTGGGATGACACCCCTTCCTGCTGGAAGTTGCCTTTAAATTACTTGATGCGTGACACTGGGATCTCACTTATATTACATAATTCCATCAAAACAATTCGATAAACTGCCTTCAAAAACAATTTAATCTTGCTTGAATAAAACATGGCCAAAATAGTCCATGTTTTCAAGTACTTTTCCGCTACCCAGGGCAACACAACAAAGTGGATCATCTGCAACACGAACTGGTAATTTTGTTGTTTCACTAATAACTTTACTCAAGTTGCGCAATAACCCACCTCCACCAGATAAAATTATTCCTCTATCAACTATATCAGAAGAAAGTTCAGGTGGAGTACTCTCCAGTGCAGTTCTAATAGCAGAAATTATCTGATGTACAGGCTCTATTAGGCTCTCTGCAACTTGATATTCTGATAAAAGCATTTCTTTTGGCATACCACTCACTAAATCCCTGCCTTTAATTATCATTCCCTCTTTGTTGTTTTCAACTGGCAGACTGGCTGAACCGACGTTTTTCTTAATTTTTTCAGCAGTTGTTTCGCCAATCAATAACTTATGATTTTCACGAATGTATGACTTTATTGCCTCATCCATAATATCGCCACCTACTCTGGCAGAACGTGAATAAACAATTCCACCTAAAGAAATAATTGCAACTTCAGTTGTACCACCTCCTATGTCAACAATCATAGAACCTTCAGGTTCGGTAACTGGAAGTCCAGCCCCAATTGCTGCAGCCATTGGTTCTTCAATTAAGAATACTTCATTTGCACCAGCACTTTCTGCTGCATCTTGTATAGCACGCCTTTCAACTGGGGTAGATCCAGATGGAACACATATGATAATACTAGGCTTATTAACAGTGAATCTTGTGTTTGCGCTGCGTATGAAATATTTTAACATTTCTTCCGCGCTTTTAAAATCAGCAATAACTCCGTCTTTCAAGGGCCTTATCGCTTCTATTTCTCCAGGTGTTTTTCCGAGCATCATCTTAGCTTTTTTGCCAAAAGCATAAGGAACGTAACTTCCTTTTTCTTTTACTCTTGCTACAACTGAGGGTTCATCAAGCACTATCCCCTGATTTTTCTGATAAACTAAAGTATTTGCAGTACCAAGATCTATAGCAATATCGCTAGCAAATAAACCTTTGAAAGTAAAAAAATTTCTGATTAAATTCTGAACAAAACTCATACACAACTCAAGAAAACCATTTATTGAGACAAATTATACTTTTCAGATAAGTAACTAGTGTAGCACTCAATATCTAAATCCCTACCTGTTACCTTTTTTAGCTGTTCCAAAAAGCCATAATTTGCACTATATACATTTTTAGAGAACCAATCGATAAGTAAACTGAAATCTCCTTTTACTATAGAATCTAAAAATTCGTAATGATTTTTCTTAATGAAAGAAAAAAACTGCACAGCAGCGATTAACGCTATGACTTTAATAGGAAAGTAGCCTATAACACCACTTATCCAATACTCATCTTGAAAATAAGTGTCTAGCTCATTTTTAGCTTTTACTGAAATCTTGTAATGCTTCATACCTTCCAACCATTTATCGTGTAGATCTTTAACTTCTAACGTACCATTTATTAGATCTTGTTCTAATTTAGTTCTTAGCATAATGTGAGCCAATAAACTAAATTCATCCGCATTCTTCAAAAAAGATGAAAGATTTACTTTATTGAAAATCAAATACAAATTTTCAACACTACTATTAATTTTGCCTTTTGTAGAAAGTTTCTCCTTTATGTGTGGTTGAATGAACTCAATAAATTCTCTGGATGTTCCAATGATCCTTTCCATGAATAACCCTTGAGTTTCATACATAATATGTTTTGTAATTGAGCTCTTTATAGAATTTTGCGCTAAACATTTTTGATGAATTGCATAACCAGTATGCCGTAAAAGTAAAAATAAACCATAACAAAGGTCAGATTCATCATAATCGATAGAATCGTAATAAGAAATGGAAATCTCATTTGGTGTAACACTCATTTGCTGTAAGAATAAGGAACCAAGTTCAATCTGTCTCTGAACCGTAACTTTTTGTATATTAGTAACCTTATCCTTCTTCTGCTTTTGAGTTACTTTCTCTACATTTTCACTAAAAAATTTACCTAGCTTAGGAAATATTTCCTTTATGTTCTTTTCTGTGATATTAGAGTCATAGTCAGCAAGCAATGACTCATAGTTTGAGCGCTTTAATTGCTGCGATTTTATAGAAGCTGCTTCACGAGTAAGCTTAATTAGGTTAGTAAAGCATTCTTTCAGCTTTTCTAAGTTACTAATTTCAGAATTAGTTAGCCTCCATAAGTTTTGGCATTCAATCTTAGCTTTGGACAAAGATTTTACTAAATCAACAGGAATAGCACTGCTGCTTTTGTGTATCCCCTCTATTAACTTTAGCTGCTGAATATTAGCACTCTTTTTATTCCTAAGAGCATTCGCTAATGATTCCTTTATTGCATCATGAGAGATAATTTCATGTCTGATTTCCTCTAGAAGACACATTTGTTCAACTTTGTCCTCTACATTCAATTGGCTTTTGCTTAGTAGTTTTAGTGTGTTTTCGATATTCCTTACCTTATGTAATACTTCCTCTAAAAACTTATAAGATCTCATTTTTATTCATTGCTTTGAAACATCTGCTTAATATCGTAATAGATTAATAATAAAGTTAAAAGTATATTTGCTTAAAGTACAATAAAAAATTGTATTTTTATTCTTTTATTGTACTTCATTGCTAAGAATTGAGCATCTTATCAGAAAATTAATTATAAGATTGTAAAGAAAACATTTAGTATTTTATTTCCCTTGACTCTATTCTAGTATAGAGGGATTATTAGTACTAAAATTAAAATTACGCACTATATTTTAAATTTATGGAGGTTTAGTGATGTGGAGTAGACTGATTATAATGTGTTGTTTTTGTTTACTGCTTACTGGTGTAAGTTCTTGCCCTAAAAAAGGAGTAAATACGACAAATAAAATGAATGCTGTTGTTAAGCAGATAGGTGATAAAAGAGTTTTCTTTGGTTATGATGAATCTAGTATCAGTGAAGTGAGTGCAGATGCATTACTTGACGTGATGGAAGTGTTACAAAATAATCCTGACGCAAAGGTCACTTTAACTGGTCATACTGACAATCGTGGTTCTCACGAGTATAATCTTGCACTAGGAGCTAGAAGAGCAGATGCAGCTAAAAAATTTATGGTCAGCTGTACACCTTATCTAGAAAATAGAATAAAAACTGCTTCTAAAGGTGAAACTGAGCCTTTGGTTAATGTAAAAGATGATTCTAGAAATTCTAAATATGAAAAAGAGCATGCTAAAAATCGTAGAGTGGAATTTTCATTTTCTGGAATAAAGAAGTAGTTTCTTGCATTAAAACCTGGATCCCAGTGTCAAGCACTGGGATGACAAAAGAGAGCAATTCCGCTGCTTGTTAGCGGGATCTATATATACCACAAATAAGTCGCTGTATGACGTAGAGACTATCTGGCCATCAAGAAACATAATGAAATTAGAGTTATTATTTCAAAATATAGCTAATAGTTTTGCTTTCCATAACCAAATCGCAGTTGCAGTATCAGGTGGTGTAGATAGTATAGTCTTACTGCATTTAATGACTAACTGGGCAAAAAAAAACAAGCTTTCACTTCCTATAGCATTAACAGTAAATCATGGGTTACGTTCAGAGTCTCAAAAAGAAGCTGATTTTGTTATAAGTTATGCAAAAGAACTTGGAGCAAAGGAATCGTTCATATTAAATTGGGAGAAGCAAAATATTAAAGGTAATATTCAGTTACAGGCACGAAAAGCACGATATAAGTTACTAGCAGAGTGGTGTAAAAACAATAATGTTAAATGTTTGCTCGTTGCTCATCACAAAGATGATCAAGCAGAAACGTTCTTATTAAGATTGGAGCGAGGTAGTGGAGTAGATGGATTATCATCAATGGATTACAAATCTTTCTTAAATGGTATTTATATATTTAGGCCGTTGTTAAATTTTAGTCGTAGTGAAATAGAAAAGTACGCTAATCTTCACCGGTTAAAATGGATCGAAGATAGAAGCAATTATGACTTAAAATACAGACGAACTTTATACCGTAACTTACTTAAAGCAAGTGACAATCAAGAGATTTTAACAGAGCGAATATGCCTCACAGCCCTTCATATGAAAAGAGCTGCAAAAGCGTTGATGCACTACACACGCCTTGCACTTAATGACTGCGTTAATATTCATGATCTTGGTTATATTGAAATTAAACTAGATGAACTTTATAAACTGCCAGAGGAAATAGCTTTAAGGCTTCTTCTTTATTCTATAATGGCAATTGTCAACAAGCACTATAAACCAAGGTACCGTAGCCTTATCGCAATATTTAATAGAATATTGCAACAAAATAGTGATGTTAATTGCACACTCTATGGATGCAAAATAAGAAAATATGGAGAAAGTATTTTGATAATGAGAGAATCGTCAAATATACAGGAAATTACTGTACACTTACCATTAAATGGTTCTATTGAATGGGATAACAGGTTTAGCTGCACAATATTTGGAGATCAGGAGTGTTCAGTAACTATTGCTCCGCTAAAAAAAACACAAAAAATCCCTGAATTTCTAAAAAATTATGATTATTGCTCTGAAGTTTACTATTCTTTGCCTACAGTACAAAAAGATGGAAAGATGCTTGCTTATCCATGTATAAAACATGATAGCAAGCATATTGGTGATGATGAGATTAAATATTTTATCACTAGCATAATAAAGGAAAATTTGCTAAAGTTAATTGATGTTTAATTAAGGATGGCTTTGTTGCATAGCACTGATAGGCATGTAAATCACAATGAACTTACGCAGCTAATTTAAATTTAGCCATACCAATATCAGTAAATTTGTTCAGTAAGTAGCACTTAATTAACAGCTCTTTTTCACGATTTACCTCTGATTTATTTTTCAAGCCAAACCCAAATATTTGCTTCAACCTATAGAAAAAGACTTCAATATAAGACCGTGCTCCATACTTAACTTTTTTCTTCCATTCATTAATACCATCTTCATAATTCTCATATGACCTAATTCTACTAATATACTTGTTTCTTTCTGATAAGTAGTCAGCTAAACAAATTTTAGTATCCTTCCTAGGGCGAATAATAGGCACAATATTGTATTTTCTGCATTCTTTATACACACTTTTTATATCATAAGCCGCATCTGCTCGAATAGAACAAATGTTATATTTATCACTGACTTCTTCTAACATATCGCAGACCGGCAAATAGTCTACAGCAACACCACTAGTGTAGTTCATGCTTATTGCTTTCTTATCATTTATGTTTAAAATAACATGTAATTTTCTTACTTGACCATAACCACTGTATTTTCTTTTTCGAATATTAAGCTTACTATGCCCACCGTTATTATTGTAGATACTAACTCTAGTGCTATCTACGGCAATTTCAACATTTTCCAGATCATCTTTATTGCTTCTATGGTCATCAATCTTCAAATTAAGCTTTTTAAATCTTCTGGAAGCTTGTGTATAGCTGATAATCTTAAGTTTTTTGCCTATTTGTACCATATAACCTTTTACAAAACCTACAGCTTGTCTCAAGCCAATTCTAAAAAGATGAACTATTATGTGTATTAAAATTACAACTTTATCACTATAAGTGTTATTGCCACCTGCAACTTTTGGACTATTTTCATACCAATTTTCTATGGCTTGATTAACAAAATGAAAAACATTTCCTCTTTTTTTTAGAAACTCATTATATTCTCTTTGGTTACTTACTCTCATTTTTTGTGGCATAAGTTATACTTGTTTGAAAAATGCCTATTTTACAACAAAATGCGTTAGTAACCATAAGCTTTTCTCCTTACAATAACCTCAACCAACACTAGCTATGCAACAAAGCCATTAAGGATTACAATGAGTGGGGCAAGGTTTTTTAAATTTGTTTTATTATGTCTAACAATCGCTGCTTTTATTTATCTTATGTATGTTCTTTTTTTTTAATTAAAGCTGCTGCGGCCACTATATCCTTCATGCCTATTATTATAACATCTGCTGTAGTGACATGTTCAGTAATATGCACTGCAGCTGTATTAGGTTTTGTTATCTATTTAATGAAACCATCTAAAGTAATAGAAGTTGAGCAAAGTAAGCAAGAAGTAACGTTTAACGATGTTATAGTATCAGATGAAGTAAAAGAAGAGTTACGAATGATTTGTGATATTATATCACAAGAGACAAAAATAATGTTTGAAAAAGTTGGCTTTAAGCCACCACAAGGTTACCTTTTACACGGTCCACCAGGAAATGGTAAAACACTTCTTGCTCGCGCTGTTGCAGGTGAAGCTAAGCTTCCGTTTTTTTCCACTTCCGGAGCTATTATTGCTGGTCAATTTGTTAATCAAGGTGCACACAATATACAAGAACTTTTTCAAACAGCAAGAAAAAAGGCTCCTTGTGTAATTTTTATAGATGAGATAGATTCTATCGGTTCAGAACTTATTGACTCTAGGAGCCAATCTAATAGAGCTATAAACGAGGACCATAATAAAACTTTAAACCAATTATTGATTGAAATGGATGGTTTTAATGTTAGCAAGGGTATAATAGTAATTGCTGCAACTAATCGTCGTGAAGTTTTAGATGAAGCGCTTCTTAGGCCTGGCCGTTTTTCTAAGCATATCTATATTCCCCTACCAGAATTGGGCTCACGAGAAAAGATATTAGATCTTTATATGAAGAATGTGCCAGTTGGATCAGATCTAAACCTTAAAGAAATTGCAGAAAAAACTGAAGGCTATTCAGGTGCTGAGTTATCTAATTTAGTAAATGAGGCCAAGCATAATACTGTAAGGCGTACTCAAGAGCAAAAAATGGAAGAACCTGTTGTTAGCATGGGTAATTTTACAAAAGCACTTGAAGAGTTTAATAGTACACATAAAAAATTCAAGAATAGAAAAGCGAGCAATACAGGTAATAATGTAATAAGTGCATTACTACAACCTGCTGTAGAAAATTATATGCAGCAGCATCTTACCAGTACATAACACATATACTTATTGCAGTGAAAAACAATTTTTTAAATTTGTAATTATTTTTCTAAAGTTTACTACTCTTTTCCAACAGTGAAAAAAATGGAAAGGTGGTTGCTTATCCTGATGTAAATTACAACGGAAAAATACGGTGATGATAAGATTCGATGCATTATTAATAGCACGATAGAACAAAATTTGGTAAGCTCGATTAGTATTTAATTAGAAATGTAAATGAAAAAATTTTTAGAAGGCTTATTGATCTGGTTAGTGATTATTGTTCTTATTTCAGTTGCTTATATTCAATTTAGCGGAAGTATAGGTAAGAGTAAAACAACCATACCTTTTTCAGAATTTTTAACTAGACTAGAAGATAATGATATAGAAAATATTACAATAAGAAACCAAAGTATCGAAGGGAAGTTTAGGGATGGGTCAGCCTTTAACTCAAGTGGTGTTATATATAGTGACTTAATAAAAAGTTTGCATGATAGGAAAGTGAAGTTCTCCTTTTCAATTGGAGACTCTGCAATAGGTATAATTGGTGGATTACTTATTCAATGGGTTCCGACCCTTATCTTTATCGGTTTATTACTTTTCCTTTTTAAACAAACGCAAGCAGGAGGTAATAGAACTATAAGCTTTGGCAAATCAAAAGCTAGGCTTATGACTACTGGAAAAAAAGTGACATTTGATGATGTTGCTGGGATTGATGAAGCAAAAGAAGAGTTGGTTGAAATTGTTGATTTTCTTAAACAAAGGCAAAAATTTCAAGTGTTAGGTGGGAAGATACCAAAAGGATGCCTTTTAATTGGTTCCCCTGGAACTGGTAAAACTCTACTTGCTCGTGCAATTGCAGGTGAAGCTAATGTACCGTTTTTTAGTATTTCTGGATCTGATTTCGTTGAAATGTTTGTCGGTGTTGGTGCAAGCCGTGTCCGGGATATGTTTGATCAAGGTAAGAAAAATGCTCCTTGTATAATTTTCATAGACGAAATAGATGCAGTAGGTAGGCATCGCGGCATCGGTCTTGGTGGCGGTAACGACGAAAGGGAACAAACATTAAACCAGTTACTGGTTGAGATGGATGGTTTCGAGTCTAATGAAGGTGTGATAATAATTGCTGCAACTAACCGTCCAGACGTCCTAGATCCAGCACTACTTAGACCTGGTCGTTTTGACCGACAGATTACTATTTCTTTACCTGATATAAATGGGCGTGAGAGAATATTAAATACGCATATAAAGAAAATATCGATAGCACCAGATGTAAACGTAAAAACAGTTGCGAGGGGAACGCCAGGTTTTTCAGGGGCTGATCTAGCAAATTTAGTGAATGAGTCTGCGCTTATTGCTGCAAGAAGAAATAAGAAAATTGTTACCATGGATGATTTTGAGTATGCACGTGATAAAGTGATGATGGGCATGGAAAGAAGGTCCTTAGTCATTACAGAAGAAGAAAAAAAGCTTACTGCTTACCATGAAGCTGGTCATGCAGTAGTTTCAGTTAATATGCCTGCTTCTGATCCTATACACAAAGCAACAATTATTCCACGTGGTAGAGCACTCGGTTTAGTTATGAGACTACCAGAAACAGATAGAGTGTCCCTCACAAGAGAAAAGATGCTAGCAGATATAACTGTTGCAATGGGTGGACGTGTGGCAGAAGAGCTAATTTTTGGCTATGATAAAGTCACAAGTGGTGCATCTTCAGATATAAAACTAGCATCAGATTTATCACGTTCTATGGTGACAAAATGGGGAATGAGCGACAAAATAGGTCCGATCTATCATAATCGCGAACAAATCACACATGATTCTGAGACAATTTCTGAAGATACGTTAAGACTTATAGATGAGGAAGTAAAGAAAGTCGTATTTTCTTGCTATGAAAAAGCAAAAGACATTTTAACCAAGCGTAGGAAAGACTTGGAGCTCATTGCTGAAAATCTACTGGAGTTTGAAACTTTAACAGGAGATGAAATAAGAGACATATTAAGTGGAAAAAAAATTGTTAGAAATGAAAATGAAGGTAAAGAAGAGATAAGAAGATCCTCTCTCTAATAAGATCTGGCTTTATTTAACCGCTAAAACAAAAATTTTTGTAACCGTTCACGGATTGTGAGAATGAATTAAAGAACTAAGCAGTGACAGCTACTAGATTCTGTAGCTTTTGAAAGGGGTTCTGGCCATTTAGACGTGATGTCAAAAATATCGACAACATTCTTTCCACGAATCTTTCTCCACGTTCTGACCAGGTGAAAAAGCTGTTTTTACGATAAATTACGTACCGTCTAATTTGCCGTTCTGCAAGGTTATTAGTTGTTTCTATCACTTCAGGTTTTCTTAAAAACTTCCACATCATATCCTCAGATCGTAACATCTTAGCGGCCATTCTTGAAGCTTGAGTGCTATTTGCAACCCTCGTCATTTTACGTAAAAAATGTTTTACCCTTTTCCGAATTTTTCGCACCAGTCGATAAAATCTCAAATTATCTATCAAATTTTGTTTTTTTGCCTTATCTACTACAAACACCTTATTGCTGAGCGATTTTAGTGCTTGGCCAATTTTGCTCACTTCAACATTTTTACTATGGGCAAATCTCTCAAAATCTCTTGCCAGATGTGCCCAACATATCTGTCTATTTTCACGATTGAAGTAATTGTATACAGCGTATCTATCGCTCACAACTATACCATCATATTCTGGCAGTAAACTCTTCAACACCTTCTTACCACGAGACTCGCTTACCTTCAGAAGTGTCAACGCTTTGTTTGTTATTACCCAACTCCAGCCTCTCTTTCCTTGATTTCTGTGCCCTGTTTCGTCTATATGCAAATACTCGCTTCCTTGCAACTCTTCCTTCATTTTCTCATATTCAGATGCACACTTCTTCGATACCCTGCGTTCAGTATTTGAGACTAAACCAAGGCTTATATTTAGATTAAAAATACTGCCCAAAATTTGCTGTACCTCTCTTTTTGAGTTAATAAAAAAGCCGCTAAGGCTGCTTATAACTGTTTTAGCATTGGGTCCTAGAAAATCTCTTGCAACACCTTCGGGTAAATTTGCTGTAATTCTTTTATTACATACTCTTATATGTTAAAAACAAGTCTTTATAAATGTCACGAAATGGCGGTATAAAGACACGCAGAGAGGAGGAACCGTACATACTCTTGGTCATAAGGACCGTTTTGCAGCAAGGTTCTCCTCTCTGGTTTATTATACTGAAAGTTCCGAACAACTGGTTGAGCTTTTAGGCTCGTATATAAGGGTGGAAAATGCAGTATACACATTATTTATGGAGGGATTATGAATTTATCAAATATTATTACTGGCATTGATATTAGCAAAAATAAACTAGATATCCATATTCATCCACTTGGACATCATAAAGTATTTGAAAATAACGTTCAAGCTATTGATCAAATAATCGACTTTTTGCGTTTACATAACGTAACCAAAGTTGGACTTGAAGCAACTGGTGGGTACGAAAAATTATGTGCTTATACTTTATTAAGCCATGGTTTTGAAGTATATGTCATTCAACCAAGATGGGTGAGAGATTATGCAAAAAGCCTTGGTATTGCTACTAAAACTGATAAAATAGACTGTAGCATCATCTCACGTTATGTTAGTAATACAGACATGCGTGTCACTCCTTTAAAAGTTAGTAGTATTGACTGTTTGAAGCAAAAATTATCTCGCAGGAATCAACTAGTAGAAATAGCAAAAATACAAAAAACCCAAGCTCATCAAGTAACCGATTTATCTATAATCAAACAAATGGAAGAGCTACTTGCAGTTTTACAAAATCAAATTCAAGTCTTAGAAGATGAGGTAATGGAATTAGTCGATAAAAATCAAGAGCTTAAAAAAAAGTACATGTCAATAACTAGTATACCTGGTGTAGGTGCAATAACAGCTATTACTTTTATTTGTTATCTACCCGAGCTTGGAACTCTCCAACATAAAGAAATATCCAGCCTTTCCGGAGTTGCACCTTTTAATCGAGATAGTGGTTTTAGTAAGGGAAAAAGGTGTATTCAGGGTGGTAGATCACAAATTAGAAAGGTTTTACATATGTGCATTCTTAGTGCGCAAAGGTACAATTCTTATATAAAAATCTTCTTTGATAGGCTATACAATCAATATAAAAAACCATATAAAGTTACCTCTACTGCTGCAATGAGAAAATTACTTATCCTTGCTAACTCTTTAGTAAGAGACGGTAGACTGTTTACTGAGGAGTATAGCCCTAAAACTGCTTCTATATAGCAATAGCATAGCTGTGAATAAGTACGCCCACACAAATTTTAAGTACTTATTCACAGCTACATCAATTTTTCTATTGACTTTTAACACAACTGCTACAATGTCCTCTTTGCAACCTGTACTCAGTTACAATTGGCTTAATTTCTGGCAACTCTGCCTTCTGATGAATAATTTCATCTTCTAAAGTAATCTTACCTCCACACATACAAATTGTATCAATTGTGCATCTCACTACCTCGTCTGCAGCCATTAATTCACGCTTATGCACCTTATGTCCTGGCTGACCTCCTGGTTTTTTATCACTTTTCTTTTTTGCTTTCTTACGATATATATCTCGTGATGGTGGCAGCGATGAATTTTGCGAATTTAAGCCCAATTTGTCTTCTAATTCAACTATTTTTGCTTTCA
Source organism: Wolbachia endosymbiont (group B) of Ischnura elegans (assembly GCF_947251585.1). Lineage (NCBI taxonomy): Bacteria > Pseudomonadati > Pseudomonadota > Alphaproteobacteria > Rickettsiales > Anaplasmataceae > Wolbachia > Wolbachia endosymbiont (group B) of Ischnura elegans. Next base: position 187,923 of record NZ_OX366371.1, read on the forward strand.
AGCTATCATTTTCTCTGATCAGTGCTTTTATTTCTTCCTTGAGATTAGCCTTTTCTGCTACAACCTTTTCTTGCAGCACTGTTGTCATTTACCCATTCCATATTTAGCTTCCTATCTCTTTACACTTTTATACTTACTTTGTAAACCACCTTATCTCCGTGAACGGTTACATTAATTTGGCCAAGTTTGTACATTTGACTTACTATTTCTTCTGCTACTTCTTTTATACTCATATTTGAATTTTCTACCTCTATAGCATTTTGTGGTACAAATAAATCTTCCTCCCTAAATTTAATACTATTTATATTAGTAACCTTCCTATTTTTTCTTTGCTTTTTTGATATAGTACGCTCTTGTAATATCAATGGATTGCACCTAAGTACTATAGGGAGGATTTTTGTGCTCATTTTTTTACTAAGTTCTACTACTGAGTTATATATTCTTATGTTGTAATCATTATTTTTAATTAATTCATCAACAAATATATAATTTTTTGAGTCAATAGGATAGGCTTCTATTGCCTGAAACATAACATGTGTAGTGTTATATATTCTATCTCGAGCTTCTTTGGAAGTTTGATTATATTCAAGTCCACTTACAATTACTGCATTTATCATACTAGATAATACTATTGCTGTAGAAAGTTTACCACTTCCTGGAAGACCAGTGATATATATGAAAAATTTTGTTAGCTGTTTTTTTATGTCAACGTTTATCATATTATTTTTAATATTAAAACCTACAATTATAATAACATAAAAACAAGGCTTTAAAACATATGAAATATTACATAAAAAGTCGTTTTTATAGTTAAAATACTATGTAATCTAGAAATGTAAACTCTAATCACCTAAGGCAAGTAAAAGTGCTTAGTATTTTAACGTAGGTTCACCTTTTAGTTTGTAATAAACTTTTTTTTACGTATAAATCTTTAGAAAATTTTAGTCAAGAGCTATGTTATTAACAAATAGTGAGTTGAAAAGAGACCTAGTTAACGCCTATCAAATTTTATCTTATCTTAAATTAGATGATCATACGTATACTCATCTCTCTGTACGTTCTGAAGATAAAAAGTCATTTTATGTTTATCCGTTTGGTATACGTTTTTATGAAGTAGATGAAAGTTCATTGATGAAAGTATCGTTTGATGGGAATATAATTGAAGGCAAAGAATATCAATATAATAAAACTGGCTATGTAATCCATGGCTTCATTTATCAAGCAAGGAAAGATATTCAAGCAATTTTTCATCTACATACACCTTCTATTGTAGCAGTTTCTTCTCTCAAGGATGGATTACTCCCAATAAGTCAGTGGGCGCTGCACTTTTATAATAAGGTATCTTACCATGATTATAATTCCCTGGCACTTGATGATACAGAAGGAAAAAGATTAATAGCTGATTTGAAAGAAAATTTTGTGATGTTAATGCGCAATCATGGATCTATAACATGTGGTCAGACTATACAAGAAGCAATGTTTTATACGTATCACTTAGAACAAGCTTGTAAAACTCAATGCCTGACGCTAGCAATGAATAGGGAGTTGTCAATTCCAAGTGAAGAAATTTGCTCAAAAGCCGTAAAGGATCTTCTGTCTTTCGAAAGCAATCTTGGTGAGAGAGATTGGCACGCATGGGTTAGGTTGATTAAAGGTAAGTTATAAAAGTTTCTGACTCTTCGATAGATATTAGATTTCTTGCATAACCAGCCAGTCTGAAATCCAATAATGGTTTCACACGCTGTAACTCTTCAATTCATGTAAGAAGTCTAATGTCTCCATCTCTACTTAAGTTAACACCCTTAACTAAGCAGATACAAGTAAATATAGCCCTTCCCATAATAGTCCAAAAAGGTCATAAGAAAGAAGAATCGACAGCATGACGAAAAGATTTGAATAAAGGAATGTTTTTCCTGGTTCTGTTTTTTATAGCAAACCAATAATGTTCAATTTTGTTAAAATCTGGAGAATATGGAGGAAGATATAAAATTTCTGCACCAACTCCTTTAGCAAATCTTATTAGACTTATGAAAAGTAGCATTATCAAGGATAACAGTTTGTCCAGGTTCCAAAATCGGTGTCAGAAACTGCTCAAACCATTTATTAAAGATATCCATATTGCAGTGGCCTTCAAAGGTTAACGGAGCAATTATTTTTCTTCCACTTAAGGCTGCAACCATGCTAATTCGTTGAGTTTTCTTCCCAGATTTTAGGGCATAAAACCGCTGTCCTTTCTGGCAATACCCATAGGTTCAGTGTTATCAATGCCAGACTCATCTATATACACTAATTCTTTAGGTTCTTTTGTTGCTATAACCTTTGAAAATTGAGCTCGCTTTTCTTCATTTCTTTCTTTATATCCGTAGGTCTTTTTTTTCTTGTGAATCCTATATTTTTAAGTGCTCGATGAATTGTTTGTCTACTAATATTGCCCCAGCATCTCTGACTGAGTTTTGCCACCTTGCTCATTTGCAAATTCGGCAAATGCATTCCAGTCGGTAATTTTATGCCACGCTTCCAGGCTTTTTTGACTGAAAATCTCCCGTTTTCTCACGTCTTTTCTTCCACTCATATAAAGTTGTTTTTCCGATCTTAAATCTCTTGGCAACAGTTTCTCCACTCTCTCCTTCATCCAATGCTTCCATTACCTTTTTTCTTAAGTCATAACTATATGCTACTGGCATCCTTACCTTCCACTACTATCAATCCATATCTTACTCTTTTTGGACTATTATGAGAAGGGCTATAACTAGTAAGTTTTTTCAATCCTGCTCCACAGCAAATTTTAATGCTATGTGAGTAGTTATAGTGCTGTTAACAATTAAAATGACAAAAACTAAGATGGTGATTAGTAGTGTATAAATATTCAAGGATAAATTTTCAAATTGAGTTAGCAATTTGAAATATACAAAAGTTGGCATTATCATTGGCAAAACAAGAATTTGCGACACTCCTGATGCTAAGTTATTTCGACCAATCATCAATGCATTTCCAGTAGCTGAAATATTAATGATTATCAGCGTATTAAATAATAAAGACACTCCAACTGCTATTGAATGTTCAATATTATTGCCTAGAATTGCAAAGCTGAACATGAAAGAAATCACTGAAATCGGTAACCCAAATAACAACCAGTGAGCGAAGATTTTATAAGCAACTATCAGCCTAGAAGAGAGTGGCTGTAAAAAGATTTGCTCTAATATTCCATCATGATAATCAGATGTAAATAAATTATTTGTAGAGATCTGCAAAACAAATGTAGCACATATCCATGTTAATGTTAATATGACTTCTTGTTTACTGTTGTTTTCAAGTGTATATGAAGATAAACTTAACATTATAATAAAAATACATACTATATAAGTAAGATTATTATCATTTATTACTAATTTTTTTACCAAACTAATCATACCAGGATTTTAAATGTTTATTATAAATTATAGTGTTTACTTTGAGGGTAGTATAATTTTTTGTGTTTACAAGTTATATAAGTTTTAATATATTTTATTGATAATGCTATGGAAAAATTAATAAAAATAAAGTTACCGGAAGATTACGTTCCTTCAGAAAATGAAGAATATATGAACGTAAAACAACTGGAATACTTTAGCTTAAAGTTACAATCAATACTCTCTGAACTGGAGAAACAAGATCTAGAAGATAGTAGTATTTATTCTGATAGTGAAAATGGAGAATTAATTAAGCGCCGAAAAGATAGAAAAGAAAAAATTAAGGAGGCGTCGGAAAAAATAAAATTAGGTATTTATGGTTACTGCGATGGAACGGGAGAAGAAATAGGAGTCGAAAGACTTAAAGCTAATCCGCTTGCTATGTATTGTATTGAAGAACAAGAGAGAATAGAAAAAGAAAAGAACGTGTATAACATTAATGATTAGAACTTGTCGGGAGTGTTAAATAAACTGTATCAAACCGAGAAGTAAAGTAATAAATTGATAAAAAAATGGAGGTTTGACAATGAGTCAAGCAAACACAACTACCGGTTTGGTAGACTATAAAGAATTAGAAACAAATATCTTCTCATCTATACGAGAAGGAAGACCATTGACAGGAAGAGATGGAGCATTAACACCATTTATAAAAAACTGCTAGAGGGAAGGCGAGATAGAAAACCATTTGTCGGCTGAAAGCGAAGAAAACAACCGAAGAAATTCAAAGACTTTACGGACAAGTATTTGAACTATTGACACCAAGAGATAGAGAAGGAAGTTTCGAGCCACAAGTAGTCAGAAAAAGGCAAACAACCGAACTTGAAGCAAAGGTTTTAAGTACATATGCCAGTGGCATGGGATATAGCATCGCATGTAGAAGAAATATAAAATATCTGCAGCAGAGATATCAAGTATTACTGACAAATTGTTACCGGTAATCAACGAATGGCGCAGTCGTCCGCTGCAATCTGTATATCCAATAGTGTTCATGGTTTTTTAAGGTCAAGGAGGACGGGCATTGTGTAAGCAAATGTATGTATAACATATTAGCAAAATGGCAGAAAAGAAGTTTTGGGTTTTTATTTGGCTGAAAGTGAAGTTCTGGTTGGGAGTACTAAATGACCTAAAAGAGAGAGGAGTAGATGATATTCTGATAGCTTGTGTTAAAAAGCTTTCCTACAGCTATAAATAGCGTATTTCCTAAAGCAGAAATGTATAGTACATCAGATAAGAAATTCACTGAAATATGTATCGAGCAAAAGTTTTCATGAATGATTTGAAAAAAACATATCAAGTAGAGAAATAGCCGAGAATTATTTACTTGAACTGGAGGAAAAATGGGGAGAAAAATATACTTTAGTTTTGGGAGAATAATTGGGAAAATCTGTCTAGTTATTTTAAATATTCCGGCCCTGTAAGAAAGTTAATTTATACCACAAATCCTATTGAAGGGTTACATAGACAGATCAGAAAATTTACTAAAACTAAGGGCTCATTTACCAGCACAAATGCCTTGTATAAACAGGTATATTGTGCTATAAAGAAGGCAGGAGAGAAATGGACTATGCCTATACATGATTGGGCTTTAACTATCTCTCAACTTGATATCTTTTTTCCTGGTAGGTTAAAAATCGAGTTGACACAGTTTATTTAACACTCCCTTTTTATTCTGGATACTAGGTTAAAAATAGAACGTTTAAATTTCTTGTTTTTATTGTTATCATACTTAGATTTCCTAAGAACTTATTTACTACAAAATACAACAAGTTCTATTTATTTGAGAAAGTTGTGCGTCTTGTAGAACAGATTTTGTTGTAGGTTTCTCTGTAGCTATTTCAAGGTTTTCTTCTATGCTTTTTTGTTCTCTGTAATCTTTAACTTCTTGAATGAAATCTTCAAGCCACTTCTCACTACCTATCTTGGCATGTCGTTGTTGCTCACCTTTAAGAAGTTTTATTACAGCTGCATCTTGATTTTCAGGCACTCTTTGATATTTAAGCCACAAGTCACGAATATCAGGAGGAGCTTTTTTCAAATGAGCTTCAAAGGTTGCTTTTGTGTCTTTTGTACTTTCTTCTTGTTGATCTTGATGGAATTTAAACCAGAAATTGCGAATATCAGGAGAAGCTTTATCCCAAAGAAGTTTAGTAATTTCTTTTATATTTCTCAGATCTTCTTGTTTCAATCTTTTACCATCACCTATATATCGTTTATTAAGACCAACTTGCAGAGGATAAAGTAAAAGGGTAGTTTTGCTCTGTGAATGTATAGGTCTATTTAAAATCATTGCTAGATTTGTATCACAATCTTCTAATACTGCTTTAACTTTTTTAACATCTAAATAATCTATTGCTTGACGTAATTTATGGTGAAGATCACTTGTTCTCTTTAAGTTTTTCACTTTTTGCATATGCGAATCATCATTTCCTTTCGCTTCTTGCATAGCTATATCACACGAAATACTCTCAATTTTTTGCTCCATTTTCTGTATACATTGATTAATTTCCTTTTGATTTTTTTTGAATATAATCAACTGTGAAGTGGTACAAGGGTTAGGTAGATCGTCTTTAAACTCTTTTTGTATATTACTAGGTAATTCGCTTTTCAAAACTTCTTGTATATCGCTATCGTAATTATTTTTTATATTCTCAAAGTTGCCTTGTATAGCTTCACTAATTAATGAATCTCGAATGTTTTTTTGTCTGTTAGTTAATAACATACTTTACCTCTATCTCTTATGGCAAATTTAGCGCTATAATTATACGTATTTATAATCAAGTCAAGAGAAAAATTAGCAAAGCGGTTGAAGTTTTAATAACATATAGCTTTCACAGTACTGTCTATGGAAAGTCTGCAAGTTTTACGTTCAATTGCGTTTATTGTGGGAATTTTTCTATTGTTGTTTGGCGTAGCAATGCTTATTCCTGCTATTACTAATAATTATCTAGGTTACGAATGGAAAAATTTTCTGGTTGGATTTATAGTTACCTGCACATTTAGTGCGATTTTTATTCTACTGGGTAAACTAAATAGGGTACATGGAATGCCGGCAATTTTTGCGATTACCAGTTGTACCTGGATTGCATTATCTCTATTTGCAGCTATTCCATTTTATCTTGATAGTTTAAGCTACATTGATGCACTGTTTGAAGCAGTATCTGGGATTACAACCACAGGAGCAACTGTTCTAAGTTACATCGAGCAACAATCTCCGGGGATACTACTGTGGAGAGCAATGCTGCACGGTATAGGTGGTTTTGGAGTAATTACAGTAGGAATTGCAATTTTTCCCATATTTAAGGTTTTGAGCTTAAATAATTTACTCTATTCTGAGTACTCAGATGCTCTTAAAAGAAAGTTACCACATACGCGAAGCGTAGTAATACATATTGCAGAAATATATTACTGCCTAATTTTATTGTGCATATTTTCCTACTATCTAGCTGGCATGCCATTATTTGACGCAGTATGTCACGGAATGTCCGCTGTATCAACTGGTGGATTTGCTAACTATAACGATTCTATAGGCTACTACAATAACCCTATATTGGAGGTCATAACAATTATCTTTATGATTTTAGGCTCTTTACCTTTTCTGAGCTATTTAAAAATTATAAGACGATTAGACGTTTGTTATGATGAACAGGTCTCTTACTTTATTAAGATAGTTGTTATCTCATCTTTGCTTGCTTGTTTTTGGTTATATAAAAATTTTGACTTAGGAGTATTTTTATCATTTAGGTACAGCACATTCACCATTACCTCCTTTATCACATCAACTGGCTATGTAATGTGCAACTACTTGAATTGGAGCTTTATTTCAGTCTTAGCTTTCTTTTTAGCCTTTATTGGTGGATGTGGTGGTTCTGCTAGTGGTGGAATCAAAATCTTCCGTTTAGTCATTTTTCTAAAATCTATAAGGAATTACTTTAGCTCTTTATTAAATCCAAGTGAAAGCGATAGAGTAAAACTCAATGGTAAAATACTGGAGAATGATGAAGTTCAATCTGTCTTTACGTTTTTTGCGATTTACATGTTAACGTTCGCTATATCATCAATAGTGATGTCTTACTTGAGCAATGCGGACTTTATAACTAGCATCAGCTCTGTTTCTGCAATGCTTACAAATTCTGGCCCAGGATTTAGTAACCTAATAGGTCCTTCAGGTAATTATTCCTCCTTTAGTGGTGGAGTAAAGCTATTTCTATCGTTTTTGATGCTGCTTGGCAGGCTTGAAATATTGCCAATTTATTTTTGTATAGGTAGTTTATACTGGAAACTTTGCCATTCCAGAGTGTAACGCTAATTCAGGTTGGCTTTGTTGCATAGCTAGTGTTGGTTGAGGTTATTGTAAGGAGAAAAGCTTATGGTTACTAACGCATTTTGTTGTAAAATAGGCATTTTTCAAACAAGTATAACTTATGCCACAAAAAATGAGAGTAAGTAACCAAAGAGAATATAATGAGTTTCTAAAAAAAAGAGGAAATGTTTTTCATTTTGTTAATCAAGCCATAGAAAATTGGTATGAAAATAGTCCAAAAGTTGCAGGTGGCAATAACACTTATAGTGATAAAGTTGTAATTTTAATACACATAATAGTTCATCTTTTTAGAATTGGCTTGAGACAAGCTGTAGGTTTTGTAAAAGGTTATATGGTACAAATAGGCAAAAAACTTAAGATTATCAGCTATACACAAGCTTCCAGAAGATTTAAAAAGCTTAATTTGAAGATTGATGACCATAGAAGCAATAAAGATGATCTGGAAAATGTTGAAATTGCCGTAGATAGCACTAGAGTTAGTATCTACAATAATAACGGTGGGCATAGTAAGCTTAATATTCGAAAAAGAAAATACAGTGGTTATGGTCAAGTAAGAAAATTACATGTTATTTTAAACATAAATGATAAGAAAGCAATAAGCATGAACTACACTAGTGGTGTTGCTGTAGACTATTTGCCGGTCTGCGATATGTTAGAAGAAGTCAGTGATAAATATAACATTTGTTCTATTCGAGCAGATGCGGCTTATGATATAAAAAGTGTGTATAAAGAATGCAGAAAATACAATATTGTGCCTATTATTCGCCCTAGGAAGGATACTAAAATTTGTTTAGCTGACTACTTATCAGAAAGAAACAAGTATATTAGTAGAATTAGGTCATATGAGAATTATGAAGATGGTATTAATGAATGGAAGAAAAAAGTTAAGTATGGAGCACGGTCTTATATTGAAGTCTTTTTCTATAGGTTGAAGCAAATATTTGGGTTTGGCTTGAAAAATAAATCAGAGGTAAATCGTGAAAAAGAGCTGTTAATTAAGTGCTACTTACTGAACAAATTTACTGATATTGGTATGGCTAAATTTAAATTAGCTGCGTAAGTTCATTGTGATTTACATGCCTATCAGTGCTATGCAACAAAGCCATTCAGGTTTACATTTAAATTCTATTACATATTATTATAAGTATTACAAAACTTTAAAGGACAATTATGGCAGTTATGCCAGATAAATGGATAAGGGAAAAGGCTGAAAACTCTAGAATGATAGAGCCTTTTGTGAATCATAAAAGCAGTAAGGGTGTTGTATCTTTCGGATTATCATCTTATGGCTATGATGCAAGAGTTAGTAATAAGTTTAAGATTTTTACTAATGTTAATTCAGCTATTGTAGACCCCAAGAATTTTTCTGAGAATAGTTTCATAGATAAGGAAACAGATGTATGTATAATTCCACCAAATAGTTTTGTACTTGCCAGCACAGTGGAGTATTTTCGTATACCAAGGAATGTACTGGTAATTTGTGTTGGTAAGTCAACTTATGCAAGGTGTGGTATTATAGTAAACGTCACACCTTTAGAGCCTGGATGGGAAGGTCACGTCACACTTGAATTCTCTAACACTACTCCACTTCCTGCAAAAATTTACGCTAATGAAGGTGCATGCCAGTTTGTGTTTTTAAGCGGCGAAAGTGAATGCGAGAAATCATACGATGATATGAAAGGAAAATATATGAATCAACATGGTATCACTTTGCCGTTAGTTAAGTGATTACTTTAGATAAAGTTAGATATTGATTCTTTGTATTGAAGATTAGCAAAATTTTCTTTTATTAGTTCGTCACATTTTTTATCACCTAAAACTGCACGTGCAGAGTGATTTTTAAATGATTCTATAAAGCTAATAAAGAAATTTGTAGAAGGATTACTTAAAGCTTTTGCAACTTCTTTTTTTTCTTCATCATTGGCAAGCTGATTAAATAATTCTTCACCTTTTTTTGTAGCTCATTTTGAAATTCTTGTTTTACAGTAGCCTTATCCGCTCTTTGCGAGAAGGAAAACTCTTCAAAAGTGTACAAGGAAGAGACAATACTGTTAAAGGTACCAGTAAAACATGCACTGCCAACAAGTACTCCGTATTCTGTTTGCGATTCTACTAAATGTTTAACCAGTTGATATTTTCTCTGTGATATGCGGGTATTAATATCTATATTATTATCAGTACTTTTTTTATTTTTATCCTTACAAGCTTTCCAAACCAAACTTAAAACTTGCTTCAATCTTAATCCACTTCCACTATGTGAATCAGGGTCATTTTTTATACGCTTTAGGCACTCAAGTGCATGTTTTTGCTCATCTGCTGTGAGTTGATCTTTATCTGAAGCTTTTTGCGCGTCATTTGCTATACACTCTAGCTCATTAATAAAATTTTCTATTTCTTTTATAAATCCATCTCCAACATTAGGTTCACCATAGTCTTCTCTTAGCTTTTGAACGTTAATACTGATTGCATTATTTACATCAGTGTCATGTGTTGTTTGTGGGACACGTGCTATTTCCATAAATGCTTCACCTCTTTGCTCTAACCATTCTGGTAATTTGCCTCCTGCAAGAGTATATAGTTTACTCAGTGCTTTAAAGACTAGGATAAATGCTATAAAGAAAATAAAAAGTGCTGTAAATGATAGTATAACTAAACCAATGATTAGCCACCTTAAAGGAGCTAGTAAAATATCCCTTGCTTTTTAATTTTGACGGTCTTTGTATGTTGTCTGGTGTATTTACCGTTAATGGCATAATTAATTTTAAATAGTCTTACTATCATCAATATAGTATATTTCTCTTATTTTGTCAACTCACATTTCTACTTCTGTACTTTTTCATTCTTTCTTCTAATTACTATAGATGCATTTCTTTATTAATTGATATCCTTTCAAGCCGCTAATACTGATTGCATTCGCCTAGTTACAAAAAAATGTCTGTGCTAAAACATGCTCATATATAGCTCTTTTTCTAATAGTTCGAATAGCTGGATATTCTTTCTGGCTCAATTTTTTATAGCAAACCAATGGTTTGATTAAAATCAGGAGAATATGGAGGCAGATATATAACTTCAGCACCGATACTTTTAACAAATTCACTTATTTTCTATAAAAAGTTGCATTATCCAAAATCACCCAGCAATAAAGCTTGAACTAGCTATTAAAAACGTCTGTATCGCAGTAGCCTTCAAAAATCATAGGCGCCATAATTTTTCCCTTATTCAAAGCTGCAATCATACTAATACGCTGACTTTTGTGTTATCAATTCCAGATTAGTCGATATATACAAGAATTTCAGTGTTTTTTGTTGCTGTGAGTTTTTTAAGCTCAGCACGTTTTTTCTGCGTCCTTAAATAGTCCTAATTTTAATTTGTTTTAAGTTTAAAGTCTTTCGTTAGGTTTGCAGAATACATTTCCTTATTATCTTGGTTATAGAAAGTAAATTTGTGATCGTCTAAACCTAATATTGCAAAGCCAAAGCCGAAAAAGTTTCTAACTTCGTGTGCTAAGTAATTTCTACTATTTGGATAGTTAAATTCTACGTTTTGATAAACAGGTTCTTGATCTTGAGCGTGTAATAATGCACCGCCGTTTCCAACTATAATCTGATCTGGAACATTATCCATTAATAAAATCTGGGCTATATGAATGTGGCCAGAAACTATGGTAGTAACATTGCTTGGAAATTTATCTCCAAAAGCTTCAATTTGTGTAAGATTACCATGGCTTTTTAATGTCAAAAATTCTTTTTTTGGAGATCTCCAAAGTGGTTTATGAGTCAAAAACCACGTGGGCTTATCTTGTATCAATTTATCAAACTGCCTCTCAAAAGCATCAACTGTGCTTTGGGTTGTAAAAATTTCCTCACCGGATGAAGAGTCGAAGATAAAAAACTTCATCGGCCCAGCATCTAAGAACCAACTGGAAATAAGATCTTCACATTTTTGAGGGGAAAAGGGGTATGAATCTAAATATCTGAACCATCCTTCATAAGCTCTATTACAACTCTCATGATTTCCACGAACAAAAAGAAAAGGAGATTGTGTTAAAATATCTTTTGCAGGCTCAAACCAATCAGCGTACCAAGCTTCTTTGCTATATCCATAAATATCGCCGCACTTTTTTGTGTTTCTACATTTTGTTTGTCTATAATGATAATCACCAACATGGATAATTAAATCTGGTTTATGAAAAGCGATTGAATCTAAATTTTTTTTCAAAGGCCAGCTATCTACAGAATTACATTCTTGCTGAAATAACATATTTATTCTACATCCTGTATCGCCAATGAAGGCAATTTTGCTGATCTTTTCCGCTAATACGGGAACTTTTATATTGTCAATACTAATGTTTTGAGCATTTGTTTCTACTATCAGTTCACAAACTGTTTCGGTATTGTTAATTGAGCTGCGACTTAGCATTTCTACTTCCTTATTATCGACGTAAGCAATGGGACATATGTTATTGTCTATAATCGCACGTATGCTTAATTTATTTTCTGGAATGATTTGAGACCATGTGTACAATATTTGTGCATGAGTGGGGTAAAAGCTAATTGTAAGAGATAGAATTAAAAAAATGAAGATATTAGCTATTTTCATTTGTATAAAGACCTAAATTAAGAATTAGTAGTAAGATTATCTTAAATGATTAAAGTTTGTAACCATAAAATTCATAGTTAAATTATACAGGCATTTCCTAAATTATCCTAGTATCAGATTGACACTTTAGATGAAAAATCCTAAAATGATTAAGTAATTTAAAGTAATTATATAGAAACTAGAATAAAGTGCGGTCGTGGTGGAATTGGTAGACACGCAGCGTTGAGGTCGCTGTGGCTCACAAAGCCTTGGAAGTTCAAGTCTTCTCGACCGCACCAAGTTGTTTGGTGTAGGTGAAATGTTTATAGGAAATCAAAGTAGAAATAAAGTAGAAAGGGCCATCAGTGAAGTCAGGCGTGGTCTTCCAATTTTAATATATGATGATGAAAATAACTATCTATTGCTTGCTGCTGCTGAAACTTTAGAAAAAAATTTATTTAGTCAATATAAGCTTATATCAGGTAATGTGTATGTTACTTTGACTGCAAGTAAGGTAAAATACATATGTCAGAGTAAAGAACATAGTAGCAAACGTCTGTTGATAAGCAATTTTGATGAACTGCTCCATTTAATAAACTGTTCAAAGGAAGATTGGATAAAAGAGTTGCAATGCTCAAAGACAATAGATGCGTATGCTGTTGCCTTGCTTAAGTTCTCAGAATTATTGCCATACGCGTTAGTGGCTGATATGACTTTTGAGAATAAACATGAAATGCGAAATTGGTGTGAAGAAAATGACATTATTGCACTAAATACGTTACTTGTGAATGATTTTCAACAAAATCATAGTGTGTATGAAGTGTGCAAAACATCATTATTTTTAAAGCAGACTCAAGAAGTAGATATCATATCTTATAGAACCAAAAGTGGCGGAAGAGAACATTATGCAATTATCATTGGCAATCCAGATAAAGATAATGAGCCATTAGTGAGAATTCATTCTTCATGCTATACAGGAGACTTATTAGACAGCTTATCATGTGATTGCAGAAGCCAGTTACATCAAGCGATTCAAATAATGACCGACTTTGGGAATGGCATTATATTATACTTGATGCAAGATGGGAGAGGCATTGGTTTAACTAATAAGTTAAGAGCATACAGTATGCAAAGAAAATATAATCTTGATACTGTTGATGCAAATAGAGTATTGGGTTTTGAAGATGATGAAAGGAGCTTTGCTGTTGCAGCTAAAATACTTAAGAAATTGAACATTAACAAAATACAATTACTTACAAACAATGGTAGAAAGTTATCAGAGTTGAAAAATAACGGTATAGAAGTTACAAAGTGTGTACCACTTATTATGGAACGCAATGAATATAATGATTCATATATGGAAACAAAATTTGGCAAGTTAGGCCATGGATTAAGGGTTTATTAGCTTTTTTGTTATAACTACTTTGTTAGCTTGCTATGTTAATTAATATAAGTTAAGATTTTTAAGAATATTGAGATGCTGAAATTTTTAAAACAAGAAAAAAGTAATGAGTTATTGGATAAGGATATAAATTGGAATTCAAGTCGCTATAGCACAGTTGTTGCTCAGAGAAATACTTTACTTTTATTTACATTAATATTACTAGTTGCAATTTCTATAAGCATATTAGCTATATTTAAAATTAGCACAAGTAGCACTATTGAGCCATTCGTTATAGAAATTGATAAAAAATCAGGAATAGTGCAATTGGTTGATCCTGTTACAGTAAAACAACATTCTGCAAATGAAACGCTGAACGATTATTTTATTTCAGAGTATATAAAAGCAAGGGAGGTTTTTGACCCATATAATTATAATTATAATTATTATACAAAAGTAAGGTTGTTTTCTTCGCCTAGTGTATATAGTGAATTTGGCAATTATATAAAATCGCAGAATATGAATGACCTTTTTAATTTATATTCAGATGCTAAAGGTGAGTTGAAAATTCGTTCAATTCAAAAATTAGGTAATGATGCTCTTCAAGTGAGATTTTCTATAGAATTTACACGAAAAGATGGAAATTCCTCAAGGAAAAATAAGATAGTTGTGATGTCGTATAAATATGCATCGCTTGAAATGAATGATCAGCAAAGATATATTAACCCGTTAGGGTTTCAAGTTATTTCATATAGAGTAGATGATGAATATGTGTAGGATATTGTTAGTTTTAGCTTTACTAATAAGTGGCAACTTAAATGCATCTATTAATAATAAACCTATTTCTGTAGATAGTAGAATAAAGACTTTTGTATATAGCCCTAATGAGGTGTTTACAGTAATTTTTAGTCAAGGTTACTATTCTTATATTGAGTTTGCAGAAGGGGAAAAAGTCAAAAATATTGCTGTTGGTGATGCATCAAGTTGGAAAATTAATCCTTATGATAATAAACTGCTTGTCATGCCATTTGAAGTCAGTAGTCGCACTAACATGATTATTACGACAACTAAAAAGAGAAATTACATTTTTGATCTAATTTCAAGACCAAATTACGATAAATACCCAGATACTGATGCTAAAAAAGTGGATCATGATTATTCCGTTGAAAAGGATATATCTTACGTAATACGTTTTTATTATCCTCAAGAAGAAGATGAATTTGATGTTGATTTAGATGAGGTTTCTTTACCTACTCAAATGCAATACATTACAGAAAAGCCAGAAAAAATAATACAAGAAAATAATACGAGGTACAACTATACATATATTGATGAAGGTGGTAACGTAGATATAGTTCCAATTGAGTTATTCGATGATGGTTATTTAACCTATTTAAAGTTTAGAAATAGTAATAAAATTCCTCAGATTTTTATAGAAGGCGAATCCTGTAAAAGGCTGTTATTTGATGATTATGTTGTAATAAAAGGAGTACATAAAAAGCTATTAATGCGTTATGAAGGTAGTGAAGTTGAAGTTATAAATAGGTCACTTTAGTTCTGGTACATATAATATGAGTAAAGAAAGGCATAATAGTGTAGAAGATGAATCAGAGATAGAAAGCAAGGTAGTAACAGTTGGCTCTAATCAAGGTTATAAGGCATTGATGATAGTTATGGTAGCGCTCTTAGTTGGTGGAGTGTACTATCTTTATTTTAGTCCTTCTAATAAAGAGGGTCCAGAGATTGTTAAAAAAGAGGAAACAAAGCAAAACATTCAAGAATTGAAAGGAAAGTTAGAACAAGTTCCAGATAATGCAATAGTTTCCGAAAGAGTAGTAACTGATCTCTTGCCACCCTTACCTCCTCTTCCTATTCCACAAGTCATACCAGAAGTAAAACAAATCAAAAAAGAGGAAGTGACAAAAAAAGAAGAGCAACTAAAAGAAATTCCCTTGTCAAATATACCTGTTTTACCAAAGCAAAATTTTCCTTCTGGTAATGTTATTAGCAATTTGCCTACTTCATTTCCTACAATAGGGGGTGGCGGTTATCCTAGAGACAGACGTAGTGCACAAATGTTAGCAATTTCAGGTAGTAGTGGGGAAGGTAAAGCTACAGATGCTGTTTTATCCAATACCTCAGCACAATCGAGCAAAGCTACCAAAGCTGGAAAGCTTGGTTTAATGATTATTCAAGGTAAGGTTATTGACGCTATTCTTGAAACTGCAATAAGTTCTGACTTACAAGGAATGCTCCGTGCTGTTGTTAGTAGAGACGTTTATGCAGAAACTGGTGATACAATTTTAATACCAAAAGGTTCAAGGTTAATAGGTGGTTATTCATTCGACTCAAATGTTGCAAAAGCCCGCGTGAACATAAATTGGAATAGGATCATTCTTCCTCATGGTATAGATGTTGCTATTGCATCATCTGGTACCGATGAGCTTGGAAGGGCAGGGATAGCTGGAATAGTTGATAATAAAATAGCAAGTGCATTATTCTCTTCAGTGGCACTTGCTGGTGTTTCGATTGGTTCAGCTGTTGTAGGACAAAAAGCCTCTAATCTTATCGATGCGCTAACTGCCATGGATGCAGTGAAGTCTATTACTGCAACTGAAATAGATATTTCTTCTCTCAAAGGGGATATTGTTGAGAGATTGGAGAATTCTATAAAAACTGAAGTTGGGAAGGTAGGAGACGAAAAATGGAAATTGGGTATTAGGGCTATTGAAAAAATTCGAAATGCTAAAAGTGATCAGGATTTGCTGAGAATAATAAAGGAAGAAATAGTAAGTGTGATAAAAAGTTCTGGAGCTAGTGGAGTTGATACAATTACTAGTGACAATATCGGTATAACTTTAGACGATGTACGTCAACTGTTGAGGCAAACTCAGAAAAGAAGCAAATCTGTTTATGATGAAGCAATTGGGAAGTCAATCAATGATTTTTCCAAAGACATGCGAGATATAGTTGATAGGAGTGTAGATAAAAAACCAACTATTTATGTTAATCAAGGAACTGCATTGAAAGTATTTGTTAACCAAGATATAGTATTTCCTCCACAGTCAATATTAAATAACTGAAATGAACTATGCTGCACTTGATACATACTTGGAGCCATTACAAGGGATATTTCAAGAGGAAGGTGTAAATGAAATATCAATAAATAAACCGAAGGAAGTATGGATTGAAAATCGCGGTGAAATAAGATGCGAAAAGTTAGAAATATTTGATCTTAATCATTTAAAATCTCTTAGCAGGTTGATTGCTCAAGCTACAGAACAAAAACTGAGCGAAGAGACACCGCTGCTTTCAGCTACATTACCAAATGGTTATCGTATACAGATAGTGTTTCCTCCAGCATGTGAGCCTGATAAAGTAGTCATTTCAATTCGTAAACCTTCTTCTATGCAATTGGCATTGGATGATTATGAAAAAATGGGGGCTTTTTCTGAAACTGTTATAGGAGTGACCGATAATCCAGTAGATCGTCACCTAGATTTGCTACTGAAACAAAAAAAAATAAAAGAGTTTTTAGAATATGCTGTAATAAGTAAGAAAAATATCATAATTAGTGGTGGAACTTCCACTGGTAAAACCACTTTTACTAATGCTACTTTGCGTGCTATTCCATCTGAAGAAAGAATTATTACTGTTGAAGATGCAAGAGAGATAGTTTTGAATGATCATCCCAATAAAGTCCATTTAATTGCTTCTAAAGGAGGGCAAGGCAGGGCAAAAGTGACCACTCAAGATTTGATAGAGGCATGTTTACGTTTAAGACCAGATAGAATAATAGTTGGTGAGCTGCGTGGAGCAGAAGCTTTTAGTTTTCTTAGAGCAATAAACACTGGCCACCCAGGGTCAATATCAACTCTTCATGCGGATAGTCCGGCAATGGCTCTTGAGCAAATAAAACTTATGGTTATGCAAGCAAATCTTGGAATTCCCCCAGATCAGATCATACCATACATTAGAAATGTAATTGATATTGTTATTCAGCTAAAAAGAACCAGTGGAGGCAAAAGAAGCATTTCTGAGATATTATTTACTAGATCTTCAAATGAAAATACTTAAATTTATACGTAAGTTAAGAAAAAGTAGTTTATGAGTAATGGAAATCACCTACGCAATATTCTCATAGGAGGTGTAGTATCTTTTAGCATATTTGAATTTTGCTTCTATTTGTCTGGTATATTATTCTACCTGTTTGTTGACGGTCCAGATGGTGTAGATTTTAGAGCAATTAATCCGAGCTTGACACCTTTTCCTCAAGCTCTCTGGCCGACAATTTTTGATCATATACAATATTGTTGGCATCATCCAGAGCTATATAGCTTTGAGCTCAAAATTAAATTAGTTGTATCTTCTGTACTGCCTCAAATTGTTTTGATGATTATTTTGTGGAATGTGAGAGAAAGACTAATTGAGTGGCGGCCATTTAAAAAGAAAGAATCACTTCATGGAGATTCACAGTGGGCATCAGAGAAAGACATACGAAAAGCGGGATTAAGAAGCAAAAAAGGTCTATTGCTTGGTAAAGATAAGAGAGGATATTTTATTGCTGATGGGTTTCAGCATGCATTGCTCTTTGCACCTACAGGCTCTGGTAAAGGTGTTGGTTTTGTAATTCCTAATTTGTTATTTTGGAATGATTCGGTAATTGTGCATGATATAAAATTAGAAAACTATGAAATAACAAGTGGTTGGCGAGAGCGACAAGGACAAAAAGTATATGTATGGAACCCAGCGCAGCCAGATGGGGTAAGCCATTGTTATAATCCACTGGAATGGATTAGTGAAAAACCTGGACAGATGGTTGACGATGTGCAAAAAATAGCTAACCTAATCATGCCTGAACAAGATTTTTGGCAAAACGAAGCAAGAAGCTTATTTGTTGGGGTGGTACTATATTTACTTGCTGCACCAGAGAAAGTTAAATCTTTTGGTGAGGTTGTGCGTACGATGCGTAGCGATGACGTAGTTTACAATCTTGCTGTAGTTTTGGACACAATGGGTAAAATAATACATCCGGTAGCGTATATGAACATTGCAGCTTTTTTGCAAAAGGCTGACAAAGAAAGATCAGGTGTTGTGTCAACTATGAACTCGTCGCTTGAATTGTGGGCAAACCCATTGATCGATACTGCAACTGCATCAAGTGATTTTAATATTTTGGATTTTAAAAAGAAGAAAACTACAGTTTATGTTGGTTTAACTCCTGATAACTTAACTAGGCTCAGGCCTTTAATGCAGGTGTTTTATCAACAGGCAACTGAGTTTTTATGTAGAAAATTGCCATCGGATGACGAGCCTTACGGCGTATTATTTTTAATGGATGAGTTTCCAACACTTGGAAAAATGGAGCAATTTCAAACGGGCATCGCATACTTTCGTGGCTATCGAGTAAGGTTATTTTTAATTGTTCAAGATACTGAACAGCTTAAAGGAATATATGAAGAAGCAGGAATGAACTCCTTTTTATCAAACTCAACCTATAGAATAACTTTTGCAGCCAATAATATTGAAACGGCTAATTTGATATCTCAGCTTATAGGAAACAAAACTGTACAACAAGAATCATTAAACAAACCTAAATTTTTAGACTTGAATCCTGCATCAAGATCATTGCATATCTCTGAAACACAGAGAGCATTGCTCTTACCTCAAGAAATTATTATGCTGCCACGTGATGATCAGATAATTTTGATAGAATCGACTTATCCAATTAAGTCAAAGAAAATTTTGTACTATAGTGATAGCACATTCACAAGAAGGCTGATTAAACCAACACGTGTGCCTACACAAGAGCCATATGATCCAAACAAGGTCTTTTCTGCTGCTAACAAAGATAAGATTAGTAATGAAGAAGAGAGTAATGCTATTGAAGCTGCTGATTATCCTGTTGAAGCTAAAACTGAAGATGCAATATACGATGAGCCAGAGATTGAAGATGGATTTGAAGACGAGGATATTGATGATAAGTTTGAAGGTGGTGATGGGTTTGATGATGAGGAAGACGATGATGGGTTTGATGATGAAGACAGTAAGGATGAATTTGACGATGATGATGAATTTGAAGATGAGGACAAACTAGACGGCAATAAAATCGAGGATAGAGGTTAATTTTACCTATTTTTTAGCTTAGAAAATAATTAGTCTTTTCATATTAAATCATTTTTAATTAATTAGTACTAGATTAGCTATTTTAACTAGAGGAATAGTCATGATGAGTAAAAAAACATTAGCAGTTACAGCACTTGCTTTATTGTTGTCACAACAATCTTTTGCAAGTGAAACGGAAGGATTTTACTTTGGTGGTGGATATTACGGTCAATATTTGAACTTGGGTAAGTTGAAAGCAAAAATTGGAGGCAAAGATGCTACAGATGATAACCGTGTATCTATAAATGACATAGACGCTCAGAGAACAGAAGGTCAGTTAATAAGTAAGTATAAAGGAGATTATAACCCACCTTTTGCTGCAAATGTAACGTTTGGTTACACAGGAGAACTAGGCAATAATAGCTATAGAGCTGAATTGGAAGGGATGTACTCTTCTGTAAAAGTAGATAATATTGGTTTATCAAGTAATCAAGTAACTGTTTCGTATCTAAAAGACGTTGGTGAGAGTACTAATAAAAAAACTTATATGTATAAAACTGTAATTAATCATGACCAAGTAGAAAACGCATCTGTAATGGCAAATGTTTATCATTATTGGAAAAGTGATAGTTTTTCTTTTTCTCCTTACGTTGGTATTGGAGTTGGTGGAACAAGAATGACGATGTTTGAAAAATCGTCAATAAGACCTGCAGGTCAATTGAAAGCTGGCTTTGATTATCGTATAAACGAAGATGTAAATATGCACATCGGATATAGAGGTTTTGGTGTTCTTGGTAGTAATGTTGATTTTGAAGCAGAGGTGTTAGGAGAAATGAAAGAAAAGCAACAGGCAAACTCAGATGGAAAAAAGATATTAGAATTGAAGAAAGGTCAAAAACCATCGGACCAGAAGTTACACAAAGAAAGTATCAGTATAGGCAATCAAGTGTTTCACACACACGGTATAGAAGCTGGTCTTACTTTTCATTTTGCCAGCAAAGCTTAACTCTGATAGAGACTATTTTCCTGTTAGCACGTCTGCGTCACACGACTGTAGCTGCTAACCAGATGACAACTTTCTCGTTATCTGAATATTTTCTTTCTTGTAATTCAGGCTCTTTTTTTCTCAGTTCCAGCGTGTAGCGCTGGAACAACAATAAAGAACATATAAAGAATGGTTATGCAAGAAGTCTACTTTTTATTCTTAATTAACTCTAAAGCCTTCTTCAGATCTATACTTTCAATATCTGCATTCTTGCCCAAAGCAACGTTTGTTTTACCGCATTTTATATAGAATCCGTACCTACCGTTGCAGATAAAAACTTCTTTTCCCTTTTCATTAAAACCAAGAGATTTTAGCTCTTTGCGTGGGCTGCTCTCAATAATTTGTATAGCTTCGTTTAATTGTGTGTCTAATACCTCCTTAGAGCTTTTTTTAAGAGAAAAGTATCGACCATCATAGAGAATATAGTACCCAAATCGTCCAAGACCTATTTTTACTTCCTTTCCAGTTTCAGGGTGCTCTCCGATTATTTTCGGCAGGGAAAGTAATCGAGTGGCGGTATTTAGATCAATATCATTAACATTTATATCTTTTGGTACAGAAATCTTTTTTTTCTTTTCTGACTCACTATTAAACTCCAGATAAAGTCCAAAAGGACCTTTTTTGATCATTACCTCTTGGCCTGTCACATCATCTATACCCAAACTTTTTGGATATTCTGAATTGTCATTACTGCCCGTAATTTCTTTTGTATGATTGCATGCAGGATAGTTAGAACATCCAAGAAACACACCGGCTTTTCCAAAATTTAATTTCAATATACCACCAGAGCAATTAGGACATTTTTTACCTATTTCTTCCTTTCCTTCCTCTGAGCAAAACCAATTGACTACCAAATCATGAATACCACTAAAAATCTCATCATGTGTCATTTGCTTAACAGAATTTACATGATTAAAAAATGGCACCCAAAAATAGCCTAGTTCTTTTTTCCAATCTGCATGTCCATTTGAGATTGAATCAAGCCTTTCTTCCATTTGTGCTGTAAAGTCATACTCTACACAACGCTGAAAAAAAGTTTCCAAAAATATAGTCACGATCTTACCGCGGCTGCTTGGAATAAATCTTTTGTTATCCAATGAAACATATTCACGATCTTGTAATACCGAAATAATTGTTGCATAAGTTGATGGGCGACCTATACCGACTTCTTCCATTTTTTTTACTATACTCGCTTCACTATAACGAGGTGGCGGTTGAGTAAAATGCTGTTTCGGATCAACAGAAATCAACTTGCACGCTTCCTCTTCCTTCATGGCAGGTAGCAGGCCTTCATTTTCGGCTTCTATGTTATCTTGATAGACTTTATAAAAACCATCAAAGAATATACTTGATCCACTTGCTCGCAGAATCACTTTCTGGTCAATAGAACTAATTTCAACTACCACTTGATCAAGAATCGCCGATTCCATTTGACTTGCAATGGTTCTTTTCCAGATTAAATCGTACAATTTAAATTGCTCTGGCGTTAAGTAATCCTTAATACTACCCGGTGTTCTATTAATATCAGTTGGCCGGATTGCTTCATGTGCTTCTTGAGCATTTTTGACCTTTTTTACATATTTACGAGGAGAATGCGGTAAATATTTATCACCATATAATGACTTAATTGATCCCCTGATTGAGTTTATAGCCTCATCTGCAATATGAAACCCATCTGTACGCATGTAAGTTATCAACCCTACGGTTTCACCACCAATATTGATACCTTCATATAAATTTTGCGCTACTCGCATAACATTTTTCACATTAAAATACAGTTTATTCACTGCATCTTGCTGAAGACTTGAGGTGATAAATGGAGGAAGCGGGTTTCTCTTAACTTGCTTGCGTTCTACTGTGCTTACAGCATACTGCCTTGACTCGATCTCCCTGACTAAGTTCTTTGCCTCTTCTTCATTCTTAATATCAAATTTTTCTAGCTTTTTATTGTCATAGTGGCTTAGCATAGCAAAAAAAGCCTCATCTTTGCTATTTTGCATTTCTGCCTTTATGCTCCAATACTCCTGTGTTATAAACTTACTGATTTCATCCTCTCGTTCGCATATAAGCTTTAATGCAACAGACTGCACTCGCCCTGCAGATTTGCTTCCCGACAATTTTGTCCACAGCAGCGGTGACAAGCTAAATCCAACTAGATAATCCAAAGCTCTGCGTGCTTGCTGTGCACGCACTAAGTCCATATTAATTTCACGTGGATTTTTTATAGCTTCTTGCACTGCTCTTTTTGTTATTTCGTTAAAGACTACTCTATGAATGTTGCTTTCATCATTGATTGCTTTTCTTTCCTTTAGTGCCTCTATCACATTCCAAGCTATTGCTTCCCCTTCTCTGTCTGGATCTGTTGCAAGGTATATATCTGATGTTTTACTAGCTTCCTTGACTAACTCTTTTACATACTTTTCTGCTTTTTCAATAATCTCATACTTCATGGCAAAGTCATTATCAGGATCAACAGAACCATTCTTCGCTGGCAGATCTCTGACGTGGCCAAAGGATGCAGCCACTTTAAATTCTTTACTCAAATATTTACCTATCGTCTTTGCCTTTGCCGGCGACTCAACTATCAATAATGCCATAATTATTAGTACTTAAAGGTAATATGTTGAAATATATAGAATAAAAAGTAAAAAAATATTTTAATGGTCTTCTCAGTTTTTTAAGTGAATTGTTTTAATGTTAGCAAAAAACCTAATGAAAGAGCCTACTTTACAAATTTTCCCAACTCCCTTACCATAACGTGTATAACAATGTTACAAAAAATAATATCATAGAATTCAATAGGTGATCTTTAAAAAATCCTTAAGGAAAGTAAAATACTGTTTAAATAGGCCGATATAGATGGTTTTACGATATAATAAATTATTATAAACAAGAACTTATAAACTCTAGCAAATGAATTTGTGAGTTTAGTGGTGTTAGGAATACCTAGCTCTTTTATGCGGATTGATATTCTTAATAACCTGCTCTAGAGATAGATTATATAATTTTGACAAGGTTCTTGGCATGTGATATTTTTCTCGAATATAGGTAATGGTATAAATGACTTTATATCTATATCCAGCTCTAGGGGAAGATCTTCAATGTTTACGTCCATCCCTGATAAAGGATATTCTATGTCCATGTGCAGCTTTGGGGGATAGTTCTACTTTGAAGATTTCTTTCACTTTTACTATTGCGACTCCCGATTGGCTTTGTTGCATCACACTTTATGAGATGGTGATTTATGGTAAATTCATGTAACTATCTCAAATTTAGCCATACCAATATCAGTGAATTTATTAAGCAAATAGCATTTAGTTCTTTTTCTCGATTTATCTCAGATTTATTCCTAAAACTAAATCCGAATATTTGCTTTAATCTTGAGAAAAACCCTTCAATATAAGATCTTTTCCCATAATTTACTTCTTTTTCCATTCTTTCATGCCATCTTCACCGTATAATTTTTTAACCTAATAGCAGCATTCCTGTAAGACATATAATCTATTTCTGGATGTTCTGCCGCATTGTTTATGTAACCGTTCACGGATTGTGAGAATGAATTAAAGAACTAAGCAGTGACAGCTACTAGATTCTGTAGCTTTTGAAAGGGGTTCTGGCCATTTAGACGTGATGTCAAAAATATCGACAACATTCTTTCCATGAATCTTTCTCCACGTTCTGACCAGGTGAAAAAGCTGTTTTTACGATAAATTACGTACCGTCTAATTTGCCGTTCTGCAAGGTTATTAGTTGTTTCTATCACTTCAGGTTTTTCTTAAAAACTTCCACATCATATCCTCAGATCGTAACATCTTAGCGGCCATTCTTGAAGCTTGAGTGCTATTTGCAACCCTCGTCATTTTACGTAAAAAATGTTTTACCCTTTTCCGAATTTTTCGCACCAGTCGATAAAATCTCAAATTATCTATCAAATTTTGTTTTTTTGCCTTATCTACTACAAACACCTTATTGCTGAGCGATTTTAGTGCTTGGCCAATTTTGCTCACTTCAACATTTTTACTATGGGCAAATCTCTCAAAATCTCTTGCCAGATGTGCCCAACATATCTGTCTATTTTCACGATTGAAGTAATTGTATACAGCGTATCTATCGCTCACAACTATACCATCATATTCTGGCAGTAAACTCTTCAACACCTTCTTACCACGAGACTCGCTTACCTTCAGAAGTGTCAACGCTTTGTTTGTTATTACCCAACTCCAGCCTCTCTTTCCTTGATTTCTGTGCCCTGTTTCGTCTATATGCAAATACTCGCTTCCTTGCAACTCTTCCTTCATTTTCTCATATTCAGATGCACACTTCTTCGATACCCTGCGTTCAGTATTTGAGACTAAACCAAGGCTTATATTTAGATTAAAAATACTGCCCAAAATTTGCTGTACCTCTCTTTTTGAGTTAATAAAAAAGCCGCTAAGGCTGCTTATAACTGTTTTAGCATTGGGTCCTAGAAAATCTCTTGCAACACCTTCGGGTAAATTTGCTGTAATTCTTTTATTACATACTCTACAATGTCCTCTTTGCAACCTGTACTCAGTTACAATTGGCTTAATTTCTGGCAACTCTGCCTTCTGATGAATAATTTCATCTTCTAAAGTAATCTTACCTCCACACATACAAATTGTATCAATTGTGCATCTCACTACCTCGTCTGCAGCCATTAATTCACGCTTATGCACCTTATGTCCTGGCTGACCTCCTGGTTTTTTATCACTTTTCTTTTTTGCTTTCTTACGATATATATCTCGTGATGGTGGCAGCGATGAATTTTGCGAATTTAAGCCCAATTTGTCTTCTAATTCAACTATTTTTGCTTTCAAGCTATCATTTTCTCTGATCAGTGCTTTTATTTCTTCCTTGAGATTAGCCTTTTCTGCTACAACCTTTTCTTGCAGCACTGTTGTCATTTACCCATTCCATATTTAGCTTCCTATCTCTTTACACTTTTATACTTACTTTGTAAACCACCTTATCTCCGTGAACGGTTACTTGTTTATTGGTGGAATTTTTGTCTTTATATCATATTCGTTACACAACTTATAAAACTTGTGCCTATCACATGCTCTATCTGCATATAGTGCTTTTATGGCATGCTGAAAATCAACTTCTTTTAGCAAATCACAAGTGATCAGAGTAGACACCGTTACTGTATTTTACAGCTATGGCTTTTTTGTTGTTTATATTCAACATTACGTGCAATTTTCTCGTTTGCTCATAGCCACTCTGTCAGTGCTATTTTCCTTGCTGTGTGTTGTTGTATATACTAATTCCTGTACTGTCTATAGCAATTTCGATATCTTCTATATTATTTTCTGCAATCATTTATCTTAATATTAAGTTTTTTGATGCTTGTGAATAGCTGCAAATCTCTTCCTATTTGTTGCAAATACCCTTTTATAAACCCGACTGTTTGTCTTAAACCAATTCTAAAGAAACTGACGATTATATGCACTAAAATCACAACTTTATCACTATAAATATAGTTGCCGCCCTGCATTTTTGGACAATTCTCGTACCAATTTTCTATGGCGTCATTGATATAACAAAAAATGCTTCCTCTTTCTTGGAGAAATTTGTTATATTCATGGCAGTTACTGACTCTCATTTTTTGTGGCATATTTTTTCTTCAACAGTTAAATGGCTATTTATAATGAATTTTGTCAGTAACTGCCAGTTCTTTTCACTTGAGCGATGCAACAAAGCCATCCTATGGTCAAGCCATAGGATGACAGGAGAAGGAAACACTGGGATGACAGGAGAAGGAAACACTGGGATGAAAGCAAATGAAACCACTGGAACGTTTATTTTTGAAAGTAAGTTGCATAGTAGATGATGTCATTCCAGTACTTGATACTGGAATCCAGGAATTTTGATTATAAATTAGGTATTGGTATGGCTAAATTTGAAATCATCACATAAATTTGTCGTAAACCATCACTGCTTAAGGTGCTATGCAACAAAGCCATCCCAGTGTCGAAGCACTGGGATGACAGGATAAGGAAACGCTGGAATAAAAATAGAAGATCTAATTCCTTATATCAATTAATTCTCATCCACCTTTTATGTTACATAAACTCATCACTTTTATAGAACATCTCATTAAAATCATTCAAAATTCCAAAATCTTGATTTTTAATAAATAGATGCCCATCTGCAATATAGGACTCAGCAAGAGTAAATGGTTCATCATGATGCTGTGATGCTGGCCTAACAATTTCATTGTACAAAACCATTACTTGCTCATAATTGTATCCACTACCATCATGATATTTACCACGTATAGTGTCATAAAAATTTCTTACATCATCATACGTAACTTGCAGTTCTACCTTATATTTCCCTATTTCAACAGCCTCACCCACTTTGATTTTTAAAGGATGTTGTGATTCTTCTTTCACATTATCTATAACAATTGTTTCCTCTTGCTTCTCTTCGTCTCCTCTTATCGATCTTTTACTCCTTTCTTCACTCGCAGGTTGATCTGCTGGCATTTGGTCTATATCGTTAGATTCTTCTTCTTGCATAGTAATTTTTTTGAGATAGCTAAGCATATCCTTTCCAGCTTTTTCCCAAGTTGCAGCTTCTTTTGAAAGCTCACGATAATAAGAATCATTATCGCCTTTGCTATCTATTACATCTCTTGCTAGTCCTTTCTCTTCTGCCCATAACTCAGCATGTTCAACAAGTGTCCTGCCATCTTTGCCTACAACGTCAACGTCAGCTTTGTTTTTTATTAGATATTCTATTGTATCTAACTTTCCATGCCTCACTGCATGAACTAAAGGTGTCCAACCATCATTATCCTGAGCATTAATATTCGCACCTTTTTCAACTAACTGCTCTATCATCTTCTTATTCCCAAGATCAACAGCAAGATGCAAAGGTGTTAAGCCGTAGCTATCCTGAATATCAATATCCGCATTGTGCTCTATGAGATATTTAACTACTTCCATATTTTTCATGTGCATGGCAAAATGTAGTGGAGATTTACCAGAGCTAATATCACGGGTATCAACATCTATACCACGATCTATTAAGTATTCAGCAATTTCCGTATGTTTTAGCTCAATTGCATAGTGCAGCAGTGTTTGAGCTGACGTGTTCTTTATACCAAGATCTGCGCCATACTCAATTAAACTCTTAACTATTTCCGAATTCCCTAGCTTAATATCAGCAAGTAACGGAAAAGTATAATAACTTTTACTATTAGGATCTGCGTTATGATCTAATAGATACTTCACTATTTCTGTATTACCTGAATAAATAGCACTGTATAATGGTGTTTGGGAATAAGCATCTTGAATATTAGGATTTGCACCACGATCTATTAAGTATTTAGCTATCTCTATATTTCCAGACTCAATAGCATAGTGTAAAGGTGTCTTATAATACACATATTTAGTATTAGTTTTCTGATAATAATTGTCATGAACATTAAGATTTGCTCCATGATCAATAAGATATTTTGCTACTTCCGTATTTCCTGACTGAATGGCATAATGTAGTGGCGTTTGTCCATTATGGTCTCTTGTATCAATATATGAATTGTGTTTTAGTAGCGTTGCTACTTTGCTTAAATCTCCCAATGAAGCAGCAAAATGTAAACTAGTCGCACCTGTTACCTTATTTATCTCGTTTACTTTTCCTATAGTATTTTCTACATTATTGTCATCAATATTCACCTTTAAGAAAGGCTGTTTATTATACTTCATAACTTTTGTTGTAACAGCTTTTCCTTGTTCGTCTTCACTCGCTTTTTTAGCAGGTTGCATAGAATCTTCTCTACTGACACTTGATTTAGATTCTATCTTGGTTTTATCACCACTTACATTATGTACTGGGCTATAACCATATAGACCCTTGCCTGCACTTTGTTGGCTTGTTGAACTTTCAACACTGTTAGATTCAACAACATTATATTCCATATGTTGTTCACCACTCAGCTCAGCCTTAACCCATTGTTTAAATTCTTGATCATAACCTTTCAGCTCAGCCAAAAAATCCTCAAATAATTTATTACCTTGAGACCTATTTGCACCAGATTTAGAAAGGCTCTTGAGCAAATTATCAATCATATCTGGGTGTTTATCTTCAAGAAATTTGATCACTTGTTCAGCATCCGAATGATAATGTTCCCCTTTATTACTCCAAATATTATTGCGCAATATTTCATCTGGTTTGAGACCTTTATTCTTTATTGCAATCAAGGCCTCTTTATCTCCGTGGTCATTGACATGCCGACCATCTTCTAAACTTGCCATATAGTTAGCAACCCCTTCATGCATAGCCTTAGATAAGACATCACCTGTACCATAATAGGAATTAATGATAGTTAAGGCGTGTCCCAATTCGTGTTTCAAAGTTTTACACGAGTCATCAAATTGGTCTTGTAGATAAAAATAAACATGAATTTCTGAGCCACGCCCTTGAACTGTTAAGCCAGAAGCGCCTTTATAGTTAACGTTCAACTCCTTAAGATAATTTTCGTAGTCACTCTTTGTATTAAATACGAAAACATTAACTTTATTTGGTATGTTGTGCCAAGGCTGAGAATTATTAATGCCAAATGCTGAATCAAAATCTTTTATAGTACTCTCGATGGCATTTTTTACACTACTCAATTTGCTCTGAGTTAATTCCTCATCATCATATTTTATATTTATTTGAAGCTTGTGTTCGCCAAAAGTCATAACTTCACTATCTGGCACAAGATCTGCTACAATTTTATCGCCACTTTTTACATCCATCCACTGCTTAAATTCTTTTTCAACTTCTGAGTTATTCAAAAGATGCTTGAATTTTGATATCGCTTCTACTCTATCGAAGGACATCTCAGTAAGCAATTGCTTTATGAATTGAGGATGTTTTTCTTGTAGGAATGTCACTAAGCAATCTGATATTCTATAGTCGTTAGACATACTTGCTATTTTATATGGTGTATCATGCCCAGATTCATGCATTTTATTGTATGCTTCTTTTGTATAATGCATATCGCGAGTGCTTTCTTTTTTAGCTGCATCATAGCTCCACATGAAAAGCTTCATACCGGTACGTAAAACTTCAGGTACTGTATCCATATTACCGGTAGAGTACTCAAGAAATGCATCGCTCATTTTTTCCATTAAAATTTTAGATTTTGCACAAAGTAAGCCATTTACATCTCCAACAATAAAAGTCTTTGCTATCGTGCCGTCAGCTTCGTGTGCTCTTACTGTTCCACCACCCCATAATTCTCTATGGTCCTTACCACCTGAAAGTTCCTTGATGTGAGCTTTGTAATCATCGTAATTTTTCAGCACATAAAGCTGCAATTTTACTGGACCAGAATGAACGCTTTTTTGTGAATAGAAATTATCAGACCAGGCTCCGTAAGCATCTTTTACAGTTTGTTTTATATACTCAGGGGTATAACTAGCTAATCCCCCATATTTTACTTCTATTGTAAGCTGATCGTTTATTACTATACTTTCTTTATTTGGAAATAATTTTTTAATCAAAGTTTGTAATTTATCATATTCAGAATTTGTTTTAAATTTCATATCCACCTCTTAAAAATTTTCACTATAAATAAGTCTTGAGAAAAATGCGTTAACTGTAGATTCAGCCTTTACCTTGTTTTTGCACAACTGCTGAGATAGTTGATCATCGCTGAAAAGCCGATTCTTAGTATTGAGATATTTAGCATAGCTTCTAGAATTAAATTCAGGGATTGAGTAGAAACCGCTTTCAAGTTCAAGATAAGAGCTGCTATTCAGAACAAAAAATAAATCGCTCTGGTCAAGCAGTATGTCATAACCAGAGCTCGTACAATGTAAGTATTCATTGCTTTCATACTCTGCTATGTAGTATTTACTTGCATCAAGATCACCATTAAGCTGTAAAATTGCTGCTGAACGTCCATTCCCAATACTATGGCCTTTTATTACTTTAAGTACTTTAATCTCATCATTTTCTATGAGTTCTCTTAACTTTTCATTCTTTTGATTTAATTCTTCCTCTGCCTTTCTTCTGTCTTCTTCTAATTTTGTTTCTTTTTCAACAAGCTCATTTTGTATTTGCAAAAACATATCTTGAATGGTTAAGCCATTTAGAAAGTAATCCAATACACTTGACACAAACGGCTGCAATTCACCATTATCTTCAAAGCTCTTTTCCTGCTTTTTGTCATATTGAGTGGGATTATAGATTGCATACAGAGGATAAAAACCATAATTCATCTCGTCGAATGATAACTCTATCGAAAATCCGCTCTGATCAAGTGGAAGTTTA
This sequence comes from Wolbachia endosymbiont (group B) of Ischnura elegans, assembly GCF_947251585.1. Taxonomy (NCBI): domain Bacteria; kingdom Pseudomonadati; phylum Pseudomonadota; class Alphaproteobacteria; order Rickettsiales; family Anaplasmataceae; genus Wolbachia; species Wolbachia endosymbiont (group B) of Ischnura elegans. The sequence continues at coordinate 219,089 of NZ_OX366371.1, forward strand.
GTAGCTAAATATCTACCATTATCATCTCTGACATATAGCTCATTTATACCATAGTGACCACTATATTTGTTGTAATAAATATAAAAATTCTCAGGATTAAGATTAAAGTAATCATCTAAATTGTTAGGTTTACCGAGCTTTTCACGTAGAAAACTCTTGCTCTTATCTGTAAGTTTGATGCGTGTAGAGAAGTAACACCGATCTATTCGGTCACCTTTTTCTATTTCAAAGTCTAGGACTATTTTATCGCTAAACATACAGAATTTCCTAACATTTCCAATATTTATGATTATAAATTGTGTACTATGAAAAAAGCATTAAGGCTTCTTTATGTATCTAAAAACAGCGCTAACTTATGACAAGAACAGTTGACGTATTACTACCACTTCCAATTGATCAGCTATTTTCATATGCAATTGAGAAAGATACTGAAATTTCAATTGGAGATTATGTGGTGGTGCCATTCGGCAGAAAGCGTTTGATTGGAATAATTTGGAAATATAGTGACGAGAGTGATCAGAAATTAAAATTTGTTGAGCAAAAGATTGATTTACCGAGTATTAGACCAAAACTGATCGAATTTGCAGAGTGGGTTGCGCAGTATAATGTAATACCTATTGGTATGCTTGCGAAAGTGATAATGGGGGGAGTGCTAAAAGTAAATCAAATAAATAAACTAGTTTATGCTGAACAAAAGCAGGAAATAAGCAAAATAGACTACCAATTAAACCCTGAACAGCAAGTAGCTCGCGATAAGGTAATAAGTAATTTGAATGAGTATTCAGTGACTTTACTTGACGGTGAAACCGGGTCTGGGAAAACGGAAGTTTATCTCTCTGTAATTTCACAGTTAATTAAGAATCATAGTATTTACGAACATTGTCTATCCTTCTCCTGTAACTCCAGTGTTTCCTTCTCCCGTCATCCCAGTGCCTACTTTTTTTGCAATTCCAATGCTCTCTTCTCTTGTCATCCAGGTGCCCTCTTCTCTTGTCATCCCAGTGCTCCGACACTGGGATCCAATTTTTCATATAATCTCATCACAAACGTTTATTTTAATTTAAGACCAATACCTAATTTAGAATCAAAATTCCTGGATAAACACTGGAATGACACCTTTGTATTTAAGGCAAAACCCACTGTAACACTTAGCATACTGCCTTTGCCAAGCACTGGAATGACAACAGAAGGAGGTAATGCACAAGTCCTTATCCTTCTGCCAGAAATTGTTCTAACTTCGCAATTAGTAAATCGTGTTCGCAGTCAGATATCCGGCAACATAGCTGAGTGGCACTCAGGACTTACTCCAAAAGCTCGCCGAAATAATTGGCTCAGTATCGCAAATGGAAGTGCGCAGATAATTATTGGGGCACGGTCAGCGCTTTTTTTGCCTTATAAAAACCTAAAATTGATCATCATTGATGAAGAGCATGACTCATCCTTTAAACAAGAACAGGGAATTATATATAATGCTCGAGATATGGCAATTATCTTAGCCAAAATTGAGAACATTCCAATAATTTTATCATCAGCTACTCCGCTGCTTGAAACAATTTATCACGTTAAAAAAGGGAATTACAATCATGTAAAGCTAACCGAACGATTCGGTGGTGCGGAGTTACCGCATATAAAAGTAGTGAATAATAAGCAATGGATTTCCAATGAGCTTTTCGAAGGGATAAAACAAACCATAGAGAAAAAACAGCAAGTTATGCTCTTTCTAAACCGCAGGGGATACGCGCAACTTGCAGTTTGTAAAAAGTGTGGATACAAAATTTCCTGCTCAAATTGCGCTGTTTGGCTTACATACCACAAAAAGAAGAACGTCCTTTTGTGTCACCATTGTTCTTATCAATCAAAACTTCCAGAAAAATGCTCCAATTGTCAAAGTGAGCAGTCATTGCTTCTTTATGGTGTGGGAATTGAGAGGTTACTTGAGGAAATAGTGAAATTAATACCAAGTGCAAAAACTGCGATTATCAGCAGCGATCAGAAGTCGCTTGGTAGCGTCATTGACTCAGTGCTCAAGGAAGAGGTGAATATTATAATCGGTACACAAGTGATTGCCAAAGGGCATAATTTCCCTAAGTTAACTTTGGTTGGAGTGATAAATGCAGATTTAGGACTTGAAAATTCTGATCTTAGAGCAGCAGAAAAGACGTATCAATTATTGCATCAAGTTGCGGGTAGATCTGGGAGGTTCAACGAAAAAGGAACGGTAATAGTGCAAACTAATAATCCTGAAAGTTTGATAATAAAAGCATTGCAGCAGCAAAAAAGGGATTTGTTTTATGAAATTGAACTTGAGTCAAGACGCAAAGCTAAAATGCCACCATTTAGTAGATTAATAGCGCTTATAGTTTGCGGTAAGGATCAATTTGCAACGCAGAAAGCAGCAAGTGAGATAACAAGCTTTTTGCATGATCAATGTTCAGCTACTATTCCTTCTGCGTTGTCATTCCAGTGCGTGACTAGAAAAAAAGAACTCGAAATTTTTGGCCCATCACCAGCAGCAATAAATTTCTTAAATAATAAATATCGGTATAGAGTGCTACTCAAAATACACAATAAACATAGTTTATCTATAAAGAAAAAGCTAAAATATTGGATTAAAAATTACAACTTGAATTCAAATATTGCAGTAACAATAGATGTTGATCCTGTGAGTTTTTTTTGATGTTATTTGAATTTATTTGACATTCACAGAATTAATTATATTAATTTTTTAATCAATGATTTGACTTTTATTAGAGTTTATTATATTATTGATATAACTAGAATAAGGAGATGGTATGAATACTTTACTTGAAATCGTCTGTAGGCAAGGGATAAAGTATCAAGAAAAAATTGAAGAATTGAAGGCATTTCTTGATAAAAATATCGAAATACCTATTGACAAGGAGTTATTTAAATCAGCTTTATCTATAGAGGATACTGTAGATATGAGAAAAAAGATGGTGTATCTTATTTTGCAACACTGCATTGTATACGATAGTACAGGGTCTAAGAAAAAAGAGAAATTATCATTTCAAGACGTGATGAAGATTTTAGATGAAGCGGTGAATAGATTTGTTACTCCTCAGTATTTCTACAAATTGATCAATTTTCAAGATCAAGATCAAGATCGAGAGACGTTATTACACCAAGCTGTTATAAGTAATAACACTGACGCAATAAAAGTTCTTTTTCAGAAGAATACAAATCCTTTGTTAAAGAATAAAGGAAATAAAATTCCATTAGATTTAGCTCAAGAAAATACAAGAAAAGTACTCATTAAATGTATGCAAGACCAAGCTCAATTGAAAAAAGAAAGTGCTAGATGTAATAGTTTGATTGGCATTATACCTGGCGTTTTTCTTGGCATTGGACTCGGTGTTGGTGGTGCTTTAGTCCCTTCAATGACTATTATATTATGCGCACTCGCAGTATCTGCTCTTGTTGCTGGAATAGCAGTTGGACTGTCTATATATTTCCTAAGTCAAGACTATAAACAGGCTAAATCGATAGAAAAAGCTGTTAACCCTCAACTCTCTTTTGTCAAGCATGAAAAGGCTTATACAAATGAAGCAATGCTATAAGAATAATAACTGTGAGTTTTTTAACATTAGATTTCTTGCATAATCAAGTGTGATCCCAGTGTCAGCTACTTGTATAACAAGAAAGAAGGCACTGGTCTCACATGCATCTAAACGGATACATAACCTTTCATTCACAATTCATCTTTGAATAGCCTAATTTCCTTTAGCTATAAAATACAACAAATTGATTTTTTACTAGTTGATGTCTGCTTTTTTGCAGAACATTGGTCAGGCTGTAATATAGAAGGTTGGTTAAATGTTGTTTTGGGCTTATTAAAAGAAGATCGTGCTGAAGAAGGGCCAAAGCCACTATCTTTAGCCGAAGCATCATCCCCACCTTTACCTTCACCATAGTAGTCGGGCCTAAGGAATTTGCTTGAGTTTTTAGCATGTGATTTACCTATAACTGAATTCTTAGGTGAATCACCAAAACCACTATCTGCACTTGGTCCATCCGTCCCTACTTTTTCTTCAGAAGGGGCAAGAGTTTGTGGTTTCATAGCTGGCACACGTGCAGGATCAATGGACAGTTTATAATCCTTACTGATTACAGAGCTCTCTATGATCTTATCCATCACACAGTAAGCAATGTCTGGGTTAAAAAAGTCTATTGCATATATTCGTTCGGCACCATATGTTGGCAGACCTCTTTCTGCAATATCATCTTTTACATCACGCAATACTTTTGTACCACCAAACACCTTATTATTAATATGATCAACTTCTTTTTCATTTAAAAACTCTATGTAATTACCACAATCAATAACAGGAGCTAAAATTGAAAACTCATCTTTACTTTCTTTATGGGAAGTATGCCACATAGAATCAATTGGTAGGTGCGGTAGTGCTTTACGAATTAAATCAACAACTGCGAACTTCAGAGTGTCATTCATTTCATCCTCGGTACTTGAAACTTGCAAATCACGACACTGCAAGGATAATTCATGCTTTGCTATGTCTTTAATGAGCTTAGGATTATCAAAAATGCTTTTCTTTAGATATACATAATTTCCTTTCTCTTCTAAAAAATCCTTAGTTTTTTTAGGACCATTTTCATAACCTGTTATCCTCGATGAGAGCAAATCTACAAAAGAACGTTGCAAATTTCTATCAACACACTCCGCACCATATAGATAAGATCCCTTATTAAAGACTTCATCAATTATATTATAATCTACATGATTTTCTATCTCCTCCTCTATATCATCTGATAGATCCTCACAACCTAGTTCCGATTTTTTGTCTTTTTTTTCTTGCTCTTTAATAAGATCTGTTGCAAATCGCGCGAGTTCATGGGCTAGCAAAAACTTTAGATTAGAAACCACCTCTTTCCTCATTGGCACCAAAAATTTATTATCTTCAGCCGATTTCTCTTGATCAAAGTTAAAAGGAAAAAACTTTGTATAAAAATTATCATCAAGAATACTTTCATCCGGACAAAATCTTTCTATTATTTTTTCTTTCATACTGCTCAGGTACTTTATGCGCCGATCACGAGTCATATTATTATCAAACGAGATAACAATATGATCGTCCTTTACAGTAAAATTAGTAACAACAGCATTACTGAAACGAAGAATACTATTAAATGCTTTTACTAATTCTCGATTTATTTCACTTTTATTAGGCATAATACCACCTCTCTAATTAATTAACATAATTACTTACCACTCCTACTGGTGCCCTGACCACTCTTACTACTACTTGATTGATTTTGCTTCATTTCCTCTTGTTCACGCTTAATTCTATCGCTAAAATTATCTATCCTCTTTAGATCTAAATCTTTTTTATAAATCCTTGTTCTCCCTGAATCAGGTACTTTTTTATTTGGATCATTATTGCCATGCATATCAACCTCTAAATTAAATTATTATGTAATGAGTATATTAAGAATCAATTGTCAGCACAAGCAGTTTTTTAACATAAATTTTATTCACCATTTTTATACTCCTGGATTCCAGACTGGGATGACGAGAGAAGAAGTGCTGGAATAACAACTTTTTAAATTAAGTTTTCTGGATCCCAGTGTCAGCTACTTGGATGACAAGAGAGAGCTACTTGTCCGCCATGTCATTCCAGCACTTGATGCTGGAATCTAGAAGAAAAATGGATCCTAAACTGGAATGACAACTTTTTTAAACTAAGTTTTCTGGATCCCAGTGTCACGCACTGGGATGACAACGGAGGGGCAACTTGCATGACAGCCTTTTAAAATTGGTATGACACCTTTTTGGTACACAACCTTTGGTGCATTATGCACTCAAGAGAATGTCATTCCAGCACTTCCTCTCTTGTCATTCAAGTAGCCTCTTTGGTATCAAAGAATAGCCTCTTTGGTGTCATCAAGTAGCTCCTTTAATGTCATTCCAGTGCTTGACACTGGAATCTAGTAAACTTATTTATTATATATGAAAAGTTATTATATTTATATACTTGCAAGTGAACGCAATGGAACCCTATATACAGGTATAACATCAAATTTGACTAAACGAATTTGGGAACACAAAAGCAAAGCCATCTCTGGTTTCACGTCAAAGTACAATGTTTGTAAACTAGTCTATTTTGAAGAATTTCAAGAGATAAACTTAGCAATTAGTAGAGAAAAACTCCTAAAAAGCTGGCAGAGAAAATGGAAAATAAACTTAATTGAAAAAACAAATCAAGAATGGAAAGATTTATATGATGAAATTGTGTCTGGATGACAGTGTCTGAGTACACAACTGTACGAACATTGCAATATGGCGCATCGTTGGCACTGGCTTCCATTCAAGACGGTGTCATTCCAGTCTGGAATCTAGAAGAGAAAATGGATCCTAAACTGAAATAACAACTCTTTTAAACTAAGTTCTCTGGATCCCAGACTGGGATGACATCAAAGGGGCTACTGAAATGACAAGAGAGAGCTACTTGTCCGCCATGTCATTCCAGCACTTGATGCTGGAATCCAGATGAAAAACCAGTGTCACGCACTGGGATGACAAGAGAGGAGGCACTGGGATGACACCCTTTTAAAATTAGAATGACAAAAAGAGGAGCAGCACACACTAAAAAAAAGCACTCCAAAATCACACGCAAATAAAGAGAACCTTTACACACCTCTCTCTTTGACTGAAGAAGCATGGTTTTCAACTTTTACGTCCTCAGTTAATCCTCCTGGCAATTCCACAGCAGCATTAGACTTTTGCTGATCACCAAGCTTTCTCTTGCAGGAAGATCCATTTAGCTTTGTTCTCCTTGTATCCTTATCACATTTTTGTCTTTTAACTCTCCTGTGTTCCTTTTGCTTTGGAGCAGGTGGACAGACAGCTAATTTTGGTTTTTCATTTTTCTCTTCTTTTGCTTCTTTCTTTTCTTTATTCATTTTTTCCAGTTTTTGTACTTCACTATTTTTGTGACTTATAACAGGTTTAGGTAGAGTGTCTACTAATTTTTCTATAGGCTTTGGTAAAAGAGCACGTTCTTGCTTGTTTAGAACAATTGGCATTGGAACTTGAGATGAAAAATTAAAGAGAGAAATTGGTGTGATTTCACTCACTTTTGTTTCTATTTCTTGACGAACTTCTTTTGATTCTGTTTTTTCTGCTTTTTTGTCTCTTTTTTCCTCAGTTACATCTTGCTCTACTACTGCTGCTAAATCAACTGCAAAAATTTCTGCAAACATTGCAATGACTGAGCCCACGAGAAAAGTTTGAAGCTTCAATTTTAAATTTTGCAACGCTTGCAAACGTTCGAGTATTGCTATTTCCTCTTCCGGAGATAACCCACCACTGAGTAATTTCTCCTGCAATTCTTTTATCTCTTTGTCTAGCTTTTTATCCCAACTTAAATCTAAATCTTTTTTGAAGATCTTTTTAACTAATTCCTTAAGCTTATCACGCAAAAACTTAATTATCGAAAGAAGCAGATTTTTCTCTTTCTTCTCCTTGAGCATTTTGTAGACTTTCGGATCTACATTTACTTCAAAAAGATTAAAGAGGGATTCAAAGAAATTTGCGAATACCCCTTGATTATTATCAGTAAAGTAATCCTCATTATCTTGTATCTGTAGCTCTACTTGAGATAATGTTTCATCAATGCAACTCGCAGCCTGACGCTCAAGCTCTATTCTCTTGAGCTCAGCTTTCCTAGCAAGCTCCTCCATGAATCCTTTTAATTCATTGAGCTTCTGCTCTGCAGAGAGATCTTGCTCCCTGATTCGATTAATGAAGATTGAGCTACCGTCCTCTTCGTTGTTATTGATTAAAAAATTTTTCATTGCTTTTTCTCCATTAATTGAATTACTGTTTCTATAATTGTTTAGAAAGCTTTTTACCATTTTATCTTAAGTCTATAAAATACAATAACTCAATCTTACAATATGAAGTATTTAATAAGTATTAATCTTAAAAAATATCAATAAATTATTGATATTTTTACATTCATACTATATACAGCCTAGCGTATATTACGTAATTTTTCAAGAACATATTCACTATAACAGAAGACTTTCTTATTTGCCTCTAAAACACCTGCAAATCATATAATAAGAGAATATTATAATGTTTAATGTAATACTATACAATGTTATAAAATATAGTATAATACTAGCATACCACTGAATTAATGCTGAGATATTCCTTTGCTTGATCAGTTAAAACACGTCCTCTTGGTGTGCGCTTTACGAAACTGACCTTGATTAAATAAGGTTCTACTGTTTCTTCAATATTACAAACATCTTCAGATAGTGCAATAGATATGGTGTCAATTCCAACAGGTCCTGAGGTGTTAAACAAAAATCTCAGATAATCCATATCTAATTTATTTAGTCCCATTTTATCTATACCCAATTTTGATAGTGCAGAACCGGCAATTTCACAGGTAATTTTTTTATCATCTTTTACTTCAACAAAATCTCTTATTCTTCTGAGTAATCTCAAAGCAATTCTTGGAGTACCACGGGCGCGGCAGGCAATTTCCTGCACAGCATCCTTTTCGATTTCAGCACAAAGAACTCTTGCACCTCTTTTTATAATATCAACCAGTTCCTCAAAAGAATAAAACTCAAGATGCAGGGGAATACCAAAACGATCCCTCAGCGGTGCAGAAAGCAGTCCAAGCCGTGTTGTTGCCCCAATCAGTGTAAATGGTGGTAAATCTATTCTTAAAGTTCTGGTAGATGGGCCCTCACCTACTAGTATATCTAGGCAAAAATCTTCCATAGCAGTATATAAAACTTCCTCAATGCTACGATTTAATCTATGGATCTCATCGATAAATAGAACATCTTTTGCATTTAAAGTAGTGAGCACTGCAGCTAAGTCCCCAGCTTTACTAAGCAATGGACCAGAAGTTGCACGAAAGCTAACCCTTAACTCCTTAGAGACAATTTGTGCTAAAGTTGTTTTACCAAGCCCTGGAGGACCATAGAGCAATACGTGATCCAAAGCTTCAGCTCTCGTCTGTGCAGCATTTATAAACACTTTTAAATTTTGTATTAAGTCTTTTTGCCCGACAAAATCATCAAGTTGCTCAGGCCGGATATTTAAATTACGTACATCTTCAGAGTATTCCTTACTACATGATATTGACTTCATATTGTTTTAAGCGCCATACGAATAATATCTTTAGTGTCCAAGTTTGGTGATTCATCTTCTATTTTTTTTATTGTATCATAAGCTTTTGTTCTTTCATATCCAAGATTGATCAAAGCTGAAAGAGCATCTTCACTAATTGAGTGAAAATGATTGTTATTTATCTCTAATTTACTTACTTTGCCATTCAGCTCAGTAATAATTCGATTTATGAGTTTCAGGCCAAGTCCACTCACCTTAAGTGCTAGTTTATCCTCATTTATAATTGCCAAAAACAGTTGCTCTGGAGTTAATTTGCTCAAAATTGACATTGCGGTTTTATAGCTGACACCGCTCACTTTAACTAATAAACGCAGACACTGCTGTTCTTCTTTACTTATAAAGCCATATAGCTGAGTAACGTTTTCTCTGCTATTTGCATAAGTGTCGATAAGTAATTTTACTCTACTTCCAATCGAACAAGCACTTAAAGTTTTGGCTGAAAGATATACTATGTAGCCAACATCATTCACATTCAGGATTATGTGATCGCTACACACCTCATCAACTATTCCTCTTAGATTTCCTATCATTTCTAGTACTTTATAAAATTCAGTTTAAATGCTCCTGAATCTTAGGTCAAGCAAACGAACATTATAGAAGTGGTTCCAGTTTCAATCATTGCAGACAAGTTTGCAGGAAATCTATTTTAATATGTTATTCCAGATCATTATGTAATTGAACCACAAGTTACTCCGATAGAAATAGAATTGCAGTCTCCTAACTTAGCTAAGTAATAGAAATTTCTATCTTTGGTGAAATAAAGGTAATTGTTTACTGTTTGCGAAAATATTTGCATAATTTAAGTAACATTACTTGATAAGAATTAACTATGGAGCTTAATAAGATTGCAGCATCGATTTTACTTTCTGGATTAATAATTATGATAGTTAGTAATGTAGTTGATATGCTCTACAACCCAGAGGATTATAAAATTGAACACCAAACAATAGTAGCAGCCAGCAATGAGCCTCAACAAAAGATTGAACAAGTGGCACTTGATATTGGAGAGCTCATGCAGAATGCTAGCTTTGAAAAAGGCAAGTCAGCAGCAAAAAAATGTATAGCTTGTCATAGTTTTGAGAAAGGTGGAATGAATAAAGTGGGGCCAAACTTATGGAACGTGGTTGGAAATAAAAAGGCCCATCTTGGCAGCTCATTCAATTACTCAAAAGCACTACTTGAAAAAGGTGGGAAATGGGAGTATGAGGAGTTATTTGCTTTTTTAAAAAATCCAAAAGCCTACATAAAAGGTACACGTATGGCATTTGCAGGCATTTCCAATCCACAAGAGATTGCAGATCTAGTCAGCTATTTGCGTTCGATGAGCGATAGTCCGGTTGCCTTGCCAAAGTAGTATGAATTATTGTAAATTACTCGATGGAAGTAATGGCCATATAGCATATCGAAAGCTACAAGGAAAGAAGGCTTCTATAGTTTTTTTTAGTGGTTTTGCATCCAATATGGATGGAACTAAAGCAACTGCCGTTTACAAATTTTGCCAAGAAAATGATATAGCACTTGTGCTCTTTGATTATTTTGGCCATGGTAATTCAAGCGGTGATTTTGCTGATTATACAATAAGTGATTGGCAAAAAAATTGTGCTAAAGTGATAAGTGAATTAACTAGCAATAAACAAATAATTATAGGTTCAAGTATGGGAGGATGGCTGATGCTGCTCACTGCTCTTCAATTTCCAGAAAAAATTGCAGCATTAATCGGCATATCGTCTGCTCCTGATTTTACTGAAGATTTGATATTCAAGCAATTGTCAGGCAAGCAAAAAGAAGAACTAGGTTCTAAAGGTGTAATAGATTTTACTTCGGAGCATTGTGCATACAAAATAACTAAAAATCTGATCGAAGACGGTAGAAAGAACCTTCTTTTAAACAGAGAAGCAATAGATATAAACTGTCCTGTGCGCTTATTGCATAGCATTAATGATAAAGATGTTCCTTATCAAACTTCATTGAATTTAGCTGAAAAAATTAAGTCAACAGACGTTGAAGTACACTTAATAAAATCAGCAGAACACAACATGTCTGATAATCATTCACTGAAAATTTTATTTAAGACCATCAGAGAATTTTTGCCAGGAGAAATATATAATTGAAGTAATTCAGATGTGTTTGTCGTAAGAGCTGCAGTTATAGCTTCAACAGTAGGCACTATTCTTGATCACCTCAACATTTTCTCTTGGCAATTCTTTAATAAATCGAGAAGTGCGCACTGGTTGCCACTGATTATTAATTTCCCTCCTATCTGCACATGAAATGATCAACCTTTCTTTTGCTCTAGTTATGCCAACATATGCAAGTCTTCTCTCTTCTTCTAAAGCTTTACCACTTTTATCTTCAAAAGATCTTTGATGAGGAAATAATCCTTCTTCCCAACCAGGTAAAAACACGCACGGGAATTCAAGCCCTTTAGCCGCATGAAGAGTCATAACATATACAGTGTCATCGCTATTCATATTATCCACTTCCATCACCAAACTAATATGCTCCAAGAAGGTTATAGTGCTGTCAAAATTCTTCAAAGATGAAATGAGCTCTTTAACATTTTCTATTCGCGCTAAACCCGTCACTCCTTCATTCTCAAGCATTTCCATATATCCTGATTGATTTGCTACGATTTTAACAAATTCATGCAGTGGTTTTACGCTTACTATTTCTTCCCAAGCTTTAATTTTATTTAAAAAATCATTTAGTGAGAGTTTAATTCTTTCGGTTACTTGATCACTATTAACCAATATTTTTGCTGCCTGAAAAAAAGAAATTTTGTTATCCTGAGCAGTCGTGTATATTTTCTTTAGAGTTGTAGCTCCTATGCTTCTTTTTGGACGATTTACGATCCTTTCAAAAGCGAGATCATCATTATTATTTGTAACAAGCCTCAAATATGCAATTATATCCCTTACTTCTTGACGTTCGTAGAATTTTACGCCACTTATAATCCTATAGGGAATTGAATATTTTATAAAATACTCTTCGAGCACTCTAGTTTGAAAAGTCGCTCTTACGAGCACTGCAATGTCACTAAATCTGTATTTATTGAGCTTTAATATCTGTTCGCTTATGAACCTTGCTTCAGCTTTCCCGTCCCATAATTTTATTAGATTTACCTTTTCCCCTTCAATGTTTGTTGTCCACAACTTTTTTTCTAAGCGAGTCTTATTGTGATTGATAACATATGATGCAGTTGCAAGTATGTGGGATGTTGACCTGTAGTTACACTCCAGTTTAACGGTTTTTGCATTTTTAAAATCATCGGAAAATTTCAAAATATTTTCAACTTCTGCACCACGCCAACTGTATATCGATTGATCGTCATCTCCTACACAACAAATATTTGAGTGCTCTTTTGCAAGGTATTTTAGCCAAAGATATTGTATTGCATTTGTATCTTGATATTCATCTACCATAATATATTTAAACTTGTTTTGGTAGTAGGACAGAACCTCGGTCTTTTGATTAAAAAGTTGTATGTTATATAACAATAAGTCACCAAAATCAACAGAGTTAAGAAATTTCAACCTTTCCTGATATTGGTGATAGACTTTGAGTGCAGTCACGTATACTTGCCTAAATGATTGAACATCTTCCACTTCAGACGGCAATAAACACTTCTCTTTCCATTGCTGAATAATATTCATAATGGTCTTACATTTTTCTGATAGGTAATCAGGGCTGATTTCATTAATAATATTTTTTATTACCTGTAATTGATCATCCACACCAATGATTGTGAAATTGGAATTTAAGCCCACAATTTCAGCATGATAACGTAAAATTTTTGCTGCAATTGCGTGGAAGGTGCCAAGCCATGGTATATTTGTGCCCGTAAGTTCAAGCACTCTTGATATCATTTCATTTGCTGCTTTGTTCGTGAATGTAACTGCTAAGATCTCATCGGAGTAAGCGTAGCCATTTCGAATTATGTGCGCTATTCTTGAAGTGATCGTTCTTGTTTTTCCCGTTCCAGCTCCTGCCAGTATTAAAACTGGTCCATCTATGTTAGTTACAGCTGATTGTTGTTCTGGATTTAGCAGCGAGAGATAATCGTTCATTGTAGCCCTATAAATTATAGCTGCAGTAAGTTAATCTTACTACTTGCGCTCTGTAAAGTTTTTGTTGCTTGCTTCCAGTTTATTTCAAACAGTAGGTGCCTGGATTGACAAATGTTAAAATTTTAGGTAATATTGAAATATATACTAATAATATTAAATAGATAATAAATATGTTTGCTAATTTAAATGGTCAAGAACAATTACAACAAAGAAAAGTGCGTTTTGCAGACCACAATGAGCTATCAGAAGATAAATCTGAATATGACTGGTATGGCTGGATCGATCACTTGATATCTCTGGAGTTTCACAAGGCTATAGAGGAGTTAAAAAAAGAGATCAGTGAGTTAGAAAAAGAACTCGAAGAATTAGAGGATAAAAATAAAAAGAGGTTAAAAAGTGATACGGAAACAGACCTCAAATTTATCAAATACCTAACTAAGCATTTTAATAATCCTGAAGAGATTATAAAGGAGTTAAAATCGTATGTTGATGAGGATAAATCTAGAGCGTCAAATAGGATGAAAAGTCATATTGTATTGGTCAGATATTTTGCTGAAAAGGTGCAAATAAAAATGACTGAAGAAACCAACGAATTTATAAAAGGCATTAAAATTAAATACGAGAAAAAAACAAGAACTAAAAGATTGCGTAAAAAAAACCCTCAATCTCTTTATGCTACTTCAGATAAAAATACAGCTAAACAATATGACAAAGAGGCTTACGATAATAAGCTAAAAGAATTAAGGAATTTAATTATTCATTCAAAAAATAACTTTAATCATGATATCCATGTAAGTCTGCTTATTAGAGTCAATAATGTTATTGTAGGTGATATTTAGGATAAACCTAGTAAACTAGGAAAATCTATTCATGAATGGAAGCTGATACATTGTGTAAAAGAATTGCTAAAGATTAACCATGGAAATTTTAAACAAATATTGGGTAACATTGAAGATCTCATGGAACCATCATTAAAGCAATATAAAGAGCTAAGCCCTCCTATCAACATAATACAAGATCAAAATCTTAAAACAACAGCACTTGCAGAAGTAAGTTTGCAGTCTAAGGAATCTTTTCCAGGCGATACTGAGAATGATTTACAAGGCACCCAACCTACACCAGGAGGCTGTAAACCACTAAAGCGTGAAGGAACAGAAGGATTAGCTGTTCCTTCAGCTGGCACTAAAATAGATATGAATAGTGGCCAATTACAAACAACCTCTCACGAACTGCAAAACCCTTATGATAATGCAGGTATGTATAGCGCTTTAGGTGTTGCTGTTGTCGGTTTTATAGCAATTGGAGTGATGTTATGTGCTACAGGTAATCCAGTTCTTGGAGGAGTCTTTATAGCAGTCCCTGTAATTAGTGCATTAATACTTGGTATTGCAAAAATTTATGAAGAAGTCAGTAAAAAGAAGGAAAAAAAGCCAGAAATAGATACATTGACCGCCTTGAGAGAAGTGCTTACCCCTCAATGGTTAAGTAAGGGTAGAGTTTCAAATATCTAATATGATATTGACTTTATTGTAATAGTGCTTTAATTAGGTAAGTAGCGTTGAAAGTAGTACGTTAATGCCTTTTTTCTTTTATTTTTTTGCAATTCTTAGCATTTTATCTGCTGTATGCGTAATTAGTGTAAGGAATCCTGTGCATGCAGTATTATTTTTAATTTTCACCTTCGTTAATTCTGCAGTTCTTTTTATTCTCCTTGGAGCTGAATTCATCGCTATGATGATGCTGATAGTATACATCGGTGCAGTTGCAGTGTTATTCCTCTTTGTAGTCATGATGCTCGATATTGACTACATAAGATTGCATCAGGGTTTTGCAAAGCATTTCACTCTTGGTGCTATATTATGTGTTGTGTTTTTTCTAATCATCAGCTTTGTAATTCGCAGTTCAGAACCGAATATAAGCAATGTTATAAACTATAATAACAATAACGTGAAAGCTATCGGTAATTTGCTCTACACTGACTACATGTACGCTTTTCATCTTTCTGGTATTCTGCTGCTTGTTGCAATTGTTGGTGCAATTGCTCTTACTTTGCAGGAAAAGAAAAAAGGAGTTAGAAAACAGAACGTGTTAAAGCAATTGACACAATCTTCATCTGTAAAATTGATTAAGGCTAAATTTGGAAAAGGAGTGGAATGGAAATAGGATTAAATCACTTTTTGATAATTGCTGCTGTTTTGTTCACTATTGGCGTGTGTGGTATTTTCATTAACCGTAAGAGCATAATCAATATACTGTTATCAATAGAAATATTATTGCTGGCAATTAATATCAATCTAGTTGCTTTTTCTGCCTTTATGAATGATATAGTTGGGCAAATTTTTGTGATGTTTGTGTTGACTGTTGCGGCAGCAGAGTCAGGAGTTGGGCTTGCAATATTGGTTGTATATTATAGAAGCCGTGGCAATATAGACGTTGAACAAGCAAATTTAATGAAAGAATGAAAGTATGATGGATATACTGAAATTAATAGTATTTCTGCCACTTTTTGGTTCATTGTTTGGAGCATTTTTTAGAAAAAGTCAGTTAGTTACAACGGCAGGGATTGGAATATCTGCAGTTTTATCTTGGTATGTTTTTCTCACCTTCTCTGAAAATTATCACTTGAGTTTATTTCCTCTATTTTCATTAAGTGTATTAAAAGTAAATTGGGCAATTAGTGTGGATGCTCTCTCATCCTTAATGCTTATTGTCATTACCACCGTTTCACTAGTAGTCCACCTCTATTCTATCGGTTATATGGAGCATGACAAAGGGAAGTCGAGGTTTTTTTCTTACCTATCGCTATTTACGTTTTGCATGATTGTGCTGGTTGTAAGCGATAATTTCGTGCAGCTTTTTTTTGGCTGGGAAGGGGTTGGCCTGTGTTCTTATTTACTCATAGGATTTTGGTTCCAAAAATATTCTGCAAATAATGCAGCAATTAAAGCATTTGTTGTGAATAGGGTAGGAGACTTTGCACTATTGATTGGAATCTTTCTTATTTATTATACATTTCACTCTTTGAATTTTACTGAAGTTTTTGATACAACTGATCTTCTTGGCACGCAGAACATTAGAGCATTCTGCTGTGAATTCAAAGTAACTCATATAATATGCATATTACTTTTTATTGGCTGTATGGGTAAATCTGCACAGCTTGGTTTACATGTTTGGTTGCCAGATGCAATGGAAGGGCCAACCCCTGTTTCTGCACTCATTCACGCAGCAACGATGGTAACAGCAGGTATATTTTTAGTAGCAAAATGTTCTCCATTATTTGAGCTATCAAATGTGGCACGAGAATTAATAGTTATTGTTGGGGCACTTACTGCTTTCTTTGCAGCTACGGTTGCGATTACTCAGAACGATATAAAAAAAATAATTGCTTATTCAACCTGCAGTCAACTTGGTTATATGTTCATGGCATGTGGGCTTTCTGCTTACAATGTTGCTATTTTTCATTTAATGACACACGCTTTTTTTAAAGCTCTACTATTTCTTGGTGCTGGCAATGTGATTCATGCAATGCATCATGAGCAAAACATTCAGAAAATGGGAAATTGCTGGAAGAAAATCCCTTGCACTTATACTCTCATGTGGATTGGATCTCTTGCGCTTTCTGGAATATTTCCATTTGCAGGTTTTTACTCAAAGGATTTGATAATTGAACATGCTTATAGCACGGATAGCTTTGCTTTTGTAATAAGCTTAGTTGTTGCATTCTTCACAGCGTTTTACTCTTGGAGGTTATTGCTTCTTGTGTTCCACAGCCAAAAACAAAGTAAAATTAATATACATGAGGCACCAAAGATTATGCTTATACCATTACTGATACTCGCTTTTGGATCAGTATTTTCTGGAATATGGGGAGCAAATATTTTGAACATAACTAGTAATGCGTTTTGGAAATCAAGTTTAGTGATGATTGATGAGCATGGAGTTCATAATTTCTTTATAAAACTACTGCCAACCTTAGCAAGCCTAAGTGGAATAGCACTTGCGTACCTAATTTACCAATATCAAGTAATTAGGCAAATTAAGAGTAAATTTTTACTTAAGTTTTTGCAGAATAAATGGTACTTTGATGAGGTGTATGAGTTTGTTATAATTGCACCGATAAGGTTTATATCTAGGCTTCTATTGAAGTTTGATGTTAAGGCTATTGATTCATTTGGACCAAATGGTGTTGTAAGGTTGGTTAATGAATGTTCAAAAAGTTCTATAAAGTTACAAACTGGTTATATATTTGATTATGCATTTATTATGTTTGTTACTTTAATAATCGGTGCTTTATATATTATTGGAATTAAATAGAAGGTGTTGTTACTTAGTATATTCTTGCTTCCACTGATAGGAGCGTTGATTTTATCCTCGATCAGGATTAATCATCAATCTATACACTTAAGATTCCTTGCCCTATTTTTTGCTGTACTTCCATTTTTGCTTAGCATTGTAGCTTGTATAGAATTTGATTATAACGATGCGGACTTTCAGTTTGTCAGCTATCCAGTAAGAGATATTGGAATAGGGGTGGATGGAATATCGTTGCTTTTCCTTCTGCTTACAACTTTCTTGTTTGTTATTTGTATGCTCTATAATTGCAAAATGAGTTATACGACCCTAAAAGCCTATATGGCATTATTTCTACTGCTTGAGAGTTTTGTAGTCGGTTTTTTCGTTTCACTGAATGCTATAAGCTTTTATGTGTTTTTTGAAGCTGTCTTAATACCAATGTTCTTTATTATTGGCATTTGGGGAGGGAAGCAAAGGATATATGCGACGTTTAAGTTATTTCTTTATACATTAACTGGCTCATTATTATTTCTACTGGGGTTAGTATACATCTATAGTGTTTTTGGAACGTTTAGTATACAAAAATTAGCTACATTAGTGCCAAGCCTTGATCTTGAAGTGCAGTCATTGCTGTGGATTGCATTTTTTATTTCTTTTGCAATAAAAGTACCGATGTTTCCATTTCACACTTGGCTTCCTGATGCACATGTGCAATCACCAACTTCTGGGTCTGTGATTTTAGCTGGCTTGCTTATTAAAATGGGGGGATATGGATTTTTAAGGTTTTCTATTCCAATGCTTCCTCAGGCAAGTTTGTATTTTTCAAATTTCGTTGTTGTGCTGAGCATTATTGCGGTGATATATGCTTCTCTAGTTGCGTTTGCTCAAGATGATATAAAGAAGTTAATAGCTTATTCTTCAATAGCACATATGGGGATCGTTACCGCTGGCCTCTTTTCATTTTGTGAGGAAGGAGTACTGGGTAGCATATTTCAAATGATTAGTCATGGCCTTATTTCTGCTGCTTTATTTTTGTGTGTTGGAATGCTATATACTCGAACTGGAACTTTGGAGATTGCAAAGTATTTTGGCATAGTAAACACAATGCCAAAATTTGGTTTTATGTTCATTTTATTTTCAATGGCTTCAATAGGGCTACCTGGAACATCTGGATTCATAGGTGAGTTTTTGGCTATGGTTGGAATGTTTAAGAGCATAGGGTTTTTTACAGGATTTATCGCACTTGGCACTATTTTAAGCGCAGTTTATATGCTGAATTTATGTAAGCAAATAATATGGGGGGTTAGCTATTCTAAATTATTAAATAATCGCTTGGATAGCATAGAATTTTCTGTCTTAATTCTGCTTGCAGTGTTTGTTATTTTGCTTGGATTTTACCCAACCCTTGCACTGAATTATTTGAAGCCATGTATGGCAAATTTGTTAGTCAAATATAATGCGCTATGAATTATATACAGATATTGCCGGAAATGTTCTCTATTATCTCCTCGTTAGTGTTGCTACTGCTTGGAATTATATTTAACCGCCGAACTATCAACTTATTAGCACTTGGCTGCACAGTGGTAACTTTGATTATTTTAATTATTTCGGCAGAAAACAATGAAATTTTTCTCTTTAATTCGTTGTTAAAACTCAATTTATACATCAGGTCAGCCCAAGGGTTAATTCTCAGCACAGGAATTTTAATACTTTTGATGCTGAATTTATCAAAATATGACTATAAATATGAATTTTCAATACTGATTCTTTTTGCGCTATTTGGCATGATAACTTTGGTTTCAGCAAATAGTCTGATTTCTTTTTATTTAGCTTTTGAGTTGATGAGTATATCTTTGTATGTTCTTGCGAGCTTTAATAAAGATTCAGCTTATTCATGTGAAGCAGGAGTGAAATATTTTACACTTAGTGCACTATCTTCCTGCATTATGCTATATGGAATGTCGCTGCTTTATGGATATACAGGACAAGTCAATTTCTCTGAGCTCGGTTCATTCTTGCAAAACCATCAGATAACTTATGGAATAGTTTTTGGGTTAGTTTTTATCCTTATTGGTTTGTGTTTCAAGCTTGCTATTGCTCCTTTTCATATGTGGGCTCCAGATGTCTATCAAGGTGCACCTACCATAGTAACTGCGTTTTTTTCTACGGCCCCAAAAGCTGCACTTGTAACATTTTTAATTCGATTGATGAATGAAGAGTTAGTAAATGTAAAAAGTTATGTTCAGCCTATTTTCTTATACGTTTCAGCATTGTCTGTGCTTATCTCAGCTTTTGGGGCCTTGCGTCAGCAAAACTTAAAAAGGCTGTTTGCTTACAGTTCAATTGGTCACATTGGTTTTATATTTGCTTCACTTTCTATTTTTACACAAGCAGGAACAGATAGTGCCTTAATGTATTTGGTGATATATATCATCACAAGCATAGGGCTATTCTCATATCTCGTACAAATTGACGATGATGATTGTGATATTGCAAATTTATCTGGTATAGGAAAAAAGCAACCAATTTTAGCATTCCATCTTTCTATACTATTACTCTCGATGTCGGGAATACCTCCACTTGCAGGTTTTATCGCTAAATTTTTTATATTCAAAAGTTTAATAAATTCTGGCTTTATCAGCCTGTCTTTGATCCTTGTAATAGCGAGTGTGATATCATGCTACTATTATTTAAATATCATGAAAGTTATGTATTTTGATAAAGCTAGTGGTAATAAGGTTGCTTATTCTAAGGGTCTATTCATTATCACTTCAGTGGTTTCACTGATCAATCTCGTTCTTTTCTTGTGTGTAGAAGATCTTGACTCACTCATTAAACTAAAGGGCTGACAAGGTGATCCTTGAAGGTTTTCGTATTTATCATTACAAAGAAGTTCCAAGTACTAATAAAGAAGCATTGGGTTTAATTGAGAAAGGGATATCAAATGAAACTGTCATTATTGCTGATAAACAAGCAGAAGGCAGGGGACGCACTGGAAAAAGCTGGATTTCTCCAGAGGGTAATCTCTATGCGAGTTTGATAATTAACCAAGAAAAGGATGTCAGCAAATTGACAGAATTGACTTTTGTGACTGCTCTTGCTGTTGGAAATACTTTATTATCGTTAAATTTCTTGAATAATCAAACCCACTGCGGTGTCATTCCAGTGCGTGACACTGGAATCCATACTTTTTCTTCTGGATCCCAGTGTCAAAGCACTGGGATGACACGAGATCAATTCATAAACGATCTCAATCTTCAACATAAATGGCCAAATGACATTCTAATCGATGGCAAGAAAATAAGCGGAATATTGCTTGAAAAAAAATCCAATTCAAATTGGCTCATTATAGGAATTGGAATTAATGTCAATCATGCGCCACTTCCAGGCACAACGTGCATTAGCAATTACGATGAGTCTGTGTCTCACATGGATCTGTTAAAAGAATTAATAATAAACTTTAATAAGCTAAGAAAGCAATGGCTATTTGATGGGTTTTATGCTATAAGAGAAATGTGGTTGAAAAAAGCATTCAAAATGAATGAGCAAATCAGTGTAAAGTTAGCTGACAAATTGTATGAAGGAATTTTTGCTGATATAGATAAAAGTGGTAAATTGGTGTTGCAGAAAAAGGATGAAAGCTTAATTTATTTTGATGCAGGTGAGTTATTTATTAATGATATATTATGAACACGTATGTGATTTTTGCTTACCTTATTAGTCTTACGTTGATTACCGGAGAACTGATTTTTACCATTTCTTGCTATACTAAAAGTAAAAAAATTCTAGAAAGCCTGAAAGATAATAATGAAGAAGAAACATAAGCGATTACTTATAACTTCAGGAATTTTCTGCTTTTTAAGCTGCATAGTCTTTTTTATTTTAACGACGCTCAAAGAAAATATCTCATTTTTCTATACAGTAAGTGAAGCTATAGTTTTGCCAAGTCATCAAAAGCCAATCCGTGTTGGTGGAATGGTTGTTGAAAATAGCGTGATACGGAGCGAAAGCGAAGTAGTTTTTCAAATGACAGATTTTAATAAGAGCGTTATGGTGAAATATCAGGGAATACTTCCACCAATGTTTTCAGAAAAAAGTGGTATTGTTGTGCAAGGTAAAATGTTTGATAATAGTACCTTTCTTGCAGATACGGTGTTTGCAAAACATGATGAGAACTATATGCCGAAAGTTTTAAAATAGATTCCCTAATGCAGCTGTATTGAAACGATATGTAGAGAGAGTAACAGCCTGCTAGCAAGCTTTTACTTTCCTAACTACTATAATATATCAGAGTGAGTTGGTGCTTCCCATTCTACGTTATTATGGTCAATTATTGCTGCTTTTAATCCTTCAACTTCTTCCCTTAGGTGATCAAGTTCTTCTGCCCATGTTCTATATTCTTTATTATTATCAATAAATCCATCCTGTTGAATTAACTCATTCAAATTAAATAAACCTTTGGCCAAGCGTTGGTTTATATCAAGAAACTCTTCTCGAAGTTGTGCTATGTTGTTCATAAGTGAGGCATTTAAGTCAACAACAAACTTCTCGTTTAAATCGCAGACTAACTTATCCATAACTTGATTGACGTAATAAATCGATGCAATCTTGTTTTTAACGTCCTCAAAGTTTGTGGGCTTAACTGCAACTTCTATATGGTCTATTTTTTTAAAGTTGAAAGCGCTCATTTGGTTTATTGCTTCAAAGTTATTTTCGCTTTCTTGTTTACTGTTGTTACTCATGTTAGCTCCATAAAATTTTAAAATTAACTCAGTTATATTGAAATGGTATGTACAGCCTGCTAGCAAGCTGTTACTTTTTTGCACCTTACAACATGTCATGATAGGGTGGTGCCTCCTCAGGTAACATATTATTTACTTGAGCTGTTAAATCTGCTAGATTTTTTTGTAATCCTTGAGTTTCGTCGCCTATTATATCTTCCAAACTTTTAACTTTAGCTTGCTCTTTTTCTAACATAGTATTCAAGCTAATAATAAGTTGTTTATTAATATTATTAGCTAATTCATCAATTGCTTTTTTAACAGTATCACCAGTAACAATTCTTGTAAGGTCCTTTACATCCTTACCAGTAGCTGTCTTAAGTGTAATAAGATCAAGAGCGCTTATAAGTTGTTTTCCACTATTATCAGTAACATTATCCCCTCTTTGTAAAAGGTTTTGCGAGTTCTTACTCATATGAATTACCTCCATAAATTATTAAAGTTTAAATTATTTTTTAGTTTCACATGCACACTGTTGATTTATCAATATCCAAGTTCACAATAAATGATCTGTTACTGCAAACTCAGCATTAACATCTTGAAGAACGTAAGTTGATGGATGTGCATCATTCCAATTTGCTTCACTCTCCTCAGGAAGCATTCGGTCAACCTTACTCATAAGGTCTTTCATTTTTTCATTTTGCTCGTTAAATTTCTCCTTCAATGCATCAATAATAGCTTTAGACTGATCTTGATTGCCAAGATCACCAATCACAGCTGTCACTTTCTCATAAGGCAGTTTGTGAATGATGTCTTTAAGCTCTTCTGCGCCTATGTTATCCAAAAGTTCTTTAAACTGCTCATTAGACATACTATGAGCAAAAGCTTGAAGTTTTTCTGGGTTATTAGCTAAAGACTTAATAACCATCTGAATTTTATTAGGATCAGTTAAATCTCGAGCTACTATTGCAAGTTTCTCGTGGTCTAGCTTATTAATTAAATTATGTAATGTATCTTCTTCTAAAGTTTTTACTAAGGTTGGAAGTTTATTTTTCAACGCGTCGTCCAAAATAGTGTTTATTATTTTCTCATTTGCATTTTTTATTAGTTCTACAAACTGGTCATCCTTCATTGTCTTGACCGCTATCTCGAACTGATCCATTTTAAGGTGAGGGAAAATTTGTTTTACTTGATCTGAGTTAAAGTCTTTTACTAAGTTCGTAACCTGATTCTCATTTAATAAGGGGACTATTATTCCTAACTTTTTTGAATCCAATGTGTGAGTAAGGGCTTGTAATTGATGATTGGTTAAATGATCCACTAAAGCTAGAAATTGTCCATCTGTTAAGTTCTCTGCTAAAACCTGTAGTTGTTTATTTGTTAAGCTCTTTGCTAAAATCTGTAATTTCTCATTATTAAGAATATCGGCAAGAGTCTCTAACTGATTTCCTGTTAAGTTCTTAAAAAAAGTTTTGGCGAACTCACTTGATATTAGTACACTCTTTGGTATCTTAGACGATGTTATATCTTCTATCACCTTTGCTGTATCATGGTGTGGCATACTGTATTGTAATATCTTGTTGTCAGGCGAATCGATTATGTTTCCTTCCTTATCTGAAAAATAATATTTATCGTCACCAAGACCTGATTCCTCCCATGTTAAATATTTGTACTTCAATTCTTCACCTACAAAATTGTAACCGTTCACGGAGATAAGGTGGTTTACAAAGTAAGTATAAAAGTGTAAAGAGATAGGAATCTAAATATGGAATGGGTAAATGACAACAGTGCTGCAAGAAAAGGTTGTAGCAGAAAAGGCTAATCTCAAGGAAGAAATAAAAGCACTGATCAGAGAAAATGATAGCTTGAAAGCAAAAATAGTTGAATTAGAAGACAAATTGGGCTTAAATTCGCAAAATTCTCATCGCTGCCACCATCACGAGATATATATCGTAAGAAAGCAAAAAAGAAAAGTGATAAAAAACCAGGAGGTCAGCCAGGACATAAGGTGCATAAGCGTGAATTAATGGCTGCAGACGAGGTAGTGAGATGCACAATTGATACAATTTGTATGTGTGGAGGTAAGATTACTTTAGAAGATGAAATTATTCATCAGAAGGCAGAGTTGCCAGAAATTAAGCCAATTGTAACTGAGTACAGGTTGCAAAGAGGACATTGTAGCAGTTGTGTTAAAAGTCAATAGAAAAATTGATGTAGCTGTGAATAAGTACTTAAAATTTGTGTGGGCGTACTTATTCACAGCTATGCTATTGCTATATAGAAGCAGTTTTAGGGCTATACTCCTCAGTAAACAGTCTACCGTCTCTTACTAAAGAGTTAGCAAGGATAAGTAATTTTCTCATTGCAGCAGTAGAGGTAACTTTATATGGTTTTTTATATTGATTGTATAGCCTATCAAAGAAGATTTTTATATAAGAATTGTACCTTTGCGCACTAAGAATGCACATATGTAAAACCTTTCTAATTTGTGATCTACCACCCTGAATACACCTTTTTCCCTTACTAAAACCACTATCTCGATTAAAAGGTGCAACTCCGGAAAGGCTGGATATTTCTTTATGTTGGAGAGTTCCAAGCTCGGGTAGATAACAAATAAAAGTAATAGCTGTTATTGCACCTACACCAGGTATACTAGTTATTGACATGTACTTTTTTTTAAGCTCTTGATTTTTATCGACTAATTCCATTACCTCATCTTCTAAGACTTGAATTTGATTTTGTAAAACTGCAAGTAGCTCTTCCATTTGTTTGATTATAGATAAATCGGTTACTTGATGAGCTTGGGTTTTTTGTATTTTTGCTATTTCTACTAGTTGATTCCTGCGAGATAATTTTTGCTTCAAACAGTCAATACTACTAACTTTTAAAGGAGTGACACGCATGTCTGTATTACTAACATAACGTGAGATGATGCTACAGTCTATTTTATCAGTTTTAGTAGCAATACCAAGGCTTTTTGCATAATCTCTCACCCATCTTGGTTGAATGACATATACTTCAAAACCATGGCTTAATAAAGTATAAGCACATAATTTTTCGTACCCACCAGTTGCTTCAAGTCGAACTTTGGTTACGTTATGTAAACGCAAAAAGTCGATTATTTGATCAATAGCTTGAACGTTATTTTCAAATACTTTATGATGTCCAAGTGGATGAATATGGATATCTAGTTTATTTTTGCTAATATCAATGCCAGTAATAATATTTGATAAATTCATAATCCCTCCATAAATAATGTGTATACTGCATTTTCCACCCTTATATACGAGCCTAAAAGCTCAACCAGTTGTTCGGAACTTTCAGTATAATAAACCAGAGAGGAGAACCTTGCTGCAAAACGGTCCTTATGACCAAGAGTATGTACGGTTCCTCCTCTCTGCGTGTCTTTATACCGCCATTTCGTGACATTTATAAAGACTTGTTTTTAACATATAAGAGTATGTAATAAAAGAATTACAGCAAATTTACCCGAAGGTGTTGCAAGAGATTTTCTAGGACCCAATGCTAAAACAGTTATAAGCAGCCTTAGCGGCTTTTTTATTAACTCAAAAAGAGAGGTACAGCAAATTTTGGGCAGTATTTTTAATCTAAATATAAGCCTTGGTTTAGTCTCAAATACTGAACGCAGGGTATCGAAGAAGTGTGCATCTGAATATGAGAAAATGAAGGAAGAGTTGCAAGGAAGCGAGTATTTGCATATAGACGAAACAGGGCACAGAAATCAAGGAAAGAGAGGCTGGAGTTGGGTAATAACAAACAAAGCGTTGACACTTCTGAAGGTAAGCGAGTCTCGTGGTAAGAAGGTGTTGAAGAGTTTACTGCCAGAATATGATGGTATAGTTGTGAGCGATAGATACGCTGTATACAATTACTTCAATCGTGAAAATAGACAGATATGTTGGGCACATCTGGCAAGAGATTTTGAGAGATTTGCCCATAGTAAAAATGTTGAAGTGAGCAAAATTGGCCAAGCACTAAAATCGCTCAGCAATAAGGTGTTTGTAGTAGATAAGGCAAAAAAACAAAATTTGATAGATAATTTGAGATTTTATCGACTGGTGCGAAAAATTCGGAAAAGGGTAAAACATTTTTTACGTAAAATGACGAGGGTTGCAAATAGCACTCAAGCTTCAAGAATGGCCGCTAAGATGTTACGATCTGAGGATATGATGTGGAAGTTTTTAAGAAAACCTGAAGTGATAGAAACAACTAATAACCTTGCAGAACGGCAAATTAGACGGTACGTAATTTATCGTAAAAACAGCTTTTTCACCTGGTCAGAACGTGGAGAAAGATTCATGGAAAGAATGTTGTCGATATTTTTGACATCACGTCTAAATGGCCAGAACCCCTTTCAAAAGCTACAGAATCTAGTAGCTGTCACTGCTTAGTTCTTTAATTCATTCTCACAATCCGTGAACGGTTACTCGAAAACAGCCTAAAAAAATTATTTGTAGTTATTTTTGCTACTTGTTCCGGCGATTCATTCCATAGCTCTGCTAGGCAATCTACAACGTATTTTACCATTGCCGGTTCATTTTTTTTTCCTCTGTAAGGTTCAGGTGATAGATAAGGTGCATCAGTTTCAACTAAAACACGCTCACGTGGCACATTTTGTGCAATTTCTCTTAGTAAGTTCGCATTTTTAAAAGTAATAATTCCAGAAAATGAAATGTATAATCCCAAGTCCATAGCCTTATAAGCAAGCTCTTTAGAAGAAGCAAAACAATGCATTACTCCACTAAAAGCGTCCTTCTTCATTTCTGAATTTAACATATCAATCATCTCACTATCAGCATTTCTAGTGTGAATAACTAAAGGTAATCCTGTTACTTTTGCCGCTTCTATATGTGATGCAAAACTTTTTTTTTGATTGCTTTTGTTATCAGATTTATAAAAATCTAATCCGGTTTCACCGATACTAATTACCTTTTTGCCCTTAGTAAATTCAATCAATTCATCAGCATTTATACACTCACCTTTTTCCACAGTAGTATCAAGCGGATGTATACCAACGGAGCAGTAGACTTGATCATAGGATGAAGAGATTTTTAATAATTTAGGGATATCATTAATGCTTATGCATATGTTATGCAAAATTCTCACACCATTTTGCTCTGCTCTTGAAATTACCTTTGGTATTTCATCATCAGAAAAATAAATTAGATGACAATGAGAATCAACTATCATAAATAGATCCTTTTATGATAGAAGAAAACTCTTCTATCACTTTTTTATAAACTTCTTTTTTGAACGGTATGGCACTGGCTACCAAATCATCCACATTTTGCCAACGCCACTCTTTGAACTCTGGATGATCAGTATAGTTAATATTAATATCCTTATCCTTCCCACAAAATTTCATTAAGAACCACCTTTGCTTTTGGCCAGAATATCTCCCATTCCAGCATATCGGTATAACTTCCTCGGGTAAGTTGTAATATATCCACTCTTTATTTTGAGCCACAACTTCTGCTTCATCAGTACCAACTTCCTCCAATAGCTCACGTAGCGCTGCCTGCTCTAGCTCTTCACCTTCATCAACTCCTCCTTGTGGCATCTGCCAATAAGAGTCACTATCAAAACGTTTTCCAATAAAAATATTTCCCTGTTTGTTAAATAACATTATGCCAACACAAGGGCGATACTCTTTCTCCTCACTAATCACAAATACTCTCTATTGCTAAATTATCTATCATAGAAGTTTCAACTACTTTTTTACTATTCATTTTTTCAACAATTTTTTTTGCAACTTCTTTTGCGCTTAAGTTTGAGTTATCAATTTCAAGTGAACCTTGAGGGATAAATAGTTTCTTTCCTTTAATTCTTCTCATAGCAAAATCTGAATCAGTAATTTTTCTCTCCTGCTCTCTTTCCTTTAATTGAATGCGCTTTACTAGTTCTCCACTATTACAATATAACACCACAGGGAGAATCTCCACGTTCATTTTTTTACTTAAATTCACCACTGAGTTATATACTTTTTGATCATAGGAATCACCTTTTATCAATTCGTTTGTAAATATATAATGCTTTGATTCTATATGGTATTTTTCCAATATTGCTAACATATTCTCTCTAATCACAAAAATTTCTTCCCATATTTCACTTGTAACCTCAGCGTTTCTGAAATCAATCATATCAAATATGATATTATTAAACAGGTTATTGTCTACTATCACCCCATCAATAATATTACACAGCTCTTTTGCAATCGTAAGTTTGCCACTACCCGGAAATCCGATTAAGTAAATGACCATACCATCAGAAAACTATCATATATTACAAATATATGTATTATAAACGTTACACTAGAAACATATCAAAAATAGTTCATATTCAGAAATTTTGAGTGTATCATTACAGATAAATTATATAATTTAGAATAATGAATGGTGATACAGAATCAATAAAAAATACAATTGTAGATGTAATAGATCAAAACAAAGGTCAAGATATAGTTACTTTTGATGTACAGAATAAAACTGTCATTGCAAAATATATGATCATTGCATCCGGTGATTCGAGCCGCCATGTAAAAGCATTAGCTGAGCAAGTGATGAAAAATCTCAAGCAATATGATAAAATAGATGTAGAAGGTATGGATGAAGGTAACTGGGTGATTGTGAATTTTCAAGGTATAATGGTTCACCTATTCAGGCCAGAAGTAAGAGAATATTATAAGATAGAAGAGTTATGGAATTGATTATCCAGGTAGCTGGTATACACTTGCTCAAATGTTGTAATTTTGAAGGCAACCCTTATGAAGTTGGTGTGTCATTCCAGTGCTTGACGCTGGAATCTAGAAAACTTAATCATAAACGAGCACACTATACAACATTTTTGATGAAATTTCATAATAAACTGGATTCCAGCGTCAAGCACTGGAATGACGCCATCGTTAACAACACCGTTTACACACAAAATAACATATTATGAAACATAAATCCGAGTTTTTAAACTTCATTCAAGAAAGAGGATACCTATATCAATGTACAAACATTGATAGGTTAGACCAGCTATTATCACAAGATAATTATATAATTGCATACATTGGGTTTGATTGTACGGCACCAAGTTTGCATATTGGCAGTCTCATTCAAATCATGATGCTCCGTCACCTACAAAAATTCGGTTATAAGCCAATAATTCTACTTGGAGGTGGCACAACAAAAATTGGTGACCCATCTGGTAAAGACAAAGCAAGAAGCGTCTTGCCGATAGAAGATATCAATCAAAATATACTTGGTATCAAGAAAACCCTCGAGAAGATGATATCTTTCGATTATGGAAAAACTGGTGCAATCATAGTAAACAACGCAGATTGGTTAGATAACATAAAATATATAGACTTTTTGCGTGATATAGGGACACATTTTTCTGTAAATCGCATGTTAGGCTTTGATAGTGTGAAAATTAGGCTAGATAGGGAGCAAAATCTAAGCTTTCTCGAGTTTAATTACATGTTGTTACAAGCCTATGATTTTGTCGAGTTGAATAAAAAGTATGGCTGTCGTCTCCAGATTGGAGGGTCAGACCAATGGGGAAATATAGTAAACGGAATTGAACTTGGCAAAAAGTTAAATTTACCTGAGCTGTTTGGTCTTACCACACCTCTTTTATTAAACGCACAAGGAAAAAAGATGGGCAAAACTGAAAGTGGAGCAGTATGGCTTGATGGTAGCATGCTAAAGCCCTATGACTACTGGCAATATTTTCGCAATGTTGATGATCAAGATGTTGGTCGTTTTTTGAGACTTTTCACTGATTTATCAATTGATGAAATTAAAAAACTAGAGTCCTTGAAGGATCAAGAAACAAACGAAGCAAAAAAGGTCTTGGCAACAGAAGTGACAAAAATATGTCACGGTTGTAAAGAAGCGAAACTTGCACGATCTGCTGCAATCTCTGCTTTTGAAAATGAAGACAGTTCATTGCTTTCTGGTTACACTATCACAAGAGAACAAGTTGCAAATGGCATACTCCTGATAGACTTGCTTCATGACACCGGTTTTGAACCTTCAAAAGGTTCGGCAAAGCGTTTAATACAGGGCAATGGATGCAAAGTTAATGATAATACTATAAATGATGTTAACTATATAATAAATTCTGAGAGCTTCAAAGATCAGTCATTCATAAAATTGTCTGCAGGAAAGAAACGCCATATTAAAATTTTAGTGAGTGAAGTAAGAAAGTGAATTTGTATCTGTTCAGCAGAGTGGTAAAATAAGGTAGGCGGGAAAAGACAACTACAAGAATAAATGGGTATTATACGAGTAGCTGGCACTTTCTTTCGCACAAAAATATTGTAAAGCGCTTTCGTATTTACCAACTTAGTATCTGATCTGGAATCTCAGCACTAGGAAACCTTATTATAAAGTAATGCTAGCACTTTCTTCACGCACATTTGTTAAGACTGCTACTCCATCAACTTTAGTATTAGGCTTTAACAGTTGTAACCGTTCACGGAGATAAGGTGGTTTACAAAGTAAGTATAAAAGTGTAAAGAGATAGGAATCTAAATATGGAATGGGTAAATGACAACAGTGCTGCAAGAAAAGGTTGTAGCAGAAAAGGCTAATCTCAAGGAAGAAATAAAAGCACTGATCAGAGAAAATGATAGCTTGAAAGCAAAAATAGTTGAATTAGAAGACAAATTGGGCTTAAATTCGCAAAATTCTCATCGCTGCCACCATCACGAGATATATATCGTAAGAAAGCAAAAAAGAAAAGTGATAAAAAACCAGGAGGTCAGCCAGGACATAAGGTGCATAAGCGTGAATTAATGGCTGCAGACGAGGTAGTGAGATGCACAATTGATACAATTTGTATGTGTGGAGGTAAGATTACTTTAGAAGATGAAATTATTCATCAGAAGGCAGAGTTGCCAGAAATTAAGCCAATTGTAACTGAGTACAGGTTGCAAAGAGGACATTGTAGCAGTTGTGTTAAAAGTCAATAGAAAAATTGATGTAGCTGTGAATAAGTACTTAAAATTTGTGTGGGCGTACTTATTCACAGCTATGCTATTGCTATATAGAAGCAGTTTTAGGGCTATACTCCTCAGTAAACAGTCTACCGTCTCTTACTAAAGAGTTAGCAAGGATAAGTAATTTTCTCATTGCAGCAGTAGAGGTAACTTTATATGGTTTTTTATATTGATTGTATAGCCTATCAAAGAAGATTTTTATATAAGAATTGTACCTTTGCGCACTAAGAATGCACATATGTAAAACCTTTCTAATTTGTGATCTACCACCCTGAATACACCTTTTTCCCTTACTAAAACCACTATCTCGAT
Organism: Wolbachia endosymbiont (group B) of Ischnura elegans; assembly: GCF_947251585.1. Lineage (NCBI taxonomy): Bacteria > Pseudomonadati > Pseudomonadota > Alphaproteobacteria > Rickettsiales > Anaplasmataceae > Wolbachia > Wolbachia endosymbiont (group B) of Ischnura elegans. The sequence continues at coordinate 250,682 of NZ_OX366371.1, forward strand.
TAAAAGGTGCAACTCCGGAAAGGCTGGATATTTCTTTATGTTGGAGAGTTCCAAGCTCGGGTAGATAACAAATAAAAGTAATAGCTGTTATTGCACCTACACCAGGTATACTAGTTATTGACATGTACTTTTTTTTAAGCTCTTGATTTTTATCGACTAATTCCATTACCTCATCTTCTAAGACTTGAATTTGATTTTGTAAAACTGCAAGTAGCTCTTCCATTTGTTTGATTATAGATAAATCGGTTACTTGATGAGCTTGGGTTTTTTGTATTTTTGCTATTTCTACTAGTTGATTCCTGCGAGATAATTTTTGCTTCAAACAGTCAATACTACTAACTTTTAAAGGAGTGACACGCATGTCTGTATTACTAACATAACGTGAGATGATGCTACAGTCTATTTTATCAGTTTTAGTAGCAATACCAAGGCTTTTTGCATAATCTCTCACCCATCTTGGTTGAATGACATATACTTCAAAACCATGGCTTAATAAAGTATAAGCACATAATTTTTCGTACCCACCAGTTGCTTCAAGTCGAACTTTGGTTACGTTATGTAAACGCAAAAAGTCGATTATTTGATCAATAGCTTGAACGTTATTTTCAAATACTTTATGATGTCCAAGTGGATGAATATGGATATCTAGTTTATTTTTGCTAATATCAATGCCAGTAATAATATTTGATAAATTCATAATCCCTCCATAAATAATGTGTATACTGCATTTTCCACCCTTATATACGAGCCTAAAAGCTCAACCAGTTGTTCGGAACTTTCAGTATAATAAACCAGAGAGGAGAACCGTAACCGTTCACGGATTGTGAGAATGAATTAAAGAACTAAGCAGTGACGTAACCGTTCACGGAATATTCCCAATTAGGCAGGAATAGCGACTAAATTCTGTAGTTTCTGGACAGGATTCTGATCATTCAAACGTGCAGTCAAAAATATCGAAAGCATTCTTTCAATGAACTTTTCTCCACGTTCTGACCAAGTGAAAAAACTATTTTTACGATAAATGACGTACCGTCTAGCCTGACGTTCTGCAAGGTTATTGGTTGTCTCGATCAGATCAGGATTGCGCACGAATCTCCACATCATATCTTCAGAACGTAGTATATTGGCAGCCATTCTCGAGGCCTGAGTTCCTTTTGCAACCCTTGTTATCTCTCGCAAAAAATGTTTCACCCTTTTTCGAATCTTCCTCATTAACCGGAAAAATCTTAAATTGTCTATCAGGTTTTGTTTACGTGCTCTATCTACCACAAATACCCTGTTGCTCAGCGATTTTAATGCTGCGCCAATTCTGCTCACTTCAACATTTTTACTGTAAAAAAACCTTTCAAAGTCCCTTGCTAAATGGGCCCAGCATATCTGTCTGTTTTCACGATTAAAGTAATTATACGCAGCATACCTATCGCTTATAACTATTCCATCATACTCTGGCAATAGCCCTTTTAATATCTTCTTTCCGCGAGATCCAACTAACTTCATAAGTGTTGCTGTTTTATTCGTTACTACCCAACTCCAACCTTTCTTTCCCTGGTTCCTATGGCTTGTTTCATCTATATGTAAATACTTGCTTTTCCGTAGCTCTTCTCTTATTTTTTCGTATTCAGATATACATTTTTCTGATACTCTACCCTCGGTCTTTGATACCAAACCTAGGCTTATATTCAGATTAAATATGCTGCTCAAAATTTGCTGTACTTCCCTTTTTGAATTGATAAAAAATCCACTAAAACTGCTAATTACTGCTTTTGCATTAGCTCCTAAAAGATCCCTTGTCACACCTTCAGGCAGACTAGCTGAGATCCTTTTCTTACACGCCTTACAGTAGCCTTTTTGTAGCCTATATTCAGTCACTATCGGTTTAATTTTTGGCAATTCAACCTTTTGATGCACAGTTTCTTCTTCTAAAATAACTTGGCTTCCACACATGCAAATTGTATCAATTGAACATTTTACCACCTCATCTGCTACCATCAATTCCCGCTTGTGCGCTTCATGTCCTGGCTGCCCGCCTGGTTTTTTATCGCTCTTCTTTTTTGTCTTTTTGCGATATACATCTTGCGATGGTGGCAGCGATGAATTTTTTGAATTTAAACCCAGCTTATCCTCTAGCTCAATTATTTTTGTCCTTAACTTATCATTCTCTGCTTTCAGAGTACCAACTTCTGACTCCAATACCACAATCTTTTCTTGTAGCACCTCTATCATCAACCCCTCATCTATCTAGTTTATTGTTTTTTATACTAATTATGCAATTTTTGTAAACTACTTTCTTATACCGTGAATGGACAAAGTTGATAAGCCTAAACGCCATCATGTCTTTAGGAGAGTCTGCTAATGAAGGCTCTTAAGTTGACGCCATTGCGTGAACGGTTACGGAGAACCTTGCTGCAAAACGGTCCTTATGACCAAGAGTATGTACGGTTCCTCCTCTCTGCGTGTCTTTATACCGCCATTTCGTGACATTTATAAAGACTTGTTTTTAACATATAAGAGTATGTAATAAAAGAATTACAGCAAATTTACCCGAAGGTGTTGCAAGAGATTTTCTAGGACCCAATGCTAAAACAGTTATAAGCAGCCTTAGCGGCTTTTTTATTAACTCAAAAAGAGAGGTACAGCAAATTTTGGGCAGTATTTTTAATCTAAATATAAGCCTTGGTTTAGTCTCAAATACTGAACGCAGGGTATCGAAGAAGTGTGCATCTGAATATGAGAAAATGAAGGAAGAGTTGCAAGGAAGCGAGTATTTGCATATAGACGAAACAGGGCACAGAAATCAAGGAAAGAGAGGCTGGAGTTGGGTAATAACAAACAAAGCGTTGACACTTCTGAAGGTAAGCGAGTCTCGTGGTAAGAAGGTGTTGAAGAGTTTACTGCCAGAATATGATGGTATAGTTGTGAGCGATAGATACGCTGTATACAATTACTTCAATCGTGAAAATAGACAGATATGTTGGGCACATCTGGCAAGAGATTTTGAGAGATTTGCCCATAGTAAAAATGTTGAAGTGAGCAAAATTGGCCAAGCACTAAAATCGCTCAGCAATAAGGTGTTTGTAGTAGATAAGGCAAAAAAACAAAATTTGATAGATAATTTGAGATTTTATCGACTGGTGCGAAAAATTCGGAAAAGGGTAAAACATTTTTTACGTAAAATGACGAGGGTTGCAAATAGCACTCAAGCTTCAAGAATGGCCGCTAAGATGTTACGATCTGAGGATATGATGTGGAAGTTTTTAAGAAAACCTGAAGTGATAGAAACAACTAATAACCTTGCAGAACGGCAAATTAGACGGTACGTAATTTATCGTAAAAACAGCTTTTTCACCTGGTCAGAACGTGGAGAAAGATTCGTGGAAAGAATGTTGTCGATATTTTTGACATCACGTCTAAATGGCCAGAACCCCTTTCAAAAGCTACAGAATCTAGTAGCTGTCACTGCTTAGTTCTTTAATTCATTCTCACAATCCGTGAACGGTTACTTAACAGTTTATATGTTACATTGCCAACCGTTAGTGCTGCTGCTGTAATTGCAGCCACTGCTATAACTATAGGTATTAACTCAGCTGTCACTGTTCGAGTTGCAAAAAGTGCCACTGCTATAGCAGTATAGCTCTTCTCACAATAATCCGAACAGGTCATAATAACATACTGCTGGCCTCTTGGCTTATAATAGCTATAAAGACGTTTTTACCTCCGTTCGGACTATTATAAGAAGAGCTATAACTAATAATGTAGCTGCCCCACCATCAATCTGCCCTTTCTTAATTGCTGAACGATTAAGATAGTGTAAAGGAGTATTTCCCAACATATCTACTGAATTAACATCGGCACCTTTTTTTATTAGAACATTTGCTATGTTTATACTTTTAAGATGAGTAGTCTCATGTAAAGGAGTCTCTCCTCCTGCACCTTTTTCATTAACATTTGCACCTTTTTCTATGAGAGCGTTCACTATATTTTCTAGGTTACAGGAAGCAGCTAAATGCAAAAGAGTCACTTTTTCACCATCTTTAAACACATAATTTATATCAAAGCCAGACTTTTCTCACTCTTCATATTCCTTTGAATATCTTTTCAGCTCATTTTGTATTTTTTCAATTACGTTATCTTTGCTTAAATCTTTGTCAACATTAACTAAACTCAATAATTCGTGCCAATTTGAAATTTCCATTGCCATAACCTTACCTTTAATTTTCAATAATGTATTTAATTATATGATAAGAAGTCAATTTAAATAAATTACACATACATGGAACTTATCAGATAAATATATAATATGAACTAGATTCCAGCGGGCTTTGTTGCATCACTATCTATGAAAGGTTAACTATACAAGCAGCTTATTGAAAATCTTATTTTTTGCAATCAATCTGATCAAATTTAAGAATAGTAATTTATTGTTTGTACTAGTAAATTTAATTCTACTTAAAATAGCTAAAGCATTGAAATTCTTGAATTCTAGCTAGATTAGTGAATGATAATAAAACTTCTTTTACTTAAATTTAGATATTTACTGACTGTCCTTACTATAAATGCTAGAATAATAAGCTATTGATATTCTACATTTTTATCTTTTATCCATCGTAGATAGCGATGCAACAAAGCCCAATGGCGTCAACTTAAGGAAAGATGTTAAGGAGTAAAATACTGTAAAAAATAGGACCTTTGGTTTCTATTTTATTTCAATAAAGAAGATATCAGTAAAGCTTATCTATTAAGGTGTCACATAGAGGAGTGCTATAAACGACTCAAAGTAGAAGGAGAATTAGAGAATTTTTCTGGGATAAATTTAGAAATAAGAATTTTGTGCAAACTTGGTCATGTGCAATACTTCATATGTGTGATGCACAAGAGCCTTGGAACCCAGATCAAATTGCTGAGTATTGTTTAAATTTTTCAGTTTTATTTGGTGTAATGAGACAGAAACTTTATCAGGTGCTTATTAGCACCAAAAAACTTTCAAGCCCTTTTTAAAATACGCACTAAAGTCAACGTGAAGATTGTATAGCCGCAATAAAGTAGATAAGCCTAAACGCCATAATGTCTTTAGGAGAGCTTGCTAATTTATTCTCTTAAGTTAACGCCATTGCCTAAACAGATACATAAAAAAGTAGTACTTGCAAGAAAGAGTTACTTAAGAAATTAATTAACTTTGCTATTTTCTCTAACATACCTAGAAGAAATAGATACATTATCTAATGCAGTCCTAATACTAGCATTGTTCTCATTAACAACTACAGCTAGCTCACAAGCATTCAAAGTATATCTACCATATGGAAACAGTAGAGTACTTACTTCAGTAAATGCATCTTGTAGCATGCTACTATTTTTAGCTCGTATTAAAATAGAATTGATACATTCATTATTACCTTTATATATAGCAAAGGCAAATGGTTTAATGACATACGTCACGCCTGGAAGCTGCACAATATCTTTAGAAGTAAGGATATTTCGTAGTGTATCACTATTTTGAACTCGTATTAAAATAGTGATACATTCGTTATTGCCTTTATATATAGCAAAGTTAAGTGGCGTTAAAGTATACGCTATAATATTTAAATACTGTACAATATTTCTAGAAGCAAGAATATCTTGTAATATACCATTTTCTTGGGCTTTTGTTAAAATAACATTAATATACCTTCCCTTATTATGATGTATGGCAAAGCCAAGCGATGTTAAGGTGTACATCAAACCATTTTGATAGTTTATAATATTTGCAGTAGTAAGAATATCTTGTAGTATACCATTGTTTTGAGCTTGTTCTAAATAGAATTAACACATTCATTATTGTCTCTATGTATAGCTAGGCTAAGCAGTATTAAAGTGCGTCCTCCATCTGTTGGAAATCGTGTAGTATATCCTATTGTAAGAACTTTTAGTAAATCATTCTCTGAGGCTACTTTCAAGATATTACTAATTCCCTCACCATTTGATATTACCTTTTTCAACTTAAAATGCAAATTTCGTTGTGCTTGTGTTAAGTTGTTATCATTTAGCATATTCTTGTAACCTCGCTTTAAAGTCAGTGCAGTTTAATTATTCTATGTTAGTATACACCAATAGAAAAAATTTCATCATATGTTCTGGAAAAAATTTACACAGGTTAATGAGGAAATCGTAAGAGAGAGCCTAAAAAAGGTTATAGAGAAGAAAAGTGGTAAGAATGTTGGTGTAGTATCCTCAATTGTTATTAAGGGTAAAGATGTTGCTTTTGCTCTTGAAGTTACTGAGCCAAATGAAGAATTAAGAAAAAATTGTGAGCAAGCTGTTAAGGCGATACCGGGAGTAGGAAAGGTTACTGTAGTTGCTACTGGTCAAAAACAAGCTAGGCAACAAAAAGCTAAACTTCATATCGAAGGAGTGAAAAATATAATTGTCGTTGCTTCTGGTAAAGGAGGTGTGGGTAAGTCGACAGTTGCACTAAATCTAGCTCTTTCGTTAGCAGAATTAAAACATAAAGTTGCGCTAGTTGATGCAGATATATATGGTCCTTCGATTCCTAAAATGTTGGGCACTGAGAAATTAAAACCAGAAATACAGAGTGGTAAAGCAATGCCTATAGAGAAACATGGTCTCTATACTATTTCAATTGGCTATTTTATTGATAAGGACCGCGCAGTAATATGGCGTGGACCTATGATCACAAAAGCACTTTACAATTTGCTAATGGGAACAAGGTGGTCTGATATAGAATATTTAATCATTGATACACCGCCTGGCACTGGCGATGTACATTTAAGTCTGATGGAGAATTTTAGTTTAACTGGAGCAATAATAGTTTCAACTCCACAGGAGCTTGCTTTAATCGATGCACAAAAAATTTATGATATGTTCACAAAGCTCAGCGTGCCAATTATCGGCATTGTGGAAAATATGAGCTATTTTGTTCAAGATAATTCAAAAATACACATATTTGGAAAAGGTGGTGCAAAAAAAATGTCTGAAGAGCTGGGAGTCAAACTCTTGAGCAGAGTTCCTCTAGATCCGCAAATATGTAGTGCTTCTGATTGTGGAAATCCTTCAATACTAAGTGAGGATTTAGTAAGGATTTATGAAGGCATTGCTAAAGATGTTAGGTCTTTTGTATGCAGTCTATAAAGTTTTTTAAACTACTTTTAAAATAGGTAGAATGTAATTTTAGGTGAATAAAATATTTCAAATGGCAGCAGCTACCTCGTATCTGAACAGACAATAGACTTCTTGGATAACTTAAGAAACAAGTAGTAGAAGCAATATTAGGGAAGGTATAAATTTTGAGCAGGTAAGTAAACTTGATGAAGAGAAGCTTCGAAGACTAAGAGGAGTAAAAAGAAAAACATTGGAAAAATAATAGAAATTTTAATAGAGGAAGAGGCCAAGAAAAAGGCAAGAGGAGGAAAACCAAATAAACAATGCATATTTATTAATAGCACTCGAATATTTGTGTAAATACCGTACATATTTCCATATAGTGCAAAGCTATGGAATAAGTGAAAGTTCTTGCTAACGGCTGAATAGAAGATGCATTGATAAAACATCCAGATTTCAGAAAGATAAAGAGCTATTAAAGTTAAATAGGAGTATGCAAAAGTTTTATAAAAAGGGAATGTTCAACTCCCCCATAGAAGATCAAAAAATATCCTTAGGTTATCCAAGAAGTCTATTGTTGGTAAACATAAAAGGCTATTTGCCTTTTTATCTAGTTTATGCAGGAGGTCTATATTTATTGTTGAGTGTGATTTTAGGCATTTCTGCTAAAACGCAACTTTTAAATCGCCAAAATTTCTCCTTGCCTTTACTAATTCCGATTCTTGGAGTGCACACATAATCTGGTTTGAGGTGATATTCATAGAGACAAAATTCATGACTTATAGTAAGGTCTTGTTTATTATGTTCTTTTGTAATGTTTAATTTTTTGCACAGTATGCCTGGCCCGCCTAAATTTGCTTCAAGCGGTTCAGTGAGCTTTAATCCTCGTATTAACACTGCTGCTGGGAATCCTTCTGCTTCTGTTACAATATTTAGACAATAGTACATTCCATATATAAAATATACGTACGAAAACCCTGGCGTACCAAACATTACTGAGGTTCGATTAGTATAGCCTCTTGCTGCATGACAAGCTGGGTCATCCATTCCTATATACGCTTCAACTTCAGTTATTATTCCACTAAAATTAGAAAATTTCAGAATCTTCCCTAGCAGCTCCCCAGCTACGGTTAAAGTTGGCCGTTCATAGAAATTTCTTGGTAATATTGTGTTATTCATCATAGAAGTACAAGTTACTTACATTTGTAAGCAAGTTATACTATTTTTGCTTTTTCTTATTTATTTAGTCAAGAGCATCTCTGAGAAGTAGAAGTTGGTGTTGTTGTCACATTTGTTACATCTGTTGAAGGCTGCTGTAAAACCTTGACTGATTCAGAGCTCTTTTGTTGCAATTGCGGTACTAACGCTTCATATAAAGATTTTGGCTCACGTCTCTTACCTATTTTGACTTCTTTATTTGCACGCAACTGCTCTGCAGTAACACCGTTGCCTTCAAGGAGAGTTACACCATTCTTACCATCAATGTTAACTTTAACTTTGCATTCTCTTCCATCAACATACCACTTTAAAGTCATTTCATATAACCCACTAATTATTTCATAAACTCTTTCCTCATTATCACTATCATTATTAATATAGCAAGATGCCCCCCTCTTTTTTTCTTGATTAGGATGACAAAATGTAATTGTTCTTACACCATACTCTTTACATATACTACCGCCTAGAAGTTTAGCTATATCTACTCCTTCTTTATTGGCATGTAGCACAACTCTCACGGTAGGATAAACAATATTCTCTTCCCTTTTGCCTTCTTTTATCATTATGGACTCTATGGTATATACCTTCGATATCTCTGCCTTAATTTGGTCAGCAATCTTGCCTACAATCTCTTTACCATGATAGTGAGATTCTCCTTTCTTCGGAGAAAAAGGTTCTTTGTTTGTAGTATTAGTGTCTGGATCATTCTGTAACTCAAAGAATTTATCCCATTCTTCATCACTGTCTAATTTGATATATTCACGCTTGTTCTTGCCTGATACTGCATTCTGAATACTAGACGATCCTTCTGTTACAGTTGTACCAGAGCTATTGCCCTTACCTTTTAGAAGAACAAGATGCTCTTCTGACCTTTCTTCCTTACTCAACTTTGAATCTGCATCACCAAAAGAAGGTTTCTCTACTATATGCGTGTAAGAACTTTTAACTCTACTCTCATTATCAGGTACTGTAGTAGCCCACAAAAGCTTTTTAATATAATCTAACATATGCCACCTCTTACCATTAACTAAATATCAGTATGCAAACTTTGCTATAACTAATCAATAACTAAATTTACTCCAAATAAAATGAGCTGATAAAAAGGTATAAATTGAGATTAGGTAAAGCTTTTGGTATAATATCTAGTTAATTTTGAATAGGCAGGTGATCTCATCTACAAAGACGTTTTTTATCTCATTTATTTTTGGGTTTATTCTCTTTCCCTATTTTATAAAACTTCTAAAAAAGATAAGTAAAGATGGACAACCAATCAGATCATATGGACCAGAAAGTCATTTAATAACAAAAAAGAATATACCACCTATGGGTGGAATAATAATACTAACTTCTGCTTTATTACCAATCCTGCTTTGGACTCAATTAACACCAGAAATTTCATTGCTGGTATTTATAACTCTATTTTTTGCTCTACTTGGATTTATTGATGACTATTTAAAATTGAAGACAAATCACCACCGAGGTTTAAGTGCAAAAACCAAAATACTTATTCAGTTTGTCGTTACTCTGGTCTGTATGTTTATACTTAAGCTACAATCTGCTGAAGGTTTTACAAAAATTTCTCTATTTAGAGAAGTAGCAATCGACCTTGGCTATCTATATCTTCCGTTTGCTGCATTTGTAATTGTCGGCTCTTCTAATGCTGTGAATCTTACAGATGGCCTAGATGGCCTTGCTGCAACTCAAGCCATTACTTCCTTTGCTTTTTTGGGGCTAATTGCATACATCACTCAGACAGATGTAAACATTACTTTATTCTGCATTACATTTATAGGAGCTATTTTAAGTTTCTTGTGGTTTAACACACATCCAGCAAAAATATTTATGGGTGATGTTGGAAGCCTATCAATCGGTGCAGCTTTAGGACTCACTAGTGTTCTAATTAAAAAAGAAATGCTTTTTGCCGTTATTGGAATAATCTTTGTAATAGAGACTTTATCTGTGATTATTCAGGTATCATATTTTAAATATACAAAATTTAGATATGGAGCAGGAAGAAGAATTTTCCTTATGACACCAATACATCATCACTTTGAAAAGAAAGGGTGGTCAGAAAATACAATAGTTATAAAATTTTGGATAATTTCTATTGCTTGTTCGATTTTTGCTTTAACTTTCTTATTATAGGAATTATGAAATATCCAGACTTTTCATTAGAAAATACATTATCAGGAATTATAGCAGGAGTAGATGAAGTAGGAAGAGGTCCGCTTGCCGGTCCAGTGATATCTGCAGCTGTAATATTTACTGATAGAGATACGGTTATTGATGGAATAAACGACTCAAAAAAGCTAACCCCTAAGTGTAGGCAAGTTCTATACGAAAAAATAACGTCTGTTGCAAAATTTGGTATAGGAATGGCAAGCGTAGAAGAAATAAACTCATACAATATTTTGCAAGCAACAAAGCTTTCAATGAAACGTGCGTTGGCAAACTTGAATCTAGAACTAGATTATGTGCTAGTTGATGGTAATCAACCACCTGAAGTAAAATGGCAAGTAAAATCTATAGTGAATGGTGATAGCTTAAGTATATCAATCGCAGCTGCTTCAATCGTTGCAAAAGTTACAAGAGATCGGCTTATGGAAGAATTGCATAATAAACATCCTCAATATAATTGGTATAAAAATAAGGGATATGGAACAAAAGAACACCTCAGCGCTATTGGCCTTCATGGAATTACGAAGCACCATAGAAAGAATTTTGCACCTATAAGAATACTATAGCCTTTAATCACTTACCTTTTTTGAAAGGTATGTTTTCATTAAACAGGCAGACTGTGCTTGATCCGTTTCTTAAGGTAAATACCGAGCTTACTCTTTCAATTATCAGGTAGTCATCAACTGTACGAAAATTTATCAAGGATTCATATCCTGCAGAATCAACCATAAAAACTGCCGGGAAATCAGAGTTTATTTTATTAAATTGTAGATATGTAAATTTTCCGTCATCAAAAACCTTAATTGGTATTATTGATTGACTGCCTTTAACGTGCGAGATGGAATAGTTAAAATTCAAGCCTTTCTTTATAACCTCAATATCACTTATATCAGGGATAGTGGTATGACTAGCTTGCTCTAGAATATCACCGTTACTCGTTGAATAAATTTCATCACTGTTGAACAGTGGATAAAGAAACCTTACTTCATATGCTAACCTTGGATCATCTAGCCCGTTTGCTTCTTCAGCATGAAATTCGAAATAATAAACTCTTTTATTGGTAATTATAGTTGCATTAGTATCGGCAATATCATCTATAGGCTTAATAAATAATCTATTACCTTGAGGAAGGAGTTGCCAACCGGTTGCATCACCCATTGAAAGACTCTCTATTACCTCCCCTGGCTCAAACAATATGCTGGATTGATAACCATAAAAGCCCGTGTACTTATGTATAGCCTGTGGATTATAATTCATTACCTTTATGTGGTTATCACCAGCTATTGGTCTTGGTTCCTGTTTTGCAAGTGCATAACCACCACAAAAAAATAATAGTGCAACAAAGAGTACCCTAATCATAGTATCAAAATAAACTGATCTTCATTTTATCATTGATAGACATGCACTGCAACTGTTAAGCTATCCCAGTAGTAAGCGATAGAAAATGCAAGCTTCATAATAATTCATTACTGCAGGAAAAAGGGGAGTGTTAAATAAACTGTGTCAAACCTCCATTTTTTGTTTCTATTTTATTTTTACTTCTCGGTTTGACACAGTTTATTTAACACTCCCTGCAAAGAAATTAACTACAGATTTTATGTCTAAGTTACTCCACAAAATTTTTCCTTTCCTTATCCAAGATTCAAATTTATAGTATCGATTCCTTTTTATGAAATATGAAGCCACCTCAAGTTATAGTTAAGCCTATATTCAGTGAATTACTTTCACAAGTGCAATTGATTTTAGTGTTATACTGTTCTAACAGTAAAGAAGTCATATAGATAATAATGTCTTTTGTATCCAAACGAATATCATTTTTTTTTGTTAATTTGCTCACTAATAATGTACTTATTGATTTATGTTCATTTACTACTTTTATAGTGAGTAGTGTTTTATCTTCTGTTTTAGTCAGTAAAATAGACACTAATTCAATTTGTGCCACTGCACTGATTATAGTTATCACCATATTGGAAATTATCTTATTTATTTTTTCAATTAAGTTTTCTGTAGGACATTCACTTACTCTCCACTGAAGCTTTACTTTTTTTTTAATAAATAATTTTCTATATTGGATTTAGTCTTAACAAAGCTGCAATTATCTGATGAATGAGAATAAGCTTGCTTCATAACTTTATATTTATATATTAAATCATCGGAGCTTTCTTTAAGCAATGACAATGCTTCGTTTTGCATATTAGGGTTGTTTTCTTCAAGCTCTTCCAATCCACCCACTATTCCTTGCATAGAACTAGCAAAATCATGAAGAATTCGTCCTGATAGGCATTCTGTTATTAACATTATGTTTTTATTCATTGGATAAAAGTATAAATGATTTAAGTTAACCCTATATTGGTAGGCATGTAGTAGTCAATTTAAGAGAAAGTTTCGTTGCGCTTTTTGTGTCAAAGCATTAATGTAGTATTAATAATTATAAGATTTATGAAGGCGTTATGAATACTTATGCTAAATCTGGAATAGACCTTAAACTATATAATGAACTAATAAAAAAAGTTAAACCTATTATTGAAAAGACTAAAGGAGAAGAAGTAATTAGTGAAGTAGGATCATTTTCCGCATTGTTTGACTTTTCTTCGCTGAGTAAGAAATACGACCATCCAGTACTTGTTTCCTCAACTGATGGAGTGGGCACAAAACTATTAATAGCTCAAGAGGTGAATAAGCATGATACTATAGGTATAGACTTAGTTGCAATGTGTGTAAATGATCTACTTGCACAAGGAGCAACACCTTTATTTTTCCTTGATTACTTTGCAACAGGCGTTTTAAACAAAAACGTTTTATTGTCTGTAATCCAGGGCATTGCAGAAGGGTGCAAGGAATCTAAAATAGCATTAGTTGGTGGAGAAACTGCAGAAATGCCTGGAATGTATGGTAACAATCACTATGACCTTGCAGGGTTTGTGGTTGGTGTTGTTGATCGAAAGCAAATTCTTCCAAATTGTAGTATAATGAAAGCAGGTGACTGTGTAGTTGGTTTAGAATCAAATGGAATTCACTCAAATGGATTTTCTTTGGTGCGCCATATTTTTAAAAGCTTAGGTATAAATTATAATGATATATCTCCATGGAATAATAAATCTTGGGGTGAAATATTACTTAAGCCAACAAAGATATATGTTGATTCTTTGTTGCCTATTATGCCAAAGGTAAAAGGCATTGCGCATATAACAGGTGGCGGGTTAATAGACAATATCCCAAGAATTCTCTCAGGAAATTTATTTGTAGACATAAATATTAATTCTTGGAAATGGCCAGATATATTTTTATGGCTGAAAGAAGAAGGCAAAATAGAAAAGAGAGAAATGTTAAAAACATTTAATTGCGGCATAGGTATAGTACTGATTGTAGATCCCGATAATATGAAGGATGTGGAAAGCCATTTCCAAAAGCGTGGAGAAAAAATTGAGATTATTGGAAAACTTGATGAGGCATGTAACCCTCCACTTGATAGAGTAGTATTTAGTTAGTCTAACTTTACTGACAGTCTTTTTGCAACTTCTGAGTATGCTTCCTTTAAGTTTCCTAGATTTAAACGGAAAATATCTTTGTCTAGCTTTTTATGCGTATTTTTATCCCATAGCCTACAATTATCAGGGCTGATTTCATCGGCTAAAATGATTTTAGTGCTGTTGTTTATCAATTTGCCAAATTCTAACTTGAGATCAACTAAATATATATTTGCATTTGAAAATAGGTCGACTAAGATTTTGTTGATCTTTAAAGTTGTAGTTTTAACTTCTTCCATTTCTTTATTGGATAACCAACCAAAATATAGTATGTGATTTTCATTCACCATTGGGTCGGCTAGGTCATCATTTTTGTAAAAAAACTCGATTATAGGAGATGTAAGTGTCTCACCTTCTTTGATATTAAAACGTTTGCAAAAGCTGCCAGCTGCAATGTTTCTAACCACTATCTCAAGAGGTATTATCTTGAGTTTTTTGACTAGCTGTTCTCTTTCGTTTAGAGTGTTTATAAAGTGCGTGCTAATTCCTGCTTCTTCAAGCTTTTCCATGATAAAAGCACTAACATGATTATTAATTATTCCTTTGCCCTCAATAATTTCATATTTTTCCTTGTTGAACGCTGTAACATCATCTTTAAAGTACTGTATAACAGTTGATGAGTCTTCAGTTTCAATAATGACTTTGGCTTTACCTTCGTATATCGTTTTATTCAGTGACATATTTAATTTAACTATGTATCATATCAATTTACTGTTCTTAGAGTATAGCCCCAAATAACTTAAAATAAACCTTAATGGCGTTCAATGTTACAATATTAACCATATTTCCAGAAATGTTCCCCGGATTTTTGAACTATTCTCTTGCTGGAAGAGCGTTGGAAAAAAAAATATGGAATCTTGAAATAGTAAATATTCGTTCTTTTGCTAAAGATAAACATTCAACTATAGATGATGTTCCATATGGAGGTGGAGCAGGGATGGTGATGCGCCCAGATGTGATTGGTAATGCAGTTGATAATGTGCTTTCTGCTCATAAAAATACTAGATTTATTTATATGACTCCATCTGGTACAAAATTTAATCAGAGCATTGCAAAGGAGCTAACAGAAATTCCTCATGTAACAATATTGTGTGGTCGATTTGAAGGTGTTGACCAAAGAGTAATTGATGTGTATACTCCTTATGAGTTAAGTATTGGAGATTATATACTTTCGGGAGGTGAGCCAGCTGCAATGGTGGTTCTTGATGCATGTATTAGGCTTCTTCCAGGTGTAGTAAATAATTTCGATAGCGTTGCTGAAGAAAGTTTTAGTTATAGTGGTGGTATGCTTGAATATCCTCAATATACTAGGCCTGAGCAGTGGAGTAGGTACAAAGTTCCTAAGGTTCTGTTGTCTGGCAATCACAGAAAAATAAGTGATTGGAGAAGGGAACAGTCATATGTTAGAACAAAGGAACGTCGACCTGAATTGTTGAATGGAGATGATAAATGACAAACTTACTTGAAAAATTTAACGAACAACAAATACAAAGGTTAGCCAAAGAGATGCCAGCTTTTTGTCCTGGCGATGATTTGAAGGTCACTTTTAAGGTAGTTGATAGTACGGGTGAGCGTATACAGATATTTGAGGGCGTATGTATATCAAAAAGAAATCGTGGATTACACTCTTCTTTTTCAGTTAGAAAGGTAAGTCATGGAGAAAGTATAGTATCACAATTTTTTGTTTACTCTCCTGCATTAATTTCAGTACAAGTGATGAGAAAGGGAAAGGTCCGTAGAGCAAAATTATATTATCTGTGCAAGCTATTTGGGAAAGCTGCAAGGATCAAAGAACGTACTACTTATGTTAAAAAAAAATCTAAGTAGATACAATAGGGAGTGATGTCAATTGTATCATCTCAAAACTCTCTCTTATTATCCCAGTGTGTGGCGCACAACTGTACTTTGCCTCCTGCTGTGGTGTCATCCCAATGTTTGACACTGGGATCCAGATTCTCCTTTTGGTTTGTGCTTTCATGGAAAATATAAAAATTATTTGCAGGCAAAGCCTGTTAGATCTCAGTGTCAAGCACTGGAAAAAGGGGAAAGTCTTTTCAAATCCTCATGTAAAGAAAAGTAAATGGGTATAATAAAGAAAAACTTCCTTAAGTTACTTCAATCTAAGCGCGTACATGCTCGTGTAAAAAGAAAAAATAAAAAGAACAGCATTTTATGCTTTTGCTCTTTTACAGCACTGATTGTCTCAATTGGGTGTCCTATATGTATATTACTAAGTATATTAGTTAACTCTTACAGTGCTTTAACAGTAACGAAAATTTTATTGCCAGTTGAAATAAATGCTGATCTTATTTTAACTAATAATCCTGGTGATTTACGATATAAGTCCATTAGACTACTCAATAACTCTTTACATAAAGTGTTTGAAGGAATTGACTTTAAAGACAGTGACGAAATTTTAAGTCGTAACTCTTACAAGGAGCTAGAGAGGTTTTTTCTTAAGAGAGTAAAAAATAGTGGTGAATATGAGATTTGGTTTACCGCATCAAGTGTGATCAATTCACTATATAAAAATAAATGTTTGAATGATCATTATGCTAAATTACTTGATTGGTTAAAAGAGAAGGGAAGAGTAAGAAAATTTTTTAATAAGTCTCTGTTTCTTAAGTCTGATTCTTGTGAGCCTGAGAATGCAGGGATTTTAGGGGCATTTATCGGTTCATTAATGACAATTATAGTATGCTTAGCGTTGGCATTGCCAATAGGAATTATGTCAGGTATCTGTCTTTATGAATTTATGCCTAGAAATAGGCTAATAACCAGTATTGTAGAAATTAGCATGAATAACCTTGCTGCAGTGCCTTCGATAATATTTGGTGTGGTAGGACTGACTCTCTACTTGGGCATATTTGGTTTACCCCGTTCTTCACCGCTTGTTGGCGGGATGACTCTTTCATTTATGATGCTGCCTAATATTATTATTGCAACAAAAAATGCCTTTACAAACGTTCCTATTGCAATAAAAGATGCAGCGTTTGCGCTAGGTGCACCTCACATCAAGGTGATATTGGATCACTCTTTACCGATTGCGTTGCCACGGATAATACATGGTGCAGTGCTTGCAATTGCAAGGATTTTAGGCGAATCTTCCCCTTTACTTATGATAGGCATGGTAGCATTTATTGCTGATACACCTACATCCTTCTTCGATCCGGCAACTGTTTTACCTGTACAAATATACATATGGTCAAGTAGTCCTGAAATTGCATTTATTGAGCTTGCTGCCATTGCAATTATAGCTTTATTGTTAATGCTATTTGCTTTGAATTTAATAGCAAATTTTGTAAAAAGAAAGTTCGAGTTTTTT
Organism: Wolbachia endosymbiont (group B) of Ischnura elegans; assembly: GCF_947251585.1. Taxonomy (NCBI): domain Bacteria; kingdom Pseudomonadati; phylum Pseudomonadota; class Alphaproteobacteria; order Rickettsiales; family Anaplasmataceae; genus Wolbachia; species Wolbachia endosymbiont (group B) of Ischnura elegans. Next base: position 268,022 of record NZ_OX366371.1, read on the forward strand.
GATTCATGAAAATTACAATCCTCTCTGGTTATGGCTTAAATTGCGAAAAAGAAACTGCATTTGCATTTATGGAATGCAGCAGAAAGCTTGGTATTAATAATATTGAAGTAAAAATCGTTCACATTAATGATATTATAGATAATCCAAGTGAACTGAAATTAAGCAATATACTTGCAATTCCAGGAGGTTTTTCCTATGGTGATGATACTGGTGCTGGTAATGCATTTGCTTTGCGTATAAAAAACAACTTGTTAGACGAATTTCAAAATTTCTTATCTCAGGATAAGCTTATTATAGGGATATGTAATGGTTGCCAGATATTAGTAAAATTAGTTCCAGAATTCTCTAATCTAGCTTTAACCTCTAATGATATAGGTAATTACCAATGTCGTTGGATTAGAGTGAGAGTTAATCCGCAGAGTAGTTCTGTTTGGCTACGGGGCCTGAGTGAGCTATATCTTCCTGTTGCTCATGGAGAAGGCAGGTTTTTTATGGATCAAGATATTTTAAATCAATTGATTGAAAATAATTCCGTTGCACTGAGTTACGTTGATGAAAATGGTGACTATGCAAATTTACAATTTCCTTACAATCCAAACGGATCTATATACGACCTGGCAGCTTTGTCAGACAAAAGTGGTAGAGTTTTAGCTTTAATGCCTCACCCAGAGAGAGGAATATTTTTTACTCAGCAGGACAACTGGCCTCTTGAAAAAGAAAAATGTAAACGTTCAGGAGTGGCTATGCCAAAATATGGTAATGGAATGCTCATATTTGAGAATGCACTAAAATATTTTGCGTAAGTATTACAATACGTTACATACAACAAGTTTTTAAGCCATAAAAAGGTAACCGTTCACGGATTGTGAGAATGAATTAAAGAACTAAGCAGTGACAGCTACTAGATTCTGTAGCTTTTGAAAGGGGTTCTGGCCATTTAGACGTGATGTCAAAAATATCGACAACATTCTTTCCACGAATCTTTCTCCACGTTCTGACCAGGTGAAAAAGCTGTTTTTACGATAAATTACGTACCGTCTAATTTGCCGTTCTGCAAGGTTATTAGTTGTTTCTATCACTTCAGGTTTTCTTAAAAACTTCCACATCATATCCTCAGATCGTAACATCTTAGCGGCCATTCTTGAAGCTTGAGTGCTATTTGCAACCCTCGTCATTTTACGTAAAAAATGTTTTACCCTTTTCCGAATTTTTCGCACCAGTCGATAAAATCTCAAATTATCTATCAAATTTTGTTTTTTTGCCTTATCTACTACAAACACCTTATTGCTGAGCGATTTTAGTGCTTGGCCAATTTTGCTCACTTCAACATTTTTACTATGGGCAAATCTCTCAAAATCTCTTGCCAGATGTGCCCAACATATCTGTCTATTTTCACGATTGAAGTAATTGTATACAGCGTATCTATCGCTCACAACTATACCATCATATTCTGGCAGTAAACTCTTCAACACCTTCTTACCACGAGACTCGCTTACCTTCAGAAGTGTCAACGCTTTGTTTGTTATTACCCAACTCCAGCCTCTCTTTCCTTGATTTCTGTGCCCTGTTTCGTCTATATGCAAATACTCGCTTCCTTGCAACTCTTCCTTCATTTTCTCATATTCAGATGCACACTTCTTCGATACCCTGCGTTCAGTATTTGAGACTAAACCAAGGCTTATATTTAGATTAAAAATACTGCCCAAAATTTGCTGTACCTCTCTTTTTGAGTTAATAAAAAAGCCGCTAAGGCTGCTTATAACTGTTTTAGCATTGGGTCCTAGAAAATCTCTTGCAACACCTTCGGGTAAATTTGCTGTAATTCTTTTATTACATACTCTTATATGTTAAAAACAAGTCTTTATAAATGTCACGAAATGGCGGTATAAAGACACGCAGAGAGGAGGAACCGTACATACTCTTGGTCATAAGGACCGTTTTGCAGCAAGGTTCTCCTGTAACCGTTCACGGAATATTCCCAATTAGGCAGGAATAGCGACTAAATTCTGTAGTTTCTGGACAGGATTCTGATCATTCAAACGTGCAGTCAAAAATATCGAAAGCATTCTTTCAATGAACTTTTCTCCACGTTCTGACCAAGTGAAAAAACTATTTTTACGATAAATGACGTACCGTCTAGCCTGACGTTCTGCAAGGTTATTGGTTGTCTCGATCAGATCAGGATTGCGCACGAATCTCCACATCATATCTTCAGAACGTAGTATATTGGCAGCCATTCTCGAGGCCTGAGTTCCTTTTGCAACCCTTGTTATCTCTCGCAAAAAATGTTTCACCCTTTTTCGAATCTTCCTCATTAACCGGAAAAATCTTAAATTGTCTATCAGGTTTTGTTTACGTGCTCTATCTACCACAAATACCCTGTTGCTCAGCGATTTTAATGCTGCGCCAATTCTGCTCACTTCAACATTTTTACTGTAAAAAAACCTTTCAAAGTCCCTTGCTAAATGGGCCCAGCATATCTGTCTGTTTTCACGATTAAAGTAATTATACGCAGCATACCTATCGCTTATAACTATTCCATCATACTCTGGCAATAGCCCTTTTAATATCTTCTTTCCGCGAGATCCAACTAACTTCATAAGTGTTGCTGTTTTATTCGTTACTACCCAACTCCAACCTTTCTTTCCCTGGTTCCTATGGCTTGTTTCATCTATATGTAAATACTTGCTTTTCCGTAGCTCTTCTCTTATTTTTTCGTATTCAGATATACATTTTTCTGATACTCTACCCTCGGTCTTTGATACCAAACCTAGGCTTATATTCAGATTAAATATGCTGCTCAAAATTTGCTGTACTTCCCTTTTTGAATTGATAAAAAATCCACTAAAACTGCTAATTACTGCTTTTGCATTAGCTCCTAAAAGATCCCTTGTCACACCTTCAGGCAGACTAGCTGAGATCCTTTTCTTACACGCCTTACAGTAGCCTTTTTGTAGCCTATATTCAGTCACTATCGGTTTAATTTTTGGCAATTCAACCTTTTGATGCACAGTTTCTTCTTCTAAAATAACTTGGCTTCCACACATGCAAATTGTATCAATTGAACATTTTACCACCTCATCTGCTACCATCAATTCCCGCTTGTGCGCTTCATGTCCTGGCTGCCCGCCTGGTTTTTTATCGCTCTTCTTTTTTGTCTTTTTGCGATATACATCTTGCGATGGTGGCAGCGATGAATTTTTTGAATTTAAACCCAGCTTATCCTCTAGCTCAATTATTTTTGTCCTTAACTTATCATTCTCTGCTTTCAGAGTACCAACTTCTGACTCCAATACCACAATCTTTTCTTGTAGCACCTCTATCATCAACCCCTCATCTATCTAGTTTATTGTTTTTTATACTAATTATGCAATTTTTGTAAACTACTTTCTTATACCGTGAATGGACAAAGTTGATAAGCCTAAACGCCATCATGTCTTTAGGAGAGTCTGCTAATGAAGGCTCTTAAGTTGACGCCATTGCGTGAACGGTTACAGGTTCTCCTCTCTGGTTTATTATACTGAAAGTTCCGAACAACTGGTTGAGCTTTTAGGCTCGTATATAAGGGTGGAAAATGCAGTATACACATTATTTATGGAGGGATTATGAATTTATCAAATATTATTACTGGCATTGATATTAGCAAAAATAAACTAGATATCCATATTCATCCACTTGGACATCATAAAGTATTTGAAAATAACGTTCAAGCTATTGATCAAATAATCGACTTTTTGCGTTTACATAACGTAACCAAAGTTGGACTTGAAGCAACTGGTGGGTACGAAAAATTATGTGCTTATACTTTATTAAGCCATGGTTTTGAAGTATATGTCATTCAACCAAGATGGGTGAGAGATTATGCAAAAAGCCTTGGTATTGCTACTAAAACTGATAAAATAGACTGTAGCATCATCTCACGTTATGTTAGTAATACAGACATGCGTGTCACTCCTTTAAAAGTTAGTAGTATTGACTGTTTGAAGCAAAAATTATCTCGCAGGAATCAACTAGTAGAAATAGCAAAAATACAAAAAACCCAAGCTCATCAAGTAACCGATTTATCTATAATCAAACAAATGGAAGAGCTACTTGCAATTTTACAAAATCAAATTCAAGTCTTAGAAGATGAGGTAATGGAATTAGTCGATAAAAATCAAGAGCTTAAAAAAAAGTACATGTCAATAACTAGTATACCTGGTGTAGGTGCAATAACAGCTATTACTTTTATTTGTTATCTACCCGAGCTTGGAACTCTCCAACATAAAGAAATATCCAGCCTTTCCGGAGTTGCACCTTTTAATCGAGATAGTGGTTTTAGTAAGGGAAAAAGGTGTATTCAGGGTGGTAGATCACAAATTAGAAAGGTTTTACATATGTGCATTCTTAGTGCGCAAAGGTACAATTCTTATATAAAAATCTTCTTTGATAGGCTATACAATCAATATAAAAAACCATATAAAGTTACCTCTACTGCTGCAATGAGAAAATTACTTATCCTTGCTAACTCTTTAGTAAGAGACGGTAGACTGTTTACTGAGGAGTATAGCCCTAAAACTGCTTCTATATAGCAATAGCATAGCTGTGAATAAGTACGCCCACACAAATTTTAAGTACTTATTCACAGCTACATCAATTTTTCTATTGACTTTTAACACAACTGCTACAATGTCCTCTTTGCAACCTGTACTCAGTTACAATTGGCTTAATTTCTGGCAACTCTGCCTTCTGATGAATAATTTCATCTTCTAAAGTAATCTTACCTCCACACATACAAATTGTATCAATTGTGCATCTCACTACCTCGTCTGCAGCCATTAATTCACGCTTATGCACCTTATGTCCTGGCTGACCTCCTGGTTTTTTATCACTTTTCTTTTTTGCTTTCTTACGATATATATCTCGTGATGGTGGCAGCGATGAGAATTTTGCGAATTTAAGCCCAATTTGTCTTCTAATTCAACTATTTTTGCTTTCAAGCTATCATTTTCTCTGATCAGTGCTTTTATTTCTTCCTTGAGATTAGCGTTTTCTGCTACAACCTTTTCTTGCAGCACTGTTGTCATTTACCCATTCCATATTTAGATTCCTATCTCTTTACACTTTTATACTTACTTTGTAAACCACCTTATCTCCGTGAACGGTTACGTTTTCGAAGCTTGAGCTCAAAGAAATTCTATAGGGCAATTAATTTAGCTGACAGAGCTCTTTTACTGCACTTACAGATTTATAAAACATCTCTTGTTCACTATCGTTCATTTTAACTTCTAGAACTTTCTCAACTCCATTTTTGCCAATAATAGTAGGAACACCAATGAATAAGTCTTTCACACCATATTCACCATTAAGATAAGCAGCGCATGGTAATATACGCCTTTTATCTTTTAAGTATGATTCTAGCATGCTTATGGCTGAAGATGCAGGAGCATAGTATGCAGATCCAGATTTAAGTAGATCAACTATTTCTTTTCCACCATTACGAGTGCGCTCAACTATTTCATCAACTTTTCCTCGCGTAATCAAACCCATCTCAATGATTTGGGTAAGTGGAATGCCAGCAATTGAAGCATAATTGATTAGTGGTACCATAGTGTCACCATGTCCTCCAAGCACAAAAGCAGATACATCTTCGACAGAAATATTTAACTCACTTACAAGAAAATAACGAAAACGAGCAGAGTCAAGCACTCCTGCCATACCAACAATCATATTAGTTGGCAGACTTGAAGATTTGTATACTACTGAAACCATAGCATCTAAAGGATTGGTAACCACTATTACAAATGCGTTTGGAGAATGTTTTTTAATATTTTCCCCAACCTCTTTCATTACTGCAGCATTAGTTTGCAGAAGGTCATCTCTGCTCATTCCAGGTTTTCTGGCAATGCCAGCAGTTATTATAATTGCGTCAGAGTTTTTTATATCTTCATACCTATTTGTACCAGTAATATTGACATTAGATCGATCAATAGGAGATGATTCTGTAATGTCAAGCGCTTTACCTTGTGGTATTCCATCGCTTACATCAAGCAAAATAACATCTCCTAGCTCTCTTAGTGCAATCATATGGGCAAGAGTCCCACCGATATTTCCCGCACCAATCAAAGATATTTTTTTTCTTTGTGCTGTCATTTTCTACTCCTTTATATTTACTTTTGTGGCTTTACTACCTTCCCAAGGGGATAAGCTGTCAAACATACGAAAATCTTGTGGTAAGTCTATAGGATTATATACAACCTTTTTTGCCTCTATATCGTATCTTACTTCCTCGTAGCCAGTGAGAGGAAAATCTTTTAACATTGGATGACCTTTGAATCCATAATCCGTTAAAATCCTACGTAAATCTGGGTGATCAGAAAACTCTATTCCATACATATCAAATACTTCACGCTCAAACCACGAAGCTGCGTTAAATATCTTTGCTACACTTAGAGGTATATCACCTTCACATAACTGAAGCTTTATGTGCACTCTGATATTGTGTACAACGCTGAGCAAATTGTATATTAGCTCGAAACGTTTTTCTCTATCTGGGTAATCAACTCCAAAAACGTCAACTAATAATTCAAGCCTACACTTTTCATCATCACGTAGAAAGAGTAAGTGATTTTCAATGTCATTCAAAGCTGAATATATTACAATAGTGCCATCATTTTTCTGAATACATTCACATTTAGTCTTTTTTTGTATGTATTTTGCAGTTTTATCCATGCTATATATTTTTAGTTCGTTTTATTTTATTTTGTAGACATAGCATTCCATATAGCAACGCCTCAGCAGTTGGAGGGCATCCAGGAACATACACATCAACTGGCACAATTCTATCGCAACCACGGACTACTGAGTAAGAATAATGATAATAGCCACCGCCATTTGCACAACTTCCCATAGAGACGACGTATTTGGGATCTGCCATTTGATCATAAACTTTACGCAATGCTGCTGCCATTTTATTAGTTAACGTGCCAGCAACAATCATAACATCTGCTTGCCTTGGGCTTGCACGAAAGATTATGCCATATCTATCAAGATCATAACGACTGGATGCAGTGTGCATCATCTCTACTGCGCAACATGCAAGACCAAATGTCATTGGCCACAATGAACCAGACCTTGCCCAGTTCATTATATAATCTATTAAATCGCCAAATTTAGTGATAAGAAAACCTTCTTTTTTGTAACGATTCCAGTCGCCATTAGATAAATTTATTCCCATTCCAACGCACCTTTACACCACTCATAAATAAAGCCTATAGTAAGTATTGCAAGGAATATCATCATAGACCAAAATCCGCAATAGCTTATTTTAGATAAAGAAACGGCCCAAGGGAAAAGAAAAGCAATTTCTAAATCGAATATTATGAACAATATTGCAACTAAGTAAAATTTTATGTCGAAACTTTTTCTGGCTCTTGATAAAGGATTAAAGCCACACTCATATGTAGAAAGCTTTTCACCATCTGGGTTACTGACTGCAAGAAACATAGGTAATACACCTAAAGTAAAGGATACTACAATTGATACACAGATAAAAATTAATATGGTTAAATATTCACTCATTTAAAAAACATATAACACTATGAATTTACATGCTTTCCTAATCTTTTACCACCTAAAATATGTATGTGAAAGTGCGGTATAACTTGCTCTCCATCTTTACCGTGATTAGTAACTAATCTATATCCTGTTTTTTCTAAGTTATATTTATGTGCTATTTCTCTAACAGTTTTAAAAAAACTTACTATTTCCTCTTCGGAAGCTTTCAGAACAAAATCATCGTATGAAACGTATTGAGCTTTTGGTATAACTAGAATATGAACTGGTGCATCAGGATACTTATCACGAAAAGCTAGCACATTTTCATTTTTATGTATTTCCTCATAAGACAACTCACCTCTTAATATCTTAGCAAAAATATTAGTGTCATCATAAGCTGTACTACCCATACTTTATTAAATTCCTGGTCCTCTTCTATTTTGCTTATGATTTGGTGTAGAAGGTGGGCTTATTGCTGCTTCGCTAGAAGCATCTTCAAGACTTGAAACGTCTTTTAGCTGTATATCTTGTCCACGCAAAACTGACCCATAGTCCATTTGGTGTCTTTTTGAAAACGTTTCTATTCTTTTTGCCCTTCTTGCAGCAATAACTTCTGGTTGTAAATGATACATATCTCCAGGAACAGTTAGGCTATGATACCTTTCCTCTATTTTAACTTCTTTCATAACACTCTCCATAATTTATTTCCCCCTACCTCTTATGCTTTCGCAATTTTCAAAATCTTGTTTAATAGCTTTTTGCCAATTATTTAAAATTTTCTCTGATGACTTTTCTTTACCTATAGACCTTATAACTTCTTGTGACTGTTGCTTTTTACTATCGTATCCACTATACAACTTTTCTGCAATATCATACAGCAACTTTCGGTCTGTGTGAACTTTAAACTCTCCACCAGTAATTTTTGCCAAATTTTTGAGATCATAATCAATTTTATTATAAATTCCTTCAAGAGCGTACTTTTTCATTACTTTTTCATCTATACCTGGATTTTTATCTTTTATTTCTTGGATAATCTTCTCAACATCAACTTCAATTACAATTTTGTTTCCTTCTCTAAAAATAGTTATATTTGGCAGATCTTTCCTTATTTTATCTAATTTCTCTGGACTCAAGTAAGGTATATCCCCCGTTAAAGTTCTTGACGCTAAAAAACTTACCTTACCTTTTTCTTGTTTTGTTATTTGTATGCCAAGGTACTTACTAGCTTCTGTGGTTTTTATAGGTGGGTCATATTTCTCTTCTTCTTTAGGTACATCACTCACAGCCTTTTTTAATGAAACTTTAGCATCATGCTTCATTTCATCAATTGAAGCAAACGGTTTCTTTATAGGATAAATAAGTGCTTTAGGCACAAGAAAAAACACGCCTTTTATCTTAGCCAAAATAGACTTTTTATTTGACTCATCTTTTGCCATACATACCTCCAAGTCACTTTCTACAATCAGATAGTAAAATACACCCAATTATAGACGAAAATATTTAAGCTTGTATATCTATTATAAGATGAAATTATAGAGATAGCAATCATTATTTGTACATTACCAAAGTATTTAGTATTTTTGCTGCTTTTCTTGTTCAAATTACCTTTAAAGATAAATTATGTTAAAATGGAACGCAAATAATATTATCGATGCTACTGGCGGAAGAGGGGAGGGTGTTTGTAATTCGGTATATAGCTCAAATATTTCAACGGATACAAGAAGCATAAAAAAAGGTGATTTATTTATTGCTCTCAAGGGAAAGAAATTTGATGGGCATGATTTTCTACATGAAGCATTTTTAAAAGGAGCTGTTGCTGCGGTAGTAAGCGAAGATAAATATAGAAATTTTCCTCTAATTATTGTGCAAGATACTCTAAAAGCTTTGCATAATATGGCATCATATTACATTAGAAATATTCTTGTTAATGCTAAAGTTATCACAATTACAGGTAGTGTTGGGAAAACCACTACAAAAGATATGCTTAACACTGTTTTGTTGCATTATGGAGTATCTCATGTAAATGAAGGTAACTTGAATAATAATATAGGATTGCCTTTTACGATTCTAAAAGCGCCAGAAGACTGCCAGTATTTAATCCTTGAAATAGGAATGAGTAGAGCTGGTGAAATAAAAGAGTTATCGGAGATTAGCAATCCGGATATTGCAGTTATTACCAACATTGAACCTGCGCATGTTGAAAATTTTTCATCTCTACTTGATATTGCGCAAGCGAAATTAGAAATTCTACATGGTATGAAAAATAATGGTACTTTGGTTTTGAATAAGGATAATGAACATTATGATTATCTCTTATCAAATGCTAACAGAAATGTAGTAAGCTTTGGTAAGAATGAAAGTGCTACTGTTTGTTTGTTAGACCTAATAAGAGACGATAACGGTCTAAATTTAAAAATCAAACTGAACAGTGGTCAAATTATGAACTGTAATTTACCTGTAAAAGGCGAACATTTTGCATACTCTGCATTAGTTGTTACAGCAGTTTTGCAAAGTCTCGAACTTGATTTATCTAAATTACCACTAGCACTTGAGAATTTTACTGTAACAGAAGGTAGAGGTAATGTTCATCAAGCTAAATACAATGGAAAATTAGTACATTTGATTAACGACTCCTATAATGCTAACCCTACTTCAATGAAGGCTGCAATAAGAACTTTAGGTACATATTCTAATTTAAGAAAAGTGGCACTACTTGGCGATATGTTAGGACTTGGTAATGAAAGCATAGTATTTCATACAGAGTTGCTTGACTCTATAGTAGAACAAAATGTGAATAAAGTTCATACAGTTGGTAAATTTATGTTAGAATTGAATAAACTTTTACCGGAGAATATAAAAGGCATGCATTTCGATGATTCTAACCAATTGAAAAGTAATTTAGCTAATATTGTTCAAGGTAATGATGTAATTTTAGTTAAAGGTTCTCATGGAATGAGAATGGACCTTATAGTGCAGGAATTCACAATAGAATATTAAATAAAACTATTGTATTAATTTAAAGTTAAGTTATTGGAAGTTTTAACTGTGATAAAACGTATAGTTATTTTTGGTGGAACGGGATTTATAGGAAAACACATCGTAAGACGCTTGGCAGCGGCGGGGTATTTAATAAGAATATTTACTCGTGATCAGGAAAAAGCTGCTTGTCTGAAGTTATGTGGAAATTTAGGACAAATATCAATAATTGAAGGAGATTTTTTTAATGAAAAATCAATTTTAGAAAGTATGGAGGGGTGTGATGTTGTTATAAATTTAGTAGGAATATTATATGAAAAAAGAAAATACGATTTCTATGACGTTCATGTTGGAGTAGCTGAAAGAATAGCAAAAGCTGCGCAAATAAAAAGTGTATACATGATGATACATTTTTCTGCCATGGGAATAGAAAATAGTAAGCTGTCAAGATACGCCCACAGTAAATTAGAAGGTGAAAAAGCTGTAACTTCAGCATTTCAGGGAGCAATAATAATTAAGCCAAGTCTTGTATTCGGTAAAGAAGATAGTTTCTTCAATAAATTTGCAAGATTAGCAACAATTCTTCCTTTTTTGCCGTTAATCGGTAGTGGAATAACGAAGTTTCAGCCGATATGTGTAACAAACTTAGCTGAAGTGGTATACCGTATTATCAGCTTTAATAAGCAAGATAAAAAAATTTATAATATAGGTGGACCAAAAGTTTACTCTTTTAAAAGCTTATTAAAGTTTATTCTGAATGTTACTAACAGAAAGTGTTTACTGATCAATGTATCTTTTCCAATGGCAAGATTGATAGCCTTCTTCTTAGAAAGTAAAGTTGTTTCTGTGCTGTTAAAACCCATAACCGGAGATGCAAGTCCTATACTTACTCGAGATCAGGTGAAAGTTATGATGAGTAGTTCAATCGAAAAGTCAGATGATCTTGAAATAATGAAAATTCGACCATTAGCGATTGAAAATGTGGTGCCAGAGTACTTGAAGATTTATAGAAAGTATTGATAGAAGAATGTGCCCGGTAGGATTCGAACCTACGACCCACAGCTTAGAAGGCTGTTGCTCTATCCAACTGAGCTACGGGCACACAGCATATATAAAATGCTTCTTAGTACACGTGAAGTCAAGTATTTCTTGTGAATATGATGTTTGTAATAATATCTTAAAACTTTGTCAGTACAGCATGTAACGCTGAAACTTAAAAAAAAAGAAGCTTGAGTGACGAGAAATAATGCAGGAAGTCTAATAGCGCAGTAACACAGAACCCCAGGTTAGGCCTGCACCTATTGAAATCAGCAGTACCAGATTTCCTGATTTTATTTTTGATTCTTGTATTGCATAGTCTAAGGCCAGTGGAATTGACGCTGCTGAGGTGTTTGCATGCTTATCAACGGTATTAATCACTTTCTCTATAGGAAAATCTAATTTCCTTACTACTGCTTCAATAATACGAATGTTTGCTTGATGGGGAATTAACCAGTTAATATCAGTGATTTTCAAATTATTGCATTTCAAAGTTTCCTCTACTAAGATTGTTAACTTTTCTACTGCGTGTTTAAACACTTCTCTTCCATTCATGCATATTTTTCCAGAATCACGAGTAGAGGATATTCCTCCGTTTGTACATAGTATGTCCACATTGCCATCAGAGTGTAAGTTTGTTGATATGATGCCGCTGCTACCCATTTCTGATTTTATTATCACTGCACCAGCACCATCACCAAAGAGTACACAAGTTGACCTATCTTCCCAGTCAACAATCCTAGACATTATTTCAGCACCAATAACGAGCGCATATTTTATTCTATTGTTAGATTTTATGAGCGAATCAGCAACTGTAACTGCATATATAAAACCAGAGCATGCTGCTTGTACATCAAAAGAAAATGCATTTTTACATTTTAACTTACTTTGTACAATCGTTGCACAGCTAGGCAAAGTTTTATCAGGTGTTGTTGTTGCAACTATAATCAAGTCAATTTCATCCACTGAAATTTTAGCTTTTTCTATAGCACTTTTTGCTGCATTTACAGCTAGATCTGACGTTAATTCTCCTTCATCTGCTATATGTCTTTGAACTATTCCTGTTCTTTGCCTTATCCATTCATCGTTTGTTTCAACTATCGATGCAATTTCGTTATTACTCAAAATTTTTTTTGGTAGGTAAGAACCAGTGCTCAATATGAAACTTTTATTCAATATGACTTACCCCGTTAATTATCTTCTGGTTCAAATTTTCACTGATTGCATTTACTGCAAATTTTATAGCGTGAGCAAAAGAAATAGCATCAGAATTTCCGTGGCTCTTTATAATGATACCATTTAGCCCTAAAAACATAGCTCCACTTCTAATTTTAGGATTAAAACGCTCTAATGTTTTATTTAGCTTGGGTTTCAACAATATGCCGACAAGCATTTTTGTCATCCATGAATTAAATACTTCCTGTTTTATTAGACTGATAAAAGTACCAGCAGTTGCCTCAGCTGTCTTGAGCATTACGTTACCAACAAAACCATCAGCAACAATTACGTCTATATTACCATCTAAAAATTCACTTGCCTCTATATATCCTTTGAAGTTAATACTTGGAGCATTTTTGAGTAACTCAAAAGCTCCTCTTACTGAGTCAGTACCTTTCACTTCCTCTGTACCAATGTTTAGCAAAGCGACTTCAGGATTTTCAACTTTTAATGCTATTTTTGCAAATATACTCCCCATTAATGCAAATTGAAATAATGAGTCAGTATTACAGTCAACATTTGCACCAAGATCAAGCAATGCAAAGCTTTTTGTCTTAGTTGGACAGACAGATGCAATAGCCGGACGATAGATATTGGGTAATGTTCCTAAAATAAATCTGGAGATAGCCATCAATGCTCCAGTGTTGCCTGAAGACACCATCCCAAAAGCTTTACCTTTTTTCACTGCTTCAACAGCTGCCTTCATACTTGAATCTTTGCGATGTCTAAGTGCAAAAGAGGGTTTATCATTTGGAAGAACATTATCAGAGCAATGGGTAAATTCGGAGTTATCGCTTACTTTTTTGTATTTTGAAAGCAAAGGAGATATTTCTTTCTGATCTCCATAAATATGAAAAAAAACTTCAACACCTGGGTCAACAAGATTATCCAAGAAAAAACTAGCACCCTGAATTACGGAAAGAGGTGCAAAATCCCCTCCCATAGCATCAAGTGCGATAACTATGTTGTTGTTGACCGTGGGTAACATATCATGAGTTACTCCGCCTTTTGTTTAATGAAAACACGTTTTCCTTTGTAACTATTGTCAACTGCTATGTTGTGAGGCAACATGAATTCTCCAGTTGTTGCACATACCACAATATTCTTAGGCTTAATAGCATGATGAGAACGATGCATATTACGCCTTGACTTTGACTTTTTTCTTTTTGGAACTGCCAAGATTTACTCCAATCCAATTATATAACACAATTTATTAGTAGCATGTTTTTTACAAGAAGTAAATAGCGAAATAAGTAAGGTTTTCTTATACAATTCACTCTTATAAACTTAAACTCAAGCATTTTGATCAAAGTATATTGAACTTAAGACATATCTTGACTATACTCTGCGATAGAGTTAATAAAAATTTTAATAAAATCAGTAAAACTAATTTTTAGCTAAGATAAATGCAAAGTGAGTTCCTTTGATGTAAACAGTGTTAGAATAATCGGTAGGTGCTTTATCAACTTTCTGTTGAGGCTTGGTAACGCATTTGTGTTTTTTATTCAATCTCTATACCACTGCTTTGTGCCACCGTATTATTTTAGCAATGTAGCAAAACAAATTATAGAGATAGGCTTTTTCTCTTTACCAATTGTTGGGCTCACTGGAGTTTTTATAGGAGCGGTGATAGTTTTACAAAGTAGCTTAAGTGGTCTATTGATTAATCAAGAACAAGTAGTACCTAAGCTTGTTACGATCACTATCATTAAAGAGTTAGGGCCAGTTTTGATTAGCTTAATAATGGTAGGAAAGGTTGGGTCCTCAATTGCAGCAGAAATTGGCACGATGCGCATCACTGAACAAATAGATGCACTTACAACTTTGGACATCAATCCTTTCAAATATTTAATTGCACCAAGAATTCTAGCGTCAGTTATAGTATTTCCAATACTTACAGTATGTGCAGATCTAATAGGAATATTTGGAGGGTATGTCACCGCAGTCTTTGAATTTAACCACAATTTAAATATATACATAAAATATACAGCTCAATTCTTTAATATAAACGATTTTGTTGTTGGGCTAATGAAAGCGACTGCTTTTGGTGCTATAATTTCTGTTTCAAGTTGTTATTACGGTTACCATTGTAGAGAAGGTGCACGAGGAGTAGGTGTTGCTACAACATCAACTGTTGTTTTTTCGTCCATATTGATCATTTTAGCAAACTACTTGATTACTTTGATACATGTATAGCCCCATAATATCAATATTGAACCTAAGCTTGTCTTTTGATGATAGAACGATATTAAACAACATAAGTTTTAATATATCGAAGGGGGAATCATTAGTCATACTTGGCGGCTCAGGAAGTGGTAAATCTGTATTAACAAAAATAATCATTGGATTGCTAAAACCAGACTCAGGGTCTATTAAAATAAATAGTGAAAGCAAAAATAAATTTGGAGTCTTATTTCAAAATTCCGCTTTATTTGACTACGTTACAGTGTGGGAAAATATATCTTTTAATTATAAAAAGCGCTTTAATATCAGCGAAAAGGAGGCAAAACAGCTAGCAATCGAGAAGTTAAATGATGTTGGACTGGAGGAAAGCATAGCAGATATGTTTCCAATCGAGCTATCAGGCGGAATGAAAAAAAGAGTAGCACTTGCAAGGGCGATTGCGCACAATCCAGAAATTATTGTATTGGATGAGCCAACTTCAGGATTGGACCCAATTATGTCAGATATGGTAAACGAGATAATAATAAAATTATCTAAAGACTTTAACCCTACAATTATCACGATTACACATGATATTCATAGTGCATTTAAAATAGCTGATAAAATAGCAGTATTATACGAAGGGAATATTATCTACCACGGAACTGTCCAAGAAATACAAAATACTAATAACGAATATATAAAAAAATTCATTCATTATATATAGCTATAGGTTTACAAACGATATTGTGAATGCCATATCTAGCCTAACTTGAGCTACTGACAATTGTCGTTCTGTTACTAGTGTAGTGCCACGGTGGTATGGTGTGTTAGCTATAAAACAACGCATTAAATATAGCTAAAGTAACTTATATCAATTTTTATTATTATGCCAATTCCAACTGCGGAAATTTATTGAATTTGTTACTTCACTACTCAACAGCAATTACAACTGATGATTTTATTTCATTCTACTACCTGCTGATTTATTTTCTGCTCAGCATATCCATTAAATCAGATTCTTTGAGTTTATTATGATCAACTTTACTGAATTTATTCACCATAGAGCTCATTTGATTATACTGCTTAATTAGAAGATTAACGTCAGTTACACTTGTTCCGGACCCCTTAGAAATTCTAAGTCTTCTTTTGCCATTTAAAATATCTGGATTTTGCCTTTCTTTTTCGGTCATTGAGTTTATGATGGCTATATATTTTTTCACTTTATTGTCGTCTGGCACACTGCTACTTAGCTTTTTTGTGAATGAACTAGGGATGAATTTCATTATGTTGCTAATGCCATCCATTTTACTCAGAGTTTTTAACATTCCCACTAGGTCGTTTAGGTCGAATTTACCCTTTTTTACTTTCTTTTGTAACTTATCAATTTCTTCCTGACCAACAATCTCAGCAGCTTTTTCAACCAATGATACAACATCACCCATGCTAAGTATCCTTTTTGCAATTCTATCGGGATAAAAATCATCGAGGTCACTTAATTTTTCACCACAAGCAATAAATTTAATTGGACAATCGGTGATCATTTTCATAGAAAGAGCAGCACCACCACGTGCATCACCATCAACACGGGTGAGAATAATGCCGGTTACACCTATTACCTCATTGAATGATTTGGCAATGTTGACCGCATCCTGGCCTATCATTGCGTCGGCTACTAAAATAACTTCTGCAGGTGAAGCTATTTCCTTTACGGCTTTCAACTCATTCATCATATTATTGTCAATATGAAGCCTGCCTGCGGTGTCTAGTATTAATACATCATAATTATCGTTCTTTGCTGCTGCCAGTGCCCTTTTTGTAATTGCAATAGGCTCCTCATTTATTACTATAGATAAAGTTTGTACGTCTATCTGTTTACCCAGCACCTCAAGTTGTTTCTGGGCAGCCGGCCTATAAATGTCTAAAGAGGCAAGCATCACTTTTTTCTTTTGCTTTTTTAGCTTTAAAGCAAGCTTTCCTGAGGTAGTTGTTTTACCTGCACCTTGTAAGCCCACCATCATAATCACAGCAGGGGGTTTAACTGCTAGATTTAAGTCACTTTTCTCTGATCCGAGAACTGCAACTAAATTATCCTGCACAATTTTAATTATCATTTGTGCTGGAGAAACACTTTTTATGACTTTTTCCCCAATCACTTTATCTTTAATGTCGTTGATGAATTTTTTTGCAACTTCAAGTGAAACGTCAGCTTCAATTAAAGCTATACGTATTTCACGCATGGCAAGATTAAAATCATCTTCAGAAATGATCGACTTTCCTCTCAGTTTACTAAATACAGAATTTAAACTTTCAGTTAACGATTTAAACATAATAGCATTAGTAGAATACTCATTAAAAAGAGAGAAGAAGCTGAAACAAAACTTACTGAGTTATAACTTAGCACTTCTTTAAGTTTAGTAATATTATTAAAGTATAAATTAGTAAGTGAATTAGTCAAGTTTTGCAGTACGTTGGCAGACATTTCTCTCACTTTAAAGACCAATTGATTGAACAACAAGACAATATAGGATATGAAAACTCTAAAAATCCAATCAACATCCATTTTAAAATTTACTCTCGGGTAAAATAACTTGCGTAAAGGAATAAACAATAAAGTGGTACATAGTAATAAATTAAATTGCGACAAAACATTTTTTGTGTTGTACACAAAATCGAAAATCGAAGGTTTATTGTAAATAGGTAAGTAAGGATTGCCAGCGATTACGCATATAAATGCTAAAATAATCATAGTCATTTTGCCTCCCCTCTCTGCTAAAGGTTTTGACTTACTTTTTGCAATAAATAAGTAATAAAGAAACTTTAGCCCCACGCTTAAATGAAGCAGCAAATTTAGAAGCTTATATAAATTTTTATACCCTTTTAAGGCAACAGTGTTCATTTCAATTTCAGCTGTGATATATGATTTACTGATAAATCCAACGGTTCCAGGAAATGCAGCCATTGTAAGTATTGCGATTATAGCACACATGCCTTCCACTGACATCAGTTTACCCACTCCATTAAAACTAATTATTTTTTTTTGTAAAATAATCGAATTACTGACCACAAACAATAATGATTGATAAACAAGAGAGAAGATTATATGCAGTATCAAAATTGGTATTGCTTTTTCCGAAGGACTGAGCAAACTTCCTGCAATAATCAGCAAGCCCATTTGTCCTACAACGTTATAGCATAAAAATCTGCGAATATTTTGCTCAAGAGAAGCAAATATAATGCTGTAAATTACAGTGATGGCGCCTACAAGTGCTAATATTTCAGTACAATCTTGCCATAGGGTGTAAGTGTGTAAAAGCATCACTAAAAAAGAGACTTTAGTGGTAAATAAAGAGAGATATGTAGTGCCATGTAGTGATGCAGCAGGATATGCATCAACAACCCAAAACGAAAAAGGAAAACAAGCGCAGTTTATCAATAAACCCAAAATTATCAGGTTAGTGCTTTGAAGTGCCAATCCTGCTGTCAATATAACTCCAACCAAAAAGTGTACACAAGCGTACCTTATTGCAGATCCACTATCTCTACAGCTAGCTGCGATAATAAAAAATGCACTGATGGTCATTAATTCAAAGAATATTATAACCAACATTATCTGCTTGGATAAAATTGCACAGAGTGAGCAGGTAGTATAAGCAAAAAAAGATAGCATCTCTGAAAAAGTCAAATTTTGTGTTGGTAGAACAGCTAAAAATGCAACTGATAAAAAAGATATTAGTACGATACGAAAAGATAAATCAAAATTTAGAACTGGATGAGAGCAATTCAGTGTAGTACCTAAATTTTCAGGTAATATTAGGACTATCACTATTAATGTAGTCAATAGAAATAGCAATAAAAATTTATAAAGTTGCACAATGATGTAAAACAGTATGGTTTATGCTACCTCAACATACAAATAAAATCAATTTGCATATTAACCACTAGTTAAGCTAATTACCATATAATTATATCAGGGTTTAGAAGGTTATAGAGAAACCGGTCAGATTAGGTTTTTAATCTAATCTGACCGATAGCTTTAATAGTGAGGTAAGCTTTAATATAGCACTCCTAATTCACAGTGCTACACTCGTGCATAATTTATTTTTAATTTGTGCACGAGCGTTAGTAAATTATTTACTTTTTGAAATAAAATTTGGCATCAATTCAATATCCAGAACTTCAGTAAGTCTGCTAGTTGAGAGTGATTTACTTTCTTTGTTTTAAGTATCTGCATAAATCTAATGGAGCTGCCAGTTTTCAATGCACTCATTCGACTTTTATGCTCTTCGCAATATTTGATTCTATTAAAGAATTCTTTGCTAATCTAGTCTTTAACGCTTTTTTTAGATACCGCCGCGGTGTCTCAGCATAGATTCCTCTAACACGTAGCGGAATCTTAAATTGTTTTAGCTATAGATCCCTGTATCAAGTACTGTAATGACGGCATTCGAGTAGCGGACACTGGAATCAAGAAAGCTCTTTAGTAGCTGTATAATGAAAATTAGATCATAAAATCCTCTGACAGCACATTCTGTGTTTTACCGTCATCCATAACTGTGTAATCAATATCATATTTATCGAATTCATTGCGCATCCTAGTGAAATGTCCTTTATCATGATCCAAAAGAACACTTACGTATTTAAAGCTATCATTAAAAAGATCATTATAAATTACTGGAAATTGAACTGTGTAGGATTTTGTACACTCATCTTGACCGTTATTATCTTTACAAAGGGACATTTTCCTGTTTTGCCAGTATCATCTTTAGTAGAAATAAGAAATTTCATACCCACGTCTTCGTTTTTTGCTATAAACTCCTTACACTTTCTACTTTTTGCAGAACATGGTCCTGTATCTATAGAGTAGCTTTCTTTTGGAAGTGTGAATCTTAACTTATGTGTCATAATACTACCTTAATAAAAATCATTATTATAGTATAGATTTATTAATAAATAATATACATTATGGTATAATTAGTACAAAATAGGTTTAACCAATCTCAGTAGGGCTGCCAGTTGGACCCATAAGAATTACTTGTTCACCTTCTTTAAAACATTTACATAAATTAGTGGAACCGCCAGTTTCAAGCACAATAGTGGAAATAAATCCTTTTTTTTTGTCTACTTCAGTGCCGGTTACGGCTATACCTTCCATAGCAAGGTTTGTATTATTGGCTTTTCTGCTATTGGTTGCAAAATTTTGCAACCTAAAGAATTGTCCGGGTTTAAAATTTTTTGCCGCAAGTGGTGCTTTGATCACTATTTCCACAACTTTGTCTGTTAAATATTGAACTTTTATAACCTTTGCAGTGAATTGCTCTTTGATTCTATTAAAGAATTCTTTGTTAGCTTGACGGAACAGCGTCACTCCAGCGCGTGACGCTGGCTGATTAGCTGTTTGGATCACTCCACTCAAAAGCTGAGAAATAATAGGGTAGCCGTTCTTAGCACTTGCCATAGCTTTCACGACGCTGCCGCTATACGAAGGGTGAAGATCACCAAAAAAGCTGATTGTTTTATTGCCTTGCTTATACACTAATATTCTATCTTTATTTTGCATTTTAGGAGAAAATATTGGGTCTATTTCTTTTCCTGATGAATTCAAATGAGTAAAATACCCATTACTTAATTTAAAATGCTTTTTATCTTCTGTTGCAATAACTGTATTTGGCTCAGTACCTGCTGCTATAAAAATAGAACGTGCTTTTATACGTTTGATTTCGCCGGATTTTGTGTCTATCAGTTTTATTGACTCAGCATGGTTATATTTATCTGTCACAACTTCAACTGGCTCTAAGTTTTCAATAAAGTAAATCCCTTCTGATAATGCGTTTTGCACCTCTTCGCTATTTAATCGATAACTTGGCGAGTCTTTCAGCTCTTTTCTATATACAACTTTCACTCCCCCAAGACTCTGCATTAACTCTAATATTTTTATTTCTCTACTTTCTTTTTTTGCTAATTCTTGCTCTGCTTGGATCAACTTTGCGTGCGATATGAGCTCATTCGCAATTTCGTGCTCTTCTTCTGTCCAATCTTTTTCAACACAGTCTTTTCCGTACTTATCAACCAATATTTCATAACGAAGAAGAAATTTTTCTACTTGAATTGGATAATACGCTAAAGCTTCAGTGGCAGTGTCAATCGCAGTAAGCCCAGCCCCTATTACAACTATCGGCATACGAACTTGCAGACTTGCTATAGAATCAAATTTAAGAGCGCCAGTCAGTTGTAACGACATAAGAAAGTCAGATGCCATACGCACTCCACGAGCTAGTATATTCTTTATTTTGATCATTCGTGGCTTGCCAGAGCCAAGTGCTAGGGCGATGTGATCAAAACCCGAGTTGAACGCGTCATCAACATTAATCGTGCCACCAAAACGAATACCTCCATAAAGTGCGAAATTCTCACGTCTTTCCAGCAAAAGTCTAATGATTTTTAGATAGTTTTTGTTCCATCTAGAGGTTATGCCATACTCTGCTACTCCACCAAATCCACCAGCTGTGCGTTCACTTAGTTTTTCATGCTCGAAATCTTTAATTAGCTGAAAATTATCGATCAAAGGTTCAATCTTTAGTCCATCAATGGCGATAACGTTATGCCCATCGTTTAATAAATGATGAGCTAAATTAAAACACGCAGGACCAAGCCCTACAACTAGGACGTTTTTTCCTGTGTTTCCTTTTGGCAATGGACGCTGAAAATTTAAAGGATTCCAACGGCTAAGCAGAGAATATATTTCAAATCCATACGGTAAACTAAGCACATCATCTAGAATCCTTGTTTCAATCATTGGCACATTTACAGGCTCTTGTTTCTGATATATGCATGAGTTCATGCAATCATTGCATATTCTTTTCCCAGTAGCTGCACATAATGGGTTATCTATTACCACAATTGCAAGGCTTGCTATGCTGTACCCTTCGCTTTTCACCAGATTCATTTCTGATATTTTCTGTTCTAGTGGACAGCCGTGCAATTCAACTTTGAGTGGGGACTGTTTAAAGTTATTGTCGTTATTACTTAGCCCCTTTGAACAACTGTCCTTATTTTGCTTATGACAAAATATGCAGTAATGAGCATTATCCAATGCTTTATTCAAACTCACCTTTTCACTTGTCAGATCAAAACCATGTCGTCTTTTTGTTTTGCTTGAATACAATACCTCAACTTCGTCTACTTCTTTTTTGAAGAACGATACGAGATTTTCGTGATCAATTTTTCTGTGAATACTAAAAAGTATACTCTGTTTATTTTTTACTCTCCACGCTGCATATTGCGCTGCAAGTTCTATTTCTTCTTTGTGATCCTCTTTATTTTCCAACCAACGCATCACCTGCTCAGCAAAATTTTTTTCTGTTGTTGGTAGGGCAAGAAAGCGATTTAATTTGCTGGTAACATAATCAATATCTATATCTATATCTGCTATATCAGTGTACTTCTTTAATGCATAGCGTTGAACAAATAACCTTTTACACTTATATATTGCAGCAAAGTCGTTGTGCTTTTTCTTTAGCTCCTCTGCTTCTTTTCCAATATTAAAAAGTTTTGCAATAAATTCATCAAGTAAATATGAGAGGTCTATTATTAACTGACTATCTGTCATTTGAGTGGCCAACATTGGTTGTTTTATGGATCCCAGTGTCAAGCACTGGGATGACATCAAAGAAGAAGCTGCTTTTTCTCTTGCTTCAATTAATGAACAAAACAAGCTTTCATCGCACGATTTTATATAATCTAAAAACGTCTCATCTAATTTTATTAATCCACTACAAGTGTATAAGTTTGAAAATGAGATTTTGAAATTCAGTTGCATTGTTATACTATACAGTGTACATACTGTTTCTTGCAGATGAAGATTTTATTTGTCTTGCAGTCTTGCTAAGATTGTTGCTTCTGCAGCTTTTTCTTCCCCAACATATGCAACACACTCAAATTTGCATGCACCCAAACGCGCATTTTTTATATTGGATTGAAGAACCAACGTGTCCCCTGGAATAACTGGTCTTCTGAATTTTGCGTTTTCAATAGACATAAAGTAAACAACTTTATTTTCTATTGTTTCTTTACCGAGGACACATATAGCAGATGCCTGAGCTAAAGACTCAACTATCAAAACTCCTGGCATTATCGGATGGCCAGGAAAATGGCCAATAAAAAATGGCTCATTGAAAGTCACATTTTTGATTGCTTTTATGCTTTTACCATGGTCACATTCTATTACTCTATCTACTAAGAGAAACGGATAAGAATGTGGTAGTATTTTTATAATATCACTGATATTAAATTGCATAAGCCTACTCAATGCTTTGCAAAGCAAATTCAGGTATTTCCTTATTTACATTTTTTAATACCACATCTGATAAATCAACCTCATCCATAGAGTATAGAACTTGGTTCTTTTTTGAAATAAATAGTACTAAATCTACATTGTTTTTTTCTGCCGTTCTTTTAGCCACTTCTTTTATTTTGTTAAAGACACTTTCTACTGCTTCTCTATAGTTTTCTTCTAAATTTGACATTTTCTTAGCGTAATTATCCCTAACGCTTACAGTGTACTTACTAAATTGTTCCGTCTTTTCTTTTTTTGCTTCTTCTGACAAAAGGTCAAATTCTTCTTTCGATGGCTTAAATTTTTCTAACTCATTTTCAAATTCTTGCTGTAATCTAGAATTCTGCTCCTTTATTTGTTGTTGTATATTTTGCAGAGCCAGAGATTCGTTGATAACTTTGTCACTATCAATAATGGCAGCCTTTGTATTAATCGCGCTCTGAGGTTGATACCCTACAAACTTATACCCTACAAATAAGGAAACAATTAAGGCAATGACTGATGTAAATAACTGTATATATTTCATTCAAATCCCCGCTTCAATAGAAATTTTAACGTTTGGTGATGGTATTATATCATAAGTTTCCTTTACTAAAGGAAACCCAAAATCTAATCTAAGTCTACCAAAAGGAGAGGGCATTGAAAAGCCAAAACCTGGTGATACTCTTATAAGCTTACTATCGTAATATTTTCCACTATATATCTCCTTTTCATCTAAACCAAAAAGTGTTGAGTAGTCAACAAATAGTGAGCCTTTGATACCAGCATAGTCGTATAATTTAGATAGTGGAAAATCTACTTGCTGTGTTAAATTAAAATAAGTTTTGCCTCCCAATGAGCTTTTATTTTTGTCTTCTGCTCTTGGTCCAATGCCGGAAAGGTCAAATCCTCTAATTTCATTACCACCTTTAAAAAAGTGCTGGCCAATATTTAGCTCTTTATCGGTATAAGAGAAAATATGACCTGCTGCTATTTTAAAGCGCAATGTTATATCATCATCAATTTTGCTTAGTATAGGGCGTGTATAAAAAGACAAAAACTCAGATTTTAGGAAATTTACATTTCCTCCCAATCCTGAAATATCCTGATTTAAGCGCAATAAATATCCCTCTTTAGGAGTATAGAGGTTATCCAGTTTATTGTATGATAACGTATATCCCACTGATGAAACCTGATACTCACCTTCTTGATCTCTTATTATCTCAGAGATATCCTCATCTTTTCCACTCTTATTGTCCATATGTATATGGTTATATTTATAAGAATAGCGAATAGAGTTGGTTAGATTTTCTAAAATTTTATAAGATAATTTTACTGTTCCTCCCCAGTCACAAGTATCAAAAGTGGTGTTTGGCTTATCTTGTTTTTCATAAAATATACCTACGCCTAATGACGTATCAGAATCGTTAAAATTATTTTCAACAGCGTCTATACTAGTAGAAAGAACATATTGACTTTTTTCAAGAGCAAAAGATACCTCTTTACCACTACCAAATAAATTACGATCTGTGAAATCGGTTTTAACAAATACTCCACCAGGAAGAGACATGCCACCTGTTAAAGATAACGAGGCAGTTCTTTTTTCTTTGACATTTAAATCAAGATTTACTGCATTTTCATCCACTATATAACTATTTATTTTTACTGTTTCAAAAAAATCGCTATATATAAGTTTTCTACGTGATTTTTGAATCTCAGATGTGTTATATGCGTCGCCTTCTGCCATGCTAAGTTTTCTTCTAATTACTTTATCTAAAGTGCGGTCATTGCCATCAATAGTAATTTGGTTTATATAAATCTTTTTACCTGGTAGCACTTTGTAAGTTACATCCACAATATTGTTATGTTGTGTATATTCTGGATTAACTTTTGCAAATATATATCCTTTTTCGTTTAAATGTTTACTTATTTTTTCTGCTGTATTGTTAATTTTAACTCTATTAAATATTTGATTATTTTCCTCTTTGATAAATTCTAATATTTCTTCCCTTAAACTTAAATCCTTAATCTCAGTTTCAATATCAACTTCATTATTTCCAAATAAGTATTGCTGCTTTTCATCAATCAAAAAAGTTAACTCTATTTGGTTGTTATTATCAACCTCAACAATTGGTTGGATATTATTTTGAATATATCCCTTAGATGAATAGAAGCGATCAAGCAGTTCTGTGTTAATCAGTAGATATTGAGGTGAATAATGAGTTCCGCTTTTAAAAATGGCTCTAAATAACTTACTAAATATATCATTGCTATGCCTTTTGATAACTTGCTCTAGCTCATTTGCTGAAAAGTTTTTATTACCTATGAATCGTAAACCCTTAATTTTAGACGTTCTTCCTTCTTTTATCTTAAAAATTAGGTTTATCCTATTGCTACCAAGCTTATCTAGCTCATATGCAATTTTAACACCAATTTTACCACTGTTCCTATAAAGAGTAGCTAGATTTATTAAATCGTTTTGTAATTTTGTTTCAGTGAAAATAGTTAGTGATTTTGACTGGATAACGTTATTTAGCAACTCTTTACTGTTAAATAACTTATTGCCTTTCAATATTACTTTGTTAATCAATGGATTCTCATGAATTTTTACTACTAAGTTTTTTTCATCATCGATATAGGCGTTAATACTAGCAAATAACTTTGTTTTGTATAAATCTTTTATAACTGAATCTACATCATCATCATTTATATGACTACCTGGTTCTAATTTTGTATAAAACCTTATTGTTTGATCACTTACTCGCTCATTGCCAATATACTTAATATTTTTTATCTGTACTTTTTCTTTATTTTCTAGAGCAACAAGTAGAGTGGGAAAAGAAATAAGTATTATTATTAGTATGTGAAATAACTTTTTCATATGTATCTTAAAAAAGATGCCTAATATCATTTGTGATTGCAACTGCCATCAACAAAAACAGTATGGTAGCACCAAAAGTGACTGCATATTTTTGATATTTCAAACTCAAATCTCTACGTATAACTGCTTCTATAATATAATGAAATAAATGCCCACCATCTAGTAGTGGTATTGGCAGCAAGTTAATTGCAGCTAAATTAGCTGAAATAATTGCCATAAAATATAGAGCCATCATAAGTCCCTTTTTAGCTGATTGCCCTGAATATTTTGCAATTTTTATTGGCCCACCTATTTCATTTATACTCCTTTTACCAACAACAATTTGAAAGAGTGCTTTGATTGTTAAACACATAGTGTGGTAGGTTTCATTCACTGATAGGCTAGCAGCTCCAAGAAAAGATGACTGTTTTAACCCTATCATATTAATTGAGGTAATTCCTATAGTTTTTCTTTCTATTATGTTACCAAAGACATCTCTATCCTCAACTGTAAACGGAGTTAGAATAGTTCTGTACTCTTCGTTATTTCTGCTATACTTAATTTCTATTCTTGTTTCAGGGTTGGACATTATCACGCGTGAAATATCTTCAAAGTATTTTATTTTGTACTCATTGATCTGTGTAATAGTGTCACCTGGTAATAGGCCAGCTTGCTTTGCTGCACTTTCTTCAATTACATTACCAATTACTGGTGGAGTACGATAATAACCTGCCACGCTGAAAAATATTGTGAAAGCTATAACGGTAAATATCATGTTTGCAAAAGGCCCTGCAAAAACTATTGCTGCTTTTTGATATCGAGGTTTTGTATGGAATGAGTATAATTTTTCTTCTTCAGTTAATTTTTGTTGATCAACAGGAACGCTTGCTGCATTAGTATCCCCTAACATTTTAACGTAGCCACCCAATGGAAAGGCACTTAATTTCCATCTAGTTCCAGACTTGTCGTTAAAACCAAAAATTTCAGGACCAAAGCCTATAGAAAAAGATTCAACTTTAACCTTGCATGCTTTAGCGACAATATAATGCCCACATTCATGCACGAATACTATGATAGAAATTATTAAAGAAAACGATAAAAAATAATATATTCCAGCGCTAAGTTGATGAGAAATTAATTCCACCTATGTTTTAAATCTTAATCAAACGTTGAGTATATTAAAATGCGCCTTGCTTGACAAGTATTTAGTTTAGTCTTTAAATTAAAAAAAAGTTTAATGACAATGATAGATATCTCCTTATTAAGAAGAAAACTGATGTATAGGAGTTGGCATAGGGGTTGTAAAGAAACTGATATACTTTTAGGGCATTTTGCATTGAAATATCTTGATAAATTTTCCTTAAGTGAACTAATTGAATACGAAAAAATAGTTGATCTTGATGATTGCGAATTATATTGTTACATCACTCGTAAGAAACTTCTCCCCCCTGATTTGAGTAGTGAGGTAGTCGATTTGATTGCTTGCTTTAATCACTTATGCACCCAATAATCTTGTTTACCCTATCTAATACTTCAGCATATTCTACTCTTTTTTCCTCCCTATACTTTTTGCATTCTTGATTTATTTCGTCTAATCGCTTTGTTAATTCTAAAATTTTGTCTTCGAGAGTCAATGCTGCAAGTAAGAAATTTAATGCATCTGAGCCCTTACCTCCAGTTCTTTGAGATATGGAGCTAACTAGCTTGTTGAAGCTATTAGCAAGTTGTAATAAATGGTCCTTCTTTTTACTTTCGCAAGATATTTTATATGTGTTATTAT
The DNA here is from genome assembly GCF_947251585.1 of Wolbachia endosymbiont (group B) of Ischnura elegans. Lineage (NCBI taxonomy): Bacteria > Pseudomonadati > Pseudomonadota > Alphaproteobacteria > Rickettsiales > Anaplasmataceae > Wolbachia > Wolbachia endosymbiont (group B) of Ischnura elegans. Next base: position 295,907 of record NZ_OX366371.1, read on the forward strand.
GTATAACTATTTCTACTACTTGCATATGATGCTATATTGTACAACTTTCAAATTTACAATATAGATTTTTATTCATTTATCAAGAGGGATAACTTTTTACTGCTACGAAAATAAGTTTTAAAGTATTGATGTTTTGCAACCTTCTGTGACGTCAAATTACTTGCTTCTTTCAAGTTATAGCTTCTAATTGAAAAAGAACCAAACCCCCTGATTTCAACTCTATTATGATATTTCAACGTGTTTGAAAACACTCGAAAGAAACTATCAACTATGTCTGCTATAATGACCTTATCTAACAAAAGGTGTTTTTTTGCCACTTTTGCTATTATATCAGATTTCGTTGCCATTTATATGAAGCACAAGAAGTTATTTGGCAGATAATATTATATTATATTTTTCAACACCTACTACTTCAACTTGTATTTTTTCTGATATAGAAAACTTTTTATTTTCTGGTAAATGCTCTTGATCTACTAAAAGGGTTACATTGTTCTCAACCTCAACGATTAGACCATTTTCCTCTCTCTTACTTACAGTAACCTGAATTTTATCCCCTACTTTAACTTTCTCTATCAGTTCTTCAAGAGGATCATACTCTATTTGCTTTACTCCAAGATAAATTCTTGTCCGATCTACGTTAGCCCTTATCACTTTTGCTTCTATTTCATCACCTACATTATACTTTTTTATCTCATCTGAATTGTTTTTCGACCAACTTAGATTTTGCATATAAATTGTTCCTTCTACGTCCTCAGATATCTCAGAATTATCAAAAGTCACAGATATTTGTGAACCATTGTTGCTTTTAACTTTACCAGAAACAATAGAACCAAGAGGATATTTATCAATAAATACTTGCCAAGGATTCTCTACGCACCTTTTTGTGCTTAAACTCATCTTATTTTTAATAATGTCAATACCGAGAATTTTTACATCCACTTCTTGTCCTATTGTTACAAAACTACTGATTGGTAAATTACTCTTGCTCCAAGTTATTTCTGATGAGTGTACCAAACCCGCAATCCCAGGTTTAATCTCAACAATGAATCCACAATCTTTTATACCCGTTACACATCCTTTGTGTACGCTGTTAATTGGACATTTTGACTCTAGATCTTGCCAAGGATTGTCTCCTAATTGTTTTACACCCAGGGAGATTTTTCCATTTTCTCTATCTATTTTTATAATTTTAGTTTTTATATGCTGACCATAAGAAAAAATTGCAGATGGATGACTTACATTACTCCAAGAGATATCTGTAATATGTAGCAGCCCATCTATAACTCCCACTGTATCTGATTCATGAATGCCAACAAATGCACCGTAGTGAGTGATGCTTTTTATTTTGCCTTCTACTACATCACCTTCATTTAAAGATTCTAAAAACTTAATTTTTTCACCAGCATGCAATTTCTCTAATACCAGCTTTCTTGATACTACAATATTCCCCTGCTTCTTATCCATTTTAAGCACGATGAATTTTTGTTCAGTTTCAATAAGGTGATTAGCATCTTTTATTTGCTTCAAATCCACATGACTCAGCGGTAAAAACGCACTTATTCCATCACCAAGATCAACAATAAAACCGCATTTAATTGAGCGTTTAATGATTCCTGTTACTTCATCTTTTGTAACTGCGCTTTCTTCCAATTTATTCCATTTTTCGTCTCTGATTGCTTTCTCACGACTAAGAACAACATTACCATGGTAATCTTCAATTCTTTCAACATAAACTCTAATTTTCGAGCCAACAGTGATATCATCATTACAACTGAGCTCCTTAATCAGAATTCTTCCGTCTGACTTTAAACCAACATCAACCACAATATCATTAGAATTTCTTCTTGTGATTATACCTTCTACCACATCTCCTTCTTTGATTTTGTTAGCAAAAGAATCTTCACAAAAGTCATTGTCTTGATTATCAAATTGATCTTGAAATATCTCTTCTATGAACCTATTTGATGATAGCCTCTTGATAGCAACTGTACTTTCCATACCTTTTAATTTTAACTTCATTAGAACTCATATATTATATAATATTAATAATTAGTGACAAGTAAATTCTCATTAATTCATTTCGAGAATTGTTTAAGCTATAAAAGATTAAGTTATGTAAGATATGTTATCTAGGAATAATAATTGGATTAGGTCATTTTCCAGAAGATCTAGGTTGAAGTTGAATGTTTTGGAGAAGTATTCTATTAAAAACAGCAAGGAATCTATAAAAAAGATCGTAGACTTACAAAAAAGAATACGAGTAGAAATAGGTTTCGGTAATGGTGAAAATATGCTCTATCAGGCATTCAATGAATCTGATCTATTATTTATAGGATGTGAGCCTTATTTAAAGGGGGTCTCTTCCTTGCTAAAAAGCATAGAAGCACACAGCATAAAAAATATTTTAATATGGACAGAAGATGCAAGAGAATTAATTGTCAATTTTCCTGACCACAGTGTTGAAAAATTCTTTATTCTCTTTCCAGATCCATGGCCAAAAAGAAGTCACAACAAAAGACGGTTAATTAATACGGAATTTTTAAATTTATTAGCAAAAAAAATACTTGTCACAGGTGAAATATTTATTGCAACTGATCATCAGGATTATGCAGAGTGGATAGAGTTATAGCTCTTTTCATAATGGTCCAAACGGGTTAAAATAAGAGTTTATAGTAGTGAAGGTAAGTATGCCAGCAGCATATAGTTATGATTTAAGAAAAAAAGCAATGGAAGTGCTAGACGAAGGGGAAAGCAGAGAAACGGTAGCAGCAAGATTTAAAATTGGAAGAACTACATTATGGGAGTGGCAGCAAAGAAAAAAAGAAACAGGAGATTTTCAGTCGAAAAAACTTGGAAATGGAGGTTATAATCACAAAATTACCGACTGGAATAAATTTACTGAATTTGCCAAAAAACACGGTGGAAAAACTCTATCGGAAATGGCTAAGCTTTGGAGTAATGTTAGTATCCCAACGATTCATCGAGCTCTTAAAAAAATTGGACTCACACGAAAAAAAAGACATATGGATACAAAGAAAGGAATGAAGAAAAACGTGCTGAATTTTTGAAAATTATAGCAACAAAAGAACCTCAAAACTTAGTATATATAGATGAATCTGGTATTGATAATACCGAAGACTATCCCTATGGATATTCTCAGAAAGGACAGCGGTTTTATGCCCTAAAATCTGGAAAGAAAACTCAACGAATTAGCATGATTGCAGCTCTAAATGGTAGAAAAATAGTTGTTCCGTTAACATTTGAGGGCCATTGTAATATGGATATCTTTAATAAATGGTTTGAGCAGTTTTTGACACCGATTTTGGAACCTGGACAAACTGTTATCCTTGATAATGCTACTTTTCATAAGTCTAATAAGATTTGCTAAAGGAGTTGGTGCTGAAATTTTGTATCTTCCTACGTATTCCCCAGATTTCAATAAAATTGAGCATCATTGGTTTGCTATAAAAAATAGAGCTAGGAAAAACATCCCTCTATTCACATCTTTTCGTCATGCTGTTGATTCTGCTTTTCTATGAACTTTCCGGATTATTATGAAAAGAGCTATACATATAAAGCAGTGTAATTTTTTAACCTATAAGGAAGATAGTTTTGCAAATTATACCCCAACAAAATACCACAGAAAAGCGCTAGAATATCAGCGTAAAATAAAGTTTTTAAAGTAAATGTTATATCTAAACTGACTTAGATTTACCTCTGCTTGTTAGTACAGATGTGTACATGACACTCTATAGTGCAAGTAGCCTACCATATACTGGGAATAACAGTTTACTGAATTCTTTAATCTCACAAATAGAAAGATCAATAAACTTGATAAACATCAACATTATCAGCCAGCATTGCTTTTGCAACTTCAATTCTACCTTTTTTATGATCGGTTTGGATAATTTTATAACCTATAGCATTTTGTCTAGCAACCAATCTGGTGCTTCTCTACCTTTTTCCCACTTAGCAAATCTCATCTTTTCTTTTAGGTAATATTCTCTATATGCTTCTATTGGGTTACTACATTTATATCGATCAGGTAACGCTTGTGTAAAAGCTTGTATATCAGCTGATCGAAATATTAGCAAATCCTTGTTATTATCGCACCAATCTATAACTTCTTCGGATTTATGCGTTCTTTTGTATCGCAAGCTATATTCTATACACAATTCTTTTCCATGTTTTATTAACCAATCAAAGTTTCCTTTTGATTGTCTAGCCCATAAAGAACAAGGATGGTTTTTGTGAGTAAGTTTATATGGAACTTCTATATTCTGGTTTGTAATGCTGACTAAAGGATTTGGCTCTTTTAATGCTATTGAAAAAACACTGCTAAGCAATTGAGCAGTTTCTAGCGGCATTTTTACTATGTGCTTATCGCATAACATTTGTGCTGCAGTTACAGGATTTTCGTCTAATATAAAGATATTCATCTAAGCACCCAGAGATAGAATTTTTGCGTAGTATTTATTTCAATAAACCCTAAAATATCATTCAGAAAATGGATAAGTTAAATAAGCTCAGTTAAAAAAATTATACACAATTCCGAGGAACCTTTTCAAGCTACAATGAACGTATAGCTACCACTCTAGCAATATTATTTCTCACCCACTGAAGATATTGCACGGTACTGTCTACTTGATCGTCGTGACGGATTTCTGGAAACATTAAAATCTCATACTCAAAGTCGCTAAGCCATACTGCTTGGTTAGGGAGAAAAACCCGCTCAGATTCTATAATTGGGACAATTCGGTGAAATCGAGTTAATTTGTCATCATGTGGTACTATTTGAATAATAGGTAAATCACTGTTTTTCCTGAGCTCCTGAACCAATTGCTGACCGCTTGCTTTTGCTTCGATTAAAATTGCGTGTGGCTTCCACCTTGCAGCCAGCGACAGAACTTTCTCTTTAAGTTTTGGATATTCAAGTTTTGCGCGATATACATCGAGTAAATAGAATGTATTATCTACTTTTGTCCAGGTAGTGCAGACACTAAAGTCACTTGTATTGTTTGTTGAAATTGCAGTATCCCAACTCTGTGTTACATGCAAGAGGCTATCAGGAAAATTTTTATAGCGCTTCAACCACTCTCGTTTAATTATAGCACTTGAAAGTGGTAGAGGGTTTTGTTGGTATTGAGCAGCAAAACCATAACTCCCAAGTTCAGCTTTTATCATCTCAATTTCTTCTTTTCCTTCAGTTAGGGAATACAACAATTGACCTTCTTTTCTTGAGTATATTTCCTGTTCATGCTCTGGAATATGATTATTAACTGAATAAATAATCTCCTTATCTTCAGCTATTATTGGTAAACAGACATGGTGCCATATGTTTCTTGGTTTACAGAGGAGGTGACCAGTTAAATCTTCTAAATGGAGTCTGTGCATCACAAGAACGATAACTCCTTTTTTTCTGTCGTTGAGCCTGGTTACTAAAGCCTGATCAAACCAGTTTGCAGCACGCTTTCTAAATGTTTCGCTCAAAGCTTGTGCGGGACTTAGTGGTAGGGTCGAGAACTGGCGCGCCTCTTTAGGGTTTGGTGGCTGATCCATTATTTTCATGTTGGTCCTCAATCCAAAATTCCCATGTTTACGTTTCCAATTCCCGCCTCATCAAACGCAGCATGCGGATTTCCCGCACTACGCTTTCCTAGTAGATTCTTACCAAAGTTTATAACATATTGTGCTGGTAAGGCTTTCGGAACGTAATATCTTATTCTATAGTCCGAATATAGACCAAGGGTCTCATATATACATTCGCTACTCCACCTTTTCCAACCAAATCCTTTTGCTTTTCTGGCTTGCATCATATTGCGTCTTGTTTTCTTCTCTACCCACTGTTTAACGTAGCTGAAGCTTCGACTTGAGTTTCCTATTCTAAAGTAGTTTACCCACCCTCTCAATATCGGATTGATGATCTGAATCACTCTCCGTATTGGTTGCGATTTATAGTTACTGAATACCTTCTTCAACTTTTGAAGTAGGCTTGTTCGTGTTTTCATCTGTGGTGTTATCTGTACTCTCCACTTTCCTTGTTTTGTAATTTTCTTTCGAAAGTCAAATCCTAGAAAGCCGAATGTTTCTCCTCTCTTTAGATTGGCAATTTTTGTCTTTTCTTCATTTACACTTACTTCTAGTTTTGCTAATTCTTCTTGTAACCTTTTGTACACTAATTTCTCGAGCCATTCCCATCTCTGGTGCCCATCTATCAGTATCACTAAATCGTCTGCCCATCTGGCGTATTCTATACGTTGATATTTTTCTTCCCTGGTCACCTCTTTTGCTCTCTCTAGCATTTTGTCTACCTCATTGAGGTATATATTGCTCAACAACGGTGAGATAGGCGACCCTTGCGCTATTCTCGTTTTCCTCCTACCTTAAGGATTAGCTTAATCAAGTGCATGATTTCTTTATCATTTATTCTCTTGGCAATTTTCTCCATGAGAATATGATGTCGTACGTTATCAAAATAGGATTTCAGGTCTACATCAATACATTTTGTATTGCCTTTGATTGCTGCTTTCGCTACTCTGCTTACTGCTTCATGCGCTTTTCTCTTGGGTCTATATCCATATGATCCGTCCTGAAAGTCAGATTCATATATCGGTTCAATTATTAGCTTTAGTGCACTTTGCACTATTCTATCCCGGATGCAGGGTATGTTCAACGTTCTGAGTTTTCCCCCAACTTTTGGTATTTCCTTTCTCCGGTTCCTATTTGGGCTATAGGTTTTGGTTATTAGTTCATGTCTTATTTGCTGAAGATACTTTTCTAAGCCTTCTGCCTCTATCGATTTGAATGTTACCCCATCAATTCCTGGTGCCCCATTGCTTTTCTTTGTTAGCTTATATGCTTCTTCTAGTGTCTCCATCTTGCAGACGTGTACATAGATTCCCCAGAATCGCCATTCCGGTTCTGCTTTCGCTTTGATATATATCTTTCTTCTCAGGTCTTGTAATTTTATTGGCATTTTTGTCATTTTTACCTTTACCTTCCTTTTGTTAAAAGATCTCTACTAGTAGGGTGCCTTTGCTCCATGGGCGTTACCCCACTTCTTCGCTACTACACACCCATCCGCCACCCTTTCATCTTCGGTTCTTTTCCTGTTTTCCAGTTATAGAACCTACCACTCCAAGGTATTTCTCCTTGGGATGAGGAGGGCTTCTCCAGTTGCTTTGTATGTCCTCATTACCATGCTATCACTACCACCCCGCTGAAGTAGAACAATTGTATCAGTCGTTTTTCAACTGCCTATTCTGCTTTCGCCCATTGACCGCTGGCTCAGCCTTCAGTTCTTATCGTTTTCGAGGCCACCTATATGTTTGCTTTCGCTACGGCCTAGTAATTCGCCATTATCCTATGATAACGTTGTCGGTAGGCTTCAACATTTTGCTTTCCCTCCACATTGCTACCCTAGCTACAGGACTTCGACTTTTATCCTGGTGGGTCTACCTCCCACTGAACATACTTGCCTTCTCTGGACACACGATCATCCACGATAATGAAATCTCCACCTTCACCGGTTAATGTTCCTCCAACTGATGTTGCAATTCGACATCCTCTCTGCACTGTTTGAAATTTATATTTAGTGTTTTGATCTTTGCATAATTCTACTTTCGGAAATAGCTCTCTATACCAATCAGATTGCATTATGCACCTTGTATCGAGTGAGTGCTTTTCGCTAAGCAACCGAGAATAACTTGCAACTATTATTCTTGCAGTTGGCTGATTTCCAAGTATCCATGCGGGCCATGCAACACTTACACAAATGGACTTCATTGAACGCGGCGGCATATTGAATATTATTCTTCTTGCTTCACCAGCGCTTGCTGCTTCAAGCCTGTCTGCTATGACTTTTATATATTGATAATCATTATACTCACACCCCGGCACTACCGTTTGAAAGCATAATTCAATGAATTTGAGAAGGTTTATATTGTTCATAAAATTAAGGTTTGTTGATTTTTTTAAGATTTTGTTGTATAATTAAATCAGCATAGTGAGGGTTAAAATATGAAAGAAATAAGAGAGCAAACTGAGAGAGAATTTATAAAAACTCAAAACGGGATGAAAATAGAGACAATTACGCTTCTTGGTAAAAATCAAAACAATAATCAAGGTGAAAAACATCTGATATACTTTATTGGTGGAAATAGAGCGTTAAGCCCTGGTAAAGATTATTCCCAAAATTGGAATTGGGCCACAGAGCAAGGGATAATTGTACATCTTTTTAATTATCCTGGACTTGGTTTAAGTAAAAATAACTCATTGATACGTAGCAATAGAGTTAAATCTGGTGTAGCAGTTGTAACTAACTTATTGGAAAAAGGTATAAAGCCAGATGATATCATATTGTTTGGAGACTGCCTAGGTGGACATGTGGCTGCAGAGGTTCATAAAAATTTTAAGGGTAAGGATATACATTTAAGATGTATCGTTAGCAATGCCGCTAGTTCACTTAAACAAGCGTCTCTTTATTACTTTGGTTTTATGGCAAAGTTAAAAATTTTTCTTGCTCCGATAATCAGATTGGTACTGAAGATTTTTGGCTGCCACTGGAAGACATATAAAATCGTAAATTCAATTACTCCTTATACAATGTACTTTAATCGAGAGGGAGATAAAACGATAAAACAGCCAGCGCAACTTGCAACAGAAATAGAAAAAATAGATCAAAGCGGTAGAAGAAAAGATTACCAAAAAAAAGAAGTATTTGAAGGATTTGAGGAATATGAAGAATTTTTCAAGCAGCATACAACATTAAGAAAGAATGATAAATGTATTGATTCTAAAAAAGCTGATAAAGATATACATAAATTGCCAATTACGTGTTTAAAGTCTTCCAACAAAACTGATTACACTTTTCCTGAGTTGATTAGTTTATATATTCACATTACAGATGAATATTTTTCTAAATATGGCTCATTAAATAATGAAGAGAAGATTAAAGCATTTAAAGAAAGTAAATTTTATAAAGATTTTTCAAGCTGCAAAAATTCAAAGGGCTTTTTGCATAATCACATGAAGAAGCAAGAGATGTCATTTCAGCATGTGATAATAGAATCTGGGGAAAAAAGACCTTTCTTGACAAGTCAAAGAAGGTAGTTGCTCTTAACTTGACGCGTATGCTTTCTTCAATATTTTAGCCATCTGTATCTGTTCAGATGCATGCAAATATTGAAACCAGTGTTTCTTTTCTTATCATCCGAGTACTGGGATCCAGAAGAATTAATTGTGAACAAATAGCTATACGATATTTTCAATGAAGTTACAAAAAAGCTGGATTCCACACTGGAATGACACCGTCATAAACTGCTAGAGGTCTTCATAATGTCATTCCAGTCCTCATAGTGTTTATCCCGGCCTTCATAATTTCATCCCAGTGTCCTCTTTCTCTTGTCATCCCAGTACTTGATACTGGGATCCAGATGCACGGCTAATGCTGAAACCAATACTCCCTTTTCTTGTCATCCGAGTACTGGGACCCAGAAGACTCAGGTAATAAGAACTAGATTCCAGCGCCACGCGCTGGAATGACACCGTCATAAACTGCTAGGTCTTCATAATATCATCCCAGTACTGGGATCCAACTAAATTGGTAAACACTTTACAGCATTTTTGATAGAAAGAACTAGATGCCAGTGTCAAGAACTGACCATTTTTTCCTTAAGTTTTTGCAGCTTGCGTTCTATTACAAAACCACTGTGGTACTAACGAGTGGCAAAATGATAGCAAGTTTTAAATTTTATTTTCAATAACGAAATTTGGCACATCTTGCTACACTTCCAGTTTTTATTGTACAAAAGGGGCTTCTGTCGTCTGTGTCTGACATGAAGCTAATGTTATTCTCCCTCTTCCTTGTACTGGATTTAGCTTGTGAAACGCGTGGTTGAAATCTTCCTTACTAACTACCTTGGACTTTCTTTCAAGAGCAGCGTATATTTTTGCTTCATTAACTAATTGTTCTAACTCAGCTCCAGAATAGCCTTCTGTTTTTTCTGCAATATCTTGAATATTTAGCCTTCCATCAGTTTTTGTATTTTTGGTATAAAGCTCCAATATCTTTTGTCTCGTTTCCACATTTGGATTAGGTATATGAACCCTTTGACCTAAGCGTCCAGGCCTAATAAGTGCTGGATCTATCTCATTGACCAGGTTAGTTGCACCAATTACTATTATATCTTTTCTGCTCTTAAATCCATCTATTTCAGTTAGTAACTGTGTTAAGCTCTCTCGACAGTGGTAAGCTGAGTTATTAGCGGTACTTCTTTTTTGGGCAACTGCATCTATTTCATCTATGAATACTATACAAGGAGAATATTTTCTCGCTACTTTAAAAAGCTCGCGTACAGCATGTGCATCATGACCAATATATACTCCAATAAGTTCTGGACCTGAGATACTTATAAAATTCATATTTGATTCACCTGCAATTGCGCGGGCGATAAGTGTTTTACCATTTCCAGGAGGGCCGTGCAGTATATAACCTTTTAGTGAGTTAATACTTTCACTTCCAAACATCTCACGCATTTCTTCTGTCATTTGGTTACAGCAAATAATCTGCAATCGTTGTTTTAAGGAATCGTCAATTATAACATTAGCAAATGTTGTTTTATTATCTGAATTAGCTAATTCTATTTCTATAGGCAGCTTTACTTCCTTCATTTTACTAACTATTTGATCATATATAAACCAAGCGATAAAAAAGAAAACAGTGACTAACACAAAAGGCATAGCTTCGCTAATATAATGTGCAGCCAGCTCATATCCTTTACTGAGAAACATTGTATGCATATAGGCAAACAAAAGAGCAATAGAGACCATAATTGCTATGCATAGTAAACAGATAGCAATTCTTTTGAGTAATTCTGAGATTTCAATTTTTTTCATCTTACTGTCTTATATCGATTTTAAACTGAGAACAATTTTATTTAGATTAAATACTAAAAAAATATACCCTTACACTTCTTTGAATTCTACTAAATTCACTTTTAAAAAGCAATTATAATATACTTTGTGCGTGGTTAAGATAGCTCTGGAATAGTATAAAGAACTATGTCATCATTGAAGAGAAATTCATCTGTTGTTTTGTACTCTTTATTAATTTTATAAGAATCATAAACATCGTAATCTGCTTTTGTATGGTAATCACAATATTGAAACTTACCCTCTTTATTAAAAACGCCAAATTGATCAATTAATGTAGCCATTTTCTTACCTTTTCCACTTTTTGTTAATTCAAATACATCAGCTGGGCAGTGGCCTGAAGAATCTTGATTAGTAGTTCCTTTTGCAATAAAAAAAGATGGTTTATCGTTAAGTAACTTGCAGAAATTTGGCTTATATTCCTTTTTCATACAGTTTAAACTTATATATTGATATTTATCTGGAATATTTGAGTATTGAGAATCGTATTTTTTATGTTCAAAAAACTCATTACCTAAGAAATTACAAAACGTTAATTGATAATCATCATTACTACTGGACTTGACTACTTTAAGATAATGAAAGTCTCTAGGAATTTTTATCTCTTCTTCTGTAACGTGATTATGTATGACCAATTGGTCATCAAGCATGCAGTAACCTATTTTTGGTAAAGTAGCTACAAGCTTACCGTTTAACATGATATCTGCTTGATAGATATTATCCGATAATTCTTTTCCCTTTTGCAAAGTAAAATTCTGCCCTGCCTTAGCTGGTGCACTGCATTGCTCAGTTTTAGTTAAGTTTTTTATTATTGTTGATATCTCACTAATTTCTAATATATCATGTTCATTTTTTGTGTATTGATACTTATAGCAACTACCATCTTCACATACTGGAAGACATTTTCCTTCTTCATCTGATATATAGATATAATCACCTTCTATTGTAAAATAAAGTCCACCTTTTTCTTCTTGAATTTTTTGTAGTACTGGGTCATTTTCATCGTTAAAATTGATAAAATTGAGTACTCCAGTTATATCTCTACCAGACAATTTGAGGCCAAAGTTAGGACTATCTTTGTAACCGTTCACGCAATGGCGTCAACTTAAGAGCCTTCATTAGCAGACTCTCCTAAAGACATGATGGCGTTTAGGCTTATCAACTTTGTCCATTCACGGTATAAGAAAGTAGTTTACAAAAATTGCATAATTAGTATAAAAAACAATAAACTAGATAGATGAGGGGTTGATGATAGAGGTGCTACAAGAAAAGATTGTGGTATTGGAGTCAGAAGTTGGTACTCTGAAAGCAGAGAATGATAAGTTAAGGACAAAAATAATTGAGCTAGAGGATAAGCTGGGTTTAAATTCAAAAAATTCATCGCTGCCACCATCGCAAGATGTATATCGCAAAAAGACAAAAAAGAAGAGCGATAAAAAACCAGGCGGGCAGCCAGGACATGAAGCGCACAAGCGGGAATTGATGGTAGCAGATGAGGTGGTAAAATGTTCAATTGATACAATTTGCATGTGTGGAAGCCAAGTTATTTTAGAAGAAGAAACTGTGCATCAAAAGGTTGAATTGCCAAAAATTAAACCGATAGTGACTGAATATAGGCTACAAAAAGGCTACTGTAAGGCGTGTAAGAAAAGGATCTCAGCTAGTCTGCCTGAAGGTGTGACAAGGGATCTTTTAGGAGCTAATGCAAAAGCAGTAATTAGCAGTTTTAGTGGATTTTTTATCAATTCAAAAAGGGAAGTACAGCAAATTTTGAGCAGCATATTTAATCTGAATATAAGCCTAGGTTTGGTATCAAAGACCGAGGGTAGAGTATCAGAAAAATGTATATCTGAATACGAAAAAATAAGAGAAGAGCTACGGAAAAGCAAGTATTTACATATAGATGAAACAAGCCATAGGAACCAGGGAAAGAAAGGTTGGAGTTGGGTAGTAACGAATAAAACAGCAACACTTATGAAGTTAGTTGGATCTCGCGGAAAGAAGATATTAAAAGGGCTATTGCCAGAGTATGATGGAATAGTTATAAGCGATAGGTATGCTGCGTATAATTACTTTAATCGTGAAAACAGACAGATATGCTGGGCCCATTTAGCAAGGGACTTTGAAAGGTTTTTTTACAGTAAAAATGTTGAAGTGAGCAGAATTGGCGCAGCATTAAAATCGCTGAGCAACAGGGTATTTGTGGTAGATAGAGCACGTAAACAAAACCTGATAGACAATTTAAGATTTTTCCGGTTAATGAGGAAGATTCGAAAAAGGGTGAAACATTTTTTGCGAGAGATAACAAGGGTTGCAAAAGGAACTCAGGCCTCGAGAATGGCTGCCAATATACTACGTTCTGAAGATATGATGTGGAGATTCGTGCGCAATCCTGATCTGATCGAGACAACCAATAACCTTGCAGAACGTCAGGCTAGACGGTACGTCATTTATCGTAAAAATAGTTTTTTCACTTGGTCAGAACGTGGAGAAAAGTTCATTGAAAGAATGCTTTCGATATTTTTGACTGCACGTTTGAATGATCAGAATCCTGTCCAGAAACTACAGAATTTAGTCGCTATTCCTGCCTAATTGGGAATATTCCGTGAACGGTTACCTATCTTTTATGTTGTAAAGCGAAATCAAGATAGGTTTTGATTCAAGCTTTTCTATAATATTGTTTCTATTTGTACTTATTATAGCTTCTTGTTCTACAATAAGATCTTCTTTAATAGAGTTTCCACTTTCATCAGATCTTTCTGCCTGCAGGGGTAAGTTTCCTTCATATAAAGATATTTTATCTCCCTGCTTCTTTAACTTTAAACCATTAATATTCTCTACTTTAATTGTACCAATATGTGAATGGATAACCTTACTATTTTTGTTTAATATATAATATTCAGCAGGAAGTTTAATCAATTTTTTATAGAGCGGGTTTTTATCCTCTATTTTAAATATATGTTTTTCCATGATATTACCTTAAATAACCGACAACTTGCTGATTAATAGCACTGAGGCTACTAGGAGGAGAGACATAACTCATAAAACTCCTTGGCTGCTCATTATTTGCCACTATTTTTTCAGTATTAACGAAAGCTCTTTGCTGCTCATTGTCTTTTAATCTTTTTTCCATATGATCTTTAAAAGTAAACAAACATTTACTAGTTTGTTTGTAATTAGGGAGTGATTTTTTTGCAGTTACACACAAGAACTTCAACAACTCATTATGATTTTCATCATTAAGTAATGACTTATTGATAATGGTTGACTGCAGTTCCACTGGATCAAAATTTAGACTTTTCTTTGAAATGCCACATTTCACAGCTGTTGCTCCCAATACTTCTTCAAATTTTGTTATAACATCTGCTGCATCTATTATTTTTGCCACTTCCTGTATTTCATTTTTGTTATCTAAGTGAGGAAAGTCACCTCTCCCCACTCGACTTCAAAACCTTACTATTACCCATAAGTATATAAATGGTAAAAAGCTGCTATTTTACTAATTCAATTTAGTACTATAAATAGACCTATGGTCTAAAAATGAAATATATGATGAAAGGAAGTATAAATACCTCAACTAGTGAATGGGCAGAAAGTGAATTTGGGATTGTTAATTTTGGCGATATAAGATTAAGTAAAAGGCTTTTAAAAGTAGTTAATAGTTTTGCTGAATCGCCTGAATGTTCAATAAATCAAGCTTGTAAAGATTGGTATCAAAGTAAAGCAGCTTATAGATTTTTTCAAAATGATGCCATTTCTGAAAGAAAGATATTAGACAGTCATATAGTTAAAACTGTTGAAAGAGCTAAAGAATATTCAACTATTTTAGCTATCCAAGACACGAGTTATATTTCATATAAAAATCATAAAAAGGCCAAAGGATTAGGGATTATAGCAGCAAGATTAAGATCTGAAACAACCAATTTTAAAACCCATGGATTAGTGATGCATACAACATTTGCAGTTACAACAGAAGGACTACCTATAGGATTATTAGATCAAAAAATTAGTACTAGACCTCCCTTAGCTGAAGACCTAAGAGAGTTGAAAAGGAGAAGCCATAACACTGCTGTTCCTATAGAAGAGAAAGAAAGCATACGGTGGATAGCATCACTAAAAGACTCTACTAATCACCCTGGATTAAAGGATGTTAAGGTAGTTACCGTTTGCGATAGAGAAGGAGATATTTATGATTTATTTGAAGTTGCTTCCACTAATCAATCTCTTTTTGTAGTAAGAGGAAATCAAAACAGAACAGTAAACAAGAGATCAACTTATTCTGAAAAAGGTGGTGAAAAGTTGTGGGATTTGATGAATCGTATGCCTTGCCAAGGAGAAATTCAAATAAGTATTCCTACCCGTGATAATAGGCCTAAAAGAACAGCAGTGTTAGAAGTAAAGTTTAGTAACTTTGTGATGAATGCATCAAAAAACAACGCTAGACGTAAGACTCAAAAACTTCCTAATTTAAATTTGAATGCTGTCTATGTTATAGAAAAGTAT
This sequence comes from Wolbachia endosymbiont (group B) of Ischnura elegans, assembly GCF_947251585.1. NCBI lineage: Bacteria > Pseudomonadati > Pseudomonadota > Alphaproteobacteria > Rickettsiales > Anaplasmataceae > Wolbachia > Wolbachia endosymbiont (group B) of Ischnura elegans. The sequence continues at coordinate 311,342 of NZ_OX366371.1, forward strand.
TCCCCATTTGGCGAAGAACCTATGAACTGGATCTTATTGACAAATATAAGTGTTAATAATTTTGAAGAAGCAGTAGAAAAAATACAATGGTATTGCTTAAGGTGGAGAATAGAGGTCTTTCATAAAATTTTGAAATCCGGTCTTAAAGTTGAAGAATGTAGACTCCAAACAGCAGATAGATTGATCCGCTTTCTTACAATAATGAGTATAATTGCATGGAGAATATTTTTTATTACATTAGTAGCTAGAACAAATCCCAATCTTCCTTGTACTATCATACTGACTGATGAGGAGTGGAAGGTTTTGTATACAAAAATGCTAAAAACAAAAAACTATCCTGAAGCCCCACCACCCATAAGAAAAATCGTGAGGTGGGTAGCTCAATTGGGAGGGTTTTTAGCTCGCAAAAATGACTTAGAACCAGGTCCTATAGCTTTGTGGAAGGGATGGAAACGTCTCTTTGATTTAGCAGAAGGATGGAGACTTGCTCATGAATCCTATATTTATGGGTAATAGTAAGTCTCCGAACCACGCATGATCGTTTCCGTATCACGTGGCTCTCCAATAATCTAACGTTTTAAGGAGTCACCATCATATTTTCCATATTGGATTTTCTTATGGCATTCATGACAAACAACAAGAGTCTTCCTCTGTCGTTCAATCATTCTCTTTTTCCATTTCGGTAGCTCAGTATTACGTTTACCTAGCAAATCAGCAAGTTTACGTACGTGATGTACTTCAATCTGCTCTTGTGATTTACATAATTCACAAGTTTGTGCCAATAGTCTTTGCTCTATTTCACTACGCTTATTCCATATTGGTATAAGGTTATCACTTATACTTACCCATTTATTCCATTTTAGTGACACAGCACCAAAGTGTGTAATTAATGGTATCTTTGATGATAAACGATCTACTCTGACTTGGATGACTTTTCGTTTTTCACCTTCGTCGTTTTCAATCATTGCACCAAATTTTCTATAAATTTTCCTGCAAGTTGTTTTGTATTTAGATGCTAAAGTCTTTACTAATGATACTTCCATCACATACTTCAAATAACTTAGTGTGTGAAGGTTGTAGGCCATTTTGTAATATTGTACAATTCCTCGATATTCAGTTTGATACTGAGCAACAATACTGTAAGCTGTATCAAGTGTACGTTGAGGTAAATGTATAGGCTTTCCACAACGCATATATTCAGAACACTTTTTCTGCTTTATATGATGTGGTACACGTAACCCAATACTACCGTTAATACATCGTTGTGTCCGATGATCATGTTTATCATCTGCATGCAAGACGTGTATTTTATAACCTAAAAAATTGGCTTTGCTATCACACGCGTGTGTAATAAGCGTTTTATCTTCATTAAGCATAAGTTTGAGCTCCTCATTGAGGAATTTAGCAATCTCATTTTTAATTTGTTCAGCTTCATTTTTTGGTCCTGCAAACCCTACCAGAATATCATCAGCATACCTAACATACCAAAGACGTCGATAATTTAGATCACAAGAATCCTTAGATGGCATACCCTGCACTAATTGACGCAGTTGTTTTGCTTGATCCCAGTTCCCTTGTTTTCTCATCATCGATACTTGCATGGTTAACCTTAAATATTTTGGATTTGTCTTTCTTCGCTTACCTCGGTTATTTGCTGGTATTAGTATATGTTCCACATGTTTATCTAACCGATCGAGTAATATGTTACTCAAAATTGGACCAATAATAGAACCTTGTGGTACCCCTCTATGACTCTTATTGTACTTCCAATTTTCCATATATCCTGCTTTTAGCAGTCGATTGATTAGCTGAATAAAACGGTTATCTTGGAAGCTTTCACTCAGTATTTTCAACAACATAGTATGATCAATTGAGTCATAACATGCACTGAGATCTCCCTCTATAAACCATTTTGTACCTCTGCCTTTTTGCATTACTGCTCTTAATGCAGTGTGGCATCCACGCTTTGGTCGAAATCCATGTGAACATTCACTAAATTTAGGCTCATAGTAGGCTTCCAATATTAATCGGATTACTTCTTGAAGTAACTTATTTGACCATGTTGGCAATCCTAACGGCCTGCGTTTACCACTCTTCTTTAAAATATAGATACGTTTTACTGGTGTCCACCGATATCGCTCATAGCGTAAATCCTCTATGATTTTATCGATTTTCTCCAAAGACATACCATCAACTGTTTCAGTTGTCACACCTTCTGTCATAGCACCTTTATTACGACAAAGTTTGCCATACGCTCGAAGGTAAAGATCACGCTGATAAAGTAGGCGATATACGTTTTTAACCGGCAAATTTCTTTGTCCACGTTCACGTATAATGTTAAGTATTGTTTCAGCTTTCCGCATCTTGCGTACCTCCCAATTTCAACATTCAATTATCTGTCACCCTTTGCCCTGTATGTGGCTTTCCCACGCTCCCCGGTGATTCGTTACTTTCACGACTACTACGATGACTCCGTAACCATAGAACTCGCGTTCCTTAGGTCATCCCATGTTCCGTCACTAAGAACTGTTCTAGATCAACTTAGGTTTTCCATTCATCCTCTTAAATAAGTTCACTACTTATCGTTCTACAGCCAGAATGTCACACAAACGAAAGTTTAATCTGTGCTTACCGTAGACATGGGGTTTTAAATGCGATACCCATGGATGTGAAGTCCCACCCCTGAAGATTAGAATTCAAGCAGTTTAGCTTTAACCATATTGATCAGGTGTTGCAAGCCGTTATCTTACACATCTTCAGATAACTCTCGCTTTACATACATGCTCTTGTCCTCCTTCCCTTTCGGGTTAAAGTTAGTTGTTCACCTCGAGGCCATTTATTCTGAACCCCGCTTAGCTCTGCTAAGTATTTCTTAATGCGTACCACGGCGCACAGTTTCCCATCATCCGGCTTCTCTCTAATTTGGCGCTTTTCATGCATACTCCCATGTAATTCGTCGTGACAATGCCCATGCAACAAGGATAAATTTTTGCTCATATTATTACGTCTATTCCGGTCTTTATGGTGTATCTCTAGGATATCATCATTTTTGAACCAAAGTTGACATTGATCACATTTACCTTGTTGCAACTTCATTAATTTTATTACTCGTGGTGATTTTCCTGGAACTTTACTTAAGCGATTTGCCCAATATAACCAATCTCCGTCATATAAAGATCTAGATCCTTTCACTTTGATATGCCTTCTTATGGCATGATCTACGTGCCTAACAAGCAGTAAATTGTTATTCGTCATAAATCTCCAATTATCGTTATCTTTCTTTCGAAAGTATTTTCTCTTAATCCAATGCTTCCCTTTGTTACAGTGTCTAAAGACTGCCCATTTCCAAAGCTTTCCATGCATATCATGATCTAAAGAACTAAATACTTTATGTGACACTACCGAAGAGTAATACTGACTCCATCCTCTAATAACTGGATTAAGGTTTTTAATTACTGCTTCTTGAGGTGCTGCACGCATTTCTTTAAGTTTTTGCTTAATGATTTTAGCATGTTGTTTTATAGAGAGGCGACTTGGTTTAATTAATAATTTATAACCTTTCTTACTTTGTTTTGTTAAGTATTGTCGTATTGTGAACCCAAGAAAATCAAAACCTGGTATTTGTCCTCCATAAGTTTTTAACGTATGAGATATTTTTGTCTTTGATGGCTTTAACTCTAATCCAATGGTATTTAACCATCTTTCCGTTAGATTTTTTGCCTTAAAAACAATTTCCTCATTTTCATGGAGAATCACACAATCATCTGCATAAGTAATCACACTTAGTGATTGACCAGCATGTTTATGTGAAGCTTTACCATATTTTTTCTTTTGATAATCAAATAGTTCCTTTCTCAATGCCATTTTTAGGTAATATTCTAACCCATGTAGAGCTATACTTGCTAACAAAGGTGAAATAGTTCCGCCTTGTACTGTACCACTCTTTGTGGGTCTAAACGCTTTACCTTCCATAACTCCTGCTTTTAGCCACCTTTTTATAACTTTAGTTAATGTTGGTGTGGTGTTAAGCTTTTTTTGTAATGCATTATGGTTAATGTTATCAAACGATCAATCACCTTAATACCCTCTTCAATAATCAAGTAACTAAGGAAATTACAGTTACAGATTCAACACATCCACTATTTGGCAGAACATTTCCAATATCTTCTGTCAGCTCAAAAGTCCACAATGTATTTGTTACTTATCGCAATTACATCATTCTACGTATTCCGTTTTCTGCTACCAACTTAGCTAGTAAGCAAAACTTTCTCACCAGCAAGTTAACGTGGTCTTCATTATACGAATTTGTTTCTCTAGCAAAGGAGTATAAATTATGCCATGTAAACCATGTCAAGTGTGGCAGAAAATGTCGCAACGTTTCAAGTCAGAAGTTTTAGAAAATATATTATTAGTGTCCAAAGAGGTTATCTATGAGTACATCAGAGCTAATTACAGCACAACATTTAGCACGCGAAGCAATAATTTATATCAGACAATCAACACCTCATCAAGCATTGAGCAACCAAGAAAGTTTGGAGTTACAGTATGCACTAAAACAAAGAGCAATTGACCTTGGATGGAAAGCTGATAACGTTGTAATCATCGATAGTGATCTTGGTTTAACTGGTGCTAGTGCTGAAAAGCGTGAAGGGTTTAAAGAGATTGTCACTAAAGTCACTTTATCAAAGGTAGGAATTATTCTCTCCTACGATGTGACTCGCTTATCACGTAATTGTTCTGACTGGTATCCTTTACTGGATATATGTGGCTATAAACAGTGTTTAATAGCTGACCGGGATGGTGTTTATGGTCCTGGTACTATTAATGGTCGGCTGTTACTTGGTCTGAAAGGGCAACTTGCTGAAATGGAGTTATCTACTATAAGAGCTAGACTAAATGCTGGACTATTAAATAAAGCAACCAGAGGTGATTTAGCCTTATCTCTCCCAGTTGGTCTTGTTCGTAACATTGATGGTTCTGCGAGCAAGGATCCTAACCTTGAAGTTCAGTCTCGTATCAATCTTATTTTTGAAACTTTTCTAGAAAAACGAACAGCATCAAAGGTTTTAAGACATTTTAATGATCATCAACTAACTCTTCCTAGATATAATAATTTCAAAGAACTACAGTGGAAAAAGCCAACTGTTGCAGCAATTACCTCAATACTAAAAACCCAGCCTATGCTGGAGCATTTGTTTATGGGCGTTCCCGTACGGCTTTGTTGCATAGCACTGATAGGCATGTAAATCACAATGAACTTACGCAGCTAATTTAAATTTAGCCATACCAATATCAGTAAATTTGTTCAGTAAGTAGCACTTAATTAACAGCTCTTTTTCACGATTTACCTCTGATTTATTTTTCAAGCCAAACCCAAATATTTGCTTCAACCTATAGAAAAAGACTTCAATATAAGACCGTGCTCCATACTTAACTTTTTTCTTCCATTCATTAATACCATCTTCATAATTCTCATATGACCTAATTCTACTAATATACTTGTTTCTTTCTGATAAGTAGTCAGCTAAACAAATTTTAGTATCCTTCCTAGGGCGAATAATAGGCACAATATTGTATTTTCTGCATTCTTTATACACACTTTTTATATCATAAGCCGCATCTGCTCGAATAGAACAAATGTTATATTTATCACTGACTTCTTCTAACATATCGCAGACCGGCAAATAGTCTACAGCAACACCACTAGTGTAGTTCATGCTTATTGCTTTCTTATCATTTATGTTTAAAATAACATGTAATTTTCTTACTTGACCATAACCACTGTATTTTCTTTTTCGAATATTAAGCTTACTATGCCCACCGTTATTATTGTAGATACTAACTCTAGTGCTATCTACGGCAATTTCAACATTTTCCAGATCATCTTTATTGCTTCTATGGTCATCAATCTTCAAATTAAGCTTTTTAAATCTTCTGGAAGCTTGTGTATAGCTGATAATCTTAAGTTTTTTGCCTATTTGTACCATATAACCTTTTACAAAACCTACAGCTTGTCTCAAGCCAATTCTAAAAAGATGAACTATTATGTGTATTAAAATTACAACTTTATCACTATAAGTGTTATTGCCACCTGCAACTTTTGGACTATTTTCATACCAATTTTCTATGGCTTGATTAACAAAATGAAAAACATTTCCTCTTTTTTTTAGAAACTCATTATATTCTCTTTGGTTACTTACTCTCATTTTTTGTGGCATAAGTTATACTTGTTTGAAAAATGCCTATTTTACAACAAAATGCGTTAGTAACCATAAGCTTTTCTCCTTACAATAACCTCAACCAACACTAGCTATGCAACAAAGCCTTCCCGTACTACATACCATAAGCCATCTTCTGCTGACAAAACAACAAAAAAATTACCAATGGAGGAATGGAAAGTTCTGATCAAAGGTAAATACTCAGCTTACATAGATTGGGAAACTTTTACAAAGATTGAGATGATGCTAAAAGATAATTATGCAGAATACGATCGCAATAAAACACGTGGTATAGCAAGACCAGGTGCAGCATTATTACATGGAATAATTTATTGTGGAGAATGTGGACATAAAATGTTGGTACAGTATAAAGGAGGAAATCGTTATTTATGCAACTATCTACGTCAGCAGTATCGTGTACCTGTATGTCAGCTTTTACCAGCTGATATTATTGATAATGAAGTAGTTCCCAAATTTTTTGCTGCACTTGGTCAAATTGAGCTTGATGCTTATACTCAGGCGATTAACTCACAATTGCAATCTGAGCAAGCAATTAATAAAGCACATTTACAACAATTAGAGCGCCTAAAGTACCAAGTTAGATTGGCAGAAAGACAATTTAATCAAGTAGACCCTGACAATCGTCTTGTAGCTGCAGAACTTGAAAGACGCTGGGAGAAAGCATTGAAAGAACTCCAACAAGCAGAAATTATGTTCGAACGTCAGCGTCCAAGTGATCCAACACCTCAATTACCTGAAGAACTGAAAACAGTATTTTTAGATGTAGGCAAAAGATTACCTGAAATTTGGTATGAATCAATTCTATCACGTCAACAACAAAAGTCCTTTCTTCGTTGTCTCATTGATAAAGTGGTAGCACACAGAATCAGACGCGATTGTCTTCAGGTACGCATTATATGGCATGGTGGCGAAACTACTACTTCTCATGTTCCCATTCCAGTAAACTCTTTTCGCGAGTTGACTAAAGCAAAAGAAATGGAACAGTCTATAATAAAGTTAAGTAAAGAAGGTAAAACAGATGCAGAAATTGCTAAGTACTTAGAAAAACAGGGACATCGCTCCCCCACAAAAAACATCGTTTTAGAAAATACAGTAAAAACTATTCGGTTAAAAAATAACATTATGCGAGCAAGGAATCAGTCACATCCGCTTAAAGTATCTGGATATCTTACCGTTCCACAAATTGCAAAAATCCTCAATGTTACTACACATTGGATTTATGATAGAATTAATAATGGTCAAATCAAAGTACGAAAAGATGACAGTAAAACCAGAGGAAAATATTTATTTGAGAATACGCCAGAGACTGTTAGAATCCTTATGGATTTTAAACATGGTAAACTCAACAATCCAAATTTTTTATAGGAGTATCAATATGCATAATCAAAGCACCCTGAAATATCTGCATCCAGTAAAAATGCTGTTTTCTGTTTTAGTGCTATGAATATAGCTTCAATGGCATCATGACACGACCTACCAGACCTAAAACCATATGTGTTTGGCTCAAATTTTGCTTCCCACTCCGGTTCTATCACCATTTTTACAAGTGTTTGTTTTGCTCGATCTGATATTGTAGGAATACCAAGCGGGCGATACTCCGATGGCTTACCAGGTTTTGGAATCCAAACTCGTCTCGATGGTTTTGCTTTTTCTCTTATATCCAAAGAATATACTAATTGTAACCTTTCTTTTTGATTAAGATTCGCTTTTCCATCTATACCTGCAGTCTTTTTTCCTCTGTTATCCTGAGTTACCTTTCTAACAGCGAGCGTTCTTGCACTTGTTGATCTGAGTAACAATCTCTGAAGATTATGCATCTTTTTGATATCATTACATTGTGAAGCTCGGTAAATTCGTTTTTGTAGCTTAAATGAAGATTTCTCCAGCTTGCGCCAAGGAATTTCATTCCATTCATACCTAACATTTTGTTGGCTCATAACATATTCACTACTATTCACAACTTTACCTTCCAAACTACAGTGTCTATGTTTGCATATCCTAAACATTACCTTAGGCATTAGCTTCTTAGACAATCCCTCTACATAGGAGCATTCGGCTGGCTACCTTCTTAGTTATCCTTTTGAAAATAAAGAATAATAAGAGCTTCTATGTAGTTACTCCGTTCCATAAAATCGTTTCTCGTTAAACTTAGGCTCTTACTATCTGCCGGAAGATTGGAAGCATCTTAATCAGGAAAAGCCGATCCTAATTACCCGTTTCTTCATACCTTTTGGTATATGCGTATTCAACCTTATTTCGCATATTCGAATTAACGACAGTTCAAACATAAGTTTCTTTTCGTAGCCATATCTAACTCTTCTCGAGAGGATTTATCATAAGGTTTGATATTACTCCCTTTTGATCCATGCTTACACCATGAGAATTTGCCACTTTCTTAAGGTGTGGATCATGATTTTACCCAGATGCTATGGGAGATGGAATTTAACCATCACGACATTTATGACCTTCGGGCCGCACTACTTTATATTCGTCCTGTCCTACCGCAGGGTAAAAGAAATTTATTACTTGAGATATAAATGAAGTTGGTCTGCTTGCTCCGCTTGTCACTGATGATTTTTTAGTTTCCCTCCTTCTTCTGCGTGCACTACAAACTTGATCTGCAGGATTTGTTGTACAAAACATATCTCTTACGCTACTATGCAATGCTTCCGCATTTTCTGCGGATTGAAGTGCTTGATCAGCAGAATCTTCAGCTTCTCCTGTAAGATTCACTGTTTGATTGTGTAGTATTTTAACCTTATCTTCCGTATCTTTAGCTTGTTTGGCAAAACCTTCTGAAGCATTTTTAGCTGCCTCTGCTGCTTTTTTAGCATCCAGAGTTTCATTTTTTGCTTTTCTTATCTCACGTAAAAACTGATCAGCTAATGTAGCACCTATTCCATCTATACCTGGCTCACCTTTTATGCCTTTAGGACCAATATCTCCTTTTAATCCGTCTATACCGGGCTCACCCTTGTTGCCTGTAAGACCTTGTGTACCATTGAAGCCCCTCAGACCTGGCTCTCCCTTAGGACCTTCTGGACCTTGCAATCCATTTGCACCTGGAGCTCCAATCTCTCCTTTCTCACCCATATCACCTTTTATTCCCATGGCTCCGTCTAATCCTTTAGGACCAATATCTCCTTTTAATCCGTCTATACCGGGCTCACCCTTATTACCTGTAAGACCTTGTGTACCATTGAAGCCCCTCAGACCTGGCTCTCCTTTTGAACCTGGCAACCCATCTGATCCTTTAGGACCTTCTGGACCTTGCAACCCATTCGCACCTGGAGCTCCGATCTCTCCTTTCTCACCCATATCACCTTTTATTCCCATGGCTCCGTCTAATCCTTTAGGACCAATATCTCCCTTTGTTCCATTTATACCTGGCTCACCTTTTATGCCTGGCTCTCCCTTAGGACCTTGTGCACCTGGCAATCCATCTGTTCCAGTATCTCCTTTATCACCTTTAGAACCAGTATCTCCTTTGGGACCTTTTATCTTTCCTGGATTTTGTCTCAACTCTTCTGCTATTCCTTCACGTAAGACTGGATCATTTACCAGCACTTTTTTACTTGATCATCTTTTGCTTCTAGTACTGCTCTTCCTAATTCACCTACTTTTTGAGTGTCAAAGAACTGATGAACAATATTTTCAACTATTGTTTTTGCTGCATTCACATCGCCTTTTAATTTGGCATACTCAAGCAAATACTCAACTAATTTTTCCTTGTCTATTTCTTGCTTCACGATTTCTAGAGCCTTTGGCTGCTTATTTAAATCACTATGAAGCAGAAGATACTTAGCAAGTGCCCAATCGCTCACCTTACCTTTTATAAGATTGTGAGCTTCTATCTCGCTCATACTGCTTCTATCAACAAGTAGTTTAGCAAGCTTTTCTGCAAATTTTTCATATTTTTGGAAGGCTATAGGATCGGGATTATTTTTCTTTGTGGCATCGCTTGTTATCTTACTCACAGTATCTTTTATAATGTTTTTTGCTTCCTCTAAAGAAAGTTTACTTACTACTCCTTCAGTAAGTTTTGCTACATCAATTTTATTCACAAGTTCCTGCGAATTAAGATTAATTTTACCGGCAATCTGAGTTGCAAGATTTTCACCTTTGATACCATTTGCGTTAAGAACTGCTTCTCCTAGCTCAGCTTTTTTACTGGTAACTAATTCAGTTGCAATTTCTATAGCACTTGAGGCATCTCCCTTCTCACCTTTTGAGCCAGTATTTCCTTTAGAACCTTCTGGACCAGGAAAACCTCGGTCACCCTTATTACCTTTGGGACCTTGTTCGCCCTTTAACCCCCGTTCACCGTTACGACCTGGTTCGCCCTTTTGGCCTGGAGGACCTTGTATGCCCTTAACTAAAGCTTTTAAAGAATCTTCTCGCTTTACACGCTCACCAAAAAAAATGTGCTATTCTTTCTGAAAATCCCATGGAATTACGCTGATCTTCTTCCATTATAGCTGCTGCTAAAGGATATAGATGGGCTCTGTTAGAAGAAAATTCGCTAACAACTTGACTAATACTTGGAGTTATTCCATTAGTGCCTTGATTCCCTTTTTCTCCTTTAGGACCTTGTATACCTCGTGGACCAGGAAAACCTCGATCACCTTTGGAACCTTGGTTGCCGGTGAACCCCGGTTCACCGGGTGCACCGGTATAACCTAGTTCGCCCTTTTGTCCTGGAGGACCTTGAGGACCAGGCGCTCCATCGAAGCCTCTATCACCTTTTTGTCCCCTTACACCTGGCTCACCTTTAGGACCTTGTACACCAGTACGTTCTAATCTTTCAATTTTGCGTTTTAAAAGTTCAATTTCTGTTTCTAAATTTATATGTTCTTGAATATTCACATCAACCTCCAAAAAGTTATCAAAATTTTCTAAGTTATAATAATAAGGATATGGACCTGGTCTATTGTCGTGCTCATACCCAAAAGAATTAGGGTTAAAATTATAAAAATTTTTGCATGTGCTATTTTCATACGATATGCAACCAACATAACTATTGCCTAACTTTTTTACTGCGAAATAGGTATCTTGTGCTTTCAAGCTCTCCATTTCATGAAAAGGGAATAACTGGAATGTATTGCTTATACGAGTAAATACTGAAAGGATATTATTCAATATGCCAACTTTTCCACCAGTTAAATTATATACCTGAGCGCTCCTATATCCTTTGTACATATTTCTTGATTCTTTAAACAAATAGTCTCCTATTTTTATTTTGAGTCTTTTATCAGGTGAACTTTTAAGATCTTCCAAAATAAGACTGACATTTTCGCTACTAATTATGTCTTTTGGATCTATTAAAACCTTCCTGTTTTCTAGCAGTTCATAATAAATACTACAGCTTTCACGATTATATGCGTTAACATAGAAACCATCTGTGTAACCATGAGGTATACGATCAATAGTATCTATCATAGTATCTTTGCCATCATAGTAATAATAATAAGGTTGATCAGGGGTAGTAACTAAAGCGAATTTGTAATCATTTCTTACGCTTTCTAGCTTTAGTTGTAGCTCTTGAGATAAGTCGTTTAGTATACCGTCATGCTTCAAATCCAAAATTTCAAAACGCTGACCAGTAGCGTCATCCTGAATGGCTTTGTTGCATAGCACTGATAGGCATGTAAATCACAATGAACTTACGCAGCTAATTTAAATTTAGCCATACCAATATCAGTAAATTTGTTCAGTAAGTAGCACTTAATTAACAGCTCTTTTTCACGATTTACCTCTGATTTATTTTTCAAGCCAAACCCAAATATTTGCTTCAACCTATAGAAAAAGACTTCAATATAAGACCGTGCTCCATACTTAACTTTTTTCTTCCATTCATTAATACCATCTTCATAATTCTCATATGACCTAATTCTACTAATATACTTGTTTCTTTCTGATAAGTAGTCAGCTAAACAAATTTTAGTATCCTTCCTAGGGCGAATAATAGGCACAATATTGTATTTTCTGCATTCTTTATACACACTTTTTATATCATAAGCCGCATCTGCTCGAATAGAACAAATGTTATATTTATCACTGACTTCTTCTAACATATCGCAGACCGGCAAATAGTCTACAGCAACACCACTAGTGTAGTTCATGCTTATTGCTTTCTTATCATTTATGTTTAAAATAACATGTAATTTTCTTACTTGACCATAACCACTGTATTTTCTTTTTCGAATATTAAGCTTACTATGCCCACCGTTATTATTGTAGATACTAACTCTAGTGCTATCTACGGCAATTTCAACATTTTCCAGATCATCTTTATTGCTTCTATGGTCATCAATCTTCAAATTAAGCTTTTTAAATCTTCTGGAAGCTTGTGTATAGCTGATAATCTTAAGTTTTTTGCCTATTTGTACCATATAACCTTTTACAAAACCTACAGCTTGTCTCAAGCCAATTCTAAAAAGATGAACTATTATGTGTATTAAAATTACAACTTTATCACTATAAGTGTTATTGCCACCTGCAACTTTTGGACTATTTTCATACCAATTTTCTATGGCTTGATTAACAAAATGAAAAACATTTCCTCTTTTTTTTAGAAACTCATTATATTCTCTTTGGTTACTTACTCTCATTTTTTGTGGCATAAGTTATACTTGTTTGAAAAATGCCTATTTTACAACAAAATGCGTTAGTAACCATAAGCTTTTCTCCTTACAATAACCTCAACCAACACTAGCTATGCAACAAAGCCATCCTGAATAATGTAAGATACACTAGGCAGGCTAAATGTTGTTTTGTTATTTAATCTTATTTGTGCAGGTATCCTACGACCAGTTCTATTATTACAATCGTTTTGTGGAATATCTTCTTTTTCTAGTTTAAAACGCATCTCCACCTCCCTTTGCGATTAGATATAATTAATTTATGGGTATTAATTATTGATTAATAATGATGATAAGTAAATATGATTATGCTTTATACTAATTTAGTTATAAATTAATTTGTGAAAGAAAGTTATCCTTTTTAAACTGATTATAAAAAGGCTTTATATCATCCAGTTTCTTACCACTACAGCTCTGTCACTGATATATGATGTCATTCCAGTGCCTGACACTGCAATCCCGTTGCAAGGGTTTTCAATATAGGAATGAATTCTATTAATCTATAAAAATACTCTCACCTTTAGGATAAAAGATATAGAGGAAATTGTCAAGCAGTTTTTTCATGACCAGCTAGATAAATAGCTACTTCTTCAATTTGATTGAGGTGAAAAATTGATTGCCGTTGCGGTAAATAAGCAGCATTACTGAATCTTTGCCGTCTTTTTTGACTGCTGAATCAATTTGTTTTTGAAAATCATTAGTATTTTTAATATCGATTCCATCTAGTTGGATAATTATATCACCTTTCTTAATAACACGTAGTGTAGAATTACTACTACTATCTACACTAGTAACTACTACACCCTTTGTGGGTGCATTTTTTTTTAGTTCTTTTGGCAAATTTGAAACGGTTAAACCACTTATATAACTAGATGTTGATTTATTTTCTTCTTGATTATTACCTGAATCATCATTTGTAGATTCCTCGATTGCAACCTTGATATTGACTTCTTTACCTTTTCTAAGTAACTTAACCTGTACTTTCTTTCCGGGCTCAGTTCGTGAAACCATATGAGGTAATTGCGTCATTCTATCAATTTTTTTGCCGTCAAACTCTAATAGTATATCACCTACTTTGATTCCTCCTTTCTCTGCAGGACTGCCCTTTACTACGCTTGCAACTAATGCACCTTTGATATCTTTTAAACTCAAGGATTCAGCAAATTCTTTTGTTATAGGCTGAACTTGCACGCCAAGCCAACCATGTTTTATTTTTTTACCACTTTTTAATGTATCAATAATTGAAATAGCTAGATTAGATGGTATAGCAAAGCCTATACCCACGTTACCGCCAGACTCAGATGGGGAATAAATAGCAGTATTAATACCTATAACTTTTCCATTTAGATGAAATAGTGGTCCCCCTGAGTTACCTCTATTAATTGCAGCATCAGTTTGAATAAATTCATTCATAGTACCAATACTAATGTCTCTAGATCTTGCAGACACAATTCCTGTACTTACAGAGCCACCCAAACCAAAAGGGTTGCCTATTGCAATAACTGTATCACCAACTCTTGCTTTATCAGAATTACCAAATTCAACAAAAGGAAGATCTTTATCAGAATTAATCTTAAGCACAGCAAGATCAGTTTTTGCATCATAGCCTAAAACTTCTGCTTTGAAATAAGTATTATCGTTCATAGTAACTGTAATATCTTGGGCATTTTTAATAACGTGATAGTTGGTTACTATGGTTCCACTTTTATCTATAATAAATCCAGACCCAAGTAACGTCACTTCTCTATTAATGCTAGGAGCTCTATCGAAAAATTGATCAAAATGCTCGAAAAATTCTCTAAAGTCATCAAAGAAATTATTTCTTGGCGTAAAGGGAATTTTAGTTCTACTGTTATTTTCTTGCTTAACTATTTGCTCACTTGAAATATTTACAACTGCGGGAATAAGTTCTTCCACCATATCAGCAAGCCCTTTATTACAACTACATACAGGATCTGCAACTGTTTTTGCAAACAGATTAGCATATGAAGAAAATGAAATTAAAAAATATGCAAATATAGATAAAATAAATGCTTTACTTTTCATAAACTATTTCCATCCCTTGTTCAAAATATCTAAGAAATTATTATTTGGTGAAAGCACAAATTTAGTATTACCCTCAGCAAATGATTTACTGTAAGCTTTCATGGAGCGATAAAAGTTAAAAAACTCTTCATCAACCTTGAATGCCTCATTATAGATTCTAGTTGCTTCAGCATAACCACGGCCTCTTATTTCATGTGATTCTTTTACTGCACTAGAGACAATTCCCCTTTTTAATTTATCAGCTTTTGATCTAATTTCTTGTCCAGCTTGTTCTCCTTCTGCTCTAATTTCTTTTGCTTCCTTTTCTCTTTCAGTTTGCATGCGGCGGAATATTGCAGAACTATTTTCTTCTGGTAGATCTGCTCTCTTAATTCTTACATCTATTATCTCTATGCCAAATTTTCCAGCTTCAGAATAAACTCCACGTTGAATTAATTGCATAACTTCTGATCTCTTTTCATTCAACAAACTAATTAATGAAAATCTTCCTATATTCTCCCTTATGTGAGCTTCTATGACAGGATATAATCTTCTAACTAGCCCTGATTCATTTTTCACAGTTTGATAAAAAGTAATAGGATCTATTATTTTATATTTTGCATAAGCATCTACTATAATACGCTTTTGATCTGCAGTTATCACTTCCCTTGGAGTTTTATCAGGACTTAAATCTAAAATTCTCTTATCAAGAAATTCTACGTTATTTATAAATGGCAATTTAAAATATAAACCACTGTCCCTAACATCTTTTACGACTTTACCGAGTTGTATAACTATTGCTTGTTTTGTTTCTTGAACAACGAAGATTGAATTAGATAAGGCAATCAATAATACAATAAATATAAAAGCAAAAACAATTTTTATATTACTACTCATGGCTATTTTCCTAAATTTGTAAGAGGTAAATAAGAGAACATACCTTTCAGATCGTCTGTTATAACAAACTTATCTACCTTGCTGAAAATATTTTCCATAGTTTCAAGATAAATACGATTCTTAACAAGAGAAGGATTTTGTCTATATTCTTCGTAAAGAGATAAAAAGCGATTTGCATTACCTTTTGCTTCATTTATTATTTCATTCTCGTATGCTTCTGCATCTAATTTTATCTTTATTGCTTCACCTTTTGCACGAGGTATAATATCATTACTGTAAGCGTATGCTTCGTTTATGGTACGCTCCTTATCTGCGCGAGCACTTTGTACATCCCTAAATGAGCTAATCACCTTTTCTGGTGGATCAATTTTTTTCATTTGAACGGATAAAATCTCTATACCCATTTGATATCCATCAAGAATCTGTTGCAATAAAATTATAGTATCTCTGGAAATTTCAGCCCTGCCTTGACCTTCGAGTGCAAAAGAGATCGTATTCTTACCTATTATTTCTCTCATAGCACTTTCAGCAGCATTTTTAACGCTAAAACCAGGTTTATAATCCCGCACTTTGAATAAATAATCTTTAGCATCCCTGACTCTCCATTGGACCTCAAAGTTAACGTTGACTATGTTCTCATCTCCGGTAAGCATCACTCCTTCACCACGATCTGTATCTCGCCCATAAGAGCTGCTTATCCCAATTTCTTCACGATTTACTTCTTTAACATTTACTTTAAAAACCTTACCAATAGGGTAGGGAAAGTGATAACGCAAACCAGATGTTTCTGTATTGGAATATTTGCCAAAAGTAAGTTCTATACCTTCCTCACTCGGATGGACAATATAGAAACCAGTACAAAGATAAAACAACAAAACAATAAAAATGATGAAATAAGGTTTTTTCCCTCTATTTCTGGTTAAGCCATTAAAAAAGCATCTTATATCAGACACAGCTTTACTTAAAATATCTTCATTACTTGAACCTGACGGTTTCTTTCCAAGATTCCAAGGATTACGCTCATCCATAAAAATTATTAATTGTATAACTAATACGCTGATGTTACTTAATCTTATCAAAAAATGCAAAACTATTTTGTTTGCAGATTAATGATCGGAGTGAAGGATGTGATCATACACTTCCTTTTTCTCTATATGATATGGTCAATTCTACAGAATTTCTGGCTTTTTTTGAATTCTTTATTGTCGTTTTTGATAAGTATCTTTCATTAACTGGTTTTCAAAAGGATCCGACCTTCTTCCATAAAATTCATTTTTAAGACTAGACCTACTAAAAGGATCTGATGATAGATGATTCGTTGTTGTTCCATTCTGGGCCAATACAGTTTGGCTTTGTTGCATAGCTAGTGTTGGTTGAGGTTATTGTAAGGAGAAAAGCTTATGGTTACTAACGCATTTTGTTGTAAAATAGGCATTTTTCAAACAAGTATAACTTATGCCACAAAAAATGAGAGTAAGTAACCAAAGAGAATATAATGAGTTTCTAAAAAAAAGAGGAAATGTTTTTCATTTTGTTAATCAAGCCATAGAAAATTGGTATGAAAATAGTCCAAAAGTTGCAGGTGGCAATAACACTTATAGTGATAAAGTTGTAATTTTAATACACATAATAGTTCATCTTTTTAGAATTGGCTTGAGACAAGCTGTAGGTTTTGTAAAAGGTTATATGGTACAAATAGGCAAAAAACTTAAGATTATCAGCTATACACAAGCTTCCAGAAGATTTAAAAAGCTTAATTTGAAGATTGATGACCATAGAAGCAATAAAGATGATCTGGAAAATGTTGAAATTGCCGTAGATAGCACTAGAGTTAGTATCTACAATAATAACGGTGGGCATAGTAAGCTTAATATTCGAAAAAGAAAATACAGTGGTTATGGTCAAGTAAGAAAATTACATGTTATTTTAAACATAAATGATAAGAAAGCAATAAGCATGAACTACACTAGTGGTGTTGCTGTAGACTATTTGCCGGTCTGCGATATGTTAGAAGAAGTCAGTGATAAATATAACATTTGTTCTATTCGAGCAGATGCGGCTTATGATATAAAAAGTGTGTATAAAGAATGCAGAAAATACAATATTGTGCCTATTATTCGCCCTAGGAAGGATACTAAAATTTGTTTAGCTGACTACTTATCAGAAAGAAACAAGTATATTAGTAGAATTAGGTCATATGAGAATTATGAAGATGGTATTAATGAATGGAAGAAAAAAGTTAAGTATGGAGCACGGTCTTATATTGAAGTCTTTTTCTATAGGTTGAAGCAAATATTTGGGTTTGGCTTGAAAAATAAATCAGAGGTAAATCGTGAAAAAGAGCTGTTAATTAAGTGCTACTTACTGAACAAATTTACTGATATTGGTATGGCTAAATTTAAATTAGCTGCGTAAGTTCATTGTGATTTACATGCCTATCAGTGCTATGCAACAAAGCCATACAGTTTCTGCAAGATCTATTCTCTTTAATAGCTTTTATTAGCCCTCTTCTCACTATTTCATATATTAGCCTCTTGTTCTGAAACCTTACCTCTGATTTATTTGGATGCACATTTACATCAACTTGATCATACGGTATCTCTAAGTGCAGCGCTGCAAAAGGATATCTATTGCTTGGAATAAGGTCGTGATACGCATAACGAATTGCACCAATAAGTAGATTATCTTTAATTGGTCTACCATTAACAAATGTATAGATCTGAGTTGAATTGCTACGATTGACAGTAGGTTTACAGATGTATCCTGTAAGTCTAATGCCATCTTCTTCTTCACTAATTTGCAAAGAGTTTTCATGAAATTCTTCTTCTACTTCGCATAGCCTGCTAAATAATGAGTTCTGCTTAGCATACTTAAGAAGCTTCTTATTATCGGAGATAAGAGTAAACTCAATTCCATAATTGATCATTGCTAAGTTGTTTACAATATCAACAATGCTTTGTGTTTCTGCCCTTTCGGTTTTGAGAAATTTTAGTCTATTTGGTGTGGCAAAAAATAAATCTCGTACTTCAATATATGTTCCTATCGATAAAGGATAAGGAACAAGCTCTCCTATTTTTTCTCCCCCCTCATACCTTATAGACCATGCTTGATCTGCTTTGCTTGCCTTAGATGATAATTTTATTCTGCTTACTGCTGCAATTGAAGGCAAAGCTTCTCCTCTAAAGCCAAGATGCTTGATCTCTATCAATTCACTGTCACTCAATTTTGAAGTAGCATGGCGCATAAACGCAAGTTCTAAATCATCCTTTTTTACTCCGCTACCATCATCGATTACAGTAATGAGGTTACGCCCACCACTTTCTATCTTAATTTCTATCTCTGAGCTTCTGGCATCTATTGCATTTTCCACTAATTCCTTTACCACACTTGCAGGCCTTTCTATTACCTCTCCTGCTGCTATACGATTTATGGTTTTTGTATCTAAAAGAACTATTGCCATTATAATGTTGGTTTTTCTTTTACTGCTTTAGTTTGCCCCTCTCTCCATTTTTTTAATCTATCTGCAATTTCACTATTAGAAATCGACAATATAGATGCAGCAGTAATAGCGGCATTGCATGCTCCACTCTCTCCTATAGACATTGTTGCAACTGGAACACCTTTTGGCATCTGCACTATAGATAATAGACTATCTAGCCCATTTAATTGCTTGCTATGCACAGGAATACCGATAACAGGTAAATAAGTAAGCGATGCAGTCATACCAGGTAAATGAGCCGCTCCTCCTGCACCAGCTATAATAACCTTAAAGCCTTTTTCTTGAGCAGACTTAGTAAAATTAAAGAGTCTCTCTGGTGTTCTGTGTGCGGATATTATAAATACATCATGTGAAATTTCCAATTCTTTTAATAGGTTAATAGCATGCACCATAGTGCCATAATCCGACTCGCTTCCCATAATTACAGCAACATCCTTTTTCATTTTTTCTGTATTAGACATGATTTTATTTACTAACCAAATAGTATTTCAGAAGCAACAGATATTTAAATTAAATTACGAATATGATATAGCATTCTTATTAAATAGAAACTTTAAAAATTGAAATGAATCCCTATATTAAAATATAGGGGTATAAATTTCGGATATAAGGGTCTATTCATAATCTTTTTAGAAGCAAAGCGGTGGAAGCAAAAAGACGATTTGTAAGCTAGTATTGAATTTTGCTTATCACAATTGTCTACACTTTTCTATAAGAGTATTAGAGACTTACCTTTTGACAATACGGCAAAGATTTCTACAGTTACATCCTTTTATTTGTTTCTTTGCAATTACTTTTTTATATATGTTTCAAAACACTTTCTTTACTTCCGCTATGTTTTTTACTTCATTTGTTAAAATAATCTTGCCATTTTGAAAACATTGTTGATTCACTGAAGCCATCAACTATGTTTTTTAAAATTTTTTGAATTTAGTCTCATTTGTTGATAATTTTGTATTTTTATTCAATTGAAAAATGTATTTTGGCAACAAAAACCCTAGTTTATACAGAAAGAAATTTATATCAAACAGCAAGCACTGCTTAGATTTTATGGTTAACGAATATGTGCTTTAAATGTGTGTAGACGCACATATTCGTTAACCTATTTTCTATACAGATTTTTTATTTCATATTAATTGCTTCTTTAAGTCTTGCATTGGCAATTACTATGATTTTTCGCATTAGAGCTGTTATAGCTACCATCTTCTTTTTACCTCTACCAATAAGATCAGAATAAAAAGCACCAAGTGCAGATTTAGATCTTGCAGCAGCCATAGCAGCTGTGAAAAGCTTTGCACGAACATTGCTCCTACCACCTGTTATCCTTCGGTAACCAATAGTTTTACCGCTTTCTTTTGGATGTGGAGCAACTCCAGCAAGACTTGCAACTTCTTTTTTGTTTAGGTGGCCAAGTTCTGGCATTAGACACACAAAAACTTGTGATAACTTGAGACCTATTCCTGGCACTGTTCTCAAGATCTTTTGACGCTTTTGTAACTCTGGATTTTTATCAATAATTCTTTGTATGGCATCGTTGAACTCATTTATCTGACTGGTAAAAAAGTCTATTGTTTTTTGGCAACTTTCCTTTATATAGTCGTTTTCAGGTGCTGCAAGCCTACATTTCTCTTGAGTTCTCATTTGTGTAATGTCATCACGACGTTGACAGAGTGCAACTAAGGCGGTTTGTTCTTTTGACATAGGCACAAATAGAGATAGAGCACTATAGCGTTCAAAACCATATTGAGCAAGGGCTCTTGCATCTGATTGATCTGTCTTTGCTAAAGTTCCATGTGATATGATAAAACTTTTTACTTTACGAGTATTAGCTCGATGTACAGCAACATTCTTATCAACAAGAAAATGTGCTAAGCCAAGCTCATATTTTCCAGTGTTTTCTAAAGTTACTAGAGAATTAGGTAGGATATCTGAAAATTTTTGAAACAACTGTTGCCAACCAGTAGCATCATTGTCAAACTTGATAGCGCTCCTTTGGTTATAAGCTGCAGCAACATTTTTAAATTTTCCGATATCAATGCCAATGAAATTTTGATAAGATGTAATCATAATAAATAACCTCGATAGTTTAATTAATTTAAGATTGTAAACGGGTGCATACATATGTCCCATGCAACTATTCAAACGTATCGAGGGATGGGGCTAGTTTACCTTGATGGCTACGGTTGTAATACCAACTTTCATTCGGTCGCACACGCCCGTGATAGCCCTATTCCTATAGTGAGTAGGGTTATCTTTCCCTCTTATCTCTTTTATATCACATTTTTAACTTACAACTTTTTAGGACCTGTAACACTATGTAAAATATATCCTAAATCTTCTTGATTTTGTTTCTTTCTACAGAACTCTACTCAGTTTTTCTCCTACTCATCTTGCTCTGTTTTCATAATTTACATACTCTATCTCCTGCTTTATTCCTTTCTTGAGATCATGTACAGTCTCTAAAACGAGTTTGTAAAATGATTATTTCTGTATTTTAAACTTTGCAATTTCAACTTATTCTCTTTAATAGTAAGTTTTTTACAAAATAATAGTTTGAAATTACTAGTATTTTGATAAAAATTATAGTCAATTTAAAATTTTGAGTATCATTATATCATTATAGTTATTGACAAATTATATAATATTAATATATTGGTATATTAAATATTATGATATAATATTTAATAAAGCTAGTTGGTATGTGAGAGTAAAAATTATGGAAACAATATCATTAAACAATCTGGATAGTGAAGCAATAAAAAAAAAATTGCTGAGCATAATAAGTAAAATTATAGGAAAAAATACTTGGACTCAAGCTTGTGCGGCTGAGAAACTTGGTATTGATCAACCAAAGGTGTCACAAATTAAAAGTGGTAAGACAAGTGGTTTTTCTTTAGAGAGACTGTTAGGTTTTTTGAAAAAGCTTGATCATGAAATAACAATTACAATAACAGAAAATCAATCAGTAAAAGCTAAAGAAGAAAAAGTAGAATGTAGAATTGGATCTCAATAGATCCGAAGTTGACATCTTATTTTTTGTGATATAGTATAAAGTTTATCAAGGTAGTATTTTATGATTGAGTCTATTGTAGAAAAGTGTGTAGAACAGGTACACAACCGTTTTAAATTGGTTCTGCTAGCAAGTCAAAGAACGCATGATTTGAGTACAGGGGCAAGCGATCCCGTTGAAATGGTTAAGTTTAAAGATCATAAGGATACGATAGTTTCTTTATATGAAATAGCAGAAAAGAAGGTGAATACTCATGAGTTGTTTAACCTTTTGGTGAAAAGGTGCAAGGAGCACATGAAAGGAAACACAGATAATACTTATATTAATAGTCCAAGTAAGCTAGCAAATTTGTTAAATTTTTCTGATCATCAACTTAACACAAGTCTGGATGTAAGTCAAGAAAGCCACGATGATGAAATAGATGATCAAGATAGTGGTGAAGAAGTACCGATTTAGAAATCTGCAGAGGTTATAATAGCTTATAAATGATTAGTATTGCTATCTATGCGCTTTTGTTCTGTATGAGTGTAATGTTATGTTGTATAGTATTTAGGTCAAGTGATGTGTACAATAAGATTTTAGCATTCAATAGTTTATCAACACAAGTAGTTTTACTCATAACAGCAATATCGATTACTCTGAATGATTTTTTTTTAATTGATATAGCATTACTATATGCTAGCATCAGCTTTATATCAACTATAGCGCTAATGAGATTAATGTTGTTTTGATAATTTATGGTAGCATCCATTCTCATATTTTTAGGTGTTTGTTTAATAGTCATTTCAAGCGTAGGAGTAGTAGTATTTCCTGATTTCTATACTAGACTACATGCTGCAGGTATTGCAGATTCTAGTGGTGCAATGTTGTTGTTGATTGGTTTTGCTTGGCAAAATGAATTTTCAATCAATACTATTAAAGTTATATTATTGATTTTTATAATATGGATAGCCAATTCAACTAACAGTTATATTTTAGCGCGTACTTATTATAAAAGTAAAGACTATTAAAGAAGGTTAAGATGCTAGAAATACTGAATCTAATATTACTTTTGCTGTTACTCACGGTTACAGTTTTTATAGTTCTTTCGAAACATTTGGTTGTAAGTGCTGTTCTAATGTGTGTATTTAGTTCACTTATTGCACTTATGTACTTGATTATGAATGCGCCAGATGTTGCAATTACTGAAGCTTCTGTTGGTGCAGGATTGAGCACAGTCTTTACGTTTGCAGCACTCTCTTTGGTAAAGAATTACAAAGCAAATTTATCTCATAGCCCCACAACACTTTTTTTTATGTTATTTTTGACTGCATGTTTATCATACTTTATGATTCAATTACCAGATTTTGGCAGTCATAATGCTCCAGTTCACTTGCACGTTGCTCCTTATTATGTAGAAAATACTGAAAAAGCTATTGGTATTCCTAATATAGTGACAGCTGTTTTAGCAAGCTTTCGTGGCTATGACACATTTGGAGAAACTATAGTAGTTTTTACTGCTGCACTTTGTATAATGTTAATATTAGAAGAGAAAGAAAGTGATTAAAGATCCGGTATTAAGTGCAG
The DNA here is from genome assembly GCF_947251585.1 of Wolbachia endosymbiont (group B) of Ischnura elegans. Taxonomy (NCBI): domain Bacteria; kingdom Pseudomonadati; phylum Pseudomonadota; class Alphaproteobacteria; order Rickettsiales; family Anaplasmataceae; genus Wolbachia; species Wolbachia endosymbiont (group B) of Ischnura elegans. The sequence continues at coordinate 335,219 of NZ_OX366371.1, forward strand.
TAACATTTTTGATGATACCTTTTATCATTTTGTTTGGTTTATACATACAGTTTCATGGTGACTATACTCCAGGTGGAGGTTTTCAGGCGGGAATAATTATTGCTTCTGGGATAATATTATATTCTATGTTATTTGATATACCTACAACTTTAAAAGCAATACCTTACTCTATTATCAAATTTACTAACGTACTAGGTATTTTAACCTATGGAGGAGCTGGTATTATAACAGTTTTGTTTGGCCAAAATTTTTTATCCTATAGTATATTGTCAGCTGATAGTAGAACAGGTCAAAAATTGGGTATTTTCTTAGTGGAGCTGGGTGTATTGCTTACCGTCTCTTCTTCCATGTTAATCATATATATAAATTTTGCTCGCAAGAAAAAACAATGACTCTATATAATTATGTAGGCATTACTATATTAATGGTGCTAGGTTTCTATATCATTGTAAATGATAAAAACTTAATCAAAAAAATGATGGGATTAAGTGTCTTACAAGCATCTGTTTTGTTGTTTTACATATCTTTAGGGTATGTAAAAAGTTCTTTACCTCCTATATTGACTTCAAATTTTCACTTATATACCAATCCTATACCTCACGTCTTAATGCTTACTGCTATAGTGGTTGGAATTGCAACATTTTCAGTTGGATTGTCCATAGTAGTAAGAATGGAGAGATTAGTTGATTAAGAAGAGTGTGAATAAATTGACAGTATCTTAAACTATATGAAGTAGCAAGTAACTATAAATTAAGAATAAAACTATAAGCTTGCTAATTGTAAGTTTATTTGATAAATAAGAAAAAAATTATAAACTGTAAAGGTAATGATGTCAACTATTAATGGTACGGAAGATAGGAAAAAGATCATCAAAGATCTTGTAACCAAAAGTATAAGAAAGGGCGGTTTTATCACTTTTGATGATATAAATGATAAGTTGTCAGATGAAAGTTTTCCACCTGATTTTATAGATGATACTATAGCTTTATTGCAAGACTCTGGAATTAACATACTCGAAAGTAGTGAAGATGAGGAAGAAGCTCCTTCTAATGATGATGGTAATAAGCTTGATGATGATGAGACATCGTTGAATACTACTACAACTTTAGTGCAAAATGATGATCCAGTAAGGATTTATTTACAAGATATGAGCTCTGTAAAGCTTTTGTCACGAGCAGATGAAATTAAGATAGCAAAAAAAATTGAATCTGAAAAGCATAACATGTTACGTGCAATAATTGAAACATCAGTGGCATTCAACATGATCAAAACATGGCGTGATGATTTAAGTGGGGGAACTTTTTTGCTGAGAGAAATGATAAATCTAGATGCAATTTATAACTCTGATTTCAATATGGTAGCCAAAGAAGAAAGTGAAGCTGAAGATGTTAAAGATTATGTTGATGATGAGGAAAAAGGCAACGATGAAAAGGGAAATGAGAGTGAAGATATAAGTTCAGCGAATTTAAACATTTCTGTTCTTGAAATGGAAAGTGATTTATTGCCAAAGGTTATTACAGCATTGGATGAGATCATTACTTTAACAAATGAAGCATTGGTATTGAAAAAAAATTCTAAAGATTTCTCTAATGAGCTAGAAAATTTATATAATCAAATATGGTCTGTAGCATTACAAATTCAGTTTAGTGATGCTGCTATTGCCAGAATTACACAAAAACTTTACGAAATAAATAGACTAATCACGTTTGAAGAAGCTAATCTTATTACTGAGGCTAGAAAGTACGATATTGATAGAGAAAGTTTCTATAATATTTATTGTGCTGTGCTTTTAGAGCACGAATTGAGCGAAATCAGTCTTTTAAAGAAGAATGAAAATCAGTCCCTTTTTACAGGTGAATTAAAAAATAAATTCTTAAGGTTTATAAACGATAACTATGAATATATAGCTAGTGCCTTAAGAAATATTAAGAGTTATCTACAAGGAGATAAAGTACAAGAGTTTAAGGAGCTAATCAAGAGAATACAAAAACACGAACGAGAAGTCTCTGAAGCAAAGCAAGAGATGATAAAGGCTAATTTAAGGCTAGTGGTTTCAATTGCTAAAAAGTATTCAAAAAGAGGACTTGATCTACTTGACTTGATACAAGAAGGCAATATTGGTCTTATGAAGGCTGTAGATAAGTTTGATTACAAACGTGGATATAAATTTTCGACTTATGGTACTTGGTGGGTAAAACAATCAATAACTAGGGCAATACCTGAACAGTCTAAAGTAGTTAGAATACCAGTTCATATGGTGGAAATTATCAGTAAAATCAATAAAGCATTAAGAAAGATGACTCATGGAATGGGTAGAGAGCCAACATTAGAGGAATTAAGTATAGAATTGGCAATGCCGATAGAAAGAATACGTAAAGTTATGAAAATAGCAAGAGATCCAGTAAGTCTTGAAGCTCCAACAGGAAAGGATGATAGTAGTACCTTCGGTGATTGTATAGAAGATAAGCGAGTTTCTAAACCAGAGGATGCTGCAATACTTGCCGACTTGCGCGGTATTACGACCAATGTTCTTGCAACTTTAACACCAAAAGAAGAAAGAATTCTAAGGATGCGCTTTGGCCTTGGTAAAGATGGAAAGGAGCATACCTTAGAAGAAGTAGGAAAAATTTTTAATGTTACACGTGAAAGAATTAGGCAAATAGAGGCAAAAGCACTACGTAAGTTGAAACATCCAAGCCGTGCTAAAAAACTTAGAGGTTTCTTTTAAGGCAGAAGGGCTGCTCGAAAAATAGGTAAAATTCAGCCAAAGTTCTATAATTTTACCCTATTTTTCTTTTTTTATGGGCTTCATAGAGCAGTATGATTAGATATTGAATGTTATGGCAAATGAAAAGAATAACTCTAATTCAAAGTGTAAAAATTTTTGTGTTCTGGGTGATAGTTTATCTGATAATGGTGTAATTATTGAAATTTTAATAACTTATCCTTTGTAAGAAACGTGAAACTTAATGCCCCTTTTTATTAAGGAGGATTTTTAGCAATGGCCTTACTGTTGTTGAATATGTAGCAAGGTATTTAGGTTTAGAAGAATTTAAGTCATCATGGAGATGCTCATTTTTTGATCGATACTATGAACAGTAAGGTCATAACTATGCGATTTTATATGCAACAGCATCTGAAATTCTTAACCCTATTTTTTCTTATTTCCTCAATAAATTTCGTTTAGTTAATCAGCTAAACGCAGTAATTAAACATCATCCAGACGTAGGTAAAGGAGATTTTATTTTTCATTATAATCGAGGAAATAATATTATGGGTGCCACTGCTTATAACAATGTTAAAGCAGAAAAAGTATTGAAATAAAGCGGTTAGTGAAATATGTAATGCATTTGGTTCTAAATGAATATGGTGTAAAGCATGTGATTGTTGCAAATGTGACTGAGGTTGGTTTGATACTAGCTTTAATAAAGACGAAAAGCAAGAGAGCTGGCTGCAAAGCTTACACAGAGTTTCAATACAAGATTAGCTAATGATTTAGATTATATGAAGAAAGGTGCAGATCTTGAAATAAAAGCATTCGATCTTAATTCTAAAATGAAAAGTATGCTTGGTAAATATAAGAGCAAAGGGTTAAATGATCGAGATGCATACCTATCAAACATCGTAGACCAGTTTGGGGGAGGGTGATTTGGAAAAAGTATAAAGATACTCTTGTTGATATTTAAAGGAAGGCTTGATACTTACTATAATTCTGGATGCAGCACAGAAATACTAAAGGATTATTTCTTTTTTGATTATTTTTATCCAACTGCAGAACCTTATTGTGAAGTTGGTAATGAAATGTATGAGTTGATAAAAAATTAGATTTCTTTTAAACATCTTTACGGTTTGTAGTATAGCTCTTTTCATAATAATCCGGAAAGTTCATAGAAAAGCAGAATCAACAGCATGACGAAAAGATGTGAATAGAGGGATGTTTTTCCTAGCTCTATTTTTTATAGCAAACCAATGATGCTCAATTTTATTGAAATCTGGGGAATACGTAGGAAGATACAAAATTTCAGCACCAACTCCTTTAGCAAATCTTATTAGACTTATGAAAAGTAGCATTATCAAGGATAACAGTTTGTCCAGGTTCCAAAATCGGTGTCAAAAACTGCTCAAACCATTTATTAAAGATATCCATATTACAATGGCCCTCAAATGTTAACGGAACAACTATTTTTCTACCATTTAGAGCTGCAATCATGCTAATTCGTTGAGTTTTCTTTCCAGATTTTAGGGCATAAAACCGCTGTCCTTTCTGAGAATATCCATAGGGATAGTCTTCGGTATTATCAATACCAGATTCATCTATATATACTAAGTTTTGAGGTTCTTTTGTTGCTATAATTTTCAAAAATTCAGCACGTTTTTCTTCATTCCTTTCTTTGTATCCATATGTCTTTTTTTTCGTGTGAGTCCAATTTTTTTAAGAGCTCGATGAATCGTTGGGATACTAACATTACTCCAAAGCTTAGCCATTTCCGATAGAGTTTTTCCACCGTGTTTTTTGGCAAATTCAGTAAATTTATTCCAGTCGGTAATTTTGTGATTATAACCTCCATTTCCAAGTTTTTTCGACTGAAAATCTCCTGTTTCTTTTTTTCTTTGCTGCCACTCCCATAATGTAGTTCTTCCAATTTTAAATCTTGCTGCTACCGTTTCTCTGCTTTCCCCTTCGTCTAGCACTTCCATTGCTTTTTTTCTTAAATCATAACTATATGCTGCTGGCATACTTACCTTCACTACTATAAACTCTTATTTTAACCCGTTTGGACCATTATGAAAAGAGCTATAACTATCTGCGTAGCTGAATGGTAAAGGGAGGGGGGTAAACAAAGTAATCTAAAATATAGAGAAAATACAACGGTGCTTGATACATAGCTATTGCGATTTTATCCTCTTTTTGTCATTTTAGTGCTAGAATGACATTCTGCGAGTGAAGTTTATTCTTTGATATATTAACTATAAATATAGAGAAGTCTTACTAAATAAAAAGGTAAAAGGAACCTCTGAGTAGTGAAATTTTGACTCTATATTACTGTAAGTGGTGCTGTAATAATGTTCTAACAAGCGCGACTTGGCTGAGTATAGAAAAAATTTAAAAAACCGCTATAATTTTACGTAATCTACCAATAAACACCTAAGTTTTTACTGGATTTTGTGATTGATCCTACAGTCAAAAACAAATTTTGAGTCATAAATACTTTTAGTGCCATAATAAAATAGGGAGGTTTGTCAAGTAAAGTTCTTTATTTCATCAGATGCGCTGCCAAATTGTTATGCAAGCAAGTTTTTTAGTTTTCGTATATCCGAAGTAATTCTTGTGCATTGGCCTTGATTAGAGTCGGACATTCTCTATCATTTAATAATGAATGCAATATTTCAATTGCACCTTTAATGTCGTTACTGTGTATCTTTACTATAGCGATAGCTTCTTGGCTTGAATAAGGGTACACTGCATTTGATTCTAAATTACTAATTTTATCTTTATTTGTTTTTTCACCGCTGGAGTGAAGTAAGCTCATTACTTCTAAGTATTGTGCTAACTCACGCAAAACATCAGGAGCATCTTTATCGTTTGCCAAATCATTATAAATAATAGATGCTGTGTCTGTTGGCATTGAATCTGAGATATGATTGAATGCGCGTTCAAAATTTGCTAAATACTCCCAATTTGAATCTATTTCTTCTAGCAGCGACTTATTATCTTTTTTTAAGAATAATACTTCGTAAAACTTGTCACCTGCAGTTATAGATTGTTTTGTGTTATCAATGTTGCGCAGTAAGTATAATGTGATGCCAACTAACATTGGCGCGAGTGCAAGCAGAAAGATGTATTTTTTCATGGTAATATTCCAAATAGTTATATATTTATACATTAATGCTTTTGATTTGCAAAAACATATTGACATAGTGATTATATCACATAATAATATTCTTAGAGTTGTTTGAATAGTTAGAGATTAAAATATTTCTAAAGTAGAAATAAAGACAGCAGTATTAAGCTAAATTATTTTTTGTCGGATTTATCCGATGTACCCTCAACCTTTTATAGGTTGAAGTCTAAATTTGAGAGTTTGATCCTGGCTCAGAATGAACGCTGGCGGCAGGCCTAACACATGCAAGTCGAACGGAGTTATATTGTAGCTTGCTATGGTATAACTTAGTGGCAGACGGGTGAGTAATGTATAGGAATCTACCTAGTAGTACGGAATAATTGTTGGAAACGGCAACTAATACCGTATACGCCCTACGGGGGAAAATTTATTGCTATTAGATGAGCCTATATTAGATTAGCTAGTTGGTGGAGTAATAGCCTACCAAGGCAATGATCTATAGCTGATCTGAGAGGATGATCAGCCACACTGGAACTGAGATACGGTCCAGACTCCTACGGGAGGCAGCAGTGGGGAATATTGGACAATGGGCGAAAGCCTGATCCAGCCATGCCGCATGAGTGAAGAAGGCCTTTGGGTTGTAAAGCTCTTTTAGTGAGGAAGATAATGACGGTACTCACAGAAGAAGTCCTGGCTAACTCCGTGCCAGCAGCCGCGGTAATACGGAGAGGGCTAGCGTTATTCGGAATTATTGGGCGTAAAGGGCGCGTAGGCTGGTTAATAAGTTAAAAGTGAAATCCCGAGGCTTAACCTTGGAATTGCTTTTAAAACTATTAATCTAGAGATTGAAAGAGGATAGAGGAATTCCTGATGTAGAGGTAAAATTCGTAAATATTAGGAGGAACACCAGTGGCGAAGGCGTCTATCTGGTTCAAATCTGACGCTGAAGTGCGAAGGCGTGGGGAGCAAACAGGATTAGATACCCTGGTAGTCCACGCTGTAAACGATGAATGTTAAATATGGGAAGTTTACTTTCTGTATTACAGCTAACGCGTTAAACATTCCGCCTGGGGACTACGGTCGCAAGATTAAAACTCAAAGGAATTGACGGGGACCCGCACAAGCGGTGGAGCATGTGGTTTAATTCGATGCAACGCGAAAAACCTTACCACTTCTTGACATGGAAATCATACCTATTCGAAGGGATAGGGTCGGTTCGGCCGGATTTTACACAAGTGTTGCATGGCTGTCGTCAGCTCGTGTCGTGAGATGTTGGGTTAAGTCCCGCAACGAGCGCAACCCTCATCCTTAGTTGCTATCAGGTAATGCTGAGTACTTTAAGGAAACTGCCAGTGATAAGCTGGAGGAAGGTGGGGATGATGTCAAGTCATCATGGCCTTTATGGAGTGGGCTACACACGTGCTACAATGGTGTCTACAATGGGCTGCAAGGTGCGCAAGCCTAAGCTAATCCCTAAAAGACATCTCAGTTCGGATTGTACTCTGCAACTCGAGTACATGAAGTTGGAATCGCTAGTAATCGTGGATCAGCATGCCACGGTGAATACGTTCTCGGGTCTTGTACACACTGCCCGTCACGCCATGGGAATTGGTTTCACTCGAAGCTAATGGCCTAACCGCAAGGAAGGAGTTATTTAAAGTGGGATCAGTGACTGGGGTGAAGTCGTAACAAGGTAGCAGTAGGGGAATCTGCAGCTGGATTACCTCCTTAGGCTTTGTACGTAATTCACCATTTCAAATAATAGTGTCATTATGTACTATACTGCTGTCTTTACTTCTACTTTATTTTTTAATTTCTCGATAACGAAATTTTATGAGTAACAGGCCTCTTTCCCCACATTTACAAATATATAAAGTACAAGTTACTAGTTTTTTTTCTATTATGCATAGATTGACTGGTATCTTGCTATTTCTTTTATTAATCATACTTTCTTGGTATTTTATATTATATGTTTACTCCCCTAAGTTAATTATAGTAAGGTGCTTAAATGCATTATTGTTCACTCCTGTTGCTAAATTAGCTTATATCTTATGCTTTGTAAGCTTTATGTATCATTTTCTTAATGGTATTCGTCATTTATTGTGGGATGCTGGGCTTAATTTAGAAATTGCTAGTGTTTTAAAAAGTGCTATATTACTAACAATAATGCTATTTCTTTCTACTATGGCTTTTTTATTTATATTTATATGAGTCAATCTGTAAATTCAGTACATCATTGGTGGATCCAGCGTGTTTCTGCGGTGATTTTGTTATTTTTATTTCCTTGGTTTATTTACTCATTTTCTTGCACATTTTATGTTGATAGCCCTTTATCTTTTAATGAAAAATTATTTCAGGCTATTAATCATCCACTAGAGCTTTTGTTTTTTGTTATACTGGTGTTTTGCATTTTTTGGCATGCAGTTCTTGGAATGCAGTTAGTGTGTGAAGATTATATAGACAGCGTACCTCTAAGGATTTTTACAATTACATGCATGAAATACTTATCAAGCATTACTTATATAGTCCTTGCTTTTACGACTTTTTTCTTTTATAGGCATATTTTCTTGTAAAGTTGCCAGTTCTATGTTAATATATTATTAGTGTACTAGTTTTATTATTGAACTATAGCGATTTTGGTTTAGCAATATGTTAGAGACATTGAAAAAGTGGGGAATAGACCTTACGCTAAAGGTGAAGGATCTATTTAGTTCATCTGAGTCTCAAGTTTATGTCAAAGACCTTAGAAAGGTAATGATATATGAGGATGGACGAAAGTGTCAATATCCAAAAAATTATGATCAGATTGTAGATTCTGGGAGAGTTGTAAAAAAAAATGACAAGCTTGTAAAAGATAAAGACGGAAATCCAGAGTACCAGCTTATATATAATGAATACAAATTTGATCTAGCCTTGGTTAAGGAAATTGATAAAAAATCTTACTTTACTATTGACTTTTTAGTTAGTAAAGGTAGGCGTGAGGTTAATGATTATAGTAAATTTTATAAGCCATTTAAGTTTTCAAAAATAGATCTTGAAAAACACTTGCCGGTCTTTGAGGTTGATACTAAGTTACTTAGATTAACTAATTCTTCTTTTCTTGCTAAAAAAGGTTGCTTCATCAATGATGACACGGGAGAAGTTGATGAGAAAGATAGAGATGAAAAAGGAAGAAATGGAAAATTACTATACGCTAGTGATTACAAGAAGCTAAGCACCCATTTTTCAGAAATTAGAGATCAGGATGGTAATCTAGAGCTAGATAAAAGTCTTATATCTGTTTCTATCGTTTTTGCTACAAGCTTGGCTAAAGTTTGTACTAAATTGTTGACCTCTCTTCCTATAAAGTTAGGGGAGTATTTAATAAGCGAACAAAACCCAATTGCAAAGTCTTTTGGCTATCTTTTGTTCACCCCTGCAATGGCAGTAAAAAATTTAGTGAATATGGGAGCTACCATACTTAAGGCTCCAATTTTATTGTTTGTAGCAAATGAGAAAAAGTATGGTGATGCTTATCTTACTATGTGGAAACACCAATTGAAAGAATGTTGGAAAGAAGTAAAAAGCGACTTTAATGTTGTTACAAATGGGGAAAGGCCAAAGCCGAAGCAGAAGGATCATAAGCCACTTAGCATAGCGGGTACATGGAAAGAGCTTAACGCTAGAAAATCAGATATTGAAAAAAACTTAGAGAAGGGGTTGAGCAAAAATAGTGAAAGTATAGATAAATCTAGAGAGCTAGGTGTTGGAGAAAGCTTAAAGGAAAAGTTGCAAAACAAAACTGATGAAAAAGTAGCTGCAGCCGTTAATCAAAAAAGCAACACTCCTCATATTGATAGAGAGATAGAAAGAAGACAAGACTCATCACGAAATGTAGGGACTCCATCACGCTCGTAGTCAACCATCACTTTAAATTACTTTTTACTTTAATCATCTCACAATAAAAACTTGCATGCATTTTGCCGTTAGTATAAGATATTAATCAAATAATTAATATCTTAATTAAATGCGCCCTGTAATACTGTGTGGTGGTAGTGGCAGCAGACTTTGGCCTCTATCTAAGCCAAAGCAATTTCAGAAAATATTTAGTCAGAATACTATGTTTCACAACACTTTGTTGAGGCTAAAAGGCGATTATATGCCACCCATCATTACCACAAATATACAATATGAGTCATTATTGATGCAGGAATTACATGCATTACAGGAATGTAAAGTAGTTTTTGAACCAGTTAAAATTGGGACAGCGGCAGCAATACTAATTGCTGTGCTTCTCTGCGATAGGAACGAGACAATCTTAGTTCTGCCTTCAGACCATTTTATAGGTGATTTGAATAGTTTTTATGTTTCTATTGAGAAAGCGTCTAAGCTAGCCTCTGAAACTGACTCTATAGTCACTTTTGGGATAAAGCCTCATGAATTCAATTCGGAATGGCTTTGTTGCATAGCACTGATAGGCATGTAAATCACAATGAACTTACGCAGCTAATTTAAATTTAGCCATACCAATATCAGTAAATTTGTTCAGTAAGTAGCACTTAATTAACAGCTCTTTTTCACGATTTACCTCTGATTTATTTTTCAAGCCAAACCCAAATATTTGCTTCAACCTATAGAAAAAGACTTCAATATAAGACCGTGCTCCATACTTAACTTTTTTCTTCCATTCATTAATACCATCTTCATAATTCTCATATGACCTAATTCTACTAATATACTTGTTTCTTTCTGATAAGTAGTCAGCTAAACAAATTTTAGTATCCTTCCTAGGGCGAATAATAGGCACAATATTGTATTTTCTGCATTCTTTATACACACTTTTTATATCATAAGCCGCATCTGCTCGAATAGAACAAATGTTATATTTATCACTGACTTCTTCTAACATATCGCAGACCGGCAAATAGTCTACAGCAACACCACTAGTGTAGTTCATGCTTATTGCTTTCTTATCATTTATGTTTAAAATAACATGTAATTTTCTTACTTGACCATAACCACTGTATTTTCTTTTTCGAATATTAAGCTTACTATGCCCACCGTTATTATTGTAGATACTAACTCTAGTGCTATCTACGGCAATTTCAACATTTTCCAGATCATCTTTATTGCTTCTATGGTCATCAATCTTCAAATTAAGCTTTTTAAATCTTCTGGAAGCTTGTGTATAGCTGATAATCTTAAGTTTTTTGCCTATTTGTACCATATAACCTTTTACAAAACCTACAGCTTGTCTCAAGCCAATTCTAAAAAGATGAACTATTATGTGTATTAAAATTACAACTTTATCACTATAAGTGTTATTGCCACCTGCAACTTTTGGACTATTTTCATACCAATTTTCTATGGCTTGATTAACAAAATGAAAAACATTTCCTCTTTTTTTTAGAAACTCATTATATTCTCTTTGGTTACTTACTCTCATTTTTTGTGGCATAAGTTATACTTGTTTGAAAAATGCCTATTTTACAACAAAATGCGTTAGTAACCATAAGCTTTTCTCCTTACAATAACCTCAACCAACACTAGCTATGCAACAAAGCCATTCGGAATACGGCTATATAAATGCAGTATATGGTCAGAAAGAAAAATGTCATATAGTAAAAGATTTTACAGAAAAACCCGAGCGTAAGGTAAGTAACGATCATTATTGGAACTCTGGAATATTTGTGTTTAGAGCAAAACGCTATATAGATGAGATAAAAAAAATTGCTCCGACTCTCTATAATTTATGTTGTGAAAGTATGAAGCATTTTGTACCACGAGAGAGATTTCTGTATTTAGAACAGCAAAATTGTGCAGGAATGGGTGATACATCTATTGATCACCTAGTGATAGAAAAAGCAGAAAATATTGCAATGGTAGAAGCTAATTTTGATTGGATGGATATTGGTACTTGGAGTTCAGTTTTAGAACTGAGTAAGAGATTTAGTGAGAATTTAGTTTCATTTCAGCATGTAACAAAAGGAAGAGAGCCAGTTTTGATGACAGAAAATGATGAAAAGATTTTATTAGGTAGAGTTTATAAACGGCAAGATAAGAGCCTAATGTTGTTCATTAATAAAGTTAAAGAAGCAAAGCCAACAAGGAAAGAGATTAAGCCATGGGGATTTTATAGTGTGATTTTAATGGGTAAGGATTTTCTTATAAAATACCTTTTTATAAATCCACTGAGCTGCACTTCTAAGCAATTTCACCACTATAGAGATGAGTACCATATAATACTATCAGGGGTTGGATGTGTGAGTTTAGATGACAAAACATATGCTATAACAAAAAATCATGTAGTAGAGATTCCAAGGAAGGTGTTTCATAAAATTGAGAATAAAAGTACAAGATTTCCTCTTGAGATAGTTGAGTTTCAGGTAGGAAAGTTTTTATCTGATAATGATATAGTAAGATCGGACGATATATATGGAAGGTCTTAATATAGAATATTGAATATATTCTATAAGCTTGCTAAATTTAGACAACCTAATTTGAGGTAAAGGAAAAATTACAGTTATATGAAGCATAAAAAGTATGATATTTAAATCTTAGTATAATGTCTATTGCCTTTGAATTTACTATGGCTATTCGCTATTTGCGAGCAAAGAATTCTAGATTTTGCTCTATAATGGCCTTGTTTTCTATTATTGGTATTGCTCTTGGAGTTGCAACGCTAATAGTAGTAATGTCTGTAATGAATGGGTTCAGAGCAAAGCTGCTCGACTCTGTACTTGGCATTAATGGCCATATTAATGTTTACTTTGATAGAAGCATAAATTCAGATTACCACGCAGTGTTAAAATCTATTGAGAAAATCCCAGGTGTATTAAAAGCTACTTCTATGACCAATGATCAAGTGATCGTTGCATCAAATGGTGGAATTGTGGGTAGCGTAGTCCGTGGTGTGTCAACTAAAGACTTACTTAATAATACTACTGTTAAGAATAATGTAATTATGGGTAACGTGGAAAAATTCGATGAAGGTATCATAATAGGGGCAAGATTAGCAGAAGCTTTGAATATTGATTATGGTGATAACATTATGCTTATATCACCTGAAGGATTTGACGCACTGTCTGGTGAAATACCAAAAATGAAAGAATATAAAGTTGTAGCAATATTTGATATGGGTATGTTTGAGTACGACAATACCTTGATGTATATGCCCATGAAATCAGCTCAGGCTTTTTTTAATTATAAAGATAGTGTGAGAAATATAGAAGTGTTCATAGACGATATTGCTGCGGCTAATAAGCTAGCAAATGCTATAGTAGAAGAAACAGGAATGAAAGCTGAAAGTTGGCAATCTCAGCAAAGCCATTATGTTAATGCTTTAAAAACTGAAAGAAATGTGATGTTTTTAATTCTTACTTTGATTATAGTTGTGGCAGCATTCAATATTGTTTCAAGTTTGATGATGATAGTGCAAGAAAAGAAATCCGCAATTGCAATTATGCGTACGTTTGGTGCAACAAGTGGAAGCATTATGCGCATATTTTGTGCTTGTGGGCTGTTAATTGGTTTTACAGGAACTTGTCTTGGCTCTGTTATAGGAGTTATTTTTTCTCTCAACATTGAAAATATTAGAGTGTTTTTAGAAAACATTACCAACATCAAGCTATTTGATCCTATGATATACTTTTTTTCAAGTTTGCCAGTGATATTAGTTTCTCAAGATGTAGTGAACATTTCTGCACTTGCATTGTTCTTGTCATTTTTAGCAACAATTCCTCCTGCATTGCAGGCAGCTGCACAAGACCCAGCGGAGATATTACGTTATGAATGATACTCGAAAAAAATGCATAGGTTGGTTCTTAATTATATTGTTATTTGTTAGCCATATTGCAATAAATAACATAATATTTTTCAAAATAAATCAGCAAGAAAGTGAAAATAGTATAAATGGTTTAACGGAAAAGATGGATGAACTTAGAGTATTGCTTGAAGTGAATCAATCTAGGGTAGAGAAAAGGATATTTGACTTAAAGAGAAATCTGCACACTCAATGTGAGCAAGGTGATGGTAGTTTAAGGCATAAGAACCTCGCAAAGTTGCTGCTACTTGTGATTAAGATGAAGAATTCGTTATTGCGAGAAGCCAAGTTTGATAATCATATAAATTCAATAAAGCCTTTGATATCAGAGCTTGACGATCCAGAGATAGAAAATGCAGTAAATGAATTGGAAAATTTGAAAGAGGTAGATACTTTACGCGGGTTGAAATTGTCTTTTGAGAAGAACATGACTGTTATTAACTACAATAAAAGTAACTTGTTTAAAAAAATCATTTCAAATTGGATAAAGATAGATGATCGTAGTGATCCACTCAGGTTAAAGCTTGCGGAAATTGAAGAATTAATAAGCGATAATGATTGGCAGAGCATAGCCACCGCAATAAGTGACTTAACATACCCAGAATTCAAACCATGGCTTAATAAATTGAATGATTTTATTGTAGCTTTCAAGAATACTTCAATAATATATCGTCACTTATTACAATACATCTCATGATTTATTTTATAATTTTTGCTTTTTCGTTTTTATTTGGCATATGGATCAAGGTAAGTGGTGAAGTAATAAAATTGGAATTAGGCAATTACACTATAAGTATTGATCTATATTTCGTTATTCTTGCTTGCGTAGTCTTATTATTTTTATTGATTGCAGTTGCACGTTTTTGTTCTTCTATTTCATCAACATTTGCTAACATAAAAAATAGAAGAAGAAGTAGGGAAGAATTGCTTCTCTTTGAAGCTTTCTTTAGCTTAGACTTAGGTAATATAGAGAACACCAATAAGCTAATTAAAAATCTAAATGAAGAAAGTGATAAATTATCTTTAGTAAAGCTCTTTAATTCAGGTAAAACGGGAAATTACAGCTTTTTCAGCCATAATTTAACGAGTATTGCAAGTAAAAATCGCAACTTAGCTCTACTTCTGATCAATAAACTGATTATTCACCTAAAGCAAGAAAGGTTAGTCTTTCAAAAATTTATAGAATATTGCTCTAGTTCAATTAATGATAAAATTTTGTCTATTCCCTTTCAAATAGAGCATTGTATATTGCAAGAAGATTGGATAAATGCAATTTCAAAGTTAAAGGAAGCTATCAAATTCAATATTTTTCTTCCCTTTGATCGTAAAAAGATGTTAGCGGTTTTTTATTGCGCTTTAGCAAAGCAATACGAAAGTAAAGGAAGTTTTTACAAAGCTATAGATTATTTAGCTAAAGCACAAAGTTATTATGCAACTTTTCAGCCCATCAATTATTTAAAGGCAGAATTATATATCAAGCTTGAAAAAATCAGAAAAGCTTCCACAGTATTAGAGGAAGAGTATAGAGTAAATCCTACTCCTCAATCAGCTAGAATGTATATCAAGTTAAATAATAAAGGCGCTGAAAGACTATATAACTTACGCCCTGATTATTATTTTAGTTATTGCTTGCTTGCTTTGTCTTCAATTAGCTTAGGGAAATATGATCTTGCAAGTCAGCATTTAGATATTGCTATGAAAAAAGCTAATTACATATCAATCTACCTTGTTATGGTACAGCTCAAGATTATGTTGCAAGAGTATGATCAAGCAATTTATTGGTTAAACAGGATGGACTCAGAAGCTGTGCCTGATCCAGGTTGGAAATGTGCTGATTGTAATAAAGAGCTAAAGCAATGGGATTATAAGTGCTCAAGTTGCAATAGTCTTAATTGTATTTACCTTATATTATAAGACTCCATAAGGTGTGATACTTTTACATCGAGATTGCTTTAATATAATCTTTATCTCAAAACAGTAAATCTGTGAGTTTCTTAGTTAGGTTTGACTCCAATGTCAAAAAAACTTGTTTTTAGACATTACCAGTTATATATTTTAATAAATTAGAATTATATACAAAATGAAGAGCTTAAAGGAATTATCCTTAAGAATTAAAAATATTAAGTCTGTGCAGAAAACCACGAAAATAATGCAAATGGTTTCTGCAGCAAAATTATTACAAAGCCAAAAGAAATTATCAAATTCAAAATTGCATATATCTAAGCTGCATAGCATTATTTCTTCACTAGCGCTATCAGCGGATCAAGAGTTACTAGCAAGAATTCTAAATATCAATAATGAAGATTCTTTCCTAGTATTTATTATTGTATCTGATCGTGGTTTATGTGGCAGCTTTAACTCCTCTGTTGTTAAATTCAGTCAGGAGCATATAAACAAATTAATTGCAAATGATAAGAAAGTAGACATTGTTTTTTTTGGTAAGAAAGCTTTTGAGACAGGCAAAAATAGATTTAATTCTAAAAATATCTTGAAGGTTGAAAATAGTAAGGGAATCACACTAAAGCGTGTGGAAGCCTTGGTTAGTGATATAGATCTAAGCAAATACAATAAAGTTAAGGTTTTTTACAGTAAATTCTATAATACCTTCATGCAAAAGCCAATATTAGAAACAATAAAACCATGGAGTAAAGACTCATTATTAATTGATAATTCTGTAGTTAGTCCTCTAACAGATTACAGCTATGAGTATGAACCACAAAATATTGAGTTTATTTTAAAATCTTTGACTCAAGATTATGTTACAGCTGCTCTTTATTCTGCTTTACTTGAAAGTGCAGCAAGTGAAAATAGTGCTAGGATGGTTGCTATGGAATCAGCAAACAGAAATACAAAAGAAATGCTAAATAAACTAGCATTACTTTATAATCGTTCTCGTCAAGCAGCAATTACAACTGATTTGATTGAAGTTATAGGTGGTGCAGAATCTTTGTAGAAACTCAAGGAATGAAAAATGAATATATTAAATATTGCAGCAGATATCACTAAACTAATAAAAAAGCAGAATCAAGACGCAGAAGTTACAATATATGAAACTAATAAGACCTCGGTTTCTCAGCGTCTATCAAAAATTGAACAAATATCACAATCTAGAAACTGTACTGTCGGAATTAGAGCTATAGCAGGTAAGAACAAAGCTGCGTATATTTCCACAAACGATTTGAATAATCTTAGTAGTGCAGTGAGCCAAGTGGTGGAAATGGCAAAGAATGCCCAGGAAGATCCTTATATTAGTTTTGCTGTAGATGGCAGTAATTATATCTCTTCTGCAGATTTAAATATCTCAGATAATAATGTTGTAACAATTGATAAATTAAAAGAAATTACTGAAGCTACAGAAAATTCAGCTCTTGCACATAAAAATATTATTAATTCCGAAGGAGCTTCATCTTCACATACTTCAGTAAATACAGTATTATCAACCGTTTCTGGTTTTGTTGGTTCATTTAGTAAGTCAACTTTTGTTAATCAGGTTTCTGTTGTTGCTGGAGAAAAGAGTGAAATGAAAATAGGCTACGATTACGATGTAGCATGCAACTTCAGTGATTTAAAAACACCGGAGTCAATAGGGAAAGAAGCAGCAAAAAGAGCAATAGATCAATTGGGTTCATGTACAATCAGGACAGGCAAATTTCCGGTTGTTTTTGAAAAAAGAGCAGCAAAAGAGCTAGTAAAGAGCTTTGCTTCTGCCATAAATGGTAGCAATATTGTAAATAATAGCTCTTTTTTGAGAAATAGTTTAAATAATCAAATTTTTAATACTGAGATTAGCATTATTGATGACCCATTGTTACCAAGGGGTATAACATCAAGACCGTTTGACGGGGAAGGAATAATGAGCAGAAGAAATGAATTTGTAAAAAATGGAGTACTGCAAAACTGGATTTTAGATCTATATTCGGCTAGGAAATTAAACTTGGAAACGACCGCAAATGCAACTCGTGCAAGTAATGCTGCAATTATTCCTTCAGCTAGTAATTTCTATTTCAAAAATGGTAATAGATCGTTTAAGGAATTAATTGAGGAAGTAAAAGAAGGAATATATGTAACTGATTTATTTGGTTTTGGTGTTAATTTAATCAATGGCGATTATAGTCAAGGTGCATGCGGATTTTTTATAGAAAATGGTAAAATAACGTATCCAATACACGAGATTACTGTTGCCGACAATTTGAAAAATATGTTTAGCAATTTAGTTGTTGCAAATGACCTAACTTTCTGTGGGCAGTTTAATTCACCAACGATTAAAGTTAGCGAAATGACAGTAGCAGGTTCACTTAGTGATTAAAAATTTTAGTTGCATTAAGTACAATAATTGTGTACTATTACTATGTAATGTTAAGAATAGACTATGGAGTATAGAAGTTTAGTTGCAGTAACTAAGCTTAAAGCATTCTAAATCGTAATTTCAAAGTTTTTCATCACATTAATAATATTAGTTAGTAGTTTAGGAGTTATCCATATGGAATTTGGTAATATAAAATGGTTTAATGTTGAAAAAGGCTATGGTTTCATCAAGCCAGAAGGTAAAGGTGAGGACGTTTTTTTACATGTTAGTACATTAGAACGTTCAGGAATAAGACCTGATGCACTTCGAGGAGAGGATAAAAAGGGAGGAATGAAAGGGGAAAGAGTAAGTTATGAGCTTAAAGAAGAGCGTGGTAGGAACGGAGAAAATAAAAAGTCTGCAATAAATTTAAGATTGGAAGATTAGTCTATCGTGAAGCTTTTTAATAGGGTAATGTATTGTGAGTAATTTTCATGAAATGGGGCTTCCAACTTTGCTTATGCAAGCTCTAAGTAAAAATAATCTTTGTGTTCCAACCCCGATTCAGGTGCAAGCGATTCCTCTAGCTCTTCAGGGCAAAGATATTCTTGGGTCTGCTCAAACGGGAACTGGAAAAACCTTAGCGTTTGCTATTCCACTGGTTGCTAAATTGATGAATGAGCCAAGCATTGGTTCAGCTTTAGTCATCGTGCCAACCAGAGAGCTTGCTCATCAGGTAACAAGTGAGATAAGAAAACTCTTATCTCAAAGTTCTTTACTAAGAGTTGCTTTGTTGATCGGAGGCGAGCCTATTTTTAGGCAGCTAAATCAGCTTCAGAAAAAACCACAAATTATAATAGGTACTCCTGGTCGTATTATAGATCATATTGAGCGTAAAACTTTAGTTACTCGGAATGTTGGTATTCTTGTGCTTGATGAGACGGATCGTATGTTTGATATGGGCTTTGGAATTCAGATTGAAGAAATTATGAAGCATTTGCCTAAAATAATGCAAACTCTTATGTTTTCTGCAACTCTTCCTGGAGAAATAGTAAAACTTACTGAAAAATATCTTAATCAACCAGAGCGTGTTTCTGTTGATTGCCAGGCTACAACTTCTGTAAAAATTAAACAAGAAGTTGTTTATGCATCAGAATCAGAAAAATATGGCAAGCTTGTTACACAATTATGTCAGCGCAAAGGATCGATCATTATTTTTGTCAAAACAAAGCGAGGAGCGGATCAGCTAGCTGACAAATTGCACAAAGATGACTATAGCGCTTTGGCAATTCATGGTGATTTAAGGCAGCACAAGCGTGAAAGAGTCATTAATTCTTTTCGTCGTGGCCGCAATCAAATCATGGTTGCAACAGATGTTGCTTCTCGCGGCCTTGATATTCCGCACATTCAACATGTTATCAATTATGATGTACCACAATCGCAAGCTGATTATGTTCATCGTATAGGTAGAACTGCACGTGCGGGAGCTGAAGGATTTGCATTATCTTTTGTTACACCTCAAGATAAGAGAAGACTGCCTGCACTAGCAGATAAAGAAGGAGAGCCAAATTTTGATTGTAGTATGCAATCTCAAAAACGTAACAGCAAAAAGATCTTTAAAAGGCCAAGTACGTTAAAGGCTAAATACGGTAGAAAAAAGATCAATGTATTTAAGAAGAAAAGCAGAGTACTAGAAAAAGCGTATTAATGTACTTAACTATTCTTCTATTCTTTAAAAGCTCCAGTAAACTTGCTGCAAAGTGAAGTGATTGGAGGATGGTAGAAAGAATATATAGCTAGCCCAAATTAGATTTACCTACAATTTGATAATCTTAATTCTGCTGCTTATAACGTTTTGAGATTATCACAACGGTATAATGTTAGGCTGTGTGGACTATAATCTGTAGCTTAATTCAATTTGGCTACAACGAGCTGCTAGATTTCAGTTTTTTTAATAATTGTGTGCTACTAATTATATATAAATTTACACTTTTAAAGAGAATAGATGATTTCTAAAAATTTAGAGGCAAGTTTAAATAGAGCGTTACAGATTGCTTCTGATTGTAAGCTTAAATATGCAAAAGTGGAACATTTGTTGCTAGCATTAACCAAAGATGTGGATGTAAATTATGTTTTATCAAGATGTAACATCAGAGCTGGTGAAATCATAAATATAGATAATATTATATTAAGGAATGATCGTGGTAATAATACAAAAGGTTTTTTACAAGACAACTCCGAATTAACTGTCAATAAAGTTGAGCCTGATGTGCTATTTCAACGCATAATACATAAAGCTATGATACGAGCTCATCGTCTGGGAAGAAAAGAAATAAATGGAGCAAGTATTCTATTAGAGATTCTGTCTGAGCAAGATTTATACATTGAAGAGCTATTACGCAAACAGAATGCAAAGGATTCTAATTTGATTTATAACATATCCAATATAAAATATTCAGGTGATATAGAAGAATATGTAACTAATCGCAAGATAAAACTTGATAAGAATAACGATATCTCTACTGTAGCAAATAAAGGTGAATTATTAAAAGATGAAGAAGTTCTACAAAATTATTGTAGAAATTTAAATGATTATGCAAGAAGCAAAAAAATAGATTATGTCATTGGTCGTGATTATGAATTAAATCGCACTATAGAAATCTTACTAAGACGCAGAAAAAATAACCCTTTATATGTCGGAGAACCAGGTGTTGGTAAAACAACAATAGTTGAAGGCTTGGTATTGAAAATTATTGAAGGTAGTGTTCCGAGTGCACTGAGATCCAGCATAATTTATGCTTTGGATTTAGGATCACTTCTTGCAGGAACACGCTATAGAGGTGACTTCGAAGAGAGAATAAAATCTATAATAAAAGTAATTGAGGCAAAACCTGGCGCTATTCTTTTCATTGATGAAATACACACTATTATTGGAGCGGGTTCAACAAGTGGCAGCTTTCTTGATGCTGGCAATCTGCTCAAACCTGCACTTGCAAGAGGTGCGTTGCGTTGTATAGGTGCAACTACATATAGAGAATATAGCAATAGCTTTGAAAAGGATAAAGCATTAGCAAGGAGGTTTCAAAAAATTAATGTAAAAGAGTCTTCTATTAATGATACAGTAAAGATACTAGATGGTATAAAGCATTACTATGAAAGGTATCATGGAGTATATTACACGAAACATGCCATTAAATCTGCAGCTGAACTTTCACACAAGTATATTACTGGGCGAATATTACCTGATAAAGCAGTTGATGTTATAGATGAAGCAGGGGCATATTGTAAGTTACAAAAAAGCAGGCGAAAAATTATAAACAGTAGAGACATTAAGAGTACTATCGCTAGGATTACAAACGTACCTTGCGGGTTTGATGATATGCAAAGAGTAAAATCTTTGAAAGAAAATCTCAATAGGGCCATTTTTGGTCAAGAGCAAGCGATAGAGTTTCTCGTTAATTCTATTAAAATTGCTAAATCTGGTCTGAGAAGTTACAATAAACCCTTGGCAAAGTATCTTTTTGCAGGGCCAACTGGTGTAGGTAAGACTGAGCTTGCGAAGCAACTAGCACAAAATATGGGTATGAACCTTATTCGGTTTGATATGTCTGAGTATATGGAACCTCACACAATATCTAGAATGATTGGTTCCCCCCCTGGATATGTGGGTTACGACCAAGGTGGATTGCTTACAGAATCTGTATCTAATAATCAATATAGCGTAGTACTTCTTGATGAAATTGAGAAAGCTCATAGTGATATTTATAATATATTACTACAAATCATGGATTATGGATGTGTTACAGACACTTACGGACGTAAGGTTAATTTTTCCAATACGATTTTAATTATGACAACCAATGCAGGGGCATTTGAACGTAACAAAAGTTCTATTGGCTTTGGGTATAAAAACTTTAACATTAGTGACAGCGAAAAAGCAATGGAACGGGTTTTTAGCCCTGAATTTCGTAATCGTCTTGATGCAGTCATTTCCTTTTCTGATTTGGATACGGATGTCATTTTGCACATTGTGGATAAATTTATTCAGGAATTGAAAAAACAACTTGTGCAAAAGGGCATAAGCTGCTCAGTGGAAGAGGAAGTAAAGTTTTATCTTGCACAAACAGGTTATAGCAAAGAAATGGGAGCACGTCCGATAGAGAGGCTGATTGAAAAAGAGATAAAAAGTCATTTGGCTGAGGAGATACTAAATCGTCGACTCATTAAAAGAAAGAAATTGATGATCTATATGAATAAACAGGAAAATAAAATTGCTTTTGATATAACTTAAAATTCTTGTTTTAACATTAAATTTACAGTATACTTGCATTTTTTAACGAGGCTATAGTGGCAAGTTTAACCAGAAATCAATATTACAGTAATCAAGATTTACGGAATTTATTTTCAAGACTGGGAATGAAAGCGGAAGAAGTAATAAGCCAGGAGTTTGATGATGTACTTAAGTTAGTTGAGCGGCACTTTAGAAGAGCTTCATTAAAATGTCACCCTGATAAAGTAGTAGGAGAGAAAGAGAAAAAAATAGCTGAAGAAAAGTTTAAAAAACTTAGTGCAGATAAAGATAAGCTAGAGAAATATCTTAACGACTTAAAAGCAGCTGGCATATCTATACCATTACAGCAAGAAGAGCAAAGAAAAACCTATGAGATTTTATCACGTAGAAGTAAAGCTATAAATAGAGCATTTTTATTTTTTATATTAGCAAATGTGATACTTGGTCCGTCGCCTAAAGTAAAATATTGCTTATCGCAACTTGCTAACAGTGGCAAAGTGCAAAACATCGCTTCTCAATTTTATGCATTCAGCATAGGGATTTGGCCATTGTTGTTCATGATATCCTTTGGCATTATTTATGCAGCAAGTAAACAAAGTGATTCACAAGAAGGAAATATGGATAGGTTCAATCGAAGGTTTAATCTACTTATTGCTGTTGATAATTATGTGATATGTATTGCAGGAGCGTTTGCTGTGTGCAGTTTAGCATCGGAAATTGCATAAAATGGCTGGCCTGTTCAATATGGAACAATGCTGATGGTTAATTTGGCATTGGATTTATTACTTATTGCTTTACTTAGAACTTTTACGAAAGCTTCTGAATTATATAGTGAACACTGCATTCAGCGTTTATATGAAGAAGACGCGGAAATTTAGCTACAAGGAAAAGTTTGCATGGTATGACTATAAATTAGTGCTTATGTCGCTCATTCTTCCTATTGTTAAAATGTATTTTGAAGATTTAATTCAAGAAAAACCACAACAGCACACCACCGATCCTAAAGTTACACCTTTAAATATAGGTGTAGGAGCAAGAGTATAAAAAGGTCTTTGCTTCAACTATAGTTTTTGCTACACTTTAAGTAAATTTGAAGATATTAATGAGTGAAGAAGTAAAACAAATCCTAAGTTATTACGAAAGTGAAAATCCTGGAGTAAAAGCAAATCTTGCTCGTATTCTTATGCATGGAAAACTTAGTGGAATTGGCAAGTTAGTAATTCTTCCTGTAGATCAAGGATTTGAGCATGGGCCAATAAAAAGTTTTGAAATTAATCCTGATGCTTACGATCCGCATTATCATTTTCAGCTTGCAGTTGATTCGGGAGTAAGCGCATATGCTGCTCCGCTTGGTATGATCGAAGCTGGTGCTTCAACTTATGCTGGAATGCTACCACTTATTTTGAAGCTTAATAGTGCTAACTCCTTGCACTCGAAAAACTTAACTTCTGATCAAGCAATAACTGCTTCTGTAAAAGATGCGCTGCGTTTGGGTTGCGTAGCTGTTGGGTTTACTATATATCCTGGTTCTGCTAAGTGCTTCGATATGATGGAAGAAGCTCGCGAAATTATAGCTGAGGCTAAGTCTTGCGGCCTTGCCGTAGTGCTATGGTCTTATCCACGCGGTGAAGGAATTTCCAAAGAAGGCGAAACAGCAGTTGATGTTATTGCCTATGCTGCGCACATAGCAGCTTTACTTGGCGCTAATATAATCAAAGTAAAACTTCCAATTAACTATTTGGAAAGGGAGAAAATAGAAACAGAAAATATTGAGTCATTATCTAAAAGAATTGAATATGTTAAAAGATCTTGTTTTGCAGGGAAAAGAATAGTAGTTTTTTCTGGTGGCGAGTCAAAATCAGTGAATGACATATGCAATGAAGCGAAAGAAATTAAGCAAGGCGGTGGTAATGGTTCAATTATCGGGCGTAACACTTTTCAAAGAAAAAGAGAGGATGCTTTATCTATGCTAAAAGATATAATGGATATCTATGCATAAAAAACGGCTGGGTGGCAGAATGGCTTATGCGGAGGACTGCAAATCCTTTTATACCGGTTCAATTCCGGTCCCGGCCTCTTACTCCAATTAGATCGTTTTTTCTTCTGAAATTTTAACAAGAAGTGTGGCTTTTAATGAAATATTTAAAAAAATAAGATACTATATTCAAAATATAAGCAGTAAAATGCCAAAGAGATTAACAGAAGTTTTATTATTGATTGGTTTGCCCTTCTTGCTTACCAGTTGCACTTTTCACTATTTATTAAAGAGCTCGTATACTCATCTTGCACCAGAAAAGTACCCTTCATCCAACAAACAGCCGGTTTACGTCGGTAAAGCTTACAGTGCACAGACTATATATAATGCGTTATTTAATGACTTTCTGTTAATAGGTAAGTCATCATTCACAGCCAAACATGGGCGTGCTAGTCAATATGTTAACTATGGAAGAGAAGTTGGAGCAGATGTGATAATCGTATCATTTCAAAATATGCAAAAGGATAAAGAGCATTTTAGCATCACAGAAAAACTATTATGGGACACAAGCTTAACAACATTTCATACAAGGACCATTATAAACTTTGATCAGGACGTACTCTTTCTAAAAAAGGTAGGTGATGCAAAAGCTCCATGGGAATATGTCAAAGGAGAGTTCAAGCTTCACGAAAAAGACGATACTGATCCATATCTAGGGAATTGGGTAGGGTATAGAATATGCAAGATTGCAATATCTTCTTCAGAAGATGAATACTTAGGATTTGTAAATGAAGATAATTGTAAAGAAAAATCTGGAATAAATAAGATGCTTGCTTGGAAAAATGGGGATGTAAGGTTGCGGATTAATAAACAATCAAAACAGGGATTTTATTTAAATCGAAATAAGATTCCTATACTAATAAAATCTCAAATTAACAAATTTGGCTACCTCGAATTAGTAGATAAAAATACTGATCAAGTTCTGGTTTCCCTTCAGAAAAATTAGTTTTTACTACTCATAGAAACTATATACTTACTATTTTGATAAACCTCAAGCTTTCTAAGTTATTCTTGTTGCATGGTAAAAAATAAACTAAAAATAAGCAAAGTGTTTTACAAAATGATATTACGTAATTTATTGTTTTTACTGCCGCCTGAAATTGCTCACTCCTTGGTAATAACGGCGTTAAAAAAGATGCCCTATAGGAAACCTATAGAACTACCTAAGTCTTTAAATGTAAACTTTTTTGGTAATAAAATTAGGAGTCCTGTAGGTCTTGCTGCAGGTTTTGATAAAAATGCGGAAGTTGTAAAGCCGATGCTCTCATTTGGTTTTGGATTTATTGAGGCTGGTACTGTAACTAAACATCCCCAATATGGAAACAAAAAACCGAGAATTTTTCGATTAATTAAAGATGAAGGAATAATTAATAGATTGGGATTTAATAATAAAGGAGTAGACTATTTTCTTAAACAGATAAGTGAAACTAAACTTGGTGATTGTATTTTTGGTATAAATATAGGAAGAAACAGTACATCAAAGGACCAAATCAGCGATTATGTTGACTTAATAAAGATAGTATATGGAAAGAGCAATTATATAGTACTGAACATCTCATCCCCAAACACACCTAACTTGCGCGATTTGCACAATAAACAAGAATTATCCAAATTGTTGAAATCTATCACTCTAACCCGGAAATCAATTGATAGCTCTGAATCCATACCGATAATATTAAAAATTTCTCCAGATATAGATCAGCAAACAAAAGAAAATATCGCTGAGCTTACACTAGAATATAAAATTGACGGCTTAATAGTAAGCAACACTACGATAAGTCGAGATTCTTACTATAATGAGAGTGGTGGGTTGAGCGGCAGACCATTGTTTCAACTTTCAACCGAGTTATTGAGTGATATGTACAAGCTTACTAAGAGCAGGATTCTATTGATAGGATGTGGGGGAGTTTCAAGTGGTATTGACGCATATGAAAAAATAAAGGCAGGAGCCTCTTTAGTACAACTGTACACTGCTCTCGTATATCAGGGGCATCAAGTTGTGAACAAAATCAATCTGGAGCTTGCAGAATTGGTAAAAAGAGATGGATTTAGTAACATTACTGAAGCAGTGGGTTGTATACATTAATTTTGGAAGTTATTGATATTGTTTTAGTAAAGTAGAGCTAACTTTTTAGTGTAAAGGTATGATAGGGAGTGCTTTTCTTTTGAATGATGAACATGAAAGTTTTGAACGATATAATATCTAAAGTTATTAATTATAAATTTACAGATCATGCAATATTAGAAGAGGCATTAACCCATCCAAGCGTAAATAAAAGGAATAGCGAAGACCAGATCGTAAGCTACGAAAGGCTAGAGTTTTTGGGCGATAGTATTTTGAACATGGTTGTATCTGCTATGCTGTTTAAAATGTTTCCTGAAGAAAAAGAAGGAGCATTGGCAAAAAGAAAAACGGATCTAGTTTGTGGCAGTACCATTGCTAATGTTGCTAAAGAAATAGAGTTAGGTAACTTTATCATCATGAATAATAGTGAACGTTGCAACGGAGGGAAATGTAACTTAAAAAATTTAGAAAATTCGCTTGAGGCACTAATAGGTGCAATTTATATTGACGGTGGACTTGAGAGTGTTGAAAAATTTATTATCCGACATTGGGAAAAGCTAGCTAAAGACATCCTCGATCCTCCTCAAGATCCTAAAACTTCACTGCAAGAGTGGACTCAGAAAAACAAATTACCTTTACCAGAGTATGAACTTGTAAAACAAACTGGACCAGCACACAATCCTGAGTTTACTATATCAATTTTCATAGAGAATTATGGCAAAGTTTCTGCATGCGCTTCTAGTAAGAAAATTGCTGAACAAAAAGCTGCTGAGTTGATCCTAGAAAAAATTAAAAAAACGACTTAGTTTAATCAAAATAGCTGTTAGCATAAATTTAAAGTAAGCTAAGCTCTTTAGTTCAGCTTACATATTTTTTTATCTCAGCCAGAATCTTATCAGATTGACTTTCATCTGAATTTAAATCAGCTACAAAGTGTGTGACATATTTTCCTTCAGGGCTAATAAGGTATATCATTGAAGAATGGTTAATTTCCTCTTCTCCATCTACTTTACTTGCATATACTTTATACTTTGCAACTACTTCATCTATTTTTTGTCTTTCACCAGTTAGCATTTGTATTCTATGGTCAAATTGCTGCTGAAATTCTTTAAGCCTTTCTGTGTTATCGCGCTCAGGATCAACTGTGATAAAAAATGTTTGTAGCTTATTGTCAGTTTTCTTATCTAACTTTGCAAGTGTTTCTGAAATTATGCCGAGATTCATAGGGCAAATTCTTTTGCATGAGGAAAATCCGAAAAAAATCATCATATACTTATTTTTAAAATCACTACTGCGTACTGTTTGTCCGTCTTGATTGATCAAAGAAAAATCTCCACCTACCTTAATTTCTGTATTTTGTGAAACAAATATGCCTTGCTTGGTAAAATAACAATAACCTAAGAAGATAGCTGCTACTGTTATTAGCAAACTAGACAATAACCTTATAAACTTTATCATTAAAGCGTTTCCAATAAAGTTAAATCATATATTGATTAGTTGATTGATTCAATATATTCCTTCCAAAGTGGGTTGTTAATTTTATCTAACAATTTCTTATGCTCATCAATTTCTTTAATACTTGGTGAATGTTCTCTGCGAGCTAAATTACGCACTTTATGCTGAATAAACGTAGAGTTATTGTCCTGAGCACATTCATTATTAAATAAAAAGGTTTGCAATCCTCCTGTAAGCTCAACATAGACCTTTGCAAGCAATTGAGCATCAACTAATGCTCCGTGTAACTCTCTACCTTCTAGCGATATATCAAAACGCTTGCATAATGCATTTAAAGAAGCAGGTGATCCTACAAACTTTTTTCTTGCAAGTGGTAATGTATCTAGCACTCTATCTGAGGAAATTAACCCGGCATTCAACTTGTTTAACTCCATATTAAGGAACTTAATATCAAACTCAGCATTATGAATTACCAAGATGTCATTAGATATGAAGTCAAGAAATTCAAGTGCAACATCTGAAAATAGTGGCTTATCTTCCAAAAACTCCTCACTAATACCATGAATCTTAAATGAGTGGTAAGGTATATCTCTCTCTGGATTAAGATATCGATGAAATGTTTTACCTGTTGGAATACGGTTAATTAGTTCTACACATCCTATCTCAATAATTCGATGGCCAGACTCAGTGTCAAGACCTGTAGTTTCAGTATCAAGTACTATTTCTCGTAGCCTACTTTCCATCGGTGTAACTAATCTTACTTGTCATTTGCTGTTAAATTTTTATCGGTACTTGCCTTCTTGTAGTTAATGGAAACAAGCAACCAGGTTGGATCTGATGAATTAATATTTTTTTTGAATTGCCATACATCCTCAACTTTGTTAATAGTAGACATACTACCTGATATGATATCTCCTTCATTATTCTTAACGAAGTTAATTTGCTCTGAAAGGAAATATACTGCAATAAATATTACGTTTTTTACTAGCTTTATTTCTAAGATCTTTTGTGAAACGATAGAAACAATTATAGACTCGTGTATCTCTTTACGATGCTTAATCTTATCCACAAAGCTGTTATACAAATCTTTGTCCAGAAGGGATTTTAATTGAGGTAAATTCCCTTGGTTAAAATATTTAATTATTAATTCAAAAGCTATGCTTGAACCTTCTATAAAATTGGAAATAGAGAACTCTCTGTTTTTTTGTAATATTTGTTTATAAGTAGCTTCTATTGAACTTTTGTCGTTGCTATAAATATAATCTTCGATATTTTCTACCACATCCTCTTTACTTTGACTTGCATCCAATACAACTGTTAGCTTTTTTAGGTTGAGACTGGCTGATCTTCCTAAAGAATTGTATAAGCGTGAAAAAATAAACGCCGCTAGTAAAGCATATATTACAAGCTCTATCATGGTAACTTAACCCCTTGGTATATAAAGTATCTAAATATTATTAATTATTGATAAAAATATGTTTTGCATATTAGCCTATAGTTAGGTTTGCTATTCGTTTATAAATGAATATATTATATAAGAAAGTATTAAATATCTCAACTTAATTAAAGGAGAAGTAAGAAATGTTACAACACAAAATGAAAATTCATGGTCAGTATGTCAAAGATCTTTCGTTTGAGAATCCAAATTCGCCATTCCTTCCTTCTAGTAAAGCTCCCGATATTAATGTAACGGTTAATATTAATTCAGCAAAATTAGAAGGAACGGAAAGCAAAGAAGGAATAAATGAAGAAAAACCTTTTCATGAAATTACTTTGCATATAGAAGTCAAAGCGACGGTAAAAGATGAAGATATAAAAAATGGTATAGCTTTCATTTGTGAGATAAAGTATTGTGGTATTTTTTCAATAGAAAATTTGAAAGAGTTGAGTGAAGAGGAAGTAAGACAAGCTTTGTTTATTGGCGGGCCTACTTTTCTTTTTCCTTTTGCAAGAGAAGTAATTGCAAGAACTACAAGTAGTGGTGGGTTTCCTCCACTTATGCTAGATCCTATAGATTTTGAAACTATGTATCAGCAGCAAAGTCAACAACAAAAAAGTAGCGCTAGTAATTCCAATTTTAACTAATACAGGATGAACAATTCTTTAAATGCAAAGACGACTTTAAATATTGATGGAAGGTT
Source organism: Wolbachia endosymbiont (group B) of Ischnura elegans (assembly GCF_947251585.1). NCBI lineage: Bacteria > Pseudomonadati > Pseudomonadota > Alphaproteobacteria > Rickettsiales > Anaplasmataceae > Wolbachia > Wolbachia endosymbiont (group B) of Ischnura elegans. The sequence continues at coordinate 365,135 of NZ_OX366371.1, forward strand.
ATATAACTACTTTAACCTAAGTAACGCTGGTAAATTCTTAGGAGTAAATTTAACCAAATTGCCTTGTTCACTCAAGGTATTGCTTGAAAATTTATTGCGCAACGAAGATGGAGTAAGCGTTAAATTAGATGACATAAAGATATTAGCAAATTGCGTCAAGAAACACATTAATCACGAAATTAGCTACAAGCCAGCAAGGGTTTTGATGCAGGATTTCACAGGAGTTCCTGCTGTCGTTGACTTAGCTTCAATGCGTAATTATGTGAAGAAAAACGGAGGTAACCCAAGCAAAATAAATCCATCTGTAACTGTTGATCTTGTGATCGATCACTCTGTTCAAGTAGATAGTTATGGAAGCACTTCCGCATTCAGTAAAAATGTTGAGCTAGAAGTAAAAAGAAATTTGGAGAGATATCAATTTTTAAAGTGGGGAGAGTCGTCCTTCACAAATTTTAGAGTAGTACCACCAGGTACTGGAATTTGCCATCAAGTAAACCTTGAGTATTTAGCGCAAGTTGTGTGTAATAATGATGGGGTCATATATCCTGACACTTTAGTTGGTACTGACAGTCACACTACAATGATTAACGGGTTATCAGTCCTTGGTTGGGGTGTTGGAGGCATAGAAGCTGAGTCTGTGATGCTTGGTCAACCAATTAGTATGGTGATTCCAGAAGTAGTTGGATTTAAATTAATTGGCAGACTACCGGAAGGAGTAACTGCGACTGATTTAGTGCTGACGGTTACCAGTATCCTAAGAACAAAAGGTGTTGTTGGTAAATTTGTAGAATTTTATGGTGATGGTTTAGATTATTTATCTCTAGCAGACAGGGCCACTATAGCTAACATGGCCCCAGAGTATGGTGCAACTTGTGGGTTTTTTCCAATTGATCAGAAAACACTCGATTATTTACATTTAACAGGGCGACCAGAAGACCTGATCAAATTAGTTGAAGTCTATTCAAAAGAGCAGGGATTGTGGCGTAGCAGTAATGAGTTAGCATTTTTTGACACACTAGAGCTTGATTTATCAAGCGTAAAGCCAGTGATGGCTGGTCCTAAAAGACCACAGGATAAGATTTTCCTTTCAGAAGTAGCGGAATCTTTTTCTACATCTTTTCCTATTAATGAGACAAACAGACCTCCGTTGGAACCTATCTATGGCGATCAGCTCCAGAGTGGCAGCGTAGTGATTGCAGCAATAACAAGCTGCACTAACACCTCAAATCCAAGTGTGATGATTGCTGCAGGTCTTGTAGCTCGTAATGCAATTAAACTTGGATTAAAATCAAAGCCTTGGGTTAAAACTTCTCTTGCTCCAGGGTCACAAGTTGTGACAGAATATTTAGAAAAGTCTGGATTGCAGGTAGATCTAAATGCTTTGGGTTTTAATCTAGTTGGATATGGCTGCACAACTTGCATTGGAAATTCTGGTCCACTTAATAAGGATATAGAGGATGATATAAAAAACAAAAACTTAACTGTTGCTGCAGTTTTGTCTGGCAATCGTAACTTTGAAGGAAGAATTCATCCGTTAGTCAAAGCTAATTACTTGGCATCTCCGCCACTTATTGTTGCATATGCACTTGCAGGCACTGTGCAAATTGATTTGACAAAAGATTCAATATGCAAAGATAAGAATGGAGATGATGTCTATCTCAAAGATATATGGCCAACAAATAATGAAGTTGAGAGCTGTGTTAAAAGTGTTGTGACGCGTGAAATGTTCATACAAAAGTATAAGGATGTTTTTTCTGGTGATGAGCATTGGCAAAAGATAAAGTGTGAGAAAGGTGAAATCTATGATTGGGACGCGAAAAGCACTTATATACAAAACCCTCCCTATTTTGATAATTTATCGACTAAGAACAATGGAAGCAACATAGTTGATATAAAGAATGCGCAAATACTAGCGATGTTTGGCGATAGCGTCACTACCGACCACATTTCCCCTGCTGGAAATATTGCCTCAAATAGTCCTGCAGGCATATATTTAAAAGGTCTTGGAGTTGAACCGCAAGATTTCAATTCATATGGATCTCGCCGCGGTAACCACAACGTAATGATGCGTGGAACCTTTGCTAATATCAGAATAAGAAATAAAATGGTGAGCGCTGAGGGTGGCTATACAAAACATATTCCTTCTCAAGAAACTATGTCAATTTTTGATGCAGCAATGCAATATAAAAGAGAAGCTGTTCCATTAGTTGTCATTGCAGGAAAAGAATATGGTACAGGTTCAAGTAGGGATTGGGCAGCAAAGGGTACTGCATTACTGGGAATTAAAGCTGTGATTGCAGAAAGTTTTGAACGCATACATAGGTCCAACTTGGTCGGCATGGGTGTTCTTCCACTTATATTCCAAAATGGAATAACCAGAAAGATATTTGATGGTAGTGAGATAATAAGCATAAAAGGTGAAATAGTATCAAATGGAAATCTAGAATGTATCATTAAAAGACATGATAATTCAAAGCAATCAATACAACTCAAATGCTGTGTACAAACCGCAACTGAGATTAAATACTTAATGAGTGGTGGAGTGTTAAGCTACATACTTCTTTCGACTTAGTAAAAGTAAGTACTAGACTTCTTTTAGCTCCAGCCCTGGTCCTTTTAAATAATGATTTGTTCTATGCGAAGTTATGATATAATTTTACCTTACATATAGTAAAGGTGTTATGATTAGCTCTATACAAGAACCTAATGAACTCAGAAAACGTTTACAAGGATTTTATCGTACTGATGAAAAAACCTGTGTACGTTATCTTGTAGAAAAAGTAAAACTTTCGGTTGATTCGAAAAACAGAATTTACAATATTGCAAAACAAGTTATTGAAAAAATCAAACACAATAAATTAAGTATTGTAGATTCCTTTATGCAGCAATATTCGCTTTCCAATGATGAAGGAATAGCATTGATGTGCCTTGCTGAATCGCTACTTAGAATACCAGATGATTACACAATAGACGAATTGATCAAAGATAAAATTACCAACCAAGAATGGAATAAACACTTGGGGCGTTCCTCTTCATTGTTTGTTAATGCTTCCACATGGAGCTTGATGATAGGTAGCAGTATATTGAGAGATAATGAAGGCGATTCGAAGTTCTATTACGCAATTTCTAAGTTACTTAAGAATTTAGGAGAACCGATCATTCGCAAAGCAGTAAAACAAGCAATGTCTATGCTTGGTAATCATTTTGTTGTTGGAGAAACCATAGAAGAAGCTTTAAGATATGCAAAACTAGATGACAATAGTAAGTTTTTATACTCTTTTGATATGCTTGGCGAAGCTGCTCACACAGCTGAAGATGCAGAAGAGTGTTTTGATTCATACATGCACTCAATAAAAGCTATAGGTGCAACTACTGAAGTGAATGATTGTTTTAAATCCCATGGAATTTCAATAAAACTTTCTGCTTTGCACCCACGTTATGAATTTGGTCAATTTGACCGAATTGCTGGTGAGATATTTACTAGGGTTTTAGAGCTCTGTCGTGAAGCAAAAAAATACAACATTTCACTATGCATAGATGCAGAAGAATCAGAAAGACTTGAGATGTCATTAGTTTTATTCGAGCAACTGCGTCTTGATGAGTCACTTTCTCAGTGGGGAGGGCTTGGCTTGGCTGTACAAGCATATCAAAAACGTGCTTTATCTGTGCTTGATTTTGTTGAGGATGTTGCTATCCGATCAAAGCATAAAATTATGGTAAGGCTTGTGAAAGGTGCATATTGGGACTCAGAAATCAAGTGTGCACAAGAGCTAGGGTTAAGTGGTTATTCAATATTTACAAGAAAAAGCTATACTGATGTATGCTACCTTGCGTGTGCACAGAAGCTTTTAAGCAAAGTAAATCACTTTTACCCATGCTTTGGAACTCATAATGCCTATACTTTTGCTACTATAATAGACCTTGCTGACAAAGATCATCCTGGATTTGAGTTTCAGCGTTTACACGGAATGGGTGAGGATTTATATGATTATGCAATGTCAGAACTTGCAACAAGCATCAGCTGTCGTATATATGCACCAGTTGGTAAACGTAGTGATTTATTACCATATCTTGTTAAGCGTCTTCTTGAAAATGGAGCTAATAGTTCGTTCGTCAATAAAATAAATGATCCTAACGTTAAAATTGAAGAATTAGTCTCGGATCCATTAGAAAAAGCTAAAAGTTTAGAATATGAACCTCATCAAAACATTCCATTGCCACAAGATATTTTTGGAGAGGAAAGAAAAAACTCCTTGGGGATGGATATTAGTGATTCAATTACAGTTTCGCAATTTGCAAATGATATAAAAAAATTTAGTGAAAAGAAATGGCAAGTTGGGCCAATAATTGATGGAAAGGCACTACTTGATAGTGCTGAATTTATCGAAGTAGTGAATCCTGCACATTTGGAAAATGTAATTGGAGAAGTGTCAAGTACAACAAGCGCTCAGGCTTTAAATGCTCTTGAAATAGCACATAGTGCTTTTACTAAGTGGCAGAATATTTCAGCAGAAGAGCGCGCTAAATGCCTTGAAAAAGCTGCAGATTTGCTTGAGGAAAGGATGAAAGAGTTGGTTTACATTCTGATCTTGGAAGCAGGAAAAATTTTATCCGATGCAATAGCAGAAGTAAGAGAGGCAATCGACTTTTTGCGCTATTATGCAATGATAGCAAAAAACGAACTGAATGACTGGAAAAAATTGCCAGGTCCAACAGGTGAAGATAACTTCATCTTTTTTGAGGGCAGAGGAGTTTTCTTATGCATATCACCGTGGAATTTTCCACTTGCTATCTTCATTGGGCAGGTTTCAGCTGCACTTGTAGCAGGTAATGCAGTGCTGGCAAAACCGGCAGAGCAAACGCCGATTATTGCCTATGAAGCCGTTAAGATACTACACGAAGCTGGAATACCAAAAAATGTATTACATCTTGTTCCAGGAGATGGTCGATATTTAGGTAAAATATTAGTGCCAGATAATAGAATTTCCGGTGTAGCTTTTACCGGCTCAACACAGACCGCTCAAATAATTAATAGAATGCTTGCCAGCAGAGATGGTCCTATTGTGCCACTTATCGCTGAAACTGGTGGATTAAATGCTATGATTGTTGATAGTTCTGCTCTTTTAGAGCAGGTAACTAAGGATGTTTTAATTTCTGCATTTCGCAGTGGCGGTCAACGTTGTTCTGCTCTCAGAGTGCTATTTATTCAAGAAGATATAGCAGAAAAACAGATAAAAATGATATGCAATGCAGCTCAAGAACTAAAGATAGGTGACCCAATACAACTGAGCACAGATATTGGTCCAATAATTGACAAAGCATCTATTGATATGCTCACTAAACATACGGAAAAAATATCAAGGGATGAAGATTCAAACCTTTTGTCCAAGGTACCCATGGATACAAATTCTTATAATGGTTATTTCTTTCCTCCGTACATTTATGAGATACAAAAAATTTCGCAATTAAAGCAAGAAGTGTTTGGGCCTATTTTACATATCATACGTTTTAATAAGTCGCAGTTAAATGAAGTTATAAGTGATATAAACAATACAGGATATGGACTTACGTTTTCTTTGCAAAGCCGTGTACAAAGTAAGATCGATTTAATAAGCAAGAAAATATCAGTTGGAAATGTATACATCAATCGCAATCAAATAGGTGCAGCAGTTGGAATGCAACCATTTGGCGGTAGAGGACTGTCAGGTACCGGACCAAAAGCTGGTGGTCCTAATTATCTGCAACGTTTTTCTATAGAAAAGGTTGTAAGTGTCAACACTACAGCATGTGGCGGTAACATTACACTTGCGTGTTTGGATTGATTTGCAATTTCTAAATTGGAAGTCCGTGCAGTTGTGTATGCAGTACTAAAACCTAAAACTCATACACTGAAAGGATAGTTGTGATTCTAAGGAAGCTTCAAAGAAAGTCTTGTCTTTAATAAAAGAAAAAGGTTGCTATAATTCTGATAAAAGCACTATAAACAAAATGAATGTAAAAAATATCTTATTAGCGTTTTTAGTACAATTTATATTCGATTTGTCATTATTTGCGGCTGATCCTATTTTGCTTAATTGTATTGAAACTCCAGGGATTTATGATCTTGAAACAAGGCCAAAAAGCTTTAACTCTTCAAATAATTTAAGAAGAAAACCTGGCTCTCCAAATAATGCAGCAGGAGAATTAATAAATGTAGTGGGTAGAGTTACTGATGTAAATTGCTTACCGATACAAAATGCTGTGGTTTCTATATGGCACGCAGACTCACTTGGCATGAGCTATTATGATGAAAATGTGGAGCTTGATCCAAATTTTGCTGGATCAGGAAGATTTGTAGTAAATAACCTTGGCTATTATAATTTTATTACAATAGTACCAGGTAAAATTGGTGATAGGGCTCCACACATCAACTTTTTGGTCCAACATCCAGATTTTCCAGAATTCACAACACAAATGTTTTTTGCTGATCATAATTGCGATAACTGTGATGATCTTCTTCTTGGTAATCTTATTGAGAGTGGACTTGCAAGCCTTCTGATAGCACCATTTACTTATAACAATCAGGCCATGAAGACCTACACATTTAATATAACCCTAGGTGGGCATAACAAATTTTCTGATAAAAGATAAAGCCCTTGCATATCAGGGGAGTTCATAGTAGTCTTAAGCGCTATTGTACTTAAAATGTATATGAAAAATATCTTACTAATGTTTTTACTATGTTTTATGTGCAGCTTACAATTATTTGCAACGGAGATGTCAACGATGAAGATAACAATTTCTAAAGCTTTACCCGATTTTGAGACGCTAGTGGTAGGTTTGTTTGAGGGTGATAAGCTCATAACTAATGTTCTACAAGATAAGCAAGCTATAGATAACATCAAGAAATTTAGTGGTTTTAATGGAGGTTTTGGTGAATTTTTCTCCGTTACTTCATCAGAGGGAAAAAATATTATAGTTGCTGGTCTTGGAATGAGAGATGAATGGGATGAAAGCAAAGGATTAAATATTGGTGGTAAAATATATTGTGAGCTAAGCAGATTAAGAATCAAGCGAGCAGCTATTTCAATCGAGGGCAGTACAGCAAATGTTGCATATGGAGCATTTCTGCGCAGTTTCAAGTTTAATAAGTATAAAACTAAAAAGGATGAAAAAATTACAGAAGTAGAGGAAATTACATTATTAGTAAAAGATGAACAGTTAAGTAGCATTGAAAAATCATTTGAGCGTTTAAAACACGAAGGTGAAGGTATCTTTCTTGCACGTGCTTTTACTACTGAGCCACCTAATATTTTATATCCAGAGTCTTACGCTAATCGTATAAAAGCTGAACTTACTAAACTTGGTCTTGAGGTTGAAGTGCTTGATAAAAAGCAAATGGAAGAGAAAAAAATGGGAGCCCTGCTTGGAGTAGCACAAGGAAGTAGTAAAGAGCCAAAGTTAGTGGTGATAAAATGGAATGGGGCTTCTCAAGAACAAAAACCAATAGCTTTTATAGGCAAGGGTATAACGTTTGACACTGGTGGAGTGTCACTTAAACCCTCACGCGGTATGGAGTCAATGAAATATGACATGGCAGGTTCTGCTACTGTAGTTGGAGTGATGCGTACTCTAGCTGGGCGAAAAGCAAAAGTAAATGCAATTGGTGTGGTTGCACTTGCAGAAAATGCAGTGGATGGTAATGCTCAAAGACCGAGCGATGTAGTCACTTCAATGTCTGGACAAACAATAGAAATATTAAATACCGATGCAGAGGGAAGACTAATACTTGCGGATGCTTTATGGTATACACAAGATAGATTTGCACCGAAATTTATGATCGACCTTGCAACTTTAACTGGTGCTATAGTGGTTGCACTGGGAAATAATGAATATGCTGGTCTTTTTTCAAATAACGATGAATTAGCGAATCATCTGATTGATGCAGGAAATGAAGTAAATGAGAAATTATGGCGCTTTCCTATGAATGAAACTTATAACAAAATTATTGATTCGCCGATTGCTGATGTGCAAAATATAGCTCCTGCAGGTTCTGGTGGAGATAGTATAATGGCTGCACAGTTTCTACAGCGTTTTGTAAACGACACTTGTTGGGCACATTTAGACATTGCAGGCACTGCTTGGCACGAAAAAGGCACTGATATTTCTCCAAGAGGGGCAGTAGGTTTCGGTGTAAGGTTGCTAAATAAGTTGGTTGAGAAATACTATGAGATTAATAATTAAGGATCTTTGTATTGAGTTTATAGCTTAATTTACGGCTACATGAATGTCTATTTATAAGACGTAGAAAATGATATCATCAAAGTAACTTACATTTTCTTTTTTGGAGGTTCTAAAGTTACGTACTTGAGCAGCATCAAGAGAAAGTATTTTGTTCAAATGATGATTGTAATGATGGACTATTAAAACTTTAAAGCTATTTGGTATTGACGGTATATACTTAAGTGTTAGAATAAAATAGGAAGTTTTTAGGAGTTTATATGGCAGCAGGCGGAAAAGCGAAAACAGCTAGTAAAAATAACCCTACTCAGCGTAAGAAAGCAGAACAAAAAATGTATAAGGATAAACCGGTAAAGCCGGTTAGATATATAGACCGTGATTCACGTATGAACTATATGTCTGCTCAATACGATAACGGCAATCTAGTTGAAGATGAGGTAAGCGGCAATCCTATAAAGTGGGAAGCTGTATAGTAGTTGTGGTTAAAGTTACTATTAATTCTAAGGAATGTGAAGTAGAGCATGGGCTCACTATAATTCAAGCTTGTGAAGTTGTGGGCGTTGAAGTTCCGCGGTTTTGTTATCATGAGCGTTTAGCAATTGCTGGTAACTGCAGAATGTGTTTGGTTGAAGTTGAGGGTGGCCCTCCAAAACCAGTAGCTTCTTGTGCAATGCCAGTTGCAGAGGGTATGGTTATTCACACGGATACTCCCAAGGTAAAAAAGGCGCGTGAAGGTGTGCTTGAGTTTTTGCTAATAAACCACCCACTTGATTGCCCAATTTGTGATCAAGGTGGTGAATGCGATTTGCAAGATATCACGATGGCTTATGGTAAAGGAATCAGCAGACTTGATGAATATAAGAGGGCTGTGCCAAAAAAACATTTTGGTCCGCTGATTGAAACTGCAATGAACAGGTGTATTCATTGCACTCGGTGTGTTAGATTTTTGTCTGATGTTGCAGGTACAAATGAACTTGGAGGAATTGGAAGGGGAGAAAATATAGAGATTAGTACTTACATAAAAAGGCATATTAGCTCTGAATTATCTGGGAATATTATAGATCTTTGCCCGGTGGGAGCTTTAACTTCAAAGCCCTATTCTTTTACAGCACGTCCATGGGAGCTATCACATTGTGAAACTATAGATGTGCTAGATGCTGTGGGAAGTAATATTAGAGTTGATTGTCGTGGTCCTGAAGTTATGCGAATATTGCCAAGACTCAATGAAGAAGTGAACGAAGAATGGATATCAGACAAAACTCGTTTTGCTTACGATGGACTCAAAGTACAACGCCTCGATCGACCTTATATAAAAAAAGAGGGCAAATTAATTCCAGTTGATTGGAATGAAGCATTGGCTTTTGCTGCAAAGAAACTAAAGAGTACGAAATCAAACAAAATAGCTGCAATTGCAGGTGATTTAGCAGATTGTGAGTCTATGCTTCTACTCAAAGAAGTGATGCAGAAGCTTGGTTCGGGGAATATAGACTGCAGGCAAGATGGTGCAAATCTTATATCAAGTAATCGTGGATCTTATGTGTTCAATACCACTATTCAGGGTATAGAAAGTGCAGATTTATGCTTGCTAATCAATACGAATCCAAGGATAGAAGCACCAATAATTAACGCAAGATTGAGAAAGAGATATTTACAAGGTAATTTCACTATTGCAAATATTGGTCCTAATCTTGAATATCTATATAATGTTGAAAGATTAGGTGATGGTCCAAACGTTCTAAAAGAAATAGAAGAGGGAAATCACAAATTCTGCGAGTTACTGAGTGCGGCTCAGAACCCTATGCTAATTATCGGTCAAGATGCATTAATAAGAGATGATTCTGAATCAGTTTTAGCTCTAGCTGGCAAAATTGCAGAAAAATTTAACATGATCAGAGATGACTGGAATGGCTTTAACGTACTGCATAAGGCTGCAGCAAGGGTTGGTGGACTCGATATTGGATTTGTTCCTAGCAAAGGTGGAAAAGACATTAATCAGATGCTAAAACAGGCAGAAAGTGGCGAGGTGGAAGTTGTTTATCTTCTTGGTGCAGATGAAATTGATACATCAAAATTAGAAAATACATTTGTAATTTATCAAGGCCACCATGGTGATAGGGGAGCGCATATAGCAGATGTCATTCTACCTGGAGCTGCATACACAGAAAAATATGCAACTTATGTAAATACTGAAGGGCGAGTACAGAGAACAAATTTAGCTGTTTTTCCTCCTGGTGAAGCAAAGGAAGATTGGTTGATTATTAAAAATTTATCCCAATATTTGAGCCTTTCCTTGTTATATGATAGTTTATTTGATGTGAGAAAAAAATTAGATACTATCGGTCCACAGTTTAGAAGTGTTGATCAAGTGGTAAAAAATACATGGGTACCAATCAGCAATGGTAAAATAAATTTAAGTAATACGCCTTTTACTTTAAAGGAGTGTAATTTTTATATGACAGACTCAATAGGTCGTGCTTCAAAAATAATGGCAGATTGTACTAAGGATTTTTATGAACACTCTACTTAATATTTTATTTATTCTAACACCATTATTACTAATAACTCTGGTATATTTTCAACGAAAATTAAACTCTATATTTTTGTGTAAAGAACAAAATACATTAGAAAAACAGTTCGTTTATAAGCTAGTTGATTTTATCAATGATATTATTGCACTATTTACGGAAGGATATGTATGGATGGCAATAACATTTATTATAGTTACCGAGGGAAGAGGGAATTATTTGCCTCTCACAATGATCTTAATTATGATGTCACTAGTGTCATTCATATGCATATCATTTTACTATTCTATTAAGCTAAATGCTGTACAGAAAAGTGTTGTCCTATTGATTTCAATAGGGACATTGTCTTTTGTGTCTAGAGCATTTGCTGTATTTTTTATTGCCACAATTATGAACTATTTTTTTGATTTAGGGTTGCATGTACTTGATATTTGATATTCTTTTTCTTCTTATTCCACTTTTGCTTTCAGTAGCATATTTAGTGTACTTTGAGCGTAAAGTTATTGGTGCAATTCAACTAAGGCATGGTCCAAGTGTAGTAGGGCCATTTGGGCTACTACAGCCATTTGCAGATGCTATCAAATTGATAATTAAAGAGCCGATAATACCATTTAGAGCAAACACCATACTGTTTATTATGGCTCCAATGCTCACCTTTATTTTAGCATTAATTTCCTGGGCAGTTATACCATTTGGAGCTGAAATAATTACAGAAAATGGACAGCAGGTAATAATCCCTAAGGTAATATCAAATATTAATGTTGGAGTGCTTTATGTGCTAGCTATATCCTCTTTGGGAATATATGGCATTATTATTGCAGGCTGGTCTAGTAATTCTAATTATGCATTTCTTGGCGCTATAAGGTCAGCTGCTCAAATGATTTCATATGAAGTTTCAATAGGTCTAATAGTTGCTACAGTTGTTATTACAACTGGCACATTAAATCTTGGAGAGATGGTGGTAGCGAAACATAATATGCCATTTTGGATTGATTTATTACTAATGCCTATAGGAATAATATTTTTTATTTCTTTGCTTGCCGAAACTAATCGTCACCCATTTGACTTACCAGAAGCTGAAGCAGAGCTCGTCTCTGGGTATAACGTCGAGTATTCATCAATGCCTTTTGCTCTCTTTTTCTTGGGAGAATATGCAAATATGATTTTAGCAAGCGCTATGATGACAATATTCTTTCTAGGAGGGTGGTATCCTCCATTAGAGCTTAGTTTGCTGTATAAAATTCCTAGTTTAATCTGGTTTGTTTTGAAGATAGTTGTACTTTTGTTTATATTTGTTTGGATTAGAGCTACAATACCTCGTTATCGTTATGATCAATTAATGCGTCTTGGTTGGAAAGTATTTTTGCCAATATCGGTACTTTGGGTAATACTCATTTCAGGAGTGTTGCTTTTTACTGGGAATTTGCCTGGATCCAATGTTTAATTTCCCAAATACAAGGTTAAGGCGTAGGCGCTCAGGCAAGTGGATTCGCAATTTAACAAGTGAAAGCACTTTATCAGTAAATGATTTGATTTTTCCCTTATTTGTTCATGACGGAGAAGAAACAATTGAGCCAATTTCTGGCTTACCTGATATCAAATGTTATTCAATAGATGGATTAATTTCTATAATTCAGAAAGCTAAGGACTCGGGGATTAATGCTGTTGCAATTTTTCCTGTAGTTGATAGTAAACTAAAATCTGAAAACGCCGAGGAAGCGTACAATCCTGACAATTTAATCTGTAAAGCAATTTGTGCTGTAAAATCAAATGTACCGGATATTGGCATTATTGCAGACATTGCACTAGACCCATACACTACTCACGGTCATGATGGCATTTTAAAAAGCAGTAGGATAGATGTAGAAAGTGACGAGACTGTGTCAGCATTATGTAAGCAAGCACTTGTTTTAGCAAAAGCAGGATGCGATATAGTTGCTCCTTCTGATATGATGGATGGCAGGATAGGAAAAATAAGAAAAACATTGGATGATAATAACTTTCAGAATGTGTCAATATTGTCCTATGCAGTAAAGTACTGTTCTAGCTTCTATGCGCCGTTCAGGCAAGTTGTCGGTTCGTGCGCATCATCAAATTTCATCGACAAAAGTGGTTATCAAATGGATTATAGAAATGCACGTGAAGCAATCTGCGAAATCGAAATGGATATAGATGAAGGTGCAGATTTTATTATGATAAAGCCGGGTATGCCATACTTAGATGTAATAAAAACAGCAAGTGAAAAGTTTAATTTTCCGATTTTTGCTTACCAAGTAAGCGGTGAATACGCAATGATAAAAGCTGCAGCAAAGAATGGCTGGTTGGATTATAACAGAGTGATTTATGAGTCCTTAATTGGTTTTAAACGTGCAGGTGCAAGTGCAATATTTACCTATGCTGCACTTGATGTTGCAAAAAATTTGGTATCTACTTAGCAGTGTGGAACATCTAAGTAGGTAGCTGGCCGAAGTGACTTGACAAACCTTCCCACTTTCCTTATCATATCAATAAAAGTATTTATCCTTGTTTTTAATCTCTGCAGATTTAACAACAAAAATTCAGTAAAAAACTCAGGTATTTATTGGCAAATTACATAAAATTATAGCGGCTGCATGTCTTTTTTATTTTTTCTACGTTCAGCCAAATCGCGCTTGTTAGCACATTATCAATTTAAATTATAAAACTCACTACTGGGGGATTCTTTTGCCTTTTTTTTCGCCTGGTAAATTTTTTAATATTTTGAATTAGCTATACATACTGACATCATATCACAGTGCGTGACACTGTGATCCAGAAAAACTAACCGCAAATTGAATCATAATAAAGACTAGATTCCAGCGTCATGAGCTGGAATGACATCAACTTTTGAATTCCAGTTATGCAAGAGATCTAATGACGCAAAGGGGCTACTTGAATGACAGGAAAAGGAGCACTGGGATAGAGGCACTAATATGAAGAAAGAAGGGATAACGGTTATTGGTAAATTTAGATCGTTTTTAACTATTTGCCTTTTTTCTATGCAAGAAGTGTATTGATAAGTCCATTACAATTCAGTATTGTGAAAAATATAAGTCAAGTGTTAGTTAGGACATGGGGATTTTTTTTCAATTTTTGGGTAAGGTGCTAGGCAAGGTTTTTCCTGCCAAAATAGTAAGCTCTTTTTTAGGAGTAGGATATTTACCGGGTTGGCAGCATTATTGGTCTTCTTTTCTAATATTATTTATTACCGACATTATATTAATGCTTACATACGGAGGTGATTTTATACTATATAAAATGCCGAATTCAGGCATAGTTGTAGCTGCTATTTTTACCAAGCTAGCAATAGTTATGTTAGTGCTGCAATTAGTTGGCATATCTATTTTTCATACTCAAGATCCTTCAGCCAGCAGTGATGAGAATATAGTAATACAAATAGCATCAGGACAGGTGATGACTGTTGCGTTTTCGATGCCGGCAATAATGTCAATTTATTATATTGTAAGTAAATTCTATTTAAGTATATGCAAGGCAATACTTCAATGTCCATTTTGGTTTAATGATCTTATGCATTTGTTCTTTTTCTTTATAATACCTTATTTATTTTTTAATATTGTAGAAGTAATAAAACCATGGCCGATAAGTACGATACAGCTTAGTTATAACAATGCGATATCAATCACATTTGAAGGGATTTTTCATGTGTTTTATGCAGTGATTTTATTGTACTTGACTGCATTTATATTCTGCGATCTGACTATGCATGATGCGATTGTTTTAAACAAAAGCATATTTGAGTATGTAAAAGAAAGTTCAATAGCCTTGAGTGACTATTTTCATGGCACTATTAAAAAAATAAGTATAGAATAGTACTTATTTGCTTATGTATTCAGTTTAAAAGATATACAGTTTGCGTGAATCTACAGGATATAATAAAGGGATTACAAGATTTTTGGGCAGATGAAGGGTGTACTATACTTCATCCATATACGTCTGAAGTTGGAGCTGGAACACTACATCCCGCAACAATCATGTCAGCGATTGACGAAAAATCAACAAAAATTGCGTATCTACAACCAGTAATCAGACCTGCAGACGGACGCTATGGCGACAACCCTAATCGTTTATATCAGCATCATCAATACCAAGTTATAATAAAACCATCTGGCAGCAATTTGCAAGATATTTACTTAAATAGCTTAAAAGCTCTTGGTGTATCGACAAAAGAATATGATATTAAGTTTATTGAAGATGATTGGGAAAACCCAAGTGTTGGTGCATCCGGTCTTGGTTGGGAGGTTACATGCAACGGAATGGAAGTAACACAACTTACTTATATACAGCAAGTGGGAGGTATTGACTGCAGAATAATTCCTGGTGAAGTAGCATATGGGTTAGAGCGTTTAGCAATGTGCATACAGGGTGTAGATAATGTTTACGACATAATGTGGAACGGTAGCGGTGCAACTTATGGAGATATTTTTAAACAAAGAGAGCGAGAGTTTTCTTACCTGGCACTTGATTATTATGATACTAAAGTAGTACAACAGCAGTTTGAGGATACAGAAAAACTGTGTAAATTCCTTGTTGAAAAAGAATTGCCGATAGCAGCTTATGACCAATGTATTAAAACGAGCCATCTACTTAATCTACTTGATGCAAGAGGTGTGCTTGGTGTGAATGAACGTACAGCCTATATTGGTAGAGTGAGAGAGTTAACAAAAAAATGCTGTGAATTATATAGAGCAAAGTAGAATATGTTGTCACAATTATTGTTTGAATGTCTTTCAGAAGAAATTCCATCAAGAATGCAGAATTCATCTGCAGCTCAGGTTAAGAGCTATATCACTAATGCTTTTAGTAAAAATAATGTGAAATTTGCATCTATAGAAGTTTATGTGACTGCACGTCGCATTGCTCTTTTTATTGATGGCATAAGTGCTTTGGAGCTAAAAGATTCTAACAATGAGATTAAAGGACCAAGAGTTAATGCACCGAAAAGTGCTATCGAAGGTTTTTTGAGAAAAAATCGGAAAGGTGAAGAAGATTTACTCATTCGCAAAGTAAACGATGAAGATTTTTACTTCATTAAGAGAGAAAGCTGCTTATTTAACATCAACGGGTTTCTCAAAAATCAACTGGAGGAAATGCTAAAAAACTTTTCTTGGCCAAAGAGTATGAGATGGAGTGAAAGAAAAGAGAGATGGGTTAGGCCAATTAAAAATATTCTATGTATTTTAAATGACGAAATAATACCTATATCTTTTGCAGGGGTTACAGCATGCAACGTGACGTATGGTCATAGGTTTCTTTCAGGTGATGCAGTACTTACTGTTAAAACACCCAAAGACTATTTTGAATTGTTAGAAAAAAATAATGTCATTCTCCAGTTGGACAAAAGAAAGCAATTTATACTAGATCAGATTAATAAGTTTACAAAAGAGGAGAACTTACAACTTGAAAAAAATGATTATTTACTTAATGAATTGGCAGGGCTTATAGAGTGGCCAATAGTATTATTTGGTAAAGTAAAATCATCAGAATTACCGAAGAAAGTAATACTTAGTATAATTAATACGCAGCAAAAGTATCTTGCTTTAAGTGATGGACAGAAAATATCACATTTTGTTACTGTTGTAAATGTTAACAACAATGAAGTTGTCAAAGGCCATGAAAGAATATTAGAAGCACGTCTTGCTGATGCCCAGTTTTTGATATCTCAAGACAAGAAGGAAAACCTAGATTACTATGTCAAAAAATTGAGCTCTATTTCATTTCATGCTTCGCTCGGTAGCGTAGAAGAAAAAGTGAAGCGTATTATCGCTCTTTCAAAGTATATAGCGATATTTATTCCACATGCTTCATTAATTAAAGTTGAACGTGCTGCATATTTAGCAAAGGCAGATCTTGCAACGTTGATAGTGAAAGAATTTCCGGGATTGCAAGGAGTAATGAGTGGATACTACGCTTCTTATTTTCAAGAGGATAAAGAAGTAGTGGAAGCTATAACTGAGCACTATAAGCCAATTGGATCGGACCAAGAATGCCCTAAATCTCCTACTGCGATTGCTGTAGCTATTGCAGACAAAATGGATAGTTTGGTTGGCTTAATTGCAGCAGGTGAGAAAATCTCTGGTTCGTATGATCAGTTTGGTTTGCGGAGAATGACAATTGGTATAATTAGAACAATACTTGAAAATAATTTGCATATTCCAATTAGATTGCTGATAGATAAGTCAGTATCTTTATGTTCAAGGCTTCTATTGAATAAAAATATAACTCCAGTTGATAAGCCAAGTGAAAAACAAATTTTAGAACTAGTATTTAAATTCTGCTTAGAAAGGTTCAAGATTATTTTAAAAAATAGAAATATAAGGCAAGATGTTGTAGATTCAATACTATATAAAGTCGATATTAATGATCTGCTGAAAGCGGAAAAGCAAACTGTGATATTGGATCGTTATCTTAGTACAAAAGAAGGTGAACAGGTTCTAAGCACTTATAAAAGAGCCAGTAACATGATGAGCAAAGTGAGAAAAAGTGATGGCACTACTTATAATGCATCTTACAGTAAGAAGTTTTTGATTGAAGATGAGGAGATTGCGCTATCAAATTGTGCTATAGCTGCTTGTAAAAACATCAAACAAGCGATAGAAAATAACGACTTTAATACAGCGCTTGATGAACTTGCTCGTTTTGCTCCGTTTATCAATCAATTTATGGACAGTGTAAAGATTAACTGTGATTCTAATGAGCTTAGAATAAACAGGTTATCTTTGCTTGCAAATGTTGTTTCTACCTTTCATTTAGTAGCAGAGTTTAACCTTATACAGGTTAAACAATTGATAAATGCTCAGGCAATATAAGGAACAAATCAAATCATCTCCACAATCCTGTGGCGTTTATAAGATGATTGGAGATAAGAGTAAGGTTTTATACATTGGTAAAGCAAAAAACTTGAAGTCGAGATTATCCGACTACCTTCAATTCGAAAACCTTTCTGAACGAATCAGAGTAATGATCTCACAGGTTATTAAGGTTGAAATATTCATCACTGAGAATGAAATCGAAGCATTGCTTCTTGAAGCACAGTTAATAAAATCGTTAAAACCATCTTATAATATTTTGCTTAGGGATGGAAAATCTTATCCTTATATAACAATTTCTAAGCATGATTATCCAAGAATAGCGAAATATAGAGGTAAGTTTAAGAAGAATGAGTTTCATTACTACGGCCCTTTTCCATCTGCTGCTGCTGTTAAGAACACTATATTATCATTGCAAAAAGCTTTTCTCTTAAGAGTATGTTCAGATCAATATTTCTCTTCAACAAAAAGACCATGTCTTGAGTATCAAGTTAAGCGCTGTTCAGCACCATGCGTAGATAAAATTACAAAAGATGATTACTGCAAATCAGTAAAACAAGCACAAGATACTCTGCTAGGAAGGAATAAAGAAGTGCAAAGACAGCTATTTTCTACAATGGAAAAGTGCAGTAGGGAAATGAGCTACGAGCTTGCTGCTGTCTATAGAGATCGATTGAAATTTCTTCAGCAAATTCAAATGCAGCCAATGGATTTTTCTTTTGAAGAAGATGCAGATTTCTTCAGCATTGTACGTGAGGCAGACTTAGCATGCATTGGTGTACTATCTTTCAGAGATAAAGGTAACTATGGAAGCATTCCTTACTTCATTGAGAATTGTAGTGATCATCCAAATGATGAAATTTTATCCACCTTTTTGGTCAATTTGTATAATCCAGTTAATACACCACCAGCGCAAATTTACGTTCCCGATTTTATTAAGGATAAGGAAATTATAGAACAAGCACTTTATGCTCTTACTCAAAAATCAATAAAAGTTTTGTATGCGAAAAATAGTAAAGAGCGTGATTTGTTGAATTTTATTTACAATAATTCTAAGCATAGCCTAGAGCAGAAGCTTACTGATTATAGAAATAACCTAGAAAAGCTCGAAGAGCTTAGCAAAATCTTTTTGTTACCAAATATTCCAAAGCGTATCGAAGTTTATGACAATAGCCATATATCTGGAAATCAACAGATTGGTGTGATGGTTGTTGCAGGGCAGGAAGGTTTTTTAAAAAGTGAATACAAAAAATTTACTATAAAAGAAGAAATTTCAGGTGATGACTATAAAATGATGAGAGAAGTGCTGACTAGACGTTTCTCTGGCAATATAAAAGACATCATTCCTGATTTTTTACTGATAGATGGTGGGCCAGGACATGTTTCCATAGTGCAGAATGTGTTGGAGATATTGAATATAAACGTTCCTTTTGCTTGTATGGCAAAAGGTCATGATCGTAACGCAGGAAATGAAAGATTTTATGTGCCGAGCAGAGAAGAATTTACTCTAGCAAGTGACAGCAAGGTCATGCTTTATTTACAATTGCTGCGTAATGAAGCTCACCGTTTTGCAATAACTTCGCACAGAAAAAAACGCGATAAACAGTTTTTTGCTTCACAATTAAGCAAAATATCTGGTGTTGGCAGTAAAAGAAAGAAGGCACTCATGTCTCATTTTGGTTCGGTAGAAAACATAAGCAAAGCTTCTCTAGCTGAAATTCAAAACGTACCTGGAATTAGTAAAGGTTTAGCAGAAATCATTCTTCAACACGTGAATTCTAAGAAAGGTACTCCTAAATAGGTACTCTAAAATTAACCTTTATTTCTTCTTAATAAGACATAAAAAGCTCCTTTGCCACCATGTTTTTTTATGGCTTGCTGATAGTATAAGATCATATTTCGAACTTTTGTGTCATTCAACCACTTATTTAAGCTATTCTTTATAGTGTCTATTTTATCTGTACTATTACCATGCCCCGTAATTACCAATAAGCACCTATTCCTTGCTTGATAATTTTTGATAATAAAATCTATCAATTTAGAATAAGCATCATCTATACTATAGCCATGCAAATCGAGTTTATCGCTTATAAAATATTTGCCCCTATCGATCTTTAATTTTGTATTGTAGTCAAGACAAAATGATGAATCACCATTATCAGTATTAAGAAAATTTTCTTGTAAGCCAGAGATACCTTTATCAATCATAGATTTTATATTTACTTTGTGATCAACTTTCAAAGTAACTTTTCCACATTCTATTGGCTTAACATTTTTTTGCCAATCTAACTCATCGTCTGACATAAATTCATTAATTGAACTGCATAATTTTACAACAATATATAAACACAGTAAAATATTGCTTATTCTATAAGAACCAGGCTTTCAATAATACAATGAAATCATCAAAAGCTAATGAAAACTGTTGGCTATACGGAAAGCACACTTGTATCTCAGCATTAAGAAACAAAAATAGGCGGTGTATAGAACTGTTAGTAACAGAAAATTTCTACAGAGAATTTGAGAAAGAAATTAAACAATGTGCAGATAGTAAGGGCATTAAAGCTCGACTGGTAGAGAACAAAATGTTCAATGATGTTTTACCCAAAGGTGTAAATCACCAAGGAATTGCTTTAAAAGTTACTCCTATTTTTCACAGCTTAAATATTGAAGAAATAGCTGAAAGATCAGGTGAAAACTCTACTATAGTCATTTTAGATCAAATTACTGATACACACAATATAGGGTCGATTTTAAGAACCTCAGCTTGTTTCAACATTGATGCATTGGTTTTACCGTATCACCATTCACCAAGCGAAAATGCATCTATCGCAAAAACAGCAAGTGGCGCATTAGACATTGTTCCTCTAATATACGTTACAAACATAGTAAAGACGATGGAGTCTTTAAAAAAGATAGGCTACTGGTGTTATGGGTTTGATTGCAATGCAAAGGAAAATATAGATGAAATAAAGAATTTTGGGCAAAAAAGAGTAATTGTTTTTGGTTCTGAAGAGAAAGGAATGCGGAGACTAGTTAAAGAAAATTGTGATTATCTTTTAAAAATCCCAATGTCAAACGTAATTAACAGTCTAAATGTTTCAAACGCAGCAGCAATAGGACTATATTCCATCTACATTAAAACAAAAATCACTGCAAATTAGTTGCAATAAAACAAGGATGTCATTCCAGTATGTGATACTGGAATGACAACAGTGAATGACATCTTGCGATGTCATTCACTAGCACTTACATTACCAATCCCAAGAAAGAGGTGAACTTGAATCTGTTGGAATCTCGAAGGATGGCTGTGACACTATCTCTTTTATCTCATTTCTAAGCCATTCACTACCTTCTTGCCCAGCATTCGTGATAGCTTGCTTGAAACTGCTCTCTAGTACAGCTTTAGCAGCTTCAGTGACGTGACCATTACTATTTATAGCATTTCCTATTGTAGTTAACTTAATTAACTCAGCGTTTAAGTCAGCAGTCATCTTATCAGTCTTAGTTTGTATTGCAGTAACCTTGTCTCCTAAATTAGCAGCATTTGTAGCAGTTTCTATAGCAGTTACTTTAGCTGTTAAGTCAGCTGGAATAGTATCAGTTTTAGCCTTTATAGCAATGACATCAGCTCCTAAGGTATCTGTAATCTTATCAGTCTTAGCCTTTATTCCTGATATCAGATCTGTTCCGACTTGAGTTTTTATGGTAACTAAGTCAGCGCTTAAGTCAGCTGGAATAGAATCAGTCTTAGTTTTTATTGCACCTACGTTAGTTCCAATACCTAATAATGTAGCAATTGCACCTCCAGTAATGAAGTTTGTTGCTGTAGCACTGTAATCTATTTCAGCAGCACCATTAGGTTCATACCTAAAAGTGTTGAAAACACTAGTATTATCTACACCAAAGGTATACTTATTACCTGTATTATCTTCATAAATTATAGTTTTAACACCAGCTAAATCTGTTGCATCAGTTTGTCTATCTACTTTTTTAAAACTTAAATTAGCCACTATATAACTCTCCGTTAATTATAAAAACCATAGAGTGCATGAAAATAATATAAATTCCGTAAATACTAGATTTTGCATAAGATTTCCTTGAAGCTTTTCGCTTCAGAATTCTTCTCTTGTGATCTAAGTATGTAGCAGACGATGTCATCCTAGTAGCCCCTTTGGTGTTATTCCAGTGCTTGACACTGGAATCCATTTTTCCATCATAAGAAACGTTGATTACTTTTATACTAGCAAATTTAACTGGATTGTATATTAAATCAAAGCCGCAAGGCTATAATGAGCAAGGAGTGATACTGTCAATTGGATTGATTGATAGAAATCGTAGGCATCTCAGTACACTCCTTGCTTTGTAACCGTTCACGGATTGTGAGAATGAATTAAAGAACTAAGCAGTGACAGCTACTAGATTCTGTAGCTTTTGAAAGGGGTTCTGGCCATTTAGACGTGATGTCAAAAATATCGACAACATTCTTTCCACGAATCTTTCTCCACGTTCTGACCAGGTGAAAAAGCTGTTTTTACGATAAATTACGTACCGTCTAATTTGCCGTTCTGCAAGGTTATTAGTTGTTTCTATCACTTCAGGTTTTCTTAAAAACTTCCACATCATATCCTCAGATCGTAACATCTTAGCGGCCATTCTTGAAGCTTGAGTGCTATTTGCAACCCTCGTCATTTTACGTAAAAAATGTTTTACCCTTTTCCGAATTTTTCGCACCAGTCGATAAAATCTCAAATTATCTATCAAATTTTGTTTTTTTGCCTTATCTACTACAAACACCTTATTGCTGAGCGATTTTAGTGCTTGGCCAATTTTGCTCACTTCAACATTTTTACTATGGGCAAATCTCTCAAAATCTCTTGCCAGATGTGCCCAACATATCTGTCTATTTTCACGATTGAAGTAATTGTATACAGCGTATCTATCGCTCACAACTATACCATCATATTCTGGCAGTAAACTCTTCAACACCTTCTTACCACGAGACTCGCTTACCTTCAGAAGTGTCAACGCTTTGTTTGTTATTACCCAACTCCAGCCTCTCTTTCCTTGATTTCTGTGCCCTGTTTCGTCTATATGCAAATACTCGCTTCCTTGCAACTCTTCCTTCATTTTCTCATATTCAGATGCACACTTCTTCGATACCCTGCGTTCAGTATTTGAGACTAAACCAAGGCTTATATTTAGATTAAAAATACTGCCCAAAATTTGCTGTACCTCTCTTTTTGAGTTAATAAAAAAGCCGCTAAGGCTGCTTATAACTGTTTTAGCATTGGGTCCTAGAAAATCTCTTGCAACACCTTCGGGTAAATTTGCTGTAATTCTTTTATTACATACTCTTATATGTTAAAAACAAGTCTTTATAAATGTCACGAAATGGCGGTATAAAGACACGCAGAGAGGAGGAACCGTACATACTCTTGGTCATAAGGACCGTTTTGCAGCAAGGTTCTCCTGTAACCGTTCACGGAATATTCCCAATTAGGCAGGAATAGCGACTAAATTCTGTAGTTTCTGGACAGGATTCTGATCATTCAAACGTGCAGTCAAAAATATCGAAAGCATTCTTTCAATGAACTTTTCTCCACGTTCTGACCAAGTGAAAAAACTATTTTTACGATAAATGACGTACCGTCTAGCCTGACGTTCTGCAAGGTTATTGGTTGTCTCGATCAGATCAGGATTGCGCACGAATCTCCACATCATATCTTCAGAACGTAGTATATTGGCAGCCATTCTCGAGGCCTGAGTTCCTTTTGCAACCCTTGTTATCTCTCGCAAAAAATGTTTCACCCTTTTTCGAATCTTCCTCATTAACCGGAAAAATCTTAAATTGTCTATCAGGTTTTGTTTACGTGCTCTATCTACCACAAATACCCTGTTGCTCAGCGATTTTAATGCTGCGCCAATTCTGCTCACTTCAACATTTTTACTGTAAAAAAACCTTTCAAAGTCCCTTGCTAAATGGGCCCAGCATATCTGTCTGTTTTCACGATTAAAGTAATTATACGCAGCATACCTATCGCTTATAACTATTCCATCATACTCTGGCAATAGCCCTTTTAATATCTTCTTTCCGCGAGATCCAACTAACTTCATAAGTGTTGCTGTTTTATTCGTTACTACCCAACTCCAACCTTTCTTTCCCTGGTTCCTATGGCTTGTTTCATCTATATGTAAATACTTGCTTTTCCGTAGCTCTTCTCTTATTTTTTCGTATTCAGATATACATTTTTCTGATACTCTACCCTCGGTCTTTGATACCAAACCTAGGCTTATATTCAGATTAAATATGCTGCTCAAAATTTGCTGTACTTCCCTTTTTGAATTGATAAAAAATCCACTAAAACTGCTAATTACTGCTTTTGCATTAGCTCCTAAAAGATCCCTTGTCACACCTTCAGGCAGACTAGCTGAGATCCTTTTCTTACACGCCTTACAGTAGCCTTTTTGTAGCCTATATTCAGTCACTATCGGTTTAATTTTTGGCAATTCAACCTTTTGATGCACAGTTTCTTCTTCTAAAATAACTTGGCTTCCACACATGCAAATTGTATCAATTGAACATTTTACCACCTCATCTGCTACCATCAATTCCCGCTTGTGCGCTTCATGTCCTGGCTGCCCGCCTGGTTTTTTATCGCTCTTCTTTTTTGTCTTTTTGCGATATACATCTTGCGATGGTGGCAGCGATGAATTTTTTGAATTTAAACCCAGCTTATCCTCTAGCTCAATTATTTTTGTCCTTAACTTATCATTCTCTGCTTTCAGAGTACCAACTTCTGACTCCAATACCACAATCTTTTCTTGTAGCACCTCTATCATCAACCCCTCATCTATCTAGTTTATTGTTTTTTATACTAATTATGCAATTTTTGTAAACTACTTTCTTATACCGTGAATGGACAAAGTTGATAAGCCTAAACGCCATCATGTCTTTAGGAGAGTCTGCTAATGAAGGCTCTTAAGTTGACGCCATTGCGTGAACGGTTACCATCAATTTTTCTATTGACTTTTAACACAACTGCTACAATGTCCTCTTTGCAACCTGTACTCAGTTACAATTGGCTTAATTTCTGGCAACTCTGCCTTCTGATGAATAATTTCATCTTCTAAAGTAATCTTACCTCCACACATACAAATTGTATCAATTGTGCATCTCACTACCTCGTCTGCAGCCATTAATTCACGCTTATGCACCTTATGTCCTGGCTGACCTCCTGGTTTTTTATCACTTTTCTTTTTTGCTTTCTTACGATATATATCTCGTGATGGTGGCAGCGATGAGAATTTTGCGAATTTAAGCCCAATTTGTCTTCTAATTCAACTATTTTTGCTTTCAAGCTATCATTTTCTCTGATCAGTGCTTTTATTTCTTCCTTGAGATTAGCCTTTTCTGCTACAACCTTTTCTTGCAGCACTGTTGTCATTTACCCATTCCATATTTAGCTTCCTATCTCTTTACACTTTTATACTTACTTTGTAAACCACCTTATCTCCGTGAACGGTTACTAATTTTGTTGTTAAATCTGCAGAGATTAAAAACAAGGATAAATACTCTCATTGTCATGATAAGAAGACTGATGAGGTTTGTAAAGTAACTTTTTCTGCTCTTATTGAATCCAACGCGCCGCTGTTATGCAAGGGTGCTATAATTATTAATTTATTGACTAATTATGTTTTTTTGTTAATATTATATTAATAAATTAAAAAGTTAGAAATATGCACAGTAATAATACCACAACTCCGTGGGAGCAAACAAAAAATTCATTTAAGTCTTTTATAGATAAGTCTAAAAAAACCATACATACAGCAGCTTCCGAAATTCAAAATAAGGTAACACATGAGATAGAATATTTCTCTAAGTCCTTTAAAAAAGATTCTGAAAACATAAAGGAAGATGTTACTAACCTTAATACCACACTACAGAAACAAGCAAAGAATTTATTTAAAAATAAAGCTCAATACACAGAAAAAAATCTCACCAAAGTTGGAGCTGAGAAAAAATATGAGGTAGAAGATTTACCTAAATTTTTCAAAGATAAATCTAAAGAGATAGGCAAAGTATTTTCCAATGAAGTAATAGAAATCAGCACTATTCGCTCAAGAAGTGTTGTAAGTGATACACAAGAGTTTTCATTTAAGCTAAGATTGCTAACAGCAGCAGATGAAGACGTCTCTAATATAACCCTACCTCAAATGCAATACTTGATTGGCTTTTTCAAAATCTATCTCCTTCAAGAAAAAAATTTTACAGCCAATATAAAAGTACCAAAAGAAAGTGAAGAATTATATAATAACTACCATAAAGCTAATAAAACTGTAGAAGAATTCATAAATAATGCTCCAATTCAAATCCTCATGCAGGGCATAACGATAACGCTACAAACAAACGTTAAAAACATCAACCTCAATAGCTTGCAACAAATCGAGATATTCTTGAATGAGAAGCTAAAACGTGTGGAAAAAACTAAAAATGAGGAGCAAAGTCAAGATACGTTACAAGCAGAAGAAACTGAAAATAAAAACGAAAATGTGGTTGAAAAAAGGAACAAGCAAGATAAACAAATTGTGCAAGGTTCGTTTGGCTACAATATAGTAAGTAACAGAAAGCAAATTACACGCGCACCAGTAATTGTTGCTGCAATGCATGAAAATATTTCCTGGCTTAGGTCTCTTTTTCAGCCATTCAATTTTTTTAATACGGCACAATTCTTTTCTCCACAACTGCCTAAATTTTCTATACAGAGTAACAATATGCCACTTGGTGTCATTCCAGCGCTTGACCAAGAAGAGAAAGAACCAGTGTCAGCCACTCGGATAACAGAGGGTGGTAGTATAGGAAATCTAGTACCTCAAGAAACCTTACTATTACCCATAAGTATATAAATGGTAAAAAGCTGCTATTTTACTAATTCAATTTAGTACTATAAATAGACCTATGGTCTAAAAATGAAATATATGATGAAAGGAAGTATAAATACCTCAACTAGTGAATGGGCAGAAAGTGAATTTGGGATTGTTAATTTTGGCGATATAAGATTAAGTAAAAGGCTTTTAAAAGTAGTTAATAGTTTTGCTGAATCGCCTGAATGTTCAATAAATCAAGCTTGTAAAGATTGGTATCAAAGTAAAGCAGCTTATAGATTTTTTCAAAATGATGCCATTTCTGAAAGAAAGATATTAGACAGTCATATAGTTAAAACTGTTGAAAGAGCTAAAGAATATTCAACTATTTTAGCTATCCAAGACACGAGTTATATTTCATATAAAAATCATAAAAAGGCCAAAGGATTAGGGATTATAGCAGCAAGATTAAGATCTGAAACAACCAATTTTAAAACCCATGGATTAGTGATGCATACAACATTTGCAGTTACAACAGAAGGACTACCTATAGGATTATTAGATCAAAAAATTAGTACTAGACCTCCCTTAGCTGAAGACCTAAGAGAGTTGAAAAGGAGAAGCCATAACACTGCTGTTCCTATAGAAGAGAAAGAAAGCATACGGTGGATAGCATCACTAAAAGACTCTACTAATCACCCTGGATTAAAGGATGTTAAGGTAGTTACCGTTTGCGATAGAGAAGGAGATATTTATGATTTATTTGAAGTTGCTTCCACTAATCAATCTCTTTTTGTAGTAAGAGGAAATCAAAACAGAACAGTAAACAAGAGATCAACTTATTCTGAAAAAGGTGGTGAAAAGTTGTGGGATTTGATGAATCGTATGCCTTGCCAAGGAGAAATTCAAATAAGTATTCCTACCCGTGATAATAGGCCTAAAAGAACAGCAGTGTTAGAAGTAAAGTTTAGTAACTTTGTGATGAATGCATCAAAAAACAACGCTAGACGTAAGACTCAAAAACTTCCTAATTTAAATTTGAATGCTGTCTATGTTATAGAAAAGTATTCCCCATTTGGCGAAGAACCTATGAACTGGATCTTATTGACAAATATAAGTGTTAATAATTTTGAAGAAGCAGTAGAAAAAATACAATGGTATTGCTTAAGGTGGAGAATAGAGGTCTTTCATAAAATTTTGAAATCCGGTCTTAAAGTTGAAGAATGTAGACTCCAAACAGCAGATAGATTGATCCGCTTTCTTACAATAATGAGTATAATTGCATGGAGAATATTTTTTATTACATTAGTAGCTAGAACAAATCCCAATCTTCCTTGTACTATCATACTGACTGATGAGGAGTGGAAGGTTTTGTATACAAAAATGCTAAAAACAAAAAACTATCCTGAAGCCCCACCACCCATAAGAAAAATCGTGAGGTGGGTAGCTCAATTGGGAGGGTTTTTAGCTCGCAAAAATGACTTAGAACCAGGTCCTATAGCTTTGTGGAAGGGATGGAAACGTCTCTTTGATTTAGCAGAAGGATGGAGACTTGCTCATGAATCCTATATTTATGGGTAATAGTAAGTCAAGAAACAGAGCGGGATATAGGTCAAGCTAGGTCGCACACAGATTATTTTAAAACTAACAGAAAAAAGAAGTCAAAAAAGCAGGTCACAGAACTATCGGAAGAGGAAAAACAGTCAATCATAAAACAAGCTCAAATTGATACTAGAGTTGCTATAATAGATAACCAGATTGAGCGTAGAGAAAAAAACTCGATGAAATATTTATTGAAGTGATGAATGGATATAAAAATCAAGACCCAGAGACATTTCACAATATTTTCAACTCAATATTTAATATTGTTTACTTTCAAGATAAACAATTACATGAAGTGTTAGAACCAGATGAGATATCAGAAGTGCTAGAGGTACTCAAAAGGCCACAACCTCCTAATAACTCACTTCTAGGTAAAGAATACTTACAAAAGCAAGTATATAGAAAAAAAGTGCAATTGCTCAAATTAGTTTCGGGCATTCCTATACAACCTTCTCCACAGCCTCGAAATATTTCTCATGAAATTTTGCCAAGCAAAGCTGTAGACCATTTACCAAAAACAAATGAAGCTAAAACTCCATTGCCTACTAATATTAGGCTCAAATCACCATTAAAAACTGTATTTTCTTCAAAAGAGACTTATTTTTGTCTATTTTTAGTAGCAGCTTCTATATCAGCACTCTGCCTATTGCATTTGCCGCTGGGAAAAGTATCAATTTTAAAGGAATTGGTGCCAGCAGAAAAAAGGGAAAGCATTGGGCTAACATTGAATATAGGGTTACCAATATTAATTACACTGTGTGTTTTGAACCTAGCTTACTTTATGTATTCTGAATATTCTGTAGAGTCTATTGAGCAGATAAGTAAAAAAGATCTTCCTTTGCGCACCTAACAAATAAGATCTTTTGTGATATAATTATTTATTTTATTGCATGTTTAAAGGAATTATCAAAGATATTGGCACTATAACTGATATCACTATCCACCCTAACTCTGATCAAATCTTCCATATTGAGACACAAAATTTATCCTCTATAAACAAAGGAGATTCAATATCCTGCTCCGGAGTGTGTTTAACTGTTGTCAACATAATGAGCAATGTATTCACAGTTCAAGTATCTCAAGAAACCATGAAGGTTTCTAACTTAAATACGTGGAAAACAGGGAAAAAAATAAACCTAGAACAAGCAATGAAACTGAGTGACAGAATTGACGGCCACTTGGTTCAGGGTCATGTGGATGACACAACAGAAATTTTAACAATCAATCAAAATTTAGAATCTCATGAAATCAGACTATCATGCCCACAAGAATTAATTAAATTTGTTGCAAAAAAAGGTTCTGTAACGCTAGATGGAGTTTCCCTTACAGTAAATTCAGTTGTCGATCAAGAATTCACTGTGAATATCATTCCCTATACATGGAAAAACACAACTTTTCAGCATAATAAAATAGGTAATTACCTAAATTTAGAAGTTGATATGATTGCTCGGTACTTAGACCAGCTGATAAAATATCAACACAATTAATTTTACAACTTTGTTATTTACAACTATTATATCTTGAAAATCATATAGATACAAAATATGTTTTTCGATAGCCTAATTATCTTTATTATTGTCTTGTGTGTAATAATATCGATAACTAGAGGTTTTATAAAAGAGCTATGTGCATTAATGTTCTTACTCTTATCAGTCTTTTTGACAGCTAGTTACTATGATTTTTTTATTATAAATTATAGTAAGTATTTTGACTCTAAAGTTAAACAAAACATACTTTCTACAATCTCTGTATTTATCATACTTAATCTTACATTCATGACAATGAATAACTGGCTAATGTACATATTATCACCTATAAGGTTGGGATTAATGGATAGAGTTACTGGAATCTTTGTCGGAGCACTCAGAGGAATATTGCTTTCTTATGTACTATTTTTTGCTGTGCACTTATATTGCCACACAGTATATGATAAAAAAGAGGGAGAGTCTAAAATAGACGCAGAAGACATATTGCCCAATTGGATAATAAATTCACACTCTTATCAGGCTTTATTTGTGACAACAGAAGAAGTAATTAACATGTATGTACCAGAGTCATTGATACTAAAAATAAAAGAGATCGGTGAGGAAATGATTGATCAAGAAAAACCTCAAAACAATAAAGAAAAGTGAGTGTTGATTTTCTATAGCTAAACTATCCGTAACCGTTCACGGATTGTGAGAATGAATTAAAGAACTAAGCAGTGACAGCTACTAGATTCTGTAGCTTTTGAAAGGGGTTCTGGCCATTTAGACGTGATGTCAAAAATATCGACAACATTCTTTCCACGAATCTTTCTCCACGTTCTGACCGTAACCGTTCACGCAATGGCGTCAACTTAAGAGCCTTCATTAGCAGACTCTCCTAAAGACATGATGGCGTTTAGGCTTATCAACTTTGTCCATTCACGGTATAAGAAAGTAGTTTACAAAAATTGCATAATTAGTATAAAAAACAATAAACTAGATAGATGAGGGGTTGATGATAGAGGTGCTACAAGAAAAGATTGTGGTATTGGAGTCAGAAGTTGGTACTCTGAAAGCAGAGAATGATAAGTTAAGGACAAAAATAATTGAGCTAGAGGATAAGCTGGGTTTAAATTCAAAAAATTCATCGCTGCCACCATCGCAAGATGTATATCGCAAAAAGACAAAAAAGAAGAGCGATAAAAAACCAGGCGGGCAGCCAGGACATGAAGCGCACAAGCGGGAATTGATGGTAGCAGATGAGGTGGTAAAATGTTCAATTGATACAATTTGCATGTGTGGAAGCCAAGTTATTTTAGAAGAAGAAACTGTGCATCAAAAGGTTGAATTGCCAAAAATTAAACCGATAGTGACTGAATATAGGCTACAAAAAGGCTACTGTAAGGCGTGTAAGAAAAGGATCTCAGCTAGTCTGCCTGAAGGTGTGACAAGGGATCTTTTAGGAGCTAATGCAAAAGCAGTAATTAGCAGTTTTAGTGGATTTTTTATCAATTCAAAAAGGGAAGTACAGCAAATTTTGAGCAGCATATTTAATCTGAATATAAGCCTAGGTTTGGTATCAAAGACCGAGGGTAGAGTATCAGAAAAATGTATATCTGAATACGAAAAAATAAGAGAAGAGCTACGGAAAAGCAAGTATTTACATATAGATGAAACAAGCCATAGGAACCAGGGAAAGAAAGGTTGGAGTTGGGTAGTAACGAATAAAACAGCAACACTTATGAAGTTAGTTGGATCTCGCGGAAAGAAGATATTAAAAGGGCTATTGCCAGAGTATGATGGAATAGTTATAAGCGATAGGTATGCTGCGTATAATTACTTTAATCGTGAAAACAGACAGATATGCTGGGCCCATTTAGCAAGGGACTTTGAAAGGTTTTTTTACAGTAAAAATGTTGAAGTGAGCAGAATTGGCGCAGCATTAAAATCGCTGAGCAACAGGGTATTTGTGGTAGATAGAGCACGTAAACAAAACCTGATAGACAATTTAAGATTTTTCCGGTTAATGAGGAAGATTCGAAAAAGGGTGAAACATTTTTTGCGAGAGATAACAAGGGTTGCAAAAGGAACTCAGGCCTCGAGAATGGCTGCCAATATACTACGTTCTGAAGATATGATGTGGAGATTCGTGCGCAATCCTGATCTGATCGAGACAACCAATAACCTTGCAGAACGTCAGGCTAGACGGTACGTCATTTATCGTAAAAATAGTTTTTTCACTTGGTCAGAACGTGGAGAAAAGTTCATTGAAAGAATGCTTTCGATATTTTTGACTGCACGTTTGAATGATCAGAATCCTGTCCAGAAACTACAGAATTTAGTCGCTATTCCTGCCTAATTGGGAATATTCCGTGAACGGTTACCCTTTCAAAAGCTACAGAATCTAGTAGCTGTCACTGCTTAGTTCTTTAATTCATTCTCACAATCCGTGAACGGTTACAAAAATATCGACAACATTCTTTCCACGAATCTTTCTCCACGTTCTGACCAGGTGAAAAAGCTGTTTTTACGATAAATTACGTACCGTCTAATTTGCCGTTCTGCAAGGTTATTAGTTGTTTCTATCACTTCAGGTTTTCTTAAAAACTTCCACATCATATCCTCAGATCGTAACATCTTAGCGGCCATTCTTGAAGCTTGAGTGCTATTTGCAACCCTCGTCATTTTACGTAAAAAATGTTTTACCCTTTTCCGAATTTTTCGCACCAGTCGATAAAATCTCAAATTATCTATCAAATTTTGTTTTTTTGCCTTATCTACTACAAACACCTTATTGCTGAGCGATTTTAGTGCTTGGCCAATTTTGCTCACTTCAACATTTTTACTATGGGCAAATCTCTCAAAATCTCTTGCCAGATGTGCCCAACATATCTGTCTATTTTCACGATTGAAGTAATTGTATACAGCGTATCTATCGCTCACAACTATACCATCATATTCTGGCAGTAAACTCTTCAACACCTTCTTACCACGAGACTCGCTTACCTTCAGAAGTGTCAACGCTTTGTTTGTTATTACCCAACTCCAGCCTCTCTTTCCTTGATTTCTGTGCCCTGTTTCGTCTATATGCAAATACTCGCTTCCTTGCAACTCTTCCTTCATTTTCTCATATTCAGATGCACACTTCTTCGATACCCTGCGTTCAGTATTTGAGACTAAACCAAGGCTTATATTTAGATTAAAAATACTGCCCAAAATTTGCTGTACCTCTCTTTTTGAGTTAATAAAAAAGCCGCTAAGGCTGCTTATAACTGTTTTAGCATTGGGTCCTAGAAAATCTCTTGCAACACCTTCGGGTAAATTTGCTGTAATTCTTTTATTACATACTCTACAATGTCCTCTTTGCAACCTGTACTCAGTTACAATTGGCTTAATTTCTGGCAACTCTGCCTTCTGATGAATAATTTCATCTTCTAAAGTAATCTTACCTCCACACATACAAATTGTATCAATTGTGCATCTCACTACCTCGTCTGCAGCCATTAATTCACGCTTATGCACCTTATGTCCTGGCTGACCTCCTGGTTTTTTATCACTTTTCTTTTTTGCTTTCTTACGATATATATCTCGTGATGGTGGCAGCGATGAATTTTGCGAATTTAAGCCCAATTTGTCTTCTAATTCAACTATTTTTGCTTTCAAGCTATCATTTTCTCTGATCAGTGCTTTTATTTCTTCCTTGAGATTAGCGTTTTCTGCTACAACCTTTTCTTGCAGCACTGTTGTCATTTACCCATTCCATATTTAGATTCCTATCTCTTTACACTTTTATACTTACTTTGTAAACCACCTTATCTCCGTGAACGGTTACAAACTATCCTAGACAGCTATTATCCACAGCAATTCGCTATAGGTTACCAATTCCTATTACTAATCAAACAAAACTGCAAACATTGACGAATAAGTAAATCATCAAAAAAATTTAAATGTATAATTTTAGTTCATCAATGTAATACAACAAAACTTTTTTAGTGAATTCAAAATCTTCTAAGGTATTTCCTTCACATCTTGCTGTTATGCAGTTTTGCGTATTTGATACTCTAAGAAGCCACCAACCTTTATCATCAGTTACCTTAATTCCATCAAGCTCTGAAAATACAATGTTTTGCTGCTTTAGTGTCTCCTTTATTGATTCAATTATTTGAAATTTTTTCTCATCCTTCACTACAATTTTCACTTCATGAGTGATATATAACTTTGGTAAATCTTTAATCATCTCAGATAGGCTTTGGTTTTTCTTAAGTAAAATGTCAATGGCTTTAATAGCAGAATATAGTCCATCATCAAAACCTAGCTCAGAAAAGAAAAAATGTCCACTCAGTTCACCGGCAAACTTTGCTCCTTCTTCTACCATCTTTTTCTTAACTAGTGAGTGTCCAGTGGCACAGGTAATTATTTGCCCTCCTAATTTGCTAACGAAATCATGCACTTTCATACTCATTTTTACGTTGGCAATAACCTTGCTTTTTGGGTGTTCCGCCAATACTTCACGTGAAAAAATCATAAACAAGTGATCATTGGAAACAACATTACCTTTATTATCAATCAAGCGTACCCTATCACCATCACCATCAAGTGCAATACCAAGATCACATTTATCTTTCTTGACAATATCTATTAACTGAGCAAGATTTTTCTCTTCTATGGGATCTGGGTCATGCAGTGGAAACGTTCCATCTATAAAGCTATTGGTTACGATGTGTATATGATCTGGTAAAATCTTTTCAATATACCTTACAATTGTTGGGCTATTGCCAAAATCCCAAGCTATTTTTAGTTTTTGTGTAGCGTTATTCTTGAGCGCATTTTTTAATATGTTAACGTACTCACTATATATATTCGTGTTAATTAAGCTTCCAATTTTCGTGCTGTTTTTAATTGTATTGCCTATAATTTCCTTCATTTCTTGATCTGAGTAAACTTTTTTACTACTGAAAAATTTAAAGCCGTTATATTCTCTGGGATTATGAGAAGCAGTGATCATAATCCCAAGATCTGCATGCATTGTTGCAGCGTAGAGCATAGGTGAAGAACAGAGCCCAACGCGTATAACATTCGCACCGGATAAAATCAAGCCTCTGATTAATTCTTTTTCTATGCTTGGTGAATCTATCCTGCTGTCATAGCCTACACAAACGTTAGCTGCAGTTTGACCAAATTTTCTGCCTATTTCATACCCATCGCTGATCTGCAGTTCTCTGCCTACCACACCTCTAATATCGTATTTTCTTATAATAGTATTGTCCATACTGCACTTCTTGGAGTGGTTAATATATAACATTCCCGCCAAATACTCAAGTTTATTTAACTATAAGATTAGTTGATTTTTTAAGAAAATATGCTAATATTATAATATAGTTCTCTAAAAATAGAAATTATGCTAAAAGAAAACTTATTTATAGCTGAAAATCAAGGTTTAGATGTAGATGAGCAAAAGAAAAATGATATTTTAAGTTTCATTAAATCTTGCAAAAATTTTCAGGATTTTATCAGAAAACTAGAAGAAGAAAATTTAATCTGGTACTTTATTGGTCCTTTACACAAAGATGAGAACATTAAAGAACAGGTAAGTTCAAAGTGGAAAGAGGAGTTTCAAAAGTTTGAGCAATCAATAAATGCAACACATAAAAAATTCGCAGAATCTCTACCAAGTGAAAATTTCTTAGTATATACAACACAAGATAATGAATTTAAAATTAGATTTGAAAATAAAGAAAAACCAATAGAGATTAGCACCCTTTTAAGAGCCAGTGACGAAGGCAAGGTTTATAACCTATCTTTAGGGAAAGATAGTCAAATAACTGCAACCAAAAAAGGCAGCGAAAGGCACTATGATTTTACTGATTCAAGCTCATGTGAGATGACCATTAACTGGCAATCTAAGGATTCTAAAGGCAATAGCATAGATTGTAGCATGACTGTAGAAGTAAGTTCTAAGGGCATAAAAAGAGTGATTGATGAACCAAAATTTGGAGAAATAATTGACCCAGAAGAGGTATTAAAATTAGTTGAGCAGAATAAAGAAGTTTTTATCAACGGAAAAACTCTGCATCAAGCTTTTACTGACATGGGCAAAAGTGTGAACGAGCAGCAAACACCAGCAGAGGAAACATTTACAAAAGATTCACCACAGTCAGCTACACCAAGTAGCAGTGGATATTCTTCTCTTAATACACCTTCTTCACGCAGAAGTTCTTTGTCTATTAGTAGTGAATTTAATGGTGAAGATGAAATATTTGAGAGTGATACGTTTAGTGATGAAGAAGAGAACAAACAAGAAGGAAATGAGTTAGAGGAAGAAAACACATATCTCAAGAAGGAAAACGCGGAGTTAAAAAGCCGTAATACGAAGATAACAGAAGAAGGTGAAGCAGAAGCAAGTCAATTAATCGAGGGAAAGCAAGATCTGGAAAAAGAAGTCACAAGACTTAAAGATGAATTGAAAAGAAAGGAAAAAGAGTTAGCTGAAAAGGATAAAGACATAGAGCGATTAGCACAAAAAGTAACCGTACTAGAACAAAGTCAAAAAGATAAAAATGCTAGAATAACAGATTTAATTAATCAATTGAAAGATAAAGAAAGTGAGATTCAGTCAACAAATAGAATAAATGAAGAGCAGCAGGAAAAATTAGAGCAAAGTGAAGCTAAGTTAAGTACACTAGAAAAAAAGAATACAAATTTTGAAAATGATCTCAAGAAAACATTGGCAGAAGGTTTAAAGGATAATAACGAAAAGCAGTTGGTAGAAGAATTGACGGAAGAAAAAGGGAAAAACAATACATTGGCTAAAAAGATGAAACAATTGTCTCAAGAATTCAATGAACTACAAAGAAAAAATGAAGATTTAGAGAGGAAAATTCGACAACTTCAATCTGGGAAATCACTTGCGGATGAGTTCAGTGAAGTAAATGCGAAAGTAGCTACTTCAACTGAAGCTGAATATGAAAGTAGACGAATCCAGGCAAGTAATCACGAAACTACAGTTCCTAAAACACAAGACCAAGGTACAAATGCAGGTGTTAATGCATCATCTTTAACAGGTCAAAAAGAGACTAATACAGTGGCAGTTCAAACTGAAGAGCAAGTGATTGATTTATACAATAAAGAAGGCAAATATGTCAGAACAGAACTATCAGATCCAAGCGCAGTCTCTGCTCAGGCTTCAGAAAAATCTACTCCTTCAAAAGGATGAGTTTTTACTTCAACTATAGCTAATCCAAACGAAACATCATACCGCAACAATCACTAATTTTCTGTGCTTTCAAAAAAACACATCAAGCAAAATCATTTGAGAGTAAGTGGACATTGTTAGATGAATTAACCCTAACTTAAGAATCAGATATATACAATATTAGTATGTTTAATTAATAGTGAGGTTTAAAATGTCACCTAGTGAAAAAAACTCTTCAAATTTTGTTGAAACTAAGCAAGATGATCTTAAAATGATTCAAGATTCTTCATTAAATTCAGATATCATTCACGATCCCAAGAAGCTAAAAGACAGAATTATGGATCTGTTAAAAGGAGATACAGAATTCTCCAAGATGAAGCAAGGAGATAAGGCCCTTGTAGTAGGTACAGCAAGTGGATTATTTGCAGCAGTGTTACCATTTTTGGCAGTTGGTGCAACACTTGCTATACCAAGTGCTATAGTTGGTCTTACTCTATTTTTCGCTGCGAAAGTTGCTGTAAAAGCAGTTCAATCTGGATATAAAGGGCTCAAATGGTCAGCAGAAAAAACAGTTGAAGGAGCGAAGCATATTGGCGGAAAAATCAAAGATGGTGCTGTATATGCCAAGAATTCGGTAAAAGAAACTGCAAGTTCTGTAAAACAGGCAACACAAGAGAGAGCTAGCTCTACATTAAGAAAAAAGGGGGATAACATTCAAAACCTTGGAAGGAAGATGAGTGATAGTGGTGCAAGCATGTCTAGTTTAGATGGCATCGCATATTCAATAGGTAATGAAGATCAAACTGTTATTTTGAAAACAAAAGAAAAAACGAGAAGTTTTAATAGTGTAAAGGAAATGTTTGTCAAGGAAGTTTTTGAAGACAAAGGTGTGAATAGCTCTGCTTTAACTAGGAAAATATTTTCTAAGCTGGGGGAAAAAATATTAGAGAAAGCTTATTCTGTTGATGGTCAACACAGTGCCAAAAAGGACCAGTTGATCAACCGATTGAAGCAGCAAATAGATTTTATCAATAAATTAGATGCTAAGAAGTTGCAACATTTGTTAGCTAAAGATAATAGCAGCCTATATGAAATTTTTTCTGAACATCATGATGAGATTAAGGAAGTTATTAAAGAATGCAAGGAAGAGCATACTCGTTTTAATACTTTAGAAAGGCTTAATAAGTCAGCAAAAAGGCATAAAGCAAGTTCTATGAATTCACTGGAAAATAGCTTATCAGGTAGTAGTTCAACGAGTTCTATAAGTACTGTTAGCAGCAAAGCAGAATTATTAAATCCTAATGAGCATAAGGAAGTAAAAGCACCTACTTCACTTTGGAGCAAGTTGTCATCATCACTAAAAGGTGGCAAAAAGCCAGAGGAAGCTACTTATATAAGATATCAAGATTCTGAGTTGGATCAGATACAATCTGCGGAGATAGGAAATAGCCGTTTTTATGTTGCTCCGGAGAAACCGCCAAGAAGCAATTCAACGGGTTCTTTAAGCACTGACAGTACTGCTACAACTTCTAGCTTTGCCAGTTACCGTCGTAATTCTGATAGTGGGTTCAATTCACCAAGTTCTTCTCCGCAACATGGTATGTTCACTGAGAAAAATAGCAAGTTAAAAACCCAAGCTGACTTAAGAAAGACAGGTTCTTTGGACAAATTGGTGGGACCTTCTTCAACAGTAACTGCTGAAGTCGATGTAGAGCATCAAGCTCCAAAAATGAAGATATAGAGAGTAAACAAAACTATCTATCTTCTTAAAAAAGATGTTACTCAGTGAGTAACATCTTTTTTTCATTTGATCAAAAACATTCGCTTATTTAAGATCAGTTTTCTAGCACTGGGCCAATTATGAAGTTTCTTTTGCCTTTTTTCTAGGTTATGCAAGAAACTTGAAAAATAAAATTTTTATTCAATAATTTGTGTATAAGGGATATCATTTTACTGCTAGCGAAATAAACCAGAATGAAGTCTATTTTATTGACAAGGCCTTTATTAGATTCGTTGAGCACAAGAAGCACGCTAAAAAAATATGGATACAAAGTTTTTATAGAGCCAGTATTCACAATAAAGTACTTAAATCCTGATATATCTACGTATGAATTTGACGTTGTGATATCTACAAGTAAAAACAGTGTAAAGGCTTTCAGTCAAATATGCAAAGAGGATAACTTTTCGATTATTACAGTTGGTAATTCAACTATGCAGGCTGCAAAAAATTTGGGATTTTCCGATATAATCTCAGCAGACAGCAACGTTGATGGTCTGATATCATTCATAAAATCTCATTATTCAAATGCAATAAAGTTCTTATATATAAGGGGACAAGAAGTATCATGTGACCTAAAAAAAAGATTATCTGAAGAAGGTTTTAACGTAAGAGAAGTTGTACTCTATAAAACAATTACTAAAAGGAGTCTAACTAATAGGTGTAAAAATTTACTATTGGACGGTAAAATTGATAGCGTTGCTTTTTTTTCCTCACAAACTGCAAGGGTATTTTGTTCATTAGTTCTAAAAAGTGGGCTATCTCCTGTGATGAATAATACAGTTGCATATACCATGAGTAAAAACATTGCTGATAGTTTAAAGTTAATCAAGTGGAAAAAAATTATAACATCGAGGTTGCCTACAGGGGAGAGTTTAATTGATATAATTAATAAGGATTGTTGATGCTAAAGATTGCAACTTGGAATGTAAACTCCATACGTAAAAGAATTAACCAACTTTGTAGTTTTATAGTTGATAGTCAGATAGATATAGTTTTGCTGCAAGAGATAAAATGTACAGAAGAGCAATTTCCTTATGCAGAGATAGAAGAATTAGGATATGAATATGCTGTCTATGGACAGGTTGCAAGAAATGGTGTTTGTGTTTTATCTAAATATCCAATACTGGAGAAGTTTAAAATTGATATTGTAGAGAGTCATCAAGAAGCACGTTATATAGAGTGTGTGATAAAACACACCAATAATAAGGTAAGGGTAGGAAGTGTATACGTTCCAAACGGTCAAAGCCCAGACTCTCATACTTTTGAGTATAAACTCAAGTTTTTTGATAACCTATATGAAAGGATGGGCACTTTGTTGAAAAATGAAGAGTTAACTATTATAGCTGGCGATTATAATGTTGCACTGGATGAAATTGATGTTTTTGATTCAAATTTATTAAATGGCCAAGTGTGCTTTCATATAAAAGAGCGTGAGAAATTAAGAGCGATCTTGAATCTTGGTTTTAAAGATGCATTTAGAATATCTCACCTCAACTTACAACAATTCACTTGGTGGCATTATCAAGGTAATTCACTCAGAAACAATCAAGGAATGCGAATAGATCATATGCTGCTATCGCCACAAGCTGCAGATAAATTGGAAACATGTTACATAGATGATAGGTTGCGTAAACTAGAAAACCCATCTGATCATACTCCTGTTGTATGCGTTATAAAACAATAAAAGACCTCTTACATATTTGGTAAATCTGTTTGCTGTCCTGTACTTTTAGCTGGCTGATCTAAAGTAGGTTGTTTAAGGGTAGCAGGTGTTTCTTTTCGTGGACTGCAAACTCGCTCAGAAGTAAAATGCTGTTTATTCTCTCCGTCTCCCTGAGAAATTTGTTCAGTAATCTCTTTGATTTCGGTTTTTAAAATATCATCAATGCCATTGCGAATTTTTTCATTCAATTTTTCTCTCTTTTCTGTATCATCTTT
Organism: Wolbachia endosymbiont (group B) of Ischnura elegans; assembly: GCF_947251585.1. Lineage (NCBI taxonomy): Bacteria > Pseudomonadati > Pseudomonadota > Alphaproteobacteria > Rickettsiales > Anaplasmataceae > Wolbachia > Wolbachia endosymbiont (group B) of Ischnura elegans. The sequence goes on from NZ_OX366371.1 coordinate 405,568, forward strand.
ATCTGGTGAGCTAGGGTCATATAAAGTACCTGGCCTATTATTTGAAAAAAGAACCTCAACTCCTCCCTTTACGGCAAATATTGTACCAATAACAGCAGCAACTATTGCAAGTGTAGTAGGACCAAAAATTAATATTGAAGCAATGGAAAAAAGAATAGGAAGAAAAACTTTACGTAAGAACTTTGTTACCATCTCTTCATCACTAAGTGGTGGTTCATCATCCTCTTTTTTACCACCGCCTAAGAATGGTATTTTCTCTTTTAGCCCACTCATACAAGAATCAGAAATATTTTTCGGGTCTATTTTTATTCCCAATGGTAACCCAACAAGTTTTATTAGTGAATCCTTAGCTTCTGTACCACGTATATCAGCTACACAATCATCTACTAATTTCTTTATTTCAACATTCTTGACATTCTCTTTGTTCGCTAATTTTTTCTCTCTAACTTCTTTAAATACAGAAAGTAAAAACTGACAAAAATTCTCTTCACTGAGTGGTCTTATCTCTTCTGGATTGACATTAGTTAGTAGTATCTTCTTATAATCTAATATAAAATAATCAGTTATTCCTTTGCTCTCCCTTAATTTGGCTTTACCTTCTAATACTTTCACAAAGTAATCGTAAATTTCCTTATGTTCCTTCTTGAAAAGTATCTCATTCATAATGATCTATTCGTACTAACCTATGTTTTAATTATAGCATATTTTTCGCATTAGTTCAAATTTCCTAAAACCTGTATCGAAAGGGGAAAAAGAAAAGAATAAAGCAAAAAATAGAAGAGTAACAAATGATATAAGTGATAAGGGAATGTAAAAAATTGCTTGCGCATATTTCAAATCTGATTATAATGACAATTAGAGATATTTTGAGAGCTCAAAAACTTATCTTTGTCTGCAGACTTTTTCCACTAAACAATCAAATTAATTAAAAAATGTAGTGTATCTTCTTCAGTGTATACACGTATACTTAATCGTAACCGTTCACGGAGATAAGGTGGTTTACAAAGTAAGTATAAAAGTGTAAAGAGATAGGAAGCTAAATATGGAATGGGTAAATGACAACAGTGCTGCAAGAAAAGGTTGTAGCAGAAAAGGCTAATCTCAAGGAAGAAATAAAAGCACTGATCAGAGAAAATGATAGCTTGAAAGCAAAAATAGTTGAATTAGAAGACAAATTGGGCTTAAATTCGCAAAATTCTCATCGCTGCCACCATCACGAGATATATATCGTAAGAAAGCAAAAAAGAAAAGTGATAAAAAACCAGGAGGTCAGCCAGGACATAAGGTGCATAAGCGTGAATTAATGGCTGCAGACGAGGTAGTGAGATGCACAATTGATACAATTTGTATGTGTGGAGGTAAGATTACTTTAGAAGATGAAATTATTCATCAGAAGGCAGAGTTGCCAGAAATTAAGCCAATTGTAACTGAGTACAGGTTGCAAAGAGGACATTGTAGCAGTTGTGTTAAAAGTCAATAGAAAAATTGATGTAGCTGTGAATAAGTACTTAAAATTTGTGTGGGCGTACTTATTCACAGCTATGCTATTGCTATATAGAAGCAGTTTTAGGGCTATACTCCTCAGTAAACAGTCTACCGTCTCTTACTAAAGAGTTAGCAAGGATAAGTAATTTTCTCATTGCAGCAGTAGAGGTAACTTTATATGGTTTTTTATATTGATTGTATAGCCTATCAAAGAAGATTTTTATATAAGAATTGTACCTTTGCGCACTAAGAATGCACATATGTAAAACCTTTCTAATTTGTGATCTACCACCCTGAATACACCTTTTTCCCTTACTAAAACCACTATCTCGATTAAAAGGTGCAACTCCGGAAAGGCTGGATATTTCTTTATGTTGGAGAGTTCCAAGCTCGGGTAGATAACAAATAAAAGTAATAGCTGTTATTGCACCTACACCAGGTATACTAGTTATTGACATGTACTTTTTTTTAAGCTCTTGATTTTTATCGACTAATTCCATTACCTCATCTTCTAAGACTTGAATTTGATTTTGTAAAACTGCAAGTAGCTCTTCCATTTGTTTGATTATAGATAAATCGGTTACTTGATGAGCTTGGGTTTTTTGTATTTTTGCTATTTCTACTAGTTGATTCCTGCGAGATAATTTTTGCTTCAAACAGTCAATACTACTAACTTTTAAAGGAGTGACACGCATGTCTGTATTACTAACATAACGTGAGATGATGCTACAGTCTATTTTATCAGTTTTAGTAGCAATACCAAGGCTTTTTGCATAATCTCTCACCCATCTTGGTTGAATGACATATACTTCAAAACCATGGCTTAATAAAGTATAAGCACATAATTTTTCGTACCCACCAGTTGCTTCAAGTCGAACTTTGGTTACGTTATGTAAACGCAAAAAGTCGATTATTTGATCAATAGCTTGAACGTTATTTTCAAATACTTTATGATGTCCAAGTGGATGAATATGGATATCTAGTTTATTTTTGCTAATATCAATGCCAGTAATAATATTTGATAAATTCATAATCCCTCCATAAATAATGTGTATACTGCATTTTCCACCCTTATATACGAGCCTAAAAGCTCAACCAGTTGTTCGGAACTTTCAGTATAATAAACCAGAGAGGAGAACCTTGCTGCAAAACGGTCCTTATGACCAAGAGTATGTACGGTTCCTCCTCTCTGCGTGTCTTTATACCGCCATTTCGTGACATTTATAAAGACTTGTTTTTAACATATAAGAGTATGTAATAAAAGAATTACAGCAAATTTACCCGAAGGTGTTGCAAGAGATTTTCTAGGACCCAATGCTAAAACAGTTATAAGCAGCCTTAGCGGCTTTTTTATTAACTCAAAAAGAGAGGTACAGCAAATTTTGGGCAGTATTTTTAATCTAAATATAAGCCTTGGTTTAGTCTCAAATACTGAACGCAGGGTATCGAAGAAGTGTGCATCTGAATATGAGAAAATGAAGGAAGAGTTGCAAGGAAGCGAGTATTTGCATATAGACGAAACAGGGCACAGAAATCAAGGAAAGAGAGGCTGGAGTTGGGTAATAACAAACAAAGCGTTGACACTTCTGAAGGTAAGCGAGTCTCGTGGTAAGAAGGTGTTGAAGAGTTTACTGCCAGAATATGATGGTATAGTTGTGAGCGATAGATACGCTGTATACAATTACTTCAATCGTGAAAATAGACAGATATGTTGGGCACATCTGGCAAGAGATTTTGAGAGATTTGCCCATAGTAAAAATGTTGAAGTGAGCAAAATTGGCCAAGCACTAAAATCGCTCAGCAATAAGGTGTTTGTAGTAGATAAGGCAAAAAAACAAAATTTGATAGATAATTTGAGATTTTATCGACTGGTGCGAAAAATTCGGAAAAGGGTAAAACATTTTTTACGTAAAATGACGAGGGTTGCAAATAGCACTCAAGCTTCAAGAATGGCCGCTAAGATGTTACGATCTGAGGATATGATGTGGAAGTTTTTAAGAAAACCTGAAGTGATAGAAACAACTAATAACCTTGCAGAACGGCAAATTAGACGGTACGTAATTTATCGTAAAAACAGCTTTTTCACCTGGTCAGAACGTGGAGAAAGATTCGTGGAAAGAATGTTGTCGATATTTTTGACATCACGTCTAAATGGCCAGAACCCCTTTCAAAAGCTACAGAATCTAGTAGCTGTCACTGCTTAGTTCTTTAATTCATTCTCACAATCCGTGAACGGTTACTATTTTTAACCTACCAGGAAAAAAGATATCAAGTTGAGAGGTAACCGTTCACGGAATATTCCCAATTAGGCAGGAATAGCGACTAAATTCTGTAGTTTCTGGACAGGATTCTGATCATTCAAACGTGCAGTCAAAAATATCGAAAGCATTCTTTCAATGAACTTTTCTCCACGTTCTGACCAAGTGAAAAAACTATTTTTACGATAAATGACGTACCGTCTAGCCTGACGTTCTGCAAGGTTATTGGTTGTCTCGATCAGATCAGGATTGCGCACGAATCTCCACATCATATCTTCAGAACGTAGTATATTGGCAGCCATTCTCGAGGCCTGAGTTCCTTTTGCAACCCTTGTTATCTCTCGCAAAAAATGTTTCACCCTTTTTCGAATCTTCCTCATTAACCGGAAAAATCTTAAATTGTCTATCAGGTTTTGTTTACGTGCTCTATCTACCACAAATACCCTGTTGCTCAGCGATTTTAATGCTGCGCCAATTCTGCTCACTTCAACATTTTTACTGTAAAAAAACCTTTCAAAGTCCCTTGCTAAATGGGCCCAGCATATCTGTCTGTTTTCACGATTAAAGTAATTATACGCAGCATACCTATCGCTTATAACTATTCCATCATACTCTGGCAATAGCCCTTTTAATATCTTCTTTCCGCGAGATCCAACTAACTTCATAAGTGTTGCTGTTTTATTCGTTACTACCCAACTCCAACCTTTCTTTCCCTGGTTCCTATGGCTTGTTTCATCTATATGTAAATACTTGCTTTTCCGTAGCTCTTCTCTTATTTTTTCGTATTCAGATATACATTTTTCTGATACTCTACCCTCGGTCTTTGATACCAAACCTAGGCTTATATTCAGATTAAATATGCTGCTCAAAATTTGCTGTACTTCCCTTTTTGAATTGATAAAAAATCCACTAAAACTGCTAATTACTGCTTTTGCATTAGCTCCTAAAAGATCCCTTGTCACACCTTCAGGCAGACTAGCTGAGATCCTTTTCTTACACGCCTTACAGTAGCCTTTTTGTAGCCTATATTCAGTCACTATCGGTTTAATTTTTGGCAATTCAACCTTTTGATGCACAGTTTCTTCTTCTAAAATAACTTGGCTTCCACACATGCAAATTGTATCAATTGAACATTTTACCACCTCATCTGCTACCATCAATTCCCGCTTGTGCGCTTCATGTCCTGGCTGCCCGCCTGGTTTTTTATCGCTCTTCTTTTTTGTCTTTTTGCGATATACATCTTGCGATGGTGGCAGCGATGAATTTTTTGAATTTAAACCCAGCTTATCCTCTAGCTCAATTATTTTTGTCCTTAACTTATCATTCTCTGCTTTCAGAGTACCAACTTCTGACTCCAATACCACAATCTTTTCTTGTAGCACCTCTATCATCAACCCCTCATCTATCTAGTTTATTGTTTTTTATACTAATTATGCAATTTTTGTAAACTACTTTCTTATACCGTGAATGGACAAAGTTGATAAGCCTAAACGCCATCATGTCTTTAGGAGAGTCTGCTAATGAAGGCTCTTAAGTTGACGCCATTGCGTGAACGGTTACAGGTTCTCCTCTCTGGTTTATTATACTGAAAGTTCCGAACAACTGGTTGAGCTTTTAGGCTCGTATATAAGGGTGGAAAATGCAGTATACACATTATTTATGGAGGGATTATGAATTTATCAAATATTATTACTGGCATTGATATTAGCAAAAATAAACTAGATATCCATATTCATCCACTTGGACATCATAAAGTATTTGAAAATAACGTTCAAGCTATTGATCAAATAATCGACTTTTTGCGTTTACATAACGTAACCAAAGTTCGACTTGAAGCAACTGGTGGGTACGAAAAATTATGTGCTTATACTTTATTAAGCCATGGTTTTGAAGTATATGTCATTCAACCAAGATGGGTGAGAGATTATGCAAAAAGCCTTGGTATTGCTACTAAAACTGATAAAATAGACTGTAGCATCATCTCACGTTATGTTAGTAATACAGACATGCGTGTCACTCCTTTAAAAGTTAGTAGTATTGACTGTTTGAAGCAAAAATTATCTCGCAGGAATCAACTAGTAGAAATAGCAAAAATACAAAAAACCCAAGCTCATCAAGTAACCGATTTATCTATAATCAAACAAATGGAAGAGCTACTTGCAGTTTTACAAAATCAAATTCAAGTCTTAGAAGATGAGGTAATGGAATTAGTCGATAAAAATCAAGAGCTTAAAAAAAAGTACATGTCAATAACTAGTATACCTGGTGTAGGTGCAATAACAGCTATTACTTTTATTTGTTATCTACCCGAGCTTGGAACTCTCCAACATAAAGAAATATCCAGCCTTTCCGGAGTTGCACCTTTTAATCGAGATAGTGGTTTTAGTAAGGGAAAAAGGTGTATTCAGGGTGGTAGATCACAAATTAGAAAGGTTTTACATATGTGCATTCTTAGTGCGCAAAGGTACAATTCTTATATAAAAATCTTCTTTGATAGGCTATACAATCAATATAAAAAACCATATAAAGTTACCTCTACTGCTGCAATGAGAAAATTACTTATCCTTGCTAACTCTTTAGTAAGAGACGGTAGACTGTTTACTGAGGAGTATAGCCCTAAAACTGCTTCTATATAGCAATAGCATAGCTGTGAATAAGTACGCCCACACAAATTTTAAGTACTTATTCACAGCTACATCAATTTTTCTATTGACTTTTAACACAACTGCTACAATGTCCTCTTTGCAACCTGTACTCAGTTACAATTGGCTTAATTTCTGGCAACTCTGCCTTCTGATGAATAATTTCATCTTCTAAAGTAATCTTACCTCCACACATACAAATTGTATCAATTGTGCATCTCACTACCTCGTCTGCAGCCATTAATTCACGCTTATGCACCTTATGTCCTGGCTGACCTCCTGGTTTTTTATCACTTTTCTTTTTTGCTTTCTTACGATATATATCTCGTGATGGTGGCAGCGATGAATTTTGCGAATTTAAGCCCAATTTGTCTTCTAATTCAACTATTTTTGCTTTCAAGCTATCATTTTCTCTGATCAGTGCTTTTATTTCTTCCTTGAGATTAGCGTTTTCTGCTACAACCTTTTCTTGCAGCACTGTTGTCATTTACCCATTCCATATTTAGCTTCCTATCTCTTTACACTTTTATACTTACTTTGTAAACCACCTTATCTCCGTGAACGGTTACAATTAAAGCGCCATAGATTGCTAAAACTCCATAATTGTGGAGTAATATAATGTTACTTTCCTCAAGCCTTTAGCTCCTCAAATACTTCTCTTGCTCTGTTTAAAACAGAATCAGGAAAACCAGCAAGTTTTGCTACATGTATTCCATATGACTCATCTGCAATGCCTTCAATTACTTCATGTAAAAAGATGACTTCTCCTTTCCATTCTTTTATTTTCATACAAAAACATTTCACATTTTCTAAGTATTCACCTACTTTAGTCAATTCATGATAATGAGTTGCAAAAATGGCGCGGCACTTATTTACATTGTGAATATGTTCAATCACCGCCTGTGCAATAGATAATCCATCATACACCCCTGTGCCCCTACCAATTTCATCAAGTATCACCAAGGAACGGTCCGTTGCCTGATTTACTATCGTTGCTGTTTCGATCATCTCTACCATGAAGGTAGAATAACCAGCTGTTATATTATCCGTTGCGCTAACCCTGCTGAATATCTTGTCAATCACTCCAATATGCGCACTCTCTGCTGGCACAAATGACCCCATGTGAGCTAAAACTGCAATGAGAGCGTTTTGCCTCAAAAAAGTGCTTTTTCCCGCCATATTAGGCCCAGTAATTAGATGTATACCAGCTAAATTGATGCTATTTGAAATGAATTTATCGTTAACTTCAACCACTGGATGTCTTCCACTACAGATATTGAACTCTTTGCTGTCATCAATGATGGGTTTTACGTAATTATTTTGCACTGCAAGCTCTGCAAACGAGGTTCTAATATCAAGTTTTGCCAAAGCATTTGCAGCAAGAGCAATTTTTTCAGATTCTTTAGCGACTTCACTACACAGTTCACTAAAAATTTTCATTTCTAAGCCGATTGCAGCATCACGTGCCGTAAGAATTTTATTTTCTAGTTCTTTCAATTCATTAGTAGTGTAGCGCATGCTATTTGCTAAGCTTTGTCTATGAATAAATATATCCGAAGTTATTTTGTGATTTGCCGACACTTCAACGTAGTAACCAAGTATATTGTTGTGTAATATTTTGAGTGCAGCAATGCCAGTTAGGTCGCGATAAGACTCACGGAGCTTAGTTACCAACTTGTTACTGTTGTTCAATATATAATATAATTCGGATAATTCTTGATCATATTTTGGATTGATAAATCCTCCTTCTTTTACGGAACTGAGGTTGTTATCAAGTATAGCACTGTTTAGAAGCTCGAATAGATCTTTATGATTACCAAGACTTTTATGTATTGTGCTTAGTTCACTTTCGTTACTACTTATCACCTGAGTAGTAGACTTTTCTCTGTTCAAGCATTGGAATGACATCTGAGAGTTAGCTGCCGGTTCTTCACTTAAACAATAATTATGCAAGGTAGACAGAAACTCAGATAACTCTAAAGTTTTTCCTAGGCCTATTTTTAATAGGTCCATATCCTTTGGCGAACCACGTCCTAGTATTAAGCGCGATAAAGACCTCTCAATATCCGGAATGTTAGATAATATCTCTCGTATTTTTCTACGTGGCTCATAATTATTTACAAAAAATTGAGTGGTGTTGAGCCTCAAATTGATTGCCTTGGAGCAAGCAAGTGGTGAAGCAAGCATTTGTTTGAGCAGGCGTCCACCAGAAGCTGTAACTGTGTGATCAATAACTGAAATTAGTGAACCTTTCTTTTCACCAAATTGAGTTGAGAATAACTCAAGATTTCTCCTTGCTGAAGCATCAATAAGCATGAAATTTTGTTGCTTATAGGTTTTCGGGAATTCAAGCCTTGGAATGGAGCCCCTTTGTGTTACTCTGACATATTCAAGCAGTGCACCGCACGCCATGATTTCTACTTTGCTGAAATTTCCTATACTCCCAAGTTCCCTGATTTTATAAAACTCGCATAACGTTCTGTGAGATTTACTATACTCAAAAAAACTCTGTACGTGTTGTGTAATTGATATTTTATAATTTTTTAAAATCGATCTAATTTTTTCGTCCTCAATGAATTTTTCAGAAATTAATAATTCTCTTGGTGATATACGCAATAAATCACTATCTAGAGCTTTCAAACTCGTTAAAGTGTGAAAAAATTTTCCCGTCGATAATTCAAGCCAACTAATAGCATATTCGTCATTTTGTTCAACTATGGATGCGAGATAATTATTGCTTTTATCCTCCAGTAGTGAATCTTCTATAATTGTACCTGGAGTTACAACTCGCACTACATCACGTTTTACTATGGATTTATAGCCCCTCTTTTTTGCTTCATCAGCAGTTTCTAATTGGTCACAGATTGCTACTTTGAATCCTAAATCTATTAGCTTGTGCAGGTAAGACTCACTACTGTGTGCTGGCACTCCACACATTGGTATTTCTTGCCCATTTGAATTGCCCCTCTTGGTTAGCACTATATTCAGCAATTTCGCAGCTTTAATAGCATCATCGAAAAACAATTCATAAAAATCGCCCAGTCTATAAAACAATAGATGATCCGTGTATTGAGCTTTCAAATTTAAATATTGCTCCATTACAGGGGTATTTTTTTCTCTTATTAAGTTCATAACATTTTTAAATATGTTAGCAGCAAACCACTTACTCTGGTGTTGGTTATTTTATTATGGATCAATAATTTTTTTTAGCTATAGTACAAAAACAAATAGTTTGAGGTAGAATTATGGAATATGAACGGTTGTTAAAAATATTAAGGACAATAAGTGACTTAAATGAGAACAATATAATCGAAAGGGTAAAAGAGGAATTGGAAAAAGAAGATCCAGACACGTATAAAAAGTGGCAAGATAATGGATTTAACATAAATTATACGTTCGATGATCAAAGTACATTGTTACATATAGCTGCTAGAAATGATCTTGTAAAGATAGCAGAGCTTTTAATAAAAAAAGGGGGTAATGTTAATACAGCAGATCAAGATGGATGGAATCCTTTACACTTTGCTGCTGCAAGTGGTAGTATAGGAGTGGTAGAGATTCTCGTAGCAAACGGGGCTAATGTTAATGCAGCAGATCAAGATGGGTGTACTCCTTTTGATTATGCATATTGATACTCCTATAAAAAATTTGGATTGTTGAGTTTACCATGTTTAAAATCCATAAGGATTCTAACAGTCTCTGGCGTATTCTCAAATAAATATTTTCCTCTGGTTTTACTGTCATCTTTTCGTACTTTGATTTGACCATTATTAATTCTATCATAAATCCAATGTGTAGTAACATTGAGGATTTTTGCAATTTGTGGAACGGTAAGATATCCAGATACTTTAAGCGGATGTGACTGATTCCTTGCTCGCATAATGTTATTTTTTAACCGAATAGTTTTTACTGTATTTTCTAAAACGATGTTTTTTGTGGGGGAGCGATGTCCCTGTTTTTCTAAGTACTTAGCAATTTCTGCATCTGTTTTACCTTCTTTACTTAACTTTATTATAGACTGTTCCATTTCTTTTGCTTTAGTCAACTCGCGAAAAGAGTTTACTGGAATGGGAACATGAGAAGTAGTAGTTTCGCCACCATGCCATATAATGCGTACCTGAAGACAATCGCGTCTGATTCTGTGTGCTACCACTTTATCAATGAGACAACGAAGAAAGGACTTTTGTTGTTGACGTGATAGAATTGATTCATACCAAATTTCAGGTAATCTTTTGCCTACATCTAAAAATACTGTTTTCAGTTCTTCAGGTAATTGAGGTGTTGGATCACTTGGACGCTGACGTTCGAACATAATTTCTGCTTGTTGGAGTTCTTTCAATGCTTTCTCCCAGCGTCTTTCAAGTTCTGCAGCTACAAGACGATTGTCAGGGTCTACTTGATTAAATTGTCTTTCTGCCAATCTAACTTGGTACTTTAGGCGCTCTAATTGTTGTAAATGTGCTTTATTAATTGCTTGCTCAGATTGCAATTGTGAGTTAATCGCCTGAGTATAAGCATCAAGCTCAATTTGACCAAGTGCAGCAAAAAATTTGGGAACTACTTCATTATCAATAATATCAGCTGGTAAAAGCTGACATACAGGTACACGATACTGCTGACGTAGATAGTTGCATAAATAACGATTTCCTCCTTTATACTGTACCAACATTTTATGTCCACATTCTCCACAATAAATTATTCCATGTAATAATGCTGCACCTGGTCTTGCTATACCACGTGTTTTATTGCGATCGTATTCTGCATAATTATCTTTTAGCATCATCTCAATCTTTGTAAAAGTTTCCCAATCTATGTAAGCTGAGTATTTACCTTTGATCAGAACTTTCCATTCCTCCATTGGTAATTTTTTTGTTGTTTTGTCAGCAGAAGATGGCTTATGGTATGTAGTACGGGAACGCCCATAAACAAATGCTCCAGCATAGGCTGGGTTTTTAGTATTGAGGTAATTGCTGCAACAGTTGGCTTTTTCCACTGTAGTTCTTTGAAATTATTATATCTAGGAAGAGTTAGTTGATGATCATTAAAATGTCTTAAAACCTTTGATGCTGTTCGTTTTTCTAGAAAAGTTTCAAAAATAAGATTGATACGAGACTGAACTTCAAGGTTAGGATCCTTGCTCGCAGAACCATCAATGTTACGAACAAGACCAACTGGGAGAGATAAGGCTAAATCACCTCTGGTTGCTTTATTTAATAGTCCAGCATTTAGTCTAGCTCTTATAGTAGATAACTCCATTTCAGCAAGTTGCCCTTTCAGACCAAGTAACAGCCGACCATTAATAGTACCAGGACCATAAACACCATCCCGGTCAGCTATTAAACACTGTTTATAGCCACATATATCCAGTAAAGGATACCAGTCAGAACAATTACGTGATAAGCGAGTCACATCGTAGGAGAGAATAATTCCTACCTTTGATAAAGTGACTTTAGTGACAATCTCTTTAAACCCTTCACGCTTTTCAGCACTAGCACCAGTTAAACCAAGATCACTATCGATGATTACAACGTTATCAGCTTTCCATCCAAGGTCAATTGCTCTTTGTTTTAGTGCATACTGTAACTCCAAACTTTCTTGGTTGCTCAATGCTTGATGAGGTGTTGATTGTCTGATATAAATTATTGCTTCGCGTGCTAAATGTTGTGCTGTAATTAGCTCTGATGTACTCATAGATAACCTCTTTGGACACTAATAATATATTTTCTAAAACTTCTGACTTGAAACGTTGCGACATTTTCTGCCACACTTGACATGGTTTACATGGCATAATTTATACTCCTTTGCTAGAGAAACAAATTCGTATAATGAAGACCACGTTAACTTGCTGGTGAGAAAGTTTTGCTTACTAGCTAAGTTGGTAGCAGAAAACGGAATACGTAGAATGATGTAATTGCGATAAGTAACAAATACATTGTGGACTTTTGAGCTGACAGAAGATATTGGAAATGTTCTGCCAAATAGTGGATGTGTTGAATCTGTAACTGTAATTTCCTTAGTTACTTGATTATTGAAGAGGGTATTAAGGTGATTGATCGTTGGTGGTAATGCAAGAAAGTCCTCCTCAAGAACTCTTTTTGAATAGATAATATCGTATCCCAGCTTGTATCTCCACCTTTAGACTGTTTTTGCAGATAATATTCTACTCCAATCTACATCCTCACTTCTAATTTCTTCATCACCTCTAGCATCACGCTCAAGAGAAAGCTTAGCCAACTTTATATCTACTTCATCTATTTCATCATCTTCTTCAGATAATTTACTTGCTTCAATTTCTTCTTCCACTAGGTCCTTTACAACTTCTTCTATAGTTCTATTTTGAACTTTTGCCATTTCTATAAGGTAGTGAGCAAACTCCCCCTCAAAATTTACATTAACATTAAGCCTTTCTTGATTTTGATCCATATTTTAACTATAAAATACCAATTTTAAACTATAACATTTTTACACAATTTTGTCAATCCCCTTACTTGTCGCAATCACAATTCTTCTCTTCGGTCTCACACCTGCAACTTTCAGTTCAGCTTTAATACGTTGTCTTAAGCTTAGTAGATCCTTTATCTGAACTTCAGCATATCTCACAACATGGTCACCATATGCAATTGATACTACTCGCTCTCCGTTTTGCAGCTTCTTTATTGCTTGTTCAACTTGAAACAAATACTCTTCGTTATACATTTTTCAACCACTTACTCTGTCTTAATTTTTTGGGCTTTTTGCTTTCCATTTTTCCACTTAAACTATTCCATTTACTCTCTGGCCAACGATCAATCCCAAGTGCAATAGATGCTGCTCTCGCATAAATTCGGCAATCTAGTACTTCATTTCTTTCTCTTACCTTTTGCCACTCTTGTTTAGTGTATCCTTTTACTACTTTGCTGACTAATTGCTCTGCCGTTAGTTGCTTAAAATATTCAGGTGCATACTCAGGAAAATGACAATATCCTGCTGGCACTTTTTCTTTTTCCCCGTTTTTTAAAACATTAAGTAGCTGAAAAAGCTCTGACTTTAATATCGATACTCCTACTGGCCAGAGCTTTATTCCTCTCTTTAGCTTTTGACCACCAACTGTTATATCAACTCTACTTGGGCTACTCAGCGGCACTAGTGCTTTATTTACACCTTTCACTGCCATTACTCTTCCAGAGCCTTGATGACCTCTTACCCAATTGTATACTTCTTATGTCGCATACCCAGGATGGCTTTGTTGCATAGCTAGTGTTGGTTGAGGTTATTGTAAGGAGAAAAGCTTATGGTTACTAACGCATTTTGTTGTAAAATAGGCATTTTTCAAACAAGTATAACTTATGCCACAAAAAATGAGAGTAAGTAACCAAAGAGAATATAATGAGTTTCTAAAAAAAAGAGGAAATGTTTTTCATTTTGTTAATCAAGCCATAGAAAATTGGTATGAAAATAGTCCAAAAGTTGCAGGTGGCAATAACACTTATAGTGATAAAGTTGTAATTTTAATACACATAATAGTTCATCTTTTTAGAATTGGCTTGAGACAAGCTGTAGGTTTTGTAAAAGGTTATATGGTACAAATAGGCAAAAAACTTAAGATTATCAGCTATACACAAGCTTCCAGAAGATTTAAAAAGCTTAATTTGAAGATTGATGACCATAGAAGCAATAAAGATGATCTGGAAAATGTTGAAATTGCCGTAGATAGCACTAGAGTTAGTATCTACAATAATAACGGTGGGCATAGTAAGCTTAATATTCGAAAAAGAAAATACAGTGGTTATGGTCAAGTAAGAAAATTACATGTTATTTTAAACATAAATGATAAGAAAGCAATAAGCATGAACTACACTAGTGGTGTTGCTGTAGACTATTTGCCGGTCTGCGATATGTTAGAAGAAGTCAGTGATAAATATAACATTTGTTCTATTCGAGCAGATGCGGCTTATGATATAAAAAGTGTGTATAAAGAATGCAGAAAATACAATATTGTGCCTATTATTCGCCCTAGGAAGGATACTAAAATTTGTTTAGCTGACTACTTATCAGAAAGAAACAAGTATATTAGTAGAATTAGGTCATATGAGAATTATGAAGATGGTATTAATGAATGGAAGAAAAAAGTTAAGTATGGAGCACGGTCTTATATTGAAGTCTTTTTCTATAGGTTGAAGCAAATATTTGGGTTTGGCTTGAAAAATAAATCAGAGGTAAATCGTGAAAAAGAGCTGTTAATTAAGTGCTACTTACTGAACAAATTTACTGATATTGGTATGGCTAAATTTAAATTAGCTGCGTAAGTTCATTGTGATTTACATGCCTATCAGTGCTATGCAACAAAGCCACCCAGCATCAACCGCCATCATACTTATCATGTATTCAAGACCATTTTCACCGATAAAATGATGATTTAAGAGCTCAGAGAGTTTTCCCCATACTTTTCCTCTTCCAGTATCACCTTCAAATACTCGGTATTCTATTGACCAACTTTCGCGGCTTTTTCCCCATGCTACAACTTCTACTTCTAAACGATCTTTTTGGACATCTACTCCTGCAGTAAGCACCACTTCTCTCCTAGGTACTGTGCCTACGGGAAAAAATTCTCTCCTGTTAAATAATTGCTTCCAATCTGGTACTTCTCCTTTGTCTACCCAGGTTTCTCCAAGCGTAGTATTTATCCATACTTTTAGTAATTGTTCACTTTCTTTTGCATGAAGAAATCTTCTACTGCTTGAGTCCAGCTATACCAGCCTACTGGACTATAAAGACTTGAAAGATGAAATCCTTTTTTCTCACCTTTTACTCTATTAGTAGGTCTCCATTCTCCACGCTCAAGCATCTCTGTCTTTTGATGATTTTCTATTTTGCCGCTACATTCAGTGCAGACATAATGTGCTGTTCTTGAGTCGTTGTTTTCCCATTTAATTTGTGACCATTTTAGAACTTGATAGTAATTACAATACGGACATGGTACAAAAAAGTACTGCTTATCTGTTGCTTCAAATTCTTTCTCAATTCTGCTTATTCCATGAATCGTTGGTGTTGATACTAAAAAAATCTTTCGCCGTGCAAATGTATTAGTTCGAGCAATACTGAGCAGCACTGGATCTCCTTCACCACCTGAATCTCCTGGATAGGCGTCTATTTCATCAAGAAAGAGATATTTTACTGGCATAGATCTCAGTGCTACACTGCTATTTGCTCCAGTTATTACTACTATTCCACCTGGAAATTCCTTACTTTGTACAGTATAGCCCTTCTTATAATAGTCCGAACGGGGGTGAAAACGTCTTTATAGCTATTATAAGCCAGGAGGACAGCAGTATATTATTATGATCTGTTCGGATTATTGTAGAAAGAGCTATATTGCCTGAGTCTCTTGACCTTGGGTCTTTTACTTTACTCTTTAAACATGGCGTACTCTCTATTAACGGCGCAAATCTTCCTTTTGACCAACGCTTTCCCATTTCAACTGTTGGCTGCACAACTAACATTGGACCAGGAGTCTGATCTATAATATAGCCTATCCAATTGTTACCAGCTTCTGTTCCTCCAATCTGCGCTCCTTTCATGAATACTACTTTTTCTGCAGGTGAAGATGGTGATAGTGAATCCATTATTTCTTTTAAATAAGGAGTTCTTTCCGTTCTCCACTTTCCTGGCTCTGATGCTGCAGTTGGTGCTAAAACTCGATACTCATTTGCCCACTCTGATACTTTAAGCTCTGGATCTGGTTTTAAACCTTCAGAAAATGATGTGGCGTATATCATATTGCTAGCTCTTCACCATCATTAGATGATATTTCCACATCACTTAAATTAGGACTACTTGTTTTCTCACTTTCGAGTTCAATAAACATTTTCTTTTCAAGCGCTTCTTCTATATACTTCTGAATTAAATTACTCATTACTATTGCAGCTATGAGTGCAACTATTCCCACCATTACTGCAGCTATAATGTTAGGGTAAATTCCCACTATCGCTATTGCACATACTGTTATAGAAACACAGATGATATTGATATATTTCTTTATTTTTTTGTCTGCTATTTTCCTTTCTTCAAAATATTTATTGCTCAATAAATGAAACGTTGGAAAGTTGTCATTTTTTCCAAATAAAACTATATCTTTTTCTTTGCTTAATAACTTTATCAGTCTTACGTTATTTGTTGTTATTGCGTACTGAAAAACATCTGTAGCATCTGCTCTTTTCTTTAGCAGTAATTTTACTATATTAAAATGTCTATTTATTGCTGCAAGATATATCGCTGATTCTCCTTTATTGTTTAAAATATCTACTTCAACTCCCTCTTCTAAAATCTCTTCTAGGAACTCCTCATATCCTTTTTTTGCAGCTAAATGAAGTAAACTGTTTTTATCTTCTCCATATTTACTACTCATTAAAATTTCCACTATATCTTGTTTATTCCTTTCTCTTGCATAACAAAATGGTGTTTTGCCTTTATCATCTCTAATCAAAGGATCTATATCTTCTCGCGTTAGTAAAACCTCTATTGTTTTAAGTCTTTCAGCATAATGTAATGGTGTTTTATTTTCATAGTCTTATAAATTGACCTTGGAGTTTGGAGCATTTGTTAAACACCTTACAATATCCAAACACAAATCTCGTTCATCATAATTGCTAACGCTTACAGCATTGTGAAGAGGTGATAACTTTGTTGCATTTTCTCCACTACCGGTCCTATTTACATTTGCATCGAGGTCTACTAGTTTTTTTACTACTCCTATTTTCTTGTTGTTTACTGCATAATGAATTGCTGCGTGATTTCTCGCATCAAGAATGTCCTTATCCGCATTTCCTTCTCTAATTAAAATTTCTACTATTTCTTCATTTCCAGCTCCTGCTGCTAAGTGTAATGCTGTATGTAGTAGAGCATTCTGCTCATTAACATTAACCCCTTTGTCGAGTAAAAACCTTACAGCATTTGCTTCATTCAACATCGCAGCTAAGTGGAGTAAGCTATCTTGCTCTGATCCGTATTTGTTATTAATTAGCGCCTGTAATATTTCTTCTCTTGCACAAGAGAGCGCACTTTTACCATCATCATCAGTGATCAGTGGATTAATATTTTTCCTGTTCAGTAAGAGTGCAACCATACCAAACTCGTTAATTTCTACTGCATAATGCAGTGGTGTCTTTCCATTTAATCCTCTGACATTAACATCTAATCCAGGTTGATTGATGAGACACTTTATTAACTCCAAACTTAAGTTATCAGCCATTTTATATTCAAAATCTTTTTTATATTTGAAATTTAGTATTAGATAATTCTTGTAATGAGTTTGTAATCTCTTCGGTTAGTGCCATATGAATCTTTTCAGTGTCACTCAGTGATGCAAGCAATGCTGAAACTCTATTTGGAATATTAAGTAAATTATTACGGACAACTCTTGCTACATTAAATGCTTCGCGCTTTACTTCCTCTACTGCTACAAGTTCACCAATCTCAGCTTTTGCCTTTGCCTCAAGAAGTTTACCTCGTTCCATTTCATTTTTTATTCTAGTTTTTAGCAACATTGTAGAAAGGTTATTTGTATTTTCGTTTTCTGGATTTTTCCTCCTAAGTGGCTGACTTGGATCTCTTATTGCCGCTACTGCTTCATTTGCTTGCTCTCTATTGATCAAACCATCCTCCAACTTAACTATTCCTTTTTTTACTAAATAACAGACATATTGCTTTGATACTCCTATCTCTCTTGCCCATTCTGTTTGTGTGATCTTTTCCACTTTTTTTGCTTCTTTTTTACAAATTTTCTTCTTGAATCTCTGAAAAGGTTTTGCCAGTACCGGCTAAAATGGCATCTCTTCCGGTATATATTTGCCAACGTTTTATAGTTACATCTACAAATTTTGAATCTAGCTCTATTGTCCTACAAATTCTTCCTGTTCTCTCGCATGCAATCAGTGTACTTCCAGAGCCGCTAAATGGATCAAGTACGATATCTCCTGATCTACTGCTATTAACTATTGCTCTTTCCATTAGCTCTACTGGCTTCATTGTTGGATGTAGTGTATTGTGCGTTGGCTTATCATAAAACCACAGATCACTTTGATTTCTACCCCCATGCCACTCACGTTTATTGCCGCTTTTCCATCCATAGAGCATTGCTTCGTATTGTCTTTGATAATCTGATCTTCCTAGCGTAAAGTGATTCTTTGCCCAAATGATAAATGTTGACCATTTCCCTCCCGCTTCCTCAAATACTTTTTGTAACGTTGAAAACTCTGATGATGATATGCAGATGTAAATTGCACCTTTCGTATATGCTAAAATATGGGAACAGATGTCGTAGAGAAAAAGTTCGTACTTTTCACCTTGATTATCGTTTAATATTTTTTTCTCTTCTCTTTCCTGACTGCTACCGTAATCAACGTTATATGGAGGATCACAAACAGTAATGTCTGCCATTTTATCATCTAATACTGCTTTAAATGATTCAACTACGCAGCTATCACCGCAATAGATTCGATGATCACCTAAAATCCATAAATCACCTGGTTTTGTTATTTCTACCCTTTTTTCATCACCAACCAAGTCAGAAAAATCTTCTTCTTCTCTATCTAAATCATCAAGAAAGTTTTGAACTTTTTCCAATTCAAATCCTGTCATTTTAAGATCAAACTGTAAATCTTCTAGCTCCTGAATTTCCACTTTTAAAAGCTCATCGTCCCACTTTGCCCAATTAGCTGATTGATTGGCCAGTAATCGAAAAGCTTTGGTTTGTGGTTCATTTAAATTATCACTTAAAACCACTGGAATACTCTCCATACCAAGCTTTCTTGCTGCTTTAAGTCTTAAATGACCATCAACCACAGTTCCATCGCTTTTTGCAACTATTGGTATACGAAAGCCGAATTCCCTGATTGAAGCACACATTCTATTTACTACATCATCATTTTTACGAGGATTACGCTTATATTCGACGAGGTTTTCAACAGGATAGTAGTGGATTGCTAAATTCATATCTTAATAATTAAAAAGTTAATATTCAAAATATCTCTGACGCTAAAGAAGGCCTGGGGTCAAACCCACCAAATCCGCCAGTATGGCCGAAAGGACCCACTTTTTATGGATTTTTCGTCTTATTAATATTTTTACTGAAATCCATAATATAGAACATTAATGCCAAAGCATCGGCCTCATTATCATCTCTAGGTGAAAATCCTTTTTCCTTTACAGACTCAATAACTTCACTCTTACTTGCATTGCCTTTGCCCGTTATAAAGCGTTTTATAGTTTTAACATTAACACCTTGGTAGGGAATATTGTTCTCTTCACACCAAGCAGACAGCACTGCAAGAAAACCACCATAACAATGCGCTGCATCAGTTCCTAGATGTCTTCTCACTTCTTCAAAATACACTGCAGTGAACTCATATTTCAAAGAATTAAGCCAATTACGAAAATTTAAGAAGTGCATGCCACCTCCACTGAAACGACTACCATGAAAACTTTTGCTTCCACTTTCAATTACTCCATCTGTTAGAATTGCCCAGCCAGTTTGTTTGCCGAGATCTAATGTTAAAACGGACATTTATATTCAGAGTTTGTTTCGCTAGAGTGTAAAATACCCATATAATATATATTCAGGATTTGAAAAATTTTTGTCCAAAAAATCTTCTTCTTAAGCAAACTTTTTAGAAAAAACTTGGTTAAAAATTAGTAAACAGCCATTGCATAATTATTGGTCAAGACTTTCAAATTTCTATCTTAACTATTTAAATAGTCTATTATGCTATTATGGTGTGGTTAGTTTCTTATGAACATTTATCCAAATCGTAAATTTTGGGAAGATGATTTAGAAGTCCCTGTTAACCATTTGCTTGATCGTTTTCACAATACAAAAATACGTCAGTCTTGGATAGATTCACTTTCTGGTAAGCAATTAAATATTATTTTTCAAAACTCCTTTAAAGATAAATTAAATGCTCAACTCTTTGATGATGAAAGTTACGATAATACATCTGTACAATACAAACGTAAAGTGATTGCTAATTATTCCGATTCTCTCGTTACTTACTACTTGATTACCTGTTTTGACCGTGCAAAACTAGAGGTTACTGTCAGTGAAATTGCAAGATCTGCATTAACTACGGAACTCATGAAATCCTACCTTGTAAAAAATAATAATAAATATGATAAGAAGTCTTTGCTGTTTCTACTGTTTCATGCAGATTACAATCTTTTAAAGTCTGTCTATCACTTTGAAAAAATACAAAGAAAGAGTTTCATGTCTTTTGCCTTACAAAAAATACCAAGACGACCAAGTACTCCATTTAAAGACTTTATCTCAGAGGAAATCATACAACAAATACTGAAAGAAGATAACATTAAGAAAAATGACAGTTTCGAGAATCAATTACAAGGTTTCTTCTATCATCAGAATCGTTTATATGTGTTAATACGCAAAGCTAGCGATATAGATTTGTTGTTAAATTCAAACAAAGTTATTCATGGCCATAAGGCAGAGTGGATGATTTTGGATTTTCTACTAAATGGCACTCAGGTAGATCTTGGTGCTAGAAATATTGATCAAGCTATAGAAATAGCAAATAGCATTGCAAGTTGTTACTTTGGCTGCGAATGTATTTTTGTAGATGTGTAGGATAAAAACTTCGCGGAACAGGTACATAAATTTATAGAAACTTGTATTAATGAATCTGATTCAAATATTCGTGTTTTTGAGTTAAAGTTTCAGTCAAATCGTTTCAATTACAGCTATACTAATATCACTTTGACTGTTGCTCCATATGATCCTATTGCACCGGAATTGCATGTTTTAAAGCCATTTGTAGGAAACATAGTGCCATTTATAGAGTCGATTAAAGTAATATTTCAAGGCAAAAAGATAGGCTTATTTTTCAAGCGAAGTGATGAGTATATAGCAATTTACTACTCTGAACATCCTCTGAATAAAAGGGAAAGAGAGGATTTTAAAGCATACATAAAACAATTTTATGGTCTTACAATCTTGCCAAGAGCAAATCTCTGATCTTCTTAATTCTGGCAGCTCTTGGGTTAATCCAAATCAAAATTACATCAAAGCAGCAAGGTATTTGTCAGATCTTAAATTAATTCAGATGCAAGAGAGGTCTTACATTATCTGCTCTCGTAGACAAGATAAATTAGATTGGCCAAATATAGTTGATCCATACTGTAACAATGAGATTTTCATTGATGAGGACTTTAACGAAGCATGCGATAATATAATTTGTGAAAACTGCAACCGTGATATTTTACCTAATACCTACAAGAAGCAAAGATTTCACCGCTTATCTGCATATTTAAACCCAGAGAAATTTATGCATTGGTTTGAAGGTCAGCTAAGTGATACAAATTTTATGTGGCAAAAAGTGGAAAGAGGAGTTTATCATGTTGGTAGACAAGGTAAGATTGTAAGTTTAATCATACTTGATTTTTGCACCAATCCAACATTCTTAACGATAGATAAGCTTAAAGCTAATCCAACTGTATTAATAATACTGAGAAAAAATCCATCAAACATACCTCTTGATTTGCCCATAGTAAAAATGGTTGACCTTTTCTTTCAGCATCAGACTTTAATTGAAGTATTTCAAGAAGCAATACAAAGAGGAGTACCAGAGTTAATACCAAATACTTCAATGCAAATTTTGCATACTTCACTTAATCTAATTGAACCTCCTAAAGAGAAGGAATTACTAAAGTTGCAATTGATAGAGGGCTCACTTTACGTAAACAATATAGAGATTCTAAATAAGAAAGCTGTAGCATGTATGAGGGTTTTCGCATATTATTTGAACAATTTTTGCATGATTGTAAAAAAGAATTACCTCCTGAAAAACACATGTTGCTTAGCATAACTGAAATAGAAAAGCGCCTAAATCTCGATCCAGAAGGGCTTTGTTGCATAGCTAGTGTTGGTTGAGGTTATTGTAAGGAGAAAAGCTTATGGTTACTAACGCATTTTGTTGTAAAATAGGCATTTTTCAAACAAGTATAACTTATGCCACAAAAAATGAGAGTAAGTAACCAAAGAGAATATAATGAGTTTCTAAAAAAAAGAGGAAATGTTTTTCATTTTGTTAATCAAGCCATAGAAAATTGGTATGAAAATAGTCCAAAAGTTGCAGGTGGCAATAACACTTATAGTGATAAAGTTGTAATTTTAATACACATAATAGTTCATCTTTTTAGAATTGGCTTGAGACAAGCTGTAGGTTTTGTAAAAGGTTATATGGTACAAATAGGCAAAAAACTTAAGATTATCAGCTATACACAAGCTTCCAGAAGATTTAAAAAGCTTAATTTGAAGATTGATGACCATAGAAGCAATAAAGATGATCTGGAAAATGTTGAAATTGCCGTAGATAGCACTAGAGTTAGTATCTACAATAATAACGGTGGGCATAGTAAGCTTAATATTCGAAAAAGAAAATACAGTGGTTATGGTCAAGTAAGAAAATTACATGTTATTTTAAACATAAATGATAAGAAAGCAATAAGCATGAACTACACTAGTGGTGTTGCTGTAGACTATTTGCCGGTCTGCGATATGTTAGAAGAAGTCAGTGATAAATATAACATTTGTTCTATTCGAGCAGATGCGGCTTATGATATAAAAAGTGTGTATAAAGAATGCAGAAAATACAATATTGTGCCTATTATTCGCCCTAGGAAGGATACTAAAATTTGTTTAGCTGACTACTTATCAGAAAGAAACAAGTATATTAGTAGAATTAGGTCATATGAGAATTATGAAGATGGTATTAATGAATGGAAGAAAAAAGTTAAGTATGGAGCACGGTCTTATATTGAAGTCTTTTTCTATAGGTTGAAGCAAATATTTGGGTTTGGCTTGAAAAATAAATCAGAGGTAAATCGTGAAAAAGAGCTGTTAATTAAGTGCTACTTACTGAACAAATTTACTGATATTGGTATGGCTAAATTTAAATTAGCTGCGTAAGTTCATTGTGATTTACATGCCTATCAGTGCTATGCAACAAAGCCATCCAGAAGCAGATCCAGAACATTACATTAGAAAACCAATAAACACAATTCAAAGAACAATAAAAACTACATTAGCCAAAAAGTTAGGACTAAACATCGAACGTAATGATGTGATTCAAACAGTTGGTTGGCCTGGATCATCGCGTAGAGATTATGGTTACCGTATTAACCCTTTTACTGTGGTAGTTCGTTAACTGTGTTGACGAGAAGTAAAAGTAGTATATTTTACCCTAAAGTCACATCTAGCTTTAAAATACAGTTTTTGTCTTATTTAAAAAAATATAAATTCTCAATTATGTAACTTACCAAAAGCCTAAATTTCTTTTGCTTTCTTCAATCTTTTCTACTCTGTTCGTTTGCCGACTTTTGTGTTTGAAGCACATCTACACTCAATGACCCTATACTAATATATACCGGATTTCTTACTACTTTTTCCGGGATTTTCTCAAAAAAAGTTAAAATAATTTTAAGACAGCTAAGGAATTAAAGAGCTTTGAAAACCAGCTATAATCTTTTACAGCAGCTTCTTTGCTATTTGAGTTGTTTCTATTTTGGAAATAACTGCTTATTTGAGTTGAGAGGAGATTACACGAGCTTTTGATAAAAACACTAATCCCCTATCTAGATAACGCTATAATAGCCCTTTAAAACATCTTAAAGAATTGTGTTGTAGTAGAGAGATTGTTTTGGCTCCATCCCCTTCTTTTAAAGCCAAAGATACTAATGTTAGCAAACTCTATAAACTTAAGAATAACTGTAGAAACTACTATTTTTTCAGTCAGAAGAAACATTACTTACAATTCAATAATTTTCCAAAATCAATTATATGTGAAAAGTAACCACTATCTATAACATCATCACTTACATTATTAACGTGGATAAGGACTGGACGACATGAAAAGCCTTTTGGACGATTCAGTTCATCTATTTTCTTTTGTACCTCTTGTATTATTGAATGACCAATTTTATCTTTTGAAAATTTGATTTCGCAAATGTAGAGAGTGTTAAACTTCGTTTGAATCATATAATCAATTTGACAACCTGCACTATTACGCGTTCTTTTCTGAAAAAATGGATTCTCGCTTATTATTCCATCAATTCCTAAGATATTATGTATACTCTTTCTATTGTTCAGCACCAAATTTTCAAATTGAAGCCCAATAATTGTATACCACTCTGGTAAGAACCCTATAGAATAGGTGTCACGACTAATTTTTCCTAGATCTTTTTCGATATATTTTAGATAAAACCTTAAATAATTATCTTGAAGTCTGTATCTCCTGAGTCGTGAATCAGTACCAGTTTTTATACTCCAAGTATGATCTTTTGCAATAAAACCAGCAAGCTCAAGCTCATGTAGATACTCAGAAATGCGTCCATGTCTTACGATATTTAAAGTAGCACAAATTTCTTCTTGTTCTTTAGCTCCAGTAGAAAGAGCTCTGACTATTTGCTTATAAAAAGCCGTTTTTCGCATGAATAAATCTGAGAATATTTGATTAAATTCTTCAACTAAAAACCCACCTTTTGTAAAACAAAGCCTTTTAATATTTTCTTCAGCGCTATGTTTAAAATTTACCTCCTCTAAATACTTTGGAATTCCGCCAGTTACTGCAAGCACCTTAAATTTTTCATATGCTGAAATATTTTTCGGCCAAAATTCATTGCAATCAGAAAGTGATAATTCTCCGAGTGTTAAAGTTAACGATATTCTCCCTACGAAACCAGTGCTGCTAAGTATATTTTTCTCGATCCAGGATGAAGCTGATCCACAAACAACAAAAATTAGCTTGTTATTATTTTTTAGCTGCGTATCCCAAAAATTTTTTATTTTGCCTAAAAAGGTTGGATCTTTTGAGCCCATCCAAGAAATTTCATCAAACAGCAATAATGTTTTTCCTGATAGTAGACGTTCACCAACTGCCCATAGTAAATCGCTCCAGTCATCATACCTAGCAAAAGATGTATTAAATTGTCTAGCAACTTGTCTAGAAAATTCATTAAGTTGGTAGGACATTGTAGTATGCTTTTCTGGTGGCAAACCTATAAAGGAGTAATATTGTTCAAAATACTTACCAAACTCTTGAATTAAACGACTTTTTCCTATACGACGCCTTCCTTTGACTACTACAAAAGATGCAGTATTTTTTTCTGTAAGCTCCAGTAGTTGTTTTAACTCAGTTTGCCTACCAATAAATGATGGAGACATAAAATACGAAATATAAATCTTTGTCTCCGTCATACTAGATAAAATTGGAGACGTAAACAAATAAATTTAGATCTTTGTCTCCATTTTAAGGGGCAATCAAGTTTTACGAGCTTCTGTTTCTTCTTCTATGGCAGTAACTTCAAACTTTTTTCCTTGAGCTACCTCTACAATTTGCTAATTTCATTACTGAGAGTTTTGCAATTAATTGCTCAGAGGTTTGCGATAAAAGTTGTTGTATTCCCATAATAGTCTCCATAACCCCTTATACTCACCATAAGTTGTTCAATCTTTTTTGAAAAATTTTCTTTGCAAAGTGTAAAAAATGTGTTAAACTTACCAGTAAGTTTACTAAAGATGCCTTTATTTGCGTTTTAGAGGGCATTATAAGCGTTCTTTAGTGTGGCTAGTAATATAATAGGAAGCAATTGTATTATAGATAGAGAAACTGGTAAAGTTACGCTTGAGTCAGGAAAAATCTATCTTCGTGGAGCAGTTAGAAAAGTTGAAAAAGAAGAATTTACTATTCCACTAAGTACCACAGTGCGTATAGGTGTTTATTACCTAGAATCTACCATTACAGAACTTGAGGATGAAAACCTTCGTGATCCTGCTGTTGGTACACGTAATTATCAAGAAGTAGGGGCTGCAAGGCTTAAAGTTTCCACCACTTGGAGTTATCAAGCTGAGGGTGTGACTACTAATGCTTCAGGGGAATTTTATCCAATTTATAACATTGAAAATGGAGTATTGATAGAACATTCACCGCCACCACAAGCAAATATAGTAACTACTGCGCTTGCTCGTTATGACAAAGAAGCAAATGGTTCCTACGTCGTAAATGGTCTTGAAGTAATGTTCCTGCAAAAGGAAGAGGGAGAAGGAGGAAAAAAAATATTTGTGATTAATGAGGGCAAAGCCCATGTTGATGGCTATGAGATTGAACTTCCTCACAGTATTCGTGTTTCTTTTGATGAAGATCCGGATATAAAATCAGTTGAATCAGAACCACATACTTTTCAGCCAAATAGCCAAAGAGTAATGGAACTTAAAGTTAATGATTTTCCAATAAGTGAAATTAAAAAAGTAGATATAACTGTTCAAAAAACCATTACTGTGACTCACGGTTCATATTCAGGAGCTGTTGATCCGATACCTGACTCTGCAGTACTTGAAATTATTCAAATTAAACAAGGTAATGTTATTTATGAAAACAGTGTAGATTATAAACTAAATGCCGGGAACGTTGATTGGTCATTACCAGGTAAAGAACCAGCTTCTGGAAGCAGTTATCAAATAACTTACCGCTGTCGCACTCATATAAGTCCTGAAGATATAAGCGAAGAGGGATGTAAAGTAAGAGGTGCAGTTGATAACAGCTTGGTTCTGATTGACTACACCTGGAAAATGCCGCGTTATGATTTAATCACTATAGATGCAAAAGGCGCAATAAGAAGGATAAAAGGCATAGCTCACCCTTGGCGACCATCAATGCCTAAAGCACCTAGCGGACAACTTTTGCTCTGCTACATTCATCAGACATGGAAAAACGGAGAAAAAGAAGGGGTAAAAATAGTGAATAATGCTATTCATGCTGTAACGATGAATGAGCTTGAAGCAATGAAAAAAGGAATAAATGATCTTTATGCACTGGTTGCACAGGAACGTCTACGCAATGATGCAAATTCAAGAGAACCTACCACCAAAAAAGGAGTATTTGTTGATTCGTTTTTTGACGATGATATGCGTGATCAAGGAATTTTGCAGACTGCAGCGATAGTAAATAGGGAGCTAGTTCTGCCAATAGATGTAGAAGTTGCAGATATTGAAAAAGGTGGGGAAAGATATCTTTTGCCATATGAACTTGAACCGGTACTGGAGCAGCTTTTACAGACTAAAGGAGAAAAGATTAATCCATATCAAGCTTTTGATCCAGTCCCGGCACAAATTACTCTAAATAAAAACATTGACCACTGGACCGAGGTTACCACTAATTGGAAAAGTCCAGTAACCAGAGTATTTAATGTTAAAGAAACGACAGAGCTGCTGTCAAGTACTTCATACGAAACTGAATTTATGAGAGAAGCAACTCAAAATTTTGAGATTGAAGGTTTTGCAACTGGTGAAAAGCTTAAGGAATTAAAGTTTGATGGAATTTTTATTCAACCTCAAGCATAGAAAATATTTGAAAGAAAAACATGATCGCAACATTTATTGCTGATAACAGAGGAAAAATAAAAGGAAGATTTACTGTACCAAGAAACATTCCTGCAGGGACTCCGCCAACAATATTGCAATAAACCTGAAACTTGAGAAGACTATTTCTCGAAAGCTTCTACAAAAAGAACGGAGAGTTGAATTTATTTATAGAGCTAATGATCAAATAACCATATGTCTCGATGGATAATATATGGTAGAGCTCATGGGCAACAAGAAATTAATAGTGCGGATTAGTTGTAGTTATGAAGTAAATCGATTAGCAGAGTTGTATCTATTAGATGCATATGAAAAATTAGTGTTAAGTAAACCAATAAAAGCGAGCAAAAAGGAAGAAAACTCTGAATATAAGAAAGTAGATTTGAGGACGGTAAAATGGTAACAGTTAGTTTATATGCAAGAGTTTCTTCAGGGAGGCAAGCACAAGAAGATACAATAGCAAGCCAAATTGCTGCTATAGAGAATCAAATTAGTATGGATGGACATAAATTATTAAATGAATATAAATTTATTGATAATGGTTATAGTGGTTCTAACATAATCCGTCCTGGTTTGGAAAAATTACGTGATAAAATAGCAGAAGGTAACATTGATAAGGTTTATATTCATTCTCCTGATCGTTTATCTCGTAAGTATGCATATCAGATGATATTACTTGAAGAGTTTAAGAAATTAGGAGTGGAAGTCATTTTTTTAAATTATCAAATTAGCGATAATCCAGAATGGCTTTGTTGCATAGCACTGATAGGCATGTAAATCACAATGAACTTACGCAGCTAATTTAAATTTAGCCATACCAATATCAGTAAATTTGTTCAGTAAGTAGCACTTAATTAACAGCTCTTTTTCACGATTTACCTCTGATTTATTTTTCAAGCCAAACCCAAATATTTGCTTCAACCTATAGAAAAAGACTTCAATATAAGACCGTGCTCCATACTTAACTTTTTTCTTCCATTCATTAATACCATCTTCATAATTCTCATATGACCTAATTCTACTAATATACTTGTTTCTTTCTGATAAGTAGTCAGCTAAACAAATTTTAGTATCCTTCCTAGGGCGAATAATAGGCACAATATTGTATTTTCTGCATTCTTTATACACACTTTTTATATCATAAGCCGCATCTGCTCGAATAGAACAAATGTTATATTTATCACTGACTTCTTCTAACATATCGCAGACCGGCAAATAGTCTACAGCAACACCACTAGTGTAGTTCATGCTTATTGCTTTCTTATCATTTATGTTTAAAATAACATGTAATTTTCTTACTTGACCATAACCACTGTATTTTCTTTTTCGAATATTAAGCTTACTATGCCCACCGTTATTATTGTAGATACTAACTCTAGTGCTATCTACGGCAATTTCAACATTTTCCAGATCATCTTTATTGCTTCTATGGTCATCAATCTTCAAATTAAGCTTTTTAAATCTTCTGGAAGCTTGTGTATAGCTGATAATCTTAAGTTTTTTGCCTATTTGTACCATATAACCTTTTACAAAACCTACAGCTTGTCTCAAGCCAATTCTAAAAAGATGAACTATTATGTGTATTAAAATTACAACTTTATCACTATAAGTGTTATTGCCACCTGCAACTTTTGGACTATTTTCATACCAATTTTCTATGGCTTGATTAACAAAATGAAAAACATTTCCTCTTTTTTTTAGAAACTCATTATATTCTCTTTGGTTACTTACTCTCATTTTTTGTGGCATAAGTTATACTTGTTTGAAAAATGCCTATTTTACAACAAAATGCGTTAGTAACCATAAGCTTTTCTCCTTACAATAACCTCAACCAACACTAGCTATGCAACAAAGCCATCCTGCTTTATCCAATAGTAGCTCCAACACTTCAATATTACCTTCACTGGCAGCTATTCTGAGTGCTTGACAATCATTAGCCACCAACATTGCATATTGTTCTTCTGGCAATCCTGCTCTATCCAATAAAAACTCCAATGCTTTAATATTACTTTCAGCAGCAGCTTCTCTAAATGCTTCATAATTATTAGCCACCAACATTGTATGTCGTTCTTCTGGTAATTCTACTCTATCCAGCAGTAGTTTCAACACTTCAATATTACCATTACCGGTAGCAGCTACTCTAAATACTTCATAATTATTAGCTGCCAATATTTTACTCTGTACATCTAGTAATTTCGCTTTATCCAATAGAAACTCCAACGTTTTAATATTACCACTGTCAGCAGCTGCCCTAAATGCTTCATAATTCTCCACTGCTAACATTGCATGTTGTTCTTCTAGTGATCCTGCTCTATCCAGGAGCAACTTCGACACTTTAATATTACCTTCACTGATAGCTTCCCAAAACGCTTCGTAATTATTAGCCGCCAACATTTCACACTGTAAATCTAGTAGTTTCGCTCTGTCCAATAGAAACTCCAACGTTTCAATATCACCATCATCATCTGCAGCTACTCTAAACGCTTCATAATTATTAGCCGCCAACATTTCACGCTGTACATTTGATGATTCTGTTCTATTCAATAAGAGTTTCAGTACTTCAGTGTGCCCTGCATAAGCAGCTACTCTAAATGCTTCATAATTATTAGCTGCCAACATTTTATACTGTACATCTAGTAATTTTGCTTTGTCCAATAGAAGCTCCAATACTTTAATATTACTTTCAACAGCAGCTTCTCTAAATGCTTCATAATTCTTCACTGCTAACATTGTATGTAGTTCTTCTGGTAATTCTACTCTATTCAGCAGCAGCTCTAATACTTCAGCATTATCATTACCGGCAGCTTCTCTAAATACTTCATAATCATTAACTGCCAACATTTTACACTGTAAATCTAGTAGTTTCGCTCTGTCCAATAGAAATTTCAACGTTTCAATATTACCTTCAGTAGCAGCTTCCCTAAATGCTTTATAATTAGCAGCCGCTATTAACATTTTATATTGAATATTTTTCTGTGATTGTGTGTTTCTGTTCATAAATTACCTCTAACCTATAGATACATTATGCAGCATAAATACTTAATAGTTCTTAACATTACTGTACTTACATTTTTGAGTACTATAAATGCTTATATTTTTTTTGTATACTTCTGCGATTTTTGCTTTCTTTAGGAAAATTTCTATTGCACTTTTATTATAAGATAAGCATAAACTTTTCTTACCATAATTCTTCTTTTCCATTTTTTAATGAATTAGTATTACATATTGCTAAAAATTTAAACAATATAACCATTTCCAGCAAACAACATTAGCTAGTGAGAGAAGAATTTGTTTTGGGATCTTGGTCTACCACTTGTTCTACGCGAATTTATATCAATTTATTACTTTATTTCTCTGTTTTTTTGAAATTCCCCTCATGAAATTAAATAGCTTACTGTAAAATTATAGTCTTAAGTCCTTGTTTGCAGGTTGTACAGAGACGCTGTTAAATGAAGATATAGGTGACCTATGAGTTAAGTTAACTGTGCTTTTATCTTCAAATTGCAATGCTTCACTTATATTTTTTAATTTTCTTTTTTTAGGTAGTGTATGTTCATCAAATGTCTCTAGGTTTCTTTTATGTGATTGTGTTTTTAAGTCTGGAGCTAAGTGCATATCTTCAAGATAATAAATAATTTCTTCTGAGTTAGAATATACAATAACATAGTCCAAAGGACTCATATTTTTTTCATCTTGTCTATCTATACTAGCTCCTTTCTCTATAAGGTATTCAACAATATCTAACTGACCATGCATAACAGCAAAATGCAAAGGACTCTCACCTTCTTTGCTACGTAGATTTATATTAGCTCTTTTCTCTACAAGATATTTCACAATATCCAATCTACCATATATAACAGCAAAGTGCAAAGGACGCATGTTATTTTTATCCTTTATATTTATACTAGCTCCTTCCTCTACAAGGTATTTAATAATATCTAAGTGACCATATATAGCAGCAAAGTGCAAAGGACACATACTATCTTTGTTTAATGATTTTATTATAGCCCCTTGCGCTACAAGGTATTTAGCAATATCTAAGTGACCATATACGGCAGCAAAGTGCAAAGGATTCATACCTTTTGTGTTATTTAGATTTACATCACCCCCTTTCCTTACAAGATGCTGAACAGTACCTAAGTGACCATGTATGATAGCATAATCTAAAGAAGTAAAATTCTTTTCATCAATAGCATTAATAACTTTACTTAATTTATCAGGATATATTTTCTCTAATATCAGCTTAATAACCTTTTCATTACCATCTTTGGCTAGCAAATGTAAGGTAGTACCTCCATCATAAATAGAATCAATAAATTCATTAACTAATCTACTATATTTACTTGCATGACTCCAAACAGACTTAACGTGATTTGGATTCGTAAGGCAAAATGATGTCATCATTTCTCTTAAAGTTTCTTCTTCTATTCCTGTTCGTTCTTTCTCTACTCTTACTGTTTTTTGTATCCCTTTATGAACTCTTGCTATTGACTCCTCTAGCTCAATCACTGAAAACTTATTGAGTAGATTAAGAGCATCCAAAACTTGTTGCTTACCTTTTTCTGATTTCTTCTGGAGGAAAATTTCTTCTATATCAATTTGATTGGGATCCAAGTAAGCCATATATGATACAATATCATGCGATTGCTGCCCAACATTTTTTTCTCTTCTTATTTTATTAAGGTTAAGCTTCAAAGTTGTAAATAATTCTTTGGTGATACCTAATGCTTCCAAAAGATCAGGATTTGATTTTTGTATTGCTTCATTATAGCGTTTTAGATATTCGCTAATACTAATCTTTTCTTGTTTTATATATGCTGCTCCTTGCACCAAAGCTAATGGTAGATAATTCAACGCTTCTGCTAACTCTACTAGATAGCGATTCTCTAATTTATCTTTTATCCCTAAGGCCCTTTCAATAAATGTTATAGCTTCTCCTAGAGAAAATCCATCATTCAACTGTGTCTTTTCTATTTCTTTTTCCCAATTCTTGCTACGAGAAGTAATTAAAACGTAAGGCTTTTCTCCATGAAAAAACAAATTAGGAAAATAGGATGGTAAAAATTTTTCGATCTCCTTATACTTACTGGTGTTATCAAAGATGAAAAGACTTTTTACGTCTCGAAAATACTGGTATACATCCTGGACAATAGATTCTATTTCTCTATCTCGAACAACATTAAAATCCATATCATTATCATTTTCTGTAGGAATTTCTAATTCTTTAGCTAAATTACGAAATGAATTGAAAAGAGTGTCATATGTTTTAGCATTTATCCATATAACTTTTGTCCAAATATTACTCTCCTTACTATATGCGTAGCTTCTAGCTAATTCACTTTTTCCTGTTCCATATTCTCCATTAATCAAGACCATTCGTGACAGTTCTACTTCTTGATTTTTACTATCTAACTTCTTTTTTAATTCGTCTAACATCACTTCTCTTTTTATAAAGAATTTTGGTAAATAGCCCAAATTAAAGGAAAATGTATTTTTACCTTCTTTTTCATGAAGTATTCGTAAATTTCTGATTTCTTCACGCAGTTCTTGTATATCCTTTTTTTTGCTGAATCGTTTTCATTGATCTCTTTTAATATACTACTAGCCAATCCTTTCTTTTTTTCCTCATCTAAAATACGCACATACTCTCTTTTTTTAGATGTTGCACTAAGTACATATTTTTGTTCTAACTCTTCCCAATTTTCTAATTCCCACGTAAAGGGAAGCCGATAGCCGTATTTTTCAGCAAAGTCATGCTCCTTCAATTGATAATACTTAATAATCTCACCCTCTGCTTTCTCTATTCCCACCTTTTCATATAACTCTGAAGTCATCAACATTTCACCACTTTGTTTATCTTTTACTTGATGTCCAGTACGTGTAGTAAACGGGTACTTTCTTTTTGATTTACCTAAAATAACACCTTTAGTTATGTGAAGATTAGGAAATTCTCCTTTCTCGTTGCAAGATGTAGTGTAATTTATTACTCTGGATACAGTATCCATTGCTAACTTCTCAATCCCCCTATTACAAGACAACTGATTAGTATCCACAATTTTAGTGAATTGCTTCTCAAAACTTTGAAAAATTTCCAAGCCAGCTTCTATTAAAATCTTTCTTAAGTTACCTTCTGAAGGCGCAACTATTGTAGAAAATATTTTTGCTTTTTTCCTATGTTGGTTTGTAGAAACAAAACTCACACACTCCATAACTTGAGAAGTACCTACTTTCTCCACACTTGGTGGAATATAATTACCCACAGTTGATACAACCTTAGCTACTACTTTACCTGTTTTACGTACTTTTGAACCTGGTTTTGCTTCTTTAGAACATTCAGATAGTTTTTCCTCGAATTCTTTAACAAAAGTCTTAACAAAAAAAGTTGCTTTTTTCACTATTTCATCACTTGTAATGCTTATACAGCTAAACATTTCTTCATCATCAGTCGATGTACTACTGCTGCCTATAGATGAAGATCTTGTTACTCTAGGGCTCTCCTGACTTCGTCCACACTGAAGTTCTTCACTAGATAATATATTTTCATAATCAACTATTGCTGATCCAGCATCTACATAATCCATTTGATTATCTGCTACTTGTTCTCCTATATTTTCTTTACCTAACATAAAGCCGCCTATATTTTAATATTCATATTTTGATTGTTTTGTCGTAAACCTCTTTTCTGAAGATTGATTTCAACATTTGATTCTTATGCAGCTGTACCAAACCAATTTGCTGTAGAAACCTTACGGTAATCCTAAGTAACTTTAATTGCTGAGTAACAGTGTGCTTTTCTTTTGACTTCTGACTAAAATAGATATATTCTTAAAAAATCGAGAATTGCTTTCTGAGTGATATACATAATACAATGCATCTAACTCACACCCCATGTTTTCATTACGTTAGACTGCATTGTAGCTAAAAAGATCTAGCAAAGCAAGAATTTTTTGCATACTTTAGCATCTTATTTTAGTTTTTATTTTAAAACTAAAGCAGCTCAGTTTCATGTACTTTTATTTCTTTATCGACTGTTATTTTCTTCTTCAATGCATCTATGAGTAATGATAACGTGGACGGTAAAGCTTGTAAAGCAATTTTTTTATATAGCAAGATTCAGCTATTTAATAAAAAGATCGTGGCTAGACCAAAAAATATAAGAGCTGAGAGAATATCAGTTGTTGCTGATGTTAAGATTGAAGACGAAACAGCAGGATCGGATCTTAAACGATGAAGCATTATAGGAATGAAAGTTCCGATGAACGTTGCAATAATTGACATTATAATCATGGAGACCACAAAAATCATCTCCACTTTGACATTGTGAAACCTTATTGCTAACACTACTAATGAAATAGTAGATAAGATCACCCCGTTTATAAGACCTATTAAAAATTCTTTCATCAGTATTCTTTTTGCATTTTGCTCAGTTAGATATTTTGTTGCGATTGCCCGGATAGTTAGTGTTACTGTTTGGGATCCTGCATTTCCGCCCATCGATGCAATGATTGGCATAATTATTGGCAGTACTATAAAACTTTGTATTACGTTATCGAAAAAGCCAACTACTATAGAACATATTGTTGCAGCTAAGAGGTTAAACAGTAACCAAGGTAGTCTTTTAATTATAGTTTTATGTATAGGGGCATTTATATCAGATTTAGAAGATACACCGCTTATTTTAAGCACATCCTCTTCTGCTTCTTGTTGAACAATTTTGATTACATCTTCAATAAGGATTACACCTATAATTTTACCATTCTTATTTACTACTGGAGCTGATAATAGAGAGTAATCTTTAAATATTCTTGCTACTTCTTCTTGGTCCATTCCAGTTTTAATTATTTTTATATCTTGACTCATTATCTCTTTTATTATTGTTTCTCCTGAGTGAGATATTACCTTATTTAAGTTGAAAATGCCTATGGGTTCTAATTTTGAGTTAATGATGAAAATTTGATAAAATGTTTCTGGTATTTTTTTATAGTTGCGCAAGAATTCCATTAGCTGATTTATCTTCCAATAATATGGAGCTATAACCATATTTTTATGTATCAACCTTCCTGCACTTTCTTCTGGGTATGATAACAATTCCTCTACTAATTTTTGAGTTGCATTGGGTAAGTAGTTAAGTATATTTTCTATAGACTTTCTATCTAAATCTTTCACTATAGCTACTATGTCTTCTATATCAAGAAGCATTAGTAACTTTGCTGTATTTTCTATTCCCAATATTTCTATGATCTCTACTTGTAAATCTGGTACTACATGTACTAAGGCATCACTTAACAAATGTTGATCGAGGATATTAACTAATTTCTCCCTGTGATCACTGATCGAAGTAGATAAAAAATAAGCTAACTGAACGCTATCTATCGTTTTTACAATATTACGAACATTCTCTAATTCTTGATTATCGAGAGACTCTATTAAATCATCAATAGCCTTTTTGTCTAAACCATAATGAGAACTTGTTTTAATATTCATTACTTTACCTTATTTTTTTAATAAATATACACACTTGATTTTATTGAACATTCAAGTATAATAAAATTATTTTGAATTAACTATTATATGGTTAAATTTCTATTTTGTTTGCTGTTATTGTTAGTGATAATAAATATATTAAAGTCTAAAGTATAATGAAAACCCATCCAGAAATCCTTGAATACTTTCAAGGCTTAAATAAAAGTATTTCTCTTATCAGGAGGTGTCTTTGACATAGAAAAATTGAAGTTGCGTCTTGAAGAGCTGGATTCTCAAGCGTCGAATGATAATCTGTGGCAAGACAATCAAAAAGCACAAGAGATTTTAAAAGAACGCTCTAAAATTAAGCATGAAATAGAATCGTTTTCAAAGCTAGAAAGCGATTACAACGATTCTATCAGCTTGATGAAATCTGCTATTGATGAGAATGATGAAGAATTTTTTTCTGAAGTTAAAGGTGAGTTAGTAAAGCTAGAGAAATTAATCAAACTTAAAGAGACAGAATCCTTATTTACTGGTGAAGCAGATAACAATAACTGCTTTTTAGAAATCCACTCAGGAGCTGGTGGAACAGAGAGCAATGATTGGACTGAGATGCTTATGCGCATGTATACAAGATGGGCAGAAATTTATCACAATTTTAAAGTTGAAGTTGTAGAAAAATTAGATGGTGATGCAGTTGGTATAAAATCTACAACAATAAAGATCATCGGAGAAAAAGCTTACGGGTGGGCAAAAAGCGAAAGTGGAGTTCATAGATTGGTTAGAATATCACCATTTGATTCAAATGGTAAACGTCATACCAGTTTTGCAAGTGTAGGAGTAACTCCAGTGATTGAAGATTCAATAGATATTGTTGTGGATGAAAAGGATTTAAAGATCGACACTTACCGTGCTTCTGGAGCAGGTGGTCAGCATGTAAATAAGACTGAAAGCGCGGTACGTATTACGCATATTCCAACAGGCGTTGTAGCTCAATGCCAAAATGGTCGTTCTCAACATAAAAATAAAGATGAAGCACTTAAACTACTTAAAGGACGTTTATATCAAATTGAATTGGAAAAAAAAGAACAGAAAATGGCCGAAGAATATGGCAAGAAATGCGATATAGGTTGGGGCAGTCAGATCAGATCGTATGTTATGCATCCGTATCAAATGGTAAAGGATTTAAGGACTGGACATGAAGTTGGCAATATAAATTCCGTTTTTGATGGCAATATAGATTGTTTCATAGTTAGTGTATTGGAGTTAAAATGAGATTTATTAAAAAGCTAAGTTTTATGCTCTGCTAATAAGGGGAAAAGAAAACCAAAACCTATTGAGAAAAATGGAACAATTTTGTGAATATATCTATTATCCAAGTAGCTGATGAAAATGGCAACTCATTTCTTAGTAACCGTTCACGGAGATAAGGTGGTTTACAAAGTAAGTATAAAAGTGTAAAGAGATAGGAAGCTAAATATGGAATGGGTAAATGACAACAGTGCTGCAAGAAAAGGTTGTAGCAGAAAAGGCTAATCTCAAGGAAGAAATAAAAGCACTGATCAGAGAAAATGATAGCTTGAAAGCAAAAATAGTTGAATTAGAAGACAAATTGGGCTTAAATTCGCAAAATTCTCATCGCTGCCACCATCACGAGATATATATCGTAAGAAAGCAAAAAAGAAAAGTGATAAAAAACCAGGAGGTCAGCCAGGACATAAGGTGCATAAGCGTGAATTAATGGCTGCAGACGAGGTAGTGAGATGCACAATTGATACAATTTGTATGTGTGGAGGTAAGATTACTTTAGAAGATGAAATTATTCATCAGAAGGCAGAGTTGCCAGAAATTAAGCCAATTGTAACTGAGTACAGGTTGCAAAGAGGACATTGTAGCAGTTGTGTTAAAAGTCAATAGAAAAATTGATGTAGCTGTGAATAAGTACTTAAAATTTGTGTGGGCGTACTTATTCACAGCTATGCTATTGCTATATAGAAGCAGTTTTAGGGCTATACTCCTCAGTAAACAGTCTACCGTCTCTTACTAAAGAGTTAGCAAGGATAAGTAATTTTCTCATTGCAGCAGTAGAGGTAACTTTATATGGTTTTTTATATTGATTGTATAGCCTATCAAAGAAGATTTTTATATAAGAATTGTACCTTTGCGCACTAAGAATGCACATATGTAAAACCTTTCTAATTTGTGATCTACCACCCTGAATACACCTTTTTCCCTTACTAAAACCACTATCTCGATTAAAAGGTGCAACTCCGGAAAGGCTGGATATTTCTTTATGTTGGAGAGTTCCAAGCTCGGGTAGATAACAAATAAAAGTAATAGCTGTTATTGCACCTACACCAGGTATACTAGTTATTGACATGTACTTTTTTTTAAGCTCTTGATTTTTATCGACTAATTCCATTACCTCATCTTCTAAGACTTGAATTTGATTTTGTAAAACTGCAAGTAGCTCTTCCATTTGTTTGATTATAGATAAATCGGTTACTTGATGAGCTTGGGTTTTTTGTATTTTTGCTATTTCTACTAGTTGATTCCTGCGAGATAATTTTTGCTTCAAACAGTCAATACTACTAACTTTTAAAGGAGTGACACGCATGTCTGTATTACTAACATAACGTGAGATGATGCTACAGTCTATTTTATCAGTTTTAGTAGCAATACCAAGGCTTTTTGCATAATCTCTCACCCATCTTGGTTGAATGACATATACTTCAAAACCATGGCTTAATAAAGTATAAGCACATAATTTTTCGTACCCACCAGTTGCTTCAAGTCGAACTTTGGTTACGTTATGTAAACGCAAAAAGTCGATTATTTGATCAATAGCTTGAACGTTATTTTCAAATACTTTATGATGTCCAAGTGGATGAATATGGATATCTAGTTTATTTTTGCTAATATCAATGCCAGTAATAATATTTGATAAATTCATAATCCCTCCATAAATAATGTGTATACTGCATTTTCCACCCTTATATACGAGCCTAAAAGCTCAACCAGTTGTTCGGAACTTTCAGTATAATAAACCAGAGAGGAGAACCTTGCTGCAAAACGGTCCTTATGACCAAGAGTATGTACGGTTCCTCCTCTCTGCGTGTCTTTATACCGCCATTTCGTGACATTTATAAAGACTTGTTTTTAACATATAAGAGTATGTAGGCTTTGTTGCATAGCACTGATAGGCATGTAAATCACAATGAACTTACGCAGCTAATTTAAATTTAGCCATACCAATATCAGTAAATTTGTTCAGTAAGTAGCACTTAATTAACAGCTCTTTTTCACGATTTACCTCTGATTTATTTTTCAAGCCAAACCCAAATATTTGCTTCAACCTATAGAAAAAGACTTCAATATAAGACCGTGCTCCATACTTAACTTTTTTCTTCCATTCATTAATACCATCTTCATAATTCTCATATGACCTAATTCTACTAATATACTTGTTTCTTTCTGATAAGTAGTCAGCTAAACAAATTTTAGTATCCTTCCTAGGGCGAATAATAGGCACAATATTGTATTTTCTGCATTCTTTATACACACTTTTTATATCATAAGCCGCATCTGCTCGAATAGAACAAATGTTATATTTATCACTGACTTCTTCTAACATATCGCAGACCGGCAAATAGTCTACAGCAACACCACTAGTGTAGTTCATGCTTATTGCTTTCTTATCATTTATGTTTAAAATAACATGTAATTTTCTTACTTGACCATAACCACTGTATTTTCTTTTTCGAATATTAAGCTTACTATGCCCACCGTTATTATTGTAGATACTAACTCTAGTGCTATCTACGGCAATTTCAACATTTTCCAGATCATCTTTATTGCTTCTATGGTCATCAATCTTCAAATTAAGCTTTTTAAATCTTCTGGAAGCTTGTGTATAGCTGATAATCTTAAGTTTTTTGCCTATTTGTACCATATAACCTTTTACAAAACCTACAGCTTGTCTCAAGCCAATTCTAAAAAGATGAACTATTATGTGTATTAAAATTACAACTTTATCACTATAAGTGTTATTGCCACCTGCAACTTTTGGACTATTTTCATACCAATTTTCTATGGCTTGATTAACAAAATGAAAAACATTTCCTCTTTTTTTTAGAAACTCATTATATTCTCTTTGGTTACTTACTCTCATTTTTTGTGGCATAAGTTATACTTGTTTGAAAAATGCCTATTTTACAACAAAATGCGTTAGTAACCATAAGCTTTTCTCCTTACAATAACCTCAACCAACACTAGCTATGCAACAAAGCCAGTATGTAATAAAAGAATTACAGCAAATTTACCCGAAGGTGTTGCAAGAGATTTTCTAGGACCCAATGCTAAAACAGTTATAAGCAGCCTTAGCGGCTTTTTTATTAACTCAAAAAGAGAGGTACAGCAAATTTTGGGCAGTATTTTTAATCTAAATATAAGCCTTGGTTTAGTCTCAAATACTGAACGCAGGGTATCGAAGAAGTGTGCATCTGAATATGAGAAAATGAAGGAAGAGTTGCAAGGAAGCGAGTATTTGCATATAGACGAAACAGGGCACAGAAATCAAGGAAAGAGAGGCTGGAGTTGGGTAATAACAAACAAAGCGTTGACACTTCTGAAGGTAAGCGAGTCTCGTGGTAAGAAGGTGTTGAAGAGTTTACTGCCAGAATATGATGGTATAGTTGTGAGCGATAGATACGCTGTATACAATTACTTCAATCGTGAAAATAGACAGATATGTTGGGCACATCTGGCAAGAGATTTTGAGAGATTTGCCCATAGTAAAAATGTTGAAGTGAGCAAAATTGGCCAAGCACTAAAATCGCTCAGCAATAAGGTGTTTGTAGTAGATAAGGCAAAAAAACAAAATTTGATAGATAATTTGAGATTTTATCGACTGGTGCGAAAAATTCGGAAAAGGGTAAAACATTTTTTACGTAAAATGACGAGGGTTGCAAATAGCACTCAAGCTTCAAGAATGGCCGCTAAGATGTTACGATCTGAGGATATGATGTGGAAGTTTTTAAGAAAACCTGAAGTGATAGAAACAACTAATAACCTTGCAGAACGGCAAATTAGACGGTACGTAATTTATCGTAAAAACAGCTTTTTCACCTGGTCAGAACGTGGAGAAAGATTCGTGGAAAGAATGTTGTCGATATTTTTGACATCACGTCTAAATGGCCAGAACCCCTTTCAAAAGCTACAGAATCTAGTAGCTGTCACTGCTTAGTTCTTTAATTCATTCTCACAATCCGTGAACGGTTACCATTTCTTATGGGCACAAAAATGTAATATGAAGAGAAATCTTCGTACATTAAGTTGTAGCCGCGCAACGTCTGCCATTGATGATTATTTCACCTACTGTAACTGCTGCTAAAATAAAGCAGTAATACACTTGTGTTAACAAAGAAATAGGTGAGACAGAAGCAATGCTACCTGCTAGCAGCAGCTGGGAACCATAAGGCAAAATGCCTTTTGTAACGCAAGCAAAAATGTCTAACAAGTATGCACTACGGTATGACGGAATATTATGCTTTTGCGCGAGCCTTTTTGCAATATCGCCACTTAATAAAATAGCAATGGTATTATTAGCAACTAAAACAGTAAACATAGATGCTATGCCCGCTATTACAAATTCAGCTTTAGTTTTTGTGATATTGCTTTCATCGATAAGTTTGTGTAATGCCTTTTGACCCTGCTTGTACATTATATGACTCAATCCGCCAATAAATAGAGCAAATATCACTATCTCGTTTACTTTTTTGAAACCGTCATATATGTCATGAGAGAGTTGAATGATAGTATAGTCAAAAAAAGTCATCCCTAATACACTAGCAACAATTATATTTATAGTTATTGTTACTAAAGTAGTAACTTCAAATAACCCCATGATTATTAAAGAAATATAAGGAATAATCTTTATTACTGATAAATAATCTAAATTTGATGTAGGAATAATTTTTGTACTATCTGCCATAATTGCCAGATAGACAAGCGTTATAATGCTGGCAACAAATGCTACTTTAGAATTCACTTTAAGTTTATCCTTTATCGTGGCCCCCTGTGAAGAAACAGATGCAATAGTAGTGTCAGATATCATTGAAAGATTATCACCAAATACGGCACCTCCAACTACAGTTGCAGTTCCTATTTTAAGACCAAAAGCCCCACTTTTTGCTAAGTTAACAGCTATTGGTACCATTAATACAACAACTCCCATAGACGTACCAATTGCAGTTGATATAAAAGCAGAAGCCAAAAATACTCCAGGCAGTAGTAATCTTGCTGGAAGGAAATTGAGAATTAAATCAGCAACAGTATCTGCACTACCAATTGATTGAGTCACCACAGAAAATGCTCCAGAAAATAGAAAAGTTAAACACATAGTAAGGGTGTTTTTATCGCCCATACCCTCGATGACAGTATCGATGTTACGTTGAATTTTACCTGCACTGCATGCAACAGCAAAAAATAGCGCCGGTAGTAGGCAAATTACCGGTGAAACTTGGCGAAGCGGATTATCAATTCCAATAAAGGAAAAATAGACACCACTTCCAAGGTATAAGATTAAAAAAATAACCAAAGGAAAAAAAGCTGTCATTTTACTGCCTTAAAACCTATGATTATAATCAATTAAGTGGTTTCAGGCAAGCTTGGTTTTCTGTAAGTTAATAACAGTCCTTTTAGACTCTCAAGTTACGCTATGGAAAATGCGTTGACTATTCTACCATAATATATAGCATCAAAAAATACTCTATAGTATGAGGTAAAGCTATGGTAATGACATATGAACAGTGTAACATAATATTAGGTGTAATTGATCAAGAGGTAAATTTAAGTAAAGACAATGTAATTGAAAGAATAAAAGAGCTATTAAAGGAAGTAAAGATACTAGGGCAAGCAGAAACATCAAGAATGTTAGAAGAGATATCGCATGGATTAGAAGTATCAGGCGAGAGTACAAGAGACACAAGAGCCATTAAAAAAGAGACTAAAGGTGGTAAATGTACCGCAGACAAAAGAAGAAGTAAAAAAGATACTAAAGGAGTCAAGTGTATCAAATGCGCAACAGATGGTAAAAAGAATGCTAAAAAGGTTAGGTGTACAAGAGACATCAGAAGAATCAAAAGCAGTGGCGCTAGAGGATGTGCTAAATGCACGAAAGATCTCAAAAAAGGTACCAGTGATGCTAGATACACAAAAGATACTAGAAACACTAAATAGACTAAAGAAAGAAAGTGGAAATGTGTATAAAGAGTGGGAAGAAAATGAGTTTAATGTAAATTATTGGTTTGAAATAGATCGTTTGCATGAACGCTTTTCATACACGTTATTATATTTAGCTATTGATTTTGAGCTGAACAATTTAATCAATGCTATGCTTAAAGTAAAAGGAGTCGATATTAATGCAACAAGTCCGTTGTTCAAATGGACTGCTTTACATTGGGCTGTTGAAGATAGGAACATAGAAGTAGCACGCAAGCTAATAGAAAAAGGGGCAGATGTTAATCTGTTGGATTCATCTCAACTGACTACTTTATATCAGCCAGCTGTAAATGGCGATATAGAAATAATAAAAATCTTAGTAACGAAGAAGGTAAATCCTAATGTGGAAGATCTGATGAACTTGACTGCTTTATATGAAGCTGCCAGGAATGGCCATAAAGAAGTAGTAAGGTTCTTAATGAATAATGGAGCAGATGTTAAGAAGAATGGGGCGCTTAAACTTACTCCTTTACATATTGCTGTTGCAAATGTTGATAGAGCAATGGTGGATTGTATAATAAAAAACGACAAGAATATCGACAAAAATATTGAGATAGTAGATGTATTTGGATGGACTCCTCTA
Source organism: Wolbachia endosymbiont (group B) of Ischnura elegans (assembly GCF_947251585.1). Lineage (NCBI taxonomy): Bacteria > Pseudomonadati > Pseudomonadota > Alphaproteobacteria > Rickettsiales > Anaplasmataceae > Wolbachia > Wolbachia endosymbiont (group B) of Ischnura elegans. Next base: position 449,680 of record NZ_OX366371.1, read on the forward strand.
TATTGGGCTGTTACAAAGAACGATATTTCAATATTAGAAGACCTATTAAAGTGCATATCAGAACATGGAGCAGATGTTAATCTAGAGGATAATTTAATTGGACGATCTCCCTTACATATTGCTGCTACGAATGGTAATGTGGGAGCAGTAGAGCTCTTAATAAAATATGGAGCAAATGTTAACCATAAGGATGCATGGGGATGGACTCCTTTTAATTGTGCTGCTACAAAAGGCAATAGAAAAGTAATGTATTATCTAATAGCCCATGGAGCAAGTATTGAGACGAATGATTCACAGAAAATATTACTTTCTATTTGTCCATATAATTATCTAGAAGCAGTAACTACTATGATACAACTTGGAATATGGAAGGATGTGATGAAATTGATGGGAGCTGAGTTTTTACGTTGTGCTGCCAGACATGGTGATACACTAATGGTACATGCTCTATTAGAAGCTGGAGTAAATGCTAATGCAGATGATGATTTAGGATCAACTGCTTTACATAAAGCTGCCAAGTATAACCATCCGGAAGTAGTAAGGATCTTAATTTTATATGGAGTAGATGTTAATGCACAGGATAGCTCTGGGCAATCTCCTTTAGCTTATGCTGTCGAACGTAGACACTGGATAGTAGTAATGACCTTACTATGTTATCGCGCAAATACTTCATTGCCTGATCACTGTGGTGAAACTGTAAGAGATTTAGCTGAACGTCAAGGTATAAGTAATCTTCTAGTGGAAGCAGAACAAAGAGCAATAGCTATACTTACACAGCTTGACTTAGAATCAAGTATACTCAGAAACAAAAAATTAATGACAGTGCAACACATAGAATCACATATGTTGAGAGAAATAGAATCACATAATCTATCTATCAGCTTTGAACGTATGATAAGAGATCAAGCTAATCAAATTGAACAATTACAGTATAACGCTAAACTTAATGGAAAAGGAGTAGCACTTATAACTGACCGCATTAAATGTGTGCAGTTAGGGACTAACACTAAAGCGTGTCCAGATGAAATGGATGGAGTAAAAGAACAAATATTACATAGTCCTTACAGGTGGTCATATCGCACTAAAAATGTTAATGTAGGAAGAGTAACATCTTTAGCTAACGGCATTGAGTGTATGAAGTCAGGGCCTAACACTGAAGCGTGTCCAGGCCATAGTACTAAAGAGCCTAATACTCACCTCTCTATGATCGAGAAACTATCATTGTTACCACTTTACTCAGCTGTAGGAAAATATGAAGCTGTTATAAAGAGTTAAATAATCCTCTAAATTCCAGCACGCAGCACTCGATGCAAGTAGCTGAAACTGAGGAGTACATTAGGTATGTTAGATTTTAGTTTACACAATAAAATTTTTATAAGTAAGATGTCAGAAGGTATCAAAACCATATTAGTAGAAGACAATAACGTTAGGCTCGATAGGTACATTAGAAGAATTTTTCCCAATTTGAAACAATCTGCAATTGAGAAGTCTTTAAGGAAAGGATTAATCAAGGTTGATAATTGCACGGCAAAATCCAGCGATAGAGTGAATTCTGGGCAAACTATAACGATAAGATACTTAGATTATATTGAAAACACTAATTCTGATCGTAAATATAATGAAAAATTAGTAAATTTACTGAGAGACAACATACTATATGAAGACGAGTATATATTAGCTATAAACAAGTCAGCAGGAATAATCGTTCAAGGCGGTATAAAGGTAAAAATTAGCATTAGTGACTTGCTTGACCAAATAAGAGAAGGGGAAGTATTTAAAATTGTCCATAGACTTGATAGAGATACAAGCGGAGTAATAATATTCGCGCGCAATGCCAGTGTTGCAAGATACCTTATGGAAGAATTTAAAGGACGGAGGATAAAAAAAACTTACCTAGCATTAACTTCTGGTATACCGAGCAAAGATAATGGAATAATAGACTACCCGTTGGTGAAAAAATATATTTCAGGGCAAGAAAAAGTAGTTATTGATGAAGACTCACCTCAAAATGCCACTACGCATTTTTCAATTATATCAAGATTAAAACATAATGTTGCTTATTTAAAATTACAACCAATTACCGGCAGGACACATCAGTTGCGTGCACATTTAGCTCATATAAATTGCCCTATTCTTGGTGACGGTAAATATGGTGGTAAAAAAGCTTTTATCGATGGGGTAGTAAATCAGATCCACCTTCATTCGCATTCTTTATCTTTAAAATTACCAAGCAATAAAGAAATCACTATTACTGCACCTATCCCTAGGCACATCGAAAAATCTATTGAAGTGCTATCTTTCAACTGAAACGATTTCACCAATCAACTTTTCTATCTTTGGCTTTAATTTGAAGTACAGATATTAGGCTAATTAATGCACAGATAGTAAGATAAATGCCTGCTGCAAGTTTTGTTTCAGTTTTTTCTATAAGCCACATGCATATCGATGGAGAAAGGCCGCCAAAAATACCTGCAGATATGTTATGTGCGAGGCTAAAGCCAGTGCATCTAACTTTTGTTGGAAATAACTCGCAGGCGAGAGAATTATATATTCCAAAAGATGCGCCTATCGGCACACTTATTAATAGAAAAGTGAGCGTTACAATATAGTGGTTATCATTTGATAATAGCGAAAGTACCGGCAAACTGACACAAGCTAAAGCTAATAACGTAGGAATGATCACGTTTTTTCTTCCAACTTTATCAGACAGTATTGCAAACAGCACTGCAGACGTCCCAAATGTAATTTCAACCATAATCCTTACTACATTTTTAATATCAATATCTGAAAGAATAAGCTCTTTTACAGATATGTTGTAAAACATGATTACTGAATAAACAATTGCGTTTTGAGCAATGCCAAGTCCAATTGCTATCACAAATGCTCTTTTATAATTCTTGATTAATTCTAAAAAGGGAGAATTAGATAAGCTTTTATTTTGGTCATGAGTTTTATATGCTAGACTCTCTTCCATTATGTACCTTATTAAAAAGCCTATTACACCCATAACAGAGCAGAAATAGAAGAGCAACCTCCAGCCCCAAATTTCATAATTTTCACCTGTAAACTTTTTGCAAACAGCTATCATTACAAAGCATGTAATAGAACCAAGAGCACCACTAAAAGCTTTCATGCTACCTAAAAAGCCTAGATTTTTTTTATCGCTTGAATGCTCTATTAAAAAAGCTGAATTGATACTTGTTTCTCCACCTGCTGCCATTCCTTGTGTTATTCTACAAAGCAGAAGCAGTATAGGAGAAAATATTCCTATTTCTTTAAAGCTTGGTATAATCGCAATTGCAGTAGATGATATCGAAGCTAATATTACGGAAGTCAGCAAAATTTTCCTTCTGCCGTATTTATCTCCAATGTAACCAAAAATAAATGCACCAAGTGGTCTAAATCCAAATCCAATTGCAAAACTGCCAAGAAATTTGATTGTGCTTAAAGAATCACTTTCTGAAGGAAAAAAAACGTTGCTTATTATATGCGTTAAAACTCCAAACAGAGTTACTTCATACCATATAATCATATTGCAGATTATGCTTGATAGTATTGCTTTTTGAATATTGTTCATAACTTCCAGTTTACCACACTCCGCTATAAAAATTTTTATTCAACAACCTTTAAAGACAACTCACGTAAATGCTTATCCTCTACTTTAGAAGGAGCACCCATTAGAACATCTTCACCTTGCTGATTCATAGGAAAACAGATTACTTCACGAATGTTCGGCTCATCAGCAAGTAGCATAACCATTCTATCAACTCCTGGTGCTATTCCACTATGAGGTGGCACTCCAAACCTAAATGCACGCACAAGCGCACCAAATTTTGTATCAACTTCTTCTTTACTGTAGCCTGCAATGGCAAAAGCTCTGTACATAATATCTAGTTTGTTATTACGAATTGCTCCACTTGACAGCTCTATTCCATTGCAAACAAGATCATATTGGTAAGCAAGGATATCCAGTGGATTCTTTTCTTCTAAATCTTTCAAGCCACCATGTGGCATAGAAAATGGATTATGAAAGAAATCAATTTTTTTACTTTTATCGTCATACGCAAAGTAAGGAAAATCAATCACCCAACAGAATTTGAAGATATTGTCATCTATAAGACCTAGTTCTGATCCCAAAAGAATACGCACTTTCCCTGCAATTATTGCTGCTTCATTTTCCTTATCAGAAGCAAAAAATACACTATCTCCAGGTTCTATATTTGTTATTTCTTTTATGGAATTTAACCTATTGTCATCAAGGAATTTAGCAATTGGTCCTTTTGCAATTCCATCTTTATCGAACGTTATATATCCAAGACCTTTAGCACCGAATTCCTTTTGTGCATGTTCTATTTTTTTATCAAAAAAGCTACGAGGTTCCTCTGCTGTTTTAGGAGCAGGAATGGCTCTCACTACCATACCGCGTTCAATATTGCTTTTGAAAATATTGAACTCTGAATCACGGAAAATTTCTGTTACATCGCTAATTAATAATGGATTACGCAAATCTGGCTTATCAGATCCATATTTGAGCATTGCTTCTTTGTATGTAATACGTGGAAAATCTTTATCGACAGACTTGCGAGAAAATTTCGCGAACACTTTATATAAAGTAGATTCAATAACCTGAAATATATCTTCTTGAGTCACAAAAGACATTTCAAGGTCGAGCTGATAAAACTCCCCAGGAGAACGGTCAGCCCTTGCGTCCTCATCACGAAAACAAGGTGCAATTTGAAAATATTTATCAAACCCTGAAACCATAAGCAACTGCTTAAAAATCTGTGGAGCTTGTGGTAATGCATAGAATTTACCAGGATTTAGTCTGCTTGGCACTAAGTAGTCACGTGCACCTTCAGGAGAAGAGGCAGTAAGTATTGGAGTTTGAATTTCCAAAAATCCTTGCTCTATCATGAGCCTCCTGAGCTCTGAAATGATCTGTGAACGCAGAATAATGTTATTACGAACCTTTTCACGTCTTAAATCAAGAAAACGGTATTTAAATCTCATGTTTTCTGGGTATTCTTGCTCGCCGGCGATACTTGCTAATATACTCCTTTCTTCTTTTGCTATTTCTTCATCACAGTGGAACTCAACTTCCGATTCAACTTGTAAATTACTAACTATAACTTCAATTTCTCCTGTGGAAATAGAGCTGTTTACCGTATCTTCAGTTCTAGCTTTGACTGTTCCTGTGACAGTAATCACACTTTCCGATTTTAAATTTGAAATTTCACCAAAAAAGTCTTTGTCATTATTGAATACCAGTTGAGTAATTCCATAAAAATCTCTTAAATCAACAAAGATTAGGTTACCATGGTCACGTTTACGGTACAGCCACCCAGAGAGAGTAACTTCCTTTTCTACATCATTCTTCCTTAATTCATTACACGCGTGAGTTTTATAGCAGTTCATTTAATTGAAATTTCTAGAATACAGAAAGATTATAAAATAAATTAACCTTTGGGCAAGCTAATATCCAAAAATCCTTCACAAGTGATTCTGATTTGGGTATACTCTCTTTATTATGTATGTTGAGGTGTATTTATGAATTCTGAAGAACTACAGAAAATTCTAGCTGAAAATAAGAAGAAAGGTTCTTTATTAAAGGAACTTTCTAGCGCTGTTACCAAGAACGACTTAGAAAAAGTAAAATCAATTTTCGAGGGAAATAGTCCTATTATTAAAGATGTTGTTGCTGAGGTTAATTCTGCAAACAGTACAAATTTATTAGGTTATGCTGTTGATAGTGAAATGGCTAAATATCTAATAGAAAAGGGTATAAGTTTTAGCGCTGCAGTCACAAAGGCAGTTCAAAGCAGAGATTTAGAGTCAGTAAAATCAATCTGTCAGATGAATAGCTTAATAGGTAAAGATGAGTTACAGCAAAATTCTAAGCCTCTAGAATCTGCAACTTATGATCACAAATTTAATGATAAAATTGCAAGGTATTTGATTGAACAAGGTGCAAATCCTAATGCAACTGATCATCTTGGTCGTTACTTACTTCATCTGCAAATTGCACAAGGCAATTTAAAAGGAGCTAAGGCTTTAATAGAAAACGTTGCAGATGTAAACATAGTAAATCAAGAGGAAGATGGTTATTGGATGTCAAGTATAGATAGTGGTGCACTAAAAGGTCAGACAGCACTATTTTTTGCAATTCGAGCATACAAAAAGAATATAAATACAGCAGAAAATACAATCCTAAACCCTGAAAAAGCTAATGAAGCTTTAGGATTTATAAGTTATTTAATAGAAAAAAAAGCAAACTCAAATATCAAAGATTGTAATGAAAAAACTCCTCTAGATACTGCTATATTTTTTGACACTCCAGAGATAGTAGAATTATTAATAAAAGCTGGTGCTAATCTTAATGTTGGAAGGGAAAAAGCAGAAGGTGTTTTAAATTATGCCGTTACTAAAGGGCATACAGATATAGGAAAAGCTGCAATTCGATATATTTTGGAACATAACTCACGGTCAAATAAACTAGATCTTCTTAATAATCAAGAAGAGTTATCAGTCTACTGGGACGAATATAAAGCTCAAGTTAATGCATCAGAAGATTTTTGCCCAAGAAAACTGGCTGTTATAAGCGTAGCTGCAATATCTTGTGCTTTAGCATTATATTTTCTTGCTCCATTAATCATTGGGTCTTCTGCTGGAATTGGTACTCAACTAGCATTAGGAGCTGTAGGTGCAGTTGTAGGTGGTGGAATTGGAATCTTGACCAATGTGGCAATAGATCAATGCTACGTTAATTCAGCTACTCAGCAAGCTGACTAAAATTAAAGGTAACCGTTCACGGATTGTGAGAATGAATTAAAGAACTAAGCAGTGACAGCTACTAGATTCTGTAGCTTTTGAAAGGGGTTCTGGCCATTTAGACGTGATGTCAAAAATATCGACAACATTCTTTCCACGAATCTTTCTCCACGTTCTGACCAGGTGAAAAAGCTGTTTTTACGATAAATTACGTACCGTCTAATTTGCCGTTCTGCAAGGTTATTAGTTGTTTCTATCACTTCAGGTTTTCTTAAAAACTTCCACATCATATCCTCAGATCGTAACATCTTAGCGGCCATTCTTGAAGCTTGAGTGCTATTTGCAACCCTCGTCATTTTACGTAAAAAATGTTTTACCCTTTTCCGAATTTTTCGCACCAGTCGATAAAATCTCAAATTATCTATCAAATTTTGTTTTTTTGCCTTATCTACTACAAACACCTTATTGCTGAGCGATTTTAGTGCTTGGCCAATTTTGCTCACTTCAACATTTTTACTATGGGCAAATCTCTCAAAATCTCTTGCCAGATGTGCCCAACATATCTGTCTATTTTCACGATTGAAGTAATTGTATACAGCGTATCTATCGCTCACAACTATACCATCATATTCTGGCAGTAAACTCTTCAACACCTTCTTACCACGAGACTCGCTTACCTTCAGAAGTGTCAACGCTTTGTTTGTTATTACCCAACTCCAGCCTCTCTTTCCTTGATTTCTGTGCCCTGTTTCGTCTATATGCAAATACTCGCTTCCTTGCAACTCTTCCTTCATTTTCTCATATTCAGATGCACACTTCTTCGATACCCTGCGTTCAGTATTTGAGACTAAACCAAGGCTTATATTTAGATTAAAAATACTGCCCAAAATTTGCTGTACCTCTCTTTTTGAGTTAATAAAAAAGCCGCTAAGGCTGCTTATAACTGTTTTAGCATTGGGTCCTAGAAAATCTCTTGCAACACCTTCGGGTAAATTTGCTGTAATTCTTTTATTACATACTCTTATATGTTAAAAACAAGTCTTTATAAATGTCACGAAATGGCGGTATAAAGACACGCAGAGAGGAGGAACCGTACATACTCTTGGTCATAAGGACCGTTTTGCAGCAAGGTTCTCCTGTAACCGTTCACGGAATATTCCCAATTAGGCAGGAATAGCGACTAAATTCTGTAGTTTCTGGACAGGATTCTGATCATTCAAACGTGCAGTCAAAAATATCGAAAGCATTCTTTCAATGAACTTTTCTCCACGTTCTGACCAAGTGAAAAAACTATTTTTACGATAAATGACGTACCGTCTAGCCTGACGTTCTGCAAGGTTATTGGTTGTCTCGATCAGATCAGGATTGCGCACGAATCTCCACATCATATCTTCAGAACGTAGTATATTGGCAGCCATTCTCGAGGCCTGAGTTCCTTTTGCAACCCTTGTTATCTCTCGCAAAAAATGTTTCACCCTTTTTCGAATCTTCCTCATTAACCGGAAAAATCTTAAATTGTCTATCAGGTTTTGTTTACGTGCTCTATCTACCACAAATACCCTGTTGCTCAGCGATTTTAATGCTGCGCCAATTCTGCTCACTTCAACATTTTTACTGTAAAAAAACCTTTCAAAGTCCCTTGCTAAATGGGCCCAGCATATCTGTCTGTTTTCACGATTAAAGTAATTATACGCAGCATACCTATCGCTTATAACTATTCCATCATACTCTGGCAATAGCCCTTTTAATATCTTCTTTCCGCGAGATCCAACTAACTTCATAAGTGTTGCTGTTTTATTCGTTACTACCCAACTCCAACCTTTCTTTCCCTGGTTCCTATGGCTTGTTTCATCTATATGTAAATACTTGCTTTTCCGTAGCTCTTCTCTTATTTTTTCGTATTCAGATATACATTTTTCTGATACTCTACCCTCGGTCTTTGATACCAAACCTAGGCTTATATTCAGATTAAATATGCTGCTCAAAATTTGCTGTACTTCCCTTTTTGAATTGATAAAAAATCCACTAAAACTGCTAATTACTGCTTTTGCATTAGCTCCTAAAAGATCCCTTGTCACACCTTCAGGCAGACTAGCTGAGATCCTTTTCTTACACGCCTTACAGTAGCCTTTTTGTAGCCTATATTCAGTCACTATCGGTTTAATTTTTGGCAATTCAACCTTTTGATGCACAGTTTCTTCTTCTAAAATAACTTGGCTTCCACACATGCAAATTGTATCAATTGAACATTTTACCACCTCATCTGCTACCATCAATTCCCGCTTGTGCGCTTCATGTCCTGGCTGCCCGCCTGGTTTTTTATCGCTCTTCTTTTTTGTCTTTTTGCGATATACATCTTGCGATGGTGGCAGCGATGAATTTTTTGAATTTAAACCCAGCTTATCCTCTAGCTCAATTATTTTTGTCCTTAACTTATCATTCTCTGCTTTCAGAGTACCAACTTCTGACTCCAATACCACAATCTTTTCTTGTAGCACCTCTATCATCAACCCCTCATCTATCTAGTTTATTGTTTTTTATACTAATTATGCAATTTTTGTAAACTACTTTCTTATACCGTGAATGGACAAAGTTGATAAGCCTAAACGCCATCATGTCTTTAGGAGAGTCTGCTAATGAAGGCTCTTAAGTTGACGCCATTGCGTGAACGGTTACGTTGAGAGATAGTTAAAGCCCAATCATGTATAGGCATAGTCCATTTCTCTCCTGCCTTCTTCATAGCACAATATACCTGTTTATACAAGGCATTTGTGCTAGTAAATGAGCCCTTGGTTTTAGTAAATTTTCTGATCTGTCTATGTAGTCCCTCAATAGGATTTGTGGTATAAATTAACTTTCTTACAGGGCCAGAATATTTTAAATAACTAGACAAATTTTCCCAATTATTCTGCCAAAACTAAAGTATATTTTTCTTCCCATTTTTCCTCTAGCTCAAGCAAATAATTTTCGGCTATTTCTCTACTTGATATGTTTTTTTCAAATCATTCATGAAAACTTTTGCTCGATACATATTTCAGTGAATTTCTTATCTGATGTACTATACATTTCTGCTTTAGGAAATACGCTATTTATAGCTGTAGGAAAGCTTTTTAACACAAGCTATCAGAATATCATCTACTCCTCTCTCCTTTAGGTCATTTAGTACTCCCAACCAGAACTTCACTTTCAGCCAAATAAAAACCCAAAACTTCTTTTCTGCCATTTTGCTAATATGTTATACATACATTTTGATCAACGTGCTAACATAGAAGCTAAAGACGATGATGGATGGACACTTTTACACTATGCTGCATGGAAAGGCCGTAAAGAAATTGTTGAATTTCTTGTGAATGAAAAAGAAGCTAATATTAATGCTAAAGCTAATGGTGATAATAAAAAGCCTATACATGCTGCTGCTAAAGCAGGTTATAAAGATATAGTGGAATTTTTTCTTAGTAAAGGAATAGGAGTTGATGATGCTGATGATGATAAATGGACATCTTTACACTATGCTGCTGCTTATAACCACTTAGAGCTTTCTAAATTTCTCCTGGGTCAACATGCTAACATAGAAGCTAAAGACAATAATGGATGGACGCCATTGCACCGTGCTGCTGAGAGAGGCCATAAAGAAATTGTTGAATTTCTTGTGAATGAAAAAGAAGCTAATATTAATGCTAAAGCTACTAGTGATAGTAAAAAGCCTATACATGCTGCTGCTAAAGCAGTTTATAAAGATATAGTGGAATTTTTTCTTAGTAAAGGAATAGGAGTTGATGATGCTGATGATGATAAATGGACACCTTTACACTATGCTGCTCGTTATAATCACTTAGAGCTTTGTGAATTTCTCCTGGGTCAACATGCTAACATAGAAGCTAAAAATAAGAATAATAAAACACCTTTAGATCTAGCTCGCGAAAGAAATCACATGGAAATAGTAAGTTCTCTAATGCAACCACAATTAGGCCAAAAGATGACTGCAGTTGCGGAAGAAACTATCCAAAAAGTTAAATCTTATTGAGCAAAGTGCTAACATAGAAGCTAAAGATATGGATATTTCCAATGACAATTTAAAAAGCGACAGGAGAGCTTCTTCTAATGATAGCTTAGAAAGTGACGGAGATACTGCTCCAGGTACGACTAAGAGGCAAAAGTAGAATCTTATGCCAAATCAAGAAAGGCACAAAGACAATAAGTTGAAAATGTGATGTAAAAGAGATAAATGGGCATGTGTAACCGAGACTGAGGTATACTAGCCCATCTCTTGATGTATTTGTGTAATCTTTTTCTCTTTTAGCAAATTTTGTAACTCACCTTTTTCATACATCTCGCGGGTTATGTCACAGCCACCAACAAACTCTCCCTTTATATATAATTGTGGAATTGTTGGCCAATCAGAGAAACTTTTTATGGACTGACGTATTTCATCATTCTCAAGTACGTTGATGCATTTAAACTTTACATTCAATTTTTTGAGAATTGACACGACGAGTCCAGAGAATCCACATTGAGGAAAGTCAGAGGTGCCTTTCATATACAGCACTACATCGTTTTCTGCTATGTCTTTTTTTATTTGTTCAAAGTTGTTCATAAATATCACCTTAATTTTAAGCTCCAGTTTCTAGTTGCAATGCATGTATAGACTGACCTTCAAGAGCCTTATATACCATTCTGTGTTGTTCTATTTTTGTCTTTCCAGAAAAACACTTGGAAGTTATTTTTAAATGATAATGATCATCATCTCCAGCAAGGTCCTTAATCTTTATATCAGCATCAGGAAATGATTGTTTGATAATTTTCTCTAACTCGTGAATTGTAATAGTCATTGGTTTATTTTAATTATAAGTCTAAAATATGCAATTGATTATTGTGAAGACAATAGATTCAGCGTGCTGAGAGCACTAGCAAGACGAGATTTTAATTGACTTGCATACTCATTCCAGTCCTCTATTTCCTTTCTTGCCACACCTGAGGTAACGGCAGCTTTTGCAACAGCAGGAGATACCATAGAAATTAATCTTGGATCAAATGGAGTAGGTATTATATATTCACGTCCATAGCTCATTTTACGACCGCCATAGGCTGCAGATATCTCATTTGGCACTGATTCGCGGGCAAGCTTCGCTATTGCATCTGCAGCTGCAATTTTCATTTCTTCATTTATTGTCGTTGCATGTACATCAAGTGCTCCTCTGAATATATAAGGAAACCCCATTACGTTATTGACTTGGTTGTTATAGTCTGACCTACCAGTTGCAATTATTGCATCTGGCCTGACAGACTTTGCAAATTCAGGCCTTACTTCTGGATCAGGATTAGCAAGAGCAAAAATGATCGGGTCTTTACCCATGCTTTTTAACATCTCTTCGCTGAGCACATCCTTTGCAGAGAGTCCGATGAATACATCAGCGCCTTTTATGGCATCAAGTAGAGAACGTTCTTTAGTGTCAATTGCATATTTTTCCTTCCACTTATTCATGTCCTCTTTTCTGTCTTTGTGTATTACTCCTTGTTTGTCACATAGCACTATGTTCTTAGCGCCCATGGACTTTAGTATTTCCAAACACGCAATACCAGCTGCTCCAGCACCATTCATGATGATCTTGACATTCTCTAATTTCTTTTCAGCAATATCGAGGGCATTTTCTATACCAGCTGCAACAACTACTGCAGTGCCATGTTGATCATCGTGGAACACCGGAATATCCATCAACTCATTTAGACGTTTCTCTATTATAAAACAATCAGGAGATCTTATATCTTCTAGATTTATCCCCCCCCAACTTGGACCAAGATACCTTACTGCATTGATGAAATCTTCTATGTTTTCTGTGTCAACTTCTATATCAATTGCATCAATGTCAGCAAAACGCTTAAATAAAACAGCTTTTCCTTCCATGACGGGTTTTGAAGCAAGAGGACCGATATTGCCAAGTCCCAGCACTGCGGTGCCATTTGAAATGACAGCCACATAATTGCTTTTTGCCGTGTAATCATAAACAGCTTTAGGATTTTTAGCTATTGCAAGGCATGGGGCTGCAACACCAGGGGAATAAGCAAGTGATAGGTCATGCTGTGTGGATAAGGGTTTTGTTGGTATAACTGATACCTTACCAGGTTTACCACTTTTATTATGGTACTTAAGTGCTTCTTGTTTTGTGGTGTTATCTAAATCATTATTCATGCTTTGAGCTTATTGTTAGTAATTTCCTAAGTATATGGGGTTTTTATGAATGTTCAACTATTAGCTTGTGAACTCTATTGTACTTCTGTATAAATTTATCTACTACGTAGGGTGATGTGACATGCTTAAGAAAAACGTGCCTAATTTGCTAACAATTTCTCGTGCGCTCGCAATACCGGCAATAATATCAAGCTTTTATATAGAGAGTAAGTATGCAAGTCTAATAACAATATTGATCTTTATGTTTGCGTGCATTACAGATTTTTTTGATGGTTATTTAGCGCGTGCATGGAAAGTCCAATCGAATTTTGGCAAGTTATTTGATCCAATTGCCGACAAGTTAGTAGTAGCTTCAACAATAATCATGCTAGTTTATAAGCACAAGATAGATGATATTACAATTATACCGTCAGTTATAATTGTTTGTAGGGAGATATTAGTTTCAGGTATGCGGGAGTTCTTGATAGCTACAAACGTTAGTTTACCTGTGAGTAAGGCTGGGAAAATTAAAACATTTTTGCAGATGGTTGCTATAGTAGCGTTAATAATGAGTGATTATGAAGCAACTAAATATATAGGTGTGGTTTGCTTATGGGCTGCGGCTGTTATGACTATGTGGTCAGGCTATAATTACGTTCTAGCTGGCATCAAACAGATTGACTAAATTACTTAAGAGTATACAAAGAAAGTTAATAATTTCACAATATTGACTGATTAGTTAAAATCTTGTATAATGTATTAGTTTATAAATTAGTCAAGTTTGTATGACTGGTATTATTATAGATAGCTTTAATACTGAGTCTTTCTTTAAGAGATCAAGTTCTGAGAAAGATACTACAATAGAGGATTTTTTTCGAGATTTCTGGTCAACAGTTGATGAAGAAGAAAAAAAGAGAAAAAAACTTGAGCAAGAATTATTAATACTTGAAGAAGGAAAAAAAAAGCAGAAGCTGGAACAGGAGTTATTAACGTTAAAAAAAAGAGAGCTAAATAGAAAATGTGTATCATTGGCAACAATGGTTCCATTTGCATTGCTGATGGCAATTGAGCTCGAAAAAACATGTAGCGGTCAGGTATTACTTGGCCTTATAAGTAGCGCATTGAGCCATACTATATTACCTTTTACAACTTTATATCTTATTTGCACACTATATTTAATTTATAATAATAGAAAAATAGCAGAAAAAGAACGAGAGTTGGGGAATATTGAAGATGGAGAAAAAGAAAAGAGAGATATTCCTTATACAGTTGATGATTACTTTAACTATGCTGATGCTGCTTTAGTTACATTAGTTATTGTGGCTAGCATAGTAAGCGAAGCATTGGCACAAGGAATAATAGAAGACGTAGCTTTTTCAATTTCTAGTCTATTTTACTTTGTAGCGAGTGCTACTTTTTGCTATCGTGAGTACAAGAAAAATAAAAATTCTGAAGTAGAAAAAGAGCAAGGCTTTGATGAGAAATCTGAAAAAAAGACAAGCAATATGTCTGCAGCTAAGTTAATGCTCGCTGGTTCTTCTTTATTACTAATCAGGAGAATAATATTGATTTCTGGAGTAGCATTAGCATCATCTGCTGTTGGGCCTGCTTTAGGTCTGGTAGGTATTGCTCTTTTGATGGTAGGAAGTGGATTGATTACACATTCTTATAGTAGAAAGCTAGAGAACGTAGAAGTGAGTGGAAAGGGTGTTGCAATAGGTGGTGGTGCGAGCAATATAGGTAATGGTGGCCAAGAGACGCTTTTCGTTCGATGATAATGCCAAAAATTTGTTTATTTAGGTAATATTTAGTCTATACTTTATTTTGATCAAAAAAAATCTTATGTATAAGACTTTAATCATATGCTTTTTTCTTCTGACTTGCCCCTTCACGCAGTCGTATGCGAATGATCTTGAACACACTGAAACTGAACTATATGAGGAGGCAGTTAAGCTTTATGATCAGAAAAAATATAAGCAAGCTATTAGAGCATTTCAAAAGATAGAGGATTTGTATCCTTTATCTTATTGGGCAATGAAAGCCAAATTATTGTCTGGGGTTTCTCACTATAATATGGGTAAATACAGCGGTGCTGCAAGTGATATGGATGATTATATATACGTTTATCCAAATGGTGAAGATTTGCCATATGTATATTACTTAAGAGTATTATCTTATTACATGCAAATTAACAAAGTGCAGCTTGGGCAACAAATTGCATATAAAACTTTAGAGCTAGCTACTGAATATATTAATCTTTTTCCGAATAGCGAATATATAGAAGAGATAAAAGAAAAAGAAAAATTAATCACAGAACATATATCAAAAAAAGAGTATTCTATTGGTGAATTTTACCTAAAGCGTGGTGAATATTTAGCAGCAATTAAGCGTTTTCAAGATATGATAAGCGATAAAGATTCTAAATATTCTTCTAGAGTTATTAGTTATTTAATAACAGCTCACTTAGCTCTTGGCCTTGACTTAGAAGCTGAGCAGTATGAAAATATGTTAGTAGAAGGGGTGAATTAGTTTTCTTATGGCTGGTCATTCACAGTTTTCAAATATAAAACATCGAAAAGGTGCTCAGGATGCAAAGCGCTCGCAAAAATTTACGAAGCTCATTAGGGAAATAACAGTTGCTGCAAAACAAGGGCTACCTGATCCCGAGCTTAATCCACGTCTTCGCTCTGCTATCTTTGCTGCGCGAAAGGAAAATCTACCAAAAGATAAAATAGAAACAGCAATAAAAAATGCAACTGGTAACGTTGCTGGAGAAAATTATGAAGAAATACAATATGAAGGCTGCGGACCTTCTGGTACTGCAATTATTGTTCATGCTCTGACGAATAATCGCAACCGAACTGCTTCTGAGATACGTTATATCTTTTCTCGCAAAGGCGGTAATTTGGGAGAAACAGGATGTGTGAGTTACCTTTTCGATCATGTAGGCTTAATTGTCTATAAAGCAGAGGGTATAAATTTTGAAGATTTATTTAACTATGGAATTGAATTAGAAGTATTGAATGTTGAGGAAAATAACAAAGAAGAATTATATGTTATAACTTGTGAAGTAAAAGACTTTGGTAAAGTACGTGATGCTTTCTATACAAAATTTGGAGAACCAGAACTTGCTCGTCTTTCATGGCAACCAAAGGACCTGATTGAAGTGAGCGACAAAGAATTAATTGATAAATTATCTACATTAGTTGAAGAGCTAGAAGATAATGATGATGTGCAGTATGTTGAAGGTAATTTTATTTTTGCTGATAAACTATGAGGCTGGTAATACTTCCACTGCTTTGTATTTTACCAGCATATGCAACTGAAACATTTGCGCAGAAATACTATTGTCATTCCAGTGCCCAGACACTGGAAATTGATTGTAAACAGCACGCTATACAACATTTTCGATTAAAAAACTGTTCAAGCACTGGAATAACAGAAAGCAACCTAAACCACTTTCCAGCGTTACTTCAGCACGGGATCAGGAAAAAAAAAGCTGCTTTGGTGACAGAAAGTGATAGAAAGTTGTTATTCATATCCAGTGACATAAAATCCTCTTTTTTTGACGCAGAAGATTTGGCGCCAAATACAGTAATGAGATTAATCGACATATATAAAGGTTATGGTGTAGATTTTAAAAAAGACATTGTGCCCAAAAGCAAATTGGAGGTGCTGTGTGAAAAATCACTCAGTAATCAGAAGGCCGAAGAAAAAATTTTATATACTTCACTGACAACAGATAAAAAGGTCATTAGCTTGTATCATTATGAGTCACAAGAAGCAAAAGAAGTGTATTTTAATAAAGAGGGGGTAAGCTTGAAGAGTAGCGAAATTTTTGTAAATCCTTTAAACGGAGATTTTCGTATATCTTCGAAATTTGGTAATAGAAAGCATCCTGTTCGCGGTAAAATTGCTTTTCACAAAGGAGTAGATTATGCAGCTAAGCTTGGCAGTCCCATATATGCTGCTGCAGAGGGTGTAATAGAATATATAGGAAAGAATGGTGGCTATGGAAATTACATCAAAATAAAACACAAAAATGAATATTCAACTTGTTACGCACATATAAGCAAATTTAGTAGCGATATAAAGTTAGGCTCTAAAGTAAAGCAGGGGCAGATCATTGCTTATGTTGGCAGCACTGGTGTTGCAACAGGACCTCATTTACATTATGAAGTTATATATAATGGTAAACATATTGATCCGCTTACGATAGCTCATGGCAATGAGATAAAGTTGCCTGATCGTGAATTAAGAGAGTTTAAATTATTTGTAAGTAAGGTAGATGAAATAATCAGCAGAGAGGGTGCAAGTGAAAAAGCAATCTGATAAAGACAGCACAGATAAAAATACGATAAGTGATAGAAATCTAAGTAAAATTCAGGCTTTTCCTGTACTAATAGCGCTAGGGTTAATTTTATTGGTACTTTTTGTGTATGACAGCACAATTGCACTTGGAGTTGCTGCTGTTTCAATTTTGACTTTTCTTCAGGCACTTTTCGTTAATGACCCTAATGAAGCAAGAGTGATAGAGTTTTTTGGTCATTATATTGGAACTTATTTTAAGTCTGGAATATGCGTAACGCTTCCGTTTTCGAGTAAATATAGAGTGTCTCTGAAATTTCAGAATATTAACACAGAAAAAATTAAAGTTAATGATGCTAATGGAAGTCCGATAGAGATTTCAGTAGTAATTGTTTGGAGAGTTAGCAGTCCTGCGAAGGCATATTATAATGTTAATAATTATCATGATTTTGTTTTTGTGCAAAGTGACTCGGTAATTAGAGAACTGGCAAGTAATTATCCGTATGATAGCGAAAACGATGAGGAATCTTTGCGTAAAAATTCTGATAAAATTTCAAATGAATTGAGATCAATGCTACAACGAAGATTGAATATTGCTGGAATTGAAATTGCAGAAGCGAGAATATCGCATTTGGCCTATTCATCTGAGATTGCACAAGCAATGCTGAGGCGTCAACAAGCGCATGCCATCACCTCTGCAAGAAAGCATATAGTGCAAAATGCAATAGGAATTATCGAAGAAGTAATAGCCCATTTTGAAAAAAATAAAAGCTTACAATTGGATGGAAAACAAAAGGTTCAATTGATAAACAATTTGCTAGTTGCTCTGATCTCTGAGCAGGATGCACAGCCGACTATTAGTTTGGATAATAATTAGCATAGAAGCCGATTGGGTTTCATGAATGCAAGTCACTGTTAATTTCTTGATTAATAGACTAAATGATGTTATAAATTACACGCATTAGGGGTGCTCTAAAAAAGCTGAGAGTACATAAAGTACAACCCTTTGAACCTGATCTTGTTAAAACAAACGTAGGAAAATGTATGTATATAAATATTGAAGAATGCTTTGGCTTCATCGCGTTCATTACATCTCTCATTGGGTTATTGCCTCAAGTATATAGAGCATATATCACAAAACTTACTCGTGACATATCGATGCTAATGTTGGTGAATTATCTTATTTGTTCATCATCTTGGCTTATTTACGGTATTTGTCAGGGTTTAACTTTTGTGATACTCAGTAATATTGCTGGATTAGTGATCAGTATAATATCAATTGTTCAAAAATGTTACTACGATGCAAAAACTGCACGGAGCGTTTTATAACCATATGCTACATTGTAGCGTGGAGCAAGAATATCGTTCTATTGTAGTACTAAATGGAGAAATGCCTGATTCATCGTTTTTTAAACAAGATATACCTGTTATTGCTGTAGATGGAGGAGCAAACAAGCTTCTATCAATTGGTGTAAAACCTGATCTTGTAATAGGAGATTTGGATAGTATAAATCCGAATGGCTTTGTTGCATAGCACTGATAGGCATGTAAATCACAATGAACTTACGCAGCTAATTTAAATTTAGCCATACCAATATCAGTAAATTTGTTCAGTAAGTAGCACTTAATTAACAGCTCTTTTTCACGATTTACCTCTGATTTATTTTTCAAGCCAAACCCAAATATTTGCTTCAACCTATAGAAAAAGACTTCAATATAAGACCGTGCTCCATACTTAACTTTTTTCTTCCATTCATTAATACCATCTTCATAATTCTCATATGACCTAATTCTACTAATATACTTGTTTCTTTCTGATAAGTAGTCAGCTAAACAAATTTTAGTATCCTTCCTAGGGCGAATAATAGGCACAATATTGTATTTTCTGCATTCTTTATACACACTTTTTATATCATAAGCCGCATCTGCTCGAATAGAACAAATGTTATATTTATCACTGACTTCTTCTAACATATCGCAGACCGGCAAATAGTCTACAGCAACACCACTAGTGTAGTTCATGCTTATTGCTTTCTTATCATTTATGTTTAAAATAACATGTAATTTTCTTACTTGACCATAACCACTGTATTTTCTTTTTCGAATATTAAGCTTACTATGCCCACCGTTATTATTGTAGATACTAACTCTAGTGCTATCTACGGCAATTTCAACATTTTCCAGATCATCTTTATTGCTTCTATGGTCATCAATCTTCAAATTAAGCTTTTTAAATCTTCTGGAAGCTTGTGTATAGCTGATAATCTTAAGTTTTTTGCCTATTTGTACCATATAACCTTTTACAAAACCTACAGCTTGTCTCAAGCCAATTCTAAAAAGATGAACTATTATGTGTATTAAAATTACAACTTTATCACTATAAGTGTTATTGCCACCTGCAACTTTTGGACTATTTTCATACCAATTTTCTATGGCTTGATTAACAAAATGAAAAACATTTCCTCTTTTTTTTAGAAACTCATTATATTCTCTTTGGTTACTTACTCTCATTTTTTGTGGCATAAGTTATACTTGTTTGAAAAATGCCTATTTTACAACAAAATGCGTTAGTAACCATAAGCTTTTCTCCTTACAATAACCTCAACCAACACTAGCTATGCAACAAAGCCAATCCGAATTTACGTGCTAATTTAAATACAGTATATCTACCTGATCAAGATTATTGCGACTTTTCTAAAGCAATGGCTCACTTAAAAACAGTAAAGTTATTGCCATCAATAGTAACGAGTATTACTGGAGGAGCAATTGATCATATACTACAAAATATCAACATTTTTTCAAGTACAGATAGTATCTTTTATATGCCTTCGCCTTCCATGGTGGGGTACGCATTACAAAAAGGTATTAGCTATTTTTCCTCTTTGCTAAAAAATACTAAAATATCCTTACTTGGTATACCGAAAGCTCAAATATCAACTAAAGGATTACAATGGGAACTGTACCTTAGTAACCTTGCTTTTCCAGGAAAGAATTCTTGCTTTAATCGAAGTTTAGGCAATGAGTTATCTATAGAAATACAGAGCGGCGTGTGTTTAGCAATGATATATTTAGAAGCAGTAAATGATGATGGTGTGTATTGAGTTAAAACATTAAGAAAAAAAAAGTAGAAAAACCGTGTTAACACTAATTATAAAAACTACAGGCGCCTGTTATTAGCTAAAGTAAAGGTCAAATATCTGGAATTCTGGACATAAAATCCTCCTGTATAAAAAAGATTCAGAATGTACACACAACAGATGTGGCTGAATTTTTATTGAAAAATTGGTTAAAAGGTCTGCAGACTGAGATAGATTTTGAGCTCTCTAAATATCTCTACCATCATTATAATGGCATCTTGAGTATGCGGAAGCAATTTTTTCATTAAAATAAAAAATTTTATTCTACAGCGAATAAAAAGGAGTTTGCTAATTTTCATACTGATCGGATTTCACTACTCAAACCTAGAAACTTTAATGTATCAAGGTATCTGTTCAGGGGAATGTGCAAGTCATTGCTCCCTTTCTTGTCATTCCAGTCACAGCTGTACGAACATTGTGGTTTGTGGGCAATTCGCGTAGCAGACGGTGTCATTCCAGTGCTTGACACTGGAATCCAGCTAAACACTTTACAACGTTTTTTGTATAAAAGGACTGGATTGTATATTAAATCAAAGCCGCAAGGCTATAATGAGCAAGGAGTGATACTGTCAATTGGGTTGATTGATAGAAATCGTAGGCATCTCAGTACACTCCTTGCTTTAAAAAATGGAGTACGAACGGTAGGGGGATCAAAAAGATCGAATCACAATCCTGTACAACATTTACATTATTATTTGATTATATTTATAGGTACAAAAATGGCTAGAACAGTTTTCATTGGTATTGATGTTTCAAAAGAAACACTTGATATCTCAATTAACAATAAACATCAGCGTATAGAAAATGTAGAAAGAGCTATATCTGAGTTTATAAAGTCAAAAATAGTTAACGTATTTGTTAGGTTATGTGTAGTAGAATCAACAGGTGGTTATGAAAAACTTGTCATAAAGTTGTTACGGGAATATAACATAGCTGTTCACAGAGCTCACCCAAATCGGGTATATGCATTTGCAAAAGCCTGCAACCACTTTGCAAAAACAGATAAATTAGATGCAAAATTACTAGAAAAATATGCTGAATTTATCACAAAAAATGACGAAGTAATAGAATACATAGTTTCACAAAAGCAAGAAGAACTAAAAGAGCTAAGAGCAATTGAGCGCAATCTAAACGATGAAGTTCACGCAAATAAGTGTCGTTTGCATAAGGTTACAGGAAAAGCCAGGGAATATATAGAAAAACAGATAGAATTTGCAAAAAAACAATTAGAGCAAGTTAGGCAAGACATAGAAGATATAATAAACTCTGATCCTGATTGGCTTTGTTGCATAGCTAGTGTTGGTTGAGGTTATTGTAAGGAGAAAAGCTTATGGTTACTAACGCATTTTGTTGTAAAATAGGCATTTTTCAAACAAGTATAACTTATGCCACAAAAAATGAGAGTAAGTAACCAAAGAGAATATAATGAGTTTCTAAAAAAAAGAGGAAATGTTTTTCATTTTGTTAATCAAGCCATAGAAAATTGGTATGAAAATAGTCCAAAAGTTGCAGGTGGCAATAACACTTATAGTGATAAAGTTGTAATTTTAATACACATAATAGTTCATCTTTTTAGAATTGGCTTGAGACAAGCTGTAGGTTTTGTAAAAGGTTATATGGTACAAATAGGCAAAAAACTTAAGATTATCAGCTATACACAAGCTTCCAGAAGATTTAAAAAGCTTAATTTGAAGATTGATGACCATAGAAGCAATAAAGATGATCTGGAAAATGTTGAAATTGCCGTAGATAGCACTAGAGTTAGTATCTACAATAATAACGGTGGGCATAGTAAGCTTAATATTCGAAAAAGAAAATACAGTGGTTATGGTCAAGTAAGAAAATTACATGTTATTTTAAACATAAATGATAAGAAAGCAATAAGCATGAACTACACTAGTGGTGTTGCTGTAGACTATTTGCCGGTCTGCGATATGTTAGAAGAAGTCAGTGATAAATATAACATTTGTTCTATTCGAGCAGATGCGGCTTATGATATAAAAAGTGTGTATAAAGAATGCAGAAAATACAATATTGTGCCTATTATTCGCCCTAGGAAGGATACTAAAATTTGTTTAGCTGACTACTTATCAGAAAGAAACAAGTATATTAGTAGAATTAGGTCATATGAGAATTATGAAGATGGTATTAATGAATGGAAGAAAAAAGTTAAGTATGGAGCACGGTCTTATATTGAAGTCTTTTTCTATAGGTTGAAGCAAATATTTGGGTTTGGCTTGAAAAATAAATCAGAGGTAAATCGTGAAAAAGAGCTGTTAATTAAGTGCTACTTACTGAACAAATTTACTGATATTGGTATGGCTAAATTTAAATTAGCTGCGTAAGTTCATTGTGATTTACATGCCTATCAGTGCTATGCAACAAAGCCATCCTGATTTGAAGGAAAAAAGCAAACTGCTAACTAGCTATAAAGGTGTTGGACGGAAAACCGCAAGTATCCTACTCATAGAGGTACCTGAACTTGGCAGGTTAGATAATAAGGAAATAGCTTGTCTAGTTGGAGTTGCACCAAAAACTAGTGAAAGCGGAAGGAAAGTAAGCAAGGCCCAAGTCATAGGTGGCAGATTTTATGCTCGAAAAGCATTATACATGTCTGCTGTGGTTGCAATGCGTCATAATAAAAAAATGAAAGTATTTTACCAGCGTTTAGTTGACTCCGGCAAAGCCGCTAAAGTTGCTTTAGTTGCTGTAATGAGAAAAATCATCATTTGTTTAAATGCTATGATAAAAAACAATAATTTTTATCTTGATGTTTAAGACGGTAGATGCCAGTGTCAAGCACTGGAATGACACCGTCTGCTACGCGAATTGCCCACAAACCACAATGTTCGTACAGCTGTGTGCTTGACGCTGGAATCCATTGTACTCCGTAAATTTAACTGAGTGCCAGTGTCAGCTACTTTCATGACATCAACTGATTTTTCTTTGCATTCCAGTTATGCAAGAAATCTATTGTATAATATTATTATCACCCTCTTGATAGTTTGTTAGCTCCTCTCCTCCTGAGTTACTTGGTGCAATTATTTGATCAGATTCAGTTGATGGTTCATCAGATCCAAACAACCATGAAAAGAAATTACCAAAAAATGACCCTATTAAAGAAAAAGGCTTCATAAGTATACTAAACAAGTTACTAAAAAAAGAACTTTCTGTCTCTGTAGATTCTGGAGTAGAAGCAGCATAAGCTTGTACATCTGTTTCTTCTATGCTTTCCTCCTCTTCCTCTAAATCATCTACTTGTCTCTCTCCCTGTTGTGTATCAGTATCCTCCTTTAGATTTCCTTCATTATCTTTCGATTCTATAATGTCATCAATTTTTTCTTTGGCTTTTTTTAATAGAGTTTTTATTTCTTCTGTGCTAGCTAAATCTAAAGGAGTATTTCCATCCTTATCTGCTAAATTAATATCTATTTCTTTTATTTTCAGTAGGGCTTCTACTACTTTTATATCGCCACTCATAGCAGCATAGTGTAAGGGAGTCCTTTCATATAGATCTTGTGCATTAACATTTGCTCTTACTTGTATTAGAACATTTACTATCTCCAAGTTTTCTTTGTGAACAGCCCAATGTAAAGGAGTCCTTCCATCTTTGTCCACTGCATTAACATTTACCCTTGCTTTTATTAGAGCAATTACCATTTCAAAGTTCTCCTTTTGAATGGCATAATATGAAAGAGTCTTTCCTGTTTCATCCGATATATTAACATCTGCTCCTTTACTTATTAGGTGTCTCACTTTCTGAACATCACCTTCTTGAACAGCCTTAAGTAAAGCAGCATTTATTAATGGCACTTTTATTTCTTCGTCAATAGCTAAATCTAAAGGGATCTCTTCGTTTTTACCTGTTATACTAACATCTGCTCCTGCTTTTATTAGAGCCACTACTATCTCTTTGTTGTTGTTTTGAGCAGCTAAATGCAAAGGAGTCTCTCTGTTTTTATCTCTTATATTAAGATCTGCTTCTGCTTTTATTAGAGCTACTACTATCTCTTTGTTGTTGTTTTGAGCAGCATAATGTAGAGAAGTCTTTTTGTTGTTATCTTGTGCATTAACATTAATTTCCTTGTTTCCTAATAGGGCTTCTGCTATTTTCACATTGCCACATTTTATTTTAGCATTAGCATGCCGATCCCAATCCCAATAATTATTTACCTCATCTTGATTTGATATATCATGGTAGCACATTTCAACAGCCAAATGTAAAGGAGTCTGTCCTTTATCATTTTTTGTATTAACATTTGCTTCTTTCTTTAATAGGTCTTCTACTGCTTTCAAGTCGCCAAGTCTGGCAGCCAGATGTAGAGAAACCTTACAATACTCAGCTTTTACTTCTTCGTATTTATTTAACACGTGGCGTTCTCGAGAAGAGTCATAAGCAATAAAATCTGCTCCATTATCTAATAGAACTTTTGCTATATCAGAATGATTATTTTTAACAGCCCAATATAGAGAATTACCTTGAGATCCATCATATGCATTAACATCAGCTTCTTCAATTATTAGGCGCTTTGCTTCATTAAGATCACCTCTTTTAGCAGCATCAAGTAAAGCAGCATCTATATTTCTGATTGAATAATTCATTTAACACTTCTCTATAAAATTGCATTACTATGGTAAGGTAGTTAATAATTCATGAACTCTTGGTTGTAGAAATAATGATTATCCTTCGTGTTTTTCAGTGTATTTAAGTAAACTATATATAAGAATTGCAATTATAGAACATACAACTGTTAATAGTAAATTTGGTAAAATGCCATAAAAAAAGAATTTTCCTACTATGTATATTCCAACAGCCCCAAACATCATATTGCAAAATGAGAGAACTGCACTACCAAGCCCTATACTTTTGACCGTTTCTAAAGCAGAAGTCACATTATTGCTGATTACGAGTGCAAGGCCAATATTGCTTGGAATCCAAATAACTTGAAGAATAAGTACGCTCAACTTGTTTATGAAATAAAAATATACCAATAAACCATCGGATATTATTGGTAGTACCAAACCTATTATTAGCATCTTGCTAACCCCTATTTTTGGTACGTACCTTCTGTTAATTAAAGTGCCGATTACGTAAAATATGACTATGATTGATATGAGATAGCCAAAATATTGTACTTCAATACCCATTGATTCAAATATGAACGGATAGTTAGCAATGTATGCCCAAAGCCACATGAAAGTTAATCCATGAATGGCTGAAAACCCAAGAAAACGATAATTCTTAAATATTAATATATACTGCTTGAAGATATTAATGCTGGCTTTACTTTTATTTACGTTCACCGTTTCTTGTAGTTTCGAGTAAATAAAAATGAGCATAATAATTGCAGCAAGTGATATGATAAAAAACAAAAATTTCCAACTATAACCATGTGAAATTATATAACTGCCTACCACTGGAGCTATTCCAGGTGAAAGCGCTACTACCATATTTAACTTTGAGATTACTCTTGAGTATTCACTACCTGAGTACATATCCCTGATTGCTGCATATCCGACAACGCCTGCAACACCAGCTCCAGCTCCTTGTATAAAACGGATTAATATTAAAAGTATAATATTATCAACTATGCAACATACAATACTTGCCAAAGTAAAAATTGTCATACCAATAAGCATTATTAGGCGCCTACCATAATAGTCTGACAATGGGCCATAAATTAATCCAGATATTGCAATTCCTAATAAATTTAAACTGATCGTAAGCTGCGCTATATTACCTTTCACCTTAAAATAGTTGGCAATACTTGGCAATGCAACTGAGTATAAGTCTGTTGCCATATCAACAACTGCTACGGATAATATCATAATAAGAGAGATGATATTTTGTGAAAAAGCTGTCGACACTAATGATTTACTGGATTAAATATGTTTAATTGTAGTATATTTTTCTCATTAGTATATTAATTTAACTGCTAAAGTTTAAAATAATTATGTAAGCAATCTCTATATAAAATATGGATAAATCACAACTAGTTAAAGAGGTTTTCGATTCTGTAGCAAATTGCTACGACATCATGAATGATATAATGAGTCTTGGAATGCACAGGCTATGGAAAGAGAAGATGGTAAGTAGTGTGCATTTTAAAAAGAACTCCAAGGTTTTGGATATTGCTGGAGGAACCGGAGATATAGCTATAAGAATAGCAAGAGGTGAACCAAGTACTCAAGTTACAGTATGTGATATAAATCAAAACATGCTGGACAAAGGGCGTGATAAAGCAATAAATTCAAATCAGCTAAATTTCAATTGGGTATGTGCAAATGCAGAGAGCTTACCATTTGAAGATTCTGAATTTGATTATTATACAGTAGCTTTTGGTATTCGAAACTTTTCTGACCGTAAAAAGGCTTTAAGTGAAGCATATAGGGTATTGAAGCAAAATGGACAATTTGTCTGCTTGGAATTTGCCCCTATGCATTATCAAAATGAGATATTCACCAAATTTTATGACTTATACTCATTTAAAGTAATTCCTAAAATTGGTAGCATAGTTGCTAAAGATAAGGGTTCTTATGAATATTTAGTGAAAAGCATCAGAGAATTTCCAACTCAAACTAATTTTAAAATGGAAATTGAAGAGATAGGCTTTAAGAATGTTGAGTTCTATAATATGAGCTATGGAATAGTAGCATTACATATTGGAACAAAATGAATATTAAACTCTGGTCTATTCAGTAGTTTTTTTTGCTAACTTTCTGTAATTTCGCAGCGTTTTTCCTTCAGTAGAAATCAAGCTAAAGTTTCTTGAACGTATTGCTCTAACGAAGTACACTGTAAACTAATATTGTAACTTTTTCCTGAAGCTAAAATCTATATAATTAACTTAAAAATAAAATGCGATCTAACATTAAGCAGTTATTTTATTATATAAAACCTAATCTACATTATTTTACCGTAGCTTTTATTGCAGTTCTATTTTCAGCTTTAACGATTCTTCTTTTTGGTAGGGGCTTAAGCAACATAATTGATTCTGGCGCAGAGCATAACTTTACTACCAAGCTCGTAGTTTCAATACTGATAGTTTTAGGCATTTCTTTCACTGCATTTATTCGGTTATATTTCATTGGCATTGGCAGCGAGAAAGTTATCGCAAGAATCAGATACGACTTATATAGCAGTATCACTGACTTGCAACCAAGTTTCTTTGAGAACACAGGCGTACAAGATGTTATCTCAGCACTCATTACTGATACCTCTGCATTGCAATCGATAATAAACAGCAGCTTACTGACAATATTGAGGAATTTTGTGGTACTGACTGGTAGTGTTGCAATGCTGTTATACACAAATCTACATTTAACCGCATATGCAGCTGCAATAATACCCATACTGCTCATTATCATGACTTCACTTGGAAAAAAAGTTCGCAATTATGCACGCTTTGCTCAGGATAAATTAAGTGAGCTTGCATCATTTAGTGAGGAAAATTTTAGATCTATAGTAACCATTAAATCATTTGTACTAGAAGAAAATGAAAAAATTCGTTTTCAGAAACATCTAAACTCAGTATCAAAATCATACGTAAAATTAGTACTCTTGCGTGCTATTTTAGTAACTCTAGTTATCACGTGTGTGATAGGTTCGCTAGTTATTTTGCTTTTTTTTGGAATAAAAGAAGTCTTAAGTAATAATATGACCATTGGAGAACTCTCCTCATTTGTGTTTTATTCAGCGCTTGCGGCAGGAGCTATAAATAATTTGAGCGATAATATCAGTGATTTACAACGAGGTCTTGGAATAGTAGAGCGTTTGTTTGAGTTTACGAACATGAAAAGCTCTATAGTAAATGGCGAAAATCCTATAAGAATTAATAGTATTCAAAAAGAAATTGCGTTTAACGATGTAACATTTTTTTATGCTGATAAGCCAGCATTAAATAACGTATCATTTTCTATAGAGGCAGGCCAATCAGTATCAATTGTTGGACCATCTGGCAGTGGCAAGAGCACCATTTTAAAGCTTCTGCTCCGTTTTCACGATCCAAGTGAAGGCAGTATTACTATCGATGGACAGAATATTAAGACAATTGCGCTAAATGACCTAAGATCGCTATTTGGCTTAGTACCACAAGATCACATGATATTTTCTTGCTCAATAATGGAAAATATACTATACGGCAAACCGGGTGCTGAATATGAGGAAGTCAGGCGAGCTGCTATCAGCGCTTATGCGATGGAATTTATTGATAAACTGCCGGATAAATTTGATACATTTGTAGGAAAAAGAGGATTAAAACTTTCTGAAGGACAAAAACAACGCATCATAATAGCAAGAGCAATACTAAAAAATCCTCAGGTTTTAATACTTGATGAAGCA
This sequence comes from Wolbachia endosymbiont (group B) of Ischnura elegans, assembly GCF_947251585.1. Lineage (NCBI taxonomy): Bacteria > Pseudomonadati > Pseudomonadota > Alphaproteobacteria > Rickettsiales > Anaplasmataceae > Wolbachia > Wolbachia endosymbiont (group B) of Ischnura elegans. Next base: position 478,400 of record NZ_OX366371.1, read on the forward strand.
ACTTCTGCTCTTGATTATAAAAGTGAGAACCTAGTGCAAAAAGCACTTAGCAAATTAATGCAAAATAGAACAACAATCATAATTACGCACAGGCTATCAACCGCACTCAAAACTGACAAGATTATAGTGATTAATTGCGGGAAAGTAGAAGAAGTGGGAACTCATGATTCTCTAATGAGTAAAGATGGGCTGTATGCAAAATTGGCGAAGATAGGGTAGAAATTTAAATCATAATGTTGTTAACATGCTAGATTTAGCAATCAAGTTATGAAATCTTTAATTATTTTAAAGTACAATAATATCATAGTATTTTTCAAAGGATTATTATGGTTTATAATTACAGTAATTTACCAAAATTGCCATTTACGGCTTATAATTTACCAGCAGCTTTACCAGTACCAGTATCGAACTGTGCACAAGCTTGTACACCTCCATTTGTACCTTGTGCTACTAATTCCTGCCATAATTATTTTAACTCGCATCATAACTATTATGACACATGTCATAATCCTTGTGATGGATTTGGTTTTTTTTATTAGAAGATTGTTTTTAAACAATTCATAAACGCACGTGCTGCCATCTAAGAGCACATGGTCTACCATGTGCTTCACATTTTGCTTAAAAATATAATAAGCAGGTGCTTGATTTTCATTTGCAGCGACATAGCAGTTCTACCAAAATTTATTTCAGCAACACAACTAGTTTGACTACTGACAGCTCCTTCTTGGAATCTTATCATTATTCTGCTCATAGTAAAATTTCTAAGCTCTAATATCTATTATAGCTCTTTTCATAATAGTCCGAAAAGCTTATAGAAAAGCGGAATCAACAGCATGACGAAAAGATGTGAATAGAGGGATGTTTTTCCTAGCTCTGTTTTTTATAGCAAACCAATGATGCTCAATTTTGTTAAAATCGGGAGAATAAGGCGGTAGATATAAAATTTCTGCGCCAACTCCTTTAGCAAATCTTATTAGACTTATGAAAAGTAGCATTATCAAGGATAACAGTTTGTCCAGGTTTCAAAATCGGTGTCAAAAACTGCTCAAACCATTTATTAAAGATATCCATATTACAGTGGCCTTCAAATGTTAACGGAACAACTATTTTTCTGCCGTTTAAGGCTGCAATCATACTGATTCGTTGAATTTTTTTACCAGATTTTAGAGCATAAAACCTCTGTCCCTTCTGGCAATATCCATAACTCGGTGTTATCAATGCCAGACTCATCTATATAAACTAAGTTTTGAGGTTCTTTTGTTGCTATAATTTTCAAAAATTCAGCGCGTTTTTCTTCGTTTCTTTCTTTGTATCTATATGTCTTTTTTTGCGTGTGAGTCCAATTTTTTTAAGAGCTCGATGGATCGTTGGGATACTAACATTGCTCCAAAGCTTAGCCATTTCCGATACCACCATATTTTTTAGCAAATTCAGTAAATTTATTCCAGTCAGTAATTTTGTGATTATAACCTCCATTTCCAAGTTTTTTTGACTGAAAATCTCCTGTTTCTTTTCTTCTTTGCTGCCACTCCCATAACGTAGTTCTTCCAATTTTAAATCTTGCTGCCACCGTTTCCCTGCTTTCTCCTTCTTCTAGTGCTTCCATTGCTTTTTTTATAACTATATGCTGCTGGCATCCTTACCTTCACTACTATAAAACCTTATTTTACCTCGTTTGGACTATTATGAAAAGAGCTATACTTACCAGATAATCCTATTTTTAAGGTATTGAGAGAGGGGTGGTCAAAGTAAGTTAACTAGTTTTTGGCCACTCATCATAAAAAAATATTTCTTCTATTGGTCTTCTTTTCTTCTTACTTGTTTCAGCGCCATCTTCTTCGTAACCAACCGCTATCACTGACATTACATTAAAATCATCGGATATGTTGAATTTTTCTACTATTTTATCTCTATCAAATCCACCCATTTGATGAGCCATTAAGTTCATAGCTGCAGCCTGTAGCATAAGTGCATAATTTGCTGCACCAGTATCGTGATTAGCCCAAAAATTTTCACCTTTGTCAGATTTACGGAAATTCTTAGCGCTTAGAGATATAATTAGTATTTGTGCATCTTTTGCCCACTTTTGATTAGATTCATCAAGGCAATTTAGCAGCTTTTCCCATGCGCTTTGATTGTTCTGTTTGTTGCATATTACGTATCTCCAGGGTTCATCACCAAAACATGAGGGAGTCAGCCTTACAGCTTCCATTAAAATATCCATGTCTTCCTGAGATATTGCTCTTGTAGGATCGTATGAACGTCCGCTGTGTCTTGCTTTCATCAACGATAATAGATCTTGTTTACTCATCATTTTTAATTTAATAGTGCATAAATAATTCATTGTAGCACAATATGAGCAAAATTTAAATTGCAAAACCTCTCATACACATATATGACATTTAATAAGTTATTTTTATTGGGAAAGTATGTTTATAACACAATCTAGCAGAAGATCAACACTGGCTGAAATATTGTCTTGCGTTTTACTTTTATTCTTGATGGCTCAAATAAGCATACCATTGCAGCCTGTGCCTATCACATTGCAAACTTTAGGAGTAATGCTTATTGGGCTTAAATTTAACCGCAGAACAGCATTCTATTCTGTGCTTACATATCTATCACTTGGTGAAGCAGGATTGCCTGTTTTTGCGAATTTTTCTGGTGGTTATCACATTTTTCTCGGGCCAACAGGTGGATATTTGATTGGCTGTTTAGTTGCTGTTGTAGTAATGAGCAGAGTAAATGAATTACTGAACTCTAAATATAAATCATTTATGTGTAATTCTTTAAGTTGTCTGGCGGGTACAGTCGTAATCTTTATTTGTGGTATTAGTTGGCTTACTATTTACGTGGGTCTGAAACAAGCAATAATGGTAGGTGTTTTACCATTCATCCTTCCTGGTTTGGTAAAAATTTTTCTACTTGTAGCAGCTTTGCAGTATTTGAAAAAGTGATAAGGTTTCGTCCTCATCATTTTATGTGCACTCTTGCATTTCAAGGGTATGGATATTCTCAGAGCTTTGTAGAAAATTACAAAAAGATAGCAAGTAAAGTAATTAGTGATCCTAATACTAAAATCGAAGTAGTTGATAATCTTGACACTATTTGTAGTGTTTGCCCAAACCAGACTGGCTTTGTTGCATAGCTAGTGTTGGTTGAGGTTATTGTAAGGAGAAAAGCTTATGGTTACTAACGCATTTTGTTGTAAAATAGGCATTTTTCAAACAAGTATAACTTATGCCACAAAAAATGAGAGTAAGTAACCAAAGAGAATATAATGAGTTTCTAAAAAAAAGAGGAAATGTTTTTCATTTTGTTAATCAAGCCATAGAAAATTGGTATGAAAATAGTCCAAAAGTTGCAGGTGGCAATAACACTTATAGTGATAAAGTTGTAATTTTAATACACATAATAGTTCATCTTTTTAGAATTGGCTTGAGACAAGCTGTAGGTTTTGTAAAAGGTTATATGGTACAAATAGGCAAAAAACTTAAGATTATCAGCTATACACAAGCTTCCAGAAGATTTAAAAAGCTTAATTTGAAGATTGATGACCATAGAAGCAATAAAGATGATCTGGAAAATGTTGAAATTGCCGTAGATAGCACTAGAGTTAGTATCTACAATAATAACGGTGGGCATAGTAAGCTTAATATTCGAAAAAGAAAATACAGTGGTTATGGTCAAGTAAGAAAATTACATGTTATTTTAAACATAAATGATAAGAAAGCAATAAGCATGAACTACACTAGTGGTGTTGCTGTAGACTATTTGCCGGTCTGCGATATGTTAGAAGAAGTCAGTGATAAATATAACATTTGTTCTATTCGAGCAGATGCGGCTTATGATATAAAAAGTGTGTATAAAGAATGCAGAAAATACAATATTGTGCCTATTATTCGCCCTAGGAAGGATACTAAAATTTGTTTAGCTGACTACTTATCAGAAAGAAACAAGTATATTAGTAGAATTAGGTCATATGAGAATTATGAAGATGGTATTAATGAATGGAAGAAAAAAGTTAAGTATGGAGCACGGTCTTATATTGAAGTCTTTTTCTATAGGTTGAAGCAAATATTTGGGTTTGGCTTGAAAAATAAATCAGAGGTAAATCGTGAAAAAGAGCTGTTAATTAAGTGCTACTTACTGAACAAATTTACTGATATTGGTATGGCTAAATTTAAATTAGCTGCGTAAGTTCATTGTGATTTACATGCCTATCAGTGCTATGCAACAAAGCCAACCAGACTAAACAAGGTAAATGTACCACACAAGCTAAAGTTTTAGAGCTAGATAGAAGGCATATGGAAATTTTAGGAATAAAAATTGGCGAGATTTTGACCTGGAGTAAAGCAGTAAAAAGAATTAGAAAGAAAATGTCTTTAGAGAAATTTGACTACGCATGTGAGGAGTGTAATTGGCAACCATATGGAATGTGTAGAAGTGCTCTTTTAACTCATTCTAAATAGTATCTGCCAATTAATAATATCTTTATTATTATATTAGATAAGTAATTTAGCATTTATGAATTTGTAATGTGTTGCGTATAGTTCAAAGAAATAAGATTTACTGGTTACGCGCTGCAGCCAATGCCACAACACTAGGATCTATGTTTGTCTGCATGTTAATTTGCGTTGTGATTTTATGGAGGTCTTCTGTTACCTATGCTAGTGAAAATTTGGAGATACAGAAGGTCTTTGATAGTGTTGTCAAGCATATAAAAGCTGATAAAAAATATAAAGATCTTGATGTTATCGAGAGAAAAAGTGACAAATTTAATATCAAAATTTCGCAGAATTCTGGCAAGAATTTTGACATATACTCTATTTTAAAAAAAGCAAAAGATTCCTTTGAGTTAGGAGATAGTGAAACAGCTACTTCTCTCCTCAATCAGATTATCGCAAAATTTCCTTATCATGAAAGTGCTTTAATTGGACTAGGGAATATCTATTACGCTAACAAAGAATTTAAAAAAGCTGTAGAGATTTACACAAGACTGTTAAAAGAATATCCTAGCAACCCTTATGTATTAAAGAATTTTCTGACGATAATCTCACAATATGATCCTAATTTAGCATTGAGTGAAATGTTGAAATTGTATGATACACTCAGAAATAGCGCCCCTTTATCAGCAAATTTAGGTTTGATCTATATGAAAAAAGGGGATTACGTAAAAGCTAAAGAATATATGAAAGCAGCAATTTCTTTAGATCAAAACAATATTTTTTATACCTATAATTTAGCTGTTATTCTAGATAAGCTCTCAGATTTTAAAAATGCCACAGCATGTTATTCAAAGTTGTTGAACATGTCAAAAAATGCAAGTGAAAGAATACCTTTATACAAGGTAGCAGCAAGGCTAAAATTTATACAACTCCATAGTGCGCACCCAGCGATTCCATAAGAGTTGCTTGTATCGCTATTTTTGTTTACAACAACAACATTGAACTATAGAATTATATCTAGAGGGGCAATTAGCTCAGCTGGTAGAGCATCTCGTTTACACCGAGGAGGTCGGCAGTTCAAGTCTGTCATTGCCCATTAGCCTAGTTGAATATTAATATTACAATTATTTCAATCAAAGTATAGAAAATGCAAGACAACATAGTACCAGTTTCAATAGTGAAAGAGCTAGAGGATTCTTATCTCTCCTACGCAATGAGTGTGATCATAAGTCGAGCTATACCTGATGTGCGAGATGGATTTAAACCTGTTCATAGGCGCATATTATACGCAATGTCGAGGGCTGGGTTCGATGCCGGTAAACCGTATAAAAAAGCAGCTCGTATAGTCGGGGATGTAATGGGAAAATATCACCCACATGGTGACATGGCTATCTATGACTCCTTGGTCAGGATGGCTCAAGATTTTTCTCTTCTTTTACCACTTATTGATGGGCAAGGTAACTTTGGTTCGATAGATGGAGATCCGCCAGCTTCAATGCGATATACAGAAGCAAGGCTCCACAGAGTGTCGCATTTTTTACTAAATGATATTGACGAAGATACAGTTGATTTTAGGCCAAACTATGATGGAAATGAAACAGAGCCTGTTGTACTGCCTGCAGAATTTCCGAATCTATTGGTAAATGGTGCAAGCGGTGTTGCAGTTGGTATGGCAACCAATATTCCTTCTCACAACCTTGGAGAAATAATAGATGCTTGTATGTTATATATAGATAATCCTGAAGTTACTTTGGATGAGTTACTTGAAGTGATGCCAGGACCGGATTTCCCAACTGGGGGAACGATTCTTGGAAGGTCTGGAATAAGATCAGCATTTGCAACGGGTCGTGGATCAATTGTTGTGCAAGGCAAGACTCACATGGAAGACCTGTCACAAGATAGGCAAGCAATAGTGATTGATGAAATACCTTACCAGGTAAATAAAGTAAAATTAATTGAGAAGATAGGTGAGCTTGTAAAAGAAAAAAGAATTGATGGCATAACAGAAATTAGGGATGAATCTGATAAGTCTGGTATTAGGGTAGTAATTGACCTCAGAAGAAATGCTGAAGCAAGTTTTATACTTAATCAAATATTGGGACTAACTCCACTAAGAAGTAGTTTTAGTGTTAACACTTTAGTCCTCAACAACAACAGGCCTGCTTTGATGTCGTTGAAAGAAATTATAGCTGCTTTTATTGATTTTAGAAAAGAAGTATTAATCAGGAGAACAGAGTTTCGTCTAAGAAAAACGAGGGAAAAAGCTCATATATATATAGGGCTCTACATTGCGGTCTTGAGCATAGATGAAGTGATAAAAATCATCCGTGGTGCAAAAGATCCTGCGGAAGCAAGTAGAGAACTTTTAAATAAAGAATGGAAAACTTCAGCTGAGATAAACACAATTATTGGATTAATCTCAGACAGCACAAGCTTTTTGAAAGACGGAGTGTATAGATTAACTGAGCTGCAAACGAAAGCTATTCTTGACATGAAATTGCAACGTTTAACAGGCCTTGAAAAAGACAAATTAGAAGCTGAGCTAAGTTCAATGATCAACCTGATAAAAGAATATATCGCTTTTCTTGGCTCAGGAGAGAAGTTGATGAAAGAAATAAAAAACAATCTACAAGAAATAAAGAATAGATTTACTGTGCCGCGAAAAACTTCAATAGAGGAATCAGATACGGACATTGAAGCTGAAGATCTAATTCCACAAGAGGATATGGTGATAACCGTAACTATGAATGGTTATATCAAGCGTGTGAAGCTTTCTCATTATAGAACTCAGCGTCGTGGTGGAAAAGGAAAGCTAGGACAAGGATTAAAAGAAGAGGATGTAACCACAAAATTATTTGTTGGGAATACCCACACTAGCCTTTTATTCTTTTCTAATATTGGCCGAGTTTATAGATTAAAAGTTTATAAGTTACCTATTGCAGAGCCAACTGCACGTGGAAGAGCACTTGTTAATATATTCCCGCTTAGCGATGGTGAAACTATAACTAATATAATGCCATTACCAAGTGAAAATGACGAAAATCAAAACATAGTTTTTGCTACTGCTCATGGGAACATAAGGCGCAACTCTTTAGCAGATTTTCACTATATTCCAAGCAATGGAAAAATAGCAATCAAGCTCGATGAAGGAGATAAGTTAATATCAGTTAAAGTATGCAATGAAATTGATCATGTTTTTCTTTCAACAAGATTCGGCAAAAGTATCAGATTTGTTGTAAGTGATGTGCGTCAATTTAAAAGTCGCAATTCAGATGGCGTAAGAGGTATCAAACTTGCAAAGAATGACAGCGTGATATCTATGACCATATTAAATGGGATAGGTGTAGCAACAGAAACAAAAGAACTTTACTTAAAAGTTCCACTTGCAAAAAGACTGGGGACTGCAATTAATAACTCCATTGATTCTAAATTGGAAAAGACTTTGAATGATTTAGGAATAGATAACAAACTGTTCTTAAAACTTGCAATGAATGAGGAGTTCATATTAACTATTACTGAAAATGGCTTTGGTAAAAGAACTTCTGCGTACGAGTATAGGGTAACAAATAGAGGTGGTGTTGGTATTACAAATATCCTTACTACCGACAGAAACGGTAATGTTGTTGCTAGCTTTCCAGTTGAACAGGGTGATAATATCATGCTTATTACAGATAAAGGAAAGTTAATTCGTATTTCAGTAAATGATATCAGAATTGCAGGACGTAGCACTCAAGGAGTCACTCTGTTTAAAACAGAGAGTAGAGAAAAGGTGGTGTCAGTAGCGAAAATTGAGGATCCCGATTCCACTGAAGATAGTATTTCCGAAATTGACAACTCTGTTTCTTCTTAACTGTATAGCAAAGGTTAAACAAATAGTGCAAATTTCTATTGATTAATCTATAATATTTAAATTAAAATATATGTCTATGTTCAAGTAGAGATTGATGAATAAGAAGTTAACTAAAAATAAAAAATCATTGACGAATGAGAAGAATAAAAAAACATCTCTTGTTAAAGATTTTGCCAAAAATAAGAGTAGAAGAGATTTTATCACATTAACTACGTGTGCCATGGCAGGTATAGGAGCTGCAAGCGGTCTTTGGCCATTGGTTAAGTCTATGAATCCTTCTGCTGAGGTTTTAGCGATGTCTACGGTTGAGGTTAATCTATCTGATATTCAAGAAGGACAAGGAAAAAAGGTAAAATGGCAAGGTAAGCCAGTATTTATCCGCAAGCGCACAAAACAAGAGATTGAGGCTGCAAGAGCCATAAATGCAGAAAATTTGAGAGATCCTGAATCAGATGAAAAAAGAGTATACAAAGGAAAAGATGAATGGTTAATTATGATTGGAATATGCACCCATCTTGGATGTGTACCAGTTGATCACGCTACAAAAGACGGCAACGGTTGGTTCTGCCCTTGTCACGGTTCATATTATGACACATCAGGCCGAGTAATTGGCGGTCCTGCACCAAAGAACATGGCTATACCTGACTACTTTTTTCCAAGTGAAAATATTGTAGTAATTGGCAAGAAGGCTTAACGGATTTTCATAATTAAAGTAATAAAAGTATATTGCATTTCAAGAAGCACACTGACTTCATAGGCAAAGCTCTTGAAGTCTATCAAGCTAATTTTATACTATGCACATATTCGGGTGATAATTAAGAAACTTGCCTGCCAAATTTTCAGAGTTGACAGCTAAATTTAAAACTTGTTCCTTTGCGTCAGAAAAATTCTGACTAACTTGCTTAAAGTTATTTTCTAACTCTTCGAGGATGGAGCTGAAATTAAAAAAACTTTTCTGCATTTTATCAAGATTTTGAGTTATATAGCTTAATATAGCTCTTTTCATAATAGTCCGAAAAGCTTATAGAAAAGCGGAATCAACAGCATGACGAAAAGATGTGAATAGAGGGATGTTTTTCCTAGCTCTGTTTTTTATAGCAAACCAATGATGCTCAATTTTGTTAAAATCTGGAGAATATGGAGGAAGATATAAAATTTCTGCACCAACTCCTTTAGCAAATCTTATTAGACTTATGAAAAGTAGCATTATCAAGGATAACAGTTTGTCCAGGTTCCAAAATCGGTGTCAGAAACTGCTCAAACCATTTATTAAAGATATCCATATTGCAGTGGCCTTCAAAGGTTAACGGAGCAATTATTTTTCTTCCACTTAAGGCTGCAACCATGCTAATTCGTTGAGTTTTCTTCCCAGATTTTAGGGCATAAAACCGCTGTCCTTTCTGGCAATACCCATAGGTTCAGTGTTATCAATGCCAGACTCATCTATATACACTAATTCTTTAGGTTCTTTTGTTGCTATAACCTTTGAAAATTGAGCTCGCTTTTCTTCATTTCTTTCTTTATATCCGTAGGTCTTTTTTTTCTTGTGAATCCTATATTTTTAAGTGCTCGATGAATTGTTTGTCTACTAATATTGCCCCAGCATCTCTGACTGAGTTTTGCCACCTTGCTCATTTGCAAATTCGGCAAATGCATTCCAGTCGGTAATTTTATGCCACGCTTCCAGGCTTTTTTGACTGAAAATCTCCCGTTTTCTCACGTCTTTTCTTCCACTCATATAAAGTTGTTTTTCCGATCTTAAATCTCTTGGCAACAGTTTCTCCACTCTCTCCTTCATCCAATGCTTCCATTACCTTTTTTCTTAAGTCATAACTATATGCTACTGGCATCCTTACCTTCCACTACTATCAATCCATATCTTACTCTTTTTGGACTATTATGAGGAGGGCTATACTGACAAAATTCATTTTTGTTGCAAATACCCTTTTATAAACCCGACTGTTTGTCTTAAACCAATTCTAAAGAAACTGACGATATATGCACTAAAATCACAACTTTATCACTATAAATATAGTTGCCGCCCTGCATTTTTGGACAATTCTCGTACCAATTTTCTATGGCGTCATTGATATAACAAAAAATGCTTCCTCTTTCTTGGAGAAATTTGTTATATTCATGGCAGTTACTGACTCTCATTTTTTGTGGCATATTTTTTCTTCAACAGTTAAATGGCTGTTTTATAATGAATTTTGTCAGTAACTGCCAGTTCTTTTCACTTGAGCGATGCAACAAAGCCATCCCAGTGTCACGCACTGGGATGACACCCTTCCGGTGGGGATTGCTCTCAGACTACAATGTTCGTACAGTTGTACTGGGATTCAAGTATAAAAATATTTGGAAATTATACAATGGACAATGGATTCTAGGAGTATATGTTAAACATAATGAAATAAGCTGGATTCCAATGTCACGTACTGGAATGACAACATATAGGTATTGGAATAACAAAAGAGGAATATTATGATTTTATATCATTTTCCTCTTTGTCCGTTTTCACGAAAAGTTAGAGCTCTTCTCAAGGAAAAAAAGCTGAGTTGTGATTTGGTATATGAAAATCCATGGGAAAAGCGGAATGAATTCATGGAGATCAATCCAATCGGACAAGTACCAGTATTAATAGATAATAACTTTGTAATAGCGGATAGTAATGCCATTTGTAGAATATATAGAAGAGACTTACAATAGCGACGTCAAATTACTTGGTTCATCCACTATTATTAAGTCTAAAATACGCGCTTTAATCAATTGGTTCGATAGCAAATTTTACAATGAAGTTACTAAGTATATTATGAATGAAAAAGTAATTACTAACCGCAGCCCTGACTCTAGATTTCTTCATGCAGCTCAGAATAACCTGCCTTGCCATATGGAATACATCGAACACTTAATTAACAAGAACGTTTGGCTTGCAACCGATAAGTTCACTTTAGCCGATATTACTTTAGCATCACATATTTCTATAATAGACTACGTAAATAGTTTCCCATGGGAAAAAAGTAAGATTTTAAAAGAATGGTACTCCATTGTTAAATCAAGGCCTTGTTTTCGCGAAATATTATTAGAGAGAGTTTTTGGCTTAACTCCCCCTAGACATTACGCTGACCTTGATTTTTAACTTGCGTGAGTTTTAAAGCTACAGTCATTCCTTCGTCAGTAGGAATCAATATGGAGAAATATTTTTTTTCATCTGACAATCTATCGTTAAACTCTCTCATAGCACGCCATGACTTTTCTGATACTTCTTTTGGAGGAGATTCTAAAAATACTGTATCAAATAATAGAGTGTTATCTGCAACGATTAGCCCATCTTGTTTAATGTATGACTCTGCCCAATCTAAATACTTAGGATAACTACTTTTGTCAGCATCGATGAATATCATGTCAAATGGTGCCTTTGCTGATAATTCATTAATTTTTTCCAGTGCATCACCTTCTATTAGAGTAATTTTATCACTTAGATTAAAAGCACTAAAATTTTTTTTTGCTATTCTTGAGTGTTGAGGATTATTTTCTATTGTATATATATGACCATCTTTCGGTAAAGCTTTTACCATACAAATTGACGAATAACCATATAACGTGCCAATTTCAACTATGCTTTTAACTTTATGGATTTTGATAAATAAATTTAATAATTTTCCTTCTTCAGGAGTGATTTGAATACGTTGTTTCTTATCAAGAGTACAATGTTCTTCTATTTTTTTATACTCTTTTGCAAATAAGCTTCTTACGTACAACGATTTTCTGCTAAAGTTATGACGCATTAAGTTTTATAATATAAACTAAGGAGGTTTAATCTATATAAGATTTATAAATATAACAATAGAGTTAAGAATAATAAAATTTTTTTATTTTAAGTTGTTATTTTATAAAGTAAAATTTTAAGTGACAAAGATTATTATATATTTTACTATGGTTAACTAGTATAATAACCAATTGTTATACTAGAATTAAGGGATCGTTTATTTACATCTCTCTTAAAATGTAATTTTTATAATCAATTAGAGGGGGTTATATGTCTTATAACATTGCTAACGAAGTTGAAACGTTAAGCAAGAAATCTAATAATAATGAAGGAGTGAAATTACTGCACAATCCAGCTTATCGCGAGAAGTACAAAGAACGCTTTAACGAAGCTCAGAAAAAAGTTATGGATATGGTCCAATTTTATGATGGAACGATAGTATTAATAGAGAATAAAATTGCTATGTATTATTATGCTTGGCACAGTAAAAAAAGAGAGTTTGAGCGTAAAAAGCAACAAACAGTATCAAAAAATACTGATTCAGCATAGGGTTTTTATATGGTAAGCTAAAGTGTTATTACTTCACTATAGCTTTTCCATATAACTCATCTATTACATTAGTGAAATATTCCAGCTCTCTATATCCTTCATGTTTGATTTTACCATTCTCTACGTATGATTTGTCATCGTTAAGCTTGATGATGAATACAGGAGTAGCTGTGATATCAAGTTTATTAATTGCAAGTGATTTATCATTTATAATTTTGTCCATCATCTTTTTATCATTAATGCATTGGTTAAATACATCTTGCTTCAAATTGCTTAGTGCAGCAATTTTTTGTAGTATAGTTAAATCACTAAAATTAGAGTAGTTCCACGAGTCTATTGCATTAAACAAAGCTTTGTTAAAATTAAAATAGTCTTCTTCTTTTTCATAGCAATAACTTAGCATTGCAGCTTTTAATCCTCTGTAATCTAGAGGAAAATGACGGAATATGTATAACATCTTACCTGTATCTATGTACTTCTCTTTGATTTTAGGAAAAACTTTCTTATGAAAAAGAGAACAGTGATAACAAGTGAGCGAAGCATATTCTATCATTAAAATTGGTGCTTTTGGATCACCTAATAATTTATCATCAGGCAGTAGTGACAGTAGTTCTTTTGATGTTATTTCATCAGTTTTTTGAGTGTTGGGTAAGTTTTGTTCAATAGCTGCATAAGAACTAACACTTATAAAAATAAGTAAGAACAATAATCTAAAAATCATTACAATGGAAACACTTAACTTATTAAAGAATTTATGCATTTATATAAATAATGTCAAGATAACTTTTTCTCGGCAACACTTTCTACTCTGTCTTTAAATGCAGCAATTATTTTACTTTGTGTGTATTTATAAACTGAGTTTAATAAGGCGGAAAACAAATTGGATTTAAATTCAAACTTTATATAGAACTCTACCATAGTTTTACTTTCATCTATAGGAGTGAATTTCCATTCGTTGTATAAATGTTTAAATATTCCATTTGACGACACAGCTTTTATCCAACTTTTATTTGCTCCATTTGGAGAAAGAAAGGTCACTTCTGATGTGTAACTTCCTTTAATGCCATGAAAAGCTGCAAGGAGGTCCACAATCATTTGGCTATCAGTTTTTTCTTTTATATAAACAGCTTTGCACCAAGGAACAAAATCAGGATACTTCTCAACGTCAATTACAACTTGAAATATCTCATGAGATGAACAGAAAAAAACACCTTGTTCTTTATATTGGTGTAACATAAACCTAAATAATGGAAAAGGGATCCATATCTACCGTCAGTCTTAGTAGATTCCTGAGACCTAAAGTTAAGGTGGGCATCACGTACTAATTTCAATGAAATTAACAGAGGCAATTCCCTTGATCAGAAATTATCGCTCGGGAAATTTAACTTAACTCATAACGCATAGCACAGACCCCTAAATTAATTATAGATTATTTATATAGAGTATGTCTATAGATATATTAAAACTAGCGATCATTATTTTGCCTTTGTTAAATTTTGCATTTTAAGTATCATAGCTAATAAATATATCTTATGAATCTTATTAAGTTCTTAACCATTTTTATTGTAATCTCCTCAAGTGCTTACGCGAATTGTATAGGGCACAAAACTTTTGTGCTTGCCATGAAGCAGCAAGTAGACAACACGTCTATGAAAGGGAATAGAAAAAATCTAGAACATGTACAAGAAGAACTTCTGAAAATTATTCAGAATAATGTTGACCTCAAAGGAATATCTCGATTTGTCATAGGGAAATATTGGAATTTATCTACTCAGAAAGAAAAAGAAGAGTTTCTAAAAGAATATGAAGTATATCTCGCGCGCTTGTGCGCTAAAATTTTGTATAAATACATAAATAATAGTGAAATGATCATAATGAGTACAAAAGCAGTTGACGATGAAACTTGTCTGATAGGAACAAGATTTTCTTATGGTGATGAGGAATTTACAAACATTGACTTTAAAGTGACTAAAAGTGACAATTCTTTCTTAATAAACGATGTTGTAATGAGTGGGATAAGTATTGCTATTAATCAACGTTCTCAATTTAGTGAAAAAATCGACACGCACGGCATGGCAAGTGTAATAGATGAATTAAAATGTAACAATAATCTATGATATACATGCCTCATTGGCCTAAGCCGCTTGGCAGTAGACCAAAGGATTTTTCTCTTGATCGCATAAAAAGCTCTCTCAATAGATTAGGCAATCCTGAGAAAAAAATACCGCCAATAATTCACATAGCTGGCACTAATGGCAAAGGATCGACACTATCATTTATAAGATATATAATGCAAGCAGCAGGGTATAAAGTTCATACCTACACTTCTCCACATTTAGTGAATTTTAATGAGAGAATAGTTATTGCAGGCAATGATATCGATGATAGTGAATTACATAACTCACTAGAAGAATGCCGTATAGCAGTCGCAGAACAACCCATCACTCTATTTGAAGCCGCAACGACTGCAGCCTTCTTAGCTTTTTCTCGTCATAAAGCTGATATTACTTTAGTTGAAGTGGGTCTGGGTGGAAGGCTTGATGCAACAAATGTTATAGATAATCCAATTCTAACGATCATCACTTCAATTGCCCTTGACCATACAGAATATCTTGGTCCTACCGTAGAAACCATAGCAGGTGAAAAGGCTGGAGTAATGAAACCTAATGTTCCTTGCGTAATAGCACCACAAGAAAAATCTATAATGAACACGCTAGAGCATCATGCAATAAATAAGAAATCTCCTCTGTATAGAGGAGGACTTGAATGGAATTGCGAAAAACAGAATAACAGAATGGTCTTTCAATCGGCTATTCAATCAATAGAATTTTCTTTGCCATCTTTAAAGGGTGAACACCAAATAATCAATGCAGGAAACGCCATTGCAGCATGTAGCATTTTGAGTGGAAAATATGGATTTGATATTGGAGAAGAGGACATTGCTTCAGGTTTACAGAGCACTTATTGGCCTGCACGGCTAGAGTCTATAAAAGAAGGTAATTTAATTTCTTTATTACCAAAAGATTGGCAATTATTTCTAGATGGTGCACACAACAATGATGGTGCCAGAGTGTTAGCTAGGTGGGTAAAAGACAATTTTGCTGAAGGTGTTTATATGATCTTTGGTGTCACTCGTCACAGAAACGTCGCAGAGTTCTTAGAGCACTTAAAGCCATACATCAAACTACTATGCGCCGTTTGTGTTAAATCTGAACCTAAAGCAACAAGTACAGATTTAATCAGAGAAGGAGCTAATAATATAGGAGTAAATGCTATTGAATGTGAATCAATCGGTGATGCAATATCAAATCACATACTAAAAGCCTCTATTCAAAACGTCAAAACCATACTAATTTGTGGCTCGTTATTTTTAGCCAGAGATTTGAGTATGGAGAATAATCAACCTACTTGATGAGCCGAGACGTTAAAAGCACCATCAGGATTTACAATGCTGCTTGGCTTTTCGGTTGATGCTCCTATAGGGTAACCGTTCACGGAGATAAGGTGGTTTACAAAGTAAGTATAAAAGTGTAAAGAGATAGGAATCTAAATATGGAATGGGTAAATGACAACAGTGCTGCAAGAAAAGGTTGTAGCAGAAAAGGCTAATCTCAAGGAAGAAATAAAAGCACTGATCAGAGAAAATGATAGCTTGAAAGCAAAAATAGTTGAATTAGAAGACAAATTGGGCTTAAATTCGCAAAATTCATCGCTGCCACCATCACGAGATATATATCGTAAGAAAGCAAAAAAGAAAAGTGATAAAAAACCAGGAGGTCAGCCAGGACATAAGGTGCATAAGCGTGAATTAATGGCTGCAGACGAGGTAGTGAGATGCACAATTGATACAATTTGTATGTGTGGAGGTAAGATTACTTTAGAAGATGAAATTATTCATCAGAAGGCAGAGTTGCCAGAAATTAAGCCAATTGTAACTGAGTACAGGTTGCAAAGAGGACATTGTAGCAGTTGTGTTAAAAGTCAATAGAAAAATTGATGTAGCTGTGAATAAGTACTTAAAATTTGTGTGGGCGTACTTATTCACAGCTATGCTATTGCTATATAGAAGCAGTTTTAGGGCTATACTCCTCAGTAAACAGTCTACCGTCTCTTACTAAAGAGTTAGCAAGGATAAGTAATTTTCTCATTGCAGCAGTAGAGGTAACTTTATATGGTTTTTTATATTGATTGTATAGCCTATCAAAGAAGATTTTTATATAAGAATTGTACCTTTGCGCACTAAGAATGCACATATGTAAAACCTTTCTAATTTGTGATCTACCACCCTGAATACACCTTTTTCCCTTACTAAAACCACTATCTCGATTAAAAGGTGCAACTCCGGAAGGCTTTGTTGCATAGCACTGATAGGCATGTAAATCACAATGAACTTACGCAGCTAATTTAAATTTAGCCATACCAATATCAGTAAATTTGTTCAGTAAGTAGCACTTAATTAACAGCTCTTTTTCACGATTTACCTCTGATTTATTTTTCAAGCCAAACCCAAATATTTGCTTCAACCTATAGAAAAAGACTTCAATATAAGACCGTGCTCCATACTTAACTTTTTTCTTCCATTCATTAATACCATCTTCATAATTCTCATATGACCTAATTCTACTAATATACTTGTTTCTTTCTGATAAGTAGTCAGCTAAACAAATTTTAGTATCCTTCCTAGGGCGAATAATAGGCACAATATTGTATTTTCTGCATTCTTTATACACACTTTTTATATCATAAGCCGCATCTGCTCGAATAGAACAAATGTTATATTTATCACTGACTTCTTCTAACATATCGCAGACCGGCAAATAGTCTACAGCAACACCACTAGTGTAGTTCATGCTTATTGCTTTCTTATCATTTATGTTTAAAATAACATGTAATTTTCTTACTTGACCATAACCACTGTATTTTCTTTTTCGAATATTAAGCTTACTATGCCCACCGTTATTATTGTAGATACTAACTCTAGTGCTATCTACGGCAATTTCAACATTTTCCAGATCATCTTTATTGCTTCTATGGTCATCAATCTTCAAATTAAGCTTTTTAAATCTTCTGGAAGCTTGTGTATAGCTGATAATCTTAAGTTTTTTGCCTATTTGTACCATATAACCTTTTACAAAACCTACAGCTTGTCTCAAGCCAATTCTAAAAAGATGAACTATTATGTGTATTAAAATTACAACTTTATCACTATAAGTGTTATTGCCACCTGCAACTTTTGGACTATTTTCATACCAATTTTCTATGGCTTGATTAACAAAATGAAAAACATTTCCTCTTTTTTTTAGAAACTCATTATATTCTCTTTGGTTACTTACTCTCATTTTTTGTGGCATAAGTTATACTTGTTTGAAAAATGCCTATTTTACAACAAAATGCGTTAGTAACCATAAGCTTTTCTCCTTACAATAACCTCAACCAACACTAGCTATGCAACAAAGCCACTCCGGAAAGGCTGGATATTTCTTTATGTTGGAGAGTTCCAAGCTCGGGTAGATAACAAATAAAAGTAATAGCTGTTATTGCACCTACACCAGGTATACTAGTTATTGACATGTACTTTTTTTTAAGCTCTTGATTTTTATCGACTAATTCCATTACCTCATCTTCTAAGACTTGAATTTGATTTTGTAAAACTGCAAGTAGCTCTTCCATTTGTTTGATTATAGATAAATCGGTTACTTGATGAGCTTGGGTTTTTTGTATTTTTGCTATTTCTACTAGTTGATTCCTGCGAGATAATTTTTGCTTCAAACAGTCAATACTACTAACTTTTAAAGGAGTGACACGCATGTCTGTATTACTAACATAACGTGAGATGATGCTACAGTCTATTTTATCAGTTTTAGTAGCAATACCAAGGCTTTTTGCATAATCTCTCACCCATCTTGGTTGAATGACATATACTTCAAAACCATGGCTTAATAAAGTATAAGCACATAATTTTTCGTACCCACCAGTTGCTTCAAGTCGAACTTTGGTTACGTTATGTAAACGCAAAAAGTCGATTATTTGATCAATAGCTTGAACGTTATTTTCAAATACTTTATGATGTCCAAGTGGATGAATATGGATATCTAGTTTATTTTTGCTAATATCAATGCCAGTAATAATATTTGATAAATTCATAATCCCTCCATAAATAATGTGTATACTGCATTTTCCACCCTTATATACGGTAACCGTTCACGGAATATTCCCAATTAGGCAGGAATAGCGACTAAATTCTGTAGTTTCTGGACAGGATTCTGATCATTCAAACGTGCAGTCAAAAATATCGAAAGCATTCTTTCAATGAACTTTTCTCCACGTTCTGACCAAGTGAAAAAACTATTTTTACGATAAATGACGTACCGTCTAGCCTGACGTTCTGCAAGGTTATTGGTTGTCTCGATCAGATCAGGATTGCGCACGAATCTCCACATCATATCTTCAGAACGTAGTATATTGGCAGCCATTCTCGAGGCCTGAGTTCCTTTTGCAACCCTTGTTATCTCTCGCAAAAAATGTTTCACCCTTTTTCGAATCTTCCTCATTAACCGGAAAAATCTTAAATTGTCTATCAGGTTTTGTTTACGTGCTCTATCTACCACAAATACCCTGTTGCTCAGCGATTTTAATGCTGCGCCAATTCTGCTCACTTCAACATTTTTACTGTAAAAAAACCTTTCAAAGTCCCTTGCTAAATGGGCCCAGCATATCTGTCTGTTTTCACGATTAAAGTAATTATACGCAGCATACCTATCGCTTATAACTATTCCATCATACTCTGGCAATAGCCCTTTTAATATCTTCTTTCCGCGAGATCCAACTAACTTCATAAGTGTTGCTGTTTTATTCGTTACTACCCAACTCCAACCTTTCTTTCCCTGGTTCCTATGGCTTGTTTCATCTATATGTAAATACTTGCTTTTCCGTAGCTCTTCTCTTATTTTTTCGTATTCAGATATACATTTTTCTGATACTCTACCCTCGGTCTTTGATACCAAACCTAGGCTTATATTCAGATTAAATATGCTGCTCAAAATTTGCTGTACTTCCCTTTTTGAATTGATAAAAAATCCACTAAAACTGCTAATTACTGCTTTTGCATTAGCTCCTAAAAGATCCCTTGTCACACCTTCAGGCAGACTAGCTGAGATCCTTTTCTTACACGCCTTACAGTAGCCTTTTTGTAGCCTATATTCAGTCACTATCGGTTTAATTTTTGGCAATTCAACCTTTTGATGCACAGTTTCTTCTTCTAAAATAACTTGGCTTCCACACATGCAAATTGTATCAATTGAACATTTTACCACCTCATCTGCTACCATCAATTCCCGCTTGTGCGCTTCATGTCCTGGCTGCCCGCCTGGTTTTTTATCGCTCTTCTTTTTTGTCTTTTTGCGATATACATCTTGCGATGGTGGCAGCGATGAATTTTTTGAATTTAAACCCAGCTTATCCTCTAGCTCAATTATTTTTGTCCTTAACTTATCATTCTCTGCTTTCAGAGTACCAACTTCTGACTCCAATACCACAATCTTTTCTTGTAGCACCTCTATCATCAACCCCTCATCTATCTAGTTTATTGTTTTTTATACTAATTATGCAATTTTTGTAAACTACTTTCTTATACCGTGAATGGACAAAGTTGATAAGCCTAAACGCCATCATGTCTTTAGGAGAGTCTGCTAATGAAGGCTCTTAAGTTGACGCCATTGCGTGAACGGTTACCACGTAGCTTTGATATAGAAGTTTGGGTAACGTTATGATAGTAATTTATATAATTCTATGTGCAATCTTTATAGCTGTTTTAGACAGTTCATTAGACTCTTAATTAAGGGGTATGTCTAACTTAGGAAAGATTTTCATAAATGTTGAAAAGTAAAATGAATAAGTTGTAGTATTTATGTTTTTTCCCTGAGTTGTAAAATTTCAGAATGAGAGAGACCGGTAATTTGAGCGATAACATCTATAGAGACACCGGCCTTGAGTGAGTTTTTTGCAACTTCAATTTTACCTTTTTCATGGCCGATTTGGATGCCTTCTTGTCTACCTTGTTCTTGACCAACTTTAAGACCTTCATCAAATTTTTGAGCTAAAGCAGCTACCTCATCCATTATGCGTTTTTTCATTTGTTCATATGCTAGTAACTCTTCTTCTGACCAATTAAACTTATTCATTTCTTCATAAGCTCGTTTTATTATTACGTCACTACCAACTATCTTATCTAGATCCTCTTCCCTTGTTTCTCCTGCATAGCGAAAAAAGTAACACCATTTTTCTACTATATTTTCTAGTTGATCTTCTTTTGTCTTTGTAAATTTTGGCAGTTCTATGAATACGAAGTAAAAATCCTTTAAGTCATGTTCCAAGCTATTTTGATCTAAAATGACGTGATTAGATTTGTACTCAGCCTTATCTGGAAAAATAATACAATCAGCAACAGCAATAAAGATAATTTCTTTAAGGTTATGATAATCATCACCTTGATTTGAGTAGGCTTTGGCAGCATAATATTGAGCACGTTTTTCGAAGCCCTTGGTCTTAGTGAACTGCATCTCTATAATGTATCTTGAACCTTGAGAGTCTTTACAAAGAACATCGACAATACTCTGCTTTTAGCGGCAATTTCAGGGTCCAAAATGGTAGCTAGGAATTCAACATCGTGAATAGCAGCTAAACCAGTAAAACCTAAAATATCGTTCAAGAAATGAATGAGAATATCTTTATTCTTCTCGGTGCCAAATATTCTTTTAAAGGCATAATCATTGCGTGCATCAAGAAATTTAGAAAAAGCCATGATAAATTAACCTAGAAAGCATTAATAATTATACACAATTGTGAAGAAATATTCAACTAAAATGCAAACATTTTGTATATCTTTATTTGGTAGTATTAACCTGTATAATATCTATGACAAATATCTCGATAAGGTACAAAATAGCACAAAAAGTAAGGAGCTGGAGGTTAAAAAGAAAATATACCCTGAAAAACTTAGCAGGCAAAGCAAACATAAACTATCATACACTGCTAAGATATGAACAAGGAACATGTGGCATTCCAATTGAAAAGTTAAAATATTAGCAGGGGCATTATCAATTCCTGTTGGAAATCTCTTTCCTGGGCGAAAAGTACTAAAAGAAAGTAGTTGTTTCGAGAAAGCTAAGACCGAGGAAATGTATAATTTCATAGAAAAATACAAAAAAATAGAAGGACGAAAAGCAATTTATGCATTAACCAAATCTGTCCGAGCTGAAGAAGAAAGTAATATAAAAGCAGCAAGAATAAGAATTGCAAGGAATCTAGTTAAGGCAGGGTTTGATAATGACATTATCTATCGAGCAACAGGCTTATCAATTGAAGAATATGCTGATAAAGAGAGATACGAGCCAAACAGAGGACAAGAGATAAAAAAGTGGAGAATAATCAGAGGATATACACAAGAAGAGTTAGCAAAAAAGCTTAATGTAGGGCCCTCGCAAATACATCATTATGAGCAAGGTAGCGTTACTCTTTTAAGTGAAAGGTTGTGGGAGATAGCAAGAGAATTATTAGTGGATGCTGAAGATCTGATAAAGGAGTACAAAGAAAATGATTGCGAAGGAGAAAGTGAATTATTAAGTTTGGCAAGAGAATATAGAAAAATTGACAATCAAGAATCACGAGATGAGCTAAATATATGGGTAGAATTTCTATTGCAAAGAAAGCAAATTTACAAAGAAAAGATTTACAAAACAGAGGAAATGAAAGTTGCAAATAATTTACTTCAGTTAGGTTTTTCTACTGATGTTATTTCTAAAATAGTAACAACTTCTTTTACATAAAGAATTAATTTTCAATTAGATAAATAAGCATATATTAATATCTTTACCTATTCGTGAAAAAATAAGTAAAAAAGATTGAAAAATTGATTTGACTTCACTCGAAAGCTATGGCTCTATGCCAATGCTGATAAAAAACAGCAGTAAATAATTAAAAACAATTTGTTATTAACGAGGAGTATATTTTATGAATAATAGTGAAAAACTTACAGAAGAAATTGAGAGAGTACTACAAAGCGGAGGAGGAAGTGCTTTATTTGATCGTGAAATAGTGGCAGTGCTTCTAGGAGCAGTTCATGACAGGAAGCAAGCACAAGATGTTACTAAAACTCTAATGGATAACTGCCCAGGAATAGGAGAAATTTTGGGACGAGAAATCGATGACCTGAAAATGATAGACGGAATGACTGAACATGCAGCCGCAGCGATTGAATGTGTTAAAGAAGCTTACAAGAGGGCACTAAGAGAAGGGTTAAAAAGAGGCCCAGTAATGGATAGCCAAGAAAAGCTGATAGAGTATGTAAGGGTAAACATAGGCTTTTCAGCAAAAGAAGCTGTCCTGATAATATACTTGGATAAACAGAACCGTCTGATAAGAGATGAAGTGTATTTTGGTACAATAGATGAAGTACACCTATCTGAAAGGAAAGTGGTAAAAAAGGCGTTATCAATGGAAGCAGCGTCAATAATATTAGCTCATAACCATCCGGGAGGGAGTTTAGAACCATCAGAAGATGATAAAGTAATGACTAGAGAATTAGTGTCAGCATGTCAAGGAGTGGGAATTGAGCTAGAGGATCACATTATTATGACAGACAAAGGATATTGCAGTTTTAAGGAAAGAGAGCTGTTATAAACCAAATTTCAATTGCTTGAGAAGTTTGGCTACACAATGAAATATAAAATCAAGTAGCAAAAAAACTTAGTCAAGAATCTGTATTGGAGAATTACAAAATATAAAAGATCTTTGTATAGTTTGTATATTAAGTTGTAGTTAAAGAATAAAAGTCCTGATAAAGCCATTCTTTTAGTATAAATAGTTGCAGAATATACAAGATCTTTTTATAATTTGCGTATTAAGTTAATCATAAAGCAATAAATTGCTCTGTAGACTTGAATAACATGATTAATAGGAGGCTATATGACTACTAAAAAAACAGTATCATTTGATGATACAGATGGAAATACTTATGAGTTAATCATTGATTCTAAAAAGTTACCAAAAGGACTATATAGTGCTATTAGGCGTACTAGCAAAAAAAATCAGCAGCTTATACTTGTAGACGAGACTGATCCGAAAATATTTGATGATAAAAGTAGGTTTGAGAAGCCTGAAGGTGTGCCTTCCCCTAGCGATGTTTCTGAAAAATCAATCAATCTTGGAGAAGGACGTGAGATTTATAACACAAAATCTTCAAATCGTCAAAATCCGTTTATTCCAGCCTTAAGTAAGATAGAGCCAAGTGCAAGTGAAAATGCAGAATTGAGATGGTTTAAAAGTAGAGTAGTAAAGGCAAAAAGCGTAGACGAACTGAACAAAACTATAGATCAAGCACTAAGTACTGGAATAAGGATAAATGCGTATAGTGAAGGACAGAAGAGTTTTGCTGATACAGTAATATCGAAAGTATCTTCGATCAAATGCAAAGAAAATGAGAAGGAAGACATAATATGTGAATTGATGCTAAATGGAGCAATATTCAGTTACGATCTATTGCAGGATAAGGGAATAAGTGAAATGTATAACAAACTGTATCAAGAGATTCGTCCACAGATAGATGAATGGCTTAAAGAACTGAGAGAAATCGGTGCAAGTGCTATTGAAAATGAAGGAATCATAGAAGATGTGGAAATAGACAATCAGACATTTTTTATGAAATTTTCTGAAAATAGCAAGGTAAATATTGCAAGAGTATTGGAAGGTACAAAAAATTTAGGATTAACCACAGGAGAGGTAAAATTAGGAGGTGATGTTATAGAAATAGGAAATAGCAAGGTTGAGGTTAGAAGTGAAAAAGAAGGTGAGAGGAATTACGTTGATGTGTCTGACAATAGTGCTTTTGAGATAACATTTCCTACAAGTATTGGTAGCCTAAAAATTGTAGTATACCATAATGCGGAAAATGACAGTCAAGTAGAGGTCAGAGTAGCAGATAAAGAAATGTGGTCTGAACTACAAAAGAGAGGGGAAAATATAGGAAAAGAGTGTTTTTTTGGAGGAATGACGGTCACAGAAGCGGTAGAAAAAGGAAGTTTTCCTAGGAGTGGTAAGTGGAGTAAAGAAAAGGTAAAAGAAGAAATAAAGGCGATTAGTAATAATGAAGCATTATCATGGGTTGATAGGGTGTGTGGAGGTAGTAAAGAAACCTCTCGAAAGCTTTAAACAATCGGAAACTTTTCCTCAATAAAGTTAAGCTATAGCAAAAAATTTTCTAGCAGGGTATATATGTTTATTTCCGCAAAAATAGTGAACAATAATACAAAGAACATTAGCCCTGCAAGATACAAAATAGCACAAAAAATAAGAAGCTGGAGGCTAAAACAAAAGTATACCCTAAAAGATCTAGTAGAGAAAACAGGCATAAAATATCATACATTACTAAGATATGAGCAAGGAGCATGTGGCATTCCAACTAAAAAATTAAAAGTAATAGCGGAAGCATTATCAGTTCATGTTGGCAGCTTATTTCCTAGACAAAAAGTACTGAGAGAAAATTGTTCTTTTAACAAAGAATGGATGATAGCAAAAATAAAGGGACAAGAGTCATGCAAGTTGATTCGCGATTTAACTGGGTTTATTCAAGCTGAAGAGGAAAATAATGTAAAAGCTGCAAGGGTAAGCATGGCCAAGAACTTAGCGAAAGTGGGGTTTGATAATGATATTATCTATCGAGCAACAGGCTTATCAACTGAAGAATATGATAATAAGGAGAAAAAAGGCTCTGAGCATTCAAACGAAGGACAAGAGATAAAAAAATGGAGAATAATAAGAGGGTATACTCAAGAGGATTTAGCAAGAGAGCTAGACATAGGACCTTCACAGATACATCACTATGAACAAGGGAGTGCTACCATTTTAAGTGAAAGATTATGGGAAATAGCAGAAAAGTTATCAGTGAATGCTGAAGATCTGATGAAGAAGTATGAAGAAGATAGTTATAAAGCAGAAAATGAGCTATTAAGTTGGGTGAGAGAGTCTAAAAAGATTGACAATCAAGAATCACGAGATGAACTAGGCATATGGGTAGAATTTTTATCGCAAAGAAAGCAAGTTTACAAAGAAAAGATTTACAAAGCAGAGGCAATAAAAGTTGCGAATAATCTACGTATGCTGGATGTTTCTATTGATGCTATTTCTAAAATAACAGATTTATCTATTGAGGAGCTTGAAAATTATGCTTTCAAAACTTAATCTGGGTTAAAAACAGCAGTAGTTTACTGATTCATAAATAATATATTAACATATAAGTGAAAGTAGTTATATATTTAATATCACGACTTCTACTCTAAAAACTTGTTTAGCTCTACAGAATTTGACGTATCAAGATAAAACATCACAGAATTTTTCTATCACTTTCTGATTGTCCTCTATCATTGCCTTTGCCTCTTGCTGAAGAGATTTGATATTTTTTGATGTAATATTATCCATGTCAGGTGATGCTATTTTTAGTTGCGATTGTATGCGTATATATTTATCAGCTATAACTTGATCAAGTTGGTAATTTACTGCATCTAAACTTGAGGCAAACATCACATGTAGTAGTGGTTTTATCCAGCCTATTTTTCCCAATCTCTTTGAATTGGCTATGCTTCTATCTGTTCTGCCAGTACCTATCGATAACAGTAGAATATCATCATTTGGAAATAACCTCTTACCACTTGCATATGCACAAGCCGCTGGATTATTGGCAAATACCCCGCCATCCACTAATACCATTTCCTTTTGGTTGATTTTTAGATGTTTTGGTATGAAATAAGTAGGGGCAGCCGTTGCAGCTCTGAGTGCATCTTTCAGCTTAATATTACCTTCTTTCCAGCTTTTAAAGAAAAATGGACGATTATTGTGAATATCATAACTTGTAATTAGCAAATTACTTAAAGTGTTTTTTAGAGTATCACCACCAAAATATTTATCCAGTACAAATTCAATATTTTTATATGGATATTGTGCACAGTTAAACCAAGATAATATTGATCGCCTGAAGAATGAAGATTTAAAAATATATGACCCGTATTCTTGGTAAAATTCAACTAAATCATTGGCTGAGTATTGGGGATTTCCTTGTTCATCTTTCCTGCATAACCCTGCTACAACAATCCCACCAGTTGAAGTACCAGCCATTAGATCAAAGATTTCAGCTATCGGTTTCCTTGCCTTCTTTTCTACTTCTGCTAATATTATGGCTGGTATTATACCTCTTATGCCTCCTCCGTCAACTGAAAGGATGTATTTTTTCATGATTAGATATTTATTAGTTCTATTAACTTGCTCACTTTTATCAGGGTGTGTTTCTTGTCCAAGTACTACTGTATGTTTCACTCCTAGAGAAAATTGCACCAACCTAATAATTGATTCCGTGGATCATGCTAAAAAATCCGTGTTGGTTCAGGCATATTCATTTACTTCTAAATCTATTGCAAAGTCGCTAATCGAAGCTAAGGAACGTGGTGTTGATATTAAGGTTATCCTAGATGAATCACAAACTAGTTCAAAACATAGTGTAATTAACGAATTATTTGAGCACAAAATCCCGATATGGATTGACTTTAAACCTGCTATTGCTCATAGCAAGGTAATTATTATTGATAATCAAAAAGTCATAACTGGATCATTTAACTTTTCAGATGCCGCTCAGCAAAGAAATGCTGAAAACCTACTGATCATAACAGGAGATCCTCCACTAGTTGAGCAATACGTTGAAAATTGGAAAGATCGTCAATTGCAATCTAGGCCTTATACGCCATTAATAGAAAATTGATTACTCACATTTTAAGTTGCTAGCTTTAAAATCATCCAACTCTTCAGAAAGATTTTTCACCCTTTCCTCAAGTACGAGTACCTTTTCCATTAAACCATATTCAATAAGTTTATCGTGAAATTGTACCCTTGAGTCTAACTTGGATAACCACCATATGATTGCTACGGTTTGGATTAATAACGTGATAATTACTGTAATTGGAACTTTTTGCTTTTTCATGTGAAAAGATTAATTTGTTATGGATAGTTTTGGAAGTTTATATGGAGATCAAAAAACTTACAGCTTTAGTGATTACTTTTTGTTGATTCGTATTGATCCTCTGCTTTAGCAAGTAGCTTTATGATTTCTCTATATGTTTTGCCTTTGTTTTTATCATATCGCAATTCCACTACAGCCATATCTCTTGGTCTTCTTCCATCTCGATCTGTAGCTATAGGATTTGATCCTTTATCTAATAAGAATTTGACAATTTCTAAATGTCCATTATCTGCAGCATAATGTAGTGCTGTTCGCTTAAATTTATTGGCAGTATTTATATCAACATCCTTTTCTACTAAAAATTTTATAATTTCTAAACATCCTTTTTCTGCAGCATAATGCAATGCTTTTTCGCCAATATTTACATTATTTTGTATCAAGAGCTCGATATTTTCTAGGTCACAAGTTTCAGATGCAATCTCTAATTTAGTAATGCTATCTTTATATCTCTTTTCAGATAAGGAAATACATACGATTACAATACATACTGCTAGTGCTATTAATAAAATTAGTCTATTTTTATATATGATCGAATTTATGTTCATGTATTATATATTTATTTGGAATTTAATGACCATTTGCTTAAGTTTCACTTAAACAGCTTTGCTCACTGTTGCCTCTACTATAGTTTGATATCCTCTATTATTCAGAATATGTTCTGCCTTGCTAATTACCCATTCACCTTCAATTTCCTGACAAAATCCTGAAAGACTGATCTTAGCTTCTGCAAATAATTCTGGATGGCTTTGTTGCATAGCTAGTGTTGGTTGAGGTTATTGTAAGGAGAAAAGCTTATGGTTACTAACGCATTTTGTTGTAAAATAGGCATTTTTCAAACAAGTATAACTTATGCCACAAAAAATGAGAGTAAGTAACCAAAGAGAATATAATGAGTTTCTAAAAAAAAGAGGAAATGTTTTTCATTTTGTTAATCAAGCCATAGAAAATTGGTATGAAAATAGTCCAAAAGTTGCAGGTGGCAATAACACTTATAGTGATAAAGTTGTAATTTTAATACACATAATAGTTCATCTTTTTAGAATTGGCTTGAGACAAGCTGTAGGTTTTGTAAAAGGTTATATGGTACAAATAGGCAAAAAACTTAAGATTATCAGCTATACACAAGCTTCCAGAAGATTTAAAAAGCTTAATTTGAAGATTGATGACCATAGAAGCAATAAAGATGATCTGGAAAATGTTGAAATTGCCGTAGATAGCACTAGAGTTAGTATCTACAATAATAACGGTGGGCATAGTAAGCTTAATATTCGAAAAAGAAAATACAGTGGTTATGGTCAAGTAAGAAAATTACATGTTATTTTAAACATAAATGATAAGAAAGCAATAAGCATGAACTACACTAGTGGTGTTGCTGTAGACTATTTGCCGGTCTGCGATATGTTAGAAGAAGTCAGTGATAAATATAACATTTGTTCTATTCGAGCAGATGCGGCTTATGATATAAAAAGTGTGTATAAAGAATGCAGAAAATACAATATTGTGCCTATTATTCGCCCTAGGAAGGATACTAAAATTTGTTTAGCTGACTACTTATCAGAAAGAAACAAGTATATTAGTAGAATTAGGTCATATGAGAATTATGAAGATGGTATTAATGAATGGAAGAAAAAAGTTAAGTATGGAGCACGGTCTTATATTGAAGTCTTTTTCTATAGGTTGAAGCAAATATTTGGGTTTGGCTTGAAAAATAAATCAGAGGTAAATCGTGAAAAAGAGCTGTTAATTAAGTGCTACTTACTGAACAAATTTACTGATATTGGTATGGCTAAATTTAAATTAGCTGCGTAAGTTCATTGTGATTTACATGCCTATCAGTGCTATGCAACAAAGCCATTCTGGATTACCAGGAACAGTTACATTTAAATTTGATGTACTACGTTTTAGTTGTTTTAACTTAGCTGCTGCTGCACTAATTGCTGATTCTGCAGTAGAGTAAAGCGTTTGCAGAGTATAACTTGGACCCTCATTTCCCACTTTCTCTTCTATAGTTTCTCCCTTTTCATAACTGTGCCATTTTGCAATAACAGATCCATATTTGTTACACACATTAAAATTTACCTCCCAATTTATAATATCTTTAGGTGTATTAGATAGAACTTGATCTGACACTTTAAAAAAGTAAGTTATAAAATAATAAAAGAAAGGAGTGTTAGATATGAGTACGATACAAACAAAAATACTAAAACCAAAGTTAGGGTTATTAGAACTAGCAAAGCAATTAGGTAACGTATCACAAGCGTGTAAGGTGATGGGTTATTCGCGTGATACATTTTATCGATTTAAGGAGTTATATGAAAGTGGGGGAGAAGGAGCATTACATGAAATAAGTAAGAAAAAACCCCTATTAGCAAACAGAGTTTCCGAAGATATAGAAAGGGCAATAATTGGCATAGCTACAGAATTTCCAGCATATGGACAACAAAGAGCTGCAAATGAGCTGAGAAAAAGGGGTGTAATAATTTCCGAAGGTGGCGTAAGATCTGTATGGCTAAGAAATGACATTGAAACGTTCAAAAAAAGACTTAAAGCCCTTGAAGCAAAGGTTGCACAAGACGGCATAATTTTAACTGAAGAGCAACTTGCAGCATTGGAAAAAGTTAAAGAGCAAAGAGAAGCTCACGGTGAAATTGAAACAGAACACTCAGGTTATTTAGGGTCTCAAGATACTTATTACGTAGGCAATATCAAGGGCGTTGGGCGCATTTACCAGCAGACTTTTATTGATACATATTCGAGAGTGGCTTTTGCTAAGCTTTATACAGATAAAACTGCTATTACCGCTGCCGACTTGCTGAATGATAGAGTAATACCATTTTTCGATGTACAAAACGTGCCATTATTGCGCATTTTGACTGATAGAGGTACAGAATATTGTGGCAAACCAGAAAATCATGCTTATCAGCTTTATTTGGGAATTGAAAATATTGATCATTCAAGAACTAAAGCCAATTCACCACAAACTAATGGCATATGCGAAAGGTTTCATAAAACTATGCAAGATGAGTGTTACAATATTATCTTTAGAAAGAAAATCTACAGTTCTTTAGAAGATTTGCAGATAGATGTTGATCATTGGTTACGCTCTTACAATGAGACCAGGCCTCACTCAGGTAAATATTGCTATGGTAAAACGCCTATGCAGACTTTTCTTGATAGCAAACACATTGCTTTTCAGAAAAATATTAGTAACGTTAAACAAGAGACTGATATTAGTTTTAACTACCTCAATTCTTCTGTCAGTTAATTCGTTGCTGTCAGATTAAGTTGTGTCTAGTACACTTTAGGTGTAAGTACTGTTGTGCCTAACATCTTTCCAGTCGCTGATCTTGCTTCTCCCTTCGGAATAAAAATTATATATCCTCCTGCTGGTTTTACTAGTGCATCATATTTTTTGCCTAATCCTTCCAAAAAACTCATGTCGCTTTCATCTGCTTGAATGGTATGTGGTATAAATATATTTTCAAATCTTTCAGCGACTTTACCTTCATACCCATGTTCTTGTGCTATTTCTTTAATCAAATCTCCCAAGGTAATGTCTTTCCATTCCTTTGATTTTCTTTCCTTTAATGATCCTCTTAAACTTGCAGCGTCACATTTTATTCTTAAAGTTTGTGGTGGACTTTGTATTGTAATTTGATTTGCCTTATATACCCCCATAGGTAATAAACCTGTTTCTTTATATCCTAGAAAAACCTGTAAATTACCCTTAAGTTCTAAAGCGCTAGAGCTATAATTAATACATATCTCAGCTTCGTCACTTGTAGTACCTGATCCATCAGTGACACGTAGTAATATTAAACTCTTTTTTAAAACCTCTGTTACTGGGTTATTTTTTGCTACTATATCAAAATCTGGTGTCATTTATCTAAAATGTTTATAACAGATTCTTTCGGTATTTTTTGAATTTTAGGAAGCTTAATTCTTAATCCAGCGGGCAAAAAACTTTCATGTTCTGCAAGGCCTGAATTTTCAAGCAATACTTCCTCCACTGCTCCACTACTGTATCCATAATGTTTCCAGCAAATTTCATCTAACATTTCGTTTTCTTTAGTGTAATAATAAATCACTTACTGTAACCTTTTAACTTCAAAATAAACTCAACTTTTCTTGGTTTTCCATCAGGAAAAAATAATATCTGTTTTTCTTCTACATTAGTAATGACAAAATTTCCAAGTATATTTCCTGAATTATCAACTAGAACGTGTGGTTCTTTAGTATCACGTATATTTTTTAGCCGTTCTAAGCCGTTACTCTGATAACGTGGATAAATCACTCCTGTCAGATCAATACATTCAATTCCTGAGCCAATGTTTTGTAGCGACGTTTTTTCAATACATTCAATTGTATACCACCTTTTTTCTTTACTGTATCTTAGGCTTATTGGTTCAAGCTTACATTTTCCAAGCAACATCAATGTAACTCTTCAACTATATCAAAAAGTGCCCCACGTGCTTGTTCTCTAAATCTTTCTATTACTGCATCAGCAACGCTGCGGACATCTTCAGACTTAATGTTGATATTAAACGTTTGATAGAATGCTTGGTTATATACTTTAGATTCCCTATTTTCATATCTACTTTTCTTGAATGCTTTCTCAACTTCTTCTTGTTCCATAGCTCTTTTTTCTTCTATAACACTTTTTACTTTAAAACTCTCAAAATTGCCTTTACTATTTTCTGAAAATTGTTTAACAGCACTATTATTTATCAATGGGTTTCCATTACTGAAAATGCTATTTTTAGAAAGCCTATTAACAACGTTTCCATTATTTTCAAATTTTCTAATCGAGCTATTCTCAGCAAATATGCTACTAACTTTATTTCCTATCCATGAAAAAGTTTCTCCTATGGGTTTAATGAGTGATTTCCAAAAGCTAGAGAAAAAGTCTTTCACTTTTTGCCAGTTAGTTAGAACATAAGCTGCACCAGCAACAAGACTCGCTATTAAAAGTCCAATTGGGTTAGTCATTACAGCGAGTGTTATTGCTCTTAGTCCTGTTACTACTGCAGGAAAAACTATAGCTGATAAAAATGAAAATGTTGCCAATATCGTTGCTTTAAGACCAAAAATTGTACTTCCTAATAAAGTAATTCCGTAGCCTACTCCCACTACTAAGACTTTCAAACTTATCAAAGCTGCTAAAGTACTCATGATTGCCGTAGTTAAAGTTGGATATTTTTCTGCAAAAGAAGCTATACGCTCTGTTATTGCTTTCAAACTTCCAGCTAAATAATTTAAAGTAGGCAACATTACTGACCCTAGATTCATGCCAGCTTCAAATACTGCATTTTTAAGTAATTGTAATTTATTAGCTGTAGTATTTGCCCGATTGTTAAATTCGTCCTGCATTGAAGCGTTATATTTTTCTTTATCAGCTAAATGTTCAATAGCTTTCTTGTAAATGTCTAAGCTTCCTACTAAAAGAGCAATGTCATCTTGAAACCCAGCACCAAATAGATTCATAAGAATACTGGCACGCTCTTGATCGTCTATTCTTTTTAAAGTTTCAAGGAATTGCAATATTGCCTCTTGAGGATTTTTTTTAATAGTTTGTTCGAGCTCTTCTATACTTGTTCCCATCTCATCTAATGCATCGTGAAATTCAGGACTTTGCTCTCTTGCAGTCTGTAGTTTACTGAGAAAGTTATTTATAGCAGTTGCTGCTTTTTCAGGTTGTTTACCTAAACTTATGAACGCACTTGCTAAGCTACTTGCTTGATCAACTTCTAAACCAAACTGTTTAGTATTACCGCCAATTCTATTCAGTGTAAGAACCATTTCCTTTGCTTTAGCAGCAGTATTATCTGAAAGATGGTTTATTATGTTACCTGCATTTTCCATACCATCAACTTTAATTCCATAGACGTTGGATATTTTCGCAATAGCATTACCAGCTTCCTCTGCCGACATATCAAACGCTGTGGTCATTTTAGCAACTACTGTTGTAAACTTCATAAGATCATTTTTGTCAATACCAAGTTGACCACCACTTACCCCTACAACAACATTGCAAGCATTGATTTTTTTCCATATGAAAAGAGTCTGGAAGCTCTTTTACTCTAAACACGATGTTTACATCCTCAAAATTAATCTCAATTCGCTTAACTAACGTTCTAATAATATCACGTTTAGTTAGCCAGTCTGCATTATTAAGACTTGAGTTAATACTAGAGGAAAACCCCTCTAAATTTGTTACTACTAGAGTTAACTCTTGTGTGAGTTTTTTCTGATCAAATATCTTTTTCTTTTGTTCTTCAACCATTTTTAAGTTTTGTTTCATTGCTTTAATTCTTGGCTCAAATTCTTCTTGATCAATATATTCTTGAGCATAACTATCAATTAACCTTGCAATACCTCGTTTTAATTTATCTTCTTGTGTTTCAAGCAAAGCGCTTTTTTGATCTAGTGGTGATTTTTTAAGTTCTGAAAGTCTACGTTTATACTCCTCTAATATTCTATTCGGATTTTTTAATAGATGTTTCACCTCTTCCCACACAGCCATGTCTAATGTATCTGTACGAATTAATTTGTTGTTACACATTTTATTACCGCCAAAACGGTATGAATCCGTGCCAACACAACGATAATATACCTGATTATTAGTTTTTTTCCCCTCCTTATTCCTTGCAGTGCTAGTACCATAATATGCATAATTGCAAAGCTTACATACTACTAAACCTTGCAATAAATGTCTTGCTCCTCTTTGTCTTGTTCTTGCTATTTTTCTATTCTCAGCTAATTGTTCTTGAACGATTTCAAATAAATCTTCGCTTACTATACTAGGTACTTTAATATAAATCCAATCCTCTTTTGGAACAGGATAAGTAGAATAATTATCTTTTGGATGCTCGCAGGAGTTTTTTTTCGGTCTTATATGTTTTAGTTTTACGCCAAACCTTGTTTTACCAAAAGCTGCTTGTCCTTTATAAGCAGAGTTTTTTAACATACTCAAAACTACAGCCCTATCCCAATACTCTTTTCCAGTTCTCGTCATAATGGACATAGCACTTAGCCTACGACATACTTCTCCTATACTGGCTCTTTCTCTTCCTACCCAAGAGAATACTTTACGAACAACTTCAGCTTCTTCTTCATAAATCTCAAATAAGGCCTGTCCTGTTTCTGTATTTTTGTTTATATAACGATAGCCATAAGGAGCAGCACTCATTACACTTATACAACCCTTATTTGCTGCATAAATCTTTCCTCGACGACTTCGTTCCATGATTTTTGCACGTTCGTATTCTGCTATCATACCTTGCATTTGTAATAGTAATTGAGATTCTGGATGGCTTTGTTGCATAGCTAGTGTTGGTTGAGGTTATTGTAAGGAGAAAAGCTTATGGTTACTAACGCATTTTGTTGTAAAATAGGCATTTTTCAAACAAGTATAACTTATGCCACAAAAAATGAGAGTAAGTAACCAAAGAGAATATAATGAGTTTCTAAAAAAAAGAGGAAATGTTTTTCATTTTGTTAATCAAGCCATAGAAAATTGGTATGAAAATAGTCCAAAAGTTGCAGGTGGCAATAACACTTATAGTGATAAAGTTGTAATTTTAATACACATAATAGTTCATCTTTTTAGAATTGGCTTGAGACAAGCTGTAGGTTTTGTAAAAGGTTATATGGTACAAATAGGCAAAAAACTTAAGATTATCAGCTATACACAAGCTTCCAGAAGATTTAAAAAGCTTAATTTGAAGATTGATGACCATAGAAGCAATAAAGATGATCTGGAAAATGTTGAAATTGCCGTAGATAGCACTAGAGTTAGTATCTACAATAATAACGGTGGGCATAGTAAGCTTAATATTCAAAAAAGAAAATACAGTGGTTATGGTCAAGTAAGAAAATTACATGTTATTTTAAACATAAATGATAAGAAAGCAATAAGCATGAACTACACTAGTGGTGTTGCTGTAGACTATTTGCCGGTCTGCGATATGTTAGAAGAAGTCAGTGATAAATATAACATTTGTTCTATTCGAGCAGATGCGGCTTATGATATAAAAAGTGTGTATAAAGAATGCAGAAAATACAATATTGTGCCTATTATTCGCCCTAGGAAGGATACTAAAATTTGTTTAGCTGACTACTTATCAGAAAGAAACAAGTATATTAGTAGAATTAGGTCATATGAGAATTATGAAGATGGTATTAATGAATGGAAGAAAAAAGTTAAGTATGGAGCACGGTCTTATATTGAAGTCTTTTTCTATAGGTTGAAGCAAATATTTGGGTTTGGCTTGAAAAATAAATCAGAGGTAAATCGTGAAAAAGAGCTGTTAATTAAGTGCTACTTACTGAACAAATTTACTGATATTGGTATGGCTAAATTTAAATTAGCTGCGTAAGTTCATTGTGATTTACATGCCTATCAGTGCTATGCAACAAAGCCATTCTGGATTATCGCTAATTTGATAATTTAAAAAAATGACTTCCACTCCTAATTTCTTAAACTCTTCAAGTAATATCATCTGATATGCATACTTACGAGATAAACGATCAGGAGAATGAATATAAACCTTATCAATGTTACCTTCTGCTATTTTATCACGTAATTTTTCCAAACCAGGACGGATTATGTTAGAACCACTATAACCATTATCAATAAATTTATATTCATTTAATAATTTATGTCCATCCATACTAATTTGATTCTCTATAGCAGCAATTTGGCTTGCTATTGTATCTTCTTGTGCTTGCCTCCCTGAAGAAACTCTTGCATATAAACTAACTGTTACCATTTTACCGTCCTCAAATCTACTTTCTTATATTCAGAGTTTTCTTCCTTTTTGCTCGCTTTTATTGGTTTACTTAACACTAATTTTTCATATGCATCTAATAGATACAACTCTGCTAATCGATTTACTTCATAACTACAACTAATCCGCACTATTAATTTCTTGTTGCCCATGAGCTCTACCATATATTATCCATCGAGACATATGGTTATTTGATCATTAGCTCTATAAATAAATTCAACTCTCCGTTCTTTTTGTAGAAGCTTTCGAGAAATAGTCTTCTCAAGTTTCAGGTTTATTGCAATATTGTTGGCGGAGTCCCAGCCTTTATTTTGTATGCATTCAAGCAATGTGTGACTATTACGCCACCTAAAAAAATAATCATACACTGTCTTCCATAGAGGAAAATCTTTTGCTCTACTGGCAAATACCTTTCATTATGTATTGTATAACATTAATAATTGCTTATTTTGTGCTTTCTTGGCCACACCTTGTGCAACTCTTGGCTCAAGAAATTTCCATTCTTTGTCACTTACATCACCTGGATATATTTTTTACTGATCCTATCATATTATCTTCCTGATTTCCTTTCAAGATATGTTCTAAAAAGTAGAATCCGTTCAGCAGGGTGACAAAATAAGGTAGAAAAGACGTAACCGTTCACGGATTGTGAGAATGAATTAAAGAACTAAGCAGTGACAGCTACTAGATTCTGTAGCTTTTGAAAGGGGTTCTGGCCATTTAGACGTGATGTCAAAAATATCGACAACATTCTTTCCACGAATCTTTCTCCACGTTCTGACCAGGTGAAAAAGCTGTTTTTACGATAAATTACGTACCGTCTAATTTGCCGTTCTGCAAGGTTATTAGTTGTTTCTATCACTTCAGGTTTTCTTAAAAACTTCCACATCATATCCTCAGATCGTAACATCTTAGCGGCCATTCTTGAAGCTTGAGTGCTATTTGCAACCCTCGTCATTTTACGTAAAAAATGTTTTACCCTTTTCCGAATTTTTCGCACCAGTCGATAAAATCTCAAATTATCTATCAAATTTTGTTTTTTTGCCTTATCTACTACAAACACCTTATTGCTGAGCGATTTTAGTGCTTGGCCAATTTTGCTCACTTCAACATTTTTACTATGGGCAAATCTCTCAAAATCTCTTGCCAGATGTGCCCAACATATCTGTCTATTTTCACGATTGAAGTAATTGTATACAGCGTATCTATCGCTCACAACTATACCATCATATTCTGGCAGTAAACTCTTCAACACCTTCTTACCACGAGACTCGCTTACCTTCAGAAGTGTCAACGCTTTGTTTGTTATTACCCAACTCCAGCCTCTCTTTCCTTGATTTCTGTGCCCTGTTTCGTCTATATGCAAATACTCGCTTCCTTGCAACTCTTCCTTCATTTTCTCATATTCAGATGCACACTTCTTCGATACCCTGCGTTCAGTATTTGAGACTAAACCAAGGCTTATATTTAGATTAAAAATACTGCCCAAAATTTGCTGTACCTCTCTTTTTGAGTTAATAAAAAAGCCGCTAAGGCTGCTTATAACTGTTTTAGCATTGGGTCCTAGAAAATCTCTTGCAACACCTTCGGGTAAATTTGCTGTAATTCTTTTATTACATACTCTACAATGTCCTCTTTGCAACCTGTACTCAGTTACAATTGGCTTAATTTCTGGCAACTCTGCCTTCTGATGAATAATTTCATCTTCTAAAGTAATCTTACCTCCACACATACAAATTGTATCAATTGTGCATCTCACTACCTCGTCTGCAGCCATTAATTCACGCTTATGCACCTTATGTCCTGGCTGACCTCCTGGTTTTTTATCACTTTTCTTTTTTGCTTTCTTACGATATATATCTCGTGATGGTGGCAGCGATGAGAATTTTGCGAATTTAAGCCCAATTTGTCTTCTAATTCAACTATTTTTGCTTTCAAGCTATCATTTTCTCTGATCAGTGCTTTTATTTCTTCCTTGAGATTAGCCTTTTCTGCTACAACCTTTTCTTGCAGCACTGTTGTCATTTACCCATTCCATATTTAGATTCCTATCTCTTTACACTTTTATACTTACTTTGTAAACCACCTTATCTCCGTGAACGGTTACGAAAAGACAGCCATAGAAATAAATGGTGTCATTCCAATATGATGCTTTCTCTGTCATCCCAGCACTTGACACTGGAATGACAACATTTTTGCTTCGATATTTACACATTAGCCATGCATCTGAACGGATACAAAAGTAGAATTTAGAATTCTATCTAAAAGGATACCGAAAAAGAGCAGGAGTCCTATCTGGGAATTATTTTTAAATATGGACATGCATTGATTAGAATCGTCTGGATTGAAATTTTTGTGTTGGTGGTGAAATATGAATCCTATGGCAAGTAAAGCAATATAAAAGATGTTATTTAATGATGATAGTATACCAGCGTACAACCATGCCATTAAGGATATTAAATAAAATCTTTTCAACCAAGATTTTGTTGTATTGCCAAAATATAATGCAGTAGATTTCATTCCTAATTTCTCATCATCTTTTTTATCTTGATGAGCGTATATAGTATCATAACTAAGCGTCCAAAAGACGCATCCTATATAAAATAGCAAGGATTCTATGCTAATCTGGTTTGTTATTGCTGCTGAACCCATGAGTGATCCCATGTTGAAAGTAAACCCTAAAAACAATTGTGGCCACCAAACGTAACGCTTTAGCAAGGGGTAGATAACTATCATGCACATTGAAATTATTCCAAGTATAAGAGTAGTTTTATTGGTTAATAATAAGATTAACAGGGCAATAGACAGTAACAGTGAAAGTAAAGCCAAAGCCTGCTTTATGTTTAATGCACCACTTGCAAGTGGCCTATATTTTGTTCGTTCAACGTGCGCATCTATTTCTCTATCGAAGATATCATTGATTATGCACCCTGCGGGTCTCATTAAAAATGCACCTATAGTAAACAAAACAAGGAGAAAAAGAGCTTGATACGATAGAGAAGTTGAGGCTAAAAGAATGCCGCTTAAGCTAGGAAATAGCGCAAGCCATAAACCTGTTAAACTGTGTATTCTCATTAATGAGAAATAATGGTTGAAATACATTAATTAAGTGTGATTATGTAATATTTTGCTTACATTGACAAAATTATCGAATGCTAAATCAGGCTTAAAAACTAACTCAGGTATAAATCGCAAATCAACATAACACAATATAGATTTACGTATTGACCATGCAGATTGGTTCATTTCATTAACAACAGTGCTGATATCATCATTATCATTTTGGATGTTTAATGAAGATAACACAATATATACATCTGCTTTCTTCAAATCTTTGCTTAGCTTTACATCAGATACTACTACTTTTTCATTAAGAACATTACCTTCCATTAAGACTTTTGATATTGCCCTGTGTAATACCGATGCTACTTTTAGGTTTCTAATTTCCTTTTTCATATTCAACTACTATAACGTCCTTTCTTCTTGCACTAATTGATAAGCTTCCAAAATGTCTCCAACTTTAATATCGATATTACCCTCTAGCGATATTCCGCATTCAAAATTTACACCCACTTCTTTAACATCATCTTTAAATCTACGTAGTGCTTTTAACTTTCCTTCATGCACCAATTTGCTGCCACGTACTACCTTAATTAAAGAATCTTTTTTTATAACTCCATCAGTGACATAACATCCGATTATATTACCGGCTTTGGATGCATTAAATATTTGCCTTACAGATGCAGAACCAACACGAACCTCTCGTGTAACAGGCTTTAACATTTTAGTTAGATACATCCTCATGTCTTCAATAAGCTCATATATTATATTGTAAGTATGTATTTCTATACCTTTTTGTTTTGCTAATTCTCTTATTTTTGAATCCACTTTTACATTAAAAGCTAAAATTACTGCGCTTGATGCTTCTGCAAGCAGCACATCTGAATCTGTTACTCCTCCTACTGCTTTGTGTAGAATATTTAATTTCACTTGCTCTTTACCAAGCTTATCAATTGAGCTTGATATTGCTTCAATAGAACCAGTGACATCGCACTTTAAAACTACAGATAGTTCTTCTGTTTCACTATCATTACGACTGAATATATCTAAATTACTGTCGTCTAAATCTTCTTGCTTTTTCTTGATTAATTCTAACCTGTATTCAACAATTTCACGAGCCTGCCTTTCAGAGTTTACAACAACAAATTTATCTCCAGCATTTGGTACACCATTTAAACCAGTAACTTCAACTGGAGTAGAAGGTAGTGACGCTTTTTCTCTTTGACCAAGGTGATTAATCATACTGCGTACTTTGCTGTATGTTGTACCAACTATCAATATGTCACCAATCTTTAATGTTCCTTCTTCAACTATTAATGTAGCTGATATTCCTTTAGCTTTATCTATTTTGGACTCTATTACCCATCCAAGTGCTCGACAATCCTCTATTCCTTCTAGCGTCATTAATTCAGCAATTAATAAAATTGCCTCTTCTAGTTTATCTAAGTTGATTTTCTTTTTTGCTGATACTGGCACAATTATAACATCACCACCAAGTTCTTCGGGGATGAGGTCATACTGAGGCAAACTATTAATTATTCTTTCTACATCGCCAGGTTGTGATTTATCAATTTTATTAATGGCAACTATAATAGAGACATTTGCTGCTTTTGCATGGTTTATTGCTTCAACTGTTTGTTTCATGATTCCATCATCAGCTGCAACTACTATCACAACTATATTAGTAATATTGGCACCACGTGCACGCATTGCAGTAAACGCCTCATGCCCTGGTGTATCAATGAAAGTAATTTTTTGCTTATTTTTTGTCGTTAATTGATAAGCACCTATATGTTGAGTGATGCCACCTGACTCTCTTTCTGCAACATTGGATTCACGAAATGCATCAAGCAATGATGTTTTACCATGATCCACATGTCCCATAAAAGTAACGATAGGTGGTTTTGGTCTTTTAGGTAAGTTTTCTCTGTTGCTTATGAAGAGTAAATTCTTTTCTTTATCAGCATCACTTACTCGTTTAGCCGTATGATTAAATTTTTTTGCTATTTCGCATGCTATATCTGGATCTACTAGATCATCTACTCTATAGCTCTCCCCAACTTCTTCTTTGAGCATTTTTAGCACACTCTTGCTATCTTCTGCCATACGAATAGATAACTCCCTGATAGTTATTTTGTCTGGTATAATAACTTCTCTTGCTATATTTTTACCCTTAGTAAACTTTGATTGTTTACTTCTTATACCAAATTTTTGCTTAAATACAGGGAGGTGTTCATTTCTTTCATCTATTGCCTGTGTAATTACTAGCTTAGAATGCTTAGAGTATATATCTTTGCTAGCTTTAAAAGACTTTTTATCATTGTTCTCATATTCAATACTATCTTCTTTTTGTTCAACTGAGTTAGTATTACTTAAAACTTCCTTATTTATTTCTTTAGGTACAGAGTGTGATTCATTTTTATCTTCAGCTTCTTGATTGCTTTCTTCTTTTTTTATTTTCTCTTCTTGTTCTCTCTGATTCCTTTCTTTCAGCAAAGTAGCATTCTGTACAGCATTAATGCGGGAAATTTGTTCTTTTTCAGTTAAAGAGCCTAATTTACTCTCGTCAAATAAACTATATTCTTCTGCAGAATGAATTTTTCTTCTTTTTTTTACTATTGTAGTACCAGTACTTTGACTATCTAAAGAGTTTAAATTAATGTCTAATTTAAGCTTGCTTAAGCCTTGTAGGGTTAATTTTTTATTACTGATATCTTCATTATTCATATTGTTTTTATATTAATCCAAGCTTTTTACGTGCTTCTATGATTATTAAATCTGCTGTATCTTTTAGATTGTCTTTATTATTAGTTGAGGAAGAGAGTATGCTACAAAACTCATAATTTGATAAATCTGCTATGTCCTCTAAAGTTTTAATATTATGTTTACTAAGAGCAATTTTATTATCTATTGATAAGGCTAAGTTGATTACATCGTCTTCCATACCTAAATTTTTTAGCTCTTCTATTTTTCTATCATTCTCTGCTTTCAGGTAATTATTTGCTCTATTATGAAGTTCATTTGCAATATCTTCATTGAAGCCCTCTATTGAAGCAAGTTCCTTAATTGAAGTGTTAGATATATCTTCTACACTTGAAAAACCTTCTGTTACCAATAATTGGCCCATAATCTCTTCTAAGTTTAAAGCTTCAGCAAATAAAACTGAACATTGACTAAATTCTTTATTTCTTCTTTCTGATTCTTGCTGAGTGCTTAATATCTCAATTTTCCATCCAACAAGCTCTGAAGCTAATCTTACATTCTGACCCTTTTTTCCTATAGCTAAACTCAATTGATCTTCAGCAACTATTAACTCTATACAATTTTCATTTTCGTCAATAATGACCTTTGATACTTCTGCAGGAGTAATGGCTTTAATAACAAATTGACCCAAATCTGATGAGTAATGTATGACGTCGATTTTTTCACCGTTTAATTCGTGTATAATAGTTTTTATTCTATCTCCTTTAACTCCAACGCAAGCACCTACTGGATCGATATTCTTATCAGATGAAAAAACAGCAACTTTAGATCTTGAACCAGCGTCTCTAGCTATACCTTTAATTGTTATCAATCCGTCAGCAACTTCTGGTACTTCTTGATTCAACAATGCCTCTAAAAAGCCTTCATGAGTCCTAGAAAGAATGATTTGACGTCCATCGTCAGAGCGCTTAACAGCCTGTATGTAAGCTTTAAGCTTATCGCCTTCACGAAATGACTCACCACCAATTAAGTTTCGTAAAGGGAGGTATGCTCCAATTCCGTTTATGTCTATAATAAGATCTGAATATTCTACTTGTTTAACGATGCCATACCTCATTTCTCCTACCTTATCTTTAAATTCCTCATATTGCTTTTTTAACTCTTCATTTTTGATTATTTCAGAAATCTTTTGCTGGGCAATTCTTGCTGAAACAAGATCAGTGTTAAGAGAAATCAACTCACTAATAGTATCTCCAACTTTTGCATCTTCTTTTATTAACTTAGCTTGTGTCAACTTAATTAAGTCACACTCATTTTCATTTGATTCATCATTAATGACTTTTAGTTGTCTATATGAGGTAACTTTGCCTGTGTTTCTATCTATATTAACTACAATTTTACTTTTGCTACCATACTTTTGTTGAGCTACTGCTTCGATAGCACTTTTAAGTGCATTTATTATAATATTAAAATCCAAACCTTTTTGAAGTGAGAGCTCTCCCGCTGTTTTTATTACATCAAGGCTCCCAACTATGTTATTCTTGTTGCTTTTCTGCTTAACACTGCTTTTACGATTAGCAATCATATAAATAAATCCAATTTAATTAGTTATAATTATAGCTTCAACAGGTAAAGAACGCTATCTAAAATGTTAAATGATTGCTAATTTAAGTCAAGTTTTTTCATGTCTTTGTATGACAAGCAACGCCGGAGTAAAGAGTAAAGTTAAGACCGTTGCAGCCAATATTCCACTTGCTATGGTTGCTGAAATATCAACCCACCACTGGCTTGATGGAGCATCATATGTGATTTGTAGCGTAAAAAAACTGATATTTAACCTAGTAATCATAGGTATTAAACCAAGAACTGTAGTTGCAACGGTAAGTAGTATTGGCCTGATGCGAGAAATTGAAGCGTTTATTATACATTGCTTAATGTTATTTTTGCGCACCTTAATTTGCTGATGAAAGGCATCAAGCAATAGTATATTATTATTCACTATAATTCCTGCTAAAGCAATTATCCCCACTCCACACATGACAACTACAAAAACTTTCTGAATAAGAAAGAAAATGAAAAATACACATGTTGTTGATAAAAACACTGCTGTCATTACGATAAATGTATAGTATATGTTGTTAAACTGTGCCACTAGCACCAATATCATCAATGTAATTGCTAATATAAAAGCCTTTAATAAAAATGCTCCTGATTTTTGTTGATCTTCCTTATCACCTTTGAAATCAATCTTTACTCCTTTACTACAGTCTTGAGTAATCGAATTTTGAATGAACTTAACTCTTTCATCAACAAGATAGCCAGTATCAACGTCAGCAGAGATTGTTACTGTGCGTGATCCATCAATCCTACTTAGTTTATTTGCCTTTTTTTCGGGAACGTATTTCACTATGCTACTCATAGAATATGGTCCATTTGCTGTATTAATAAAAAGGTTATCTATAGTTTTCATGTTGCGATTCTTTCTGGGAAAGCGTAGTACAATATCAATTTCTTCATCTGCGTTATTTGGTCTATATTTTCCAATTAATACTCCATTTGTAACCATCTTTATAAAATCACCGATGGTTGCAACACTTACTCCAGAGCTTGTAGCCTTACTCTTATCAATACTCATATTCCACTCTATTTCAGGTGCTGATCTACTATCTTG
Organism: Wolbachia endosymbiont (group B) of Ischnura elegans; assembly: GCF_947251585.1. Lineage (NCBI taxonomy): Bacteria > Pseudomonadati > Pseudomonadota > Alphaproteobacteria > Rickettsiales > Anaplasmataceae > Wolbachia > Wolbachia endosymbiont (group B) of Ischnura elegans. Next base: position 523,294 of record NZ_OX366371.1, read on the forward strand.
AATATTTATAAATCCAGATGAAGGTTGGTCCATAATTTTTAGGATTTTCTCTGCTACTGAATTCAAGTTGGATGCACTTCCGCTTAAGTTAATTTGTATTGGCTTGTCAGCTGATGGTCCTGACTTTTGTTCCTGTACATCAATTATTACTCCTTTTATGTTTTGTACACTACTCCTTATATCATTTAGTATTTGCGTAGCTTTGCGCCTGCAGCGCCAATCTACAAGTTCCAATTGAATTTTGGCAATAACGTTGTCTGAAAATTTTCCTGATCGAGCATAAAAAACATAAATTTCCTTTTCAACACCCAAAATACGTTCTTCTACTTTCTTAAGTATCAAATCTCGTTCTTTGGCTGATAAGCTTTCTTTTACTTTAACGCTGATTAAAATGTTATCTGAATCTACATTCGGAAAGAACTTTAATCCAGAACCAAAAGTAAAATATAATATACTAGACAAAAATAAAACAAACACAACAACACATACAAATTTTTTGGGGTGATCTAAGACTTTCTCTAACATACGTACATAAGTTCTTATTATAAGCCCAGTATTTTTTATCTCACCACTTTCTATAGCACTCATTCTTATTATTTCTTTTTTTGAAGTTATGGAAGGTTTACCAAATATTGCACCAAGTGTTGGTATAAAAACCAAAGCCATAATTAGCGATCCAGTTAAAGTTAGAATTATTGTAATTGGTATGTACTGCATAAATTTACCGACTGTATCGGGCCAGAGTAACAGAGGGAAAAACACTGCTAATTTAGTCAATGTTGATGATAAAACTGGATAGAACATATCATGAACTGAGGTGCAAAAGGCTTCTACTTTATCCATGCCACAAATCATCTTTCTATCAGCATATTCGCTGATTACAATTGCATCATCAACCAGCATGCCAACTGCCATAATTAAACTGAAGAGCACAACTATATTTAGAGTAATACCCATGAGGTAAAGAGCCATTATTCCTATTAGAAAGGAGCCAGGTATTGATAGTGCAACAAGAATAGCAGCCCTTGTTCCCATAAAGAGCATTATTATGGTTAATATTAGTAATACGGCAAATATTATACCATTTTCCAAGTCGTCAAGCACATCACGTACATTTTTTGACTGGTCATTCAAATAAACTACTTTTAAATTTTCAGGTAATTGATCTTTTGCTTTGTCCATTAAGTATTTTACTTGATTTACCGTGTCTATTATGTTTTTTCCATTACGTTTTGAAATTTCTAGTACAATGCTAGGTAGTCCATTAATACGAGCAAATCCTTGGTGATCCTCAAACCCAAGGTATACTTTTGCTATATCTTTGATTCTCAAAACTGCATCACTTTGAGATCTAATAGGAATATTCATAATATCTTCTATGTCTTTTAATAACCCTGATATTTTAATCGAATATTTACCGGTATCATTTTCTAGTGATCCGGCTCCTACCAATCTGTTGTTGTTTGATATAGCTTGAAATATCTCATTTGATTGAATGTTATATTTTGTTAGAACTGTGGGCTCAATTATAACTTCCACTGTTTCTTTACGCATACCTGCTACTTCAACTTTAAGAACATTTGGCAGAGATTCTATTTCTTTCTTTAGTTTGCGTGCTATTTCAGTTAAAGTTCTTTCCGGCAAATTACCAATCAAGCCAACGTTTAGTATCGGAAATAAGCTCAAGTTTATTTCATTGATTATTGGAGATTCTGCTTCAATAGGTAATTTTGATTTTATGTTTAAAAGCTTTGAACGGACATTATCGAGCACTTCTTTATTATCATACTCTGTTCTAAATTCGAGTATCATGTGAGCACCATCATTAGTTGCAAAAGCTCTCAATTCTTTTACACCTTCGATGGATCTTAGTTCATTTTCTATAGGAAGCACTAATAGCTTTTCACTATCCTCGACAGAAATACCAGGAAACCCGACAAATACGCTAATTATAGGAATCTGTATATCAGGATTGCTTTCTCTTGGCATTTTTATATAAGTGTATGAGCCGAAGGTAAAAATCACGATAAGCAATAATATTACTGTTCTATTCCTCTCTATAATTAAGCTTTTCATTCCGGACATTATACGTATTTACATCATATTATAGCTAAGATAAATTATATATTAATTAATCCTTATATAGCTTTATGTAAATGATTAAAATTTTTACAATTTTGCAAGCGTAAGAAAATTTCTATATAATATGACTTTAGTATGGTATTTGAGGGATTATTATGGTAGCAGTTTTAAGTGTGACAGAAGGCAAGAATAAAGTGATCGTATCTGGGTTGGTTGGTGTTTCATCAACTTTAGTATTTTTAACAGTGATTCACATTGCTGCAAAGATAGCCATTATAGTTACTGCTGCTGCAGTTACTTACGCATTACTTTCATTGCTTAATAAAGCAGGAGCTAAGTCTGTTAAAACTGATGATATGTCAGAAGATGAAGGGTATAGCAGTGTTAATGAAGGTGAAGAAAAAGATACCGTAAAAGAACCAAAAAGAACTGAAACTGAGCTAGAAGAAGAATTAAAAAATAAAAGAGCAGAAGAAGAAATGAAAAATGGACTACCTAAACATATGGATTTCAAAGGTAATTCACTTTCTAAAAGTGCTGATACTACAGATAGTCATTTCGTTTCTAGTGCTACAAATATTGTTATGGAACCTTTACCTAAACACATGGATACACTTGGTAATCCACTTCCTGAGCAGCCACCGAGCAACCTTACCAATATAGGGCTTGGATCATCTAAAAGTACGCAGAAACTATCTGCTGCAGACTTGCTATTACAGTATGGGAATGTAAATAATGATGTGAGGAAAGTGCTAGAATGGCCAATTACCTCAAACGAGTTTAATGGGTTAGGGTTTAACAGGTAGTTGCTATATCAAACTCTCCATCTTATATTGAGGATCAGATGCAATGCCATACACTCTATTTGGCGGAGCAATTTTGTTCTCTATACCAAAAACTATACCTTCAATTATTGCTGTGAGTACTTTTTCAAGGTTACAATCTGCTCCAGGAACACGGTGCTCTAGGCGGCATCTTTTGGAATCGTTGCCAAAATAGGGAATTCTTATCGCAGCAGTTCTGTTATTCACTCCCCAACTAATCGTAGTTGGAGTATGAATATCTGGGTACTGAAATCTTAAATATGAATCATCATTTGGAGCAAAAAACAACATATGTTTTTTCATCATTGCACATAATCCACCTATGCTGTGAATCAGGTGGTCACTATATTTTTGCTTATTGCCATAAAATAAGTTATTATTATTTGAATCCATGAGGCTAACATGTACATTTAGTGCGCTGCCTGCTCTATCCAAATAAGGTTTTGCTTTAAAAGAAACATTACCATCGAACTCTTGTGCTGTTCCAATCAGTAATTTTTTTACTAACTCAAAATGCATAATTAAATTATCAGGACTCGTATAACAATCACTTTTTATCTCGTATTGGTTTAAAGAACTCTCTTTCTCACAAAAAAATCCAAGAGAAGCTATTTTATTTTTGATGCTATTCAGAAATAAATATTCTTTTTTTATTCCCTCAGTGTAAAACTCCAGTTCAATACCGAATACAGTATTATGACTCAAATTACTTAATATAATCACAAATTTACTTCAATAAATTTATACTAAATCAGCTATATTTATACAAGTACTTTACTTATTTATCAGTAAATTTAATATCTTATTTATACATAATATATTACTATTTTTTAATAACATACTTCTAATCCTCGGTACAAGCGACATTTACAAATTGATTGTTTTTATTTCAAAAAAATGATCAATTTTAGTGCTTTTATACTCTTTACAACTCGTCAAAAATCCTCATAATTTTAGATATGTATTAAGTAGTGTTAGCTTTTTATCTTACAGTAAGCTATTGATTATCTTGCATCTTTCTGATTATTATTCTTTCTTGGTGTGGTATATGAACTTAACTAACCCTAAGGTTTCTACTATGTTTTTTGATCAGATTATTACAGTAACGGACCACAATGTTACTTGGGAAAAAATCCAAAATTATCTCCATAATCTCTATGGAGAAGCAACATATAACAGCTGGCTGAGTTCACTAAGATTTATCAGCAACAGAAATGGAGAAGTTTTGTTGTCTGTACCAACAAGATTTATAAAGGAGTGGATTACAGTTCACTACATGGAAAAAATATTGTCATTATGGCAAAGCGAAGATCAAAGTGTATGTTCTATTGATATTCAATTAATTGAAGAAAGAAATTCAAATTCTAATACGATACTAAAAAATAGAGAGGAAAATAATCATAATCTTGGTTCACCACTAGATACCAGATTCACTTTTGATAATTTTGTGGTAGGAAAGTCAAATGAGTTAGCATTTACAGCGGCAAAGCGTGTAGCGGAATCTATAGATCCAATATCAGGAAGCAACCCTTTATTTCTATATGGTGGAGTGGGACTTGGTAAAACACATTTAATGCATGCTATAGCTTGGGACATAGTTAATTCTCCGTCAGCAAAAAGAAAAGTGGTATATTTATCAGCAGAGAAATTTATGTATCAATATATTACGGCGCTGCGGAGAAAAGATATTATGTTATTTAAAGAGCAATTTAGATCAGTAGATGTATTGATGGTAGATGATGTGCAATTTATCAGTGGTAAAGATAGTACACAAGAAGAATTTTTTCACACTTTCAATGCATTGATAGACCAAAATAAACAATTGGTTATATCAGCTGATAGGTCTCCTAGTGATCTTGATGGAGTAGAAGAAAGAATAAAATCACGACTTGGTTGGGGATTAGTTGCAGATATTAATGAAACAACTTTTGAATTAAGACTTGGTATATTGCAGGCGAAAGTGGAACGAATGAATATGTATGTTCCAAAGGATGTCCTAGAATTTTTGGCAAGGAATATAAAATCCAATATAAGAGAACTAGAAGGAGCATTAAATAAGGTTGCTCATACCTCTTTAATTGGAAGAAGCATGACAGTAGAATCAGCTAGTGAGACCCTAATTGATCTTCTTAGGTCAAATCATAGGTCAATCACAATAGAAGAGATACAGAAAAAAATAGCTGAATTTTTCAATATAAAGATTGCAGATATGCAATCTAATAGAAGGCTCCGCAGTCTTGCGAGGCCGAGACAAATAGCTATGTATTTCGCAAAGAAGTTTACGCAAAAAAGTTTACCAGATATTGGAAGAAATTTTGGTGGTAGAGATCATGCTACTGTTATACACGCAGTCAAACAAGTGGAAAATTTCATAAGAACTGACCCAAAATTTGCTGATGAAATCAATCGATTAAAAAAGATGTTTAAGTAGCACTTTATTAATGACAACCAGGCTGTTTTCATTTTTTTGATCAAATATCTTTTTCAAGTAGATTAAGTAAATCAAAGATCATTATTAGTATAAGCTAAGAGAAAATAGCTAGTCGATTGCTTAAAAAGTATATAAAATCACAATTTAAGTAGGAAATATGGCAATTAGACTTATTCCAGATAATCTTGATATAAAATTTAGTAAATATAGAAATTTGACAGCACTTGTTAGCGTTATTCTTATCATTTTTTCAATGCTTACTTTTATGCTGCGAGGAATGAATTTGGGTATAGACTTTACAGGTGGAATTTTGATAGAGATAAAATCTTCAAGCAAGGATGATGCTATTCTCGGTATATTAAAAGAAAGTGGATTTACGATACAGAGTTCAAAAGCTGGTGATAACTTAGTTGTGCGGTTTAAAGATGAGGGAGATGAAGATAAAATTAAAAAGGTTAAAAGTATATTAGAGAGCAAATTAGGTAATTTAGTAACTTATCGCAAAATAGATTATGTTGGTCCACAAATAGGCTCAACGCAGATATTTGAAGGGATATCAGCCATGTTAATTGCAATTATTGGAATATTTTTTTATGTTTGGCTTAGATTTAACTGGCAGTGTGGACTTGGTGGAATAATGGCACTGATCCATGATGTGATTTTAACTCTTGGCTTTATCAGTTTAACGAGTATTGAGTTTAATATTTCATCAGTTGCAGCTCTCCTTACCGTAATTGGCTACTCAATCAATAACTCAGTGGTTATATATGATCGGATTCGAGAGTATCAAAAAAGTGGAAAAAATGCAAAAATAGGTGAAGTAGTTGATGCCAGCATTAATTCGACGCTATTTCGCACTATGTTAACTTCAGGTACTACTCTTCTTGCCGCTCTTCCTTTAGTGCTGATTTGTACAGGTGTGGTCAGAGACTTCTGCTTAATCATTTCTTTTGGCATTGCAATCGGCACCTGTTCTGCAATATTTATCTCTGCTCCTATATTGACCTGCAGAGCGTTGATAAGTAGAGTATAGAACGTTTAACTACGATATAATATTAGCTTGTTATCCCTAATAGTGAAATGAAAATATCTCAAAAAGCTCATACCAAGTAATGAATGGGACATAGAGTGAGTATTAACACTAGCGTGCACATCATTAATTAAAAAATTTCCTATTTTAACTTGAGGTATTTGAACCACTCCAGCTTTTATTTGACCTTTTGCAGTTTCATATATTTTAAAGTCTTGAATGTTTTGTAAGTTAATACCAGCATGTAACGCATCTTTTTGCGATAGAACAATATCAGTTGCTCCGGTATCAAGCAAAAACGTTATATTACGATCATTGACTTGAGCTTGAATATAAAAGTGTCCATCGTATGACTTTGTAAATTCAATACTTCCGCCATTTTGAACCCTTCCTTTGTACGGTAGAAAAGTGCTCAGAAACCTATTGCTTAGTTTATCCCCTTGTGAATCAATAAACATTGCAGTAATGACTATTATCAGTAGCCAAATAACTAGATTTTTTGCTGCATTCATATTATTAAAATTTGAAGCCATAAGAGTAAATTTTTAAGATTAGCGTTAAAAGCTATTATTAAAAATAAGTAAATTTTATTGTTTTAGTACAATATTTAATATATACTTTAAGGAGGTATGTTCGATTTAATTTCATGTCAGAAGCAAAAAATTTAATTTTAGCAACAATTCTTTCTATATTGATTATAGTATTATGGCATATTATTTATGATAATTTTCTTAACACGAGCCAAAGCCAACCATCGATTGAAAATATTGAACATATCGAATCTTCTAACGACCTTGCTCCTATGATATACCAAAATCGTTCTGAAATTATTAATTCTACTAGAGAACAGAGAGTTAATTTAACCAATAACATGCTTGAAGGATCAATTTCTCTGAAAGGTGCAAGGTTTGATGACTTAATCTTAACTAACTACCACTTAGAACCGAGTTCTTCTTCTCCACAAGTGGTGTTACTGTCACCTGCAGAATCAAAAGATGTATATTTCGCAGAATTTGGGTGGCTCGATCCGAATGAAAAGATTAAAGTTCCAGATTCTAAAACAGTATGGCAAGCAGATAAACTCAATCAAAAAGAGGTCAATTTATTTTGGGATAATGAAAATGGCATTTTATTTAGAATGAAAATTAGCCTTGACGATAACTACATGTTTAAAGTTGAGAAAATTATTGAAAACAATACAAAAGATAATGTAGTTTTGGTTCCCTATGGTAAAATCAATCGTAAACGTGATAATATTAACGAATCCTATTGGATATCACATGAAGGAGTACTAGGTGCATTTAACAATAAACTAGAGGAGTGGACATATAAGGATATTTCCAAGAAACGTTTAATAAAGGCCAGCACAAGTGAAAAAAGTTGGTTTGGTTTTGCTGATAAATATTGGTTTACAGCTATCATACCTGAAAAATCTGATCAAATAAATGTAAGTATTAAGCATACGAATGTTAATAACATTGATAAGTTTCAAGTAGATTTTGTTAAACCTTACAAACACATACTCCCTGGTGCAAGTGTTTCTACTCTGAACTACTTTTTTGCTGGGGCAAAGAAGTTGAATTTACTTGATTCTTATAAAGACACTCTTAATATACCTTTATTTGATAAGGCTGTAGATTTTGGTGTACTTTATTTTATAACCAAGCCAGTGTTTTTACTGCTTGAATATTTTAACTTTGTTTTGAAAAATTTTGGCTTAGCAATATTATTGCTAACTTTAGTAATCAAACTTTTGATGCTTCCCTTATCTAATAGATCATATATTTCGATGTTCAAGGTGAAAAGCCTGCAGCCTGAATTAACTCGTATAAAAGAGTTGTACAAAAATGACAGCTTAAAGCAGCACAAAGAGACAATTGCGTTGTTCAAGAGAAACAATGTAAATCCAATGTCGAGCATTTTCCCTATGCTCATACAAATACCAGTATTTTTTGCTCTGTATAAAGTATTATTTGTTACTATAGAGATGAGACACGCCCCTTTTTATTTATGGATTAAGGATCTTTCAGCTTCTGATCCAACAAACATTTTTACATTATTTGGGTTGTTTAATTATAACTTTCCTATTTCTATAGGCATTTTACCTATAATTTTCGGCGCTACCATGATAATTCAGCAGAAGCTAAGTGAGAAAGATCAAACCAGTAAAGATGATATTCAAGTAAATGTTATGAAGTTTTTACCTTACATTTCTGTCTTTATTTTTTCTTCTTTTCCTGCCGGCCTGGTAATATATTGGATATTTAGTAATATTATAACTCTGGTTCAACAATCATTAATAAAGTTGCTTTTAACAAGAAAAGTAGGAATGAATGTCGAAAATACTAATAGTTAATTCAGTTTATTATACTGAAATAGCAAACCTTTTGCTTGAGGGTGCAACTGATAAATTCAAAGGAAATAATATTGGTTACGAGATAATTAAAGCGCCTGGTACGTTTGAGATACCAGCTGCAATTCTTTTTGCGGTCAAAGGCAAGAATACTAATTATGATGGTTATTTAGCTCTTGGATGTGTAATTCGTGGTGAAACTGATCATTATAAATACGTTTGTAAAGGAGTAATCGAAGGCTTAAATGCAATTGTTATGCATCATGCAATACCTCTTGGTATGGGAATAATCACAGCAGATAGTAAAGATAAAGCACTAATTAGAGCTGACAAAAATAAAAAGAACGTTGGTGGCCATGCAGCCTCAACTGTTTTGCATATGATAGATCTACACAATAAATTAAAATAATGGAGGAAAAACCAGTAGATAAAAAGTGGCGCATAAAAAGAAGTACGGCAAGATTTTTTGTTGTACAAGTTGCTTACTCAAATATTTTCGTAGGTTACAACAAAAGCACTTTTAAATTGGAAAATTGTGAACTTAAGGACTACATAAGTACGTTGAAAGATATATTTGAATGTGAAGAATTTGAACATCAGTTCTTAGAAAACTTGTTATGTAAGGTTATAAAAAGCAGTGAAGAATATGATAAAATAATAGAGTCTTATTTACACCCAAGCTGGTCACTTTCACGATTAAATCTTATAAGCTTATCTATTTTGCGTGTTGCAGTATGTGAGTTAATTGATTTTGATACACCAGCACCAATTGTTATTAATGAATATACTAACATTGCATCTGATTTACTTGATGCTCCAAACAAAATTGGCTTTATTAATGGGTTGTTAGATAAGGTAAAGGATGCAGTCAGACTAAATAAAAATCCTTAGTAACTTCTCGTAAGGTATTCGTTCAGTAGGGTGGCAAAATAAGATAGAAAAGACAGCTATAGAAATAAATGGTGTTATCCAATATGATGGCAGTGCTCCTTTTTCTGTCATCCCAGTTCTTGACACTGGGATGGCTTTGTTGCATAGGTCAAATAAAAAGAACTGGCAGTTACTGACAAAATTCACTATAAGACAAGCATTTAACCTACTAAAGAAAAATATGCCACAAAAAATGAGAGTCAGTAACTGCCATGAATATAACAAATTTCTCCAAGAGAGGGGAAATATTTTTTATTACGTCAATGATGCCATAGAAAATTGGTACGAAAAAGGTCCAAAAATGGCTGGTGGCAACTATATTTATAGCGATAAGGTCGTGATTCTGGTTCACATAATAACTTATTTATTTAGAATAGATCTGAGACAAACAGCGGGATTTATAGCAGGGTACCTTGAGCAAGTAAGGAAAAACTTGCAAGTTATTAGCTATTCCCAGGCCTCAAGAAGGCTTAAAAAACTTAACATCAAAATTAATGATCGAAGACATGATAAAAATAATACAGAAGATATTGAGATTGCCATAGATAGTACTGATCTACAATAATATTCCAGGTCATAGCAAGGCAAATGGTACAGATAGAAAGTATCGCCGCTATGAGCAAACAAGAAAACTGCATGTAATGCTAGAGATAGGTAGCAAAAAAGTTATAGCAGCAAAATACAGTGGCGGAGTTTATTCTGACCACTATGGAGCATGTGATCTTATTGCAAGGATTGATGTTAAATATAATATAAGCACACTATATGCAGACAGGGCATATAATCGAAAGAAGTTATACAAACTGTGCGATGAGCTTGACATAAAGACAAGGATTCCTCCGCAAAATAATTCAGTAGAGCATCCAAAGTTGGATTATATGGATGAGAGAAATTCTACAATCAAGCTCATAAAGTCATATGATGAAGATGGTATGAAGAGGTGGAAAAAAGAGATAAATTATGGGAAGAGATCTTATATAGAAAGTTTTTTCTCGCGACTGAAGCAAACATTTGGGTTTAGTTTTAGAAACAAATCTGAGGTTAATCGTGAGAGAGAACTGCTACTCAAGTGTTATTTGCTTAACAAATTTACTGATATAGGCATGGCTAAATTTGAGATAGCTTCATGAATTTATTCCACGTTACCTATTATCCGAAGAGTGATGCAACAAAGCCATCCCAGTGTCAAGCACTGGGATGACAAGAAAGAGCTACTGGAACGACATCATTATAAAGTGAACCAGTGTCTGGGGATGGGATGACATCTTCTTGACAGATAATGTTCGTACAGTAAGCACTAGGATGATACCATCTGTTGTACCTGCAAATTGCAATCTTCGTAACCGTATCTGTGAGATGGAAAAAATTCAAATTATAAATGAGTTGTATAATAGTATTTATGCAGCATTAAAAGCAAACTCTGATTTAAAGAAATATGTTACTAACATCTATGATTACCTGCCTAAGCAGGTTACTATTCCTTATCTGAGATTGCGCATAGTAAATTATGTTAACCTGCATATGCTATCTAATTTTGCTACAAAAGTAAGATTTTCATGCGACATATATACTTATCATATAAGCAGCATGCTTGCTGCTATAAAGCATGTTAGCTTGGTGGTAAAGAGCATTAGTAGTGAGACCATTTTTGAAAGTAATTGTGCTATGAATCAGCATGATGAAGTTTTACATTCAACAATTAATTTTGATATTTTAATACAAGGAGGTAGCGATGAGCAAATTACAGCTGAAAATTAAAGGTCATGACAATAATTTTGTTGTGCTGAATAATATACGAAACTTAAGGTTTACTTTGCGTAATAACAAAGAGGAGATGAAAGATATTTCCTCTTTTGGCTGGAGAAAAGTGCTTGATTGTGCTGGAAGTAGAAAGATTACAATAAAAATTAATGGCATTTTAAATTCAGTATTGGCTGATGAATTATTGCGTAATTCTGCAATGTTAAACTCTAATAATGATTATGAGATTAGTTTTAATGCTAAGGAGAAGATAAAACTCAGGTGTTCGGTTGAATTGTATGAGAGATATTATGATCCTGCCACTTTTGACAGCTTCACTGTAGTTTTAGCCAGTGCTGAAGTTGTGAACACTTTTCATTAGTGTTAATTTAATTTTTTCATATACAATAATAATAAGTGGGAATAAATTAAAAAAAATTATGAACGATGAGGATCTTTTCGAAGAAGGCGATGATAATGTTGAAGAGAATAGCGATGACAGAAGAGAAAGGAATTTGAAGAATGAAAATCAGCTCGAAGAGCAATTTAAAGAGTATTTAAAACCTTTCGAGGATATTTTAAGTCAAATTGATGAAGGAGTTGATAATTTAGATAGTTACGAAAGGACTATGCAAGTAAAGCGAAGTATAGATAGGCTCATAGAAACCTTATATAGCCAAGCAGCATCTGAGGATATTGATGTAGAACTTGAAACCACAAAACACACTCGCGATAAATCAGAGTCCAAGAAAAGAGTTCTGGAAAAGAGAAAGAAACAACTGATGGAAGAGATCTTAAGTTTTCAACAACAAAAGGAGCTAATGAATAGTAGGGAAAAACATGAAGTAGCAAGTGATGAAGATGTTCAGAAGGCAAAAGCACGAGTGAAGTCTTCAATTAGGGGGGTGTTGTTTTCAGTTATTGCTCATAGAATGGATCCACGAAGGAGGGCAGGGGAAACTGCTGATGACAATGAAAAGCAAGCTCGTATGTACGGTAGAGAAGCAGTTGGTGGAGTTTTAGGTGGATTATTCAAGGCGTTTTTAACTGCAGTTGCTGCTGTTGTGCGCGAAATTGCTAAACCACTTCAACATATGAATACACAAGAGACGTCTTTTGCAAAACAAGTTGAAGAAAGCAGAAACCAGGATTCACAGAAAGGTCGATCTGTGTAGGTCAAAGTATAATTTCAAAAAAATTTTTGAAATCGTATGTACTAAACAATATCTACTCAACGCAAATTACAACAAACGCAGTAGCATAATCTTGATCATCACTTAGAGAAAGGTGTATCTTGTAGTCTTTCGAGATGAAATCCTTTGTGATAGCAAGATGTGGTTTTCCCCTGATATTACTGTATATTTCTATATCTTTCATTATAATTCCTTGGCTGAATCCAGTGCCTAGCGCTTTAACAAAAGCTTCCTTTGCAGCAAAGCGTTTAGCAAAATATTTTGCTCTTACTTCTTGGCTATTATATTTTTTGCTTATCTCTATCTCCTTCTTAGTATAGACTTTATTGAGAAATTTTTCCCCGTATTTTTGTGATATTCTCAATATTCTGGGTATATATACTATGTCAGTGCCAATACCGTATATCATTTTGCGCTAAAACGATTTATTGCTTCTTCAACTTGTATTTCCTCTACCTCTCCAGTTGCCCTATTTTTTACTTCAACTATATTTTCACTTACTGCTTTCTTTCCAATAATTATTTGCCATGGCAAGCCTATCAGATCCATTCTGGCAAATTTCACTCCTACACTTTCGTCCGTATCATCATAAAGCACTTCATCGCTTTTCAAAGCTTTGTATATTTTATCTGCAGCCTCCGTTACTTTTGTTTGTAAATTGATCAAACCAACTTTAAAAGGAGCTACTGCCTCTGGCCAGATAATTCCTTTATCATCATGGAAAGCTTCTATTATTGCGCCAACAAGCCTTGAAACTCCAATACCATACGAACCCATATGCATGTTAACATTTTTTCCATCTTGAGAAGTAACACTTGCCTTCATAGGTTTCGAATATTTATCACCAAAATAAAAAATATGCCCTATTTCAATACCCTTGCTAACATTTAACTGTTCTTGCGGTATAGGACAACTTTCAGGATCATGCATATCGTCTGCAACTGCATATATGCTCTTCAGGCTTTCAATATCTTCGCTTTCTAGTAATTCAAAAAGTTTATTGTCATAATATAGAGTGCTCTCACCGGTGTTTGCCAATATATGAAATTCATGACTTAAATTTCCTCCAATTGGTCCTGTATCTGCCCTCACTCCAATTGGAGTAAGCCCCATTCGTTTGAAGATTTTTATGTAAGTTTTATACATCAAATTATATGAATTAAGTGCACCTTCGTAATCTACATCAAAACTGTATGCATCCTTCATCAGAAATTCCCTGCCTCTCATAACGCCATAACGAGGTCTTACTTCGTCACGAAACTTCCACTGAATTTGATATAAACAAAGTGGTAAATCTTTGTAACTTTTTACCGTATTTCTAATCAAATCAGTTACCACCTCCTCATGTGTTGGACCAAAAAGCATATCGCTTTCATGCCTATCTTTAATACGTAGCATTTCTTTGCCGTAATCATCGTAACGTCCTGACTCTCGCCAAAGACTTGCTGGCTGCACACAAGGCATCAACACTTCAATTGCACCAATTTCATCTCTGATAATATTTTCAATATTTTTAAGTACCAAAAGACCAAGCGGCAGCCAAGAATAAATTCCAGATGCTGTCTGCTTGATTAAGCCCGCACGTAACAAATATTGATGAGAAATAATTTCAGCACCAGCAGGGGTTTCTTTTAAAGTTGGCAGGTAATATTGAGATAAGCGCATTTGATAAATCTGATTGTACTAAGTAATCTTAATACAATCAGACCTGTAGGTAAACTTATTTTAGGAAGAGTGTACTACTGCTCTTGCCTAGATCTATGACACTTTTAAGTTGACATGCGTGTGCTTTTTCACCAAAAAATTTAATCTTTTGACTAACCAAAGAAGATGGTTTTTGCACCTCATTATTCACTGGGTCAACATTATTTGCTTGTGCTCCAGGAGAAGCTTCAGATTTCGTTTGTAAACCAGCAGTCTTAGGCGGTACCAGTGGCTTACCTGCTTTTGGCACAGAATGTAACGGAGATGTAGGTTTAGATTTTTCATTATCATCAGATTCATGACCACTGTCAGGACTCTTGCTTCCTCTTTCATCTTCTGATTGCGGGGTTGAAGGTGTTGAATCTTCCCACTCACTATCGGGTATACGATTTTGATCATCATCTTTGTCACCACTTTCGCTATCTAAGGATTTAGTTACTTCTAGAATAGGAGAATTCTGCATTTTCTCAAGTGCGTTCTTTATCAAATTTGTACCTTCGTTATTACTTAGCTTTTTAGCAGCTTTAGAATCCTCAACTTTTTTTCAAACGACGCCTCACATTGTTTATTTGTTCGGACGAAATAACCATATGAGTCGAGTGATTAGGGTTATTACTAACTTTAGGACCAGGCTTATCAGAACCATTGGTCTTTTTCAATGAATTAATTCCACCTGGAGCTGAAGGAGGAGGTGGTGGTGGCGGTACAATGGGTGTTTCAGCAGCTATTACTGAAAATGATGATGTAGGAGTATTCCCATGTCCAAGTTCTTTTGCTTCCTGTAAATCTTGTGATTGATTTTGACATACTTCGTTGTTTTGCTGTTGTACGTTGTCCTTTCCAACAATTCCTTTCCTTCGGCTTTTAAGCTTTTCCTTCAATTCATCTGAAAAATCTTGTGATTTCCCATCTTTGTTATTACCTGGTGTCTTAGCATTTTCAACCTCATTGTTAACATGGTTCAACTGAACACCTTTTCTTGTCTGCGCAAGCAGAGCATCTGTTGGATTAACATCATTTTCTTTATTCTCTTTTCGTTTTTCACAATCTTGTTTTATCTTTTTATCATCTATCTCTTCACTCATAGCTGTCTTACTGCCAGTGTCTTTTATGTTGTTAGATAAAACCTTACTTTTTTCTCGCAATTTACTATGCTGCTGTTGACCAAGCTCTCTTTTATTCAGATCTATTTTTTCTCGCTGTTTATTGCAGAAAGGTGTGAATTGATAAGATATGCAGCTAATCTCAACATAACCAATGCAGAAACAAAAGCAATAACTGCAGAAGACACTGGCACTGCAGCACTACTTAATACCGCTGAAATGATGAAATACGTGCATACTCCAGCTACAGGACCGGATGTACACAATAACAAAATAGCAATTGAATATTTTAAGGCAGTTGCCTTTTTTTGTTCTGCTACAGATGACTTTTGATTTTCACTATCAGACTGTACACCATTATGTTGTCCAGTCATAGGTTTTTTCGGCACAACCTGTTTAGTATTGCTTCTGTCATTTTTAGTTTTGTCACTCGCATTATCTTCTTCTTTTGACTGAGCGCTATTTCTGGTTTCTGGATTCTTAACATGAATACTATTCTTGCTTCCTTCATCTGCAGTTTCGCTATCCACATTATTTTTTTCTTGTATTTTCTTAAATAGTAAACTCTCTTCAAAATTGAAAGGTGATTGTTGAACAGGACTCTTAGATTGAACTTTTTTTGATTGAGTGCTATTGCTGGTTTCTGATGGAGTACTACCAAGAGTGTTTTCATTTTTATCGTTATTTTTCGCTGGCTTCCAATTTTTTCCCCAATCTGCAGGTGGTGGAGGTGGGGGTGGTGGCGGAGCTGATGATGGTGTGTTATTATTAGTAAGCATTTTTTTTCCTTATTATTAATATTATATTAATAATAATTAAATTATTAATACTTGTCAATAATTTATGAGTAAGTTAATACTAAGATAATATATAATAAAAAGAAAAGAGAGAGGAGCAGTCTTCTAAGAAGAAATAGAAGCTGTCTTAAACCTCAAGTCATCACTTTGTTACTATAGCACATCATCGATGTTTTGGTATAGAGTAATCAGAATCATAAAAATAGCTTAGTGTTAGCTATTTTTATGATAACCTCTCTTAAACAATTGATATTTTACAGTGTTTTTGGTAAAATAATAGCTTAAGGCTTAGAATAAAAGTTTATGAGTGAAGCACAAGGTCCAAATATTGCAGAATGGCAGGCACAGCAGCAACACCAGGAAGCCGCTAGTGAGAAAAGTGGTTTCGGTCTTGGTCATAGTGACTCTGTTGCAACAATTGTGGATGGAATGAAGTGGATGTTCAACTTTCATGAAGGAGCAATTGCTGCTTATAATAATGTGTTTGAAGGTTTGGTAAGTGGTAGCAGTCTAGTAACTTTATTTGGGAAATCAGGTAATATGTTTGGCATAAAATTTCTTGAAAACCTTGCGGAATATTTTTCAGGTGGAGGTGGAGAAGATATGCCATCAGAAGGAATGGGTATGGACTACGGTGATGAGGGGCATCATCCGGATGATTATCCCCACTCTAACAATGAAATAGCTCAAAGTGCTGATGGTTTGCATGATATGCATGATGCAGGTGATCATCATGGCCAATCTTTTTCACCTGGTCCTTCACCATATGTTGGTGATGATCATGAGCTTGGTTACTAAATAACTAAGAAGATTTTATTGTAATTAGTGAAAAAAGTTTCAGTTTTAGGATCAACAGGAAGCATTGGAAAAAAGACTGTAGATTTGCTCTTAAAGAGAAAGGAAGAATATCAGGTGGAAGCACTAAGTGCCAATTCTAACTTTGCTCTGCTAGCACAACAGGCAAATCTACTTAATGCAAAATATGCTGCCATTTCTGATGAAAGGTTCTACAAAGATTTAAAAGAAGATCTACTTGGTACAAACGTCAAAGTAGAAGTTGGTGCTCCAGGTCTAGCAAATGTTGCTTCTCTACCTGTTGATCTCTCAGTTATTGCAATAGTTGGCATCGCAGGCCTTGAGCCAGTTATAAAGGTTATAGAAAGCGGTACTAAAGTTATTGCTCTAGCAAACAAAGAGAGTATTGTTTGCGGTGGTAAGTTACTACTTAAAAAAGCTAAAGAAAGGAGCGTACAAATAATTCCCATCGACTCTGAACACAACGCAATTTTTCAAGTTTTGCAAAATGATGATAAATGTGTAGAAAAGATTATACTCACTGCCTCTGGTGGACCATTTTTAAATTATAGCCTTGAACAATTAAGAAATATCACAGTAAATCAGGCACTAAGTCACCCTACTTGGAAAATGGGAAAGAAAATCTCAATTGATAGTGCAACAATGATGAATAAAGCACTAGAAATAATAGAAGCACATCATTTGTTTAATATTAGTCCAAATAGAATTGAAGCAGTAGTGCACCCTGAATCGATAGTACATGGAATTGTCGTTTATCACGATGGATTCAGCTTTGCTGTGCTTGCAGAAACTGATATGGAAATTCCCATTGCATATGCTTTATCTTGGCCAGAAAGATCAACTTTGAACTACAAGTTAGACTTAACAAAACAAAAAAAATTGACCTTTCAAGAACCAGACCACAAATGTTTTTCTTCACTAAAGCTAAGCATGGAAGTGTTAAATTCTTCTTCTCCACATACAAATAGTATTGTTTTGAATGCTGCAAATGAGATAGCTGTTAACGAATTTTTGAAGTCACGAATTGGCTTTTTAGAAGTAGTAGAGGTAGTAAAATCAACAATAGAAAACTTTGACAAGTACTCTGATATTAACTCACTATCCGACATAACAAGTATCGATTTTGAAAGCCGTATTCTTGCCAATGAAATCATAAAAAGTAAAGGTATCTGTTCAGCAGAGTGATAAAATAAGGTAGACGAGAAAAGACAACTAAATGGGTGTAGCTATCCAGCAAAATTCATTGCAGATAAGACAACATTTTCGATCAAAAAGCTGTATTCCATAATGTCATCCCAGTGCTTGACACTGGGATCCAGAAAAATTTACAAGTAAACTGAGCTTATGCTAAATTCAATGAGATTAAATGAAAAACTTGATTCCAGCATCAAGTGCTGGAATGATACCTTACCTGAACAGATACATCACTAGCACGTTCGTTCACAATAACTTGAGAGAAGCTTACATCATTAATAACTGTATTTGCTCTATACAGATAACCGCATCCTATTGCAAGAAAAAGCAACGAAGTTGCAACAAGCGGAGTTGGGTTATCAACTGCGAAACATATACCAGCAGCAAGTACTCCAGATAACAAAAAAGCACAAGCATAATTAGTTTGTTTCCTTTTTTGAGCGACTGCTTCTATCTTTAGGAATTCTGGTTCTATTGCTTTCTTGACATGTCCTGCAATACAATCTCTTGGACTTTTGTTTTCATAGTTTTGAATATTAGGTTTGATATTTTGATGTGTAAGTAATATTTTTATCATGTTTACATTTCCCAACTTGCAAGCAATGTGTAGAGCTGTATTTTTTTCCTTCTTGCCGGTCTTAATTTCCTCCTCTGCACGAGCATAATTTTGAGGTATAAATCCTTCATTAACAGGTTGTGAATTGTTAAGGTATACACAACCCCCTCTACCCTGATCTACTACTTCTCTCTCCTCAAATTCGTAAACTGGATAACCATCATGTTCCTTTGGTCTTCTCTCAATAACAGCTTGCTTGCTTTTAATATTTAAATCGATTTTTTTATGTTCTACAAGCAACTTAGCCATAAGCTCTAAATATTGATGTTCCTCGTTATTACTAGTAACAAAAGCTGAAATAATGCACATCAAAGGTGTCATCCCATCCTCAAAAGCGTTAACATTCGCTCCTTCTTTCAATGGCTTGTTGAAAATGATTCCAAGCTTCCTCAGGTGTTATTCTTTCACCACTAGCATTTTGAAATTCAATAGCTTTAAACAACTTTTTTGTTGCTTCACTTGTACTAAACATTTTAACCCCCTATCACAACAAACTTGATAAAATTATACATAGAAAAAATTAAAATATCAACTATTAAGCTAATGATCCAGAATATACTCCTTCGTTAAAGGAGACTGAGCATTTTCAAAGATTTCTTGAGTACTTCCGAATTCAACAATCTTGCCATTGCAAAAGAAAACTATGCTGTCAGATAATTTTTTAGCTTGCTTCATCGAATGAGTTACCATAATTATGGTGAACCTCAATTTCAATTCTTGTATAAGATTTTCGATTGTATTGGTTGCCATTGGATCAAGAGCAGAGCATGGTTCATCCATTAATAAAATAGTTGGCTTTACTGCAATTGCACGAGCAATGCATAATCTTTGTTGCTGGCCACCAGATAAATTTAGTGCACTATCTTGCAATCTATCTTTCAACTCTTCCCATAAACCAACCTTAGTTAAACTACTTTCTACTATTTCATCTAATTTTTGCTTATTTTTCACCATGCCATGCAATTTAGGCCCATAAGCAACATTATCATATATTGACTTTGGAAAAGGATTGGGTTTTTGAAATACCATACCAACTTTTGCTCTGAGCAATACAACATCCATATCACGTGAATATATATTACCCAGCCCATCGATTACCAGTTCACCAGTCGCTCTACATCCAGGTACGTAATCATTCATACGATTGAAACAACGCAAAAATGTCGATTTACCGCACCCAGAAGGTCCGATAAAAGTTGTGACTTTCTTTTTGCAAATATTCAAATTTATATCGAATAAAACTTGTTTAGAGCCATACCAAAGATTTAAATTTTTAACGAAAGCGTATTTATCGCTCATACTAAATCCTGCATTGAATAAAGTCCTGGTATTTCCTGTTTATTCTCGCACAACCATATTGCTGCTTGAACCGCCCCTCTAGCAAACGTTGTACGATCAATTGCCTTGTGATTTAATTCTACTCGTTCATCGGAATTGACAAACATGACACTGTGATCTCCTATTACTCCACCTCCACGAGATACTGCAAAGCCTATTCCTCCTTTCCCTCTTATATTTGAATTATTATGTGAATATTGATTGAGCTCAAAATCCACTTTTGCAGCGTTAGCAACTGCTTTACCAAACTCTATAGCTGTTCCAGATGGTGAATCCTTTTTTAAATTGTGATGCATTTCCCAAATTTCAACGTCATACTCATTACCTAAAAGCTTGGCAGCTTCTTTTACCAATTTCAGCAACACATTAACTCCAACACTCATATTTGCTGACCATAATATTGGAACTTTAGCAGCATATTCTTTTAAATTTAGACCTTCTATTCCAGTTGTGCCACTAACTAGCGGTTTTTTAAATTTCACGGCCGCCTTAAGGCATTCTAGCATACATTCTTTAGTTGTAAAATCTATTACAACATCGGACGATTCAAATACCTCACTAATAGAACTTGTAATTTTGATTCCTAAATTGCAATTATTGCCTACAATAGGCCCAATATCTAAGCCTATATACTCACTGCCCAAGCGAGCAACAGCACCTGCTATTTCCACTTTGGTATTCGTAATTAATTCATTGAGTATTTTCTTACCCATTCTGCCTAAGCAGCCTATTACTCCAACTTTGATTTTCATAAAGCTTTTTCCACTATGTTAGGCTTTTTTTGAAGCTTTGTCATCTTTATAAGCTTAGCATATTTAGCCTTACACTGATAAAACTATAGCTATACATAGATGAATCTATTGAAAATTGATACGAAAAATTGTAATTAGTCAATTTTCTCCTATGGAGAAAACTTATAAAGAAAAAAAGAGCACCAACTTTGGTGCTCTTTTGTGAAGGGTTTGTTTTAATAATAACCGTTTCCTACTTTGCTCGGATTAGAGATATAATGTATTTGTGCTTCTGGTTCTCCAGTTATTGAGCGAGGTTGTGCCTTTAACACATTACAAAGTCCTCCTCTCGTGCATCATGAAAATCATCATCTAATTCCTCTTCTGCATCATAAAACTTTTCTGATTCAGTAGTCACTTCCTCATTGTTAACTATTCGAACAGTATTACCTTTTGATTGATCATTTACATGCTTCTTATCATCTAAAGGTTTCTCTGGTGATGTATTTTCTTGAGTAGTATTTGCTTTACCACCAAACAACTACTTCCAGCCTGATGCAATTCTTCCTGCAATCGACTGAAAAAACTTTTTTATGCTTTTCCACATATTTTACTCCTTAAATTAATAATAATTTAATTATTACATAAAAAGTATAATATGTCAACTATTTCATAAAAATTCATAAAATTTTAGTATTTGCTCGCAATTTTCAATAATTTAATAGCACTGGTGTTGACAACCTCCCCACCGACACGCTTAGTGACAAAAAATCTAACATAAGGTTTGTTTGTATAAGGGTCTCTAAGTATTCTCATTCCTCTGTTATCTACGATCTTATAAGCTTGTTTGAAATCCGCTACTGCAATCATTGTAGGTGGCATATCAGCAGATTGATATACTGGTATTCCCATCAAAGTATCTGGTGTTTCAAGCGATAAACTCGGCTGCCAAAGATACTGGCCTGTTTCAGATTTTAGTAGCCTAACGTCCTTTAACGTACTCCTGTTCATCAAAAATGATGCATTTTTAGAGTAATGTTCATTTAGAGAGTAGTACAATATCATTATGGCGTCGCTGTCTAGCTTATCAGCTTTAATTTGCTCTATCTTATTATGACCATTTCCATTTTCGTAAGCTAAAATTCCTTTAGGTTGAAAAGTGCCATCACCTTTAATAAAGGCTTCATTCTCCTTCTTACTGAAAGTTTCGGCAACCTTTTCTACAAGCCAATTTTCAACATTGACAAATGCATCATCGAGCAATTTTTGTGATATTTGCGGCTGAGCATAGAGCTCATAAGTTGTGATGGAAATCTTTTGAATCTTAGGTGTACTTGTGTCTTGTGCAAAATCATACTTGGATTTATAGCCACCATCTTCGTCCTCTACGACTTCACCACTCCAACCTGCACCAGCACGGTCACAATCTTCTATAATATAATCCAATGTTTCAGTAGAGATTCTTTGACTAGAACATATTTGCCGCATTGGAGATGAATCAGCTATACGCTTGTTTATCCGTTTTACAATGTGAGGAGTAACTAAATACCCTCCAATATCATTGTCATCTCCACTTAGGGTTTTATGTGATAACCTACTTTCCATTCCTTTGCGGATATAATCAGAAAAATATTTATCACCCATGTTAAAATCTGTGCTAATTTCTGGACGTTGAGCTGAAGTTTCAATAAAATCTAAGCGCTCTTTGCAATTATCAATATTACTATTTATCTTGCATAGCTGCTCAGGTCCTTTGCTTTCGATTTCTTTTAGTTTGCGATCATTTATTAATTTAAATTGCTCCCATGATGAAGCGAGTTCATTAACACGGTGAGCAATATCAGTAAGTGACATAATAGCCTCCTTTAAAAATAAAATTAGAATAGTATTGTAATTTGAAGGTAATCTTTAATCCCAGTACCTTTTCGTTGTTATGCAAACTGCATTCAGAAAAAAGACCGGTGAATGGCAGCTTAGTATAACTCAAACGCTTGTTTACAATATGGATCCCAGTGCTGGGAGCACTGCCATTAAGTTAAGGAAAAGTGATGAACTGTATTATAAAATCAGGTAAGATCCACAAATTAAAAGAAGTAATGACATGAGTAAAAAAAAGAATAATCATGTTTATAAAAAATAAATTGATGAGTTTAAACTTTATAAACGCACACAGAGCATCCTCAAAAGACTTCTCACGAAAAAGAAAGCTGCCCTTCGTTAATGTATTTCTCCTGATTTTTAGAAAGAGTGTAAAGTCATTACAAGTGATGCTTAATGAGTTTGTTCTGCATACAAGAAAAGATTATACAATTACGGCAAGTGCATTTACTCAAGCAAGAAAGAAGCTAAAGCATACTGCGTTTTCAGAGTTAAATGATGATATAGTTTCCCTATACTACCAAGATCAGGAATTTAAAACCCACCATGGCTTCAGAGTACTTGCATTTGATGCTTCAATACTGATTCTGCCAAAGAGCGACAAAATAATAGGTGAGTTTGGCTCAAGAGCAGTATGGAATGGAATCCAGAGATTTGAAGACTATACAAGTGCAACCTTTGAAGTTTGCTACGATGTGCTAAATAATATTGCAATAAAATCTGTGCTAAGTAGAGGTGACAGCTATGAGGTTGATTTAGCAATCGGTATGCTTGAATCCATAAAATCAGACGATTTGTTAATCTGTGATAGAGGATACGTATCTTATCGATTTCTTGCTGAGCTTACAGGAAGGAAAATCAATTATATAATTCGCTGTTCAAGTTCGTCTTTCAATGAAATAAACGCTATGTTTAAGCCGGAAAGCCCATCTAGTACGGTGGTAGTGTCTACCGCACCTATTAAAGTAGCAAGACAGCTACGAAAGCTAGGATTACCTGATGAGATGAAATTCAGGTTAGTCAAAATAATACTTTCTTCTGGCGAAGTTGAAGTGTTAGTAACATCTCTGTTAGATGAGAAACGTTTTACAGTTGAAGAGTTTGAGAGATTATATTACTTGCGCTGGGGAGTAGAAACATTTTTTTCTAGGCTGAAGGGAAGATTAAATTTAGAGAATTTCACAGGAAAAAGTATTGAAACTATCAAGCAGGATTTTTGGTCAACTATCTTCATCAGTAATCTAGAAAGTATCATGATAGAAGATGATGAAGAGACATTGAGCGCACAGAATAGTAAACTAAAAAAAAGCATCAATAAATCTGTCTCATTTAATGCGATTAAAAACTTAGCCTTTGATATTTTTTCTACAGAGTCAGACATAGACTGCATTATGGATCGACTATCACAGTTATTTTTGATGAACACTTTAGTGGTGAGAAAAGGGAGAAGAGTTGATCGTCATAAGATATCTGATATTCGTTCACTCAACTACCAGAAAAGAGCTAGAAAACATGTGTTTTAAATTCAAGATATCTTTTCAGTATCATTGCATTAGTACATTCTTTGCAAAATAACCTGCAATTATTACTTTTTTAAATAACTTGCACTTTTCAGACTCCCTTTTCTTAAAAATTCACCCTAGTATTTACCATAATTATCAATCACTTCAAATTTTTTGTCCAATCTTAACTTCTCTTTCCCTTAACTTAATGGCAGTGGTGCTGGGAGGCGCCCTCATGGTAAACAACGTTCATACAACTGTATACGTATAATGCTCGTGCCTGCCATTCACCGGTCTTTTTTCTGGATTCCAGCATTGGCTTCATGGTAGATACAAATAAACGTAAGGCGCTTGGTAACGAGAGAAAAATGATACTGATTACTTGTTGAAGTAAAAAAAGCAGTGTAGTATTACACCACGGTAAATATTATACTTAATCGTTAGCACTATACAGCATCCATTTTTTTGTGTCAAGCATTTTTTTTCGCTGCGTATCTGTTCAGAAGAATGTGCAAATAAAGTACGTAGCTGTACAAATTTGCCAAAACAATAAATGGTATCCTTTAATTATCCTCTTTTTATCATTTCAGTCACAGCTGTACGAACATTGTGGCAATTTGCATAGTAAACAGTGTCAAGCACTGCCTTTGTGTTCGAGGCAAAATTAGTTTAACATACTGTTTTCGAAACAAGTAGCTTTGCGTGTCTATGATGTCATCCCAGTGCTTGACACTGGGATCTAGTTTTTGGACATTGTTTTTGACATATGTCCTTAAGGACTATTGTTTACTGCATAATTTGCAAATACTTTTTATATCTGGATCCCAGTGGGCTTTGTTGCATCACTCTTCGGATAATAGGTAACGTGGAATAAATTCATGAAGCTATCTCAAATTTAGCCATGCCTATATCAGTAAATTTGTTAAGCAAATAACACTTGAGTAGCAGTTCTCTCTCACGATTAACCTCAGATTTGTTTCTAAAACTAAACCCAAATGTTTGCTTCAGTCGCGAGAAAAAACTTTCTATATAAGATCTCTTCCCATAATTTATCTCTTTTTTCCACCTCTTCATACCATCTTCATCATATGACTTTATGAGCTTGATTGTAGAATTTCTCTCATCCATATAATCCAACTTTGGATGCTCTACTGAATTATTTTGCGGAGGAATCCTTGTCTTTATGTCAAGCTCATCGCACAGTTTGTATAACTTCTTTCGATTATATGCCCTGTCTGCATATAGTGTGCTTATATTATATTTAACATCAATCCTTGCAATAAGATCACATGCTCCATAGTGGTCAGAATAAACTCCGCCACTGTATTTTGCTGCTATAACTTTTTTGCTACCTATCTCTAGCATTACATGCAGTTTTCTTGTTTGCTCATAGCGGCGATACTTTCTATCTGTACCATTTGCCTTGCTATGACCTGGAATATTATTGTAGATCAGTACTATCTATGGCAATCTCAATATCTTCTGTATTATTTTTATCATGTCTTCGATCATTAATTTTGATGTTAAGTTTTTTAAGCCTTCTTGAGGCCTGGGAATAGCTAATAACTTGCAAGTTTTTCCTTACTTGCTCAAGGTACCCTGCTATAAATCCCGCTGTTTGTCTCAGATCTATTCTAAATAAATAAGTTATTATGTGAACCAGAATCACGACCTTATCGCTATAAATATAGTTGCCACCAGCCATTTTTGGACCTTTTTCGTACCAATTTTCTATGGCATCATTGACGTAATAAAAAATATTTCCCCTCTCTTGGAGAAATTTGTTATATTCATGGCAGTTACTGACTCTCATTTTTTGTGGCATATTTTTCTTTAGTAGGTTAAATGCTTGTCTTATAGTGAATTTTGTCAGTAACTGCCAGTTCTTTTTATTTGACCTATGCAACAAAGCCATCCCGTAACCGTTCACGGAGATAAGGTGGTTTACAAAGTAAGTATAAAAGTGTAAAGAGATAGGAAGCTAAATATGGAATGGGTAAATGACAACAGTGCTGCAAGAAAAGGTTGTAGCAGAAAACGCTAATCTCAAGGAAGAAATAAAAGCACTGATCAGAGAAAATGATAGCTTGAAAGCAAAAATAGTTGAATTAGAAGACAAATTGGGCTTAAATTCGCAAAATTCATCGCTGCCACCATCACGAGATATATATCGTAAGAAAGCAAAAAAGAAAAGTGATAAAAAACCAGGAGGTCAGCCAGGACATAAGGTGCATAAGCGTGAATTAATGGCTGCAGACGAGGTAGTGAGATGCACAATTGATACAATTTGTATGTGTGGAGGTAAGATTACTTTAGAAGATGAAATTATTCATCAGAAGGCAGAGTTGCCAGAAATTAAGCCAATTGTAACTGAGTACAGGTTGCAAAGAGGACATTGTAGCAGTTGTGTTAAAAGTCAATAGAAAAATTGATGTAGCTGTGAATAAGTACTTAAAATTTGTGTGGGCGTACTTATTCACAGCTATGCTATTGCTATATAGAAGCAGTTTTAGGGCTATACTCCTCAGTAAACAGTCTACCGTCTCTTACTAAAGAGTTAGCAAGGATAAGTAATTTTCTCATTGCAGCAGTAGAGGTAACTTTATATGGTTTTTTATATTGATTGTATAGCCTATCAAAGAAGATTTTTATATAAGAATTGTACCTTTGCGCACTAAGAATGCACATATGTAAAACCTTTCTAATTTGTGATCTACCACCCTGAATACACCTTTTTCCCTTACTAAAACCACTATCTCGATTAAAAGGTGCAACTCCGGAAAGGCTGGATATTTCTTTATGTTGGAGAGTTCCAAGCTCGGGTAGATAACAAATAAAAGTAATAGCTGTTATTGCACCTACACCAGGTATACTAGTTATTGACATGTACTTTTTTTTAAGCTCTTGATTTTTATCGACTAATTCCATTACCTCATCTTCTAAGACTTGAATTTGATTTTGTAAAACTGCAAGTAGCTCTTCCATTTGTTTGATTATAGATAAATCGGTTACTTGATGAGCTTGGGTTTTTTGTATTTTTGCTATTTCTACTAGTTGATTCCTGCGAGATAATTTTTGCTTCAAACAGTCAATACTACTAACTTTTAAAGGAGTGACACGCATGTCTGTATTACTAACATAACGTGAGATGATGCTACAGTCTATTTTATCAGTTTTAGTAGCAATACCAAGGCTTTTTGCATAATCTCTCACCCATCTTGGTTGAATGACATATACTTCAAAACCATGGCTTAATAAAGTATAAGCACATAATTTTTCGTACCCACCAGTTGCTTCAAGTCGAACTTTGGTTACGTTATGTAAACGCAAAAAGTCGATTATTTGATCAATAGTTTGAACGTTATTTTCAAATACTTTATGATGTCCAAGTGGATGAATATGGATATCTAGTTTATTTTTGCTAATATCAATGCCAGTAATAATATTTGATAAATTCATAATCCCTCCATAAATAATGTGTATACTGCATTTTCCACCCTTATATACGAGCCTAAAAGCTCAACCAGTTGTTCGGAACTTTCAGTATAATAAACCAGAGAGGAGAACCTTGCTGCAAAACGGTCCTTATGAGTAACCGTTCACGGAATATTCCCAATTAGGCAGGAATAGCGACTAAATTCTGTAGTTTCTGGACAGGATTCTGATCATTCAAACGTGCAGTCAAAAATATCGAAAGCATTCTTTCAATGAACTTTTCTCCACGTTCTGACCAAGTGAAAAAACTATTTTTACGATAAATGACGTACCGTCTAGCCTGACGTTCTGCAAGGTTATTGGTTGTCTCGATCAGATCAGGATTGCGCACGAATCTCCACATCATATCTTCAGAACGTAGTATATTGGCAGCCATTCTCAAGGCCTGAGTTCCTTTTGCAACCCTTGTTATCTCTCGCAAAAAATGTTTCACCCTTTTTCGAATCTTCCTCATTAACCGGAAAAATCTTAAATTGTCTATCAGGTTTTGTTTACGTGCTCTATCTACCACAAATACCCTGTTGCTCAGCGATTTTAATGCTGCGCCAATTCTGCTCACTTCAACATTTTTACTGTAAAAAAACCTTTCAAAGTCCCTTGCTAAATGGGCCCAGCATATCTGTCTGTTTTCACGATTAAAGTAATTATACGCAGCATACCTATCGCTTATAACTATTCCATCATACTCTGGCAATAGCCCTTTTAATATCTTCTTTCCGCGAGATCCAACTAACTTCATAAGTGTTGCTGTTTTATTCGTTACTACCCAACTCCAACCTTTCTTTCCCTGGTTCCTATGGCTTGTTTCATCTATATGTAAATACTTGCTTTTCCGTAGCTCTTCTCTTATTTTTTCGTATTCAGATATACATTTTTCTGATACTCTACCCTCGGTCTTTGATACCAAACCTAGGCTTATATTCAGATTAAATATGCTGCTCAAAATTTGCTGTACTTCCCTTTTTGAATTGATAAAAAATCCACTAAAACTGCTAATTACTGCTTTTGCATTAGCTCCTAAAAGATCCCTTGTCACACCTTCAGGCAGACTAGCTGAGATCCTTTTCTTACACGCCTTACAGTAGCCTTTTTGTAGCCTATATTCAGTCACTATCGGTTTAATTTTTGGCAATTCAACCTTTTGATGCACAGTTTCTTCTTCTAAAATAACTTGGCTTCCACACATGCAAATTGTATCAATTGAACATTTTACCACCTCATCTGCTACCATCAATTCCCGCTTGTGCGCTTCATGTCCTGGCTGCCCGCCTGGTTTTTTATCGCTCTTCTTTTTTGTCTTTTTGCGATATACATCTTGCGATGGTGGCAGCGATGAATTTTTTGAATTTAAACCCAGCTTATCCTCTAGCTCAATTATTTTTGTCCTTAACTTATCATTCTCTGCTTTCAGAGTACCAACTTCTGACTCCAATACCACAATCTTTTCTTGTAGCACCTCTATCATCAACCCCTCATCTATCTAGTTTATTGTTTTTTATACTAATTATGCAATTTTTGTAAACTACTTTCTTATACCGTGAATGGACAAAGTTGATAAGCCTAAACGCCATCATGTCTTTAGGAGAGTCTGCTAATGAAGGCTCTTAAGTTGACGCCATTGCGTGAACGGTTACCTATTTGTGAAAGTAAAAGATGAAGATTTTGAGTATATCAAAAAATACAACAAAAATAAGGATCAAAATGGCAGTATTATCCCCTATGAGTATCTTATATATTTTAGCTTAGAAAGTAAAAGTTACTACATTACTGCTACAAGTAAGGAAATGAATAACAATGATGGATTATTAAAGATAAATTCATTAGGAAGAAAAAATGATAAATGTGAGTATGAATTAATACATGAATATGAAAAAAAGTTAAAAACGTTAGGTTTAGGCTCTGAAGAAAATGATGATAAAGAACTAATCATTAGACTTGTGCCAAGCTCAATTGTTAAATCACCAGAAGCTGAACAACAAAAGAAAGGAAGATCATCACCCAACTAAGTATAAAAGGGGTAGACTAAATAAGTCTGCCCTTCATTTTTTAGTGTTAGTTATTTAAGCTTATTATAGAAGCTGTCTCAAAGTATCCGTTCAGATGCATGACTAATGTGTAAATATCGAAGCAAAAGTGGTGTCATCCCAGTGCTTGACACTGGGATCCAGTTTTCTTTACCAAAAGTGTTTCATTCTATAACGCAAAATCCATACTTACCAAACCGAATGCATTACTTGCAATCTCGATCCCAGTGGGCTTTGTTGCATCACTCTTCGGATAATAGGTAACGTGGAATAAATTCATGAAGCTATCTCAAATTTAGCCATGCCTATATCAGTAAATTTGTTAAGCAAATAACACTTGAGTAGCAGTTCTCTCTCACGATTAACCTCAGATTTGTTTCTAAAACTAAACCCAAATGTTTGCTTCAGTCGCGAGAAAAAACTTTCTATATAAGATCTCTTCCCATAATTTATCTCTTTTTTCCACCTCTTCATACCATCTTCATCATATGACTTTATGAGCTTGATTGTAGAATTTCTCTCATCCATATAATCCAACTTTGGATGCTCTACTGAATTATTTTGCGGAGGAATCCTTGTCTTTATGTCAAGCTCATCGCACAGTTTGTATAACTTCTTTCGATTATATGCCCTGTCTGCATATAGTGTGCTTATATTATATTTAACATCAATCCTTGCAATAAGATCACATGCTCCATAGTGGTCAGAATAAACTCCGCCACTGTATTTTGCTGCTATAACTTTTTTGCTACCTATCTCTAGCATTACATGCAGTTTTCTTGTTTGCTCATAGCGGCGATACTTTCTATCTGTACCATTTGCCTTGCTATGACCTGGAATATTATTGTAGATCAGTACTATCTATGGCAATCTCAATATCTTCTGTATTATTTTTATCATGTCTTCGATCATTAATTTTGATGTTAAGTTTTTTAAGCCTTCTTGAGGCCTGGGAATAGCTAATAACTTGCAAGTTTTTCCTTACTTGCTCAAGGTACCCTGCTATAAATCCCGCTGTTTGTCTCAGATCTATTCTAAATAAATAAGTTATTATGTGAACCAGAATGGCTTTGTTGCATAGCTAGTGTTGGTTGAGGTTATTGTAAGGAGAAAAGCTTATGGTTACTAACGCATTTTGTTGTAAAATAGGCATTTTTCAAACAAGTATAACTTATGCCACAAAAAATGAGAGTAAGTAACCAAAGAGAATATAATGAGTTTCTAAAAAAAAGAGGAAATGTTTTTCATTTTGTTAATCAAGCCATAGAAAATTGGTATGAAAATAGTCCAAAAGTTGCAGGTGGCAATAACACTTATAGTGATAAAGTTGTAATTTTAATACACATAATAGTTCATCTTTTTAGAATTGGCTTGAGACAAGCTGTAGGTTTTGTAAAAGGTTATATGGTACAAATAGGCAAAAAACTTAAGATTATCAGCTATACACAAGCTTCCAGAAGATTTAAAAAGCTTAATTTGAAGATTGATGACCATAGAAGCAATAAAGATGATCTGGAAAATGTTGAAATTGCCGTAGATAGCACTAGAGTTAGTATCTACAATAATAACGGTGGGCATAGTAAGCTTAATATTCAAAAAAGAAAATACAGTGGTTATGGTCAAGTAAGAAAATTACATGTTATTTTAAACATAAATGATAAGAAAGCAATAAGCATGAACTACACTAGTGGTGTTGCTGTAGACTATTTGCCGGTCTGCGATATGTTAGAAGAAGTCAGTGATAAATATAACATTTGTTCTATTCGAGCAGATGCGGCTTATGATATAAAAAGTGTGTATAAAGAATGCAGAAAATACAATATTGTGCCTATTATTCGCCCTAGGAAGGATACTAAAATTTGTTTAGCTGACTACTTATCAGAAAGAAACAAGTATATTAGTAGAATTAGGTCATATGAGAATTATGAAGATGGTATTAATGAATGGAAGAAAAAAGTTAAGTATGGAGCACGGTCTTATATTGAAGTCTTTTTCTATAGGTTGAAGCAAATATTTGGGTTTGGCTTGAAAAATAAATCAGAGGTAAATCGTGAAAAAGAGCTGTTAATTAAGTGCTACTTACTGAACAAATTTACTGATATTGGTATGGCTAAATTTAAATTAGCTGCGTAAGTTCATTGTGATTTACATGCCTATCAGTGCTATGCAACAAAGCCATCCAGAATCACGACCTTATCGCTATAAATATAGTTGCCACCAGCCATTTTTGGACCTTTTTCGTACCAATTTTCTATGGCATCATTGACGTAATAAAAAATATTTCCCCTCTCTTGGAGAAATTTGTTATATTCATGGCAGTTACTGACTCTCATTTTTTGTGGCATATTTTTCTTTAGTAGGTTAAATGCTTGTCTTATAGTGAATTTTGTCAGTAACTGCCAGTTCTTTTTATTTGACCTATGCAACAAAGCCCACTGGAATCCAGTTTTTCATGCAACCTTGTCAAAGACGTTTATTTTAGAATAAAACAGCTACTTTTATGCTTGCCACCTCAGTGCACTTACTTGCAGTCAAATTTCTGGATTCCAGTGTCAAGTACTGCAGAAATTGATTTACTCTACTGTCATGCAATTTAACTTCAAAAGTAAGCTATTTGCTGAGATGACAGGAGGTAATGCAAGAAATCTAATGAAGCTATTCGTTCAACTGGTGTTATTTATTTCGTTATTTATTCCTTATTCCACAAAAGCTGTTTTATATGTTGATATAAAAAAAAGCAATATTGGTAATATTGATCTTGTTGTATCTAAATGTGCATGCAAGACAGAAGTGGAAAGTGAGCTAAGTGAAAGCATCACAAAAGTAATTGAAACAAATCTATCTAATTGTGGCTTATTTAATGTGAAACGTAACACGAAAGTTGAGTCTTGGAAAAGCGATACTGTAGTCACAGTAAGTTTAAGTGAAGTATCAAACAGAAATTTAGAGCTATCTTTTCGTTTATCTGACAGCTTTACAAACAGAGAATTACTTACTCAGTCGGTTGTTTTTCTAGCAAAAGACTGGAGGAAAATTAGTCATCTTGTTTCAGATGTGATACATGATAGATTGATTGGTGAGAAAGGGCATTTCAATACAAAAATTACATATATCGCTGAAGAAAAAGATAGCAATTACAAATCCGTCCGTAAAATTGCTGTGATGAATCAAGATGGAAGTAATATAAAGTACTTAACAAATGGTGAGAAATTTGTGTCAACACCAAGATTTTCACCAAATGGAAAGGGTATTGTTTATATCTCATACACAAATGGTAAAAGTTATATAATATTAAAAAATTTAAAAGATAACACTGAATCAATAATCAGCGCATTTGAAGGAGTTATTTCTGCACCAAGATTTTCTCCTGATGGTAAATCTCTTTTTATTTCCCACTCATTGAGTGGTGAAACAAATATATTATCTCTAGACTTAAGCAGTAAACGAACAAAAAAAATTACTAAAGGTTCAGCTATAAGTACTTCTCCCTCTTTGTCTCCAGATCAAAAGTACATGGTTTTTAGTTCTGATATAAGTGGAAGTCAGCAACTATATATCATAGATTTCACTAAAAAAAGCAAAAAACCCAAGAGAATTAGTTTTGGAAATGGAAGATATGCTACACCTGTTTGGTCGCCAAAAGGAGATCTGATAGCTTTTACAAAAATTCAGTCAGGAAAATTTTACATAGGAGTTATGAAGCCAGATGGCAAAGAAGAGCGCTTGCTTTCAGAGGGACATAAAATTGAATCTCCGGCATGGCTACCAAATGGCAGAGAAATTATCTTTACTAACGCAGAATCACCAAGCAACTCTAAATTATATTTAGTAGATTTAGTAAAGAAAAATCAAAAAATGGTTTTTACTCCAACGAATGCTTCTTTACCAGATTGGTCTTATTTTTGAAAGTAGATCTATAAAATCGGTATAAATCTTGCTTTATCTTAATCGTTTATAACCTTCGGTACTACGAAATACCCATGCTCCGATTTTGTATTGGATAATATTTCTTCTTTAATGTTTTGAGAATTTATAATATCATCGCGTACATGGACATCCTTATCTATAGTTCCATAACGCATAGGAGAAACACCTTCAGTATTAACTTTCAACAAAGTATCATGTATCCAATCCAGCATTGTCAGTTCTTTTGAGTAGTATTGAATCTCATCATCAGATAACTTAATCCTCACAAGCTGTGCAGTTTTAAGCATTTCTTCTTTAGTAATTGTTATTTTTCTCTTATTTGCAAATTCTATTAACGAAGTGATAACATCTTCTGTTGATCTAGCTGGCACTTTTACCTCCTTGCATAAAGCAAATTAAAATATTTGCAATTGAAACAACCTCTATCTTATCATTTTTTTCAAATTTGTGAAATACGGTGTCCGTAATTACTAATTTATCCAGAGAAGAGGAAGAGATTTTCTCAACTGCATTTCCTGAAAGTATTCCATGTGTAATGCACGAAACTACAGACTTTGCTCCTCGGTTTTTTAAAGCAAGAGCTGCATTACATAATGTTCCGCCAGAGTCAACTATATCATCAACAATGACGCAATTTTTGTTTGCAACTTCTCCGATTACATTCATTACCTCAGATGTACCTGCTTTTTCTCTATATTTATCTACTACAACAATATCATTATCCAACTTGTGTTTTTCCTCTAAAATCTTTGCAAAAGCACGAGCTCTGCCAATTGCTCCAACATCAGGCGCAACTATTGCAAAGTTTTCCTTGTATATAGAGTTAACAAATACTTCAAAACAGCTTAGATTAGTAACTGGTATATCAAAAAAACCTTCAATTTGACTTGAATGCAAATCAATAGCAGCAACACTGTTTGCACCAGCTGTTTGAATAAGATTTGCAGTTAATTTAGCACTTAAAGCAGATTGCATATTATTGTTTTTAATAACCCTATCCTGCCTACTGTATCCGTAATAAGGAATAATAGCTGTTATTCTCTTGGCTCCAGATCTCTTTGCTGCATCAATTGTAAGCAGAAGCTCCATAAGGTTATCATTTACAGGGGAAGAAAGAGATTGTACTATATATACTTCTTGATTACGTAGATCATTTGCTACTTCTACATTTACCTCACCATCGGCAAATCTTGACACCTGATTGGGGAATAGCTGAGCATTTAGCCCACTTGCTATTGAATCTCCTAATCGTTTACTAGCGCTACCTATTATTACCTTCATATATACCAATTAAGTTTTGAAAATTATACAGAAACCATGGAATGATTAAAACTTTATTCTTGCCGTCAAGTAGCTCATAGAAAAGAAAAAGTTACTCGAAACATTTCACTAGCTTTCTTATCATGACGTCCAGTACAATGTTGCAAATTAAAAATCTCTCCATCCTGGGCTGGTTCTTCGATTCTAAATGCCACCTCTACCTGGTCATGACTAATCTGAATTCGTTCTACTAATGCTTTAATGATACCACGCTTAGTTTGCCAATCTAGCTGTTCCAAGTTCGATTTTATACTAGTATAAAGACTCTTTATACTGTTGATGATAAGGTTCATTCCCTTCTCTATTGCTTTTTGATCAACTACCTTTTTCTTCTCTTCTTCTATCCCTCTTAAGCGTTCCCTCATTCTTTTCATCGTCTGTTTAAATTCTTCCTCACTTATATATCCTTTATCTCCTACATTTTCTTGACTATAATAGTCTTCCATTAACTTTTCGATGCCTTGTTTTATTTGATTTTCCCTTCTTGCAAACTTCTTATCTGATGATTCATCATTTTTATTTTCTGCAATTCTACGGTGATACTCATTTTTTATTATCTCTGGGTTTTTTAGTAAATTTTTCACCTTTTCCCATATAGCTGTTTCTAACATATCTGTACGGACCAATTTATTAGTACACTTCTCCCTACCATCAGTAATACGTATAGTACTACTACAGCGATAATAGCTAAACTTTTTTCCCTCAACTCCACATTGTGCACCACTATACGCATATCCACAGTTTTGACACACAACTAGACCTTGTAATAGGTATTTCTTTTTTCCTCCCTCTCTCTGCATCCTTGCTCTTTTTCTATTTTCATCCAGTTGCTTTTGTACTTTATTAAATAACCCTTCATCAACTATTTTTGGTACTGGTATATAAATCCAGCTGTCCTCATCTGTGCGACAGATAGAAATCTTTTGTTTATTTCTTTCTCTTTTTTCAACCCTCTTTAATTTACCAAACGCTGCTTGTCCTTTATATGCTGGATTTCTTAACACCTTCCAAATTATTATTGGACACCACACCTTCTTTCCAGTTCTTGTTCTAATTGACTTATCTCTTAGTCTACGTATCACTTCCCTTATACTTATTCTCTCTTGCCCTACCCACATGAATATCTGCTTTACTATTTTTGCTTCCTCTTCATTTATTTCAAACTTTGTCTTTTCTCTATCTACATGCTTTATACGATTATAACCAAAAGGTGCAATGCCAATTACACTTACACAGCCTTTTTTTGCTCTATGGAGTTTTCCCCTACGACTACGTTCCATAATCTTTGTACACTCATATTCTGCCACTAATCCTTGCATTCCCAATAACAATTTAGACTCTGGATTATTTTCAGTCTTATGATTTAAGAATATTACTTCTACTCCTGCTTTTTCAAATTCATCAAGTAATATCATTTGATGTGCAGATTTTCTTGATAGTCGGTCAGGTGAATGAATATAAATTTTATCAATTTGATCTTCTCCTACTTTATCACGTAATGCATCTAAACCTTCACGTTCTAAACTCCACCCACTAAGCCCATCATCCTTAAATTCATACTCATTCAATAACTCATGCTTATCTGCAGCAATTCTATGCTTGAGCTCGGCAATTTGACTCTCTATTGTATTGTTCTGCGCTTGACTCTTCGATGAAACTCTTGCATATAAGGCCACTGTTATCATTTTTCTTTATCTCCTTTTCATTGTTTCTTTTTACCGCATACCTTAGTAACAGCTCATAGGCGTCTGCTAGATGTTGTTCCGCTAATTCATCTGGCTCGTATCGGCAAGTTAATGTTCTTTTTCTCATAGTTTCTCCTGCAAATGTTTTTGTAGTGCAAGGAGCCTTACCACTCCTTTTTTCCATCAATCCATTTACTCTTATGAAAAAGACCAACTTTTATCAGCTACAGCCTTCAAATTTGGTCTAGCCCTTCCTTTACCAACTGCTGTTGCGCTTTCTGATACGACTCTTATTTTTTTAACAAACTTTCCATTTTCTCTGTTTCTTTCTTTAATACCTCGGCTATTTCTTTGCTATTTTTCGCATAATCCATCGCTGTTATTCCAAATTTATCTGCTTGCTCTATTTCAGCCCCTGCTTTTACTAGCTCCTCCACTATTTCTTTTTCTCCTACCATACATGCAAGATGCAGCGGAGTGCATTTATTGCCATACTCTTCAGCATTTACATTCCCTCCTGATTTTATCAATTCTCTAACTGTTTCTAGACGTTTCTCCGTTATCGCTAGATGCAGTGCTGTATGTCCTCTTACATCTGCTGCATTCACATCTACTCCTTTTTCGATTAATAACCTCACTGTTTTTACCTCTACTGCATAATGTAGAGCTGTTCTTCCTTTTTCGTCTCTTTCATAAATATTTTTAAACGAGTTCTCTAATAGTGACTTATCTTTTTTACCCAGCTTTACCATAACTTACCCCACCTTTTCTTTAAACCTAAGCCTTCCTTTTTACCACCTCATCTATCATTGCATTCACTTGGCTGATTATCTTGCTTGCTAAATTTTGACATTCTTTCTTTATTAGCGATTTGTCTCTCTTCCTTATTTCTCCTATCTCTATTATTTTTAGCTCCGGCAAATAACTCCCATTCAACATGTCTGCTATTTCTCCCACTAGCCCCTCTATTCCATAGCACGTCAGTTCTCTACTTTTTGTTATTCCTCCTTTTTCTCTCAAAAATTTACTCGCCTTTTCACTCTCTTTGCTATCACATAGACGATACTTTTCACTTTCCCAGATGTAATACATTGGCGTTGCGCCGTACTTATTCAGTTGATTAACTTCAGCTCCAGCCTTTACCAGCTCTTTTATTATTTCAACTCCTGCTCCTTTGCACGCAGAGTGGAGTGGCGTACATCCAGTGACATATTGAGTGGCATTTACTTCTGCTCCTTCTCTTAGCAGCACTTTTACATTTTCTAAACTTTTTGCGAATACTGCACAGTGCAGAGGTGTATAACCATTTTTATCTCTTGCATTAACCTCTGCCCCTTTTTTTATTAATAACCTCACTGTTGTGTAATCGGAGATTTCTACTGCTTGGTGCAATATCGTCTCTCCTTCTTCATTTCTTTTATTAATATCGTTACTTGATACTTCTTTAAAAAACTTACTCTTGCTAAAACTGTTTGGTAGAAGCTGTAGCTTTACTCCTCTCGTTTGAGTTTTATTACTACAACTCCCCCTAAAGAACCGTGCTTGCAGATTTCCCGCACACGGCTCATCAATATTAGTTTTCACAGTCGTCCCTCTTATGCATATAAAGAAAAATGTATTTTTGGCTTTGGTAATGGATTTACTTCTACGTAGTGTACAAACTGTTCCCAGGTCATACTCTTTTTCTGACTACGCCGATTTATCCATTTAAATGCTAGCTTTCTTACTGATGTATAAAATTGTTTTAAACACCAATAATTTCCGCTAATACCAAAGTAGTTATAGTGTCCTGTTAATTTAGCCTTCAGTACTTGCCACCAATCTTTAAGTCGAATACTTCCGCGGACTTTTTCCAACCACTCTTTGATTTCTTTTAGTTTTCTGGCTAGATTTAACTTTGAGGTTTTATGTCCCATCATTAATCTACCAAGACGACTTTTTGCACCATAGTGCGTAAACCCCAGAAAATTGAAACTTTCCGTCCTTCGTTTCTCTCTTATCGCTTGTTGCCACTCCCTCTTGCCAAACTTTACTACTCTGGTCTTGTTTTCAGATACTTCCAACCCGAATTTATTTAACCTTTGTTTCAGTAATTCCAGAAATTCTTCCGCGTCTACCTTACTTTCGCAACAAACCACAAAATCGTCGCAAAACCTTATTAGTTGTATATATCCTCTGGATCTTGGTTTAAATTTCTTTTCAAGCCATAAATCCAACACATAATGTAAGTATATATTTGCTAATACAGGACTTACTATACCACCTTGGGGTGTACCTTGTTTTGTTGCTTCATAATATCCAGCTTCAACTATCCCTGCCTTAAGAAAACGCTTTATTAACCACAGTAAATTTGGGTCAGTTATTCGTTCCCTTAGACATCTCATTAGCCATTTATGCTGTATATTATCGTAGAACTTCTTGATATCCACTTCTACAATGTAGTTTATTGGTTTGTACCTAACTGCTTTATCTAGTGCATTTACCGTTTGATGACAGTTTCTTCCAGGTCGAAATCCATATGAGCTGTCCAGAAAGTTTGCCTCGTAAATATTTTCTAATATCTTCTTCAGCATAATCTGTACCAACTTATCCTCAGTTGATGGTATTCCGAGTCCGCGTTTCTCTTTACTTCCGGCTTTTGGTATATACACCCTCCTCACCGGTTGTGGTTGATATTGCTTTCCCTTCATACTATCCACTAGTCCTTCCAGTCGCTCTTTTAGATTTTCTCCGTAAGCTTCCACTGTTACCCAGTCTATTCCACAAGCCTTGTTACGCTTTAGCTCTTTATAACACTCTGCAAGGTTTCCTACATTTATTAGATGTATTAGCGATGTGAATTTCAGTCGCTTATCTTGCTTTGCTCTTACTGCTATCTGGTTTAGTTTATCTTGCATGTTATTCCAACCTCCGTTGTATTGGCATAGCAATCCCTATACCAGTTACTATATTGCTGATCGCTTCCCCTTGTACGTGGCTTTCCCACACTCCGAGTACTATCAATCAGTCCGACTTCCTCTGCATCTTCCGCTAGTTCTTGCCTTTGTTGACTTGTTCCAGCGTACCTTTATAGGAATGCATAGGATCTCCCAAGTTCACTTGAAGTCCATTTCAATACATGGCACGGTCTCAGATCCCGATAGAGTGAGTGATAACTCGCCTTTGCATTATCCCTCATGCTGTCTTCCACCGAAATGAAAATGTCGACCTCTATGTCTTCAGGTATTTCGGGACTCAATCCCTTCACTTTCGTTGTACCCTGCATTGTCCATTCCACTAGCTCTATTACACTCGTTACCTCATGCAACATAGTGGTCTGTTCTAAACTGTTGGCTAGACTTTGTTTATGTTGGATTTTCACCAACTGTTCTCCAAGCACTTCTTGGCGCACCATTTCATACCTCACAAAATTAGCTTTTCTAGCGTCAGATAAATTTCTTATATTTACCTGCTGCTATTCAAGTCATGTCTATTTTAGCATAAGAAAGCAAGTCTTTTTCTTTTTATTTCATACACTTTTACCTATTATTAATATAATATATGAGGATCTAAATATAAATGCTTAGCTTATTAGAGATATTACTTGACTACTTTTCCAACTTCTGTGCAAATGTCGATGTTCGTGCCACCTAAGTACTCCTGGGTAAAACACTAAAATGTAATTTTCTAATTCGTGTATTGAGTCTTTTTGCTCTGAATCTGAGTCATTTTTATAGTAAACGTTGTGTTCTGCTAAAACATATTTTCTGACCTTCTGATCTGTATAATTTTCTACTTTGTAACGATGGATAATACTGAATCTTTCTAAAATTGGTTTGTGTTTTAAATTCCAACGTTGCCCTGAAAGTGTATCGCTTCCCAATACAAATTTATTTCCTCTTTCCTCTACACTACCAACTGGAAAACATGCGTTTATTTCTCCTAAATTCCAACTGTTGTAAGTTAAAAATATGATATAAAGGAGATAAGAGGGAAGATAACCCTACTCACTATAGGAATAGAGTTATCACGGGCGTGTGCGACCGACCAACTGTTGGTATTATAACCGTTCGGATCAAGGTACACTAGCCCATCTCTCGATACGTTTGAATAGTTGCATGGGACATATGTATGCACCCGTTTACAATCTTAAATTAATTAAAACTAATCGAGGTTATTATGATTACATCTTATCAAAATTTTATTGGCATTGATATCGGAAAATTTAAAAATGTTGTTGCAGTTCACAAACAGAAGAACGCTGTCGAATTCGACAATGATACTGCTGGCTGGCAACAATTGTTTCAAGATTTTTCAAATATCTTACCTAATTCTTTAGTAACTCTGGAAAACACTGGAAAATATGAGCTTGGCTTAGCACATTTTCTTGTTGATAAAGATATTGCTGTACATCGAGCTAATACTCGCAAAGTAAAAAGCTTTGTTCTATCTCATGGAACTTTAGCAAAGTCTGATCAATCAGATGCAAGAGCCCTTGCTCAGTATGGGTTTGAACGCTATAGTACTCTATCTCTATTTGCACCTATGTCAAAAGAACAAACAACCTTAGTTGCACTTTGTCAACGTCGTGATGACATTACAAAAATGAGAGCTCAAGAGAAATCTAGGCTTGCAGCACCTGAAAACGACCATATAAAAGAAAGCTGTCAGAAAACTATTGAATTCTTTAATAGCCAGATAGATGAGCTCAACAATACCATACAAAAAATTATTGATGAGAATCCAGAGTTACAAAAGCGCCAAAAAATCCTTAAAACAGTTCCAGGAATAGGTGCAAAATTATCTCAAGATTTTCTGTGTCTAATGCCAGAACTTGGTTATGTAAGTAGGGGAGAAATTGCAAGTCTTGCTGGAGTTGCACCTCATCCGAAAGAAAGTGGTAAAACTATTGGTTATCGCAGAATAAGTGGTGGCAGAAGCAACGTTCGTGAAAAGCTTTTTACAGCTGCGATGTCTGCTTCAAGGTCTAAGTCTGCGCTTGGTGCCTTCTATTCAAGGCTTGTTGGTAAAGGTAAAAAGAAGATGGTGGCTATGACAGCTCTAATGCGTAAAATCATAGTAATTGCCAATGCGAGGCTTAAAGAAGCAGTCAATGTGAATTAAAAAAATCTGCATAGAAAATAGGTTAACGAATATGTGCGTCTACACACATTTAAAGCACATATTCGTTAACCATAAGATCTAAGCAGTAACTGTTGTTTGATACAAAATTTTTCTATGATTAAGTTAGGGTTTTTATTGTCAAAAATGCACTTTTTACTCGAATAAAAAACAAAATTACAAACAAAA
This sequence comes from Wolbachia endosymbiont (group B) of Ischnura elegans, assembly GCF_947251585.1. Classification (NCBI taxonomy): domain Bacteria; kingdom Pseudomonadati; phylum Pseudomonadota; class Alphaproteobacteria; order Rickettsiales; family Anaplasmataceae; genus Wolbachia; species Wolbachia endosymbiont (group B) of Ischnura elegans. The sequence continues at coordinate 565,296 of NZ_OX366371.1, forward strand.
GTTGTAATGAAACTAAATTCAAAAAATTTTAAAAAACATAGTTGATCTGATAATACTATCTGCGCTTTTGCAAATTTAATCGATGGTAATAAACTCTGTGGTAATGGATATAGTGCTTTTAAGTTGTACCACAAATGATTTCTTTCATAAATACCGTTATAATTCTTTGTGTGAGGCTCTGTTTCTCCAAGGATTGCTACATCTAGGCGATATATATCATTGCTTAAAGCTCGTTCATAATGATCGCGTAGATAGTTTTCTATAATCCTAATAACTGGACCACTAGACCTGAAAAATTTACTCTTCCAAATGATAACACTGGTCCATCTTTTTCTATTTTTACCCCTGAATAATCAGAAAGAAGATCTCCAAATAAACTCTCATCCAATATAAATCTCTGCACATTATAATAATCGTTAAAAATCCTCATCAACCTCGATCTTACAGGCAGTGATAGTTTTGCCAGCTCTACTACTGCATCTACGAAGAAGTCATTTGGTACCTCTTTTATCCCTACTTGCAACTCAAAAAAGTGTTTACCGGGTGGTTCTTCGATGATTGTAATGTCTTCTATATTTGCCCACTTGAGTGCTATTTTAAGTGATTTAGGTGTTCCTCGCAGTCTTTGAAATTTTACTCCTTCTACTACTGCTTTTCTTCTATCTTTTACCCAGCGTAGTATTTCTTCTAAACCATATTCTTCTATTATCCACGGCAATGTTTCTTCTTCCAATCTAAATTTAAATCCTCTAATACAGCTTGGATCAACCTTATAATCTATCGCATCTACTAGCGCTTTTTCCTGTTTTGTTGCATTTGGTGGCAATAACATTAATTCAACTCAATCTTTAAATTTTTCAAATTTGCAGATTCATTTCCCAGAACCACAACATCCTCTCTTGGCTCGATCAATTCCACATTTTCTACACCATCTACAAATAGATTCGCTATTATCCATGATCTTGTTACACTCCACCCTAATCTTTTTACTAATTCAAACTTCTTAATAAACTGCTTCTTGATTTCTTCCTCTGATATTACAGGACTCATGCTCATTCTGCTGTGAATATCTATTTCCGTAATATTGCAACCAATTACTGTTATCGTATCTGTTAAAACCCTTATATCATCTCTAGTAACCTGCTTTTTTACAATTTCTAGTAGTTCTTCTGACACTATGCCAGTTGTGGATAATTGTGTTGATAAGATTGAAATTTGTACTTTCCCTGGTATAGGTGATTCTACTAATGCATCTTTTACTCTACTATCTGCTGACAGTGCCTGATAACGATAATACTCTTTACTTCCTCCTGTACTCCAGCCTTTTATTTTTGCTTTTATTCTTTTTCTAAATCGTTCGTCCTCTTCTTCTTTTTCTCTCTCTACTCCATAAAATTCAGCTAAATTACCAAGATCTTCTCCCGTTGCAAATTTTAGTAAATTACTTTTTACAGCTTCATTTATTCTTTCTCTAAGCAAAAGTTCTCGCCATGCTGCTACTTCTAATACCTTCATTGCTGGATCACTTTCTACCAATCCTGTAAAACTTGCATCTCGCTTTACTAACTCTTCCTTCATTCTCGAAAATATTTCCTCATATCTTAGTTTTTCAATAATATTAGATGTTTGCATTTCTAAACAACTACTCCACTAATATTTATGAACTTGCCTTCTGAAAGATAGACACCTTCTAAATTCAATGTTACTCTCCCTTCTTTTACTCCTTCAACTTTTACTTTTTCTAACTTAAATCTCTTTTCCCATTTTTCCAAAGCTTCTGCAGTTGCTGCGTAAATTTCTAGTGTTAAATCACGATTAACTGGCTTATCCACTAATTCAAATAATCTTGAGCCATAATCTCTCCTCATTATTCTACTGTTAATAGGAGTGGTCAGTATATCAATTATCGACTGCTTTAAGTGCTCTATTCCTTCTAACGTTTTTCCTGTTTTAGCATCCATACCCTTCATTTCTATTTTGCAAAAACGCTTTCACTGCCTTTTATTACTTTAAACCCACATGAAACTATATCTCCTACTCTTCCTACACTAAGACCATTTGCAAACACTGTTTTTGATCCTTCAGTTAATGCTCTTCCTTCACTAAAACTGTCTCCTTGTCTACATATTGACTTACCGTTTACAAAAACATTATTACTTCCGCTAATGCAGAAATGTGGTATAGCTTCTCCACAGTAGTCTCCTAACCTCACTATTCCTTTGTTCAATTTAAGTCGATCCTTTCTGCTTTCAGTTTTATTCCACTTTTTGTCATTTCTATCTCTGATTTTCCTACTTTGAAATTTAATTTATCCACTACAGAAATTTCAAGATTCTTGCTCTCTTTGTCATACAATAACTTTGTTCCATCTTGAAATACTAAACTGTTAATCATTTCACTATTCTCTGGAGCAGAATAATTTTGCTGATATATTCCAGCTAGTACTACTCCTAATGATAACTCTCCCAATGGTGACAATATTACTACCTGTTCATTTATGCTTGGTGGTAGCCAGCTTCTTTCCTCTCCTGCTCTAGAAGTTATCCATGGAAGAAAATCTGTTAAAAGTTCTCCTATCTTCACTCTTACTTTTGCTTTCTCATAATCTACTTCTTTTACAACTCCTATTCGTACAATGTTTGCTAACTTTCTTTGCAGCTCTGAAATAGCAAAATTACTCTCTAACATTTTCTTCTATTATAATCGTATGTGGCTTAATCTTATTTTCTGTCCATATCGATTTACCTAAATGAAGCTGATGACTCCAATCAACCATCCACACCAAATATGCATCTAATTCGGGTCTAAATCCGTCAATTTCTGCAGAGATAAATTCTCCTGGTGAAACATTTTTTATATTCCATGTATTTTTGTTTACAACTTTTGCCACCTCGGCAGCTAATGTTCTGACAATAAGAGGAGCATTTTCGATTGTGCTATCAACTACTATTCTAGCTTCAAATCTTGCTTTCAGAGCTAATTCTTCTGTTCCTGGATCTTTTCCTTGCTCTAGACTTGATAATTCTATAAATACTGCCGGTGCTACTAATTCTTTCCTTATTGCTGGATATACTTCGCATGTTTGTATCGCAGAAATTTCTTTCTTCAGCGTGGTACAAATTTTATCATGTAAATCTTTCAAATTCATCCTTTATAGCTCAATTCACGTTCAAAAATTTTGTACACACTTTCTCAATCTCATAATTAACAAGATCTCTCATTACTTTTGATGCTTCAGGTTCGAGTGGCAATTTAACTTCCTTTATTGGCAATGCTGTTTTTCCCTCGCGTTTAAAAGCTCCTTTATAATCTCTTGGCATTGTTGCAGTAAACGCTCCAATAAACTCATGTTTTCCTACTTTCGTACCTCTTCTTGTTTGTCTCACTTTACCAATTAATGAAGTTCTGACGTCATACAGATTCGCTCTAATTAATACGTTCAACCTGCTTGTCTTTGCTTTAAAAATTCTTAATCTCTTTCTTATCAAACTTAATTTTATCTTCTTTTCCTCACTGATTTCCTTAGCTGCTTGCGCTTTTAACCATAGTGCTGTTCTATTTAGTGCTTTTATAGCTGCCAGTTTTACTTTCTGCTCTTTTTCGTCAATATTGTTACTAATTTTAATATCAAACACTTTCTATTGCCTCAATTTTCCATATTTCACTCGAAGAATCTTTTAACGGTGGTTCAAAAATCTTGTAGAACCTTTTTTCAATCTTGATATAATCACCTATGCTAAAGGAAGTAACGTCCTGATCACGTATTTCTATAGAAGCAATTTGCTGAGTTAATGCTCCATCTGCACCTAGAGAGTACGTAGTCTCAGGACGTTTAATTAGCACTTTTATTCTACGAATGCCCTCCTTGTTTTTATTACAATATGTGGCTTCCACTCCTAAATGCTCAAAACAATCTTCCAATAATTTTCCTATATTCATCAACTAGAACTAATTTTTACCAAAACTCCCGGACGATGGCACATTGGCAATGGATTCGACTGCGTATGCAAATCGGTCCCTCTATCAAATCTTCTTGGCTCTTGTTTTGCATATAGTGGCTGTCCTAGTGTATTTACTGTTTCATTAAAGTCTGCTGGTGCGAAATATGTCGTAAATGTATTCGCTGTTCCTAGTGGAAAACAGTTTCCACTTTCTCTTTCTATAAACCTCCTCACATTTTCTTCAGGATCAGTTGCTTGCCCTCTATATTCCTCAAATGTTATGCCACAGAACGTAAATCCTGACCTCATATCATTTCGAAGTGCTGCTCCTTCTTGCCATCAACTATGTTTTTTAAAATTTTTTGAATTTAGTCTCATTTGTTGATAATTTTGTATTTTTATTCAATTGAAAAATGTATTTTGGCAACAAAAACCCTAGTTTATACAGAAAGAAATTTATATCAAACAGCAAGCACTGCTTAGATTTTATGGTTAACGAATATGTGCTTTAAATGTGTGTAGACGCACATATTCGTTAACCTATTTTCTATACAGATTTTTTATTTCATATTAATTGCTTCTTTAAGTCTTGCATTGGCAATTACTATGATTTTTCGCATTAGAGCTGTTATAGCTACCATCTTCTTTTTACCTCTACCAATAAGATCAGAATAAAAAGCACCAAGTGCAGATTTAGATCTTGCAGCAGCCATAGCAGCTGTGAAAAGCTTTGCACGAACATTGCTCCTACCACCTGTTATCCTTCGGTAACCAATAGTTTTACCGCTTTCTTTTGGATGTGGAGCAACTCCAGCAAGACTTGCAACTTCTTTTTTGTTTAGGTGGCCAAGTTCTGGCATTAGACACACAAAAACTTGTGATAACTTGAGACCTATTCCTGGCACTGTTCTCAAGATCTTTTGACGCTTTTGTAACTCTGGATTTTTATCAATAATTCTTTGTATGGCATCGTTGAACTCATTTATCTGACTGGTAAAAAAGTCTATTGTTTTTTGGCAACTTTCCTTTATATAGTCGTTTTCAGGTGCTGCAAGCCTACATTTCTCTTGAGTTCTCATTTGTGTAATGTCATCACGACGTTGACAGAGTGCAACTAAGGCGGTTTGTTCTTTTGACATAGGCACAAATAGAGATAGAGCACTATAGCGTTCAAAACCATATTGAGCAAGGGCTCTTGCATCTGATTGATCTGTCTTTGCTAAAGTTCCATGTGATATGATAAAACTTTTTACTTTACGAGTATTAGCTCGATGTACAGCAACATTCTTATCAACAAGAAAATGTGCTAAGCCAAGCTCATATTTTCCAGTGTTTTCTAAAGTTACTAGAGAATTAGGTAGGATATCTGAAAATTTTTGAAACAACTGTTGCCAACCAGTAGCATCATTGTCAAACTTGATAGCGCTCCTTTGGTTATAAGCTGCAGCAACATTTTTAAATTTTCCGATATCAATGCCAATGAAATTTTGATAAGATGTAATCATAATAAATAACCTCGATAGTTTAATTAATTTAAGATTGTAAACGGGTGCATACATATGTCCCATGCAACTATTCAAACGTATCGAGGGATGGGGCTAGTTTACCTTGATGGCTACGGTTGTAATACCAACTTTCATTCGGTCGCACACGCCCGTGATAGCCCTATTCCTATAGTGAGTAGGGTTATCTTTCCCTCTTATCTCTTTTATATCACATTTTTAACTTACAACTTTCAGGTCTTTACTCTCAGAAAATGACTCTGCCCACTGAGGAAAATCTCGAAAACGCTGAGTATGTGGATTGATTGCATTTTTAAACTTGCCTAGTTTTACTTCGTAATCATTTCGTGTGTCTATCACTAAAACATCAGGTTGAGAGATAAAATCATCCCAATAATCTGGATCAATGTACTGACCTCTAACGGAAGTATCGAGATTACTTACACCAAGATTCACAATTTCTCTTTTTAATCTCACTTTCATCTTACTAAATGGTTGATATTCTGCTGCACTCTCTTTCCATGTAAGGTCCCTTAGTCTATAATCAGAACGTAGAAAATCAAGTATTTTATCAATCGCGTTTCTTTCTCCAGATACAGTTGCATTAATACCCTCTTCTGCAAGGATTATAGTGCCTTTTAATTCAACGTTGTCGCATGCAACTTTTATTTCGTCTTTCATGTCATAATAATTAGAGAGTTTTACAAAATGATAGAAAGTTGCAATAACAAAACTCATAATTAATTAGTTTATCGATTTAAAACATAATATATAAAATTATGAAGATATTCAATAGGACGGCTGTTAATTACTGGATATCTTTAGTTTTTGCATATAACATTTTAATATCAAATATAGATTCAAGTTAATGTTTCTGAGAGTATTTAAAAATATATTCTTGTTTTTAGTAAGTGTATTATTTGTCTGCCCTATACTATCGTTAATATCGATTCTATTTACAGAATCAGCAAACTCTGGATGGGTAATTAGTAGACTTTTTCCTGAATATATACTCAATACGTTAATTTTGATGGTAGGAGTAGGGTTAATATCCTTTATATTTGGAGTAATTCCAGCTTGGCTTACTACATTTTTTTCGTTTCCCGGAAGTAGAATTTTTGAGATTGCCTTATTCTTTCCGATATCAATTCCTGGATATATAGTATCGTTTGTTTATGTAAATACGCTAGAGTTTTCAGGTCCGATTCAGAGCTTGTTAAGAGATACTTTTCAATTGGGCAAAGGTGACTATTGGTTTCCCGAGATCAAATCCCTAGGTGGTGGAATATTAGTAATGGGATTTAGTCTATATCCATACGTTTATATGTTGGTCCGCTCAAGTCTAAAGAGCGTTAGTAACTCAGTCACTATTGCATCAACACTTGGGTTCTCCTCATTACAGAGTCTGTTTTCTGTCATCATACCTTCCATACGTCCATCAATTATAGCTGGGTTATCCTTGGTACTAATGGAAGTAATTACAGATTTCGGCACACCACAGTTTCTTGCTATCGATACTTTCACGACAGGAATATACCGTACTTGGTTTTTATTGCATGACAAATATTCAACTACTGTTTTGGCAGTTGCAGAACTGATTTTCGTTGCAACACTAATAGTTATCGAGAAAAAACTACAAAAAAGAGAAATATCTTACTCTTCAATCAATACTAATGCAGATTATCACAATAAACGTAGTATAAACGGTTCTATATCGTTGATCTTTTCTTATCTTATGTGTTTATTGCCGATATTAATAGGCTTTATTTTACCAATGATTCCACTTATATATTGGAGCATAGAGAAAGGCTTTTTCATATACGAAGCAAGATTCTATAATATAATAGCAAATAGTGTTGGTTTATCATTTATTACCGCATTAATCTCAATTAGCATTGCGATAATTATTGGATATACAGCGCGTAGAAATAAGGTAATAAGCAACGTAGCACGTCTAATTTCTCTTGGATATGCAATTCCAAATGCAATTATTGCAATTAGCATAATAATGTTTTTAAGCAGAATATCTTCTTTCATTACTCAATATATTGTAGAAATTAGCTTGGTAGGAACTATTGGCGCATTAGTTTACTCATATTTATTTCGTTTTTTTGCTATATCTTTCAAGGCGATAGAGTCGGGACTCAAAAAAACACCAAATGAAATTGAATGGACTGCATATACTATGGGTCATGGGCCTATTTCCACGTGCCTGAATATTCATATTCCCCTTATCAAGAAAAGCATACTATCGGGATTTCTGCTCGTGTTTATGGATACGGTAAAAGAACTCACGGCAACACTAATTATCAGACCATTTAATTTTGAAACTATATCAACTAGAATATATGAACTTGTCAGCGATGAGCGTTACAGAGAAGCTGCCCCATTTTCGTTAATGATAGTTATTATAGGTTTAACCTCTACAATAATCTTATTCACACTTGATGATAAGAATCAAAAATAAACTATTTTGCATCTGTTCAGCAGAGTAACAAAATAGTAACCGTTCACGGATTGTGAGAATGAATTAAAGAACTAAGCAGTGACAGCTACTAGATTCTGTAGCTTTTGAAAGGGGTTCTGGCCATTTAGACGTGATGTCAAAAATATCGACAACATTCTTTCCACGAATCTTTCTCCACGTTCTGACCAGGTGAAAAAGCTGTTTTTACGATAAATTACGTACCGTCTAATTTGCCGTTCTGCAAGGTTATTAGTTGTTTCTATCACTTCAGGTTTTCTTAAAAACTTCCACATCATATCCTCAGATCGTAACATCTTAGCGGCCATTCTTGAAGCTTGAGTGCTATTTGCAACCCTCGTCATTTTACGTAAAAAATGTTTTACCCTTTTCCGAATTTTTCGCACCAGTCGATAAAATCTCAAATTATCTATCAAATTTTGTTTTTTTGCCTTATCTACTACAAACACCTTATTGCTGAGCGATTTTAGTGCTTGGCCAATTTTGCTCACTTCAACATTTTTACTATGGGCAAATCTCTCAAAATCTCTTGCCAGATGTGCCCAACATATCTGTCTATTTTCACGATTGAAGTAATTGTATACAGCGTATCTATCGCTCACAACTATACCATCATATTCTGGCAGTAAACTCTTCAACACCTTCTTACCACGAGACTCGCTTACCTTCAGAAGTGTCAACGCTTTGTTTGTTATTACCCAACTCCAGCCTCTCTTTCCTTGATTTCTGTGCCCTGTTTCGTCTATATGCAAATACTCGCTTCCTTGCAACTCTTCCTTCATTTTCTCATATTCAGATGCACACTTCTTCGATACCCTGCGTTCAGTATTTGAGACTAAACCAAGGCTTATATTTAGATTAAAAATACTGCCCAAAATTTGCTGTACCTCTCTTTTTGAGTTAATAAAAAAGCCGCTAAGGCTGCTTATAACTGTTTTAGCATTGGGTCCTAGAAAATCTCTTGCAACACCTTCGGGTAAATTTGCTGTAATTCTTTTATTACATACTCTACAATGTCCTCTTTGCAACCTGTACTCAGTTACAATTGGCTTAATTTCTGGCAACTCTGCCTTCTGATGAATAATTTCATCTTCTAAAGTAATCTTACCTCCACACATACAAATTGTATCAATTGTGCATCTCACTACCTCGTCTGCAGCCATTAATTCACGCTTATGCACCTTATGTCCTGGCTGACCTCCTGGTTTTTTATCACTTTTCTTTTTTGCTTTCTTACGATATATATCTCGTGATGGTGGCAGCGATGAATTTTGCGAATTTAAGCCCAATTTGTCTTCTAATTCAACTATTTTTGCTTTCAAGCTATCATTTTCTCTGATCAGTGCTTTTATTTCTTCCTTGAGATTAGCCTTTTCTGCTACAACCTTTTCTTGCAGCACTGTTGTCATTTACCCATTCCATATTTAGATTCCTATCTCTTTACACTTTTATACTTACTTTGTAAACCACCTTATCTCCGTGAACGGTTACACAAAATAAGATAGACGAAAAAAGACAACTATAGAAGCAAATGGTCAGTGCTTTCGTGTTTATCAACTTAGTTGGATCTCAGTATCAGCTACTCGGATGACATTATGGAAGCTCAAATGACAAAACAAGAAGCACTGGTTTCAGATGCACTTAAACAAATACACTATCTTGATGATCAATGAGGTCTAGTGTTAACGTATGGACTATCTAAGGAAAAGGGTGGTACCATAACATCAAAGGTTTTTATGCTCTCTTCGTTCAGAAATTCATATTTACCCTGCATTATTCCTGATGGTGTATTTAAGTATGTTCCACTTGTATATTTGAATACCTCTCCAGATTTTATTACAGGTTGTTCTCCAATAACACCAACTCCAGCAATTTCATTTATTTTGCCCTTATGATCTATTATTCGCCAATAGCGACTTAATAATTGAATGGTTGATGAGCTTTTATTTTTTATCTTAACATTATACATCCATACGTAACAATTTTCATAAGGAATGGATTGCTCTTCAATGTAAATTGGCAAAACTGTAACTTCAACAGAATGAGTAATAAGTGTGTATTTCATGGTCATCGTAAAGTGTTCATGATAAAAATTTAACACACTTCAATTATACACTTTTTTCATAGATTTTCCAAGCATATTATCGTACTCTAACTAGGAAATATTAATCTACATGATGAACAAAACAGATCCACTGGATAAAAAAGTGATAGGAATAATAGGAAGTGGGCAATTAGGTAAAATGACTGCTATCGCTGCAATAAAACTTGGGCACAAAACGCATATTTTTGCCAGTGCTAAAAACGATCCAGCTTGTTCTGTTGCTGATGATTTAACAATAGCAGACTTCTGTGATAAGAGGGCACTTGAATCTTTTGCACAGAGTGTGGATTTAGTCACTATTGAGTCTGAAAATATTCCATGTAGTGCAATTGATATTGTGTCGCTGCACGCAGATTTTTATCCAGGCAAAAAGGCGTTACACATTTCGCAAAATAGGCTGAGAGAGAAAGATTTTATTAGAGATTTAAGCATAAAAACTGCTGATTACAAAAGTATACAAAATTATAATCAGCTACTAGAAAGTAGTGAAACTTTTAGCTATCCAGTGAGGCTAAAAACAACAGAAATGGGTTATGATGGAAAAGGACAATATGTGATTGAAAATGATTCTGAACTGAAGCAATTTGCTTCCTTCGATTGGAATAAAGAGTACATTCTTGAAGCAAGTGTTGATTTACTGAAAGAGGTTTCAATAGTCGTTGCAAGAAATAAAAACGGTAAAGTAGCTTTTTTTCCTATAGCAGAGAATCACCACGTTGACGGAATACTTAATACTTCAATAGCACCAGCTAAAATAGATAATAAATTAGCCCAAGAGGTACAAAAAACTGCAAAGAAAATAGCAACTGCACTTGATGTAGTAGGAATCCTAGCTATTGAATTTTTCATCACTCAAAATCATGAATTACTAGTTAACGAATTGGCCCCAAGACCCCACAATTCTTGCCACTGGAGCTTGGATGCATGCAACGTTAGTCAATTCGAGCAGCTGGTGAGGGTAATATGCGGATTACCTATGCAGGAAGTAGTATTACGCTTTCCTTGCATGACAAAAAATATAATAGGTAATGATATATATAATTCTCACAAATATTTGAGCAACGAAAAAGCTAGTTTAACCATATATGGGAAAAAAGAGGTTAGGGACAAGCGTAAAATGGGACATGTCAATATAGATTTAAGTTATTGAGCTATAAATGCTCTTTGATCAAGATCTCCAAGATCTGCACTATATTTAGTGCTGCACCTTTGCGTAGATTATCAGCTACTATCCACATATTTAATCCGTGTTTAACGGTATCGTCTTGTCTAATACGCGATATGTATACGGCATCCTCTTGCACAACATCAATCTGAGTCATATATCCACCATCTTCGCGCTTATCTTGTACTAAAACTCCATCGTCTTCACTGAGCATTTCACGAGCTTCTTCTTCAGTTATATGCTGATCAAATTCTACATTTACTGCTATAGCATGACCAACAAGAACAGGTACTCGTACACAAGTTGCAGTTACTTTTATATCCTCTTCTAAAATTTTTTTTGTCTCCTCTTGCATTTTCCACTCCTCTTTTGTAGAACCATCTTCCATGAACTCTCCTATATGAGGAATGCAATTAAATGCTATTTGCTTAGGAAATATTTCAGGTTTTTTAGCTTCATTCATAAAGATTTTTTTTGTCTGATTGTAAAGCTCATCCATTGCTGCTTTACCTACACCAGAAGTTGATTGATAAGTTGAAGCAACGATTCTCTTTATTTTTGCTTTTTTGTGTAATAAATGTAATGCCAGCAACATTTGTATTGTAGTACAGTTTGGATTAGATATTATGTTATGGTTTTTATATTCCGTAATTTTATCTTTGTTGATCTCTGGAATAACTAGTGGCACGCCTTCTTTCATCCTAAAGTAGGAAGTGTTATCTATCACAACGCACCCAGCCTCAGTTGCAATTGGTACGTATCTCTCAGAAACATGAGATTCTGCACAGAAAATGGCTATATTAGTTCCAACGAAGTCATAATCCTCAAGGCATAAAACTGTTAACTCTTTGTCACCAAAACTCACCTTTTTTCCCTTTGATTTTTTCGATGCAAAAGCAACAACAGAATCTATCGAAAATTTTCCCTCTTTTTGAAACTCAGCAAGCATGGTCAATACCTCATATCCTACTCTTCCTGTTGCTCCAATAACTGCAATCTTACATCCCATATAAATAAACCTCTGATTTTAAAACTATATTATATTTTTACTGATAAAATTTACAATTACTTTAATATTTTTACCTTGCAATTAACCAGAATTTAGTTATAATTATAAGACACTAGTAATATTGCATGGTAGAATGAAATGAGTAAAAAACATGATGACACTAAGGTCAAACCTGCAGTATCTGCATTTCAAAAGCCTGAAAAAATCAATAGATTAGAGATTCAAAATGTTCTTTCGAAAAAAAGCAAGCCAGCGATAAATTTTGATGATAAAAAGTATGGTGTGAAAATTTCTAAGATAGACCAGCATCTTTCAAACAAGAAGCAAGAATCTTTTGGATTAAGAGATTTTTTAAGTTCAATACCAATAATAGGAAGATCTTTAGTGAAAATTTTCACGCCTGAAAAAGAAGAGTATAAAAAACTGCAATCGCAAATAGGTCTTTCTAATAAAGCAAAAAATGAGATCTACATAGATAATAAACGCACAGAAGAAGTAGGTAGCAAACTTGAGAATGGTAATATTGAACAAGTAGATAAAGAGAAAAAAAATCTTGGCCCATAAATATTAACCATTTAAAGTGTATCTCTCACTACTGAATTTGTTGCACAGAAGTTTTGCAGTACCAAAATAAATAAATGGGTATGCCACTTGCAGTGAACAGGCTCGAAGTCAGCAGAGTACCTACAGGGGTTTCTAATATCACCCAACAACAAAAGGTTGTTGCTATGCTACCAATTAAAAGCTTATAACAACTCCTCTCCTGTATAATAACCTTTAGAAAGGCAAGACTGCATGCAAGATAAACGAACAAAAATGAAATTACAGAAAAGTCAATAATCGACGTAATCTGCTGGGCAAAATTGTTGTTTGAAGTGAGAATTAGTAAAATTGCAGTTCCAATTGAACTAACTGTTATTCCCCAAAAAGGAGAGCCATGCTTGTTCCTTTTAGCAAAGAATTTTGGCATTAGTCTATCTTCTGCAAGACCAAAAGCAACTTGTCCACTAGATAAAACCCAAGCGTTTAGACTGCCAACACAAAAAATGAATGCAACTATAGAAACAATTAAATGCCAATTACCAGAAAACATAATTTTTATCGCATCAACATATGGTGCTCTTGAACTTGCTAAATTGTTGCCATTGATCAATCCCATAATTGCAAAATTGTTGATAAAATATATAACAGCAACACAAACTGTGCCAAGCACCACAGCTTTTGGTATAGTTTTAGCTGGATTATCAACTGACCCTGCAGGTGCTGTTGCCAATTCAAGTCCAATAAAACACCATAAAGTAAGGAGTGTAGAGCGGGCAAGAATTTGCGATGTTGTAAGACTTAATATTTCTTCACTTATGATAAAATTATTTCTATCGAAAAAAAACAACGCTGCTACAGGTATTGCAAGCAATACAGCAACCTTCACAACCGTGAGCAGAAACTCAACGTGCCCTGCAGTAGCTATTCCCCTTAAATTTATTAATGTAATGATTGTAAATAACAACAGCTCTAAAAATAAACGCATACTTTTGATATCTTCATGGAAAAATGGTGTAAGATAGCCAACACCCACAACTATTAAAGCTGTTGTACTAACCCATGAGATTACCCAATATGTCCAACCAACAAAGAACGCTGCAGCAGGACCAAAAGTATGTTTCACATAAACGTGAGGACCTCCTGTTTCTGGAAACTTTGCACATAGCGTAGCAAAAACTAGCGCAAGAGACACAGCACCAGCTCCTGATATCATCCAACTTATAAGGCTATAAGCGCCATATGGAGCAAGGCTAATTGGAAGCATAAAAACCCCAGAGCCGATCTGACTACTAATGACTAAAGCAAAAACAGCCCAAAAACCTATTTTATTTGACACAATACCTCTTAATTCTATTAATGTAAGCCAGTAGTATAGCTTAAGAATTTTAGCAAATAAAAAATTTAAGTTAAGTTTTTAGTTTATGATACCAAAGTAGATAAATAAGTGTTCCGCTTAAAGGGAATAGACTTGATATTAACAATGTTTTTATAGAAGTCTCGTATATTACCCAACAGCAAAAAGATACAGCCACACCTCCAATTAAAAATTTGCAGTAGCTTTTGTCTTGTATATTAACTTTGAGAAAAGCAAGGCTACATGCTAAGTAGATAAACAAAAATGACACCACAGAGATATCAATTATTGAAGTTACTTGCTCAGCAAAACTTTTGTTTGACGTTAGGATAAGTAAAACTAACACCCCCAAAGTACTGAGTATTATTCCCCATAATGGAGCATCATGCTTATTTTTTTTGCCAAAAAATTGCGGCATTAACTTGTCTTTTGCAAGGCCTAAGGTGACCTGTCCATCAGCTAAAAACCAAGCATTTAAATTACTTACAGAAACGATAAAGGCAACAACAGAAATAATTAAATGCCAATTACCTGGAAACATAATTTTTATCGCATCAACATATGGTGCTTTTGAACTAGCTAGGTCATTACAACTTATCAATCCCATAATTGAAAGACTATTGATGAAATATATCACAGCAACACAGACTGTTCCAAGCACTATAGCCCTTGGTATTGTTTTAGAGGGATTATTGACATATCCTGCAGGTGCCGTTGCTGATTCAAGTCCAATAAAACACCATAGAGTAAGGAGTGTAGAACGAGCAAGAGTTTGTGATATTGTAAAGTTTGATACTTCCTCGCTTACAATAAAATTATTTTTATCAAAGAAAAACAACCCTGCGATAGGTATTGCGAGAAGTGCAATAATTTTAACAATGGTCAGCAGAAGCTCAACATGCCCAGCAGTAGTTACTCCCCTTAAGTTTATTAGCATAATAGCTAAAATTAATGTTATTTCTAAAAGCAAACGTATATCTTGTATATCATTATGAAAAAGCGGGGCTAAATAACCGATACTTGCAATTGTCACAGCTGTTGAGCTTACCCACGAGCTTACCCAATATGTCCAGCCAACAAAAAAAGCTGCTGTAGAGCCAAAGGCATGTTTCACATAAATATGAGGACCACCCGTTTCTGGAAATTTTGCGCAGAGTGAAGCAAAAACTAAAGCAAGAGATATAGCACCAAATCCTGATATAACCCAGCTTATGAGGCTATAAGCGCCGTATGGTGCAAGGCTAATTGGGAGCATAAAAATTCCAGAGCCGATTTGGCTACTGATCACCAAGGCGAAAATAGCCAAAAAGCCTATTTTATTTGACACAACAATGTTTAATTTTTATCTGAATATATTAACAATATAGCTGAAGCTCGAAAATTTCAATTGATCTTTTTTGTATAAAAATTTGCATTTTTTTAATTTAAGCATATAATGAGAAGTATATTAATAGGTTATTAAGAAGTGGTTTATGAATCCGAGGTTAAAAACATTTTTGGTTGTTTGTGGGTATGTTCTATTAGTTGGTGCTGCTATTGGAGCAATTTTTTTATTTGACTACTTACTTGAGATCTTTATTGATGCGCTTTATGCATTCCTTCTTGCCAAAACTTCAAGTGAGGTGTTAGCTGTTTTTGGAACACTTGCAGTTTTACTTGCCACTTGTGTTTTGTGCTACGGACTGCATAAGCTCTGTTCTATTTTTACAGAAAAGATTACAAGTAGCTATCAATCTTTCAAAAATGAAAATAGTGATGATAACATTTTTTCTGAAGTATATAATGACCCGACAATAGGGTTGAAAGATAAGATTTTATTTTTTTCTATATACTCAATATATTGTATCCAATTACCATTTTTGTATTGTTCATCGAAGATATCAGAGCTTAGCAGAACATTATCAAATAGTAGAGCGTTGGGTCTTAGAATATGTTTAGTGCTTATTAATACTATATTATTGATCCCAGTAGCACTTCTTGAGTTAATAAAGTATCCATTAATAAAGCTCTTCTCGCCTCTGGGTTTAAGTGTAAAGCAAATGAGCTTTTTGTTTAATGTAAGTGATGTAGGTACTGGTAATCAGAATGTTCATACTAGAAGTTTTGAGCAAAGTGTTATTGAGTGTGCCAAAAAATTAAAGGAAGAATATGGGACTCCGTCAAATGAGCTGGATGAAGAGTTTAAAAACTATATAGGCGGTTTGACAAATCAGCAGAAAGAACTGATAGCGCCTTATTTGAAGGTAGATAATTATAGAGAAGGAGAATGGGTAAGGTGGGTAGATTCCAAAACCGGACTGACATTAACACAGGCCATAAATCTAGTTTTAATTGCAGCAAGAAAGCAAAATGCAGATGTAGAGCTATTGAAATCTGTATTGCTGGTTCGTTTTGAGGAAAGTAATCGCCAATGTGGTCCTGGAATGCTTAATCGTATCATTTATGCATTAAGTGGCCTTGAAGCAGAAAATAATTTTGCAGCTCAACTAGAGCCTCAGATAATAGGAGAATTGGCCGGTAATGCTACTAAAAGATTTCTTGAGAGATCTGTAGATAAGCACTACTTTAAAATAAAAATTTTAAAAGAAAATTTTGATGACTTATATTCGCTAGGTTCTGAAGTGGATTTGAGCAATGCAAATGATGAAGTAAAGGATGGAATTTCTCATATGAGAAGTGCTATAAAAGAATTTGTATTTAAAGAGTTATATGTGAAGTTTTATAATGACTATGGAGAACATATTCGTAGAGGACAGATAAAACAAAAGCTAAGGGAATTAATAACAGGTGAAGTCGTAGATGCAGCAATATATGGTAAGATAGATGAAGTAGCAATACCTGCAGAACCATCCACTTGCCTTGAAAGAGTGAAAGCATTTTTGGGAAATATAGCAAGGTTTTCTGCTGCTTAGCACGCCTCTAGAGTTTACTAAACTTTGATTGTGAGTTAGGTGTGAAGCTAAAAATTGGTATTTACGATTAACTCACAGCAAGCTAAAGGATAGCAAACTGGTCACTCTCTAATTTTTCCTTATTGATTCGTAGCAGGTTCTTTGTTACAGTTCATAGTTATGCAAAGAAACTTAAAACCTCATCAGTATACTTTGATAGTCGAGTACTGCATATGATAATATTGATAACAAATGATGATGGCTTTGAAAGTGAAGGAATAAGACTACTTAAAGAAATTGCACACAATTTTGCATCGGAAGTATGGATAGTGGCACCAGATACTGATAGGAGTGGAGCTGCAAGGTCTCTTGACTATCCAGTAAAGCAATTTATTAAAATAAGTCAACATAGTGAAAGGGAGTTTAGTGTGTCTGGTACTCCCGCAGATTGTGTCATTATCGCGTTAAATAAAATTATGAATAAAAAACCAGACTTAATATTATCTGGAGTAAATATTGGATCAAATGTTGGAGATGATATTTGTTATTCAGGCACAATCGGTGCTGCAATGGAAGGTGCTGCAAGATCTATACCTTCTATTGCGCTGAGCCAAGTTTATCATGATAAAATAGACTGGAACAATACAAAAGTTTTTGCACCAAAGGTTATCAGCAAGCTAATGAAAGTTGGTTGGCCTAAAGATATAGTGATGAGTATAAATTTTCCTGCTACAGAAAAAGTGAAAGGGGTCGAATTTGCTGAACAAGGTGAATATAACATTGATGGTGATTTAACTTTTACTGAAAACTTAAATGGTTCTTTGAGCTTAAATTGGTCTCGGGAACACTCAGGCAGTGGTAGTGTAGATAAAATAAAAGGAGGTTTTATTACTATTACACCGATAAAATTAGATTTTACAGATTATGATATATTAAATGCTATGAAAAATTCTTGTGCAGAGGAATTTTCTTCTATAGCTAACACTCCTATTGCTTCTGATTAGATATTTTCTACGGTTTTATCGCGAGCAATCATTTTTTCTTCACCCGTGTCCATATTTTTAATTTTTAAAGTTTTACTGCTTAGCTCTTCATCACCAAAGATTAATACAACTTTTGCATTTGCTTGATTTGCTTTTTTCATTCGGGTTTTTAGAGTTCCACTATATTCGTAAATCACATATAAACCATTTCTGCGTAATTCACTTGCAAGTGTTAGAGCATGTTCTTCAGCTTCTCCACCGATTGGAATTATATAAATAGGCCTCTCTTTTTTTTCAGCATAGTTGATTAATTCCATTATACGCTCAATCCCCCCTGCAAATCCTATTGCTGGAGTGTGTTTTCCACCTACTGAAGATACTAGATTATCGTATCTTCCACCGGCAAAAACTGCTCCTTGTGCACCTAAATCTTCTGTGACAAATTCAAATACTGTGTGACAATAATAGTCTAGACCTCGAACTAATTTGCTATTTACAGTGTAAGGTATGCCAAGAGCTTGCAGTCCATTTAACACCTGGTCAAAGAAATATGAAGATTCTTTTGTATAATAATCACTGATTTTTGGTGCGTCAGAGATTATTTCTTTATCTGTCTTATCCTTAGAGTCTAATATTCTGAGTGGGTTTTTAATCAATCTATTTTGACTATCTTCTGATAGGTCATTTTGAAACTTTTTTAAATACGATATCAAAGCTTCTCTATACTGAGTTATTGTTTCACTATCACCCAGAGAGTTGATTTCCAGCTTTACATTTTTATTGATGCCAAATTCAGTTAGTAAGTGCTGAGCGAGTGATATCAATTCAATATCAGCTTTTGGATCTTCTATGCCAAAAACCTCAAAATTTATCTGATGAAATTGCCTTTGTCTTCCCTTTTGCGGTCTTTCATAGCGAAATGCAGGCCCTATTGAAAATAATTTTATCGGCGTTTGCAGTTTTTTTTCAATGAGTAACCTAACAATAGCTGCAGTGAACTCAGGACGCAGAGTTATGCTCTTTCCCCCTTTATCATTAAAGGTGTACATCTCTTTAGTGATGATGTCTGAGCTATCACCTAAAGTCTTTGTGAAAACTTCCGTATATTCAAATATCGGAGTTTGAACAGGTAAAAAGCCGTATAAACTTGAGATTCTGCTTGCTGTTTGCTCTATGTGTTTAAACTTGTACCATTCATCAAACAGGAGATCTTTTGTTCCTCTAACTGTTTGATTAGTCATAGCATAGTCTCTATACCTGAAACTTCTGGTATGTGATAGCTTAGCATATTCTGCACTCCTTGTTTTAAGGTAATTGCAGCACTTGGGCACCCAGAGCAAGCTCCTTGCAGTTCAACGTAAACTATTCCGTCTTTATAGCCACGGAACTTGATATCACCACCATCTTGAGCAACTGCAGGTTTAATATAACTTTCCATCAATTCTTTTATTCTATTTACAATTTCTATATCATTTTCATTAAAGAATTCTTCCTCTAGCATTTTATTATCACTTACTCCTTCTTTATCAAATGCTTTTCCACCAGAAGTAAAGTGATCCATAATTGTAGTTAAAATTTCCACCTTTACTATATCCCAATTCATTCTATCTGATTTTGTTACCGAAATAAAATCATGACCAAAAAATACTCTTACAACATGTTCTATTTGAAAAAGATTTACTGCTAGTTTGGAGTTCTTTATTTCATCTGCATTTGAAAAATCAGCTGTTTCTCCTTCGCTCAGAATTTCAAAACCAGGAAGAAATTTCAGCGTGTTTGGGTTTGGTGTTTCTTCAATCTGGATAAACATGTTATTTACCATGACAATTATAATTGTTACTATTTAATCATAAAATGATAAAAAAATATACATGTCATTCATCTTCTTCCTTTTTTTGATATTCACAATAATCACGTTTGTTTTACCTAGCGTTGTTGTATTTTTTCTCTTTTTGGCAAAGAGAAATAACATAAGTTTTATGATGAACTCTATATTAAGTAAGTTTTTGAACGAATTTAACAGCAGTAAAAGTTACACCAAAAATTACACTGGTGATAATATGTCCAAAGATGAAGCATTAAAAATACTGGGGCTGAATTCCGAGGCAAGCCAAAATGAAATCAATAAGGCATACCAAAATTTAATGAAACTGGTCCATCCAGACAAGGGAGGCTCGGAATATTTTGCACAAAAGTTAAACGCAGCACGTGATAGATTGCTAAAGACCTAATTTTTAACTATTGTTTTCTCTGTAAATTTTACTTGTAAATACTAAATCATGTGATACAAAGCCAAGGGCGTTGTCTTATAGGAGGTATTTGATGCGAAAATACAGAATAGAAGAGTTAAGGAATAAATTGTTTATTGCTATAAACAAACTTGATTTTGAGAAAGTTAAAAGATGTGTTAGAAAGGCAAAGATTAAAGGTGTACAAAACGATATTATTAATGGTAAGCAATATGGCATGGCACCTATACATTTTGCTACTTACAGAGCTAACTCAAAGATATTGCAGTTTTTGATTAACAATGGTGCTCGTGTTAATGCTGTGAGTGATGCGTGCATTGTTCCTTCCGTATCCATTGTTGTAACATATGATATGGAGAAAGTTGTATTTGATTGTATTCACGGCAACACTAGCTTTCAAGGAATGCAAAATTTTACAGCTTTACACTTAGCACTTTATCAGTGTCGATTAGATATAGCAAAAGTTCTGCTTGATAATAATATTGATATTAATATTAGAAGTACAAATGGCAAAATAGCATTTGAGGTTATTCCAGGTTATGAAAGTCTTTGCAGTGATGGCTGTGACATAAAAAAAATATTCTTAGCTGTGTTAAGATTTCATAAAAATAATTGTACAGAACTATTACTTTCTGCTAGAATAAATACTAAGTTAGAATTAGAAGCTGGTGATACTCCAGATGCAGCAAGTAGTACAGCGAACCCTTTCTCAGCCTCCACCAGGGCAAATACTAAGATAGGATTGGAAGCTGGTGATACTCCAGATCCTGCACCAAGCAGTGCAGTAAAACCTTTTTCTTTTATTAATAGTATATTTAGTTGGGTAACCACTGCCACACTCAATGGCTTATTCAGCAGTGCTCCTACTTTACTTCCTGCACAGCAATCTGTTGATCACTTGGCTGGTAGCCCAATTGGTTCTTCACAAGTTGATTTTAATTCAACAGCTCTACTAACTGATGTAATGATCAGAAAGTTCACAGAGAAAAAATACTCAAGGCCACTAGAAGATTCACTTCTCACAATACAAGAAATTAGAGAAAGAAGGCTTAACACTATAGAAAAAAACTTCGAGACAGCACTTAGTAAGTGTGAAAAACTTTATCAATGTCCTCGAAGTTCATTAAGCAATTCAACAATATCTAAAGGTGTATGTCATCAAAAGTCCCTTTAAAACAAGCACTCAAATTTGAGTGCTTGTTTTTGTGAAATCTACTCTTTAAACTTAAACTTTTTATTGTTTATTAGCGTTAAATTGTTACAATACAATGAGTTAAGATGACAAAGCTTTAAGTTATGGAAGATGATAGCAAAAAAGAAATAATAGAAGAAAAAGGTATATTAGGTTGGATAGAGTACAGACTGCCTATATTTTCTTTTCTAAAACATACTGCTTCTTATCAAGTACCAAAAAATTTAAATTATGCTTGGAATTTTGGTTCTTTAGCTGGTATAGCGCTGATTTTACAAATAATAACAGGTATATTTCTTGCCATGCACTACACTCCGCATGTTGATCATGCATTTAATAGTGTGGAGCGTATAATGCGTGACGTAAGTTATGGATGGCTGATACGTTATACTCATGCTGTTGGGGCGTCGCTCTTCTTTATGGTGGTCTATGTTCATATCATGCGTGGATTATATTACGGATCTTATAAGAGACCGCGAGAAATGGTATGGTTTATTGGCATATTTATATTTTTTGCAATGATGGCAACTGCCTTTATGGGATATGTTCTTCCATGGGGACAAATGAGTTTTTGGGGTGCAACAGTTATAACTAATTTATTCTCGGCTATACCTTTAATTGGTGATAAAATAGTTATATGGCTATGGGGAGGTTTCTCTGTTGATAATCCAACGCTTAATCGTTTTTTTGCGCTGCATTATCTTATGCCTTTCATTATTATCGCTTTAGCTATGTTGCATGTTGTTGCTCTGCATAGGTTTGGCTCTAATAATCCAAGTGGAATAGAAGTCAGGTCAGATAAGGATACCATTCCTTTTTATCCTTACTATATAGCAAAGGACTGCATAACTTTTGGTTTATTTTTTATAATTTTATTTGCATTTGTTTTTTATGCCCCTAATTATCTTGGGCATCCTGATAATTATATAGAGGCTGATCCTATGGTAACTCCAGTACATATAGTGCCAGAGTGGTATTTCTTACCTTTTTATGCGATGCTGCGTTCAATTCCAAATAAACTTATTGGTGTACTTACCATGTTTGGATCTATTTTAGTGTGGTTTCTTTTGCCTTGGCTTGATAAATCAAAGGTTAAAAGTGGTTCCTACCGTCCATTATTTAAGAAATTTTTTTGGGTTTTTGCAATAAATTTTGCATTTCTTGCCTGGCTTGGGGGACAAGAAGTTAAGGAGCCTTACATTACTTTAAGTAGGCTTTCAACTCTTTATTATTTTTCATATTTTGTGATAATTTTACCTTTACTTAGTAAGTATGAGAAACCAAAAAAATTACCAAAAACAATAAGCGATTCCGTGCCGGAGATGAAGTGATGCTATTGGTTAAAGTTGCTGTGTTTTGTGTATTATTTTTCGCTAATTCTCTATCTGCAGAGGAGTTTAAACCTTTACCAAATAAGAAAATTGACTGGAGTTTTAATGGAATTACCGGATCTTTCGATAGAGAGTCAATTCAGCGTGGCTATAAAGTATACAAGGAAGTCTGTGCTGCTTGCCATTCAATGAATAGAATAGCGTTTCGTAACTTGCAAGATGTTGGTTTTTCCGAAGAGGATGTAAAACAAATTGCAGCCTCTTACCAAGTGAAAGATGGTCCAAATGATTTGGGTGAAATGTTTGATAGGCCGGGAGTGTCTTCGGATTATTTTATTGCACCTTTTGATACAAAAGAAGCAGCTGCAGCAAGTAATAATGGTGCAATTCCACCAGACTTATCACTCATTGTTAAAGCAAGGCACGATGGTGCAAATTACATCTATTCACTGCTCATTGGTTATCAAAATGGTGAACACGATGAGAACGGTTTATATTTTAATCCATATTTTTCAACAGGCAGGTTAGCTATGGCACCACCACTCTCTGAAGGAATGGTAGAATATGATGGTGCAAGGCAAGCTACAGTTGAAAGTATGTCATATGATGTGGTAAATTTCTTACAATGGGCAGCAGAGCCAGAAATGGAACGCCGACATAAACTTGGGTTAAAAATAGTGACATACTTTATAATTTTGACGGTGTTTTTTGTATTAACCAACAATAGGATTTGGAGCAGGCTCTATAAAAAGAAAAAATAGAGTTTTTTATGTTCATTCTTTCATACCTTATTTACACTAGCAAATGTATTGTATAGTAATAAATACATTATGAAAATATAAAGGTATGGAATTTCAAATAGTTACACATTTTCAGCCAGCTGGAGATCAACCACAGGCAATAGACAACTTAGTTGCAGGGTTAAATAGTAATAAAAGAGATCAGGTTTTGCTTGGAGTTACTGGCTCTGGAAAAACCTTCACTATGGCAAATGTTATTGCAAGAACAAACAGGCCTGCATTAATTATGGCACATAATAAAACTTTAGCGGCGCAGCTTTACGAGGAGATGAGAGGATTTTTCCCTCACAATGCTGTTGGATACTTCATTTCTTATTATGATTATTATCAGCCTGAGGCTTATTCGCCACAAACAGACACTTATATTGAAAAAGACTCTTTAATAAATGAAAGAATTGATATGCTACGCTATTCTGCTATATGCTCTCTTTTGGAGCGTAGGGACACGATTGTAGTTGCGAGTGTTTCTTGTATATATGGTCTTGGTTCGCCTGAGAGCTATCTCAGCATGACCTTGACTTTAAGTGCTGGAGATAAGATTCATGTTAATGACTTTCTGAATAATTTAGTTAATCTCCAATATAAACGTTCTGATGTCAGATTTGAGCGAGGATATTTCAGAGTGCGCGGCGATATTATTGATATATTTCCTGCCTATTATGAAAATAAAGCTTGGCGTTTATCATTGTTTGGTGATGAAATAGAGGAAATTTCTGAGATTGATGCCATGAACGGCAATATTATCAGACGCATAGATACAGTCACCATTTTTCCAAATAGCTATTACACTACATCACGTGAGACTCTTTTGCAAGCAGTTCAATTGATTAAAAAAGAACTACATGAACGCCTGGATTATTACTATTCACAGAACAAAATTGTTGAAGCAAAACGCCTTGAGCAGCGTACTAATTTTGATATTGAAATGATGATGGCAACGGGAGTGTGTAAAGGTATTGAAAATTATTCGCGTTATCTTTACGGAATGAAAGCCGGAGATCCACCGCCTACATTGTTTGAGTATTTACCTAAAGATGTAATTTTATTTGTTGATGAAAGCCATGTAACCGTTCCCCAGATAGGTGCAATGTATAGCGGTAATGAAGCACGTAAAAAGAAATTGATAGATTATGGTTTTAGGCTACCTTCTGCTTTTGATAACCGTCCATTAAAATTGGAAGAGTGGGAGGCAATACGGCCACAGACTATTTACGTTTCGGCTACTCCAGGAAAATATGAATTAGAAAAGACTAATCACGCATTTATAGAGCAAGTTATCCGCCCAACAGGACTGACAGATCCCATCTGCATCATAAAACCAACAGGGAGTCAGGTTGATGATGTGATTCATGAGGCACAAGTGACGATAAAAAAAGGGTTTTGTATTCTAATTACCACATTGACAAAAAAAATGGCTGAAAAACTAGCTGAGCATATGAGTGAGCTCAGTATGAAAGTAACTTACCTACATTCAGATATTGGTGCACTGGAAAGAATTGAAATTATATGCAAATTAAGATCTAAAGAAATAGATGTTCTTGTTGGCGTTAACTTGTTGCGGGAAGGTCTTGATATTCCCGAGTGTGGATTGGTTGCAATTTTAGATGCTGACAAAGAAGGGTTTTTACGATCAGAGACTTCGCTCATTCAAACGATAGGTCGTGCTGCACGAAATGTTGAAGGCAGAGTAATTTTATATGCAGACAAAATTACTAATTCTATGGATCGTGCACTGAAAGAAACTGAAAGGAGAAGAAAGAAACAGACAGAGCATAATACACTGTATAATATTGTACCAAAAACTATAATAAAGCCTATATCAAATACTTTACGGGAAAAAGTGGTGATTGAGGATTTTAGTCAGAATGATCTAAGCAGTTTGAAAAAACAAATGTTGAAGCATGCTGAAAATTTAGAGTTTGAAGAGGCAGCAAAAATAAAAAGTATTATTGAAAGGTTTAATAATAGATCCACTGCATAATTAGAAAAAAGATGAATAATTAATAGCTAAACTGACTTTGATTTATCAACAATTTGAAAAAACATCATCTAAGTGGCAGAAAAATGAGCCAATTCATGATAATTTCAAATTTTCACCTTTATCTTATAGATGATGATTGTTGAACTTATTCCTTTCTTGAGATTATGTACAGACTCTAACAAATTAAATCTCACAACAAATTTGTTGTTTCATAGCTTTTATATCATACTATAATTGCAACTGTTTTAACAATAATCAGAGCCTAAAAGAGGTTTATTATCAATGGACTATTTATAAAAAAATCTTATGGAAAATAAAGCTTGGTTCATTTGGCTAATCAGTAACTTGATTGTTGTATTCAGCAATATGCAGATAATCTACACCTTTATAAGCGTGAATCTTGAAAAAGAACTTGGGCTCACAATCGCGCAAGTTGCACTAGCTAATTCAGCATATACTTGGACTTTTGCTATCTCACAATTTTTTATTGGGGCAATGTTTAATGTTTTTTCCAGCAAAAAAATTTATTTTTTCTCATTGTCAATCATGCTCTTTGGTTTTTTTGTCCTTATCAAGAGTGACAATTTTGCCCATTTAATTTTATCTCAATTTTTGATCGCAATTGGAGCATCGTTTGGTTTTATTGGCGCTGCTCATGTAAGTAGCACATATTTTCCCCTTACTCAATTTGGACTGATGTTCTCACTAGTGCAGACAATTTCAAGTCTTTCTGCTTTGATGATTCAAATGTGCTTCTCTAGCTTGCTTACCGAAGGTGCAGATTGGAAAAATCTTATTGTATGCGTAATATTATTTGGCGTATCGATATTTGTACTTATGTTTTTTTATCCGAAAGGACTTTCAAAAAAAAATTTGGTGGAATACACAATAAAGAGCTCTATAAAAACAGTAATATGTTCTGTACTAACAGTGCTAAAATTAAGAGATATCTGGATAACCTCAATAGTGGGTGCTATTACTTTTGGAACATTTTTAGCGCTTAATATGCTGTGGGCACCAAGGTTACTAAGCAACTTAGAACTCAATACAATGGAGTTAGGTGTGGCAACTGCAATATTGTGGCTTGGTCTTGCAGTTGGTGCTCCAATTGCAGATCTAATCTCAAATCTATTTAAAAATAGAAGGCACGTAATCTCTGCTTTTGCCACATTGCAAAGTATTTCAGCTATTATTTTACTATGCGGTAATTTAACAGTTCATATTATATACTTTTGTATGTTAATGTTTGGTTTTTTTGCAGGAGGACATATGCTTAATTTTACTGTTGGTAGTGAGATTGTTGAGCAGAAGTATATTAGCACATCATCATCCATTATCAATGGATTTATGTTTGTTATGAGTGGAATTTTAGTGTCAATTTTAGCACTTTTTTCAGATCATCAAATGGCGCTTTTCACAATATTTGCAATGTTAACATTTGCTAGTATTTTTAATTATGCTACAAAAGAAACATACTATAAAAATAAAGTAGCTGAATCTTGAGTCGATTGTTATATTATATTAACATACTGTAATAAATTATGACAACAAAAGACACAACAGTAACTAAGGCAACAATAGCTGAATGTATAAACCAGGAAATTGGATTATCGAAAGAAGACTCTATTGCAATAATAGATGATATATTGGATGAGATAAAAACGAGCTTAGCAAAGGATGGAATAGTAAAAATATCTTCATTTGGAACATTTTTGGTTAAAAACAAGAAAGAAAGACCAGGAAATATACCAAAGACATCGGAAAGGGTAGTAATTCAAGCGAGAAAATCAATTTCTTTTAGACCTTCAAAAATGATGAAGAAATTAATAAACAACCGATGAATAAGGAAAAATTATTTTACACAATTGGAGAAGTAGCTGAAGAACTACATTTGGAGCAGCATGTTTTAAGATTCTGGGAAAGTCAATTCCATCAAATTAAACCCATAAAACGGAAGGGAAGAAGACTATATGATCATAAGTGTATAGAGGCAATAAAGAAAATAAAATATATGCTATATGACAAAGGATATACAATAAAAGGAGTACAAAAGGAATTTGGTAACGATGTAAGAATTGATCATTATTCAAGAAATTTGTTGCAAGAACTTACCGATTTAAGAGACTATTTGACTGATAAAATAAATGAAGAAAGTAATAAATAGACGAAAAACACTATAAAGTTTTGTGAAAGTTGATATATCTAGAGATAAGTGTATGTGTCGTATAGCCTTGTTCTTTATATTATCAGCAATACTGATAAGCTGTGGCCTGCAAAAACCTGCACCTGTACTACTTAAAGGCGAAGAATTTTATGGAAAAAGAGACCTGGAGTACACAAGGGAGTATCATTTGATTAAAGAAAATGTTGATTCTTCGCTGCAAAAAGAAAGTAGAAAAGCCTTCGTAGATAAGGTATATAACAATAATGCACAAAGCATGTGTAAATTTGTAATACCGGTTAAAGGTGCAGTTACCTCTTCTGATAAAATATGTCAAGATGGCATAAAAATTACTGCTCAAAGTGGAACAAAGGTTATTGCTTCTGCACCTGGCAAAGTAATATACGTAGGCAAAGGCCTGAGGTGGTACGGAAATTTAATTATAGTGGAACATAAAGATAATTACATGACTATGTACTCCTATTTAAAAAACATACAAGTTGAAATTGGTGATAAAGTAAAACAAGGTCAAGTAATTGGATCTGCAGGTAAATCAAGCACACAAGATAAAGATCCGCAGATGTGTTTCACAATAAGGCATAATGGTCAAGCAGTCGATCCTTTAGTACATATAAACTGTGATTGAATTTATGAAATATGATTTTAAAAACGTTGAAAAATTCTACCAAAATAAGTGGGATTTTTCTGTAAGCAAAGATAGTAAAAAGAAGAAATGTTACGTGTTGGAAATGTTTCCATATCCATCTGGTAAGATTCATATGGGGCACCTGCGTAACTATGCAATAGGAGATGTTATAGCACGTTACAAGAGAGCTCATGGATTTGAGGTTTTGCACCCAATTGGCTGGGATGCGTTTGGATTACCAGCTGAAAATGCAGCAAGGGACAATAATATTAACCCTGCAGCGTGGACAAAAGAGAATATAGACAATATGCGTGCACAGCTAAAATCTATAGGTCTTTCCTACAATTGGAATCACGAGCTTTCCACATGTGAGCCTGATTATTACAAACACGAACAGAAATTTTTTCTGGATTTTTTAAAGCATGGTCTTGCCTATCGAAAAGAGTCGTGGGTTAATTGGGATCCAGTGGACCAAACAGTGCTTGCAAATGAGCAAGTGGTTGATGGAAAAGGATGGCGATCAGGTGCAGTTGTTGAAAAACGTAAGTTATTCCAATGGTTTTTAAAGATTACTGATTTTGCTGAAGATTTGCTTCATTGTCTGCAAAGTTTAAAAAATTGGCCAGAAAAAGTCAAAACTATGCAAGAGCGCTGGATAGGAAAATCTGAAGGGGCAACTATAGATTTTGAAATAGTTGGCCTGAATAAGAAATTAAAGATTTTTACAACTTCTCCTCATACTTTATTTGGAGCTTCTTTTCTTGCAGTAGGAGCAGAGCACCCTATTGTACAAGACCTTAAGGACAAAGAAATAAGAGACTTTATTGGTAATATGAAGGCAAAGGGGGAGAATGATGAAAAAATTGGAATTTACACTGGACTGAACGTCAGGCACCCATTTCTCGACAAGGAATTACCAATTTATATAGCGAATTTTGTGTTGATGGAGTATGGAGAAGGTGCGATTTTTGGTTGCCCTGCACATGATCAGCGTGATTTTGAATTTGCACAGAAGTATGGTTTACCGATTATTCCTGTAGTTTGTGAAGAGAGCACAGAGATCTTAAAAGAACCGTACTTCGGTGATGGAGTGATGTTCAATTCTGAATTCTTAAACGGACTAATGATTAATGAGGCAAAGGAAGTAATCATTAAAAAGCTTGAAGAAAAAGGAATAAGCAAAAAAACAGTAAACTACCGTTTGCATGATTGGGGAATTTCAAGGCAACGTTATTGGGGATGTCCTATACCTATTATACATTGTAAAGATTGTGGAATTGTTCCAGTTCCAGAAAAAGACCTCCCTGTTGTTCTACCAACGGATGTAGAATTTACAAGTGGTGGTAATCCCCTGGATAAGCACCCAACCTGGAAATTTGTTGATTGTCCAAAGTGCGGAAAGCAAGCAGAACGTGAAACTGATACATTTGACACTTTTTTTGAATCTTCTTGGTATTTTGCTGCATTTTGCAGTGAAAATAAATCGATTAATAAAGATACTTGTAATCGTTTTATGCCTGTTGATTATTACATAGGTGGAATAGAACATGCAATTCTACATTTGCTTTACTCAAGGTTTTTCTGCCGTGCTTTAACTAAATGTGGCTATTTTGACGTTAAAGAGCCTTTCTCTACTTTAATCACTCAAGGAATGGTCTGCCATATAACTTATAAAGATGAGAATGGCAAATGGCTCTTTCCCGAAAAAGCAAAAGAGTTGATTGCGAAGGGTGCTAAGATCCAAGTTGGAAAAGTCGAAAAGATGAGTAAGTCAAAGAAGAATACAGTTGACCCAAACTTTATCATAGAAAAATACGGTGCTGATACTGCTCGTTTGTTTGTATTATCCGATACCCCCCCAGAAAAAGATATGGAATGGTCTGATGATGGCGTGGAAGGTTGTTTTCGCTACATAAATAAATTGTGGCGTATGGTAGTGCAACTTAGGCCCGTAAACATACACTATGATAATGAAAACATTGTAGGTAAACTCCTAGAGTACAGAAAAAAAATCCATAAACTATTGCAAGTGCTTACAGATGACTTGGAAAACTGCAGATTAAACTGTGTGGTAGCAAAGTTTCGTGAAATGACAAATTTAATAGCTGAAATAGACGTAAAAACTGGAAAATCTCTTATTGATGAAGGTATATGCATACTAATCAGAGTAATTGAGCCATTCATGCCACACCTGGCTGAAAATTTATGGCAAAAAATAGGAGGCGAAGGCATGCTATATATGCAACCTTGGCCAAAAGCTGATGAATCACTACTAATTGATAATATGGTGACTGTAGTAGTGCAGATCAATGGAAAGTTACGTGCGACCATTGAAGTGGCAACTGATTTACCTCAAGAAAAATTGAAGAAAATAGCAACAGATTCTGTATCTAACAAAATCGATCAAAGCAAAATTCGCACTATATATGCTGTACCAAATAAGGTAGTAAACATAGTTATATAAAAATTTTGAGTAGCATGTCCCTAATTTCGTAGGTATACTTTTTTTGATATGCAGTTATATCTTTTTTAATATAAAGGATATATACTTGTGCATTATATATTTTTTTGTATGGGTAGTTATATGAAAATAAAAGGATTGTGTGTTTTAGCTGTGTTGCTCACTTCATCTCTAGCAGGTGCAGCTAGTAATAAAGTAGCTAGCAATAGCGCAAAAGAGCAGTACTACGCAGGTTTAAACTTTGGTGGTGGATGGGGTACTGGATTAAAAATAAAACCTGGCTTAGTTTTTGGTTATAATTATGATAAAAGCTCTAAGTTTGAACTTGAGATTCTCACCGACGTAAGTGATATGTTTGGTGCAGCAGACAAGAAAATGGGAGCTAGTTTATTAGCAAATTACCGTTATTATCCTGACGTTGACATTGATCCTGTGAAACTATATGTCAGTGGAGGTTTAGGTTGATATCTCCAAGTAATACCTTTTGGCTCTGGTAAATCTGAAGGAAGCCCTAATGCAGCTGAAGCTCAAGATAACACACTAGATAAAGTACTAGGTGCTATTTCGTACAAACTGAAGGTTGGTGTTGATTATGAAGTTGCTCCACAGATAGTTGGTACAGCTGCTTTAACCGTAGGCGGGCAACTGAGTGGTCTAAAAGCAAAACAAATACCAGATGCAATGCTGGAAGTAGGAGTACGCTATAATTTTTAATGCTGGGTAACATTGTGTACATGTTTAGGTGTAACCACAAGCAATGCTCAAAACTTGCTGCTAGCATGTTTGAACACTTATTCCAGTCTATTTTAAGGAAGTAATGTGTATGAATTATATGAGAACGACGAAAGTGTTAGCTGTGCTGGTTGCTTTAGCAAGTACAGCTAGTAATGGTACAAGTGAGTTAGAAGACCAATATGAAGATCAACACAAAGACCAGTATGAAGACCAGTACAAAGATCGGTATGAAGAGCAATACGAAGACCGGTACGAAGATCAGTACTATGTAGGTTATGTAGGTTTAAACTTTGGAACTCGATGGGGTGCAAGCTTTCAATTGAAACCTAGCGTTGTTTTTGGTTATCATCATAACAAAAGTTCTAAGTTTGAACTTGAGGTTCTTGCTGACATAAGTGATATAACTGATGAAGAAAAAAGGAAAGTAGGAGCTAGTTTATTGGCAAATTACCTTTACTATCCTGATCTTGAAATTGATCCCATTAAATTATATGCTAGTATAGGTCTGGGTGGATATATTCGCATATTGCCATCTTTTGGTCTTGGTAAAGATACAAATGCAGATACAACTAAAAATGAAACACTAGATAAAATACTGGGTACTATTGCCTATAAAGTAAAGTTAGGTGTTGATTGTGAAATTATTCCGCAGATAATTGGCACAGTTGCTATTGCTGCAAGTGGTCAATTAAGTGGCTTTAAACCACCGATGAAAAAACCAGATGCAATAATAGAAGTAGGTATACGTTATAATTTTTAATGTTCTAAATTGCATATTTCTTGTAGTGGATAAGGTTATCCTGCAAAATGGTTTGCTATTGTAACCGTTCACGGATTGTGAGAATGAATTAAAGAACTAAGCAGTGACAGCTACTAGATTCTGTAGCTTTTGAAAGGGGTTCTGGCCATTTAGACGTGATGTCAAAAATATCGACAACATTCTTTCCACGAATCTTTCTCCACGTTCTGACCAGGTGAAAAAGCTGTTTTTACGATAAATTACGTACCGTCTAATTTGCCGTTCTGCAAGGTTATTAGTTGTTTCTATCACTTCAGGTTTTCTTAAAAACTTCCACATCATATCCTCAGATCGTAACATCTTAGCGGCCATTCTTGAAGCTTGAGTGCTATTTGCAACCCTCGTCATTTTACGTAAAAAATGTTTTACCCTTTTCCGAATTTTTCGCACCAGTCGATAAAATCTCAAATTATCTATCAAATTTTGTTTTTTTGCCTTATCTACTACAAACACCTTATTGCTGAGCGATTTTAGTGCTTGGCCAATTTTGCTCACTTCAACATTTTTACTATGGGCAAATCTCTCAAAATCTCTTGCCAGATGTGCCCAACATATCTGTCTATTTTCACGATTGAAGTAATTGTATACAGCGTATCTATCGCTCACAACTATACCATCATATTCTGGCAGTAAACTCTTCAACACCTTCTTACCACGAGACTCGCTTACCTTCAGAAGTGTCAACGCTTTGTTTGTTATTACCCAACTCCAGCCTCTCTTTCCTTGATTTCTGTGCCCTGTTTCGTCTATATGCAAATACTCGCTTCCTTGCAACTCTTCCTTCATTTTCTCATATTCAGATGCACACTTCTTCGATACCCTGCGTTCAGTATTTGAGACTAAACCAAGGCTTATATTTAGATTAAAAATACTGCCCAAAATTTGCTGTACCTCTCTTTTTGAGTTAATAAAAAAGCCGCTAAGGCTGCTTATAACTGTTTTAGCATTGGGTCCTAGAAAATCTCTTGCAACACCTTCGGGTAAATTTGCTGTAATTCTTTTATTACATACTCTACAATGTCCTCTTTGCAACCTGTACTCAGTTACAATTGGCTTAATTTCTGGCAACTCTGCCTTCTGATGAATAATTTCATCTTCTAAAGTAATCTTACCTCCACACATACAAATTGTATCAATTGTGCATCTCACTACCTCGTCTGCAGCCATTAATTCACGCTTATGCACCTTATGTCCTGGCTGACCTCCTGGTTTTTTATCACTTTTCTTTTTTGCTTTCTTACGATATATATCTCGTGATGGTGGCAGCGATGAATTTTGCGAATTTAAGCCCAATTTGTCTTCTAATTCAACTATTTTTGCTTTCAAGCTATCATTTTCTCTGATCAGTGCTTTTATTTCTTCCTTGAGATTAGCGTTTTCTGCTACAACCTTTTCTTGCAGCACTGTTGTCATTTACCCATTCCATATTTAGCTTCCTATCTCTTTACACTTTTATACTTACTTTGTAAACCACCTTATCTCCGTGAACGGTTACAAAAATCTTTCGTTATAACCCTACAGATAACACAAACCATTTTTGTTATCTTGTCAGTTTTAAAAATTCCTATTATCCCAGTGCTTCGACACTGAGATAATAGAAAGTAAGTTCAACCTCAATAGAAACCTGATGATGAGTCATTATTACCAAATTTTGGTCTGTTTCTATTACTAAAACCAGAACGAGGACGAGTAGGTCTATTACTATGATAATTATCTCCAGGTTTTTTATTAAACGAGTTGTTATAATAATTATCCCTATTATTTAAACCATCTCTCCTTTCTTCATTGTAAAGCTTACCTTCAAAAAATTCACCTGTTTCTTGATCAACACGACGTCTTGATAATTTTGGACATCCACCTTTTTCAAAGTCAATTATCAAAGCTTTGAAGGTATCACCCTGTTTAAGTATATCCTCAATGGACTCTACATGTTGATTAGCTACCTCGCTTATATGCATTTTTCCTTTTCTTCCATTAAGAAGTTCTAGCTCTACAATAGACTTCTCTATCTTTACAACTTTAGCATCAATTATAGAACCTTGTTCTAGCTCTGTTATTGAATCAATCATCATATTCTTTGCAGCTTCAGCTTCAGTACTACTAATGGCAAAAACAGAAACTTTACCGTCATCCCCTATTTCAATTTTTGCATTACTTCTTTCACATACACTGCGTATATTTTTTCCTTTAGCACCAATAGCTGCAGAAATTTTATCTTTATCTATATAAAACGATAACACTCTTGGTACATGATCTTTTATATCCTTACGATGTTCTGAAATTACTGCATTCATTTTTTCTAAGATATGTAATCTTCCGACTTTTGCTTGTTCTAAAGATTTTTCAACAATTTCAAAGCTTATACCAGGAATTTTCATATCCATCTGCAGTGCTGTAATCCCTTCGCTAGTTCCTGCTACTTTGAAGTCCATATCACCAAGATAGTCTTCATCGCCCAGTATATCAGAAAGTATTATATGCTCATTTTTGTCTTTGATGAGACCCATAGCAATTCCTGCAACGGGAGCCTTTATTGGCACACCTGTATCCATTAATGCAATGGAAGTTCCACAAACTGTTGCCATAGAAGAAGAACCATCAGATTCCATAATCTCAGATACTACCCTTATTGTATAAGGAAATTCAGATTTATCAGGTAAAACAGGATGAATTGCTTTCCAAGCAAGTTTACCATGACCAATTTCTCTCCTTCCTGGTGCGCGTATAGCAGAAGCCTCTCCAACAGCAAATGGAGGAAAATTATAATGCAACATAAAATGTTCACGTCTATCCCCTTCAATGTCATCCACAATTTGCTCGTCTTGTGTAGTACCAAGAGCAGTAACAACTAGTGCCTGAGTGGTACCCCTTGTAAATAGCGCAGAACCGTGAGTCTTGGGTAGAATGTCAGCCTCAATTTCTATCTGGCGTATTTCATCATACTTACGGCTGTCTATCCTCACACTTTTCCTTCTAATCATTTCACGCACTAAAGATCTTTCAAAGCTTTTTACTGCATAAGTAATTAACTTTTCGTCTTTTCCAGCCTCTTTAAGAGTATTCAATATATTATTCCTGACTACTTCTAGAGCTTGAACTCGCTCTTGTTTTACTGTTTTTGAATATGCTTCTTCAAAATCTTTGCCATATTTTTCAAGTTCTTGAGTTATATCTGATATATCAGCAGGAGCAAAGCTTTCAGGTTTATTGCCAACTGTATCAGCAAATTCTTTTATGAGCTTAATAACAGGTTGAAGATGTTCATGGCCGAATTTTATTGCACTCAAAACATTTTCTTCAGAGAGCTCTTTGACTTCCGATTCGACCATTAAGATCGAATTTTCATCACCAGACAAAAACAGATCCAAGTTGCTTGCTTTCATCTCTTGAACGGAAGGATTGAGTATATAATTGTTATTTTCATCACAACCGACCATAACTCCAGCTATAGTAAAGTGGAAAGGAACACCAGAAATTGCAAGAGCTGCGACGGTACCTATCAATGCTGGTACTTCAGGAGAATTGACCGTATCGTAAGTTAATAGATTACATACTACACTAATTTCATCATGAAAACCTTCAGGAAATAACGGCCTTATACTTCTGTCTATTACTCTTGAAATTAAAGTTTCTCTATCAGATGGTTTTCCTTCTCTTTTAAAAAAACCACCAGGAATCTTACCCATGGCATAACTTTTTGCAATAAACTGCACATTTAAAGGGAGAAAATCAACACTTTCTTCCTTCTTTTTTCGTACAACAGTGACTAAGATAGAAGTATCTCCATAATTTACAACTACTGAACCATCAGCTTGACGTGCTATTTTCCCAGTTTCTAAAGATAAGGTACGCCCCTCCCAATCTATAGATTTTTTTATAATTTCAAACATACAAAATTCCTCGATTATTTTCTAATGCCTAACTTCTCTATTAACTCTTGATAGGCTTCATTACCAAATTTACGTTTTATATAACTTAAGTGCTTGCGCCTTCTACCTATCAATATAAGTAAACCGCGCTTAGAATTATGGTCATGCTTATGCGCTTTAAAATGCTCAGTTAAATTACTGATCCTCTCGGTTAAAATTGCACACTGTACAAAAGATGAACCTGTATCATCTTCTTTAATTGCATATGTACTAATCAAACTTTTTTTCTTTTGGGATGTTATTGACATCTAAACCTCATTTCAAAATATTAAAAACACGAATAGGCTTCACATAACCATGAGTAAAACTGCAAATTGCAATAGGTACATTACCCACTATCGTACAAAAAATATCATAATTCTTTAAATTACGCAAGTTATTTAATATAATTTCTTGACCTTTTCTGATTTTCTCCGCTTCCTCTAAGGAAATTTCAACTTTGAACATCGATTTTAAAGCCGATTCAATGGGGATGATGAAGCCTTTTGTATTACCTCCATCATCTTCTGCCATCCCAGTGCTTGACACTGGGATCCAGTCTATTTCATCACGAACATTGTTTTTGACATATGCTCCTAGAATCTTTTGTCCATTACATGATTTGTAAGTATTTGTATATCTGGATCCCAGTGTCAAGCACCGGGGAGAGTAAGTTGTTGTGTTTTTTTTTAGTAAGTTGCTCAATTGTCACTGATTCATCTTCCTTAAAATCACCTACCATCGTTCTTCTTAATTTTGTAATGTGTCCAAAGCAATTTAATGTGACTCCAAGATCTCTTGCAATTGATCTTACATATACACCGCTACCGCAGATCATAGAAAAATCAGCACTATTATTTATAGTGTCCAAGAATATCAGCTTCAGTTCATGTATTTTGACTTGCCGGGGCTTTATATTTACCTTTTGCCCACTTCTTGCTAATTTATATGCTCTTGCTCCCTTGATTTTCACTGCTGAAAATTGAGGAGGAGTTTGTGTTATCTCACCAATAAAATCCTTAATCGCACAGTTTATTTGGTTATATTCGGGTTTTATATCGCTAGTTCTAATGATATCACCACCCAAATCATCCGTAGTTGTTTGTTTTCCCCATTTTATTGTGAAATTGTATGCCTTTAAGTCACAAGATAAATACGGTATAGTTTTTGTTGCTTCACCAAGAGCGATTGGTAATACACCTGAAGCCAAAGGATCAAGTGTTCCCAAATGTCCGGCTTTTTTTATTCCAAAAATCCTTTTAATTTGAGTTACAGCTTGTGCAGAACTCATTCCTGTTGGTTTATCAAGATTCAGCCAACCATGTTTCATACGTTTAATTATATACAACTGATAACATTTTAGCTTGAAATATATACTTTATGCGAAAAGTAGCTTGACCAACATGCATTATTAATACACACTACTCAATCTTTTTATTAGCCTTATTATAAGGGGACTATTATGACTATAAAAAACGTATTGAAGTGGGAAAACACTGCACATATAACAAAAATGAGTATTGAAAGTACAGTTGCAACTGCATCTTTAGCAGCAGCAATAACAACAGTATTGATTGCTACTAAAGTAATTTCTGGACCTGCGTCTTTAGCACTTATTGCTAGCCCTGCTGGAATTGCAGTTCTATTTATTGCCGCTGTATATTTTGCCGCAGCAGCTTATGCTTCATATCAGCAAATGCATAAGAATGAAGAAATAAGTGAAGCTAAAGCAGACGCTGAAACAGCAGCTAGTAAAGCTGAAGCAGCTAAAACAGAAGTTGAAGGAAAAATTAAAGATTTAGCTACTAAAGATGAGTTGAATAGAAAAGCTGACAAGTCTGAAGTTGATACGAAATTGGCTGCAAAACTGGATTCAAGCAAATTTAATGAAACACTTAAGAGTTCGTTAGAAGATGCTACAGTTTTTGAAGCATTCGAAAGCAAAATATCTCAAAAAAGCTCATAAGCTAAATGGTACAGAAGTAGAGATGATTCTGCCTCTTTTTTTCATTTGAGCATGTAAAGGTTATGATAATCTATCCCACATCTCAACTACATCCTTACTAAACTCTATTATCTCTGCTTTTTTGAACTGATAACATTCATTGATGGATTGAATTCCTAAATCTCCTACAAAAGGAGTGGCGTCATTACCTAAAATTTTACCACTGCGGCAGATTATCAACCTGTCGATTAAGTTATGTTTTAATAATTCTGTAATTAACACTCCTCCACCTTCAACTAATAATCTTGTTATACCAATTTTTGAAACAAGTTTTGATACCATGTCTTTTAAGCAGACTTTGCCGATAACATCATGTTCCGATGTCATTCCAGCCCGTGACCAGTTTTCATTATGCAATTGCTTGAAGTTTTCTGGATCCCAGTGTCTGGGCACTGGAATGACAGGAGAGTGTGTTAGGGTAACATCTGGAATAACAGGAGGTTTGTGATTTGAATTGACTATCAAATAATTAATGTTTTTTATTTTTTTCTCTATTTCTCTGTTTGTAATCACCCAAGTTGTTATTTTGTCTGCAGTTTTTGCAATATTATGCTCTTCCTGCAATTTTGCTTGGCTATCGATAATTAGCCTTATTGGCGACCTTTCTTCGAGTCCTGGTAATCTGCAAGTTAAGAGTGGATCGTCATTGATAAGGGTACTACTGCCAATCATAATTGCATCATATTTTGCTCTGAGCTCATGTACGCAATTTCTCGTATCTTCACTTGTTATCCATTTGCTATCACCTGTAAACGTTGCGATTTTTCCATCGAGAGTTGTTGCGATTTTGCAAGCTATGAATGGTCTATGGAGTTTCTTGGTGGTAAAAAAGCCAACATTCAGTTTCTCTGCTTCTTCTTGCATAATACCTTGCTCAACTTCAATTCCTGCATCTGCTAAAGCTTTTATGCCTCTGCCTAAAACTCTATTATCTGGATCAATTGCTGCAATCACTACCTTTCTTATTCCTGATTTTATGATTTCTGCAGTGCAAGGTTCTGTAACTCCAAAGTGGCAACATGGTTCGAGAGTGACGTACATAGTTGCACCATGAGTTAAGTCTTTAGCATTTTGTAAAGCAACTACTTCTGCATGTGGACGTCCACCGATTCCTGTGTAGCCTTCACCAATTACCATGCCGTCTTTTACAATGACACATCCAACAGTGGGATTTGGTGCAACACTTCCAAGACTTTTTCCTGCAAGTTTTAATGCGATCGACATGAAATAATCATCGGTCATTAGAAAGAAGTCATTTCGTATGAGGTATCAAAAATTCTTCTGTGCTCGTGTATGGCAAATCTATCTGTCATACCTGAGATATAATCACATATTATTACTGAACGCTGAGATTCACAAGCAAGTTTGTTCCACTCTGTGGGTAATAACCTTGGGTTTTCATAAAAGCATTGAAAAAGCTCCTGTACTATACGTTTTGCTTTGTTCATTGTTCTGGTCAGTTTATAACTTCTGTATATTTTTTCCATGTTGAATTTTTTCATCTCTTTTGTGGCATTTGCAACTTCTGGTGAAAATGTGACTAGCATATTATTTAAGCTCCTTACATCTTCTACGCTTTTTATTTTGTAGTCTTTAATATTTCTTTCAGTCTGAAAAACGACATCATTTATCATAATTCCTATAGTTCTACTCAGTGATTCATGTATGAGTTTGCTTTGAGCCAATTCTGAATATTCGCTTTTTACTTCTTTGAACATTTTGCCAATTAAAGGAACATCGAGCAAATCTTCGGTTATTACTAAATTTGCCCTGAGTGCATCATCAAGATCATGAACACTATAAGCAATGTCATCAGCAATCGAAGCAACTTGCGCTTCAAGACTTGAAAATTCTTCAAGCTTTAGATCATATTTTTCATTGTATTCTAATAGTAGCTGATTATTTGTGTGGGATACCGTATTTTGACCGAGTAAAGGACCGTTATGCTTTGCAACGCCTTCAATCACTTCCCAACTTAGATTCATACCATTAAAGTCAGCATGTTTTTGTTCAAGATAAGTTAAAATCCTTATAGCTTGAACGTTATGATCAAACTTATACTTCTCGTTATCAATTTGAACTAGAGCATTCTCACCTGTGTGACCAAATGGAGGATGACCAAGGTCATGTGCAAGCGCTATGCATTCGGTGATGTCCTCATCTAATCTGAGCCTGCGTGCGATGGATCTTGCAATTTGTGCAACTTCAAGGCTATGAGTTAGCCGAGTACGATAGTAATCATGCTCATAATTGATAAAAACTTGTGTTTTGTACCCCAATTTCCTAAACGCATTAGAGTGAATAATGCGGTCCCTATCACGCTGAAAGCAGCTGCGATTTTCATCTTCTGGCTCTTTAAAATTTCTTCCTTTTGTTTTATTTGGAAAGCACGCGTAACTTAATAGAAAATTATTGTTTGACATGTAAAATTTCTACTATAATAGGTTATCAATAATGAACGGTGGTTGTTATGTCAACAGATTACAATATTAGCTTAACTGACAATGCATTAAGGAAAATCCACTCCCTTGTAGAACAGGAAGGAGATGAGAGTTCTATTTTGCGGGTTGCAGTTTCAGGTGGTGGATGCTCTGGCTTCAAGTATAATTTTCTTATGGATCAAATAAATAAGAAGATGTCTTTGGATGACGATTTTGACGATGATGAAGACGACGATTTTGACGATGACGAAGATAGCGAGGATTATAGAAGCCACTCCAGTTTTAGTGAAAAAGGTAAAGATATAGTAATTAATGATGAGAATGGAAACCCTGTATTAATGGTTGATAATTGTTCAGCGAAATTTTTAAATAACTCAACTATAGATTATACTGAAGATCTAAGTGGTTCTGGTTTTCAAATCAAGAATGCTCTCGCTAAGTCTCGATGTGGTTGTGGTAACAGTTTCTCGGTCTAATTCTCCCTCCTGGATCTTTTTATAATATGGGTGGTGGTGTAACACTAGAGCTAGCTTCTGTAAGTAAGAGCTTCAAAAAAAGTCCTGCTATTGTAGAAGATATCAATCTGAGTCTTACAAGAGGGCAAGTAGTTGCATTGATCGGCAGTTCAGGATCAGGAAAAACAACTATATTGCAAATTGCAGGCCTATTGGATAAGCCAACTTTAGGTGTAGTGACAATAGATGGAGTAAATTGTACGCAAGCCAGCAATAAATATAAAACTCATGTAAGAAGAAATTTTCTTAGCTTTGTTTATCAATTTCACTATTTATTACAAGAGTTATCAGTGTTGGAAAACGTTATGCTTCCTCAGCTTATTGCAAGAAGAAGCAAAGCTGAAGCAAAAAAAAAATCGCAAGCAATATTAGAAAAATTTGGTCTGGAAAATAAAGCAAGTAGTATGGTATCTGAAATTTCTGGTGGAGAAAGGCAGAGGGTTGCAATTGCAAGAAGCATTGTAAACTCTCCAAAGCTTTTACTTGCAGATGAGCCAACGGGAAATTTAGACCCAACAAATTCTTTGAATGTATTTTTGCTGTTACATTCATATGTAAAGGAAAATAACAGCTCTATGCTTATAGTAACACACAACTATATCCT
This sequence comes from Wolbachia endosymbiont (group B) of Ischnura elegans, assembly GCF_947251585.1. NCBI lineage: Bacteria > Pseudomonadati > Pseudomonadota > Alphaproteobacteria > Rickettsiales > Anaplasmataceae > Wolbachia > Wolbachia endosymbiont (group B) of Ischnura elegans. Next base: position 607,101 of record NZ_OX366371.1, read on the forward strand.
TGCAGAAAAAGCAGATCACATTTTTCAGTTAAAAAACCGATCATTAGTAAAGCTGTAAATGGAAGAAACAGTACAATACAAAGCTACCTATAACTTGTACTTATTTAACCAATGGTCATTAACGGAGTATAATTCGCATGAAATGCTTTCATTATTTTTTATACACGGACTCTTTAACTTACGCTGTTTACTTAGAAAGCATCCTGACAGCATAAACATTGCTAAAACGAGAAATAATAATTGCCTAAACATAACAAGACTTTTTTTATTGATATTAATACGTTCATTTCTCTCATTTGTAAAGTTAGGCATATTCTTTTACCCTTATCTCTTTTTTAACTTTTTTGGAGGAAGTGACTGCACTGTTTAAGCGTAGTTTTATATAATTATCTATAATTTGAGCTACTTCCTCTTCTTTATCCCTTAAAAAGTGGTTAGTATCGTCTACTATATGGTATTCCATATGGTTATTTTTTACCGAATTTATTAACCTTTGTGCTAATTCTGTTACATCGCTTTCTTCTGAAATTGTATCATTATTACTTTGTATTATAAGTCCAGGAACTGGGCAAGGAGAGAGAAAAGAGAAATCGTACTTAGTTGCTGGAAGAGAAAGGGCAACAAAACTTACTATCTCTGGACGGCGCATTGTCAATTGCATAGCTAACCATGCTCCAAAAGAAAAACCAACTATCCAAATTGGAACATTGTTAGAGTTATGCTCCTGAAGCCAATCAATAGCTACTGCAGCATCAGTTAATTCTCCTATACCCTTATCAAAAGTTCCGGTAGATTTTCCGACACCACGAAAATTAATTGTCAATGCAGAAAAGTTATTATCGATAAAAGATTCATATATAGTATGTATAATCTTACTATCCATACTACCACCATATTGAGGGTGATGATGTAAAATTAGCACAACTGGTGCATTGGTATCTTTGCTTTGATGGTATCTACCTTCTATCTTTTTTGTTGAATTATTTAAAAAGACTTCTACCATGATAACTCCTAATAAAAACCTGTTTTGACAGGTGTTGATAATGTAAATTGTTTATTAATTATGTATTAATTTCCCTGTTTTTGCAATAAATTTTTATCGTGTTAAAGTTAACATACATAATTGGTTGATGGTAAGTGACAAATAAGCCTGTGAGTTTATTCTCTCTGGAAGACAGTAGTTGCGTGTATGCTGATTATAATGCAACTGCTCCAGTGAGTAAAAATGTAAAAAAAAGTATACTTGAGATTTTGTCGAAACAAACACTAAATCCATCATCGCTGCATAAAAGAGGACAAGAAGCGAGGAAGATTCTTAAAGAGGTAAGAGATAACGTACGTGATGCTCTTAGCATTCCAGATGATAAAGAAATAGTTTTTACGTCTGGTGCAACTGAAGCAAACAACCTCGTCATGAGAGGAATGAAAGGCTATCTGCATGTAATTTCAGCTACAGAGCATCCTTCAATTCTTAATTCTGCATGTAATCCACATATAATACCCGTTAATCAAGAGGGTATTGTTGACTTTTTAGAGCTAGAAAAAATTCTAAGCGAACTTGAAGGGAATAAAGTAATAATTTCAGTGATGATGGCTAATAACGAAACTGGAGTTATCCAGCCTGTTAAGGAAATAGCTAAAATGGCACATAAATTCGGGGCAATCTGTCACACTGACGCTGCTCAAAGTGTTGGGAAAATCGAAGTGAATATTGAAGATTTAGGAATAGACTTACTTACTCTATCTGCCCACAAATTTGGTGGTATAGCAGGTAGTGGAGTTCTAATATTTGACAAAAAGCTTGTAATAGAACCTATTATAATAGGTGGTGGGCAAGAAAAAGGATTGCGTGGTGGTACAGAAAATATTGTTGCAATAGCAGGTCTTTCTGCTGCATTGCAAAATATTCCAGATCTTCTATCAAAAATGGATGAAGTAGAGAAGCTGCGTGATCAATTGGAGTGTGAATTATTAAGTCTTGTCAGTGATATCAAGATCTTTGGCAGAAATTCTAAAAGATTGCCAAATACAAGTTTCATTTATATGCCGAGAGTGAAGAATGATCTGCAGCTCATGTGCTTTGACTTAAATAATATTGCAGTCAGCAATGGTTCTGCATGTTCTTCTGGAAAAGTTGGGCCTTCTCATGTTTTGCTTGCAATGGGAGCAACAAAAGAGCAAGCAGAATGTTCAATTAGAATCAGTATAGGTCCGGAGGTTAAACCGCGAGACATAGAAAAAATAGTGGATTGTTGGTATAGTATCTATAAGAAGAATGCTTTAGTAAATGCAAAAACTACTTTCACCATTCCCCTTAAATCATGATAGAGGGAATGGTGAAAGTAATTTCTATTGCCAGAGGTTGTTATAATAGTTAAATGCTGCTGAAAACCGATTTGCTTATAGTTATGGAAGAAATTCTCTAATTGCATACCACACCATTCAATTGTAGTATGTCATTTTATACTTGATAAAAACGCTGTATTGTATTATAATATATCATCAAGAGATAATAAGGAGTTACATATGTCTTATACGAGAAATGAACAAGATATTCGCTCTCAAGGCGTTTATTATAGTACTGGGCTCAGGAGTTACCTGACTAAAGTATACAATTATATGGCTTTGGCTTTAGGTGTTACAGGGCTTGTTGCGTTTTTAACAGTGTTTTCTGGTCTTTCTCAAGTGATCTATTCTAATCCTGTTCTATCGCTTGTGGTAATGCTATCTCCAGTTGCATTGGTGTTTTATATGTCTTTTAGGCTTCAAAACCTAAGTGCTCAGTTGACACTTACTATATTTTTCTCGTTCTCAGTTTTAATGGGAATTTCTTTATCTCATATTTTTGTAGTTTACACTGCAGGAAATATAGCAAGAGCATTTTTCATCACATCGATCATGTTTGGTTCTATGGCTTTATATGGTAATACTACAAAAAAAGATCTTACCAGCATGGGTTCTTTTTTGATTATGGGAATCTGGGGGTTAATCATTGCATCTATAGTTAATCTGTTTCTTGGAAGCAGTCCTCTCTATTTTGCAATATCGTTTGTATCAGTGATAGTGTTTACTTTAATGACCGCATACGATGCTCAGAGAATCAAAGATGTTTATTATAGATATAATGATGGCTCAGAAGTTGCAACTACTAAGCTGGCAATACTTGGTGCAACTAATCTTTACTTTGACTTCATCAATATATTCCTCAATTTACTCAGGTTACTTAACTTGTTCAACAATAAGGATTAGATGATTTCCTTTTTAAGGGGAAACAATAAAAGTTCTATAGTTTTCCTCCTAATATCTTTAGTGGTATTGATGCTGTGTCTTGCATATGCTTCAGTACCGTTGTATAGCATCTTTTGTAAAGCTACTGGATATGGTGGCACAACGAGAAAAGTAACTAATGCAACAATAAATGCAACTGACCAAAAAATCAGGGTTCACCTTAATGCTGATATAATATCAGGTCTGCCTTGGGAATTTAAATCAGAAACTAACTACATCGATACAAATATAGGGCAACAAAGTTTAGTATTTTATTATGCAAAAAATTTATCTGATCAGCCTTCTTTTGGAATGGCAGTGTATAATGTCACACCTTTTAAAGCAGGTAAATATTTCAATAAAGTTGCATGCTTTTGTTTTGAAGAGCAAATGCTGCTACCAAAACAAAAAGCGGCTATGCCCGTATCCTTTTACGTAGACCCTGAGATAATGCGTGACAATAGTACAAAAGATTTAAGTGAAATAACACTATCATATACGTTTTTTAAGCTTAAATAACAAACCTTTTCCTATTGTAATCCGAACAAGGTTGTACGATACATCTATTGAATTGAGCAGGAGCTCTTATTTGCTTTTTGCACACTGACTACTTGTGTTTCAGTGTTCGTTGTTGCTAATTCCCATTCTTCACTATTTGCTTTGCAAGCATTCCAGTACTCAGTTAACTCTTTATTACTTTTTATAGAGACTGGCATTTCTATGTTGGGATTTTTTTCTAATGTATGCTTAATTAGAATCTCACAGCAATTTTTGCGTTCAATTGACTTATCCTTACAATATAATTCAGCAACACACTCTAAAGCAGTGTTTCCATTGTAGTTTTCATCTGGGCTATCATTCACTCCCGCTTTTATGAGAGCCTTTAATATGTCCGGAGAATGGGTCAAAACGCAGGCATGTAAGTATCCTTTTTTGTTTTGCACATCAGCCCCTGCTTTTATTAAAACTTGTGCTAGATTTGGTAAAGCGCAAGGTTTGTAATTAATAGCAATAGAAAAAAGACTATCTACTGGAAAGCCATCATAGTCTTTCAAATCAAATTTGTGATTAATATCAAAACCTTTTTCTTCCCAAGAAGTGTGTAAATCTTTATAATAGTTTTCTTTGCTTGAAGTTTGCATTCTACTTTCTAGCCTTTCTTTTATTTTTTCTATTACATTACTAATATCTAAATCGTGATCTTCATTCACTTTATACAACACATTACACAAAGCACTATAAAGCCAAGTTTCTCTATTCATTATAATTTATACCTTAAAACTATTAATATACACTTATGTAGTATATAAACTCTAAATAACATTTTGCAAAATATTAATTGTTAGATAACATAATCAAAGTTTTTATCTTACATTCATCATGGTTAGAGCTATACAAATAAAAAAACCTGGGGGACCAGAAGTATTAGAATTTGTAGATAAGAATATAGGTGAGCCAAAAGGCGAAGAAGTCTTAATACGTCATACAACTATCGGCTTAAATCGTTATGATTTAGAGCACAGAAAAGGTATACGCAAAATTAAAGATCTGCCATCAGTACTTGGAGTAGAGGCAGTAGGAGTTGTTGAAAAGCTTGGTAAAAAAATTAGTGATGGACTTAAGGTTGGAGATAGAGTTGGATATTGCACAGCTCCTCCAGGGGCATATTGTGAAAAGCGCATTGTACACCAGAAATATTTGATAAAAATTCCGAATGATATACCTGATGAAGTTGCTGCTGCAGTGTTGTTTAAAGGTATGACAGCTCACTATTTAGTTAATCAATCTTATAAAATCAGGCCTGGTGCTTTTGTACTAGTTCATGGAGCTAATGGTGGTTTAGGACAAATAATATGCCAATGGGCAAAGGATAAAAAAGGTGTAGTGATAGGTTCTATAAGCTCTGACGAAAAAATGAAGATAGCTTTACAAAGTGGCTGCACATACGCAATAAACTACAATGATAAAGACTTCGTTTCTAAAGTTATGGAGATTACGCAAAACAGAGGAGTAGGTGCGGTGTATGACCCTATAGGTTACGCTACAAGCAAGCTCTCTTTTGAATCTTTAGGTAAGTTTGGCATATATGTTTCCTATGGGCAGATATCAGGTAATGCTCCTATTAATTTCTCTTTACTTAGTTCGCGTTCGTTATTTGCAGCTGGAACCTCAATATACCATTATAAGCGTGATAGATTCACATTAGTGCTTACCACAATGGAAATCTTCGAGATGATAAGAAAAAAACTTTTAATTGTACGAATTAATAAAAAATATAAATTTGATGAAATAATAGAGGCTCATCGTGACATAGAAAATAGAAAAGTAAGTGGGCTAAATATTATCAAAGTTTCTTAAATAACTTAGTAACCTAAAATAATTATTCATTAAGTCATATCAACAAGAATTTCACATGGTTAATTTTCTGTAACCGTTCACGGAGATAAGGTGGTTTACAAAGTAAGTATAAAAGTGTAAAGAGATAGGAATCTAAATATGGAATGGGTAAATGACAACAGTGCTGCAAGAAAAGGTTGTAGCAGAAAACGCTAATCTCAAGGAAGAAATAAAAGCACTGATCAGAGAAAATGATAGCTTGAAAGCAAAAATAGTTGAATTAGAAGACAAATTGGGCTTAAATTCGCAAAATTCATCGCTGCCACCATCACGAGATATATATCGTAAGAAAGCAAAAAAGAAAAGTGATAAAAAACCAGGAGGTCAGCCAGGACATAAGGTGCATAAGCGTGAATTAATGGCTGCAGACGAGGTAGTGAGATGCACAATTGATACAATTTGTATGTGTGGAGGTAAGATTACTTTAGAAGATGAAATTATTCATCAGAAGGCAGAGTTGCCAGAAATTAAGCCAATTGTAACTGAGTACAGGTTGCAAAGAGGACATTGTAGAGTATGTAATAAAAGAATTACAGCAAATTTACCCGAAGGTGTTGCAAGAGATTTTCTAGGACCCAATGCTAAAACAGTTATAAGCAGCCTTAGCGGCTTTTTTATTAACTCAAAAAGAGAGGTACAGCAAATTTTGGGCAGTATTTTTAATCTAAATATAAGCCTTGGTTTAGTCTCAAATACTGAACGCAGGGTATCGAAGAAGTGTGCATCTGAATATGAGAAAATGAAGGAAGAGTTGCAAGGAAGCGAGTATTTGCATATAGACGAAACAGGGCACAGAAATCAAGGAAAGAGAGGCTGGAGTTGGGTAATAACAAACAAAGCGTTGACACTTCTGAAGGTAAGCGAGTCTCGTGGTAAGAAGGTGTTGAAGAGTTTACTGCCAGAATATGATGGTATAGTTGTGAGCGATAGATACGCTGTATACAATTACTTCAATCGTGAAAATAGACAGATATGTTGGGCACATCTGGCAAGAGATTTTGAGAGATTTGCCCATAGTAAAAATGTTGAAGTGAGCAAAATTGGCCAAGCACTAAAATCGCTCAGCAATAAGGTGTTTGTAGTAGATAAGGCAAAAAAACAAAATTTGATAGATAATTTGAGATTTTATCGACTGGTGCGAAAAATTCGGAAAAGGGTAAAACATTTTTTACGTAAAATGACGAGGGTTGCAAATAGCACTCAAGCTTCAAGAATGGCCGCTAAGATGTTACGATCTGAGGATATGATGTGGAAGTTTTTAAGAAAACCTGAAGTGATAGAAACAACTAATAACCTTGCAGAACGGCAAATTAGACGGTACGTAATTTATCGTAAAAACAGCTTTTTCACCTGGTCAGAACGTGGAGAAAGATTCGTGGAAAGAATGTTGTCGATATTTTTGACATCACGTCTAAATGGCCAGAACCCCTTTCAAAAGCTACAGAATCTAGTAGCTGTCACTGCTTAGTTCTTTAATTCATTCTCACAATCCGTGAACGGTTACAAATTAATGAGCTTAAATGAAAAATTGGATCCCAGTGTCAAGCACTGGGATGACACCATTTGTTACGCAAATTGTCACAATGTTCGTATAGCGTAACCGTTCACGGAATATTCCCAATTAGGCAGGAATAGCGACTAAATTCTGTAGTTTCTGGACAGGATTCTGATCATTCAAACGTGCAGTCAAAAATATCGAAAGCATTCTTTCAATGAACTTTTCTCCACGTTCTGACCAAGTGAAAAAACTATTTTTACGATAAATGACGTACCGTCTAGCCTGACGTTCTGCAAGGTTATTGGTTGTCTCGATCAGATCAGGATTGCGCACGAATCTCCACATCATATCTTCAGAACGTAGTATATTGGCAGCCATTCTCGAGGCCTGAGTTCCTTTTGCAACCCTTGTTATCTCTCGCAAAAAATGTTTCACCCTTTTTCGAATCTTCCTCATTAACCGGAAAAATCTTAAATTGTCTATCAGGTTTTGTTTACGTGCTCTATCTACCACAAATACCCTGTTGCTCAGCGATTTTAATGCTGCGCCAATTCTGCTCACTTCAACATTTTTACTGTAAAAAAACCTTTCAAAGTCCCTTGCTAAATGGGCCCAGCATATCTGTCTGTTTTCACGATTAAAGTAATTATACGCAGCATACCTATCGCTTATAACTATTCCATCATACTCTGGCAATAGCCCTTTTAATATCTTCTTTCCGCGAGATCCAACTAACTTCATAAGTGTTGCTGTTTTATTCGTTACTACCCAACTCCAACCTTTCTTTCCCTGGTTCCTATGGCTTGTTTCATCTATATGTAAATACTTGCTTTTCCGTAGCTCTTCTCTTATTTTTTCGTATTCAGATATACATTTTTCTGATACTCTACCCTCGGTCTTTGATACCAAACCTAGGCTTATATTCAGATTAAATATGCTGCTCAAAATTTGCTGTACTTCCCTTTTTGAATTGATAAAAAATCCACTAAAACTGCTAATTACTGCTTTTGCATTAGCTCCTAAAAGATCCCTTGTCACACCTTCAGGCAGACTAGCTGAGATCCTTTTCTTACACGCCTTACAGTAGCCTTTTTGTAGCCTATATTCAGTCACTATCGGTTTAATTTTTGGCAATTCAACCTTTTGATGCACAGTTTCTTCTTCTAAAATAACTTGGCTTCCACACATGCAAATTGTATCAATTGAACATTTTACCACCTCATCTGCTACCATCAATTCCCGCTTGTGCGCTTCATGTCCTGGCTGCCCGCCTGGTTTTTTATCGCTCTTCTTTTTTGTCTTTTTGCGATATACATCTTGCGATGGTGGCAGCGATGAATTTTTTGAATTTAAACCCAGCTTATCCTCTAGCTCAATTATTTTTGTCCTTAACTTATCATTCTCTGCTTTCAGAGTACCAACTTCTGACTCCAATACCACAATCTTTTCTTGTAGCACCTCTATCATCAACCCCTCATCTATCTAGTTTATTGTTTTTTATACTAATTATGCAATTTTTGTAAACTACTTTCTTATACCGTGAATGGACAAAGTTGATAAGCCTAAACGCCATCATGTCTTTAGGAGAGTCTGCTAATGAAGGCTCTTAAGTTGACGCCATTGCGTGAACGGTTACCTTAAACAGACAAAACGTGTGAAGTTATATAGGTTTAAAGCCTTTACTGTCAAAATGCAAAGATGTCTGCGCTTCACTTAGCTTGCTATCTGGCTCCTCTCCTATTTTTCTTTTATTACATTTCCTTTTTAATTGAGGAAGGACATTTTTTGGCAATGTTTCATCAATACTGCAATAATTGTAAATGAGCGAAGTAAGACGCACCAAATTTCCACTCGCCAAAGTCTGTATATCTCTGTAATTAATGCTGTTATCATATACTTTAAGTGTAATAAGATTTTTAAGATTTCCACTTGCTAAAGCCTCTGCACCTTCATTACTGATTTCATTCCATCCTAAACTCAGTAAAGTAAGCTTTTGAAGGTTTCCACTTGCTAAAGCTTTTGCCCCCCTATCGCCAATTTTATTATCATATAATTTAAGCTCAGTAAGACTTGTAAGATTTCCACTGGCTAAAGCCTCTACACCTTCATCACCAATTTCGTTTCCTCCTAAATCAAGCGAAGTAAGATTTATAAGATTCCCGCTTGCTAAAATCTTTGCACCTTCTGTACCAACATAACTGCAACTTAGATCAAGTGAAGTAAGATGAGAAAGCTGAGCTAATTCTTTTATAACCTCATAATTAATTTTTGAACATCGTAAAATAAGTCTTGTAATGTTTGTATTGCTTTTTAAAAAGTTTACTAATCTATCAACATTAATTATAGCACCTGATGTTGCTAAAGTATTATCCTTTACATATTGACTATAACTCATTTGACCTCACTATTAAAGCTATGCAAGTGTTTTAGTAAACACTTCAGCAACTGTCAATCACTTTAATAAAATATTTTATGAAAAACTTCATATACCATTGCCTCCAAGCAGCTTTTTCTATCTCTTATTTTAACACAAAAGTTGTAAGAAGAGTTTGTTTTTGGTACCATTGAGGGTTTCGATGTTAACTTTTATATGAACTTTAAATCAGTCGTTTTATGTATACTAGATGGCTGGGGTAATGGAATAGAAAATAGTAAATACAATGCTATTAGCAATTCAAATCCACCTTGTTGGCAACATATTAGCTCTAATTATCCAAAGTGCAGTTTATCTGCCTGTGGAACTGATGTTGGATTACCAGAAGGCCAAATAGGCAATTCAGAAGTTGGTCACATGAATATTGGTAGCGGTAGAGTGGTAATGCAAAGCCTTCAGCGTATTAATCAAGCAATCGAAACGATAGAAAATAATGCAAATCTACAGAATTTTATTAATGATCTAAAAAGTAAGAATGGCATATGCCATATAATGGGATTGATATCAGATGGCGGTGTTCATTCGCATCAAAAGCACATTTCAGCTTTAGCAAACAAGATATCACAGCGCGGAATTAAAGTTGTAATACACGCATTTTTAGATGGCAGAGACACACTGCTAAATTCAGGGAAAAGATGCATTCAAGAATTTACAGAAAGCATAAAGGAAAATGATATAAGAATCGCCACTGTCTCTGGGCGTTATTATGCTATGGACCGTGATAATAGGTGGGAAAGAACAATTGAAGCTTATGAAGCCATCGCATTTGCAAAGGCGCCTCGTTATGATGATGCAGTATCGCTTATTGATGAAAATTACCAAAATAATATAACCGATGAATTTATCAGGCCCGCAATAATAGGAGATTATCAAGGTATAAAACCAGAAGATGGATTGCTATTGGCTAACTTTCGTGCTGATCGAATGATACAATTGGCAAGTATTTGTCTTGGTAAAGCAGGCTATACTGAAGTGGCAAAATTCTCTTCAATTTTAAGTATGATGCAATATAAAGCGAACTTAAAAATCCCTTATCTCTTTCCTCCTGAATCTTTTGCCAACACTTTGGGACAGATAATAGAAGACAATAAATTACGGCAACTGCGCATTGCAGAAACTGAGAAATATGCGCATGTGACTTTCTTTTTTAATTGTGGAAGAGAAGAACCTTTTTCTGGTGAAGAAAGAATACTAATTCCTTCACCAAAAGTTAAAACTTATGATTTGCAGCCTAAAATGTCAGCCTTTGAGCTCACAGAAGAGCTTGTAAAAAAAATTCATTCTCAAGAATTTGCGCTGATAGTTGTAAACTACGCTAACCCTGATATGGTGGGACACACAGGTAATATAAAAGCAGCCGAGCAAGCTGTGCTCGCTGTAGATGATTGCCTTGCAAAAGTACTCAGCGTTGTCAAAGAAGTGGGTAATACTGCACTCATTGTTACAGCAGACCATGGTAATGTGGAATGTATGTTCGATGAAGAAAATAACACACCTCACACAGCGCACACTCTAAATAAAGTTCCATTTATTATATCTTGTGAAAATTTAAAACTGAGAGATGGAAAATTATCTGATATTGCTCCTACTATTTTACAGCTACTTGGACTCAAAAAGCCAAATGAAATGACAGGTAGTTCGTTGATTGTATAATTTTTCGTATTACTCTCTATTCACAACTGTTGTAGTTTGAGACACCGGAAGGGTGCTATTCAAACAGCCCATTGTCGTTTAGGTGTAACCGTTCACGGATTGTGAGAATGAATTAAAGAACTAAGCAGTGACGTAACCGTTCACGGAATATTCCCAATTAGGCAGGAATAGTGACTAAATTCTGTAGTTTCTGGACAGGATTCTGATCATTCAAACGTGCAGTCAAAAATATCGAAAGCATTCTTTCAATGAACTTTTCTCCACGTTCTGACCAAGTGAAAAAACTATTTTTACGATAAATGACGTACCGTCTAGCCTGACGTTCTGCAAGGTTATTGGTTGTCTCGATCAGATCAGGATTGCGCACGAATCTCCACATCATATCTTCAGAACGTAGTATATTGGCAGCCATTCTCGAGGCCTGAGTTCCTTTTGCAACCCTTGTTATCTCTCGCAAAAAATGTTTCACCCTTTTTCGAATCTTCCTCATTAACCGGAAAAATCTTAAATTGTCTATCAGGTTTTGTTTACGTGCTCTATCTACCACAAATACCCTGTTGCTCAGCGATTTTAATGCTGCGCCAATTCTGCTCACTTCAACATTTTTACTGTAAAAAAACCTTTCAAAGTCCCTTGCTAAATGGGCCCAGCATATCTGTCTGTTTTCACGATTAAAGTAATTATACGCAGCATACCTATCGCTTATAACTATTCCATCATACTCTGGCAATAGCCCTTTTAATATCTTCTTTCCGCGAGATCCAACTAACTTCATAAGTGTTGCTGTTTTATTCGTTACTACCCAACTCCAACCTTTCTTTCCCTGGTTCCTATGGCTTGTTTCATCTATATGTAAATACTTGCTTTTCCGTAGCTCTTCTCTTATTTTTTCGTATTCAGATATACATTTTTCTGATACTCTACCCTCGGTCTTTGATACCAAACCTAGGCTTATATTCAGATTAAATATGCTGCTCAAAATTTGCTGTACTTCCCTTTTTGAATTGATAAAAAATCCACTAAAACTGCTAATTACTGCTTTTGCATTAGCTCCTAAAAGATCCCTTGTCACACCTTCAGGCAGACTAGCTGAGATCCTTTTCTTACACGCCTTACAGTAGCCTTTTTGTAGCCTATATTCAGTCACTATCGGTTTAATTTTTGGCAATTCAACCTTTTGATGCACAGTTTCTTCTTCTAAAATAACTTGGCTTCCACACATGCAAATTGTATCAATTGAACATTTTACCACCTCATCTGCTACCATCAATTCCCGCTTGTGCGCTTCATGTCCTGGCTGCCCGCCTGGTTTTTTATCGCTCTTCTTTTTTGTCTTTTTGCGATATACATCTTGCGATGGTGGCAGCGATGAATTTTTTGAATTTAAACCCAGCTTATCCTCTAGCTCAATTATTTTTGTCCTTAACTTATCATTCTCTGCTTTCAGAGTACCAACTTCTGACTCCAATACCACAATCTTTTCTTGTAGCACCTCTATCATCAACCCCTCATCTATCTAGTTTATTGTTTTTTATACTAATTATGCAATTTTTGTAAACTACTTTCTTATACCGTGAATGGACAAAGTTGATAAGCCTAAACGCCATCATGTCTTTAGGAGAGTCTGCTAATGAAGGCTCTTAAGTTGACGCCATTGCGTGAACGGTTACCTTGAACCCTAACTTCTCGCAGAATTTATAGAAATATTCTTTAATAATATCAAATAAACTTATGCCATCAGTTTTATAATCTCTCAATTTTCGAGGTACAGTAAGTGACAATTTGCCATCTTGATATACTACATCATCTTTCCCATCTTGATACTGAAGTGTGAATTTGATTGAACTTTGTATAGTAGCTATAGCTGCATCTTTTGAGTTTTCATATTCCTTTGTCTTGTTAGAGTCTAATACAGATATAGACGTTTTAGATTCAATTTTTGTATAACTTGATTCAGTGCAATTAATATTTATTGTTTTCTTGAGAACCCCAGTTACGAGGTTGTGGCTTGCCAACGCAGGTGTATCAACATGAAAAGATAAATTACCATCATAACCAAGTTGGTTACAACTGGTGATTAACTCTTCCAAAATAGGATCACTTGGAACTTTTGCTGCAGCATATTTGAACATTTCCCTGAAAACTTCTTTTGCAATTAGGCGATAATTATTGTTTTTATCTCCTTTTTTTGGTAATAGATGAGTGTACCCTTTACCTAGATTGTAAAACCTTTCAAACTCCTCTTTATATTGGTCGGTTTTTTTATTGCCAGGTATCTCTTGCTTTTTATAATGTCTATCCCAAACTTCATCAAAATTATGTTGATCTACTCCATCTATCAATGCACCAATTAAAATTTCGTCTAGACTTTTGCTGTTAATAACAAACCTCATTCTTCGAAAATCGTCATACATCTGTTTTCCAGTAGTTGCTAACTTGTTGTTTTTGTCAGCTCTTAACCTGCTAAAATCAAACTTTTCTGCCTGAGCTTTTAGTGTAACGACTGGATTTCCCTTTTTTTCCTGTATAGAGTTGTTCATTGTTAATACTTTGATATGAATTGCTGATAGTATAATAATACATAAAAATAGTTAATATGTCAATAATATACTTAACATAGACAGTCATAATAGGGTGACAGGATTTTAGTAAGGCTCTATTATGAATAAACGGTTTTACACAGTATGAATGTTGATGAGCAGTCAAGTGTGCTGACTTTTCTAAATAGTAAAATTGAGAATATACCAAGGTTTCATTCCGCAATATTGCCTAAACTTTGCGGTGGAGACAGAGTAATGGACTTGCTGTTTTATAGGCCGCTCAGTTATGTGGATAGAAGTAAATCACTACCTGATGCTCAAGTGGGAGAATTTATAACTTTTATGGCAAAAGTGTATGAGCACCAGCGCCCCACTGTTAGAGGTAGGCCATATAAAATAATCGTTGAAAGTGAAAGTCAGTATTTATTTATAGTTTTTTTTAATTACTCAGTTAAATATTTGTATAAATTATTTCCAGTTGGAACAGATATAGTAATCAGTGGTAAACTTGAAAAGTTTGCCGAACATTGGCAAATTACTCACCCAGATTACATGTTGTCTGATATCAATCTATTTAAAGAAATAGCCTGCATAGAGCCAGTTTACCAATTATGTCGCGGTATTACTAACAAGAGCATTAGAAACATAATAAGTTCTAATCTAAAAGATTTGCCTGATTTGCCAGAGTGGATAGATGAAACATTAATCAAGCAAAAGAAATGGCTGAATTGGAAAGAAAGCATCATAAGATTGCACAGACCGAGCTCACTCGTAGAAGCAGAAGTTTGCAGAGAAAGACTTGCTTATGATGAACTATTTGCGTATCAGCTGGCGCTAAAACTTGCGAGGGAAAATCATGTGAAAAAAGGAGGAAGGGAATTTGTAATATTGAATAAATACAAAGAGCAGGTCTTAAATGAATTACCGTTCCAATTAACAAATGATCAAATTCGAGCGATAGATGAAATCTCAGAAAGACAAAAATCCAGATACCGCATGGTAAGTCTGCTGCAAGGTGACGTTGGGAGTGGCAAAACTGTAGTTGCACTCTTTGCGATGCTGAATGTGGCAGAAAATAACATGCAAGCAGCTCTAATGGCACCAACTACTATCTTGGCTGAGCAACATTATAATTGGATCGAAGAAGCTCTATCTTGTACTGATATAAAAGTTGCTTTGCTTACCGGTAAAACTGCGCGCAAGGAAAGAAAGATTATTATGAACGAACTTGCAAGTGGTATTTTAAATATAGTAATTGGTACTCATGCATTATTTCAAGCCAACGTTACATTTAAAAATTTAGGACTCGCAGTCATAGACGAACAACAGCGATTTGGAGTGATACAGAGGAATCGGTTGGTAGGAAAAGGAGAAAATACCGATATACTTTTTGTTACTGCAACTCCCATTCCAAGAACCTTGCAGCAAGCTATGTATGGTGATGTTGAATGTTCTATTTTAAGGGAAAAACCAAAATCTAGATTGCCAATAAAAACCGTTATTATGAACGTTAAAAAAGTATCAGATATTATTCAAAAACTGAAAGATGCTATAAATAGAGGCGAAAAAGCATATTGGATTTGTCCATATATAGAAGAAAATGAAGAACTCAATGTTGCCGCAGCAGAAATACGCTTTCAGGAGTTACAAAAGACATTTTTTGATAGAGTTGGAATAATACACGGAAAACTAACTCAAGATCAGAAAGATCAAGTCATGTTTTCCTTCAAGAGAAATGAATTTTCTCTGCTTGTTGCAACCACTGTGATAGAAGTTGGCATAGATGTACCAGATGCAACTATTATGATTATAGAGAATGCAGAACAGTTTGGGTTATCGCAATTACATCAGTTGAGAGGTAGAGTAGGACGAGGAAATAAACCGTCTTTTTGTGTACTGTTATATGACAATCTCAGTAAAAGTTCGTATTCAAAGTTAAAGATTATGTGTGAGTCACAAGATGGATTTTATATTGCTGAAAAGGATATGATGCTGAGGGGTAGCGGAGATATTCTAGGCACAAAACAATCAGGGTGCATGGAGTTTAAATTTGCTGATTTATATGAGGACAGAGAATTGCTCAACCTTGCATATAATAGTGCAAAAGGTACAATAGCTAATTTTGAATTACTGCTTGATATATTTGAATATAGAAGTAGACTACATTTTTCAAAATTTCAGTAATCTTCCAAGCAATAACCTTCATGAGTAGAAATTCCTTGACAGACGGGAGTATTTAAAAAACCATACGCGTCAAGTTAAGGAAAAATAAGAGTGAAGAAGAAGTTTTTACCATAAGAATAAATTGTGCAGAGTTAATAGCAGGCCCTGTAAACAAAATGTTAGCAGGTCAAATTAATCAAGGGCAGGAAGTATAAAAATGGAAAAAAAGCGGTAACTTAGCCTAATGACAATAAATATATATATAGAAGGTACCGTTTTAAAGAGCACAAAAGGAATACACAGTAAAAGCGAGAAGAAGTTGAGAATATGTATGGAAGCAGTGTGGAGAAGTGGCTGCCAATGATCAAAAATTTACCACAATTACAGAAGTATACACAAGAGGTTTAAAAGGTGATGCAAAAAGGGAATTTTGGCAAAATGACTTAAGTATGCACAACAAGATCCAGATTTGCATAATTGATGATCAGATGTCATTCATGCTCAGCCTATATATAGAAAAAATTCTCAAGCTCAAGAGGGCTTAGGGTGGAACTAAAATTCATGGACTTGTTGACGCACGTAATTAATTTCTTTTTTTTAAGTTAATTAATGTTAACAAGCCACGTCTGCCTGTAATCATGTTAATACCAAAATATAATGTAAGAGAAGAAATGGGCAGTGCTATGGTTAAATACAACAATTTTTGTTTCTTTCTAACCATGCTTCCATATGAAAAACATATGACATAAAAAGGAAAACAAAAAGCTAAGAACCTTGACGCGCTTTACATCTTGGCTTTACCTTATTTATAATATAAACCTTACCACCCCTTTTCACAACTTTACAATTTTTATCTCTGTTACGATGAGATTTTAGTGACCCTTTAACTTTCATATCTACAGTAAGAATAGAATTACCTTACATTATGATCACTGACAGAGAGTTAGTCAATTGATAAATTTTTCACATTTTATTAAAATACTGTATAATTGTTGCTGATACTTCTTCGATTGACCTTTGCGTGACATCAATAATTGGCCAGTTATTTTGCTTAAAGAACTCCTCTGCTTCTTTAATTTCCTTTTCTACTTTTCTAGGGTCAGCATATATATTATTACCTTCATTATTAATTGAAGTCAGTCTATTTTTGCGTATTTCTATTAGCCTTCTTACGTCTATTGTTACTCCTATAGTCAGTTTATTTTTTAATTTTGCTAAGTCGACGTAAAAGGGTATCTCGCTAACAAAAGGAACATTTGCAACTTTATAGCCTCGGTAAGCTAAATACATACTGGTGGGAGATTTTGATGTGCGTGAAACTCCAACCAAAATTATATCGGCTTTATCAATATCTTGAATATTTTGTCCATCATCATGATTAATGGTATAGTTTATTGCCTCAATGCGCTGAAAATATTCGTTATTTATCTCAGCATGTAAGTCAAGTTTTTCGTCTTTTTCAATTTCAAGATAGGATGAGATTTCCCTAATAATGTGTGATAATATCGCTCTGTAGGGAATTTTTAGCTTTATACAATTATTTTTTAGATATTTTCTTAGCTCATCATTAGTAATAGTGCATATAACAAAATTATGCTCATCACTTTTTCTATTAATTTCCTCTAAAATTTTGTCAATCTGCTCTTCTCCTTTTACGAAAGACCAAACATATTCGATCGTTTCTACAGAACGAAAGTGTTTCAGAGCTGATTTTGCAACTGATATAACAGTTTCACCACTTGAATCTGACACTAAGTGTAGGTTAAGCTTTTTAAGGATCATCAACGTTATACTAAAAATAATAGCAAGCAATCTGCTACTGAAATTGTGCTAATTTATTATACTACGTAAATATAGAAAAACTATCTTGTTGATAAAACTCAAACTAATTGATAAATTCTTAACACAATTATTCTCAAAACGAATGTTTTTATTAAAGCCTACAAATTTCACTTCTTTTACTAAAAAAGCTCTACCTTGGCTTGGGGTTATTTGTTTCGCATGTTTTTTAATTGGAATGTTCTTGGCATTATTCTTCTCCCCAGGAGATTATAAACAAGGAGAAATTGTACGAATTATGTATCTTCATGTGCCTTCTGCATGGCTTGCTCTTGGAATATACGGACTCATTGCATCACTCAGTTTCATTTCATTGGTGTGGAACAATAGCGTTGCTAGTGTTTTGGCACATGCTGCTGCTCCTGCAGGGACAGTCTTTTCGGCAATATGCTTAATCACAGGTAGCGTCTGGGGAAAAGGAACATGGGGTACTTGGTGGGTATGGGATGCAAGGCTTACTTCAATGCTGATTTTGTTTTTTCTGTATGTTGGTTATCTTTCATTGTGGAGCGCTTTTGATAATCAAGCAAGAGCAGAGAAATCATCAGCAGTATTTGCCATTTTTAGTGCTATAAATATTCCCATAGTAAAATTTTCTGTGAATTTATGGTCTACTCTTCATCAGCCAGCAAGTATTTTTAGAAAAGGTGGAGTAGCAATAGAAGGTTCTTTACTGCTGCCACTCATTGCAATGTTTATATTTTGTACCACACTTTTTTTAGTAGTGTGGATACTTAATGCCCTTCATTTAATTAATTTGCAGAAGATAAAGAGAGAAATCAGCATGCGATATTAGCTATATAGTTCCAGAGTGTAATGTTGTGAACAGCTACGGAAATTAAAATGTAGAGCAATCATCAGCAGAGACTGAGTGGTATAAAAAATAGCTGAAGAATGTAAAAAAGGAAGTGGTATAGATAAATCTGTTACCGATAGAGAAGGTGAAATTGATACGGGCGAACCTGTTACTGATGAAGGAGAGAATGAAAATGGAGAAATTACATCTCGAAAAGTAACCTCAGATTGTTCCAAGTATGAAAATTGTGGGCCGTATTCTCATTTTTATAAAGTTGATAATAAGATAGGTTGTCAAGGTTTTAGTTCATCTGATTTACTAAAGGAATTATATCCTGAGATGTACAGTAATCCTAAGATTGCAAAATATATAGAAGAGGGAGCAAATGGTAATTATGGTGCAGTAAATTTTAAATTTGCCTTTACAGAGGATCTTAATTCAATATCCTGGCTTGGTAATATAGAATGTGAAAAATGTGTGGATGATCAAATAGAGTTAGCGTGTCAAGAAGAAGAGATTAAGAGTTTCTGTTACCCGAACGTTTACTATGGTAATCCAGAATTCAACAAGAGCTTTTTTTCCAGAGGAGCATGTCCTAATCTCTTTAGAGAGTCCAGTGAAACAAGTGTTGTAAAAGCAAAACAAGTTGCACCATTGATACTTGTTAATACCTTAGGACAAATGATAGATAAAGAGGGTAATAACACTAAAGTATACTATGATGCATTGAAGCGTTATCTAAATGATGATAGTAAAATCAAGGATTGTGGAGATAATCAAAAGTGTAAGGATTATATTCCAATTATGGAGAAAGTTGCATGGAATAGTGATAAGGAAGTACTATTAAAAACTGCTGTTAATAATACGCAAGAAGCAAATCCTTACTATTATGGAAATGAGGATAATTCTACTTCCGTTGAATTTGGTTCTATATAAGGCTGAATTTGTCTAATTTTTTCTACACTAGACACAATTTAGTCGTATCTGAACAAATACATAATCTATATAAAGAGGACGTAGGTACCATCTGTCCTTTTAAGGCATTTATGTCAATGATATGCGTAATCCATGATTTTAAACATGATGATCCTCCTAAGTAATACAAAAAAACTCAGAAAAATGTATATAGCTATGATAGAAGTTATCTATACATAAGTACAATATACTTTAACTAGAGATTATAAATTAATGAAGTTGAAAAGTCTGCAGACGAAGATAGATTTCGAGCTCTAGAATATCTTCACTATCAAAATAACAAAGCTGTCAAAATTTGTCAAGTAATTTTTATCGCAACTGTACAAACATTGCACAGGACAAATTTAAAATGCTGTAAAATGGTGTCTGTTCAGACGCATGTGAAACCAGTGCTTCTTTTCATCCCACTTCCATGCGGCTAAACCCTTTTCATAATCTCCTATCTATCATTTCTTAAACCACTCCCCTGAACGGATACAATTAAATACATTTTTAACATTTTTATAGAAAACTATTAGTATAGATTTGTATGCTGCCCTCATGGCTATTTTAAAATGTTTAATACTCCTTTTCATTATTTCTTGTACACATCTACCTAACAAGCAACATTCTGTTAATATAGACAATTATAAGCACGATTATTCGTTGCAACAATATAATACTCCTTTGAAGAATAACGAACCAGCAATACCAGAAATGATACCTTTACCGGTAGAGTTTCCCGATCTTACAACCAGTAATCAGTTTCTTTCGATTAATGTTGATGAAAAAGTACCAGTAAAGGATTTACTGATTGAGATAGGAAAACTTTCTGACGTTAACTTAGACATAGATCCCAAAATATCAGGTAATATTATTTTAAAGCTAAAAGATAAGAACATAAACGAAGTAATTCAGAATATAGCCAACAGCGCCAAATTGCGTTACTCAATGAATAATGGTGTAATTAGAATTGAACAAGATTTGCCATATGCACAAAATTATTACGTAGACTTCATCAATATTCAACACTCTGCGCAAAGGAGTTTTATCATTGGTAACAATATTACCGACAGTGATGGTGATAGAAACTATATGAAATCTCAATATAGTAGTGATTTATGGAATTCATTAGAAAAAGGCTTAAATGCAATAATGGATGTTAACGGAGTAGATGATGGTGAGTTTCTTTCATCCAACAGAGAAGCTGGTGTCATTATTCTAAATGCTAGAAAAGATATTCACAAAGCTGTTGAAGAATATATTAATAAAGTTAAGAAATTGGCGTCTTCTCAAGTAATGATCGAGGCCAAAATAGTTGAAGTTTTATTAGACGATAAATACCTTTCTGGTATCAACTTAAATGATTTGCATAATGAAACCAAATCTATAACAAATCAAGGTAACTCTATTATTGACCTAGCAATTAACTCTAGTGTGAGTGATTTAGGAGATTTAGTAAAAATTTTAAATAAATTTGGCACTTCAACCGTAATTTCAAGCCCTAGAGTACATGCTATAAATAATCAGCAAGCAATGATTTCATTTACTAAAAACCATATCTATTTTACTTCCGATATACAGAAAGATACCGGAAACTCCAATCATGCCTTAATTACCAAGATGAATAGCACTCCAATAGGTGTGGTGTTAATAATCCACCCAAGCATTAACATTGATACTAATGAAATATTCATGGATATACATCCAACCTTATCAAGAATTAACGATTACACTAAAGACCCAAATATAGAATATGTCGCACAGCAGAATAAAATGAAATTAAATAGTGACATTCCAATTATTGAAACCAGAGAAATGCACTCTACGTTAAAAATTAAGAGCGGCGAAGTTATGGTAATTGGTGGGCTTATAGAGCATAGAAAAAATAACCAAAACTTATTGCATCAAAAGTCAAAAAAACTGGCTAAGACAGTAGAAACCGTCATCTTCCTGAAAGCAACAATCGTACCAACACTTGGTTTATTAGATATAAAAGATAGGAATTTATATATATATTAAACGTATCCGTTCAGGCAATGGCATCAACTTAAGGAAAGATGTTGGGGTTGCTATTATGATAAGAAGAGAGTATCAGAATGATAATTAAGACAGCTTAATCACAAATCTGTTGCGGTAAATTTAAGTTACTTTAGTCATATATTAAAGTTTTTAAACAGGTCTTAGTTTACTTACTTTATTGTTTTCTTTATTATCAAATATTGCTTTAAATAATATGGAGGAGCACATTGTCAGCAATTGCCGTTATTGATTTTGGTTCACAGTTTACACAGCTTATTGCAAGACAAATCAGGGAAATGGGCGTTTACTGTGAAATATTTCCAAGCAATATCGATTTCGAAACAGTATCAAAATTCAATGGATTTATTTTTTCTGGAGGACCGCAATCTGTAAATGACAATTGCTCTGAAGTAAGTGAAGTAGCACATAAAATTATAAAACTTAACGAAACAATAAACACTCCTATACTTGGAATATGTTATGGACAGCAACTCATTTGTCATTATTTCGGGGCAAAGGTAAGAAAAGAATTCAATCAGGAATTTGGCAAAACTAAAATCAAGATACTAAAAGAATCCCCAATTATAAAGGATACTTGGAACGTTAATTCCGAAGTCGATGTGCTAATGAACCATGCAGACAGTGTCGAAACTATACCGCAAGGATTTACTGCTATTGCCTCAGGTATAATAAATCAAACAATCGCAATAATTGCCAACGAACAGCGGAAGATTTACTGTACTCAGTTCCATCCTGAAGTTAAGCCTACGACAAATGGTAGTAAACTTCTCTCTAATTTCTTAGATATTGCAAATTGTGAGAGAGATTGGACAATGAAGTCATTCGTTGAAAAACAGAAGGAAAAAATTCAAAACTTAGTAGGGGAGAAAAAAGTAATTGCTGCAGTAAGTGGGGGGGTTGATTCAAGTGTTGCAGCAGTTCTTACACACAAAGCTATAGGAAAACAATTAAACTGTATTTTTATCGATACTGGGTTATTGAGTAAGAGCCAGACCACTGCTATGTTAAAAGAAATTCCAATAAATTACGTTGATAAATCAAACTTGTTTTTAAGTAGGTTAAGGGGAATAACTGATCCGGAAGAAAAGCGAAAAATTATCGGCAATACTTTTATCGAAGTATTTGAAGAAGAGGCAAAAAAAATAGGTGATGTGGATTTTTTAATGCAAGGCACCATTTACTCTGATGTAGTTGAATCAGGGCACGCTTCAGGAAACACTAGTACAATTAAATCTCATCACAATGTTGGTGGGTTGCCAGAAAAAATGAATCTGAAACTAGTAGAACCTTTACGCTATCTCTTTAAAGATGAAGTAAGGCTGCTTGGCAAAGAAATTGGGCTTTCAGATGAGATAATATTTCAACATCCATTTCCTGGGCCTGGACTTGCAGTGAGGATCATAGGTGAGGTTGATGAAGAAAAGGTACGAATATTGCAAGAAGTAGATGAAATATATATCAACACAATGAAAAATTATGATCTGTATGATAAAATATGGCAGGCTTTTGCTGTACTGTTACCAGTAAAAACTGTGGGAGTTATGGGAGATAATCGTACATACGGATATGTTTGCGCTTTAAGGGCTGTGACTTCATCTGATGGCATGACAGCTGATGCATTTCCATTTGAAAATAAAGATCAACATTCGTTAGTATTTTGGAGGTTTTTGCAAGACGTCAGTAGTATAATTGTTAACAAAGTTTCCGGAGTAAATCGAGTTGTGTATGATTTAACTTCCAAGCCACCAGCAACTATTGAGTGGGAGTAGCAATAATTTCATTCCAGTTTCAGCTACTCGAATCACACCAAAGAGGCTGCTTGCATAACTCAAATTTTAAGGAAAACTATTTAATGTCATTCCAGCGCGTGACGCTAGTTCCTGGATCCCATTACTGGGATGACAACGAAGGGTTATTTGGATGATAGCCGTACTTGATCTGGATTCCAGCAGGCTTTGTTGCATCACTCTTCGGATAATAGGTAACGTGGAATAAATTCATGAAGCTATCTCAAATTTAGCCATGCCTATATCAGTAAATTTGTTAAGCAAATAACACTTGAGTAGCAGTTCTCTCTCACGATTAACCTCAGATTTGTTTCTAAAACTAAACCCAAATGTTTGCTTCAGTCGCGAGAAAAAACTTTCTATATAAGATCTCTTCCCATAATTTATCTCTTTTTTCCACCTCTTCATACCATCTTCATCATATGACTTTATGAGCTTGATTGTAGAATTTCTCTCATCCATATAATCCAACTTTGGATGCTCTACTGAATTATTTTGCGGAGGAATCCTTGTCTTTATGTCAAGCTCATCGCACAGTTTGTATAACTTCTTTCGATTATATGCCCTGTCTGCATATAGTGTGCTTATATTATATTTAACATCAATCCTTGCAATAAGATCACATGCTCCATAGTGGTCAGAATAAACTCCGCCACTGTATTTTGCTGCTATAACTTTTTTGCTACCTATCTCTAGCATTACATGCAGTTTTCTTGTTTGCTCATAGCGGCGATACTTTCTATCTGTACCATTTGCCTTGCTATGACCTGGAATATTATTGTAGATCAGTACTATCTATGGCAATCTCAATATCTTCTGTATTATTTTTATCATGTCTTCGATCATTAATTTTGATGTTAAGTTTTTTAAGCCTTCTTGAGGCCTGGGAATAGCTAATAACTTGCAAGTTTTTCCTTACTTGCTCAAGGTACCCTGCTATAAATCCCGCTGTTTGTCTCAGACCTATTCTAAATAAATAAGTTATTATGTGAACCAGAATCACGACCTTATCGCTATAAATATAGTTGCCACCAGCCATTTTTGGACCTTTTTCGTACCAATTTTCTATGGCATCATTGACGTAATAAAAAATATTTCCCCTCTCTTGGAGAAATTTGTTATATTCATGGCAGTTACTGACTCTCATTTTTTGTGGCATATTTTTCTTTAGTAGGTTAAATGCTTGTCTTATAGTGAATTTTGTCAGTAACTGCCAGTTCTTTTTATTTGACCTATGCAACAAAGCCATCCCGTAACCGTTCACGGAGATAAGGTGGTTTACAAAGTAAGTATAAAAGTGTAAAGAGATAGGAAGCTAAATATGGAATGGGTAAATGACAACAGTGCTGCAAGAAAAGGTTGTAGCAGAAAACGCTAATCTCAAGGAAGAAATAAAAGCACTGATCAGAGAAAATGATAGCTTGAAAGCAAAAATAGTTGAATTAGAAGACAAATTGGGCTTAAATTCGCAAAATTCATCGCTGCCACCATCACGAGATATATATCGTAAGAAAGCAAAAAAGAAAAGTGATAAAAAACCAGGAGGTCAGCCAGGACATAAGGTGCATAAGCGTGAATTAATGGCTGCAGACGAGGTAGTGAGATGCACAATTGATACAATTTGTATGTGTGGAGGTAAGATTACTTTAGAAGATGAAATTATTCATCAGAAGGCAGAGTTGCCAGAAATTAAGCCAATTGTAACTGAGTACAGGTTGCAAAGAGGACATTGTAGAGTATGTAATAAAAGAATTACAGCAAATTTACCCGAAGGTGTTGCAAGAGATTTTCTAGGACCCAATGCTAAAACAGTTATAAGCAGCCTTAGCGGCTTTTTTATTAACTCAAAAAGAGAGGTACAGCAAATTTTGGGCAGTATTTTTAATCTAAATATAAGCCTTGGTTTAGTCTCAAATACTGAACGCAGGGTATCGAAGAAGTGTGCATCTGAATATGAGAAAATGAAGGAAGAGTTGCAAGGAAGCGAGTATTTGCATATAGACGAAACAGGGCACAGAAATCAAGGAAAGAGAGGCTGGAGTTGGGTAATAACAAACAAAGCGTTGACACTTCTGAAGGTAAGCGAGTCTCGTGGTAAGAAGGTGTTGAAGAGTTTACTGCCAGAATATGATGGT
This sequence comes from Wolbachia endosymbiont (group B) of Ischnura elegans, assembly GCF_947251585.1. Lineage (NCBI taxonomy): Bacteria > Pseudomonadati > Pseudomonadota > Alphaproteobacteria > Rickettsiales > Anaplasmataceae > Wolbachia > Wolbachia endosymbiont (group B) of Ischnura elegans. The sequence continues at coordinate 632,607 of NZ_OX366371.1, forward strand.
ATAGTTGTGAGCGATAGATACGCTGTATACAATTACTTCAATCGTGAAAATAGACAGATATGTTGGGCACATCTGGCAAGAGATTTTGAGAGATTTGCCCATAGTAAAAATGTTGAAGTGAGCAAAATTGGCCAAGCACTAAAATCGCTCAGCAATAAGGTGTTTGTAGTAGATAAGGCAAAAAAACAAAATTTGATAGATAATTTGAGATTTTATCGACTGGTGCGAAAAATTCGGAAAAGGGTAAAACATTTTTTACGTAAAATGACGAGGGTTGCAAATAGCACTCAAGCTTCAAGAATGGCCGCTAAGATGTTACGATCTGAGGATATGATGTGGAAGTTTTTAAGAAAACCTGAAGTGATAGAAACAACTAATAACCTTGCAGAACGGCAAATTAGACGGTACGTAATTTATCGTAAAAACAGCTTTTTCACCTGGTCAGAACGTGGAGAAAGATTCGTGGAAAGAATGTTGTCGATATTTTTGTAACCGTTCACGCAATGGCGTCAACTTAAGAGCCTTCATTAGCAGACTCTCCTAAAGACATGATGGCGTTTAGGCTTATCAACTTTGTCCATTCACGGTATAAGAAAGTAGTTTACAAAAATTGCATAATTAGTATAAAAAACAATAAACTAGATAGATGAGGGGTTGATGATAGAGGTGCTACAAGAAAAGATTGTGGTATTGGAGTCAGAAGTTGGTACTCTGAAAGCAGAGAATGATAAGTTAAGGACAAAAATAATTGAGCTAGAGGATAAGCTGGGTTTAAATTCAAAAAATTCATCGCTGCCACCATCGCAAGATGTATATCGCAAAAAGACAAAAAAGAAGAGCGATAAAAAACCAGGCGGGCAGCCAGGACATGAAGCGCACAAGCGGGAATTGATGGTAGCAGATGAGGTGGTAAAATGTTCAATTGATACAATTTGCATGTGTGGAAGCCAAGTTATTTTAGAAGAAGAAACTGTGCATCAAAAGGTTGAATTGCCAAAAATTAAACCGATAGTGACTGAATATAGGCTACAAAAAGGCTACTGTAAGGCGTGTAAGAAAAGGATCTCAGCTAGTCTGCCTGAAGGTGTGACAAGGGATCTTTTAGGAGCTAATGCAAAAGCAGTAATTAGCAGTTTTAGTGGATTTTTTATCAATTCAAAAAGGGAAGTACAGCAAATTTTGAGCAGCATATTTAATCTGAATATAAGCCTAGGTTTGGTATCAAAGACCGAGGGTAGAGTATCAGAAAAATGTATATCTGAATACGAAAAAATAAGAGAAGAGCTACGGAAAAGCAAGTATTTACATATAGATGAAACAAGCCATAGGAACCAGGGAAAGAAAGGTTGGAGTTGGGTAGTAACGAATAAAACAGCAACACTTATGAAGTTAGTTGGATCTCGCGGAAAGAAGATATTAAAAGGGCTATTGCCAGAGTATGATGGAATAGTTATAAGCGATAGGTATGCTGCGTATAATTACTTTAATCGTGAAAACAGACAGATATGCTGGGCCCATTTAGCAAGGGACTTTGAAAGGTTTTTTTACAGTAAAAATGTTGAAGTGAGCAGAATTGGCGCAGCATTAAAATCGCTGAGCAACAGGGTATTTGTGGTAGATAGAGCACGTAAACAAAACCTGATAGACAATTTAAGATTTTTCCGGTTAATGAGGAAGATTCGAAAAAGGGTGAAACATTTTTTGCGAGAGATAACAAGGGTTGCAAAAGGAACTCAGGCCTCGAGAATGGCTGCCAATATACTACGTTCTGAAGATATGATGTGGAGATTCGTGCGCAATCCTGATCTGATCGAGACAACCAATAACCTTGCAGAACGTCAGGCTAGACGGTACGTCATTTATCGTAAAAATAGTTTTTTCACTTGGTCAGAACGTGGAGAAAAGTTCATTGAAAGAATGCTTTCGATATTTTTGACTGCACGTTTGAATGATCAGAATCCTGTCCAGAAACTACAGAATTTAGTCGCTATTCCTGCCTAATTGGGAATATTCCGTGAACGGTTACGGGTTCAAGTTTGAAGTAGAAATAGAGCATGATTTAGGTGATCCGATGAGCTACCTCGAAGAGGTAGCTCTGCCCATTCATAGCAATGAACACGAAAATACACCCTAAAACTAACAATTAAAATATCTCAAGTTCTGTTAGCTTATTTGCATAGTCAGTTGTACTAGACGCAACTTAATCTGACAGAAAAACTAATATCAATCTCTATGTTTGATGCTACTAATATTTTTCTAAAAAGCAATATGCTTGCTATCAAGAAAAGTCTGCATAGCAATATTTACCTAAATGAGGCCTTGTCTCAATTCCTAAATATAGCTGTGATTTTCTGGTTTATCATAGCCCATATCAGTCAAAATGCGCGATAATAGCACCATCAAAGAAAGATATATTAAAAAGATTAGCGGCAGTAATTGCAGTTTTCTCTGTTTGCCATAGCAACTCTTGAGTAGGTATCAATAATAATGATAATCTATATATCTGCTATAAAACCTCGAGATCCGTAGAATAGGGCTGACTAAGGTTCTCATACATTCCTGTATGCTGAGAACATAAAAGCTCTTTTGATTCTATTCCTAAATCCTCAAGTATTTGCTCCTGTTCAGCTATAAGTTCTAATAGCCCTGTTCCACTTTCACTTACTTCACTTCGTTCAAGACACATAAGTTCTGTTAACTCTGCTATGTCTTCTCTAGAAAGCTGATTTTTTCAGAAAAAGTTGCTTCACTCATATGGTCCTCTTTTTGATATAAAGAGTATCTTATACAAGAGAATAACTAAAATAATCTAAACTCTTGTGTCATATTTGTAGCTTGGTGTAGTTATATGGTACATTTCAGATAAGAGTACTGATTATCTAATTGTAGGAGAAGACCTAGTCAAAATATAAAAAAGCAGTGGAATTGGGGGTGGTAAATTCAGAAGTGTCTGAATAACTGTGTGAACTAAGTTCGGAGGAGAATAGTATCAAGAAAGGAGAAAATTATATGGTCTTACCTTTATTGATGTATTAATTGAGAAGAGTTCTTCAAAGTTAATGTTTTGTTAGTTGTTTCATACTGAAATAGGAATATATAAATAATTAGGAGAATGTTATGCGGTCTAATTCCAATTCACTTAATAAATACGGATATGTATCTGATGCAAATGGATTGTCTCACCAAGAAATGGGAATGTATGATGATTTAGGAAGATATGAAGTTGCTGATGAAGATATGATGTACCAAAAAAACTATGGTATTATTGGTGATAGTTTAAAAAAAAATAACAAATCTGACTGGAGATACAGCAAAGAGTATAGCAGATTACCTTATTAAACCTGTTAGTGATCAGGTTGCAAAGCAAATCGTTGTTCCATTAGGAACGGAGATTATAAGTAAAATTGTCGTACCTATTACAAAGAAAGTTACAGAACAAAATCAAGACATGATAAAAGAGCTAACAGATAAACTCATGGTTCGCGTGGAAGATTTTGCTCGGTTACAAATAGAAAAATTAAAAGAAGACGTGAAGCAAGAGATAACATCAATACCAGGTAAAGTTTTAGAGAAGATAAAACCTTCTTCATGGCTTCCATGGAAAGCAGAAAGTTTGGATGAAGCTTATTCTGACACTTATGTACCAAATGATATAGATGAATTTGCATGGTAGAGCTTCAAGGTTTAGCAAAATGTTTTTTGGTTTATATTCGCTTGAGGTTAACATCATTGGCCTTAAGCTTTTTTTATGGAATATAATAGATCTCTTGCATAACCAGCCAGCTTGGTATCCAATAAGAAAATCTTGATTCCAGCGTCACGAGCTGGAACTCTTTGAATTCCAGTTATGCAAGAAATCTAATACCAAAATGTTAAATGATCTTACTGTATATCTACAAATTCTTCCTGTGATTTTCAACTCTAGAGGTTATGTTTAAATTATAATATCTACCAAAAAATAGTCATTTTGCTTGGATATTTGATATAATTTAGATCTATTAAAGCAAAAGCATGAATGAAGTAATAACATTTGGTTGTCGTCTAAATTTCTACGAGAGTGAGTTAATCAAAGAAGCATTAAAAAAAGCAAAGAGAGAAAATGTTGTTGTAGTGCATAGCTGTGCAGTGACAAACGAAGCAGAACGCCAAGTGAAGCAAAAAATACGTAAGATCTATAAAAACGACCCAAGTAAAGAAATTATCGTAGTTGGCTGTGCCGTTCAATTAGATCCTAAATCATATAGTGATATTCCTGGTGTAAGTAAAGTGCTAGGTAATCAAGACAAGCTAAGAGCTGAAAATTATCTACTAAATAATGATGAAATCTTAGTCAGTGATAACCAAGTAGAACCTATTCTCATTAATGGATTTGAAGATAAATCAAGGGCATTTATTGAAATTCAAAATGGTTGTAATCATAGTTGTACATTTTGCTCAATTACTGAGGCAAGAGGAAATAATCGATCTGTGCCAGTAAACAATATTATAGAGCAAATTAAGATTTTTATAGAAAATGGGTATCAAGAAGTGGTGTTTACAGGTGTTGATATTACTGACTTTGGTACAGATTTGTTTGGTAAGCAATCACTCAGTTCAATGATTAGAAGAGTTTTAAAGGATATACCACAGTTAAAGAGACTAAGACTTTCCTCTATTGATGTTGCTGAAGTTGATGATGAACTAATGGATTTAATAGCTAATGAGTCAAGACTTATGCCTCACTTACACTTGAGTCTACAGTCTGGTAATAATTTAATACTAAAGAGAATGAAACGTCGTCACAATAGAGAACAAGTGATAGAATTTTATCATAAAATGAAGAGCTTAAGACCTAATATAGCATTTGGCGCTGATATTATTGCTGGATTTCCAACAGAAACTGATGAAATGTTTCAGGATACAGTTGATTTACTGAAAAAAATAAATGTAGTTTATCTACATGCTTTTCCATATTCAGAGCGGAAAAACACACCTGCTGCACGGATGCCACAAATACCAGAGAATGTACGTAAAGAACGAGTAAAGCATCTAAGAGAAATAAATAAAGAAATGATGAGCAGTTTTTATCAATCTTTGCTCGGCACTGAGCAAAGCGTTTTGGTTGAGCAGAATAATATTGGTAGAACAGAAAATTTTGCATTAATAAAACTTACATCAAGAGTTCAAGCTAAAAGTATTGTGAAAGCTCATGTTAAAGGAATAGAAAATAATTGTTTAATTGGAAATATTATTTCTTAATTTTTGTACATTAAAGGAATATATGATATAGTAGTTATACTATAAGTGATAATTCATTTATGATAATTAGAATATCTATTGCTTTATTTTTCATCTTCATTCCGTGTGTCTATTTTTTTATTACTTATATCAATAACAATACACACATTGAGCAAGTGCAGCCCTTAAAATTAGAAACGGACAATAATGAAAGTGTGATACATTCTGAAGAAGTTAATGAAAAAGAAGTGCCAATAAAATGTCAAGAACTTGAAAGTAGTTCACCTTCTGTTTTCCAAGTAGCTAATCAGAAAAATATATGGCCAAGTATTGCAGATCAAGCTGAACCTACAAAGGAAAAATCAAAAAAACTTGATTTCTATGTTAGTGCTAATGGTGGTAAGATATATTATGATAGCTCAGAAGTATTTGTGGAGGGTATACGTGCAATAGGAAAAAGAATTCTTGCTTTAGCTGAGGGCCGTTATGGTGGTTTTCTTTTAGACCTATTCTTAGGAGATGAAATTAAAAACATAAAAAAATTTAACGGTAAAATTGATTTTCAGTGGCTTAGCAGCATATCTGTAGGTTACTATGCTGGAGAAAATGGCCGAGTTGATTTTGAGACCATGTATTCTAAAGTCAATATTGAAGATAGTAACTCTCCTCCGGTATTTGATAAATCAGCAAGTGTATCTGCATTCTTATTAAATTTTTACTATAACCCTAATGTTCAAAATACTCAATTTGCTCCGTATATTGGTCTTGGTATAGGATCAACAGTTTTTAGATTAAAAAGGATTGATAAATCATCTAAAAATTTAATGCCACTGAATGTTCCTTGGCTTGTTTATCAAATAAAGCTTGGTGTTGATTACTCAGTAATTCCAGAAGTTAAAACCTTTCTCGGCTATCGTTACTTTAATATTCCAACACCTATTGCAGACGATATATCCACTCATAATATTGAAGTTGGTTTGATGTTTAATTTCTAGTAATAATATCTGTTCAAGGGCATCTGAAGCAAAAGTGGTCAGTGCTTGCCATTAGACTTCTTGGATAACTTAAGAAACAAGTAGTAGAAGCAATATTAGGGAAGGTATAAATTTTGAGCAGGTAAGTAAACTTGATGAAGAGAAGCTTCGAAGACTAAGAGGAGTAAAAAGAAAAACATTGGAAAAATAATAGAAATTTTAATAGAGGAAGAGGCCAAGAAAAATGCAAGAGGAGGAAAACCAAATAAACAATGCATGTTTGCTAATAGCACTAGAATATTTGCGTAAATACCGTACATATTTCCATATAGCGCAAAGCTATGGAATAAGTGAAAGTATTGCTAACGGATGGATAGAAGATGCATTGATAAAACATTCAGATTTCAGGAAGATAAAGAGCTATTAAAGTCAAATGTAGAATACGAGATTTTAGTAATATAGCTAACCGAAGTAAGATTTGCCCGAGCACTGAAAAACAAAATCAATAGCCGAATTAATATTGGGCCAAAAGGTTTGTGGAGCCTTTCTTATGTCGTGCTTGATCAGAACTTCTCAATCGGATTTAAATCTGGCGAGTATGGAGGCAAGAACAAAATTTTACACCCAATATTTTCTATCAAATTTTTCGTCTTTGCAGATTTATAAAAACTCGCATTGTCGAGAACAATAGTCTGTCCAGGTTTAAATACAGGGACAAGTACATTTTCTACATAAGCATCAAAAATCTCGCTGTTGCAGTAGCCATCAATTATCCATGGTGCTTTAACTTTTCCTTCATTCAGTGCTCCAATCATGCTTACCTTCTTTCTTTTGAACCCTGGGCAAATAACCTCTTGCCTCTTTGAGACCACCCATATTCATAAAATTCATTGTCCTCTATTCCAGACTCATCTATGTATATCAAGTTTCCTTTATTTATTTCTTCTACTTTTTTTATGAACTCTTTACGTTTCTCTTTATCTCTTTCTCGATAAAGAAAAGTTTTTTTTATATGTATAGTTTACTTTGCTAAGGTAGTTATATACTGTGCTTCTACACATATTACCAAATTCTTCAATTATCTTTTCAATTCTAATATCCTGATTTCCATCCAGAAATTTGATAAATCTATCCATATCTTTAATCTTATGGCCATATCCTTTGTGATAGCCTGAAGATGGTTTCTGTTTCTTTTTTCCTTTTCCTCCACAAATATATTGGTTTTATGCTCACTAAATTGGTGAGCATGTTACAACGTTTTTGACGACGAAAAGACTAGATAGCTACTTTCATGACAACCATTTAGTTGTCTTTTCTCGTCTATCTTATTTTGTCACTCTGCTGAACAGATACTAAAGTACTAGCTTTTGTGGGTTGATGCACAATTCTATCAGAAGTTTTGTGACTATAATTGCAGAAAACATCGAGCACAGGATTCCTATCGATAAAGTGACAGAAAACCCTCTAATTGCTCCGCTACCAATAATGAACATTATTCCTGCAGCAATCAGTGTAGTGAGGTTTGAGTCAAGAATTGTTTTTATTGCGTTTTTAAATCCTTCTTCAATGGCACGAGCTGTTCTTTTTCCTGCTCTTATTTCTTCGCGGATGCGTTCAAATATTAAAACATTTGCATCCACTGACATGCCAACAGTTAGCGCAATTCCAGCAATTCCAGGGAGAGTAAGAGTTGCTTCAAGTAAGGTAAGAATGAGTAGTATAGAGATTACATTAAAAACGAGTGCAACAGACGCTAATAAGCCTAATTTGCCGTAAGTAATGATTATAGATAAACCAACGGCTATGATAGAGATTATTGCTGCAATTTCTCCTGCTTTTATTGACTCTTCTCCAAGGCTTGGACCAATGTTTTTTTCTTCAATTATTTTAAGTGGTGCAGGTAGTGCACCTGATTTTAAAAGTATTGCAAGTTCACTCGCTTGTTTTTCAGTGAAATTACCGCTAATTTCTCCCTCTCCATTTAGAATAGGTTCACGTATTGTTGGTACAGTTAAGACTGTGTTATCTAAAACAATTGCAAAAGGCTTTCCTACATTTTCTTTAGTAATTTTTGCAAATTTTTTACTTGCTATGCTGTCGAATTTGAAATGTACTGTTGGTTTACCTAAATTGCCAAATCTAACTGATGCGTTAACTAATGAATCACCGCCTATTTCAGTTTTGCGGAATATCGGGTAGGAATTACCCAAAGAATCCTTGAGCATAATCGTAGTGTCATGATCGATATCTTGCATTTTAGCTACATTGGTGTTTGCCAAATGGAAGGCCAGCTTGGCTGTTTTGCCAAGCAGAGATTTTATCTGCTGAGTGTCTTCTACTCCAGGAACTTGGACTAATATCTTATTTTGTCCTTGTTTTTGCACACTTACTTCCTTAGTACCAAGCTTATCTAAGCGTCTTTGAACATTAACTATTGACTCTGAAACTACTTCATTGATTAATGAATTCTTATAATGCGGTTTATATGAAATGAAAATTGCAGTATTTTTTCTACTCAATTCTAAATTTGGGTTTATTTTATGTATTAACGTTGAAACTTTTTTGTAATCATCAATATTATTTAAAGTTACAACCACTTGTTTATCGTTTTTTGCGCTAAATTCAATCTTTTGTGTTAACAGACCTTCTTTTATTTCATCGGTTAGCATGCTTAGTTTCTCTTTGAAGTAAAAATCTAAGTCTACATTTAGAAGCAGAGATGATCCACCTTTCAGGTCAAGCCCTAAATTTATTCTCTTTTTTGAGGTAAAGAACTTATTATCAATAAAATTTGGCAGTATTATATATAAGGACAGCAAAAAAATTAGTAACACTGAAAGAGATTTAACTATTATCTTGTTTGGCATAAATTTAAACTATATTAGTGCATTGTAGACCGAATAGTTGCTAATCACAAGCACCTAAAAGATTAGGACCGCCTAAAGCCCTGATCTATAATTGATGGTCTGCGTTTGTTTTTCTAAAATATCATTATAAATCCATGAATGAGGTTCAGAGGTAGCTTTAAGATTCTCTATTTGTTTATTTTTTCTAATGCTATCAATCGGAAGGTAAATGCATAAACCAAGTATTGAGAAAGTAACTATGGTAGCTGGTATGTGAATAGCAAGAAATTCACTATAACTTGGATCTTTCCAACCGAGAGGACTAGATAGAGAGGGGTGAGAGGAAAATCTGGGAATTGCTACTACTGCACTTAATGCTGTTAGAATAATAGCGACAGTGGCACCTACAAGAGGTAAAATATTCTTTTTATTAAATCTGCCATTAGAATCTTTTAAAATATCAAACATACATACTCGTCGATTACTAAATGTTCGTGATACTATGCACTAATTATAAAGTATTCAATAACTAAACTGGAGATAATAAAAAATGGACATAGAATATAGACATATAATATGAAGGATATATGCTAGTTAAAATAGGTACGAGAGGAAGCGACCTTGCGATCATCCAAGCTTTGGAAGCAAAACAAAGATTATTAGAGTCTTTTCCTAATCTATCCGTTGAGATCATTAAAATCAAAACTTCTGGTGATAAATATGCTAATGTAACCCTTGCTGAAATAGGAGGTAAAGGACTGTTCCTCAGGGAGATTGAGGCTGAATTACTAAAAAATAATATAGATATGGCGGTTCATTCGCTAAAAGATGTACCTGCGTTTTTCTCGAAGGACTTAACAATTCCTTGTGTTTTAGAGAGGCTAAGTCCATGTGATGTATTTATTTCTCATAAATATAAGAGCCTAAAAACTTTGCCACAGCAGGCTACAATTGCAACTTCTTCAATAAGAAGAAAAGTTCAGCTGTTAAATCTCAGGCCAGACTTAAATGTAGTGACACTGCGTGGAAATGTGACAACTAGACTGCAAAATCAGAATTTTGATGGAATGATTTTAGCTGAAGCAGGGCTGATAAGATTAAAAAAATATCACTTAATTACAGAGGTATTGCCACCAAAAGTCATGTTAAGCGCAGTAGGGCAGGGGGCAATTTGCATTCAATGCCGAAAGAATGATATAAAAGTTATCGATCTTTTAGAGAAAATTAATAATAATATGTCTTTTGTAAGGGCAAAATCAGAGCGCAGTTTCATGAAGACAGTAAATGGTTCATGCTTTACACCGCTTGCAGCTTTAGCAGAATATGTGAGTGAAAACATGCTACATCTTTATTGTATGTTAGCGGGCGAGAGAGTTATATACTTTACTGAACGCACTTCGTTTGTAGAAGATGCAGAAAAAATGGGTATGGATGCAGGATTAGAGTTAAAATCAAAATGCTTATAAGCTTACCTAAAGTATGTGGAATCTACCGTTATAATGTTTCAATGTCTAAAATGACTTGGTTAAATGTTGGTGGCCAAGCTGATGTACTATTTAAGCCACGTGACATTGAAGATCTAATGTGCTTGATAAAAGATGCGGAGTTACCAATTAGCGTTATCGGTGCAACATCCAACATAATAATTCGAGATAGTGGCATTCGAGGAATAACGGTGAAATTAGGTAAGGAATTTGCGTATATTAAATGTAAAGATAATAGCTCCATAGTTGCAGGTGGTGCTGCACTGCTTAGTAACCTTGCCTACTTTGCAGGGGAACAGCAAATTAGTGGGCTTGAGTTTCTTGCTGGAATTCCAGGAACAGTTGGCGGTGGAATAGAAATGAATGCAGGTGCATATGGTAGTGATATCGCAAGTGTTGTACAATCCATAAAAGCAGTAAACCTAGAGGATGGAAACCTATATGAGTTCTCCAGCGAAGAAATGGGATATTTTTATCGTGGACATAGTCTAAAAGGCAGGTGGATTTTTATTGAAGCTGAATTTAAAGGAGTAAGTTCAGAGTATGAGCTTATATTTCAAAGATTGAAAGAAGTTATTGATAAAAAAAATAAAAGCCAACCAGTAAGAGGAAAAACTGCTGGTTGTATATTCAAAAATCCAATAGGCTGCAAGGCATGGAAACTGATTGATGAATCTGGCTGCCGAGGATTAGATAATGGTGTAGCTAAAATTTCTAAGAAACATTGTAATTTTCTACTCAATTACAATAATGCAACTGCACTTGACTTAGAAAACCTTGGCAACAGAGTAAAAGATGCAGTAAAAGATAAATTTAACATTGAACTTGAGTGGGAGATAAGGGTTTTGGGTAGGTAACTTCTAACCTTCTCTAATATGACCTATTTCAATTGAGTACACTTCAATTTAAGTCCAAGGTACACTATTTTGCGAGGATAATTTATGCTTCCTTTGAAGAAAAGCATTCTTTTATTTTTTCGACTGTAGGTTCTATAATACATTCATTTATTTTTTCAGCCGTCAATGCTAATAAACCTAATGCAAAAAGACTTACAACTGGTGCAATAACTCCTATTGTTGCACTCATCAAAGCTGCTGATTCTATATTTAACATTACAGCAGGAAAAATAGTACCTATAGCTGCACCAAGACCAATCCCTACTGCGGCAGTGGTAGCTAAGGTACATAAAAAATAAGCTATTAGCTTTGTTTGGCTTGTTTTTTCATAATGCTTAAGACTATCTTCTCTGGAAGTAATTAAAATGAGAAATGAGTATGTAGAAACCAAAGAAATAATTCCGCCTATGATTAAAGGTGATAAAGCTGCAAAGTTTAAACTAAAGCCTATAAGTGTTCCTATTATAGCTGCTATCCCATAAGACTTTAAACGCTTTTAATTTCTGGACCCATACCTTCTTCTATGTATATTTAATTAATAATGAAATGTTACTCATTTTTCCTTCATCTGTAAAGTTATCTTAACCTAATTCCAAAAATTGTTATATAATGTTATTTTGAGGTTTTATTTTCAATGCGCAAACTTGCAATACTCTTTTCTATACTGTTTGCGGTAATTGCTTACTATTTAAACAATGAAGTAATATTTGAAATAGCAAAGCTATTTAGCGATATATTCATCAGTCTGTTGAAATTGATTAGCTTACCTTTAGTTTTTCTATCTATAGTGTCCACAATTTCAGGGCTTAAAGACTCAATTGAAATTAAAGTATTACTTAAGAAGACGCTGTTTTATACGCTGCTTACAACCATTATAGCTGCATTTGTTGCGCTATCTTTCTATTTATTCATAGATCCAGTAAGAAAAAATTTCATAAGTAACACAATAGAAAGTGTGAGTGACAGCAACCACAATTACTTTTCATACTTAAAATCACTCATTCCTTCGAATTTTGTGCAAGTTTTTCTTGAAAATAATGTTATTGGCAGCATATTGATTGCTTTTTTGATGGGTGGAGCTATTATTTCGCTCTCAAAAGAAAAACAAGATATATTACACCAAATATTTTCTGCACTATTTGATACACTTCTTAGAATTGCTCAAGGGTTATTAAAGTTTATTCCTCTTGCTGTATGGTCTTTTATCACATGTTTTTTATACGAGTTAAAAGGTGGCAGCGAATTCCATAGTCTTTTTTGGTATTTTGCTTGCATAATGTCTGCAAATTTCGTGCAAGCATTTGTGATTTTGCCACTACTCATGTGGTATAAAGGTATATCACCAATTCAAACGATGAAAGGTGTGATGCCAGCACTTACACTTGCGTTTTTTTCTAAATCATCTAGTGCAACGCTGCCTACAACTATAGAATGTGTGCAAAATCAGCTAAAGGTACCAAAGAAATTGTCATCTTTTATTCTACCAATATGCACAACAGTCAATATGAATGCGTGTGCTGCATTTATTTTAATCACAGTGATGTTTGTTGCAGAGATGAATGGGCACACATTTTCCTTAAGTGAGATGTTCATATGGATTTTTTTAGCTACAGGAGCTGCAATTGGTAACGCTGGAGTGCCGATGGGGTGCTATTTTATGGCAACTAGTTATTTGGTATCAATGAATGTTCCTTTGTACATTATGGGATTGATTTTGCCTATTTATACAATCATTGATATGTTTGAAACTGCAATAAATGTGTGGTCTGATATCTGTATAACGCAGATAATTAATAAAGAATTTCAAACTCAAGAATGATATTAGATAATACAATAATAAAAGAATTTGAAGAGGCTGGTGCGATTTTGCACGGACATTTTGTACTCTCGTCAGGGCTGCACAGCAACACTTACATACAATGCGCTAAAATTTTTGAAAATCCAAGCAGAGCAATGAACGTTTGTGAGCTATTGGCGAATAAAATAAGAAAAGAGCTTATTGAACCCATAGATTTAATACTATCTCCTGCGATTGGTGGAATAATCGTGGGTTATGAGATTGGTAGACAGCTTGGAATCCGAACAATATTTTGCGAACGTGTTAATGGTAAATTTGAATTACGCCGTGGATTTGAGATTAAACAAGGTGAGAAAATCTTACTAATTGAAGATGTGATTACCACAGGTAAATCTTCACTTGAAGCAGTAAAATGTGCAGAAGAGAAGGGAGGTAAAGTTGTTGCTGGAGCTTCTTTGATCAAGAGAAATAGTGAAACAAAACTGCCCTTTCCTGTAATATCTTTGATTGAACTAAATATCAAAAACTATAGCGAGGAAGAACTGCCAAGTGAATTAAAACAATTACCTATAATGAAACCTGGGAGTAGAGAATATTTAACAAAATAATTCTATATATGGCTAAAGTGATTCAGTAACTTTTACGTGTTATATGTTAATCTTTTTGCATCAAAGTTAGATATTACAGTTTATTTTCCTGTATTCGTTCAACAGAATGGCAAAATAAGATAGACAAATAAAGATATAAAGTAAAAACAATAATAGGTGTCATTCCGGTTCGTGACACTTGCTTTATGTAGTTTCATTGAAAACGTTGTTTTTATTATAATACCTCCTATGATTAGTTTGCTTGTGAGCACCAGTGTCTGGGCACTGGAATGACAAGAAAAGGCTACTTGAATGACAGGAAAGGAACTACTAAAACAAATAGGTGTCATTCCAGCGCGTGACGCTGTAATCCAGAAAGGAAGGGAGTGTTAAATAAACCATACGCGTCAAGTTAAGGAAAAGTGGTATAAGGAAGAAAGGAAACGAAAAAAAACTGTAACCGTTCACGGATTGTGAGAATGAATTAAAGAACTAAGCAGTGACAGCTACTAGATTCTGTAGCTTTTGAAAGGGGTTCTGGCCATTTAGACGTGATGTCAAAAATATCGACAACATTCTTTCCACGAATCTTTCTCCACGTTCTGACCAGGTGAAAAAGCTGTTTTTACGATAAATTACGTACCGTCTAATTTGCCGTTCTGCAAGGTTATTAGTTGTTTCTATCACTTCAGGTTTTCTTAAAAACTTCCACATCATATCCTCAGATCGTAACATCTTAGCGGCCATTCTTGAAGCTTGAGTGCTATTTGCAACCCTCGTCATTTTACGTAAAAAATGTTTTACCCTTTTCCGAATTTTTCGCACCAGTCGATAAAATCTCAAATTATCTATCAAATTTTGTTTTTTTGCCTTATCTACTACAAACACCTTATTGCTGAGCGATTTTAGTGCTTGGCCAATTTTGCTCACTTCAACATTTTTACTATGGGCAAATCTCTCAAAATCTCTTGCCAGATGTGCCCAACATATCTGTCTATTTTCACGATTGAAGTAATTGTATACAGCGTATCTATCGCTCACAACTATACCATCATATTCTGGCAGTAAACTCTTCAACACCTTCTTACCACGAGACTCGCTTACCTTCAGAAGTGTCAACGCTTTGTTTGTTATTACCCAACTCCAGCCTCTCTTTCCTTGATTTCTGTGCCCTGTTTCGTCTATATGCAAATACTCGCTTCCTTGCAACTCTTCCTTCATTTTCTCATATTCAGATGCACACTTCTTCGATACCCTGCGTTCAGTATTTGAGACTAAACCAAGGCTTATATTTAGATTAAAAATACTGCCCAAAATTTGCTGTACCTCTCTTTTTGAGTTAATAAAAAAGCCGCTAAGGCTGCTTATAACTGTTTTAGCATTGGGTCCTAGAAAATCTCTTGCAACACCTTCGGGTAAATTTGCTGTAATTCTTTTATTACATACTCTACAATGTCCTCTTTGCAACCTGTACTCAGTTACAATTGGCTTAATTTCTGGCAACTCTGCCTTCTGATGAATAATTTCATCTTCTAAAGTAATCTTACCTCCACACATACAAATTGTATCAATTGTGCATCTCACTACCTCGTCTGCAGCCATTAATTCACGCTTATGCACCTTATGTCCTGGCTGACCTCCTGGTTTTTTATCACTTTTCTTTTTTGCTTTCTTACGATATATATCTCGTGATGGTGGCAGCGATGAATTTTGCGAATTTAAGCCCAATTTGTCTTCTAATTCAACTATTTTTGCTTTCAAGCTATCATTTTCTCTGATCAGTGCTTTTATTTCTTCCTTGAGATTAGCGTTTTCTGCTACAACCTTTTCTTGCAGCACTGTTGTCATTTACCCATTCCATATTTAGCTTCCTATCTCTTTACACTTTTATACTTACTTTGTAAACCACCTTATCTCCGTGAACGGTTACTACAGATTTTACTCAAAAAATATTGAAACAATCTCACACATCTTAAACTAAGTTCTCAATTTCTCAAAGAAATCTTTTAACAAAAGAGAACATTTTGTTTCTAATATTCCACCATAAACTTCAGGTATGTGGTTACAGAATTGAAATATTCTAGTGCCGTTTTCAACTCCTCCACCTTTGGGATTGTAAGCCCCGAAGTACAGACGTTTAATTTTTGCAAAAGAGATAGCTTGAGCGCACATCGGGCACGGCTCTAACGTTACGTACATTTCAGCTTCATAAAGCGTGGAAGTTGAAAATGCTTGTCTAATTGTTAACATTTCTGCATGTGCAGTTGGATCATTAGATATATTGTGTGCAGAGGAGATGATATTGTTTCCATTAACTATTACAGCACCTATTGGCACTTCGCCATCTTTCTGAGCAAGTTTTGCTTGCTCTATGGCAAGTTCCATGTATTGGTACTTAAACATTAGGTGCTTGGGTAAATATAATTTTCTTTTCTTGGCTTTTCTATTTTTTCTAGGTTATAGAATTCACTAAGGACTATTGTCCTTTTTACAAGGCTATCTATTTCTCGCTTTAAATATTTTTTTATTTCTTCTACCGATTTTAGTTCGTTTATAGCTACAACTACTTCTTCCATTATATCCTCTATAATTTGATCCTCCTCTAATTTATATATTATTTGTTCTACATGCCTATTCAATTCCTCGAAGGTCGCAGATCCATATGTAATGCTATCTTTACTATTTCTTAGTAACATTTTTTACCTCTCTATTAGAATAGAGTTTATTCAGTTCTATTAAACTCTATTGTCAATAGCTGCCTTAATAAATGATGTAAAGAGAGGATGAGGAGAAAATGGTCTTGATTGAAATTCTGGATGAAATTGCACACCAATAAACCATGAGTGATTTTTTAGCTCCACTGCCTCTATGCATGTTTTATCTTCTGATATACCACTGCATATCATTCCATTCTCTTCTAAGTTATTTTTATAATCTAAATTAACTATATATCTGTGTCTGTGTCTTTCTGAAATAGTGACACTACTATACACATTTGCCATTTTTGAATTTGGATTTACATTACACTTGTATGTTCCAAGTCTCATGGTTCCACCAAGATCAACGTTCTTACCATCAGCGAGCTTGATGATTGGGTGTTTGCAAGTATAAAATTCTTCAGAGTGTACATCTTCAAGCTTAATAACGTTACGAGCAAATTCAATCACTGCAAGCTGCATACCAAGACATATTCCTAAAAAAGGAATGTTATTTACACGGGCATATTTTATTGCTAATATTTTACCTTCTATTCCGTTATCACCAAATCCTCCTGGAACAAGGACTGAATTAGAGCTTTGTAATTTTTCTCTGATAAACTTTGCATCTATAGATTTTCCATTCTCTTCTCTTGAGTTGACCCAATTTATCTTCACTCTAGCTTTATTACTAATTGCACCATGGTTTAATGCTTCAATCAGTGATTTATATGCGTCAGGAAATTCAGTATATTTTCCTACTATGGAAACGATAACTTCTTGTGTTGGATGTCTCATAGAGTGTACTATTTGGTCCCATTCAGGTAAGCTTGGTTTTGGCTTACTTAAGTGAAAGTGATCCAAAATTTGTGTCCCGAGCCCACATTGATTATACAAGGACGGTAACTCGTATATATGGTTTACATCAGGAGCAGGTATTACGTTAGATAAAGAAACATTGCAAAGATTGGCTATCTTTTCTTTTTGATTATCGGAAATTTCTTTTTCACTGCGACATAATATAATATCTGGTTGTAACCCCGCAGAGTTTAACTCTCGAACTGAATGCTGTGTCGGTTTTGTCTTTAATTCTTGTGCTGCAGTGAGATATGGTATTAAAGTTAAGTGAATAAGGATAACTTTTTGCTTTCCTAGTTTATAATTAACTTGGCGTATAGCTTCCAAAAACGGTTGGCTTTCAATATCACCTACGGTTCCGCCTATTTCGCATATTACAAAATCTAAATCTTCTGTACCATTAAAAATGAAAGATTTGATTAAATCTGTCACATGAGGAATGATTTGCACAGTTTTGCCTAGATAATCACCACACCTTTCCTTCTTTAATAATTTATTATATACTTTACCAGTTGTTATATTGTCGTCCTTGGTTGCTTTAATTTTAGTAAAACGCTCGTAATGTCCAAGGTCTAAATCAGTTTCAGCACCATCCTCAGTAACAAATACTTCCCCGTGCTGAGCTGGGCTCATTGTTCCAGGATCAATGTTGAGATATGGGTCAAGCTTTCTGATGCGAACATTGAATCCATGAGCTTGAAGAAGTGCTCCCACACTTGAAGCAACTAAACCCTTACCAAGTGATGAAACAACTCCACCTGTAACAAAGATAAACTTGGTTTCTTTCATTAATTTTCAAATGGAACAGAAGTTGATTGGCTTTCTTGCTTCTTTTCTGATATAATCTTCTCTGCAATTGATTTTTTATGTACATCTTTTGAACATAATCCTGATAGTAACAGTGTATTTATAATGAACAGCCCAGCAACTATAGAAGTTATTCTACTGAGTGGATTTTCAGAAGACTTTACCGGAATTATTGAATTCATTCCCTGTTGTGAATTACTAAAGCCACTTAATGAACTACTTCCAGGTGGCTGCAGGAGCACTAAAATTACCAATACAACAACTAATATTATTTGAAGTACACTAAGTACTGTTACTGACATTATAAATAGAGCTAAAAATAAAGATTTTAGGAGCATAAGGATCATAAGTCAAGAATATCTTTACCCGAGTAACTTGACTACTGGAACCCAAGTATGTATTAAACCTTATTTAAATTATGAGCTATCACATTTTAAAATACAAAGATTATGAACCAAAAATGGATGAAAGTTCTTTTATCGCAGATGGTGTGCGTATTATAGGTAACGTTGAAATAGGAAGGAATGCGAGTATCTGGTTTAATTGTGTGATCAGAGGAGATGTTGGATCAATCGAAATAGGTGATGAAACGAATATTCAAGATGGCACCGTAATTCATGTAGATAGAAATCCAGGCGGTGACACGATTATTGGTAGTATGGTGACGGTTGGACATTTTTGTGTGTTACATGCATGCACGATACATGATAAAGCATTTATTGGTATGGGCTCTGTTATAATGGATCATGCGATTGTCGAGTCTGAAGCTATGGTAGCTGCTGGTTCACTGGTGACACATGGAAAAGTGATAAAAAGTGGTGAAGTATGGGCTGGCAGGCCAGCACAATTCTTCAAAAAAATGTCAAATGAAGAAATAAAACATATTACACAATCTGCACAAAATTATATCATGCTGATGAAAGAATATAAGGCTATATGCTAGGTTGAGAAATCTTCAGCTCTGATGCACATTCTACGTTAACTACTTCAAAAGTTTCTTCAACTATATAATGCTTATCAATATAAGCTTCTTCAACTCTAGGAATATGCTGATTAATAAAACTACCTCTGACTAGAATATCCTTTATTGGCCAGTTTGTTTCTGTTGGAGTACCTGATAGCATAGCTGCATATTGTGCTTTTGCTGATTTTAGAGAAAAAGACATAATATTGTTTAAGTTAAGAAAGAAATTTACACGACTCCTGCAGTATTCAAGCGATTTGCCCACTGGATAATATGGTATTTCACCTACAACCTTTCTTATTAACCAATTGCACTCTTTGGTAAGTATGCTTGCTTCTTTTGGAACTTGTAGCGGTATTATAATATCATTGCTAATTCTATTTTCTTCTTGAGAAAAAAGTTCGGTGTAAGCTCCTTTTTTTCTGTGTTTCTCAAAATACTTAGGAAAATAAATATTGAGATATTCAGAGTGTAATTCTATTCGATTTTTCTGATCATTTTCTAAGATAAACGTATATTTATCACCATTTTGCTTAAGTTCGCATAACTTAAATTTACTAAGGTCAGAGTCTGGAAATGGCTTTTCAATTTCAAAAGCAAGTGTAAGAGTGTGTGTTGTGTGATCAAATTCATTTTTTTCTTGTAGACCATCTTGTAGACTATAGTATAGCTCTTTTCATAATAATCCGGAAAGGTAACCGTTCACGGAGATAAGGTGGTTTACAAAGTAAGTATAAAAGTGTAAAGAGATAGGAATCTAAATATGGAATGGGTAAATGACAACAGTGCTGCAAGAAAAGGTTGTAGCAGAAAAGGCTAATCTCAAGGAAGAAATAAAAGCACTGATCAGAGAAAATGATAGCTTGAAAGCAAAAATAGTTGAATTAGAAGACAAATTGGGCTTAAATTCGCAAAATTCATCGCTGCCACCATCACGAGATATATATCGTAAGAAAGCAAAAAAGAAAAGTGATAAAAAACCAGGAGGTCAGCCAGGACATAAGGTGCATAAGCGTGAATTAATGGCTGCAGACGAGGTAGTGAGATGCACAATTGATACAATTTGTATGTGTGGAGGTAAGATTACTTTAGAAGATGAAATTATTCATCAGAAGGCAGAGTTGCCAGAAATTAAGCCAATTGTAACTGAGTACAGGTTGCAAAGAGGACATTGTAGCAGTTGTGTTAAAAGTCAATAGAAAAATTGATGTAGCTGTGAATAAGTACTTAAAATTTGTGTGGGCGTACTTATTCACAGCTATGCTATTGCTATATAGAAGCAGTTTTAGGGCTATACTCCTCAGTAAACAGTCTACCGTCTCTTACTAAAGAGTTAGCAAGGATAAGTAATTTTCTCATTGCAGCAGTAGAGGTAACTTTATATGGTTTTTTATATTGATTGTATAGCCTATCAAAGAAGATTTTTATATAAGAATTGTACCTTTGCGCACTAAGAATGCACATATGTAAAACCTTTCTAATTTGTGATCTACCACCCTGAATACACCTTTTTCCCTTACTAAAACCACTATCTCGATTAAAAGGTGCAACTCCGGAAAGGCTGGATATTTCTTTATGTTGGAGAGTTCCAAGCTCGGGTAGATAACAAATAAAAGTAATAGCTGTTATTGCACCTACACCAGGTATACTAGTTATTGACATGTACTTTTTTTTAAGCTCTTGATTTTTATCGACTAATTCCATTACCTCATCTTCTAAGACTTGAATTTGATTTTGTAAAACTGCAAGTAGCTCTTCCATTTGTTTGATTATAGATAAATCGGTTACTTGATGAGCTTGGGTTTTTTGTATTTTTGCTATTTCTACTAGTTGATTCCTGCGAGATAATTTTTGCTTCAAACAGTCAATACTACTAACTTTTAAAGGAGTGACACGCATGTCTGTATTACTAACATAACGTGAGATGATGCTACAGTCTATTTTATCAGTTTTAGTAGCAATACCAAGGCTTTTTGCATAATCTCTCACCCATCTTGGTTGAATGACATATACTTCAAAACCATGGCTTAATAAAGTATAAGCACATAATTTTTCGTACCCACCAGTTGCTTCAAGTCCAACTTTGGTTACGTTATGTAAACGCAAAAAGTCGATTATTTGATCAATAGCTTGAACGTTATTTTCAAATACTTTATGATGTCCAAGTGGATGAATATGGATATCTAGTTTATTTTTGCTAATATCAATGCCAGTAATAATATTTGATAAATTCATAATCCCTCCATAAATAATGTGTATACTGCATTTTCCACCCTTATATACGAGCCTAAAAGCTCAACCAGTTGTTCGGAACTTTCAGTATAATAAACCAGAGAGGAGAACCTTGCTGCAAAACGGTCCTTATGACCAAGAGTATGTACGGTTCCTCCTCTCTGCGTGTCTTTATACCGCCATTTCGTGACATTTATAAAGACTTGTTTTTAACATATAAGAGTATGTAATAAAAGAATTACAGCAAATTTACCCGAAGGTGTTGCAAGAGATTTTCTAGGACCCAATGCTAAAACAGTTATAAGCAGCCTTAGCGGCTTTTTTATTAACTCAAAAAGAGAGGTACAGCAAATTTTGGGCAGTATTTTTAATCTAAATATAAGCCTTGGTTTAGTCTCAAATACTGAACGCAGGGTATCGAAGAAGTGTGCATCTGAATATGAGAAAATGAAGGAAGAGTTGCAAGGAAGCGAGTATTTGCATATAGACGAAACAGGGCACAGAAATCAAGGAAAGAGAGGCTGGAGTTGGGTAATAACAAACAAAGCGTTGACACTTCTGAAGGTAAGCGAGTCTCGTGGTAAGAAGGTGTTGAAGAGTTTACTGCCAGAATATGATGGTATAGTTGTGAGCGATAGATACGCTGTATACAATTACTTCAATCGTGAAAATAGACAGATATGTTGGGCACATCTGGCAAGAGATTTTGAGAGATTTGCCCATAGTAAAAATGTTGAAGTGAGCAAAATTGGCCAAGCACTAAAATCGCTCAGCAATAAGGTGTTTGTAGTAGATAAGGCAAAAAAACAAAATTTGATAGATAATTTGAGATTTTATCGACTGGTGCGAAAAATTCGGAAAAGGGTAAAACATTTTTTACGTAAAATGACGAGGGTTGCAAATAGCACTCAAGCTTCAAGAATGGCCGCTAAGATGTTACGATCTGAGGATATGATGTGGAAGTTTTTAAGAAAACCTGAAGTGATAGAAACAACTAATAACCTTGCAGAACGGCAAATTAGACGGTACGTAATTTATCGTAAAAACAGCTTTTTCACCTGGTCAGAACGTGGAGAAAGATTCGTGGAAAGAATGTTGTCGATATTTTTGACATCACGTCTAAATGGCCAGAACCCCTTTCAAAAGCTACAGAATCTAGTAGCTGTCACTGCTTAGTTCTTTAATTCATTCTCACAATCCGTGAACGGTTACCCGGAAAGTTCATAGAAAAGCAGAATCAACAGCATGACGAAAAGATGTGAATAGAGGGATGTTTTTCCTAGCTCTATTTTTTATAGCAAACCAATGATGCTCAATTTTATTGAAATCTGGGGAATACGTAGGAAGATACAAAATTTCAGCACCAACTCCTTTAGCAAATCTTATTAGACTTATGAAAAGTAGCATTATCAAGGATAACAGTTTGTCCAGGTTCCAAAATCGGTGTCAAAAACTGCTCAAACCATTTATTAAAGATATCCATATTACAATGGCCCTCAAATGTTAACGGAACAACTATTTTTCTACCATTTAGAGCTGCAATCATGCTAATTCGTTGAGTTTTCTTTCCAGATTTTAGGGCATAAAACCGCTGTCCTTTCTGAGAATATCCATAGGGATAGTCTTCGGTATTATCAATACCAGATTCATCTATATATACTAAGTTTTGAGGTTCTTTTGTTGCTATAATTTTCAAAAATTCAGCACGTTTTTCTTCATTCCTTTCTTTGTATCCATATGTCTTTTTTTTCGTGTGAGTCCAATTTTTTTAAGAGCTCGATGAATCGTTGGGATACTAACATTACTCCAAAGCTTAGCCATTTCCGATAGAGTTTTTCCACCGTGTTTTTTGGCAAATTCAGTAAATTTATTCCAGTCGGTAATTTTGTGATTATAACCTCCATTTCCAAGTTTTTTCGACTGAAAATCTCCTGTTTCTTTTTTTCTTTGCTGCCACTCCCATAATGTAGTTCTTCCAATTTTAAATCTTGCTGCTACCGTTTCTCTGCTTTCCCCTTCGTCTAGCACTTCCATTGCTTTTTTTCTTAAATCATAACTATATGCTGCTGGCATACTTACCTTCACTACTATAAACTCTTATTTTAACCCGTTTGGACCATTATGAAAAGAGCTATACTTATTTTTTTCATACTCTTTTCCTTCTATGTTAGCACTCACTTCCTCTTCATCCAAATTTTCAATAGCATCAAAAAATTCTTCTTCATCCAGATCTCTTTCTTTTTCACCTGGCTCTTGTTCTTTCAGAGAATCATACCATACATCCTCTTCATTAACTTTCGCCTCTATTGTATTTTCTACACTTATTTTTCTTGTATGATCATTTCCATTGCTAGCAGTTGTTTGATAATGTGTATCGTTAGTTTGAAAAAAGCTCTTTACTTTTGATATTAAGCTAATCCATGAAAGTCTGACTTGATTAAGTAGCCATTTAAAACTCTTCATTGTTTTACCCCAACCTAATTACTAAAAATTGTAACAGAATAAATTAAATATGTCAATAAGATACACAAATTGTACTAACTGGGAATTAGTGGCAGCACTTAACATCTGTGTAAATTTTGACATAGGCGTTTTCTGCATTTTAACCAAATCAGTAAGGAGAACACCATTGATATTCTCCTTTTAGAAGCAACTTGAATAAAACTGATAAAGTTTGAATTAAAGTGTGATTAGGAAAGTGAGTGATGAGAACTCTTTATTTGGACTTCTTTTGATTCATCTATTTTAGTATTAGGTCTTAGTGCTGCATATGTAGCACCACCAGCTACGAGTGCAGATGATGTAGCTATGCCAATTATTGCTAACATACTTAGTCTAGTTGTATGTTCAAGTATAGTACTTGCTACCAGCCCAACAGCAAGACCAACACCAATAACAGCAGTGTACAACATTCTAGGATTATTTGAATTAGGCATATAGCTCACTAACTCTCTGCAACACTTTTCTGATTCTTTCTTTATGTCCTCGAGCTTATTTAGATCTTCTTCTTCTATTTTAGCATTTAATTCTAGTTTCTTACATAATTCTTGCATTTCTTTTACTTGTTTTTCTAATTTTTTTAAAAAATTTATTATTTTTGTTCCTTGTAATTTTATTATTGTTTCCTTAAGTAGTAACGTTGATATTGGCATTGCTATTTCTTCTATCTCTTTTTCTGTTTTCCTTTCCAATTCCACTACTTTTTCTATTCCTTCGTCTGATATTTCAGTGTCTTTTTTTAGTTCTATTTCAAACTTTCTTTTTTTTAACTCTGATTTTGCTTCTTGTAATGATTCTAATGCATTCCATAGCTTTTCACCAGAATTCCGACTCCGTTTTGGTGACATTTGTTGACTACTTTTGGACTTTTTTGGTGACATAAGCTGAAATTTAATTTCTTTGAGCTTTCTTACGCTTTCACCTGCATTTACTTTAGCCATAATAAACCTCGCATATTAAATAATGCTATTACATAATATCTTTAAAGCTCAAGGTCAAATAGTATCTTTACATAATATAAATCATAAACAGAAAATTTTAGTGTAAATTGCCATATTTACTTTGTGCTACGGTTTGAGATAGAATAACAACTTGCTTCAAATATGGAAAGGCAGTACAACTCTATAATCAAGTTACTGAACTCTCATTTACTCCTCTTTTTTTGTAAAACAATCTACAATTCATTAGAAGATCTTCAGATAGACGTTGATCATTGGTTGTGTTTTTACAATGAGACAAGACCTCATTCTAGTAAATATTGTTATGGCGATGTAGACTTTCCTAAATAGAAAACATATTGCTTTTAGAAAAATATTAGTAGCATTACATAAGAGACTGATATTAGTTTTCAATTTTTCTGTTAGTTAATTCTTGCTTGCTAGATTAAGTTGTGTCTGGTAACCATAATGGCAAATCTTGTTAATTTGAGGCGTGGATTTTAGCCTCTCTCATCCTTACATTAGTTACATATTCTTTCGCAGAGGGCTAATGATAGCAATGAATTTATTAGTAAAATTCAGTAATTTATAACTGACAATTAGAGCTGTTAATTAGCAACTCACTTTAAATAAGTTACTCAACTGTGACAGATTTAGCTAAATTTCTCGGACAATCTACATCTAACCCTTTTTTTTCTGCAATAGAATAAGCAAGAAATTGCATAGCAACACTGTAGATAATTGGAGAAACAAAATTGTCAACTTCTGGAAGTTGCACCACATCTATGCAAATTCCCTTTAAGAGCGGTGCTCCTTGCTTATCACTAAAGGCAATTACTTTACCTTTTCTTGCAATAATCTCTTGTATATTGGATAGCGTTTTAAAGAATAAATTATCGTAAGGAATAATTGCGATAACAAGTACAGTAGAGTCTATCAAGGCGATAGAACCGTGCTTCATTTCTCCCGCTGCAATACCAATTGTGTTGATATATGAAAGCTCTTTTATCTTCAATGCACCTTCCATTGCAACTCCATATGAGCTTCCTCTCCCAATTATAATTATATTATTGTGCTCTAATATACTGCCTGATATATGTTGTATTTCCATCACATTCAAAACATGCTCTACATGTTCGGGAATGGAATTAATAGCACCGCTTAGTTCCTTTATCCTCTCTCTACCCAGTATACCTTTTATTTTTCCAAGCTCTACAGCAAAGCATGCTAAAATTGCAAGCTGCGTAGAAAAGGTTTTTGTCGAAGCAACACCAATCTCAGGTCCAGCAAGAGTATGCAATACAATATCTGAGGCTTTTTCTATGCTGCTATTAAATGTATTAATTATGCTAATGATCATTTGTTTCTGCAATCTCGCATAACGTAGTGCTTCCATAGTATCTGCAGTTTCACCAGATTGAGAAATGAATAAGCCAATACTACCTTCTTCGAGCTTGACGCTGCTATACCTAAATTCTGACGAGATTTCTAGATATACCCGAATTTGAGCAATACTTTCCAGCCAACACTTTGCTATTAGTCCAGCAAAATAGGATGAACCGCATCCAACTATAGTAATGTAACCTAGTTCAGAAAATAATTCTTTGTTGATTTCTTTATATTGTTTATAAAATTGATTTATTGTTTTGTTTAATGCATACGGTTGCTCAAAAATTTCTTTTAGCATAAAGCTAGGGTAACCATTTTTACTAATTAGAAAATTTCTTGGACTGCTATTTTCTGTTCTGCGTTTAACTTGTATACCATTATTATATATACTGAATTCGTTAGATTTTATTACTGCAATATCATTATCTTCTAAATGCAATATTTTTTCTACAAATGAATTCAAAGTATTAGTATCAGAAGCAGCAAACACTTTATTACAGTTATATCCTATTGCTAAAGGCAAATTTCTTTTTGCAACAAATAAAGTATCTGGATATTCTGCAAATAATAAAGCCAAAGCAAGTGAACCTTGTAAATTGTTTAGACACTGTAATATAGAATCAACTGGTGATAACCCTTCATCAAGATATGAAGTTAATATGTTTGGTATCACTTCTGTATCAGTATCGGTGTGGAAAGATACTCCCTTTTCCTCCAGATCCTTTTTTAATATATTGTAATTTTCAATTATGCCATTATGAGCAACAACAACATTATTTATATAAATGGGATGAGCATTTTTAAGATTTGGAGCTCCATGTGTAGCCCAACGAGTATGTGCTATACCAACTTTGCTACTAGATATCTTGCTCTCATGAACAACTTCACACAATCTTTCAACTTTACCTTCTGATTTTTTTACTTCTATCTTACCTCTATTATTTATAATTGCTATACCTGAAGAGTCATACCCTCTGTATTCCAATTTTTGCAACGCGGTTAGTAAAGTTGGTATTACTGAATCACCGCTACTTACTATACCTAATATTCCACACACTTCTTAAATTATGAAGCATTTTTGTCTTTTTTACTTTCCTCTAGTTTATTTTTCTTGCCATTCTTTTCAACTTTGCTTTTTTCAATAGATTTAGCTACTGGCTTTTGAATTTCTTTATTTAAGATTTCAGATATAGCAGACTTTAGGATTTTTATTTCAATTTTTGGTGCTATTTCTAGTATTAGTTGTGCATTTACTTCGTCAACTTTGTTTACTTCACCTATTATTCCACTAGAAGTAATAACCGTATCACCACGTTTTATTTGATCTATCATCCTTCTATGTTCTTTTAGTTTTTTGTGATTGGGGCGAATAATGAGAAAATAAAATACTACAAATATTAAAATGAGTGGAATAAAGCTAGCAACAGATGCTGATACATTGTTAGTCGCATCTGCCGCAAAAACCTCAGAAATGAACATATTTAATCCCAATTATTAATGATAAAATTAAATAGATTAAGCAGCAATTACAATATCATGTCAAGTCTCTGAAAGAAATTAATTCAAATTAATAAGAAAGTTAAAGAATTTTAAGATGTTTCTGCTGTAATGGCGGGAGTGATGAGACTTGAACTCACGACCTCATGCGTGACAGGCATGCGCTCTAACCAACTGAGCTACACCCCCCATTGCTTTTTAACGTTTGCAACCTTAAAGCTAATCAACGTGTTGCCACTTGTCAATATTTTTTGTTTGCGCTTTTTTGTCTTTTTTATTACTATGTAAATAACTTAATTTCACACATGGCTTGTGCAAGTAGTCCCGTTAGGGTTATGCCATGGAGGATAAACTATTTGGAGGAGTAAATATGACAAATTTGCCTAAAGTCACTATACGTGATTTAGCTGAATCTGGTGTGCATTTTGGCCATAAAGTTAGTCGCTGGAATGCGAAAATGGCCCCATATATATATGGTATACATCAAGAGAATCGTATACACATAATAGACTTACGAAAAACATTACCATTGTTAGAGGCGGCGATGAAAGCTTTATACGATGTTGCATCTCAAGATGGTCGCATTTTATTTGTTGGTACAAAATTTCAAGCTTTAGATATTGTTGCAAGTGAAGCAGTTCGTTGTGGTCAGTATTATGTAAATGATCGATGGCTTGGTGGTATGCTGACTAATTGGAACACTGTTTCTTCTTCGATAAAAACTTTGATACAATATGAGAAAATATCCAATGATGAAGATAGCATCTTAACAAAAAAAGAATTAGGAAACATTGAAAAGAAAAGAAAAAAGCTTGATAAAGAATTGGGTGGAATTAGAGAAATGGGAGCAGTTCCTGATATTTTATTTATTATTGATACTAACAAAGAGCATATAGCGGTTAAAGAGGCCAAAAAACTGGGTATTCCTGTAGTTGGAGTACTTGATACCAATTCTGACCCAGATGGTATTGCCTATCCTATACCAGGAAATGATGATTCAAGAAAATCAATAGAGCTCTATTGTAAATTAGTTGCTGATTCTATATTAGCTGGAATAGAGTCTAGTTTGACAAGGTCTAGAGTTAAGGATGATGAGCTTATTCAAGAAAAAGAAGAGGATATTGTGCAAACTAAAAAGAAGCGTATTAAGGTTGAAACAGAAAGGGAGGTAATAGTAAGTAAATGAAGATGGATTCAAGTAGTATAAGGGAATTACGCGATAGAACAGGGCTTGGCTTAAGCGATTGTAAGAAAGCGTTAGAAGAGTGTGATGGTGATATTAAGAAAGCCGTTGATAGGTTACGTACAATAGGATTTGCTAAAGCTGACAAAAAGTCTGATAGAGTAGCTTCGGATGGGCTTATTGCTATGTGCTTGGCTAAAAATTATGGTGTATTGGTTAAAGTCAATTGTGAAACTGATTTTGTTGCTAGAAATGAGAAGTTCATAGCATTAGTTTCAAATTTAGCATCAATTGCTTGTCAAGAACGTTGTACTAGTCTTGATGAGTTAAAAAATGCCAAATATGAAGATGTTTGTACAGTGCAGGAAGCTATTATGAGTGGTACATCGGTTCTTGGTGAGAAGTTAGAGTTAAGCAATCTTTGCTACCTAGAGACTAAAGATGGGATTATTTCTGGATACGTACATGGTGATATGCCTGGCTTAGGTAAGATTGGTGCTTTAGTAGCATTGCAGTCATCTGGTGATAAAAAAGAGATTGGAAAGCAAATAGCTATGCATGTAGTTGCTATGAAACCTGAAGCTTTATCTATAAATGATTTAGATCAAGAAAAATTAAAAAATGAGCGTTCTATAATCGAGGAGCAAGTAAAGAGCTTAAATAAACCTGAAGAGGTAGCGAAAAAAATAGTAGATGGACGAATGGCTAAATACTATGAAGAAGTTGTTCTGCTAGAGCAGAAGTTTATAAAAGATGATAAAATGAAGATTGCTGATTTTATAGAATCAAGTGCTGTTAAATTAGCTAATTATAAGTTACTTACTTTGGATGGTGCAAATAAGTAACAAAACTTCAGAAGTAAAGTACCCCAGAGTGTTATTCAAAATCTCTGGGGAGGCTTTGATGGGATCAAAGCTATTTGGCCATGATATGGAAGTTATAGATAAACTATCCAAAGACATAGTTGAAGTTTGTAATCTCGGAGTTCAAGTTTGTATTGTTGTTGGTGGTGGGAATATTTTTCGTGGTGCATCAGCATCTTTAAGTGGCTGTGAAAGAGCAAGCAGTGATTATATTGGAATGCTTGGTACTGTCATTAATGCTTTAATTTTGCAAAATTTTTTAGAAAAAAGCTCTATAGTCTCTAGGGTGTTGTCTGCTATACCCATGACTACTATATGTGAGCCTTATATAAGAAGGAAGGCTATTCATCATTTAGAGAAAGGTAGAGTGGTCATTTTTGCAGCAGGCACAGGTAACCCATTTTTTACTACAGATACAGCTGCAGCTTTACGTGCTGTTGAAATGAATTGTGATGTTATTTTAAAAGGTACTCAAGTAAGTGGTGTATATTCTGCCGATCCAAAAAAAAATGAGAATGCTGTGATGTATGATAGGCTTTCTTATACAGATCTGCTAACTCGTGATTTAAAAGTTATGGATGCATCAGCAATTTCACTTGCTCGTGAGAATTCTATCCCAATTGTAGTTTTTTCTTTAAAAAGAGAAAAAATGGTTGATATTATTAAGGGTCAAGGCACTTATACTATAGTTTCAGATTGTAAACATTAGGTAATTTATGTTAAACGAAATAAAAGCTAAAACAAAAGAAAGAATGCTAAAAACTATTCAGTCTTTTCACGATGATATGAAAGGTGTACGTACTGGTAGAGCTAACGCATCATTACTTGATGGTATAGTTGTAAATATCTATGGTGGACATCAAAAACTGAACCAAGTTGCAGGCGTTTCAGCTATAGATAACAAAACTCTATCAGTTAAAGTTTGGGATGCTACTGTTATCGGTGAAGTAAAAAATGCGATAATCAATGCTAACCTGAATTTAAATCCTGTTGTTGAAGGAAATACTATACGTATAGTTCTTCCAGACTTAACACAAGAAACTCGTGAAAAATTAGTGAAATTATTGCATCAATTTTCTGAAAATGCACGAGTTGCAATTAGAAATATACGCAGAGATGTTATGGAAGAAATAGAGGAAATGAAGAAAAATAAGGAAATCTCAGAAGATGATTTTCATGTTGCCAAAAAGGAAATACAAAACATTACTGATGATAATATAAAAAAAGTCGATGATGACTTATCTATTAAAGAAAAGGATATATTGCATCATTAAGTTAATATGAAAGAATTTTTCAGTATTGAAAAACATAAGAAGATTCGATATAGATACAGTTGTATGAATGCTGTGATTCAGATCTCATCATTACGCACACATTTGATCGTTATACCTTTTGAAATCTAGAAAAAAAGCTTTTCAGTTTGATTTTTTATTACGATAATTAAGTTTACACTCTTGAGCGAAAACGATGCTGAAACGCCTTTTCCTTATTTTTGCATTTGTATTACTCATCCCACTGTCAAATGTTGATGCCAGAAGATATATCAGAATTGTTGGATCTTCAACTGTTTTTCCTTTTATCTCATTTATATCTGAAGAATTCAGCCGTATATTTTCCTTTAAAACTCCAGTTGTAGAATCGATAGGAAGTGGATCAGGGTTCAAAATGTTTTGTTCAGGAATAGGGGAAGGCACACCAGATATCACTACTTCATCTCGCCCTATGAAGGAAGTAGAGAGAGAATTATGTAAAAGAAATAAAGTGAATGAAGTAATAGAGATCATAATTGGCTATGATGGAATTGTTATTGCAAATTCAAATCAAAGCCATAGATTTGATTTTACAAAAAATGACCTGTTTGAAACTTTATCTTCATATTCTGAAGACAATGATAGATTAGTAAAGAATAACAAGAAATTTTGGTCTGATGTAAATCAAGCTCTACCAAAAACAGAAATTAAAATCTATGGCCCACATCAAAATACAGGTACACATGAAACTTTGATTAATTTTATTATGCTTGATCAATATTCATGTATGAACTCAAGGATTTTCAAAGAGAATTATCAAGATCAAGAAAAAAGAAAGAAAGCATGTAGTAATATCAGAGATGATGGAAGATATATAGAAGTTGGAATTAATGAAAACATAATAATACAAAAATTGAAGAGCAATAAAAATGCTTTAGGAATATTTAGCTTCAGCTTTTTAGCGAAAAACCAAGATGAGATTCAAGGAAGCACAATCGCAGGAATTGAGCCAACTTATAAAAATATATCATCGGGGGAGTATATGTTAGCAAGGCCTTTATATCTTTATATAAAGAAAGAACACTTAGATACTGTTGATGGATTAAGGGAATTCATTAGAGAAGTTATAGACTCTATTAGTACTGAAGGTGGATATTTATCTAGGCTTGGCTTAATTCCACTTTCAAGCGAAAATATGAAAAAAGTCTTGGAAAAGGTTCGTGATATAATATGATGACTTTGATATTTTTTTTATTGGAAGTGTTAAATAAACCATACGCGTCAAGTTAAGGAAATATCGTGAAATATAGCAACATTTGAGATGGGCATTTTATTTGTTACATTTATTTTTTTAGGGAGTTCTTATCTAGAAGAAGATGATTTTTTCAGAAGAACCTATAAATTAATAACTTTATTACTTAATATATAAAATAGTTTTGTGTAACCGTTCACGGAGATAAGGTGGTTTACAAAGTAAGTATAAAAGTGTAAAGAGATAGGAATCTAAATATGGAATGGGTAAATGACAACAGTGCTGCAAGAAAAGGTTGTAGCAGAAAACGCTAATCTCAAGGAAGAAATAAAAGCACTGATCAGAGAAAATGATAGCTTGAAAGCAAAAATAGTTGAATTAGAAGACAAATTGGGCTTAAATTCGCAAAATTCATCGCTGCCACCATCACGAGATATATATCGTAAGAAAGCAAAAAAGAAAAGTGATAAAAAACCAGGAGGTCAGCCAGGACATAAGGTGCATAAGCGTGAATTAATGGCTGCAGACGAGGTAGTGAGATGCACAATTGATACAATTTGTATGTGTGGAGGTAAGATTACTTTAGAAGATGAAATTATTCATCAGAAGGCAGAGTTGCCAGAAATTAAGCCAATTGTAACTGAGTACAGGTTGCAAAGAGGACATTGTAGCAGTTGTGTTAAAAGTCAATAGAAAAATTGATGTAGCTGTGAATAAGTACTTAAAATTTGTGTGGGCGTACTTATTCACAGCTATGCTATTGCTATATAGAAGCAGTTTTAGGGCTATACTCCTCAGTAAACAGTCTACCGTCTCTTACTAAAGAGTTAGCAAGGATAAGTAATTTTCTCATTGCAGCAGTAGAGGTAACTTTATATGGTTTTTTATATTGATTGTATAGCCTATCAAAGAAGATTTTTATATAAGAATTGTACCTTTGCGCACTAAGAATGCACATATGTAAAACCTTTCTAATTTGTGATCTACCACCCTGAATACACCTTTTTCCCTTACTAAAACCACTATCTCGATTAAAAGGTGCAACTCCGGAAAGGCTGGATATTTCTTTATGTTGGAGAGTTCCAAGCTCGGGTAGATAACAAATAAAAGTAATAGCTGTTATTGCACCTACACCAGGTATACTAGTTATTGACATGTACTTTTTTTTAAGCTCTTGATTTTTATCGACTAATTCCATTACCTCATCTTCTAAGACTTGAATTTGATTTTGTAAAACTGCAAGTAGCTCTTCCATTTGTTTGATTATAGATAAATCGGTTACTTGATGAGCTTGGGTTTTTTGTATTTTTGCTATTTCTACTAGTTGATTCCTGCGAGATAATTTTTGCTTCAAACAGTCAATACTACTAACTTTTGAAGGAGTGACACGCATGTCTGTATTACTAACATAACGTGAGATGATGCTACAGTCTATTTTATCAGTTTTAGTAGCAATACCAAGGCTTTTTGCATAATCTCTCACCCATCTTGGTTGAATGACATATACTTCAAAACCATGGCTTAATAAAGTATAAGCACATAATTTTTCGTACCCACCAGTTGCTTCAAGTCGAACTTTGGTTACGTTATGTAAACGCAAAAAGTCGATTATTTGATCAATAGCTTGAACGTTATTTTCAAATACTTTATGATGTCCAAGTGGATGAATATGGATATCTAGTTTATTTTTGCTAATATCAATGCCAGTAATAATATTTGATAAATTCATAATCCCTCCATAAATAATGTGTATACTGCATTTTCCACCCTTATATACGAGCCTAAAAGCTCAACCAGTTGTTCGGAACTTTCAGTATAATAAACCAGAGAGGAGAACCTTGCTGCAAAACGGTCCTTATGACCAAGAGTATGTACGGTTCCTCCTCTCTGCGTGTCTTTATACCGCCATTTCGTGACATTTATAAAGACTTGTTTTTAACATATAAGAGTATGTAATAAAAGAATTACAGCAAATTTACCCGAAGGTGTTGCAAGAGATTTTCTAGGACCCAATGCTAAAACAGTTATAAGCAGCCTTAGCGGCTTTTTTATTAACTCAAAAAGAGAGGTACAGCAAATTTTGGGCAGTATTTTTAATCTAAATATAAGCCTTGGTTTAGTCTCAAATACTGAACGCAGGGTATCGAAGAAGTGTGCATCTGAATATGAGAAAATGAAGGAAGAGTTGCAAGGAAGCGAGTATTTGCATATAGACGAAACAGGGCACAGAAATCAAGGAAAGAGAGGCTGGAGTTGGGTAATAACAAACAAAGCGTTGACACTTCTGAAGGTAAGCGAGTCTCGTGGTAAGAAGGTGTTGAAGAGTTTACTGCCAGAATATGATGGTATAGTTGTGAGCGATAGATACGCTGTATACAATTACTTCAATCGTGAAAATAGACAGATATGTTGGGCACATCTGGCAAGAGATTTTGAGAGATTTGCCCATAGTAAAAATGTTGAAGTGAGCAAAATTGGCCAAGCACTAAAATCGCTCAGCAATAAGGTGTTTGTAGTAGATAAGGCAAAAAAACAAAATTTGATAGATAATTTGAGATTTTATCGACTGGTGCGAAAAATTCGGAAAAGGGTAAAACATTTTTTACGTAAAATGACGAGGGTTGCAAATAGCACTCAAGCTTCAAGAATGGCCGCTAAGATGTTACGATCTGAGGATATGATGTGGAAGTTTTTAAGAAAACCTGAAGTGATAGAAACAACTAATAACCTTGCAGAACGGCAAATTAGACGGTACGTAATTTATCGTAAAAACAGCTTTTTCACCTGGTCAGAACGTGGAGAAAGATTCGTGGAAAGAATGTTGTCGATATTTTTGTAACCGTTCACGCAATGGCGTCAACTTAAGAGCCTTCATTAGCAGACTCTCCTAAAGACATGATGGCGTTTAGGCTTATCAACTTTGTCCATTCACGGTATAAGAAAGTAGTTTACAAAAATTGCATAATTAGTATAAAAAACAATAAACTAGATAGATGAGGGGTTGATGATAGAGGTGCTACAAGAAAAGATTGTGGTATTGGAGTCAGAAGTTGGTACTCTGAAAGCAGAGAATGATAAGTTAAGGACAAAAATAATTGAGCTAGAGGATAAGCTGGGTTTAAATTCAAAAAATTCATCGCTGCCACCATCGCAAGATGTATATCGCAAAAAGACAAAAAAGAAGAGCGATAAAAAACCAGGCGGGCAGCCAGGACATGAAGCGCACAAGCGGGAATTGATGGTAGCAGATGAGGTGGTAAAATGTTCAATTGATACAATTTGCATGTGTGGAAGCCAAGTTATTTTAGAAGAAGAAACTGTGCATCAAAAGGTTGAATTGCCAAAAATTAAACCGATAGTGACTGAATATAGGCTACAAAAAGGCTACTGTAAGGCGTGTAAGAAAAGGATCTCAGCTAGTCTGCCTGAAGGTGTGACAAGGGATCTTTTAGGAGCTAATGCAAAAGCAGTAATTAGCAGTTTTAGTGGATTTTTTATCAATTCAAAAAGGGAAGTACAGCAAATTTTGAGCAGCATATTTAATCTGAATATAAGCCTAGGTTTGGTATCAAAGACCGAGGGTAGAGTATCAGAAAAATGTATATCTGAATACGAAAAAATAAGAGAAGAGCTACGGAAAAGCAAGTATTTACATATAGATGAAACAAGCCATAGGAACCAGGGAAAGAAAGGTTGGAGTTGGGTAGTAACGAATAAAACAGCAACACTTATGAAGTTAGTTGGATCTCGCGGAAAGAAGATATTAAAAGGGCTATTGCCAGAGTATGATGGAATAGTTATAAGCGATAGGTATGCTGCGTATAATTACTTTAATCGTGAAAACAGACAGATATGCTGGGCCCATTTAGCAAGGGACTTTGAAAGGTTTTTTTACAGTAAAAATGTTGAAGTGAGCAGAATTGGCGCAGCATTAAAATCGCTGAGCAACAGGGTATTTGTGGTAGATAGAGCACGTAAACAAAACCTGATAGACAATTTAAGATTTTTCCGGTTAATGAGGAAGATTCGAAAAAGGGTGAAACATTTTTTGCGAGAGATAACAAGGGTTGCAAAAGGAACTCAGGCCTCGAGAATGGCTGCCAATATACTACGTTCTGAAGATATGATGTGGAGATTCGTGCGCAATCCTGATCTGATCGAGACAACCAATAACCTTGCAGAACGTCAGGCTAGACGGTACGTCATTTATCGTAAAAATAGTTTTTTCACTTGGTCAGAACGTGGAGAAAAGTTCATTGAAAGAATGCTTTCGATATTTTTGACTGCACGTTTGAATGATCAGAATCCTGTCCAGAAACTACAGAATTTAGTCGCTATTCCTGCCTAATTGGGAATATTCCGTGAACGGTTACCACAAAACGTTGTAAAGCGCTTTTGTCAACCTGGATCCCAGCTCGGATAACAAGAAAAGAAGCACTGGTTTCACATAGATCTGAATAGATATAATTTCTTAAACATTTATAGCTCACATAAAACCCGGTCTGACTGTCATAAAGGCTACTCATTGCAGCAGACAACTTTCGCACTACTTCAAATTCTAATTTTCAACTTAAAGAGGTACATAATGTCAAATAACTTCAATTTCAAAGAATTTTTTCACCATCACGAAGCAAATAGCACTTTAGATGATATACAAAGGTACTGCATACTGTGGCAATCAGTGATATCACAGGCAATGATTGATGCAGCAAGTAACTGTAAAAAAACAGAAAGCTTGGTAGAGAAACGTAAAGCAATTTCCTGACTATCAGACTTCAGTCAAGATTTTGTTGAAACATGTATACTGGCTGATTGAGATCCGTTATACGTAAAAAACAAAATACAGTCAATTCTAAAAAAGATAAAGCCCTTTTAATGAGGTTTACCCCTCTCACCAAGAAAAATATCATTTAATCTTTTTTCTATAGCTTCATCTATATCTTGGATTAATAGCTGCTTTATCATATTCACTTTCCGTTCTGCCTCTTGAAGATTATTGTTACCGTAACTGTTCTTATTACTATAACCATAACTACTGCCATTTGGTTTATTACTCATTTTTCTTCTCGTGCTGAGTATCTGAACTATCTTCTCCTTGAAAAAAGACTTCCAGCCTGTGCCAGAAAATAATTTGTAGAGAAAATGCGGAGTAAGAAACGCTACTAATATTCTAATAGAAACTCCATAACCCAAATCATCTCTATTTTCATAATACCATTTTAAATATTGATACAAATGGTAAAATGCATTTTTGAAAGAGCTAAACTCTACAGTATACCAAAAACCATTGGTGAGAAACATAAGCATAATGCTCGATGTATAAAGATACAGAGTGAAAAGAAATAGCTTGACAACTATATCTTTCAAGCTGCCCAGTATATAATTAAATAACCTTAATTTATAAAAAAGTGATATCATTTCACGCACACTTTAATAAAGCTGGGGTGGAAGGATTCGAACCTTCGCGTGACGGTATCAAAAACCGCTGCCTTACCACTTGGCTACACCCCAATATTGTTTATATCAATAACATTATTAACCCAATTAGTAAAAGATTTATTCGCTTTTCCTATGGGTATTATCACAACGGCTGGTTGATCATAAGAATGCATTGCCTCGATTTTTTCTACAATCTTATCAGCCTGATCATTCCTACTCTTCATAATTGCCACCACTTCACAATTACTATTAATTTTACCTTCCCATAAATACAGAGAATTTACTTCAGGAAATATATTTACACACACAATTAACTTCTCGTTTAACAATTCTTCAGAAATAGCCTTAGCCTCTTTCAAGTTTGAAAAAGTTATATAGACTAAAACTAAATTGCTCATTAACCGCTACATAAATGCATTTTTACTATACTCTACTTAGATTTATTCATCAAGAGAAAATAGGAGAGACCTCTTCAGTGCTTGACACACAGAAATTGAAGATGTCATTTAGTAGCTCTCCCCTTGTCATCCCAGTAGTTCTCCTCTTGTCATCCCAGCGCGTGACACTGGGATGGCTTTGTTGCATCGCTCAAGTGAAAAGAACTGGCAGTTACTGACAAAATTCATTATAAAACAGCCATTTAACTGTTGAAGAAAAAATATGCCACAAAAAATGAGAGTCAGTAACTGCCATGAATATAACAAATTTCTCCAAGAAAGAGGAAGCATTTTTTGTTATATCAATGACGCCATAGAAAATTGGTACGAGAATTGTCCAAAAATGCAGGGCGGCAACTATATTTATAGTGATAAAGTTGTGATTTTAGTGCATATATCGTCAGTTTCTTTAGAATTGGTTTAAGACAAACAGTCGGGTTTATAAAAGGGTATTTGCAACAAAAATGAATTTTGTCAGTATAGCCCTTCTCATAATAGTCCAAAAAGAGTAAGATATGGATTGATAGTAGTGGAAGGTAAGGATGCCAGTAGCATATAGTTATGACTTAAGAAAAAAGGTAATGGAAGCATTGGATGAAGGAGAGAGTGGAGAAACTGTTGCCAAGAGATTTAAGATCGGAAAAACAACTTTATATGAGTGGAAGAAAAGACGTGAGAAAACGGGAGATTTTCAGTCAAAAAAGCCTGGAAGCGTGGCATAAAATTACCGACTGGAATGCATTTGCCGAATTTGCAAATGAGCAAGGTGGCAAAACTCAGTCAGAGATGCTGGGGCAATATTAGTAGACAAACAATTCATCGAGCACTTAAAAATATAGGATTCACAAGAAAAAAAAGACCTACGGATATAAAGAAAGAAATGAAGAAAAGCGAGCTCAATTTTCAAAGGTTATAGCAACAAAAGAACCTAAAGAATTAGTGTATATAGATGAGTCTGGCATTGATAACACTGAACCTATGGGTATTGCCAGAAAGGACAGCGGTTTTATGCCCTAAAATCTGGGAAGAAAACTCAACGAATTAGCATGGTTGCAGCCTTAAGTGGAAGAAAAATAATTGCTCCGTTAACCTTTGAAGGCCACTGCAATATGGATATCTTTAATAAATGGTTTGAGCAGTTTCTGACACCGATTTTGGAACCTGGACAAACTGTTATCCTTGATAATGCTACTTTTCATAAGTCTAATAAGATTTGCTAAAGGAGTTGGTGCAGAAATTTTATATCTTCCTCCATATTCTCCAGATTTTAACAAAATTGAACATTATTGGTTTGCTATAAAAAACAGAACCAGGAAAAACATTCCTTTATTCAAATCTTTTCGTCATGCTGTCGATTCTTCTTTCTTATGACCTTTTTGGACTATTATGGGAAGGGCTATACATAGAGTTTTTAAATGAAAAAGAAGTTGATCATATTAATAATAAGGTGTTTGGTGGTACAAAAGTATTGCGTGATGTAAAAGATGATATTGCAGAAAGAGGTCTGCCAACATATGGTGACGGACGAATATATGCAATAGACTTTTTTAACCGAGACATTGCTTACTGCGTGATGGATAAGATCATAGAGAGCTCTGTAATCAATAAGGATTATAAACTGTCCATTGATCCTGCGCGTGTGCCAGCTATGAAACCACAAACTCTTGCCCCTTCTGAAGAAAAAGTAGGGACGGATGGACCAAGTGCAGATACAAGTGCAGATAGTGGTTTTGGTGATTCACCTAAGAATTCAGTTATAGGTAAATCACATACTGGAAACTCAAGAAAATTACTTGGCCTCAATTACTATGATGAAGATGCACAAAGAATTAAAGATGATGCTTCGGCTAAAGATAGTGGCTTTGGCCCTTCTTCAGCACGATCTTCAGCACGATCTTCTTTTAATAAGCCCAAAACAACATTTAACCAACCTTCTATATCACAGCCTGACCAATGTTCTGCAAAAAAGCAGACATCAACTAGTAAAAAATCAATTTGCTGTATTTTATAGCTAAAGGAAATTAGGCTATTCAAAGATGAATTGTGAATGAAAGTTTATTTGCCAAGGTATAGCTGCCTTGGCCTACAAATCTTGGTTTCTTTATCGTTTACCATTTCATACCATTGGGCAACCCAACCAGTGGTTCTTGCAAGTGCAAAAATGGGTGTAAACATACTTGAAGGGATACCGATAGCATTCATTATTATACCTGAGTAAAAATCAACATTTGGATACAACTTACGTGTAATAAAATACTCATCCTTTAAAGCTATTTCTTCAAGTTTTTTTGCAATTTCAAGTAATTCATTGTTTTGCTCTAGTTTGCTTAAAATCTCATGACAAGCATCCTTTAATATAAGCGCGCGCGGATCATAGTTTTTATAAACACGATGTCCAAATCCCATTAGCTTAAATGGATCTTTATCATCTTTAGCTTTCTCAATGAATCTATCTACATCTCCACTTTGCTCTATCTCTTTTAGCATATTTATAACTGCCTCA
The DNA here is from genome assembly GCF_947251585.1 of Wolbachia endosymbiont (group B) of Ischnura elegans. NCBI lineage: Bacteria > Pseudomonadati > Pseudomonadota > Alphaproteobacteria > Rickettsiales > Anaplasmataceae > Wolbachia > Wolbachia endosymbiont (group B) of Ischnura elegans. The sequence goes on from NZ_OX366371.1 coordinate 673,216, forward strand.
TTAGCTCCACCGTGTGCTGGACCCCAAAGTGTAGCAACTCCTGCAGACAGGCTTGCAAATAGATTAGAACCAGCTGACCCTACCAATCTGACAGCTGCTGTAGAAGCATTCTGTTCATGATCAGCATGAAGAGTAAATATTTTATCCAGAGCTTTTACAAAAAGGGTATTATTAACAGCACTGCCAAATATCATATTTAAGAAATTCTCACTATAACTTAATTTATTATTAGCATTTATGAATTCCTGATTGTTGATATGTCTATAAATCATTGCAACAATTGCAGGAACTTTTGCTATTGCAGAAATTCCAAAATCTAAATCTTCACCATTGACATTGTTGCCATGCATTTCATGGTAAGACGCTGACAAATTTGCAAAACATGCAACTAAAATCGACATAGGGTGAGCAGTTTTTGGAAATGCTTTGATTACATTTGTAACTTGCTCTGATACTTTGGATGATTCTTGTATTTTGAGAAGAAATTTTTTGTGTTGCTCTGAACTGGGTAATTCACCATAGAGCAATAAATAAATCACAGCAGTAAAATGATTATTCTCTGGCAAATCAGCTATCTTATGTCCCCTATATTTAAGAACTCCTTCATCTCCATCAATGAATGTAATTGTAGAAGAGCATGAAGCTGTAGAAACAAACCCTGGATCGTAAGTGAATAATCCTGTCTTCTTATATAAATCCTTGATATTTAACACGCCAGGACCTACTGTTCCATTTAATACGGGTAGATCAATTTTTGACCCATTACTTAGTTCCAATAATGCTTTTTTATCCATCACTTAAGCTACTTAATTTTATACAGAATATACAAACTGAAGAGTATATATTAATACAGCTAACTTTACATTAACCGTATTAAGCGGTCATCAATGCTTTTACTTTTGCATTTAAGCGACTTATTTTACGCGCAGCGGTATTCCTATGAATGACACCTTTATTTACACATTTGTGTAAATTGGATTCAGCATTCCGAAATGCCAAGACAACATTCTCTTTATCACCAGACTTGATTATATCAACTAATCTTCTAATAGCAGTACGAGTTTTGCTTTTTCGCATCTTATTTACTAAAGTACGCTTTGCTATTACCTTCATCATTTTTTTAGCACTCTTATGATTTGCCATATATTAATACCTGTACTTTTCTTTTAATTATAAAGTTTTTTTGTTAATTTGCAATATCAGTTTTTTCTGCAATTAATCTACTACTTCTTTCTTCAATGATTTTTTCTAAACTTTGCAAGAATTCATTTTTGTTTAACCCAGGATATATGGGAGGTAATATTTCTATTACCGCCTTTCCGGGATTCTTTCTCAGAGAAAGTATGCTTTTTGGCCAAAACAAACCAGTGTTTAAAGCAATCGGTAACACAGGAACAGATAATACGCTATATAAAGCAGCAATACCCGATTGATATTTTATATTTTGGTTTATAGTTGTTCTTGTACCTTCAGGAAATATTATTATGCCTCTATTTTCTTTTATACACACTTTTGCTAATTTCATGATATGACGCACAGAACTAATACCATCTGAGCGGTTAATAAAAATCATTTTTAATGCCATGAGATGCAAACCAATGAATGGAATCCATTTCAATTCACGTTTTAAAATAAAAACTGCTTTTCTAAAGAGTAGTATAAAAATAAATGTTTCAAATGGAGATTGGTGTTTAGATGCAATTATAAAAGGTTGCTTAGGAATGTTTTCCATTCCCCTCACTTCATATTTAATGCCACATAATAAACGCAACATGAATAATACAACTCTCACCGAGCAAACAAGGAAAATGGTTATTACACACTCAGGAAAGAAAATTACAGGGAGAGTAATTAAAGTATAGAATACTTCCCATAATATAAGGAGTAAATTAAATAATAAACTTGCAATCACAAACACACGTAAACTTATTTGAATTTAACTTTACTACAAAACTAAAAGCAATAAGTTTAATTATTGATCATCTGAGTAATAGGATGAGAATCAGCTAATTTGTCCTTTAACTTTTCGTTAGCAATATGAGTATATATTTGTGTTGTAGAAAGATTAGTATGGCCAAGAATTTTTTGTATCAGCACAATATTTGCTCCGCTATTCAGTAGATGGGTAGCAAGAGAATGCCTAATCACATGTGGAGAGATTTTATTTTCATCAATATCGCACTTTCTTGCTAATTCCTTTATTAATTGACCAACTCTTTGCCTTGTAATTGGTTTATTAGGTTTATCACCTGGGAATAGCCAATCAGATTTTTTGTTGTTAGGGAGCAGATTGTCACGAATTGATAAATAATCTTTAAGGCTTTGCAATGCTTGTTGATTAAAAAAGATTTGCCTTTCTCTGCCACTTTTTCCCTTTATTATTATGTAGCCTTCCTTACCATTACTGTTTACTAAATGTGATACTTCACATAACTTCATATTGATTAGTTCAGAAACACGCATCCCGGAAGAGTAAAGAATATCTAAAATTGCACATAGCCTTTTACTGCTTATCTCTTTATTCGATCCGCTTGCTGATTTTTTTACTGTTTCCATGAGCAAAAATATTTCTTGAACACTTAAATACTTAGGCAAAGGACGGGAAACCTTTGGATTTCTTAATTCATTATCATTAGCCGGTGCTGGATTAAAATCTATTATTCCATCATTAAATAGGCACTTATAGAAATTTTTGATAGCAGATATTTTTCTTGATATAGAGCTAGTTTTATATTTCTTTTGTGTACGTAAAAAGTTTACATAATCTTTAATATTAGCTTTACTTGCACCAACTAAGGTAGTGCCTCCTTCTAATAAAAATTTTTCAAGTTGGTGTAAATCTGAACGATAACTTTCCAAAGTATTTTGTGTAGAGGATTTTTCGGAAACCAAAGTATCTATGTAATACGTTATGTAAAGATCCTCTTTTTTATTTTGTGGTTGTTTATTTTTCATTATTAGCTCCTATATTTATTTCTTTGACTATAATTTGATTAAAAGTATTTTTTGTATTTTTTATAAGAAAATATGAGATAAATAAAACATTTATCAATAAAGTAAGTACTACAAACCTTTGTTTTAACCTTTTTTTTAAATTTGATCTTATTTTTACCATGTTTCAATTATAACATCAAATCTATAAAAACATCCTGTAAAGTAAGTTTTACTATCATATAAAATATCCCTTAGCTATGTCTGTTTATGCTTATTACATCATAGTATTTATTATAATTTTAACATAAAGAGATAGTGATTTCAACTTCATTATTGTATGGGTATTAATAAATCTTTAATATATATAACAAATGTCTTGCAGCAGAAGGAATCACTTGGGACTTTTTTTTAATAAAGTGTTAATAAAAGGAATGGTTACATTTGATCCTATGGATTCACTATCTATTTTTTCTATAATTTTATTAATGCTGTGGAAAGAACGTTCTATTCTTGCTAGAATATAATTAATCACTTTTAAATCAATTTTTAACTGTTTATCTGAAAATCGTTTTATTAGCATAATTCTTAATAATTCCTCGCTTGCAGGCAAAATTTTTACGCTGGTAGTTGACAATATTCGGGAGCTTAAATCTCTTAGTTTGAAGTTAAGCTTTTTTGGTGAAATTGAAGAAGTGATTAGCAGTCTCTTATCATTTTCTTTCATATAATTATAACAATGTAACAACATTTCCTCATCTTTAATGTTTTGTACATCCTCTAAAATAAACGCATCGCTATACCTAATTTCGCTTACAAAATTATTCACATTGATAAAAATTGCATTGTTTATTGATTGCCAAATATGAGCAAGGTGAGTTTTTCCAGAGCTGTTAGGTCCAAAAAGAATCAGGCATTTCCAAGATAAATCGTTAACTATTAAGTTATATACGTGCTTATTTTCGTCTAAGGTGATATAGTTTTGCCAGCAATAATCAACTTGATTATTGCTAAATAAATTTAATTGCACGTAAAGCCTCTTACATTACTACTTTTTGATAATAATTTTTGCATAAAAATTTACTTGCATCTCTCAAATGTATCAGAGGTCCTTTTTCTTTTTATCGTGAACTAATTAGCCATTTTTATAAAGCTCACTTTCAAAATATTTATTGACTGCATATTCTACTAATACACTGAACATTCCTATTATTGGAATAAAAAATAATATACCTATAAACCCAAAATATGAGGTGCATATGACAACTCCTAAAATAATGATAGTTGGATGTATATGAACTTTTTTTCCTATTAATAAAGGCACTAATATGCTTGAGTCTATTAATTGACCAACACTAAATAATAGCAAGACAGCAGTACTTTCAAACCATCCACTAAATTGAGTAATGGCGCTCAAAAATCCGATAATAGTGTATAATAATGGCCCTATATAGGGTATAAATGTTAATGTTCCTGATAAAATTCCAATAGCTACAGAATGCTTCAGCCCAATTATGCTAAGGCCCACGGAGTAAAAGATCATCATGACTATACATACGTTTAACTGTCCCTTTAGGTAATTAGATATAATGAAATCTACTTTGGAAAAATAACCTGCAGCTTTTTCTCTGTAAAGAATGGGAATTAGTTTATTAGCCTTTTCTACAATTGCAGGCCAATCACGTAATACATAAAAAAACACCACAAGCGTAATAGCTATTAATGATACCATGTAAATCAAATTAAAGCTTGAATTTAGCACTTGAATTATAAGATTACTGCCCATGCTAAGAGCATTTATAAAATAAGATATATAATCACTGTAATTTTCTACTAGATTTTTAGACAAGTGATCAAATAAACTATCTTCAGTTTTTATATTAAGAAATTCTAGCACAGAAGGAATCACTTTAAGCTTTAATGAAGGTATCTTATTCACTAAGAAATTTAATATTAAAGTAATTTGAAAATATATAATAGGTAAAACAAATGTGATAACTAATATAAAAGCTATCAATAAGGTAAGTATTATAAAAACTACAGAACATGAACGTGGTATTCTATATTTTTCAAACTTGGTTACTAGCGGGTTAAATAGATGTGCAACAAAAACAGATATTAGACACGGAACAATCATAGGACGCATCAAAAATAATGCCCCTATTATGAAAAGCAGTACACAACAAATAGTTATATGACGTTTTTGCATGTGTTTAGAATAGTTAATTTACCGAAAAATATACAGTTTTTTGTAAGTACTATCTATTCATTATTTTATTAGGCATGAGATCAGCCAAATTTTCACTCAATTGCCAACTAGATAAAACTCCGTTATGCGGGTTATCTGTAAAGCCTCTCAGATTAACGATCTTAATCGAATTTCTATTTAACAATAGATCGTCTACTGCCTTTGCCAATTGTGCAGGATATGGTATTAAGGTGTCTCTTTCATGATTAATGACTACTATTGGTATATTATCATTTTGTAGCTTTTGTATATTGCTTACTATATCAAAATCTAAATTTAGGACCTTAAGCATCTTTTTCAATAAGCATGAGGGCAGTACACTTAAAATTTTTGCTTGAGGAATTGGAAAATGCTTTATTGCATTATGAAAAGAGCTGAAAGTGCTAGTAAAAATAACGCCTCCAAGTTTAATATTTTTGTCTGTAAAATATTTTAATACTTCTGATGCAACTGCTCCTCCAAAGGAATGGCCGAAAAGTATGATGTTTTCAGGTTTTACACCCTTGTCCATTAATTCATTGATTTTTTTTATCGAAGACTGAGATAAGCTTTTATTCTTATTTATAAATGGAATCATGAGTATTGATATAGACAAAAAAGTGCCAAATCAAAGCTGCTAATATTGCTGAATTCGCTGTCCTAGACGTCATTGGGTTGGTAAATAATATCAGAGCGGGTGATAATATGGATATTCCTAAAAATAAGAAACTAGCTATTGCGTAAGTTATATAGTTTTGAAATGCAATTGGGTATTTATGTGCATGAGTGTAGAAATTAGACCTATGGAGATATGTAGATCTATCTTGTATATACCTGGACGCATTTTTATAATTATCACCTATTCCATGAAAAAATATAAGATGTATCTCATTTTCTTTATTATACTTAGCAACGTGCATTATTTCCCTCTAACATATATTACACCTAGTAAAAGAATATTCTTTTTTGAGAATTGAATCAAACTTTTTTAAAATGCTAGATAACTTGTATTAACAACGAAAATGATAAGCATGTACACTAACAGACTTGAGGAATACAAGATAGCAGCATTAATAGTTGCAGCAGGAGTAGGCAGTAGATGCAATGCCAAAATCCCTAAACAGTATATAAAACTGGCAGGTAAGTCTGTTTTATTTCACACAATTAGAAAATTCTTAGCTAATCAGTACATAAGTTACATAAGAGTGGTAGTAAATGAAAGTCAAAAAGATTTCTATAAAGAAGTTACGTCATCAACTATAGATACTAAATTGCTGAGTCCAGTATGTGGAGAAAAAAGCAGGCAGAGTTCAGTTAAACTTGGACTGGAGAGTTTGCAAAAGATCAATCCAGATTTTGTTATTATACATGATGCTTGTAGGCCTTTTGTATCAAATATTCTAATAAATAACTTGATTGAATCCATGATTAATGGTCAATATACAGGAGTAGTTCCAGCAATAGAAGTCGAGGATACTATATCGTTGGTGAGTAATAATTTCGTTGAATCTACGATTTCAAGAGAAAAACTTAGAGCCATACAAACCCCTCAAATTTTTAATTTCAGAGAATTATTATCGTGCCATCAGTCAGTCAAAGAATTTACTGATGATTCATCACTAATGGTGGAGCATAAAAAACATGTTGCGATTATTGAAGGTGAGAAAAAGAATTTTAAGTTAACTACAAAAGAGGATATCAATATGGCAAAACTTCTCTTTGGAGAGCCAAAATTCCGTGTCGGAACCGGTTATGATATACATAAATTTGTTAAAATTCAAAATGATGCTAAGAGCTTTATAAAAATTTGCGGTGTGGAAATTGAGCATAATATGGCAATAGAGGCACATTCCGATGGTGATGTTGCAATACATGCAATCGTTGATGCAATACTCGGAGCACTAGGATGTGGCGATATAGGAGAACATTTTCCTCCTAATTCCTCTAAATGGAAGGATTGCAATTCATCTCATTTTCTTGACTTTGCTGCTAAAAAAGCACAGGAAAAAGGATATAGCGTGTCTAATTTAGATATTACTATAGTTTGTGAAGAGCCTAAAATATCGCCTTACAAAGCAGGAATGAAGGAATTCATATCAAAAATATTAGAAATTAATGGTGAATTCGTAAGTATCAAAGCAACCACAGCGGAAAAATTAGGTTCTATTGGTAGAAATGAGGGAATAGCAACGTATGCTTCTGTGCTATTGCGTGCAAATTTTTATTGAAGGTAGAAACGAAATAACTTACTTGACAAACTCCACCATTTCGTAACCGTTCACGGAGATAAGGTGGTTTACAAAGTAAGTATAAAAGTGTAAAGAGATAGGAAGCTAAATATGGAATGGGTAAATGACAACAGTGCTGCAAGAAAAGGTTGTAGCAGAAAACGCTAATCTCAAGGAAGAAATAAAAGCACTGATCAGAGAAAATGATAGCTTGAAAGCAAAAATAGTTGAATTAGAAGACAAATTGTAACCGTTCACGGAGATAAGGTGGTTTACAAAGTAAGTATAAAAGTGTAAAGAGATAGGAAGCTAAATATGGAATGGGTAAATGACAACAGTGCTGCAAGAAAAGGTTGTAGCAGAAAACGCTAATCTCAAGGAAGAAATAAAAGCACTGATCAGAGAAAATGATAGCTTGAAAGCAAAAATAGTTGAATTAGAAGACAAATTGGGCTTAAATTCGCAAAATTCATCGCTGCCACCATCACGAGATATATATCGTAAGAAAGCAAAAAAGAAAAGTGATAAAAAACCAGGAGGTCAGCCAGGACATAAGGTGCATAAGCGTGAATTAATGGCTGCAGACGAGGTAGTGAGATGCACAATTGATACAATTTGTATGTGTGGAGGTAAGATTACTTTAGAAGATGAAATTATTCATCAGAAGGCAGAGTTGCCAGAAATTAAGCCAATTGTAACTGAGTACAGGTTGCAAAGAGGACATTGTAGAGTATGTAATAAAAGAATTACAGCAAATTTACCCGAAGGTGTTGCAAGAGATTTTCTAGGACCCAATGCTAAAACAGTTATAAGCAGCCTTAGCGGCTTTTTTATTAACTCAAAAAGAGAGGTACAGCAAATTTTGGGCAGTATTTTTAATCTAAATATAAGCCTTGGTTTAGTCTCAAATACTGAACGCAGGGTATCGAAGAAGTGTGCATCTGAATATGAGAAAATGAAGGAAGAGTTGCAAGGAAGCGAGTATTTGCATATAGACGAAACAGGGCACAGAAATCAAGGAAAGAGAGGCTGGAGTTGGGTAATAACAAACAAAGCGTTGACACTTCTGAAGGTAAGCGAGTCTCGTGGTAAGAAGGTGTTGAAGAGTTTACTGCCAGAATATGATGGTATAGTTGTGAGCGATAGATACGCTGTATACAATTACTTCAATCGTGAAAATAGACAGATATGTTGGGCACATCTGGCAAGAGATTTTGAGAGATTTGCCCATAGTAAAAATGTTGAAGTGAGCAAAATTGGCCAAGCACTAAAATCGCTCAGCAATAAGGTGTTTGTAGTAGATAAGGCAAAAAAACAAAATTTGATAGATAATTTGAGATTTTATCGACTGGTGCGAAAAATTCGGAAAAGGGTAAAACATTTTTTACGTAAAATGACGAGGGTTGCAAATAGCACTCAAGCTTCAAGAATGGCCGCTAAGATGTTACGATCTGAGGATATGATGTGGAAGTTTTTAAGAAAACCTGAAGTGATAGAAACAACTAATAACCTTGCAGAACGGCAAATTAGACGGTACGTAATTTATCGTAAAAACAGCTTTTTCACCTGGTCAGAACGTGGAGAAAGATTCGTGGAAAGAATGTTGTCGATATTTTTGACATCACGTCTAAATGGCCAGAACCCCTTTCAAAAGCTACAGAATCTAGTAGCTGTCACTGCTTAGTTCTTTAATTCATTCTCACAATCCGTGAACGGTTACACCATTTCACTTCCATTGCAAGGAAAGTGGGAAGGTTTGTCAAGAAATTTCTATGAGCTACTTTCGACATTAATAGCTGATTCAAGTCTTCTATTCAAAATTTTCAATATAAAATCCAATTCATTTGAGTTGTTATAACGTATCATGACTTTACCCTTAGAATTACTGTCATTAATTTTGATCTTTAAACCAAGCTGAGAAGATATAGCTCCTTCTAATGCTGCCATATCTTGATTTTTAGTACACTTATGCTCTTTTCGGTCGTTATTTTGTTGTAAGTCTTTTATCAATTTTTCAGTTCGTCTAACGCTCAGGCCCTGAGAAACTATTCTTTCTGCAATACTTTCCGCATTTTCAACATTAATCAATGCTCTTGCATGACCCATAGACAATTTTTTCTCGTTGATCATTGTTTTTACTCCATTAGGGAGTGACAGCATTCGTATCATATTGGTTATGTGACTGCGGCTTTTACCTAAAGTTGAAGCTAGTTCTTCGTGTGTATAGGAGAATTCATCTATTAGTTTCCTATACGCTTCACCTTCTTCTATTGGATTAATGTCTTGCCTCTGTATGTTCTCAATTATCGATACTTCTAAGCATTCCTTGTCATTTAAATCTTTTATGATGACTGGCACACTATCAAGATTTGCAATTTTACTTGCCCGCCAACGACGTTCCCCTGCTACTATTTCATAACCTTCATTATTTGGATCTTTGCGCACCACAACAGGTTGTATTATACCATTTTTCTCTATCGAACCTGCAAGTTCTTTTAATGACTCCTCATCAAAATATTTTCTCGGCTGAAATTTGCTCGGGTGTAGTAATGAAATAGGTAACCGATCTTCTTTATTACCATAATTATCGCCTATGAGGCCAGCAAGACCTCTACCTAAGCGCCTATTGTCCTTCATGCTGCACCCTCACTTATCAGCTTTTTCTCTTTACAGATGCTCATGTGTTTCTTTAAAATTTCTTTTGCCAAACTTATATATGCTTGTGCACCAGGACACTTAAGATCATATACAATAGCAGGTTTTCCATGAGAAGGCGCTTCTGATAACCGTACATTACGTGGAATAATGGTCACATACAAGGGGATAATAGTTTTATATACTTTATCATTTAAATATTGGCAAATATCATTTTTAATCTGCTCACTAAGTTTGTTGCGTCTGTCATACATTGTGAGCAATATTCCTTCTATTAACAGGAAAGGGTTTAGGTTATTTCTTTTTATCAGCTCTACAGTCTTAACTAAATGGCTCAATCCTTCCAGAGCGAAAAATTCACACTGAAGAGGAACAATAATCGAGTCAGCAGCGGTCAGAGCATTGATAGTAAGCAGACCAAGTGATGGAGGACAATCGATAATTATGTACTCATAATTATTACGTACTTTCTCTAGCGTATCTTTTAGTACGAATTTTCCCTGCTCAAGTTGTGATAGCTCAATTTCTGCAGCTGATAAGTCAACCACTGATGAAATCAGCGATAGATTTGGAATTTCCTTTATATTGAAAATTGCCGATTCCACCAATTCACTTTCGCTGCTCAGCAGTATTTTATATATATTTTTTTCTTCCCTGCTACGATAAGAAATCCCAAGTCCTGTACTAGCATTTCCTTGAGGGTCAAGATCTACCAGTAAAGTACTTTTTCCCACAGCAGCAAAGGCTGTTGATAAATTTATACTAGTTGTAGTTTTACCAACTCCACCCTTTTGATTTACTATTGCAATGATCTTGCTCACGCCTTTTATCTTATGTATAAAATAACTCTATTGTATATATGCAAGAAATTTTTGCATTAGAAAAATTTTTTTGTTGCCAATCATGCTCAAAGTAAACTGCCTTTTTTTGTCTTGTGTAACACACTTTGAACCTTATTTCCTAACTCATTCAGAGTAAATGGTTTGGGTAAAAAATGGAAGTCTTCTATATTGATTTCATCGCTCTTTAAAAAAGCATCCTCTGTATACCCAGAAATAAAAATAACTTTGATGTTTGGCCTATGTATCAATGTTTCTTTAACTATTTCTGGACCACTCACCTCTGGCATGATTACATCAGTGATTATTAGATCTATGTGTTGATTTTTTTTTCTAATGATCTCTAGTGCCTCGCTGCCTATACTCGCTTCTATTACATTAAATCCTTTTCTTGTAAGAGCCTTAGCAGTAAATTCCCTTACTGAATCTTCATCTTCAATTAATAAAATTATACCATTACCTTTAATCTCTACCGGTTTCTCTATTTCTTTACTATCTTCCTCTTTATCATTTTCATCCGATATGTAAACTATGGGCAAAAATATGCTAAATTTAGTTCCATGATTCACTTTGCTAGCAACATAGATGTATCCTTCGGTTTGTTTAATAATGCCATATACAGTAGAGAGGCCAAGACCTGTACCAGAAGTAATATCTTTGGTAGAAAAAAATGGATCAAATGCCTTTTCAATTATATCACTCGTCATTCCACATCCAGTATCAATCACTTCAATCACAACATAATTCCCATGTTCAATCGTTTCCTTATCTGGAGAAAACATATCCTGAGGTGTAGAATTTAATGAATCAACCTTTTGATTAAAGGTTCGTATAGTTAACTCTCCCCCCTTTTCCATAGCAGCACCAGCATTAACTGCTAAGTTAAGCATAACTTGCTCTAATTGTCCTTGGTCAGCCCTAACAGCACCCAAATCGCTACCATAATAAATATTAAATTTTATATTTTCACCTATTAATCTTTTGATCATTTCATAAAGATCAGCTATCGTACCATTTACATTAATAATCTTTGGCTGCAAAGTCTGTCTTCTTGAAAAAGCAAGCAGTTGTCTTACTAAATTTGACCCACGTTTTGCATTTTGCTGTATCTGTATTATATCTCCAAAAGATGGATCGCTAGCTGAGTGCTGGAGTAAAAGCAAATCACAAAATCCTATTATTCCGGTTAATATATTATTGAAATCATGTGCAATACCACCTGCTAATTGCCCTATAGCTTGCACCTTTTGATAATGCTCAAGTTTTATCTCTAGTTTTTTACGTTCAGTATTATCAATAAAATAACAAAGTATGAACATCACTTTATTATGAAGAAACTTATTAAAATATATTTTCATGTTATTACCGCCATTGAGCTGCACATCAAAGGACGCATTATTTATCCTATTACTTGAAAAATATTCACGCACTTTCATATGATAACCATCTGATATCAATGCAAAGATAGAACCATTATTTGACCCCGCAAGTTTTACTAATGCTATATTTTTCTTTATAAAATTGCCATTTATGTCGCATTGTGCAATAGCAATTGACGAATTTGTAAAACAAGGGTGTAGTTGATAATCAACAATATTTGATTCAGTTGGTGTTATAAAGCCGTGTATATAGCTATGATTGTATTTATCACAAAATATAGCAGTACTCATATAAGCCTTAAATGGAGCACCGCTTATAGTAAAAAACATAATTTCATTTTTGGTTATTGTATCGTCATACTTAGATTGAGATATAAAATCATTGATTGAGCTACCTTTTTCCAATTTTTTTAGTTCAAACATGTCTAAAAATCTTTTATTTACAGATAAGATACCTCCTTTTGTATTTGCAACGTAAGTTGCTATATTGTGTTTCTCTATCAACTCTTCATATACCTGCTCTTTGTTTACCTGTGTTGCCTTCAGTACAAAATACCCATTCGGTCTTGCTATTGGGGCTAATGATAAATTTAAAGTCTTATTACTATTTATAGCAATTTGTGGATTATCCGGTATTGGTTCAGAGAGCAAAAGAAAGTTAGATATTCTACTCTTCTTGCTTAAGGAAATGCATACTTTTACAGAAGTGTTATTTCTTAACGCATGATAGAGTGATTTTCTGTCTTTTTCTGACACATCTCCTGCTTCAAGAATTTTATCTAGCGTAACATCATCGTTTATGTGATCTTTAAACCTTTCGTAGAACCTCGCATCAGCATAAATAATACCCTCATCTTTATGTAAAATGAGACAAAACTCTGTATTATGATTCAGCGCATTTGCAAATATTGCATTTTGAAACTCTATGATATTAAGTAGATACTTGTAACGTTTTATATTATATGCCACAAAGAGAGTCATTAGAATGCTAATTAATAAATTAATCTCTATATTAACATGCTGACTATATACATTAGAAAAATAGAGTACTGATATTGCTATTGGAGGTAAGAACATAATGACTGCCATCACAATAATTGACATCCCATAATTTCTTAGTATGAAGTCAACTCTGTTCTCTTTTTTGTCATCTATGTATCTTTTACTCATTATTATTGCTTGGCATCCTTGCACATATAAAAATATTCTACTATATTGATTTAATTATTATAGATTTATTAACATCCTTGATGGGTAGTTACTATCCCAATCTAATTAATTCCTGTAAATATAGAGTAGAATAATATTAATAAGCCAACAGAAGGCATTATGGAAAAACAAAAGACACAAGCATTTGAATGGTTCTGCGCACTGAGAAACAAGATCACCGAATCTTTCTTATCAATTGAGTTACAGTCATTCACAGAACCAAAAATCGAAAAAAGAAAGTGGAACCGACCAGGTGGAGGAAGTGGTGAATCTACAATTATCTTTGGTAATATTTTTGAAAAAGTTGGAGTAAACGTTTCAAGAGTATACGGAAAGCTCGCAGACTCAGCCATTAATGAAATTCCTGGTGCAAGTGAAAGCAATGGAGAGTTTTGGGCAAGCGGTATATCTTTAGTGTCTCACATGCAATCTCCCCTTATCCCTGCAGCACATATGAACACAAGGCTGATATATACCTCAAAACAATGGTTTGGTGGAGGAATGGACTTTACTCCAATTTATAAAGATGAGGGAGATTGCAAGTATATTCACGAATCAATTAAAGCAACTTGCGATGAGTTCAACATCGAATATTATCCGAAATTTAAAAAGCAATGTGATGATTACTTTTTTTTACAACATAGAAAAGAGCCACGTGGTATTGGTGGAATTTTTTATGACAATCTAACTTCTGGCAACTGGAAAAATGATTTTGAGTTCACAAAAGCAGTAGGTGAAGCCTTTTTAGAAATTTACTTACACATCATACACAAACATATGCAAAAATCTTGGACAAAAGAACAACGAGAAGAACAATTGATAAAACGTGGCAGATATGTGGAGTTCAATCTTCTTTATGATCGTGGTACAAGGTTTGGTTTAATGACTAATGGTAACCCCGATGCAATTATGATGTCGATGCCGCCTCTTGTCAAGTGGGTGTGAAAAGCGGTTATTAATATAAAATAAATCGTTATAGTTTAAAATTGTACCACAATGGTGAGCTTTTATATAGAGGGGTACAATCATGGGTATAGTAGATAGTTTTTTAATTAAATCCTCTAGAAATAGCAATATAAGAGGCGTGAGGCTAGCTTTAAGTCTTCATAATATAGTAAACAGCTTTGAAAAACTCTTTTCTAGAATTAATCCTTTTAGGAACAAGGGGTCATTTAACTTGAATAATGATCAAACTTTAAATCGAGCTTTAGAGTATGCAGTAACAAATCTTGATCATAATGTAATGACGTTACTTATTAGTGCTGGAGCAAATATTAATGAAATAAATAATAGTATAGGAAATGTAATCCTTCAATACAAAATAGCATCAGAAGCTATGCAGTACGGAGATAAGGACAGTCTCAAAGATCGTAAAGAAAAATGTTGTTTAGTGCTTGGTGAGCTAATAAAAAAAGAAAGAAAAGAAATATTGGAGATTTTGAAACAAACGGAAAGTTGTGACAAGCTTAAAGAGGAAGTAGAGCTAAAATTTAAGGCCAACTCACCTAAAAAACCTCCTAGAATTTTTGAGCATGATGATATTTTACTTTTAAAAGAGCCCATTTATGATGAGGTATATGACGCTAAGGTTAGTAACTCATTAGAAGAGTTGAGCGTATCGGAAGAATCCATTTATGCTGAAGTATATGATTTGCATAAAAGATCTACTGAAAATTTATCATTGAAAGATAGTGGTTATTCTAGTATATCAGGAGAACCTATTTATGAAGATGTAGATGATTTCTCAGAGCAAAAAAAGCCCACTAGCTTAAATCATAAAGAGCAACCAGAGCCTATTTATGCTAAAGTAGATTTATCGAAAAAGAGATCAGAAAGACAAGCAAAACATATAAAAGATAATTCTGGGACTTATCATGGATTAGTGCAGGATAAAGTGAATAATTTGCAAGTAAAACTAAATGAGCAAAGTGCTAATAAGCCAGCGAGTCAGCAAATCAAGACCAAGGCTGGCTTTAACGTAAAAGAAATAAGGCAAAATTTTGAGCGTAGAGATTCTGGATACGATTCTGGCTATGATTCAGATACAAAAGTTGAACAAAAATTAGATTTAGGATCTAAAGCTCCTAAATCTGAGATAGGTTCAGTAAGCATTGAACATGGGGTAATAGGAGGCTGTCGATATAAAATCACTGATATATCACTCTAACTGTGTGATTCAAAATAATTGAATTGACTTTATATGTATAATCGATATAACTCAGTTAGATTCAAGTCGACTCTTTCGTCTAGTGGTTAGGACACCACCCTTTCACGGTGGTAACACGGGTTCAAATCCCGTAAGAGTCACTCAAACAGAATGCAAATAACTAAAGTTTTGAATGAAAAAAATTAGGCTTTATGTTGAAGAAGCTTTATCACAAAATGTAAGTTTGGCTCTTCATCCACGACAAAGTCACTATATTTACAATGTAATGCGGCTTAAGAAGCATGATAACATCTATCTTTTTAATGGAAAGGATGGAGAATGGTTAGGAGAAGTAGTGAATATATCAAGTAAATCGACAAAAATTATAATAAAAGAACGCACTAAACAACAACAACATGAAAAAAATCTATATTTGTATTGTGCTCTGGTAAAAAGCGGCGCCTTAAGCAACATAGTAAGACAAGCAACTGAAATGGGAGTAACCTGCATTCAATTTATTTCAACAGAACGTACAGTAGTAAAAAACATTAACCTAAGTAGAGCGAAATTACAGGCAATTGAAGCTGCGGAACAATCCGGTAGGACAAGTATACCACAGATTTTTCTTCCTATTAATTTTTGTGAATTATTCGATTCCCAGAATAAAAATTTTGTTTTGTGTGATGAAACAGGTGAAGGACAACCTCCTAATAAAGTTCTAAAAGGCAAGAAAAACGTTGCTATTATTGTTGGCCCCGAAGGTGGTTTTTCATCTTACGAACTTGATTCTGCCAATAAATTTTGTCAGAAACTGAGTCTAGGAAAAAGAATTTTGAGAGTTGATACTGCTGTAGTTGCTGCATTAACCTTCACCAATTGGTATAGCTAGATTTTTTAATATGGCTAGTGCAACTTGACACTCTATATAAAGAAATCTGCATTATATTTTTCCTAAAAGAAATAAATGAAACTTGCATTTTTCCGAACTATCGATACTCTTAGTAAAGAAGTCGGGGCGTAGCGCAGCCTGGTAGCGCATTTGGTTTGGGACCAAAGGGTCGGGAGTTCAAATCTCTCCGCCCCGAGATTAGAAAAATTACAAGAGCACTGTAACCTAAAAGCAATTTTTATCAGCAAGTAAATGATTGACAGCAGAATGAAGCTTTTTTCATATAAATCACTGCATATCATATTCTATCGCTCAAGTTTATAAAATAATTGACAATGTTAATTTTCTAATTTATAAATGGATTTTGAAGTGATTACCGAAGGAGGTATAGAGTTTGATTGAAGTATCAGTCCATTATGGTGATGTAGATAGAGCTCTTCCAGTGTTGAGAAAAATAATTCAAAAGGAAGGAAGAGGGCTCAAAATGAAAAAAAAATATCACGAAAAGAAATCAGAGAAAACAGCTAAAAAAAAAGCTGAAGCAAGGAAAAAGAGGTATCAGCAAGAATGCAGAAGACAGCGTTATGGTTGGTAGTTTTTACTAAGGTTAATAATTAGTTATCTTATGAATATTCATGAATATCAAGCAAAGGAAATTTTACACAAGTTTAATGTCCCGTTACCAAAGGGTTTTGTTGCTACATCTGCAGAAGGAGTAGAAACTCAAATAAATCAACTAAAATCTGACGTGTTTGTGGTTAAAGCTCAGATTCATGCAGGTGGTAGGGGTAAGGCTGGTGGCGTAAAGCTAGCAAAGTCAACTAAAGAAGCTCAACAACTTGTAAAGGACATGCTTGGCATAACTTTAGTTACTCATCAAACAGGGCCTAGTGGACAGCAGGTAAGAAGAGTATACATTGAGGAAGGTTCAAGCATTAAAAAAGAGTACTATTTGAGTCTAGTAGTTGATCCAAAGCTCAGTAGGTTAGTATTTATATTTTCCTCAGAAGGTGGAATGGATATTGAAGAAGTGGCAAAAAATTCTCCTACAAAAATTGTGAAATTTGATATTGACCCTGCTACTGGTTTTACAAATCTTGATAACAGTAAACTTGCCAATAATTTTAATTTGAATTCAGAACAAATAGAAAGAATAACAAATATTGCAAAAAATATATATGATGCGTTTATTACAACTGATGCAAGCCAAATAGAAATTAACCCACTAGTTGAAACAAATTCCGGGGATTTTGTTGCACTTGATGCTAAAATTAATTTTGATGACAACGCTTTATATCGTCATCCAGAAATCGTGCAGCTTCGTGATTATGATGAAGAAGTTAAAGAAGAGATAGAAGCTTCAAAACATGGACTTAGTTACATCAAAATGGATGGCAATATTGGTTGCATGGTGAACGGTGCAGGTCTTGCTATGGCAACAATGGATATAATAAAGTACTATGGAGCAGAGCCTGCTAACTTTCTAGATGTTGGTGGTGGAGCAAGTAAGGAAACTGTCACTGAAGCATTTAAAATTATATTATCTGATAGTAATGTACAAGGAATTTTGGTTAATATATTTGGCGGTATAATGCGTTGTGATATCATTGCAAATGGAATAGTTGAAGCTGCAAAAGAAATAGATATTAAGGTCCCTTTAGTGGTTAGATTATCAGGCACTAACTTTAAAGAAGGAAAAAGAATTTTAGAAGAGTCAGGGCTAAATATTATTGCTGCAGACGAACTTGACGAGGCTGCACAGAAAATAGTACAAGAGGTGAAGTAGAGTATGTCTGTTTTAGTAAATAAAGATACAAGATTAATATGCCAGGGCTTTACTGGTGCACAAGGTACATTTCATTCAGAACAAGCAATTAGCTATGGAACCAAAATGGTTGGCGGTGTAACTCCTAGCAAGGGTGGAAGCACTCACCTTAATTTACCAGTTTTTAATACCGTAGCAGAAGCTAAAGAAAAAACTGATGTGAATGCTACTGTGATATATGTACCTGCTAAATTTGCAGCTGATGCAATACTTGAGGCAATAGATGCAGAGATAGAATTAATAGTTTGCATCACAGAGGGCATTCCTATACTTGACATGGTAAAGGTAAAGCACGCTCTCGCTGGTTCAAACAGTCGATTGATTGGCCCAAACTGTCCAGGGGTTATTACACCCGAAGAATGCAAAATAGGAATTATGCCAGGACATATTCACAGACGTGGACATATAGGAATTATGTCTCGTTCTGGAACTTTAACTTATGAAGCGGTAGCACAAACAACCGCTGTTGGTCTTGGTCAGTCAACATGTATAGGAATTGGAGGGGATCCTGTTCATGGTATGACGTTTGTTGACTGTATGGAGCTCTTTTTAAAAGATGACGATACTCATGGTATTGTAGTTATTGGTGAAATAGGTGGAAACGAAGAAGAGGATGTATCACATTTTGTGAAAACAGAAAAAACTAAAAAGCCAATCGTTGGTTTTGTAGCAGGTCAAACAGCACCTCCAGGAAGACGTATGGGGCACGCTGGGGCTATTATCTCCTCTAGTGGCGGAAGTGCTGGTGCAAAGTTAGAGGTTATGCGCAGTGCTGGGATTGCGATTGCAGAAACCCCTGCTGTGATTGGTAAAAAGGTGTTAGAAGTAATGAGTGTCAGTGCCTAGCCTAGGTCATAAAAACCCTATATCCCCAGTCATCAGTATATTTTTTGACCACTCAATCAATAACTGACCTCCTGGTAAATGCACTGAAGTTTGTTTAGTAGCCAAACACTTACGAAGTATAGATGCAACAAATACTGCACAAGCCGCACTACCACATGAAGCAGTAATACCTGTTCCTCTTTCCCAAACTCTTAAGTTTATTTCTCCAGATTTTTCTATTTGTGCAATACTAACATTTGTTTTCTGAGGAAATAATTCGTGATTTTCTAGCTTTGGTCCTAAATTCTGCAATGGTATTTCGCTTATGTTATCAACAAAAAAAACTATATGAGGGTTACCAATATTTACTGCAACTGGCTCTTTCAGCATTTCAAGCTCTATAGGTAGATAAAGGGGATCGCATTCACAAGAAAGAGGAATTTCATTCCATTTAAGCAGTGGTTTACCCATATTGACCTTTATTGATTTATCACCTACTTTAAAACATTCTAAGATACGATTATTTATCAGCTCAATAGTGATATATTCAGTACCTTTTTCTAACATTATCAAATATCCAACACAGCGTGCTGCGTTTCCACACATTTCAGCTCGACTACCGTCAGCATTGTAGATATGCATAAAGCAGTTTGCAGCATTAGACATTGTTATAATTATCACTTGATCACAACTGCCTTGATCAGCAATTTGTCTATAATTCCAGTCTAAATTATTTGCTGAACGTGAGTCTATGATAACAAAACTATTGCCAGTACCATGCATCTTTACAAACGGGATCTTGTCTGTTAGGTTACTTACCATTATAGCAAAATTATATAAGTGAAAATTTTTCTTCTAATTACAGCTGTTTTGTATTCTATAGTTTTCTGTAATGTGAGTGCTAAGTCAATACCGGATGGCTTTGTTGCATAGCACTGATAGGCATGTAAATCACAATGAACTTACGCAGCTAATTTAAATTTAGCCATACCAATATCAGTAAATTTGTTCAGTAAGTAGCACTTAATTAACAGCTCTTTTTCACGATTTACCTCTGATTTATTTTTCAAGCCAAACCCAAATATTTGCTTCAACCTATAGAAAAAGACTTCAATATAAGACCGTGCTCCATACTTAACTTTTTTCTTCCATTCATTAATACCATCTTCATAATTCTCATATGACCTAATTCTACTAATATACTTGTTTCTTTCTGATAAGTAGTCAGCTAAACAAATTTTAGTATCCTTCCTAGGGCGAATAATAGGCACAATATTGTATTTTCTGCATTCTTTATACACACTTTTTATATCATAAGCCGCATCTGCTCGAATAGAACAAATGTTATATTTATCACTGACTTCTTCTAACATATCGCAGACCGGCAAATAGTCTACAGCAACACCACTAGTGTAGTTCATGCTTATTGCTTTCTTATCATTTATGTTTAAAATAACATGTAATTTTCTTACTTGACCATAACCACTGTATTTTCTTTTTCGAATATTAAGCTTACTATGCCCACCGTTATTATTGTAGATACTAACTCTAGTGCTATCTACGGCAATTTCAACATTTTCCAGATCATCTTTATTGCTTCTATGGTCATCAATCTTCAAATTAAGCTTTTTAAATCTTCTGGAAGCTTGTGTATAGCTGATAATCTTAAGTTTTTTGCCTATTTGTACCATATAACCTTTTACAAAACCTACAGCTTGTCTCAAGCCAATTCTAAAAAGATGAACTATTATGTGTATTAAAATTACAACTTTATCACTATAAGTGTTATTGCCACCTGCAACTTTTGGACTATTTTCATACCAATTTTCTATGGCTTGATTAACAAAATGAAAAACATTTCCTCTTTTTTTTAGAAACTCATTATATTCTCTTTGGTTACTTACTCTCATTTTTTGTGGCATAAGTTATACTTGTTTGAAAAATGCCTATTTTACAACAAAATGCGTTAGTAACCATAAGCTTTTCTCCTTACAATAACCTCAACCAACACTAGCTATGCAACAAAGCCATACCGGAGAACAGCAAAATGCTCTTTTGGCAAACTGGAGTTAGAAAGGGAGCAAATGTTTTCAATAGAAAAGTTGATAGTGACTTAATCAAAGCAGCAAAGGAATACAAAATTGGTTTTATTCTTCTTGCTCCTGACAAATTTGAAACTACGCAACGTGACTTCCTCTTAGGCAATGCAGACAATTATCCGGGCCTGATTTCCAAAGACCTGAAAGTTCTGAAAGATGTTTTAGATGCTTTTCATCAACAAAAAATACCAGTAGTGTTAACGATGCTTAGCTTACCTGGATCTAGATGGGAGCAAAATAATAACGATAAAGATGATTTACGTTTATGGTCAGATCAAGCTTTTCAAAAACAAGCAGCAAAATTTTGGCAAGATCTTGCAAGAGAACTTAAGGACCATCCTGCCATTGTTGGATATAATATCTTAAATGAACCACATCCAGAAAGGCTTTATAATACTAACAATTCTGCCATTCATAATGTAGAACAAAGTCGAATTCAGAAAGATTTATTTAGGTTTTATAGCAGCATGGTATATAGCATCCGCCGAATTGACCTAAAAACCCCTATCATACTGGACAGCGCCGGACAGATAAAACCTGTCAAACCAAAAAGAAACTTCCTAGCTGAGTGTATAGCAAATTTTATGTATAATTTTGTAGAGAAGAGCTTTTTGCAGTTATAGCCGAACTGTGCAATGGTGCCTTAAGTGCCCGTAGGACAGCGTGGCTTTGGAGGAACGGTCGAACCACTGATTGAGCCTTTTGGGCTACCTCGATTAGAAGAATGTATAACTCAACCGTCCCAAGCTTAAGCACTTCTCAATTATGGATTATTATATAATGGAGATTAAAAATGGCAAAGTTCAAAAGTAAATTAGAGATCTAATGCAGCAGGAATCGATGTTGGCTAGGCTGTACATTATGTATGTGTACCCGAAGGAAGCGATGAACAACGTATACAAAAATTTAGCTGCTTTACGTAAGATCTCTACAACATAGCAAAATGGTTGAAAAAATGTAAAGTTAATACAGTAGCCATGGAGTCAATAGGAGTGTACTGGATTCCTTTGTTTCAAGTACTTGAATCACACGGATTTGAAGTAAAACTGGTAAACGCAAAACATGTTAAAAATGTACCTGGGAGAAAATCAGATGTGCAAATGGATTCAACAACTACACAGTTACGGGTTACTCCAAGGGTCATTTAGGCCAGATGATCAAATGTGTGTATTGCGTAGTTATGTTCGGCAACGTAAAAATTTAATTGAAAATGCTTCTACACATACTTTGCGTATGCAAAAAGCGCTAACACAAATGAATATTCAACTACATAAAGTTATAAGCGATACAACTGGTGTAACTGGAATGCAAATTATTAAAGCAATAATAGATGGTGAGAATAATCCTGAAAAATTGGCTGAACTAAGAGATGGACGAATAAAAAGTGATAAATCTGTTATTGCAAAAGCATTAGCAGGAAACTATAGAAAAGAACACCTATTTACATTAAAGCAAGAATTTGAGCTATATAATATTTATCAGGAAAAAGTAGCAGAATGTGACAGGAGCATTTAAGAATATTATAAAACATTTTAGACAAAGTCTGATGAGAGTAAAAAGTTAGGTGAAGAGAAAAATAAGCACAGAAAAAGTAAACCAAACTTTGCTTTGCATGAAGAATTATATCGAGTAACTGGTATAGATTTTACCAAAATTCCTGGATTGGATATACTATAGCTCTTTTCATAATAGTCCGAAAAGCTTATAGAAAAGCGGAATCAACAGCATGACGAAAAGATGTGAATAGAGGGATGTTTTTCCTAGCTCTGTTTTTTATAGCAAACCAATGATGCTCAATTTTGTTAAAATCGGGAGAATAAGGCGGTAGATATAAAATTTCTGCGCCAACTCCTTTAGCAAATCTTATTAGACTTATGAAAAGTAGCATTATCAAGGATAACAGTTTGTCCAGGTTTCAAAATCGGTGTCAAAAACTGCTCAAACCATTTATTAAAGATATCCATATTACAGTGGCCTTCAAATGTTAACGGAACAACTATTTTTCTGCCGTTTAAGGCTGCAATCATACTGATTCGTTGAATTTTTTTACCAGATTTTAGAGCATAAAACCTCTGTCCCTTCTGGCAATATCCATAACTCGGTGTTATCAATGCCAGACTCATCTATATAAACTAAGTTTTGAGGTTCTTTTGTTGCTATAATTTTCAAAAATTCAGCGCGTTTTTCTTCGTTTCTTTCTTTGTATCTATATGTCTTTTTTTGCGTGTGAGTCCAATTTTTTTAAGAGCTCGATGGATCGTTGGGATACTAACATTGCTCCAAAGCTTAGCCATTTCCGATACCACCATATTTTTTAGCAAATTCAGTAAATTTATTCCAGTCAGTAATTTTGTGATTATAACCTCCATTTCCAAGTTTTTTTGACTGAAAATCTCCTGTTTCTTTTCTTCTTTGCTGCCACTCCCATAACGTAGTTCTTCCAATTTTAAATCTTGCTGCCACCGTTTCCCTGCTTTCTCCTTCTTCTAGTGCTTCCATTGCTTTTTTTATAACTATATGCTGCTGGCATCCTTACCTTCACTACTATAAAACCTTATTTTACCTCGTTTGGACTATTATGAAAAGAGCTATACTTGTATAACGGCTGGAAAGGAAATTTTAAATATATCAATCTTAGTATTAAGATTATAAATTTATTAATTATTTTATCCTATAATAGTCTAATAGTTATTTTTTAAAGGATATTTATGACTCACTATCACACTTCATCTCCAAAAAACGTTTGTTCTCATAATACCAAAACTTCTTTTCCAGGCTGTAAATCAATATGCATTCCTGATAAAGATGAGCATTGTCATACTACTCGTTTATGTCACAGTCAAGACCCGTTTTTCAAGCATCATTGTACTCCATACCACTATGATTATAACTCACATTGTAAACATGGTTATGACCCATGCTACGGTAGTAATCACGGTTATGGTCATGGTACAACAGCATCATGGTATCATGCTCACGATTCTGGTAACACAGTAGTGTTAAATGTACCATGTTGTGGTTGGGGAACAAGAACTGGGATAGGAACTGATACAGCTGCAAAATTAGCTCCAGAGCACAACGATTTATTTTGAAGGCGATAAAACTTAGTGAGGGTGTAAAAGGTGTGAAGGACGTGTAGGGATACTATGTGCTGAAAGCATAATGCGACGATAGGTATAGCACTGATGTGATATGGTAATAACATAACAATTTATACTATGGATATGGGGTATGTATTATGCCCTTATATCTATAGATTTAGAGCTTGATTAATAACTAATTCGGCGTGTAATTTTTTACCTTGTTCTATTAATAATTTTATATATAACTCTAATTGTATGGGAGATTTCTATGTTAAAGTATAATCTTAATAACCAGTATGATAATAAAACATATACTAGTGTTACTGATAATCTAACGAATGCTGTTCAATATGGAGGAGAAGAACCTACTGGAGGAGAAGAACCTACTGGAGGAGAAGAACCTACTGGAGGAGAAGAACCTACTGGAGGAGAAGAACCTACTGGAGGAGAAGAACCTACTGGAGGAGAAGAACCTACTGGAGGAGAAGAACCTACTGGAGGTGAAATAAATAAAGTAAAACCTCCTATAGATGAAGTAAATAAAGTAAAACCTCCTGTAGATGAAGTAAATAAAGTAAAACCTCCTGTAGATGAAGTAAATAAAGTAAAACCTCCTGTAGATGAAGTAAATAAAGTAAAACCTCCTATAGATGAAGGAAATAAAGTAAAACCTCCTATAGATGAAGGAAATAAGGTAAAACCTCCTGTAGATGAAGGAAATAAAGTAAAACCTCCTATAGATGAAGGAAATAAGGTAAAACCTACCGTAGATGAGTGTAAACTACACCCATGCTGCAAGTATTATTATAATTTGTGTTTCAACGATTGTTATGATTCATGTTGTAGTAATCATGACGTAGCATGGTTTAATACTTGCGACGATGGCAACACAGTAATGCTGAATACAACTTGGGATTGGGAAATAGAACTACCTGGAATTATATGGTATCCGGAGTTTTTTGACTTTGGTTATTCTGAATTAATGTTGATCTAAGTTTATGGTTTCAGAGTATAATGCTATGATATACGAAAAGTTGCTGTCTAAGTTTAATCTATCAAGTGTTACATCAGCCTGTTAAAGCAAAAGAGAAAATGAAGGTAAAATAGTTAAGATAACCCTTCAACTCCTTCCATTTATCAACTATACTGCTATAGATTTTAGCAGTATAATAAATGAACATTTTCAAGCAGGTTTCCTCTCTAATTTCCAGCAAATTAAATAAGTTGAAGCAAAGGGGTGTTATAAGTACGAATGCAACAAACTTTATTGTAGAGCCTCCGAGCAATAGAGCGCATGGAGATATTTACACAAATGTTGCTATGGTGCTTGCAAAGCATGAAAAAAAGAATCCAGTTGAGATTGCAGGGATCTTAGCAGAAGAATTTAAATCTTTTGATGAAGTTGCAAAAGTGGAAATAGCAGGTCCTGGGTTCATCAATATGCACTTGAAAATGGAAGTATGGCATGGGATTTTAAAGCAAATAAATGAGCTAAAAACGGAGTTTGGCACTCTCAACATTGGAAACAATCAGGCCATCAATGTTGAATTTGTATCTGCAAATCCAACTGGGCCACTACATATTGGTCATGCAAGAGGGGCAGTATTTGGTGACGTTTTGGCAAATTTATTGAAAAAAGTTGGTTATAAAGTTACTAAGGAATACTATATTAATGATGCTGGAGCGCAGATAGATACACTAATAAAGTCAGTATATTTGCGGTATAAGGAAGCTCTGGGAGAAAAAATTAGCATCGAAAAAGGTTTATACCCAGGTGAATATTTAAAACCAATAGGGGAGGGGCTAGCTAAAAAATATGGCAAGGAGCTTAGAGAAGAGGAAGATAATCGAGTAATTAGAGAATATACTTTAAGTTCTATCTTAGAACTTATAAAGGAGGACATGAGCTTGCTTGGAGTCAATCATGATATTTTTACTTCAGAGTATGAGCTACAAAAAAATGGCAAAATCGAAGAGAGTATAAAGATATTATCTGATAAGGGTCTTGTGTATGAAGGATACTTGGAGAAACCAAAAGGCAAAGAAAGTGAAAGTTGGACTTCCAGAAAAGAAATGTTATTTCGCTCTACAACATTTGGTGATGATGTTGACCGCGCACTAAAAAAAGAGGATGGTAGCTGGACTTATTTTGCATCGGATATTGCTTACCATTTTGATAAGATATCACGTGGTTTTAACAATATGATCGTAGAGCTCGGCAGTGACCATGGCGGTTATATTAAAAGGCTTAGAGCAGTTGTCTCTGCGCTCAGTGATGATCAAGCAAAGATAGAGGTAAAACTGCATAATATTGTGAATTTCTTCGAAAATGGCAAACCTGTTAAGATGTCGAAAAGATCAGGAAATTTTCTTACAGCTAGGGATGTAGTGGAAGAGGTTGGCAGGGATATAACTCGTTTTATAATGTTAACACGCAAGAATGATATGGTCTTGGACTTTGATTTTGCTAAAGTTAAAGAACAGTCAAAAGACAACCCTATTTTTTATGTGCAATATGCGCACGCCCGTGCTCATTCGTTAATGCGTAATGCTCCAAAAGAGCTCCCAACAGCAGACCCTTCACTTTTAAAGACAGATGGGGAGCTATTCCTCATAAAAACCTTAGCAAAGTGGCCAGATGTGGTAGAAATATCTGCAAGGCTTTGTGAGCCACATAGAATCACTTTCTACTTACTTGAAGTTGCAGAAGCGTTTCACGTTTTATGGGGATATGGCAAAAGTGATTTAAATATGCGGTTTATACTGGAGAATAACTTAAATTTCACCGCTGCAAGAATGTTTCTCGTCCAAGCCTTAGCACACGTCATTGCTTCTGGACTTTCGATTTTTAATATAGAGCCTTTGAAAGAGATGAGTTAATTTTAATGCGTAATATTAAATGTGATAATAAATTATTGATGTAAGTACAATAAGGCCAAAAATTAGTAACCGTTCACGGAGATAAGGTGGTTTACAAAGTAAGTATAAAAGTGTAAAGAGATAGGAATCTAAATATGGAATGGGTAAATGACAACAGTGCTGCAAGAAAAGGTTGTAGCAGAAAAGGCTAATCTCAAGGAAGAAATAAAAGCACTGATCAGAGAAAATGATAGCTTGAAAGCAAAAATAGTTGAATTAGAAGACAAATTGGGCTTAAATTCGCAAAATTCTCATCGCTGCCACCATCACGAGATATATATCGTAAGAAAGCAAAAAAGAAAAGTGATAAAAAACCAGGAGGTCAGCCAGGACATAAGGTGCATAAGCGTGAATTAATGGCTGCAGACGAGGTAGTGAGATGCACAATTGATACAATTTGTATGTGTGGAGGTAAGATTACTTTAGAAGATGAAATTATTCATCAGAAGGCAGAGTTGCCAGAAATTAAGCCAATTGTAACTGAGTACAGGTTGCAAAGAGGACATTGTAGCAGTTGTGTTAAAAGTCAATAGAAAAATTGATGTAGCTGTGAATAAGTACTTAAAATTTGTGTGGGCGTACTTATTCACAGCTATGCTATTGCTATATAGAAGCAGTTTTAGGGCTATACTCCTCAGTAAACAGTCTACCGTCTCTTACTAAAGAGTTAGCAAGGATAAGTAATTTTCTCATTGCAGCAGTAGAGGTAACTTTATATGGTTTTTTATATTGATTGTATAGCCTATCAAAGAAGATTTTTATATAAGAATTGTACCTTTGCGCACTAAGAATGCACATATGTAAAACCTTTCTAATTTGTGATCTACCACCCTGAATACACCTTTTTCCCTTACTAAAACCACTATCTCGATTAAAAGGTGCAACTCCGGAAAGGCTGGATATTTCTTTATGTTGGAGAGTTCCAAGCTCGGGTAGATAACAAATAAAAGTAATAGCTGTTATTGCACCTACACCAGGTATACTAGTTATTGACATGTACTTTTTTTTAAGCTCTTGATTTTTATCGACTAATTCCATTACCTCATCTTCTAAGACTTGAATTTGATTTTGTAAAACTGCAAGTAGCTCTTCCATTTGTTTGATTATAGATAAATCGGTTACTTGATGAGCTTGGGTTTTTTGTATTTTTGCTATTTCTACTAGTTGATTCCTGCGAGATAATTTTTGCTTCAAACAGTCAATACTACTAACTTTTAAAGGAGTGACACGCATGTCTGTATTACTAACATAACGTGAGATGATGCTACAGTCTATTTTATCAGTTTTAGTAGCAATACCAAGGCTTTTTGCATAATCTCTCACCCATCTTGGTTGAATGACATATACTTCAAAACCATGGCTTAATAAAGTATAAGCACATAATTTTTCGTACCCACCAGTTGCTTCAAGTCGAACTTTGGTTACGTTATGTAAACGCAAAAAGTCGATTATTTGATCAATAGTTTGAACGTTATTTTCAAATACTTTATGATGTCCAAGTGGATGAATATGGATATCTAGTTTATTTTTGCTAATATCAATGCCAGTAATAATATTTGATAAATTCATAATCCCTCCATAAATAATGTGTATACTGCATTTTCCACCCTTATATACGAGCCTAAAAGCTCAACCAGTTGTTCGGAACTTTCAGTATAATAAACCAGAGAGGAGAACCTTGCTGCAAAACGGTCCTTATGAGTAACCGTTCACGGAATATTCCCAATTAGGCAGGAATAGCGACTAAATTCTGTAGTTTCTGGACAGGATTCTGATCATTCAAACGTGCAGTCAAAAATATCGAAAGCATTCTTTCAATGAACTTTTCTCCACGTTCTGACCAAGTGAAAAAACTATTTTTACGATAAATGACGTACCGTCTAGCCTGACGTTCTGCAAGGTTATTGGTTGTCTCGATCAGATCAGGATTGCGCACGAATCTCCACATCATATCTTCAGAACGTAGTATATTGGCAGCCATTCTCGAGGCCTGAGTTCCTTTTGCAACCCTTGTTATCTCTCGCAAAAAATGTTTCACCCTTTTTCGAATCTTCCTCATTAACCGGAAAAATCTTAAATTGTCTATCAGGTTTTGTTTACGTGCTCTATCTACCACAAATACCCTGTTGCTCAGCGATTTTAATGCTGCGCCAATTCTGCTCACTTCAACATTTTTACTGTAAAAAAACCTTTCAAAGTCCCTTGCTAAATGGGCCCAGCATATCTGTCTGTTTTCACGATTAAAGTAATTATACGCAGCATACCTATCGCTTATAACTATTCCATCATACTCTGGCAATAGCCCTTTTAATATCTTCTTTCCGCGAGATCCAACTAACTTCATAAGTGTTGCTGTTTTATTCGTTACTACCCAACTCCAACCTTTCTTTCCCTGGTTCCTATGGCTTGTTTCATCTATATGTAAATACTTGCTTTTCCGTAGCTCTTCTCTTATTTTTTCGTATTCAGATATACATTTTTCTGATACTCTACCCTCGGTCTTTGATACCAAACCTAGGCTTATATTCAGATTAAATATGCTGCTCAAAATTTGCTGTACTTCCCTTTTTGAATTGATAAAAAATCCACTAAAACTGCTAATTACTGCTTTTGCATTAGCTCCTAAAAGATCCCTTGTCACACCTTCAGGCAGACTAGCTGAGATCCTTTTCTTACACGCCTTACAGTAGCCTTTTTGTAGCCTATATTCAGTCACTATCGGTTTAATTTTTGGCAATTCAACCTTTTGATGCACAGTTTCTTCTTCTAAAATAACTTGGCTTCCACACATGCAAATTGTATCAATTGAACATTTTACCACCTCATCTGCTACCATCAATTCCCGCTTGTGCGCTTCATGTCCTGGCTGCCCGCCTGGTTTTTTATCGCTCTTCTTTTTTGTCTTTTTGCGATATACATCTTGCGATGGTGGCAGCGATGAATTTTTTGAATTTAAACCCAGCTTATCCTCTAGCTCAATTATTTTTGTCCTTAACTTATCATTCTCTGCTTTCAGAGTACCAACTTCTGACTCCAATACCACAATCTTTTCTTGTAGCACCTCTATCATCAACCCCTCATCTATCTAGTTTATTGTTTTTTATACTAATTATGCAATTTTTGTAAACTACTTTCTTATACCGTGAATGGACAAAGTTGATAAGCCTAAACGCCATCATGTCTTTAGGAGAGTCTGCTAATGAAGGCTCTTAAGTTGACGCCATTGCGTGAACGGTTACACTTTCAGTATAATAAACCAGAGAGGAGAACCTTGCTGCAAAACGGTCCTTATGACCAAGAGTATGTACGGTTCCTCCTCTCTGCGTGTCTTTATACCGCCATTTCGTGACATTTATAAAGACTTGTTTTTAACATATAAGAGTATGTAATAAAAGAATTACAGCAAATTTACCCGAAGGTGTTGCAAGAGATTTTCTAGGACCCAATGCTAAAACAGTTATAAGCAGCCTTAGCGGCTTTTTTATTAACTCAAAAAGAGAGGTACAGCAAATTTTGGGCAGTATTTTTAATCTAAATATAAGCCTTGGTTTAGTCTCAAATACTGAACGCAGGGTATCGAAGAAGTGTGCATCTGAATATGAGAAAATGAAGGAAGAGTTGCAAGGAAGCGAGTATTTGCATATAGACGAAACAGGGCACAGAAATCAAGGAAAGAGAGGCTGGAGTTGGGTAATAACAAACAAAGCGTTGACACTTCTGAAGGTAAGCGAGTCTCGTGGTAAGAAGGTGTTGAAGAGTTTACTGCCAGAATATGATGGTATAGTTGTGAGCGATAGATACGCTGTATACAATTACTTCAATCGTGAAAATAGACAGATATGTTGGGCACATCTGGCAAGAGATTTTGAGAGATTTGCCCATAGTAAAAATGTTGAAGTGAGCAAAATTGGCCAAGCACTAAAATCGCTCAGCAATAAGGTGTTTGTAGTAGATAAGGCAAAAAAACAAAATTTGATAGATAATTTGAGATTTTATCGACTGGTGCGAAAAATTCGGAAAAGGGTAAAACATTTTTTACGTAAAATGACGAGGGTTGCAAATAGCACTCAAGCTTCAAGAATGGCCGCTAAGATGTTACGATCTGAGGATATGATGTGGAAGTTTTTAAGAAAACCTGAAGTGATAGAAACAACTAATAACCTTGCAGAACGGCAAATTAGACGGTACGTAATTTATCGTAAAAACAGCTTTTTCACCTGGTCAGAACGTGGAGAAAGATTCGTGGAAAGAATGTTGTCGATATTTTTGACATCACGTCTAAATGGCCAGAACCCCTTTCAAAAGCTACAGAATCTAGTAGCTGTCACTGCTTAGTTCTTTAATTCATTCTCACAATCCGTGAACGGTTACTTTTTCTAATCTTTTTTTTTACACAGGGGGATTTTATGTCCAGAATTCCAGATATTTGACCTTTACTTTAGCTAAAAACCAATAGGCGCCTACTGTTTAACGCTAATTAAAATAAAAATTTTTCTAATATATAGAAAAATCACTGTTTACTGAAAACGGGGCAAGAAAGCTGCTAATGTCACAGATTTTAGGTAAATGTTGTTTGCTTGACGTATGAGTGTACTCTCCTTACTTCAAGAACTCTTTAATATGACTACTATTATACTTACGAAATTAACCACTCAAGGCATCCGTTCAGGGGTGTGGCAAAATAAGGTAAAAGTGAATTTACAACAATAAGGTGTCATTCCAGTGCTTGACACTGGAATCCAGCCTTTTGTAGTCTCATTGAAAGCGTTGCTTTTAATATCTATGATTAGGTTGCTTGTGAGCAATTTGGATCCCAGTGTCAAGCACTGGGATGACATTACTTTTGCTTCAATATTTACACATTAGCCATGCATCTGAACAGATACCACTTAAGTCCTTTCAAGACAGGTTCTTAGGGTCTACGGTATAATTAAGAAAAGCCCCAGTTGTCGCTAATTTTTATTTCTACTTCAAGTGGTATAGAAATTTCTACTGCATTTTCCATTATATCTTTCATAAGTTTTGCTGTTTCTTGCACTCTGCTCTCTTCCACTTCTACAAGTAATTCATCATGAACCTGGAGGATTATTTTACCTGACTTTAACTGATCAAAAAGCCGAATCATCGCGCGTTTTATTATATCAGCAGCAGTTCCCTGCAGTGGTGCATTTATTGCTGCCCTTTCTGCAAATTGTCTTAGATAAGGAATTTTATTGTTGATGTCTCTTACAAAACATCTTCTACCAAACAAAGTCTCTACATAACCATGATTTCTCGCGATAGATACTGCTTTTTCCATATAGACCTTTATTTCTGGGTAACAAGAAAAATAGTAATTAATGTATTCAGCAGCCTCTTGAAAGGTAATGCCAAGTCGCTTTGCAAGGCCAAATGGACTAATGCCATATATAATGCCAAAATTAATGGTTTTTGCTTTGCGTCTTAATTGCTCATCTATTTCTTGCACTCCAAAAACTTGTCTTGCAGTGATATCATGAATATCTTGCCTGTTTGCAAAAGCTTCTTTAAATGCGGTAACATTTGCAACGTGTGCCAGGATTTTTAATTCTATTTGTGAATAGTCAGCAGAAATTATCTTGCAACCTTTTGGCACAATAAAGGCTTGCCTGATAAGACTACCTTCTTCGCTTCTGATAGGAATATTTTGTAAATTAGGATTGCTAGAGCTCAGCCTTCCAGTTGCAGTCACAGTGATTGAAAAGCTTGTATGTATCCTACCATCAAGCGGATCAACCTGTTTTATTAACGCGTCAGTATAGGTACCCTTTAATTTACTTGAATGTCGCCAACTTAAAATTTTACCTGCGATTTCTGTCCCCTCCTCTTCAAGTGCCTCTAGAACTTCAGAGTTTGTGCTATAAGACCCAGATTTTGACTTTTTCTTTTTACTTAGCTCCATTTTATTAAACAAAACATCACTTAATTGTTTTGGCGATGCAATGTTGAATTTTTCTCCTGCTAAATTATGTATATCGTTTTCAAGTACAGCAATTAGCTGCTCAAACTTATCAGACAATTCCTGTAGTTTTTGAATATTGAGCAGTATTCCATTTTGCTCCATATCAAATATTACTTTCATGAGAGGTCTATCAAAGCGCTCGTAAATCGTAAAAAGTTTTTCCTGAAATAATCTTTGTGTCAGTTTCTCATGGATCGCTATTAAAATTTTTGCCGAGAAAGTTTCTACATTTTTACTTAAATTGTGTGCAATTATGTTTGGAATGCTGTGATCATGCTTACCTGTGTCAAGGCTGTATGACATGATCATCAGGTCATCAATTGAGTCTAGCACTCTCTCTATTGTAGGAAATATTTCTCTGATCTTTCTAATATCATGTACTATTTTAAGCACCCCATTTGAAAATAAAGTTGAATTTATTATAGTAAGTGCATCTTGTAGGCAGCTTTGATCTATGTAGAAAATATTATCCTCACTACAAGATAAGGAGATTTTGTTCAATCTATTGTTTTCAAAGTGGCAATGAATTGCAATTTTACCTTCATATCTGCAATGCTCCAAAAATTTTTCTAATTCTTCACTACTATATTCTATTTTCTCTTTTGTGCTAGATCCACTATAAGAAAAGAGCTTTTCTACTTTTCCTATCAATGAATTAAATTCATATTTCTTCAAAAAGGATAACAATTTTTCCATATTTGGAGGATGGACTTCATATTTTACAATATCATGTTGAAGATCTACTTTTTTGCATAGTGACAAAAGTTCTCTTGAAATTAGTGCTTTTTCCTTATGCTCAGTAAGAATATTACGAACTCTTGTTTGCTCAATGTTATTGATGTTTTCTATAATGTTATCCAACGAATCAAATTTATCCAGCAATTTAGCTGCAGTTTTTGGGCCTATTCCTGGAACGCCTGGAATGTTATCAGATGCATCTCCAGTTAGAGAAAATAAATCAAGAAGCTTATTTGAATTTACACCAAATTTTTCTATCACTTGTTTTTCATCTATGTATATATTTTTAATAGGATCAAATATTAGAATGTTGTAATTCAAAAGTTGAAATAAGTCTTTATCTGATGAGACTACTACTACTTTAAAGTCTTCGTGGTTGGCATATTTTGCAGCTAGTGTTGCAATTATGTCATCTGCTTCATAGCCTTCAATCTCTTCATAGCTGAAGTTAAAAGCTTCTACCGCTTCTCTCAGTATTGTAAATTGTGGAATTAGATCCTCAGGAGGCGTTACTCTGTTTGCTTTATACTCAGAATATAAACTGTGCCTGAAATTTT
The DNA here is from genome assembly GCF_947251585.1 of Wolbachia endosymbiont (group B) of Ischnura elegans. Lineage (NCBI taxonomy): Bacteria > Pseudomonadati > Pseudomonadota > Alphaproteobacteria > Rickettsiales > Anaplasmataceae > Wolbachia > Wolbachia endosymbiont (group B) of Ischnura elegans. Next base: position 707,745 of record NZ_OX366371.1, read on the forward strand.
TTTTGCCAGAATCAAGTGCTATAGTTAAGTAGTCCGAATGGGAAATATACTTCAGAACCATATTAAGAAAACCGTACACAGCACCTACTGGAATACCAGCTGTGGTAGTTAAATGATGTAAGACATAGTAAGCCCTGAAAAGAAAACCATAACCATCAATGATTGTGAAAGTTTTTTCTTTCATTGTAGATATTTATGTGTGCCTTTGATGGTCTGTTATTTAGCTATAAAAATCAAGCTCTTGTTTCCTATAGCCAAAATAATCATAATGCTATAGTTACTATAAGAAAACATATTACGTAAGGGAATTAACTATTCTGCCACAATTTTGCTCTATCACACTTGCCATATTTAATATTCCAGCTTCATCGTAATAATTTCCAATTACTTGCAAAGCAAGTGGTAAGCCTTCATTGGAAAGTCCAACAGGAACAGAAATAGCAGGTAATCCCGCTAAGCTTGCCGGCACGGTAAACACATCATTGATGCACATAATTAGCGGGTCTGGCTTTTCATTTAAGCCAAAAGCTTCTGTTGGAGCAGATGGCACAAGTATGTAATCTATTTTTTCAAACGCTTTTATAAAATCATTTCTAATTAATGCCCTAATGCACTGTGCTTTTTCATAATACTCATTGTAATGACCTGAAGAAAGCGCATAAGCACCAATTAAAATTCTCCTTTTCACTTCTTTACCAAAACCTTCTGCTCTTGTTAGCGAATACATTTCTTCAAGGGTATCAGCATCAACCCTGAATCCGTAACGTACACCATCATAGCGAGCAAGGTTAGATGAAGTTTCAGCAGAACAAATTAGATAGTAAACCGGTATCGCATATTTAGTATGAGGCAGAGTAATGTCAACAACTTCAGCACCGTTTTCTTTTAAATAGGAAGCAATTTTTTCCCAATTATGAACTATTTCATCTGAAATTCCATCCATCTTATACTCTTTTGGTATACCAATGCGCTTACCCTTAATATCACCATTTATAAAACTGGAAAATTTAGGCACTGTCCTTTTGCTCGATGTTGAATCTTTTTCATCATAGCCACAAATTATTTCAAGCATTAATGCTGAATCAGAAACGGAACGAGTAATTACTCCTGCTTGATCGAGAGAACTTGCAAACGCAATCATACCAAAACGCGAACACCTTCCATAAGTTGTCTTTATTCCAACAACTCCACAATAAGCTGCTGGTTGGCGTACAGAACCACCAGTATCACTTCCTAGTGCTCCAGCACATAAAAACCCAGCAACTGATGCTGCAGATCCACCAGATGATCCACCAGGAACAACTTTTTCTCCGTCACTTTTTCTAATCCATACATTTTTAACAGGACCAAAATAGCTGTTTGTGTTCGCAGAACCCATAGCAAACTCATCCATGTTAAGTTTACCAAGCATGGCTGCTCCATTTTTTAAAAGCAAGTTAGATACCGTAGATTCATAAGTCGGGATGAAATTTTCCAGCATTTTTGAGCATGCTGTTGTTTTTATTCCTTTTGTACAGAATAAATCTTTAACACCAACTGGTATGCCCATAAGTGGTGAAATATTATCTTTTTGTTTCAAGAAGTATTCATCTGCTATTTTAGCAGCTTTTATCGCGATTTCTGGGGTTTTTGTTACAAATGCATTTAGTTGCTCATTTTCAACTGCATTAACATGCGTCTCTACAAGCTCAACAGCAGAAAAATCCCCCCGCCTAAGTCCATCATGCATCTCTGTAATAGTGAGCCTTCTCAATTCATTCATTAATATTCAATTTTAGCGAGGGATTAATTATAACAACAATAGGGCAGAAAATCTATATATTTATGATCGAAAACGGGAATACAACCGAGATCAATTCAGATTTCTGAAATGGATTGGTTAGTAGTACGTTTTAAATAGCCGGTTTGGCACACAATGCTAAGCCATAAGGGTTTAGCGTTTCTAAAATCAAATATCAACATCATGCACGTTAAGTGCATTGTTATTTATAAAGTCACGACGTGGTTCAACTATATCACCCATTAGCACCGAGAATATGCTATCTGCTTCTTCACAATCTTTTATTTCAACTTTTAGCAGAGTTCTAGTTTCTGGATTGAGTGTAGTTTCCCAAAGCTGATCAGCATTCATTTCACCAAGGCCTTTAAATCTCTGCAGAGTTAAACCTTTTTTACCATAATCCATCACTATTTTTGCGAGTGCACTTGGAGACTTTATTTTTATTTCAGTTTCTTGTGACTGTAAAAATGAATCACCATTAAATAAGTCAATTATGTTATCAAGAGAACTCAATATATTCCGTATTTCTTTACTTTCAAGCATACTAAGCGAGAATACATATTTGTCTGCTAACCCTTGAAACAATTTAGCAATGTGAATTTCCTCATCTTTTACTTCTACTTCCCAATTATATTCACTATACATCAATTTTAAATATTTTAATATCTCATCAGCAGACAATAGAGCATTCTTTTTGCTTAAAATTAGCAATGATTCTAAGAGATCTTTTGGTATTTCCCTATCATAATTTTTGCTAATGTTTGAAATACTGAGGCACTTATTCAAAACGAAACGCAAATCTTTGCCTACACCATTTAATGTTAATTTTTTAATCGCTGAATTTACTATATACTCTTCAAAAGTTTCATCATCTTTGATATAAGTATCTTTAGCATTTTTTGTAACTTTATAGAGTGGTGGCTGCGCTATGTATAAATATCCTTTTTCAATTACTTCACGCATATGTCTAAAAAAGAAAGTTAGAATCAAAGTTCTTATATGCGAGCCATCAACATCTGCGTCTGTCATAATGATAATTTTATGATACCTAGTTTTTTCAATATCGAAGTGCTCACTCCCTATTCCAGCTCCAATTGCCGTGATCAGAGAGCCAATTTCTGCAGATGAAAAAATACGATCCAGCCCTGCACGTTCTACGTTTAGAATTTTCCCTCTTAAAGCAAGTACCGCCTGTGTTTTACGATTACGTCCCTGCTTTGCAGTACCACCTGCGGAATTACCCTCTACTATAAACAATTCCGATAACTCAGGAACTTTTTCCTGACAATCGGCAAGCTTTCCAGGTAGAGTTGCAATATTAATATTGTTTTTATTTTTAACTAACTCTCGTGCTTTTCTTGCGGCTTCTCTTCCTTTTGCTGACCTAATCGCTCTTTCTACTATACTTGCTGCTAACTTGGGGTCAGTTTCAAGTATTGTACTCAACTTGTCAAAAACTATGCTCTCTACAACTGCCCGCGCTTCAGAACTGACCAATTTATCTTTTGTCTGTGAAGAAAATTTAGGATCAGGCATCTTGAGAGATAAAACACAAGTTAAGCCTTCTCTAACATCTTCTCCAGTCAAATTCACTTTTGCCTTCTTCAAAAAACCTTCATTGTTTGCATAGTTATTGATACATCTGGTTAGTGCAGATCTAAACCCTGCCAAATGCGTACCACCATCCCGTTGTCTTATATTATTTGTGAAGCATAGCATATTCTCATAGTAGGAATCATTCCACTCCATTGATATTTCTACACTGGTACCTAGATCTTTTACATTATCTCTAATGCTGGCAATTTTAGTAACATGTGTCTTATTCTTGTCTAAGTACCGTACAAAATTAGCTGTACCAAAATTATCTTCAGACTCTTTACTATCGTTAAAATGAGACTTTACATGTGGTTTATTACGGAGATCACACAAAATGATCTCAATATTTGAGTTTAAAAATGCCAATTCTCTGATGCGACTCTCAAGAGTGGAGTAACTAAAATCAATACTACTAAAAGTCCCCGTTGATGGCATAAACGTTACTCTAGTTCCTCTTTTATTTTTGTTTTCATTAATTACCTTTAAAGATTCAACAGACTCACCATCTTCAAAGCGTATGAAATATTCCTTCTTATTGCGCCATATGGTTAATTCCAGCCAACTCGATAACGCATTAACAACTGAAATTCCAACACCATGTAATCCTCCAGAAACCTTATAGGTATTGCTGTCAAATTTACCTCCTGCATGTAATTGGGTCATTATCACTTCTGCTGCTGATATCCCTTCCTCTGGGTGAATGTCTGTTGGAATGCCACGACCATTGTCGGTTACAGAAACTGAACCATCTTCATTTATGCTAACTTCAATCTTACTGCAATACCCAGCCAAAGACTCATCTATCGCATTGTCAACAACCTCGTACACCATATGGTGCAGACCAGATCCATCATCAGTATCACCAATGTACATACCTGGACGCTTTCTTACAGCATCAAGACCTCTTAGGATTTTTATTGCATCAGCGTTGTAGTTACTTTCCATGGAATTGCTTTATTTATAAATATTAATTAATATTACATTTGTATGTGCTGATTAGCAACATCTTTAAGTTGAAAGAAGGATCCTTGACATGTAGATAAAATATAATACATCACCTACACGAAGTGGTTTTACATGTTATTTCAATACATAAACTTAAGTTCAAATAATCATACAAAACTCTGCTTCATATTTCAAGATAAATGGCTACAATCAAATACAATTTACCTTTTCCTTCCACTTAGATTTTCCAATTTAACATAGGATAAGTTGCTCATACACTCTTCTAATATTTCATTCTTTTTATCATTGTTTAATCTATTGCTGAACTCTTGACACCTTCTCTCAAGAGCTGAATGCGTAGTCATAATATACCTTACTGTTTCAGATGATAACTCTGGTAACTCGCTACGGATCCTTTCTTGTTCTGTTCCAGAGAAATTGGTGAAATTGGCTCTGGCCATTTCAGGGAATTTTTGTGTGATCGTTTCTTTTATCATTTCTCTAGCCTCTTCTCCATCGAGTGTAATAACCACTGATGGATGTAAGCCAGATAAAGACTCAAATAATTTATTGTATGTTCCACCTGCACAACTTTGACCTTGATTACCGTAAGTTGTTGCAGCGTCTACAAGACCTTTTAAAAACATATCTTTTCTGTTTTTTATGTCTTCATCATTCAAAGGAGTTCTTTGATTTTCTGTCCCTGTATTTCTATCATTGCAGGCTTTCCAACATAAAATAGCTGCTTGCTTTAGTGTTAACTTACTATGATTGTCTTTAAAATTATCTCCTGTTCTATTGATAAATCTTAAGCATTCAAGTGCATGAGATTTATCGCCTTCTGTAAATTCATTTGACTGTTTGATGTACTCTTCAATGTCGGTTGTGTTGCCTCTATTTAGCTGTACATAGAATTCATCTTTGCTTAAATTCTCTTTATACTTTTCTATGAGTCTATCAACACTCAAGTTTATACTAGCAACTGCACTTGGGTCATGAGTAGTTTGTGCCATAAAAGGAATGGCTGCTAAATCTTGAAAGAAAATAGGCCTTTCTTCCTCTGGAATTTGTTGTATTAAATCGTTAAACTGCTGTATTTCTTCAATGAGTGATTTGTTTAGCAACCATAAGCACAATATAGGCAGTACCAAAAGCACACAGGAATTAATAATGTGTATAATTAAAAAAATGCTTAATGTTATTCTAATAACATTTTTTGGCCACGCTGATAATCTTTTTTCATTTTCCCTTGGTTTGAAAAAATAATTTACTAATGATAAATACAAAGAGAGCTGTACAAGAAGAAAAAATGAAGGAATCATACTTACTAATAAAACTATATTAATGAATCTTTTAATTTTATTAGTGTTGTTGTAAGCATTTTGCACTCTTTCTATTAAAGCCTGTACTCTATTTCTATTTTGCTGTTGATTATTATTTTGACCTGCAAACATACCCTATTCTAACATTAATATATCATACTATAGAAAGAATGTAAATAAAGCAAGAAACTTATCAACTACCTGTAAAAAGCTTTATTTTTGCTTGATAGGAGGTTCTATCTTTGTACTTTCTACATTATTGAGAGTACTGCCTGTTTTTTGTGCAGCAATTTCTTGAATACCTTTCACAACAAAATACACTACTAGTGCTAAACCAAGAGTTATAATAGTTAGCGTAACTAATGCCGCTAACTGAACTTTTATCTCTAAACTTGTTTTTGCTTTATTCTCTCTTAGGAATCGAGCCATGTCTTGATCGTTTTCCCGCATCTCAATATCTAAAGGAGTAAGCCCCTTTCCATTTTTTATATTAACGTTTGCTCCTTGCTCTAAAAGAAGCCTCATTTTTTCTATATTACCTTCTTTTACTGTACGAAATAGACGACTTTCACCCTCTATCTTCTCAATGTCTGCTCCATATGATCTAAGTACTTCAATGGCCTCTTCATTTCCACTATTGAGTGCAATATCCAAGGCATCCATTCCAGCTTTATTTTTGTGGTTGATAAAATTCTTCAACCGATCTCTACCAAAGCTTTCTATATATTGTTTAATGATGAGTTCCACTACTTTTCCAGGACAATTATTAGCAGCAGGAAAAAGTATTGTGTTGTTATTATTATCTTTTTTCGTTATATCTGCTTTGAGTTTATTTATCAAATACTCGATAACTTCTACTCTGCTATCATCCTTTGCTTCAGTGCATTGTCTAATAGCTAAAAATAAAGCTGTCCGCCCATTATTATCAATATCTTCAATATCCTGTCCCTTATCAACTAAGGCTTGTATTACACTTTTATTCCCATATAAAGCAGCAAGGTGAAAAGGTGTATGTCCTTCAGTGCTTTCCCTTTCATTAATTAACGCACCATTGCTAGCTAGCAATTCTATAAACTCTGGCGTGTTTGCAAAAATTGCAAGGTGCATTGGTGTTAAGTCATCTTTGCCATGATTTCCAGTTTTTGCGTTAACGTTTGCTCCGTTATTTATCAGCAATTTCGCTATTTCAAACTGCTTATACCCGATAGCAACATGCAGTGGCGTACTATTACGTTCATAATTATCATTGACGTTTGCACCAAACTTTATTAGTAGCTCTGTAGCTTCAATATCACCCATCCGAATTGCAGAGTATAAGGAAGGAGATTCATCTTTTTCTATTTCCCCTGTCATACGAAATTGCGAACATATTAATTCATAGATTATTAAGGATTATTATTAAGTTTTTATTAAAATTATATTAATAATAGTTAAAAAACTTCAATTTTTATTAAAAAATTTACATCTATCAGCGATTTTATAAGCAAATGTTTATATAATAATGGCTTTGTTGCATAGCACTGATAGGCATGTAAATCACAATGAACTTACGCAGCTAATTTAAATTTAGCCATACCAATATCAGTAAATTTGTTCAGTAAGTAGCACTTAATTAACAGCTCTTTTTCACGATTTACCTCTGATTTATTTTTCAAGCCAAACCCAAATATTTGCTTCAACCTATAGAAAAAGACTTCAATATAAGACCGTGCTCCATACTTAACTTTTTTCTTCCATTCATTAATACCATCTTCATAATTCTCATATGACCTAATTCTACTAATATACTTGTTTCTTTCTGATAAGTAGTCAGCTAAACAAATTTTAGTATCCTTCCTAGGGCGAATAATAGGCACAATATTGTATTTTCTGCATTCTTTATACACACTTTTTATATCATAAGCCGCATCTGCTCGAATAGAACAAATGTTATATTTATCACTGACTTCTTCTAACATATCGCAGACCGGCAAATAGTCTACAGCAACACCACTAGTGTAGTTCATGCTTATTGCTTTCTTATCATTTATGTTTAAAATAACATGTAATTTTCTTACTTGACCATAACCACTGTATTTTCTTTTTCGAATATTAAGCTTACTATGCCCACCGTTATTATTGTAGATACTAACTCTAGTGCTATCTACAGCAATTTCAACATTTTCCAGATCATCTTTATTGCTTCTATGGTCATCAATCTTCAAATTAAGCTTTTTAAATCTTCTGGAAGCTTGTGTATAGCTGATAATCTTAAGTTTTTTGCCTATTTGTACCATATAACCTTTTACAAAACCTACAGCTTGTCTCAAGCCAATTCTAAAAAGATGAACTATTATGTGTATTAAAATTACAACTTTATCACTATAAGTGTTATTGCCACCTGCAACTTTTGGACTATTTTCATACCAATTTTCTATGGCTTGATTAACAAAATGAAAAACATTTCCTCTTTTTTTTAGAAACTCATTATATTCTCTTTGGTTACTTACTCTCATTTTTTGTGGCATAAGTTATACTTGTTTGAAAAATGCCTATTTTACAACAAAATGCGTTAGTAACCATAAGCTTTTCTCCTTACAATAACCTCAACCAACACTAGCTATGCAACAAAGCCTATAATAATTCGAAAAGTGAAACAGTAAAAAAAAGCTTTTCATGAGAAATTATAAATGATAAATTATTAATAATGAATTATTGAGAATAAGTTATGTGCTTTGGTTTGCCTAACATAAACAGAGAAGGTTATTTATTTATAGTTGTTTCCTTTATCGTAACATGTATAGCATTCTCTATATCTTGGGGAGCTGGAATTACTTGCTTATTTCCAACGTTATTATGTACCTATTTTTTTCGTGATCCAGCAAGAGCTGTACCAAGCAATAAGGATTTTATATTAAGCCCCGCTGATGGTGTGATTTCAAAGATAGAAGAAGTTAGTTACTCTTTATCAGAAGAGAATGAAGAAGAAAAGAAATTTACACTTGTCAGCATATTTCTAAGCGTTTTGAATGTCCATGTGAATCGTATACCAATATCTGGTACGATAAAGGAAATGAGCTACAAGAAAGGCAAGTTTGTTTCTGCAATGAGTAATAGATCCAGTAATGAAAATGAAAAGCAGATTATTGTGATTGAATATGAAAAGGGAAAAGAAATCATTGTGGAACAAATAGCTGGATTTATTGCACGCCGCATTGTTTGTAATTTGAGGACATCTCAGAGCGTAAAAGCAGGTGAAAGATTTGGAATTATAAGATTTGGTAGCAGAGTAAATATTTATATTCCTATTGGTATAGAAGTAAGAGTTTCAGAAGGACAAACTGTTATTGGCGGTGAGACAGTTATAGCAGATTTAAATAAACAAGAGAAGCTTACCTTTGACATTGTATGAATAACGATGAAAGTAACGGTAAATCCTTACCTATTACCAAGTTATTTCCAAACTTTATAACTTTATTAGGTTTATGTGCTGGCCTTACTTCACTTAAATTCACATTTAATGAACAATGGGAATTTTCAGCAATTTTTATTATCATTGCAGCAATAATAGATGGAATGGACGGCAGGATAGCCAGAATTTTAAAATCAACTAGCGATTTTGGAGCACAACTCGATTCTTTTGCAGATTTTCTAAATTTTGGTTCAGCACCTGCTTTTCTTTTATATTTTTGGAAGTTAAATGAAATTAAAGTTGTAGGATGGATTTTAGTAATGATATATGTAATCTGCATATCAATAAGACTTGCAAGATTCAATGTTTCGCTACATTTAGAGCAATTATACTGGAAAAAATTTTTCTTTTCCGGCCTTCCAGCTCCTGTATGCGCTTTACTTGCTCTGTTACCAATAATTATTACCTTTCAATCTCATGAGAGTGAATACTTACTTCTTATAGAGCAATTTTTTAACGTAAAGAATACAGCTTGTTACTTTTTGGCCATTTCATTTTTTTCGATAAGTCATATTCCAACTTTCTCTGCAAAGTACATTTATGTTCCTAGAAGCCTATCCTATATATTTGTGTCGTTTTTTGGAATATTGATCATACTGTTTATAAGCAAGCCCTGGATAACACTACCAATTTTAGGCGCATTGTATATACTTACTATTCCAATAAGCACTGGACTTTATATATACTACACATATAAAACTCATTAGCTATATAAAAGTAGTGAGCAGCATGATTGTAAAAGCAACTGATCTATTAAACTCTTTTTTATATATAAAGATATTCAACATACCATTTATAATTATTTGGGTAATTGCAACTGGGGTTTTTTGTACGATTCGATTCAAATTCATTAACTTTAGGTTGTTCAAATATGGGGTACAAACACTATTCAACCTAGAGAGCCATAATAATAACGGCATAATCACCCACATTCAGGCATTTGCAACGGTAATTTCAGGAACAGTTGGTCTTGGAACAATATCAGGAGTTGCAATAGCTATTACAATAGGGGGGCCAAGTGCAGTTTTTTGGATGATAATTACCGGAGTACTTGGCATGTCAATAAAATTTGCTGAAGTAGTGCTTGCATTTACTCATCGCTCTAAAAACACAACTGGTGGGGCTTTTTATTATATGGAACATGGACTTGCAAAGATTGGATTTATGAAGACTGGCAAATTCCTTGCATTTATCTACGCAGTTATGCTGCTTGTTGCAATGATTCTAGGCGGCATACCATTTCAGGCAAATCAAATTGCAGCGTTGTCAAGTAACTTATTTGAATACAACACATCTGTTATTATCTCGCTATTTGTATTAATTGTAATACTGGGAGGAATAAAGCGAATTGCTTTAGTTGCAACAGGTTTAGGGCCGATCATGATAATGTTATATATAGGCATGTGTATATATTTAATCTGTGTAAACGGAAATAATCTACTGAATGCTCTATCTATAATATTTCAAGATATCTTTAACAAATCAGCTATAGGAGGTGGAGTATTGAGTGGATTAATAGCAGGGGTAAGAAGGTCAGTGTTTGCTAATGAAGCAGGTACTGGAACAGCAGCTATAGCACATTCGATTGTAAAAGAGAAAGACCCAGTTAAAGTTGGAAGTGTTGCAATGATTGCACCATTTGTAGACACAATATTAGTCTCATTTTTGACTGGTATTGTGATAATTATCACCGATATGCATATCACTAATACCGTAGGTGATATTACGTTAGTTAGCTCAGCATTTTCAACAGCCTTACCTTTATTTAGCAAGCTAGCTCTTCCGCTGATAATGTTTTCCTTTGCATTTTCCACAATAATAGCTTACTATTACTACTGTGAAGTTGCCCTAGTGTACTTATTTGGTAACAAAAAAGTACTGATATTGTTTCAGTTTTTTATAGTGGGTTCAGTGTATATCAGCTGTATATCAAAAAATATAGAATTTATATCTTATTTAGGTGATAGCCTGTTTATGTGCCTTATGATTCCAAATGCTGTTGCGATATATCTACTGAGAAGGGAAGTCTTAAATACAATAGATTCTTATTACAAAAGGTATTAAACATGATTTATAGAATGCTTTATATAGTGTTATTTTGCCTACCATTTAATGATGTATACGCTGCTTCAGTTTTTCATAAAAGTTATGACACTGCATTAAATGGAGTAAGCAACTTCATGAATGAAGTGTTGTTTTTCAAGATCTTTCACGTACCATTTATAATTCTTTTATTGGCCTTTGGTTATATATTTCTAACACTACGTTTTAGATTTCTCAACATAAGGATGTTTAAGCATGCGTTCGCTATTTTATGTGGAAAATATGACACAGATCATCATGATGGTCACATTACGCATTTTCAGGCATTTGTAACCGCGCTATCAAGCACAGTAGGTCTTGGAACTGTTGCTGGTGTTGCAATTGCAATTTCAATGGGAGGGCCAGGAGCGGTACCTTGGATGATGATCACAGGCTTTTTTGGTATGTCTGCAAAGTTTGCTGAAGTAACTTTAGCATTCAGACACAGAACAGAAGGCCAGGAGCAGTTATTCAGTGGTCCCTTTCAATATATAAGAAATGGACTAGAGGAATTTGGATTTAAGAAGCTTGGTATTGTGATAGCTGCAATATATGCAGTGTTTTTTGTATTGTCAGGTCTTGGTGGAAGTGTAGCATTTCAGACTAATCAAATGGTTTCAATATTATCTGGCTATTCAAGCTGGATAGATAGTCATCCTTGGGTTCTTTCCTTCATAATTTCTACATTACTTGCTCTAGTGATTATCGGTGGAATCAGGAGAATAGCTAAAGTCTCTTCTGCGCTGGTGCCTATTATGTCACTCATATATATTTTGAGTTGTTTCACGATTATTGCATTCAATATTCACAATTTTAGCAATACATTAAAAATATTGTTTTCCAGTATGATAGACTTCAATGCTGTTGGTGGTGGAGTAGTAGGAGCATTTGTCGCTGGGATTCAAAGGGCAATTTTTGCCAGTGAAGCAGGTGTTGGTTCTGCTGCAATTACTCACGCTGTAGCTAAAGATGAGGAGCCGGTTAGGACTGGTCTAGTTGCTATGATAGAACCATGCTTTGATACAATGTTAATTTGTTGTTTGACAGGAATAACAATAGTAATAACAGGCGCATACCAGACTGGCATTGGCGAGGGAATATTGATCACCCAAAAAGCATTTGAAACAGTTTCTTCTTGGTTTCCTATACTTTTAACCATCGCTGCGCCTTTGTTTGCGTTTTCCTCAGTAATTTCATTTGTATATTGTTGTGAAATGGGATGGCTGTATTTGTTTGGTGTAAAAAGTGTAGTAATATATCGTATAGCGGTGGTGGTAGTTGCATTTTTGTCAGGTTTGTCTAAAGATATAATGGCTATTGCTAATATTGGTGGGGCTTTATTCTCTTGTTTAGCACTCATCAATATGACAGCACTTATACTGTTTAGCAATCAGATTAACAATGAAGTCCAATGTTATCTAAAAAGGCTAAGGAATAACAAAATTAGCTAGATTTCTGCTATGATAGAGATATTTGTAGTCTTTGTATTATCTTACATATTAGGTTCAATACCGTTTAGCTTAATTATTGCAAAAATAAATGGTATAAATTTAAGAGAAGTAGGTTCAGGAAACATTGGTGCTACAAATGTTGCAAGAACAGGAAATAAGAGACTTGCTGTCCTCGCATTATTTTTAGACTCTTTGAAAGGATTTGTCGGGGTTTATACAGCACAACAATTTTGTGATAATAACGATTTTTATATATATGTATCTGCAATTTTAGCAGTTCTAGGGCATATGTTTCCTATTTGGCTAAGGTTCAATGGAGGAAAGGGGGTTGCAACAACTTTGGGAGTTTTAGTAGCACTTAACATTTCTATAGCATTAGCATTAGCATTTGTATTTGTCTGGCTAATAGTATTTTTTATCTTTCGGTACTCCTCTCTTGCTTCCTTGGCTGCTAATGCAGCAGCTGTTATAGCATCTTTCTTTTTTCAAAAGGAGTTATTCCTTATACTACTCACTGTAGCGATATTAATTTTCTTGAAGCATTACAAAAATATTGCAAATCTTCTGCAAGGCAGAGAGCATAAGTTTCTATAAGCAATGAGATGTTAAATCACTGACACTTAAACTACGAGATAAACTGCTTGATGGTATTATTTTATCTTCTTTATTTAAGATTGTAATTTTTACTCTTGTTATACTCTCTACTTCTTGAGGTATTAAAAATTCATCTTCAATGAATCTTTGCTTCACTTCTTGTATTTTTTCATAAAGTGTGGTTACATTGCGCTTATTTTGATTATAAATATCTTCAATCTCTATCTCTAGCCTGTGTGAAGCTTCTTTTTTTAACATGTTATTTATCACTGCTTCTGTTATTGCTAGCTTTTCTTGCAGAATTTTCTTTATTTCTTCTTTATCGTCTCTGCTATTTTTACTCAGTTCCGTGTATACCCTATAACACCTTTTCTCTAGTGGTAACGTTCTTAAACTATCTAACATTCTGGCCACTTGACCCTTAATAGTCTTCTTGGCTTTCAATTTTAATTCTTTTACTTCTTCTTTTATTATTTTGCTAGCTATTCTCTTAGCTTCAGTTAAAGATGAGTCCTTGAGAAAAAAATCTGTTCTAAGTAAATTTTGGTTTAAAAGCTCCAAAAAGACTTTTCCTTTGATGTTTTCGAGTTGATCGTCTAAACCATCCCCCTGTAGTTTATTTGTTATGTGCTGAGACAGCGCAAAGTGCTCTAATTTATTTAACTTTACAGAGTTAATATTTTTCATTAACGTCAGCACAATTTGTTCACTATATTGAGAAGTAAAACTCAGTAAATTTCTCATTAAGGAAATACTTACTTCTGCAATAAAATCATCAACTATTTTTTGACTTTTATCATCTTCATAATTATTTTGGGCGTTATGCCAAGCCCTAAGAATTTCTTTACTGTTCTTCTTATTTTTTAGCCTGTCTAACATAAACTTACGTGCTTCATTTTCTGCTTCTGTAAGGAGCATTTGTCTAGGTGGTGTAAATTTAATCTCTGGATCGGAATGAATACCCTCTAATGTACTTAACATTCTGTAGATAACACCAGTAAAACATGTGTTAGGAATTCGTTCTTTTCTAGAGAAAGTTTGGCTATCTAGTAAATTTGCAATCAACGCGTCTTTTTTATTTTTTACAGCTTCTCTATCTCCATCATTGCAGGCTCTAAGAACTAACAGAAGAATTTGTCCACCAGTGAAACCAGAGCTATGTTTCTCATTACCTTTGCAAAAATCTTGCAAAAACATTACTAATTTTCCCTTATTCTCATTACTAAATGGTTGGCCATCAAGCATATGTAAGTGATTTATATATTCAATAAACTCTTTAAATCCCTCATTATTAATAGTGTCTTCAGATACTTGTTCAGTATATTTATCTTTTAATTTGTCAATATTTTTAATGATATCATTATTTAATTGATGGGGTAGTAAATGTTCAAGCTTAATATCAAAGCTATTGACTAGCCCACGTGAGTTTTCTTTTATGCCTTCTAAAAAGAAACTAATAGCAGCTTTGAGTAACGTAAATGGATTAAAATCCTTTGGCCTTAATTCACTTTGTAATAGAATTAAAATCATTGCAAGTGGTATTGTTGCAAGTAACGAAACAAGCAGGAAAGTAGTTGTAAAAGTTATATATGTTATAGAGGCAAAAAATAAAAGGAAAGATTCTATCTTAATTTTATTATCCTTAAAAAATATTTCCCAATATTCCTTTTTACTTATTTTTTCCTGCTTTGCAGCTTTTATGTCTTTATAAACGTAAAAAGTTTTTATTTCAGATCTAAAAAACAATGTGGCAAAAGATAAAAAGACATTGGCAGGATTAACTAAAATGCTTAAAGAAACAAAAGCTGCGAAGTAACTTGCTGTCTTTAATCTGTAAGAATCCTTTCCAGGAAATTGTATTTGGGAAACACCTATCATAGCCTACTCTCTATAATATTATGATATTGTAGTAATAACAAATAGCCTATAGATGTCAATGCTTAAGTATTTTACTGTCTACGCACTCATCGTATTCAATTTCAACTGTAGAGTGCGCAATTTCGAACCTATTTAATAGTATTTTTTTTATCTCATACAAAATATTAGTGTGTTGTCCATTTTGCTTTATCTTGGCATGCATAGTAAGTATAAAATAATTATCAGATAGTGACCATGCATGTATATGATGCACATCTATCACTTCAGGTAACTTAGATACAATCTCACTTTTTATCTCCTCAACAGATACACTCTCAGGTGTACCTTCAAGGAGTATATGGCAAGAATTCTTGAGAATTTTATAGCCACTGTTTAAGATTATTACACTGACAAATACTGACAAAATAGGGTCCACTATTTGCCATCCGGTAAACATGATAATTATGGATGCAAGTATAGCAGCTACAGAACCTAAAATATCTCCGATAACATGCAATACAGCACTTTTTATGTTTATATTACTTTCGCATTTACTATGTAATATAAAAAAGACTATAATGTTAGAGATCAGGCCAAGTGTGGCAATTATTAGCATTACTTTCCATTCAACATTGACCGGACAAATGAATCTCTTTATTGATTCAATGATAATGACTGCTGCAATGAAAAATAGAGTTAAACCATTAACAAATGCTGCAATTATCTGCAATCTGTGATACCCATATGACCTCTGTAAATCAGATTTCTTAGCTGAAAATTTGTGCGCTACCCAGCTTAAAATCAAGGCAAAAAGATCAGTGAGCATATGCCCTGCATCTGATAACAGAGCAAGCGAGTGTGAAATTACTCCACCTACTATCTCCATAAGCATTGTTATTGCAACTATTATTATGGAATAAATTAAGCGCTTGGACTCTGCTATTGAGTGTTTGCCATTGTGCACTGCTGTCATATAAAATCTTTTTATGAGCAAAAAAACGTGGGTAACACTGGGCTCGAACCAGCGACCCCTTGCACGTCAAGCAAGTGCTCTACCAACTGAGCTAATTACCCATCTTAACCTTAGTATAGTGCTTCAGTGAAATGAAAGTCAATTTGCTTTTAGACTTCTTGCTGAATGAAACTCCTTGACAAACCTTCCCACTTTCCTTATCATACCAATCAGAGTACTTATCCTTATTTTTGATCCTCGCGGGTTCAACAACAAAAATTCAGTAAAAAACTCAGATATTTATTGGCAAATTACATAAAAATTATAGCGGCTGCATGTCTTTTTTATTTTTTCTACATTCAGCCAAATCGCGCTTGTTAGCACATTATTACAACGCCAATTTACATTGTTATAGGGTCAAAACTCGCTACATAGGGATTTTTTTGCCTTTTTTAAAATTGATAAATTTCTTAATATTTATAATTCCGTTACTTGTTAGCAGCCACCTAAGGTTAGCTATAGAATTTTAGCCACATTCTAAATGTTACATATTAAGTTAACTATCTATACTTTTTTATTAAGATATAAATTATACCAATATGAGAATTTACGTTTTTTTCAGATGAGTCACTTTATGCTTGATATTGTAAAGACTAATAAATTAGGGGTTAAAGTAATGACAATCAATCGACAAGTAAATAAAAATATATCTAAAGATGAATATTTTAACAACAAGCATATCATAGAAGTTAAAGATTTAAATATTAAAGTAGAAGTTTATTCTCATAATTTAAGAGCAAGTAAAGTTGCTCACATTGAAAGTGAGATAAGAGAAACAGCTACTAATTTTAAAGATGCATTTAAGCTGGAGCCTGGTAGCTCAGAACAAACATTCAAAATTTATGTGTTTGATGATAAGGCTGATTACACTCACCTTGGTGGAAGCGAACGTTTTGGTTCTTACCTTGGAGATGAAGGTGGTAAATGTTACTACAAAGGAGAAGCTGATATTTTTGCTGAGATGTATGTCTATCAGCAAGGTGGCGTTCATAACCTTCAGCATGAATTTGCACATGGTTTAACTTACTTGGCTACAGGAGGAAAATCTCTACCTACAGTATTAATGGAGGGAATTGCAGATTACTTTGAACATCATTCAGATCACAAGTTCAATGCTCAAGGGTCAAGCATTGATAAAACTGAATCCGCAAATTTGGATCTAGGTGGAATTTTAAATTTACAATACTCAGCCAATGGTGAAGAAAACAGTTTAGTGTATAAAACTGGTCATGCGTTGATAATGTACTTACAGGAAAAAGATCCTAGTTTATTAAGAGACTACCTAGATGCTTTATGTCAAGGTAACTCAGATGAATCAAAAAGTTTCTTGAAAGACATAAAAGGACATGATGCTGACTTCAAAAGTTGGCTTGCTGAGAATGATACAGAAACTGCAATGGAACATCTCAACGCTTTGCAAGTTACAAAAGGAGATTTTATAGCAACTGGTCAAGAAATAGTGGGTGGAGAAATTAAAGATGTATCGTATTATAAAGCAAATATAGAAAAAATAGATGGAGAAAACGTTGGAAGTTTCTCTGCTGTAGAGCATGTGTCATTTTACGATTATGCTCGTGCTGTTAATAGGGCAACAAATGATACCCTCGATATATCAAAGGAATATCATTTCTTAAAGGCAGTAAAAACTACTGATGGGCAGGTTAAGCTGACTTACTCTGATCAACAAGGTAATGAATATCAAAACAGTCAAGAGTATAAAATGCAAGCTTTGAGGATATTATCAAAACATGGTGAAGATCTTAGAAAATCTTACTATGATGGGAAAGAAGACTTAGATAAGCAGAAGGATATAAAATATAATGATGTGTTGAAAAGCCTGCGTGAACAGGAAGAAACACAGCGTCATGATGCATACGAGCAATACAAAAGAGGAGAGATCTCTTATGAGAAATTTGTAGAAAAATGCAATTCAGCCAGCACTAATTATCATAATGAAGATAAGAGATTATATAATGCTACACAGGACAAATATACACAACTGAAAGATGATTTGCTTGATAAAACCATAAACGCTGGCTTGAAACAAGTAAAAGAAACTCAGAACATTGACGTAAAAAAGATGTTAGAAGAGATGGTTAATATCGATCCAAACCTAATCAGAGGTGCTCATATTAATCTACAAGAAGGTAAAGTTTTCTCTATCAAAGCTCTTGGTCACGGAGATATGGGTGCACTATCTATATATGATGGGAATACAAAGCTTGGAGAGTTGTCGAGCGAATCGGGCTTTTTTAAGCAAGTTGAAGGTCAAACTAAAGAAACTTTTGTTTTTGAGGACATATTGCACAACTTGAATACTCAATATGACGGTGGTGCTTATATAGCTATTACAAAAGAAAATGGTCATTATAAAGCTTCTCTGATAGATGGCAGAACAGTTGAACGTGATGAATACTTTGATGAAGCACATTTACATGAAAATGAATTGTTGCATCCTAGCACTGGACACATTCAAAAAGATTTAGATTCTCTGCTTCTTAGAGGGACCAAAATTCTAAATCATCAGGATTCAAAGCATGCTCAATATTCTGATGAGCAAAGAGAAAGCGGCGTAATCGTAGAAAAAGGAACATTATTGGATGATAAAGGGACTGATAGAACAGACGACGATGTATACGAAGCGGTTGTAAAGCAAGGAGGCGAAAATCTACATGCATTCAAAAATATGGGCTTCTATATCACTGAAGAGATGAAAAATGAAAGAGGTGAAGTTATAAATGAAAGTAACTTGTTCATTCATGATCATGGAAAAAACGTAAGGTTTCAATTGCCAGGCAATGTTACTCACCTAAAATTGGTGGAAAAAGATGGACAATATAAATTAGCACCATCTGATTCTGAAGGAAGAGAATACAGTAGCATACCAGACGAATACAAATATATTGACCCAGTATTTGCACATGAATATGAAAAGAGAGATTATTCTCATAAACATATAAATGTGGGCCTTATAAACTTAGAAAAATATGCCCCTGGTAAACTTTTTACAATTAAACATGATCCAAATGATTATCAGATACAAAGAAGCTCGAGTGGTCAAATAGTTAGAATAAAAGATCAAACATATTTCACTAAAGTAAAACTATTTGATGGTGATACTGATGAAGAAATTGGAATGTTATCTAATAATTTCCATAACTTCAAAGGAAAAATATTCTTTTCTGCTGATTATAACTACAGCTATAATGATTTCCTCGCATCTGTTTCTCCTCAAGTTGAAATTGAGAATATGGGAAATGGAAGCAAAAAAATAACTTTCGATCAAGGCAGTGGCGATATCGGCGATACTAACAGAGGCTACACGGACTATCAGAGAATATTCACAAAAGAGAAACAAACCGAAAGTCCAAAAGGGCAAGTAAGTGAAACTAAGACAGAAGTTCATAGTACTACTAATGTTGTTGCTGAAGAGAGAACTGTATCAAACGACAATAGTGAAATACAGTCTGATCAACCACAAATTCCAACAAGGGCAAAAAGGTCAGCTTCAGTGGAGGAGAAAGAGCAGGTAGTGTTGAAAGACACAATCTTGAAAATAGAAAAGAGCTATGATAGAGATGTAGAAGGAAAGCATAAGGCAAATGTAATCATAGATTATAATGATGTGAAAGCCTTGTATAATAGAGCAGAAGGAGCAGATAAGCAATCTGTGTTAGATTTTTGGAACAAACTGCATACATCGGATTATAAGATTGGTGCTTTGCCGGAAGACAAGTATTACTTTAAAGATGGCAAATTTCTAATTCACGATAGTGACACGAAAAAGCTTATAGTGTTACCTGAAGATAAGGTATCCATCAAAATAATGAAGGATGGTGATAGTTATAGTTTGGCTATATCAAATGGTAATGGCAAAGTAATAAGCAGCATTAGTAAAATAGATAATCCAAATTACGAATTGCTATCAGATTCAAGTCACTTCAGCTTAGAAACACAAGATAACTTTGAGTTATTAGATCAACATCATGAATATAATCTCTATCTAGAGAATGGTTTTGTGAAAATGTTCGACTGCGCAAGCGATCACATTTATCACGATCATAACTCAGCCTATATCTAATATACAAGGAGGGCCCTGCCCTCTTTTTGTTATTCCAATGCCCAGACACTGGCATCTACCGTCTTAAACATCAAGATAAAAATTATTGTTTTTTATCATAGCATTTAAACAAATGATGATTTTTCTCATTACAGCAACTAAAGCAACTTTAGCGGCTTTGCCGGAGTCAACTAAACGCTGGTAAAATACTTTCATTTTTTTATTATGACGCATTGCAACCACAGCAGACATGTATAATGCTTTTCGAGCATAAAATCTGCCACCTATGACTTGGGCCTTGCTTACTTTCCTTCCGCTTTCACTAGTTTTTGGTGCAACTCCAACTAGACAAGCTATTTCCTTATTATCTAACCTGCCAAGTTCAGGTACCTCTATGAGTAGGATACTTGCGGTTTTCCGTCCAACACCTTTATAGCTAGTTAGCAGTTTGCTTTTTTCCTTCAAATCAGGAAGGCTTTGTTGCATAGCTAGTGTTGGTTGAGGTTATTGTAAGGAGAAAAGCTTATGGTTACTAACGCATTTTGTTGTAAAATAGGCATTTTTCAAACAAGTATAACTTATGCCACAAAAAATGAGAGTAAGTAACCAAAGAGAATATAATGAGTTTCTAAAAAAAAGAGGAAATGTTTTTCATTTTGTTAATCAAGCCATAGAAAATTGGTATGAAAATAGTCCAAAAGTTGCAGGTGGCAATAACACTTATAGTGATAAAGTTGTAATTTTAATACACATAATAGTTCATCTTTTTAGAATTGGCTTGAGACAAGCTGTAGGTTTTGTAAAAGGTTATATGGTACAAATAGGCAAAAAACTTAAGATTATCAGCTATACACAAGCTTCCAGAAGATTTAAAAAGCTTAATTTGAAGATTGATGACCATAGAAGCAATAAAGATGATCTGGAAAATGTTGAAATTGCCGTAGATAGCACTAGAGTTAGTATCTACAATAATAACGGTGGGCATAGTAAGCTTAATATTCGAAAAAGAAAATACAGTGGTTATGGTCAAGTAAGAAAATTACATGTTATTTTAAACATAAATGATAAGAAAGCAATAAGCATGAACTACACTAGTGGTGTTGCTGTAGACTATTTGCCGGTCTGCGATATGTTAGAAGAAGTCAGTGATAAATATAACATTTGTTCTATTCGAGCAGATGCGGCTTATGATATAAAAAGTGTGTATAAAGAATGCAGAAAATACAATATTGTGCCTATTATTCGCCCTAGGAAGGATACTAAAATTTGTTTAGCTGACTACTTATCAGAAAGAAACAAGTATATTAGTAGAATTAGGTCATATGAGAATTATGAAGATGGTATTAATGAATGGAAGAAAAAAGTTAAGTATGGAGCACGGTCTTATATTGAAGTCTTTTTCTATAGGTTGAAGCAAATATTTGGGTTTGGCTTGAAAAATAAATCAGAGGTAAATCGTGAAAAAGAGCTGTTAATTAAGTGCTACTTACTGAACAAATTTACTGATATTGGTATGGCTAAATTTAAATTAGCTGCGTAAGTTCATTGTGATTTACATGCCTATCAGTGCTATGCAACAAAGCCATTACGACTTTGAGCTTCAATATCAGTACCATTAGTTTTGATAAGAAAATCAACTATATCAGAGTTACCCTTTTTAGCAGCTTCATGCAAAGGAGTCCAACCTTTATTATTTCTAGCATTAACATTAGCTCTTTCTTTTACAAAAAGCTTAGCTACGTCTAGCTTGCCTTTACTTGCAGCCTCATGTAAAGGTGTCCAACCTCTATAGTTTCTAGCATCAACAGTAGCGTTTCTTGCAATGAGAAGCTCAGCTATGTCTTTTTTGTTTTCTTGAGCAGCAAAATGTAAAGGAGTCCAACCATGGTTTTCTTCTTTAGCGTTAACATCATCTTCTATGAAAAGGTTAACTATTTTTAATGAGCGGTGTTTCACAGCCCAATGTAAAGGTGTTACTTCATCTAATTCAGCTGATTTTCTTACAAGGAGTTTTATTATTTCCGTATTATTATATTCATCAGCTAAATCTAAAGGTGTTTTGTTACCTTTGTTTTTAGCTCTTACGTTAGCACCATTGTCAATAAGAATCCCAGCTATGTCTGACCAACCATGAATTGCAGCCTCATTAAAGGTGTCCAACCTTCATTCGTTTTAACATTAATATTTACGCCTTTTTTCAGGAAAAATTTTACAAGATGTGCTTGATTAAATTGAACAGCGGCATGTATAGGCTCTCTACCATTATACGCTTTAGAATTAATATTAGCACCTCGATCAAGAAGAAGCTGAACAATTTCTGAGTGACCTTTCATTACAGCATAGTGGAGTGGTGTCCACCCATCTTTATTGTCTTTAGCTTCAATGTTAGCCCCATTGCTAAGAAGAAAATCTACTACAATTTTGTAACCTCCCTCAGCAGCTAAGTGTAGAGGTGTCTTATTATCTTTATCTTTAGCTTCAACCTCAGCACCTTGCTCAATAAGATTTGTAACTTTATCAAGATCTCCCTGTGCTGCAGCAGTTAATAATTCTTGGTTTAAATTTTCTTCTCTCGATAAAAAATTTACTATATCTGTATGACCTTTTTCACGAGCTAGGTCTAAAGGTGTTTTATTATCTTTATCTTTAGCTTCAATGTTGGCCTCGTGTTCAACAAGGAGCTTTACCACATCTAGTTTACCATAGAAGGCAGCTTCATGTAAGGGTGTCCAATCGTTTTTGTCTGTGGCTTCAATGCTAGCTCGATTGTCAAGAAGGAGCTTCACTACACTTCTATAACCTCCTTGAGCAGCTAAGTGCAAAGGTGTTTTATTATCCTTATTTATGGCTTTAATATTGGCACCTTGTCTAATAAGACTTTCAACTATTTGGAGATTTCCTTCCGTAGCTGCAGTTATCAGTTCTTGGTCTAATTTTGCTTGCGTTAGAAAATTTACTATTTCTTTGTGATTTCTTTCGTGAGCTAAGTCTAAAGGCGTTTTACTGTTTTTTTCTTGAGCTTTTATATCAGCTCCCTATTTCACGAGGTACCTTACTATCTCTAATTCACCAGAGTAAAAAGCAGCCATATGTAAAGGCGTCTCATCAGACTTGTTTCTAGCATTAATATCAACCCCTTTGTTAATAAAATACTCAACCATTTCCAAGCTCTTTTCGGATGCAGCAAAGTGCAGAGATGTCTGACCATCATTGTCTTTAGCGTTGATATCAGCTTTGTTATTAATAAGGTAATTAACTATATTTGAGTATCCTTTAGATATAGCAAAATGCAAAGGTGTGTGACCACGAATATCTTTAGCGTTAATATTAGTAGCTCTCCTTGTAAGTAGATACTCTACCATACCTAATTGATCCATAAAAGCAGCGCTATGCAAAGGAGTCCAGCGACTCTCGTCTTGAGCATTAACATCAGCTTTGTTTTCCACAAGGTATTTTACTATATTTAGATTAGGAAACTGAATTGCAAGGTGTAAAGCTGTTCTACCACTGCTGTATTTAGAATTAACATTAGCGCCATTTTTTATGGCATTCATTACTCTATCTAATCTTCCTTCAATTGAAGCCTCATGTAATTCTTCATTATAATCAGAACGCTTAACACGCCTCATGAAGCTACTCTTTTGATTTTGCAATGGATAACTTATTGCATAAGATCCACGAGCAAGGTTATTTGCAGGTAATGATTGAACCTTTTTAAGAAAATCATTATCTATAAACCTACTTGCAAAATCTTGAATCCAAGAAATATAATCATTTATCCATGAAATTGACCTAGCTGAACCACTTGCAGCTGAAAATTCTTGCTCATTTGACACATCACGACGTTTACGAGAGGTTTTTGGTGTTAAAAAATTAATAACATCTGTGTGATTTTTGTCCTTAGCAATATCCAATGGTTTTTTGCCATATTTATTTTTAGCATTAACATCAGCTGTGTTGTTTACAAGCAATTTAACTACTTCGAGCTTACCTTCTCCAGCAGCTACATGTAACGGAGTGTCTTTGCGATTACTACTTCTAGCTTCAATGTCAGTGCCATTAGTTTTGATAAGAAAATCAACTATATCAGAGTTACCCTTTTTAGCAGCTTCATGCAAAGGAGTCCAATCCTTACGATTTCTAGCGTTAACAACAGCTCCTTTGTCTACAAGAAGCCGAGTTACATTGAGACTGTTTTTACTTGCAGCCTCATGTAAAGGAGTCCAACCTCTATAGTTTATAGCACTAACATTAGCACCTTTGCCTACAAGAAGTCCAGCTATGTTCTCTTTATTTTCTTGAGCAGCAAAATGTAAAGGAGTCCAACCATGGTTCTCTTCTTGAGCGTTAACGGTATCGTTTATAAAAAGTTCCACTACTTTTGATGAGCCATATTTAACAGCCGAATGCAAAGGTGTTACTTCATCTAATTTAGCTAATTTTTCTACGAAGAGTTTTATTACTTCTGGAAAAAAATTATTATCATAATTATAAGCTATATCTAAAGGTGTTTGCCCTTTTCGACTTTTTGCTCTCACCTTAGCACCTCGATAAATAAGAAGCTGAGCAACCTCTTGATGACCTTTCCATGCAGCATAGTGTAATGGTGTCCATCCATAATCTTCTGTAGCTTCAATGTTAGCTCCCTTATCAAGAAGAAGCTGAGCAATTTTTAAGTAACCTTCCCGTGCAGCATAGTGTAGTGGTGTCAAACCACTCTTGGTTGTAACATTAATATTTGCACCACTATCAAGTAAAGATTCTACAACATCTTTTTTGCCGTATGCAGCAGCAACATGTATAGGTTCTTTACTATCATTATCAGGATTAGACTTAGCATCAACTTTAGCACCTCGATAAATAAGAAGCTGAGCAATTTCTAAGTAACCTTTCCATGCAGCATAGTGTAATGGCGTCCATCCATAATTTTCTGTAGCTTCAATGTTAGCTTTCTTACTAAGAAGAAACTCTACTACACCTTTATGACCTCCCTCAACAGCTAAGTGTAGAGGTGTCTTATTATCTTTATCTTTAGCTTCAACCTCAGCACCTCGCTCAATAAGATTTGTAACTTTATCAAGATCTCCCTGTGCTGCAGCAGTTAATAATTCTTGGTTTAAATTTTCTTCTTTCGATAAAAAATTTACTATATCTGTGTGACCTCTTTCACGAGCTAGGTCTAAAGGTGTGTTATTATCATTATCTTTAGCTTCAATGTTGGCCTCGTGTTCAACAAGGAGCTTTACTACATCTAGTTTACCATAGAGAGCAGCTTCATGCAAAGCTGTACGATTACCCTCGTCTGTGGCTTCAATATTAGCACCTTGTCTAATAAGACTTTCAACTACTTGGAGATTTCCTTCCGCAGCTGCAGTTATCAGTTCTTGGTCTAGTTTTGCTTGCGTTAGAAAATTTACTATACCTGTATGACCTTTTTCACTAGCTAGATTCAAGGGCACTTTGCCGCCCGTATTTATAGCTCCAATATCCGCACCATGTTCTACAAGGAGCTTTACCATATCATATTTGCCCCAAGAAGAAGCCTTATGTAAAGGTGCCCATTTGTCCTTATCCTGAGTATTAATATCAGCTCCTTTTTCTATGAGGTATTTCATTAATTCTAGTTTATTCCAGTAAATAACAAAGTGTAGAACGGTTGAACCAGTATTGTCTTTAGCATTAATATCAGCTCCTTTTTCTATAAGATATTTTGCGATACTTATATCATTACTTATATTATTTCTAGCAGTAAAAAATAAAGGAGTCTTATGGTCTTCGTCCATAGCATTAACATTAGCTCCTTTAGTTATAAGGTATTTTACTCTATCGAAATTTCCCAGCCCTACCGCTTCAATTAATTCAGAATCTAAACTCATCTTGCCTTCCAATATTATAAATTTAGTATTAGAAAATACAAAAGCATTTAAGTCAATATATTTTTTGACATGTGATAAAAATTCTCTATGAAAATGTAAACTTGCTATGACAAGTAAGTTTTTCACCTTAATTTCTGCATAATCTCTTAAACTTCAATTCACGTAATTGGCTGTGTGTCCAGAGAAGGCAAGTATGTTCAGCGGGAGGTAGACCCACCAGGATAAAAGTCGAAGTCCTGTAGCTAGGGTAGCAATGTGGAGGGAAAGCAAAATGTTGAAGCCTACCGACAACGTTATCATAGGATAATGGCGAATGGCTTTGTTGCATAGCTAGTGTTGGTTGAGGTTATTGTAAGGAGAAAAGCTTATGGTTACTAACGCATTTTGTTGTAAAATAGGCATTTTTCAAACAAGTATAACTTATGCCACAAAAAATGAGAGTAAGTAACCAAAGAGAATATAATGAGTTTCTAAAAAAAAGAGGAAATGTTTTTCATTTTGTTAATCAAGCCATAGAAAATTGGTATGAAAATAGTCCAAAAGTTGCAGGTGGCAATAACACTTATAGTGATAAAGTTGTAATTTTAATACACATAATAGTTCATCTTTTTAGAATTGGCTTGAGACAAGCTGTAGGTTTTGTAAAAGGTTATATGGTACAAATAGGCAAAAAACTTAAGATTATCAGCTATACACAAGCTTCCAGAAGATTTAAAAAGCTTAATTTGAAGATTGATGACCATAGAAGCAATAAAGATGATCTGGAAAATGTTGAAATTGCTGTAGATAGCACTAGAGTTAGTATCTACAATAATAACGGTGGGCATAGTAAGCTTAATATTCGAAAAAGAAAATACAGTGGTTATGGTCAAGTAAGAAAATTACATGTTATTTTAAACATAAATGATAAGAAAGCAATAAGCATGAACTACACTAGTGGTGTTGCTGTAGACTATTTGCCGGTCTGCGATATGTTAGAAGAAGTCAGTGATAAATATAACATTTGTTCTATTCGAGCAGATGCGGCTTATGATATAAAAAGTGTGTATAAAGAATGCAGAAAATACAATATTGTGCCTATTATTCGCCCTAGGAAGGATACTAAAATTTGTTTAGCTGACTACTTATCAGAAAGAAACAAGTATATTAGTAGAATTAGGTCATATGAGAATTATGAAGATGGTATTAATGAATGGAAGAAAAAAGTTAAGTATGGAGCACGGTCTTATATTGAAGTCTTTTTCTATAGGTTGAAGCAAATATTTGGGTTTGGCTTGAAAAATAAATCAGAGGTAAATCGTGAAAAAGAGCTGTTAATTAAGTGCTACTTACTGAACAAATTTACTGATATTGGTATGGCTAAATTTAAATTAGCTGCGTAAGTTCATTGTGATTTACATGCCTATCAGTGCTATGCAACAAAGCCATGGCGAATTACTAGGCCGTAGCGAAAGCAAACATATAGGTGGCCTCGAAAACGATAAGAACTGAAGGCTGAGCCAGCGGTCAATGGGCGAAAGCAGAATAGGCAGTTGAAAAACGACTGATACAATTGTTCTACTTCAGCGGGGTGGTAGTGATAGCATGGTAATGAGGACATACAAAGCAACTGGAGAAGCCCTCCTCATCCCAAGGAGAAATACCTTGGAGTGGTAGGTTCTATAACTGGAAAACAGGAAAAGAACCGAAGATGAAAGGGTGGCGGATGGGTGTGTAGTAGCGAAGAAGTGGGGTAACGCCCATGGAGCAAAGGCACCCTACTAGTAGAGATCTTTTAACAAAAGGAAGGTAAAGGTAAAAATGACAAAAATGCCAATAAAATTACAAGACCTGAGAAGAAAGATATATATCAAAGCGAAAGCAGAACCGGAATGGCGATTCTGGGGAATCTATGTACACGTCTGCAAGATGGAGACACTAGAAGAAGCATATAAGCTAACAAAGAAAAGCAATGGGGCACCAGGAATTGATGGGGTAACATTCAAATCGATAGAGGCAGAAGGCTTAGAAAAGTATCTTCAGCAAATAAGACATGAACTAATAACCAAAACCTATAGCCCAAATAGGAACCGGAGAAAGGAAATACCAAAAGTTGGGGGAAAACTCAGAACGTTGAACATACCCTGCATCCGGGATGGCTTTGTTGCATAGCACTGATAGGCATGTAAATCACAATGAACTTACGCAGCTAATTTAAATTTAGCCATACCAATATCAGTAAATTTGTTCAGTAAGTAGCACTTAATTAACAGCTCTTTTTCACGATTTACCTCTGATTTATTTTTCAAGCCAAACCCAAATATTTGCTTCAACCTATAGAAAAAGACTTCAATATAAGACCGTGCTCCATACTTAACTTTTTTCTTCCATTCATTAATACCATCTTCATAATTCTCATATGACCTAATTCTACTAATATACTTGTTTCTTTCTGATAAGTAGTCAGCTAAACAAATTTTAGTATCCTTCCTAGGGCGAATAATAGGCACAATATTGTATTTTCTGCATTCTTTATACACACTTTTTATATCATAAGCCGCATCTGCTCGAATAGAACAAATGTTATATTTATCACTGACTTCTTCTAACATATCGCAGACCGGCAAATAGTCTACAGCAACACCACTAGTGTAGTTCATGCTTATTGCTTTCTTATCATTTATGTTTAAAATAACATGTAATTTTCTTACTTGACCATAACCACTGTATTTTCTTTTTCGAATATTAAGCTTACTATGCCCACCGTTATTATTGTAGATACTAACTCTAGTGCTATCTACAGCAATTTCAACATTTTCCAGATCATCTTTATTGCTTCTATGGTCATCAATCTTCAAATTAAGCTTTTTAAATCTTCTGGAAGCTTGTGTATAGCTGATAATCTTAAGTTTTTTGCCTATTTGTACCATATAACCTTTTACAAAACCTACAGCTTGTCTCAAGCCAATTCTAAAAAGATGAACTATTATGTGTATTAAAATTACAACTTTATCACTATAAGTGTTATTGCCACCTGCAACTTTTGGACTATTTTCATACCAATTTTCTATGGCTTGATTAACAAAATGAAAAACATTTCCTCTTTTTTTTAGAAACTCATTATATTCTCTTTGGTTACTTACTCTCATTTTTTGTGGCATAAGTTATACTTGTTTGAAAAATGCCTATTTTACAACAAAATGCGTTAGTAACCATAAGCTTTTCTCCTTACAATAACCTCAACCAACACTAGCTATGCAACAAAGCCATCCCTCAATTGGATTGGTAGTGTAAATCAGCTTTCTAACTGGCCCAGAATACTTAAAATAACCAGATAAATTTTCCCAATTGTTTTGCCACGATTTTGTAACCAAGGGATATTTTTCACTCCATTTTTCTTCCAGCTCAAGCAAATAATTCTCAGCAATCTCTTTACTTGAAGCACGATATATTTTTTTCAAATCATTCATGAAAACTTTTACATCTTTGCTAGATACATATTTCAGTGAATTCCTTATCTGATGCACTATACATAGTTGTACTTCTGCTTTAGGAAATATACTATTTATAGCTGTAGGAAAGCTTTTTAGCCCATCAATGCAGGCAATTAGAATATCTTCTACTCCTCTTTCTTTGAGGTCATTTAGCACTCCCAACCAGAGATTAGCTCCCTCACTTTCAGCCAAATAAAAACCTAATACTTCTTTTCTGCCATTTTGATCTATGCCTAATATGTTATACATAAACTTGCTTACACAATGTCCATCCTCCTTAACCTTAAAAAACATGCCATCCATGAACACTATTGGATATACTGATTGCAGTGGACGGCTGCACCATTCATTGATTATTGGTAGCAGTTTATCAGTAATACTGGATATCTCTGCTGCTGATATTTTATGGTCATATATTTCC
Organism: Wolbachia endosymbiont (group B) of Ischnura elegans; assembly: GCF_947251585.1. Lineage (NCBI taxonomy): Bacteria > Pseudomonadati > Pseudomonadota > Alphaproteobacteria > Rickettsiales > Anaplasmataceae > Wolbachia > Wolbachia endosymbiont (group B) of Ischnura elegans. The sequence goes on from NZ_OX366371.1 coordinate 737,665, forward strand.
TCAACGTGTGAAGCTATGTCTCTGTATCCCATGCCACTGGCGTATGTACTTAAGACCTTTGCTTCAAGTTCTGGATGTAGGCTTGTTTGTCTTTTTTTGACTATTTGCGGTTCAAAGCTTCCCTCCCTATCTCTTGGTGTTAGCAGCTCAAATGAGCCTGCACTCGTGCGTAAAGTTTTTGCGTTTCTCCCATGGTTATTTTCTTCACTTTTAGCTGACATGTGGCTTTCTATTTCACTTCCAGACTTGCCTCTAGCAGCCTTTTTATCAACTGCAACCAGCTAAAGCTGGTGGTATGAAAAGAAGCTTGTAAAGCAGATTATGAGTTTTAAAACTCTGAAATATTAAAATTAGTATCTTTGTTGTGGTGTGTTTCCTGCCCTTCGATGTATTTTTGAACATCTATAGTATTGACATTACCAACTGTGACAGCAAAGTATCCTCTTGCCCAAAGATGTTGCCCCCAATATCTTTTTCTTAGCTGCTGAAATTCTTGGAAGAGCTTACGGCTGCTCTTACCTTTGATATATTGAACTAATTTTGAGAGAGCTATACTAGGAGGCATAGAAACTAGCATGTGTATATGATCAGGAACCGCTTATAATATCTACGTAGTTTGTAGTACATATCTCTCTAATAATTTCTCTAGCGCGTGTAGCTATCTGACCTGTAAGTACCCTATGTCTATATTTAGTACAAAATACCAAATGGTATTTTAAATCAAACGTACTATGAGAGCTATGCTTGTAATCCATACTAAAGTAGTCGAACACTAAAGTGCATTATACTAAAGTGTTCGCCTCAAGGCGAGGGTGTTAACCCTCCCACCTAACTACATAAACGGTGTTAATGCTCCATCTCTTCCTGTCAATGGTCTTCCTTCTCGTATAGATGACAGGATATTTGTTTCTAATTCTTTATAATCTACCAAACCGGTAGTTCTGTTTACTACTTTCTGACTCATTGTCAAACCTCCATTTTTTTATATCAATTTATTACTTTTTTTTCGGTTTGACACACTTCTTTGAACGTTCCCTTAATTAAGATTACCATAAAAAATTTACCTTAATTAGTATTGCTTGTAGAAGTGTTTTATATTATAAAAAATACCTGAATTTTAAAATTTGTACTATTTGTTAGCAAGAGCCTTTATCACTGAATGCACAATATCACGCAATGTTTCATCTTTAATTTTTCTATATTCTCTTACTAATCTTGATATTTCTTCGCTGCCCACACCGCTACAGAAGGCCTTATCATGCAAGTCTTCAGAGGCTTTGGTAAAAAAATATGACATATCAACAGACAAAACTTCTGCCAAATTATACAATCTATCAACTACAAGCCTTACCTCTCCAGTTTCATATCCTTGTATATGCTGAAATGAAATTCCAAGCTTTTTTCCTAAGTCCCTTTGGCTAAAACCACATATTAGCCTTCTTTTCCTTATTCTTTCACCTATTTGCTTATCGATAGGATGTTGTATGGTCATTTTACGTATCAGATAATATACTTTGAGAAAAAGATTTTACCAATATATAAACTACACTACGTAACCTTTTGCTCTTAATTTCATTGTATCCTTTGACTAATTTTAATATCTCCTCATCATAAGCTTCATGTAAGTCGTCATGCACATCAGTAAAAAAATCAGCCACATTAATCGATAGAGCTTTTGCTAAGTCGTATAGTCTACTAGCCAAAATGTGGTTTGAACCATTTTCGTACCTTTGTATCTGCCTATATGAAACACCTATTCTTTTTCCTAACTCAGTTTGTGTTAAACCACAGTATAACCTAAGTTCCTTTATTTTTTTGCCTAATTCCACTTTTTATTACTAATTTTAGCTGTTCAAGCTTATATTGAATTTTTTAATTTATGAAGTGGAAAAAAAGAAGGAAAGCTAGAGAACTTTCCTTCCAGTCTACAGATTACAATAAACCACTGTCATAAAAACTAAAATGGCTCTTCTGTGTTACGATTATATGATCTATTAATTTCATTCCTACATTTTCACAGGTTGCAGCTAATGTAAGTGTGTTATCTTCATCCTCTTTAGATGGCTCTATATCTCCACTTGGATGATTATGTGAAATTGCAACAGATGATGCGTCAATCAGTAATCCCTGTTTTATTATTTCCCTCACATACAGAGGTACTCTGTCTATAGTTCCACAGTCTTGAATATACTCATATATTAAATGACCACTTCTATCTAAGTATATCACTCGTAAGCTTTCCTTTCTTGACTACCCTATTGCTGCTTTAAAGTATTTTAGTAGCTCTTCTCTATTATCAAGAATCGACAGCTTTTTTAACTTACCTTTCAATATCCTATCAAAAATCTCTTTCAGGCAAAAGATACTTGCTATTGCTCCATCGTTCATTCCTGTAACATTTTTTAGCTCATGAAAATCAGCATTAATTACTCTCCCTAAACTACTAAAGAGCTCCATTAGCTTTTTGGCAACTTCTCTTCCTTCTGTGTATGCAGATAGATTACGTTCCAGTAGCTCATAGTCAAGCAAAGATCTACCTCTGCTTGATAGAATACGAGTTTCTAATTTCTCTTTTCTCTCACTATTATTCATAAAAACCTCCAAGATCAACATTATATACAAATTCAACGCCAGCTTTCTGACGCAGTAGTTCTCGAGGAATAACCCTTTTGAACTCTAAATTTGCAATGTTGTCCTTGCTGCTTTAAAAGCTGGAATACCATTTGCCATGTGAATTTGTGCATTGACATTTACTGTGCTGATTCCCTGAAGTGCAACGGTGTTTATGTTTGCAATCATAATATATTATATAAAATTATTAATATATTATATTGAGAAAATGACGAAGTAAACAGTAGCTGTTAAAAGTGGTTTAACTTAGCAAGAAAGTAAGGTATTCTAGCACTTTGCTGATTATATATGTTTATAAGGATAATCGCTTTCCTTTTGCTATACTCAAGCGCAGTTTTCTGTAGTGATTGTAACTTTAACTTACCGTATCGTGGGCTCAGTTGTGATTTGGATCTATCATATAGAAATTTAAGTAATATAAAGAAATTATTGAATAACAAAGATAAGTTTGTTGCACTTACGTTTGATGATGGTCCATCTTATAATAGATCAGGAGATATTATTAATATCCTGGAGAGCAATAAAACAAAAGCGACATTTTTTTTGCTTGGTGAACGCATAAATAAAAAAACATATGAGATAGTAAAGAAAATCCATGAAGCAGGTCATGAATTAGGTAATCATTCTTGGTCGCATAGGAAGTTGACATCACTTTCAAGTGAGGAGCAATTGCAAGAACTGGAAAAGACAAATGTGGCAATTAAAAATGCAACAGAACAGAATGTAAAATGGTTTCGCCCACCATATGGATGTCATAACGATAATTTGATCGAAAATACTAATCGATTAAATATGTATTCCATATTATGGACAGTCGATTCTCTGGATTGGCAAGGTGATAAATCAGAGATTTTGGTTGAAAGAGTTTTAAGCAATGTACATAATGGAGCGATTATATTGTTCCATGATCACGATAACAAATCAAATACAGTTGAAGCTTTACCTCAGATTATTGAAATACTAAAAAAATCGGGTTACAAACTTGTTACCTTAAGTGAGTGGGAAGAAAGGGTTTGTGATGTAGTGAAAGCTAGAAATGTGCCAATAAAAGGAGGATGAGTGCGTTCTAAAGGAATTCTATGTGGACAAAAAACAAGGTCTTCAACCGTAGGTTATTCATATTAGGTGGTATTCAGCTTACTATTTCTGCTATTTTTAGTTGTAGGTTGTATACTTTACAAGTACGAGATAGACAAAAATATGAAGTGCTATCCAATAATAATAGGATAAAAGTTGTTACTATTGTGCCTAAACGAGGCAGGATTTTGGATAGGAATAGCGTTGAACTCGCAGTAAACAAAATTTCGTATATTGTTTTGTTTGATGGGCAAAAAAACTTTACTAGGGAAGTTGACTTGCAGATGTTATCAGAAATTAAACCTGATGCGATAAAATCATCAGAAAGAAGAATAACTGCTCTTTATAAACGTTACTACCCATTTGGTTCGATATGTTCTCATATAATCGGATACACGAAAAGACAGCAAGGCATAAACGAAGCAGGGGTTAGTGGCATTGAATATACATATGATGATATATTAAAAGGCAGGACAGGCAAGTCTGAGCAGGAAATAAATTCTAAGAAGCGTATCATGAGAGAGTTGTCTAGCATACCTCAACAAGACGGACAAGATGTACAGCTGACAATTGATGTTGATTTACAGAAAAAAATCGCAGAGATATTTAAAGACCACCAAGGTTCCACAGTGGTAATTGATGTAAATAACGGAGAAATTTTAGCATTGTATAACTCACCTTCTTACGATAATAATCTTTTCACTAGCAGATTATCAAATGAAACTTGGGAAAGTTTAAATATTCCTTCGTTACCGCTTGTAAACCGTGCATTATCATATCAAATTCCACCTGGTTCAATATTTAAAATAATAGATGCGCTTGCGGGTTTAAAAGATGGAATAATAACACCAGAAGAAAAATTCTCGTGTAGGGGATATATGAAGATAGGTGAGCGGAAATTTCGTTGCATGAAAAGCAAAGTTCATGGATATGTATCTTTAAATGAGGCAATGGCTCTCTCATGCAACACTTACTTTTATAATATAGGAAAAAAAATAAATGTAGATTCTCTACTAGAAATGGCTAGCAAATTTGGTATAGGAAGTGGACCATTAATTGGAATGTTTAAGGAAGAAGCTCCGGGATTGTTGCCTGACATGAATTGGCGTGCACGCAAGCTATATTCAGAGTGGTATTTAGGTGATACCATTAACTTAGTTATAGGACAAGGGTATTTACTTACAACGCCATTACAGCTTGCGGTTCTTGCAGCGAGGGTTGCAACAGGAAAGGAGGTAATTCCCCACATTGAGATGAGTAAATCAGGGCAAGACTTTCTTGATATTGATGTGAATCATGAGCATCTTAGTGTGGTTCGAAAAGCTATGTTTGACGTGGTGAATTCTAACTATAGAAAAGGACTAGGCAGTATACAAATTGCTGGCAAAACCGGAACACCAGAGATAAACTCTAAAGGTGAAAGTCATAAATTGTTTATCGCTTATGGCCCCTACCATGATCCGCGCTATGCAATCTCAGTGTTTATAGAACATGGTAAAACTCCACGCCAAGATGTTGCAATTGCTAGTGAGATATTGCAATATATGCTTGAAAAATGAACTTATGAAATTGCCATATATGTTACTTGTAATTTATATATTCAAATCAGAGCTTTGAGGTTAAAAAAAAGAAACGAAAATTGCATAAACCTTTTCAATTTAGTGCTTTAATGTTTCTGATGAAGGGAAGGTATTATCCTTATTTTCTATGGAGCTAGACACACTAATTTCGTTATTATCATCAATTGAAGTAATAGGGTGCATCAAAGCAACTTTTATAACTTCATCAATATTCTCAGCAAAAATTACATTGATTTCTTCTTTTATATTTGCAGGAATCTCTTGCATATCTTTCTCATTTTCACTTGGTATAATCACAGTTTTGATTGATCCTCTTAGCGCAGCAAGCAATTTTTCTCTCAAACCCCCAATAGCCAACACTCTACCACGCAATGTTACTTCACCTGTCATAGCAACACTTTTGTTAACTGGTATATTTGTCATAAGAGAAACAATAGATGTACATACTGCACTGCCAGCAGAGGGACCATCTTTTGGCACAGCACCCTCAGGTACATGCAAATGTATATCATTATTTTGAAATTTTTCGGGTTTTATACCGAAAAATAAACAATTTGATCGCACATAACTATACGCAGCTTTTATAGACTCTTGCATAACCTCTCCAAGCTTTCCTGTGTATTTTATTTCCCCCTTGCCCGGAATTAGGACTGACTCTATCATTAAAATATCACCACCTGTTTCAGTATAGGCGAGACCAGTTACTACCCCTACCAAACTCTCATTTTCTGCAATGCCAAAGGTATACTTACGTACCCCTAGGTAATCTTGTAAATTACCAACCTCTACGGATATTTTCTTATTTTTATCAGTTAATATTGCTTTAACTGCTTTTCTCATGAGCTTTGCAAGTTCCCTTTCCATGCTTCGCACGCCGCTCTCACGTGTATATAAACGTATCAACTCGTATAATGCTTCATTAGTTATTTTCCACTCCTTCTGATGCAAACCATGCTCTTTTTTAAATTTTGGAATAAGGTGATGCGTAGCAATACTGATCTTCTCATCTTCGCTATATCCAGATAATTGTATAATTTCCATCCTATCACGCAAAGGATGTGGCAAATTTAAGCTGTTTGCCGTAGCTACAAACATTACACTTGAAAGATCAAATTCAACTTCCAAGTAATGATCCGTAAAGTGTTTATTGTGCTCAGTATCCAAAACCTCAAGTAATGCAGATGCAGGATCACCACGCGAATCAGAACCCATCTTATCTATTTCATCAAGCAGAAAAAGCGGGTTGCATGAATTAGCTTTTTTCATGTGTTGAATGATTTTACCAGGCATTGAGCCAATATAAGTTTTTCTGTGTCCTCGTATTTCAGACTCATCACGTATACCACCAAGAGATATGCGAACAAAATCTCTTCCTACTGCTTTTGCCATAGACTTAGCTAAAGAAGTTTTACCAACACCAGGTGGTCCAACTAAGCAAAGTATAGGACCCTTTATCTCTTTTACTCTCTTTAATACTGCTAAAAATTCTATTATTCTATCTTTTACTTTCTCTATGCCATAATGATTTTCATCTAAGATTTTTTTAGCCGCATTTAAGTTAATTTTTGCATCTTTGTACTTTCCCCATGGTAAATCAAGCAACCAATGCAAGTAACTAGATATAACTGTTGCTTCAGGAGAAATGGGATTCATTTTCTTATATCTCTTTAAGTCAGTTATGGCTTTCTCTTTTGCTTCCTCAGAAAGCTTTGTTTCATTTATCTTTTTTTCAAATTCATTGAGTATATTCCCTTCATCTCCATTTTCAAACTCACCTAATTCTTTCTGTATAGCTTTTAATTGCTCATTAAGGTAGTAAACTTTTTGAGTACTTTCAACCTGTGATTTAATTGTCTTATACAAGCGGTTTTGTGCACTCAAAATACTTATTTCTCTCTCAATAAGAGCAAAAACTTTTTTTAAACGCTCTTTTGGGTTATAAACTTCAAGTATGTTTTGCTTATCTGATACCTTTATATTTAAGTGCGAAGCTATCATATCTACAATTTGATTAACCTCTTTAACTTGATCAATGGGGTCAATAATAATCTCGGGTCGACTTTTCTTGCTTAGTTTACACCAATTGTCGAATGCATCTATAACAGAACGCCTTAAAGCTTCTAAATCAATATTATCTTCATTTTCTCCATACTCATAATGACCATCTAACGCTACTCTGGCCTGTAACAAAGTGTGAGAGCTAATATATTCTATAACTCTTCCCCTTCTTACCCCATGAATCATGACTTTTACTGCATTGTCAGGCAGTTTTATTAATGGTTGTATAATGTTTGCTAACACGCCTACTTCATAAAGATTCTCTGGCTCTGGATTATCAATAGAACCATCTTTTTGTGCTATGAGAAAAATCTCGTTTTGGTGACTACTGCTACTTATTGCATATTCTAGTGCATGAACAGATTTTTCTCTACCTACGAATAAAGGCAACATTATATTTGGAAAAATTACTACATCTCTTAGAGGTAATACTGGTAATACAGTAGAATTAAAGTTTACAGCACGTCCAATACTCATAATATATGCCTCAAATTAATCATTAACCGTTATAACACTACCCTTATTATTATGATTAATCGTCGCTTTGCCTAATTCTACCATTTTCTTAGTAACCGTTATAGTGCTACCTTCAAAACCTCCGTTGCCGGATATATACATAACATCAAGCAAAAGTGACTCTAAGATAGCACGTAACATCCTTGCACCTGTTTTATAGCTTATAGCTTTTTTAGCAATAGCTGATATTGCTTCATCTGAAAACTCAAGGTTTACTTTACTAAATGCAAGCAATGCTTTATATTGTTTTACTAGCGCATTTCTTGGCTCTGTCAACACATGTATTAAATCCTCGTGATCCAGCTCATCTAGAACAGCAGTTATTGGAACCCGTCCTACAAATTCGGGTATCAAACCGAATTTGATTAAGTCCTCAGGTTGAGCATCGCGTAAAGCATTTTTTTTCTTTTGTGCTTTAGACTGACTTATATCTGCTCCAAAGCCAACTGATGTTCCCTTTTTTCTTGCCTCAATAATTTTATTTAGGCCTTCAAAAGCTCCTCCACAAATAAATAGTATGTTACTAGTGTCTACTTGTATAAACTCTTGTTGCGGGTGTTTTCGCCCTCCTTGTGGAGGAACATAAGCAACCGTACCTTCCATGATTTTTAGTAGAGCTTGTTGGACCCCTTCACCTGAAACATCACGGGTTATTGAAGCGCTTTCAGACTTTCTTGTGATCTTGTCTATTTCATCGATAAACACTATACCATGCTGTGCCTTTGCAACATCATAATTTGCAGCTTGTAATAGACGTGACAACACGCTTTCTACATCATCACCTACATAACCTGCCTCAGTCAAAGTTGTCGCATCGGCCATAGCAAATGGCACATCTGAAACTTTAGCAAGTGTTTTTGCTAGCAAAGTCTTACCAGAACCAGTAGGGCCAATAAGCATTATATTTGACTTCTCAATTTCAATATCACTTATAGAATGAAGTTGCACCATGGATTGACAATGGTTATACATAGCCACAGATAAAACGTGTTGCGCATGTTCCTGACCTACAACATGCTTACTAAGAAAATTTTTTATATCTTCAGGTTTCTTTAGTAATAGCTTCATATCAGATATATGATCTGAATTAAAAGCTCTCTCTTTCTTTTGACTTATTGCTTTATGGGATAACTCTATGCATTCATTACAAATGAACACCTTTAAACCATCTGAAGAGTTAGTAATCAATTTATCTACTTCGTTTTGTGCCTTATTACAAAAAGAACAGTAGTGTAAATCATTATTGTTATCCATTAAACTACCTTTTGTTTAACTTTAATATTTTCAATCTTCATATCTTTACGCTCAGCTATTACTTTATCAATCAAGCCAAGTTTCATTGCTTCTATAGGATCCAAAAATTTATCTCTTTCCATCATTCCTTCAATCTTCTTGAGTGAATGCCCAGTATGTTTTTCATAAATTTGATTTAGCTTTTTCTTAATTCGCAAAATTTCCTTAGCATGTATTTCTATATCAGTTGCTTGACCTTGATAACCACCAGATGGTTGATGTATCATAATTCTTGAATGAGGTAGAGAGTGGCGCTTACCTTTCGCACCAGCTGCAAGCAACAAAGAACCCATAGATGCAGCTTGACCTATACATAAAGTTGAAACGTCTGGACTTATGTACTGCATTGTATCGTAGATTGATAAACCAGCAGTTACAACACCGCCTGGCGAATTAATATACATATGAATGTCTTTATCAGGATTTTCCGATTCTAAAAATAAAAGCTGTGCTACTATTACGCTGGCCATGTTGTCTTCAATAGGGCCAGTTACGAAAATTATTCTTTCTTTTACTAGCCTTGAATATATGTCATAAGCCCGCTCACCGCGACTAGTTTGTTCAACTACAATTGGTATAAGAGTCATACCTTTTCCTATCAAATATTATCAAATAATTCCTTTAATTCTTTCACAGAAACAATCTGTTCTTCTTTACTAGCTTTTTCTATCATATAATCTGTCACTTTATACTCAAGCGCTTGCCCTCTAACTAATTCCTGAAATTGTCTGTCTGATTTAAAATGTTTAAATACTCTGTCAAATGATACATCTTTACTGACATATTGATTTACAATAACATTCATAATATCACTTTGAGTTAATGATATTTCATGTTCTTTACTGAACTCCATAAATAGCATTGCAAGCTTTACACGTCTTTCAGCTTCTTTACAAGAATCATCTTTAGCATTCAACTCTCTTTCCACTCTCTGCTGTTCCTGTTTTACTACTTCTATAGGCAAATCAAAACTATAACTAGCATCCAAACAATCAAATAGCTCTTTCTTAATTAAGAGATCTCCCATTTCTTTACACTGATTATCAATTACTTCTTTTACATGATTTATTAGCGAAGAATGATCTTCAAAACCAATTCTCCTAGCTATTTCATTATCACTTTGCAAATCTTCGGCAATCTGAATATCATTAACTCGAACAGAAAAAGCAGCCTCCTGCCCCGCAAGGGAAATTACCTGGTAATCTTCAGGAAATCTCAACTTAAAGCTTTTTGTTTCCCCTTTTTTCATGCCAATTAATTGATCTTCAAAACCATTTATAAATGTTCCAGATCCTAAATTAACAGTAAAATTTTTGCCACTTCCACCTTGAAAGAGCTTATTTCTAATTCGCCCTTCAAAGTCAATTATCAGTTTATCCTCGTTTTTTGCTTGATAAGAAGCATCATCAACAGAGACAAAGTTAGGAAATTTTGTTTTTATAGAATCAATAAATTCTTTTATGTCTCCCTCTTTGATTTTTGCCTTAACTTTCTTCAAATTTATTTTATCAAGATCTATTACTGGCACTTTTGGCATCGATTCAAAAGATAATTTGTACAGAAAGTCGCCTTTTTCATCCTTTTTATCCAGGTTTGGTAATGACATAATATCAACCTTAGGATGGATGTGAGACTTAACTTCGATTTTTTTCATTAAATCACTTGAGCAATAGTCAATCGTATCTTTTATCACATATTCCAAAGCTTCGTTTTTATAATTTGTAACAACAAGATCGTAAGGCATCTTTCCGGATCTAAATCCAGGCAATTTTGCATCCTTCGCTATTTCTTGTAATCTAGAGTTTATCTTTTGTTCTATATAATCACTACTAACTGTGATTTCATACTCATACTTTAGTTTATCTACACTAAGTTCCTTATAGGTATATATATTACTTAATGTATCTGCTTCGACTGCATTTTGAGTTATATTACTAGACATTACAACCTGTTATCAATATTTTATTTATGTTTTAATAAAGCCATTTTACCAGAATTTAAGTTAAATACAATCCTTAAGAACAGGTTCTTATACAAACAAAAGTGTACTTAGTGATTATAAATTTTCTCTTAAAACCTGAGTTACATGACTTTAAGTGCGGATAGAGGGACTTGAACCCCCACGAGCAAGCTCACCAGGACCTAAACCTGGCACGTCTACCAATTTCGCCATATCCGCAAGAACCCTTCATTAACTTATAGATAACCACTTCTTTCATCTTATGCAATTTAAAGATTAGATTTTAGTACCACAGACTGAACTTATAATACTGGTTAACTCCACTATGAATCTAAGCCTGAATTACTTTAACTAACATTATTGAGATAAGTACTGTCTTAGAAATATTCAAGGCTTATTCAATTTATAGTATTTACACAATAAAAAAAGCTTATTAATATTCTTTAATTAAAGCTCTAAACTCTGGAAATTAATAATGAGATTAATAGCAAGCTTCTTACTCGCAATTTTTCTGATTACACAGAGTGGCTGTACGACTCTTGTGAGTGGTATAGTGGTAACAGCAACTGCAGCGGCTACAGCAATAACAATGCAAGATAAATCCTTGGGAAACATTATTGATGATACAACTATAGTAATAAGAATCAATAAGGGACTCTTAAAACACGGACTGTTCTCATCTATAAAAGTTAAAGTGAGTGAAGGAAGAGTATTACTCATTGGAAATGTTGATAATCATGAAAAGCAACTCACAGCAGAGAAAATAGCTTGGCAGCAAAAAGAGATTAAAGAAGTGATAAATGAAATAAGAGTCACACCAATTAAAATGGCTTCTATGCTAGATGTTACTGTAGATGGTATGATAACAGCAGAGATAAGCACGAGGCTTCTGGGAAAAAGAAATATTAAATCAATTAATTATAGCGTTAATACAGTTGATAGAGTCGTTTATTTGATGGGTATAGCTCAAAATAAGGCGGAATTAAAAGCTGTAATAGCAATTGCAAGAAAAGTAAAAGGAGTAAAGCAAGTTGTAAGCTATGTGAGATATAGACATAGCAAATTGCGTCATTGATGAAAATTTACTTGAGTGTTAGTACCATGTAGCTAAGCCATAAAACTCCTTTACAAATTTCGTCAGTTCACTCTTATGGTATGTATAACAATGTTACAAAAAATAATATCATAGAATTCAATAGAATAATTCCTAGAAAATCTCTACATACTAAAAAAAGTAAAATGCTATTTAACACTCCCAAGCTTAAGAATAAATAGCAAACATCTATATCTTGTGCGATATGGCGTTTTATTCCTGAGATTTTTTTACCAGCGTCATAGCCTTTTTCTTCATCAGTGTCTGCGTTCTTTACACTCTGAGTGTCAATTATGCAAAAGCTGATTTTTTCTTTCCAAACATTGTTTTGTCGGACTACACTAACTATTTTTTTTAACATGCACTCCAAAATACTTTTTTTTTATTTCCTTTTACTTTTTCACTCCATTTTTGAAATAATCATAACAATTGCGCCATTTTGGAAACTCTTTTGGTAGCATCCTCCACTGATAACCACTTTTTAGGGCGTACAACACTCCGCAAAATATATCATACAAATCAAGTTTTCTTGGTTTTGTTTTTTCCACAAGACTCCAGATCTGGTGAAATAATCTCAAACTTCTCTCGACTTATGTCACTTGGGTATACACTCCTCATATATCCTAATTTATACACTCTATTTCTTACTTTATGCCTTTCTTGAGATTATGAACAGGTTCTTAGAAAGCTAGCGTTCTACTAGTCATGTTCTTTATCTTGCTTTACAACAATGCATCTTTTCATTCCAGCCAAGTCGTATACGTATTCCTGAAAAGCCAGTCCATATAAGGGTATTATTTTGTCAATATTGCTTTGATCTTCGCCTATTTCCAGTATCGCAAACCCATCTTTTTTAAGGCACTTTTTCAATATTGGAAAAATACTCAGGTAACAGCTCAATCCATCGATACCACCATCAAGAGCAATTCTTGGCTCTTTTTGCACTTCAGCTTGCAGATCTTTTAACTTACTTCTTTTAATATATGGAGGATTGCTTATTATGAGATCAAATAAATCTCTGCATTCTGTCCACGAATTTGGAAATATTTTAGCTCTGTTGAGAAGATTATGTTTCTTTGTGTTCTGGCAGGTAATTTTGTATGCTTCCAGGCTTTTTTCAAAACCAACTCCAATAGCATATTCATACTCACTAAGTACGGAGATCAACAAACAGCCTGTGCCTGTGCCAAAATCTGCAATTTTTATTTTTTGCTTCTTATTTTGGTAATATTTTAACACTGTTGAAATTACTGTCTCACTATCTGGTCTTGGATCTAGAACATGTTGGTTAACTATAAAATTTTTACTCCAGAATTCACGATTACCTATTATTTGCGATATTGGATATCTTTCTGCTCTTTTTTTTGTTAATTTCCAGAATAGAAGTTCTTTGTTTCTTGGTACCTGATTGATGTGATTCATGATTGTGAATGATCTTTCTACTCCAAGTACGTACTGCATGATGATTTCACAATCCAAATGTGGCGATTCAATTCTATGTGATGATAGTAGCTTTGACCCTTCTTTAATTAAAGCGCTGATTGTTTTCATTATTCTAAAAACGTGTTCCTTGTATGCAAGAACAGCAAAATTGAGTATAGAATTTTGAACTTAGGGTAGCTGCATTAAATCTAAGTGTCAAGAGTAGGATTGTAAAAATCATCCGGCTTTACTGGTAATTCGGTTAGTTCGGTTGGTATTTTTGCATTAATGTTAGAAGCTCTTGGCTCTATTATAAGCATTATTTTCTGCATATTCTTTGATAGCCATCACAGTATATTACTTGTTCCATATCTATATTAATTAGACCACAGCAAGTGATAATTTCTTAATATTAAAACCAATATGCGCTTTAGCATATAATTATCAGTAGCTTTCAAAGCAATTAGGCTGAGATTATTAGAGTAGTAATGTTTATTTTTATATTGACTATTGAGGTTTATTATTTTATAACTAAGACTTAGTTATTTTTAGAGTTTTAAGTTTACAGTATATGCCTACGATAAATCAATTAATATGTAAAGGTAGATCAGGGTTAACTCGCAAGAAGAAGGTGCCAGCTTTGGGAAAATGCAATCCTCAAAGAAGGGGTGTTTGCACTAAGGTATATACTACAACTCCTAGAAAGCCTAATTCAGCACTACGTAAGGTAGCTAGAGTAAAGATTAGTGGATACGGTGAAGTGACGGCTTATATACCTGGCGAAGGTCATAATTTACAAGAGCATTCTGTTGTTTTAATACGTGGTGGGCGAGTTAAGGATTTGCCGGGTGTACGTTATCACATAATAAGAGGTGCTCTTGATCTACGTGGTGTGCAAAATCGAAAGAAAGCTCGTTCAAAATATGGTGTAAAGAAATCTGGTTAAAATTTATGGCGCGTCGTAATAAAGCAAAAAAAAGAACAAGCCCTGACTCTCGTTATGGTAGTGTCTTGCTTATGCGTTTTATTAATATAATTATGAAATGTGGTAAAAAATCTATTGCAGAAAAGATTGCTTATAGTGCTTTGTCCTTAGCTGAAAAGAAAATAGGCAAAGATGCCTTATCAATTTTTGAAACAGCAGTAGAAAATGTTACCCCTTCTATAGAAGTACGCTCTCGGCGTGTTGGTGGTGCAACTTATCAAGTCCCTGTTGAAATTCGTCAAGATAGAGCAATTTCTTTGGCATTAAGGTGGATTGCTAGAGCAACTTCTGCTGCTCGAAAAAAGAGCGGTAGAACTACTGCTTATTGTTTGCAGTCTGAAATATTAGATGCTTATAATAAATGTGGTGGTGCATTTAAGATGTGTGAAGAAAAGTATAAAATGGCTGAAGCTAATAAGGCATTTTCTCATCTTCGTTTTTAATATTAGCTGATTGATTGTGGTATGGAAGTTTTAATATCTAGGTATAGAAATATAGGAATAATGGCTCATATAGATGCTGGCAAGACCACCACAACAGAGCGTATTTTATTTTATACTGGCAAACAAAATAGGATTGGTGAAGTGCACGATGGTGCAGCTTCTATGGATTGGATGGAGCAAGAGAAGGAGCGTGGCATTACAATTACCTCTGCTGCAACAACATGTTTTTGGAATGATCATAGGATTAATATAATAGATACTCCTGGTCATGTTGATTTCACTATTGAAGTTGAGAGATCTTTGAGGGTTTTGGATGGTGCGGTTGCTGTATTTGATGGAGTTGCTGGAGTTGAGCCTCAGTCTGAGACAGTTTGGCGTCAAGCTGATAAATATAACGTTCCTCGTATCTGCTTTGTTAATAAAATGGATAGAATCGGGGCAAATTTTTATCGATGTGTCGATATGATAAAAAGGAAGCTTGGCGCATCACCTTTAGTTATTCAGTTGCCAATAGGAAGTGAGAAAGATTTTAAAGGCATAATCGATCTTATTTCTATGAAAGCTATTATATGGCAAGAAGAAACATTAGGCGCTAAATTTTCTTATGAAGATATTCCTTCTGATTTGCTTGATAAGGCTCAAGAGTATCGAAATCTTTTATTAGATGCTGCAGCTGAAATGGATGATGAGGCGATAAATACTTACTTTGAATCTAACGATCTGCCAATTGATTTGTTGAAAAAGTGTGTGAGAAGCGGGACCATTAAAGGAAAATTTGTCCCTGTATTATGTGGGTCAGCTTTTAAAAACAAAGGCGTGCAATCACTTTTAGATGGTGTGGTTGATTTTTTACCCTCTCCTATTGATGTTGATGTAATTATTGGAACTGATCCTAAAGATTCAGAAAAGAAAATTGAGATCAAACCTTCAGAAAAAGAGAAATTCGTTGCTCTTGCGTTTAAAGTGATGACGGATAAATTTGTAGGTAGCTTGACGTTTATTCGTATTTATTCCGGTAAGTTAAAATCTAAATCTGCTGTGTTAAATGCTGGAAAGAATGAGACTGAAGGAATTGGTAGAATGTTGCTTATGCATGCAAATAACAGAGAAGATATAAACGAAGCTAAAGTTGGTGATATAGTTGCCTTAGTTGGATTAAAGAAAACAATTACTGGTGATACTTTATGTTCATCTGATTTTCCTATACTATTAGAGCGTATGGAATTTCCTGATCCTGTTATTGAAATTGCTATAGAACCGAAAACCACCTCAGATCAGGAAAAATTAGGTGTTGCTTTGAATAGATTGGTTGCAGAAGATCCTTCTTTAAGGATGTCAGTAAATGCAGAGAGTGGGCAGACTATATTGAAAGGTATGGGTGAGCTGCATCTTGAGATTATTATTGATAGAATGAAGCGCGAGTTTAATGTTGAAGCTAACGTTGGTGCGCCTCAAGTTGCATATCGTGAAACTATCACTAAATCTGTTGAAATTGATTACACTCATAAAAAACAATCAGGTGGTGCTGGTCAGTTTGCTAAAGTTAAAATAAAATTCGAACCTCTTGAGCCTGGTTTTGGCTTTCAGTTTGAAAGTAAAATTGTAGGCGGTGCTATTCCAAAAGAGTATATACCTGGAGTGCAAAATGGCTTAGAGTTGATAAAAGAAGGTGGTATAATTTCCGGCTTTCCATTGATTGATTTTAAGGCTACTCTTCTTGATGGTGCTTTTCATGATGTTGATTCTAGTCCTTTGGCTTTTGAACTTGCTGCTAAAGGTGCTTTTAAGGAAATGGCAAATAAAGCTGGTCCAAAAATGCTAGAACCTATAATGAAAGTGGAAATCATTACTCCTGAAGAATATATGGGTGATGTTATGGGTGATATAAATAGTAGAAGAGGCAGTGTTGTTGATATGCTGGATTTAGGTAATAATAGCAAAATAATTACTGCTTCGGTTCCTCTTGCAAATATGTTTGGTTATATAAATGTTTTGCGTTCTATATCTCAGGGAAGAGCTCAGTATAGTATGCATTTTTCTTGTTATGAACAAGTGCCACAATATGTGGTTGATGAGTTAAAGTTAAAGTATAATTAAAGGTTAGTAATTATGACAGCGATAGTAGAAGCATTTGGAAAGTCGCATGTAAACGTGGGAACGATAGGACATGTGGATCATGGGAAGACAACGTTAACAGCGGCGATAACAAAGCATTATGGTAATTTTGTAGCATATGATCAAATAGATAAAGCGCCAGAAGAGAGAAAGAGAGGTATAACAATAGCAACAGCGCATGTTGAATATCAAACAGAAAAGAGACACTATGCACACGTTGATTGCCCTGGACATGCTGATTATGTAAAGAATATGATAGTAGGTGCAGCACAGATGGATGCAGCGATATTGGTAGTGTCAGGGGTTGATGGGCCGATGCCACAAACGAGAGAGCATATATTGCTGGCAAAACAGGTGGGTGTTGGATATATCGTGGTATATATAAATAAAGCTGATGTTGCTGATGCTGATATGATAGATTTGGTAGAAATGGAAGTGAGAGAGTTGCTGAGTAAGTATGGATTTCCAGGTGATGAAGTGCCTGTGATAGTTGGGTCTGCGTTAAAAGCATTAGAGGATGATAGTAGTGAGTATGGAAAGAAATCAATAGATAAATTGATGGAGAAGTTAGATGAGTATGTGGCAGTACCTCCAAGGCCTGTAGATTTGCCGTTTTTGTTGCCAATAGAAGATGTATTTTCAATATCGGGCCGGGGGACGGTAGTAACAGGAAGAATAGAGAAGGGGGAGATAAAGACAGGGGATGATATAGAGATAATAGGTCTGAAAGCGACGCAAAAGACGACATGTACTGGTGTTGAGATGTTTAAGAAGTTGCTAGATAAGGGAAGTGCAGGACTCAATGTAGGAATACTACTAAGAGGAACAAAGAGAGAAGAAGTGGAGAGAGGGCAAGTATTGGCAAAACCAGGGACAATAACCCCGCATAAGAAATTTAATGCGGGGGTGTATATATTGAAGAAAGAAGAAGGAGGAAGGCATACACCATTTTTTGGAAATTATCAGCCACAGTTTTATTTAAGGACAACGGATGTAACTGGGAGCATAAAATTGCTAGATGGAAAGGAGATGGTAATGCCAGGGGACAATGTAAGTATAGAAGTGGAGTTGCAAGTACCAATAGCAATGGATAAAGGATTACGTTTTGCGATAAGAGAAGGTGGTAGAACTGTTGGTTCTGGCGTTGTTTCGGAAATTTTAGAGTAAACTTTGAATTATAGGAGTGTAGCTCAATTGGTAGAGCGCTGGTCTCCAAAACCAGAGGTTGTAGGTTCAATTCCTATCGCTCCTGCATTAATATTATGGTAGAAATGTTAAAAAACCTGTATGTTTTTTTTTGCGATATAAAGCAAGAAATAAGGAGAATTGCTTGGATAAAAAAACAGCAGGTATTGTCATCTTTGTTTATTGTAATAACTGTTATATTATGCTTTTCGATTTTCTTTTGCTTCGTAGATTTTATGTCTCTTTACGTAATTAAGACTTTATTTGGAATTATTTATGGAATATAAGTATAAATGGTATATCATTAAAGTCGATTACGGGTATGAGAAGGATATATGCGAGTTGGCAACCAATACTGTTTACTTTAAGGAGGTGTTTATTCCTTATCAGACAGTATGTGATGTAAAATCTGATATAAAAGAGTTATGTGAAGTATATATATGTATGCATCTGTGTGATGAAAGCAAAAATATTTTGAATCAAATGACTGGGTTTTGTGGTGATGAGTCTGGTCATTTTGAGATGATTTCAGATGATGAGGTAATTTTAAAACGTAAGGAATTTAATAGATATAAGTGGTACATTTTAAGAGTTGCCTCTAATTATGAAGAGAAAGTGCGCCAATATATATTAGAAAATTCTATGAGATTGAATATTAATAATTATTTTAATAGGGTTTTTATTCCTTGTGAAGAATTAAGTGAGATGGATTTAAAATCTAAAAAAAATGCTAAACGAAGGAAGTCCTTTCCTGGTTATGTCTTTTTATACATGAATTTATGCGATGAGGTATTAAATTTTATTAATAATATACCAAAATCTCTTAAGGTTTATGGATTTTTGAAAAATGGTAATGTTCCAAAGGTGATTGAGGATAATGAGATTCGCTCAATGTGTAGTGCGCTTTACAATGCTCAAGAAACGAAAAAGTTGAGTTATGGTTATGAGAAAGGTGAAAAAGTAAAAATTAATGATGGTCTTTTTCAAAATTTTACTGGTAAGGTAGATATGGTAAATGATGAGAAAAAAATTATTAATATTGAAGTATCAATCTTAGGTAAGCCAACAATAATAGAGCTTGATTTGGCTCAAGTAGAGAAAATAGAGGATTAATTATGAGTAATGTAGTTGCTAAGATTAACTTGCTTATGGAAGCTGGAAAAGCAGTTCCAGGACCGAAAATTGCTTCAGTACTTGGCCCGCGTGGTATACCTGTTCCTAAATTTTGTGAAGCTTTTAATAAAGCTACTAGCGCTGCTAACGCTAGTTATAAAGTAGGTGATTTAGTAACAGTGAGAATTTCCATAAAGGATGATCGCTCTCATGATTTTACTGTCAGCGGTCCGCTTGTGGCTTATTTGCTTAAGCAGGAAGCTAAATTAAGTAAAGGTTCTGGTAATTCTGGTAAAGAATTAGTGGCTAAATTATCTATGTCTGCTATCATTAAAGTGGCAAAGTGTAAGATGGTTGATATGAAAGTGGATAATGAAGATTCAGCAGTGAAGATGGTTATAGGCACTGCAAAATCTATGGGTATAGAAGTTGTGGAAGGTTAGGTAAATGAGTACATATAATGATGATTTTAAGCAGTGTTTGGAGAAGATTGTTGAGTCTGCTTCAGCAAAATTTAATGAATCAGTTGATATCGCAGTCAATTTAGGTGTAGATTCACGTAAATCTGAAGAGCAGGTGCGTGGTACAGTAGTGTTGCCTAAAGGTATCGGGAAGAATATTAAAGTAGCTGTTTTTGCTCAAGATAAACATTTATTAGAAGCTGAAAAAGCTGGTGCTGATATTACAGGAGGAGAAGATTTAATTGAAGAGATAAAAAAAGGTAGAAAGTTGAATGTTGATTGGTGCATCACTACTCCTGATTTCATGGCAAAAATCACTCCTATTGCAAAAGTATTGGGTGCTAAAGGGCTGATGCCTAACCCTAAATTTGGTACTGTGACTTCTAATATTGCGGAAGCTACTAAAACCATTAAGTCTGGTCAAATAAAATTCAGGACGGATAAAAATGGGGTTATTCATGGTAAATTAGGAAGTATTAAATTTGATATTGATGATTTGCTGGAAAATTTAAAAGCCTTTCTTAAAGTAATTAGAGACAATAAACCTGCTTCTGTGAAAGGAGTTTACTTTAAAAGCGTTTTTTTAAATTCAACTATGGGTAAAGCTCATAAAATAAACAAAGTAGAAGATATAATTTAAGGGAGCGAAATTGTGAAGCGTAAAGATAAGGATGAATTTATACAAAACATAATGAATGTGTTTGTAAATAATGATTTCTTAATATTGGTAAATTTCAAGTCTATGAATGTTAGCAATTCATTAATTCTTAGGAATAGTCTAAAATCTGTAATGGGTGGGATGTTAGTAGTTAAAAATACTCTAGCTTGCTTGGCTTTGGAAAGGACTGGTAAATTTTCTTATTTATCAGGTAAATTTTCTGGTTCTGTTGCTATTATATATTCTAGTGCTATAGTAGAAGCTGCAAAGTTAATAGTTGATTTTATTAATGCTAACAAAGAAAAAATGTCTGTGATTTGTGCGGCTCATATAAATGAATTGTTAACAGTGGAAGATGTTAACAAATTGGCTAAGCTTCCCTCTCTGGATGAATTGCGTGTTAAAATTATGCGTTTAATATCTTATGATATTCCTGCTCGGTTAGCATTGTCTATTAATTCATCTTCTATGAGGCTTATGAGAGTTTTGGATTACTATAGTTCTAAAAAATAAATTTGTTGTTAAATAAGGTGGTCAGTATGAATAATGTAACAAGTGATTTGGTTGATAAAATATTATCTTTAAATCTATTAGAAGCTTCTGAACTTGTAAAAGTTCTAGAAGAAAAAATAGGGTTGCCTAGTGGTTCTTTTCTTGGTGGAGCTGTTGGTGCTGGGGTGCCTATTAGTGATAATGCTAATGCTCCTGTTGCTCAAGAAAAAGCTGAATATAAAGTTGTAATCAAAGAGATTGATGCAAGCAAAAAAATAGGAGTGATTAAAGCTATTAGAGAAGTTAATTCTACATTGAATTTAAAAGAAGCGAAAGAATTAGTTGAGTCTTTACCCAAAGATTTGACTGCTAATGTTTCTAAAGACGAAGCAGAAAAAATAAAGCAAAAACTTATTGAA
This sequence comes from Wolbachia endosymbiont (group B) of Ischnura elegans, assembly GCF_947251585.1. Classification (NCBI taxonomy): domain Bacteria; kingdom Pseudomonadati; phylum Pseudomonadota; class Alphaproteobacteria; order Rickettsiales; family Anaplasmataceae; genus Wolbachia; species Wolbachia endosymbiont (group B) of Ischnura elegans. The sequence goes on from NZ_OX366371.1 coordinate 759,166, forward strand.
GCAGGAGCAACTAAAGTTGAGCTTGAATAAAATGTTAGTATATTAATTTTATGTTGATATAGCTCTTTTAATTAGTGAAGGTATTTTAATGGTTGATTCTTCTTATATGTGTGCTTCTAGTGCTTTTGTTCCTAGAGTTTCTTATTCCAGGTCGATTGATTTAAAAGATTCTTTGTTGGATTTGGTTAAAGTCCAAAAGGGGTCATATAATTCCTTTACTCCTAATAATGAGAGTAATGAAAGACTTGAAGCTATCTTTCATACAATTTTTCCAATATCTGATCCTTTGCATAGGGCTACTATCGAATTTTTGAATTGTAGGGTAGATGATCTTAAGTATAGTGAGTCTGAATGTATAAAACGTGGTATAACTTTTTCTGCTCAGGTTATTGCTTCTATACGTCTTGTTATTATGCAGGATGGTGTTTCTCTTGAAAAATATCAAGAGATTAAAGAAGATGATGATCATTCTAAGCTTGCAACTATAAAATCTGCTGAAGAGCAGGAGGTTCGCTTTTGTGAACTGCCTATGATGACTGATAAAGGTACTTTCATCATCAATGGCGTAGAGAAAGTTATCGTTTCACAAATGCATAGATCTCCTGGAGTCTTTTTTGATAGTGATAAGGGAAAAACTTACAATTCTGGCAAATTGATCTATTCTGCTAGAGTTATTCCTTATAGAGGTTCTTGGCTTGATATTGAGTTTGATGTTAAAGATCATCTGTATTTTCGTATTGATAGAAAGAGAAAGTTGCCAATATCAGTTTTATTAAAGGCTTTGGGCTTATCAAATAATGACATACTTAATAAATTTTATGAAAAAATAGAGTATATAAAACATAAAAGTGGCTGGAGAGTACCTTTTTCCCCTGATAAATTCAAGGGAGTGAGGCTTCCTTTTGATTTAAAGAATGTTGAAGGCAATGTGTTACTTAAAGCTAATGTTCGTATTACTTCAAAATTAGCTAAAAATCTATATGATAACGGATTGAAAGAGTATCTAATTCCTTATGATTCTATATGTGGTTTATTTCTTGCAGAAGATTTAATAGATAGTGCTAGTTCTACAAAAGTCTTATCTGCTGGTGAATCTATAAAATTAGAGGATATAAAAAAGCTTGAATTATTATCTATAGATAAAATATCAGTGTTGAACATAGATAATGTTTCTGTTGGACCTTACATATTAAACACACTTTTCTTAGATGAAAACATGTCTTATGAGAACGCTCTATATGAAATATATAAGGTTTTGCGTCCTGGTGAAGTTCCTGTTTTAAAGATAGTAGAGGAGTTTTTTCGTAATCTTTTCTTCAGTCCGGAATATTATGATTTGTCTAACATTGGTAGATTAAAACTTAACTCTTGCCTTGGGTTAAATTATGAGGAAAATTTAACTACTTTAACACATGAAGACATTATTGAAATTATAAGAAAAATAGTATTGTTACGTGATGGTCAAGGATCTGTAGATGATATTGATCATTTAGCAAATAGAAGAGTCCGTTCAGTTGGAGAGTTTATAGAAAATCAATTTAGAACTGGATTATTAAAATTGGGACGGGCAGTAGTTGATTCTATGTCTACTTCTAGTTTAGATAAAGTCTCTCCATCTGATTTTATAAATCCAAAAGTGTTAACCAATGTCTTAAGAGATTTTTTCAACTCTTCCCAATTATCTCAATTTATGGATCAGACTAATCCATTATCTGAAATAACACATAAAAGAAGGTTGTCAGCGTTAGGTCCTGGTGGTTTAACAAGAGAGAGGGCGGGATTTGAAGTGCGTGATGTTCATCCAACTCATTACGGAAGAATTTGCCCTATTGAAACTCCTGAGGGGCAGAATATAGGCTTAATTAATAGCTTAGCTATATACGCTCGTATTAATAAATATGGGTTCATTGAAAGTCCTTATAGGAAAGTAGTTAATAAGGTTGTTACTGATCAAATTGAGTATCTGTCTGCTATAGATGAAGGTTTATATTATATAGCCGATACCAGCGCAAAGCTTGATGAGAACAACTGCTTTGTTGATGATATGTTATACTGTAGGTATGCTGGTACCTTTGTAATGGTAAATAGTAATCAAGTAAGTTACATTGATTTATCTCCTAAGCAGGTAATATCGGTTGCTGCTTCTTTAATTCCATTTTTAGAAAATGATGATGCTAATAGAGCGTTAATGGGTTCAAATATGCAGCGTCAAGCTGTACCTTTATTGAAGCCTACTGCTCCTTTGGTTGCTACTGGCATGGAATCTTTCGTAGCTTCTGGCTCTGGTGCTGTAGTTTTAGCAAAACGTGGTGGCATAGTTGACAGCTCAGATAGTAACTCTATAGTTATACGTGCTTTTGACAAAGGAGGAATTAACTACTTGGATGTAGATATTTATCATCTAAGAAAATTTCAGCGTTCTAACCATAATACTTGTATTAACCAGAAACCACTGGTGCATGTAGGTGATTGTGTTAAGGAAGGTGATGTGATAGCTGATGGTCCTGCTATTAATAACGGTGAATTGGCACTTGGCCAAAACTTGCTAGTCGCTTTTATGTCTTGGCAAGGTTATAATTTTGAAGACTCAATCATTATTTCTAGTGAAGTTGTTAAAAAAGATCTATTTACTTCTATTCATATAGAAGAATTTGAATGTGTTGTACATGACACTCCTTTAGGGTCGGAAAAAATAACTCGTGCCATACCCGGTGTTAATGAAGAAAATCTTTATCACTTGGATGATAGTGGTATAGTAAAGGTTGGTACAAGAGTTGGTCCAGGTTATATTTTGGTGGGGAAAGTTACACCTAAGCATTCTCTTTCATTGCCTCCTGAGACAAAATTGTTAATGACAATTTTTGGTGAAAAGTCATTTGATTGTGTGGATTCCTCTTTATATACATCTCCAGATATTGAAGGGATAGTGATTGATGTGCAGGTCTTTACACGCAGAGGGGAAGAAGAAAACGAAAGGGCGTTTCTTATTAAACAAAAAGAGGCAAACGACTTTGAGAAAGAACGAGACCATATAATCAATGTTATTAATCAATATTTCTATGATGAATTAAGAAAAATTCTTATTAATTCTGGCTCTCAAGATCGAGAAAGTATTAATTTTATTGAACGTGAGGGATGGTGGGATATAGGATTGAAAAACCAATCTATTTCTAAGCAAGTTGAGAGCTTAAAAAAAGATTTTGATGAAAAAGTATCACATGCGATAGCAAACTTTAAGCGAAAAGTAGAAAAATTGCATGAAGGCTATGATCTGCCTCAAGGTGTGTCGATGTCAGTAAAAGTTTTTATTGCTGTAAAACATAGTTTGCAGCCAGGGGATAAAATGGCTGGTAGACATGGAAATAAAGGTGTGATTTCTCGAGTTGTTCCAGTAGAAGATATGCCTTATTTAGAAGATGGTACTCCTATTGATATTATTCTTAACCCTCTTGGCGTTCCTTCGCGAATGAATGTAGGTCAAATATTGGAAACGCATGTAGGTTGGGCTTGTAAAAAATTAGGAGAAAAAGTAGGCAATATTCTTGATGAGATCAATAAAATCAAACGTGCTTTTTGTGAGGCAATTAGATCTCTCAGTGATGATGATTTTGAAAAATTTGCAGCATTATATCTTGATAATAAAAAATTTGAGGATATTAATGATGATGAAATAACGGCTTCTATTTTAGATACGCCTAATAAGGATGAATTAAATAATGAATTGACTACATTAGTAGAGAATTATTTCAACTCTTGTAAAGATGCACACAGTAGTTTACGTCACTTCCTGATTGAGGTTTATAGTTGTGGCAGTAATTTATCTATTTGTAATAACATTCGCGATATTAATGATAATCACCTCATTGAATTTGCGTATAAGTTGCGTGATGGCATTCCTGTTACTGCACCTGTATTTGAAGGTCCAAAAGATGAACAAATAGTAAAGCTATTTGAACTTGCTGGATTGGATAACTCTGGGCAAGTTGTATTATATGATGGTTGCTCGGGTGAGAAGTTTGATCGCAAAGTTACAGTTGGTTACATGTACATGCTTAAGTTGCATCACTTAGTAGATGGTAAAATTCATGCGCGTTCAGTAGGACCTTATAGTTTGGTTACTCAACAACCTCTTGGAGGAAAGTCTCATTTTGGTGGTCAGCGTTTTGGTGAAATGGAATGTTGGGCACTGCAAGCCTACGGTGCTGCTTACACTTTGCAGGAAATGTTAACTGTGAAGTCTGATGACATTAATGGCAGGGTTAAGATTTATGAAGCGGTAATAAAAGGTGACAGTAACTTTGAATGTGGAATTCCTGAATCCTTTAATGTCATGATAAAAGAGTTGCGTTCCTTGTGTTTTAATGTGGATTTGAAGCAAAATGACATAGTAATTGAAGATATATCTCACACTAATATCGCACAATCTTTTAATGAGGTTAGCATTTCCATTGCTAGCCCTGAAAGTATTAAACGTATGTCTTATGGAGAGATAACAGATGTTTCAACTGCAAACTACCGTACATTCAAAGTTGAGAAAGGTGGATTATTTTGTCCTAAAATTTTTGGTCCTGTCAATGATGATGAATGTTTATGTGGAAAGTACAAAAAAAGAAGACATAGGGGCCGTATATGCGAAAAATGTGGAGTAGAAGTTACATCTTCTAAAGTAAGAAGAGAAAGAATGGGTCATATAGAGCTTGCATCTCCTGTTGCTCATATATGGTTTTTGAAGTCACTTCCTTCAAGAATTGGAGCATTATTAGATATGTCTCTTAGAGATATCGAAAGTATTTTATATAGTGATAATTATGTTGTAATAGATCCTCTTGTTTCCTCTTTTGAAAAAGGTGAAATTATTAGTGAGAAAGCTTATAATGAAGCTAAAGATAGCTATGGGGTCGATAGCTTTATAGCTATGCAAGGTGTTGAAGCTATAAGAGAATTGCTAATACGCCTTGATTTACATGAAATTAGGAAGAATTTAAGACAGGAGTTAGAGTCTGTTGCTTCTGAAATGAGAAGAAAGAAAATTATAAAGAGATTACGTATTGTTGAAAATTTTATCAAGTCTGGAAACAGACCTGAGTGGATGATACTTACAGCTATACCTATTTTACCACCTGACTTGCGTCCCTTGGTATCGCTTGAAAGTGGTCGACCTGCAGTTTCTGATTTAAATCATCATTATAGAACTATTATTAATAGAAATAATAGATTGAGAAAATTGTTAAGTTTGAATCCTCCTGAGATTATGATTCGTAATGAGAAAAGAATGTTACAAGAGGCAGTTGATTCTCTTTTTGATAATAGTCGTCGTAATGCTCTGGTAAATAAAGCTGGCGCTACTGGGTATAAAAAGTCTATTAGCGATATGCTGAAAGGAAAGCAAGGTCGTTTCCGTCAGAATCTTTTAGGAAAAAGGGTAGATTATTCTGGACGTTCTGTAATAGTTGTTGGTCCAACTTTAAAACTAAATCAGTGTGGATTACCGAAAAGAATGGCTCTTGAGTTATTCAAGCCTTTTGTTTACTCAAGGCTTAAAATATATGGAATCGCTCCAACTATTAAATTTGCTAGTAAGTTAATAAGAGCAGAAAAGCCAGAAGTCTGGGATATGCTTGAAGAAGTAATAAAAGAGCATCCTGTTTTACTAAATAGAGCGCCTACGCTACACAGGCTTGGTATTCAGGCTTTTGAGCCAGTCCTTATTGAAGGTAAAGCAATACAGCTTCATCCACTTGTTTGTACAGCATTTAACGCTGACTTTGATGGTGATCAAATGGCAGTACATGTGCCAATTTCATTGGAAGCTCAACTTGAAGCTAGAGTGTTGATGATGTCAATTAATAACGTTTTAAGTCCTTCTAATGGAAGACCGATTATAGTTCCTAGTAAAGATATAGTGCTTGGTATATACTACCTAACTTTACAGCAACTTAAGAAGGATGATTTACCACTTTTTTGTGCTTTTTGTGAAGTTGAGCATTCCTTAAACAACGGTACTCTGCATATTCATTCTCATATAAAGTACAAAATGGAACACATCAATAGCGATGGAAACATTCAGTATAAAACTATTTGTACAACTCCTGGACGTTTAATATTATGGCAGATTTTTCCTAAACATGAGAATCTAAGCTTCGATTTAATAAATCAGGTATTAACAGTTAAGGAAATAACTAGTATTGTTGATTTAGTATATCGTAGCTGCGGTCAAAGTGCTACAGTGGTATTTTCTGATAAATTGATGACACTTGGCTTTGAGTATGCTACATTTTCTGGTACTTCTTTTAGTCGTTGCGATATGGTCATACCTGAAACTAAAGCTACACACGTTGATTATACAAGGGGTGAAATTAAGAAATTTTCTGCACAGTATCAAGACGGACTAATCACTAAAAGTGAGAGGTATAATAAAGTTATAGATGAGTGGTCTAAGTGCACAGATATAATAGCGAATGATATGTTAAAAGCGATATCTGTGTATGATGAAAATAGTAAGTACAATTCAATATATATGATGGTTAGCTCAGGTGCAAGAGGTTCTACTTCCCAGATGAAGCAGTTAGCAGGAATGCGAGGGTTAATGACCAAACCTTCTGGTGAAATTATAGAAACACCTATAATTTCTAATTTTCGCGAAGGATTAAATGTATTTGAATACTTTAATTCTACTCACGGTGCGCGTAAAGGTTTAGCTGATACTGCACTTAAAACTGCAAACTCTGGATACTTAACTCGTCGCTTGGTTGATGTATCTCAAAATTGCATAGTTACAAAACATGACTGTAAAACGAAAAATGGCCTTATTGTAAGAGCTATAGTTGAAGGTAGTACTATAGTTGCATCTCTAGAGAGTGTTGTACTGGGTAGAACAGCTGCAAATGATATATATAACCCAGTAACCAAAGAGTTATTATTAAAAGCAGGGGAATTAATTGATGAAGGTAAAGTAAAGCAAATCAACATTGCAGGTCTTGATGCTATAAAAATTAGATCGCCTTTAACTTGTGAAATAAGTCCTGGTGTGTGTTCTTTGTGTTATGGAAGAGACCTTGCAACTGGTAAAATTGTTTCAATAGGTGAAGCAGTTGGTGTTATCGCTGCTCAATCTGTTGGAGAGCCAGGTACTCAGTTAACGATGCGTACTTTCCATATAGGTGGGGTAATGACTAGAGGTGTTGAATCCTCAAATATTATAGCTTCTATTAATGCTAGAATAAAACTAAACAATAGTAATATAATTATAGATAAAAACGGAAATAAAATTGTGATAAGCCGTTCCTGTGAAGTCGTTTTAATTGATAGCCTTGGTAGTGAAAAATTGAAGCACAGTGTGCCTTATGGTGCTAAACTTTATGTAGATGAGGGTGAGTTAGTAAAAATTGGTGATAAAGTTGCGGAATGGGATCCGTATACACTACCTATTATTACGGAAAAGAGTGGTACAATATCTTACCAGGATTTAAAAGATGGAATTTCAATCACTGAAGTGATGGATGAATCTACAGGAATATCAAATAGAGTAGTAAAAGATTGGAAATTGCACTCTGGTGTAGCTAATTTACGTCCTCGTATTGCACTGCTTGATGATAATGAAAAAGTAATAACACTTTCAAGTGGTGTGGAAGCATGTTACTTTATACCAGTTGGTGCAGTGCTTAATGTACAGGATGGCCAAAAGGTTCATGCAGGTGATGTTATCACAAGAACGCCGAGAGAGTCAGTTAGAACTCGTGATATTACTGGTGGCTTGCCTAAGGTTATAGAATTATTTGAAGCACGTCGTCCTAAAGAGCATGCTATCGTTAGTGAAATAGATGGCTATGTAACGTTCTCTGAAAAAGACCGTAGAGGAAAACGCAGTGTAGTAATTAAACCTGTAGATGACCAAGCTTCTCAAGTTGAGTATTTAGTATCAAGAAGTAAGCATGTAATAGTCAATGAAGGTGATTTTGTGCGTAAAGGTGATTTATTGATGGATGGCGATCCTGATCTTCATGATATTCTACGTGTGCTTGGGTTAGAAGCGTTAGCACACTATATGATTTCTGAAATACAGCAAGTTTATAGATTGCAAGGTGTGCGCATAGATAACAAGCATTTAGAAGTGATCTTAAAGCAAATGCTACAAAAAGTAGAAATTACCGATCCTGGTAATACTATGTACTTAATTGGAGAAAATATCGACAGGCTGGAAATTGATAGAGAAAATGATGCTATGAATAATTCTGGAAAACGACCTGCTCATTATCTTCCTATTCTGCAGGGAATTACTAGAGCAAGCATTGAAACTAATTCCTTTATTTCTGCTGCCTCTTTCCAAGAAACAACAAAAGTACTTACGGAAGCAGCATTTTGCGGAAAGAGTGATCCTTTGAGTGGGTTAAAAGAAAATGTTATAGTAGGAAGGTTAATTCCTGCGGGTACGGGTCTGATTATGAATAAGGTGAAAGCACTTTCGCTTTGTGAAAATATAGATAAATATGAAAAATATTTTGATATTGAGACTTATGACGAAAAATTGTAACCGTTCACGGATTGTGAGAATGAATTAAAGAACTAAGCAGTGACAGCTACTAGATTCTGTAGCTTTTGAAAGGGGTTCTGGCCATTTAGACGTGATGTCAAAAATATCGACAACATTCTTTCCACGAATCTTTCTCCACGTTCTGACCAGGTGAAAAAGCTGTTTTTACGATAAATTACGTACCGTCTAATTTGCCGTTCTGCAAGGTTATTAGTTGTTTCTATCACTTCAGGTTTTCTTAAAAACTTCCACATCATATCCTCAGATCGTAACATCTTAGCGGCCATTCTTGAAGCTTGAGTGCTATTTGCAACCCTCGTCATTTTACGTAAAAAATGTTTTACCCTTTTCCGAATTTTTCGCACCAGTCGATAAAATCTCAAATTATCTATCAAATTTTGTTTTTTTGCCTTATCTACTACAAACACCTTATTGCTGAGCGATTTTAGTGCTTGGCCAATTTTGCTCACTTCAACATTTTTACTATGGGCAAATCTCTCAAAATCTCTTGCCAGATGTGCCCAACATATCTGTCTATTTTCACGATTGAAGTAATTGTATACAGCGTATCTATCGCTCACAACTATACCATCATATTCTGGCAGTAAACTCTTCAACACCTTCTTACCACGAGACTCGCTTACCTTCAGAAGTGTCAACGCTTTGTTTGTTATTACCCAACTCCAGCCTCTCTTTCCTTGATTTCTGTGCCCTGTTTCGTCTATATGCAAATACTCGCTTCCTTGCAACTCTTCCTTCATTTTCTCATATTCAGATGCACACTTCTTCGATACCCTGCGTTCAGTATTTGAGACTAAACCAAGGCTTATATTTAGATTAAAAATACTGCCCAAAATTTGCTGTACCTCTCTTTTTGAGTTAATAAAAAAGCCGCTAAGGCTGCTTATAACTGTTTTAGCATTGGGTCCTAGAAAATCTCTTGCAACACCTTCGGGTAAATTTGCTGTAATTCTTTTATTACATACTCTACAATGTCCTCTTTGCAACCTGTACTCAGTTACAATTGGCTTAATTTCTGGCAACTCTGCCTTCTGATGAATAATTTCATCTTCTAAAGTAATCTTACCTCCACACATACAAATTGTATCAATTGTGCATCTCACTACCTCGTCTGCAGCCATTAATTCACGCTTATGCACCTTATGTCCTGGCTGACCTCCTGGTTTTTTATCACTTTTCTTTTTTGCTTTCTTACGATATATATCTCGTGATGGTGGCAGCGATGAATTTTGCGAATTTAAGCCCAATTTGTCTTCTAATTCAACTATTTTTGCTTTCAAGCTATCATTTTCTCTGATCAGTGCTTTTATTTCTTCCTTGAGATTAGCGTTTTCTGCTACAACCTTTTCTTGCAGCACTGTTGTCATTTACCCATTCCATATTTAGCTTCCTATCTCTTTACACTTTTATACTTACTTTGTAAACCACCTTATCTCCGTGAACGGTTACGAAAAATTGCTGAGTGATAATAGTTATCAATTACATTCTGATGAAGAAGAGAGTGTGGTGGCATCGCACTATGATCAGTCAAATTGAATATATCTAATGAGGTAGTATGTTTAATCTGTTTTTAACTAAAAAAATCAATTATATTTTCTTTCACCTCTGTGCTGTCTATTATGTTATTTACTCTTACACGAAATTCAGATGAGTTTTGAAGCCCGCTACTGTACCATCCTATATGTTTGCGGGCCATCTTTATTCCTGTATCGCTTCCATAGTACTCAAGAATACTGTCATAATGCTTGAGTATTATGCTTAATCTCTCTGAGGCTGTTGGCTCAGAAACTTTATTTCCACTCAAAAAGTTTATTGCTTGATTAATCAGCCAAGGTTTGCCGTAAGCACCACGACCTATCATTACTCCATCTGCCCCAGATTCTTTAAGTGCACTTTGAACATCATTCAAACTCTTAATATCTCCATTTACTATAACTGGAATTTTTACCTGCTCTTTAACATTTCTAACGAATTTCCAATCTGCTTGACCATTATAAAGCTGTGCCCTTGTCCTTCCATGTACAGTAATCATCTTTGCTCCCAAATCTTCTGCAATTTTTGCCAAGCGCGGAGCATTACGATTTTCGTCATTCCATCCAGTACGCATTTTTACTGTAACTGGCACACTCACTGCCTTGACTACAGCTTCTATTATCTCAGCAGCCTTTTTTTCATCACGCATAAGTGCTGACCCTGCGTAACCGTTTACAACTTTTTTAACTGGACAACCAAAATTTATATCTATGATTTTTGCACCCATGCCCTCATTTAACTTTGCAGCTTCCGCCATAACATCAGGCTCACAACCAGCAAGTTGTACAGCGGTTAGTTCATCGACTTTTGCTTTTTGCATGCTCTGGCGAGTTTGCATGATCATAGCTCTGCTTGCAATCATTTCTGAGACTAGCAAACTTGCACCAAGTTTCTTTACAATACTCCTAAATGGATAGTCAGTCACTCCAGACATTGGCGCTAAAATAACTGGAGAATCAATCGTCAAACTTCCTATTTGTAGGGACATAGATTTTATAGATTAATTACTTAAGCCCAAACGTCTTGCACACGTTGTAGTAACATTTTGAATAATCGAACTTATGGTAGATTGTGCCTCCTCTTTCTTACTATCTTCAGAAATGAGCTGCTGTATAGTATCATGTAAAATTCCACCTTCAGCAATGGATTCTTTCCACTCTTCATCCTCCATAAGTGCTTTTGCGAACTCTCTTCTCTTCTCGTGCAATTGTCCTGGCCTAGGCTTGTACTTTGATAACTCTCTGTCAATTTCATCAAATGATTTATCCTCGTTGAGCATTTCCGTAATCCTATGAGCATTTTCTAAAGCAAATACTCCACAATTACAGCCATCTTTTTGCTGATCAACCGCAGAACTCTTTATGCTATCATTTCCTATCTCTAAGGTTTCCTGCAATATGCCCACTATATAACTAGTATCAATTGGCTTACTAACTAACTTATTTCTATATTCTCTTGCATGACCTAATGTTTTTTCAACATCATCTTTTTTCTCTTTAAGGCTAGCATTATCTGGATTATTTTCTCTTTTCCGTATTAAACTTCCCACCTCATTATTTAAGGGTACTAGACACTTCTCAGCAATCTCATTAGCAAGACTTATATCGTCTTTTACCTTTCCTTCAACCTCATTTGGTAATTTATTACCAAATGAGTCACAATAATAAGCTCTAAATTGTCTGTTACCATTACATGTGACTATCAGTGTTACCCAGTGATTTCCTCCTAAATTAATAATCGAGGCAAAGATTTTTTTTGTGTTCCCTTGTTCTATTTTATACTCTTTCAGTTTTGAGTTTAAAGTACTCACATCACCAGGAATACAAAAAACTACATTGCCACTTGAATTTTCTGAATAGTTATATACAGCTCTTGCAATATGAGAAATATCATGTTCTTGTAGCCAGTAATAGTAATTTTCTCTATTTGTCTGATGCATAAGAGTTTGTAAATCTTCATGAAACTCTTTGCCACCCAAACCACTATCTCCTGAAGCATTAGAATTTCTACGACTATTGTTACTTGAGGCAGGTTCACTTCCTGGTACAATACCACTATCTGTAGATGGAGAATAGGAATTTCTACGTACCCTCTTATCCGAATCATTTGTTTGTCTTGATATAGTATCTAGTCCACTATCCAGTGATTTACTTCTTGTGAATTTTTGCTCTTTTGGACTCTTTTCTTCCTTTACAGTTCCTTTTTCATCAACATAACCTTTTACCAAGTAAAATAAAGGTTCAATAACCATCTTGTATGTCGCTGCAAGCACTATTCCCATTAAGATCCAAGCTATAGGGTTGGAGATGAGCATAGCAAGTGGTAAGGTTAAGAGGAAAGATCCCATTATCAATCCCAAACAGCCAATGGTAAATGTAGTCGCCAAATATATACAAAAAGCGTAGACAGCAAATCTTCCACTAGCCTTAAGTTTAGTGAAGTGAGTACTCTCTTTAGATTTATTGTATCTTTCTATGATGGCTAACATATTATATTTCAAGTTTATCAATTCTAGCAAATTATGAAGGTAAAATCAATATTAGCATTTATATGTAAAAATATTGAGCATTCAAAGCTTTTGAAGTAGAGTAATGATGTTAGTAATAGCACAACATATGCATGATATAGAACATATACGCAAAAACCCTAAAGGATTTGAAAAAGCAATAAAAAGCAGAGGGGTGAAAGAATTTACTACAGAAGAAATATTAGAGATAGACCATAAAAAAAGATCACTGACTACTAAATTGCAAGCTTTAAATAAGCAACGAAACGAGGTCACGGAAGAAATAAAGAGGCTTAAAATGAACAAAAGCCCATGTGAAGAACAAGTAAAGTTATCAAAAAGCATCATAAGTGAGATAGAGACAATCAGCCTCAAGGAGCAAACAGAAAAAAATAAGTTAGTGGATATTTTATCTAACTTACCAAATATTTCTGCACAAAATGTACCAATAGGTGAAGATGAGAGCTCCAACGTAGAAATCAGAAAATATGGAGAAAAAAGGCAATTTAGTTTTATGCCAAAATTTCACTATGAACTCGGAGAAAGGTTAGGCTTGATGGATTTTGAGCAAGCAGCAAAAATTTCTGGATCAAGGTTTACAATATTAAAAGGACAGTTAGCTAAGCTTGGACGAGCATTAATAAATTTTATGCTGGAAACACATGTTAATGAATTTGCCTATACTGAGGTTTATCACCCAGCCTTGGTGAAAAACGAGGCGATGTATAACGTTGGTCAGCTACCAAAATTTTCTGATGACTCATATTTAACTACCGATAAATTAAGATTAATTCCCACAAGTGAAGTAGTTTTAACAAATTTAGTTGCTGACAAAATAATAGAAGAAAAAGAACTGCCTATTCGTTTTACTGCATATTCAGAATGTTTTCGTAAAGAAGCTGGCAGTGCAGGACGAGATACAAGAGGTATGATAAGGCAACACCAATTTGGTAAAGTGGAATTAGTAAGCATCACAACTGAAGACCAGTCAAATGATGAGCTTGAACGCATGACAAATGCTGCTGAGGAAATATTAAAAAAATTAGAACTACCGTATAGAATAATGCTGCTTTGTAGTGGTGATATGGGCTTTGCTGCACAAAAGACTTATGATATAGAGGTATGGTTACCTGAGCAAAATAAGTACAGAGAAATATCAAGCTGCTCAAATTGCGGTACGTTCCAGGCAAGAAGAATGAACACTAAATACTTCTTAGAAACTGACAGAAAAACAAAAAAATACGTTCACACTTTAAACGGCTCAGCTTTAGCCATAGGAAGAACAATTGTTGCCATAATGGAGAACTATCAAAATTCCGATGGGTCAGTTACAATACCAAACGTGTTGCAAAGATACATGAGTAATGATACTGTTATAAGCAAACAATAATTTTGACATATAGAAAAGCGAGGAAATAAAGATGAAGGTTCTGGTTATAGGTTCTGGTGGGCGTGAGCATGCTTTACTTTGGGCTTTAAAGAAGTCTCCTACCTTGACTAAGTTATATGTTACTCCTGTTCGCCCGGCCATGGAAAATTTTGGAGTTCTTGTGAATATAAATATTCAAGATTCAGTGGATGTTATACAATTTTGCAAGAAAGAAAATATAGAGCTAGTAATTATTGGTCCAGAGCAACCGATAATTAATGGACTTGCTGATGATTTAGCTGCAGAGGGAATAAATGTTTTTGCTCCAAGTCAAGCAGCTGCAAAACTTGAGGCATCAAAGTCTTTTACGAAGGAACTATGTAAACAGTATGGTATACCAACTGCAAAGTATGAGCGTTTTATTGATGAAAGGTTAGCTAAAAATTTTGTCCGTAGTAATAAAATAAAATTTCCGCTTGTAATTAAAGCAAATGGAATTGCAGCAGGGAAAGGCGTCATAATATGCCACACAGAAAATGAAGCTTTTTCAGCAATAGATTCAATGCTAGTGGAGAAAAATCTTGGTGAGTCAGGTGAAGAAATAATCATAGAAGAGTTTTTAATTGGAGAGGAAGTAAGTTTTTTTGCTCTTATTGATGGGTTCAAGGTAGTAACCCTTGGGTGTGCAAAAGATTACAAGAGAGTTGGTGAAAATAACGAGGGACAAAATACTGGAGGCATGGGGTCATACTCATCACCTTCGATTATAAGTAAGGAGATGGAGCAAAAAATTATCCAAAAAATAATATATCCTACAATTCAAGCACTGACTAACATGGGAACATCCTATAAAGGCGTACTCTTTGCTGGTTTAATGATTTGCAAAGATAGTCCAAAGCTTCTTGAGTATAATGTTAGGTTTGGGGATCCGGAAATACAATCTATTTTACCTAGACTTGATCCAAATTGTGATTTGTTAAAGTTGATGTTGTCAGTTGCAGAAGGCAAGTTAAATACAAAAATGGTGGAGTTTAATCACAAAACTACAGTTTGTGTAGTTGTTGCAAGTAAAGGCTATCCTGGTGATTATCAAAAAGGAGAGGTAATTAAAGGATTGGATAAAATTGAAAACATTCCTGGTGTGCTAGTTTTTCATGCTGGTACTAAGTTGGATGAAAGTGGTAATTGGATTTCCGATGGCGGAAGGGTGCTAAATATAGTAGGAGAAGGAAATACTGTGGAAGAAGCTAAAAGTAAAGTGTACTCAGCGTTAAATTTTCTAGAATGGTCAGGTGGGTTCTTCAGGTATGATATTGGTAGTTAATTTAGCTCATGCAGAAACAAAAAAAGTCACTTTGTAAGCAGTAAACTAAAGAAAAACATGATATCTGTTCAGATTCATGTGAAACCAGTGCTTCTTTTCTTGTCATGAAAGTAGCTGACACTGGGATCCAGGTTGATGAAAGCACACTAGCATAGAAAGTTGTAAGTTAAAAATGTGATATAAAAGAGATAAGAGGGAAAGATAACCCTACTCACTATAGGAATAGGGCTATCACGGGCGTGTGCGACCGAATGAAAGTTGGTATTACAACCGTAGCCATCAAGGTAAACTAGCCCCATCCCTCGATACGTTTGAATAGTTGCATGGGACATATGTATGCACCCGTTTACAATCTTAAATTAATTAAACTATCGAGGTTATTTATTATGATTACATCTTATCAAAATTTCATTGGCATTGATATCGGAAAATTTAAAAATGTTGCTGCAGCTTATAACCAAAGGAGCGCTATCAAGTTTGACAATGATGCTACTGGTTGGCAACAGTTGTTTCAAAAATTTTCAGATATCCTACCTAATTCTCTAGTAACTTTAGAAAACACTGGAAAATATGAGCTTGGCTTAGCACATTTTCTTGTTGATAAGAATGTTGCTGTACATCGAGCTAATACTCGTAAAGTAAAAAGTTTTATCATATCACATGGAACTTTAGCAAAGACAGATCAATCAGATGCAAGAGCCCTTGCTCAATATGGTTTTGAACGCTATAGTGCTCTATCTCTATTTGTGCCTATGTCAAAAGAACAAACCGCCTTAGTTGCACTCTGTCAACGTCGTGATGACATTACACAAATGAGAACTCAAGAGAAATGTAGGCTTGCAGCACCTGAAAACGACTATATAAAGGAAAGTTGCCAAAAAACAATAGACTTTTTTACCAGTCAGATAAATGAGTTCAACGATGCCATACAAAGAATTATTGATAAAAATCCAGAGTTACAAAAGCGTCAAAAGATCTTGAGAACAGTGCCAGGAATAGGTCTCAAGTTATCACAAGTTTTTGTGTGTCTAATGCCAGAACTTGGCCACCTAAACAAAAAAGAAGTTGCAAGTCTTGCTGGAGTTGCTCCACATCCAAAAGAAAGCGGTAAAACTATTGGTTACCGAAGGATAACAGGTGGTAGGAGCAATGTTCGTGCAAAGCTTTTCACAGCTGCTATGGCTGCTGCAAGATCTAAATCTGCACTTGGTGCTTTTTATTCTGATCTTATTGGTAGAGGTAAAAAGAAGATGGTAGCTATAACAGCTCTAATGCGAAAAATCATAGTAATTGCCAATGCAAGACTTAAAGAAGCAATTAATATGAAATAAAAAATCTGTATAGAAAATAGGTTAACGAATATGTGCGTCTACACACATTTAAAGCACATATTCGTTAACCATAAAATCTAAGCAGTGCTTGCTGTTTGATATAAATTTCTTTCTGTATAAACTAGGGTTTTTGTTGCCAAAATACATTTTTCAATTGAATAAAAATACAAAATTATCAACAAATGAGACTAAATTCAAAAAATTTTAAAAAACATAGTTGATGGCAAGAAGGAGCAGCACTTCGAAATGATATGAGGTCAGGATTTACGTTCTGTGGCATAACATTTGAGGAATATAGAGGGCAAGCAACTGATCCTGAAGAAAATGTGAGGAGGTTTATAGAAAGAGAAAGTGGAAACTGTTTTCCACTAGGAACAGCGAATACATTTACGACATATTTCGCACCAGCAGACTTTAATGAAACAGTAAATACACTAGGACAGCCACTATATGCAAAACAAGAGCCAAGAAGATTTGATAGAGGGACCGATTTGCATACGCAGTCGAATCCATTGCCAATGTGCCATCGTCCGGGAGTTTTGGTAAAAATTAGTTCTAGTTGATGAATATAGGAAAATTATTGGAAGATTGTTTTGAGCATTTAGGAGTGGAAGCCACATATTGTAATAAAAACAAGGAGGGCATTCGTAGAATAAAAGTGCTAATTAAACGTCCTGAGACTACGTACTCTCTAGGTGCAGATGGAGCATTAACTCAGCAAATTGCTTCTATAGAAATACGTGATCAGGACGTTACTTCCTTTAGCATAGGTGATTATATCAAGATTGAAAAAAGGTTCTACAAGATTTTTGAACCACCGTTAAAAGATTCTTCGAGTGAAATATGGAAAATTGAGGCAATAGAAAGTGTTTGATATTAAAATTAGTAACAATATTGACGAAAAAGAGCAGAAAGTAAAACTGGCAGCTATAAAAGCACTAAATAGAACAGCACTATGGTTAAAAGCGCAAGCAGCTAAGGAAATCAGTGAGGAAAAGAAGATAAAATTAAGTTTGATAAGAAAGAGATTAAGAATTTTTAAAGCAAAGACAAGCAGGTTGAACGTATTAATTAGAGCGAATCTGTATGACGTCAGAACTTCATTAATTGGTAAAGTGAGACAAACAAGAAGAGGTACGAAAGTAGGAAAACATGAGTTTATTGGAGCGTTTACTGCAACAATGCCAAGAGATTATAAAGGAGCTTTTAAACGCGAGGGAAAAACAGCATTGCCAATAAAGGAAGTTAAATTGCCACTCGAACCTGAAGCATCAAAAGTAATGAGAGATCTTGTTAATTATGAGATTGAGAAAGTGTGTACAAAATTTTTGAACGTGAATTGAGCTATAAAGGATGAATTTGAAAGATTTACATGATAAAATTTGTACCACGCTGAAGAAAGAAATTTCTGCGATACAAACATGCGAAGTATATCCAGCAATAAGGAAAGAATTAGTAGCACCGGCAGTATTTATAGAATTATCAAGTCTAGAGCAAGGAAAAGATCCAGGAACAGAAGAATTAGCTCTGAAAGCAAGATTTGAAGCTAGAATAGTAGTTGATAGCACAATCGAAAATGCTCCTCTTATTGTCAGAACATTAGCTGCCGAGGTGGCAAAAGTTGTAAACAAAAATACATGGAATATAAAAAATGTTTCACCAGGAGAATTTATCTCTGCAGAAATTGACGGATTTAGACCCGAATTAGATGCATATTTGGTGTGGATGGTTGATTGGAGTCATCAGCTTCATTTAGGTAAATCGATATGGACAGAAAATAAGATTAAGCCACATACGATTATAATAGAAGAAAATGTTAGAGAGTAATTTTGCTATTTCAGAGCTGCAAAGAAAGTTAGCAAACATTGTACGAATAGGAGTTGTAAAAGAAGTAGATTATGAGAAAGCAAAAGTAAGAGTGAAGATAGGAGAACTTTTAACAGATTTTCTTCCATGGATAACTTCTAGAGCAGGAGAGGAAAGAAGCTGGCTACCACCAAGCATAAATGAACAGGTAGTAATATTGTCACCATTGGGAGAGTTATCATTAGGAGTAGTACTAGCTGGAATATATCAGCAAAATTATTCTGCTCCAGAGAATAGTGAAATGATTAACAGTTTAGTATTTCAAGATGGAACAAAGTTATTGTATGACAAAGAGAGCAAGAATCTTGAAATTTCTGTAGTGGATAAATTAAATTTCAAAGTAGGAAAATCAGAGATAGAAATGACAAAAAGTGGAATAAAACTGAAAGCAGAAAGGATCGACTTAAATTGAACAAAGGAATAGTGAGGTTAGGAGACTACTGTGGAGAAGCTATACCACATTTCTGCATTAGCGGAAGTAATAATGTTTTTGTAAACGGTAAGTCAATATGTAGACAAGGAGACAGTTTTAGTGAAGGAAGAGCATTAACTGAAGGATCAAAAACAGTGTTTGCAAATGGTCTTAGTGTAGGAAGAGTAGGAGATATAGTTTCATGTGGGTTTAAAGTAATAAAAGGCAGTGAAAGCGTTTTTGCAAAATAGAAATGAAGGGTATGGATGCTAAAACAGGAAAAACGTTAGAAGGAATAGAGCACTTAAAGCAGTCGATAATTGATATACTGACCACTCCTATTAACAGTAGAATAATGAGGAGAGATTATGGCTCAAGATTATTTGAATTAGTGGATAAGCCAGTTAATCGTGATTTAACACTAGAAATTTACGCAGCAACTGCAGAAGCTTTGGAAAAATGGGAAAAGAGATTTAAGTTAGAAAAAGTAAAAGTTGAAGGAGTAAAAGAAGGGAGAGTAACATTGAATTTAGAAGGTGTCTATCTTTCAGAAGGCAAGTTCATAAATATTAGTGGAGTAGTTGTTTAGAAATGCAAACATCTAATATTATTGAAAAACTAAGATATGAGGAAATATTTTCGAGAATGAAGGAAGAGTTAGTAAAGCGAGATGCAAGTTTTACAGGATTGGTAGAAAGTGATCCAGCAATGAAGGTATTAGAAGTAGCAGCATGGCGAGAACTTTTGCTTAGAGAAAGAATAAATGAAGCAGTAAAGAGTAACTTACTTAAATTTGCGACAGTTGATAATTTGGCTGAGTTTTATGGAGTAGAGAGAGAAAAAGAAGAAGAGGATGAAAGATTTAGAAAGAGGGTAAAAGCAAAAATAGCAGGTTGGTCAACAGGAGGAAGTAAGGAATATTATAAATATCATGCACTTTCGGCAGATAGAAGAGTAAAGGATGCGCTAGTAGAATCACCTATACCAGGAAAAGTACAAATTTCAATCTTATCAACACAATTATCCACAACTGGCATAGCGTTAGAAGAGCTACTTAAAATTGTAAAAAAGCAGGTTACTAGAGATGATATAAGGGTTTTAGCAGATACAATAACAGTAATTGGTTGCAATATTACGGAAATAGATATTCACAGCAGAATGAGCATAAGTCCTGTAATATCAGAGGAAGAAATCAAGAAGCAGTTTATTAAGAAGTTTGAATTAGCAAAAAGATTAGGGTGGAGTGTAACAAGATCTTGGATAATAGCGAATTTATTTGTAGATGGTGTAGAAAACGTAGAATTAATCGAGCCAAAAGAGGATGTTGTGGTTCTGGGAAATGAATGTGCAAATTTGAGAAATTTAAAGATTGAGTAATGTTATTGCCACCAAATGCAACAAAACAGGAGAAAGCGCTAGTAGATGCGATAGATTACAAAGTTGATCCAAACTGTATCAGAGGGTTTAAATTTAGTCCAGGGGAAAAAGTATTACCATGGATAATAGAAGAATATGGTTTAGAAGAGATACTGCGTTGGGCAAAAGAGAAAAGAAGAGCGATAAAAGAAGGGGTAGAATTTCAGCGTTTAAGAGGAACACCTGCATCACTAAAAATAGCGCTAAAATGGGCAAATATAGAAGATATTACAATTATCGAAGAACCACCTGGTAAGCACTTTTTTGAATTGCAGATAGGGATAAGGGATGTTCCAAATGACTTTTTTGTAGATGCAGTAGTAGAGCTAGCAAAGCTATCATTGCCCGTAAGATCGCGACTAATGAGGATTTTCAATGATCACTATAATATTAGCAGATTTATTTTAGATGAAAGTTTATTTGGAAGTTTGTTATCGGATTACTCAGGGATAAAAATTGAAAAAGACGGACCAGTATTATCGTTTGGAAGAGTAAATTTTTTCAGGTTTAGTGGTACATCAATTAAGGTTATAGAGAGTTATCTACGTAACCATTATGAACAAGCATTTAGTAATGATATATATCGGTTAGATGTAGCAGTACTTGGAGAAACAGAGCCTCACACGAAGGATTACAAAGGCATCTATGAAAGAAATCATCAGTGGTATAACTCAAAAGCACTACATCCACTACCACAGAGCTTATTGCCAGAAATAAAGTTTGCAAAAGCACAGATAGTATTATCGGATCAACTATGTTTTTTAAAATTTTTTGAATTTAGTTTCATTACAACTTTTGTTTGTAATTTTGTTTTTTATTCGAGTAAAAAGTGCATTTTTGACAATAAAAACCCTAACTTAATCATAGAAAAATTTTGTATCAAACAACAGTTACTGCTTAGATCTTATGGTTAACGAATATGTGCTTTAAATGTGTGTAGACGCACATATTCGTTAACCTATTTTCTATGCAGATTTTTTTAATTCACATTGACTGCTTCTTTAAGCCTCGCATTGGCAATTACTATGATTTTACGCATTAGAGCTGTCATAGCCACCATCTTCTTTTTACCTTTACCAACAAGCCTTGAATAGAAGCTTACTATTACCCATAAGTATATAAATGGTAAAAAGCTGCTATTTTACTAATTCAATTTAGTACTATAAATAGACCTATGGTCTAAAAATGAAATATATGATGAAAGGAAGTATAAATACCTCAACTAGTGAATGGGCAGAAAGTGAATTTGGGATTGTTAATTTTGGCGATATAAGATTAAGTAAAAGGCTTTTAAAAGTAGTTAATAGTTTTGCTGAATCGCCTGAATGTTCAATAAATCAAGCTTGTAAAGATTGGTATCAAAGTAAAGCAGCTTATAGATTTTTTCAAAATGATGCCATTTCTGAAAGAAAGATATTAGACAGTCATATAGTTAAAACTGTTGAAAGAGCTAAAGAATATTCAACTATTTTAGCTATCCAAGACACGAGTTATATTTCATATAAAAATCATAAAAAGGCCAAAGGATTAGGGATTATAGCAGCAAGATTAAGATCTGAAACAACCAATTTTAAAACCCATGGATTAGTGATGCATACAACATTTGCAGTTACAACAGAAGGACTACCTATAGGATTATTAGATCAAAAAATTAGTACTAGACCTCCCTTAGCTGAAGACCTAAGAGAGTTGAAAAGGAGAAGCCATAACACTGCTGTTCCTATAGAAGAGAAAGAAAGCATACGGTGGATAGCATCACTAAAAGACTCTACTAATCACCCTGGATTAAAGGATGTTAAGGTAGTTACCGTTTGCGATAGAGAAGGAGATATTTATGATTTATTTGAAGTTGCTTCCACTAATCAATCTCTTTTTGTAGTAAGAGGAAATCAAAACAGAACAGTAAACAAGAGATCAACTTATTCTGAAAAAGGTGGTGAAAAGTTGTGGGATTTGATGAATCGTATGCCTTGCCAAGGAGAAATTCAAATAAGTATTCCTACCCGTGATAATAGGCCTAAAAGAACAGCAGTGTTAGAAGTAAAGTTTAGTAACTTTGTGATGAATGCATCAAAAAACAACGCTAGACGTAAGACTCAAAAACTTCCTAATTTAAATTTGAATGCTGTCTATGTTATAGAAAAGTATTCCCCATTTGGCGAAGAACCTATGAACTGGATCTTATTGACAAATATAAGTGTTAATAATTTTGAAGAAGCAGTAGAAAAAATACAATGGTATTGCTTAAGGTGGAGAATAGAGGTCTTTCATAAAATTTTGAAATCCGGTCTTAAAGTTGAAGAATGTAGACTCCAAACAGCAGATAGATTGATCCGCTTTCTTACAATAATGAGTATAATTGCATGGAGAATATTTTTTATTACATTAGTAGCTAGAACAAATCCCAATCTTCCTTGTACTATCATACTGACTGATGAGGAGTGGAAGGTTTTGTATACAAAAATGCTAAAAACAAAAAACTATCCTGAAGCCCCACCACCCATAAGAAAAATCGTGAGGTGGGTAGCTCAATTGGGAGGGTTTTTAGCTCGCAAAAATGACTTAGAACCAGGTCCTATAGCTTTGTGGAAGGGATGGAAACGTCTCTTTGATTTAGCAGAAGGATGGAGACTTGCTCATGAATCCTATATTTATGGGTAATAGTAAGGAATAGAAGGCACCAAGCGCAGACTTAGACCTTGAAGCAGACATCGCAGCTGTAAAAAGCTTTTCACGAACGTTGCTTCTGCCACCACTTATTCTGCGATAACCAATAGTTTTACCACTTTCTTTCGGATGAGGTTCAACTCCAGCAAGACTTGCAATTTCTCCCCTACTTACATAACCAAGTTCTGGCATTAGACACAGAAAATCTTGAGATAATTTTGCACCTATTCCTGGAACTGTTTTAAGGATTTTTTGGCGCTTTTGTAACTCTGGATGGCTTTGTTGCATAGCTAGTGTTGGTTGAGGTTATTGTAAGGAGAAAAGCTTATGGTTACTAACGCATTTTGTTGTAAAATAGGCATTTTTCAAACAAGTATAACTTATGCCACAAAAAATGAGAGTAAGTAACCAAAGAGAATATAATGAGTTTCTAAAAAAAAGAGGAAATGTTTTTCATTTTGTTAATCAAGCCATAGAAAATTGGTATGAAAATAGTCCAAAAGTTGCAGGTGGCAATAACACTTATAGTGATAAAGTTGTAATTTTAATACACATAATAGTTCATCTTTTTAGAATTGGCTTGAGACAAGCTGTAGGTTTTGTAAAAGGTTATATGGTACAAATAGGCAAAAAACTTAAGATTATCAGCTATACACAAGCTTCCAGAAGATTTAAAAAGCTTAATTTGAAGATTGATGACCATAGAAGCAATAAAGATGATCTGGAAAATGTTGAAATTGCCGTAGATAGCACTAGAGTTAGTATCTACAATAATAACGGTGGGCATAGTAAGCTTAATATTCGAAAAAGAAAATACAGTGGTTATGGTCAAGTAAGAAAATTACATGTTATTTTAAACATAAATGATAAGAAAGCAATAAGCATGAACTACACTAGTGGTGTTGCTGTAGACTATTTGCCGGTCTGCGATATGTTAGAAGAAGTCAGTGATAAATATAACATTTGTTCTATTCGAGCAGATGCGGCTTATGATATAAAAAGTGTGTATAAAGAATGCAGAAAATACAATATTGTGCCTATTATTCGCCCTAGGAAGGATACTAAAATTTGTTTAGCTGACTACTTATCAGAAAGAAACAAGTATATTAGTAGAATTAGGTCATATGAGAATTATGAAGATGGTATTAATGAATGGAAGAAAAAAGTTAAGTATGGAGCACGGTCTTATATTGAAGTCTTTTTCTATAGGTTGAAGCAAATATTTGGGTTTGGCTTGAAAAATAAATCAGAGGTAAATCGTGAAAAAGAGCTGTTAATTAAGTGCTACTTACTGAACAAATTTACTGATATTGGTATGGCTAAATTTAAATTAGCTGCGTAAGTTCATTGTGATTTACATGCCTATCAGTGCTATGCAACAAAGCCATTCTGGATTGGATTGCGTTGATTATCAACTAGAACAAGTAGTTGATTATCAACTAGAACAAGTAATAGATGATAAATACATAAGAATACAATCGCAATTGAAAGTAGCATCGACTGAGATGGACAATATTACACTCAGAAATATCAAATTTCTTCAGCAAGAGGCAAGTAAAATGATAGAGGATAACCAGAAAGTGATAGACAAATTCTGCAAGCAAAATCGAAAACTATAACTGAGCTAGAAAAACAAAATAAGCGAGTTTCTAGTATCTACTTTAATAAATTTACTAAAATATTTTTTTAATATTATATATTGAATACAGAAGCACAAGAATTTCATCCAGTAATGCAGATAATTAATTATGTAATCACCTTTGTTGGTATTTTAATATATTGTGTAGAAATCAGTAAACTAATGTTGCTTTTAATTCAGGTTAAGTTTTGGAAGCATGATTTTCAAGTTCCTCAATAGATAAATCTGTTATTTTAGAAATAGCATTAACAGAAACGTCCAACATAAGTAGATTATTTGCAACCTTTATTGACTCTGCTTTGTAAATCAGGAATGTTGCACCAAATGTTGACATTAAACTTTATGATATGAGGTATCTTTGATGTTTTTACGCTACTAAATTCATGATATCCATCTCTTGGCGATTTAAGCCTATTTTTAGAGTATTTATAAAAAGACGATAAGACCCCTTCTACATCTAAAGCCTAAAATGCAATTCTCAGATGATCTCTGACAGACGTTTTTTTCATCAACACATTCAAAACAATAAAAAGATTGAATATTTCTTCACAATTGTGTATAATTATTAATGCTTTGGTGCACGTAACGATTATTCTTTAAAAAGAATATTGGCTACTGAGAAGAATGAAGACATCTTCATCAGAAAAAAAAGGGGCAAAAACAGAGAAAATTGATGTAACTACTTAAGGCAGGTGTCTCTATTGCAGCTGAGACAGCTGATCACTCATGATCAAATAAAAAAGTTATAAGCACACAGATTGGATCACAGTATCTTTTTTAAGAAGAAGATTTATCTTGCTTAAAAACTTGTAGATACTATATTTTACATAAATTCTTCATGCGAGGCCTTTATGTTTACTAATAGAATATCTAATAATCTGGATCAGCTGCAATTTTTTGTAGAGTTTTTAAATGAAAACTATGAAACTCAGAAACATCTTAGTCTTACGCCGCTACATTTAGCAGCAGGAAATGGTCAGTTGGATTTAGTCAACACTTTATTAGGAGAGGGTTTAGATATTAACTCAGAGATTAAGTACGATGCCTTTACGCCACTGTATTTTTCAATTGCAAAAAATCGCTTAGAGATGGTTAACTTTCTTATTACTCATGGAGCAGATGTAAACCATAAGACCATTCTAGGCTTTACACCTTTAAGTTTTGCATCCCAGCAAGGATATTTAGATATAGTCAACACCTTGATTGCAAATGGAGCAGATCTTAGTACTAAAACAGATAAACTTAATACACCTTTACACCTAGCAGCAGAGAATGGTCATCTAGATATAGTAAATGTTTTTATTGAAAAGGGATTAGATGTTAATGCTGTAAATAATGATCGAGCAAGACCTTTGCATTCTGCAGTACAAAATGGTAACCTCGAAGTAGTTAAAGCTCTTATTTCACAAGGGTCTAATATTAACGCTGGATCTTCAGGCATAGGTAATCATAAAGTTGATGCAAACATTACACCCTTACATCTGGGAACACAAACTGGTAGGTTAGATATAGTTAAAGTTCTGCTTGAAGCGGGAGCAAACGTTAATGCAAAAACAGATGATAAGATTACACCTCTACATTTAGCGTCTCAAAATGGCTTTTTAGAGTTAGTAGACATTTTACTAAAAGCAAAATCTAATGTTAATGCTAAGGATTATGAGAATCTTACACCTCTACATTTAGCAGCAGAACGTAATCACTTTGGAGTAGTTAAGTCTCTTCTTCTCGTAAGGGGAATTGATGTTAATGCTAAGGACCACGATAATTCCACAGCTTTACATATAGGATCTCAGAATGGTCACTTAGAAGTAGTGAAGCTACTAATAGAGAAAAAAGCCAATGTTAATGCTAAAAAAAACGAAGGTTTTACACCTTTGCATCTAGCAATTCAGCAAAGTCATTTCGAGGTGAGTGATTTTTTAATTAAAAATGGAGCAAACATTAACACCGTGGATGATCAGAATTGGACTCCTTTACATAATGCAGCATATAATGGTTTTTCTTTAAAAATAGTAGAGAGCTTAATTGCAAAAGGAGCAAATATAAATGCAAAGATGGATGATGGTAGAAGAGCTCTACATTTGGCAGCAGAACATAATCGCTTGGAAATAATGAATTTCTTGATTGAAAATGGAGCAGATATTAATGCTCTAGATAACAGAAGTTGGACTCCTCTACATTGTGCAGCATATGATGGTAATTTAGAAGTTGCTAAATCTTTGCTTGATAAAGGAGCAGACATTAATGCTAAAACAGTTAAAAGTACTACACCTCTACACTTTGCAGTAGACCATGATCATTTAGAGGTGGTTGAATTGCTCTTAGAAAAGGAAGCAGATATTAATGCTTTAGATCACACAAATTGGACTCCTTTACATTTTGCAGCAGAAAAAGGTTATGATCAGATAGCAACCGTTCTATTGAAACATGGTGCTGATGTAAATGTAAAAGAAAATCAAAATAAAGGCACAGCCCTACATCTTGCAGCTCAATATGGTCATCCTAAGGTAGTTAAAACTCTTATTATAAATGGAGCGGATGTTAATGCAAAAATGGATAAAAATGCTACGCCTTTACACTTAGGGGCACAAATTGGTAATTTAGATATAGTTAGGTCTCTACTTATGAGCGGAGCATACTTTAATGCTAGAGCTGAAGGAGGTAGATATGTTTTACCATTACACTTTGCAGAAAGAAGAGGAAACCCAGAAGTTATAAAATTACTAAAATTGACTGAGAAGTTATTTAAGGCTATAGAAGATAATAATTATTTAGGAATTGAGAGTTCCATTAGAGATGGAGCAATCATTGATTCGAAAAACGTGGATGGAAGAACGCCATTACATTATGCTGTTAATAATGGGCACATAAAAGTTGTAAATATCTTGCTAGCAAATGGAGCTGATGCTACTAAAGTTACTAACAAAGGTAATACACCATTACACACTGCTGCTTCCAAAGGTCATAAAGAAATTATTGAAGCTTTGTTACAACGTGTAAGCCACAATAAATTGAGTGATTTTATTAATGCTAAAACAATAGTTAAAGGCACTACATCGTTGCATGTTGCTACTGAAAATAGCTTTTTCGAAGCTGTAAAATCTTTGTTGAAACATGGTGCAATTTATAACATCAAGAATAAAGAAGGTAAAGCACCACTTGATCTTTCTCGAGACCAAAATATTACTAACCTATTGAAATTAGTAGAAGAGCTGTTTGAGAATGCAAAAAATGGTAATGTTGAAATTATCAGTAAGCTGAAAGCAATAAAACCTGATGAGCGCGTAGCTGTAACAAATGCTCGTAATGATCAAGACAAGTCATTAGTCCAGGTTGCAGTAATCAATAAACACTCAAACCTTGCAAGTAGATTATTAGAAATATTAAAAAGTCCAGATCAGAGTTTACAAGATGTCAGCGTAGAAAATCGAGTAAAGAGTTTAAAGTTATAGCTCTCTTAAATGAAACTCTAATGAGGGTGCCAAGATCTAGAAAATATACAAAAATTACAGTGGGATTTACATCTTACTAATTATGAATTAACTTACTACCTAATCAATTCCTGAGTTATGTATGAGTAACATTTTGATAATATTAGCAGCAGGAAAGAGCAGTAGAATGAATTCTGAATATTCAAAAGCGTTGCACCAAGTGGGAAATCTTACTCTTTTAGAACATATAATTTCTAATGCAAAATTGCTGAGTCTAAAAAGCTTATCAATTGTTGTTAACAACTCCCTTCTAAAAGATTTAGAAAACTTTGATACCCTAAAAAGTATAATCGATCAATACAATATAAAACTAATAATTCAAGAAGATATTACAGGTACTGGCACTGCAGTTAAAATTGCTCTAGAAAATCTGGAGGAGTTATCTGATCAAGACATAGTTTTAATACAGTATGGAGACACTCCCTTTATATCTAGTGATACAGTTATGAAAATGACTGATTGTTTAAAGTATAATAATTTAGTTCTTCTTGGATTCAATAGTCAAGATGAACAATATGGAAGATTAGTAATTGATAATTACGGCAATGTTCAAAAAATCCTAAAAAATGGAGATAAAATGCTTCTTGCAAACTCTGGAATAATAGCTTCATATGCTAAAGATCTCTTTACCTTAGTAAAAGAAATAAAATTTAATAATTCGACCAATGAATATTGTCTTAATGATATAGTGCCCATTGCAGCAAACAATAACTTGAGTGTAGGTTATGTAGTTTCTGATGAAAGAGAAGCAATGGGAGTAAATAATAAGGAGGATTTGATTAAAGCCGAACACTATTTTCAAGAAAGAAGGCAGCCAACTTTTCTTTCATAACTACATTTTTTTTATTCATTAATTTAAGTTGACATTTGTTTTATACTGGTTTTATAATACCCTTTAATTCTTACTTGTAAGATAATTGGTATGACAAATTTTCCTAGTTGTAGTAGAGGGTATACATGGGGATATTAATAACAGGTGCTGCAGGTTTGATAGGGTCAACCTTGGTGAAAAAGTTAGAAAACCAAGGCCATGAAGTAATAAGCTGCGATATTAGGTTTCGCGATAATCCACTCAGTTTTTTTTCAGAAGATATAGTACCACTACTTGCTCAGTGTACAGGAATCATTCATCTGGCTGCAATTTCTAGAGTTATACATGGTGAACTTTATCCTACACTGTGTCAAAAAATTAATGTTGATGGTACAATGCGGTTTTTAGGGTTATGTAAGTCACTTCCAAATAAACCATGGTTTATATATGCAAGTAGTAGGGAAGTCTATGGAGAGCAGAAGGAACTGCCAGTTACAGAATCTGCTAGTATCGATCCAATAAATAATTATGCAAAAGGTAAAGCATTTATTGAGGAACAAATAACAAGTTCAAAAGATTTTAATGTAGCAATATTACGCTTTTCAAATGTATACGGTGGTTTACTAGATCATAACAGTAGAGTAATTCCTGCACTCTGTATTAATGCATTAAGAGGTGATCCAATTAAAATAGAAGGTAAAGAATGTGTTTTTGATTTTACCTATTTGGATGATGTTATAGAGGGTATATGCTTAACTGTTAAATATTTACAAAGCGAAAAATCTTCTCTTCCTGCTATTCATCTTACTACTAATAGCCCATGTACTTTAGAAAACTTAGCAAAAACAATATTAAAAGTCACGAAAAGTGATTCTAGAATTGATTTTTATCCTCCAAGAAATTTTGATGTAACTAAGTTCCATGGTGACTTTACTAGAGCTAAAGAGCTACTTGGTTGGTCTCCAAAACATTCATTAGAAGTAGGATTAAGTAAATTTATAAAAAGTCTACAAAACAATACACAAGAACATCCTAACAATATAGATATGGTAATATATGAAAATATTAAAAGTTATTCATGGTTACCCTCCTTATTATAGTGCTGGTTCAGAGGTTTATAGCCAAACTCTTGCTCATGAACTAGCAAATAACAATGAGGTACAAGTATTTACTAGGTATGAAAATAGCTTTTTACCTGATTTTTATTACACTACAGTCCTAGATAGTAGTGACTCTCGAATCTTACTGCATTTAATTAATATACCCACAGCTAAATATCGTTACAAATTTATCAATGAAGAAGTAGATATACAATTTAAAAGAGTAATAGATAACTTTCAGCCAGATCTTATACATTTTGGTCATCTTAATCATCTATCAATTACTTTACCAGAAATTGCTTTTAAAGAAAATATACCTACAATTTTTACGCTACATGACTTTTGGTTAATGTGTCCAAGAGGAAGGTTTATTCAACGCAATTCTGAAGATTTGTTACGGCTTTGTGATGGACAAAAGGATCAAAAATGTGCAACTCAATGTTACAAAGGATATTTTACAGGAGATGAAGAATTCCTGAATTTAGACATAAATTATTGGGAACAATGGGTTGCAACTAGAATGAAGCACACAAGGAAAATAATAGACTATATAGATTACTTTATTTCCCCATCGAAATTCTTGATGGATAAATTTACTCAGGATTTTTATGTTCCGATAAACAAAATTTCTTATCTTGATTATGGTTTTGATCTCAATCGTCTTAAGAATAGAAATAGAGCACAAGAAAAAGAGTTTATTTTCGGTTATATTGGTACTCATACTCCCGAAAAAGGTGTTAATCTATTATTGAAAGCTTTTTCTCACTTATCATCTAAAGCAAAACTTAGAATTTGGGGAGCAGCAAGAGAAGAAACTAAAGCTTTAAAAGCGATTGCCGATCAGTTTTCACCTGTTGTTAAAGAAAGAATAGAGTGGATGGGAAGTTATGATAATAAGAATATAGTTACTGACGTATTTAATAAAGTTGATGCAATAGTCGTTCCTTCAATTTGGGGTGAAAATTCACCATTAGTAATACATGAAGCACAGCAACTTAGAATACCAGTTATAACAGCCGATTATGGTGGTATGGCAGAATATGTAAGAGATGGACTATTATTTAAGCACAGAGATGCAAGTAGTTTGTCAGAAAAAATGCAAGTCCTATCTACAAATCAGGAGTTATACAATAAACTTACCCAAAAAGGCTATCCTTATACTGAAAATGGGAATATACCTTCTATGAGTGAGCATATTGAGAAACTTAACAAGATTTACCGTAATGCTATTGAAAAGAAAGGCAAATCAGTAGCTTTGAAACCTGGTCCTTGGAGAATTACTTTTGATACTAATCCAGATTACTGCAATTTTGCTTGTATAATGTGCGAATGTTTCTCACCATACAGCAAAGTTAAAGAAGATAAGAAAGCCAAAGGAATAAAACCTAAGATACTGTCGATAGAAACTATCAGAAAAGTAATTAAGGAAGCAGCTGGCACACCTTTAAGGGAAATCATTCCTTCTACTATGGGTGAGCCTTTAATGTATAAAAGCTTTGATGAAATAATCAATTTGTGCCATGAGTTCGGCCTTAAGCTTAACCTCACAACCAATGGTTCTTTTCCCATTAAAGGAGCTAGAAAATGGGCTGAACTATTGGTACCAATTTTATCTGATGTTAAGATTTCCTGGAATGGGGCAACTAAAGAAACTCATGAAAGAATCATGAAAGGTTCAAAATGGGAAGTAGTGACAGAAAATTTAAAAACTTTCCTTGAAGTTAGAGATAAATACTTTAGCGATACAGGTGAAAGGTGTACCGTTACTTTACAATTA
Source organism: Wolbachia endosymbiont (group B) of Ischnura elegans (assembly GCF_947251585.1). Classification (NCBI taxonomy): domain Bacteria; kingdom Pseudomonadati; phylum Pseudomonadota; class Alphaproteobacteria; order Rickettsiales; family Anaplasmataceae; genus Wolbachia; species Wolbachia endosymbiont (group B) of Ischnura elegans. The sequence goes on from NZ_OX366371.1 coordinate 790,959, forward strand.
ACATTTTTGGAAAGTAATTTACATGAACTCTATGACATAGTTAAGATGGCCATAAAAAATGGCATAGATAGAGTTAAAGGACATCATCTTTGGGCACATTTTGAGGAAATTAAGGATCTATCTATGAGAAGAGATGAGTTAGCAATTAGTAGATGGAATACAGAGGTGAGAAGGTTATATGAGCTTAGAGATAATATGCTATTACCAAATGGTAAAAAGATAAAATTAGAAAATTTCACAATCCTTTCTCAAGAAGGTATTAAGGATTTGGCTCCAGGTGGTCAATGCCCATTTTTAGGTAAAGAAGCATGGATAAACAATGAAGGAAAGTTTAGTCCTTGCTGTGCTCCAGATGAACTCCGTAAGACATTAGGAAATTTTGGTAATGTTAATGAGGTTAAACTCGAGGAAATATGGCAGAGTAGTGAGTACCTAAGCTTACAAAAGAATTATTTAAATTATAAATTATGCAAAACATGCAACATGAGAAAACCTTTGATCAATTAATCAAAGATAATCTTAAATCTATTAAAATTTCACCGTGTGAGAGGTTTCACGAGTTGCTAGGAAATCCTTTGTATGAAAATAGGTTTATAAAGGTTGGTAAATTTCATGAGCCTGGTCTTGCACCGGTTTATGATCAGACAGGTGCTTATCATATCAATGTAAGAGGAGAAGCAGTTTATCATAATAGATTTCTGAAAACTTTTGGATTCTACTTTAATAGAGCAGCCGTAGAAGATGATACAGGGTGTTACCATATTGATCCATCTGGATGTAGAGTATACAAACAGTCTTATCAATGGATTGGAAATTATCAGGAAGATGCTTGTGTAGTTAGAAGACATGATAAATGTTTTCATATTAATTTAAATGGCAACAGAATTTATCAGGAGGAATATGATTATGTTGGAGATTTTAAGGATGGTATCTCTGTAGTCTATAAGGATGGCAAAGCTACACATATTAATCATCATGGAAAGTTAGTACATAATAAATGGTATAAAAAACTTAATGTTTTTCATAAAGGGTATTCTATTGCAGAAGATCAACATGGTTGGTTTCATATAGATATTAATGGTGATCCTGTTTACCAGCAGAGATTTAAAATGGTAGAAGCATTCTATAATGGCATGGCAAAGGTTGAAACTTTTGAAGGTGTGTTAGGACAAATCAATATTACCGGAAATGTAAAGTTTAGTATTTTTGATTTAGGTAAAGAATCTCAAGTGCATAGGATTTCTGCAGAACTTTCAGCCTTTTGGAAAACTTACCTAACAAGCGTTGCTATTGAACTTGATTTGTTAAATATTTTACCTGCAACTATGCCAGTTTTATCTAAAAAGTTAAACATTATCGTACCAAATCTAGAAAGGCTGTTAAGGGCGTTGTGGGAAATAGGGTTTATTGATTACGATAAGGACAAGGACTTATGGCAACTATCATCAAAAGGTAAGTGTTTTAAGGAAATACCATTTTTGCCAAAAGCAGCAACGATGTGGGCAAGAGTTGCCGCTGAAAAGAATTGGTTAAAGATTGCCGATATACTAAAACAGAAGTCCATCTCTTCATTTGAATCTTTTAAGGAAAGAGAAGCATCAGAAGATAAGAAAATAGCGTTTTACCAAGCATTGCTAGGATATTCTAGGTTTGATACTAAAGAGTTTAATTCTAGGATTAATATAGATGGTGCTAAGAATATATTGCTATTTGGTGTACACTCTTTATTTCTTGCTTGTTCTGATATACACAATAAAGGTTCTATAGGCCTATATAACGAACATAAAGTACCAAGACAGTTAGTAGAAAATTTAAAAGTCAAACTTATAACTCAGGAAGAACTATCAGTTACAAATTATGAATTAGGTGTCTTTTGCCGCTTTCTGCAGCATTATGATGATGATAAAGTATTATCTTATTTAAAATTGGTCAAAGGAATATCTCGTATTTTATTGATAGAAACTATTTTAGATTACCGCTCTCCAACTGGAGGCTCTGTAGATATTAATGTAATGGTTGAAACAGGAGGTAAACTAAGAACATTAAGCGATTGGGAAAAAATATTAAAACAAGTAAAAGGATTCAAAATTTTTGCTGTTGTGCCTTTAACAGATTACTTATCAGTCATTGATGTCAGGTATTAATCATATGGAAATACTACAAAAAAATGGTTTTTTTATTATCAAAAATCTGGTTCCTTTAAAGCTAATAACTCAGTCTTTAAGTGATATAACAAATAAGATATCAGAGCTATCCCAAGAACTAAGTGTTTCAACTTCTGACTACTTAAACTGTACCGGCAGATGGGGCACGTCATCTCAAGTAACTAGAATTATCTCTCAAGCATTAGATGAAATTATTAAAAATTACCTTGAAAAGTCACTTCAGTGTCAGATACTGCAGAAAAAATCAAATGTTATATGTAAAACTGCTGATTTAATAGATGCAGTTCCCTTCCACCAAGACATCTCCTATAGTTTCAATGATCCTTACCACTTTTCTGTTTGGTTAGCTTTGAATAATGTAAGTGAAACTTCAGGTGCACTGCAAATTATAGAAAACAGTCATAAATGGGAAATACAGCCTTTAGTTGATTTTTGGTACCCATATTTTTTTGATCAGTACTCAAACAATCGGGAAAATTACAAAATTAAGTCACTACCTATTTCAGCAGGAGATGGGATAGTTTTTGATTCACGGTTATGGCATGGTAGTGATAAGAATACAGATGCTAAAGATAGATTTGCTTATGTAACAAGGTGGATTGTAAAAGATCAAGATCTTCCCTATGTGCCAAAACCTCAGCCTTCAGTTTTTGGTATACTCAATTGTGGTGAGTTAACAGAATCTGTACTGAGAGAATGCTTGTCATTGTTTGGCTACCAGGAAAGTGTAAAAGCAAAAAACATGGAAGAACTTATCAAGAGCTGGTTAGCCTTTATTACAGACACAACTACAAATATTTCTGAGATCGACACTACTGAGGCTAAGCGAGATTTATATAAGCTACTTATTCTGAATCGAGCATCAGCACTACATGATGCTGGAGACATCTCAGGAAAAATATACAAAAATTTATGGTTTTCACTACTTGTATTTCTCAATAAAAAAGTCAACGTAGTGGAGCTAGCATTATAAATGAACAGAAGTAGAGTTGATAGCTTCAAATGTGTATTGATGTTCATCTTGAATATAGTATCTAAATTCAAACTTAATGTACTTATAATGTCTTTAGTTGCCCTGGTGGTAGCTGTTGATTTGTCTTTTAGAAAGTATTTAGTAAAAAATATTCTAGATACAGCTGTAAAATATCAGGAAGGTAATGTAATTGAGAATCTTTTATTACCTGTAAGCGCTTATCTTGGTATGGCATTACTTATCACTACTGCTTTTAGATTCTATGGCTATTTTGTTGACATTCGAATGTTTACCTTAATGCGTCAAAAGATAGCTGATATATCTTTTTGTAGACTACTCCAACAAGACCATTCCTATTATCAGAACAATTTATCTGGAAGCTTAGTACATAAGGTCAGTAGCTTAATGGATAGTGTGATAGAGTTAATAAGATTGCTTATAGATTGTTTTTTCGGTTACAGCATAGCATTAGTCTTAGCTATTTATACCTTATCATTAGTAAACATAAAATTTGCAATCGCTACATTCACTTGGGTAAGCATTTTTATTTTAGTATCGATTTTCAGCTTTCGTGTACTTACTGAACTAGCTGATAATTACTCTAAACAAAATTCACAAGTAATAGCTAGTATAGCAGATAGTATTTTAAATGTTATATCAGTAAGGCTATTTTCTCAGCAAGCACATGAGAGACACAAATTTTTTCAAATATGCAAGAAAAGAACTATTGCAGAGAGAAAATTACAATGGGCATACTTTTGTCTTTGGTTTATATATGGCTATTCATTTGATATACTCCAAGCAGTAAACTTGTACTTTTTAATTTATGACTATCAATTGAACAAGATCGCAATAGGAGATATAGCTCTTGTACTTGGAATTAATATATCGATTATAGAGTTTCTTAACCATCTAACTAGGAATCTTACGCAATTTTCTACTCATTTCGGCAAAGTTTCAGATGCATTGCCAATCTTAACTACCGTACCAGAAATTCAAGATAAGAAAAATGCTAAAGAATTAAATTTATTAAGTGGAAAAATAACGTTTAATAATGTTTCTTTTTCTTATGAAGGTCAGGAGTCATTATTTCAAGATTTCTCAGTTACCATTAATCCTTGCGAAAAAGTAGGTCTAGTTGGTTGTTCTGGAGGTGGTAAATCTACTTTTATAAACTTAATCCTAAGGCTATTTGATGTTAAAAAAGGTAATATACAGATTGATAATCAAATAGTATCAGAAGTTACACAGAGTTCTTTGAGGCAACAAATATCTGTAATACCTCAAGACCCATTGTTATTTCATGATACTATTTTAGCAAACATCATATATGGTAGACTTCAATCTACTATCGAAGAAATAATGAGAGCTGCAAAGCTGGCTGGTATTCACGATTTCATTATGACTCTACCAGATCAATATGGAACTACAGTCGGAGAAAAAGGCATCAAGCTATCTGGAGGAGAAAGACAAAGAATAATAATAGCCAGGGCATTTTTAAAAAACGCTCCAATATTATTTCTCGATGAACCAACTAGTCAGTTAGATTCTATAACAGAAAAAACAATTCAAATGAGTTTATTCAAATTGATGAAAAATAAAACTACGATTACTATAGCACACCGTATTTCTACACTTTTACACATGGACCGAATTCTAGTATTTAACAAAGGAAAAATTGTCCAAGATGGTAAACACGCTGAATTAGTTTCTAAGCAAGGTCTTTACAAGGAACTTTGGAATGCTCAAATTGGTTGTTTGAATGGCAAAAAATAAGATGGAAAAAATTATTGATCTGAGAAGTGACACTACAACTCTGCAGAGCTCCAACGTTATACATGCAATAAGTAATGCAACTGTTGGAGATTTTGCTTATGGTGAAGACAAAAGCTGTAATGACTTATCAGAATATTGCAAACAATTATTCAAAGTAGAAGAAGCATTATTTGCAACCAGCGGTATGCTTGCAAATAGATTAGCCATTGCCAGTCAAACAAGTCCTGGTGATGAACTAATAACTCATTATAATTATCACGTTAATTTTTTCGATAGCGCAGGCAATGCAAAAGTAAATAATATCGTATTTAATTGTATTAGAAATAATAGCGGAATCTTAGATGTTGCTGAAGTAGAATATGCTATTAATTCTAAGCCAAGGTACAAAATTTTTGCTCAGGTGAGTCTTGTTTCTATAGAAAATAGTATAAACGGGTTTAATGGTAAAATTTATCCTTTTGAAAAACAAGTCGAGTTATATCACTTTTTAAAAGCTCACAATGTAAATCTTCATTTAGACGGTGCAAGAATATTTAATGCTCATGTCGAAACAAATATTGCTTTAGCAGATTATGCTAAATATGTGGATACAATGAGCTTTTCTTTTACCAAAGGACTTGGAGCTCCTTTTGGTTCAATGCTTATGGGTAAAAGAGAGGAATAGAAGGCACCAAGCGCAGACTTAGACCTTGAAGCAGACATCGCAGCTGTAAAAAGCTTTTCACGAACGTTGCTTCTGCCACCACTTATTCTGCGATAACCAATAGTTTTACCACTTTCTTTCGGATGAGGTGCAACTCCAGCAAGACTTGCAATTTCTCCCCTACTTACATAACCAAGTTCTGGCATTAGACACAGAAAATCTTGAGATAATTTTGCACCTATTCCTGGAACTGTTTTAAGGATTTTTTGGCGCTTTTGTAACTCTGGATTCTCATCAATAATTTTTTGTATGGTATTGTTGAGCTCATCTATCTGGCTATTAAAGAATTCAATAGTTTTCTGACAGCTTTCTTTTATATGGTCGTTTTCAGGTGCTGCAAGCCTAGATTTCTCTTGAGCTCTCATTTTTGTAATGTCATCACGACGTTGACAAAGTGCAACTAAGGTTGTTTGTTCTTTTGACATAGGTGCAAATAGAGATAGAGTACTATAGCGTTCAAACCCATACTGAGCAAGGGCTCTTGCATCTGATTGATCAGACTTTGCTAAAGTTCCATGAGATAGAACAAAGCTTTTTACTTTGCGAGTATTAGCTCGATGTACAGCAATATCTTTATCAACAAGAAAATGTGCTAAGCCAAGCTCATATTTTCCAGTGTTTTCCAGAGTTACTAAAGAATTAGGTAAGATATTTGAAAAATCTTGAAACAATTGTTGCCAGCCAGCAGTATCATTGTCGAATTCGACAGCGTTCTTCTGTTTGTGAACTGCAACAACATTTTTAAATTTTCCGATATCAATGCCAATAAAATTTTGATAAGATGTAATCATAATAACCTCGATTAGTTTTAATTAATTTAAGATTGTAAACGGGTGCATACATATGTCCCATGCAACTATTCAAACGTATCGAGAGATGGGCTAGTGTACCTTGATCCGAACGGTTATAATACCAACAGTTGGTCGGTCGCACACGCCCGTGATAACTCTATTCCTATAGTGAGTAGGGTTATCTTCCCTCTTATCTCCTTTATATCATATTTTTAACTTACAACAGTTGGAATTTAGGAGAAATAAACGCATGTTTTCCAGTTGGTAGTGTAGAGGAAAGAGGGAATAAATTTGTATTGGGAAACGATAAACTTTCAGGGCAACGTTGGAATTTAAAACACAAACCAATTTTAGAAAGATTTGGCGTTACTCATTTTTATCAAACAAAGAACTTCATTGACCAAAAAATAGTAGAATACGTTATAGCAGAACACAATATTAGGTATGAGAACGATTTAGATTCAGAGCAGAAAGACTCAATACACGAATTAGAAAATTACATTTTAGTGTTTTACCCAGGAGTACTGAAATGGCACGAACATCGACATTTGCACAGAAGTTGGAAAGATAGTCAAGCAATATGTGTAATAAGTTAAGTACTTATATTTAGATCCTCATATATTATATTAATAATAGGTAAAAGTGTATGAAATAAAAAGAAAAAGACTTGCTTTCTCATGCTAAAAAGGACATGACTTGAATAGTAGCAGGTAAATATAAGAAATTTATCTGGCGCTAGAAAAGCTAATTTTGTGAGGTAAGTATGAAGTTTAGCAAAGAATCTTTTAGTAAGTTTTTTAAAGAAGTATCAAGTAAAAACATTAATAAAAGAAATGAAGAAGGAGAGACGATATTACACCAAGCAGTAGAAATCTCTGATTACAAAACAGTGAGGTTCTTAATAAAAAAAGGAGCAGAGATCAATGCAAGAGATAAAAATGGTTATACACCTCTGCACTGTGCAGTATTCGCAAAAAGCTTAGAAAATGTAAAAGTGCTGCTAAGGGAAGGAGCAGAAGTAAATGCCACTCAATACATCGCCGGATGTACGCCATTGCACTCTGCGTGTAAAATGGGAGGAGCAGGAGTTGAAATAATAAAAGAGCTGGTAAAGGCAGGGGCTGAGGTTAATCAACTGAATAAATATGGCGCAACACCAATGTATTACATCTGGGAAAGTGAAAAGTATTGTTCATGGAATAGCGAAGAGAATGGAAAGGCGAGTAAGTTTCTGAGAGAACAAGGAGGAATAACAAAAAGTAGAGAACTGACGTGCTATGGAATAGAGGGGCTAGTGGGAGAAATAGCAGACATGTTGAATGGAAGCTACATGCCGGAGCTAAAAATAATAGAGATAGGAGAAATAAGGAAGAGAGACAAATCGCTAATAAAGAAAGAATGTCAAAATTTAGCAAGCAAGATAATGAGCCAAGTGAACGAAATGATAGATGAGGTGGTGAGAAAGAAGGCCTAAAAGAGGGGTTAAAATTTAAAGAAAAGGTGAGGTAGATTATGAGTAAAAAAGAAAAAGAGGAGTCACTATTAGAGAACTCAAGTAAAAATATTTATGAAAGAGACGAGAATGGAAGAACAGTTCTACATTATGCAGTAGACGCAAAAACAGTGAGGTTATTAATCGAAAAAGGAGCGAATGTGAATGCAGCAGATGTAGAAGGATACACAGCACTGCACTTAGCGGTAACGGAGAAATATCTAGAAACCGTGAGAGAATTAATAAAATCAGGAGGGAATGTAAATGCGAAAGAATATGAAAATAAATGCACTCCATTGCACCTTGCATGTATGGTGGGGAAAGTAGAAATAGTAAAAGAGTTAGTGGAAGCAGGAGCAGAAATAGAGCAAGAAGATAAGTTCGGAATGATAGCAATGGATTATGCGAAAAATAGTAAAGAGATAACCGAGGTATTAAAGAAAGAAACAGACAGGATTGAAAAGCTATTTATGAGAGGCTAAAAATATGGAGGAAGAAACAGAAAAGAAAGTAATGAATTTAGAGAAAAAAGCGTTGGCAGAACTGAGAAAAATATGGAAGAAGGTATATGAGGAAGAAGCACCTAGATACTCAAAGAAATATCTGATACCAAGATTAGCTTATAGAATACAGGAAAAAGCGTATGGAGAAATGTCAAGAAAGGGGACAAAAAGACTAGAGCATCTGGCAGATCGACTAGAGAAGGGAAAAAGAATAAGTAGCGATAAATTACCAGTAGAAGGGACAGAATTAATACTAGAGAGAGGGGAAGAGACGCATGCAGTAATGGTAACAGATAAGGGTTTAATCTACAGAGAAGAATTTTTCACGTCATTGTCAGCAGTAGCCGGAAAAATAATGGGAATGAGTTACAATGGGCCGCTCCTATTTGGTTTGCGTGATCAAAAGAGAAGGGAAAATGTGTAAAGGGATAAGATGTGGAATATATACGAGAAAGTCAAATGAAGACGGTCTAGAACAAAAGTTTAACAGTCTTGATGCGCAGCGAGTAGCATGTGAGAAGTACATAAAGAGCAGAGAAGGCTGGGTAGCATTGGCCAAAAGGTACGACGATGGAGGTTTCTCAGGAAAGAACTTAGAAAGACCAGCGATAAAGGAATTGTTTGAAGATGTAAAAAAAGGAGAAGTAGATTGTGTAGTAGTGTACACACTAGACAGACTATCAAGAGAAACAAAAGACAGCATCGAAGTAACATCATTTTTTAGAAGACATAGAGTAAATTTTGTAGCAGTAACACAGATATTTGACAATAATACGCCAATGGGAAAATTTGTACAAACAGTATTGTCAGGAGCAGCACAACTAGAAAGAGAAATGATAGTAGAGAGAGTAAAAAACAAAATAGCAACATCAAAGGAGCAGGGATTGTGGATGGGTGGAACTTTACCGCTAGGGTATGATGTAAAAGATAAAGAATTAATAATAAATGAGAAAGAAGCGAAAACAGTGAAACATATATTTGAAAGATATTTGGAGCTGAGATCAATGGCAGAGTTGGCAAGGGAGTTAAATAGCCAAGGTTACAGAACAAAATCAGATATCTTTAAAAAGGCCACGGTGAGAAGAATAATAACAAATCCAATATATATGGGAAAAATACGGCATTATGAGAAAGAGTATGAGGGAAAGCATGAAGCAATAATAAAAGAGGAAAAATGGCAAAAAGCGCAGGAATTGATAAAGGATCAGCCATATAGAAAAGCAAAATATGAGGAAGCGTTGCTTAGGGGAATAATTAAGTGCAAGAGCTGTGATGCAAATATGACGCTGACGTACGCAAAAAAAGAGAATAAAAGGTATAGATATTACATATGCAACAATCATTTAGTTGGAAAAAGCTGTGCGTCAAAGAGTCGGAATATAGTAGCAGGAGAAGTAGAAAAAGAAGTAATGAAGAGAGCAGAGCACCTATACAAAAATTGGCAAGAAAAAGCGGAAGAATGGAAAAATTTAAGTTTCAGAGAACAGAAAGAAATGGTGAAAAAATTAATAAAGGGAGTAATGGTAAAAGAAGATGGAATAGAAATGAGTTCAGAGGATGAGGTGGAATTTATACCAATGTGGTTAAAAAAGAAAGGAAATAAATGCACAGTAGTAGAACCAGAAGGAAAAACAAATAATGCGTTACTCAAAGCAGTGGTAAGAGCCCACCTGTGGAAACGGCAACTGGAGGAAGGAAAATACGAAAGTGTGAAAGAGCTGAGTGCCAAAATTAATATAGGTACAAGACGTATACAGCAAATTTTGAGGTTGAACTATTTAGCACCAAAGATTAAAGAAGACATAGTAAATGGGAGACAGCCAAGAGCCTTGAAGCTAGCTGATTTGAGAGAAATACCGATGCTATGGAGTGAGCAAAGGGAGAAATTTTACGGCTCAGCGTCGTAACGTTTATAAAAATAACAATATGAAAAAACATCGAAAAAAGTATGTGCCAGAAAATTAAAAAAGGTTATTGCAAAAGGAGCTACTACAAAGGGCCACACAAAAAGATGTTGAAATTGATATAGAAGAGCAAATAAATGTTACAAAATCAATTATGTAGAAAATCAATATAAGTGATGAAGATTTTAGCATATTAGGTGCAACAATGGTAGAAGATGTATCCAATTTTAGCTGCATATTGTAATAGTAGATTTAGAGGAAAATTCTTTAAACATCAAAAAAGGCAATACTCTAAACTTCAGCACACAACTCCAGGAAATAGTACATGTCGAGCAATCTATAGCCCCTTTTGAATCTGAGAGTGTACTTGAAAATCCATAAACATTAAGTAAACTTTTTAAATAAAATAGTTTCTTTTTCAACTTACTAAATAAACTTCTCCCATCATTGCTGTGTAACAAATCATATACAAAGCTATGGTCTACTTACAAGCAGTGCCTTCTGTTGATGAGATGCTTTTTCTATCTTTAACTCATCCATACTACAGCTTGGCAAGCTTGAATAGCATAAGGAATCTTTTTGTTCTTGCGTTTGTTTTGCCAAGGCCTTATTTCTATAAAGTAAGGGTTGAAAATGATCATGGCCTCCATTTATCATATGTAGGACACTATTGTGACTATAATCTATCTTACCTGCTTTTGATCCTGAGCTATCTATTAACTGATGCAAGAACGGATCTTGTTGCTTATCAATAGTGTGCAATCGGTTACTCTCTGCAACATGCAATTTCACACCATACTTACCACAAAGTACTCTGCCCTCGATATCGGAACGTCCCCAAAATTCATTCTTTCCAATGCTATTGATATATTGGTCACACGTAATTCCACGATTTACGAACTTACCTTCAACCTCATCAAAGTCATTGCGAACTTTACTTATAAACCACTCTGGAGGATTGTCTTGCGCAAACCTCTTACACTCATTCCTTAACTGCCCTACAGTGACTTTGATTCCCTTCTGTTGTTCTAGACTTTGTCTGAATGAATCAAAAAAACAGCTTCCATTATTGATTGCATGCCCTACATAAAAATCATCAGGTATGTTTGATTTTTGCTCTTTATCACATTGTTTTTCTGCCTTTTCAGTAAATTCTTTCTCTAAATTAAAAATCCCATCCCAATTGTATCTACCTTCTAGTCCCAATCTTTTACTCTCTCTTTCTGCCGCGTTAACTAAATCTATTTTAGAAATATTCTCTTTTTCTCCAGATAACCTAGACAGAGTTTTAAAGATATCTATCAGATGAGTTTTTATGTCAAAGCTCTTCTCCTTTTTAACAATACTAGATTCAATATTACGTAAATCTTGTGATAACTTATGCCTTCTAGCAATTTCCTCCATAGAATCCCTTCTTAACTCTTCACGTTCTGTCCATTTGTTGTTAGACTCGCTTATTACTTCAGGATGCATTAATTTTCCAGACCTTTCAAAATATCCCTGTTCAATAGCATAGTAGACATCATAATCACCAAGTGCACAATCCTCGCCTAATTCTTCTTCATGACCTTTGAATTTTTCCAATACTTCCTCTCTATTACTCACTTCTACTATAATTTTGCTTTTATCTTGTACGTCAGGATACAGTCTAACGTCTATATTTCCCAAACTGGTATAGAAAGTTAATACTATATCGCTGCATTCTGTAAGATCTGTGTAATTCCTTATGCCATCTTGGGTTATAATTTCCACCTCACTTTTGCCAATTTTTATTACACTCCTTCCATATCCTTTTTCTCCTTGAGGTATTCCTAAATTCCTTGTTCTATCTGTGATTTTTGCAACATCTATTATACTATCCTCTGAGTATTCTAAGTAAGATACACTGTTATCGATTTTTCCATCACACAGTTGACCACTGGTAGCATCCTTTGCAACTCTAAAAAATTCTTCAGCATAATTAATGTACTCTACATGAGCCTTGATTACATTAGCTTTATGATCTTTAAACTCTCGTTCTATTGTATCAATGACTTTTAAACTATCTGAGTTTTTTAACTTTGCTCCTCTCGATATTAATGCACATACTATATCACTGGCAATTCCATAGCTTCCTTCTAACTTAGCAATTTTTTCTAGTACGTGATCTGCAAAGTAATAATCTTTGTCTTTAGCAAAATTTAATCTCATTCCAGAAGCTATAATCTCATTTACAACTTCCTGTAGTTCAATCATGCTTTTAGCTTTTACTACCTTACTCAAAAATTTATTTAGCTTAGCAAGTTGATTTGTTTGATACATCTCTGATAAGAGACTATCACATTTTTCACAATTATCTTGCTTATTACCTACAAAGTCAGTTGCTCCTGCTTTTAAGAGTAAAGCTTTTACATCAGGAAATTGACAAAACGGCCAAATTGAACTATCACCCTTAACATTTAAAACTATCTTTAAATCTTGGTTATTTTTATGTTTATCTAAAAACTTTTTCAGATCTTCAACACCTGGACCATAAGGATTATCCCAATCTTCATCAGAATCTGTAGCTTTAACCATTTTACGTAGTTGGTCTCTTAACTTTTTTTGGTTGTCAGTTAAAAAACACTCTATAATATTGTTGCTATCAATTGCAATTTGCAGTGGGGTTTTTCCATTGTTATTTTTTATGTTTAAATCAGCTCCTTTGCTTATGAGTAAATCCATAACCTTTCTGCTATAATCATTACAATTAGCAGCATAATAGTGTAAAGGTGTATTACCTTTTTTATCTTGTATATTTGGATCAGTTTTTGCATCTAAGAGATACTTTAGACCTTCATACTCACTGGAATAAATAGCAGTATCATGCAAAAGTGTTTTACCTTTATTATCCTGCATATTTAGATCAGCACCAGCTTTGAGAAGAGGATGAATGGCTTCATCGTGTGCGACAAACACATTCAATACTGTTGTTCCTAGATGCCCTCTTTTTAGATTAAGAACGTACTTCAGGTCTTTATTTTTCTCGTTACTTTCTAAAAATTGCTTAAGATTTGAAAATGAGTCATAATTTCCCATATTAAAATCTTTTATAATACTATTGAGTAATTTTTGATTTAACTCTTTTTGACTCTCTTCCAGTTTTAAGTTAGGTGCATGAATAAGCCACTCATCTATTAAATCCTCTAAGTATTTTTTATCATCTATCAAACTTCTATCAGCCCAAAATAAATCTCGCTTAATGAATTCATAATAACTATCTACTGGTAATTCAGTTGCTTCTGTTTTTGGGCTACCTATTTCTGAACACTCTTGTCCAGCGCTTAGGTCACACTTCAGTTTTTGCTCATCAGTGTGTTTACTTTGTTCACTGATAGGTTCTGAAATATATTTTACTGACCCTATACCCATATTACCTGCTAGCCCTAGATATAGAATATATTATATAGAATGTGTAGTATGTGTCAAGCTAATTTCAACATAATCTTTTTACTACTCATATTTTTGTTAAGTTTTTATGGTGAGTACTGCTAGGTTAAAAGTTGTTTATTACTGGAAGTTTTAGCGAATTTTACTATAGATCAACAAAATTGAGAACATCAGCTATATTTAATATATAGGAATATGATGCTTTAAAGGAGAGTGGAAAAACTGCTGAAGATTATACAGTAATCTGCGGAGCCACTTCAGCAGAATAAACAAACACATGCCAGTATTAGTAGAGAATTATTTATAAGTCAACTAACTTTTTAAAAAAATATTTTAGTGAAGATACCATGCTAGCTAGTGTTATAAAGAATTGAATTATTGACTCTTCCTAAGATTGCAAAAAAGGTCATATATTTGTGAGAACGTGTTACGTAAAAATAGGGTTGTAAAAATAGAAGATTTAAATTATTTTCATAAGCTTAGGCAAAGTAGTTCATATGTGAATTTAGCTGAAGTAGGCTAATATAGCTACCTTTACGGTATAGTAGAATTATTATGTAGAAAAGTTCGTATGTATCATTTGGTAGACCATGCCATCCCAAGAAAAACACTTCTCACCGTCCTTGGTTTTGGGTGTTGAAAATGGTTATTTTACTTGAGATATTAATAATATAGTTTACTGAATTAATAGTAATTCATTTGAGAATAAAAAGAAAAATTTATGATAATTTTACATTTCAAATCGATATTGTTCTTTTTATAAAAAATATTCCTATACTGCGCAAGGTCAAGTTTTAACCACATCAATTTTTCTTTCAAATTAAATCTTATCTTTTACAATGGGTCTTACGTTTAAATTATTTGATACCCAAAATTAAGGAAGCCATTTTAAACGGCACACAACCTCAGCATCTAAAACTAGCTGATTTGAAGGAAATATCACTCTCATGAGAGGAGCAAATGAAGGTGCTTTACGGACAAGAGTCTTAATAATAGTCTTCTATATTATTGTTAATAAACACCACCATAAAATATCTTACTATTACCCACAAATAAAAACATAGTATTGTATTTACTCAAATAATTTAATTTTATTAACCTGAAAGCTTATTGGATTAAAATTATTAAACTAAGAGTTATAATTTTAGCAACTAAAAGCTGTAAATTGCACCATATAAACAGTTATTTCAAGCAAAAGTTATGCCATTAAGAGCTACGCAACAAACATTTATATTTGTGGGTAATAGTAAGATAAAATATGCAGAAACAACCTAGAAGACCGATTACAACCAATGCGTAAATATAGAGTAAAGAAAACTTCATCCACCTATTAACTTCTACCTACTACCTCTACCATTGCTATGGTCATAAACTCTACTCACTCCATCAATTTTATCTAATGCAGACTGCGGGTTACCAAAATCAATTGATATCACTCTTTCTCCGCCTAATTGTAATGCTCCTCCACCTCCACGCTGTGGGTATTGGAGTCCTAAAAATTGTAATAGTAATGGATCAATTTCATGTTGAATTCCTGGATGAGCTTGAATTAAATCACTCCGGCGAGAAGGTAAGTTAGGATCATTTTGGAGTAATTGTGAAATATCTCTTCTCCGATCTTCAAAGTATTGTTCATTTCTTCGAGGTTGTCTAGTGTCATTTCCAATGCCTGCACTAAGAAGACCACGTATATAACCTATAATACCTTCACCTTTCTCTCCAAAGTTATTATTTCCCTGTAAAGCTTGATCAATAGCTTGGTTAATATCCCTAGCATTTTCGTATACCCATATGCCACAATTATGGCCATCTGTTTGCTGATGAACGGAAATATTATGGACATTATCATCGTTAATATCACATTCTCTTAAAGCTCCTCGAATATTATTGTCAATACCACTATCTGGACCAAGTGAATCAGCATGATACCCATAATAATTTCCATTTTGGTGTACAATAACTAATGTAACCCAATGACGATTACCTACATTAATAATAGCAATTAATCTATCTTTTTCACCCGAATCTACTTTTTGTTTAAAGTTAGTTATGTGACTACTTAATAAGCCCCTACCTGTTGGATCATTTTGATTTCCATCGACTCCTACTGAAGTTATTTCAAAACCATAATGATCATTAGTTGAATGAGATTGATTATCAAGGAAAGTATATTGTCGTGCAGCGAAAAACATGTCATGAGTTTGTAGCCAATAACGATAATTTTGATTATCTGTTGCAAAGTCTAGTGCAAGTAGATCACGCACATCTTCTATCTCACGAGCGTTGTTTCTACGAAGGATAGCATTTATTTGTTGTAATATTCCTTGTGCTGTAGGAGTACCACCTCCCCTTATTCTTGACTTTAATGTTTCTATTACCTGTGCTCTAGTACCTTGCAAGTAACTAAACGGAACATGTAGATTGTCGCCTATATCAAGCAAAAAAATCGAATTTTGTCCTGGTGCTTTTTCTTCGTAAAAACGCCTAAAGTTTTCACGAGTCTGATCTGATAATAGACCTTCTGGTGGATTCTCATCAATAACACTTTCAGGTCCCACTAATCCTCCTGGTCTTGAGTCACGACCACCACGATCAAGTATATGTACATACTCTTCTCTTCCTATTCCTTCTGGAATAGATATAAGACCTTCTACTCTCCCTGCACCTGCATTAAATACAAGAGGAAATAAAACCACCTCATTTCCAGAAGTAATAGGTATAAATCCTCTGTGTTGTTTCTTAAGTCTTCCGATTTCTTGTCTCGCATCATTTTGCTGTTGTCCTACTTCTTCTGCATTATTAGCAAGTCTTAACACATATCCAATTGGGTGAGTATCTAGGTCATTCTCTCTAGGTTGTCTTAATAATAAAAGATCTAATCTCTGTTCTGTAATTCTTGTGAGTATTACCTTTTCTCCTTCTTCTTCCTGCCCCCTTTTCAAACTATATGTTTGACCAACTTTATACATAGCAAGCACTTTATAAGGATTATCACTAGCATAAAATGTACCATGTAGTATAGAACGAAACTTATCCTCACTATTAACATTTATTGTATCCACAAGCGGCATCAATGCTCCAGAGATCTCTTGAAATAATCCTCTATGCTGAGCTATATTTTTCCAGCCATCATTCACAACTTGATTTAAAGTATTATGTACATTTTCAGTATTGGGCACTTGTACAAGATCACCAGCAAGAAAATTATTTGCATTATTATTTTGGTAATCGTGATATAAACCAAGGTCATTTGGTAGATCAATATCTAGTTCAAGTTGATTATTAAGTGTGCATGAAACTTCCCACACATGAACATCATTTCCATTAACATTAAGAGTCTGTAAATTGATGGCTCCTTGTTGTTGCGCATCGTGAGCTCTAATATGAAGTATAACTATATCAGAACCTTCAGCATGAAAGACCATAGTTAAAGTATGTCTTCTTAAATCTCCGTCACCATATCTAAATATATACTTTCTTACACGTACTCGATCTTCTCCTTCTTCCAGCTCTAAATACTCTCTATCAAAAGCACTATTCCCAAAAGCAAAACCAGTTATGCAATCAAATATTCTATCATAATTCTCTGCATTTCTTGGTATTTCAGCAGGAAGATGGTGAAGCAAGAAATCTCTAATATTTTCTCTAATTCCTTCATTCTCCAAACACTCAAATAATCTTTGTACTAAAGGAAATCTATCCTGTTGAAGCCCTAATGTATCAACACTAAAAGGATCTAGATTTAAATTAAAATTTAATCCAACACAGACAGTATTTCTTGATTCAGTATGGATAGGTATAAATGAAAAAACATGCAATCTTTCAGCGTGACTTCTGGCGCGGTTTAATGCGATATAGGACGGTGCCCTTGTAGCAAGATTAATAACAATAGGAATATTTCCTCTTTCTACTTGATGACGTACAAGAAATGCAACATGTGAGTTTCTAGGAGATAAGTCAAGATCGACGCCTATTGCGTAGCGATGACTAAAATTTGCTAAGAAACCTAATAAAAACCCATGATTCTCAAACTTTTGACTGCGACCTTCAATATTATTTTCTATCTGTGCCCTATAATTGTTATAGGTATCAGTTACATATTCTAAAATATCTCCTCGGAGAGAATCCCTTACATCTTGTCTTTGGTTACTTGCTAGCATTTCCATAAAGTTGTCAATCCTCTGCTGACCTGGTTCTACTCGTGTAAAATTGACTGACCTACCAAGTTGTCTGAGCTGATTTTGATTAAGTTGTCTTCCTCCTATTTCCTTAATTGTTAATCCGTGATTTCTAAAGAGTTGCCTCAAGAAATGAACCTCAGATGCTGAATATTTGGCAAATTTATCTCTACCCCTAAAATCCTTTTCACGAATCACCTCGAATACTGTTGCAATTGCCTCTCCCTGACTCTTGCCCTTTCCATGCATGCATACTTTGTATTGCTCAAAATTTAGGTCTTCTTCCATTAAACCTTGATTTTGCCGTATAATTTCTTGTACTAGAAAATCTCTCTCCCTTTCACTAAATCTTAACCCATCACTATTAGGACGATCAGAAATACTGTAGCATCTGACAACTTGCTGTCCGTCACGATAAACAGCAATTTTTAGGTTTCCTGTATTTCGATTTTCACCATTACGTGGATTAACACCATGGTTATCAAAACGAAAATAGACTCTCTCATTTGCATTTAAGATATTAGCATCATGTGCAGTAGCAAACATACTAAAAAAGCATATAGGAAGAAAACGACCTGCATTCACATAATGCAAGAAAGATGGACATTTATCTAAAAAAGATTCAAATCTTTGTCTGAACCCTTCAAGATCTCCATCCACTAAACTTCTGACAAACCCATCACCATTACTCATACAAAATACCCCTTATTTACTACGACCAGAAACACCAAGAGTTCATAAGTGGATTACTTATTACCACTAAGCGTAAAGACGCTTTTTTTCTTATAAGAAGAAACACCACTTACACTAGGAGTTCCAAGCTCAGACTGCGGACTATCATCCACTGGGAAAGTTGTTTTCTTACTGCCGTGAGCTTTAGATCGTGACCGCAAATTACTACAAGGACCATCACCTACAGGAGGCAAAGTTGTTTTCTCTAACTCAGAGAACAACTCTTCTGCAAATAGACCATAATCTACATTCACTTTCTTGCCTTCCCTACCGCATAATCTAAGGTTTTTTATTATCTTTTCCTTAAAGAATTCAAATCTTTCAGGAAAGCTATTTTTAGCGAATAACATCATATCTAGTATTTCTTTTTTCTCTATTTCTTTTTCCTCTATTTCTTTTTCCTCGTCAGGCTTATCAATGTCTTCTCGTTTCCAGTTAACTATCAATTCTGCAAGTACACCCTTTATAGGAATTCTACCATTCGAAGTATTAATAATAGCAGCCTTTTTGTATTCACTAAAACTGCCACACTGCCAAATCTCCATAATAAGGGATCTAGCTTGAACGCTTAACTCAGGATTTTTCAACATTGTGTCTGAAAGAGAGGAAAGAAAAAGCTCATAGTCTCGCTGTGAGAATATTTTCTCTGAATGGTCTCCTCCTGCTGAAACTTCTTTATAACACCAGCACTGTACCAAATCATGAACCGTATCAAAAAAACATGACTCTATTAATTCAGCAAAAAGGGAATATACTCCTTTATCTTTCTGTGATAATTTCTGTAAAAGAGTATCTTTGTCAGCTATATTCCTTACACAAAAATCTAAAATAGGAGCATCTTTCTCAACAGATTGAGGACGAGAAAGAGCAAGAATAGCTTCTGTAAGCTTCTTTTCCTTATCTTCTTCTTTTAAATGATTATAAAAATACTCTACCCCTTCACTCCACTTAAGTTTTACAGCACTGTCAAAGCCTTCTACTGCATCATACTTCTTTAATTCCCCAGATTCTCTATCAATCCAGAAATCAAATACAGGACCTTTCCTTCCAATGCCACCCAAAAGCGAGTTTCGTATGTACTCATCAGTTATAGGATTACCTCTACTATCAAGTTCATCAGAAGAAAATCCATTTTTGTAGGATTCAAATGCTTTTTGAAAGAGTGGATGAATTTTATCCACTACACAGTAACTACAAGCCATCTCATATTTGCGAAGTGGATTATCTATTCCACCTATTTTTTCTTCAGTAAACCTTTGACCTAAAGCAGCATTATCCAACCTTACACCTGACCAGCAACCTTCATCTTGAAATACATTGTGCAAAAACTTCAACTTATCACCCTTAAAGTATTTTATGTGCTCCATAAAATTATCTTGAAGGACTCCCACCCATCTCTTGATAGCTGACTTCCTCCCGGCAACAACTGCTGGATCTGGATGTTTAATAGCTTCCTGTAATTTTTTGGACATCGTATCCCGAAGCTCTTTCTGTGTTGGCATTAACCCCCCCTATTAAGTATTTATGTAAAAAAGGCATTATACAGAAATTAGAATGGATTGCAATATTAAAATTACTAGAGTAGAGAGTTTAATAAAAAAACGTTATGGCTAAAACTTCTTTTCTTGAATTTTCTCAATATAATCAACAGAAAGACCAGTAGTTTGAGTTAT
Source organism: Wolbachia endosymbiont (group B) of Ischnura elegans (assembly GCF_947251585.1). Taxonomy (NCBI): domain Bacteria; kingdom Pseudomonadati; phylum Pseudomonadota; class Alphaproteobacteria; order Rickettsiales; family Anaplasmataceae; genus Wolbachia; species Wolbachia endosymbiont (group B) of Ischnura elegans. The sequence continues at coordinate 811,257 of NZ_OX366371.1, forward strand.
AATGTCAATAGAAACTCCTGCTTTAAGTAGATTCTTTGCAACCTCAATTTTCTCTGCTTTTCTGCCCTTTTCTTCGCCGATTAGGATACCTTCTTGTCTACCTTTGTGAGTAGCATCATCGAGTTTTTGAGCAAGGATAGCCTTTTCTTTCTGCACGCTCAATATTCTTTCTTCATATGCGATCAAATCCTTTTCATTCCAGCGAAACCTGTCTAATTCATCATATGCTAGCTTTATTATCGGAGCTTCTGCTGCTATCTTTTTTAGATCTTCTTCAGTTGTTTCTTCTGCGTATTTAAAAAAGAAACACCATCTCTCTGTAGTATTCTCTAATTGCTCTACCTTATTTTTTGAAAACTTAGGCAACTCAATAAAGACAAATTGTAGATCTTTTAAGTAATGACCATTGGTTTTGATATCCCGTATATTATGAGTAGAAATATAGTCAACTTCTCCAGGCAGAAGGTTACAATTGGAAATAGCAATAAAAAAGACTTTCTGAAGATCAATGTAATTACCAGATTTATCTAATTGTCTTGAGTAAGCCTTAGCAGCATATAATTGAGCCCGTTTTTCGAAGCCTTTATCACGAGCGAGTTGGTTAGGTAAGGAAGTAGTATTGCTACTACTCCCTCCCTTAGAAACGCAGCATGCAGGTTTCCCCACACTACGCTTGAGCCCCTTATCTAAGTCCTTCTTTTCTCGAACCGGCTTGTCCTTCATGATTCCTCAGAAAACATCATTCTTAATGGTGACACCAACAGTAGAGAACCTTCTCTTGAGAAAGAGCTTGCTAACATTTTTGTTTGTTTCACTCTTTCATCAAAATACTTTTTCCATTTTAAGTCAAGTGGATTTGCATCCGCCCTGATTTTAACATGTCGTCTGATAGGTATATCAATCAACCTAAGCAGTCTTAAATACCTTATCTCTTTCGGTTTGTTCTTGCATATGGGTGCAGCAAAGACCCATTGGCGTTGTTTCATTACCTTGAAGTAACGATTCTTTATCCAACGTAATCCTTTACGAGGATGTCTTTTCTTTGCCCATTTCCATAGAGCACACATAATTTCATGGTCTATTTTGTTAAAAGCTCTTTTCGCACACACATGGCTGTAGTAATTTCCCCATCCCCTTAATAGGGAATTGAGCAACTTGATTAGTACGGCCTGAGTGTTCGCTATGTTTGCCTTTATCAATGTACGTGCTTTATTAAGAAGTTTCTTAATACTTTCTTTTGAAGGTTTTATAATTAACTTCTTATTATACCTGCGTACATTACAACCAAGAAAGTCAAACCCTGTTGTAATAGATGTAATTTTTGTTTTCTCTTCGGAAAGGATAAGACCTCTCTCCTGAAGAAAGGACGATACTAGAGGTTTTACTTCATTTTCCAGTACTTCACGTGTGATTCCTGAAATGATAAAGTCATCTGCGTACCTGATTACATTTACTCCACTTCTGATTTTGCTTCTTCTTTTACTGCCAAGTTTACCAAATTGACTTTCCAATGATTTTTCAAGTCCATTTAGGGCTAGATTTGCTAGTATTGGAGAGATGATACTACCTTGTGGGGTACCTGCAGTTGTGGAATACAGATTTTGATTCTAGGAAGCCAGCTTTTAACCAGCTATGAAGAATTTTCTTCTCCATAGGAATATGCTTCATGAGCCATTCATGGTTAATGTTATCAAAACACCCTTTAATATCACCTTCGAGTATCCATTGTAGTTGGTTACGGCTTGCCAGTAACAAGTGACAAGCCACAGTAGCGTCTGCGCAGGATCTTTTTGGTCTAAAACCATAAGAGTGACGATCACTGATCGTTTCAGCTATCGGTTCCAAAGCAAACAAGTATAATGCTTGCATGGCTCTATCTTTTATCGTAGGGATTCCAAGAGGTCTTCTTTTGCCATTAGACTTACTGATGTATATCCGTTTTAGCGGAGAAGGTTTGTATCCTCTTTGTTTTAATAGCTTTATTCCTTGAAATTTTGTGTTGCAAGTTGACCATATTTGACGATCTACACCTGCTGTGTTTTTTCCTTGGTTTTCAGTTACTCTCTTAACCGCCAAAGCTTTGCCGCTAAAAGAGCGTGTGAGAAGGTGTTGTAAAGTTTTCACCTTACCCCATCTGCCTTGTTGGACAGCCTTAACAATACGCCTCTGTAGCCTCATAACAACTTTTTGGCATTTCTTCCAGGGTAACTGGTTCCATGCTTCGGAGTTATTGGTAGGTGCACTTACAGTTGTACTTGTAATCATCTGCTTTCCTACCTTAAGTGGTTAACAAAGTTTCTTGTCATGAGGGACCAAATGGAAGTCTGCTCGTTTTCACGCGAATTAATGTTACAAATTCTATCCATTTCGTTACAAAATGGCATTCGCTTTCTCCATTATCCTTTACCTGCACATCCATCAGCATTCCTTGCGGGTTGCCTGCCATATAGGCGAAAATACAGGCTTATCCTGTTCCTTTTGTCATACAATAGTGGGTTAGGTGGCTTCTCTATACCGGTGGAATTATTATTTGCGTACATCCAGAAATGAAAAATGTAACTCATCCACATTACCTTTTGGTCGGAGCTTATCAGCATCTTTAGCTCTTTAATCGTTACGATACTTATGAAGCTTCACTTACGTTCACCATACCACTAAGCCTAGCCCTCCAACCACATGATGCTTGTAGTTTATGCTTTCTCTCACGATTGAGCATCTTCTTTATCAAGAGGAGGTTCATTGTCCGCGTCGCTCGGCACCAACTGGTTACCCAATTCGCACTGATGCGTAGACTCAGATGGCAAAACATCTGGTTCAATAAGCTTTAGAATCCTTTCAGTTTCTTTCTGAATGAATTCCTCTCCTTTTAAACAATATGACCGAAGGCTTTCAGGTCGCACCATTTCGATGACAAATCTATTACCAATGGAGTCTTTGCAAAGAACATCAACAATGCTTTGTTTGTCAGAGGCAATTTCAGGATCCATGATAGTACTGAGGAATTCAATTTCTATTATTTGATCAGAAGTAGAAAAGTCCAAGATATCGTTGAGGAAGTGGATGAGGATGAGGATATTTTTATTCTTTTCAGAGCCAAATATTTTCTTAAAACTAAGGTCGTTTTTTGGATCAAGAAATTTCGAAAGAGCCATGACGAATTAACCTAAAAAGCTTTAATAATTATACACAATTGTGAAGAAATATTCAACGTTTTTGTACTAAAGCCTATTAAGGTTAGCTAAATTTCAAGAGTCGGCAAAAAACTACCCTCATAAATGACCATAGAATGCTACCACGCACCTTAATGTTATATTTTATCATCTTTTACAACTCCCTCTACAAACCCCAGCAAATGAATTCATGAGCTATAAAGAGCTTTAAAAACAATTATTTTGGTTATGAGAGACTAACCTCCTAATAAAAACACGAGCCCAAAAGCTCAATTACGATTTACCTAACATCGTGAGGACAGGTTCATTAGCCTCCCACACCTTTACATGATAAAGATCTTGAAACTTAATGTCAACATTTCGGTAGCAAATTTACGTTGAATCTATATTCTGTAAGTATGGGCGAAAAAAAGAAGGTTATAATATATACAGATGGAGCATGTTCTGGAAATCCAGGTCCTGGTGGATGGGCAGCTGTGATGATGTATGAAAATAAAAGTGTCTTTATCAAAAAACGTATCTCTGGAGGTGAAGAAAACACAACGAACAACAAGATGGAGTTAAAGGCTGTGGTTAACGGGCTAAAGATGTTGAAAGTTTCTTGCAAAGTTGTTTTACACACTGATAGTCAGTATATTAAACAAGGTATAACAGAGTGGATCAATAAGTGGAGAACAAATGGTTGGAAGACAGCCAATAAAAAATCAGTAAAAAACGTTGAGTTATGGAAAGAATTGGATGAAATTGTCTTGCAGCATGATATTAACTGGAAGTGGGTTAAGGCTCACAGTGGTAATACCTATAATGAAGAGGCAGATAGACTTGCTAGAAAGGAATCTAAAAAGCTAAAATATAGAGATTGTGAGATCAAGAAATCACAAAAAAAAAAATAGAGGGAGCTCTAAGTTTCATAAATTGGAGGGAGTGTTATGGCAATAATTCTTTTAGACACAAAAACTATAAACCGTATAGCAGCAGGAGAGGTAATAGAAAGGCCAGCGAGTGTAGTAAAGGAATTAGTAGAAAATGCAATAGATGCTGGAAGTTCAGAGATAGAGATCAAAATAGAAAGTGGTGGACGTAACCTTATAACTGTGACAGATGATGGAAATGGAATAGAAAAGAACGATCTGGAACTAGCACTTATGAGGCATGCCACTTCAAAATTAAGTGATAGTGAGTTAATAGAGATCAGACATCTTGGCTTTAGAGGAGAGGCTCTGCCTTCAATTGCAGCAGTAAGCAAAATGAAATTATCATCTAAGGCAAGTGGAGCAAAGGAAGCATGGTCTATAAGATATGAGGGAGGAGAAAAAATAAGAGAGATTATCCCTTGTTCTTTGTTGCAAGGTACATATATTGAAATTCGTGACTTATTTTTTGCCACACCAAATAGATTAAAATTTCTAAAAACCGAGAGGGCAGAAACACAAAGCATTGTTGACATTGTAAATAACTTAGCAATGATTAACTATAGTATTGGGTTTACTCTCACTTCCGGTAATAAAAAGCTCTTAAAATATGTTAAGCAAACTTCATTATTTAACAGATTATGTGAAACAGAAGAAGAATTTCAGAGCAATTCGCTGGAAGTTAAAGAGGAAGAAGACGGCATCAAACTTACGGGACACATCTGTAAACCAACTATTAGTCGTGGTAATTCAACTCAGATCTATACGTTTGTTAATGGAAGGCCAATAAAAGACAATCTACTTATTGGTGCAATTCGATATGCGTATCAGGACTTTATTCCAAGTGGGAGGTATCCTTTTGCAGTGCTGCACTTAGAGATACCATACGATCAAGTAGATGTAAATGTGCATCCAAATAAATCAGAGGTAAGGTTTCAGAACAAGAGGCTAGTATATGAAATAGTGAGAAGAGGAATAATAAAAACACTATCAACGAGATTTGCAGCGGGTGATCAAGGTATTGAAGAGGAGCTAATTTTTAATGATAGTAAAAGCCAAGAGCAGGTTGATAGTCAAGAGAAAAAAGATCAAAAAGAGTTTTATGAAAAGAGGCCAAGTCTTTTAGAAAATCGTTTAATGAAAGAATTCAATGCACCAGATGAAAGAAGGCAAAGCTTACCAGAAACTTTTAAGTATGGAGAATCCCCAGCCCAAAAGGGAACGATGGTTTTAGAAAGGAAGCAAATTGATTTGATAGAGGATCACCCTCTAGGATATGCACGCTGTCAGGTCTACAATACTTACATTATTGCTGAGGCTGGAGATAGGCTGATTATAGTAGATCAACATGCAGCCTATGAGAGATTGATATACGAGTGCTTAACAAGCATAAAAAGACAAAAACTTCTCATTCCTGAAATAGTTGAAATTAAAAACCAAGCTGGAATGGAGATGGTTAAAACTTATAAAGATAAGCTTTTTGAAATGGGTTTTGGTATTGAAATAGAATCAGAAGATAAAGTAAGGGTAAAAGAAATACCTGCAATCTTGGGAACAATAGATATAAAAGAGATGCTAGTTGATATAGTAGATAAGTTAATGGAAATAGAAGATACGCTACCAATAGAGGATAAGGTGAACAAAATATCATCCATAATCGCTTGCCACGGAGCAGGAAGAAAAATGAAATTGGAAGAGATGAATGAGATACTAAGACAAATTGAGAAAACTCCATATTCTGATCACGGAAGACCAACGTATATAGAAATGAAACTAAGTGATATAGAAAAATTGTTTGAAAGGAGATGAGTTCAGTTTGTCAAAAAGGTTGCCAATTAAGTATACGTAACAGCTCTTCTGGTTATGGAGTATAAAATGTGAAAAAAGAGAACAAATGCTCTAATTTTTTAGATTACAAAGTGATAGGACAGGAAGTAAGAAATCGTAGATTAGCAAAGGGATATACTCAAAAAGATTTAGCAAAAAAAATCGGAACAACATATCAGGTAATACTGCAATATGAAAAAGGAACACGCAGAATTTCAATTAAGAAGTTATATGAATTAGCAGAAGCATTATCAACAACTGCTAGAGATCTAGCTTGCGGACAAGAAGTATCAAATGAGGAAAGGTATGAGGAAGAAGAGATATTAAATCTAGTAAGAGAATATAAAAAGATTAATGATCAGGAGTTACGTAGAATGTTTTGTTTGCTAACCAAATTTATCCAAGTCAGTGAAAAAAGTAGTAGGAAAGCAGAGAAAGTAAAAATTGCAAAGGGTTTGGTTAAAGAAGGAATTTCTGTTGATATCGTTGCAAAAACAATAGGTCTCTCTGCTGATGAATGTGTTGAAGAAAAAGTTGGTTCTATCTACTGCCAAATAGGAAAAAAGATAAAAGAATGGAGGGCAGTACGGGAATATACTCAGAAGGATTTAGCAGAGAAAATGGTTACAACACGTGATGAAATAAGCAATTATGAACAAGGAAGGGTTGCTGTTCCACTTGATAAATTATATGAGATAGCAAAGGCATTATCGATTAATATTATGGACCTACTTGAGCTAACAGAAGATGCAGATGATAAAGTGGTACCTGATTTAATAAAAGAATACAAAAAAATTGAGAGTCAAGAATTACGCTATGCGCTAATAAAATCTCTGTTTGAAAGCATACAAATTTGCGAAGAAAAAGTGAAAAGAGCAGAAAAGATGAAAATTGCAAAGGATTTAGTGAAAGGAGGAATTTCTACCGATATTATTTTGCAAATAACATGCCTCTCTTTAGGAGAAATTCAACAGATTTAAAATAAAAAATCAGTATATATTAATATCTTTACTCCTAGATGAAAAAATAAGTAAAAAAGATTGAGAAATTGATTTGACTTCACTCGGAAGCTATGGCTCTATGCCAATGCTGATAAAAAAACAGCAGTAAATAATTAAAAAAAGTTTGTTGTTAGTGAAGGGTAAATTATATGAATAAAAGTAAAGAAGAAATAGAATTCAGAATATTAGAAAGCAAAGGCAAAGCACTACTTGATCGTGAAATAATGGAAACGTTTCTAAGTGCAGTACATGAAAGGCCGCAGGCTCAAGAAATTGCTAAAAATCTGGTGAATACTTATACGGGAGTAGGAAGGATTTTAGGCCGAGAAATGGATGACCTGAAAGTTATAGAAGGAGTGACTGATTCTGCAGTAGCAATGATTATGTGTGTTAAGGAAACACTAGAAAGGGTGCTCAGAGAAAAGCTCAAGAGTGAGCCAGTAATGGACTTACAAGGTCTAGTAGAGTACTTGAACGTAAGCATAGGTCACTCAGAAAGGGAATGTGTAAAAATACTGTACTTGAATAACAGGCGCCAATTAATCGGAGAAGAACTCTATATTGGTGAAATGGAAAAAGCACCGGTGTACATAAAGGAAATTATAAGAAAAGCATTAATAAAGAATGCAACATTCATAATAATGTCACATAACCACCCTGGGGGAAGTTTAGAACCATCAGAAGAAGATCAAGAAGTAACGAAGAGCTTAGCAGCAGCATGTAGTACTGTAAGCGTAAAATTGTTTGACCATATTATCATCACAAGTGGAGGCTATTTCAGCTTTCGAGAGAACGGATTGTTATAGTAGAAAGTATTTGCAAATCTACTCATTATAATTTATACTGAGTAATATAATGTATAAATAAGATTTATATACTTAAAAAGTATTTTTAATATGGGGGTTATATGACTAGTAAAGACAAGTTATTGAAGAAAATATTTGGTGCTCTTGAAGGCGTTGATATAAAGCAGTCTAAGTTTGTGAGCAAAATTGATAATCAGAAGGAGATAAAACCGGAAGATACAATGCCTTTCCCTAGCAGAAACGTTCACGAAAACAAAATCAACTATGGAAAAGGACTTGACTACATATATGGCACAAAACCTTTGAGTAATCAAGCAGATTATCCAGAAGGGTTGAATCCATTTGCTTCAGCTTTGCAAAAAATAAAGCCAAGTGCAGAAAAGTTGAGCTGGCTTAAAAGTGCTGTGGTAAGAGCAAAAAGTCCAAATGAACTGCACAAGGCTGTAGACGAAGCGCTAGCTGCTGGAGCAAGGCTAAATGCATGTAATGATGGCGAATGGAGTTTTGCAGAATATGTAGTATTAGGTACACATTTTCACAGATTAGAAAAAAGTGATCGAAAAAAGCTAATACGTAAATTAATGCTAAGCGGTGCAGAGTTTCATGATACTTTACTGCAGAATAAACTGATAGGTGAAATCTATAATGAGCTACAGCCAGAAGTTCAGCCACAGATAGATAAGCAACTAGAAGAGCTAGAGGAAGCTGGCGAAAATGCTGTGCAAGAAGGAGAATTAATAGATGTTGAGATAGACAATACAACATCGTATATAGAATTTTCTGATAATAGCAAGGTAGAGGTAGCCAAAATACTGAGAGAGTTAGGAAGTAATATTTTAAAAATTGGCAATGATGCAGTTGAGGTTAAAAGTGAGAAGGGAGGTATAAGAAACTATATCGATATGTCAGATGAAAGCTCTATTATATTAGAGTTTCCTACGAGCATTGGTAAGCTAAATGTTATATTGTACCACGATGTAAAAAAATATGATCAAGTACAAGTCAGAGTAGAAAACAAGGAAATGTGGGCTGAGTTACAAAAAAGAGGCGAAGAAATTGGAAAAAATTGCCTCTTTGGGGGAGTGAAGCTTAAGGAAGTGGTAGAAAGAGGTAATTTCACTAGATGTGGCATATGGAATGAAAAGTATGCTATAAAAGAGATTAGCAATGATGAAGTATTGTCTTCATGGGTAAATAGGGTATGTGGAGGTAGTAAAGAAACCTTTAGGGAACTTTAATGCGTCTACAGCAAACTTTAAGGTTCCAGAGTCTTTTTCTACCGTTATATCTGAGCTATAGTAGAAAATATTATATATATGGTTTTTTGCGTGGAAAAAAGTCTAGACTGTGAAGTAGGGGAAAAAGTGAAAAATTGGAGGTTAGAGAGAGGTTATACTCAGAAGGATTTAGCGGAGAAAATTGGTGTAAAGTACTGGGTAATACTGCAATATGAGAAAGGGAACCGTAGAATTTCAATCGAAAGGTTGTACGCTATAGCAGAAGCATTGTCAGTAAGTATCACTGATCTCATTCCTGCATCAAAGGAGAAAATCGGCTTTAAGAATGAGGAAGGAGAAATATTAAATCTAGTAAGAGAATATAAAAAGATTAATGATCAGGAGTTACGTAGAATGTTTTGTTTGCTAACCAAATTTGCTCAAGTTAGTGAGAAAAGTAGTAGAAAATCGGAAAAAATAAAAATTGCAAATGGTCTGGTTAAAGCAGGAATTTCTGTTGATATTGTTTCACAAGCAATTGGCCTCTCTGCTAATGAGTGTGTTGAAGAAAAAACAGGTTCTATCTACTACCAAATAGGAAAAAAGATAAAAGAATGGAGGCTAGTGAGAGAGTACACTCAAAAGGATTTAGCAGAGAAAATGACTACAACACGTGATGAAATAAGTAACTATGAGCAAGGACGTGTGGTTATTCCACTGGAAAAATTGTATGCAATAGCGGAAACATTATCAATTAGCATTACAGATCTACTAATAGAAGAAGATGAAGGTAGTAGAGTAGAAAATGAGCTACCTGATTTGATTAAAGAATACAAAGAAATTGAGAGCCAAGAACTACGTAATGCACTAATAAAATCTTTGTTTGAAGGCATACGGATTTGTGAAGAAAAAGTGAGGAAAGCGGAAAGAATCAAAGTTGCAAGAGATCTAGTAAAAGGGGGAATTTCTATTGATATTATTTTGCAAGCGGTAGGTTTACCTGTTGATATAGTTTTAGATGGGTAGCTCGTGAAAAAATTATAGCAATAAAGTTTTTTTCTTAAAAGGAGGTATATGTGTTTGTTTCTGCAAGCAATGTTAGTTATGGAATAGGGCAAAAAATAGAAAATTGTAGGTTAATGCGAGGTCATACTCAAATAGGATTAGCAGGTCAAGTAGGTTTAACATACCAAGAAGTGAACAGCTATGAGAATGGTTATACTCCTATTCCAATTGGAGTACTATATGTAATAGCGAGAGTATTATCAGTTAATGCTGTAGATCTATTACCTAAACCAATAACAGTAAGAGAGTATAAAGATGAAGACGAAGAAATACTCTATCTAACGAAAATATACGAGAATCAAAAGTTAGGTAAGATAGTACCTTCATTAGTCAGGTTTGTTTATATTAGTGAAAAAATTGATCAAGAAGAGGCTAGGTTAGATATAGCAAAAAATCTAGTTAAAGAAGGAGTGTCAGTTGACATAATTTCCCAGGCAACGGGTTTATCTATTTACGAGTATGATAGTACAGAGAGAGAAATCTGCACTGATTCTATATATTACAGAATAGGAGAAAGAATAAGAGAATGGAGATTGATAAAAAGGTATACTCAGGAAGATTTAGCAAACAAAGTTGGTTTAACACTCAAGGAAATACACGAGTATGAAATAGGATACACTGCCATATCATTTGATAAATTATATCAAATAGCAGAAGGATTATCAGTGAATATTAAAGTTCTGCTACCTAAAACAAGAGAAAGCAAAAAGCTATTGAGTTTAATGGATGAGTACGGAGAACAAGAATCATTAGTCAAATCTCTATCTGAAGATATGAAAAGTGGCAAGGAAAAAGTTAAAAAAGCAGAGAAAATCAGGGTTGCAAAAAATCTAGTGAAGGCGGGTGTTTCTACTGATGTTATTTTGCGAGCAAGTGGCCTAACTGTTGATGAGTGTGAAAATTGAATTATGTTTAAGATATAAGTAAAAATGGTTAATATATTATCTATTCTAAACCCTTATTTAGCTCTGCAGAATTTTTTTGGCATTTCTACGTATCAAGATAAAACATCACAGAATTTATCTATCAGTTCCTGATTGTCCTCTATCATTGCCTTTGCCTCTTGCTGAAGAGATTTGATATTTTTTGATGTAATATTATCCATGTCAGGTGATGCTATTTTCAATTGCGATTGTATGCGTATATATTTATCAGCTATAACTTGATCAAGTTGGTAATTTACTGCATCTAAACTTGAGGCAAACATCACATGTAGTAGTGGTTTTACCCAGCCTATTTTTCCAAATCTCTTTGAATTGGCTATGCTTCTATCTGTTCTTCCAGTACCTATCGATAACAGTAGAATATCATCATTTGGAAATAACCTCTTACCACTTGCATATGCACAAGCCGCTGGATTATTCGCAAATACCCCGCCATCCACTAATACCATTTCCTTGTGGTTGATTTTAAGATATTTAGGTGTAAAGTTAAGTAGGTGCAGCCGTTGCAGCTCTGAGTGCATCTTTTAGCTTAATATTACCTTCTTTCCAGCTTTTGAAGAAAAATGGGCAGTTATTCTGAATATCGTAACTCGTAATCAACACATTACTTAAAGTGTTTTTAAGGATATCATCGCCAAAATATTTATCCAGTACAAATTCAATATTTTTATGTGGGTATTGTGCACAGTTAAACCAAGATAATATTGATCGCCTAAAAAATGAAGACTTAAAAATATATGGTCCATATTCCCGATAGAACTCGACTAAATCATTAGCAGAATATTGAGGTTTATCTTTTTTACATAATCCTGCTATAACAATTCCACCAGTTGAGGTTCCTGCCATTAAGTGAAAGATTTCAGCTACCCTCTTTCTTGTTCTTTTTTCTATTTCTGCTAGAATGATGGCAGGAATGATTCCTCTAATTCCACCTCCATCAACGGATAAAATGTATTTAATCATTGTAAGTTTAGGTAGAGGTATTAAGATTTAATTTTTCCGCTTAAAACCTGCAATTTAAACTCATCTAATTCTTCAGAAAGATTTTTTACCCTCTCCTCAAGTACTAACACTTTTTCCATTAAACCATATTCAATGAGCTTATTGTGAAGTTGTACCCTTGAGTCTAGCTTGGATAACCACCATATGAATGCTACAGTCTGTACAACCATTGTTATTATTACCGCTATTGGAATTTTTTGATTTTGCATGTTTCTCCTAATTGTGTAATAAAAAATTTTCAACTACTTCTTGTTTCCAGTTACGAAATATTACCGCTCAGACTCGTGTTTCTTTTCAGCATTATAGAGCAAGTGTATAATTTCATCGTACGGTTTATCTTTGTTATGCCGTGATCTTAGTACAGCTACATCTCTTGGGTTTTTCCCATCTGTGTCTCTAATGTTAGGGTTTGCACCTTTTTCTAACAAAAGTTTAATTATCTCTAAGTTACCTTTGTATGAAGCTGCATGTAATGCTGTCCATTTTTCATATTTTGCTGTGTTTATATCAGCTCCTTCCTCTATTAGAAATTTAACAACTTCCAAACATCCTGCACCTGATGCATAATGTAATGCTGTTAATTCGGGAATCTGTGTATTAATATCTAATAGATTATTTGCTGAAAATTTTACTACTTCTAGGCTACAGTTCTTAGAAGCAATCCGCAATATTGTTTTATAATTGTCTGTAGCTTTTGCCTTCATGTAGCAATAGGTAATAACAACACATATTATCATTGTTATACACCACCAAAAATGTAGCTTATTTCTTGAGTCTCTATTCATATTTAATACTTTTTTCAACATTAAATATTTGTTTTACTTATTTTTTCTTAACGTTGATGCTGATACCACAGTGCGATAACCTGAACTATCTAACACATGTTCTGCTCTGTCAATTATCCACTCACCGTCTATATCTTGATGAAATTCTAATAAGCTAAGTTTCGCCTCTGCAAATAGTTCTGGATTACCAGGCATAGTGATATCCAATACTGCATTATTTCGCTTTAGTTGTTTTAACTTAGCATTTGCTGCACTGATTGCTGATTCTACATGGCTTTGTTGCATAGCTAGTGTTGGTTGAGGTTATTGTAAGGAGAAAAGCTTATGGTTACTAACGCATTTTGTTGTAAAATAGGCATTTTTCAAACAAGTATAACTTATGCCACAAAAAATGAGAGTAAGTAACCAAAGAGAATATAATGAGTTTCTAAAAAAAAGAGGAAATGTTTTTCATTTTGTTAATCAAGCCATAGAAAATTGGTATGAAAATAGTCCAAAAGTTGCAGGTGGCAATAACACTTATAGTGATAAAGTTGTAATTTTAATACACATAATAGTTCATCTTTTTAGAATTGGCTTGAGACAAGCTGTAGGTTTTGTAAAAGGTTATATGGTACAAATAGGCAAAAAACTTAAGATTATCAGCTATACACAAGCTTCCAGAAGATTTAAAAAGCTTAATTTGAAGATTGATGACCATAGAAGCAATAAAGATGATCTGGAAAATGTTGAAATTGCCGTAGATAGCACTAGAGTTAGTATCTACAATAATAACGGTGGGCATAGTAAGCTTAATATTCGAAAAAGAAAATACAGTGGTTATGGTCAAGTAAGAAAATTACATGTTATTTTAAACATAAATGATAAGAAAGCAATAAGCATGAACTACACTAGTGGTGTTGCTGTAGACTATTTGCCGGTCTGCGATATGTTAGAAGAAGTCAGTGATAAATATAACATTTGTTCTATTCGAGCAGATGCGGCTTATGATATAAAAAGTGTGTATAAAGAATGCAGAAAATACAATATTGTGCCTATTATTCGCCCTAGGAAGGATACTAAAATTTGTTTAGCTGACTACTTATCAGAAAGAAACAAGTATATTAGTAGAATTAGGTCATATGAGAATTATGAAGATGGTATTAATGAATGGAAGAAAAAAGTTAAGTATGGAGCACGGTCTTATATTGAAGTCTTTTTCTATAGGTTGAAGCAAATATTTGGGTTTGGCTTGAAAAATAAATCAGAGGTAAATCGTGAAAAAGAGCTGTTAATTAAGTGCTACTTACTGAACAAATTTACTGATATTGGTATGGCTAAATTTAAATTAGCTGCGTAAGTTCATTGTGATTTACATGCCTATCAGTGCTATGCAACAAAGCCATTCTGGATTATCGCTAATTTGATAATTTAAAAAAATGACTTCCACTCCTAATTTCTTAAACTCTTCAAGTAATATCATCTGATATGCATACTTACGAGATAAACGATCAGGAGAATGAATATAAACCTTATCAATGTTACCTTCTGCTATTTTATCACGTAATTTTTCCAAACCAGGACGGATTATGTTAGAACCACTATAACCATTATCAATAAATTTATATTCATTTAATAATTTATGTCCATCCATACTAATTTGATTCTCTATAGCAGCAATTTGGCTTGCTATTGTATCTTCTTGTGCTTGCCTCCCTGAAGAAACTCTTGCATATAAACTAACTGTTACCATTTTACCGTCCTCAAATCTACTTTCTTATATTCAGAGTTTTCTTCCTTTTTGCTCGCTTTTATTGGTTTACTTAACACTAATTTTTCATATGCATCTAATAGATACAACTCTGCTAATCGATTTACTTCATAACTACAACTAATCCGCACTATTAATTTCTTGTTGCCCATGAGCTCTACCATATATTATCCATCGAGACATATGGTTATTTGATCATTAGCTCTATAAATAAATTCAACTCTCCGTTCTTTTTGTAGAAGCTTTCGAGAAATAGTCTTCTCAAGTTTCAGGTTTATTGCAATATTGTTGGCGGAGTCCTTGCAGCTATTTGTGCTAACTCTGTAGCCGATAGTGGTATTGTACGTGATAATTCCTTTAATTTCTGACCAAATTCTGCGGCTTTTTTATCATGAATTGCATCATCCTCATCAAATTGCACGACTTTCTTAACATCAGCCATAGCACTTTCAAAGTCAATCGCAACTTTAATTGGCGCTGCAAGCGTTAGCCCTAGCCCAATAGTCTCTATAATTTGTGACTTAAAATGTGCTTTGCTTGCTAAAAAACTTTGGTGACTACGTATTGCAGACCCAAGCTTACCATACTTACCTTTTAGCACTTCAATAGAAGAACCAAGTTTATATTGATCACTTACTAATGACTTAATATTTCTTCCACTTTTTCTTACTTCTTCATTAAATGAATGCAAAGCATCTCTCTTTTTCAAATATGCTTCTTTTGCTTTTATTGCGGAGGTTTTGGCCTTGTCAAATTCTGCTTTTAAAGTTTTGCTTGGTTTCTCTATTGCTTTCATTTGTTTAGCTAAAGATTTTACCTGATCCTCAAAACCTTTCCATGACCTTCTACTAGTTAAAACATCACTACCCAACTGCTTAAATTTTGATACTGATTTTAAAGATGAGTCAAGCTTTCTTATGTTCTCACCAAGACGAGTAAGTTGACTACTACTTCCTTTTATTACAGTATTAAAGCTGCCATCTAAGACTGCTCCGATTTTTATAGATAACGTTGACATTTAGACCTCTTTGCTGTTTCTGCCCATAAGATAAATTCGTTAAATTCCATATCAAGAATGTGCTCAACTCCACCACCTATGATAGAGCCAAGCACTAGTATTTCTAATCTCAAGTTTTTTGGATAATTGGTGAAAAAAAATCCTTTAATACTTCTTGCATTTTTACATAATCAGCAATATCTAACTCTTCAATTGCTTCTTTTGCAACTGATGTCAGGTTGGCAGTCAAAGTCACTTCCTTATTTAGGTCACTACCATTAATGCGTTCTATTGCCAAATAGTCTCTAACTTTTGGACGTCTAATGGTAAGTTCTGAAACAGAAATTCCATCAACTGTTATTGGGTTATTAAGTGTTATAGCTTGCATGTTCCTCCTTAAAAAGTTAATTAAATAAAAGTCTATATCGGCTTTTACATAACTAATTTTTTTTACTATAGTTTTTGTGTTTGATTAACGATCCTTCATACTAAATTTCTCAATATAAAGATGATAGTAGGGTTTATTTTTCCTCAACTTGAATTAATTCTTGAACTTCATCGACAGAAAGACCTGTACACTTGACAATAGTGCTAATATCAACATTATTAGTCAACATCGCTTTTGCAACTTCAATCTTTCCTTCAATCTTTCCTTCAATCTTTCCTTCAATCTTTCCTTCAATCTTTCCTTCAATCTTTCCTTCAATCTTTCCTTCTTTTTTGGCATCATCAAGTTTTTGAGCAAGGACAGCCTGTTCATCACGAATACGCTTGGTCTCCTGTTCATATGCTATAAACTCTTTTTCTGACCAGTTAAACCTGTTTAGCTCTTCGTACGCTTTTTTGATTATTACGTCACTTCCTGTTATTCTTTCCAATTCTTCTTCACTTGTTTCATCAGCGTACTTAAAAAAATACACCCACTTCTCAACTATATTTGAAAGCTGATCTTCTTTAGTTTTGGGAAATTTAGGCAATTCAATAAATACAAAATAAAAATCTTTTAGATCATGTTCATTAGTATCTTCATCGCGAATAGTGTGCTTTGATTTATACTCGGACTTATCAGGAAATAAAATACAATCTGCTATAGCAATAAAGATAATTTCCTTAAGGTTATGGTATTGATCACCTTTATCTGCTTGTCTTGAATAGGCTTTAGCAGCGTAATATTGGGCACGTTTTTCAAAGCCTTTGGTTTTAGCAACCTGCATCTCAATTATCCATTGCACTCCTGTGGAATCTCTACATAGCACATCAACAATACTTTGCTTTTTAGATGCAATATCAGGATCTTGAATAGTACTTAAAAACTCTATATCCTGTATTGCATTTTTGCCAGTAAAGCTCAAAATATCATTTAGAAAGTGAATGAGGATATCTTTATTCTTTTCTGTACCAAAGATACGGCGGAATGCTACATCATTCTTAGGGTCGAGAAATTTAGATAAAGCCATAGCACAAATGCCTAAAAAACATCAATAATTATACAGTATTATCAGTAATTTTTCAATAAAGAAGTGAAAAGGCATCCGTCTATTACATTAAATCCCTAGAATCGTTTGCAGCAAGGCCATTTGATCGTAACCGTTCACGGAGATAAGGTGGTTTACAAAGTAAGTATAAAAGTGTAAAGAGATAGGAAGCTAAATATGGAATGGGTAAATGACAACAGTGCTGCAAGAAAAGATTGTAGCAGAAAACGCTAATCTCAAGGAAGAAATAAAAGCACTGATCAGAGAAAATGATAGCTTGAAAGCAAAAATAGTTGAATTAGAAGACAAATTGGGCTTAAATTCGCAAAATTCATCGCTGCCACCATCACGAGATATATATCGTAAGAAAGCAAAAAAGAAAAGTGATAAAAAACCAGGAGGTCAGCCAGGACATAAGGTGCATAAGCGTGAATTAATGGCTGCAGACGAGGTAGTGAGATGCACAATTGATACAATTTGTATGTGTGGAGGTAAGATTACTTTAGAAGATGAAATTATTCATCAGAAGGCAGAGTTGCCAGAAATTAAGCCAATTGTAACTGAGTACAGGTTGCAAAGAGGACATTGTAGAGTATGTAATAAAAGAATTACAGCAAATTTACCCGAAGGTGTTGCAAGAGATTTTCTAGGACCCAATGCTAAAACAGTTATAAGCAGCCTTAGCGGCTTTTTTATTAACTCAAAAAGAGAGGTACAGCAAATTTTGGGCAGTATTTTTAATCTAAATATAAGCCTTGGTTTAGTCTCAAATACTGAACGCAGGGTATCGAAGAAGTGTGCATCTGAATATGAGAAAATGAAGGAAGAGTTGCAAGGAAGCGAGTATTTGCATATAGACGAAACAGGGCACAGAAATCAAGGAAAGAGAGGCTGGAGTTGGGTAATAACAAACAAAGCGTTGACACTTCTGAAGGTAAGCGAGTCTCGTGGTAAGAAGGTGTTGAAGAGTTTACTGCCAGAATATGATGGTATAGTTGTGAGCGATAGATACGCTGTATACAATTACTTCAATCGTGAAAATAGACAGATATGTTGGGCACATCTGGCAAGAGATTTTGAGAGATTTGCCCATAGTAAAAATGTTGAAGTGAGCAAAATTGGCCAAGCACTAAAATCGCTCAGCAATAAGGTGTTTGTAGTAGATAAGGCAAAAAAACAAAATTTGATAGATAATTTGAGATTTTATCGACTGGTGCGAAAAATTCGGAAAAGGGTAAAACATTTTTTACGTAAAATGACGAGGGTTGCAAATAGCACTCAAGCTTCAAGAATGGCCGCTAAGATGTTACGATCTGAGGATATGATGTGGAAGTTTTTAAGAAAACCTGAAGTGATAGAAACAACTAATAACCTTGCAGAACGGCAAATTAGACGGTACGTAATTTATCGTAAAAACAGCTTTTTCACCTGGTCAGAACGTGGAGAAAGATTCGTGGAAAGAATGTTGTCGATATTTTTGACATCACGTCTAAATGGCCAGAACCCCTTTCAAAAGCTACAGAATCTAGTAGCTGTCACTGCTTAGTTCTTTAATTCATTCTCACAATCCGTGAACGGTTACATTTGATCCACACCGTTAATCTTACGGATCATATTCTCAGCATCGATTTCTATTAATTCATTACCACCTATCGTAAGTTTATAGTAATGGGCAGCTACAGTGCATTTTAGAGTGGCTTTTTCAGCAGGTTTCCAGCTACCAAAATCAAATTCTTTGAATATGCCTCTGAGGTTGATAATTACTCCTTCAATATCATTACTACCACTTCCTTGCATTCCACCACGAAGAGTTAAAGATACTGAATTTCCATTTATCAACCCAAATAGCCGAAAAAGCTCTGTATCGTATTCAGAAAAAGTGAAATCTGCTTCAAGCTTTTCCATGCCCATGTCAATATTTATTGGAATATCCATACCACCAGCTCTATATTCATCTGTTTTTATGGTAAGTTTTGGCAAGGTTATTTCATCTATTTTTCCTGCATAACCCCGACCATCTACGAATATATTAAAATTCTTTAAAATCTTTGGTAGCATCTTTTTTCCCCTTAATAAAATTACGATATTTCACTATTAACCAAACGTGAACGAAAAGTAATCTGTTCAGCCGGATACGGTGGTGTAAACTCAAAGTCAAAATACACTTTGCCATTTGCAATATTTGCTGGTGTATTGAATTCAGGTGTTGGAAACATTTTCCGCTGATAATCGCTCCTTGGGCTTTTAAATTGGCCAAATAAGAATTCACCCCCTCAATCACATCATCTATATAAGTTTTTGTGATATTGCGATCAACTGCCCAGAGATGAGCTCGAAGTAAACTATCGTTAATTAAATCTGCAGTGCGCCTTACTGATAGAAAAGCCCATTTCGAATCGTTTGAACATGTTCTATTTCCCCAAAGCCTATAGCCATTTTGATGAATTATCGTTGTTACTTCATTTTCATTTAAATGGTTTGCTCTACAATTTGTATTACCGAGCGTAAAATCAATAGGCCTGCTTGTTCCAACAATACCGTTTATTTCTTTATTTGAAGGTGAGTGCCAGAAGCCTTGCTCGCTATCTACTTTCGCTATTAAACCAGCTACAAATGGACTCGATGGCAAGATTTTTTCTTTTCCTTCAATAAATAACTTAATCCATGGGTCAACTACGTAAACTCTTGAGCTGCCTACACTTTTTCTCCACTTGATTGCTTCTTCATCATTGGTATTTGGTCCATCTGCTACTATTATGCTTCTCAGCTTTTCTGCTACTCCTATCAAAGCTGCTACTACTGGGTTTTTAGGATTTTCAGATTCAGGCAATTGATGAGTAAACTGAGGTGCAATTAATATTCTTGGAGCAACATGAACTATACTTTCACTACTGAGGAATGCCTCTATCCCTTGATACTCTCCAGTCTCTTTATCAACACCGCCAATTATATTTTTCAGCGTCTCTTCTTCTTTTAATTTTGGATCACTTTCTTCAACTCGAATAACTACTACTGTTGCACCAATTTGGGAAAATATTCCTTTTACTGCTGAGAAAAGAGTTCCACTCCTTCCAAGCTTTGCTGCTTCCTTTAAGCTTCCTGCAACTAACACTGGTTTATTTAGCGGAAATTTTTGCTCATCTGCTTCAGGTGCAGTACCAATTACACCTATCACTGATGATTTAGCTGTACGTACTGACCTTGCTCCAGAGGTTACCTCTATAACATTTACTCCGTGCAAAAATTCCTCTGTCATATAGTTATCTGCTAAAACTTGCTCTTTAAAATTGTCAAGAAAACTCTTTTAATTTTCTTCTTCTGATTGCTACTTTTTAAGGTTTAGTATATTTATAAAAATAAAGACAAAAACTAGAAAGTGTAGAAAATTTCGCATTTTGCAATAGCTCTTCTTAAATATTCTTTTTACTGCGTTGAACAATTTTCCCCTCCTGTTAAACAATTACCAATAAAAATTCTCTCTGGCTTGTTTTAAAGTATTTTGTTTTCAACTTATATATTTTTTAATGCCAAAGTTTATATGTTGCATCTAACCCAGGACACTGCCAAGCTCTTAGTGTTCTCTCTACATCTATTTCAAGTCCTGTAGTCAGAAAATTGCTGCGAAAGTTATATATTCCCCACTGAATAAATTGACCATAGATTGTGCTATACGTGTGCTCACTTGCAAAGAACTCAGGTGTCTCACCAACTCTTTCACCTTCTGAGTGAAGATTAGATGACGTATAAAGTAACACTGTAACGGTTTTTCCTGCTGGAATGATTATGTTACCTGATGCAATAAATTCAGGACTGTTAATTTCATGCTGGTAAATACGTGTCCAAGTAATTCTCGAAATCTCTGACTTCCTTGTATTAGTTTTATCAGGTGTACCTATAAATAATCCTGCTCCTCCATAATTAACTTCTTCTTTATACCACATTGCAGATCCAACAAAGTTTAGAGTTTTACTTATATCTACATTGCTTGTGTTTTTTACGAATATTACTCCCAATTCAGCATAAGGGTATTTCAGCATATTGAATTGCTCAGAAAATCCATCATACATAAATCTTGGGTATGATTCTCCATAGATAAATGTACCTTTGCTTCCCTCTAAAAAACTGAGTTGTCTTGGCCGATAAAAACTAACATAGCTTGTATCATATGTGTGAGTACCTGCTAGTAGTTGTAGCATATAGTCTGTTTTTGTTACATCACTACTCCACTGACCAAGCTCAGTTGTAAAAGTTCCGTGGCCAAAGTAATTATTTTTTCTACTTAGTACACCAAATAAAAAAGGTAATGCTCCAGGTTCAATCATATGACGATTTCTTACTTCTTTCATGATTGATGAGCCACTTGGTACATCATTAACAGTACGGAAGTTATTCACTAAACCTTTAAGACCATCTTTATGACTATTACTAATGCTATTTATTGCTGCAATATTGGCATTCTTTCTCGTATCAAGTAGCGATAAATTTGTTGTTCCTTTTTCATCAATTCTCTTTAATAGCTGCTTCTCTGATTCAGAGATCACTGCTAAAGAACTAGCTTTTTTATTATCCAGATCAGTTAAGTGTTTTTTTGTACTATCAAGAAGTTCTTTTAGCTTACCATCAGTCATCTGTACAATTTCAGAAACTGCACTTTTGTCGACTATTGATTCCAATGCTTTAGCAAGATATGCTAATTGATCTGGTGTACTGTTTGCTGCTAAATCCTTAAGCCTCTTTTGTAGTGCATCAATTATTCCTTTTACTTCAGTCATCTGCACAACGTTGGAAATAGCTTTTTTATCTGCTATCAATTCCAGCGATTTTGCAAGATATGCCAGTTGATCAGGTGTGCTACTTGCTGCTAAATCCTTTATCCTTTGGTATATTGCTTCTTTCATTTCCAAAAATTTAAAAAAGTCTCAAAATTAAACCGCTCAAAATTACTCTTAAGTTGATTATGCTCATCTTCTCTTTCGGTAATATCTTCATCTATTTTTTCTATAGCTCTTCGAATACGTACCACATCTTGAACTGCAATATTTTCTGGATGAGGCAGTGGATATCCTCGTTTGGTTTGGTCAACAGTCATTATGTGACAATCACTCTGAGATTTTTTACCTTAGGGCGATAAACAACTGTTCCACTTAAAACTAATTTTACCCTAGTCTCATTGCCATTAAAATTTGATAGTACATGAGTTCTCTCCACCCAATTTTCCCCAATTGGTTTTCCTGATGTTAAATTTACTAATTGCCAATCCACATTTTTTTGCACATATGCTTTTACATCTGCAGTGCCAGGTATTAGCGCATCATACGTTATGGTAATTTTAGTGTTAGCTCCTGCTGTAATACTTCTTGTAACATAATCTCCAGACTCTGAAAGATTACCTAGAACTAGCTGTAACCCAGGATATAGCACTGGACTTTTTTCTTTTGACCCTTTTAAATTTGCCTTTACTGTTAACTCTCCAGATAGTCTTTCACGCAGCGCGAGCGGCAAGTTATCAGATAGAAAATTTTCTTTTCCTTCTTCATCTGTCAGAATAAATTCTACATTGGTATCAAATGCTACTTTTTCGACGTTCGTCAAAACAATTAAATCTGATACGTTATTTGCAGTAACTTTACCAAGATCAATAACGTGAGAATTTTCAGTGAACTTCGTTGCTAAAAGCCTAAAAGTTAGATCTAAATTTTGATGTGGTGTCCAAGTACTTGCGTTGCTAGATGAAAGTAATACTCCTACTTGATATGGCTGACTTGTTACCCAACGGCTATTTACTGCATCATATTTGCCAAGTTCTGCTATTTTGACTGCAGTACCAGGATCATCAGTAAGCAGTACTATTGCATACTCCTCTCCTGCATGGCAAAACACTGGTGACCACTTTATACGTGTTGCTGTGCCATCTATCTTTATATCTTTTGGCTCAATATAGCTTTCAGCAATGACAGTCTGCGAGGGCATTCCCACTGCTGTTTCTCTAATCTGCACAACAACACGTTTTTTGCCGCTATTTGTGAACCATAAGTTTAGGCCTCCTATGTGTCTGCTCTCATTTAAAGTAAATGTTTGGGCTAAAGGGTCAATTCTTCTTGCTGCGATAACTCTTCTTCTCTCTTCTATGGTAATAGTTTTTTTACCAGTATAAGTTGTCTCTCCATAGCTTCCTTTATCCCCATAAAATTGTACTAATTTAGTACCTGCTGGAATATTTGCTGGGATTTTTATCTTTCCCTTTAATTTTCCCTGGTTGTTAGCTGTGAGCATATTTTTACCTCTTACGCAGTAGGCTGAATGAAGATACCATCGAACTTCACCTCCTTGAGCTTTTCATTTGGCTCAAAACCTTCGATCTCAAAATTCTGTACTGCTTCTCGCATAAATTCAGTTTCATAAGAATTACTTGACAATAGCTCTGTTGTTTCTCTAGTATTAAACACTCTAGTTACTGGACTTTTCCAATTCGTGGTAACCTCTGTCCAGTGGTCAATGTTTTTATTTAGAGTAATTTGTGCCGGGACTGGATCAAAAGCTTGATATGGATTGATCTTTTCTCCTTTGGTCTGTAAAAGCTGCTCCAGTACCGGTTCAAGTTTATAAGGCAAAAGATATCTTTCCCCACCTTTTTCAATATCTGCAACTTCTACATCTATTGGCAGAACTAGCTCTCTATTTACTATTGCTGCAGACTGCGAAATTCCTTGATCACGCATATCATCATCAAAGAATGAATCAACAAATACTCCTTTTTTGGTGGTAGGTTCTCTTGAATTTGCATCATTGCGTAGACGTTCCTCTGCAACCAGCGCATAAAGATCATTTATTCCTTTTTTCATTGCTTCAAGCTCATTCATCGGTACAGCATGAATAGCATTATTCACTATTTTTACCCCTTCTTTTTCTCCGTTTTTCCACGTCTGATGAATGTAGCAGAGCAAAAGTTGTCCGCTAGGTGCTTTAGGCATTGATGGTCGCCAAGGGTGAGCTATACCTTTTATTCTCCTTACTACTCCTTTGCTATCGATAGTAATTAAATCATAGCGGGGCATTTTCCAGGTATAATCTATCAAAACCAAGCTGTTATCAACTGCTCCTTTTACTTTACATCCCTCTTCACTTATATCTTCAGGGCTTACATGAGTGCGACAGCGATAGGTTATCAGGTAACTACTTCCAGGAGCTGGTTCTTTACCAGGTAATGACCAATCAACGTTTCCTGCGTTTAGTTTGTAATCTATACTGTTTTCATAAATAACATTGCCTTGTTTAACTTGAATAATCTCAAGTACTGCAGAGTCAGGTATCGGATCAATAGCTCCAGAGTATGAACCATGAGTAACAGTAATGGTTTTCTGAACAGTTATATCTACTTTTTTAATTTCATTTATTGGAAAATCATTAACCTTCAGTTCCATTACTCTTTGGCTATTTGGCTGAAAAGTATGTGGTTCTGATTCAACTGATTTTATATCCGGATCTTCATCAAAAGAAACACGAATACTGTGAGGAAGTTCAATCTCATAGCCATCAACATGAGCTTTGCCCTCATTAATCACAAATATTTTTTTTCCTCCTTCTCCCTCTTCCTTTTGCAGGAACATTACTTCAAGACCATTTACGACATAGGAACCATTGGCTTCTTTGTCATAACGAGCAAGAGCAGTAGTTACTATATTTGCTTGTGGTGGCGGTGAATGTTCTATTAATACTCCATTTTCAATGTTATAAATTGGATAAAATTCTCCTTCAGAAAAACGTGGAGAAAGACCTTCTGCTTGATAACCCCAAATGGTGGAAACTTTAAGCCTTGCAGCTCCTACTTCCTGATAGTTTCTTGTACCAACAGCAGGATCACGAAGATTTTCGTCCTCAAGTTCTGTAATCGTAGATTCTAGATAATAAACACCTATGCGAACTATAGTACTCAGTGGAATAATAAATTCTTCTTTTTCGACTTTTCTAACTGCTCCACGAAGATAGATTTTTCCTGATTCAAGCGTAACTTTACCAGTTTCTCTATCTATAATACAATTGCTTCCTGTTATAACATCACCATCACGAAATATTGCATCACCTATGCCTTTAAGCTTAGAAAGAGCATATTCTTGGGTTTCGTTTAATTCTGCTGACTGTAGACCTCTTCCTGCTAGAAACAAACTTTTTTCGTATTCTTTGTCAGGATTAAAACGGTTATAATAGGCGTTTAAAGTCATTTTGTTTCAAAAAGTTACAACAAATGAAAAAGTTTCCCGAGTTGCAGATGTTCTGATAAGTGATACGGTATGTTCCAAAACCAATAAAATCCCATGGTCTTCTATATCTTGAGGTTCAAAATATCTCTGTCCTTCAGGTAATTCTTTTTTTACTTTAGTACCAACCATAACCCCTAGCTCTCTGATTACTCGATTTGCTGCATCCGTGAAATCGAAAGTGAATTTGAGAAAAAGATTATTGGTTGGTACATCAGAAGGCCTAAACCTTCCAGAAGGAGTTATAAGTTCGCCGTTTTCATCACCTGTGCAGAATAGCACTTCATCTGCAGTACGTCTGCCAAGTTCATTCAAGAGCTTTATAGAATTTATAGGTTCAGGTGGTGCGCTTTGAATGTACTCTATGGTAACTTTATCACTTACTGGAATAGAGCTATTTTCCGTACGTTTAATTACACCAGTACTGCTATCAACTGTATAGTCAACACTTGGCTGATGCATTGTTTGTCCTGTAAAAACCCTTACATCTTTAATAGTATGGTGATCTAGAGCTATTTCATCCTCAACAAAAACTTTTTCGACTTGATGACTACTTTCCCAATTGGCATCACCACTGCCCCAAGCAAGATGTATAGGCTGTTCTTTTATACTTGCCGCTATTGCTGCTCTTCCTGACTGTGTGAGTATTGACATGTTTGCCCCTCTTACTATATATATACCGGATTTCTCACAGGTTTTTCCGGAAAAAATGAAAATTTTTTTTGAAGTGCATTTCTATGCTTAAATATTCTTTTATCTTAAGAAACCAGAACTACTTTTTTCTTTCAAGAATACCGAGACAATGCTTTTTGACATATTGAAAATCAAAGCTCACAAACAGTTTCAAAAGACTCTGCATTTTATCGCTTCTTCTTTCAGCTTTACGTTTTTTCCTACTGCATCTTTCATAGCCCTCTCAATGACAGCAGTCCAGTTCGTCGTACCTCAAAATGGGATCCAGTCAATCTCAGCATTCTCCGGGGTAATAACCGTAGCAATCTTGTTTTTTTCTCCATATCGATCAGCTTCAACACCGACTTTTGCAGTAAACTCTAATCCGTTAAAATCAGCTATAGAGTTGATTTTTCTAGCAATAACTGCTTTTTCTGAAGTGTCATTTGAATGAATGTTCCGTGCTGACTCTAAAATACTTCTAAGCATAGAACGTCCAGATTCTCCCCAAGTATCTTCTCCTTCAACGCTTGCTTTGCCACTTTTAATACCAATTACTTGAAAAATCTTACGTTTTGCATATTGACCTTCAGTGACGGTAAATTCAGCGTTTAAATAGATGCTGCCGGTAGCATAGCTTTTAGTGAACCAATTTTCATAACCACCAGGTTTAATGGCCATTTTGACTTTTACCGTTGTCCCTTTTGGTATTAAATTACTTTGTAATTTTGCAGTATTAAAATCAGTTAAAAAATCTGATAACATATTGTCCTCCTATAAATTAAGTGAAAAAAAGAATCAACTCCATTGGTCTACAACCTTCCAACGACCATTTATCTTATCGACAAGCTTGCTTGCCACACGTTCACCATTTCGCAGCTCAAACACTATTTGACGGGTAGTGCTTTCTTCATCATGAGCAAACATCACCATGCCAGTGCTATAAAATCCACGTAAAGATCCAGCACCGCTTAGGCCTTGAAATGGATCTTCTTCCAGCATCTTTTTGGACAGTTTTTTTGTGTGGTGAGTGAGTATTATGCCCGAATCTGGATTGATAACATTTCTCAGTCTTTCAAGCGTTTTTTGCAAAAAGAATAGCATAGCGCTGTTGTCATTTTCATTACCATATTCACTTGAGTTGAAGATGTTGCGAAGAGGATCGATGGCAATAATATCAGGTTTGAAACGCTCTTTGACAACATTTTTAATTTCATCTATTTCTTCACTGCTAAATGATAATTGCACTCTTGGCGTGATAATTAAGTTATTGGCAGCTATGTCCAAAAGCTCTTTATTCAGTTGAAGTTGTTGCAACCGTTCTTTCATATATTCATACTCAATTTCAGTTTGCATATAGAAGATTTTCAAAGGTCTATTTGGTGTCATACCGAGAAATGATCTACCAGCAGCCATGTAAACAAGCCAAGAGATCAAAAAGTCACTTTTGCCGATTTTAGGTGGGCCACCCAGCACCAATAGACCTCTTTTTGTTAAAATCCTTGGTGAAATTATATCTTCTGGTATTGGCGATTGATCACTTAAATATTCCTTTACGCTATAAAAAGGGATTTTTTGACCGATGTTGAAAAAGCTTTGTTCCATATTACTCCTTTTAAAATTAGGCAACAGAAGCCAAGGTTTTGGCTTTAATTTTCGCAAATAATCTACCAAGATGCGGTTCTTCAACCATATCAAGGCAGCCACTGCGATCTTTAGCAGGGTATCCCCAAGTATTAATAGTCTGACAGACAAATGAGCGAACCTCTGTGCCATCATCTTTCTTGATTCCAACCATGCTAATTACTTCATCAACTATCCCTGGAATCTCACTAGCAGTTTTTGCTCCTTCACATTGAGGCAGCCATATTGGACGGTTGCTGTCATCAAGATATTGACCTAATGTGCCAACTATGATGATGTCTTTATCTCTGATATGTTGAAATTGATTGAGCCAAGCCATCATCTCTTGAGCAAGTAATCCATAGGCAGCTCTTTTATCTTCTCTTCCTGATCTATCTGAAAAAGCTTCAGGTTGCATCCTTGCCCATGAAAGACATAAACGTGATGCAACAGTTATGCTATCAATAAAAATAGAGCGGTATTTAGAAACCTCAGAAAGAAGATCTTTATACTTGCCAGATACATGTTCATAGTGCTTTTGACTATATGCTTGGTCAGATTTTAACGCAGGATTAGGACCACCTATGAGACATGCGATATCTCTTGCCTCATTCCAAGTACGAATACTTACAGAATCCCCTTGCCAATCTTGAACAGCTAAAAGTCCTGCTTCAAAATCGAGACAAAGTGTTGTTGATTCATCGAGGGTTTTAAGTAGGCTAGTCTTGCCAATTCCATAAGGTCCAAAGATTACTATCTTCACACCTGTGACAATTTTCGCTCTTTCTTTGCTGTTTATTATTTTCATATTTTCCCTCCTTATAGTTAGAAATCTCGTTTTAGGTATGTTTTAAGGTGGGAAAACTCTTTGCGTAACTTGTTGATTGTGTCGTAGAGAGTTGATTTTGGTATACCAGTCCTTCTGGAAATTTCACAAATGCTGTGATCTTCTGCCAATAGTTTACATATTTTTCTTAACTCTCGAGGTAACTTTGCAATTGCTTCATTTACGTCAATGCGTACTGCGGAGGTATATTCAAGACTTTCATCGCTCTCTTCGTATAAAGCTTCATCAACAAAATTAATGGTACGTTTTTTACATAGTTCTTTTTCTTTTAAATTGAGGGCACGGCATTTAACGTACTGTTTTATAAAATGCCCTTCAAGTTCATTAAGGCCAGGCAAACAGTCAAGTAAAAGATCTTGCTCAATATCTTCAATCTCTTTATAAGCAAAAGCTTTTCCTCTCTTCAGAAGTTTAGCATAGTGTCGTATGTGTTTAACAACTTTTGGGTTAATACCAGTATAGGAATTTTTAGAATGCATATTTTGCCCCTCTAGTTAAGAAATAATTTAAAATGTTAATGATTTAATTGTGATAAACCCAAGTATTTGGATTTTCTACAGGAATTACGCTGCCATAATGCGGTGATTTGTAGTGTGTAGGTAGTAACCTGTGATAGACTGTAACCTTTTTGTTCTTCTCTGGATCAAGTATTTTTTGCCCAAATTCCATACCTTCAACGCAAAGTACTCCGTATTTGTTTCTTGCAGCATTTTTGCCTTCTTTGTTGAATTTAACATAGCCTTTGGTAGCAAGGACATCGAGACGATCACGTATAGAATGTGTACTGCCAAGACCTTCTTTATTTTCAAATGCCTGACAAAACTGATTAATTGTATAAACATGGCCCTTACGTCCTTCTGCACATATTAAGTCCAAGATGATGTCATATCTACGAGAACGTTCGGCATCTAGTTTTTCACCATAGTCTTTATTTATTAACCTTTGTGACTCAGCGTCAACTTCGTACCAATGACCATTAATTTTATCAACAAATTTTGGCATAACAGAATTTCCATTACGTAACTCAAACATCAGTTGACGATAGCTGTTCTTCTCATCAGGCCTAAACATGATCATTCCAGTGGTATAGAATCCTCGTAAGCTGCTAGCGCCACTAAAACTTTGAAATGGATCTTCTTCTAATAGTTTCTTTTGCATTTTCTTTGTATGGTGCACAAGAATAACTCCAGCATCTGGATTGATTAGAGAACGCAGTTTTTCAACTCTCTCCTGGAGAAAGAAAATCATGGCATTATTATCATTTTCGTTACCGTATTCATCAGCATCAAAAACGTTACGCAATGGATCTACCGCTATGATATCAATGGTGTTTAGGTCAAAGTTTCTTTCTGCTTCAGTTACGATATCTTTAATGCCATTTTCATTTAAAAGCAGCTTAGTCTGTGGTGTAATAACTAAATTGTTTGCAGCAAGTTTAATAAGTTCTTCACTAAGTTTCATCTGTTGCAACCGTTCACGCATATAGTGGTAACCGATTTCAGTCTGAAGGTAGAAGATTCTTAAGGGCCTTTTTGGCACCATATCAAAAAATGGAGTTCCAGATGCCATATGAAAAAGCCAAGAAATAAGAAAGTCACTTTTTCCCACTTTAGGCGCGCCAGCAAAAACTAAAAGACCACTAGGAGTTAAAACTCTAGGAGCAATTATGTCTTCTGGCATTGGTGATTTGTCATTTAGGTACTGCAATACAGGAAATGAAGTAACGTTTTTTGTATATGGGAGAGAAACAGTTGAGGTTAAAAATCTTTTGACGTCTACTCCTTCTTTAATACAATCAGCAGCATCCCAAGCTTTTGGTTTATCTTGTGGAATTTTAAGAATAGAAAGCGATGCAACGCCTATATCTAAAAGCTTCTTTGCAACATTTTCAGCATATTTCTGACCTGAACTATCGTTGTCTGGCCATATGGTTATGTGTTTACCTTTTAGCGGAGCCCAATTTGTTTTATTTACAGGTGAATTTGCTCCAAACATCATTGTTGTGGCTGTTATGCCCTTACTGATTAAACTTTCAGCACATTTTTCACCTTCAACGAAAACAATTTTATCGGATTTAATTATACCTGGAACATTGTACAAAGGCCTTGGATCTGGAGCAGTACTACTTGAGTTTTTTACATCAAAACAGCTATATCGTTTTTTCCCTGAAGTGCTATCATAACGGTAAATTTTAGCTATTACTTGATTATTTTCATCATGATAGTCCCAACATGCTATTAAATGTTCTGAAAATTCTTCTTTATGGTTTGTTGAGTGACCAAGCCATTTTTCTATATCTTCTATGGTATCAAGAAACTTAGTCTGACTAGTAACATCCCACCAGAGATTAAGTATATCTCCGCCTTCACCAGTAGCAAAATCGTGCCATAATCCGGCTCTTTCTCCTCTTGTTTCTACTACTAAACTTTTCCCTTTATCTCCTCTAATATTACCAACATAGAACTTACCACCGTGGAAAGTACCATTTGGTAATAAGTAGGATAAAGATGATTCTATTCTTGAGAGTAGTTCTGCTTTTACTTCTGCTGCTCTTTCAAATAAAGCTTGCTTGTCATGCATATTGTTTTCTCCTGTTAAAATAAGCTATATTTGTTGACAGAATGTCTCTGCTACATAGCTCATGATGATGTTTTTAAAGGCTGGTAATTTAAAATACAGTCATAAATGGGTAGAGAGATGTCTCTGTACCTTTTACTATAGTAATACCGGATTTCTCATAGGTTTTTCCGGAAGAGTGGAGAAATTTTTTTCAAGCGTAAGTTGACACTGTCCATATTTACCCCAAATATTTACAATTCAGAAGACCAGGTCTGCTAGGTCTTACTATAGTAAGTTCAACAAAATTACAAAAACTGTTCACTTTTTAGAAAATTTTGCACAACTCCGTTCTCTTATCTTTCATATTCCCCTGTAGTATATATACACGTTCAATTTCAAATTCGTCCGAAAAACTACAAAAATATATAGGCAACACTAAAAAAGTTCTCTTCTGTAGAGGTAAATGGTGGTATTGAAAATTTAACTCTGCTCTCAACTTACACTCCTCAAAAAAATTACAAAATTTAATTTCATTTTAACTTTAAACAAAAAGGCCGCCTATAAGTTGCATCTGCATTATGTTGCAAAATATACTATACTTTGCTTATGAGAATAACCAAATAAGCCATCCTTTTTTCTCCTCCATAACAGATATATACTAGAAATGCAGTCTGAAATATGATTTGCTCTAAAATTTTTTTCATTACGATTT
The DNA here is from genome assembly GCF_947251585.1 of Wolbachia endosymbiont (group B) of Ischnura elegans. NCBI lineage: Bacteria > Pseudomonadati > Pseudomonadota > Alphaproteobacteria > Rickettsiales > Anaplasmataceae > Wolbachia > Wolbachia endosymbiont (group B) of Ischnura elegans. Next base: position 842,875 of record NZ_OX366371.1, read on the forward strand.
TTCTATTAAACTTTAATAGAGCTTAACGTGTTTACAATATACTCAGGGGAGAGTCTATAAGAAGTAGCCACAAAACGCTATATTGGTAAAGGTATTCATAATAATTACTTGTGAATTAAGTACTTTAGATTCGAGATTACATAGATTTTTGGCAGTTTAAGCCATTTTAGATTGGAAAATGAAATCTCCTAAAAGGAAAAACCCGGCTATATTAAAGGGTTAAGAGTAATTTAAGTTTGAAATTCAAAAAAACTTCTTAATTGCTTTAAAAGCTAGGATTATAGAGGGTTTTTGAGTGTAGCCCAGTTTCAGGTAAAACCTTATATATTATATATATAATAAATAATAATATATAATAATAGAACATATAGGATATGTACCTTTCATAATACCTACCTAAATATTATTAACGCGCTTAAGTGTTTAATTTATTACTTTTTTAATTTTTAAATAACAAGTTAAGCAAAAAAACATGAACTGTAATAAGTTTATTATAATATAAACCTTAAGAGAAGTTCCGCGGTGCTCAACTGAAATGGTTTTCAAAAAGGCTAATATACCGTCCATTTAAATTTTTAACCGAAATATAAAAGTCATTTAAAAAATAAACTCAAGTGGCAACTAACCGGTTTTTTAAAGCCGCCTATAACCTACTCTAACTACTTATGCATACAGGTGGACCAGCTGCATTTCATGATATTAGTAGACATAAACCGAGTTATTGTAAGATAATTAAAGGTATCACTAAACTTTAATAGCCTTTAAAAATAGCTAAAGGTAACATTTTTATGGTAAATGCCTAATCTACTACTGTGGCCTATTCTTCAAAGTAAGGTTTTAAGGAGTAAAAAGCCGTTCTGAGTTTTCCAGCAAAATTTCAAAATAAGGAAATAGAAATATAATACACTTAAACCATTGAAATTCTGCATTTTTATCCATTTAATACCTATAAGACGTTATTTTTCCATTTCCAAAAGACTTAATGAATCAGATCGCCCTAAATAAAAATACAACACAGAGACAAAAATATGAAAAACCTACTATTGCATTTTGGATAACCTGAAAAAGATAAATGCTTACAAAAGACAAGATGGCTAATAATAGCGTTTTAAAGAGATTCTACGACTTCAGGGTACAATTGTACAATCAGAACCTAAGTTACTCATGTAAGGTAGCCCAAAACCCGGTTAAGAGTCATTTTTAAATTATTTCTTACCTTAAACTTTTACTTGCTATAAAAAAGCCTTACTCCAGTTTATCACGTTTTTTATTTGTTGTAAAATATTTTTTCAAAAAAGTGGACGATCTTTTAAATCGGTGCAATAAAAGCTGGTTATTTTAGATAATCTCTATAAATAAATTGTAGGTGAAGTTAAAGAAAAAAAGTTTTGCCATAAACATAAGCTATGGAGCTCGTAAACTGCTTAAAATGGAGATAAAGATCTAAATTTATTTATTTACGTCTCCAATTTCATCGCGTACAATGGAGACAAAGATTTATGTTTTCACTATTTATTGGCAGATAGGGCTTTCTAAAGGGTGGGTCACCCCCCTTGAAATTAAAACAAAAGGTGGTAGACAAGATGTCAAACACAGATAACTCAACTACAAGCTGGTCTTTGTTGTAGTTATTTTCTCACCTGCTTTATAAATGTTCCTAATGCTGGGGTTAACTTACAAGATTATGAAAATAAAACGCCACTACATTATGCTGAAAGGCTGAAAACAATAGAAGTTTTACTAACGCGAGAAGATATAGACCCTTTAATTAAGGATGATAATGGCAAGACACCATTTTGTTATGCAAAAGAAGCAAATAGATTAGATATAGTAAAGATTTTAGCAAGTAATAGATACGGAGCTGATAAAAACAGTTTGCTTCATTTAGCTGCCAGAAAAGGATATGAAGACCTAATAGACGGTATTCTTGGTGAAGGAGTTGAAATAGATGCTGTAGATGAGAGTGGAAAAACGGGAATTTATGTTGCTGCAAAGCATGGTCACTTTAACGTAGTAAAGTTGTTGCTAAAGAGAGGAGCAGATGCCACGGATGTTTTTCAGTATGCAATAATAACGAACAACGCAAAATTAATAAAATTACTGAGCAAAGAGAAGGAAATAGTGCTATTTGGAAGACAGAAGAACTTTCCAACATTTCATTTATTGAGCAATAAATATTTTGAAGAAAGGAAAATAGCAGACAAAAAAATAAAGAAATATATCAATATCGTCTGTGTTTCTATAACAGTATGTGCAATAGTGATAGTGGGAATTTACCCTAACATTATAGCTGCGGTAATGGTGGGAATAGTTGCGTTCATAGCTGCAATAACAATGAGTAATTTAACTCAGAAGTACATAGAAGAAGCACTTGAAAAGAAAATGTTTATTGAACTTGAAAGTGAGAAAACAAGTGAGTGCAGTTCTATTTTAAGTGATGTTGAGGTATCATCTAATGATGGTGAAGAGCTAGCGATATGATATATGCTACATCTTTTTCTGAAGGTTTAAAACCAGATCCAGAGCTTAAAGTATCAGAGTGGGCGAATGAGTATCGAGTTCTAGCATCAACTGCAGCATCAGAGCCAGGTAAATGGAGAACAGAAAGAACTCCTTATTTAAAAGAAATAATGGATTCACTATCACCATCTTTACCTGCAGAAAAAGTAGTATTCATGAAAGGAGCGCAGATTGGGGGAACAGAAGCTGGTAACAATTGGATTGGCTACATCATAGATCAGACACCAGGTCCAATGCTGGTAGTACAGCCAACAGTTGAAATGGGAAAGCGTTGGTCAAAAGGAAGATTTGCGCCACTGATTGAAAGTACACCATGTTTAAAAAGTAAAGTAAAAGACCCAAGGTCAAGAGACTCAGGAAATACTGTGCAAAGTAAGGAGTTTCCAGGTGGAATAGTAGTAATAACCGGAGCAAATAGCAGTGTAGGACTTCGTTCTATGCCAGTAAAATATCTCTTTCTTGATGAGATAGATGCATATCCAGGAGATTCAGGAGGAGAAGGAGATCCAGTTTTACTCAGCATAGCTCGTACCAATACATTTGCACGGCGAAAGATTTTTTTAGTATCAACACCAACGATTCATGGAATAAGCAGAATTGAGAAGGAATTTGAAGCAACAGATAAGAGATATTTTTTTGTACCATGTCCGCATTGTAATTACTATCAAGTTCTAAAATGGTCACAAATAAAATGGGAAAACAACGACTCAAGAACAGCACATTATGTCTGCACTGAATGTAGCGGCAAAATAGAAAATCATCAAAAGACAGAGATGCTTGAGCGTGGAGAATGGAGAGCTACAGAGGCAAAAGAAGGGGAGAAAAAAGGATTTCATCTTTCAAGTCTTTATAGCCCAGTTGGTTGGTATAGTTGGCAACAAGCAGTAGAAGATTTTCTCCATGCAAAAGAAAGTGAACAATTACTGAAAGTTTGGATAAATACTACGCTTGGAGAAACTTGGGTAGATAAAGGAGAAGTACCTGATTGGAAGCAATTATTTAACAGGAGAGAATTTTTTCAGATTGGCACAGTACCAAGGAGAGAAGTGGTACTTACTGCAGGAGTAGATGTCCAAAAAGATCGTCTAGAGGTGGAAGTTGTAGCATGGGGAAAAAGTCGTGAAAGTTGGTCAATAGACTACCGAGTATTTGAAGGAGATACAGGAGGTGGAGAAGTATGGGGAAAGCTTTCGGAGCTCCTCAATCATTATTTTATCGGTGAAAATGGGCTTGAATATATGATAAGTATGATGGCAGTAGATGCTGGATATGCAACGCAAGAAGTATACAACTGGGTAAGAGGTCATCAAGGATCTGGAAGAGTAATGGCAGTTAAAGGTGTAAATAAAGCCCTAGTGCCACTTAGCAGCCCAAGTAGAGTTGATATAACAGTTGGTGGTCAAAAGCTAAAAAGAGGAATAAAGCTCTGGCCAGTAGGAGTATCGATATTAAAGTCAGAGCTTTTTCAGCTACTTAATATTTTAAAAGAAGAAGAGAAAGTGCCAGCAGGATATTGTCATTTTCCTGAGTATGCACCTGAATATTTTAAGCAGCTAACGGCAGAGCAATTAGTCAGCAAAGTAGTAAAAGGATATACCAAACAAGAGTGGCAAAAGGTAAGAGAAAGAAATGAAGTACTAGATTGCCGGATTTACGCAAGAGCAGCATCTATTGCACTTGGAATTGATCGTTGGCCAGAGAGTAAATGGAATAGTTTAAGTGAAAAACCAGAAAGTAAAAAATCAAAGAAAATAGTGAAAAGCAAATGGATCAGCACCGGAACAGACAAAATCTGTTAAACCAGAAAGAAACGTCCTAATGCACATTGCAGTAATTTTTGGATATAATTTTATGAAGAAGTGCTTCTGCAGTTATAATCGAGTTCGCAATGGTGCAATAAATGCCCGTGGATCAGTATGATTTTGGAAGGGACGGTCAAACCATTGATGGAGCTTCTTAGCTACCTCGTTTAGAAGATTGTGTAATATAACCGCCCCAAGCTAAAGCACTTCTTCATTATAAGGTATATATAAGGGATTTTATATGGCAAAAGCAAAAAGTAAATTAGAAGTAGTGAATCCTAATGCAGCAGGGATTGATATTGGTTCATCTGTACATTATGCATGCGTACCAGAAGGGAGAGATAAACAACGCGTTCAAAAATTTGGGTGCTTTACAGTAGATCTTCATAACCTAGCAAAGTGGTTGAAAAAGTGTGAAGTTAGAACGATAGCCATGGAATCAACAGGAGTATATTGGATTCCTTTGTTTCAAATACTTGAATCATATGGATTCGAAGTTAAACTGGTAAATGCACGACATGTAAAAAATGTACCTGGAAGAAAATCAGACGTTCAAGATTGCCAGTGGTTACAGCAATTACATAGCTATGGGTTACTTCAAGGATCATTTAGGCCTGATAACCAAATTTGTGTACTACGTGGTTATAATAGACAACATGACAACCTGATAAAAAGTGCAGCTGTACACACTCAACGTATGCAAAAAGCATTAATTCAAATGAACATTCAATTACACAAGGTTATTAGTGATATTACAGGTGTAACTGGTATGCGAATCATTAAAGCAATAATTGCGGGTGAAAGAAACTCTAATAGATTGGCTGAATTGAGTGATAGACGAATAAAAAATGACAGATCAACCATAGCAAAAGCACTAACAGGTGACTATAGAGAAGAGCATTTGTTTACATTAAAGCAAGAATACGAAGCATATACTTTTTTTCAAGAGCAAATAAAAGAATGTGATAAAAGTATGGAAAACTATTATAAAACACTTGAAACAAGATCAAATGAAAATAAGCAATGCAGTAAAGTAAAGAGGTCTGCAGGAAACAAACCAAACTTTGCTGCACACGAAGAATTGTATCGAATAACTGGCATGGATTTCACCAAAGTTCCAGGGCTTAATACATCAAATATACAGACCATCCTCTCAGAAGTTGGTCTTAATGCTAATAAATGGCCATCAGAAAAACATTTTACTTCTTGGTTGGGATTATGTCCATTTAATAGGATTACAGGAGAAAGAGTGATTAGAAGTGGAACTCGTAAAGTAATTAACCGTGCTGCAAATGCTTTTCGACTTGCTGGTTATTCTATGTTGCACAGTAAAAGTGCATTAGGTGCGTACTGTAGAAGATTGAAAAATCGATTGGGAGCACCAAAAGCAATAACTGCTACAGCAAGAAAATTAGCATGTATTTTTTATCAAATGCTGAAATGTGGACAAGAATATGTAGAAAAAGGAATGGATTATTATGAAAAGTTATATAAGGAAAGAGTAGTAAAGAATCTGGGTAAAAAAGCCAATGAATTTGGTTATATCCTGATAAAAAAAGATGAGCTGATAGGGGAAGTTTCTTAGAAGCGAGTAGTAAATGTATAACGAAGATTATCTAATTCAAGTTGAACAAGCAATAAAGAAGCTTCAGAGTGGCGAAAGAGTAGTATCAATTGCTTATGGTGACCATGTTGTGCGGTACGGGGAAGTTCAAATAAAGGATTTATTGGAGCTCAGGCAACGAATAAAAGCGGGGTTAAAAGTTGCAGGCATAAAGCCAAAGAGGAAAATTGTTTTTGCAACAAATAAAGGAGTGATATGAAATGGTAGAAAGCAAGAGGATTAAAGTGAGCTCAGATATGATTATAAATGCAGTAATAGATTTATCGCACTGGAATGAAAACATAAATTTTAAATTAGCAAAAGAAGATGGAATATTGGGAGTTATTCATAAAGCAACCCAGGGGCTAAAATACATAGATCCAACTTATACAGAAAGAAGGAAAGCCGCTGAAGAGGAAGGACTTTTATGGGGTTCATATCATTTTGGTGTAGGAGAAGATGGAAGAGATCAGGCAAATCACTTTTTGAATATAGTGGGTGAAACTAAAAATACAATTGTTGTGCTTGATATTGAAGAGAACGAAAGTGGAAAAAATATAGAACCAAGACAAGCAGAAGATTTTGTTAAAAAAGTTCAAGAAGAAACAGGGCGTTCACCTTTAGTGTATGGAAGTGCTAATTTTTTGAAAGATTTTGCCACACCAATTTTGACTAAATGTCCATTATGGATAGCAAGATATGGAGATCAACCTGTTTTACCGCAAGGCTGGAATAAGTGGATTTTATGGCAATACACCGACGGTAAAAATGGTCCAGAGCCACATGAAGTAAGTGGAATCGGAAAATGTGACAGAAATAAATTTAACGGCACATTAAAAGAATTAAGAGAATTTTGGTTAGTATGATGCTGAAAAATTTCAAACAACTATTTAGCAAGCCAAAAATCAAAAGTTCAGCATGGGATGCAGCAGGGTCAGGAAGAAGATTTTTTCACTTTCAACCAGAGTTAGGAAGTATAAACAATTTGCTGTCTCAAAACCTTGAAACTTTACGTAGTAGATCACGTGATATGGTGAGAAAAAATCCATATGCAGCAAATATTATTGATACAATAGTAAGTAACTCTATTGGAACAGGAATAAAGCCGCAATCAAAAGCAAGAGATGGAGAATTTCGAAAGAAGGTGCAAGAATTATGGCTAAGATGGACAGATGAAGCAGATAGCTGTGGAATAAGTGATTTTTATGGATTACAAGCTCTAGTATGCAGAAGTATGATAGAGGGTGGAGAATGTTTTGTACGTTTAAGAACGAGAAAGCTGGAAGATAGATTTTCTGTGCCATTACAACTGCAAGTACTTGAGTCTGAACATTTAGACAATAAAACAAATCAAACTTTAGCAAATGGTAATGTAATAAGAAACGGGATTGAGTTTAACAAGCTTGGGCAAAGAGAAGCTTATTACTTATTTAAAGAACACCCTGGTGAAAATACCTTTGGAGAGTCAGTAAGAGTACCAGCAAACGATGTTTTACATATCTATAAACCACTGAGACCTGGACAAATTAGAGGGGAACCTTGGCTTTCTAACGTGCTTTTAAAACTTTACGAACTTGACCAGTATGATGATGCAGAATTAGTGAGAAAAAAGACAGCAGCAATGTTTGCTGGATTTATTACAAGACTCGATCCAGAAGCAAATATCATGGGAGAAGGTGAAGCAAGTGAGCAAGGAGTAGCACTATCTGGCCTAGAACCTGGTACTATGCAACTACTTGATCCAGGTGAGGATATAAAGTTTTCAGAGCCATCTGATGTAGGAGGAAGCTATGAAGCATTTATGAGACAGCAACTGAGGGCAATAGCAATAGGCACAGGGATAACATACGAACAACTAACAGGAGATTTAACCGGTGTTAATTATTCATCAATCAGAGCAGGACTGATAGAGTTTCGTCGTCGATGCGCTATGCTGCAACATAACATTATAGTATTCCAATTTTGTAGACCAGTATGGAGTAGATGGCTAGAGTTAGCAGTACTTTGTGGAGAACTCCGTATAGATGAAAAAGTGGCAAAAGCAGCGAAAGAAGAAGTAAAATGGATACCACAGGGATTTGATTGGGTGGATCCACTGAAAGATCAACAAGCACAACAGATGGCAGTAAGAAATGGCTTCAAGAGTCGCTCAGAAGTTGTTTCAGAATTGGGTTACGATGTTGAAGAAATTGATCAAGAGATTGCCGAAGATCAAAAGCGAGCTGATTCTTTTGGACTTTGTTTCGATTCTGACATTAATCATAAAAGGGAAGGAAGGTGATGTGGATAAATAAACCAGTAATGGTAGAGAGAAGAAGCTTTGAACTATTATCATTATATAATAGCAAACAACCTATCTTTAAGAACTTAAAGCATTTTCATATAAACCCAAAAGGAATAGCAATAATACGTATTTATGGAGTTTTGACAAAAAAAACAGAAGCTTTTGATCATATTTTAGATATGACTTCGTATGAAAATATTCATGAAGAGATAGAGAGTGCTTTAGAAGATAAAAGCATAGAGACGATTCTACTTGACATAGATAGTCCAGGTGGAGAAGTAAATGGAGTGTTTGATCTAGCTGATTTTATCTACGGTGTAAGAGGAAAAAAGAGGATAATAGCGATAGCAAATGATGATGCGTACTCTGCTGCATATGCTATAGCTTCAAGCGCTGAAAAGGTTTTTGTGTGTAGAACCTCTGGTGTTGGAAGTATAGGTGTTATTGCAAGTCACATTGACCAAAGCGGTTTTGATGAAAAGCAAGGAATAAAATACACAACTATTTTTGCAGGCAAGAGAAAGAATGATTTAAATCCACATGAGCCAATGACGTCTGAAAGTCTGGAAAGCTTACAAAAAGAAGTAGACCGACTATATGAAATGTTTGTGCAGCTAATAGCAAGAAACAGAGGTCTTTCAATTGAAAAGATTCGATCAACAGAAGCAGGTCTATATTTTGGCGAGAAAGCAGTAGAAATAGGTCTTGCAGATGGAGTTACAACATTTTTTGAATTTATTAACAAAGGAGAAAATACTATGAATAAACAAACTACAACTGACCTAGAAATTGATGACCTAGAAACTGATAATTTAACTAAGTATCGTACTGAAATTGTTGAATTAATACGTTTATGTAACTTATCACGAATGCCAGAGAAAATAGGAGAATTTATTGAGCAGGGTGTAAGTATTGAGCAAGCGAGGGAAGTTTTAATGGAATTACTTGCAGAGAGAACGAAAAAGACAGAGATACTGAGTGCAATACCACAGAATTCGCAGGAAGATTTGATGACACAGGTAGCGAAAAGTCGGTGCATTTAAATTTTATAACCGCCATATATAGTGCTCTGCGGTAAATAAGTGTCCAAAATGTGCCATAATGGCTAATTATAAGGTAATAACCGCGGTGTATAGCAGTTATAAACACGGCGGTAAAAAAATAAAAAAAGGAGAGAAAAAGACATGATAAGTATAACTGAAGGAAATAATTTAGGCGATCTTTTAAAATATGAAGTGTCCAACCTATATTCAAGAGACCAAATAACGGTAGCAAAGGGTCAAAATCTGAAGCTAGGGACAGTTGTTGGTCGTGATAAAGACAACATGATTAGGATAATAAATCCAATTGCCACAGATGGCACACAAACAGCAATAGGTGTAATAACAAGTGATATAAATGCGACAGAAAATGCCAAAGCAGTAATCATTACACGTATAGCAATGCTAGCAGATCATGCAGTTGTATGGCCAGCAAATATCACTGAAGAGCAGAAAACTGCAGCAATAAAGCAACTTGAAGGACGAGGGATCATTATCCGTAAAGCAGTCTAAGGCTATATTAAACAATAAAAAAAACAAAGGGGGAAAAGAAAAAATGCAAAATCCATTTACAAATACAGCATTTAGCATGACGGCACTAACAAATGCGATGAATATATTGCCGATAAATTATGGACGAGTTGAAAATCTAAATTTGTTTCCAAGTAGGTCAGTAAGATTTAGACATATTACCATAGAAGAACATAATGGAGTTTTAAGTCTACTACCAACTCAGTTACCCGGAGCGCCAGCAACAGTAGGAAAAAGAGGAAAAAGAAAGGTAAGAACATTTACGATTCCACATATTCCACATGATGATGTAGTGTTACCAGAGGAAGTACAGGGAATAAGAGCATTTGGATCAGAAAGTGAACTTAAAGCGCTGGCAGATGTAATAACCGATCATTTGCAATTGATGAGAAACAAACATGCAATAACATTAGAGCATTTACGAATGGGAGCGCTAAAAGGAATAATTTTAGATGCTGATGGGTCAGAATTATTAAATCTGTACAACGAATTTGAAATCACACCAAAAGTAGTAAATTTTGCACTAGGAACTGCAACAACTGATGTAAAACGTAAGTGTCTGGAAGTACTCCGGCATATAGAAGATAATCTAAGTGGTGAATATATGACAGGAGTTCATGCCTTGGTAAGCCCTGAGTTTTTTGATGCACTAACTTCGCATAGTAAAGTGAAAGAAGCATACGAGAGATGGCAAGAAGGAGCAGCTCTTCGGAATGATATGAGATCAGGATTTACGTTTTGTGGTATAACATTTGAGGAATATAGAGGGCAAGCAACTGACCCTGAAGGAACCGTGAGAAGATTTATTGAGAAAGATACAGGGCACTGTTTTCCAGTAGGAACAGCAAGCACATTTACGACATATTTTGCACCAGCAGATTTTAATGAGACAGTAAATACTCTTGGACAGCCACTATATGCAAAGCAAGAACCAAGGAGGTTTGATAGAGGGACTGATTTACATACGCAGTCAAACCCTCTGCCAATGTGTCACAGACCTGGGGTATTAATCAAAATTACTGCAAGTTAATGAGTATAGAGAGGTTGTTGGAGGATTGTTTTGAGCATCTAGGAGTGGAAGCCACATATTGTAATAAAAATAAGGAGGGTATTCATAAAATAAAAGTGCTAATGAAACGTCCTGAGACTACGTACTCTTTAGGTACAGATGGAGCATTAACTCAGCAAATTGCTTCTATAGAAATACGTGATCAGGACGTTACTTCCTTTAGCATAGGTGATTATATCAAGATTGAAAAAAGGTTCTACAAGATTTTTGAACCACCATTGAAAGATTCTTCAAGTAAAATATGGAAAATTCAAGCTGTAGGAGAAGGAAGTGTTTCATAATGTAAACCAGGTAATAAGTGATATCAGAGGAAAAGAAGCTCAAATCAAATTAGTAGTAGCAAAAGCACTGAATAAAACAGCAATATGGTTAAAGGGACAAGCAGCTAAGGAAATCAGTGAGGAAAAGAAGATAAAATTAACGGTAATGAGAAAAAGGTTGCGAATCTTTAAAGCGAAAGCAGGTAGGTTAGAGGTTTTAATAAGAGCAAACTTGTATGATGTAAGGGCTTCATCTATTGGCAGTATGAGAGAAACAAAAAGAGGTACGAAAACAGGAAATCATGAGTTTATAGGAGCATTTACTGCAACAATGCCAAGAGGTTATAAAGGAGCTTTTAAACGTGAAGGAAGAGCAGCATTGCCAATAAAGGAAGTTAAATTGCCACTCGAACCTGAGGCTTCAAGGATAATAGGAAATCTTGTTAATTATGAGGTTGAGAAAGTGTTTACAAAATTTTTTGAACGTGAATTGAGCTATAAAGGATGAATTTGAAAGATTTACATGATAAAATTTGTACCACGCTGAAGAGAGAAATACCAGCAATTCAAACTTGTGAAATTTATCCATCGATAAGAAAAGAATTATTAGCGCCAGCGTTATTTGTAGAGCTTGTGAGTTTAGAATCGGGAAAAGATCCTGGAACAGAGGAATTAGCGCTGAAAGCAAGATTTGAGGCACGAATAGTGATTGATAGCACAATAGAAAATGCACCTATTATTGTTAGATCATTAGCTAGCGAAGTTGCAAAAGTAGTAAATAAAAATACTTGGAACGTGAAAAATGTTTCACCAGGAGAATTTATATCAGGAGGAGGAGATGATTTTAGGCCAGAGCTCGATGCATATTTAGTGTGGTTAGTGGAGTGGACTCATGAAGTGCATGTGGGTAAATCAGTATGGTCAACTGGCATAATGCCACATGTTATTGAGATAGGTGAAGTGCATGTTAGAACATAGTTTTGCAATTTCAGAGCTAAATAGAAAATTAGCGAATATTATCCGTATTGGATTGGTGAAAGAAGTAGATTATGAAAAAGCAAAAGTAAGAGTAAAAATAGGAGAATTTTTAACAGATTATTTACCATGGATAACGAGCAAAGCAGGAAAAGATAGAGATTGGTCTCCACCAGATATCGGTGAACAGGTTATGATATTTTCTCCTCTTGGCGAATTATCGTTAGGAGTAGTGTTAGCAGGAATATACCAGGAAAAGTACCCTACACTCGAGAATAAAAAAGAAATAAATAGTGTGAAGTTTCAGGATGGAACAAGACTGTTATATGATAAAGAGAAGCATCATTTAGAGATTGAAGTAGTGGACAAAATAACACTGAAGGCTGGGGGATCGAGTATAGAAATGACAAAAAGTGGAATAAAACTGAAAGCAGAAAGGATCGACTTAAATTGAACAAAGGAATAGTGAGGTTAGGAGACTACTGTGGAGAAGCTATACCACATTTCTGCATTAGTGGGAGTAACAATGTTTTTGTAAACGGTAAGTCAATATGTAGACAAGGAGAAAGTTTTAGTGAAGGAAAAGTAATGATTCAAGGATCAAAAACAGTGTTTGCAAATGGTCTTAGTGTAGGAAGAGTAGGAGATATAGTTTCATGTGGGTTTAAAGTAATAAAAGGCAGTGAAAGCGTTTTTGCAAAATAGAAATGAAGGGTATGGATGCTAAAACAGGAAAAACGTTAGAAGGAATAGAGCACTTAAAGCAGTCGATAATTGATATACTGACCACTCCTATTAACAGTAGAATAATGAGGAGAGATTATGGTTCTCGATTATTTGAATTAGTAGATAAGTCAATAAATAGAGATCTAACTTTGGAAATCTATTCAGCAGTAGCAGAAGCTCTACAAAGGTGGGAGGAAAGATTTAAGCTAGAAAAAGTAAAAATGACAGAGGTGAAAGAAGGAAAAGTAACGCTTGATCTAGAAGGATTATACTTACCAAGCGGGAAAAACATTCATTTTGATGAAATTGTAGTTTAAAGATGAAGCAGCTAAATATTGTAGAAAAGCTGAGTTATGAAGAAATCTTTTCGAGAATGAAGGAAGAGTTAGTAAAGCGAGATGCAAGTTTTACAGGATTGGTAGAAAGTGATCCAGCAATGAAGGTATTAGAAGTAGCAGCATGGCGAGAACTTTTGCTTAGAGAAAGAATAAATGAAGCAGTAAAGAGTAACTTACTTAAATTTGCGACAGGAGAAGATCTTGATAATTTGGCTGAGTTTTATGGAGTGGAAAGACAAAAAGAAGAAGAGGATGAAAGATTTAGAAAGAGGGTAAAAGCAAAAATAGCAGGTTGGTCAACAGGAGGAAGTAAGGAATATTATAAATATCATGCACTGTCAGCAGATAGTAGAGTAAAAGATGCACTAGTAGAATCACCTATACCAGGAAAAGTACAAATTTCAATTTTATCAACACAAACTGGCATAGTGTTAGAAGAGCTACTTGAAATTGTAAGAAAGCAAGTTACTAGAGATGATATAAGGGTTTTAACTGATACAGTAACAGTAATCGGTTGCAATATTATGGAAATAGATATCCACAGTAGAATGAGCATAAGTCCTATAATATCAAAGGAGGAAATCAAGAAGCAATTTATTAAGAAGTTTGAAGAAAGTAGAAGGCTGGGATGGAGTGTAACAAGATCGTGGATAATAGCGAATCTATTTGTAGAGGGTGTAGAAAACGTAGAATTAATAGAACCAAAAGAGGATGTTGTGGTATTGGGGAATGAGTGTGCAGTGCTTGGCCACGTCAAGTTAGATAGGATTTAAAACGTATTTTTTTTGTTTTGTGCCAGTGAGGGGATTGCGTGCAATAAGTGGTTTAAGGTTTACTGGATCCAATGTTAGGGAGACGAAAGTATTGATTTTCTTCCAGAAGTTGTAACTTGTTTTTTAAAGTATGGATAATATGGTCAAATATTATGGAGAGTGTTTTCGATATTAAGAACATCTTTATTTTTCTGCAATGATCTCTTGGTTACTCATAAGCTACCTAAATAAAGGAAATTAAAGCAACTTGAAAGAAAAGACAAATGAAAAGTTTATTACCGCCAAACGCAACAAAGCAAGAGCAAGCACTGGTTAATGCAATCGATTATAAAGTTGATCCAAGCAGGATAAGAGGATTTAAATTTAGCCTAGGGGAAAAAATATTGCCGTGGTTGATTGAGGAATATGGTTTAGAAGAGATACTGCGTTGGGTAAAAGATAGAAGAAAAGCCGTAATAGAAGGAGTAAAATTTCAAAGACTGCGAGGAACTCCAGCATCACTAAAAATAGCACTAAAATGGGCAAATATAGAAGATATTAAAATTATTGAAGAACCACCTGGTAAACATTTTTTTGAGTTGCAAGTAGGGATAAAAGAGGTACCAAATGACTTCTTCGTAGATGCAGTAGTAGAACTTGCAAAACTATCACTGCCTGTAAGATCCAGATTGATGAGGATTTTTAACGATTATTATAATGTGCAGAGATTTATATTGGATGAGAGTTTATTTGGAGATCTTCTTTCTGATTATTCAGGGGTAAAAATAGAAAAAGATGGACCAGTGTTATCATTTGGAAGAGTAAATTTTTTCAGGTCTAGTGGTCCGTTAGTAGAGATTGTAGACAACTATTTAAGAGAGCATTATGAACAAACATTTAGTAATGACATATATCGATTAGATGTAGCAGTACTTGGAGAAACAGAGGCTCATACAAAGGATTACAAAGGCATTTATGAAAGAAGTCATCAGTGGTACAACTTAAAAGCACTATATCCTCTATCACAGAGCTTATTACCAGAAATAAAGTTTGCCAAAGCACAGATTGTACTGTCAGATAGCTGGAAATTAGGAGAAATAAATGGGTGCTTTCCAGTAAGTAGCGTAGAAGAAAAAGGAAATAAATTTGTATTGGGAAACGATAAACTTTCAGGGCAACGTTGGAATTTAAAACACAAGCCAATTTTAGAAAGATTCAGTATTATCCATCGTTACAAAGTAGAAAATTATACAGATCAGAAGGTCAGAAAATATGTTTTAGCAGAACACAACATTTACTATAAAAACGACTTATATTCAGAGCAAAAAGACTCAATACACGAATTAGAAAAGCACATTTTAGTATTTTATCCAGGAGTACTGAAGTGGCACGAACATCGACATTTGCACAGAAGTTGGAAAAATAGTCAAGTAATATCTATAATAAGTTAAATACTTATATTTAGATCCTCATATATTATATTAATAATAGGTTAAAATGTATGAAATAAAAAGAAAAGGACTTGCTTTCTCATGCTAAAAAGGACATGACTTGAATAGCGGCAGGTAAATATAAGAAATTTGTCTGGCGCTAGAAAAGCTAATTTTGTGAGGTAAGTATGAAGTTTAGCAAAGAATCTTTTAGTAAGTTTTGTAAAGAAGTATCAAGTAAGGATATTAATAAAAGAAATGAAGAAGGAGAGACGATATTACACCAAGCAGTAGAAATCTCCAATTACAAAACAGTGAAGTTATTAATAAAAAAAGGGGCAGAGGTAAATGCAAGAGATAAAAATGGTTATACGCCACTACACTGTGCAGTATTTGCGAAAAGCTTAGAAAATGTAAAAGTGCTGCTAAGGTCGGGAGCAGAAGTAAATGCCACTCAATATGTCAGTGGATGTACGCCACTCCACTCTGCATGCAAAATAGGAGGAGTTGAAATAATAAAAGAGCTGGTAAAGGCTGGAGCTGAAGTTAATCAACTGAATAAGTACGGTGCAACACCAATGTATTACATCTGGGAAAGTGAAAAGTATCGTCTATGTGATAGTAAAGAGAGTGAAAAGGCAAGTAAGTTTCTGAGAGAACAAGGAGGAATAACAAAAAGTAGAGAACTGACGTGCTATGGAATAGAGAGGCTAGTGGGAGAAATAGCAGACATGTTGAATGGGAGTTATTTACCGGAGCTAAAAATAATAGAGATAGGAGAAATAAGGAAGAGAGACAAATCACTAATAAAGGAAGAATGTGAAAATTTAGCAAGCAAAATAATAAGCCAAGTAAGTGAAATGATAGATGAGGTGGTGAAAAGGAGGGCTTAAAATTCAAAAAAAAGGTGAGGTAGGTTATGAGTAAAGAAGGAAAAGAGGAGTCACTATTAGAGAACTCGTTTAAAAATATTTATGCAAGAGATGAGAATGGAAGAACAGCTCTGCATTATGCAGTAGACGCAAAAACAGTGAAGTTATTAGTCGAAAAAGGAGTGAATGTAAATGCAGCAGATGTAGGAGGATATACAGCACTGCACCTAGCGGTAACGGAGAAACGTCTAGAAATCGTGAGAGAATTGATAAAATCAGGAGCAGAAGTAAATGCTGAGGAATATGGAAATAAATGCATACCTCTACACCTTGCGTGCATGGTAGGTGAAAAAGAAATAGTGGAGGAGCTAGTAAAAGCAGGAGCAGAAATAGAGCAAGCAGATAAATTTGGAATGACAGGGATGGATTATGCGAAAAATAGTAAAGAGATAACCGAGGTATTAAAGAAAGAAACAGACAGGATTGAAAAGCTATTTATGAGAGGCTAAAAATATGGAGGAAGAAACAGAAAAGAAAGTAATGAATTTAGAGAAAAAAGCGTTGGCAGAACTGAGAAAAATATGGAAGAAGGTATATGAGGAAGAAGCACCTAGATACTCAAAGAAATATCTGATACCAAGATTATCTTATAGAATGCAGGAGGAAGCGTATGGAAAAATGTCAAGAAAGGGGACAAAAAGACTAGAGTATCTGGCAGATCGGCTAGAGAAAGGAAAAAGAATAAGTAGCGATAAACTACCAGTAGAAGGGACAGAATTAATACTAGAGAGAGGAGAAGAGACACATGCGGTAATGGTGACAGATAAGGGTTTAATCTACAGAGAAGAATTTTTTACGTCATTATCAGCAGTGGCAGGAAAAATAATGGGAATGAGCTACAATGGGCCGCTCCTATTTGGTTTGCGTGATCAAAAGGGAAAGGAAAATGTGTAAAGGGATAAGATGTGGAATATATACTAGGAAGTCAAATGAAGACGGTCTAGAACAAAAGTTTAATAGTTTAGATGCGCAACGAGTAGCATGTGAAAAGTACATAAAGAGCAGAGAAGGCTGGGTAGCATTGGCCAAAAGGTACGATGATGGAGGTTTCTCAGGAAAGAACTTAGAAAGACCAGCAATAAAGGAATTATTTGAAGATGTTAAAGGAGGAGAAGTAGATTGTGTAGTAGTGTACACACTAGACAGACTATCAAGAGAAACAAAAGACAGCATCGAAGTAACATCATTTTTTAGAAGACACCGAGTAAATTTTATAGCAGTAACGCAGATATTTGACAATAATACGCCAATGGGAAAGTTCGTGCAAACAGTGTTATCAGGAGCAGCACAACTAGAAAGAGAGATGATTGTAGAGAGAGTAAAAAATAAAATAGCAACATCAAAAGAGCAAGGGTTATGGATGGGTGGAACTTTACCGCTTGGGTATGATGTAAAAGATAAAGAATTAATAATAAATGAGAAAGAAGCAAAGACAGTGAAGCATATATTTGAAAGGTATTTTGAGCTGAAGTCAATGGCAGAACTGGCAAGGGAATTAAACAAAGAAGGATACCAAACAAGGTCTGATATTTTTAAAAAGGCAACGGTGAGAAGAATAATAACGAATCCAATATATATGGGAAAAATCAGGCATTATGAGAAAGAGTATGAAGGAAAGCACGATGCAATAATAGAAAAAGAAAAATGGCAAAAAGCACAGGAATTGATAAAGGATCAGCCATATAGAAAAGCAAAATATGAGGAAGCATTGCTTAGGGGAATAATTAAGTGCAAGAGCTGTGAAGTAAACATGACGCTGACATACTCAAAAAAGGAGAATAAAAGGTATCGATACTATATATGTAATAATCACTTAAGGGGAAAAGGTTGTGAATCAATAAATCGGACTGTAGTAGCCGGAGAAGTAGAAAAAGAAGTGATGAAGAAAGCGGAGCAGCTATATGAAAATTGGAAAGAAAAGACCGAAGAAGAATGGAAAAATTTAAGTTTTGGAAAGCAGAAAGAAGTAGTGAAAAAGTTAATAAAGGGAGTAATGGTAAAAGAAGGTGAAATAGAAGTGAGTTCAGAGGATAAGGTGGAATTTATACCAATGTGGTTAAAAAAGAAAGGAAATAAATGCACAGTAGTAGAACCGGAAGGCAAAACAAATAATGCGCTACTCAAAGCAGTGGTAAGAGCCCATCTGTGGAAACGTCAACTAGAAGAGGGAAAATACTCAAGTGTGAAAGAGCTGAGTGCCAAAATTAATATAGGTACAAGACGTATACAACAAATTTTAAGATTGAATTATTTAGCTCCAAAAATAAAGGAAGACATAATAAATGGGAGACAGCCAAGTAATTTGAGGCTAGTAGATTTAAAAGAAATACCGATGCTGTGGAGTGGGCAGATGGAGAAATTTTATGTGTATTAAATAAGACTCAACCTGACAAGTCAGTTATAATAACCTCTATTAATCACACGTATATTTATTACAATTTTAGACAAAACTGTTAATATAGAAACTATACTAGACAACGACAGTCGAAATAGCATGTAACTATATATTTGCAGCATACATTCTTTTAACTACTATTGAATGGCAATAAGGATCATAATAAACCATTTTGTGAATTTTTCATAATATCTAATTAAAAACTCTGGGGCAAAAATTAAAGTAACTAATCTCTACCCCGTAAACATTAGCAACTAGTAACCATATTATCTACTACACTAGTGACACCAGGGACAGCCCATGAAGCAGTTCTTGCTTCTTTACGTTCATCAAAATTTCTTATTTTACCTTTGAGAGTCACTTTACTACCATCAACCTCTACTTGAACATTATTTGCATCTATGCGCGCATTACGCTCAAACTCCTTAGTAATTTTATCTTTCACCTCTACTGCATCAACACTAGGTTTTACTTTTATATCATTAGTAAAATATGTCACTCCGTATAGATGTTGTACAGCTTTTCCTGCATATTCTTTCTGATAATAATACTCAACATCACCAGTTAAAGTTAAATGTCCATTTTCCAAAGTTACTTTAATTTGTTGATGCGGGACAAAAAAACTCCACTTCAAAGTAGTAAGAGCAGCTTGGACTATGTCATCATCATTTCTCTTGTAGTCTGGTGTAAGATCCACTTCTAACTCATTAGCTATACCTTTAATTTGTTTAAGTTTTTGTACTGCTTTTTCAGCTAAACATTTTTCAGCATAGCTTTTGACTTTACCACCCAATATGACTACACTATTATCCTTAATTGAAATAGTTATATTTGATTCATCAATACCTGGTTCAAATCGTAACTTGTCCATAACGTTCGTATATAATTCACCACTTGTTACCATAGAGCCTCCAAATTTATAAAAAACCTCACCTCCAAGCCTTAACGTAGGTAAGAAACAAGACATTTTATAATATCTCAATTAAATGATTGTTTGTCAAGCAAATTTTTCGTAATAATTTAATTTATTTTTTGATGACATTACCAGCAAAAGTAGAGAAGACGTTTTTGTCATGAAAATAATGAATCAAATTTCTAAAACAAGTGATGAATGCCTTTGACCAACAGTGAGTAGAAGATTAAGTGTATTTGCAATTGGTGCTTAAAGCCTAATAGGCAATTTAAATGACTCAAGTATTTGATTTACACGGCAAGACATCAATTATCACAGGCGCTTCAGGCGTTCTTGGAGAGCAATTTGCTCGCACTTTAAGTGATGCAGGTGTACGTGTTTTGCTTATAGGCTGAAGGATAGAGAAACTTGAAGCATTTGCTTTGGAGATTAAGAACTCCAAGGCCATCCAAATTGATATATACCAAATAAAGATCGATATCTGCGTAAATAATGCTGGGATTGCTTCTTTGACACCTATCTTTAAGGAAGATAAAATACTGATTTTGAAAGCATTATTCAAACGAACTTGATAGGTGTGTGGTATGTAACAAAAGCAGTTGCTGGTCATATGAAATATAACAACATTCATGGGTCAATTATCAATATTGGTAGTATTAATGGTGATTCCATACCAGCGAAAGGTGGAAAAGCTGCTATAATTCACTTAATCTAAACGTTAGTGGGTGAATTATCACCTTACAAAATACGTATCAATTGTATTTCTCCAGGATGGTTTAAAACCTTACTATTACCCACAAATCAAAGACATGGTATTGTATTTGCTCAAATAATTTGATTTTATTAACCTGAAACTTATTAGATTAAAATTATTAAATTAAGAGTTATAATTTTAGCAACTGAAGGCTGTAAATTGTATCATATAAACAGTTGTTTCAAGCAAAAGTTATACCATTAAGAGCTACACAATAAACGTTTATATTTGTGGTAATAGTAAAATATTCTCTCCGTTAATGATGAAATCCATTCTATTAATGTCTTTATATGCTTGCTCACCAGAATTTGCGCTTTTATTATCTTTAGCTCTTAAACTACTAAAACCAAGTTCTTTAATTTTAGCCTTCAATGTACCTAATGGATTTGCTTCACTCATACTCCCTCTTTCTTCAAAGCCAATTATATCATAAGAATTATTAATAGATTATTGACAATATGTAGGCGTAACAAAGGCTTTACACTATCTGTATAATAAATACGCAAAGATAACGGAACTTTATTATACTCTATCTATAATGATTTAAAATAGCAAGCCCCAAACTAGAAGCCTGCTATTACTTACTGGTTACTTTACATCAATTTTCTTGATGTGTTTCTCTGACTTAGGTATAGTTACATGCAATACTCCATCTGAAAAATTAGCAGATACTTTATCTTGCTCTACATTTACTGGAAGCTGAATAGACCTATAGAAAGAGCCATAGTACCTTTCTTTATGATAAAACTGCTTATCTTTTGATTCATTATCACATGTTTTTTCACCCTTCACTATTAAGTTATCGCCAGATATACTAATATCTATGCTTTCTTTTGGAATACCTGGTAACTCTAATGAGAGGCAATAGCTTTCCTTTGTTTCATAAAAGTCACAAGCTGGTAGTAGACTGCTTCTTCTGGAAAGCTCTGGATTCCATCCTGTAAAGAAGCTATCAAATATGTCATCAACTGCTCTTTGTAACCCTCTTACACTAAAATTATCACGATTATTGTTTTTATTTAAATGAACTATATTACTCATGTTGTACCTCCTTTTATTAATACATGCATTACATAATCATTCCACTTACTAATTTCAATCCTAAATCTAAAGTCAAAGTTTGTTAGATGTGAAAAACTGTTCCAATTTACTATAACTTGATTATAAGAAAAAATTCTGGCTTAGTTGATTAATGATAGATTTTATTACCTCTACCCACTTACGACCATAAGAATATGATGGAAGAGAGAAGAAAGCTGTTGAAGTTTTTACAGCAAACCTGCATTTCAGCAGAATAAACAAACACATGCCAGTATTAGTAGAGAATTATTTATAAGTCAACTAACCTTTTCAAAAAATATTTTAGTGAAAGTACCATGCTAGTTAGTGTTATAAAGAATTGAATTATTTACTCTTTCAAAAAAGGTCATACATTTGTGAGAACAAGCCGAGTAAAAATAAGGTTATAAAAATAGAAGATTTAAATTATTTCAATAAGCTTAGGCAAATCAGTTCATATGTAGATATGGATGAAATGGGCTAATGTGGCTAGTTTTAGCGTATAATGAAATTACTATATTAAAAAGTTCGTATGTATCATTTGGTAGACCAACGCATTCCAAGAAAACTTGTTCTCACGTACGGTAGTTTTGAGCGTTGGAAATGGCTGTTTTACTTGAGATATTAATAATATATTTTACTAAATTAATATTGATTTACTTGTAAAAGAATTAACAAGCGTATGACAAAAACAAAATTTAAAATAAATAAAAGGTCATGTATTGAGTCTATTAAGGGTCTTTTGCCTAAAACTACTTTGGGTTAGAAAATTTTTCTATACATAATAGTAATTGACAAAGTTTTAAAGGTAGAGCAACATGTCTAAAATATATTAAATCTTGTTAGGGGGTAAGTATAGATTACGAAAATGTACAAAAGGTATTACTAACTTCCATTAAAGAGGATGATCCTCATAAAGGGCTTAAAGAGTTAGAGATTAAAAGATGGTGTATTGCATATCAGACATTGCTGAATAAATGGGATAGCACAATAATACCACCCCTTTTTAAGAAAGTTTTAGAAGATGAAACTTGTTGGAAGATAGAAGATGCTTCAGGACAAATTAGACTTAATAGGTATGCTTTCGGGGAAAAATTGTTAGCCTTGAAAACTTTGGATGGGCAAAGAAGTCTTATTAGACCCTTTGATCGCTACAGAATTGCCTGCTGGTGTTGTTTTGAAGACGAGATAAGAGCTATTTTTGAAGAATTTAAATTAACATTAGGTAATAAACCAGTAGAGAGTTTGGTTAAGGGATGTGATAAAGGGGCTTTAATGATCTACTGGTCACATGCTATGAATAACCAAGAACATCAGTTGGAATTAAATAATGAGCATCCATATGTTTACGCTTTTAAATGTGCGATGCTAGAAAAGCATGTTGAAGCCTTGGAATTCTTCTGGGATAAGTTACAGTCAATTGATTCTGTATCTCCAAAAAGGAAAGAAGATTTATTAATGGAAGTAGCATATAATAAAGGACGTTTTTCTACTGATGATGTTGGAATGGTTGATTTTTGCCTACGTCATCTTGATCCTAACAGATATCATGAATTATTAAAAAGAGATTTTAAACAAAATAAGTATCATTATACGTTAAGTACGCTCACAGGAAGTTACTCCTTTGAAAGTGCCAAAAGCTTGTTTGAGCATTTGGAGCCAGAATGTTTATCTCCTGAAAAATATTCTGTACTAATTTTTACAGTGTTAGATTCAATTACCTCTGCACCAGGTGATAGTTTTATCAAATCTGGTAGTGATATGCTTACCTCTATGTGGAATAGTCCTGGCTTTGAGTCTCATAAACAACACTATTTAAATAAGCTAAGCGAACAACTCTCATCAACCAGAGATTTGGTTGCTTCTCTTATTAAGGGAAATAAAGCTGTTAAAATATTATCTGAAATTGTTAACTCCCTTAGCCAAGAGCAAATGTACTCTATTATGGAAGAAGATAAATCAGAATATGAGCTGTTTATGAGAGTTAGAAACACGCAATTGCATTGTGGGGCAGGTGATAGTCAGTTGCCAACTTCATCATTAGATGTAGAAACTATACAGCAAAAGGTGACTGATGTTAGAAGCAAAGTATAGTGTTTCTGTTTTTGGAAATTCAATTACTTAGACTTAAACGAAAGCATGCAAAGAGTTTAATAAGAGTAAAAATTGTAAAAGGTTAAAATCAGGAGGAGGTTATGGTTGATAACAATCAACAACAAGAAAGACCACAAGATTTTGAGCTAATGGAGTTACTTTTTGGTAAGGTAGATTCTTCAACTTCTGATTCAGTGGATCTACTCGATAAATCTTTTGAAGCAAGATATCAGTCATTGGTTGATCAAATACAATCTTATTTGCATTCCAGTGAAAAGCCTGGTTTTTTTCCTCATAGGTTTTTAGGTTGGTTTTCCAGTGTGTTAGATACTAAGCTTAACGATAAGCTAAGCATAAGGAAGTTATATTTTCGTTTTGAAGGGGCAAGAACTTTAAAGGTTGTAGCAGAAACAGAATCCAAAACGCATGTTTTTATTTTTACTGAAGATATAGAAGCTCAACATTCTAACTCTCCACAAACACGCACTAGGAATTTTGAATTCACCACAGGTGAGTGGAAGAATGTGATGGGTAGAGATTACACTCCATTAGACGAACGTAAGCTTCAAATTGATGTGATAAAAATTTTGAAAGATAAGTATGAGTTAGTAAAAAGCAAGCCAAAGTCAGACAAGGATGTTAAGTCGAAGAAGTTACATTTATATCTGAAGAACAACGTATTGGAGTGTAAAGCTAAGGATATATATGGCAATATTCAAACAATGCAAATTGATTCTGGTGAATTAAAGGGTAACGATGCGTTTAAAAATAAATTTTTTGATGAAATTAAGCAGTTTTTAGGTAAGTCAGGTAAAGATCTTAGTGATGATGTTAGAAAGGAATTATCAAGACTTACATCAGTGAAGGGATACACTTTAAAGAGTAATGAAGAGGATGAAAAAATAAATATTAAGCTAGAAAGTAAAAAGAAGATCAAAGATATACCTATCTCTCCTCCAACAGAATTTCCATTTATAGAAGTGAAAAAAAAAGCTGGGTAAATCTGTCTATCTGGAAAGTTATATTGAAAAGCTTGCTAGTCCAGATAAAAAGCAAGTTCAGGACAATCTTAAAGCTATTCTAAATTATATTAAAAAAATTCATACTAATTTAAACTTACAAGATAGTGTTTACGGCAATAGAGCTCGCGAAGCTGATCAACATGGTTTTGTAGCAGGAATGTTTGATAACTTTCGATATCGTGATAATACCAAACTCTATCTGGAACAGTTTGCTGGAGGAGGTTACGCTGATATTGTTTTGCTTGTTCGTGGGCCTAATCGTGCTGTTGATTCAGTTCCAATTCTTATTGAACTCAAGGCTGGAACTGAAGGACAAGTTGATCCAAGTGATGCGCTGAGACAAGCTGAAGATTATATAAAAGGTTTTAGACCAAATAAGATGAGGATTTTAACCAATGCAGATAATGCTATTGCTGTTGGGTTGAATTTAGATAATGCGGAACCGTTTAAAACTGAAGTAAAACCTATTAAACAACCACCAGCTCCTTTGATGGAGGAATTTATCGAACTAGTTGGCGAGTGGGATAATCAATCAATTTCTGAGGAAGTTTTTAAGCGAAAGGTAAAAGATTTGTTATCAAGCGAATACCATACTTTTCCAGCGAATAAAGAAACAAAAGATCATTACTATTTCAGTAGAGATATATTAGGTCAATCAATTTTAATTAACAAGATTGGTCAAGATCAGGGTAACGTAAAAAAATATATATATTCATATAATGAGTATCCGCTAAATTGGCCTCAGGGAACAGAATACACTTTATCTAAAAGCCCTGTTACAACATTAATATTTGTTCAAGGTAATGAAGGGCAAGAGAAAACAGCATTCATTTTTCATATCAGAGAATCCAATACGAGAGAATTTTATACTGATAAAAAAATTCCAGTGCTGGACATACCCGGAATAGGGAGAGTAGGCAATGTCATAGAAATTAAAATGAGTCTCAAAAAATATGAAACAGGGTTATCTTTTGAAGAACTTTTTGAAATAGAACAGATAAGCAAATATAAACCAAGTAGTGCAAATCAACAATTTGCAGGTAATTTCCTTAAGATACCTAATGCTGATGAATTAAAGGGAAAACTTGATCAAGCAATTACTTCTCAACATGCCTCTGACGGTGAGGTTTCATTGCAAGCCTATAAAGTGTTACTTACTGAAGTAGCAGATAAGATTTACTCTATTAAAGATTTGATTACTAATGAAGCAAGATTACAAGCCATTCTTAATGGTTTGTTTAGTAGTTACAGTGATTTAAAGCTACAGGAGACTTCTGCGAAGACTGTAATCATACCTGAATTTCAAGTAGGAGCAGGTGGTCGTGTTGATATGGTAATTCAAGGTATTAGTCCTTCACCTCAGGGTACTAAAGAATACACTCCTATAGCACTGGAATTTAAGCTTATAGATAAAAACTTAGATGAAGAAGGGATGAAAGAAGAGGTTGATAAATTAACAAAAGAACAAAACATTAGATATGCTAAAGGGGCAGCACTGAAAGCAATCACAGATAGTGATAAAATATTTTTCATGGGTGTAGTTGTTAATGTGCGAGCTAAAGATAAAAATTCTTTAATATTAACGAGTGATGAGCTTATTCCTGCTAAAGTGAGTCATAGTTCTATTCACTTATTCATGAAAGAACATTTAGAAAAGCTAAAGGATCTATCACAAAGACTTAAGAATATAGCTATACAAGAAGAATTGCCTACTTTAGAATCTGCAACAGCAGAAAACGATTATCATTACTGGCTTCAACAACATGATATAGCTGACGTTGCAAGGGTACAATATGATTATAGAATTGATGGAACTGATGAGTCATTTGAGGTTGTAGGGTCAGTAAACCATATAGCTAGTCAATTGGAAAAATTTCAGAGTAAAGTAACAACAGATGATAAAAGAAAGCCATTAACTTTAATTGTGAATTTAGATAACAATCATTGGGTTACATTAGTTGTCTCTCATCAAAATGGGCAGTATAATGGTTACTATGCGGACTCGTTGGGTAATAATGCTCCAGATAATATTCGTCAAGTTTTACAAGATGCTCAAATTAACGTTAATGATGTTTCTATTACTCAACAGAGAGACGGTTGCAACTGCGGTTTATGGGCATTAGAAAATGCTAGAGACATTAATGCTGCATTGCAAAGAAGTGGAAATAATGTCCTTGATCAAATAAGAGACGAATTGCAAGTTCAAGGAAGGGGTGAAAATTATTTTATAGATATGAGAAAAGATATTTCGGAGAAATTAAGTATAGATCAACAACGTATAGCTAACCTAGAATATATATTTGCTAGAGATAGTAGCTATGATGCAAGACCTGGAAATGAGTTAAGATCTCCAGGAGTTGGTAACGTTTCCAGGAGTCGTGGGCGTGAAAGTCCATGATAAACGAAGATATTAGATTAACTCAAAGCAATATAGTATATCTCTCTTCGCAAATAACGGAAATGATATGGAGGTAGATAAGTCATTTATCATATATTTTAAAAATTTCTATAAAGAGCCCAAAATGAAAACCTTGTCTATAAAATATGATAATAAAGATATAATATTAAAAGATTATCAGGAAGAAATAAGTGCTGCAAGAAACGTTGATACTGTGAAAAAAGAGTATAGGGATCAAGTCTATGACGATGTTTTCAATCGTATTCCAGAAGTTATGGAATTTCTATAGACATGAGCATAGCAGGCAGCACGTTAGAAATCGTAGAAGTGAATACACAATAAATAGTGGTACAAGATCATCTTCATGGACAAATGATTTATTTGGTTGGGTAAAAAGCTCTGTGAGTTGGTTATTAAGTTCTAAACCTAAGGAAACATTAAGCACTCCAAGTTCAATCTCACAAGTTGATGCACCAATAGATATAAATGGTACAATAATGTTACTTGATGTGCTCATTAGAAAAGTTACGGGTCAGAAGTATATTTCTATAGTAGATCAGTCTATATCTCTATTAGAAGCGAGAGGTTATGCACTAAATATTACAAATAGATTTGAGAAAGTGTTGAATAAAACTGCTATTAAGTCAGGAATATCAGTGACAAATCTAAACTTTGATCCTGTAGTAGTGCAATCAGCTATAATTGGAAAAATAATAAATGGAAAATTTTCTGAAATAGCAAAAACTCTATATTCAATTGCAAAAGAAGCGTGTCCAGAATTTAAACAAACTGATAAGTTTCTAGATCATTTAAAGAGTAACTTAGAAGAAGTTTTAGCTAAGGAAGAAACTATGATACTACAGCAGAAAGTAGAAAAGCCTTCTAAAGTTTTAGGTCAGGAAGTTTCAAGGAAAGTACAGTTATCTAAAAAGCCGGATACATTCTTAAATGGAACATCAGTGGTTCAAGGAATAAGCAGAGCGATAAATTGAGGGGACTATGTGGTCTTTTCTGCCTGTAGATGTTTGATCTCATCAGGAGGAAGGCCTGTAGTTTGTGATATAATGTCAATAGAGATGCCAGCTTCAAGTAGGTTTTTGGCTACAGCTATTTTAGTCTGTTGTTCACCCTCTTCCCTACCTTTTTCCGCACCAATTTTAATGCCTTCCGCTTTACCTTTTTCATGGCCGATTTGGATGCCTTCTTGTCTACCTTTTTCTTGACCTACTCTAAGACCCTCATCAAATTTTTGAGCTAAAGCAGCTACCTCATCCATTATGCGTTTTTTCATTTGTTCATATGCTAGTAACTCTTCTTCTGACCAATTAAACTTATTCATCTCTTCATAAGCTCGTTTTATTATTAGGTCACTACCAACTATCTTATCTAGATCCTCTTCCCTTGTTTCTCCTGCATAGCGAAAAAAGTAACACCATTTTTCTACTATATTTTCTAATTGGTCTTCTTTTGTCTTTGTAAATTTTGGTAGTTCTATGAATACGAAGTAAAAATCCTTTAAGTCATGTTCAAAGCTATTTTGATCTAAAATGACATGATTAGATTTGTACTCAGCCTTATCTGGAAAAATAATACAATCAGCAACAGCTATGAAGATAATTTCTTTGAGGTTATGATAATCATCACCCTGATCAGCTTGACTTGAATAGGCTTTAGCAGCATAATATTGAGCACGCTTTTCGAAGCCCTTAGTCTTAGTGAATTGCATTTCTATGATGTATCTTGAGCCTTGAGAGTCCTTACAAAGAACATCAACAATACTCTGCTTTTTAGCAGCAATTTCAGGATCCAAAATGGTAGCTAAGAATTCAACATCGTGAATAGCAGCTAAACCAGTAAAGCCTAAAATATCGTTCAAGAAATGAATGAGGATATCTTTATTCTTTTCAGTGCCAAATATTCTTTTAAAGGCATAATCATTGCGAGCATCAAGAAATTTCGAAAGAGCCATGACGAATTAACCTAAAAAGCATTAATTATTATACACAATTGTGAAGAAATATTCAACTAAAATGCAAACATTTTGTATATCTTTATTTGGTAGTATTAACCTGTATAATATCTATTTCTGTATGTCAAATATCTCCATAAAGTACCAGATAGCACAAAAAGTAAGGAGCTGGAGGTTAAAGCGAGGTTATACTCAAAAAGATTTAGCGGGAAAAATCGGCGTAACGTATCAAATAGTACTACAATATGAAAAAGGAACACGTAAAATTTCGATTGAAAAGTTGTATGCTATAGCAGAGATATTGTCGATTGGTATTGTAGACCTAATTCCTGTATCAAATGAAAAAATCTGTTTTGAAGATGAGGGAGAGGAAATATTAAATCTAGTAAGAAAATATAAAAAGATTAATGATCAGGAATTACGTAGAATGTTTTGTTTACTAACCAAATTTGTTCAAGTTAGTGAGAAAAATAGTAAAAAAACGTAACCGTTCACGGAGATAAGGTGGTTTACAAAGTAAGTATAAAAGTGTAAAGAGATAGGAAGCTAAATATGGAATGGGTAAATGACAACAGTGCTGCAAGAAAAGGTTGTAGCAGAAAAGGCTAATCTCAAGGAAGAAATAAAAGCACTGATCAGAGAAAATGATAGCTTGAAAGCAAAAATAGTTGAATTAGAAGACAAATTGGGCTTAAATTCGCAAAATTCATCGCTGCCACCATCACGAGATATATATCGTAAGAAAGCAAAAAAGAAAAGTGATAAAAAACCAGGAGGTCAGCCAGGACATAAGGTGCATAAGCGTGAATTAATGGCTGCAGACGAGGTAGTGAGATGCACAATTGATACAATTTGTATGTGTGGAGGTAAGATTACTTTAGAAGATGAAATTATTCATCAGAAGGCAGAGTTGCCAGAAATTAAGCCAATTGTAACTGAGTACAGGTTGCAAAGAGGACATTGTAGAGTATGTAATAAAAGAATTACAGCAAATTTACCCGAAGGTGTTGCAAGAGATTTTCTAGGACCCAATGCTAAAACAGTTATAAGCAGCCTTAGCGGCTTTTTTATTAACTCAAAAAGAGAGGTACAGCAAATTTTGGGCAGTATTTTTAATCTAAATATAAGCCTTGGTTTAGTCTCAAATACTGAACGCAGGGTATCGAAGAAGTGTGCATCTGAATATGAGAAAATGAAGGAAGAGTTGCAAGGAAGCGAGTATTTGCATATAGACGAAACAGGGCACAGAAATCAAGGAAAGAGAGGCTGGAGTTGGGTAATAACAAACAAAGCGTTGACACTTCTGAAGGTAAGCGAGTCTCGTGGTAAGAAGGTGTTGAAGAGTTTACTGCCAGAATATGATGGTATAGTTGTGAGCGATAGATACGCTGTATACAATTACTTCAATCGTGAAAATAGACAGATATGTTGGGCACATCTGGCAAGAGATTTTGAGAGATTTGCCCATAGTAAAAATGTTGAAGTGAGCAAAATTGGCCAAGCACTAAAATCGCTCAGCAATAAGGTGTTTGTAGTAGATAAGGCAAAAAAACAAAATTTGATAGATAATTTGAGATTTTATCGACTGGTGCGAAAAATTCGGAAAAGGGTAAAACATTTTTTACGTAAAATGACGAGGGTTGCAAATAGCACTCAAGCTTCAAGAATGGCCGCTAAGATGTTACGATCTGAGGATATGATGTGGAAGTTTTTAAGAAAACCTGAAGTGATAGAAACAACTAATAACCTTGCAGAACGGCAAATTAGACGGTACGTAATTTATCGTAAAAACAGCTTTTTCACCTGGTCAGAACGTGGAGAAAGATTCGTGGAAAGAATGTTGTCGATATTTTTGACATCACGTCTAAATGGCCAGAACCCCTTTCAAAAGCTACAGAATCTAGTAGCTGTCACTGCTTAGTTCTTTAATTCATTCTCACAATCCGTGAACGGTTACAAAAAAACGGAGAGAATAAAAATTGCAAAAGGTCTGGTGAAAGCAGGAGTTTCTGTTGATACTGTTTCAAAAACAATTGGTCTATCTGCTGATGAATGTGTTGAAGAAAAAACGGGTTCTATCTACTACCAAATAGGAAAAAAGATAAAAGAATGGAGACTAGTGCGGGAATATACTCAGAAGGATTTAGCAGAAAAAATGAGTACAACACGTGATGAAATAAGCAACTATGAGCAAGGACGTGTGGCCATTCCACTGGAAAAATTATATGCAATAGCAGAAACATTATCAATTAGCATTACAGATCTGCTCATAGAGGAAGATGAGATAGTAGAAAGTGAGCTACCTGATTTAATAAAAGAATACAAAAAAAATTGAGAGTCAAGAATTACGCTATGCGCTAATAAAATCTCTGTTTGAAAGCATACAAATTTGCGAAGAAAAAGTGAAAAGAGCAGAAAAGATGAAAATTGCAAAGGATTTAGTGAAAGGAGGAATTTCTACCGATATTATTTTGCAAATAACAGGCCTCTCTTTAGGCGAAATTCAACAGATTTAAAATAAAAAATCAGTATATATTAATATCTTTACTCTTAGATGAAAAAATAAGTAAAAAAGATTGAGAAATTGATTTGACTTCACTCAAAAGCTATGGCTTTATGCCAATGCTGATAAAAAAACAGCAGTAAATATTTAAAAAAAGTTTGTTGTTAGTGAAGGGTAAATTATATGAATCAAAGTAAAGAAGAAATCGAATTCAGAATATTAGAAAGCAAAGGCAAAGCACTACTTGATCGTGAAATAATGGAAACGTTTCTAAGTGCGGTACATGAAAGGCCACAAGCTCAGGAAATTGCTAAAAATCTGGTGAATACTTATACAGGAGTAGGAAGGATTTTAGGTCGAGAAATGGATGACCTGAAAGTTATAGAAGGAGTAACTGATTCTGCAGTAGCAATGATTATGTGTGTTAAGGAAACACTAGAAAGGGTACTGAGAGAAAAGCTCAAAAGTGAGCCAATAATGGACTTACAAAGGCTAGTAGAGTACTTAAACGTAAGTATAGGCCACTCAGAAAGGGAATGTGTAAAAATACTGTACTTGAATAAAAGGCGTCAACTAATTGGAGAAGAATCCTATATCGGTGAAATGGAAAAAGCACCAGTGTACATAAAGGAAATTATAAGAAAAGCATTAATAAAAAATGCAGCATTAATAATAATGTCACACAACCACCCTGGAGGGAGCTTAGAGCCGTCAGAAGAAGATCAAGCAGTAACGAAGAGCTTAGCAGTAGCGTGTAGTACTGTAAGCGTTAGATTATTTGATCACATTATCATCACAAGTACGGGCTATTTTAGCTTCAGAGAAAGTGGATTGTTATAGCAAAAAGTATTTGCAAATCTACTCACATTAATTTATAATGAGTAATATAATGTATAAATTAAGGTTTGTATACTTAAAAAGTATTTTTAATAGTGGAGGTAATATGGGTAATAAAATAATTGTACCTTTTGATGATCAAGAAGGAGGTACTTACGAGTTAAACATTGATCTTGATAGATTATCAAAAGGTGAGGTGTTGAATGCTATTGTAGGAATTGGTCGTACTAAGGAGCAATCCACCTTTGTAAGCAAAATTAATAAGGCTAAAAAGCCTGAAGAAATAGCCCCTTTCCCTGGTAGAGAAGTTCGCGAAAACAAAATCAACTATGGGAAAGGACTTGACTACATATATGGCACAAAACCTTTAAATGATCAAGCAGAAGATTTAAATCCATTTACTTCAGCTTTGCAAAAAATAAAGCCAAGTATAAGTGAAAGCAAAAAGTTGAGTTGGTTTAAAAGTGCTGTGGTAGAAGCAAAAAACGTAAATGAATTGCACAAAACTATAGACCAAGTACTAGCCTCAGGAGCAAGAATAAATGCATGTGATGACGGGGAATGGAGCTTTGCTGAGTATGTAGTGTTGAGTACACATTTTCATAAATTTGATAAGGTTGATCGTAAAAAGGTAATACGTAAATTAATGCTAAGCGGTGCAGAGTTTCATGATACTCTACTACAGAATAAACTGATAGGTGAAATCTATAATGAGCTACAACCAGAAGTTCAGCCACAGATAGATGAGAGACTAGAAGAACTAGAGAAAGCTGGCGAAAATGCTATGCAAGAAGGAGAATTAATAGATGTTGAGATAGATAATACAACATCGTATATAGAATTTTCTGGGGATAGCAAGGTAGAGGTAGCCAAAATACTGAGAGAGTTAGGAAGTAATATTTTAAAAATTGGCAATGATGCAGTTGAAGTTAAAAGTGAGAAGGGAGGTATAAGAAACTATATCGATATGTCATATGAAAGCTCTATTATATTAGAGTTTCCTACAAGCATTGGTAAGCTAAATATTATATTGTACCACGATGTAAAAAAATATGATCAAGTACAAGTCAGAGTAGAAAACAAGGAAATGTGGGCTGAGTTACAAAAAAGAGGCGAAGAAATTGGAAAAAATTGCCTCTTTGGGGGAGTGAAGCTTAAGGAAGTGGTAGAAAGAGGTAATTTCACTAGATGTGGCATATGGAATGAAAAGTATGCTATAAAAGAGATTAGCAATGATGAAGTATTGTCTCCGTCTTCATGGGTAAATAGGGTATTTGGAGGTAGTAAAGAAACCTTTAGGGAACTTTAATGCGTCTACAGCAAACTTTAAGGTTCCAGAGTTTTTTTCTACCGTTATATCTGGAGCCTTTGAGCTATAGTAGAAAATATTATACGCATGGTTGTTTTCGTGGAAAAAAGTCTAGACTGTGAAGTAGGGGAAAAAGTAAAAAATTGGAGGTTAGAGAGAGGTTATACTCAGAAGGATTTAGCTGAGAAAATTGGTGTAAAGTATTGGGTGATACTGCAATATGAGAAAGGGAACCGTGGAATTTCAATCGAAAGGTTGTACGCTATAGCAGAAGCATTGTCAGTAAGTATCACTGATCTCATTCCAGAATGGCTTTGTTGCATAGCACTGATAGGCATGTAAATCACAATGAACTTACGCAGCTAATTTAAATTTAGCCATACCAATATCAGTAAATTTGTTCAGTAAGTAGCACTTAATTAACAGCTCTTTTTCACGATTTACCTCTGATTTATTTTTCAAGCCAAACCCAAATATTTGCTTCAACCTATAGAAAAAGACTTCAATATAAGACCGTGCTCCATACTTAACTTTTTTCTTCCATTCATTAATACCATCTTCATAATTCTCATATGACCTAATTCTACTAATATACTTGTTTCTTTCTGATAAGTAGTCAGCTAAACAAATTTTAGTATCCTTCCTAGGGCGAATAATAGGCACAATATTGTATTTTCTGCATTCTTTATACACACTTTTTATATCATAAGCCGCATCTGCTCGAATAGAACAAATGTTATATTTATCACTGACTTCTTCTAACATATCGCAGACCGGCAAATAGTCTACAGCAACACCACTAGTGTAGTTCATGCTTATTGCTTTCTTATCATTTATGTTTAAAATAACATGTAATTTTCTTACTTGACCATAACCACTGTATTTTCTTTTTCGAATATTAAGCTTACTATGCCCACCGTTATTATTGTAGATACTAACTCTAGTGCTATCTACGGCAATTTCAACATTTTCCAGATCATCTTTATTGCTTCTATGGTCATCAATCTTCAAATTAAGCTTTTTAAATCTTCTGGAAGCTTGTGTATAGCTGATAATCTTAAGTTTTTTGCCTATTTGTACCATATAACCTTTTACAAAACCTACAGCTTGTCTCAAGCCAATTCTAAAAAGATGAACTATTATGTGTATTAAAATTACAACTTTATCACTATAAGTGTTATTGCCACCTGCAACTTTTGGACTATTTTCATACCAATTTTCTATGGCTTGATTAACAAAATGAAAAACATTTCCTCTTTTTTTTAGAAACTCATTATATTCTCTTTGGTTACTTACTCTCATTTTTTGTGGCATAAGTTATACTTGTTTGAAAAATGCCTATTTTACAACAAAATGCGTTAGTAACCATAAGCTTTTCTCCTTACAATAACCTCAACCAACACTAGCTATGCAACAAAGCCTTCCTGCATCAAAGGAGAAAATCGGCTTTAAAAATGAGGAAGGAGAAATATTAAATCTAGTAAGAGAATATAAAAAGATTAACGATCATGAGTTACGTAGGATGTTTTGTTTATTAACCAAATTTGTTCAAGTTAGTGAGAAAAGTAGTAAAAAAGCAGAGAAAATAAAGATTGCAAAAGGTTTGGTCAAAGCAGGAATTTCTGTTGACGTTGTTTCGAAAACAATTGGTCTCTCTGCTGATG
Organism: Wolbachia endosymbiont (group B) of Ischnura elegans; assembly: GCF_947251585.1. Taxonomy (NCBI): domain Bacteria; kingdom Pseudomonadati; phylum Pseudomonadota; class Alphaproteobacteria; order Rickettsiales; family Anaplasmataceae; genus Wolbachia; species Wolbachia endosymbiont (group B) of Ischnura elegans. The sequence goes on from NZ_OX366371.1 coordinate 878,054, forward strand.
AATGTGTTGAAGAAAAAGGAGGTTCTATTTACTGCCAAATAGGAAAGAAGATAAAAGAATGGAGGCTAATGAGAGAGTATACTCAAAAAGATTTAGGAGAGAAAATGAGTACAACCCGTCACGAAGTAAGCAACTATGAACAAGGAAGGACTGCTGTTCCACTTGATAAATTATATGAAATGGCAGAAGCGTTATCGATTAATATTACAGATCTACTAATAGAGAAAGATGAAGGTAGTACAGTAGAAAATGAGCTACCTGATTTGATTAAAGAATACAAAGAAATTGAGAGCCAAGAACTACGTAATGCATTAATAAAATCTTTATTTGAAGGTTGTGAAGAAAAAGTGAGGAAAGCGGAAAGAATCAAAGTTGCAAAGGATTTAGTAAAAGGGGGAATTTCTATTGATATTATTTTGCAAATAGTTGGTTTATCCGCTGATCAAATTGCATGAAAATTTATTTCTAAGTAAGGTATATATGTTTGTTTCTGTAAGAGATATTAGTTCTATAAGTTATAAAATAGGGCAAAAAATAGAAGATTGTAGATTAATGCAAAGGTGTACTCAAGCAGAGTTAGCAAGTAAAATCGGATTAGCATATAAAGAAGTAACCAATTATGAAAATGGGTATATTCCTATTACGATTGAAGTACTATATGTAATAGCAAGAGTACTGTCAGTTAATGTTGTAGATCTATTACCTAAACCAATAACAGTAAGAGAGTATGAAGATGAAGACGAAGAAATACTCTATCTAACAAAAATATATGAGAATCAAAAGTTAGGCAAAATAGTACATTCATTAGTCAGGTTTGTTCATATTAGCGAGAAAATCAATCAAGAGGAGGCAAGATTAGAAGTAGCAAAAAATCTAGTTAAAGAAGGAGTTTCAGTTGACATAATTTCCCAAGCAACCGCCTTATCTATTTACGAGTATGATAATACAGAGAAAGAAGTCTGCACTGATTCTATATACTATAGAGTAGGGCAAAGAATAAGAGAATGGAGATTGATAAAAAGGTATACTCAAAAAGATTTAGCAAACAAAGTTGGTTTAACACTCAAGGAAATACACGAGTATGAAATAGGATACACTGCCATATCATTTGATAAATTATATCAAATAGCAGAAGGATTATCAGTGAATATTAAAGTTCTGCTACCTAAAACAAGAGAAAGCAAAAAGCTATTGAGTTTAATGGATGAGTACGGAGAACAAGAATCATTAGTCAAATCTCTATCTGAAGATATGAAAAGTGGCAAGGAAAAAGTTAAAAAAATAGAAAGGATCAAGGTTGCAAAAGATCTAGTTAAGGCCGGTGTTGCAATTGATATTATTGTGCGAGCAAGTGGCCTAACTGTTGATGAGTTGGGTGATTGTGAAAATTGAATTGTGTTTAAGATATAAGTAAAAATGGTTAATATATTATCCATTCTAAACCTTTGTTTAGCTCTGCAGAATTTGGTATTTCTACCTATCAAGATAAAACATCACAGAATTTCTCTATCACTTTCTGGTTGTCCTCTATCATTGCCTTTGCCTCTTGCTGAAGAGATTTGATATTTTTTGATGTAATATTATCCATGTCGGGTGACGCTATTTTTAATTGCGATTGTATGCGTATATATTTATCAGCTATAACTTGATCAAGTTGGTAGTTTACTGCATCTAAACTTGAGGCAAACATCACATGTAGTAGTGGTTTTACCCAGCCTATTTTTCCAAATCTCTTTGAATTGGCATACTCTATGCTTCTATCTGTTCTGCCAGTACCTACCGATAACAGTATAATCTCATCATTTGGAAACAATTTCTTACCACTTGCGTATGCACATGCCGCTGGATTATTTGCAAAAACCCCGCCATCCACTAATACTCTGTCTATCTGGTCAATTTTTAGATGTTTTGGTATGAAATAAGTAGGGGCAGCCGTTGCAGCTCTGAGTGCATCTTTTAGCTTAATATTACCTTCTTTCCAGCTTTTGAAGAAAAATGGGCAGTTATTCTGAATATCGTAACTCGTAATGGCTTTGTTGCATAGCTAGTGTTGGTTGAGGTTATTGTAAGGAGAAAAGCTTATGGTTACTAACGCATTTTGTTGTAAAATAGGCATTTTTCAAACAAGTATAACTTATGCCACAAAAAATGAGAGTAAGTAACCAAAGAGAATATAATGAGTTTCTAAAAAAAAGAGGAAATGTTTTTCATTTTGTTAATCAAGCCATAGAAAATTGGTATGAAAATAGTCCAAAAGTTGCAGGTGGCAATAACACTTATAGTGATAAAGTTGTAATTTTAATACACATAATAGTTCATCTTTTTAGAATTGGCTTGAGACAAGCTGTAGGTTTTGTAAAAGGTTATATGGTACAAATAGGCAAAAAACTTAAGATTATCAGCTATACACAAGCTTCCAGAAGATTTAAAAAGCTTAATTTGAAGATTGATGACCATAGAAGCAATAAAGATGATCTGGAAAATGTTGAAATTGCCGTAGATAGCACTAGAGTTAGTATCTACAATAATAACGGTGGGCATAGTAAGCTTAATATTCGAAAAAGAAAATACAGTGGTTATGGTCAAGTAAGAAAATTACATGTTATTTTAAACATAAATGATAAGAAAGCAATAAGCATGAACTACACTAGTGGTGTTGCTGTAGACTATTTGCCGGTCTGCGATATGTTAGAAGAAGTCAGTGATAAATATAACATTTGTTCTATTCGAGCAGATGCGGCTTATGATATAAAAAGTGTGTATAAAGAATGCAGAAAATACAATATTGTGCCTATTATTCGCCCTAGGAAGGATACTAAAATTTGTTTAGCTGACTACTTATCAGAAAGAAACAAGTATATTAGTAGAATTAGGTCATATGAGAATTATGAAGATGGTATTAATGAATGGAAGAAAAAAGTTAAGTATGGAGCACGGTCTTATATTGAAGTCTTTTTCTATAGGTTGAAGCAAATATTTGGGTTTGGCTTGAAAAATAAATCAGAGGTAAATCGTGAAAAAGAGCTGTTAATTAAGTGCTACTTACTGAACAAATTTACTGATATTGGTATGGCTAAATTTAAATTAGCTGCGTAAGTTCATTGTGATTTACATGCCTATCAGTGCTATGCAACAAAGCCATTCAGGTTTAAGTAAATACTCAAATTCATATATTGCTAATGTAACAGCTACAGCAACTAAAGCCGTAGTTAAGAATGAATAATTTCCTGTGATTAATGCTAAACTTACTAGTAACCCAATTACTGGTGGAGCAAGAGCACCTCTCTTCCATAATTGTGGTTTTTTATTGAGCTCATGTTTTTGTTTCTCTTTCTTTTCTTTGTATCGTTTACATGCTCCTTTTTTTCCTTCGAGTGTAATTTCTTTAACTTGGACTTGCTGACAAAATGTGACCTTTTTTTTGGCTTTATTTTGTCAGAAATAGAAGATTTTGATAACTCAGTGTAGTCAACTTTTTCGTTAGAATCACCCATAACTTTTTCGCTTCATCAATACCTATATTAAATTATATTCTAAATAAAGTCAAGATATTAATTACTATATTAAACTGTACTCTGAAAAAATTAAGATATTAACTACAAGCCTTGAGCCTGTTAAAATCTTCTTCAGCGTGATATGATGAACGGGTTAATGGACTTGATGCAACTACCAAGAAGCCTTTAGAATAAGCAATATATTTATAATGCTCAAACTCTTCTGGAGTAACATATCTATCAATTTTTGCATGCTTTGGAGTTGGTTGCAGATATTGACCAATTGTAATGAAATCAACTTCGGCGCTACGTAAATCATCCATAACCTGAAAGATTTCTTCTTTTGTTTCTCCAAGACCAACCATAAGCCCTGACTTCGTGAAAAGTTTAGAATTAATCTGTTTCACCATCTTTAGCAAATATAGTGAATGAAAATAACGAGCTCTTGGTCTTATTTTTGCATACAGCCTTGGTACTGTTTCGATGTTGTGGTTATAAACATCAGGTGATGCAATAGCTATTGCTTCAAACGCTCCTTTCTTATTTAAAAAATCAGGAGTGAGGATCTCTATTGTTGTTTCCGAAGTTATCTTTCTAATTTCTTCTATACACCTTATAAACTGATTTGCACCACCATCTGGTAAATCGTCACGGTCAACAGAGGTAATGACAACGTGCTTTAAATTTAACTTTTTTATTGCTTTTGCTAAATTTTCTGGTTCATGAGGATCGAGCTTATCAGGAATGCCAGTTGCAACGTTGCAAAACGCACAAGCACGAGTACAAACAGAACCGAGAATCATCACAGTAGCATGACGTTTATTCCAACATTCACCAATATTTGGACACGCAGCTTCTTCGCATACTGTATGTAAGTTATGTAGCTTAACAGTGTTTAAGGTTTCATTGAATACTTTACCAGCTGGAGCTTTTGCTCTGAGCCATGTAGGCTTACTATGCATCTGAAACAGCTAGCTCTACCTCTTGTTTTGCTAAAACTTTCTTTAATCTTCTTTTTATCTTTTGCGCTTCTTTACTTAGTTTAATTGTTTTTGTGTTGAGCAAGAAAGCATCAAGATCACCTTTGTAATCTATAGTTCTTAAAGTTCTTGTCGCTATACGAAAGCTAAACTTTTTTTCTAATATATTACTCGTTAATGTAACCTTATGTAAATTTAAGAGAAAGGTACGCTTTGTTTTACGATTTGAGTGCGATACCTTATTACCAAAAGACTTTTTTCTATTTGTTAATTCACAAATTCTACTCACTTCAATATACCAATTTATCCTATGTAACTAGGTTAACCTTATATAGTTAAATAGTCAACTCCCTTGCTTGATTTTTATACCGTATACTGCTTTATAGCCAAAAAACACTGTAATTTTTTCTATTACAAGAGAAACCATATGCTGCATTTCTAATGCTTTACTGCCATTTGTTACTAACAGATGCAGAACACCAGAATTTACGTTTTGTGCGTATGAGATCTTTTGTGGTTTTGTACATTCTGCTAATTCCTCTCCAACTATACTTTTCCAGTTTAAAATAAGACGTATTTCATTTTTGCTGATCTTATTTTTCATGCATTTTAATGCATAGTTTTCTATTATAGATTTTAATTTCTTTGGCCCGCTATATTTAAACATCTTTCCAGTGCTTAAAATTAAATTATATTACAACTTTCTTATACAAAAAACTAACTTATTGTTTTCATAATCCTCGGCCTCACACATAAAAAGCAGTATTTGTATATCTAGCATTTGCCAGAATTTTGTGTTTCCTACCTTGTAATCATTTTTAATTTTAATTTGTTAAATTATTATGAAGCTAATTAAAATTCGAGTAAAGTATAGTATTTCCAAGAAGATTATCTTTTTACTGTATGCAGTAATTTTCTTATAGCTATCTGTTTTTTAAGATCTTTCTGCAATCCAAGCTGCTTGAATGGCCTCTAATATTTTTTCATTACAATACTTTTCATCATCATCAAACTCTTCTAAATCCAAGACTTTTCTTTTAAGTTCAGTGAATCTAATACTAATTATATCTTCATTTGGAAATTTCTCTTCTAGAGCTTCTGCAATATCTTCTATATCAAGCCATTTCATACTTTTTTAATAAATTAAACTGGTGCCCATGGGGAGACTTGAACTCCCAAGGTCGCAAAACCCACGGATTTTAAGTCCGCTGCGTCTACCGATTCCGCCACACGGGCCTTATGTTGTTTATCTAGAGTAAAATTCTACTACTAAATTGACTTCCATGTCTGCTGAATAGGGGACTTCGGAATATTGAGGCGCTCTCAAATACTTCACTGAAAGTGCTTTGCTATCTGCCTCTAAATAATCTGGAGCCTTACGTTCTTGTTTTTGTTCAGCCTCTATTAATATAGGAATTTTTGCTGCTCTTTCCCTTATTTTTACTATATCACCAGGCTTCACTCTATAACTTGATATGTTAACCACCTTATCATTAACTGTAACATGTTTATGAGATATAAGCTGTTTTGCCGAGTAAATTGTTGGCACAAAACCAGAGTGATATAAAACAGAACTTAACCTTGATTCCAAGGCACCAATAAAATTATCAGCCGTATAACCCTTTCTTTTGTAGGCATCTAAAAATGTACGTCTAAGCTGCTTACTTGAAATTGCATAGTAGAACTTAAATTTCTTATGTGCAGCAAACTGCTTACCAAAATCAGATAACTTCTTAAATCCAAGAATACCATGCTGACCTGGAGGGTATTTTCTTTTATTGACCGAATCTTTTGCTCTACCCCATAAGTTTACACCAAGCCTGCGACTGATTCTATACTTTCTATTGATAACAGTTGTCATACAAAAATTCTCACAATCTAACTATAAATTATTAATGATTTTAACATTAAGTGTCAACTTGTTTTTGCCACTATGATGTAGTATACTTCACTTTTAAGTTTTCCTATTAATACATGAATCATCTACTACTAAAATCCATGGCAAATGCTGTCCGCTTTTTATCAATTGATGCAGTACAAAAAGCAAATTCTGGACACCCAGGTATGCCACTTGGCATGGCAGATGTTGCCACTGTATTGTTTGCTAAATATCTAAACCATAACCCTGATGATTCTCAATGGATCAGTAGAGATCGTTTCGTCCTATCAAATGGTCACGGTTCAATGTTGCAATACTCTATATTATATCTGACAGGCTACATTAGTATAGATGAACTAAAAAACTTCAGGCAACTTACATCAAAAACTCCAGGTCACCCAGAATTTGGCTTAACTTCTGGTATAGAAGCAACAACAGGCCCGCTTGGTCAGGGATTTGCCACTGCTGTTGGCATGGCACTTGCTGAATCGATTCTTGAAAAGCAGTTTGAAATCAGTCACTACACTTATGTAATGCTAGGAGATGGTTGTCTTATGGAAGGTATAAGCCATGAAGCAGCGTCCCTTGCTGGGCATCTTAAATTAAATAAGCTGATAGCATTTTTTGACGACAATGACATCTCTATAGACGGCTCTACTAGCCTCTCTTGCTCTGATGATGTAGAAAAGCGTTTTTCAGCGTATGGATGGAATGTTGACAAAATCGATGGGCATGACTTTGATGCTATATCCCTTGCAATAGAGCAGGCGCAAAAGTCTGATAAACCTACACTAATCTGTTGCAAAACTATTATCGGAAAATTTTCAAGCCGTGCTGGCACATCTTCTGCTCATAGTGGTGCCTTTACAGAGGAAGATGTAAAACAGATGAGAGAAAAATTAAATTGGGACTATGAACCATTTCATGTACCAGAAGATGTGAGAAATGCTTGGATAGAAACAGTTAAGAGGGCAAAGCAAAACTATACATCCTTGATCAATGAAGAACTACAAAGAAGACTTGAGAAATGTTTGCCGAATAACATCGAGAGTGATTTGGCTAACCTGAAGAAACAAATATGTGAGCTCATGCCAAACGAAGCTACTCGATCTTCTTTCGGCAGAGTAATGGAACTATTAACTAAGTCTATGCCAGAACTAATTGGTGGCTCTGCTGATCTTACCGGTTCAAATTGTACTAAATATAAGCACATGCAGGCAATAGATAGTAATAATTATGATGGTTCTTATGTCCACTATGGAGTGAGAGAGCACGCTATGGCAGCTTGTATGAATGGTATGGCTCTTCATGGTGGAATTATTCCTTATGGTGGAACTTTTTTAGTATTTTCCGATTACTGCCGCCCTGCTATACGTCTTTCAGCTTTGATGAAACAGCAGGTTATATATGTAATGACTCATGACTCAATTGGAGTAGGGGAGGATGGTCCAACTCACCAGCCAGTAGAGCATTTAGCTTCTTTGAGAGCTATACCAAATCTGTATGTTTTTAGGCCAGCAGATGCAATTGAAACTTTGGAGTGCATTAGCATTGCATTGGAAAAAAAAGAATCTCCATCGTTATTTGCACTTTCAAGGCAAAATATTAATTACATGCACTCTTATACTGACCAATTGGCCAACCTATCAAAATTTGGTGCATATATACTATGCGAATATTCAGGGAAGCTAGAAGTGACGATATTTGCTACCGGATCTGAAGTTGAAATTGCAGTTGAGGCAAGAGAAAAATTACAGGAAAAAGGTGTAGGAACAAGGGTCATTTCTATGCCGTGTTGGAGGCTTTTTGACGAGCAAAGTGATGAATATAAAGCGGTAGTATTAAATAATGACAGCATCAAAGTTGCAATTGAAGCTGGAAGTGAAGTGGGTTGGCATAAATATATAGGCTCAAATGGTATATTTATTGGCATGAAAAGTTTCGGAGAATCAGCACCTTATGAAGCTCTTTATAAGCATTTTAATATTAGCGCTGATTATGTAGTAAAATGTGTTTGTGAAAACGCTTTTTATCATTCTACTGCCCATAAAATTACTTAATGAACTCAGCCAGTACCGTTATTATGATATGTATAACAATGTTACAAAAAATAATATCATAGAATTCAAGAAGATAATTCCTAGAGGGTTACTCATCTATAAAAGGCCGAATTTTGTTAGCTATTTAGATGTAAAAGGTAAGCTAAATTTTTATAAGGAAAAAACAATAATTAACTAAAAGAGAGCGCTGGACGAAGCAACTTAATTGGTTTGCTATTTCAACCACCATAACTCAATCAACAAATTTTGGAAAAAAACACCGTGTTTTGAGAACCTTATTTATCGACATATAAAATTTTTCTTGCCTCTTTTCAAAGAATAAAACATCTTAAATTAAGAATATTGATAATTCTTTATAGGGGGTATTATGCACGTAGGAAATTCTAATAGTCAGCAGGTAAGTCAGAATTTGCTGTCTTTTTCAGCTAATTCCTCTGATGAGGAGTACTGTGATGCTAGTGATAAGGTTGAGAGATCTTCTATATCTTGTGAAAGTGATTCTGACCTGGAGTCTATTCCTACTGTATCACATTTTAAGCAGCATACTTGGAAAGACGGCAAATCTAAAAAAGTTGGCCAAAGTAGCTTTAATGAAAATAAGGGAACAAGGAAGTCATTTGGTGAAAATGGATATATAGAGGGACAATGGAAGAACGATCATTTGATAGAAATAGATTCGTGTCAATTTACTCATCCACATAATAATAAAACAGTTTATATTAGGAAGCAAAGTCCAGGTTATTTATTTACTTTTGATCAGGAAAACTTTATTGCAAGAGTAAGCTTCAACAAGATTGAAGAGTTAGATTTTGCTGGGCATCCTATAGGTATAAAACGAAATTTTCTTGAAAAGCTTAAAATTACTAAAATTATAGAAGATGAATTATTAAATAACAGGGATAAAGCTTATGAACAATTTAAACAGTTTTTGCAGGATAGAAGTGGTAAAACTGCAGATAATCTTGAGTATGCAGAGGATCTTTTTCAGTTTTCTAAAAGATTAGAAGATTGGAGAAAGTTCTCTAGTAATATATCGATATTAGATGATGTAGTTAATAATCAGAACATTTCACGCGAGACAAATAGTAGTAGTCAACAATTGCTTAATAGAGAAAGAGCTCTGGATATAAGAAAGAAAGAGTTTTCTCGAGTTGATCAATTTTATACAAGGGATTTGCTGACAGGATTACAACAAATCTGTAAAGATGGAATAAATAATCACGGAAGTATCTTATATGACAAATATCTTTGGTCTATTTCTGTAATGGCTCCATCTGTTATGGTAGATCATTTATCTGACTTGCATGATAAATCGGTATTTTATATCAGTAATAAAGATATGGAGTTGTTTGCAGATCTTGTTGATATGATGAGTGAGCAACCTTTCCTGGATCTTGTAGGTGATTCATGGAATGCTTTATTTAAAAGGATAAAGGAAATGAGGGGAGAAGCACTAGGGAAACTTGCTTCTTCACAAAGTTTTACACCTTTAACTCATCCTATGTATTTTTATCTTTGTAAGAGCTTTCAGGAGCTAATTTTAGAGATTAGTAGTAAAACAGATATTTCTGTTAATGATCTACTGAAAAAAGACGGTCAAGGAAAATGGGGCTTAATACAAACTATAAATTGGCCATTAACTTCCTCTCTAAACCGCTCTCTCGAACAGCAATATCACTTTATCTTTACACTAATGAAATATTTTGAGCCCGGTTATTATTCTGACAAAAAAGAATTTGAATACAAACTTAAATCGTTACAGGACCCTGGTGATGAAACGTGGTTGCAACGTATAAAAAACTCTGTTTCCAATTTCTTTGGCAATAATGAGTTATCATCCATATCATCTCAAGAGCGCTTAGCATGGATATATATTATTGACAGTGCAATTACTAATCTGCTTTCCGAAAAAGAATTAAAGTTATTTGAACCTCTCATACAAGGCTATATGGATTTTATTAAAAACACAGAAGGTGATCATTATGAGTCATTTCGAATAGCAACACATAATGTTATAAGGTTTATAGCACAAACAAGTCCTTATCTCTCAAAAGAAGTTTCAGAAATTGATCGAGATATTTTAACAAAACAAATAAAATCTATTAAGAAGGCGTTTTTAGATGAACAATCTAGTGATTTTAGAGACTTGGTAGATGTATATAACGAGTATTGGAAGAATAGAAAATTTATTTTAGAAAAAATTCCTGATAAGTTTCCTTATGGGGAGTTCAAGCAAAACATGGAAGCAATACGTAACACACTACTTGATATTGCAAGTACTGCACTTGATAAAAAAGCAAAATCACAAGGGTTCATTAAGTACTTTAGATCGTTTAATGAATTTTTAGAGGATTTAAATAGTATAGAATTCAGTTGGTTTATTAAAGGAACTAATAATGACTTAACTGAAGTAGAAGTAGCCAATAAAGATAAAAATTCATATAAGGTTTTAGATCCTGAAAATTTCATCAAAAAATATAAGGATAATATCCCTAATCACTACTTAATTGAAATCACTCAAGATCTATTAAATAGTGTAAGTAATTTACTTGAGCAAAAAAAATGGTCTGATGACGATAATTTGAGTGCAGCAAGTGAGTTACTGTCAGCAATTAAGAAATCTTTTCTTTATCTAAAGGAGCAACCTAACTACGTGTCTTTCGATATATTCAAAGAAGAAAGTACAAAGCCGTTTATTTCTGTAGTAGGGAATAGCATATCTTATGAGGATTTTAAAAAACGAATTGGTATCATAGGGGAATCTTTTTGGTATTTAAGAAAACAAGATGAGATTGATATAGACAAAGCTTTAGAGCTATATAGAAAAGAAAACAATAATAGCACAGTAGAAACACTAAGAGATTGCTATAACAGATACTTAAAAGAATTTAACTCCTATATACAAGAGACTTCTGACAAAAATTACCAAGATAAAATTAAATTTATTACTGAAAAGGTACGGGAGCAATCAAAACAAATTAAAATTGATGAATGGAACACAAAATTCAAGAGAGAAACTTTACCTGATCTTCTTGCTGGATTAGCTGCTGTGTGGTCTATACAAGAATCAAAGGATATTGCAAGTACAGGAAAAAGCTTAAAGCCACATTGTATTCAAATATTATGCATTTTGCGATTGTTAAGTGTTGATAAAGACTCTAAAGGTGTTGATAAGCATCTTGCGCAAGTCTTAACAGGGCAAGGGAAATCGCTTGTACTAGGTTTACTCTCTTCACTATTAGTATTGACAGGTCATAAGGTCAGAACTGTTTGTTATAGTGAATACTTAGCAGCTCGAGATCAACAAGATTTTAACGGCTTTTTTAAGGAGTTTGGTATTGGTGACAAGATAACTTATGGTACATTTGAGAAGATGGCAAATGAAGTGATAAAGCCTGAGGTAAATGGCAAGAAACAAGATTTAAGAGAATTAGTTGAAGGCCGTATTTTAAATCATAGCGTGGAGCAATCTGGACAGATAAAGCAAGAGGATATCAGCAATACTATTTTACTAATCGATGAAGTAGATGTTTTCTTTTCTGATCAATTCTATGGAAATACTTATGGTGCATGTAATACTATACGTATTTCAGGACTAGCTAGTATTCAAGAGAAAATATGGGGAATGGCCAGCAAAGATTATGAAAAAAGTACTATTTTGAAAGAGGTAGGAGAAAGAAATCAAGAATTTCAAGAGTTTAATAGATTTAAATCTGGAAAATACTATCTTTTGAAGGAAGAAAAGAATGTGGTTATTGAGGAAGAGTATACTAATCAGTCTCTCTATGAAGAGCATCTTGATAAGATGATTGATGCTGCAATATGCGTTACAAAAGGAAGTGATCAAGATTGGTACATTAATAAGTATAAAATTAATGATAATGGAATTATAAGCTATAGAAAAGACAATGGAATTTATTCCATTTATACTTACTCTGGTTACTACAACATATTTAATTATTTTAGATTGAAGAAAAAAGACTTTAATCATAAAAATTATGGTTATTTGAATATAGACTGTGGCAAAGTGTCTTATGTAAAATTGCCGGAGAAATATCCTCTTATCTTAGGAGTGAGTGGTACCTTAACTACGTTAGATGATCATGAGAAAAAAGCGGTAAGAGAATTTTATAACATCAGAGAAAATTCCATCATGCCATCTTTTTTTGGTGATTCTCATTTAAAATTTAATTCAAGTGAAAATTTTTTATCTCAGGATTCAGAGGAAGAATGGCTTAACAAAATTTTCAATCATACAAATTCTAAGATGGGCTCAGGACAATCAGTATTAATATTTTTTGATACAGATACTGAAATAAACAAATTTAAAGAAAAATTCCTCGGCAAATTTGACCGCTTATACACATTAACAGAAAATACGGAAGGACAGGCTAAAGAGAAGTATATTGATGAAGCAGGCATTACAAAAACAGTAACACTAGCAACAAGAGGTATGGGTCGTGGTGTTGATTTTAAGTCTAGTGTTGCTGTAGAAAATAGCGGTGGGGTGCATGTTATACAGACATTCTTTTCACTTGACATAAAAGAAGAAACACAGATTAAAGGTAGAACTGCACGTAAAGATAATAAGGGTAGTTATGAATTGATACTCTTATATGTTAAAAACAAGTCTTTATAAATGTCACGAAATGGCGGTATAAAGACACGCAGAGAGGAGGAACCGTACATACTCTTGGTCATAAGGACCGTTTTGCAGCAAGGTTCTCCTCTCTGGTTTATTATACTGAAAGTGTAACCGTTCACGCAATGGCGTCAACTTAAGAGCCTTCATTAGCAGACTCTCCTAAAGACATGATGGCGTTTAGGCTTATCAACTTTGTCCATTCACGGTATAAGAAAGTAGTTTACAAAAATTGCATAATTAGTATAAAAAACAATAAACTAGATAGATGAGGGGTTGATGATAGAGGTGCTACAAGAAAAGATTGTGGTATTGGAGTCAGAAGTTGGTACTCTGAAAGCAGAGAATGATAAGTTAAGGACAAAAATAATTGAGCTAGAGGATAAGCTGGGTTTAAATTCAAAAAATTCATCGCTGCCACCATCGCAAGATGTATATCGCAAAAAGACAAAAAAGAAGAGCGATAAAAAACCAGGCGGGCAGCCAGGACATGAAGCGCACAAGCGGGAATTGATGGTAGCAGATGAGGTGGTAAAATGTTCAATTGATACAATTTGCATGTGTGGAAGCCAAGTTATTTTAGAAGAAGAAACTGTGCATCAAAAGGTTGAATTGCCAAAAATTAAACCGATAGTGACTGAATATAGGCTACAAAAAGGCTACTGTAAGGCGTGTAAGAAAAGGATCTCAGCTAGTCTGCCTGAAGGTGTGACAAGGGATCTTTTAGGAGCTAATGCAAAAGCAGTAATTAGCAGTTTTAGTGGATTTTTTATCAATTCAAAAAGGGAAGTACAGCAAATTTTGAGCAGCATATTTAATCTGAATATAAGCCTAGGTTTGGTATCAAAGACCGAGGGTAGAGTATCAGAAAAATGTATATCTGAATACGAAAAAATAAGAGAAGAGCTACGGAAAAGCAAGTATTTACATATAGATGAAACAAGCCATAGGAACCAGGGAAAGAAAGGTTGGAGTTGGGTAGTAACGAATAAAACAGCAACACTTATGAAGTTAGTTGGATCTCGCGGAAAGAAGATATTAAAAGGGCTATTGCCAGAGTATGATGGAATAGTTATAAGCGATAGGTATGCTGCGTATAATTACTTTAATCGTGAAAACAGACAGATATGCTGGGCCCATTTAGCAAGGGACTTTGAAAGGTTTTTTTACAGTAAAAATGTTGAAGTGAGCAGAATTGGCGCAGCATTAAAATCGCTGAGCAACAGGGTATTTGTGGTAGATAGAGCACGTAAACAAAACCTGATAGACAATTTAAGATTTTTCCGGTTAATGAGGAAGATTCGAAAAAGGGTGAAACATTTTTTGCGAGAGATAACAAGGGTTGCAAAAGGAACTCAGGCCTCGAGAATGGCTGCCAATATACTACGTTCTGAAGATATGATGTGGAGATTCGTGCGCAATCCTGATCTGATCGAGACAACCAATAACCTTGCAGAACGTCAGGCTAGACGGTACGTCATTTATCGTAAAAATAGTTTTTTCACTTGGTCAGAACGTGGAGAAAAGTTCATTGAAAGAATGCTTTCGATATTTTTGACTGCACGTTTGAATGATCAGAATCCTGTCCAGAAACTACAGAATTTAGTCGCTATTCCTGCCTAATTGGGAATATTCCGTGAACGGTTACAAAGCTACAGAATCTAGTAGCTGTCACTGCTTAGTTCTTTAATTCATTCTCACAATCCGTGAACGGTTACAAATACTCTTAGTATCATAGTAAAGGGAATGACGAAATTTGTAAAGTAGTTTTCACTCAAATGACGCCCAGGCAAAAACTATATGGTTATGCAAAAAATCTATTTTTAAAACTGTTAATATAACATAGAAAAAACCTCACCTTCATTAATAATAGATTACTTACCAATTGGGTAGTCACCAGTGAAACAAGCATCACAATATTGCGGTGTAGCATTGTTACGTTTTTCTGCTTTAACAGCTCTGTATAGCCCATCAATACTCAAAAAGGCTAAGCTATCTACTCCTATACTTTCCTTTATCTCTTCTATAGATTGAGTCGCAGCAATTAAATCTTTGCAATCTGGTGTATCTATTCCATAAAAACAAGAATGCTTAATTGGTGGGCTTGAAATTTTGAGGTGAATCTCTTTTACTTCCGCATCCTTTAGCATAACTATTATATTTCTGAGCGTACTACCACGCACTATACTATCATCTATTAAAATTATGTTTTTGCCTTTCAAAGTGTGCTTATTAGCATTGAATTTTAATTTTATTCTAACTTTACGTACTTCAGCGGTGGGTTGTATAAAAGTTCTTCCTATGTAATGATTACGAATTATCCCCAGTTCCATAGGTAATCCTGAATGCTTTGCATATCCAATAGCTGCAGGTATTCCAGAATCAGGTATTGGTACAACCATATCTACATTGTTTTTTGGTGGGCTCTCTTCTGCAAGTATTCTTCCTATTTCTTTTCTTATATCATATATGGACCTCTTCTCCATTATGCTGTCTGGTCTCGAGAAGTAAACGTATTCAAAAATACAAAAACTTGATTTTTGCTGTGGGAAAGGAAACATTGAGGCTAGCTTACTATCCGAACTGATGGTAACTAATTCGCCTGGTTCTATTTCTCTAATAAACTCTGCATTTATTATATCAAGAGCACAAGTTTCAGATGCAAGAACGTAAGAACCGTTTAACTTTCCTAAAACAAGAGGCCTGATTCCAGATGGATCACGTACTCCAATAACTACTTCTTGATTGATTGCCACAAAAGAATAAGCACCTTGTATTTGCTTTAATGCATATATAAAACTCTCTAAAAAGCTATCTTTTTCACTGCTTGCTGTCAGATGCACTACTACTTCTGTATCAATATCTGACTGAAAAACGCACTCTTGTTTAATTAATTGTTCGCGTATCGGAGAAATATTAATTAAATTACCATTATGTGCTATGGCAAAATCCCCAAATTTGCCACTTTTGCCAAACATGGGCTGCACTCCAAATTTACTACCACTTGTTGAGTATCGAACATGACCTATTGCACAATCCCCAGGTAAGGATTTCTTTATTTCATCTATATCATCAAATACACTGCTCACTTGGCCTTGAAAGTGATAAGAGTGCAGCTTATCGTTGTTACTGGTTACTACGCCAAAAGACTCTTGACCTCTATGCTGCAAAGCGTGGAGAGCAAGTATAGAGTTAAAAGCAGCACTTTGGTTATAACTTATGCCAAATACCCCGCACTCCTCATGTACTTCATCAAGCATGAAAAATATTAAATAAAGCCTGATTGTACTTTAGTAGAGGCAAAGTACAAGAATTTTATTTGTTAATCCCTTTCAAAGTTGAAGCTTTCTACGGTAGTTTTGATGTATACCAGAAAGTAGGTTATATGCAATTAACCAATTTTGAGATTTTTGACAATTTTTTAGCACTGAAGAGAAAAAGATATTTTTATTGACTTATCTATGTATTGAAGTAATCACTAAAAAGTTTTAGTGGTTATGGTATATAATATGTCTAAGCAAGTAGGTAAACAAGGTGAAAGTAATCTTATTTTAGAACCTGAACAGTTCTCTAACAGCTTCTTCAATAGTCAACAGAGTAGTTCATCAAATCCAAAATTACCGACTATAAGTCGTAAAGATAGGCATATGGATTTAATCAAGAAAAGGTACGCAAAAAACAAAGATGTTGCAGAATATCTAAGAAGTTATGACTTTATTAAAAGAGCAGAAGAATTGTCAATAATTTATCTTTTTGAGCGAGACTCATCTTCTACGAAATTGCAAATACCATTGACTACAGATGAACAAATTCTAGTTAAAAAATTTTGTGATGAGATGATAAAAGGTATAACAGAACACGATGAGCAAGAAAGCGTTTTAAAGTACATGGAACGCATAATAGAGGGTTATTTAAATCAAGGAATAAGATTAACTCATATTACGGTAAGGATAATAAGACTGTAACAAATTTTATATTTGAAAAAATGGAAGAATTAATTAATCGCTTTCATGCAAATCCACACAATTCAACTACAAAAAATATCATACAAAAGATCACTCGTAATTTAGTGTTAAAAGGTGGGGTAGAAAAAGGATTATCTTTTTATAGCGATATTGAAGGCGGATATTACGGCTCTAATTATTTAAATGATCTTAACGAACAATGTAAGAGTAAGAAAAAAATGCTAGAGGGTCTAGCATATGAAGGTATTGTGAAAGAAAATAACAAGCAAATTGATAAATATGATCTTGAAGTAGAAGTAGATAATAAATATTTTTATATTAAGTATCCACAAGGTAGTATTGTTGAAACTGCGAGAACTTTAAATAATGAAAAAGCTAAGGATTTAGAAGTTGGCATATTTCAGATTGAGGAAAGTATAGTAAAAGTTGAAATTACAGAAGATGGAAAAAGAAATTACACAGATATCTTAAAAGGTGGTATTGAAATATTTTTTACTACTAAAATAGGAGAGATTAGTATTTATCTACGGAAAGATGGTAACAAAATGGTAGTAGAAATTGATGAGAAAAGCAAAATAAGGTTTAGCAAGTTAGAAAACAAATCAAGCTTTGGAGGGAATTATCTTATACAGGGGAAAAGTGTTTTAGAAGTTATGGGCAAGAGTTTTGAAAATATTCCTGAGGAGTTAACTCAGACTATTAAAAACGTTCCATCTACTAGTCTTATGCAAACATGTTTACAACAACAAGAAAACTCTAATAGGGAATTAAATTAATGTATTTTTAGGATAATAATTAAGAAATTAATTATAAACATTCATACGCATTCGATTGTAGTAGAGGATATGGGGCAGCAATTAGCACAAGAACTAAAGGCAAATGTGGTTGGTTGTCAAATAGTGATTGATTAAATCAATTTAGAGAGGTAAATAGCAGCTTTGCAGCTTGTTTTTATGAACAAAGATAAAACGTTGTAGCCAAGTGCGCTTTCGGCATTGTGCTGAATTGCAATATCTCTGTGCTCTAATTCCTCATCGCGAAATTTACTTATAGTTTCTCTTAATTCCCCATCTTCTAAATGTAAGACTTGCTCCTTGTAGTGCTCTCCGATCACTTCTTCAACTGCAGCAGTGCAAGCCATAGCGGCTTTTTTACCCATCATGGCAGTTACAACACCAAGTGATACCCCTAAAGCACCCCAAACTGGCAACAAAACAGTAGGACGAACTCTTTGCTCCTTGATTTTCTCATTAAAATAGTGGAAATGTTTTTTTTCCTGCTCCTCCATTTTAATTATTTTGTCAATTATGGAAGATTTTTTAAGAATAAATTTTTGACCGGAATAAATGCAAATGGCTCCATATTCGCCAGCATGATTTACTCTAATTGCTTGTTCTAAAAAATTTCCTTTCAATTTTTTTATATTGCTTTCCAATGTCTCCTCCCTTTATTTCTGCATTAGTACTACTATAAACCAACATATTATAGAGTAAATAAAATTCCATGCGTGCATTGCACCAACATTGTGATTACAGGAACTCAAGCAGCTATAGCAACGGCAAGAGTTACTTGACGGACTCCGCCATTCTCCTTAAAATAAGGGTGAAGATATATTATTTATCTTTAGTCTGTGCAGATAAAACGACAAAAAGCTCAATATACTTGATGTTTAATTTTTTGCACTATGTGCACTCTATGTCTTTATAAAACTTTTACCCACATAAGCTAAAATGCGCTTATCAAAGCATTTAATACAATGAAAAACGCCAATTAAAAAAATAGGTAGTAGCTGATAGATTTTCTTTTGCCTTTTTCTCTGTTTAGTAAATTTTTCAATATTTAATGCAATTAGCCGGCACTGGGATGACAACGAGTAGTGAGCTAAACGTCCGTGTGGTTATTGGTATTATCAAGATATTCTCTAATCTTCTTTAAATCTTCCCAAGCTAAGCGTTTTTGTGCTGGTTGACGAAGTAGATAGGCTGGATGAAATATAGCGGCTGTGGTAATTGCATGAGATAAATATTGGTTAGTATAAGTATGAAATTTGCCACGCAAGTTCGATATAGTCTTTGTGTTATCAAGAAGGCTATAACATGCAATTCCTCCAACTAAAATTAGAATCTGCGGTAAAACAAGAGCAATATGCTTCTCAACAAATGGTCTGCACATATCAAGCTCTAGATCAGTTGGTTTTCTATTACCTGGTGGACGCCAAAACACGGTGTTGCTTATATATACCTTAGTGCGGTCCAGATTAATTGCACCGAGCATCTTATCGAGCAGCATTCCGCTTGCACCACAAAATGGTATGCCTTTCAGGTCTTCATTTGCTCCTGGTGCTTCACCAATAAGCATGATTTTTGCATTCGGATTACCATCAGAAAAAACAGTATTAGTTGCAGTTTTTTTTATTTCACAACCCTCAAATGACTTAACTGCACTTCTTAGTTCATCTACACTACCACATTCACTTGCAAGCTTCCTTGCTTCAATGATCCAGTCACTTGGGAACATGGCTTTTTTCTGCTCGATGACAGAAGACTGTGCAGCTCTCTCATTTTCCACTTTTTTTTCCTCTTCACCTTCAGTTAGCGTGCAGTCAACACCCACTTCATGATAGAACTTCAACAATTCTAGATCTTCATTGTTCATAGTGCCTCTTAACCTTTTGAGCTTTTTTCATAGCCATATCGTACTTCAATTTAGACAAATGTCTAACGTATAATATACCATTTAAATGATCTAACTCATGCTGAATACACCTTGCAAGCCAACCACTAGCTTTTAGCGTCTGTTCTTCGTTATTTAAATTTTTATATTTCACAGTTAAATATTTTGGACGCTTAATTTCATGGCTTTGCTCTGGAATTGAAAGGCACCCTTCTTTGAGAATTACTTGTTCACCCGATAATTCTGTAATTTCAGGATTAATCATGCAAAATTTGCCAGTTGATTCATATCCTGCTGGCCCATCTTCAGCCTTCTCTGGCTGAACGTCCATGACAAAAACTCTCTTCATCACTCCAATTTGCACTGCAGCAAGGCCAAGACCATCTTCATGGTACATAGTTTCGAACATGTCGTTTACTAATTCTTTAATTTTATCGTTTATATCTGTTACTTCACTGGCACGTGTAGTTAACCTTTCATCAGGGGCAATTACAATTGGCAATTTAGACATAAAATTAAAATTTTATGTTTTATTTTTTCCTTTGTACAGTATTTTGGGTATATTAAAATGTTGCTGTATTTTTAATAGAAATATAAATTATTAAAGGAAGCTACAATTTGAATGGAATTGTGTCATAAGGTCAACTAATGTACTCTGCAGTAATAATAAAACCAAAGCGAAATGTTTTTGCCGTTTTAGACGTAGGTACAACAAAAATTATCTGTCTCATTGTTAAGATCAATAGCAACTTCAGCTATAAAATAATAGGAACGGGTTATAAAAGTGCAGAAGGTATAAGCGGTGGATCAATAACTGATGCAAAGCATGCAAGTTACTCTATTTCATCAACTATAGGTTTAGCTGAGCAAGTATCAGAAGAGACTATAGACCAGATATATGTGAATGTAGCCGGATGTGGAGTCTCATCTTTTAACGTATATAACGAAATTATTGCAGCTAATCACGAAATTTCAGACCGAGATATAAAACGTGTAGTCTTTCAGACGTTTGAGAAATATATCGAAGAAAATGTTATCATTCACAATATACCACTGAAATATCACTTGGATGACATGACTGATATAAAAGAGGTTGGTGGATTGTACGGAAAAAGACTATCTGCTGATGTTAATGTCGTCACTGCTTCGCGTCCAGCGCTTACCAACATTGAAAATTGTATAACTAATAATAGCGGGATAAGTATGGCTGGTTGTATTGCTTCCGCATATTCTGCAGGCCTTGCCTGTCTAAGTGAAGATGAAAAAGAGCTAGGAACTGCCATTGTTGACATAGGGGGTGGGTGTACTGCAATTGGAATTTTTAAGAGAGGAAAGCTTATATACACAATCAGCATTCCAATTGGCGGCATTCACATCACTCGAGATATAGCTTATGGACTATGCACAAGTATAGAGCATGCTGAACGCATAAAAATACTATACGGTAGCACTGTCGTAACTTCAATAGATGAGAACGAATATATTACACTGCAAAACAGTGAAAATGATGAACCGACTCGAGTACCCAAGTCCGAACTTATTGACATCATAAGACCTAGAGTTGAGGAGATATTTGAACTGGTAAGAGAACAATTTCAAGAACAAAAAGATCCAATCAATAAAGTAGTGCTCACAGGTGGAACCAGTCAACTCACAAGCATGAAAGAGATTGCAAGCTATATATTCAACAAACAAGTCCGCATTGGATGCCCTGAGTCTCTCAGTGGCCTTGATGGCGAGTATGATAAAAATCCCGTATTTTCTGCTGCCATAGGCTCTATCAAGCTAATAGTTGACACTTTTTATAAAAATAACTCTGGAATGCTCGGTCAAGATGGTAAAATGAGTAAATTGTATAATTGGGTTAAATCGAAAGTCACGGTTTGATTTTACCAAATAAAGTTTTGATATCCGTCAAAGGAAGTATAAAGAAAATTATTTCAAGATTGATAAATTGATTCGTGATCATACACCTGAAATTATGCGCTCCCATGGAATGATTGTTTATGATATGGTAATGGAAAAAGATGAATATGCTGAACGTCTCATTCTATGATAAAAGATAAAACAGGCTGGATCCCAGTGGTCTTTGTTGCATCGCTCAAGTGAAAAGAACTGGCAGTGACTGACAAAATTCATTATAAAACAGCCATTTATAGCTCTTTTCATAATAGTCCGAAAAGCTTATAGAAAAGCGGAATCAACAGCATGACGAAAAGATGTGAATAGAGGGATGTTTTTCCTAGCTCTGTTTTTTATAGCAAACCAATGATGCTCAATTTTGTTAAAATCGGGAGAATAAGGCGGTAGATATAAAATTTCTGCGCCAACTCCTTTAGCAAATCTTATTAGACTTATGAAAAGTAGCATTATCAAGGATAACAGTTTGTCCAGGTTTCAAAATCGGTGTGGCTTTGTTGCATAGCACTGATAGGCATGTAAATCACAATGAACTTACGCAGCTAATTTAAATTTAGCCATACCAATATCAGTAAATTTGTTCAGTAAGTAGCACTTAATTAACAGCTCTTTTTCACGATTTACCTCTGATTTATTTTTCAAGCCAAACCCAAATATTTGCTTCAACCTATAGAAAAAGACTTCAATATAAGACCGTGCTCCATACTTAACTTTTTTCTTCCATTCATTAATACCATCTTCATAATTCTCATATGACCTAATTCTACTAATATACTTGTTTCTTTCTGATAAGTAGTCAGCTAAACAAATTTTAGTATCCTTCCTAGGGCGAATAATAGGCACAATATTGTATTTTCTGCATTCTTTATACACACTTTTTATATCATAAGCCGCATCTGCTCGAATAGAACAAATGTTATATTTATCACTGACTTCTTCTAACATATCGCAGACCGGCAAATAGTCTACAGCAACACCACTAGTGTAGTTCATGCTTATTGCTTTCTTATCATTTATGTTTAAAATAACATGTAATTTTCTTACTTGACCATAACCACTGTATTTTCTTTTTCGAATATTAAGCTTACTATGCCCACCGTTATTATTGTAGATACTAACTCTAGTGCTATCTACGGCAATTTCAACATTTTCCAGATCATCTTTATTGCTTCTATGGTCATCAATCTTCAAATTAAGCTTTTTAAATCTTCTGGAAGCTTGTGTATAGCTGATAATCTTAAGTTTTTTGCCTATTTGTACCATATAACCTTTTACAAAACCTACAGCTTGTCTCAAGCCAATTCTAAAAAGATGAACTATTATGTGTATTAAAATTACAACTTTATCACTATAAGTGTTATTGCCACCTGCAACTTTTGGACTATTTTCATACCAATTTTCTATGGCTTGATTAACAAAATGAAAAACATTTCCTCTTTTTTTTAGAAACTCATTATATTCTCTTTGGTTACTTACTCTCATTTTTTGTGGCATAAGTTATACTTGTTTGAAAAATGCCTATTTTACAACAAAATGCGTTAGTAACCATAAGCTTTTCTCCTTACAATAACCTCAACCAACACTAGCTATGCAACAAAGCCAATCGGTGTCAAAAACTGCTCAAACCATTTATTAAAGATATCCATATTACAGTGGCCTTCAAATGTTAACGGAACAACTATTTTTCTGCCGTTTAAGGCTGCAATCATACTGATTCGTTGAATTTTTTTACCAGATTTTAGAGCATAAAACCTCTGTCCCTTCTGGCAATATCCATAACTCGGTGTTATCAATGCCAGACTCATCTATATAAACTAAGTTTTGAGGTTCTTTTGTTGCTATAATTTTCAAAAATTCAGCGCGTTTTTCTTCGTTTCTTTCTTTGTATCTATATGTCTTTTTTTGCGTGTGAGTCCAATTTTTTTAAGAGCTCGATGGATCGTTGGGATACTAACATTGCTCCAAAGCTTAGCCATTTCCGATACCACCATATTTTTTAGCAAATTCAGTAAATTTATTCCAGTCAGTAATTTTGTGATTATAACCTCCATTTCCAAGTTTTTTTGACTGAAAATCTCCTGTTTCTTTTCTTCTTTGCTGCCACTCCCATAACGTAGTTCTTCCAATTTTAAATCTTGCTGCCACCGTTTCCCTGCTTTCTCCTTCTTCTAGTGCTTCCATTGCTTTTTTTATAACTATATGCTGCTGGCATCCTTACCTTCACTACTATAAAACCTTATTTTACCTCGTTTGGACTATTATGAAAAGAGCTATACTTTTAGAGTTTATTTCTTGCTCGTTTACAATATAATGAGTTCTTATAAAATCTATGCATGTTTGATACCCTGACCGAGCATTTCTTCCTTCGTCGCCATCTTTAGGAGCTTCTAATAGACAAAGCAAATTATTGAGTGGAAGTTCTAAAATAATATTCTCATCAATATCACTGCTTTCATAAGCTGAATTAAGACTTGCTCTAGGTTCTGGAAGATTTTGCAGTTCTGATGCTAGAGTTTTTGATGAGTATTTTTCTTGTGTAATCCCTGTCACTACTAGTACCTTAGTGTTATTACAGTATACTGTTAAAAAAAAGATTTTTGCAACTTAGCACTAATTTTTCTCAATCTAAAATATTTTTCAAAACAAACCTCTCTCTACTGTCAAATTAAATTCTTTTATTGACTTGTTTACTCTATCTAAATTGTTGAAAAATACCCTATATTGTAGAGAAATAGAGAGTATTCTTAATAGATTATGTAAAATATAGAGTTTTTATGGGTAAATATTGACAGTGAGATACCGTGTTTATTTGATTAGTTTTTAGTGTATTTTTGTATTTTAAATTTTGGCTAAAAACTCTCCATTTAATGGGCGATGACAGGTTCGAACTGCCGACGTAACCGTTCACGCAATGGCGTCAACTTAAGAGCCTTCATTAGCAGACTCTCCTAAAGACATGATGGCGTTTAGGCTTATCAACTTTGTCCATTCACGGTATAAGAAAGTAGTTTACAAAAATTGCATAATTAGTATAAAAAACAATAAACTAGATAGATGAGGGGTTGATGATAGAGGTGCTACAAGAAAAGATTGTGGTATTGGAGTCAGAAGTTGGTACTCTGAAAGCAGAGAATGATAAGTTAAGGACAAAAATAATTGAGCTAGAGGATAAGCTGGGTTTAAATTCAAAAAATTCATCGCTGCCACCATCGCAAGATGTATATCGCAAAAAGACAAAAAAGAAGAGCGATAAAAAACCAGGCGGGCAGCCAGGACATGAAGCGCACAAGCGGGAATTGATGGTAGCAGATGAGGTGGTAAAATGTTCAATTGATACAATTTGCATGTGTGGAAGCCAAGTTATTTTAGAAGAAGAAACTGTGCATCAAAAGGTTGAATTGCCAAAAATTAAACCGATAGTGACTGAATATAGGCTACAAAAAGGCTACTGTAAGGCGTGTAAGAAAAGGATCTCAGCTAGTCTGCCTGAAGGTGTGACAAGGGATCTTTTAGGAGCTAATGCAAAAGCAGTAATTAGCAGTTTTAGTGGATTTTTTATCAATTCAAAAAGGGAAGTACAGCAAATTTTGAGCAGCATATTTAATCTGAATATAAGCCTAGGTTTGGTATCAAAGACCGAGGGTAGAGTATCAGAAAAATGTATATCTGAATACGAAAAAATAAGAGAAGAGCTACGGAAAAGCAAGTATTTACATATAGATGAAACAAGCCATAGGAACCAGGGAAAGAAAGGTTGGAGTTGGGTAGTAACGAATAAAACAGCAACACTTATGAAGTTAGTTGGATCTCGCGGAAAGAAGATATTAAAAGGGCTATTGCCAGAGTATGATGGAATAGTTATAAGCGATAGGTATGCTGCGTATAATTACTTTAATCGTGAAAACAGACAGATATGCTGGGCCCATTTAGCAAGGGACTTTGAAAGGTTTTTTTACAGTAAAAATGTTGAAGTGAGCAGAATTGGCGCAGCATTAAAATCGCTGAGCAACAGGGTATTTGTGGTAGATAGAGCACGTAAACAAAACCTGATAGACAATTTAAGATTTTTCCGGTTAATGAGGAAGATTCGAAAAAGGGTGAAACATTTTTTGCGAGAGATAACAAGGGTTGCAAAAGGAACTCAGGCCTCGAGAATGGCTGCCAATATACTACGTTCTGAAGATATGATGTGGAGATTCGTGCGCAATCCTGATCTGATCGAGACAACCAATAACCTTGCAGAACGTCAGGCTAGACGGTACGTCATTTATCGTAAAAATAGTTTTTTCACTTGGTCAGAACGTGGAGAAAAGTTCATTGAAAGAATGCTTTCGATATTTTTGACTGCACGTTTGAATGATCAGAATCCTGTCCAGAAACTACAGAATTTAGTCGCTATTCCTGCCTAATTGGGAATATTCCGTGAACGGTTACGCAGACTTAGACCTTGAAGCAGACATCGCAGCTGTAAAAAGCTTTTCACGAACGTTGCTTCTGCCACCACTTATTCTGCGATAACCAATAGTTTTACCACTTTCTTTCGGATGAGGTGCAACTCCAGCAAGACTTGCAATTTCTCCCCTACTTACATAACCAAGTTCTGGCATTAGACACAGAAAATCTTGAGATAATTTTGCACCTATTCCTGGAACTGTTTTAAGGATTTTTTGGCGCTTTTGTAACTCTGGATTCTCATCAATAATTTTTTGTATGGTATTGTTGAGCTCATCTATCTGGCTATTAAAGAATTCAATAGTTTTCTGACAGCTTTCTTTTATATGGTCGTTTTCAGGTGCTGCAAGCCTAGATTTCTCTTGAGCTCTCATTTTTGTAATGTCATCACGACGTTGACAAAGTGCAACTAAGGTTGTTTGTTCTTTTGACATAGGTGCAAATAGAGATAGAGTACTATAGCGTTCAAACCCATACTGAGCAAGGGCTCTTGCATCTGATTGATCAGACTTTGCTAAAGTTCCATGAGATAGAACAAAGCTTTTTACTTTGCGAGTATTAGCTCGATGTACAGCAATATCTTTATCAACAAGAAAATGTGCTAAGCCAAGCTCATATTTTCCAGTGTTTTCCAGAGTTACTAAAGAATTAGGTAAGATATTTGAAAAATCTTGAAACAATTGTTGCCAGCCAGCAGTATCATTGTCGAATTCGACAGCGTTCTTCTGTTTGTGAACTGCAACAACATTTTTAAATTTTCCGATATCAATGCCAATAAAATTTTGATAAGATGTAATCATAATAACCTCGATTAGTTTTAATTAATTTAAGATTGTAAACGGGTGCATACATATGTCCCATGCAACTATTCAAACGTATCGAGAGATGGGCTAGTGTACCTTGATCCGAACGGTTATAATACCAACAGTTGGTCGGTCGCACACGCCCGTGATAACTCTATTCCTATAGTGAGTAGGGTTATCTTCCCTCTTATCTCCTTTATATCATATTTTTAACTTACAACAGTTGGAATTTAGGAGAAATAAACGCATGTTTTCCAGTTGGTAGTGTAGAGGAAAGAGGGAATAAATTTGTATTGGGAAACGATAAACTTTCAGGGCAACGTTGGAATTTAAAACACAAACCAATTTTAGAAAGGTTTAGCGTTACTCACAACTATAAAGTAGAAAATTATACAGATCAGAAGGTCAGAAAATATGTTTTAGCAGAACACAACGTTTACTATAAAAATGACTCAGATTCAGAGCAAAAAGACTCAATACACGAATTAGAAAATTACATTTTAGTGTTTTACCCAGGAGTACTTAGGTGGCACGAACATCGACATTTGCACAGAAGTTGGAAAAGTAGTCAAGTAATATCTCTAATAAGCTAAGCATTTATATTTAGATCCTCATATATTATATTAATAATAGGTAAAAGTGTATGAAATAAAAAGAAAAAGACTTGCTTTCTTATGCTAAAATAGACATGACTTGAATAGCAGCAGGTAAATATAAGAAATTTATCTGACGCTAGAAAAGCTAATTTTGTGAGGTATGAAATGGTGCGCCAAGAAGTGCTTGGAGAACAGTTGGTGAAAATCCAACATAAACAAAGTCTAGCCAACAGTTTAGAACAGACCACTATGTTGCATGAGGTAACGAGTGTAATAGAGCTAGTGGAATGGACAATGCAGGGTACAACGAAAGTGAAGGGATTGAGTCCCGAAATACCTGAAGACATAGAGGTCGACATTTTCATTTCGGTGGAAGACAGCATGAGGGATAATGCAAAGGCGAGTTATCACTCACTCTATCGGGATCTGAGACCGTGCCATGTATTGAAATGGACTTCAAGTGAACTTGGGAGATCCTATGCATTCCTATAAAGGTACGCTGGAACAAGTCAACAAAGGCAAGAACTAGCGGAAGATGCAGAGGAAGTCGGACTGATTGATAGTACTCGGAGTGTGGGAAAGCCACGTACAAGGGGAAGCGATCAGCAATATAGTAACTGGTATAGGGATTGCTATGCCAATACAACGGAGGTTGGAATAACATGCAAGATAAACTAAACCAGATAGCAGTAAGAGCAAAGCAAGATAAGCGACTGAAATTCACATCGCTAATACATCTAATAAATGTAGGAAACCTTGCAGAGTGTTATAAAGAGCTAAAGCGTAACAAGGCTTGTGGAATAGACTGGGTAACAGTGGAAGCTTACGGAGAAAATCTAAAAGAGCGACTGGAAGGACTAGTGGATAGTATGAAGGGAAAGCAATATCAACCACAACCGGTGAGGAGGGTGTATATACCAAAAGCCGGAAGTAAAGAGAAACGCGGACTCGGAATACCATCAACTGAGGATAAGTTGGTACAGATTATGCTGAAGAAGATATTAGAAAATATTTACGAGGCAAACTTTCTGGACAGCTCATATGGATTTCGACCTGGAAGAAACTGTCATCAAACGGTAAATGCACTAGATAAAGCAGTTAGGTACAAACCAATAAACTACATTGTAGAAGTGGATATCAAGAAGTTCTACGATAATATACAGCATAAATGGCTAATGAGATGTCTAAGGGAACGAATAACTGACCCAAATTTACTGTGGTTAATAAAGCGTTTTCTTAAGGCAGGGATAGTTGAAGCTGGATATTATGAAGCAACAAAACAAGGTACACCCCAAGGTGGTATAGTAAGTCCTGTATTAGCAAATATATACTTACATTATGTGTTGGATTTATGGCTTGAAAAGAAATTTAAACCAAGATCCAGAGGATATATACAACTAATAAGGTTTTGCGACGATTTTGTGGTTTGTTGCGAAAGTAAGGTAGACGCGGAAGAATTTCTGGAATTACTGAAACAAAGGTTAAATAAATTCGGGTTGGAAGTATCTGAAAACAAGACCAGAGTAGTAAAGTTTGGCAAGAGGGAGTGGCAACAAGCGATAAGAGAGAAACGAAGGACGGAAAGTTTCAATTTTCTGGGGTTTACGCACTATGGTGCAAAAAGTCGTCTTGGTAGATTAATGATGGGACATAAAACCTCAAAGTTAAATCTAGCCAGAAAACTAAAAGAAATCAAAGAGTGGTTGGAAAAAGTCCGCGGAAGTATTCGACTTAAAGATTGGTGGCAAGTACTGAAGGCTAAATTAACAGGACACTATAACTACTTTGGTATTAGCGGAAATTATTGGTGTTTAAAACAATTTTATACATCAGTAAGAAAGCTAGCATTTAAATGGATAAATCGGCGTAGTCAGAAAAAGAGTATGACCTGGGAACAGTTTGTACACTACGTAGAAGTAAATCCATTACCAAAGCCAAAAATACATTTTTCTTTATATGCATAAGAGGGACGACTGTGAAAACTAATATTGATGAGCCGTGTGCGGGAAATCTGCAAGCACGGTTCTTTAGGGGGAGTTGTAGTAATAAAACTCAAACGAGAGGAGTAAAGCTACAGCTTCTACCAAACAGTTTTAGCAAGAGTAAGTTTTTTAAAGAAGTATCAAGTAACGATATTAATAAAAGAAATGAAGAAGGAGAGACGATATTGCACCAAGCAGTAGAAATCTCCGATTACACAACAGTGAGGTTATTAATAAAAAAAGGGGCAGAGGTTAATGCAAGAGATAAAAATGGTTATACACCTCTGCACTGTGCAGTATTCGCAAAAAGTTTAGAAAATGTAAAAGTGCTGCTAAGAGAAGGAGCAGAAGTAAATGCCACTCAATATGTCACTGGATGTACGCCACTCCACTCTGCGTGCAAAGGAGCAGGAGTTGAAATAATAAAAGAGCTGGTAAAGGCTGGAGCTGAAGTTAATCAACTGAATAAGTACGGCGCAACGCCAATGTATTACATCTGGGAAAGTGAAAAGTATCGTCTATGTGATAGCAAAGAGAGTGAAAAGGCGAGTAAATTTTTGAGAGAAAAAGGAGGAATAACAAAAAGTAGAGAACTGACGTGCTATGGAATAGAGGGGCTAGTGGGAGAAATAGCAGACATGTTGAATGGGAGTTATTTGCCGGAGCTAAAAATAATAGAGATAGGAGAAATAAGGAAGAGAGACAAATCGCTAATAAAGAAAGAATGTCAAAATTTAGCAAGCAAGATAATCAGCCAAGTGAATGCAATGATAGATGAGGTGGTAAAAAGGAAGGCTTAGGTTTAAAGAAAAGGTGGGGTAAGTTATGGTAAAGCTGGGTAAAAAAGATAAGTCACTATTAGAGAACTCGTTTAAAAATATTTATGAAAGAGACGAAAAAGGAAGAACAGCTCTACATTATGCAGTAGAGGTAAAAACAGTGAGGTTATTAATCGAAAAAGGAGTAGATGTGAATGCAGCAGATGTAAGAGGACATACAGCACTGCATCTAGCGATAACGGAGAAACGTCTAGAAACAGTTAGAGAATTGATAAAATCAGGAGGGAATGTAAATGCTGAAGAGTATGGCAATAAATGCACTCCGCTGCATCTTGCATGTATGGTAGGAGAAAAAGAAATAGTGGAGGAGCTAGTAAAAGCAGGGGCTGAAATAGAGCAAGCAGATAAATTTGGAATAACAGCGATGGATTATGCGAAAAATAGCAAAGAAATAGCCGAGGTATTAAAGAAAGAAACAGAGAAAATGGAAAGTTTGTTAAAAAAATAAGAGTCGTATCAGAAAGCGCAACAGCAGTTGGTAAAGGAAGGGCTAGACCAAATTTGAAGGCTGTAGCTGATAAAAGTTGGTCTTTTTCATAAGAGTAAATGGATTGATGGAAAAAAGGAGTGGTAAGGCTCCTTGCACTACAAAAACATTTGCAGGAGAAACTATGAGAAAAAGAACATTAACTTGCCGATACGAGCCAGATGAATTAGCGGAACAACATCTAGCAGACGCCTATGAGCTGTTACTAAGGTATGCGGTAAAAAGAAACAATGAAAAGGAGATAAAGAAAAATGATAACAGTGGCCTTATATGCAAGAGTTTCATCGAAGAGTCAAGCGCAGAACAATACAATAGAGAGTCAAATTGCCGAGCTCAAGCATAGAATTGCTGCAGATAAGCATGAGTTATTGAATGAGTATGAATTTAAGGATGATGGGCTTAGTGGGTGGAGTTTAGAACGTGAAGGTTTAGATGCATTACGTGATAAAGTAGGAGAAGATCAAATTGATAAAATTTATATTCATTCACCTGACCGACTATCAAGAAAATCTGCACATCAAATGATATTACTTGATGAATTTGAAAAAGCAGGAGTAGAAGTAATATTCTTAAATCATAAGACTGAAAATAATCCAGAGTCTAAATTGTTATTGGGAATGCAAGGATTAGTGGCAGAATATGAGTGTACAAAGATTATGGAACGTAGTCGTAGGGGAAAACTCCATAGAGCAAAAAAAGGCTGTGTAAGTGTAATTGGCATTGCACCTTTTGGTTATAATCGTATAAAGCATGTAGATAGAGAAAAGACAAAGTTTGAAATAAATGAAGAGGAAGCAAAAATAGTAAAGCAGATATTCATGTGGGTAGGGCAAGAGAGAATAAGTATAAGGGAAGTGATACGTAGACTAAGAGATAAGTCAATTAGAACAAGAACTGGAAAGAAGGTGTGGTGTCCAATAATAATTTGGAAGGTGTTAAGAAATCCAGCATATAAAGGACAAGCAGCGTTTGGTAAATTAAAGAGGGTTGAAAAAAGAGAAAGAAATAAACAAAAGATTTCTATCTGTCGCACAGATGAGGACAGCTGGATTTATATACCAGTACCAAAAATAGTTGATGAAGGGTTATTTAATAAAGTACAAAAGCAACTGGATGAAAATAGAAAAAGAGCAAGGATGCAGAGAGAGGGAGGAAAAAAGAAATATCTATTACAAGGTCTAGTTGTGTGTCAAAACTGTGGATATGCGTATAGTGGTGCACAATGTGGAGTTGAGGGAAAAAAGTTTAGCTATTATCGCTGTAGTAGTACTATACGTATTACTGATGGTAGGGAGAAGTGTACTAATAAATTGGTCCGTACAGATATGTTAGAAACAGCTATATGGGAAAAGGTGAAAAATTTACTAAAAAACCCAGAGATAATAAAAAATGAGTATCACCGTAGAATTGCAGAAAATAAAAATGATGAATCATCAGATAAGAAGTTTGCAAGAAGGGAAAATCAAATAAAACAAGGCATCGAAAAGTTAATGGAAGACTATTATAGTCAAGAAAATGTAGGAGATAAAGGATATATAAGTGAGGAAGAATTTAAACAGACGATGAAAAGAATGAGGGAACGCTTAAGAGGGATAGAAGAAGAGAAGAAAAAGGTAGTTGATCAAAAAGCAATAGAGAAGGGAATGAACCTTATCATCAACAGTATAAAGAGTCTTTATACTAGTATAAAATCGAACTTGGAACAGCTAGATTGGCAAACTAAGCGTGGTATCATTAAAGCATTAGTAGAACGAATTCAGATTAGTCATGACCAGGTAGAGGTGGCATTTAGAATCGAAGAACCAGCCCAGGATGGAGAGATTTTTAATTTGCAACATTGTACTGGACGTCATGGCAAGGGAGTTGGGGGAATTTGTAAAGTAATCTTTTTCGTTTGTATTCCCTTATGCTTGAGATAACTGCATGCAGGTTCATGGATCTCTTTACTCTTTAATTTCGATGAATTCCCTTTGAAGTTGAATATTGAAAATTAACTGGAGAATTGTGAATTACTTTGTATATGTGATAACAAGCCATGGCGCTCTCAGCAAAGCCATTTAGTATCAATTTTAGTTTGCCTGGATAAGTAGCTATATCTCCGATTGCATATATTCTATCTCTACTGGTTCTAAGTGTAACTGGGTCGACAGTTATGCGGCCATGTTCTAACTCTATACCCCAACTGTTTATTGGTCCAAGATTCATTGACAATCCAAAAAATGGCAGCAAAAAATCAGCGGATATTTCTTTTTCTTCCTTAGAGGCAATGTTTTTTACTATCACTGCGCTCAATTGCCCATTACCTCCTGCTAGTTTGTGTAATTGATATGGCACTACCAGTTCTATCTTTCCATTATTTTCAAGTGATTCTAATTTATTTCTAGTTTCAGGAGTGCAGCGAAATTCCTTTCTTCTATGTATCACATAAATTTTCTTTGCAACTTTAGAAAGTTCTACAGTCCAATCAGCTGCAGAATCCCCCCCCCCTGCAATGACTATAGTTTTGTCCTGAAAATCAGAAATTTTATTTACATTATAAAATACAGATTTATTTTCATATTCTAATATACCACTTAAGGGTGGACGGTTAGGTTCAAACATTCCGTTACCTGCAGCAATGATAACGGCTTTGCATTTTACCTCTGTAACTATGTTCGTTATGATAGTAAAGTTTTCACCTTCGTTATTTGAAATCTTTTCCACTTTTTGACTTAAATGGTAAACAGGCTCAAACGGTGAAGCTTGCTCCATTAGTCGCTCAATTAATTTTTGGGCAGTAATTACAGGATAACCAGGTATATCATATATTGGCTTTTCTGAGTAAAGAGCTGTGCATTGTCCTCCTGCTTGATCCAAAACATCTATTACATGACATCTCATATCAAGCATTCCCGCTTGAAAAGCAGTGAATATTCCAACAGGCCCTGCACCTATTATTACGATATCGGTTTCCATATTCAGATGGTGATCTATTTATAGATATTAGCTTTCTTTGCTAACAAGGTCAATTTACAAAGGGATGTATTTTTAAAAGATGTGGCTAGATTAGATAAGATTTCCAGCGTTATGAACCACATAGTCCAAATAAGCTCTAAAAATCAGCTATCATAGCGAGATGCTGTGCGGACGGAATGGGATTCGAACCCATGGTACGCTCATCACGTACGTCAGTTTTCAAGACTGGTGCCTTAAACCGCTCGGCCATCCGTCCACCTCTTTTTTACCACAATATTTAATTTCAAGCAATCTATAAAAATCTTACTTGCCTACACAAAAGCTACTAAACACACTATCCAATATTTCCTCAACATTAATAATTCCAATTACTGCACCAAGTTCAAATGCAGCAAGCCTCAAGTCTTCAGATATCAACTCAATTGGATTATAGATATTAAAACGCTGTAAATGTTCCAGTGCTTTCTGCATGTGATTCCTATGTCTTTGCCGAGTAATCACAGGAGTGTCTCTATCATGCCCAAATTTTTCCTTTGCCTTCTCTTTTATGAGAGAGATCAATTTGTTTGTACCTATTCCCTTTAGAATAGAAATGGGTAAAAGATCTATGCCATTAATTTTTATATTGTGATTATTGATAACATCGTCAGCTTTGCTCAATACATAAATAGTATCGCTATTTACAACGTTGCAATTGATATTATGACGCTGTTCAAAAGGAAATAGTTCTATTCTTAAATCAGCTTCAAAAGACCTTTTTTTCGCTCGACTTATACCTTCTGATTCTATTGGATCTGAACTCTCATGAATTCCAGCAGTATCAGAGAGAATGATTGGGTATCCACCAATGTCAATATGAGCTTCAAGTATATCTCTTGTTGTGCCTGCATATTCAGAAACAATAGCAATATCACGCTTGGCTAAGAAATTAAACAGAGTTGATTTACCGACATTTGGTTCACCAATTATTACAATATGTAAACCCTCACGCAACCTTTCGCCCCGTCTATTATCATTTAAATGCTCTTGTATCAACTGCACGAGAGATTGCACTTCATTATTAATTTTTTCCAATTCACTTTTTTCTGCCCAAATGTTCTCTGGAAAGTCTATATATGCTTCGATTTTGGATTGTATCGTTATTAATCTTTGCCTCCAATTGCTGTATAGTCTCTCCAATTCTCCTGATATCTGCTTAATCGCTTGTTTAGCTTGCATTTTCGTCTCAGCATCAATTAAGTCTGCAATCCCTTCTATTTGCGTTAAGTCAAATTTACCATTTAGAAAAGCCCTAAGTGAGAATTCTCCAGGCCTGGCCATAACGAAAATTTTTGATAATTCCTCCAAGATGATTTTTATGACGGCCTTGCTTCCATGCACTTGTAACTCTATAACATCCTCGCCAGTGAAACTGTTTGGAGCAGGGAAATAGATGATTATTCCATTATCTATCAATTGACTGGAATCATCATATAGATCAACTAAAGTAGCAAATCTTGGTTTAATTTCTTTCTTAATATGAAAATGATTTAAAGCTTTAAGCGCGTAGTTGCCTGAAATTCTGACTACTGCAACTCCTGACTTACCAAATACGGTCGATAAAGCGAAAATAGTTTCATTTGTGTTTGTCATTATTGATATAAACTACTTAGCAATATTACACTTAAGAAACCAAAATACCTAAAAAGTCACCCAGGTGAAAATATTTATTTTGAAAACTGATAATATGATTTATAATGGCTGACACAAGTTTTAAATATTTTATGCTCAAGAAATTAGCTTGGTACTGGTCTTTTGTAGAGTTAATTAAAGGGTTTGTTATTACATTAAAATATATGTTTAAGCCAAAGGTTACTTTGAGGTATCCTATAGAGAAGGGCCCTTTAAGTCCAAGGTTTCGTGGTGAGCATGCGTTGCGTAGGTATCCAAATGGTGAAGAACGATGCATAGCTTGTAAGTTATGCGAAGTTATCTGCCCTGCTCAATCAATAGTTATTGAAGCAGAGGAAAGAGAAGACGGTAGTCGCCGCACCACACGCTATGATATTGACATGACAAAATGCATATATTGCGGACTTTGCCAAGAAGCATGTCCAGTTGACGCAATTGTGGAGGGTCCTAACTTTGAATTTGCTACTGAAACAAGAGAGGAGCTAATGTACAATAAAGAAAAGCTATTGCGTAATGGTGAAGTTTGGGAAGAAGCAATTGCACTCAGGTTAAAAAAGAACAGGCCGTATTATTAACTAGGTATGTCAACAATTAAAATTTCTTACAGCAAGTATGTAATAGATCTCTTGTACAACTGTTATTTAACTGAAAGATCAGTAGCTCACCTTTTGGTGTCATTCCAGCGCGTGACGCTGGAATCTAGAAAAGAAAGAAACATGGATCCCAGTGTCAAGCACTGGGATGACAAAAGGTCTAATGAATGATAAAAATTACCTTTTTATCCGAACAAAAAGTAAAAGAATACAGTGGTAGAGTCACTGGCTTTGATATATTACAACCGGATGCTTTGAGAGAAGCAATTGCCTTTAAGGTAAATGGTGAGTTGTATGATCTCTCACGTGAAATTGAATCTGATACAGAGATAGAGGTAATACAACTGAGTGACGAAGCGGGTTTAGATATAATAAGGCATGATGCTGCTCATATAATGGCGCAGGCAGTAAAAGAGCTCTTTCCTAATACTCAGATTACTATCGGGCCAACAATTCAAGATGGTTTCTACTATGATTTTGCTACAGATCGTGCCTTTACCACGGACGATCTTACTGCAATAGAAAAAAAAATGAAGGAAATTATAAAAAGTAACCACAGATTCGTCCGAGAAGTTTGGACTCGTAAGCAGGCAATTGATTTCTTTAGTGATATAGGTGAAAGATACAAGGTTGATATTGTCTCATCAATACCAGAAAACGAAAACCTAACTGTTTATAAACAAGGCAACTTTGTAGACCTATGTCGTGGTCCGCACTCACCATCAACTGGCAGAGTTAAAGCGTTTAAACTTATGAAAGTAGCAGGTGCATACTGGCGTGGCGATTCTAAGGGCCCAATGTTGCAAAGAATATATGGCACCGCGTGGAGAAATAAGGATGAATTAAATACTTATCTTAAACGTCTGGAGGAAGCAGAAAAACGCGACCACCGCAAAATTGCTAAGGATATGGACTTATTTCACATTCAAGAGGAAGCTGTTGGGCAGATTTTTTGGCATGAACAGGGATATACTTTATATAATGTTCTTGAGTCTTACATCAGAAAAAAGTTAATGAACAATGGCTACTTTGAGGTAAAAACACCTATTTTAGTAAGCAAAGAGCTGTGGGAAAAATCGGGACATTGGGATAAGTTTCGTGAAAATATGTTCATTATTGATGAATCTGAAAGTAAAAAGCTAGCAATAAAACCCATGAATTGCCCTTGTCATGTGCAGATTTTTAATTCTCACACCAGAAGCTATCGTGATTTACCGATACGTATGGCAGAGTTTGGCACATGCCATAGAAATGAAAGCTCAGGCTCATTGCATGGAATGATGCGAGTGCGTGGTTTTACGCAAGACGATGCACATATTTTTTGTATGGAAAAACAAGTGAATTCTGAAACTGTAAAGTTTTGTGACCTTTTAAAAGAAGTATATTCAGAACTTGGGTTCAATGAAATTTCTGTGAAATTTTCAGACCGTCCAGATACTAGATCAGGTAATGATGAAGTGTGGGATAGAGCTGAAAGAGCACTGCTTGAAGCAGTTAAAGAAGCAGGGCTTAGTTATGAACTTAATCCTGGTGAAGGTGCATTTTATGGTCCAAAGTTAGAGTTTGTTTTGAAAGATGCAATAGGTAGAAATTGGCAATGTGGAACGTTGCAAGTTGATTTTATTTTACCGGAGCGGCTTGGAGCTTTTTATATAGGAGCAGACGGACAAAAGCACCACCCTGTTATGCTACATAGAGCAATTCTTGGAACTTTTGAACGTTTTATTGGGATTTTGATAGAAAATTATGCAGGAAAATTTCCAATTTGGCTTGCTCCAACGCAACTTGCTATTCTGACCATTATAAATGAAGCTGATGGTTATGCTACTGAAATCAGCAATATTTTAAAAGAACAAGGTGTTAGAATTAAGACCGATTTGACCAATGAAAAAATTAGTTATAAGATACGCTTGCATAGTTCAAATAAGGTACCTATATTATGGGTTATAGGTAAAAATGAGATCATCAATAGAACTGTGTCAGTGAGAAATTTAGGGTCAGAAGAACAAGAGTCTTTTCCTTTGGAAAAGGCTACTGAATTGCTTTTAAAAAGTATTAATTTGAGTTAAGGGAGAAAAATTTGCAAGTTCAAAAGAATAATAAAAACAAAATTAATGAATTCATCACAGCTAAGGAAGTACGCTTAGTTGATCATAATGGTAAAATGGTTGGAATTGTGCCATTAAGACAAGCTTTGGAAGTTGCACAAGGTGTCAATTTAGACTTGGTAGAAATTGCACCTGATTCAACTCCTCCAGTATGTAAAATACTCGACTACAGTAAACAAAAATATGATGTAAAAAAGAAGGCAAGCGAGGCAAAAAAGAAACAAAGAGCATTAACTATAAAGGAAATTAAGCTGGGCCCCAATATTGATAATCATGACTATGAAACAAAATTGCGTCAAACAAGAGATTTTCTTATATCTGGGCATAAAATCAAGTGCACAATGAAATTTAGAGGTAGAGAGCTTATAAATACTGAGGTTGGAGTGGAAAAATTAGAACGGCTAATTCGAGACACTGAAGATATTGCAAAGGTAGAGCTAGCGCCTAAAAGGGAAGGAAATCAATATTTTCTAACTCTGGTTGCTAAGTAGTAAAACGACTTAAAAGTGTAAGTTAAGTTACTGCCCTATCTTCAATTACATGACGAAAATGTCTGATTAGCCCTTGCACTGGCCAAGCTGCAGCATCGCCAAGCGCACAAATTGTATGTCCTTCTATTTGAGTTGTAAGGTCAAGTAGCTTATCTACTTCACCAGGTTTAATATTTCCTGCTACCATTCTTCTCATAATTCTCCACATCCATCCAGTACCTTCACGACATGGTGTACATTGCCCACAGGACTCATGCATATAGAAATGTGATAATCTTTCTATTGCAGCTATTATGTCAGTTGATTTATCCATCACTATCACAGCAGCAGTACCAAGCCCTGATTGTACAGCTCTCAATGAATCAAAATCCATTTCAATAGTATCGCATATAGATTTTGGAATTAATGGTACTGAAGACCCACCAGGTATTACAGCAAGTAAGTTATCCCAACCTCCTCGCACTCCACCTGCATATTTTTCAATTAATTCACGTAGTGAAATTCCTAGCTCTTCTTCAACATTACATGGATTATTTACATGCCCTGAAATACAAAAGACCTTAGTGCCAGTATTATTTGGTTTACCAAGAGATGCAAACCACTCTCCTCCGCGATTTAGGATATCTGGAACCATAGATATAGTTTCAACGTTGTTTATTGTAGTGGGGCAGCCAAAAAGTCCAACACCTGCGGGAAATGGAGGTTTCATGCGAGGAAAGCCCTTTTTTCCTTCAATGGATTCGAGTTGAGCTGTTTCTTCCCCACATATGTAAGCTCCTGCACCCCTATGGATAAACACATCAAGATCATAACCTGACTTGCAGGCATTTTTTCCAATTAAGTTTTCTTTATAGGCTTCCTCAAGTGCTTTTTTTAGAACTAAATGTTCATTATAAAATTCACCCCTGATATAAATATACGCAGCTGATGCGCTGATCGCTCTGCCAGCCAGAAGAATTCCCTCAAGTAGCTTGTGTGGCTCATATCGTAATATGTTTCTGTCTTTACATGTACCAGGTTCTGACTCATCTGCATTGACTACTAAATATGCTTTTGGAGGATTTTTAGGCATAAAGCTCCACTTAAGGCCAGTAGAAAATCCTGCACCCCCTCGACCTCTCAAGCCAGATTTCTTTACTTCATCAATGATTTTTTCTGATCCTAAATCCAGTAATTCCTTTGTTTTTTGCCAACTACCACGTTTTTTTGCACCCTCAAGTAGTGGTGTTTCTTTACCATTTAAGTTTGTGAATATTTTGTCCTGTTCTTTTAGCATGCTTTTAAGATTCTAAGTGATCCCGACGCGATTCGAACGCGTGACCCACTGATTAAAAGTCAGTTGCTCTACCGGCTGAGCTACGGGATCATTTTATTTTTCAGCTATACTAAACAGTAATATAGTTTTTATCCATTTTAATCAAACTAAAATTTTCATGTGTGGTTAAATAAATTATATAATGTACTGTATTAGTGATAATTTAATTAAAAATTTTTGAAGGAAAACTTCTTGTTAATTCAAAGATTCATTTGGTAAAGCTGACGTACAACTCTAAAAAGATAGAGAATTATACATAAATGCAGAATTTGTGCACTATTTAGCAATAGCCTCACAAATAAATATTTCTTGCATTTCAGCCTGAGTGATTTATGCTTTAAGCAAAAGTTGGGGGCATAGCTCAGCTGGTAGAGCATCTGTTTTGCACGCAGAAGGTCAGCGGTTCGATCCCGCTTGCCTCCACCAATCCACAAACAAGAAAAGGGCGGTTAGCTCAGTTGGTAGAGCATCTCGTTTACACCGAGGGGGTCGGCAGGTAACCGTTCACGGAATATTCCCAATTAGGCAGGAATAGCGACTAAATTCTGTAGTTTCTGGACAGGATTCTGATCATTCAAACGTGCAGTCAAAAATATCGAAAGCATTCTTTCAATGAACTTTTCTCCACGTTCTGACCAAGTGAAAAAACTATTTTTACGATAAATGACGTACCGTCTAGCCTGACGTTCTGCAAGGTTATTGGTTGTCTCGATCAGATCAGGATTGCGCACGAATCTCCACATCATATCTTCAGAACGTAGTATATTGGCAGCCATTCTCGAGGCCTGAGTTCCTTTTGCAACCCTTGTTATCTCTCGCAAAAAATGTTTCACCCTTTTTCGAATCTTCCTCATTAACCGGAAAAATCTTAAATTGTCTATCAGGTTTTGTTTACGTGCTCTATCTACCACAAATACCCTGTTGCTCAGCGATTTTAATGCTGCGCCAATTCTGCTCACTTCAACATTTTTACTGTAAAAAAACCTTTCAAAGTCCCTTGCTAAATGGGCCCAGCATATCTGTCTGTTTTCACGATTAAAGTAATTATACGCAGCATACCTATCGCTTATAACTATTCCATCATACTCTGGCAATAGCCCTTTTAATATCTTCTTTCCGCGAGATCCAACTAACTTCATAAGTGTTGCTGTTTTATTCGTTACTACCCAACTCCAACCTTTCTTTCCCTGGTTCCTATGGCTTGTTTCATCTATATGTAAATACTTGCTTTTCCGTAGCTCTTCTCTTATTTTTTCGTATTCAGATAGGCTTTGTTGCATAGCACTGATAGGCATGTAAATCACAATGAACTTACGCAGCTAATTTAAATTTAGCCATACCAATATCAGTAAATTTGTTCAGTAAGTAGCACTTAATTAACAGCTCTTTTTCACGATTTACCTCTGATTTATTTTTCAAGCCAAACCCAAATATTTGCTTCAACCTATAGAAAAAGACTTCAATATAAGACCGTGCTCCATACTTAACTTTTTTCTTCCATTCATTAATACCATCTTCATAATTCTCATATGACCTAATTCTACTAATATACTTGTTTCTTTCTGATAAGTAGTCAGCTAAACAAATTTTAGTATCCTTCCTAGGGCGAATAATAGGCACAATATTGTATTTTC
Organism: Wolbachia endosymbiont (group B) of Ischnura elegans; assembly: GCF_947251585.1. NCBI lineage: Bacteria > Pseudomonadati > Pseudomonadota > Alphaproteobacteria > Rickettsiales > Anaplasmataceae > Wolbachia > Wolbachia endosymbiont (group B) of Ischnura elegans. The sequence continues at coordinate 919,593 of NZ_OX366371.1, forward strand.
TGCATTCTTTATACACACTTTTTATATCATAAGCCGCATCTGCTCGAATAGAACAAATGTTATATTTATCACTGACTTCTTCTAACATATCGCAGACCGGCAAATAGTCTACAGCAACACCACTAGTGTAGTTCATGCTTATTGCTTTCTTATCATTTATGTTTAAAATAACATGTAATTTTCTTACTTGACCATAACCACTGTATTTTCTTTTTCGAATATTAAGCTTACTATGCCCACCGTTATTATTGTAGATACTAACTCTAGTGCTATCTACGGCAATTTCAACATTTTCCAGATCATCTTTATTGCTTCTATGGTCATCAATCTTCAAATTAAGCTTTTTAAATCTTCTGGAAGCTTGTGTATAGCTGATAATCTTAAGTTTTTTGCCTATTTGTACCATATAACCTTTTACAAAACCTACAGCTTGTCTCAAGCCAATTCTAAAAAGATGAACTATTATGTGTATTAAAATTACAACTTTATCACTATAAGTGTTATTGCCACCTGCAACTTTTGGACTATTTTCATACCAATTTTCTATGGCTTGATTAACAAAATGAAAAACATTTCCTCTTTTTTTTAGAAACTCATTATATTCTCTTTGGTTACTTACTCTCATTTTTTGTGGCATAAGTTATACTTGTTTGAAAAATGCCTATTTTACAACAAAATGCGTTAGTAACCATAAGCTTTTCTCCTTACAATAACCTCAACCAACACTAGCTATGCAACAAAGCCATTCAGATATACATTTTTCTGATACTCTACCCTCGGTCTTTGATACCAAACCTAGGCTTATATTCAGATTAAATATGCTGCTCAAAATTTGCTGTACTTCCCTTTTTGAATTGATAAAAAATCCACTAAAACTGCTAATTACTGCTTTTGCATTAGCTCCTAAAAGATCCCTTGTCACACCTTCAGGCAGACTAGCTGAGATCCTTTTCTTACACGCCTTACAGTAGCCTTTTTGTAGCCTATATTCAGTCACTATCGGTTTAATTTTTGGCAATTCAACCTTTTGATGCACAGTTTCTTCTTCTAAAATAACTTGGCTTCCACACATGCAAATTGTATCAATTGAACATTTTACCACCTCATCTGCTACCATCAATTCCCGCTTGTGCGCTTCATGTCCTGGCTGCCCGCCTGGTTTTTTATCGCTCTTCTTTTTTGTCTTTTTGCGATATACATCTTGCGATGGTGGCAGCGATGAATTTTTTGAATTTAAACCCAGCTTATCCTCTAGCTCAATTATTTTTGTCCTTAACTTATCATTCTCTGCTTTCAGAGTACCAACTTCTGACTCCAATACCACAATCTTTTCTTGTAGCACCTCTATCATCAACCCCTCATCTATCTAGTTTATTGTTTTTTATACTAATTATGCAATTTTTGTAAACTACTTTCTTATACCGTGAATGGACAAAGTTGATAAGCCTAAACGCCATCATGTCTTTAGGAGAGTCTGCTAATGAAGGCTCTTAAGTTGACGCCATTGCGTGAACGGTTACTGTTGCTGTGCCATCTACTTTTATATCTTTCGGCTCAATATAACTTTCAGCAATAACAGTCTGCGAGGGCATTCCCACTGCTGTTTCTCTAATCTGCACAACAACACGTTTTTTGCCTTTATTTACAAACCATAGCTCCACGCCTCCTATGTGCCTACTTTCATTTAGCGTAAATGTTTGCGCTAATGGATCAACTCGTCTTGCTGCGATCACTCTTCTTCTTTCTTCTATGGTAATAGTTTTTTTACCAGTATAAGTTGTCTCTCCATAGCTTCCTTTATCCCCATAAAACTGTACTAATTTAGTACCTGCTGGAATGTTTGCTGGGATTTTTATTTTTCCCTTTAATTTTCCTTGGTTGTTAGCTGTTAGCATATTTTTCACCTCTTATGCCATAGGCTGAATGACAACACCATCGAACTTTATCTCCTTAATCTTTTCACTGGGCTCAAAACCTTCAATTTCAAAATTCTGTATTGCTTCTCTCATAAATTCAGTTTCGTATGAAGTACTTGACAGCAGCTCTGTCGTTTCTTTAACATTAAATACTCTTGTTACTGGACTTTTCCAATTAGTGGTAACCTCGGTCCAGTGGTCAATGTTTTTATTTAGAGTAATTTGCGCCGGGACTTGATCAAAAGCTTGATACGGATTAATCTTTTCTCCTTTAGTCTGTAAAAGCTGCTCCAGTACCGGTTCAAGTTTATAAGGTAAAAGATAAGGTTCTTTACCTCTTTCAACATCAATAATTTCCACATCTATAGGTAAAATTAATTCTTTGTTTACTATTGCTGCAGACTGCGAAATTCCTTGATCACGCATATCATCATCAAAGAACGAATCAACAAATACTCCTTTTTTGGTGGTAGGTTCTCTTGAATTTGCATCATTGCGTAAACGCTCCTCTGCAACCAGCGCATAAAGATCATTTATTCCTTTTTTCATTGCTTCAAGCTCATTCATCGGTACAGCATGAATAGCATTATTCACTATTTTTACCCCTTCTTTTTCTCCGTTTTTCCATGTCTGATGAATGTAGCAGAGCAAAAGTTGTCCAGAAGGTGCTTGAGGCATCGATGGTCTCCAAGAGTGGGAAATTCCTTTTATTCTTCTTACCACCCCTTTGCTATCGATAGTAATTAAATCAAAGCGTGGCATTTTCCAGGTGTAATCAATCAAAACCAAGCTGTTATCAACTGCTCCCTTTACTTTGCATCCCTCTTCACTTATATCTTCAGGACTTACATGAGTACGACAGCGGTAAGTTATTTGATAACTACTTCCAGGAGCTGGTTCTTTACCTGGTAATGACCAATCAACGTTTCCTGCGTTTAATTTGTAATCTATACTATTTTCATAAATAACATTGCCTTGTTTAATTTGAATAATTTCAAGTACTGCAGAGTCAGGTATCGGATCAATGGCTCCTGAATATGAACCATGAGTAATGGTAATGGTTTTTTGAACGGTTATATCTACTTTTTTGATTTCACTTATTGGAAAATCATTAACTTTAAGTTCCATTACTCTTTGGCTATTTGGCTGAAAAGTATGTGGTTCTGATTCAACTGATTTTATATCCGGATCTTCATCAAAAGAAACACGAATACTGTGAGGAAGTTCAATCTCATAGCCATCAACATGAGCTTTGCCCTCATTAATCACAAATATTTCTTTTTTACCTTTTTTTACCCCTTCTTCTCCCTTTTCTTCTTTGTGGAGGAACATCACTTCAAGGCCATTTACAACGTAGGAACCATTTGCCTCTTTGTCATAACGAGCAAGAGCAGTAGTTACTATATTTGCTTGTGGTGGCGGTGAATGTTCTATCAGTATCCCATTTTCAATGTTATAAATTGGATAGAACTCTCCTTCAGAAAAACGTGGAGAAAGACCTTCTGCTTGATAACCCCAAATAGTGGAAACTTTAAGCCTTGCAGCTCCTACTTCCTGATAGTTTCTTGTACCAATAGCAGGATCACGAAGGTTTTCATCCTCAAGTTCTGTAATCGTAGATTCTACATAATAAACACCTATGCGAACTGTGGTACTCAGTGGAATAACAAATTCTTCTTTTTCAACTTTTCTAACTGCACCGCGCAGATAGATTTTTCCTCCTTCAAGTGTAACTTTACCAGTTTCTCTATCTATAATACAATTGCTTCCTGTTATAACATCGCCATCACGGAATATTGCATCACCTATGCCTTTGAGCTTAGAAAGAGCATACTCCTGAGTCTCATTTAATTCTGCTGACTGCAAACCTCTTCCTGCAAGGAACAAGCTTTTTCGTATTCTTTGTCAGGATTAAAGCGGTTATAATAGGCGTTTAAAGTCATTTTATTCTAAAAGGTTACAACAAATGAAAAAGTTTCCCGAGTTGCAGATGTTCTGATAAGTGGTACAGTGTGTTCTAAAACTAATAAGATCCCTGGGTCTTCTATATCTTGTGGTTCAAAATACCTCTGTCCTATAGGTAATTCTTCTTTTACTTTAGTACCAACCATAACCCCTAATTCCCGTATAACTTGATTTGCTGCGTTTGTGAAATCGAAAGTAAATTTGAGATAGAGATACCGTCTTGCATGTCAATAAAAATGAGCTTAGATTTTGTTGATTCTTCTGATCTAAGTGTTTTTCTTTCAAAAAATAGACTATTGCCATATGTCAAAATGTTACAACAAAGGAAAAAGTTTCTCTTGTAGCTGCGGTTCTGATAAGTGGCACAGTGTGCTCTAAAACCAATAAAATCCCAGGATTTTCAATATCTTTAGGTTCAAAATATCTTTGCCCTGGTGGTAAAGCTTCTTTTACTTTGGTGCCAACCATAACTCCTAGCTCTTTGATTACTTGATTTGCTGCATCCGTGAAATCGAAGGTAAATTTAAGATATAAATTATTGGTTGGCATATTTGAAGATTTAAACCTTCCCGAAGGAGTTATAAGTTCTCCATTTTCATCACCTGTGCAAAAAAGGACTTCATCAACAATGCGTCTTCCAAGTTCATTAAGCAGCTTTGTAGAAGTAATAGGCTCTGCTGGTGTATTTTGAGTATACTCTACGGTAACTGTGCTACCTGCTGCAATAGAGCTATTTTCAAGACATTTAACAATACCAGTGTTACTATCAACTGTGTAGTCCTTGCTTGGTTTATAGACTGCCAACTCTTTAGAGATCTTTACCTCTTTAATAGGGTTATGATCAAGCGTTAATTCACCATTTGCGAAGATTTTTTCTACCTTGTGGCTACTTTCCCAGTTTGAATCACCTGTTCCCCAAGCAAGATATATAGATTGCTCTTTGATGCTTAGTGCAATAGCAGCTCTGCCTGATTGTGTGAGTATTGACATACAAATTTTACATTTAATCTCTATCAAACAAGGAAGCTTTCCATAGATAACCTTGTTTTGCGGTTTTTTATATGATCAGGATCAAAAGCCTTTTTTGAGCTTAAAACACCAAAAACCATATGGAGTAACTTACGCATTGCAGCTCCCACAACGGCCATATTATGCTTGCCTTTCTCTTTTAGCCTCTCACAAAAAGTCATAATGATAGGGTTGTGATTTTTAGCTACTATAGCAGGAAAATATATTGCCTTACGTAATGTTTGTGAACCGGCTTTGCTTAATCTGGGCTTGGCATATACAGAGGAACCTGACGTTATATTTTGTGGTATAGTTCCTGCATATGCTGCTAATTGCCTGGCATTTATAAAAGCTTTTATATCAGGAATTTCAGCTAAAATAGCTATTGCTGTTTCCTCTCCTATTCCTGGAATAGTTAATAGGAGTTGAAAATCTTCCAGCAATTCTTTGTGTTGTCTTAATAGTTCACGTATGGAGTTTTTTATTGTTTCTATTGATTGTTCTATGTTCATTGCAAGGTTTTCCCAAGCATTTACAACTTCTTCATGCAGTCTCTCTTTCTTTTCTAAATGATTATTTACGAATGTTAACTCATCTTTTAATGCATCTGAACAACGATAAAGATGCTTTAATTTTTTCTTCTCAGGAGAAGGTGGCGTCCAACGAGAAGGTTCCTGTCTTTGGCAATAATCTACTATAATTTCTGCGTCAGTCTGATCATTCTTTTGCCGTACAAGCTTACTCCTTGCATAAGATTTTATGCAATAAGGATTTACAATGCTAACAAAATATCCAGCATTGTGCAGAAATTCAGCCAAAGCTTCGCTATAACAACCAGTGGATTCCATGCAAGCTTTTACTTCTTCTACGTTATGTTTTTGTAGCAAGTTCAGCAGGCCTTGAAACCCAGTATTATCGTTTTTAAATTTCCTTTTTCTAGTTTCACGTTTTCCTTTTTTACTTATGAATGAGAGAGAAACATCAAAGTGTTCTTTTGAAACATCTATTCCTAAAAAGTTGTTGATCATATATCACTCCATATGTTACCATTAAAATGAAAAGTAAAGCTAACCTTGTGAATACAGAATTAGAACCATTTAGGTCTTTCTAAGATACCGTCCAGCCTTAACTTTTGAGAAGGGATTCTTAACTCTATCACAGATTTTATATCTAAGATTATTAACAAAATTTTCCCTTCTCCATCCAATGCTTAAGCTTAAAACACTAGATGCTTTTTTCAAGATACAAGATTATTAGTTGGTACATTTGAGGGCCTAAACCTTCCAGATGGAGTTATAAGTTCACCGTTTTCATCACCTGTGCAGAATAGCACTTCGTCTGCAGTACGTCTGCCAAGTTCATTGAGCAGCTTTTCAGAAGTTATCAGCTCTGGTGGTGTGCTTTCACTATACTCTACAGTAACTTTATCACTTACTGGAATAGAGCTATTTTCCGTAAGTTTTATTACACCAGTACTGCCATTAACTGTATAGTCAATACTTGGCTGATAAGTTGTTTGCCCTGTAAAAACCTTCACATCTTTAATAGGTTGATGATCAAATTTTATTTCACCCTTAACGAAAGTTTTTTCTACTTTGTGGCTACTTTCCCAACTTGAATCACCTGTTCCCCAAGCAAGATGGATAGATTGCTTTTTGATGCTGGCTGCTATTGCTGCTCTTCCTGACTGTGTGAGTATTGACATTTTTAATTAAGCCCCCTATATTATATATGTACGGTGAGTTCAAAATTCGTCCGCAAAAATCAAAATATTTTTTTATATCAGGAAAATTTTTTAGGAGAATAGCTCAGCTCCACAGCTAAACTTTCCAACACCGCGAGCAAATGGTCCGCTAGGAATGTCAAGCCATTTATCTTCTTTTGAACCAGTAGCCATTCCTTTAACCAACTTCCGTGCTTGTAACAGCTCTTGAACTATACGCTCCATTCTATCTCTTCCTATACTGTGAAACTCCTCAGGTAGTCTATGCCGCTGTTTATACACTCCTGTACTTCCTGTATGGGTAAATGGATGTCCAGAAATTGCTGCTCGTGTAATTGCAGTTATAAGATGCTGCTTTGAATCTTTTTCGTTCATATTTTTTATTCTTAATCTTTCAGTTATGTCCTCTAACAATCCTGTTTCTTCATTTCTTAAATAAGTGCGTAAAGTGCGATCAGCCAAACCGTTTGCTTTAACAATTGCTCCATAAAATAATGCGTTCTGTCTTACAGATTCTCCTATTGATTTAAAAATTGTCGGTTTAGCTGCATCTTCCACAGACCAAAAAGCGTATGAACACCTAACACCATTAACAAGAGCAGATGTACCTCTAATGGCATCACGTGCTTGCTCAACAGTCGATATAGGTTTTTCACTTTTTGGCTTTCTCATATGATGGGCAGTAATTATTGATGCTCCAGTGCTACCTGCTAAATCAGATAATAAAGACATCAAATAATCGCCTACGGCTGGGTCAGTATTTAAATCAGCATGCACGAATGATGCAAGTGGATCAAATACGATTAATTTTAAGTCTTTTATTTTATTAAGTTGTTTTGTTATCGATTCAAATTCAGGAGAAGTCTCTATCACTTTACCTGAAACACTCTTTATGATTGTAAGTGATCCACTAACATTTGGTAATGGTACAATAAAGAGCCTATCTTTATATTTTAATCTCTCGCATTGTGAGTCAAGACGCTCCAAACGACGATGTATTTCACTCATATCATCTTCTGCTGAGAAAATTACCACAGATCCATGTTCAGTAACTAAAGGACCAAAACCACATGGCTGATCTTTTCTACTCGCAACTTTCAGTGCTAAATCAAGCAGAAGCATACCTTTACCAGTATCTCCCATTGCAGCTAGAATAGATGTCACTCCTAAAGGAAATAACCCTTCAACAAGAAACTTTTGCTCTGGTACTGGACCTATAAAACGTTCTATGCTCCATTCTTGAATATTAAGCAATTGCTTAACAATTACTTTTCTCGAGTTACTTTCAATGAATTCAGAAATATCTATATTTGCTTGTATGCCGTCTGCCGCATCCCATCCCTTTGGTTTATTTTCCGGTATTTCAAGAAGAGTAAGTGATAAAACACCAAGAAAAGTAAGCTTTTTCACAACTTTCTCAGCATATTGTTTACCTGGTTCATCATTGTCTGGCCAAATAATAACATGCTTACCCTTAAGTGGTGACCAGTCTGTTTTTTCTATTGGTGCATTTGCTCCTAACATTGCAGTTGTGGCAGTCATACCTTGCTCTATCAGAGCATCTGCACACTTTTCACCTTCAACTAAAATTACCTTATCAGATTTCATGATACCTGGAATATTATATAAAGGCCTGGTCTCTGGTAGAGTAAAACTAGACCTTTTTACATCAAAAGGAAGATATCTTTTTCCTGAATCAGTGTTATAACGATAAACTGTAACAATCACTTGATCACTTTTATCGTAATAGTTCCATGATGCCGTTGGTTGCCCCAGAGTGTTATTTTTTTCCGAATAACCAATCCACTTAGCAATATCTTCTATCGTATCAGTAAATTGATTTTTTCCAGTAACAGCAGCCCAAAGATCAAAAATATCTCCTCCTTCTCCGGTAGAAAAATCATGCCATAATCCGGCTTGGCTTTGTTGCATAGCTAGTGTTGGTTGAGGTTATTGTAAGGAGAAAAGCTTATGGTTACTAACGCATTTTGTTGTAAAATAGGCATTTTTCAAACAAGTATAACTTATGCCACAAAAAATGAGAGTAAGTAACCAAAGAGAATATAATGAGTTTCTAAAAAAAAGAGGAAATGTTTTTCATTTTGTTAATCAAGCCATAGAAAATTGGTATGAAAATAGTCCAAAAGTTGCAGGTGGCAATAACACTTATAGTGATAAAGTTGTAATTTTAATACACATAATAGTTCATCTTTTTAGAATTGGCTTGAGACAAGCTGTAGGTTTTGTAAAAGGTTATATGGTACAAATAGGCAAAAAACTTAAGATTATCAGCTATACACAAGCTTCCAGAAGATTTAAAAAGCTTAATTTGAAGATTGATGACCATAGAAGCAATAAAGATGATCTGGAAAATGTTGAAATTGCCGTAGATAGCACTAGAGTTAGTATCTACAATAATAACGGTGGGCATAGTAAGCTTAATATTCGAAAAAGAAAATACAGTGGTTATGGTCAAGTAAGAAAATTACATGTTATTTTAAACATAAATGATAAGAAAGCAATAAGCATGAACTACACTAGTGGTGTTGCTGTAGACTATTTGCCGGTCTGCGATATGTTAGAAGAAGTCAGTGATAAATATAACATTTGTTCTATTCGAGCAGATGCGGCTTATGATATAAAAAGTGTGTATAAAGAATGCAGAAAATACAATATTGTGCCTATTATTCGCCCTAGGAAGGATACTAAAATTTGTTTAGCTGACTACTTATCAGAAAGAAACAAGTATATTAGTAGAATTAGGTCATATGAGAATTATGAAGATGGTATTAATGAATGGAAGAAAAAAGTTAAGTATGGAGCACGGTCTTATATTGAAGTCTTTTTCTATAGGTTGAAGCAAATATTTGGGTTTGGCTTGAAAAATAAATCAGAGGTAAATCGTGAAAAAGAGCTGTTAATTAAGTGCTACTTACTGAACAAATTTACTGATATTGGTATGGCTAAATTTAAATTAGCTGCGTAAGTTCATTGTGATTTACATGCCTATCAGTGCTATGCAACAAAGCCATCCGGCTTTACTGCCAGTTAACTCCACTATCATACTTTGTCCTTTATTGCCTTGTAGATCACCTACATAGAACTTATCACCACGAAAAGTTCCTCTTGGCAGTAAATAAGAAAGACATGACCTTATATTTGATAGGAGTTGAGTTCTTAACTGTTCTTTCTTCCCTAATAATTTATAATGTCCATTTCTTTGTGAACAATAAATATCCATACCTACCTGAAGAATTTTTATGTTCTAGCTATAACGTTAGCAGATTTCCAACATCCATTAATCTTGTTGATGAATTTTGTTGGTATAGATCTACCGTTTCTAAGTTCATATACTACTTGCAAGATATTTGTACGTTTATTGGGTTGAAATATTACTATTCCAGATGTATAAAAACTTCTTAAAGCATTAGCACCAACGAGAGCTTGAAATGGATTCTTTTCCAATGTAGAGGTAGATACTTTTTTGGTGTGATTTGTGATGATTATTCCAGCCATAGGATTAATCTTGGAACGTAGTTTTTCTATTGCATGCTGTAGACCATAGTTAACGTAATTATAAGGAGAATCAATCACAACTAAATCAAACTTTTCCTCTACCATATTTTTTATTTTTTCTATACCTTCTTCATTTAAGGTCAAATTCATCTTGTTCGTCACAACTAAGTTTTCTGTTGCTAAATGAGGAAGTTTATTGAGTTGTTGTATACGTTCTCTAATATAATCATATTCCATTTCATTTTGTAGATAGAATATTTTTAGCGGTCTTGTAGGTTTCATGCCAAGAAATGATCTTCCTGCTGACATATTAGCGAGCCAAGAAATCAAAAAGTCACTTTTGCCGATTTTAGGTGGGCCACCCAGTACCAATAAGCCTCTTTTTGTTAAAATTCTTGGTGAGATTATATCCTCTGGTATTGGCGATCGATCGTCCAAGTATTCTTTCACACTGAAAAAAGGAATTTTTTGACCAATAGTTAAAAAGTTTTGTAGCATATAATAACCTCCTATATGTTGGGCGTGACAGGTTGAATTGCAAAAGCTTTAGTTTTAATTTTTGTAAGAAGTTTTCCTAGATGCGGTTCTTCAACCATATTAAGGCAACCACTTCGATCTTTAGCAGGATATCCCCAAGAATTAATCGTCTGACAGACAAATGAACGAACCTCTGTACCATCATCTTTCTTGATTCCAACCATACTGATTACCTCATCAACAATACCTGGAATTTCACTTGCAGTTTTAGCTCCTTCACATTGAGGTAGCCAAGTTGAGCGATTGAAATCATCGAGGTATTGTCCAAGAGTTCCAACTGTAATGATGTCTTTATTTGGAATATGTTGAAACTGATTGAGCCAAGCCATCATTTCTTGAGCAAGTAACCCGTAAGCAGCTCTCATATCTTGTTTTCCTGATCTTTCAGAAAAAGCTTCAGGTTGCATTTTTGACCATAAAAGACATAAACGCGAGGCTACTGTAATACTATCGATAAAAACACATCGATACTTGAGAAACTCCGAAGCAAGCTCTTTGTATTTACTGGATACATGCTCATAGTGTCTTTGGCTATATGCTGAGTCAGATTTTAACGCAGGATGGCTTTGTTGCATAGCTAGTGTTGGTTGAGGTTATTGTAAGGAGAAAAGCTTATGGTTACTAACGCATTTTGTTGTAAAATAGGCATTTTTCAAACAAGTATAACTTATGCCACAAAAAATGAGAGTAAGTAACCAAAGAGAATATAATGAGTTTCTAAAAAAAAGAGGAAATGTTTTTCATTTTGTTAATCAAGCCATAGAAAATTGGTATGAAAATAGTCCAAAAGTTGCAGGTGGCAATAACACTTATAGTGATAAAGTTGTAATTTTAATACACATAATAGTTCATCTTTTTAGAATTGGCTTGAGACAAGCTCACTGCCATTAAGTTAAGGAAAAGTGATGAACTGTATTATAAAATCAGGTAAGATCCACAAATTAAAAGAAGTAATGACATGAGTAAAAAAAAGAATAATCATGTTTATAAAAAATAAATTGATGAGTTTAAACTTTATAAACGCACACAGAGCATCCTCAAAAGACTTCTCACGAAAAAGAAAGCTGCCCTTCGTTAATGTATTTCTCCTGATTTTTAGAAAGAGTGTAAAGTCATTACAAGTGATGCTTAATGAGTTTGTTCTGCATACAAGAAAAGATTATACAATTACGGCAAGTGCATTTACTCAAGCAAGAAAGAAGCTAAAGCATACTGCGTTTTCAGAGTTAAATGATGATATAGTTTCCCTATACTACCAAGATCAGGAATTTAAAACCCACCATGGCTTCAGAGTACTTGCATTTGATGCTTCAATACTGATTCTGCCAAAGAGCGACAAAATAATAGGTGAGTTTGGCTCAAGAGCAGTATGGAATGGAATCCAGAGATTTGAAGACTATACAAGTGCAACCTTTGAAGTTTGCTACGATGTGCTAAATAATATTGCAATAAAATCTGTGCTAAGTAGAGGTGACAGCTATGAGGTTGATTTAGCAATCGGTATGCTTGAATCCATAAAATCAGACGATTTGTTAATCTGTGATAGAGGATACGTATCTTATCGATTTCTTGCTGAGCTTACAGGAAGGAAAATCAATTATATAATTCGCTGTTCAAGTTCGTCTTTCAATGAAATAAACGCTATGTTTAAGCCGGAAAGCCCATCTAGTACGGTGGTAGTGTCTACCGCACCTATTAAAGTAGCAAGACAGCTACGAAAGCTAGGATTACCTGATGAGATGAAATTCAGGTTAGTCAAAATAATACTTTCTTCTGGCGAAGTTGAAGTGTTAGTAACATCTCTGTTAGATGAGAAACGTTTTACAGTTGAAGAGTTTGAGAGATTATATTACTTGCGCTGGGGAGTAGAAACATTTTTTTCTAGGCTGAAGGGAAGATTAAATTTAGAGAATTTCACAGGAAAAAGTATTGAAACTATCAAGCAGGATTTTTGGTCAACTATCTTCATCAGTAATCTAGAAAGTATCATGATAGAAGATGATGAAGAGACATTGAGCGCACAGAATAGTAAACTAAAAAAAAGCATCAATAAATCTGTCTCATTTAATGCGATTAAAAACTTAGCCTTTGATATTTTTTCTACAGAGTCAGACATAGACTGCATTATGGATCGACTATCACAGTTATTTTTGATGAACACTTTAGTGGTGAGAAAAGGGAGAAGAGTTGATCGTCATAAGATATCTGATATTCGTTCACTCAACTACCAGAAAAGAGCTAGAAAACATGTGTTTTAAATTCAAGATATCTTTTCAGTATCATTGCATTAGTACATTCTTTGCAAAATAACCTGCAATTATTACTTTTTTAAATAACTTGCACTTTTCAGACTCCCTTTTCTTAAAAATTCACCCTAGTATTTACCATAATTATCAATCACTTCAAATTTTTTGTCCAATCTTAACTTCTCTTTCCCTTAACTTAATGGCAGTGGAGACAAGCTGTAGGTTTTGTAAAAGGTTATATGGTACAAATAGGCAAAAAACTTAAGATTATCAGCTATACACAAGCTTCCAGAAGATTTAAAAAGCTTAATTTGAAGATTGATGACCATAGAAGCAATAAAGATGATCTGGAAAATGTTGAAATTGCCGTAGATAGCACTAGAGTTAGTATCTACAATAATAACGGTGGGCATAGTAAGCTTAATATTCGAAAAAGAAAATACAGTGGTTATGGTCAAGTAAGAAAATTACATGTTATTTTAAACATAAATGATAAGAAAGCAATAAGCATGAACTACACTAGTGGTGTTGCTGTAGACTATTTGCCGGTCTGCGATATGTTAGAAGAAGTCAGTGATAAATATAACATTTGTTCTATTCGAGCAGATGCGGCTTATGATATAAAAAGTGTGTATAAAGAATGCAGAAAATACAATATTGTGCCTATTATTCGCCCTAGGAAGGATACTAAAATTTGTTTAGCTGACTACTTATCAGAAAGAAACAAGTATATTAGTAGAATTAGGTCATATGAGAATTATGAAGATGGTATTAATGAATGGAAGAAAAAAGTTAAGTATGGAGCACGGTCTTATATTGAAGTCTTTTTCTATAGGTTGAAGCAAATATTTGGGTTTGGCTTGAAAAATAAATCAGAGGTAAATCGTGAAAAAGAGCTGTTAATTAAGTGCTACTTACTGAACAAATTTACTGATATTGGTATGGCTAAATTTAAATTAGCTGCGTAAGTTCATTGTGATTTACATGCCTATCAGTGCTATGCAACAAAGCCACGCAGGATTAGGACCACCTATGAGACATGCAATATCTCTTGCCTCATTCCAAGTACGAATACTTACAGAATCCCCTTGCCAATCTTGAACAGCAAGTAAACCTGCCTCAAAATCAAGACAAAGTGTTGGTTCATTTATGGTCTTTAAGAGACTAGTTTTACCTATACCATAAGGACCAAAGATGACCATTTTTATACCTGTTTGAACTTTTAGCCGTTCATTGCTGTTCATTATTTTCATTTTTCTCCCAGTACCTAAATATATATGTACGATGACCTAGGCAATTCGTCCGCAATTTGCAAAAAAAAAATTTTGAGCAAATATAATCGAGAGCTTATAACTTCTCTAAAACTGAGAATTTATCGCGTATTCGTTCTAGTGTGCGATAGATAGTTGTCTTTGGTATTTTGGTTATTACAGAAACTTCAGTAATAGTAAATACCTTAAGTAATTGACATAAATTACTATCTTTTTCAGACAAAGTTGAAATTATATTATTTATATCAGTGCGAATTATCGCTTCGATTTCCGAGTTCCTATGATCTGGAATATCGTCGTTTATATCATCAAAAGTTATATTACGTTTTAGACATAACTGATTGCGTAACATATTGCGAGCACAATAATTAGCTAATCTAGCAACGAAAGTACTAAAACTACTTCTTTTCTCATCGTGCTGGTTAAGATATTGCCAAACCTGACAAAAAAGCTCTTGTTCTATATCTTCGAGACTTTCGTTAATAAAACAGCTTTTGGATTTAAGGCGCGAAGCTTGAAATCTCACATGTTTAACAATTGTAGAATCGATTCCTTGATAAGAATTCTTCATAAAAACTCCAAAAGTTTCATGAATAGAGATTTTTACCAAGACTTTGTATGACTAATTTATTATAAAAAAGTAGTAATAATTTTTTTATCTAAAAGAATAAAATCTTTAAAAATTAAAATAAGATTTAAACGTTTTGATACACTACTGAAGCTACTTTTTCATAGGTAAAAAACTACCAATTTCGTACCTAATTTCTGAGTTACTAATTAGTATTTCAGAAAGCAGTAATCGTTAAGTTATTGATAATATTGTCTTTTTTATGTTCTATTCCTAAAAGCCGTTTCTAAAGTTAAGTGGCTAAAATCGGCCAGTAAAGAGGGTTTACGGATTACTGAAGTCTTATATATATTATATATATATTTAAATACAGGTAAAATATAATATATGATAATATAATAATATAAATATTGGCGTAATATAAGTTATGTAAAATAGTTATTAAGATAAGTAAAGATGAAAAAAACTCAAATGGCAGGATATGAAATTTTTTTTAATTTTTTTTCAAAATTGCGGACGAATTTGCGAGTCATCGTACATATATATTATACAGGGCATTGAACTTTAATTACACAAAGGAGTTTTTGTACGTCAATCTTAACGCTAGATCTCGGCAAGCAAACCGGCTGGGCAATTCTTACAGATGGAGTAATTGAAAGTGGAAGCAAAAGCTTTCATGGTAGCCGTTTCAGTGGAGGTGGAATGTGTTTTTTAAGTTTTCACAATTGGCTTAATTCTTTGAAACATGAGTTCACTGCAGTGTATTTTGAGGAAGTAAGAAGACATCTAGGAACTGATGCAGCGCATTGCTATGGCGGTTTTCTCGCAGTTCTGTCTGCTTGGTGTGAAGAGAACAATATTCCCTACCAAGGTGTTAATGTTAAAACTATAAAACGCTTTATAACAGGCAAAGGCAATGCAAGTAAGAGTGAAGTTATTGAAGCGATACGTGAAAAAAGTTTTTCACCTAGAGATGATAATGAGGCCGATGCTTTGGCATTAATGTTCTATATTAGTAAAGATATTAATAAGACAAAAAACCCATAAAAAGTGGGTCCTTTCAGCTAGAATGGCGGATTTGGTGGGTCAGACCCCAGGCCTTCTCTAGCGTCAGATATATTTTGAATATTAACTTTTTAATTATTAAGATATGAATTTAGCAATCCACTACTATCCTACTCGAAACCTAGTTGAATATGAGCGTAATCCTCGTAAAAATGATGACGTAGTAAATAGAATGTGTGCTTCAATCAGGGAATTCGGCTTTCGTATACCAATAGTTGCAAAAAGTGATGGCACTGTGGTTGATGGTCATTTAAGACTTAAAGCAGCAAGAAAACTTGGTATGGAAAGTATACCAGTGGTCTTAAGTGATAATTTAAATGAACCACAAACTAAAGCTTTTCGATTACTGGCAAATCAATCAGCTAATTGGGCAAAGTGGGATGATGAGCTTTTGAAAGTAGAAATTCAAGAGTTAGAAGATTTACAGTTTGATCTTAAAATGACTGGATTTGAATTAGAAAAAGTTCAACATTTCCTTGATGATTTAGATAGTGAAAAAGAAGATTTTTCTGACTTGGTTGGTGATGACAAAAAGGTAGAAATAACAAAACCAGGTGATCTATGGATTTTAGGTGATCATCGAATCTATTGTGGTGATAGCTCTGTAGTTGAATCATATAAAGCGCTGTTAGATGATAAAATGGCAGACATTACTGTTTGTGATCCTCCATATAATGTTGATTATGGTAGCAGTCAAGAAAGAGAGGATAAAAAGATACTAAACGATAATCAAGGTGAAAAGTATGAGCTTTTTCTCTATGATATTTGTACTCATATTTTAGCATATACTAAAGGTGCAATTTACATCTGTGCATCATCATCAGAGTTTTCAACGTTGCAAAAAGCATTTGAGGAAGCGGGAGGAAAATGGTCAACTTTTATCATTTGGGCGAAGAATCACTTTACGCTAGGAAGATCAGATTATCAAAGACAATACGAAGCAATGCTTTATGGATGGAAAAGCGGCAATAAACGTGAGTGGCATGGCGGTAGAAATCAAAGTGATCTGTGGTTTTATGATAAGCCAACGCACAATACACTACATCCAACAATGAAGCCAGTAGAGCTAATGGAGAGAGCAATAGTAAACAGCAGCAGATCAGGAGACATAGTACTTGATCCATTTAGCGGTTCTGGAAGTACACTGATTGCATGTGAGAGAACAGGAAGAATTTGTAGGACAATAGAGCTAGATTCAAAATTTGTAGATGTAACCATAAAACGTTGGCAAGTGTACACAGGTAGGGAAGCAATTCTTTCTGGTGCTGGTAAAACTTTTTCAGAGATTCAAGAAGAAAAACAGTAAGAAAAAAGTGGAAAAGATAACGCAAACAGAAATTTAGTAAGCCTTGGTAGTTGTAATATTAATTTACTGGTATATACCGTATTTTAATGAGTTTAGCGTAACAAATAACTTTGGATTAAATGTGGTGTACTCAATGAATCAAGAAAAGACGTCAGCTGGAGTAGTAACGTCGCAAACAAATAATGAAGCATCGTTTTCTGAAGAAGTAGAAAATAATGTTTCAAATTCTACACTATCTGTTAAGGAGAGAATTGAATTGTTTGAAAAAGGTACGAAGCAAGAACCTGACCTGAACACTGAATGCAAACTAGCTTCTTTAAATGTGATTAGCAATAGTAGCGATAGCAGTATTACAGCAAAAATAGACGAAGCAGGTGCTGATTTTTCAGTGAGTTGTTCTTCTTTAGTATTTGATGATGGTAAAGACATAGAGGACGAATTTAATGCAGTTTGTGAGGCAAATGGAATAGAATATAACCGTCCGTATTCTCTTGATCAGCTTGAGGCAGCATCCAACACATCTTCCAACCCCAAAATAGACAATACAAAAGAAATGCAAAAAGAGGAAGAGGATAAAGAATTAGGAGATAAACCAAAGCCGTTACCTAGGAATGGAATGTTGGAGAAGGACAATATTAGAAATGTAGCTCCACCTTCACCTAGAACAGCAGAAAATCATCGGTTGAGTATTATTCAGGATATTGCACCACCAAAGCTACCACATTCTTCTTTCCAATTAAATGGAGAAAAATGTGATGAGCAAGAAGCTATAGGAGAACCTATGTATGCAACTATAGACAAAAATAAAAAATTCTCGAAAAGAGGTTTAGATGGTGAAATAAACGATCAAAGTCCGGAGATGGAAAAGTCAAATTCTGAAGAAACATCAATTAAGAAAGGATCAGAAGATATAATTGATGAACCTGTAGATCTGAATACAAAATTTTTAAAAAAGAGTTTGGAAGGAAGTGATAGTGGAATAGACAATAGAAGTGCAGAGATGACAAGATCAAATTCTCAAGTAACAGAAATGAGTGAGTTTTGTGGCAGGCAAGGATGGGGGGATATGTCATTAAATCATGATAGTCCAGTTACACTTTCAACTAGCCCATCAGAAAAAAGTGATAATGAAGAAACCCCGTTAATTAAAAAAGAAAAGAAAACAAATAGAATTTTGCCAAGAGTAAAATATGCAATGCAGCAGAAGGAATTTGTAATTTTCGGTATAGCTGCTGTTGCACTTAGCGCTTCTGCAGCTTTGGTATATCTACAGGATAAAGGACAATTTATTGCATTTTTTGCAAACAGCCCTCTCTATATTACTATGCCAATGATAGCAATTACTTCATTGCTTGCAATTAGCACAATATTTTGTGGAATAAAGCAATTTAGAGATACTGAGGAGTGTCAAATAGGGGGAAAGAATGCGAATGAAACTTTGAATCAGGTGCTAAAGTATCAACCAAAAGATAAAGTAATAAAATCAGTCAAACTGGAATACAGCAATGGTACTCATTCACATTTTACACTTAACGCTTGGAAGGGTAAGAACAACTTCATTAATATTGACGACAAAGTCATTAGTAGAAGAAATAAAGTAGAATCAGTAATCAAAGATAGGCCATTATTTACAGCATTATTAAGCAGTTTGGTTGCTGCAAATATAGTATTGCCTTTATTACTGTACGTGGAAGGAGGTATTAATAGTGTACAGAAGTTTTACCAGAACGCTTTGATTAATAACGTAGGGCTATCAGTACTTGTAGGCTCGAGTATACTTGCACTATCAGTGATATTCCTTGGAGTACATTACTACAGAAAAACAAATTGCACAAATCTTGTATATTGTGAGGAAAGAATTGAACCAGAAAAAGTTAATGGAAAGTTCATTGAGGAAATAAAGGAAGCAAGGACAAAAGTGCTTGAAGAAAACCATAGTAAAGATGCCAAATGCAGCAGTTTAACGCTAGAGCAAGTAGTGGTTGAATCTCATAACTACAAAGATGCAATTTATAGTATTAGTTGAAAATGGCCAAATTTCACTATGTAAAAAGAAAGCAGCTATAAACCGGAGTACTTCGCTCTATATTAGTAAAATATCTCTAAGACGCCGGCAAGTATAAACAGGTAGGAAATTGCTGATACTGGCAAAACCTTTTCAGAGATTCAAGAAGAAAATTCGTAGAAACAAGAGAGAGGAGAAAAAAAAGTGAAAATCACACAAACAGAATGGGCAAGAGAGATAGGAGTATCAAAGCAATATGTCTGTTATTTAGTAAAAAAAGGAATAGTTGAGTTGGAGGATGGTTTGATCAATAGAGAACAAGCAAATGAAGCGGTGGCAGCAATAAGAGATCCAAGTCAGCCACTTAGGAGGAAAAATCCAGAAAACGAAAATACAAATAACCTTTCTACAATGTTGCTAAAAACGCGAATAAAAAATGAAATGGAGCGAGGAAGGTTGCTAGAAGCAAAGGCAAAAGCTGAAATAGGAGAACTTGTAGCAGTAGAGGAAGTAAAAAGTGAGGCATTTAACGTAGCAAGAGTTGTACGTAATAATTTGCTTAATGTTCCAAATAGAGTTTCAGCACTGCTTGCATCACTGAGTGACACTGAAAAAATTCACGAGACGCTAACTGAAGAGATTACAAACTCACTTGAAGAATTATCTAACGCTAAATTTAAAATATAAAAAGATTTTGAATACAAAATGGCTGATAACTTAAGTTTAGAGTTAATAAAGTGTTTAATCAATCAACCTGGATTAGATGTTAATGTCAGAGGGTTAAACGGAAAAACTCCACTGCATTGCGCTATAGAGTTTGATGAATTAAGCATGGTAGATTTGTTACTCACGAAGAAGAACATTAATCCTTTTGTGGAAGATAATGAAGGTAAAACATCTCTTGATTACGCCAAAGAAGGGAAAAAAGCAGAAATATTACAAGCACTAATTAATAACAAGTACGGGTCAGAACAAGATAGCTTACTTCATTTAGCTGCAATGATAGGTGAAATTAATGCAGTGAGATATTTGATCAGAAAAGGTATTGACGTTAATGTACGAAATGCTTTGCACCATACTCCATTACATCTAGCAGCAGGCATAGGACATGCAGAAGTTGTAAAGATTTTGATAAGAGAAGGAAAAGCTGAAATAGATGTCTTTGATGCACGAAATCAGACACCAATGCACTATGCAGTTAATAATAAAAAGTTGGAGATAGTAAAGTTACTGCTGAAGCTTGGAGCAGATGTGAATAGTGCACGCATGGGACAAAACTCAATGAAATTGTCACCTGTGCATATAGCTGTAAGTAATGCTAATTACGATGAAAGAGACTTATGTCTTGATATCCTCAAATCCTTAATAAAGGAGCCTAATGCTCAAGTAAATTTGCAAGACTACGAAAATAAAACACCACTACATTATGCTGAAAGACTAAAAACAATAGAAGTTTTACTAACGCGAGAAGATATAGACCCTCTGGTAAAAGACGATAGCGGTAAAACACCATTTGATTACGCTAAACCTGAGATAAAGAAGGCTTTGATGAGTAATAAATACGGTTCTGAAAAGAATAGTCTACTCCATTTAGCTGCACAAAGAGGAGAAATTGAGATTGTAGATGCAATTTTAAGAGAAGAAATCGATATTGATATTGTAAATAATAAAGGTTTATCACCGGTTTACCTTGCTGCGGAAAAAGGGCATTTACATGTAGTAAAGTTATTGCTGAAAAAAGGAGCAAATTATACACCTGTTTTACATTTAGCAATTAAATCAAACAATTTAGAGTTACTTAAAGTTTTGTTTACTGAAAAAAATGGGTCTTTGCTCTGCAGAGATACCGTTGTTAATTTTCCAACCCTTCATAATAAATATATAGCACAGAGAGAAATAGCAGATAAAAGGACGAAAAAACATAATAATATTATCTGCATCTATACTACAGTCAGCGCAATAGCAGTAGCAGTATATATAGAGTTGATAACAACAACAATAAGCAGTGCAATCATTTTTGCAACAATAACAGGGGTATTTGCGCTTGTTATAGCAATAATGATAAGTGAGATGAGCAAAAGATATATAGAAAAGGAATTTCAGAAAAAGATGTTTATGGAATTGGATGAGTGTAGTTCTATTGTTAATGATGTCGAGATAGAACCAGTTATGAGTAGATGCAGACAATGATATACGCTACATCTTTTTCTGAAGGTTTAAGGCCAGATCCCCAGCTTAAAGTATCAGAGTGGGCGAATGAGTATCGAGTTTTAGCGCCAACTGCAGCATCAGAGCCAGGTAAATGGAGAACAGAAAGAACTCCTTATTTAAAAGAAATAATGGATTCACTATCACCATCTTCACCTGCAGAAAAAGTAGTATTCATGAAAGGAGCGCAGATTGGGGGAACAGAAGCTGGCAACAATTGGATTGGCTATATCATCGATCAAACACCAGGTCCAATGCTGGTAGTACAGCCAACAGTTGAAATGGGAAAACGTTGGTCGAAGGGAAGATTTGCACCGTTAATAGAGAGTACACCATGTTTAAAAAGTAAAGTAAAAGACCCAAGGTCAAGAGATTCAGGGAATACTGTACAAAGTAAGGAGTTTCCAGGTGGAATAGTAGTAATAACTGGAGCGAATAGTAGTGTAGGACTGAGATCTATGCCAGTAAAATATCTCTTTCTTGATGAAATAGATGCCTACCCAGGAGATTCAGGAGGAGAAGGAGATCCAGTACTGCTCAGTATTGCTCGAACTAATACATTTGCAAGGCGAAAGATTTTTTTAGTATCGACACCAACGATTCATGGAATAAGCAGAATTGAGAAAGAATTTGAAGCAACAGATAAGAGATATTTTTTTGTTCCTTGTCCGTATTGTAATTACTATCAAGTTCTAAAATGGTCACAAATAAAATGGGAAGATAAAAATCCAAGTACAGCACACTATATATGTATAGAATGTGGTGAAAAGATAGAAAATCATCAAAAGACAGAGATGCTTGAACGTGGAGAATGGAGAGCTACAAATCAAGTACACAATAGCAAAGTAATAGGATTTCACCTTTCAAGTCTTTATAGCCCAGTTGGGTGGTATAGTTGGCAACAAGCAGTAGAGGATTTTCTGCATGCAAAGGAAAGTGAACAATTACTGAAAGTTTGGATCAACACAACGCTTGGAGAAACCTGGGTAGATAAAGGAGAAGTACCTGATTGGAAGCAATTATTTAACAGGAGAGAATTTTTTCAGATTGGCACAGTACCAAGGAGAGAAGTGGTACTTACTGCAGGAGTAGATGTCCAAAAAGATCGTCTAGAGGTGGAAGTTGTAGCATGGGGAAAAAGTCGTGAAAGTTGGTCAATAGACTACCGAGTATTTGAAGGAGATACAGGAAGTAGAGAAGTATGGAAAAAGCTTTCGGAGCTCCTCAATCATCATTTTATTGGTGAAAATGGGCTTGAATATATGATAAGTATGATGGCGGTTGATGCAGGGTATGCAACGCAGGAAGTTTACAACTGGGTGAGAAGTCATCAAGGATCTGGAAGAGTAATGGCAGTGAAAGGTGTAAATAAAGCCCTAGTGCCACTTAGTAGCCCAAGTAGAGTAGATATAACAGTTGGAGGGCAAAAGCTGAAAAGAGGAATAAAGCTCTGGCCAGTCGGAGTATCGATATTAAAGTCAGAGCTTTTTCAATTACTTAATATTTTAAAAGAAGGTGAAGAAACACCGCCAGGGTATTGTCATTTTCCCGAGTATGCACCTGAGTATTTTAAGCAACTAACGGCAGAGCAATTAGTCAGCAAAGTAGTAAAAGGATATACCAAACAAGAGTGGCAAAAGGTAAGAGAAAGAAATGAAGTACTAGATTGCCGAATTTATGCAAGAGCAGCATCGATAGCACTGGGAATAGACAGATGGCCAGAGAGTAAATGGAATAGTTTAAGTGAAAAACCGGAAAGTAAAAAATCAAAGAAAATAGTCAAAAGCAAATGGATCAGCACCGGAACAGACAAAATCTGTTAAACCAGAAAGAAACGTCCTAATGCACATTGCAGTAATTTTTGGATATAATTTTATGAAGAAGTGCTTCTGCAGTTATAATCGAGTTCGCAATGGTGCAATAAATGCCCGTGGATCAGTATGATTTTGGAAGGGACGGTCAAACCATTGATGGAGCTTCTTAGCTACCTCGTTTAGAAGATTGTGTAATATAACCGCCCCAAGCTAAAGCACTTCTTCATTATAAGGTATATATAAGGGATTTTATATGGCAAAAGCAAAAAGTAAATTAGAAGTAGTGAATCCTAATGCAGCAGGGATTGATATTGGTTCATCTGTACATTATGCATGCGTACCAGAAGGGAGAGATAAACAACGCGTTCAAAAATTTGGGTGCTTTACAGTAGATCTTCATAACCTAGCAAAGTGGTTGAAAAAGTGTGAAGTTAGAACGATAGCCATGGAATCAACAGGAGTATATTGGATTCCTTTGTTTCAAATACTTGAATCATATGGATTCGAAGTTAAACTGGTAAATGCACGACATGTAAAAAATGTACCTGGAAGAAAATCAGACGTTCAAGATTGCCAGTGGTTACAGCAATTACATAGCTATGGGTTACTTCAAGGATCATTTAGGCCTGATAACCAAATTTGTGTACTACGTGGTTATAATAGACAACATGACAACCTGATAAAAAGTGCAGCTGTACACACTCAACGTATGCAAAAAGCATTAATTCAAATGAACATTCAATTACACAAGGTTATTAGTGATATTACAGGTGTAACTGGTATGCGAATCATTAAAGCAATAATTGCGGGTGAAAGAAACTCTAATAGATTGGCTGAATTGAGTGATAGACGAATAAAAAATGACAGATCAACCATAGCAAAAGCACTAACAGGTGACTATAGAGAAGAGCATTTGTTTACATTAAAGCAAGAATACGAAGCATATACTTTTTTTCAAGAGCAAATAAAAGAATGTGATAAAAGTATGGAAAACTATTATAAAACACTTGAAACAAGATCAAATGAAAATAAGCAATGCAGTAAAGTAAAGAGGTCTGCAGGAAACAAACCAAACTTTGCTGCACACGAAGAATTGTATCGAATAACTGGCATGGATTTCACCAAAGTTCCAGGGCTTAATACATCAAATATACAGACCATCCTCTCAGAAGTTGGTCTTAATGCTAATAAATGGCCATCAGAAAAACATTTTACTTCTTGGTTGGGATTATGTCCATTTAATAGGATTACAGGAGAAAGAGTGATTAGAAGTGGAACTCGTAAAGTAATTAACCGTGCTGCAAATGCTTTTCGACTTGCTGGTTATTCTATGTTGCACAGTAAAAGTGCATTAGGTGCGTACTGTAGAAGATTGAAAAATCGATTGGGAGCACCAAAAGCAATAACTGCTACAGCAAGAAAATTAGCATGTATTTTTTATCAAATGCTGAAATGTGGACAAGAATATGTAGAAAAAGGAATGGATTATTATGAAAAGTTATATAAGGAAAGAGTAGTAAAGAATCTGGGTAAAAAAGCCAATGAATTTGGTTATATCCTGATAAAAAAAGATGAGCTGATAGGGGAAGTTTCTTAGAAGCAAGTAATAAATGTATAACGAAGATTATTTAATTCAAGTCGAAGAAGCGATAAAGAAGCTGCAAAACGGAGGTAACCGTTCACGCAATGGCGTCAACTTAAGAGCCTTCATTAGCAGACTCTCCTAAAGACATGATGGCGTTTAGGCTTATCAACTTTGTCCATTCACGGTATAAGAAAGTAGTTTACAAAAATTGCATAATTAGTATAAAAAACAATAAACTAGATAGATGAGGGGTTGATGATAGAGGTGCTACAAGAAAAGATTGTGGTATTGGAGTCAGAAGTTGGTACTCTGAAAGCAGAGAATGATAAGTTAAGGACAAAAATAATTGAGCTAGAGGATAAGCTGGGTTTAAATTCAAAAAATTCATCGCTGCCACCATCGCAAGATGTATATCGCAAAAAGACAAAAAAGAAGAGCGATAAAAAACCAGGCGGGCAGCCAGGACATGAAGCGCACAAGCGGGAATTGATGGTAGCAGATGAGGTGGTAAAATGTTCAATTGATACAATTTGCATGTGTGGAAGCCAAGTTATTTTAGAAGAAGAAACTGTGCATCAAAAGGTTGAATTGCCAAAAATTAAACCGATAGTGACTGAATATAGGCTACAAAAAGGCTACTGTAAGGCGTGTAAGAAAAGGATCTCAGCTAGTCTGCCTGAAGGTGTGACAAGGGATCTTTTAGGAGCTAATGCAAAAGCAGTAATTAGCAGTTTTAGTGGATTTTTTATCAATTCAAAAAGGGAAGTACAGCAAATTTTGAGCAGCATATTTAATCTGAATATAAGCCTAGGTTTGGTATCAAAGACCGAGGGTAGAGTATCAGAAAAATGTATATCTGAATACGAAAAAATAAGAGAAGAGCTACGGAAAAGCAAGTATTTACATATAGATGAAACAAGCCATAGGAACCAGGGAAAGAAAGGTTGGAGTTGGGTAGTAACGAATAAAACAGCAACACTTATGAAGTTAGTTGGATCTCGCGGAAAGAAGATATTAAAAGGGCTATTGCCAGAGTATGATGGAATAGTTATAAGCGATAGGTATGCTGCGTATAATTACTTTAATCGTGAAAACAGACAGATATGCTGGGCCCATTTAGCAAGGGACTTTGAAAGGTTTTTTTACAGTAAAAATGTTGAAGTGAGCAGAATTGGCGCAGCATTAAAATCGCTGAGCAACAGGGTATTTGTGGTAGATAGAGCACGTAAACAAAACCTGATAGACAATTTAAGATTTTTCCGGTTAATGAGGAAGATTCGAAAAAGGGTGAAACATTTTTTGCGAGAGATAACAAGGGTTGCAAAAGGAACTCAGGCCTTGAGAATGGCTGCCAATATACTACGTTCTGAAGATATGATGTGGAGATTCGTGCGCAATCCTGATCTGATCGAGACAACCAATAACCTTGCAGAACGTCAGGCTAGACGGTACGTCATTTATCGTAAAAATAGTTTTTTCACTTGGTCAGAACGTGGAGAAAAGTTCATTGAAAGAATGCTTTCGATATTTTTGACTGCACGTTTGAATGATCAGAATCCTGTCCAGAAACTACAGAATTTAGTCGCTATTCCTGCCTAATTGGGAATATTCCGTGAACGGTTACAAACGGAGAGCGAGTAGTATCAATTGCATATGGTGATCATGTGGTAAGATATGCAGAAGTAGATATAAATGATTTACTAAACTTAAGACAACGAATTAAAGCTGAGCTAAAGATTGCTGGAGTGGAGCCAAAGAGGAAAATTATTTTTTCAACGAGTAAAGGAATTTTATAAATGCTACTAAAAACCTTCAAACAATTATTCAACAAGCCAAAAATCAAAAGTTCAGCCTGGGATGCAGCAGGCTCAGGAAGAAGATTTTTTCACTTTCAACCAGAGTTAGGAAGTATAAACAATTTGCTGTCTCAAAGCCTTGAAACTTTACGTAGTAGATCACGTGATATGGTGAGAAAAAATCCTTACGCTGCAAATATAATTGATACGATAGTAAGTAACTCTATTGGAACAGGAATAAAACCACAATCAAAAGCAAGAGATGGAGAATTTCGAAAGAAAGTGCAAGAATTATGGCTAAAATGGACAGATGAAGCAGATAGCTGTGGAATAAGTGATTTTTATGGATTACAAGCTCTAGTATGCAGAAGTATGATAGAGGGAGGAGAATGTTTTGTACGTTTAAGAACGAGAAAGCTGGAAGATAGATTTTCTGTGCCATTACAACTGCAAGTACTTGAGTCTGAACATTTAGATAATAAAACAAATCAAACTTTAGGAAATGGTAATGTAATAAGAAACGGGATTGAGTTTAACAAGCTTGGGCAAAGAGAAGCATATTACCTATTTAAAGAACACCCTGGTGAAGGCTCGTTTGGAGAATCAGTGAGAGTGCCAGCAAATGATGTTTTACATATTTATAGACCATTAAGACCTGGGCAAATCAGAGGGGAGCCTTGGCTTTCTAATATACTGCTGAAGCTTTATGAGCTTGATCAATATGATGATGCAGAGCTGGTGAGAAAGAAAACTGCAGCAATGTTTGCTGGATTTATTACGAGACTTGATCCAGAAGCAAATATCATGGGAGAAGGTGAAGCAAGTGAGCAAGGAGTAGCACTATCTGGCCTGGAACCTGGAACAATGCAGCTTTTAGACCCAGGAGAGGACATAAAATTTTCAGAGCCATCAGATGTTGGAGGAAGTTATGAAGCGTTTATGAGACAGCAACTGAGGGCAATAGCAATAGGTACAGGAATAACATATGAGCAGCTAACAGGAGATTTAACAGGTGTTAATTATTCATCCATTCGGGCAGGGTTGATAGAGTTTCGCAGAAGGTGCGCAATGTTACAGCATAACGTGATAGTGTTCCAGTTTTGTAGACCTATTTGGAATAGATGGCTAGAATTAGCAGTGTTTTGTGGAGAACTGAGTATAGATGAAAAAGTAGTAAAAGCAGCGAAAGAAGAAGTAAAATGGATACCACAGGGATTTGATTGGGTGGATCCACTGAAAGACCAGCAATCGCAGCAAATGGCAGTAAGGAATGGATTTAAGAGTCGATCGGAAGTAGTATCAGAAATGGGTTACGATGTTGAAGAAATAGATCAAGAAATAGCAGAAGATCAAAAACGTGCAAATAGTCTCAACTTAATGTTTGACTCTGATTGTAAAGGATTATGATGCTCTTAGGAAAACCATTAATGCTTGAACCAAGGAGTTTTGAGCTATTGTCATTAAACAATCAAAAACATCCCACGTTTAAAAACATAAAGCACTCCATCAAAAGTAACGTAGAAAGAACTGCAATTATAGCAATACATGGAATCTTGACTAAAAAACCAGGTGCGTTTGATGAAATGCTCGGGATGACATCATATGAGCAAATAGAAGAACAAATCAAACAAGCATTAGCAGATAGTAGCATAGAGACAATTATGCTGGAAATAGATAGCCCCGGAGGAGAGGTAAACGGTATATTTGACCTAGCTGACTTTATTTATGAATCAAGAGCAAAAAAGAGGATAATAGCGATAGCAAATGATGATGCATACTCTGCTGCATATGCTATAGCTTCAAGCGCTGAGAAGGTATTTGTGAGCAGAACTTCTGGTGTTGGCAGTATTGGAGTAATAGCAAGTCATATAGATCAAAGTAGATTTGATGAAAAGCAAGGTGTTAAGTACACCACAATCTTTGCTGGTAGTCGAAAGAATGATTTAAACCCACATGAGCCAATGACGTCTGAAAGTCTGGGAAGCTTACAAAAAGAAGTAGACCGACTATATGAAATGTTTTTGCAGCTAATAGCAAGGAACAGAGGTCTTTCAATTGAAAAGATTCGATCAACAGAGGCAGGGCTATATTTTGGGGAGAAAGCAGTAGAAATAGGCCTTGCAGACGGAATGACAATTCTTTCATCTATTAATAAAAACAGGAGTATTACTATGAATGAACAAACTACAAATGACCTAGAAACTGATAATTTAACCAAGTATCGTACTGAAGTTCTTGAATTAATACGTTTATGTAATTTATCGAAGATGCCAGAAAAGATAGGAGAATTTATTGAGCAAAGTGTAAGTGTTGAGCAAGCTAGGGAAGTTTTAATGGAATTACTTGCAGAGAGAACAAAGAAGACAGAGATACTGAGTGCAATACCACAGAATTCAGGAGAAGAATTGATGATGCAGGTAGCGAAAAGTCGTAGGAGTTAAAGTATTTTTATAACCGCCGTATATAGCATTGATAAAAGCGGCGGTAAGCAGTTAAGGAGAGAAATTTATGAGTTGTATAAGCGAACAAAATAATCTGGGTGACTTATTAAAGTATGAGGCATCAAGTCTATATTCAAGAGATCAGATAACAGTAGCAAAAGGGCAGAACCTAAAGCTTGGTACAGTAGTGGCTCTCGATAAAGATAGCATGGTTAAGATAATAAATCCAACTGCCACAGATGGTACACAAACAGCGATAGGTGCAGTAGTAAGTGATGTAAATGCGACAGAAAATGCTAAAGCAGTAATTATTACTCGTTGTGCAATACTAGCAGATCATGCGGTTGTGTGGCCAGCAAATATCACTGAAGAGCAGAAAGTTGCAGCAATAAAGCAACTTGAAGCACGAGGGATCATTGTCCGCAAGGGAATTTAACTAAAATTAATAGGAAAAAAAGGAGAGAAAAAATGCAAAATCCATTTACAAATACAGCATTTAGCATGACGGCACTAACAAATGCGATAAATATATTGCCGATAAATTATGGACGAGTTGAAAATCTAAATTTGTTTCCAAGTAGGTCAGTAAGATTTAGACATATTACCATAGAAGAACACAACGGAGTATTAAGTTTATTACCAACGCAAGTACCAGGGGCGCCAGCAACAGTAGGAAAAAGAGGAAAAAGAAAGGTAAGAACATTTACGATTCCACATATTCCGCATGATGATGTAGTGTTACCAGAGGAAGTACAGGGAATAAGGGCATTTGGATCAGAAAGTGAACTTAAAGCGCTAGCAGACGTAATAACTGACCATTTACAGCTAATGAGAAACAAACATGCAATAACATTAGAGCATTTGCGAATGGGAGCGCTGAAGGGAATAATTTTAGATGCTGATGGGTCAGAATTATTAAATCTGTACAACGAATTTGAAATAACACCAAAAGTAGTAAATTTTGCACTGGGAACAGCAACAACAGATGTAAAACGTAAGTGTCTGGAAGTATTGCGGCATATAGAAGATAACCTAAGTGGTGAATATATGACTGGAATTCATGCCTTGGTAAGCCCTGAGTTTTTTGATGCACTAACTTCTCATGCAAAAGTAAAAGAAGCATATGAAAGATGGCAAGAAGGAGCAGCACTTCGAAATGATATGAGGTCAGGGTTTACATTTTGTGGCATAACGTTTGAGGAATATAGAGGGCAAGCAACTGACCCTGAAGGAACGGTTAGAAGATTTATTGAGAAAGATACAGGGCACTGTTTTCCACTAGGAACAGCAAGCACGTTTACAACATATTTTGCACCAGCAGACTTTAATGAGACGGTGAATACTCTCGGACAGCCACTCTATGCAAAACAAGAGCCAAGAAGATTTGATAGAGGGACCGATTTACATACGCAGTCAAATCCTCTACCAATGTGCCACCGCCCGGCCGTTTTGGTCAAGATCGTTGCAGCATAACAATACTGGTAGAGTAACTACAAAGTGGTGAGGCACAGAACGACTCTACCGGTATGCGCTTTCTTAGCATGTAAAGGTTAGTATATCAAAAAGAAATATGCAAGAGAATATTAAGCGATTATTAGAAGATTGTTTTGCCCATTTAGGAGAAGTGGCTTTATATAAATCAAAGGATAAGTCATATATGGTACAGGTGTTAAAGCAAGAGCCAGATAAATTATACGAGATTGGTGAAGGGCAATTTGTAGGAGAAACTTTAGTGTTGGAAATAAGTGCGTTTGATGTACTGCAGCCAATTGTAGGAGATATTTTTGTTATAGGTGACCGTAAATATAAAGTATATTCTCCACCGCTGCAAGATAATTCAGGAATGGTATGGAAAATTCGAGCGTCAGGAGTATAAATGCGTATTAACACCGGTAGTATTATACAAAGTATAGATGCTGAAAGGAAAAAAGTGGAAAAAGTGACGGTGAGTGCATTAAACAAAACAGCAATATGGCTAAAATCAAAAGCAGCTAAGGAAATTAGTGAGGAAAAGAGAATAAAATTAAGTTTGATAAGAAAGAGATTAAGAATTTTTAAAGCAAAAACAAGCAGATTAGAAGTGTTAATTAGAGCAAATCTCTACGACATTAGAGCATCGACAATTGGCAAAATACAAAAAACAAGAAGAGGTGCGAAAGTAGGAAAGCATGAGTTTATAGGAGGATTTGCAGCAGTTATGCCAAAAGGAAATAGCGGTATGTTTAAACGTGAAGGAAGGGCAGCATTGCCAATAAAGGAAGTTAAGTTGCCACTCGAACCTGAGGCTTCAAGGATAATAGGGAATCTTGTTAATTATGAAGTTGAAAAGGTATTTGAAAAATATTTTATACATTACATGAGTTAAATTATATGCATGACAAAGTTCTGGAAAGATTTACATAAAGCAATTTGCAGCACACTGAAGGAAGAAATACTGGCTATACAGACATGTGAAATTTATCCAGCAATAAGGAAAGAATTAGTAGCGCCAGCGGTGTTTGTAGAACTAACAAGTTTAGAACCAGGTAAAGATGCAGGTACTGATGAATTAGCATTGAAAGCCAGGTTTGAGGCGAGGATTGTAGTTGATGGAACAGTAGAGGATTCCTCGGTAGTTGTTAGAACATTAGCTGCTGAGGTTGCGAGAGTAGTAAATAAAAATACTTGGAATGTGGAAAATGTTTCACCAGGAGAATTTATCTCTGCGGAAATTGACGGATTTAGACCCGAATTAGATGCATATTTGGTGTGGATGGTTGATTGGAGTCATCAGCTTCATTTAGGTAAATCGATATGGACAGAAAATAAGATTAAGCCACATACGATTATAATAGAAGAAAATGTTAGAGAGTAATTTTGCTATTTCAGAGCTGCAAAGAAAGTTAGCAAACATTGTACGAATAGGAGTTGTAAAAGAAGTAGATTATGAGAAAGCAAAAGTAAGAGTGAAGATAGGAGAACTTTTAACAGATTTTCTTCCATGGATAACTTCTAGAGCAGGAGAGGAAAGAAGCTGGCTACCACCAAGCATAAATGAACAGGTAGTAATATTGTCACCATTGGGAGAGTTATCATTAGGAGTAGTACTAGCTGGAATATATCAGCAAAATTATTCTGCTCCAGAGAATAGTGAAATGATTAACAGTTTAGTATTTCAAGATGGAACAAAGTTATTGTATGACAAAGAGAGCAAGAATCTTGAAATTTCTGTAGTGGATAAATTAAATTTCAAAGTAGGAAAATCAGAGATAGAAATGACAAAAAGTGGAATAAAACTGAAAGCAGAAAGGATCGACTTAAATTGAACAAAGGAATAGTGAGGTTAGGAGACTACTGTGGAGAAGCTATACCACATTTCTGCATTAGCGGAAGTAATAATGTTTTTGTAAACGGTAAGTCAATATGTAGACAAGGAGACAGTTTTAGTGAAGGAAGAGCATTAACTGAAGGATCAAAAACAGTGTTTGCAAATGGTCTTAGTGTAGGAAGAGTAGGAGATATAGTTTCATGTGGGTTTAAAGTAATAAAAGGCAGTGAAAGCGTTTTTGCAAAATAGAAATGAAGGGTATGGATGCTAAAACAGGAAAAACGTTAGAAGGAATAGAGCACTTAAAGCAGTCGATAATTGATATACTGACCACTCCTATTAACAGTAGAATAATGAGGAGAGATTATGGCTCAAGATTATTTGAATTAGTGGATAAGCCAGTTAATCGTGATTTAACACTAGAAATTTACGCAGCAACTGCAGAAGCTTTGGAAAAATGGGAAAAGAGATTTAAGTTAGAAAAAGTAAAAGTTGAAGGAGTAAAAGAAGGGAGAGTAACATTGAATTTAGAAGGTGTCTATCTTTCAGAAGGCAAGTTCATAAATATTAGTGGAGTAGTTGTTTAGAAATGCAAACATCTAATATTATTGAAAAACTAAGATATGAGGAAATATTTTCGAGAATGAAGGAAGAGTTAGTAAAGCGAGATGCAAGTTTTACAGGATTGGTAGAAAGTGATCCAGCAATGAAGGTATTAGAAGTAGCAGCATGGCGAGAACTTTTGCTTAGAGAAAGAATAAATGAAGCTGTAAAAAGTAATTTACTAAAATTTGCAACGGGAGAAGATCTTGGTAATTTAGCTGAATTTTATGGAGTAGAGAGAGAAAAAGAAGAAGAGGACGAACGATTTAGAAAAAGAATAAAAGCAAAAATAAAAGGCTGGAGTACAGGAGGAAGTAAAGAGTATTATCGTTATCAGGCACTGTCAGCAGATAGTAGAGTAAAAGATGCATTAGTAGAATCACCTATACCAGGGAAAGTACAAATTTCAATCTTATCAACACAATTATCCACAACTGGCATAGTGTCAGAAGAACTACTAGAAATTGTAAAAAAGCAGGTTACTAGAGATGATATAAGGGTTTTAACAGATACGATAACAGTAATTGGTTGCAATATTACGGAAATAGATATTCACAGCAGAATGAGCATGAGTCCTGTAATATCAGAGGAAGAAATCAAGAAGCAGTTTATTAAGAAGTTTGAATTAGTAAAAAGATTAGGGTGGAGTGTAACAAGATCATGGATAATAGCGAATCTATTTGTAGATGGTGTAGAAAATGTGGAATTGATCGAGCCAAGAGAGGATGTTGTGGTTCTGGGAAATGAATCTGCAAATTTGAAAAATTTAAAGATTGAGTTGAATTAATGTTATTGCCACCAAATGCAACAAAACAGGAAAAAGCGCTAGTAGATGCGATAGATTATAAGGTTGATCCAAGCTGTATTAGAGGATTTAAATTTAGATTGGAAGAAGAAACATTGCCGTGGATAATAGAAGAATATGGTTTAGAAGAAATACTACGCTGGGTAAAAGATAGAAGAAAAGCAGTAGTAGAAGGAGTAAAATTTCAAAGACTGCGAGGAACACCTAAATCACTTAAAATAGCACTCAAGTGGGCAAATATAGAAGACATTACAATCATCGAAGAACCACCCGGTAAACACTTTTTTGAGTTGCAAGTAGGGATAAAAGAGGTACCAAATGACTTCTTCGTAGATGCAGTAGTAGAGCTGGCAAAACTATCACTGCCTGTAAGATCGAGGTTGATGAGGATTTTTAACGATTATTATAATGTGCAGAGATTTATATTGGATGAGAGTTTATTTGGAGATCTTCTTTCTGATTATTCAGGGGTAAAAATAGAAAAAGATGGACCAGTGTTATCATTTGGAAGAGTAAATTTTTCAGGTCTAGTGGTCCAGTTATTAGGATTATAGAAAACTATCTACGCGATCATTATGAACGAGCTTTAAGCAATGATATATATCGCCTAGATGTAGCAATCCTTGGAGAAACAGAGCCTCACACAAAGAATTATAACGGTATTTATGAAAGAAATCATTTGTGGTACAACTTAAAAGCACTATATCCATTACCACAGAGTTTATTACCATCGATTAAATTTGCAAAAGCGCAGATAGTATTATCAGATCAACTATGTTTTTTAAAATTTTTTGAATTTAGTTTCATTACAACTTTTGTTTGTAATTTTGTTTTTTATTCGAGTAAAAAGTGCATTTTTGACAATAAAAACCCTAACTTAATCATAGAAAAATTTTGTATCAAACAACAGTTACTGCTTAGATCTTATGGTTAACGAATATGTGCTTTAAATGTGTGTAGACGCACATATTCGTTAACCTATTTTCTATGCAGATTTTTTTAATTCACATTGACTGCTTCTTTAAGCCTCGCATTGGCAATTACTATGATTTTACGCATTAGAGCTGTCATAGCCACCATCTTCTTTTTACCTTTACCAACAAGCCTTGAATAGAAGGCACCAAGCGCAGACTTAGACCTTGAAGCAGACATCGCAGCTGTAAAAAGCTTTTCACGAACGTTGCTTCTGCCACCACTTATTCTGCGATAACCAATAGTTTTACCACTTTCTTTCGGATGAGGTGCAACTCCAGCAAGACTTGCAATTTCTCCCCTACTTACATAACCAAGTTCTGGCATTAGACACAGAAAATCTTGAGATAATTTTGCACCTATTCCTGGAACTGTTTTAAGGATTTTTTGGCGCTTTTGTAACTCTGGATTCTCATCAATAATTTTTTGTATGGTATTGTTGAGCTCATCTATCTGGCTATTAAAGAATTCAATAGTTTTCTGACAGCTTTCTTTTATATGGTCGTTTTCAGGTGCTGCAAGCCTAGATTTCTCTTGAGCTCTCATTTTTGTAATGTCATCACGACGTTGACAAAGTGCAACTAAGGTTGTTTGTTCTTTTGACATAGGTGCAAATAGAGATAGAGTACTATAGCGTTCAAACCCATACTGAGCAAGGGCTCTTGCATCTGATTGATCAGACTTTGCTAAAGTTCCATGAGATAGAACAAAGCTTTTTACTTTGCGAGTATTAGCTCGATGTACAGCAATATCTTTATCAACAAGAAAATGTGCTAAGCCAAGCTCATATTTTCCAGTGTTTTCCAGAGTTACTAAAGAATTAGGTA
This sequence comes from Wolbachia endosymbiont (group B) of Ischnura elegans, assembly GCF_947251585.1. Classification (NCBI taxonomy): domain Bacteria; kingdom Pseudomonadati; phylum Pseudomonadota; class Alphaproteobacteria; order Rickettsiales; family Anaplasmataceae; genus Wolbachia; species Wolbachia endosymbiont (group B) of Ischnura elegans. The sequence continues at coordinate 955,077 of NZ_OX366371.1, forward strand.
AGATATTTGAAAAATCTTGAAACAATTGTTGCCAGCCAGCAGTATCATTGTCGAATTCGACAGCGTTCTTCTGTTTGTGAACTGCAACAACATTTTTAAATTTTCCGATATCAATGCCAATAAAATTTTGATAAGATGTAATCATAATAACCTCGATTAGTTTTAATTAATTTAAGATTGTAAACGGGTGCATACATATGTCCCATGCAACTATTCAAACGTATCGAGAGATGGGCTAGTGTACCTTGATCCGAACGGTTATAATACCAACAGTTGGTCGGTCGCACACGCCCGTGATAACTCTATTCCTATAGTGAGTAGGGTTATCTTCCCTCTTATCTCCTTTATATCATATTTTTAACTTACAACAGTTGGAATTTAGGAGAAATAAACGCATGTTTTCCAGTTGGTAGTGTAGAGGAAAGAGGAAATAAATTTGTATTGGGAAGCGATACACTTTCAGGGCAACGTTGGAATTTAAAACACAAACCAATTTTAGAAAGATTCAGTATTATCCATCGTTACAAAGTAGAAAATTATACAGATCAGAAGGTCAGAAAATATGTTTTAGCAGAACACAACGTTTACTATAAAAATGACTCAGATTCAGAGCAAAAAGACTCAATACACGAATTAGAAAATTACATTTTAGTGTTTTACCCAGGAGTACTTAGGTGGCACGAACATCGACATTTGCACAGAAGTTGGAAAAGTAGTCAAGTAATATCTCTAATAAGCTAAGCATTTATATTTAGATCCTCATATATTATATTAATAATAGGTAAAAGTGTATGAAATAAAAAGAAAAAGACTTGCTTTCTTATGCTAAAATAGACATGACTTGAATAGCAGCAGGTAAATATAAGAAATTTATCTGACGCTAGAAAAGCTAATTTTGTGAGGTATGAAATGGTGCGCCAAGAAGTGCTTGGAGAACAGTTGGTGAAAATCCAACATAAACAAAGTCTAGCCAACAGTTTAGAACAGACCACTATGTTGCATGAGGTAACGAGTGTAATAGAGCTAGTGGAATGGACAATGCAGGGTACAACGAAAGTGAAGGGATTGAGTCCCGAAATACCTGAAGACATAGAGGTCGACATTTTCATTTCGGTGGAAGACAGCATGAGGGATAATGCAAAGGCGAGTTATCACTCACTCTATCGGGATCTGAGACCGTGCCATGTATTGAAATGGACTTCAAGTGAACTTGGGAGATCCTATGCATTCCTATAAAGGTACGCTGGAACAAGTCAACAAAGGCAAGAACTAGCGGAAGATGCAGAGGAAGTCGGACTGATTGATAGTACTCGGAGTGTGGGAAAGCCACGTACAAGGGGAAGCGATCAGCAATATAGTAACTGGTATAGGGATTGCTATGCCAATACAACGGAGGTTGGAATAACATGCAAGATAAACTAAACCAGATAGCAGTAAGAGCAAAGCAAGATAAGCGACTGAAATTCACATCGCTAATACATCTAATAAATGTAGGAAACCTTGCAGAGTGTTATAAAGAGCTAAAGCGTAACAAGGCTTGTGGAATAGACTGGGTAACAGTGGAAGCTTACGGAGAAAATCTAAAAGAGCGACTGGAAGGACTAGTGGATAGTATGAAGGGAAAGCAATATCAACCACAACCGGTGAGGAGGGTGTATATACCAAAAGCCGGAAGTAAAGAGAAACGCGGACTCGGAATACCATCAACTGAGGATAAGTTGGTACAGATTATGCTGAAGAAGATATTAGAAAATATTTACGAGGCAAACTTTCTGGACAGCTCATATGGATTTCGACCTGGAAGAAACTGTCATCAAACGGTAAATGCACTAGATAAAGCAGTTAGGTACAAACCAATAAACTACATTGTAGAAGTGGATATCAAGAAGTTCTACGATAATATACAGCATAAATGGCTAATGAGATGTCTAAGGGAACGAATAACTGACCCAAATTTACTGTGGTTAATAAAGCGTTTTCTTAAGGCAGGGATAGTTGAAGCTGGATATTATGAAGCAACAAAACAAGGTACACCCCAAGGTGGTATAGTAAGTCCTGTATTAGCAAATATATACTTACATTATGTGTTGGATTTATGGCTTGAAAAGAAATTTAAACCAAGATCCAGAGGATATATACAACTAATAAGGTTTTGCGACGATTTTGTGGTTTGTTGCGAAAGTAAGGTAGACGCGGAAGAATTTCTGGAATTACTGAAACAAAGGTTAAATAAATTCGGGTTGGAAGTATCTGAAAACAAGACCAGAGTAGTAAAGTTTGGCAAGAGGGAGTGGCAACAAGCGATAAGAGAGAAACGAAGGACGGAAAGTTTCAATTTTCTGGGGTTTACGCACTATGGTGCAAAAAGTCGTCTTGGTAGATTAATGATGGGACATAAAACCTCAAAGTTAAATCTAGCCAGAAAACTAAAAGAAATCAAAGAGTGGTTGGAAAAAGTCCGCGGAAGTATTCGACTTAAAGATTGGTGGCAAGTACTGAAGGCTAAATTAACAGGACACTATAACTACTTTGGTATTAGCGGAAATTATTGGTGTTTAAAACAATTTTATACATCAGTAAGAAAGCTAGCATTTAAATGGATAAATCGGCGTAGTCAGAAAAAGAGTATGACCTGGGAACAGTTTGTACACTACGTAGAAGTAAATCCATTACCAAAGCCAAAAATACATTTTTCTTTATATGCATAAGAGGGACGACTGTGAAAACTAATATTGATGAGCCGTGTGCGGGAAATCTGCAAGCACGGTTCTTTAGGGGGAGTTGTAGTAATAAAACTCAAACGAGAGGAGTAAAGCTACAGCTTCTACCAAACAGTTTTAGCAAGAGTAAGTTTTTTAAAGAAGTATCAAGTAACGATATTAATAAAAGAAATGAAGAAGGAGAGACGATATTGCACCAAGCAGTAGAAATCTCCGATTACACAACAGTGAGGTTATTAATAAAAAAAGGGGCAGAGGTTAATGCAAGAGATAAAAATGGTTATACACCTCTGCACTGTGCAGTATTCGCAAAAAGTTTAGAAAATGTAAAAGTGCTGCTAAGAGAAGGAGCAGAAGTAAATGCCACTCAATATGTCACTGGATGTACGCCACTCCACTCTGCGTGCAAAGGAGCAGGAGTTGAAATAATAAAAGAGCTGGTAAAGGCTGGAGCTGAAGTTAATCAACTGAATAAGTACGGCGCAACGCCAATGTATTACATCTGGGAAAGTGAAAAGTATCGTCTATGTGATAGCAAAGAGAGTGAAAAGGCGAGTAAATTTTTGAGAGAAAAAGGAGGAATAACAAAAAGTAGAGAACTGACGTGCTATGGAATAGAGGGGCTAGTGGGAGAAATAGCAGACATGTTGAATGGGAGTTATTTGCCGGAGCTAAAAATAATAGAGATAGGAGAAATAAGGAAGAGAGACAAATCGCTAATAAAGAAAGAATGTCAAAATTTAGCAAGCAAGATAATCAGCCAAGTGAATGCAATGATAGATGAGGTGGTAAAAAGGAAGGCTTAGGTTTAAAGAAAAGGTGGGGTAAGTTATGGTAAAGCTGGGTAAAAAAGATAAGTCACTATTAGAGAACTCGTTTAAAAATATTTATGAAAGAGACGAAAAAGGAAGAACAGCTCTACATTATGCAGTAGAGGTAAAAACAGTGAGGTTATTAATCGAAAAAGGAGTAGATGTGAATGCAGCAGATGTAAGAGGACATACAGCACTGCATCTAGCGATAACGGAGAAACGTCTAGAAACAGTTAGAGAATTGATAAAATCAGGAGGGAATGTAAATGCTGAAGAGTATGGCAATAAATGCACTCCGCTGCATCTTGCATGTATGGTAGGAGAAAAAGAAATAGTGGAGGAGCTAGTAAAAGCAGGGGCTGAAATAGAGCAAGCAGATAAATTTGGAATAACAGCGATGGATTATGCGAAAAATAGCAAAGAAATAGCCGAGGTATTAAAGAAAGAAACAGAGAAAATGGAAAGTTTGTTAAAAAAATAAGAGTCGTATCAGAAAGCGCAACAGCAGTTGGTAAAGGAAGGGCTAGACCAAATTTGAAGGCTGTAGCTGATAAAAGTTGGTCTTTTTCATAAGAGTAAATGGATTGATGGAAAAAAGGAGTGGTAAGGCTCCTTGCACTACAAAAACATTTGCAGGAGAAACTATGAGAAAAAGAACATTAACTTGCCGATACGAGCCAGATGAATTAGCGGAACAACATCTAGCAGACGCCTATGAGCTGTTACTAAGGTATGCGGTAAAAAGAAACAATGAAAAGGAGATAAAGAAAAATGATAACAGTGGCCTTATATGCAAGAGTTTCATCGAAGAGTCAAGCGCAGAACAATACAATAGAGAGTCAAATTGCCGAGCTCAAGCATAGAATTGCTGCAGATAAGCATGAGTTATTGAATGAGTATGAATTTAAGGATGATGGGCTTAGTGGGTGGAGTTTAGAACGTGAAGGTTTAGATGCATTACGTGATAAAGTAGGAGAAGATCAAATTGATAAAATTTATATTCATTCACCTGACCGACTATCAAGAAAATCTGCACATCAAATGATATTACTTGATGAATTTGAAAAAGCAGGAGTAGAAGTAATATTCTTAAATCATAAGACTGAAAATAATCCAGAGTCTAAATTGTTATTGGGAATGCAAGGATTAGTGGCAGAATATGAGTGTACAAAGATTATGGAACGTAGTCGTAGGGGAAAACTCCATAGAGCAAAAAAAGGCTGTGTAAGTGTAATTGGCATTGCACCTTTTGGTTATAATCGTATAAAGCATGTAGATAGAGAAAAGACAAAGTTTGAAATAAATGAAGAGGAAGCAAAAATAGTAAAGCAGATATTCATGTGGGTAGGGCAAGAGAGAATAAGTATAAGGGAAGTGATACGTAGACTAAGAGATAAGTCAATTAGAACAAGAACTGGAAAGAAGGTGTGGTGTCCAATAATAATTTGGAAGGTGTTAAGAAATCCAGCATATAAAGGACAAGCAGCGTTTGGTAAATTAAAGAGGGTTGAAAAAAGAGAAAGAAATAAACAAAAGATTTCTATCTGTCGCACAGATGAGGACAGCTGGATTTATATACCAGTACCAAAAATAGTTGATGAAGGGTTATTTAATAAAGTACAAAAGCAACTGGATGAAAATAGAAAAAGAGCAAGGATGCAGAGAGAGGGAGGAAAAAAGAAATACCTATTACAAGGTCTAGTTGTGTGTCAAAACTGTGGATATGCGTATAGTGGTGCACAATGTGGAGTTGAGGGAAAAAAGTTTAGCTATTATCGCTGTAGTAGTACTATACGTATTACTGATGGTAGGGAGAAGTGTACTAATAAATTGGTCCGTACAGATATGTTAGAAACAGCTATATGGGAAAAGGTGAAAAATTTACTAAAAAACCCAGAGATAATAAAAAATGAGTATCACCGTAGAATTGCAGAAAATAAAAATGATGAATCATCAGATAAGAAGTTTGCAAGAAGGGAAAATCAAATAAAACAAGGCATCGAAAAGTTAATGGAAGACTATTATAGTCAAGAAAATGTAGGAGATAAAGGATATATAAGTGAGGAAGAATTTAAACAGACGATGAAAAGAATGAGGGAACGCTTAAGAGGGATAGAAGAAGAGAAGAAAAAGGTAGTTGATCAAAAAGCAATAGAGAAGGGAATGAACCTTATCATCAACAGTATAAAGAGTCTTTATACTAGTATAAAATCGAACTTGGAACAGCTAGATTGGCAAACTAAGCGTGGTATCATTAAAGCATTAGTAGAACGAATTCAGATTAGTCATGACCAGGTAGAGGTGGCATTTAGAATCGAAGAACCAGCCCAGGATGGAGAGATTTTTAATTTGCAACATTGTACTGGACGTCATGACAATAAGAGTATTTATCCTTTAGAATTAATTAAGAGAAAATTTTTTCTCGACTTGTTGTATAATTTTATAAAAGTGATCAAAATCTAAGCTTGCACTGCCAATTAAAACTCCTGATAAATTTGGAATACTGAGCAAGTTTTCTATATTTTCTGAACTGACTGAACCACCATATATAATGTGTTTTTTACCAGTACAGGATTTTATTACCTCAGCAATTGCGTCATTATTTGGCACATTTCCTGTTCCTATTGCCCATATCGGTTCGTATGCTATGGTATATTTACCTTGTGTTGGCAAACGGTTTTTGCATTGATATTCTATTACTTCTTTTGTTTTTTTATTTTTATAATCTTCTGAGTTTTCACCTACACAGATGATTGGGTGTAATCCTGATTCTATTGCTGTTTTCGATTTAAGTTTTATTTCACTATCTTTTTCATGAGCCCTTTCAGAATGTCCAAGTATTACGTAACTACATCCTAGTTCCTTCAACATTCCTGCACTAATTTCACCTGTGTAAGAACCGAACTCTTTATGATGGCAATTCTGTCCTCCTATTTTAATATTGTTGTTCAACTCTATATTGCTTGGAAATGATGTAAAAGGAGGGCAAATTACTAATTTAGAGGTAATCTCGTTACTCTTGTTATTGAGTTTGTTCATAAAGTCAACAAATGAAGAACGTGTTCCATTCATTTTCCAATTTGCTACTATTAAAAAAGACATCAATTTTTCTTATATGAATGAGAGTGCCGGCTGTCGGACTTGAACTGACAACCTACTGATTACAAGTCAGTTGCTCTACCAATTGAGCTAAGCCGGCATTAAATACACTGACAATATACAATTATTGATGAATTTTCGTCAACTAATTTTTAAAATACTGCATACTAAGATCATATGAAAAAATTTTTACTGAAGCCAAAAAAGAGTCTAGGGCAAAATTTTATTTTATCGAATGAGATAACAAAAAGAATAGTTGCCTTAGCTGGTAGCCTGAAAGATTTTAATGTTATTGAAATTGGTCCTGGGTATGGTGCGTTAACAAGAGAAATATTGGCGTATAATCCAAAGTTTCTACTTTCTATAGAAAAAGATAGTAGTTTAGTGAAACATCACGAACAATTGCTAAATGAGCATCAGGGAAAATATAGAATTATAGAAGCAGATGCACTTAATGTTGTAGAAAAAGAGCTGGTAGAATGTCCAGTCAAAGTCATTGCTAACTTGCCTTACAATATCTCAGTAGCGTTATTTTTAAAGTGGTTAAATAATATAAAATTTTTTACGAATTTGACGTTAATGTTCCAAAAGGAGGTAGCAGAGCGTATTACAGCAGAACCTAATTCTAAAGATTATGGTTCCCTATCAGTGCTAAGCCAGTTACTATGCGACATAAAAAAGGAATTTGATATTGAACCTAAGGAATTTTTTCCAAGACCAAAAGTATATTCTTCAGTAATTACAGTAAAACCTTTACCCACTCCAAGATTTACAGTAAATTTAGAAACCTTAACAAAGCTAACACGTGCTGTGTTCGCTCAAAGAAGAAAGATGCTGAGAAATAGCTTGCAAAGTATAACTAGTGATGTCTCAACTATTCTTGAGAATGCTAAACTGAGTGGAAACGAACGTCCAGAAAGCTTAACTATTGAGCAGTTCTGTTTGCTAGCAAATAATGTAATTTTGCGATAAATATATTAGGAGCTACATTCCTCTTCTATCCTATTTCGATCTAAAAATAGCTGGAGCCAGGCTAATTTTGCAAAAGCTCTATTGCAATTTCATTAATTGGCGTATAAGCTTTAAATAAAGCATATGAAAAAAATGGAAGCTTGTTATTCGTTTGACGATGTACTTCTCTTACCGGCCTATTCTGATGTATTGCCTCGCGATGCAGACACAAGAACTTATCTAACAAATAATATAGAACTAAATATCCCTCTCATATCCTCTGCAATGGACACTGTCACTGAATCAGGCTTTGCAATAGCTATTGCCCAACATGGTGGAATAGGTTGCATACATAAGAATTTATCAATAGATGAACAAGTGTTAGAAGTAAGAAGGGTGAAAAAATATGAAAGCTGGATCGTGTATAACCCAATTACAATTTCCCCAGATAAAACAGTTGCAGAAGCAGTTTCATTAATGAGAGAGTATAATTATTCCGGCATTCCTGTAGTTGATCAACGCAAGTTAGTGGGAATTTTAACTAATCGAGATGTGAGGTTTATTGAAGACCAGAACATGAATATAAAAGTTTCCGAGGTAATGACAAAAGATAAGTTAGTAACAGTTCGAGAGCAGGCAGTAAACAGCGCCTCAGCAATGAAATTGTTGCATGCAAATAGAATAGAGAAGCTTTTGGTTGTTGATGAAAATTCTTGTTGCATAGGTCTAATCACAGTTAAAGACATCGAAAAATACAATAGATATCCAAATTCATGTAAAGACAGTAAAGGTCGACTCAGAGTTGCCGCTGCAATTGGTACTGGTAAAAAAGATGGTATAGAAAGATGTGAAGCTTTGATCGGAGAGGAAGTCGATGTGGTTATTGTAGATACCGCTCACGGTCATTCCGAGAACGTTATCAGCACCATTAAGGAAATAAAAAAGATGTATCCGAATACGCAATTAATCGGCGGAAATATTACAACAAAGGAGGCTGCTGAAGCGTTAATTGATGCTGGTGTTGATGCAGTAAAGGTTGGAATAGGGCCCGGATCAATTTGTACTACCAGAATAGTTACAGGTGTTGGTATGCCGCAATTCTCTGCAATCAAGAATGTTGCAGAGGTGTGTAGAGCAAAAAACGTCAGACTAATTGCTGATGGTGGAATAAAATATTCGGGAGATGTTGCAAAAGCTATTGCAGCTGGTGCTGATACTGTGATGATAGGTTCAATCTTTGCTGGTACTGAGGAAAGCCCAGGTGAGATTATCATGTATAAGGGTAGAGCATATAAGGAATATCGAGGAATGGGATCTATTAGTGCAATGAAACGAGGGTCAGCTAGCCGTTATTTTCAAGATTCAAAACTTGATTTAGTCCCACAAGGAGTAGAAGCAAGAGTTCCTTTTAAAGGTCCAGCTTCAGGAGTGATCTGTCAGTTAATTGGTGGGTTGCAAGCTGCAATGGGTTACACTGGCAACCGTAATATAGAAGAGATGAAAAAAAACTGCAAATTTGTCACTATTACTTCATCAGGGTTAAGAGAAAGTCATGCTCATGATATAATCATTACACAGGAAGCTCCAAATTACGCTTACCAAGCATCTAATTTATCATCTGATTCAGAGTAAATACAATCCCCTTTTGAGTGGGTCATTTCAACACTGGTACACAATTGTATAAACATATTAATATTAAGAGTCAAAAAGATGTCATCTAAGTGGCTGACACTGGAAAATCGATTGTAAATAAACTGACTACATAAAATTTTTGATCAAAATCAGTGCTATAAGGTAACCGTTCACGGAGATAAGGTGGTTTACAAAGTAAGTATAAAAGTGTAAAGAGATAGGAAGCTAAATATGGAATGGGTAAATGACAACAGTGCTGCAAGAAAAGGTTGTAGCAGAAAACGCTAATCTCAAGGAAGAAATAAAAGCACTGATCAGAGAAAATGATAGCTTGAAAGCAAAAATAGTTGAATTAGAAGACAAATTGGGCTTAAATTCGCAAAATTCATCGCTGCCACCATCACGAGATATATATCGTAAGAAAGCAAAAAAGAAAAGTGATAAAAAACCAGGAGGTCAGCCAGGACATAAGGTGCATAAGCGTGAATTAATGGCTGCAGACGAGGTAGTGAGATGCACAATTGATACAATTTGTATGTGTGGAGGTAAGATTACTTTAGAAGATGAAATTATTCATCAGAAGGCAGAGTTGCCAGAAATTAAGCCAATTGTAACTGAGTACAGGTTGCAAAGAGGACATTGTAGCAGTTGTGTTAAAAGTCAATAGAAAAATTGATGTAGCTGTGAATAAGTACTTAAAATTTGTGTGGGCGTACTTATTCACAGCTATGCTATTGCTATATAGAAGCAGTTTTAGGGCTATACTCCTCAGTAAACAGTCTACCGTCTCTTACTAAAGAGTTAGCAAGGATAAGTAATTTTCTCATTGCAGCAGTAGAGGTAACTTTATATGGTTTTTTATATTGATTGTATAGCCTATCAAAGAAGATTTTTATATAAGAATTGTACCTTTGCGCACTAAGAATGCACATATGTAAAACCTTTCTAATTTGTGATCTACCACCCTGAATACACCTTTTTCCCTTACTAAAACCACTATCTCGATTAAAAGGTGCAACTCCGGAAAGGCTGGATATTTCTTTATGTTGGAGAGTTCCAAGCTCGGGTAGATAACAAATAAAAGTAATAGCTGTTATTGCACCTACACCAGGTATACTAGTTATTGACATGTACTTTTTTTTAAGCTCTTGATTTTTATCGACTAATTCCATTACCTCATCTTCTAAGACTTGAATTTGATTTTGTAAAACTGCAAGTAGCTCTTCCATTTGTTTGATTATAGATAAATCGGTTACTTGATGAGCTTGGGTTTTTTGTATTTTTGCTATTTCTACTAGTTGATTCCTGCGAGATAATTTTTGCTTCAAACAGTCAATACTACTAACTTTTAAAGGAGTGACACGCATGTCTGTATTACTAACATAACGTGAGATGATGCTACAGTCTATTTTATCAGTTTTAGTAGCAATACCAAGGCTTTTTGCATAATCTCTCACCCATCTTGGTTGAATGACATATACTTCAAAACCATGGCTTAATAAAGTATAAGCACATAATTTTTCGTACCCACCAGTTGCTTCAAGTCGAACTTTGGTTACGTTATGTAAACGCAAAAAGTCGATTATTTGATCAATAGCTTGAACGTTATTTTCAAATACTTTATGATGTCCAAGTGGATGAATATGGATATCTAGTTTATTTTTGCTAATATCAATGCCAGTAATAATATTTGATAAATTCATAATCCCTCCATAAATAATGTGTATACTGCATTTTCCACCCTTATATACGAGCCTAAAAGCTCAACCAGTTGTTCGGAACTTTCAGTATAATAAACCAGAGAGGAGAACCTGTAACCGTTCACGCAATGGCGTCAACTTAAGAGCCTTCATTAGCAGACTCTCCTAAAGACATGATGGCGTTTAGGCTTATCAACTTTGTCCATTCACGGTATAAGAAAGTAGTTTACAAAAATTGCATAATTAGTATAAAAAACAATAAACTAGATAGATGAGGGGTTGATGATAGAGGTGCTACAAGAAAAGATTGTGGTATTGGAGTCAGAAGTTGGTACTCTGAAAGCAGAGAATGATAAGTTAAGGACAAAAATAATTGAGCTAGAGGATAAGCTGGGTTTAAATTCAAAAAATTCATCGCTGCCACCATCGCAAGATGTATATCGCAAAAAGACAAAAAAGAAGAGCGATAAAAAACCAGGCGGGCAGCCAGGACATGAAGCGCACAAGCGGGAATTGATGGTAGCAGATGAGGTGGTAAAATGTTCAATTGATACAATTTGCATGTGTGGAAGCCAAGTTATTTTAGAAGAAGAAACTGTGCATCAAAAGGTTGAATTGCCAAAAATTAAACCGATAGTGACTGAATATAGGCTACAAAAAGGCTACTGTAAGGCGTGTAAGAAAAGGATCTCAGCTAGTCTGCCTGAAGGTGTGACAAGGGATCTTTTAGGAGCTAATGCAAAAGCAGTAATTAGCAGTTTTAGTGGATTTTTTATCAATTCAAAAAGGGAAGTACAGCAAATTTTGAGCAGCATATTTAATCTGAATATAAGCCTAGGTTTGGTATCAAAGACCGAGGGTAGAGTATCAGAAAAATGTATATCTGAATACGAAAAAATAAGAGAAGAGCTACGGAAAAGCAAGTATTTACATATAGATGAAACAAGCCATAGGAACCAGGGAAAGAAAGGTTGGAGTTGGGTAGTAACGAATAAAACAGCAACACTTATGAAGTTAGTTGGATCTCGCGGAAAGAAGATATTAAAAGGGCTATTGCCAGAGTATGATGGAATAGTTATAAGCGATAGGTATGCTGCGTATAATTACTTTAATCGTGAAAACAGACAGATATGCTGGGCCCATTTAGCAAGGGACTTTGAAAGGTTTTTTTACAGTAAAAATGTTGAAGTGAGCAGAATTGGCGCAGCATTAAAATCGCTGAGCAACAGGGTATTTGTGGTAGATAGAGCACGTAAACAAAACCTGATAGACAATTTAAGATTTTTCCGGTTAATGAGGAAGATTCGAAAAAGGGTGAAACATTTTTTGCGAGAGATAACAAGGGTTGCAAAAGGAACTCAGGCCTCGAGAATGGCTGCCAATATACTACGTTCTGAAGATATGATGTGGAGATTCGTGCGCAATCCTGATCTGATCGAGACAACCAATAACCTTGCAGAACGTCAGGCTAGACGGTACGTCATTTATCGTAAAAATAGTTTTTTCACTTGGTCAGAACGTGGAGAAAAGTTCATTGAAAGAATGCTTTCGATATTTTTGACTGCACGTTTGAATGATCAGAATCCTGTCCAGAAACTACAGAATTTAGTCGCTATTCCTGCCTAATTGGGAATATTCCGTGAACGGTTACAGGAGAACCTTGCTGCAAAACGGTCCTTATGACCAAGAGTATGTACGGTTCCTCCTCTCTGCGTGTCTTTATACCGCCATTTCGTGACATTTATAAAGACTTGTTTTTAACATATAAGAGTATGTAATAAAAGAATTACAGCAAATTTACCCGAAGGTGTTGCAAGAGATTTTCTAGGACCCAATGCTAAAACAGTTATAAGCAGCCTTAGCGGCTTTTTTATTAACTCAAAAAGAGAGGTACAGCAAATTTTGGGCAGTATTTTTAATCTAAATATAAGCCTTGGTTTAGTCTCAAATACTGAACGCAGGGTATCGAAGAAGTGTGCATCTGAATATGAGAAAATGAAGGAAGAGTTGCAAGGAAGCGAGTATTTGCATATAGACGAAACAGGGCACAGAAATCAAGGAAAGAGAGGCTGGAGTTGGGTAATAACAAACAAAGCGTTGACACTTCTGAAGGTAAGCGAGTCTCGTGGTAAGAAGGTGTTGAAGAGTTTACTGCCAGAATATGATGGTATAGTTGTGAGCGATAGATACGCTGTATACAACTACTTCAATCGTGAAAATAGACAGATATGTTGGGCACATCTGGCAAGAGATTTTGAGAGATTTGCCCATAGTAAAAATGTTGAAGTGAGCAAAATTGGCCAAGCACTAAAATCGCTCAGCAATAAGGTGTTTGTAGTAGATAAGGCAAAAAAACAAAATTTGATAGATAATTTGAGATTTTATCGACTGGTGCGAAAAATTCGGAAAAGGGTAAAACATTTTTTACGTAAAATGACGAGGGTTGCAAATAGCACTCAAGCTTCAAGAATGGCCGCTAAGATGTTACGATCTGAGGATATGATGTGGAAGTTTTTAAGAAAACCTGAAGTGATAGAAACAACTAATAACCTTGCAGAACGGCAAATTAGACGGTACGTAATTTATCGTAAAAACAGCTTTTTCACCTGGTCAGAACGTGGAGAAAGATTCGTGGAAAGAATGTTGTCGATATTTTTGACATCACGTCTAAATGGCCAGAACCCCTTTCAAAAGCTACAGAATCTAGTAGCTGTCACTGCTTAGTTCTTTAATTCATTCTCACAATCCGTGAACGGTTACCCTATAGGTACATTTTGTTCATCACCTATTCCTTCAGTTTTTACAAGATTTACAACTTTTCTCTCGTAGATTTCACTTGCTAAGTGTAGTAATAAACTACAACCTAGTAATGCAGCAAATCCGATGAGTATTTTACTGTTTAAGCAACTAGATTGGTACTGTAACACCAAACCTGCTATTAATAAAATAGGAGGGAGATAACTCGAACATTGGGAAGTAAAAATGAAATATTTAAATCTTTTACTTTTTAATATTTCTTCCCATCTCTCTTCTTGATCTAAATTTTCACCTTGTTCCCGTTGAGAATTTTGCAAATCTACAATTTCTTTCATTAAAGGTGATATCAAATAAATAGATAAGAAAAAAGTTGTAACAAATGTTATTAGGCTCGCACTAAACAAAATGCCAAGTGTATCAGTAAAATTAGCAGCCTTATATAGCTTACACCCCAAGTAAATATACGACACTAATGACGAGATGAACAGTAGGAAGCTTACTAAACTAAAAACAACATAATACTTTGTATGCTTATCATTCTGACGTTGCTTAATCAATTGTACACATCTTCGCATTTCTTCAGGAATGATTAATCCCTGATTCTTTCCACTTAGTGGTTTAATATATTGCAAAAGTGCTGCTTTATTTCTGTTGAGGGCCTGCATTTTTTCATCGCTACCTCCTGGTTTATCTGGGTGACACTTTATTGATAACCTTCTATAATTTTTTGCTATTATATTAGATATTTCTAAGAAGTTACGACCTTCTACTTCTTGCACTTGAATGCCTATCTCTTTAAATAAACTTTCATTATAATCATATTCTCTTTGTTCTTAGCTTATAGCCCATGTCTCCACCTCATAAATTAACTAACTATTAATACTTTATAATATATAAATTTCCAAATCATGTCAATTCTTTCATTCATGCTTATTGTATGAATTATTTCTTTCACGACTACCATGACAAGTGTATGAAAGTTATCATTTAGTGCATAATAGTGCTTCAATGTTTAGGGTTACAGTTTTCATTGGTCATTTGAGTTACTCAAATCCAATTCATGCCAGTTCTATCTATCTTGTCATTTAAGTAGCCCTTTTTGTGTAATCCCAGTACCCTCTCTTTGATGTCATCCAAGTAGCTTACACTGGCTTTCCGTAATCTCAAAAACGTTGTGTTTTAGCATAATTTTGTGCTCAATATGCTTGTTTATAGTAAAAATTTCTGGATTTCAGCATCAAATGCTGGAAGGCTTTGTTGCATAGCTAGTGTTGGTTGAGGTTATTGTAAGGAGAAAAGCTTATGGTTACTAACGCATTTTGTTGTAAAATAGGCATTTTTCAAACAAGTATAACTTATGCCACAAAAAATGAGAGTAAGTAACCAAAGAGAATATAATGAGTTTCTAAAAAAAAGAGGAAATGTTTTTCATTTTGTTAATCAAGCCATAGAAAATTGGTATGAAAATAGTCCAAAAGTTGCAGGTGGCAATAACACTTATAGTGATAAAGTTGTAATTTTAATACACATAATAGTTCATCTTTTTAGAATTGGCTTGAGACAAGCTGTAGGTTTTGTAAAAGGTTATATGGTACAAATAGGCAAAAAACTTAAGATTATCAGCTATACACAAGCTTCCAGAAGATTTAAAAAGCTTAATTTGAAGATTGATGACCATAGAAGCAATAAAGATGATCTGGAAAATGTTGAAATTGCCGTAGATAGCACTAGAGTTAGTATCTACAATAATAACGGTGGGCATAGTAAGCTTAATATTCGAAAAAGAAAATACAGTGGTTATGGTCAAGTAAGAAAATTACATGTTATTTTAAACATAAATGATAAGAAAGCAATAAGCATGAACTACACTAGTGGTGTTGCTGTAGACTATTTGCCGGTCTGCGATATGTTAGAAGAAGTCAGTGATAAATATAACATTTGTTCTATTCGAGCAGATGCGGCTTATGATATAAAAAGTGTGTATAAAGAATGCAGAAAATACAATATTGTGCCTATTATTCGCCCTAGGAAGGATACTAAAATTTGTTTAGCTGACTACTTATCAGAAAGAAACAAGTATATTAGTAGAATTAGGTCATATGAGAATTATGAAGATGGTATTAATGAATGGAAGAAAAAAGTTAAGTATGGAGCACGGTCTTATATTGAAGTCTTTTTCTATAGGTTGAAGCAAATATTTGGGTTTGGCTTGAAAAATAAATCAGAGGTAAATCGTGAAAAAGAGCTGTTAATTAAGTGCTACTTACTGAACAAATTTACTGATATTGGTATGGCTAAATTTAAATTAGCTGCGTAAGTTCATTGTGATTTACATGCCTATCAGTGCTATGCAACAAAGCCATCCTGGAATATGGGTATCATTCAAGTAGCCCTTTGTTGTCATCCCAGTGCTCCGACACTGGGATCCAGGAACCAGCGTCACGCGCTGGCTCTCTAAAATTACTTTAGCTACAAATATTAAGAAATTTACTAAATAAAAAAAAGACAAAAAAACCCGTATAGCGAGTTTTAATAATGTAAATTGATAATGTGCTAACGCTTAAAATAAGCGCGATTTGGCTGAATGTAGAAAAAATTTAAAAGACATGCAGCCGCTATAATTTTTATGTAATTTGCCAATAAATATCTGAGTTTTTTACTGAATTTTGTTGTTAAATCTGCAGAGATTAAAAACAAGGATAAATACTTTTGCTATTATAGTAAGGGAGATGGCGTAATTTGTCAAGTTAAATAAGCTAATTTATTAACATGTAATAATTAGGCAGCTATTGCAGATTGAATGTTTAAATGATCACTAGCTTTGAGGTTTTGGTTTCATCTATTTGCGGCTGACTAATCATAGTTCGAATGAAATTGGTTGCCATAAAGCTACAACCTAGAATAAAAAAAGCAACGGAAATAAAGGGAATAATAGGAAATTCAAGAGGTAATATAGATGTAATTCCTCCTATTAAAAATGAAACGCTAGATGCAATATCAAGACAGATCTTCATTAGTTTCTCTTGCCGAGGAACGAGTTGCTTATTAAGGTCACGCTGACTGAAATGATCAGTTAATGACCATACATTTAAGACAAGAGAAAGTGCACTTAGTATAGTGCTGGCAATAGTAAAATACAAGCTTAAGGCAGAAATATTCAAAGCTAATGCTGCTATGTACCCACTCAAAGAAGCAATAGATAATGCAGTAACTAAGCGTTTTGAATAAGTTCTTATTTTCTTTCTGTAAACAAGCCTCTCTTTGTCGCAACTCATAAACTTAAGTATAGTAAATATGTTATATTATAGCATTAATTAACTCAAAAATCAATATAGAGTGCCCGAGAGAAGACTTGAACTTCCACAACTTAAAAAGTTACTAGCACCTGAAGCTAGCGCGTCTACCAATTCCGCCACCCGGGCTTTTTGTGATTTACTATGTTAAAATTAAATAATATACTTAAACAATTTTTAGCTCAAAGGTAATGCCAAATCTAGATCAAATATTTTTTGCTCAGAACAATGTTAATATTAATAATGTATATAAAATAGTCAACAACGCTTTGAGCAATAGTGATGGTGGTGAGCTATTTTTAGAGTTTTGCCAATCAGAGTCCCTGGTTTTTGATGATAACATATTGAAACACATGGATTTGAATATCAGAAGGGGATTTGGGTTAAGGTCCTTTTGTGAGGATAGTACGTCTTTTGTTTGCTCTTCTGAAATTAGCGAAAAGGAAATTAGTAACGCTGCTTCTATAGTGAAAAACTCAGTATCTTTAAACAAAACAAATTCAATAAACTTAAATGAGGGAACAAGAGAGCTGTATTCAAAGATTAACCCCATAAATGAAATGGATCTGAACTCAAAGATTAAACTACTCAATGAGGTTAATGAGTATGTAAGGTCCAAGAATAACTACGTGAAGCAAGTAAAAATAACTCTAAGTGGAGAATGGCAAGTTGTACAAATAATAAAGGGTGATCACAGGTTAAGCGATATTAGGCCTTTGGTACGTTTTAATGTATTAGTCATCCTAGAGAAAAATGGCCGAGCTGAGAAAGGCTCTTCAGGGCACGGTGGAAGAGACTCTTATAGTAAGTTTGTTTCTGAGAAGAAGTGGAAAGAAGTTGCAAATCAAGCGTTAGAGCAAGCGCTGGTAAATCTTGAGGCAATTCCAGCTCCGGCTGGAGAGATGACAGTTGTTTTAGGTTCAGGTTGGCCAGGAATATTATTGCATGAAGCTGTAGGTCATGGACTTGAAGGTGATTTTAACCGTAAAGGAATCTCGGCATTTTCAAATTCTATGGGTAAACAAGTGGCAGCCAGTAACATTACTGTAATTGATGATGGAACTCTACCTAATTTGCGTGGTTCTATTAGCATAGACGATGAGGGTACTTTACCTGGCTATAATGTGCTTATAGAAGATGGAATTCTAAAAGGATATATGCAAGATCATATGAACGCTAAACTCATGGGTGTAAGCCCAACTGGTAATGGTAGAAGAGAAAGTTACAAAGAAGTTACCATGCCACGCATGACAAACACCTATATGTTGCCAGGAAAATATACACCAGAAGAAATAATATCCAGTGTAAAGAGAGGCCTATATGCAGTAAATTTTGGTGGTGGACAAGTTGATATAACATCAGGAAAATTTGTTTTCTCATCTTCGGAAGCTTACCTAATAAAAAATGGTAAAATTACACAACCAGTCAAAGGAGCAACGCTAATTGGTGATGGGCCAACAGTGCTAAAAAAAGTATCAATGATTGGTAATGATCTAAAGTTAGATCCTGGTGTTGGTACGTGCTCAAAAGACGGACAAAATGTGCCTGTTGGAGTTGGTCAGCCAACACTCAAGGTCGATGCAATAACTGTTGGTGGAACTGAATATGTAGATAAGGGCTAAGCGAACTCAGCTCATGCTGTACAATTATATTGTAACCATTATTCAACTAGCTCATATAGAGTAACCGTTCACGGAATATTCCCAATTAGGCAGGAATAGCGACTAAATTCTGTAGTTTCTGGACAGGATTCTGATCATTCAAACGTGCAGTCAAAAATATCGAAAGCATTCTTTCAATGAACTTTTCTCCACGTTCTGACCAAGTGAAAAAACTATTTTTACGATAAATGACGTACCGTCTAGCCTGACGTTCTGCAAGGTTATTGGTTGTCTCGATCAGATCAGGATTGCGCACGAATCTCCACATCATATCTTCAGAACGTAGTATATTGGCAGCCATTCTCGAGGCCTGAGTTCCTTTTGCAACCCTTGTTATCTCTCGCAAAAAATGTTTCACCCTTTTTCGAATCTTCCTCATTAACCGGAAAAATCTTAAATTGTCTATCAGGTTTTGTTTACGTGCTCTATCTACCACAAATACCCTGTTGCTCAGCGATTTTAATGCTGCGCCAATTCTGCTCACTTCAACATTTTTACTGTAAAAAAACCTTTCAAAGTCCCTTGCTAAATGGGCCCAGCATATCTGTCTGTTTTCACGATTAAAGTAATTATACGCAGCATACCTATCGCTTATAACTATTCCATCATACTCTGGCAATAGCCCTTTTAATATCTTCTTTCCGCGAGATCCAACTAACTTCATAAGTGTTGCTGTTTTATTCGTTACTACCCAACTCCAACCTTTCTTTCCCTGGTTCCTATGGCTTGTTTCATCTATATGTAAATACTTGCTTTTCCGTAGCTCTTCTCTTATTTTTTCGTATTCAGATATACATTTTTCTGATACTCTACCCTCGGTCTTTGATACCAAACCTAGGCTTATATTCAGATTAAATATGCTGCTCAAAATTTGCTGTACTTCCCTTTTTGAATTGATAAAAAATCCACTAAAACTGCTAATTACTGCTTTTGCATTAGCTCCTAAAAGATCCCTTGTCACACCTTCAGGCAGACTAGCTGAGATCCTTTTCTTACACGCCTTACAGTAGCCTTTTTGTAGCCTATATTCAGTCACTATCGGTTTAATTTTTGGCAATTCAACCTTTTGATGCACAGTTTCTTCTTCTAAAATAACTTGGCTTCCACACATGCAAATTGTATCAATTGAACATTTTACCACCTCATCTGCTACCATCAATTCCCGCTTGTGCGCTTCATGTCCTGGCTGCCCGCCTGGTTTTTTATCGCTCTTCTTTTTTGTCTTTTTGCGATATACATCTTGCGATGGTGGCAGCGATGAATTTTTTGAATTTAAACCCAGCTTATCCTCTAGCTCAATTATTTTTGTCCTTAACTTATCATTCTCTGCTTTCAGAGTACCAACTTCTGACTCCAATACCACAATCTTTTCTTGTAGCACCTCTATCATCAACCCCTCATCTATCTAGTTTATTGTTTTTTATACTAATTATGCAATTTTTGTAAACTACTTTCTTATACCGTGAATGGACAAAGTTGATAAGCCTAAACGCCATCATGTCTTTAGGAGAGTCTGCTAATGAAGGCTCTTAAGTTGACGCCATTGCGTGAACGGTTACCATATAGATGCAAAAACTACTTAACAAATCTCTCTGCCTTCCTTGCTATGACGTCCAGTACAATGTTGCAAATTAAAAATCTCTCCATCCTGGGCTGGTTCTTCGATTCTAAATGCCACCTCTACCTGGTCATGACTAATCTGAATTCGTTCTACTAATGCTTGTATTAGATAGAACTTGATCTGACACTTTAAAAAAGTAAGTTATAAAATAATAAAAGAAAGGAGTGTTAGATATGAGTACGATACAAACAAAAATACTAAAACCAAAGTTAGGGTTATTAGAACTAGCAAAGCAATTAGGTAACGTATCACAAGCGTGTAAGGTGATGGGTTATTCGCGTGATACATTTTATCGATTTAAGGAGTTATATGAAAGTGGGGGAGAAGGAGCATTACATGAAATAAGTAAGAAAAAACCCCTATTAGCAAACAGAGTTTCCGAAGATATAGAAAGGGCAATAATTGGCATAGCTACAGAATTTCCAGCATATGGACAACAAAGAGCTGCAAATGAGCTGAGAAAAAGGGGTGTAATAATTTCCGAAGGTGGCGTAAGATCTGTATGGCTAAGAAATGACATTGAAACGTTCAAAAAAAGACTTAAAGCCCTTGAAGCAAAGGTTGCACAAGACGGCATAATTTTAACTGAAGAGCAACTTGCAGCATTGGAAAAAGTTAAAGAGCAAAGAGAAGCTCACGGTGAAATTGAAACAGAACACTCAGGTTATTTAGGGTCTCAAGATACTTATTACGTAGGCAATATCAAGGGCGTTGGGCGCATTTACCAGCAGACTTTTATTGATACATATTCGAGAGTGGCTTTTGCTAAGCTTTATACAGATAAAACTGCTATTACCGCTGCCGACTTGCTGAATGATAGAGTAATACCATTTTTCGATGTACAAAACGTGCCATTATTGCGCATTTTGACTGATAGAGGTACAGAATATTGTGGTAAACCAGAAAATCACGCTTATCAGCTTTATTTGGGAATTGAAAATATTGATCATTCAAGAACTAAAGCCAATTCACCACAAACTAATGGCATATGCGAAAGGTTTCATAAAACTATGCAAGATGAGTGTTACAATATTATCTTTAGAAAGAAAATCTACAGTTCTTTAGAAGATTTGCAGATAGATGTTGATCATTGGTTACGCTCTTACAATGAGACCAGGCCTCACTCAGGTAAATATTGCTATGGTAAAACGCCTATGCAGACTTTTCTTGATAGCAAACACATTGCTTTTCAGAAAAATATTAGTAACGTTAAACAAGAGACTGATATTAGTTTTAACTACCTCAATTCTTCTGTCAGTTAATTCGTTGCTGTCAGATTAAGTTGTGTCTAGTACAACTAATGCTTTAATGATACCACGCTTAGTTTGCCAATCTAGCTGTTCCAAGTTCGATTTTATACTAGTATAAAGACTCTTTATACTGTTGATGATAAGGTTCATTCCCTTCTCTATTGCTTTTTGATCAACTACCTTTTTCTTCTCTTCTTCTATCCCTCTTAAGCGTTCCCTCATTCTTTTCATCGTCTGTTTAAATTCTTCCTCACTTATATATCCTTTATCTCCTACATTTTCTTGACTATAATAGTCTTCCATTAACTTTTCGATGCCTTGTTTTATTTGATTTTCCCTTCTTGCAAACTTCTTATCTGATGATTCATCATTTTTATTTTCTGCAATTCTACGGTGATACTCATTTTTTATTATCTCTGGGTTTTTTAGTAAATTTTTCACCTTTTCCCATATAGCTGTTTCTAACATATCTGTACGGACCAATTTATTAGTACACTTCTCCCTACCATCAGTAATACGTATAGTACTACTACAGCGATAATAGCTAAACTTTTTTCCCTCAACTCCACATTGTGCACCACTATACGCATATCCACAGTTTTGACACACAACTAGACCTTGTAATAGGTATTTCTTTTTTCCTCCCTCTCTCTGCATCCTTGCTCTTTTTCTATTTTCATCCAGTTGCTTTTGTACTTTATTAAATAACCCTTCATCAACTATTTTTGGTACTGGTATATAAATCCAGCTGTCCTCATCTGTGCGACAGATAGAAATCTTTTGTTTATTTCTTTCTCTTTTTTCAACCCTCTTTAATTTACCAAACGCTGCTTGTCCTTTATATGCTGGATTTCTTAACACCTTCCAAATTATTATTGGACACCACACCTTCTTTCCAGTTCTTGTTCTAATTGACTTATCTCTTAGTCTACGTATCACTTCCCTTATACTTATTCTCTCTTGCCCTACCCACATGAATATCTGCTTTACTATTTTTGCTTCCTCTTCATTTATTTCAAACTTTGTCTTTTCTCTATCTACATGCTTTATACGATTATAACCAAAAGGTGCAATGCCAATTACACTTACACAGCCTTTTTTTGCTCTATGGAGTTTTCCCCTACGACTACGTTCCATAATCTTTGTACACTCATATTCTGCCACTAATCCTTGCATTCCCAATAACAATTTAGACTCTGGATTATTTTCAGTCTTATGATTTAAGAATATTACTTCTACTCCTGCTTTTTCAAATTCATCAAGTAATATCATTTGATGTGCAGATTTTCTTGATAGTCGGTCAGGTGAATGAATATAAATTTTATCAATTTGATCTTCTCCTACTTTATCACGTAATGCATCTAAACCTTCACGTTCTAAACTCCACCCACTAAGCCCATCATCCTTAAATTCATACTCATTCAATAACTCATGCTTATCTGCAGCAATTCTATGCTTGAGCTCGGCAATTTGACTCTCTATTGTATTGTTCTGCGCTTGACTCTTCGATGAAACTCTTGCATATAAGGCCACTGTTATCATTTTTCTTTATCTCCTTTTCATTGTTTCTTTTTACCGCATACCTTAGTAACAGCTCATAGGCGTCTGCTAGATGTTGTTCCGCTAATTCATCTGGCTCGTATCGGCAAGTTAATGTTCTTTTTCTCATAGTTTCTCCTGCAAATGTTTTTGTAGTGCAAGGAGCCTTACCACTCCTTTTTTCCATCAATCCATTTACTCTTATGAAAAAGACCAACTTTTATCAGCTACAGCCTTCAAATTTGGTCTAGCCCTTCCTTTACCAACTGCTGTTGCGCTTTCTGATACGACTCTTATTTTTTTAACAAACTTTCCATTTTCTCTGTTTCTTTCTTTAATACCTCGGCTATTTCTTTGCTATTTTTCGCATAATCCATCGCTGTTATTCCAAATTTATCTGCTTGCTCTATTTCAGCCCCTGCTTTTACTAGCTCCTCCACTATTTCTTTTTCTCCTACCATACATGCAAGATGCAGCGGAGTGCATTTATTGCCATACTCTTCAGCATTTACATTCCCTCCTGATTTTATCAATTCTCTAACTGTTTCTAGACGTTTCTCCGTTATCGCTAGATGCAGTGCTGTATGTCCTCTTACATCTGCTGCATTCACATCTACTCCTTTTTCGATTAATAACCTCACTGTTTTTACCTCTACTGCATAATGTAGAGCTGTTCTTCCTTTTTCGTCTCTTTCATAAATATTTTTAAACGAGTTCTCTAATAGTGACTTATCTTTTTTACCCAGCTTTACCATAACTTACCCCACCTTTTCTTTAAACCTAAGCCTTCCTTTTTACCACCTCATCTATCATTGCATTCACTTGGCTGATTATCTTGCTTGCTAAATTTTGACATTCTTTCTTTATTAGCGATTTGTCTCTCTTCCTTATTTCTCCTATCTCTATTATTTTTAGCTCCGGCAAATAACTCCCATTCAACATGTCTGCTATTTCTCCCACTAGCCCCTCTATTCCATAGCACGTCAGTTCTCTACTTTTTGTTATTCCTCCTTTTTCTCTCAAAAATTTACTCGCCTTTTCACTCTCTTTGCTATCACATAGACGATACTTTTCACTTTCCCAGATGTAATACATTGGCGTTGCGCCGTACTTATTCAGTTGATTAACTTCAGCTCCAGCCTTTACCAGCTCTTTTATTATTTCAACTCCTGCTCCTTTGCACGCAGAGTGGAGTGGCGTACATCCAGTGACATATTGAGTGGCATTTACTTCTGCTCCTTCTCTTAGCAGCACTTTTACATTTTCTAAACTTTTTGCGAATACTGCACAGTGCAGAGGTGTATAACCATTTTTATCTCTTGCATTAACCTCTGCCCCTTTTTTTATTAATAACCTCACTGTTGTGTAATCGGAGATTTCTACTGCTTGGTGCAATATCGTCTCTCCTTCTTCATTTCTTTTATTAATATCGTTACTTGATACTTCTTTAAAAAACTTACTCTTGCTAAAACTGTTTGGTAGAAGCTGTAGCTTTACTCCTCTCGTTTGAGTTTTATTACTACAACTCCCCCTAAAGAACCGTGCTTGCAGATTTCCCGCACACGGCTCATCAATATTAGTTTTCACAGTCGTCCCTCTTATGCATATAAAGAAAAATGTATTTTTGGCTTTGGTAATGGATTTACTTCTACGTAGTGTACAAACTGTTCCCAGGTCATACTCTTTTTCTGACTACGCCGATTTATCCATTTAAATGCTAGCTTTCTTACTGATGTATAAAATTGTTTTAAACACCAATAATTTCCGCTAATACCAAAGTAGTTATAGTGTCCTGTTAATTTAGCCTTCAGTACTTGCCACCAATCTTTAAGTCGAATACTTCCGCGGACTTTTTCCAACCACTCTTTGATTTCTTTTAGTTTTCTGGCTAGATTTAACTTTGAGGTTTTATGTCCCATCATTAATCTACCAAGACGACTTTTTGCACCATAGTGCGTAAACCCCAGAAAATTGAAACTTTCCGTCCTTCGTTTCTCTCTTATCGCTTGTTGCCACTCCCTCTTGCCAAACTTTACTACTCTGGTCTTGTTTTCAGATACTTCCAACCCGAATTTATTTAACCTTTGTTTCAGTAATTCCAGAAATTCTTCCGCGTCTACCTTACTTTCGCAACAAACCACAAAATCGTCGCAAAACCTTATTAGTTGTATATATCCTCTGGATCTTGGTTTAAATTTCTTTTCAAGCCATAAATCCAACACATAATGTAAGTATATATTTGCTAATACAGGACTTACTATACCACCTTGGGGTGTACCTTGTTTTGTTGCTTCATAATATCCAGCTTCAACTATCCCTGCCTTAAGAAAACGCTTTATTAACCACAGTAAATTTGGGTCAGTTATTCGTTCCCTTAGACATCTCATTAGCCATTTATGCTGTATATTATCGTAGAACTTCTTGATATCCACTTCTACAATGTAGTTTATTGGTTTGTACCTAACTGCTTTATCTAGTGCATTTACCGTTTGATGACAGTTTCTTCCAGGTCGAAATCCATATGAGCTGTCCAGAAAGTTTGCCTCGTAAATATTTTCTAATATCTTCTTCAGCATAATCTGTACCAACTTATCCTCAGTTGATGGTATTCCGAGTCCGCGTTTCTCTTTACTTCCGGCTTTTGGTATATACACCCTCCTCACCGGTTGTGGTTGATATTGCTTTCCCTTCATACTATCCACTAGTCCTTCCAGTCGCTCTTTTAGATTTTCTCCGTAAGCTTCCACTGTTACCCAGTCTATTCCACAAGCCTTGTTACGCTTTAGCTCTTTATAACACTCTGCAAGGTTTCCTACATTTATTAGATGTATTAGCGATGTGAATTTCAGTCGCTTATCTTGCTTTGCTCTTACTGCTATCTGGTTTAGTTTATCTTGCATGTTATTCCAACCTCCGTTGTATTGGCATAGCAATCCCTATACCAGTTACTATATTGCTGATCGCTTCCCCTTGTACGTGGCTTTCCCACACTCCGAGTACTATCAATCAGTCCGACTTCCTCTGCATCTTCCGCTAGTTCTTGCCTTTGTTGACTTGTTCCAGCGTACCTTTATAGGAATGCATAGGATCTCCCAAGTTCACTTGAAGTCCATTTCAATACATGGCACGGTCTCAGATCCCGATAGAGTGAGTGATAACTCGCCTTTGCATTATCCCTCATGCTGTCTTCCACCGAAATGAAAATGTCGACCTCTATGTCTTCAGGTATTTCGGGACTCAATCCCTTCACTTTCGTTGTACCCTGCATTGTCCATTCCACTAGCTCTATTACACTCGTTACCTCATGCAACATAGTGGTCTGTTCTAAACTGTTGGCTAGACTTTGTTTATGTTGGATTTTCACCAACTGTTCTCCAAGCACTTCTTGGCGCACCATTTCATACCTCACAAAATTAGCTTTTCTAGCGTCAGATAAATTTCTTATATTTACCTGCTGCTATTCAAGTCATGTCTATTTTAGCATAAGAAAGCAAGTCTTTTTCTTTTTATTTCATACACTTTTACCTATTATTAATATAATATATGAGGATCTAAATATAAATGCTTAGCTTATTAGAGATATTACTTGACTACTTTTCCAACTTCTGTGCAAATGTCGATGTTCGTGCCACCTAAGTACTCCTGGGTAAAACACTAAAATGTAATTTTCTAATTCGTGTATTGAGTCTTTTTGCTCTGAATCTGAGTCATTTTTATAGTAAACGTTGTGTTCTGCTAAAACATATTTTCTGACCTTCTGATCTGTATAATTTTCTACTTTGTAACGATGGATAATACTGAATCTTTCTAAAATTGGTTTGTGTTTTAAATTCCAACGTTGCCCTGAAAGTGTATCGCTTCCCAATACAAATTTATTTCCTCTTTCCTCTACACTACCAACTGGAAAACATGCGTTTATTTCTCCTAAATTCCAACTGTTGTAAGTTAAAAATATGATATAAAGGAGATAAGAGGGAAGATAACCCTACTCACTATAGGAATAGAGTTATCACGGGCGTGTGCGACCGACCAACTGTTGGTATTATAACCGTTCGGATCAAGGTACACTAGCCCATCTCTCGATACGTTTGAATAGTTGCATGGGACATATGTATGCACCCGTTTACAATCTTAAATTAATTAAAACTAATCGAGGTTATTATGATTACATCTTATCAAAATTTTATTGGCATTGATATCGGAAAATTTAAAAATGTTGTTGCAGTTCACAAACAGAAGAACGCTGTCGAATTCGACAATGATACTGCTGGCTGGCAACAATTGTTTCAAGATTTTTCAAATATCTTACCTAATTCTTTAGTAACTCTGGAAAACACTGGAAAATATGAGCTTGGCTTAGCACATTTTCTTGTTGATAAAGATATTGCTGTACATCGAGCTAATACTCGCAAAGTAAAAAGCTTTGTTCTATCTCATGGAACTTTAGCAAAGTCTGATCAATCAGATGCAAGAGCCCTTGCTCAGTATGGGTTTGAACGCTATAGTACTCTATCTCTATTTGCACCTATGTCAAAAGAACAAACAACCTTAGTTGCACTTTGTCAACGTCGTGATGACATTACAAAAATGAGAGCTCAAGAGAAATCTAGGCTTGCAGCACCTGAAAACGACCATATAAAAGAAAGCTGTCAGAAAACTATTGAATTCTTTAATAGCCAGATAGATGAGCTCAACAATACCATACAAAAAATTATTGATGAGAATCCAGAGTTACAAAAGCGCCAAAAAATCCTTAAAACAGTTCCAGGAATAGGTGCAAAATTATCTCAAGATTTTCTGTGTCTAATGCCAGAACTTGGTTATGTAAGTAGGGGAGAAATTGCAAGTCTTGCTGGAGTTGCACCTCATCCGAAAGAAAGTGGTAAAACTATTGGTTATCGCAGAATAAGTGGTGGCAGAAGCAACGTTCGTGAAAAGCTTTTTACAGCTGCGATGTCTGCTTCAAGGTCTAAGTCTGCGCTTGGTGCCTTCTATTCAAGGCTTGTTGGTAAAGGTAAAAAGAAGATGGTGGCTATGACAGCTCTAATGCGTAAAATCATAGTAATTGCCAATGCGAGGCTTAAAGAAGCAGTCAATGTGAATTAAAAAAATCTGCATAGAAAATAGGTTAACGAATATGTGCGTCTACACACATTTAAAGCACATATTCGTTAACCATAAGATCTAAGCAGTAACTGTTGTTTGATACAAAATTTTTCTATGATTAAGTTAGGGTTTTTATTGTCAAAAATGCACTTTTTACTCGAATAAAAAACAAAATTACAAACAAAAGTTGTAATGAAACTAAATTCAAAAAATTTTAAAAAACATAGTTGTCTGTATTAGATAGAACTTGATCTGACACTTTAAAAAAGTAAGTTATAAAATAATAAAAGAAAGGAGTGTTAGATATGAGTACGATACAAACAAAAATACTAAAACCAAAGTTAGGGTTATTAGAACTAGCAAAGCAATTAGGTAACGTATCACAAGCGTGTAAGGTGATGGGTTATTCGCGTGATACATTTTATCGATTTAAGGAGTTATATGAAAGTGGGGGAGAAGGAGCATTACATGAAATAAGTAAGAAAAAACCCCTATTAGCAAACAGAGTTTCCGAAGATATAGAAAGGGCAATAATTGGCATAGCTACAGAATTTCCAGCATATGGACAACAAAGAGCTGCAAATGAGCTGAGAAAAAGGGGTGTAATAATTTCCGAAGGTGGCGTAAGATCTGTATGGCTAAGAAATGACATTGAAACGTTCAAAAAAAGACTTAAAGCCCTTGAAGCAAAGGTTGCACAAGACGGCATAATTTTAACTGAAGAGCAACTTGCAGCATTGGAAAAAGTTAAAGAGCAAAGAGAAGCTCACGGTGAAATTGAAACAGAACACTCAGGTTATTTAGGGTCTCAAGATACTTATTACGTAGGCAATATCAAGGGCGTTGGGCGCATTTACCAGCAGACTTTTATTGATACATATTCGAGAGTGGCTTTTGCTAAGCTTTATACAGATAAAACTGCTATTACCGCTGCCGACTTGCTGAATGATAGAGTAATACCATTTTTCGATGTACAAAACGTGCCATTATTGCGCATTTTGACTGATAGAGGTACAGAATATTGTGGTAAACCAGAAAATCACGCTTATCAGCTTTATTTGGGAATTGAAAATATTGATCATTCAAGAACTAAAGCCAATTCACCACAAACTAATGGCATATGCGAAAGGTTTCATAAAACTATGCAAGATGAGTGTTACAATATTATCTTTAGAAAGAAAATCTACAGTTCTTTAGAAGATTTGCAGATAGATGTTGATCATTGGTTACGCTCTTACAATGAGACCAGGCCTCACTCAGGTAAATATTGCTATGGTAAAACGCCTATGCAGACTTTTCTTGATAGCAAACACATTGCTTTTCAGAAAAATATTAGTAACGTTAAACAAGAGACTGATATTAGTTTTAACTACCTCAATTCTTCTGTCAGTTAATTCGTTGCTGTCAGATTAAGTTGTGTCTAGTACACAACCGAGAGGTTTGAAGCTTATCTGACTTGAGGGAAATACCGGTGTTGTGGAGTGAGCAGATGGAGAAATTTTACAAATTGGTGCCTTAATTAAGCAATTAATAAGTTATTAATGTAACTAATTTATAAAATTAAATATTGTAGAGAAAGAAATATGATGCCAAAGTTCAAAAAGATCAAGAACAAAAAAAATATAATCTATAAGCTTGCAGGTGATCAGGATAATTTTACAAATGAAGATAAAAAAAAGCTTTTCAAGCTATTAAAGAAGATAGAAAACGGTGAAAGTATTAGTGAAAAATTTAATAAATCTAATTATAACACAAAGAAACTTCTTACAAAAAAAATAATTTACAAAGATGAGGAAAAGGAAGGGACTCTGACGCTGCTGTGCCAATCTATGTTCTATAAAAATAATCAAGCTTTTGAGGAGCTTTTACAAGAAACAATAAATCAAGGAATCTTACAGGATGTTCTCAGTGAGGAATTGACCCAAAAATTGCCAAATGGTCTAACAATAACTTACACAGCACTGGTATCCTGCATATTAGAGAAAAATAGTAAAGCTGTTAGAGGAGTTCTAGAAGCTTCTAAAAAGAATGGTATTTTGAAAGAAATTCTCAACCAAAAAGTGAAAGTAAAGAAAGCAGAAGGTCAAGAGATAAGCTATACACTGATTGATTATACTAATAAACAAAATTGTAAAGAAATTGCATTTATTCTGAAGGAGTTTGAGGAAGTTCTGAATATAGAAGTTGAAGCTGCAAGTAGTAATGTTGAAACTAGATGTGAGGGTATCAATAAAGACTGTAGAGATCTTGAAATACACGAAACTATGTTTGCAAATAGTGAAGAAACCCAAAATATTTCAACAGGAAGCAAAGATCTTAAGCCCACATGTGAAACCAGTGTAAAAGAGGAAAACAAAGACGAAGAAAATTCTTTGAATTTTATTACTGATGAGCAAGAAGAAATCGTTAATATATTTGAGAAAGATGCAGAAAATAACACTGAGTGGCACAGAGAAAATCGTCATACAAATCAACCCATCTGTAAAATCAATAAGAAAGACCAAAATACTTTTACGCAAACTAATATGCAAGAACCAAATAGGTCATTTCAAGCTGAACCATATTTTAATATTGGATATGGCATTACTAAAGATGGAAAATCATCAAATCAACCAATTTTAGCTGGAGTTGTTGGTGCAGTGTTATTAGTAAGTGGTATTGTGTTTTATATTATGGAAATACATATACTAGGGATAGTTATTGGAATTGCTGGGTTAGCTTGCGTAAGTTTTGGATTGTGTAGTAATTTAGAGCCTAATACCAGGCTTGAAAAAGTAGAGCAGCCTACTATCCACTCTTCAAACCCGATTTCTGGATTAGATTTTAGATAAATTATTGAAAATCTCGATTTTTTTAGCTAAGTCTGATCGAATTTAAAAGATGCTCATTAACTTTTCCATCGTAAATCTCGTAATTATAAGTTATCGATCTCTTTTTAATTATTAATACATAATTCAGGTTTCAGGAGTTATTAATAATTCCACAATAATATCTGCATAAAGTATGCAATAAACTAAGATTTTTAACAACTTATCTAAAATATAATCGAAAATCTATATTGTAATAAGAAATAAAAGGACATTACTGAATAAGTAACATCCTTTTGAAGAAGGTGAGCTGTTTTGTTTATCTTGATGTTTGCAAAGATTGTGTCACCTGAATTGGCTCTTGACCAGACATGAATGTAGAAGGCTGTTGTTCACCTATTTTTTCCTGCGAATTTACTTTTCTCAATTGTGACCTAGTTTTAATTAAGTCGTCCGAAGAAATAATCATCCTCTCTGGTGTAGAAGGAATAGATGTACCTCTTCCACTATCAGAACCACCAAGGTAACTGAAAGAACTGCTTTTAGACTCAATACTGCCATCCATACTACTACTAAAACTTGAATGGATATTATTAGAAGCTAAACTACTAACAGAATTACTGCGAGTTGGGGTTCTATTAACCCCAGTTATGGATTAACCAACACAGTAAGGCTTAGAAATAGAAGGCTTTTTTGACTGCATGGAGTAGGAAATCAGAACAGAAAAAACATGAATTAGGAAATTTGTTGGCGATCTGTGTCTTGTGTGCTCAATCTCAAATTTGTTTTTCAAGGAGTCGAAAACAGTCTCAACAATCGATCTTTTCCTTAGTAAAATCTTCTCTTTCAGCGAAATCAGTGCGTTTTCATACCTTTTTTCACTTTAGTGACGAGTTTTAGACCTCTATCGAAGAGTTTCTCAAAGAGCTCTTTCTTTATATAGCCCTTATCTCCAAACAAAAGTCCAGTTAGTTTTTTGGTTAGAGTTGGCACAGATTTTCTGTCGTCAACGTTACCTCTAGTTAGAGTAAGTGCTTGAATTTCTCCAATTTCGTTAATCACCAAGTGCAACTTGAAGCCAAAAAACCAACCGTACGTGCTCTTATAACTATCCCTAGTATATGTATTTCCATAATATAAAACACAATACCACTTACTAATAACACTCTAATTTCTGCTAAACCATCAAAAACTTTGTTACTAGAGATCCTTTTTTTTGTGGCAAACGGCAATCGTAGAGGTGTCGATGTAGGAAGTACCGGTCATTTTCGCTTGTTCACAGAACCATTGCAAAAGTAATGCTAAATACCACAAAACTCGCGGCTTTAAGGCAATAAATCTGTGATATGAAGGCAGCTTTGAAAACTCTGATCTATAGAATAACTGAAGATAACAAAGATAAAAAGCCTTGAAGTTTTTACATGGTGATTTATGGTATAACAGGATTATGGTTAGAATTTCTGAGTGCGCTATTTCTGTTACTCTGGTTGGTTTTTTGCCTTTTGATAAGAACCTATTTGCAAAATTATCATCTACCGCACGACAAAAATCCTCGACGCAACAGTACAGTTCTGTAATATCTTTCTTCATGGGTAACCTCTTATTATTACTAAAATACTCGAGTTTACCCTGTTTCCCCCTTCTTAGTTCTACTTTTATCTATTTTCTAATCCATAACTGGGGTTGGTAATACTAATAGTAATAAAGTGACGTTGTTTGAAATTAAAACAGCTCTACAAGAACGTGGTTTTGGTATTTTAATAATTATTTTCTCCTTGCCACTGTCTGTACCTATACCAGTTCCACCTGGCTATACAACTATACTTTCCATACCTTTAATCTTATTTTCACTGTAGCTTCTGCTTGGGTTTCATTCTCCTTGGATTGTATATTAAATCAAAGCCGCAAGGCTATAATGAGCAAGGAGTGATACTGTCAATTGGATTGATTGATAGAAATCGTAGGCATCTCAGTACACTCCTTGCTTTAAAAAATGGAGTACGAACGGTAGGGGGATCAAAAAGATCGAATCACAATCCTGTACAACATTTACATTATTATTTGATTATATTTATAGGTACAAAAATGGCTAGAACAGTTTTCATTGGTATTGATGTTTCAAAAGAAACACTTGATATCTCAATTAACAATAAACATCAGCGTATAGAAAATGTAGAAAGAGCTATATCTGAGTTTATAAAGTCAAAAATAGTTAACGTATTTGTTAGGTTATGTGTAGTAGAATCAACAGGTGGTTATGAAAAACTTGTCATAAAGTTGTTACGGGAATATAACATAGCTGTTCACAGAGCTCACCCAAATCGGGTATATGCATTTGCAAAAGCCTGCAACCACTTTGCAAAAACAGATAAATTAGATGCAAAATTACTAGAAAAATATGCTGAATTTATCACAAAAAATGACGAAGTAATAGAATACATAGTTTCACAAAAGCAAGAAGAACTAAAAGAGCTAAGAGCAATTGAGCGCAATCTAAACGATGAAGTTCACGCAAATAAGTGTCGTTTGCATAAGGTTACAGGAAAAGCCAGGGAATATATAGAAAAACAGATAGAATTTGCAAAAAAACAATTAGAGCAAGTTAGGCAAGACATAGAAGATATAATAAACTCTGATCCAGAATGGCTTTGTTGCATAGCACTGATAGGCATGTAAATCACAATGAACTTACGCAGCTAATTTAAATTTAGCCATACCAATATCAGTAAATTTGTTCAGTAAGTAGCACTTAATTAACAGCTCTTTTTCACGATTTACCTCTGATTTATTTTTCAAGCCAAACCCAAATATTTGCTTCAACCTATAGAAAAAGACTTCAATATAAGACCGTGCTCCATACTTAACTTTTTTCTTCCATTCATTAATACCATCTTCATAATTCTCATATGACCTAATTCTACTAATATACTTGTTTCTTTCTGATAAGTAGTCAGCTAAACAAATTTTAGTATCCTTCCTAGGGCGAATAATAGGCACAATATTGTATTTTCTGCATTCTTTATACACACTTTTTATATCATAAGCCGCATCTGCTCGAATAGAACAAATGTTATATTTATCACTGACTTCTTCTAACATATCGCAGACCGGCAAATAGTCTACAGCAACACCACTAGTGTAGTTCATGCTTATTGCTTTCTTATCATTTATGTTTAAAATAACATGTAATTTTCTTACTTGACCATAACCACTGTATTTTCTTTTTTGAATATTAAGCTTACTATGCCCACCGTTATTATTGTAGATACTAACTCTAGTGCTATCTACGGCAATTTCAACATTTTCCAGATCATCTTTATTGCTTCTATGGTCATCAATCTTCAAATTAAGCTTTTTAAATCTTCTGGAAGCTTGTGTATAGCTGATAATCTTAAGTTTTTTGCCTATTTGTACCATATAACCTTTTACAAAACCTACAGCTTGTCTCAAGCCAATTCTAAAAAGATGAACTATTATGTGTATTAAAATTACAACTTTATCACTATAAGTGTTATTGCCACCTGCAACTTTTGGACTATTTTCATACCAATTTTCTATGGCTTGATTAACAAAATGAAAAACATTTCCTCTTTTTTTTAGAAACTCATTATATTCTCTTTGGTTACTTACTCTCATTTTTTGTGGCATAAGTTATACTTGTTTGAAAAATGCCTATTTTACAACAAAATGCGTTAGTAACCATAAGCTTTTCTCCTTACAATAACCTCAACCAACACTAGCTATGCAACAAAGCCTTCCTGATTTGAAGGAAAAAAGCAAACTGCTAACTAGCTATAAAGGTGTTGGACGGAAAACCGCAAGTATCCTACTCATAGAGGTACCTGAACTTGGCAGGTTAGATAATAAGGAAATAGCTTGTCTAGTTGGAGTTGCACCAAAAACTAGTGAAAGCGGAAGGAAAGTAAGCAAGGCCCAAGTCATAGGTGGCAGATTTTATGCTCGAAAAGCATTATACATGTCTGCTGTGGTTGCAATGCGTCATAATAAAAAAATGAAAGTATTTTACCAGCGTTTAGTTGACTCCGGCAAAGCCGCTAAAGTTGCTTTAGTTGCTGTAATGAGAAAAATCATCATTTGTTTAAATGCTATGATAAAAAACAATAATTTTTATCTTGATGTTTAAGACGGTAGATGCCAAATTGGTTGGAAAGCAAATCCTTTAAACGTTCAACACTAGACCTTGTGGTCAAAAAAACTTTACCTGCATTAAAAAAAATAGAAAAGTTCATGAAACCAAGAATGTCCTTTATCTTCCTAGAGCCAGGTGAAAAGATTTTGGCATTTATAATGTTAGTTTGTGCGTTGGTGATAGCCAATCCGTTTCCGTTAACTCACTTTATTCCAGCAATCGGTACAACTCTTATTTCACTTGGTATTATGAGTAAGGATGGGCTTGTCTCTATACTTGGAGTGTTGGTATCTTTATGTGGAATATTATTTGCTCTTATTGTAATGGTTAAAGGACCACAGCTTATAATTAGTACGTTTTCTTTTCTCAAAAGTTGTGTATATGGTTAATTTTTAACTGTGAGAACCTATTTTGAAAGTGAATAAAGAAGGGAATAAGATGAGGTAAGCAAAAAATAGGAGGGTAACAAGCGATATAAGTGACAAAGAATGAGAGCCAAGTGTTACACAAGGAGCGATAGGTCGGCTAAGAAAGCACAATATCAGAATAATTATCAATACAATAAGGTATATAATGAGAGGTGGTTGCCAGTGGAGCAAAAGATTTTCCGCATGGAAAACAGTGTACGACTATTTTCTCAGGTAGTGGCAAATTGGAAAAAATACATGATATGCTAGTAAAAGAGGTAAGAAAAATGGTTGGCAAAAATGAAACACCATCAGTAGGAATAATTGATAGTTAATCAGTGAAGACTACTCAAAAAGGGGATCTATAGCTGGCAAGAAAATAAAGGGTAGAGAACGTCATATTGTTGTAGACACAGTAGGCCTAGTTATTATGGCAGATGTTCACAGTGCAAGCGTTCAAGATCGTCATGTTGCTCTAGATCTTTTTATTCGAGCTAAAGTAAAGCCTTAAAAGATAATTATATCATAAGGATTATTAATATTACCATAATAATATCTGCCATATATAATGAAAATTAACCTTGTTCATAGAAACTAAAACAAAATGAAGAATGTTTCTAAAATATTCCATATACCTTCACACTATAGTGTAATACATCTAAGTTACTACTGATCACTTGCAAAAAATATTTAAGTGTAATATACTCAAAGTACTATGTATTTGTGTGGGGACAAAAATGAATCAACACTTCAAATTAACTAATCAAGAATTTAATAATAATACTGAGCTATTCGATTTATTAGAACTAAAAGCTGTACAGGTTGTAGGTAAGAATTATCAGGAGCTTAGTAGAATTTTAAAGAGACAATATAACAAGCTAGTGCTTGTAAATCACCCTGATAAAGGTGGAGATAAAAATAGATTTAATCAAATTTATAATGCTTATCAAGGACTAAAAAAATACATTGAACCTTTAGAGTCAGGTAATCCTTGTATTAAAGTGAGTGTTAATGCTGAAAGTAATGGTCGTTTAACAGAAAGAGAATTTTGCTATAGGCAGAAATTGTTTGTAAAGCTGGGAATCGGTAAAGAAGCTATAGGCGAAGATTTTGAAAAATTGAATTCTATGTTAGAAAAAAAGCTTTCTGAGGATGTTTTATTAAGAGATTATATTACGCAATTATATTCTTACATTCTTCCTCTAAATAAAAAAGAGAATCTAATAAAAGAAGACAAAAAAGCATTAGCATTAAAGTTTATAGAACGTAAAAATGCTTTATTAACTCTTCGAAATTTTGCTTGTGTGCCCTTGGCTCTACTAATTACTATTACTATAGCTTGCTACTTTTCATGTGCGATCATACTACTCAACTTCTTTATCAATAAAGTCACTCTTTTTTTACTAAATCATTATATGAAAAAATATGAAAATTCAGAGATTTCTACCGATGAATTTATAAATAAAGTTAGCTATATAATGCTAGGTAGCAAACTTCTTGTTACGTATCCTTTAGCTGCTTTTTCTGTTTATTTAATTGCAACAAATTTCATTGCTAATGGAATAACTATTGGTGGAGTTATACTTGGTCCAATGTTGTTATTAGCAACATTTATTGAAATATTAGCTCCTGTTTTTTTGAAAGCTTGTGAAATATACACTGAAAAACATACAAAAGATTTGTTAGAAGAGGATCCAAGGGATAGAGTGGAAAAGGAAACTGACTTATTGAAATGGTACGATCCAAGAAAACTACTAATGCCAATTATTATGCCTCTTGTTAGAAAATGCTTTGCAGAGGTAACAAATGAACTTGCTGAGAGAAATTTTGATGAAATAAGCACTGATCTATCTAGTGCTCGCACTGAGCAGTTACCTAAAAAACCTCAAACAATTGAATTTGCAGAGCAGAGTATTAAAGTATAGTGTGAGTTCCTTTATTATGTAGAGTAGCTTGCGTTTCTTGGAGATTGGAGACTACTATCATCTTTGCAGGCTCTTTCCAAAGATCGACTTTTGTCTCATCAGATTGACCGATCTTTTGTAACCGTTCACGGATTGTGAGAATGAATTAAAGAACTAAGCAGTGACAGCTACTAGATTCTGTAGCTTTTGAAAGGGGTTCTGGCCATTTAGACGTGATGTCAAAAATATCGACAACATTCTTTCCACGAATCTTTCTCCACGTTCTGACCAGGTGAAAAAGCTGTTTTTACGATAAATTACGTACCGTCTAATTTGCCGTTCTGCAAGGTTATTAGTTGTTTCTATCACTTCAGGTTTTCTTAAAAACTTCCACATCATATCCTCAGATCGTAACATCTTAGCGGCCATTCTTGAAGCTTGAGTGCTATTTGCAACCCTCGTCATTTTACGTAAAAAATGTTTTACCCTTTTCCGAATTTTTCGCACCAGT
Organism: Wolbachia endosymbiont (group B) of Ischnura elegans; assembly: GCF_947251585.1. Taxonomy (NCBI): domain Bacteria; kingdom Pseudomonadati; phylum Pseudomonadota; class Alphaproteobacteria; order Rickettsiales; family Anaplasmataceae; genus Wolbachia; species Wolbachia endosymbiont (group B) of Ischnura elegans. The sequence continues at coordinate 992,997 of NZ_OX366371.1, forward strand.
CGATAAAATCTCAAATTATCTATCAAATTTTGTTTTTTTGCCTTATCTACTACAAACACCTTATTGCTGAGCGATTTTAGTGCTTGGCCAATTTTGCTCACTTCAACATTTTTACTATGGGCAAATCTCTCAAAATCTCTTGCCAGATGTGCCCAACATATCTGTCTATTTTCACGATTGAAGTAATTGTATACAGCGTATCTATCGCTCACAACTATACCATCATATTCTGGCAGTAAACTCTTCAACACCTTCTTACCACGAGACTCGCTTACCTTCAGAAGTGTCAACGCTTTGTTTGTTATTACCCAACTCCAGCCTCTCTTTCCTTGATTTCTGTGCCCTGTTTCGTCTATATGCAAATACTCGCTTCCTTGCAACTCTTCCTTCATTTTCTCATATTCAGATGCACACTTCTTCGATACCCTGCGTTCAGTATTTGAGACTAAACCAAGGCTTATATTTAGATTAAAAATACTGCCCAAAATTTGCTGTACCTCTCTTTTTGAGTTAATAAAAAAGCCGCTAAGGCTGCTTATAACTGTTTTAGCATTGGGTCCTAGAAAATCTCTTGCAACACCTTCGGGTAAATTTGCTGTAATTCTTTTATTACATACTCTTATATGTTAAAAACAAGTCTTTATAAATGTCACGAAATGGCGGTATAAAGACACGCAGAGAGGAGGAACCGTACATACTCTTGGTCATAAGGGTAACCGTTCACGGAGATAAGGTGGTTTACAAAGTAAGTATAAAAGTGTAAAGAGATAGGAATCTAAATATGGAATGGGTAAATGACAACAGTGCTGCAAGAAAAGGTTGTAGCAGAAAACGCTAATCTCAAGGAAGAAATAAAAGCACTGATCAGAGAAAATGATAGCTTGAAAGCAAAAATAGTTGAATTAGAAGACAAATTGGGCTTAAATTCGCAAAATTCTCATCGCTGCCACCATCACGAGATATATATCGTAAGAAAGCAAAAAAGAAAAGTGATAAAAAACCAGGAGGTCAGCCAGGACATAAGGTGCATAAGCGTGAATTAATGGCTGCAGACGAGGTAGTGAGATGCACAATTGATACAATTTGTATGTGTGGAGGTAAGATTACTTTAGAAGATGAAATTATTCATCAGAAGGCAGAGTTGCCAGAAATTAAGCCAATTGTAACTGAGTACAGGTTGCAAAGAGGACATTGTAGCAGTTGTGTTAAAAGTCAATAGAAAAATTGATGTAGCTGTGAATAAGTACTTAAAATTTGTGTGGGCGTACTTATTCACAGCTATGCTATTGCTATATAGAAGCAGTTTTAGGGCTATACTCCTCAGTAAACAGTCTACCGTCTCTTACTAAAGAGTTAGCAAGGATAAGTAATTTTCTCATTGCAGCAGTAGAGGTAACTTTATATGGTTTTTTATATTGATTGTATAGCCTATCAAAGAAGATTTTTATATAAGAATTGTACCTTTGCGCACTAAGAATGCACATATGTAAAACCTTTCTAATTTGTGATCTACCACCCTGAATACACCTTTTTCCCTTACTAAAACCACTATCTCGATTAAAAGGTGCAACTCCGGAAAGGCTGGATATTTCTTTATGTTGGAGAGTTCCAAGCTCGGGTAGATAACAAATAAAAGTAATAGCTGTTATTGCACCTACACCAGGTATACTAGTTATTGACATGTACTTTTTTTTAAGCTCTTGATTTTTATCGACTAATTCCATTACCTCATCTTCTAAGACTTGAATTTGATTTTGTAAAACTGCAAGTAGCTCTTCCATTTGTTTGATTATAGATAAATCGGTTACTTGATGAGCTTGGGTTTTTTGTATTTTTGCTATTTCTACTAGTTGATTCCTGCGAGATAATTTTTGCTTCAAACAGTCAATACTACTAACTTTTAAAGGAGTGACACGCATGTCTGTATTACTAACATAACGTGAGATGATGCTACAGTCTATTTTATCAGTTTTAGTAGCAATACCAAGGCTTTTTGCATAATCTCTCACCCATCTTGGTTGAATGACATATACTTCAAAACCATGGCTTAATAAAGTATAAGCACATAATTTTTCGTACCCACCAGTTGCTTCAAGTCGAACTTTGGTTACGTTATGTAAACGCAAAAAGTCGATTATTTGATCAATAGCTTGAACGTTATTTTCAAATACTTTATGATGTCCAAGTGGATGAATATGGATATCTAGTTTATTTTTGCTAATATCAATGCCAGTAATAATATTTGATAAATTCATAATCCCTCCATAAATAATGTGTATACTGCATTTTCCACCCTTATATACGAGCCTAAAAGCTCAACCAGTTGTTCGGAACTTTCAGTATAATAAACCAGAGAGGAGAACCTTGCTGCAAAACGGTCCTTATGACCAAGAGTATGTACGGTTCCTCCTCTCTGCGTGTCTTTATACCGCCATTTCGTGACATTTATAAAGACTTGTTTTTAACATATAAGAGTATGTAATAAAAGAATTACAGCAAATTTACCCGAAGGTGTTGCAAGAGATTTTCTAGGACCCAATGCTAAAACAGTTATAAGCAGCCTTAGCGGCTTTTTTATTAACTCAAAAAGAGAGGTACAGCAAATTTTGGGCAGTATTTTTAATCTAAATATAAGCCTTGGTTTAGTCTCAAATACTGAACGCAGGGTATCGAAGAAGTGTGCATCTGAATATGAGAAAATGAAGGAAGAGTTGCAAGGAAGCGAGTATTTGCATATAGACGAAACAGGGCACAGAAATCAAGGAAAGAGAGGCTGGAGTTGGGTAATAACAAACAAAGCGTTGACACTTCTGAAGGTAAGCGAGTCTCGTGGTAAGAAGGTGTTGAAGAGTTTACTGCCAGAATATGATGGTATAGTTGTGAGCGATAGATACGCTGTATACAATTACTTCAATCGTGAAAATAGACAGATATGTTGGGCACATCTGGCAAGAGATTTTGAGAGATTTGCCCATAGTAAAAATGTTGAAGTGAGCAAAATTGGCCAAGCACTAAAATCGCTCAGCAATAAGGTGTTTGTAGTAGATAAGGCAAAAAAACAAAATTTGATAGATAATTTGAGATTTTATCGACTGGTGCGAAAAATTCGGAAAAGGGTAAAACATTTTTTACGTAAAATGACGAGGGTTGCAAATAGCACTCAAGCTTCAAGAATGGCCGCTAAGATGTTACGATCTGAGGATATGATGTGGAAGTTTTTAAGAAAACCTGAAGTGATAGAAACAACTAATAACCTTGCAGAACGGCAAATTAGACGGTACGTAATTTATCGTAAAAACAGCTTTTTCACCTGGTCAGAACGTGGAGAAAGATTCGTGGAAAGAATGTTGTCGATATTTTTGACATCACGTCTAAATGGCCAGAATCCCTTTCAAAAGCTACAGAATCTAGTAGCTGTCACTGCTTAGTTCTTTAATTCATTCTCACAATCCGTGAACGGTTACTGCTATAAGTTGGAATAGCAACTTAAGGTAGATTGCCAGCTTAATATATTTTGATAAATCCAAATTATTTTAGCTATAAGAGAGCTTTGCTTTTTTGCTCCATCAGAATTGGCTTACTTTTAGTGATTCATGGAGTTAAAAAAGTCAGCATTGCTCTTTGTTAAAAGTAATTTGTCACGTAAAAACTCCATTGCTTCAACAGATCCCATAGGGTTAAGTATCCTACGCAATACCCATATTTTATTTAGTATGGCCTTATCAACTAATAGCTCTTCCTTCCTTGTTCCGGATTTTGTAATATCAATAGCAGGGAATATACGTTTATCAGCAAGTTTTCTATCTAGTATAATTTCAGCATTACCTGTGCCTTTAAACTCTTCAAAAATAACATCATCCATTTTTGAACCAGTTTCTATAAGGGCTGTAGCGATGATTGTCAAAGAACCACCATTTTCAATATTACGAGCTGCTCCAAAAAAGCGTTTTGGTCTTTGCAGCGCATTTGAATCTACACCACCGGTTAGAACCTTTCCAGACGAAGGAATGACTGCATTATAAGCACGTGCAAGGCGAGTTATAGAATCAAGCAAAATCACTACATCTTTTTTGTGTTCAACCATTCTTTTAGCTTTTTCTATTACTATTTCAGCAAGTTGGACATGACGGTAGGCAGGTTCATCAAATGTAGAGCTTACCACTTCACCCTTTACAGAGCGTATCATATCTGTCACCTCTTCGGGTCTTTCATCTATAAGTAATACTATTAGTTCTATTTCAGGATGATTTGTAGCTATAGAGTGAGCCATTTGCTGAAGCAATATCGTTTTTCCTGTACGAGGTGGAGCAACTATCAATGCTCTTTGTCCTTTTCCAAGAGGTGTAACTATATCTACAGCACGCATGTTTATATCTTTTTTATTATCTCCGCTACTGTTGTTTTCAAGGATGAGGCTTTTTTCAGGATAAAGCGGAAGCAAATTATCAAAATGGACGTACTTTCTTAATTCACTGATTTCAGTAGAGTTTATACTTTGAACCTTAGTTAAAGTAAAATATCTTTCCTTATCACCAGGTGGCCTTATTTCTCCACATGCCATATCTCCTGTACGTAAATTAAACTTCTTTATTTGGCCATTGGAAATATAAACATCATCGGTACTTGGAGCATAATTTGCACTTGATGAACGTAAGAAACCAAAACCATCAGGCAATATTTCCACTACTCCACTTCCTGTGGTTATGCCTCCTTCTTCACTCATTTTCTTCATTAAACTGAATATCATTTCCTGTTTTAGCATCCTGCCATTGCCTTTACCACTAGTTGAAATTTTTCTTTCTTCAGCTAGCTCTAACAATTCTTCTGCTGTTTTCTCTTTCAACTCGCTCAGGTCCAACGTTTTCTTGTTTTTTTCAGCACCTTCACTGGTCATTTGTTTTACTGCGTCAGCATTATGAATTTGTTCGCTTTTTTCAGGTTGACCTACAACCTCTCCTTTTGCTAAGACATCTTCATTGATTGTTGTCATAATCCTCCAAAAATTTTAATTGATGCTTACTAACCTAAAATGTGAATATAAAACAATAAATTAGGCTGAGCTAGTTTTTAGTGCGTATTTAGACTTAATTATTATTAAACTAGATACTTTACTTACATTATACTGATAAAAACTAACAAGTCAAGTCAATTTAATATTAACAAAGTACAAGAATTTGAGAATCATCAATAGCTATTATTTATATTTTTTAATCTTTGTTTCTTCTCTTCTTCTACTTTCGCTTTTTCTACTTCCGCTTCTAAATTTTCCTGGCTACATAAACCAAGTAGTACAGGATCTTGAGGTTTGATATTGAGTATGTTATGATGAGATCCATCTCTTACCTGCTCAACTGTGTAATTTGTTGTACTAACTAGCTTAGCTATCACATTATTGTTCAAGATAGGAAATTTTTTTACCAAATAATAAATCGCATTAGGTTTATCTCTACGCCTTGCTGTGGAAGCAAAGGCAAGAAAGCTAATCGTCTTTGCCCTTTTTTTTATATTTTTTATAATCAAATTTGGTACACGATTTGGATTTTTTTTGCAATTATCGATTTCTTTTTCAGTAATTATTTCAGAAATAATAGGGTCATACTTTTCAACTTCTATTTCCTCATCAGCTATGTCTTGTACTTTTTCAAGGGATAACTTGCAACATTGTGCTATTTGATCAAAAGTTAAGCTAGTGTTATCAACCAACCAAGCAGCTACTTGCATGAGAAATTGTTCATTTCTATCTTTATTGTCTTTAGAAGATTCCATTGACATCGAAAAAACATCTCCCATTTTAATATTCCTTTACTGTTATAGAAATAAAATATAAACCATTAAAACTAAAAAAGCATTAACTTTGTCATCCAATGGCTTTTTGGTTTATATTTCTTATCTCTTAGAACCTGTTCATAATCTTTTGAGGAGGAAAGAAGTAAAAGCAAATTTGTAGGCTAGTATTAAGTTTACGCTCGCAATTTTTCCAAAGTCGCCTACATTTTTCCAACCAGGCAAAAGATCTCTCACGTTAGCTAGTTGTTACTCTCTAATCCTAAAAATTGGCGTTCTATACTGTCTTAAACGTTTTATAAGCTCGTTTCAGCTTATGTAGGTAAAAACCTAGAAATATTGTGAAGACATAAGGTGCACATAGTGCAAAAAATTAAAAATAAGACGCCAACTGTATAATACTTTTGTCGTTTAATCTGCACAGATTGGAGATAATAAAATACCTTCAGTCTTATGACGTCCAGTACAATGTTGCAAATTAAAAATCTCTCCATCCTGGGCTGGTTCTTCGATTCTAAATGCCACCTCTACCTGGTCATGACTAATCTGAATTCGTTCTACTAATGCTTTAATGATACCACGCTTAGTTTGCCAATCTAGCTGTTCCAAGTTCGATTTTATACTAGTATAAAGACTCTTTATACTGTTGATGATAAGGTTCATTCCCTTCTCTATTGCTTTTTGATCAACTACCTTTTTCTTCTCTTCTTCTATCCCTCTTAAGCGTTCCCTCATTCTTTTCATCGTCTGTTTAAATTCTTCCTCACTTATATATCCTTTATCTCCTACATTTTCTTGACTATAATAGTCTTCCATTAACTTTTCGATGCCTTGTTTTATTTGATTTTCCCTTCTTGCAAACTTCTTATCTGATGATTCATCATTTTTATTTTCTGCAATTCTACGGTGATACTCATTTTTTATTATCTCTGGGTTTTTTAGTAAATTTTTCACCTTTTCCCATATAGCTGTTTCTAACATATCTGTACGGACCAATTTATTAGTACACTTCTCCCTACCATCAGTAATACGTATAGTACTACTACAGCGATAATAGCTAAACTTTTTTCCCTCAACTCCACATTGTGCACCACTATACGCATATCCACAGTTTTGACACACAACTAGACCTTGTAATAGGTATTTCTTTTTTCCTCCCTCTCTCTGCATCCTTGCTCTTTTTCTATTTTCATCCAGTTGCTTTTGTACTTTATTAAATAACCCTTCATCAACTATTTTTGGTACTGGTATATAAATCCAGCTGTCCTCATCTGTGCGACAGATAGAAATCTTTTGTTTATTTCTTTCTCTTTTTTCAACCCTCTTTAATTTACCAAACGCTGCTTGTCCTTTATATGCTGGATTTCTTAACACCTTCCAAATTATTATTGGACACCACACCTTCTTTCCAGTTCTTGTTCTAATTGACTTATCTCTTAGTCTACGTATCACTTCCCTTATACTTATTCTCTCTTGCCCTACCCACATGAATATCTGCTTTACTATTTTTGCTTCCTCTTCATTTATTTCAAACTTTGTCTTTTCTCTATCTACATGCTTTATACGATTATAACCAAAAGGTGCAATGCCAATTACACTTACACAGCCTTTTTTTGCTCTATGGAGTTTTCCCCTACGACTACGTTCCATAATCTTTGTACACTCATATTCTGCCACTAATCCTTGCATTCCCAATAACAATTTAGACTCTGGATTATTTTCAGTCTTATGATTTAAGAATATTACTTCTACTCCTGCTTTTTCAAATTCATCAAGTAATATCATTTGATGTGCAGATTTTCTTGATAGTCGGTCAGGTGAATGAATATAAATTTTATCAATTTGATCTTCTCCTACTTTATCACGTAATGCATCTAAACCTTCACGTTCTAAACTCCACCCACTAAGCCCATCATCCTTAAATTCATACTCATTCAATAACTCATGCTTATCTGCAGCAATTCTATGCTTGAGCTCGGCAATTTGACTCTCTATTGTATTGTTCTGCGCTTGACTCTTCGATGAAACTCTTGCATATAAGGCCACTGTTATCATTTTTCTTTATCTCCTTTTCATTGTTTCTTTTTACCGCATACCTTAGTAACAGCTCATAGGCGTCTGCTAGATGTTGTTCCGCTAATTCATCTGGCTCGTATCGGCAAGTTAATGTTCTTTTTCTCATAGTTTCTCCTGCAAATGTTTTTGTAGTGCAAGGAGCCTTACCACTCCTTTTTTCCATCAATCCATTTACTCTTATGAAAAAGACCAACTTTTATCAGCTACAGCCTTCAAATTTGGTCTAGCCCTTCCTTTACCAACTGCTGTTGCGCTTTCTGATACGACTCTTATTTTTTTAACAAACTTTCCATTTTCTCTGTTTCTTTCTTTAATACCTCGGCTATTTCTTTGCTATTTTTCGCATAATCCATCGCTGTTATTCCAAATTTATCTGCTTGCTCTATTTCAGCCCCTGCTTTTACTAGCTCCTCCACTATTTCTTTTTCTCCTACCATACATGCAAGATGCAGCGGAGTGCATTTATTGCCATACTCTTCAGCATTTACATTCCCTCCTGATTTTATCAATTCTCTAACTGTTTCTAGACGTTTCTCCGTTATCGCTAGATGCAGTGCTGTATGTCCTCTTACATCTGCTGCATTCACATCTACTCCTTTTTCGATTAATAACCTCACTGTTTTTACCTCTACTGCATAATGTAGAGCTGTTCTTCCTTTTTCGTCTCTTTCATAAATATTTTTAAACGAGTTCTCTAATAGTGACTTATCTTTTTTACCCAGCTTTACCATAACTTACCCCACCTTTTCTTTAAACCTAAGCCTTCCTTTTTACCACCTCATCTATCATTGCATTCACTTGGCTGATTATCTTGCTTGCTAAATTTTGACATTCTTTCTTTATTAGCGATTTGTCTCTCTTCCTTATTTCTCCTATCTCTATTATTTTTAGCTCCGGCAAATAACTCCCATTCAACATGTCTGCTATTTCTCCCACTAGCCCCTCTATTCCATAGCACGTCAGTTCTCTACTTTTTGTTATTCCTCCTTTTTCTCTCAAAAATTTACTCGCCTTTTCACTCTCTTTGCTATCACATAGACGATACTTTTCACTTTCCCAGATGTAATACATTGGCGTTGCGCCGTACTTATTCAGTTGATTAACTTCAGCTCCAGCCTTTACCAGCTCTTTTATTATTTCAACTCCTGCTCCTTTGCACGCAGAGTGGAGTGGCGTACATCCAGTGACATATTGAGTGGCATTTACTTCTGCTCCTTCTCTTAGCAGCACTTTTACATTTTCTAAACTTTTTGCGAATACTGCACAGTGCAGAGGTGTATAACCATTTTTATCTCTTGCATTAACCTCTGCCCCTTTTTTTATTAATAACCTCACTGTTGTGTAATCGGAGATTTCTACTGCTTGGTGCAATATCGTCTCTCCTTCTTCATTTCTTTTATTAATATCGTTACTTGATACTTCTTTAAAAAACTTACTCTTGCTAAAACTGTTTGGTAGAAGCTGTAGCTTTACTCCTCTCGTTTGAGTTTTATTACTACAACTCCCCCTAAAGAACCGTGCTTGCAGATTTCCCGCACACGGCTCATCAATATTAGTTTTCACAGTCGTCCCTCTTATGCATATAAAGAAAAATGTATTTTTGGCTTTGGTAATGGATTTACTTCTACGTAGTGTACAAACTGTTCCCAGGTCATACTCTTTTTCTGACTACGCCGATTTATCCATTTAAATGCTAGCTTTCTTACTGATGTATAAAATTGTTTTAAACACCAATAATTTCCGCTAATACCAAAGTAGTTATAGTGTCCTGTTAATTTAGCCTTCAGTACTTGCCACCAATCTTTAAGTCGAATACTTCCGCGGACTTTTTCCAACCACTCTTTGATTTCTTTTAGTTTTCTGGCTAGATTTAACTTTGAGGTTTTATGTCCCATCATTAATCTACCAAGACGACTTTTTGCACCATAGTGCGTAAACCCCAGAAAATTGAAACTTTCCGTCCTTCGTTTCTCTCTTATCGCTTGTTGCCACTCCCTCTTGCCAAACTTTACTACTCTGGTCTTGTTTTCAGATACTTCCAACCCGAATTTATTTAACCTTTGTTTCAGTAATTCCAGAAATTCTTCCGCGTCTACCTTACTTTCGCAACAAACCACAAAATCGTCGCAAAACCTTATTAGTTGTATATATCCTCTGGATCTTGGTTTAAATTTCTTTTCAAGCCATAAATCCAACACATAATGTAAGTATATATTTGCTAATACAGGACTTACTATACCACCTTGGGGTGTACCTTGTTTTGTTGCTTCATAATATCCAGCTTCAACTATCCCTGCCTTAAGAAAACGCTTTATTAACCACAGTAAATTTGGGTCAGTTATTCGTTCCCTTAGACATCTCATTAGCCATTTATGCTGTATATTATCGTAGAACTTCTTGATATCCACTTCTACAATGTAGTTTATTGGTTTGTACCTAACTGCTTTATCTAGTGCATTTACCGTTTGATGACAGTTTCTTCCAGGTCGAAATCCATATGAGCTGTCCAGAAAGTTTGCCTCGTAAATATTTTCTAATATCTTCTTCAGCATAATCTGTACCAACTTATCCTCAGTTGATGGTATTCCGAGTCCGCGTTTCTCTTTACTTCCGGCTTTTGGTATATACACCCTCCTCACCGGTTGTGGTTGATATTGCTTTCCCTTCATACTATCCACTAGTCCTTCCAGTCGCTCTTTTAGATTTTCTCCGTAAGCTTCCACTGTTACCCAGTCTATTCCACAAGCCTTGTTACGCTTTAGCTCTTTATAACACTCTGCAAGGTTTCCTACATTTATTAGATGTATTAGCGATGTGAATTTCAGTCGCTTATCTTGCTTTGCTCTTACTGCTATCTGGTTTAGTTTATCTTGCATGTTATTCCAACCTCCGTTGTATTGGCATAGCAATCCCTATACCAGTTACTATATTGCTGATCGCTTCCCCTTGTACGTGGCTTTCCCACACTCCGAGTACTATCAATCAGTCCGACTTCCTCTGCATCTTCCGCTAGTTCTTGCCTTTGTTGACTTGTTCCAGCGTACCTTTATAGGAATGCATAGGATCTCCCAAGTTCACTTGAAGTCCATTTCAATACATGGCACGGTCTCAGATCCCGATAGAGTGAGTGATAACTCGCCTTTGCATTATCCCTCATGCTGTCTTCCACCGAAATGAAAATGTCGACCTCTATGTCTTCAGGTATTTCGGGACTCAATCCCTTCACTTTCGTTGTACCCTGCATTGTCCATTCCACTAGCTCTATTACACTCGTTACCTCATGCAACATAGTGGTCTGTTCTAAACTGTTGGCTAGACTTTGTTTATGTTGGATTTTCACCAACTGTTCTCCAAGCACTTCTTGGCGCACCATTTCATACCTCACAAAATTAGCTTTTCTAGCGTCAGATAAATTTCTTATATTTACCTGCTGCTATTCAAGTCATGTCTATTTTAGCATAAGAAAGCAAGTCTTTTTCTTTTTATTTCATACACTTTTACCTATTATTAATATAATATATGAGGATCTAAATATAAATGCTTAGCTTATTAGAGATATTACTTGACTACTTTTCCAACTTCTGTGCAAATGTCGATGTTCGTGCCACCTAAGTACTCCTGGGTAAAACACTAAAATGTAATTTTCTAATTCGTGTATTGAGTCTTTTTGCTCTGAATCTGAGTCATTTTTATAGTAAACGTTGTGTTCTGCTAAAACATATTTTCTGACCTTCTGATCTGTATAATTTTCTACTTTGTAACGATGGATAATACTGAATCTTTCTAAAATTGGTTTGTGTTTTAAATTCCAACGTTGCCCTGAAAGTGTATCGCTTCCCAATACAAATTTATTTCCTCTTTCCTCTACACTACCAACTGGAAAACATGCGTTTATTTCTCCTAAATTCCAACTGTTGTAAGTTAAAAATATGATATAAAGGAGATAAGAGGGAAGATAACCCTACTCACTATAGGAATAGAGTTATCACGGGCGTGTGCGACCGACCAACTGTTGGTATTATAACCGTTCGGATCAAGGTACACTAGCCCATCTCTCGATACGTTTGAATAGTTGCATGGGACATATGTATGCACCCGTTTACAATCTTAAATTAATTAAAACTAATCGAGGTTATTATGATTACATCTTATCAAAATTTTATTGGCATTGATATCGGAAAATTTAAAAATGTTGTTGCAGTTCACAAACAGAAGAACGCTGTCGAATTCGACAATGATACTGCTGGCTGGCAACAATTGTTTCAAGATTTTTCAAATATCTTACCTAATTCTTTAGTAACTCTGGAAAACACTGGAAAATATGAGCTTGGCTTAGCACATTTTCTTGTTGATAAAGATATTGCTGTACATCGAGCTAATACTCGCAAAGTAAAAAGCTTTGTTCTATCTCATGGAACTTTAGCAAAGTCTGATCAATCAGATGCAAGAGCCCTTGCTCAGTATGGGTTTGAACGCTATAGTACTCTATCTCTATTTGCACCTATGTCAAAAGAACAAACAACCTTAGTTGCACTTTGTCAACGTCGTGATGACATTACAAAAATGAGAGCTCAAGAGAAATCTAGGCTTGCAGCACCTGAAAACGACCATATAAAAGAAAGCTGTCAGAAAACTATTGAATTCTTTAATAGCCAGATAGATGAGCTCAACAATACCATACAAAAAATTATTGATGAGAATCCAGAGTTACAAAAGCGCCAAAAAATCCTTAAAACAGTTCCAGGAATAGGTGCAAAATTATCTCAAGATTTTCTGTGTCTAATGCCAGAACTTGGTTATGTAAGTAGGGGAGAAATTGCAAGTCTTGCTGGAGTTGCACCTCATCCGAAAGAAAGTGGTAAAACTATTGGTTATCGCAGAATAAGTGGTGGCAGAAGCAACGTTCGTGAAAAGCTTTTTACAGCTGCGATGTCTGCTTCAAGGTCTAAGTCTGCGCTTGGTGCCTTCTATTCAAGGCTTGTTGGTAAAGGTAAAAAGAAGATGGTGGCTATGACAGCTCTAATGCGTAAAATCATAGTAATTGCCAATGCGAGGCTTAAAGAAGCAGTCAATGTGAATTAAAAAAATCTGCATAGAAAATAGGTTAACGAATATGTGCGTCTACACACATTTAAAGCACATATTCGTTAACCATAAGATCTAAGCAGTAACTGTTGTTTGATACAAAATTTTTCTATGATTAAGTTAGGGTTTTTATTGTCAAAAATGCACTTTTTACTCGAATAAAAAACAAAATTACAAACAAAAGTTGTAATGAAACTAAATTCAAAAAATTTTAAAAAACATAGTTGATCTGATAATACTATCTGCGCTTTTGCAAATTTAATCGATGGTAATAAACTCTGTGGTAATGGATATAGTGCTTTTAAGTTGTACCACAAATGATTTCTTTCATAAATACCGTTATAATTCTTTGTGTGAGGCTCTGTTTCTCCAAGGATTGCTACATCTAGGCGATATATATCATTGCTTAAAGCTCGTTCATAATGATCGCGTAGATAGTTTTCTATAATCCTAATAACTGGACCACTAGACCTGAAAAATTTACTCTTCCAAATGATAACACTGGTCCATCTTTTTCTATTTTTACCCCTGAATAATCAGAAAGAAGATCTCCAAATAAACTCTCATCCAATATAAATCTCTGCACATTATAATAATCGTTAAAAATCCTCATCAACCTCGATCTTACAGGCAGTGATAGTTTTGCCAGCTCTACTACTGCATCTACGAAGAAGTCATTTGGTACCTCTTTTATCCCTACTTGCAACTCAAAAAAGTGTTTACCGGGTGGTTCTTCGATGATTGTAATGTCTTCTATATTTGCCCACTTGAGTGCTATTTTAAGTGATTTAGGTGTTCCTCGCAGTCTTTGAAATTTTACTCCTTCTACTACTGCTTTTCTTCTATCTTTTACCCAGCGTAGTATTTCTTCTAAACCATATTCTTCTATTATCCACGGCAATGTTTCTTCTTCCAATCTAAATTTAAATCCTCTAATACAGCTTGGATCAACCTTATAATCTATCGCATCTACTAGCGCTTTTTCCTGTTTTGTTGCATTTGGTGGCAATAACATTAATTCAACTCAATCTTTAAATTTTTCAAATTTGCAGATTCATTTCCCAGAACCACAACATCCTCTCTTGGCTCGATCAATTCCACATTTTCTACACCATCTACAAATAGATTCGCTATTATCCATGATCTTGTTACACTCCACCCTAATCTTTTTACTAATTCAAACTTCTTAATAAACTGCTTCTTGATTTCTTCCTCTGATATTACAGGACTCATGCTCATTCTGCTGTGAATATCTATTTCCGTAATATTGCAACCAATTACTGTTATCGTATCTGTTAAAACCCTTATATCATCTCTAGTAACCTGCTTTTTTACAATTTCTAGTAGTTCTTCTGACACTATGCCAGTTGTGGATAATTGTGTTGATAAGATTGAAATTTGTACTTTCCCTGGTATAGGTGATTCTACTAATGCATCTTTTACTCTACTATCTGCTGACAGTGCCTGATAACGATAATACTCTTTACTTCCTCCTGTACTCCAGCCTTTTATTTTTGCTTTTATTCTTTTTCTAAATCGTTCGTCCTCTTCTTCTTTTTCTCTCTCTACTCCATAAAATTCAGCTAAATTACCAAGATCTTCTCCCGTTGCAAATTTTAGTAAATTACTTTTTACAGCTTCATTTATTCTTTCTCTAAGCAAAAGTTCTCGCCATGCTGCTACTTCTAATACCTTCATTGCTGGATCACTTTCTACCAATCCTGTAAAACTTGCATCTCGCTTTACTAACTCTTCCTTCATTCTCGAAAATATTTCCTCATATCTTAGTTTTTCAATAATATTAGATGTTTGCATTTCTAAACAACTACTCCACTAATATTTATGAACTTGCCTTCTGAAAGATAGACACCTTCTAAATTCAATGTTACTCTCCCTTCTTTTACTCCTTCAACTTTTACTTTTTCTAACTTAAATCTCTTTTCCCATTTTTCCAAAGCTTCTGCAGTTGCTGCGTAAATTTCTAGTGTTAAATCACGATTAACTGGCTTATCCACTAATTCAAATAATCTTGAGCCATAATCTCTCCTCATTATTCTACTGTTAATAGGAGTGGTCAGTATATCAATTATCGACTGCTTTAAGTGCTCTATTCCTTCTAACGTTTTTCCTGTTTTAGCATCCATACCCTTCATTTCTATTTTGCAAAAACGCTTTCACTGCCTTTTATTACTTTAAACCCACATGAAACTATATCTCCTACTCTTCCTACACTAAGACCATTTGCAAACACTGTTTTTGATCCTTCAGTTAATGCTCTTCCTTCACTAAAACTGTCTCCTTGTCTACATATTGACTTACCGTTTACAAAAACATTATTACTTCCGCTAATGCAGAAATGTGGTATAGCTTCTCCACAGTAGTCTCCTAACCTCACTATTCCTTTGTTCAATTTAAGTCGATCCTTTCTGCTTTCAGTTTTATTCCACTTTTTGTCATTTCTATCTCTGATTTTCCTACTTTGAAATTTAATTTATCCACTACAGAAATTTCAAGATTCTTGCTCTCTTTGTCATACAATAACTTTGTTCCATCTTGAAATACTAAACTGTTAATCATTTCACTATTCTCTGGAGCAGAATAATTTTGCTGATATATTCCAGCTAGTACTACTCCTAATGATAACTCTCCCAATGGTGACAATATTACTACCTGTTCATTTATGCTTGGTGGTAGCCAGCTTCTTTCCTCTCCTGCTCTAGAAGTTATCCATGGAAGAAAATCTGTTAAAAGTTCTCCTATCTTCACTCTTACTTTTGCTTTCTCATAATCTACTTCTTTTACAACTCCTATTCGTACAATGTTTGCTAACTTTCTTTGCAGCTCTGAAATAGCAAAATTACTCTCTAACATTTTCTTCTATTATAATCGTATGTGGCTTAATCTTATTTTCTGTCCATATCGATTTACCTAAATGAAGCTGATGACTCCAATCAACCATCCACACCAAATATGCATCTAATTCGGGTCTAAATCCGTCAATTTCTGCAGAGATAAATTCTCCTGGTGAAACATTTTTTATATTCCATGTATTTTTGTTTACAACTTTTGCCACCTCGGCAGCTAATGTTCTGACAATAAGAGGAGCATTTTCGATTGTGCTATCAACTACTATTCTAGCTTCAAATCTTGCTTTCAGAGCTAATTCTTCTGTTCCTGGATCTTTTCCTTGCTCTAGACTTGATAATTCTATAAATACTGCCGGTGCTACTAATTCTTTCCTTATTGCTGGATATACTTCGCATGTTTGTATCGCAGAAATTTCTTTCTTCAGCGTGGTACAAATTTTATCATGTAAATCTTTCAAATTCATCCTTTATAGCTCAATTCACGTTCAAAAATTTTGTACACACTTTCTCAATCTCATAATTAACAAGATCTCTCATTACTTTTGATGCTTCAGGTTCGAGTGGCAATTTAACTTCCTTTATTGGCAATGCTGTTTTTCCCTCGCGTTTAAAAGCTCCTTTATAATCTCTTGGCATTGTTGCAGTAAACGCTCCAATAAACTCATGTTTTCCTACTTTCGTACCTCTTCTTGTTTGTCTCACTTTACCAATTAATGAAGTTCTGACGTCATACAGATTCGCTCTAATTAATACGTTCAACCTGCTTGTCTTTGCTTTAAAAATTCTTAATCTCTTTCTTATCAAACTTAATTTTATCTTCTTTTCCTCACTGATTTCCTTAGCTGCTTGCGCTTTTAACCATAGTGCTGTTCTATTTAGTGCTTTTATAGCTGCCAGTTTTACTTTCTGCTCTTTTTCGTCAATATTGTTACTAATTTTAATATCAAACACTTTCTATTGCCTCAATTTTCCATATTTCACTCGAAGAATCTTTTAACGGTGGTTCAAAAATCTTGTAGAACCTTTTTTCAATCTTGATATAATCACCTATGCTAAAGGAAGTAACGTCCTGATCACGTATTTCTATAGAAGCAATTTGCTGAGTTAATGCTCCATCTGCACCTAGAGAGTACGTAGTCTCAGGACGTTTAATTAGCACTTTTATTCTACGAATGCCCTCCTTGTTTTTATTACAATATGTGGCTTCCACTCCTAAATGCTCAAAACAATCTTCCAATAATTTTCCTATATTCATCAACTAGAACTAATTTTTACCAAAACTCCCGGACGATGGCACATTGGCAATGGATTCGACTGCGTATGCAAATCGGTCCCTCTATCAAATCTTCTTGGCTCTTGTTTTGCATATAGTGGCTGTCCTAGTGTATTTACTGTTTCATTAAAGTCTGCTGGTGCGAAATATGTCGTAAATGTATTCGCTGTTCCTAGTGGAAAACAGTTTCCACTTTCTCTTTCTATAAACCTCCTCACATTTTCTTCAGGATCAGTTGCTTGCCCTCTATATTCCTCAAATGTTATGCCACAGAACGTAAATCCTGACCTCATATCATTTCGAAGTGCTGCTCCTTCTTGCCATCAACTATGTTTTTTAAAATTTTTTGAATTTAGTCTCATTTGTTGATAATTTTGTATTTTTATTCAATTGAAAAATGTATTTTGGCAACAAAAACCCTAGTTTATACAGAAAGAAATTTATATCAAACAGCAAGCACTGCTTAGATTTTATGGTTAACGAATATGTGCTTTAAATGTGTGTAGACGCACATATTCGTTAACCTATTTTCTATACAGATTTTTTATTTCATATTAATTGCTTCTTTAAGTCTTGCATTGGCAATTACTATGATTTTTCGCATTAGAGCTGTTATAGCTACCATCTTCTTTTTACCTCTACCAATAAGATCAGAATAAAAAGCACCAAGTGCAGATTTAGATCTTGCAGCAGCCATAGCAGCTGTGAAAAGCTTTGCACGAACATTGCTCCTACCACCTGTTATCCTTCGGTAACCAATAGTTTTACCGCTTTCTTTTGGATGTGGAGCAACTCCAGCAAGACTTGCAACTTCTTTTTTGTTTAGGTGGCCAAGTTCTGGCATTAGACACACAAAAACTTGTGATAACTTGAGACCTATTCCTGGCACTGTTCTCAAGATCTTTTGACGCTTTTGTAACTCTGGATTTTTATCAATAATTCTTTGTATGGCATCGTTGAACTCATTTATCTGACTGGTAAAAAAGTCTATTGTTTTTTGGCAACTTTCCTTTATATAGTCGTTTTCAGGTGCTGCAAGCCTACATTTCTCTTGAGTTCTCATTTGTGTAATGTCATCACGACGTTGACAGAGTGCAACTAAGGCGGTTTGTTCTTTTGACATAGGCACAAATAGAGATAGAGCACTATAGCGTTCAAAACCATATTGAGCAAGGGCTCTTGCATCTGATTGATCTGTCTTTGCTAAAGTTCCATGTGATATGATAAAACTTTTTACTTTACGAGTATTAGCTCGATGTACAGCAACATTCTTATCAACAAGAAAATGTGCTAAGCCAAGCTCATATTTTCCAGTGTTTTCTAAAGTTACTAGAGAATTAGGTAGGATATCTGAAAATTTTTGAAACAACTGTTGCCAACCAGTAGCATCATTGTCAAACTTGATAGCGCTCCTTTGGTTATAAGCTGCAGCAACATTTTTAAATTTTCCGATATCAATGCCAATGAAATTTTGATAAGATGTAATCATAATAAATAACCTCGATAGTTTAATTAATTTAAGATTGTAAACGGGTGCATACATATGTCCCATGCAACTATTCAAAGTAACCGTTCACGCAATGGCGTCAACTTAAGAGCCTTCATTAGCAGACTCTCCTAAAGACATGATGGCGTTTAGGCTTATCAACTTTGTCCATTCACGGTATAAGAAAGTAGTTTACAAAAATTGCATAATTAGTATAAAAAACAATAAACTAGATAGATGAGGGGTTGATGATAGAGGTGCTACAAGAAAAGATTGTGGTATTGGAGTCAGAAGTTGGTACTCTGAAAGCAGAGAATGATAAGTTAAGGACAAAAATAATTGAGCTAGAGGATAAGCTGGGTTTAAATTCAAAAAATTCATCGCTGCCACCATCGCAAGATGTATATCGCAAAAAGACAAAAAAGAAGAGCGATAAAAAACCAGGCGGGCAGCCAGGACATGAAGCGCACAAGCGGGAATTGATGGTAGCAGATGAGGTGGTAAAATGTTCAATTGATACAATTTGCATGTGTGGAAGCCAAGTTATTTTAGAAGAAGAAACTGTGCATCAAAAGGTTGAATTGCCAAAAATTAAACCGATAGTGACTGAATATAGGCTACAAAAAGGCTACTGTAAGGCGTGTAAGAAAAGGATCTCAGCTAGTCTGCCTGAAGGTGTGACAAGGGATCTTTTAGGAGCTAATGCAAAAGCAGTAATTAGCAGTTTTAGTGGATTTTTTATCAATTCAAAAAGGGAAGTACAGCAAATTTTGAGCAGCATATTTAATCTGAATATAAGCCTAGGTTTGGTATCAAAGACCGAGGGTAGAGTATCAGAAAAATGTATATCTGAATACGAAAAAATAAGAGAAGAGCTACGGAAAAGCAAGTATTTACATATAGATGAAACAAGCCATAGGAACCAGGGAAAGAAAGGTTGGAGTTGGGTAGTAACGAATAAAACAGCAACACTTATGAAGTTAGTTGGATCTCGCGGAAAGAAGATATTAAAAGGGCTATTGCCAGAGTATGATGGAATAGTTATAAGCGATAGGTATGCTGCGTATAATTACTTTAATCGTGAAAACAGACAGATATGCTGGGCCCATTTAGCAAGGGACTTTGAAAGGTTTTTTTACAGTAAAAATGTTGAAGTGAGCAGAATTGGCGCAGCATTAAAATCGCTGAGCAACAGGGTATTTGTGGTAGATAGAGCACGTAAACAAAACCTGATAGACAATTTAAGATTTTTCCGGTTAATGAGGAAGATTCGAAAAAGGGTGAAACATTTTTTGCGAGAGATAACAAGGGTTGCAAAAGGAACTCAGGCCTCGAGAATGGCTGCCAATATACTACGTTCTGAAGATATGATGTGGAGATTCGTGCGCAATCCTGATCTGATCGAGAC
This sequence comes from Wolbachia endosymbiont (group B) of Ischnura elegans, assembly GCF_947251585.1. NCBI lineage: Bacteria > Pseudomonadati > Pseudomonadota > Alphaproteobacteria > Rickettsiales > Anaplasmataceae > Wolbachia > Wolbachia endosymbiont (group B) of Ischnura elegans. The sequence goes on from NZ_OX366371.1 coordinate 1,012,976, forward strand.
AACCAATAACCTTGCAGAACGTCAGGCTAGACGGTACGTCATTTATCGTAAAAATAGTTTTTTCACTTGGTCAGAACGTGGAGAAAAGTTCATTGAAAGAATGCTTTCGATATTTTTGACTGCACGTTTGAATGATCAGAATCCTGTCCAGAAACTACAGAATTTAGTCGCTATTCCTGCCTAATTGGGAATATTCCGTGAACGGTTACGAAAAATTCTGTGATGTTTTATCTTGATACGTCAAATTCTGTAGAGCTAAACAAGTTTTTAGAGTAGAAGTCGTGATATTAAATATATAACTACTTTCACTTATATGTTAATATATTATTTATGAATCAGTAAACTACTGCTGTTTTTAACCCAGATTAAGTTTTGAAAGCATAATTTTCAAGCTCCTCAATAGATAAATCTGTTATTTTAGAAATAGCATCAATAGAAACATCCAGCATACGTAGATTATTCGCAACTTTTATTGCCTCTGCTTTGTAAATCTTTTCTTTGTAAACTTGCTTTCTTTGCGATAAAAATTCTACCCATATGCCTAGTTCATCTCGTGATTCTTGATTGTCAATCTTTTTAGACTCTCTCACCCAACTTAATAGCTCATTTTCTGCTTTATAACTATCTTCTTCATACTTCTTCATCAGATCTTCAGCATTCACTGATAACTTTTCTGCTATTTCCCATAATCTTTCACTTAAAATGGTAGCACTCCCTTGTTCATAGTGATGTATCTGTGAAGGTCCTATGTCTAGCTCTCTTGCTAAATCCTCTTGAGTATACCCTCTTATTATTCTCCATTTTTTTATCTCTTGTCCTTCGTTTGAATGCTCAGAGCCTTTTTTCTCCTTATTATCATATTCTTCAGTTGATAAGCCTGTTGCTCGATAGATAATATCATTATCAAACCCCACTTTCGCTAAGTTCTTGGCCATGCTTACCCTTGCAGCTTTTACATTATTTTCCTCTTCAGCTTGAATAAACCCAGTTAAATCGCGAATCAACTTGCATGACTCTTGTCCCTTTATTTTTGCTATCATCCATTCTTTGTTAAAAGAACAATTTTCTCTCAGTACTTTTTGTCTAGGAAATAAGCTGCCAACATGAACTGATAATGCTTCCGCTATTACTTTTAATTTTTTAGTTGGAATGCCACATGCTCCTTGCTCATATCTTAGTAATGTATGATATTTTATGCCTGTTTTCTCTACTAGATCTTTTAGGGTATACTTTTGTTTTAGCCTCCAGCTTCTTATTTTTTGTGCTATTTTGTATCTTGCAGGGCTAATGTTCTTTGTATTATTGTTCACTATTTTTGCGGAAATAAACATATATACCCTGCTAGAAAATTTTTTGCTATAGCTTAACTTTATTGAGGAAAAGTTTCCGATTGTTTAAAGCTTTCGAGAGGTTTCTTTACTACCTCCACACACCCTATCAACCCATGATAATGCTTCATTATTACTAATCGCCTTTATTTCTTCTTTTACCTTTTCTTTACTCCACTTACCACTCCTAGGAAAACTTCCTTTTTCTACCGCTTCTGTGACCGTCATTCCTCCAAAAAAACACTCTTTTCCTATATTTTCCCCTCTCTTTTGTAGTTCAGACCACATTTCTTTATCTGCTACTCTGACCTCTACTTGACTGTCATTTTCCGCATTATGGTATACTACAATTTTTAGGCTACCAATACTTGTAGGAAATGTTATCTCAAAAGCACTATTGTCAGACACATCAACGTAATTCCTCTCACCTTCTTTTTCACTTCTAACCTCAACCTTGCTATTTCCTATTTCTATAACATCACCTCCTAATTTTACCTCTCCTGTGGTTAATCCTAAATTTTTTGTACCTTCCAATACTCTTGCAATATTTACCTTGCTATTTTCAGAAAATTTCATAAAAAATGTCTGATTGTCTATTTCCACATCTTCTATGATTCCTTCATTTTCAATAGCACTTGCACCGATTTCTCTCAGTTCTTTAAGCCATTCATCTATCTGTGGACGAATCTCTTGATACAGTTTGTTATACATTTCACTTATTCCCTTATCCTGCAATAGATCGTAACTGAATATTGCTCCATTTAGCATCAATTCACATATTATGTCTTCCTTCTCATTTTCTTTGCATTTGATCGAAGATACTTTCGATATTACTGTATCAGCAAAACTCTTCTGTCCTTCACTATACGCATTTATCCTTATTCCAGTACTTAGTGCTTGATCTATAGTTTTGTTCAGTTCGTCTACGCTTTTTGCCTTTACTACTCTACTTTTAAACCATCTCAATTCTGCATTTTCACTTGCACTTGGCTCTATCTTACTTAAGGCTGGAATAAACGGATTTTGACGATTTGAAGATTTTGTGTTATAAATCTCACGTCCTTCTCCAAGATTGATTGATTTTTCAGAAACATCGCTAGGGGAAGGCACACCTTCAGGCTTCTCAAACCTACTTTTATCATCAAATATTTTCGGATCAGTCTCGTCTACAAGTATAAGCTGCTGATTTTTTTTGCTAGTACGCCTAATAGCACTATATAGTCCTTTTGGTAACTTTTTAGAATCAATGATTAACTCATAAGTATTTCCATCTGTATCATCAAATGATACTGTTTTTTTAGTAGTCATATAGCCTCCTATTAATCATGTTATTCAAGTCTACAGAGCAATTTATTGCTTTATGATTAACTTAATACGCAAATTATAAAAAGATCTTGTATATTCTGCAACTATTTATACTAAAAGAATGGCTTTATCAGGACTTTTATTCTTTAACTACAACTTAATATACAAACTATACAAAGATCTTTTATATTTTGTAATTCTCCAATACAGATTCTTGACTAAGTTTTTTTGCTACTTGATTTTATATTTCATTGTGTAGCCAAACTTCTCAAGCAATTGAAATTTGGTTTATAACAGCTCTCTTTCCTTAAAACTGCAATATCCTTTGTCTGTCATAATAATGTGATCCTCTAGCTCAATTCCCACTCCTTGACATGCTGACACTAATTCTCTAGTCATTACTTTATCATCTTCTGATGGTTCTAAACTCCCTCCCGGATGGTTATGAGCTAATATTATTGACGCTGCTTCCATTGATAACGCCTTTTTTACCACTTTCCTTTCAGATAGGTGTACTTCATCTATTGTACCAAAATACACTTCATCTCTTATCAGACGGTTCTGTTTATCCAAGTATATTATCAGGACAGCTTCTTTTGCTGAAAAGCCTATGTTTACCCTTACATACTCTATCAGCTTTTCTTGGCTATCCATTACTGGGCCTCTTTTTAACCCTTCTCTTAGTGCCCTCTTGTAAGCTTCTTTAACACATTCAATCGCTGCGGCTGCATGTTCAGTCATTCCGTCTATCATTTTCAGGTCATCGATTTCTCGTCCCAAAATTTCTCCTATTCCTGGGCAGTTATCCATTAGAGTTTTAGTAACATCTTGTGCTTGCTTCCTGTCATGAACTGCTCCTAGAAGCACTGCCACTATTTCACGATCAAATAAAGCACTTCCTCCTCCGCTTTGTAGTACTCTCTCAATTTCTTCTGTAAGTTTTTCACTATTATTCATAAAATATACTCCTCGTTAATAACAAATTGTTTTTAATTATTTACTGCTGTTTTTTATCAGCATTGGCATAGAGCCATAGCTTTCGAGTGAAGTCAAATCAATTTTTCAATCTTTTTTACTTATTTTTTCACGAATAGGTAAAGATATTAATATATGCTTATTTATCTAATTGAAAATTAATTCTTTATGTAAAAGAAGTTGTTACTATTTTAGAAATAACATCAGTAGAAAAACCTAACTGAAGTAAATTATTTGCAACTTTCATTTCCTCTGTTTTGTAAATCTTTTCTTTGTAAATTTGCTTTCTTTGCAATAGAAATTCTACCCATATATTTAGCTCATCTCGTGATTCTTGATTGTCAATTTTTCTATATTCTCTTGCCAAACTTAATAATTCACTTTCTCCTTCGCAATCATTTTCTTTGTACTCCTTTATCAGATCTTCAGCATCCACTAATAATTCTCTTGCTATCTCCCACAACCTTTCACTTAAAAGAGTAACGCTACCTTGCTCATAATGATGTATTTGCGAGGGCCCTACATTAAGCTTTTTTGCTAACTCTTCTTGTGTATATCCTCTGATTATTCTCCACTTTTTTATCTCTTGTCCTCTGTTTGGCTCGTATCTCTCTTTATCAGCATATTCTTCAATTGATAAGCCTGTTGCTCGATAGATAATGTCATTATCAAACCCTGCCTTAACTAGATTCCTTGCAATTCTTATTCTTGCTGCTTTTATATTACTTTCTTCTTCAGCTCGGACAGATTTGGTTAATGCATAAATTGCTTTTCGTCCTTCTATTTTTTTGTATTTTTCTATGAAATTATACATTTCCTCGGTCTTAGCTTTCTCGAAACAACTACTTTCTTTTAGTACTTTTCGCCCAGGAAAGAGATTTCCAACAGGAATTGATAATGCCCCTGCTAATATTTTAACTTTTCAATTGGAATGCCACATGTTCCTTGTTCATATCTTAGCAGTGTATGATAGTTTATGTTTGCTTTGCCTGCTAAGTTTTTCAGGGTATATTTTCTTTTTAACCTCCAGCTCCTTACTTTTTGTGCTATTTTGTACCTTATCGAGATATTTGTCATAGATATTATACAGGTTAATACTACCAAATAAAGATATACAAAATGTTTGCATTTTAGTTGAATATTTCTTCACAATTGTGTATAATTATTAATGCTTTCTAGGTTAATTTATCATGGCTTTTTCTAAATTTCTTGATGCACGCAATGATTATGCCTTTAAAAGAATATTTGGCACCGAGAAGAATAAAGATATTCTCATTCATTTCTTGAACGATATTTTAGGTTTTACTGGTTTAGCTGCTATTCACGATGTTGAATTCCTAGCTACCATTTTGGACCCTGAAATTGCCGCTAAAAGCAGAGTATTGTCGATGTTCTTTGTAAAGACTCTCAAGGTTCAAGATACATTATAGAGATGCAGTTCACTAAGACCAAGGGCTTCGAAAAACGTGCTCAATATTATGCTGCCAAAGCCTACTCAAATCAAGGTGATGATTATCATAACCTTAAAGAAATTATCTTTATTGCTGTTGCTGATTGTATTATTTTTCCAGATAAGGCTGAGTACAAATCTAATCACGTCATTTTAGATCAAAATAGCTTGGAACATGACTTAAAGGATTTTTACTTCGTATTCATAGAACTGCCAAAATTTACAAAGACAAAAGAAGATCAACTAGAAAATATAGTAGAAAAATGGTGTTACTTTTTTCGCTATGCAGGAGAAACAAGGGAAGAGGATCTAGATAAGATAGTTGGTAGTGACGTAATAATAAAACGAGCTTATGAAGAAATGAATAAGTTTAATTGGTCAGAAGAAGAGTTACTAGCATATGAACAAATGAAAAAACGCATAATGGATGAGGTAGCTGCTTTAGCTCAAAAATTTGATGAAGGTCTTAAAGTTGGTCAAGAACAAGGTAGACAAGAAGGCATCCAAATCGGCCATGAAAAAGGTAAAATTGAAGTTGCAAAAAACTCACTCAAGGCCGGTGTCTCTATAGATGTTATCGCTCAAATTACCGGTCTCTCTCATTCTGAAATTTTACAACTCAGGGAAAAAACATAAATACTACAACTTATTCATTTTACTTTTCAACATTTATGAAAATCTTTCCTAAGTTAGACATACCCCTTAATTAAGAGTCTAATGAACTGTCTAAAACAGCTATAAAGATTGCACATAGAATTATATAAATTACTATCATAACGTTACCCAAACTTCTATATCAAAGCTACGTGGTAACCGTTCACGCAATGGCGTCAACTTAAGAGCCTTCATTAGCAGACTCTCCTAAAGACATGATGGCGTTTAGGCTTATCAACTTTGTCCATTCACGGTATAAGAAAGTAGTTTACAAAAATTGCATAATTAGTATAAAAAACAATAAACTAGATAGATGAGGGGTTGATGATAGAGGTGCTACAAGAAAAGATTGTGGTATTGGAGTCAGAAGTTGGTACTCTGAAAGCAGAGAATGATAAGTTAAGGACAAAAATAATTGAGCTAGAGGATAAGCTGGGTTTAAATTCAAAAAATTCATCGCTGCCACCATCGCAAGATGTATATCGCAAAAAGACAAAAAAGAAGAGCGATAAAAAACCAGGCGGGCAGCCAGGACATGAAGCGCACAAGCGGGAATTGATGGTAGCAGATGAGGTGGTAAAATGTTCAATTGATACAATTTGCATGTGTGGAAGCCAAGTTATTTTAGAAGAAGAAACTGTGCATCAAAAGGTTGAATTGCCAAAAATTAAACCGATAGTGACTGAATATAGGCTACAAAAAGGCTACTGTAAGGCGTGTAAGAAAAGGATCTCAGCTAGTCTGCCTGAAGGTGTGACAAGGGATCTTTTAGGAGCTAATGCAAAAGCAGTAATTAGCAGTTTTAGTGGATTTTTTATCAATTCAAAAAGGGAAGTACAGCAAATTTTGAGCAGCATATTTAATCTGAATATAAGCCTAGGTTTGGTATCAAAGACCGAGGGTAGAGTATCAGAAAAATGTATATCTGAATACGAAAAAATAAGAGAAGAGCTACGGAAAAGCAAGTATTTACATATAGATGAAACAAGCCATAGGAACCAGGGAAAGAAAGGTTGGAGTTGGGTAGTAACGAATAAAACAGCAACACTTATGAAGTTAGTTGGATCTCGCGGAAAGAAGATATTAAAAGGGCTATTGCCAGAGTATGATGGAATAGTTATAAGCGATAGGTATGCTGCGTATAATTACTTTAATCGTGAAAACAGACAGATATGCTGGGCCCATTTAGCAAGGGACTTTGAAAGGTTTTTTTACAGTAAAAATGTTGAAGTGAGCAGAATTGGCGCAGCATTAAAATCGCTGAGCAACAGGGTATTTGTGGTAGATAGAGCACGTAAACAAAACCTGATAGACAATTTAAGATTTTTCCGGTTAATGAGGAAGATTCGAAAAAGGGTGAAACATTTTTTGCGAGAGATAACAAGGGTTGCAAAAGGAACTCAGGCCTCGAGAATGGCTGCCAATATACTACGTTCTGAAGATATGATGTGGAGATTCGTGCGCAATCCTGATCTGATCGAGACAACCAATAACCTTGCAGAACGTCAGGCTAGACGGTACGTCATTTATCGTAAAAATAGTTTTTTCACTTGGTCAGAACGTGGAGAAAAGTTCATTGAAAGAATGCTTTCGATATTTTTGACTGCACGTTTGAATGATCAGAATCCTGTCCAGAAACTACAGAATTTAGTCGCTATTCCTGCCTAATTGGGAATATTCCGTGAACGGTTACGCGTATATACTACTACACAATCTACTTCTCCTTTTTTTACATCTTCAAACAATTCCTTTATCGCTGGTCTTTCTAAGTTTTTTCCTGAATAGCCGCCATCATCATACCTTTTTGCCAATGCTACCCAACCTTCTTTGCTCTTTATATATTTCTCACATGCTACTCGCTGCGCATCAAGACTATTAAACTTTTGTTCTAGACCATCTTCATTTGACTTCCTAGTATATATCGCACATCTTACCTCTTTCAGCATTCTTTCTCCTTATCTCTCATTCCAAATAGAAGCGGCCCATTGTAGCTCATTCCCATTATTTTTCCGGCTACTGCTGATAATGACGTGTAAAATTCTTCTCTGTAGATTAAACCCTTATCTGTTACCATTACCGCATGTGTCTCTTCTCCTCTCTCTAGTATTAATTCTGTCCCTTCTACTGGTAGTTTATCGCTACTTATTCTTTTTCCTTTCTCTAGCCGATCTGCCAGATACTCTAGTCTTTTTGTCCCCTTTCTTGACATTTTTCCATACGCTTCCTCCTGCATTCTATAAGATAATCTTGGTATCAGATATTTCTTTGAGTATCTAGGCGCTTCTTCTCCATATACCTTCTTCCAAACTCTCCTTAGCTCTTCTAACGTTTTTTTCTCTAAATTCATTACTTTCTTTTCTATTTCTTTCTCCATATTTTTAGCCCTTCATAAATAGCTTTTCAATTCTGTCTGTTTCTTTCTTTAATACCTCGGTTATCTCTTTACTATTTTTCGCATAATCCATTGCTGTCATTCCGAACGGCTTTGTTGCATAGCTAGTGTTGGTTGAGGTTATTGTAAGGAGAAAAGCTTATGGTTACTAACGCATTTTGTTGTAAAATAGGCATTTTTCAAACAAGTATAACTTATGCCACAAAAAATGAGAGTAAGTAACCAAAGAGAATATAATGAGTTTCTAAAAAAAAGAGGAAATGTTTTTCATTTTGTTAATCAAGCCATAGAAAATTGGTATGAAAATAGTCCAAAAGTTGCAGGTGGCAATAACACTTATAGTGATAAAGTTGTAATTTTAATACACATAATAGTTCATCTTTTTAGAATTGGCTTGAGACAAGCTGTAGGTTTTGTAAAAGGTTATATGGTACAAATAGGCAAAAAACTTAAGATTATCAGCTATACACAAGCTTCCAGAAGATTTAAAAAGCTTAATTTGAAGATTGATGACCATAGAAGCAATAAAGATGATCTGGAAAATGTTGAAATTGCCGTAGATAGCACTAGAGTTAGTATCTACAATAATAACGGTGGGCATAGTAAGCTTAATATTCAAAAAAGAAAATACAGTGGTTATGGTCAAGTAAGAAAATTACATGTTATTTTAAACATAAATGATAAGAAAGCAATAAGCATGAACTACACTAGTGGTGTTGCTGTAGACTATTTGCCGGTCTGCGATATGTTAGAAGAAGTCAGTGATAAATATAACATTTGTTCTATTCGAGCAGATGCGGCTTATGATATAAAAAGTGTGTATAAAGAATGCAGAAAATACAATATTGTGCCTATTATTCGCCCTAGGAAGGATACTAAAATTTGTTTAGCTGACTACTTATCAGAAAGAAACAAGTATATTAGTAGAATTAGGTCATATGAGAATTATGAAGATGGTATTAATGAATGGAAGAAAAAAGTTAAGTATGGAGCACGGTCTTATATTGAAGTCTTTTTCTATAGGTTGAAGCAAATATTTGGGTTTGGCTTGAAAAATAAATCAGAGGTAAATCGTGAAAAAGAGCTGTTAATTAAGTGCTACTTACTGAACAAATTTACTGATATTGGTATGGCTAAATTTAAATTAGCTGCGTAAGTTCATTGTGATTTACATGCCTATCAGTGCTATGCAACAAAGCCATTCCGAACTTATCTTCTTGCTCTATTTCAGCCCCTGCTTTTACTAGCTCCTCCACTATTTCTTTTTCTCCTACCATACATGCAAGATGCAGCGGAGTGCATTTATTGCCATACTCTTCAGCATTTACATTCCCTCCTGATTTTATCAATTCTCTAACTGTTTCTAGACGTTTCTCCGTTATCGCTAGATGCAGTGCTGTATGTCCTCTTACATCTGCTGCATTCACATCTACTCCTTTTTCGATTAATAACCTCACTGTTTTTACCTCTACTGCATAATGTAGAGCTGTTCTTCCTTTTTCGTCTCTTTCATAAATATTTTTAAACGAGTTCTCTAATAGTGACTTATCTTTTTTACCCAGCTTTACCATAACTTACCCCACCTTTTCTTTAAACCTAAGCCTTCCTTTTTACCACCTCATCTATCATTGCATTCACTTGGCTGATTATCTTGCTTGCTAAATTTTGACATTCTTTCTTTATTAGCGATTTGTCTCTCTTCCTTATTTCTCCTATCTCTATTATTTTTAGCTCCGGCAAATAACTCCCATTCAACATGTCTGCTATTTCTCCCACTAGCCCCTCTATTCCATAGCACGTCAGTTCTCTACTTTTTGTTATTCCTCCTTTTTCTCTCAAAAATTTACTCGCCTTTTCACTCTCTTTGCTATCACATAGACGATACTTTTCACTTTCCCAGATGTAATACATTGGCGTTGCGCCGTACTTATTCAGTTGATTAACTTCAGCTCCAGCCTTTACCAGCTCTTTTATTATTTCAACTCCTGCTCCTTTGCACGCAGAGTGGAGTGGCGTACATCCAGTGACATATTGAGTGGCATTTACTTCTGCTCCTTCTCTTAGCAGCACTTTTACATTTTCTAAACTTTTTGCGAATACTGCACAGTGCAGAGGTGTATAACCATTTTTATCTCTTGCATTAACCTCTGCCCCTTTTTTTATTAATAACCTCACTGTTGTGTAATCGGAGATTTCTACTGCTTGGTGCAATATCGTCTCTCCTTCTTCATTTCTTTTATTAATATCGTTACTTGATACTTCTTTAAAAAACTTACTCTTGCTAAAACTCATTTCATACCTCACAAAATTAGCTTTTCTAGCGTCAGATAAATTTCTTATATTTACCTGCTGCTATTCAAGTCATGTCTATTTTAGCATAAGAAAGCAAGTCTTTTTCTTTTTATTTCATACACTTTTACCTATTATTAATATAATATATGAGGATCTAAATATAAATGCTTAGCTTATTAGAGATATTACTTGACTACTTTTCCAACTTCTGTGCAAATGTCGATGTTCGTGCCACCTAAGTACTCCTGGGTAAAACACTAAAATGTAATTTTCTAATTCGTGTATTGAGTCTTTTTGCTCTGAATCTGAGTCATTTTTATAGTAAACGTTGTGTTCTGCTAAAACATATTTTCTGACCTTCTGATCTGTATAATTTTCTACTTTGTAACGATGGATAATACTGAATCTTTCTAAAATTGGTTTGTGTTTTAAATTCCAACGTTGCCCTGAAAGTGTATCGCTTCCCAATACAAATTTATTTCCTCTTTCCTCTACACTACCAACTGGAAAACATGCGTTTATTTCTCCTAAATTCCAACTGTTGTAAGTTAAAAATATGATATAAAGGAGATAAGAGGGAAGATAACCCTACTCACTATAGGAATAGAGTTATCACGGGCGTGTGCGACCGACCAACTGTTGGTATTATAACCGTTCGGATCAAGGTACACTAGCCCATCTCTCGATACGTTTGAATAGTTGCATGGGACATATGTATGCACCCGTTTACAATCTTAAATTAATTAAAACTAATCGAGGTTATTATGATTACATCTTATCAAAATTTTATTGGCATTGATATCGGAAAATTTAAAAATGTTGTTGCAGTTCACAAACAGAAGAACGCTGTCGAATTCGACAATGATACTGCTGGCTGGCAACAATTGTTTCAAGATTTTTCAAATATCTTACCTAATTCTTTAGTAACTCTGGAAAACACTGGAAAATATGAGCTTGGCTTAGCACATTTTCTTGTTGATAAAGATATTGCTGTACATCGAGCTAATACTCGCAAAGTAAAAAGCTTTGTTCTATCTCATGGAACTTTAGCAAAGTCTGATCAATCAGATGCAAGAGCCCTTGCTCAGTATGGGTTTGAACGCTATAGTACTCTATCTCTATTTGCACCTATGTCAAAAGAACAAACAACCTTAGTTGCACTTTGTCAACGTCGTGATGACATTACAAAAATGAGAGCTCAAGAGAAATCTAGGCTTGCAGCACCTGAAAACGACCATATAAAAGAAAGCTGTCAGAAAACTATTGAATTCTTTAATAGCCAGATAGATGAGCTCAACAATACCATACAAAAAATTATTGATGAGAATCCAGAGTTACAAAAGCGCCAAAAAATCCTTAAAACAGTTCCAGGAATAGGTGCAAAATTATCTCAAGATTTTCTGTGTCTAATGCCAGAACTTGGTTATGTAAGTAGGGGAGAAATTGCAAGTCTTGCTGGAGTTGCACCTCATCCGAAAGAAAGTGGTAAAACTATTGGTTATCGCAGAATAAGTGGTGGCAGAAGCAACGTTCGTGAAAAGCTTTTTACAGCTGCGATGTCTGCTTCAAGGTCTAAGTCTGCGCTTGGTGCCTTCTATTCCTTACTATTACCCATAAGTATATAAATGGTAAAAAGCTGCTATTTTACTAATTCAATTTAGTACTATAAATAGACCTATGGTCTAAAAATGAAATATATGATGAAAGGAAGTATAAATACCTCAACTAGTGAATGGGCAGAAAGTGAATTTGGGATTGTTAATTTTGGCGATATAAGATTAAGTAAAAGGCTTTTAAAAGTAGTTAATAGTTTTGCTGAATCGCCTGAATGTTCAATAAATCAAGCTTGTAAAGATTGGTATCAAAGTAAAGCAGCTTATAGATTTTTTCAAAATGATGCCATTTCTGAAAGAAAGATATTAGACAGTCATATAGTTAAAACTGTTGAAAGAGCTAAAGAATATTCAACTATTTTAGCTATCCAAGACACGAGTTATATTTCATATAAAAATCATAAAAAGGCCAAAGGATTAGGGATTATAGCAGCAAGATTAAGATCTGAAACAACCAATTTTAAAACCCATGGATTAGTGATGCATACAACATTTGCAGTTACAACAGAAGGACTACCTATAGGATTATTAGATCAAAAAATTAGTACTAGACCTCCCTTAGCTGAAGACCTAAGAGAGTTGAAAAGGAGAAGCCATAACACTGCTGTTCCTATAGAAGAGAAAGAAAGCATACGGTGGATAGCATCACTAAAAGACTCTACTAATCACCCTGGATTAAAGGATGTTAAGGTAGTTACCGTTTGCGATAGAGAAGGAGATATTTATGATTTATTTGAAGTTGCTTCCACTAATCAATCTCTTTTTGTAGTAAGAGGAAATCAAAACAGAACAGTAAACAAGAGATCAACTTATTCTGAAAAAGGTGGTGAAAAGTTGTGGGATTTGATGAATCGTATGCCTTGCCAAGGAGAAATTCAAATAAGTATTCCTACCCGTGATAATAGGCCTAAAAGAACAGCAGTGTTAGAAGTAAAGTTTAGTAACTTTGTGATGAATGCATCAAAAAACAACGCTAGACGTAAGACTCAAAAACTTCCTAATTTAAATTTGAATGCTGTCTATGTTATAGAAAAGTATTCCCCATTTGGCGAAGAACCTATGAACTGGATCTTATTGACAAATATAAGTGTTAATAATTTTGAAGAAGCAGTAGAAAAAATACAATGGTATTGCTTAAGGTGGAGAATAGAGGTCTTTCATAAAATTTTGAAATCCGGTCTTAAAGTTGAAGAATGTAGACTCCAAACAGCAGATAGATTGATCCGCTTTCTTACAATAATGAGTATAATTGCATGGAGAATATTTTTTATTACATTAGTAGCTAGAACAAATCCCAATCTTCCTTGTACTATCATACTGACTGATGAGGAGTGGAAGGTTTTGTATACAAAAATGCTAAAAACAAAAAACTATCCTGAAGCCCCACCACCCATAAGAAAAATCGTGAGGTGGGTAGCTCAATTGGGAGGGTTTTTAGCTCGCAAAAATGACTTAGAACCAGGTCCTATAGCTTTGTGGAAGGGATGGAAACGTCTCTTTGATTTAGCAGAAGGATGGAGACTTGCTCATGAATCCTATATTTATGGGTAATAGTAAGCTTCTATTCAAGGCTTGTTGGTAAAGGTAAAAAGAAGATGGTGGCTATGACAGCTCTAATGCGTAAAATCATAGTAATTGCCAATGCGAGGCTTAAAGAAGCAGTCAATGTGAATTAAAAAAATCTGCATAGAAAATAGGTTAACGAATATGTGGATAAATACGTCTACACACATTTAAAGTATTTATACACATATTCGTTAACCATAAGATCTAAGCAGTAACTGTTGTTTGATACAAAATTTTTCTATGATTAAGTTAGGGTTTTTATTGTCAAAAATGCACTTTTTACTCGAATAAAAAACAAAATTACAAACAAAAGTTGTAATGAAACTAAATTCAAAAAATTTTAAAAAACATAGTTGATCCGATAATATAACTTGCGCCTTTGCAAACTTAATTTCCGGCAATAAGCTCTGCGGTAGAGGATATAGTGCTTTTAAGTTGTACCACAAATGCTCTCTTTCATAAATGCCTTGGTAATCCTTTATGTGAGGCTCTGTTTCTCCAAGTACTGCCACATCTAACCGATATACATCATTACTAAATGCTTGCTCATAATGAACACGAAAAGTACTAAACTTAAAACTTGGATTTAAGATTTTTAGCTCAAATGCGTTCTTTCTACCAAATGACAACACTGGTCCATCTTTTTCAACTTTTCTACCTGAATAGTCTGACAATAAGCTGCCGAATAAACTTTCATCTAAAATAAACCTATCAACGTTATAGTGATCATTGAAAATCCTCATTAGCCGCGATCTTGCTGGTAACGATAGTTTTGCAAGTTCTACTACTGCATCCACAAAAAAGTCATTTGGAACATCTTTTATTCCTATCTGTAATTCAAAAAAGTGCTTGCCAGGTGGCTCCTCAATAATTGTAATATCTTCTATATTTGCCCATTTTAGTGCTATTTTTAGTGATGCTGGAGTTCCTCTCAGTCTTTGAAATTTTACTCCTTCTACTACGGCTTTTCTTCTATCTTTTACCCAACGCAGTATCTCTTCTAAACCATATTCTTCTATTATCCACGGCAATGTTTCTTCTTCCAATCTAAATTTAAATCCTCTAATACAGCTTGGATCTACTTTATAATCTATCGCATCTACTAGCGCTCTTTCCTGCCTTGTTGAATTTGGTGGCAGTAACATTAATTCAACTCAATCTTTAAATTTCTCAAATTTGCACATTCATTTCCCAGAACCACAACATCCTCTTTTGGCTCGATTAATTCTACGTTTTCTACACCATCTACAAATAAATTCGCTATTATCCATGATCTTGTAACATTCCATCCCAGCCTTCTACTTGCTTCAAACTTCTTGATGAACTGTTCCTTAATTTCCTCCTTTGATATTACAGAACTTATGCTCATTCTGCTGTCAATATCTATTTCCTTAATATTGCAACCAATTACTGTTACTGTATCTGTTAAAACCCTTATATCATCTCTATTAACTTGCTTTCTTACAATTTCAAGTAGCTCTTCTAACACTATGCCAGTTATGGATAATTCTGTTGATAAGATTGAAATTTGTACTTTCCCTGGTATAGGTGATTCTACTAGTGCATCTTTTACTCTACTATCTGCTGACAGTGCATGATATTTATAATATTCCTTACTTCCTCCTGTTGACCAACCTGCTATTTTTGCTTTTACCCTCTTTCTAAATCTTTCATCCTCTTCTTCTTTTTCTCTCTCTACTCCATAAAACTCAGCCAAATTATCAACTGTCGCAAATTTAAGTAAGTTACTCTTTACTGCTTCATTTATTCTTTCTCTAAGCAAAAGTTCTCGCCATGCTGCTACTTCTAATATCTTCATTGCTGGATCACTTTCCACCAATCCTGTAAAGCTTGCATCACGCTTCACTAACTCTTCCTTCATTCTCGAAAAGATTTCCTCAAAGCTCAGTGATTCAATAATATTTGGCTGCTGCATCTTTATACTACAACCCCATCGAAGCGAATCTTTCTTCCCATTGGCAGATACAATCTACCGTCTTAAACATCAAGATAAAAATTATTGTTTTTTATCATAGCATTTAAACAAATGATGATTTTTCTCATTACAGCAACTAAAGCAACTTTAGCGGCTTTGCCGGAGTCAACTAAACGCTGGTAAAATACTTTCATTTTTTTATTATGACGCATTGCAACCACAGCAGACATGTATAATGCTTTTCGAGCATAAAATCTGCCACCTATGACTTGGGCCTTGCTTACTTTCCTTCCGCTTTCACTAGTTTTTGGTGCAACTCCAACTAGACAAGCTATTTCCTTATTATCTAACCTGCCAAGTTCAGGTACCTCTATGAGTAGGATACTTGCGGTTTTCCGTCCAACACCTTTATAGCTAGTTAGCAGTTTGCTTTTTTCCTTCAAATCAGGAAGGCTTTGTTGCATAGCTAGTGTTGGTTGAGGTTATTGTAAGGAGAAAAGCTTATGGTTACTAACGCATTTTGTTGTAAAATAGGCATTTTTCAAACAAGTATAACTTATGCCACAAAAAATGAGAGTAAGTAACCAAAGAGAATATAATGAGTTTCTAAAAAAAAGAGGAAATGTTTTTCATTTTGTTAATCAAGCCATAGAAAATTGGTATGAAAATAGTCCAAAAGTTGCAGGTGGCAATAACACTTATAGTGATAAAGTTGTAATTTTAATACACATAATAGTTCATCTTTTTAGAATTGGCTTGAGACAAGCTGTAGGTTTTGTAAAAGGTTATATGGTACAAATAGGCAAAAAACTTAAGATTATCAGCTATACACAAGCTTCCAGAAGATTTAAAAAGCTTAATTTGAAGATTGATGACCATAGAAGCAATAAAGATGATCTGGAAAATGTTGAAATTGCCGTAGATAGCACTAGAGTTAGTATCTACAATAATAACGGTGGGCATAGTAAGCTTAATATTCGAAAAAGAAAATACAGTGGTTATGGTCAAGTAAGAAAATTACATGTTATTTTAAACATAAATGATAAGAAAGCAATAAGCATGAACTACACTAGTGGTGTTGCTGTAGACTATTTGCCGGTCTGCGATATGTTAGAAGAAGTCAGTGATAAATATAACATTTGTTCTATTCGAGCAGATGCGGCTTATGATATAAAAAGTGTGTATAAAGAATGCAGAAAATACAATATTGTGCCTATTATTCGCCCTAGGAAGGATACTAAAATTTGTTTAGCTGACTACTTATCAGAAAGAAACAAGTATATTAGTAGAATTAGGTCATATGAGAATTATGAAGATGGTATTAATGAATGGAAGAAAAAAGTTAAGTATGGAGCACGGTCTTATATTGAAGTCTTTTTCTATAGGTTGAAGCAAATATTTGGGTTTGGCTTGAAAAATAAATCAGAGGTAAATCGTGAAAAAGAGCTGTTAATTAAGTGCTACTTACTGAACAAATTTACTGATATTGGTATGGCTAAATTTAAATTAGCTGCGTAAGTTCATTGTGATTTACATGCCTATCAGTGCTATGCAACAAAGCCATTCTGGATCAGAGTTTATTATATCTTCTATGTCTTGCCTAACTTGCTCTAATTGTTTTTTTGCAAATTCTATCTGTTTTTCTATATATTCCCTGGCTTTTCCTGTAACCTTATGCAAACGACACTTATTTGCGTGAACTTCATCGTTTAGATTGCGCTCAATTGCTCTTAGCTCTTTTAGTTCTTCTTGCTTTTGTGAAACTATGTATTCTATTACTTCGTCATTTTTTGTGATAAATTCAGCATATTTTTCTAGTAATTTTGCATCTAATTTATCTGTTTTTGCAAAGTGGTTGCAGGCTTTTGCAAATGCATATACCCGATTTGGGTGAGCTCTGTGAACAGCTATGTTATATTCCCGTAACAACTTTATGACAAGTTTTTCATAACCACCTGTTGATTCTACTACACATAACCTAACAAATACGTTAACTATTTTTGACTTTATAAACTCAGATATAGCTCTTTCTACATTTTCTATACGCTGATGTTTATTGTTAATTGAGATATCAAGTGTTTCTTTTGAAACATCAATACCAATGAAAACTGTTCTAGCCATTTTTGTACCTATAAATATAATCAAATAATAATGTAAATGTTGTACAGGATTGTGATTCGATCTTTTTGATCCCCCTACCGTTCGTACTCCATTTTTTAAAGCAAGGAGTGTACTGAGATGCCTACGATTTCTATCAATCAATCCAATTGACAGTATCACTCCTTGCTCATTATAGCCTTGCGGCTTTGATTTAATATACAATCCAGTCCTTTTATACAAAAAACGTTGTAAAGTGTTTAGTTGGATCCCAGCTGGAATGACACTTGGTTATGCAAGAAATCTATTGTCAAAAAAAATTACTTCCGCATATTTTGAATCTGATTATAATGACAATTAGAGATATTTTAAGAGCTCAAAATCTATCTTTGTCTGCAGACTTTCAGTTATAGCTCTTTTCATAATGGTCCAAACGGGTTAAAATAAGAGTTTATAGTAGTGAAGGTAAGTATGCCAGCAGCATATAGTTATGATTTAAGAAAAAAAGCAATGGAAGTGCTAGACGAAGGGGAAAGCAGAGAAACGGTAGCAGCAAGATTTAAAATTGGAAGAACTACATTATGGGAGTGGCAGCAAAGAAAAAAAGAAACAGGAGATTTTCAGTCGAAAAAACTTGGAAATGGAGGTTATAATCACAAAATTACCGACTGGAATAAATTTACTGAATTTGCCAAAAAACACGGTGGAAAAACTCTATCGGAAATGGCTAAGCTTTGGAGTAATGTTAGTATCCCAACGATTCATCGAGCTCTTAAAAAAATTGGACTCACACAAAAAAAAAGACATATGGATACAAAGAAAGGAATGAAGAAAAACGTGCTGAATTTTTGAAAATTATAGCAACAAAAGAACCTCAAAACTTAGTATATATAGATGAATCTGGTATTGATAATACCGAAGACTATCCCTATGGATATTCTCAGAAAGGACAGCGGTTTTATGCCCTAAAATCTGGAAAGAAAACTCAACGAATTAGCATGATTGCAGCTCTAAATGGTAGAAAAATAGTTGTTCCGTTAACATTTGAGGGCCATTGTAATATGGATATCTTTAATAAATGGTTTGAGCAGTTTTTGACACCGATTTTGGAACCTGGACAAACTGTTATCCTTGATAATGCTACTTTTCATAAGTCTAATAAGATTTGCTAAAGGAGTTGGTGCTGAAATTTTGTATCTTCCTACGTATTCCCCAGATTTCAATAAAATTGAGCATCATTGGTTTGCTATAAAAAATAGAGCTAGGAAAAACATCCCTCTATTCACATCTTTTCGTCATGCTGTTGATTCTGCTTTTCTATGAACTTTCCGGATTATTATGAAAAGAGCTATAACTTTTCAATAAAAAACGTAGCGTATCTTTTTCAGCGATCTGTCATATGTGCGCTGCATTTTTTTCTAATCTTTTTATACAGGAGGATTTTATGTCCAGAATTCCAGATACTTGACCTTTACTTTAGCTAATAACAGGCGCCTGTGATTTTTATAAAGAAAGTGTAGGAAAAACTGTTTCCAGGCATAAATTTGCCATGTATACCTAAAAAGTAATTATATTAGCATAATATTCACACTTATATGCCAATATTAATATTCTTTGAATGGAATACGAAATTAATGTTGAAAAAATATGTACCAAAAAATTTATGTGGGATCTATGCCGAAGCTCAAATTGCATGACACCATTTATTTTTATGGTTTTGTCTATTTTATTTTGCCACTCTGCTAAACGGATACATTTAATTCCATTTTTATCGAGCAGATAATTGTCATATATTAGCTTAGTTCTCCTGTTATACTTAAATATAAATCAGCATAGCCCTAATTTTTTTATATATTTTACTTCTTTCTCTATATTTAATAATAGGCTTGAAAATAAATGGTAAACCTATAATTGTTAAGCTTAGAGCTAGGATTGAAAGTACACAAAAGGCTTTGTGTTTATTATTTAGCTCCTTCAAATAAAGTATCAAAAATCTACAAAATTTTTTGTAATTTTCTTCAATATTTTTTTTGCTATGAGCCTTGTTAATAAACATATCTATTGCAGTATAACTGTTACTACACTTAATTGCCCCTTTTTCTATTAACAGCTGAGCTATGTCAAAATAATCCTTTTGAATAGTAAGATGCAGAGGTGTAAAACCTTGTTGATCACAAATATTCATATTGGCTTTTACTGCTAATAACATTCTTACAATTTCTATATGACCTTTTTTAGCTGCAAGTAGCAGAGGAGTTCTGTTGCATCTAGTTACGGCATTAACGTTTACCTTAAGCTCCAATAAGAACTTAACTGCTTTAGTATCACCATTATAGCTAGCTTTATGTAATCTGGTGTTACCGCTACAATCTTGGTCATCTGCTTCTATTCCCTTTGAAACAAGAAATGTTACCATTTGCCTATTATTATGCTCAATAGCGCAATCCAGTGCATCAAAGCCATGTTTGTTTTTTATGCAAATAAACTCTTTTAACCTAGCTTTTGCTTGCTTTACAATAAGCTTTACCAGTTGCATTTTGTTGTTATATGCTGCTAGAAAAAGCGTAGTATTATTTTCTGCATCTTTTGCTTCTATGTTTGCACCTTTCTTTATCAGATATTCTATAATCTCTGCTCTACTTTCATAATGTGTAGTACATTGATAAATGGTCAAAAATAAAGGAGTACGAAAGTTGTTATCTTCACATTCAAGATTTGCTCCGCTATCAATTAAAATCTGGACGCTCTTTTTAGAACCGTATAATGAAGCTATGTGAAGAGGAGTATAGCCTTCCTCAGCATCTTTTTCATTAACTTTTGCGCCTTTTGTTATTAAAAAATCCATTAATTCTGTGTCATCTTGTAGTGTAGCAAGGTGAAGTGGAGTAAATCCATTTTTATCTCTAGAATTAATTGTCAGTTGATTAACAAGAAGTTTAGCAATTTTTTTGTGTCCATGCATAATAGCATAATGCAGTGGATTTCTATTTTCATTGTCCACAACATTAAAGTCAGCTTCGTGCTCTAATAATGATTTTACTCCAACTAAATCGCCTTCTTTTGTAAACTTATGCAAGAGAGTGACTCCGCTTACATCTTTTGAGTTAATATCAAATCCACTTTCTACCAATTGATGTATGTCTTCCTCACACGCCATACCATTTTAATTAAACCCTTTTCGCATTAACAATACTCCCACTTAATTAAGTTTGAATGAATCTGTAAGAGATATATCACAATTTATTGAAGTTACTAAATTCCGATATATTAAAGTCCACAATTTCCTGAATAAAGCCCTGACGATATTTTGCACACATCCATCTGCACACGCTCTCCAGGTACTTTACAGTTATAACGCTTGACCTGTTTGCGATAATGACGTTTAACATGCAGAAGACTTACACCATGTTTTTTGAAAATTTTGTGTATAGTAGCCAATGACAAGGATAAATCATATAGACGTCTTAACTCGGTTTGAATACGCCTTGCCCCTAGCTTTCTAGTTTGTCTTAGATGAAGAATAAGCTGCTCATCTGATTCATTGATCTTTTGCAAAGGTGAAGTTTTAGGCTTACTACTGAGATCTACTAATCCTTTTTCACCTAACTCTTCATAACGTTTGTACCATTTACGTAAGGTAAAACGTGAAATACCATAATGCTGACATACCTTTCCTGCATGACCCAACTCTTTGTATAGTTTTATCCAACTCAGACGTAGTTTAACCCTAGATTAACTAATTTATCCTTTGCAATTGTAATAAGGTCTATAAACTACTGCAAATCCAAATTTCTATTTGATCTTACATTCTTATTGTAATAACCTCTATGGATCACACAGCATTAGTCGTGTATCTGAACAGATACTTTTGTACATGGATCAGCTTTATGTGTATCAATTCTGTCTACTTCAAGTTTCCAGCAAAACTACTTTCTAATGTATTGCTTTCAATCAAGTTCTTTGTTAAGCTCACTATTAGTGGATGTTCAATTATCTTAACATAAAAATCAAGGCAGCTTTAGGTATAAATACGAGTAATTCGTATAAGTAAAGAGGCTATAAGAAGCTTCTTACCATTCTATTCAAACGGGTTTTAAACTTTTGAAATGTCATGACATTGTTGATACGTTTGTCAAGAAACGACAGGGTATCTGCAAAATCTTCTGAATAATCATTGATAAAAAAAAGTATCGTACTTAAGTACACTCCAGCTAATATTGCTCTTTTTGTATAGTAGTTAAAATCTGTTGATTGATCATGAATGCCATACCAAATCGCGCTAACAGTTCTGTACAAGAGTTTACTAGAAAAATATGTATTTTGGGGTAATATAGAGAATGATAAAACATTTTTTAAAAACTCTCTGTAATTTGGTAACTTAGCATAGTTTGAAAGGCGTATTTGGACAGCTAACTTTATCCGCTCTCTTACCTTCATATCTTCTAAATTGGAATTCCAAAGTTCAGTTTCCATTGAGCTATTTAAGTCCTCTGCTATGTGCTCCAAAGCACTATATATTCCATTCTGAAATTTACAAAAACTATTGGCTAGGTTAAGGTTCGTGCACACTTTCAATAAGGTTGCATCACTTATTCCTTCAAATGGAATAACCTTAATCAGCTCATCTACTATTAACTTTTGTTCCATACAATACTATACTAAACATCACATATAATTGTACCTGAGATTTTCAAACATTCTGCAAAATGCTTCACCGCGCTCTTCAAAATTTTTCCACTGATCAAAAGAAGAACATGCAGGAGAAAGTAATATCGCTACTTCTTCTTTGCTATTTATGGCCTCTTCAAAAGCCAGTTTAAATGCGTTTTCTAGATTATAGCACTTCATATAATCTATTTTGTTCTCCATAATGTTTGCAAAAACTTCAGTTGATTCTCCAATAAGAAAAGCTTTTCTAATCTTGGTGAAATGCTTGCTTAATGATTCTATTCCGCCTTTTTTGCTTTTTCCGCCAACAATCCAATATATGTTTTTATAAGATAAAATTGCCTTTTCGGTCGATTCTGCATTGGTTGCTTTGCTATCGTTGATAAAAAGTACATTATGTATTTTGCCAAGAAATTCATTTCTGTGTCTTAGCCCTGGAAAGGATTTGATTTCATTGACAATAGTGCTGCTATCTACTCCAAGTAACTTGCACACAGCGTGTGCAGCTACTATATTTTCTACATTGGATACTAGGTTTACTTTCATATCACTCATTGATAAGTTGTGATTCTCTAGTTTTAGCGAGATATCCTGGATCTCAGCACTCCTTTTGTCATCCAAGTAGCTGACACTGGGATCCAGATAATTTCGATCTATAACAGTAATCTGTTCACTATAATCAAGCAAATTGTTATCTGCCAATGATATTAGATCTCTTGCACTACCCTCTGTCATCTGAGTAGTTGGCAATGGTTTTTCTTTTCTGGTCACGCGCTGGAATGACACCAGGGAATATGTTACTGAAATTGGAATTTTGTTCCCAGTGAATTTATTGAATACATCAGCGGTAATTTTGTTATCACATCCTATCACGGCAATCTTGCTACTGTTTATCAGTTTTAATTTAGTTGCTATGTAGTTATTCATACTTCCATGTCTATCTATGTGGTCTGGTGTGATGTTGAGCAATACAGAAATGTCTACATTAATTTTATTTATTAGCTCCAATTGAAAAGAGGAGAATTCAATTACATAAATTTCTGCATCTCTTTCTAAATCCAAAATAGGCACACCTAAATTCCCTCCAATAGCTACTTTTTTCCCTGTGGATTTTAATATGTGCCCTATTAGTGACGTGGTGGTTGATTTGCCATTTGTTCCAGTGATGCCTACAACCTTCTGGCTTGTAGTTTTAGTTTCAAGAAATAGCTCAATGTCTGATTTTATTTTGCAGTCAAAGCTTCTTGCAAGTTTTACTACCCAATGCGCTGGTATTGGCACTCCAGGGCTCAAAATTAGTGTGCTTATCTCATGCCAATTATACTCATTGGGATGAGTAAAGTTACACTCTTTATATATCTTTTTTGCATTTGCTATTTGCTCTTTATTATCATCCCATGCATATATTTTTGCACTGCTTTTTGTTAGAGCATTAATAACGGACAAACCAGTTTTACCAAGGCCGAAAACCGCAACACTTTGATTTTTGTATTTGTTTAGTTGCACTTCTAGATAACTTATGCGAACCATTTTATAAAGATATAATACAAATTATAATGACTTCTTCCATAGTTTTTGGCAGTGCTTAACTTTATTGTCACAACCTTAGCCAATAGAAAACTCCTTGACACATTTTGCCAACTCCCTTGCCATGATATGTATAACAATGTTACAAAAAATAATATCATAGAATTCAATAGGATAATTCCTAGAAAACCCCTACATACTAAAAAAAGCAAAATGCTGTTAAAATGAGCTTAAGAATAAATAGCAAACATCTAACATAACAATTCTATTTGTAAATCAGGTGAGACTTATCCTATAGAAAGCTTTCGAACTACGCAAGCGTATCTTTTGCCTTTAGTATTTCTTTAAACCTGCTGCAAAAGAGTGGGAATGGTTATAAAATAGGGAGGTATAGCAAGAGAATAGAGAGGGAAGATGAGCTTAAACTACCATAATCTAAAAGAACATCCGAGAAATTTTCGAGATGTAACAGGTTTGAAAATAGAAGAATTCGAAAAGGTTGTAGAAAAAGTGCGCCCAGAGTGGGAAAAAGTTCAAGAACAGAAGAAATGCCATGGAAGAACGTCAAGATTGCCTGTATTGGAAGATAAAATACTCTGTATAATTCTATAGACCTGCTGCAAAAGAGGAGATATTAAAGAGAGATGTAGCAAGAGGGAATGAGCTTAAATTATCAAATCAACGTTATTCTACTTTACCTCACTAGCATTTTCCTTACCTTGAGCCTTACTATTACTCACAAATACAAACGTTCGTTACATAGCTCTTAATATGTCTACAGAGACGAAATTTCCCGAATTATTTATAATGGACCCTTACGATCACATTCTGGGGACGTACATCAGAAAACTTTTATATTATTAGTTTTGTAGTAAAATTATATGAGTACATCGTATCTATTAAATCAAAAGCTTTATGGATTACAGATTGAGAGCTTATTTGTTTGGGGTTATCTGGTTTATACTTAGCTTACTTAGTAGTGTAGCTAATGATACTATATCAAAATATCTAAGTTTACATCTTCAGAGTTTTGAAATAACTTTTTTCCGCTTTCTGTTTACCACTATTACCCTTGTACCTTTTATGTTTTACTATGGAATAGAAGCTTTTAAAACAAGTCAAATATCTATTCAAATAACTAGAGGTGCACTTTTGTTTTGTGGAATGGTCTTATGGACCTATGGATTGACTACTTTCCCCATAGTAACTGCAACGATTATAAGTTTTTCTATACCATTATTTGTTATACTTCTTGCAATCCCTTTACTAAAGGAAAATATAATTTGGCAAAGATGGATAGTAACTATTATTGGTTTTGTTGGTATTGCTATTGCTACCAAAGCTCATAGTGAAGATTTTAATCCTAAAATTCTTATTTTTATTGTATCTGCATTGATCTTTGCTATATTAGATATACTTAATAAGAAACTTGTAATAAAAGAGTCAGTAATAAGTATGTTATTTTATTCAACTCTAACGACAACTATTTTTTCTACTCCACCTTTGTTATTTTATTGGCATATGCCTTCCTTGTCAGAATTAATATTACTGCTGATTTTAGGAATAAGTTCAAACCTAATTCTGTTCTTCATGTTAAAAGCTTTTGCTCTTACTGATGCTACTGCACTTGCACCGTATAGATACATAGAGCTAATAATTTCTGCAATAGTAACATACGTTATATTTAATGAATTACCTGATAAAAGTGCTTTATATGGTACTTTGATATTAATACCATCAACCTTATTTATAGCTTATTCGGAAGGTAAGGCAATTAAGAAAAATAATGTAACAACAAAAGTTTATAATTGTTAATGGTATTTATTTTAGATGCTAAGCTATATTTTTAAGGTGATAATAAAATGCACATAACTATTATAGGAGTAGGGTATGTAGGATTAGTATCTGGTACAATGTTATCTGAGCAGGGCCATAAAGTTGATTGCATTGACATAAATACTGAGAAGATTGAACTTTTGAAATCAGGGAAAATTCCTCTATATGAACCTGGATTAGCAGATTATTTAGAGAATAATATAAAGTCACAAAGGATAAGATTTTTCGATTCGTATTTTCAAATAAATCCCAATACAGAAGTAGTATTTATAACTGTAGATACTCCATCAGACTCCCTAGGAAATGCAAATTTACAGAATGTATATAATGCAGTAAGTGAAGTTTCTGAGAGAGTTAATCAAGATTGCTTAATAGTGATAAAGTCAACTGTTCCTCCTGGTACTGCAGAAAATATATATAATTATTTATCTAATAAGGGCTATAACTTTGATTTGGGGGTTAATCCAGAGTTTCTCAAGCAAGGCTCTGCAGTATCAGATTTTTTATACCCAGATAGGATAATAATAGGAGTAAAAACTAAGCTAGCTAGAGCAAAACTAGAAGTTATATATAGATCATTTATAGATAAGAATATTCCGTTAATAGTCACTGATACAGTTACTGCTGAAATGATTAAATATGCTTCTAATGCTTTTCTAGCAACAAAGGTTGCTTTTATCAATGAGATGGCAGGTTTATGTGAGCTATTAGGAGCAGACATTGACCTTTTAGCTAACAGTATGGGAATGGACCATAGAATAGGTAAGGAATTTCTCAAAGCTGGTCCAGGATTTGGAGGATCATGTTTTCCTAAAGATTTGTCAGCTTTAATAAGGCTTGCTGAAGATCACAATGTCAAGCTACAAATTTTAAATTCAGTTAAGGAATCTAACTATAATCATATAACAAACATTGCTAAAAAGGTAGAATATGTATTAAATGGAGTCCAAAATAAAAAAATAGCAATATGGGGGCTAACTTTTAAGTCTGGTACTGATGATGTAAGAAATAGCCCAGCTATAGATATTGCACAATTGTTAGTGAATAACAAGGCTAAAATTACTGCATATGACCCAATGGGGATGGATAATGCTAGGCAAGTTCTAAAGGATATAGAATACGCGGACAATGCTATAGGGGCTGCAAGGGACGCGGAAGCCTTGTTATTGTTAACGGAGTGGAAAGAATTTAAAAATCAAGATTTTGCAAGTTTAAAGAGTATTATGGCTGCACCTAATGTTTTTGATTTCCGTAATTTATTAGATAGCGAGCTATTACTAAGATATGGTTACCATGTTTATTCCTTGGGTAAAAAATCGTAACCGTTCACGGATTGTGAGAATGAATTAAAGAACTAAGCAGTGACAGCTACTAGATTCTGTAGCTTTTGAAAGGGGTTCTGGCCATTTAGACGTGATGTCAAAAATATCGACAACATTCTTTCCACGAATCTTTCTCCACGTTCTGACCAGGTGAAAAAGCTGTTTTTACGATAAATTACGTACCGTCTAATTTGCCGTTCTGCAAGGTTATTAGTTGTTTCTATCACTTCAGGTTTTCTTAAAAACTTCCACATCATATCCTCAGATCGTAACATCTTAGCGGCCATTCTTGAAGCTTGAGTGCTATTTGCAACCCTCGTCATTTTACGTAAAAAATGTTTTACCCTTTTCCGAATTTTTCGCACCAGTCGATAAAATCTCAAATTATCTATCAAATTTTGTTTTTTTGCCTTATCTACTACAAACACCTTATTGCTGAGCGATTTTAGTGCTTGGCCAATTTTGCTCACTTCAACATTTTTACTATGGGCAAATCTCTCAAAATCTCTTGCCAGATGTGCCCAACATATCTGTCTATTTTCACGATTGAAGTAATTGTATACAGCGTATCTATCGCTCACAACTATACCATCATATTCTGGCAGTAAACTCTTCAACACCTTCTTACCACGAGACTCGCTTACCTTCAGAAGTGTCAACGCTTTGTTTGTTATTACCCAACTCCAGCCTCTCTTTCCTTGATTTCTGTGCCCTGTTTCGTCTATATGCAAATACTCGCTTCCTTGCAACTCTTCCTTCATTTTCTCATATTCAGATGCACACTTCTTCGATACCCTGCGTTCAGTATTTGAGACTAAACCAAGGCTTATATTTAGATTAAAAATACTGCCCAAAATTTGCTGTACCTCTCTTTTTGAGTTAATAAAAAAGCCGCTAAGGCTGCTTATAACTGTTTTAGCATTGGGTCCTAGAAAATCTCTTGCAACACCTTCGGGTAAATTTGCTGTAATTCTTTTATTACATACTCTACAATGTCCTCTTTGCAACCTGTACTCAGTTACAATTGGCTTAATTTCTGGCAACTCTGCCTTCTGATGAATAATTTCATCTTCTAAAGTAATCTTACCTCCACACATACAAATTGTATCAATTGTGCATCTCACTACCTCGTCTGCAGCCATTAATTCACGCTTATGCACCTTATGTCCTGGCTGACCTCCTGGTTTTTTATCACTTTTCTTTTTTGCTTTCTTACGATATATATCTCGTGATGGTGGCAGCGATGAATTTTGCGAATTTAAGCCCAATTTGTCTTCTAATTCAACTATTTTTGCTTTCAAGCTATCATTTTCTCTGATCAGTGCTTTTATTTCTTCCTTGAGATTAGCCTTTTCTGCTACAACCTTTTCTTGCAGCACTGTTGTCATTTACCCATTCCATATTTAGATTCCTATCTCTTTACACTTTTATACTTACTTTGTAAACCACCTTATCTCCGTGAACGGTTACCTTAATTATGTGGTATGTTTAACTTAGGAAAGGTTTTCATAAATATTGAAGTGAATAATTATGTTTTTTTCCTGAGTTGTAAAATTTCAGAATGAGAGAGACCGGTAATTTGAGCTATAACATCAATAGAGACACCGGCCTTAAGTGAATTTTTTGCAACTTCAATTTTACCTTCAATTTTACCTTCAATTTTACCTTCAATTTTACCTTTTTGATGGCCGATTTGGATGCCTTCTTGTCTACCTTCTTGTCTACCTTCATGTTTAGCATCATCGAGTTTTTGAGCAAGGACAGCCTGTTCATCACGAATACGCTTGATCTCTTGTTCATAGGCAATAAATTCTTTTTCTGACCAGTTGAATCTATTTAGTTCTTCATATGCTCTTTTAATTATTAGATCACTTCCTATTATTCTCTCTAGCTCTTCTTCACTAGTTTCATCTGCATATCTAAAGAAGTAGACCCATTTTTCAACTATACTTGTAAGCTGATCTTCTTTGGTTTTTGGAAATTTAGGCAACTCAATAAATATAAAGTAAAAATCTTTTAGATCATGTTCATTAGTATCTTCATCGCGAATAGTGTGCTTTGATTTGTACTCAGACTTATCAGGAAATAAAATACAATCTGCTATAGCAATAAAGATAATTTCCTTAAGATCATGATATTGATCACCTTTATCAGCCTGTCTTGAGTAAGCTTTAGCAGCATAATATTGGGCACGTTTCTCAAAGCCTTTGGTTTTAGCGACCTGCATTTCGACTATCACTTGCAGCCCATTTTCATCTCTACAGAGAACATCAACAATGCTTTGTTTTTTAGAAGCAATATCAGGGTCTTGAATAGTACTTAAAAACTCTATATCCTTTATTGCACTTTTGCCAGTGAAGCCAAGAATATCATTAAGAAAGTGAATAAGGATATCTTTATTTTTTTCAGTACCAAAGATGCGTTTGAATGATATGTCATTCTTAGGATCTAGAAACTTCGAAAGAGCCATGAGAAAGTAAGTTAAAAAGCATTAATAATTATACACAATTCTGAAGAAATATTCAACTAAAATGCAAACATTTTGTATATCTTTATTTGGTAGTATTAACCTGTATAATATTTATGGCAAATATCTCGATAAGGTACCAGATAGCACAAAAAGTAAGGAGCTGGAGGTTAAAGCGAGGTTATACTCAAAAAGATTTAGCGGGAAAAATTGGCGTAACGTATCAAATAGTACTACAATATGAAAAAGGAACACGTAAAATTTCGATTGAGAAATTGTATGCTATAGCAGAAGTGTTATCGGTTGGCATCATAGATCTTATTCCTGTATCAAATGAAAAAATCTGTCTTGAAGATGAGGGAGAGGAAATATTAAATCTAATAAGAAAATATAAAAAGATTAGCGATCAAGAGTTACGTAGGACGTTTTGTTTACTAACCAAATTTGTTCAAGTTAGTGAGAAAAATAGTAAAAAAACGGAGAGAATAAAAATTGCAAAAGGTCTGGTTAAAGCAGGGATTTCTGTTGATATTGTTTCACAGGCAATTGGCCTCTCTGCTGATGAGTGTGTTGAAGAAAAGGTTGGTTCTATATACTGCCAAATAGGAAAGAAGATAAAAGAGTGGAGGATAGTGAGAGGGTATACTCAAAAAGATTTAGCAGAGAAAATGAGTACAACACGTGACGAAATAAGCAACTATGAACAAGGACGTGTGGCTATTCCACTGGAAAAATTGTATGCAATAGCGGAAACATTATCGATTAATATCATGGACCTACTTGAACTAACAGAGGATGCAGATGATAAAGTGGAAAATGAATTACCGAATTTAATTGAAGAATACAAAGAAATTGAGAGTCAAGAATTACGGTATGTGCTAATAAAATCTCTGCTTGAAGGCATACGGATTTGTGAGGAGAAAATTAGAGAAGAAGAAAGAATCAAAATTGCAAAGAACTTAGTTAAAAAAGGAATTTCTACCGATATTATTTTGCAAATAACAGGCCTCTCTTTAGGCGAAATTCAACAAGTTTAAAATAAAAAAATCACCATATATTAATATCTTTACCTCTTGATGAAAAAATAAGTAAAAAAGATTGAAAAATTGATTTGACTTCACTCGGAAGCTATGGCTCTATGCCAATGCTGATAAAAAAACAGCAGTAAATATTTAAAAAAAGTTTGTTGTTAGTGAAGGGTAAATTATATGAATAAAAGTAAAGAGGAAATCGAATTCAGAATATTAGAAAGCAAAGGCAAAGCACTACTTGATCGTGAAATAATGGAAACGTTTCTAAGTGCAGTACATGAAAGGCCGCAAGCTCAAGAAATTGCTAAAAATCTGGTGAATACTTATACGGGAGTAGGAAGGATTTTAGGCCGAGAAATGGATGACCTGAAAGTCATAGAAGGAGTAACTGATTCTTCAATAGCAATGATTATGTGCGTTAAGGAAACACTAGAAAGGGTACTGAGAGAAAAGCTCAAGGGAGAACCAATCATGGACTTACAAGGGCTAGTAGAATACTTGAACGTAAGTATAGGTCATGCAGAGAGGGAATGTGTAAAAATACTGTACTTGAATAAAAGGCGCCAACTAATCGGAGAAGAATCCTATATTGGTGAAATGGAAAAAGCACCAGTATACATAAAGGAAATTATAAGAAAAGCATTAATAAAGAATGCAACATTAGTAATAATGTCACACAACCATCCTGGGGGACGCTTAGAACCATCAGAAGAAGATCAAGAAGTAACGAAGAGCTTAGCAGCAGCATGTAGTACTGTAAGCGTTAGATTATTTGACCATATTATCATCACAAGTGGAGGCTATTTCAGCTTTCGAGAAAACGGATTGTTATAGTAGAAAGTATTTGCAAATCTACTCACTATAATTTATAATGAGTAATAGAATGTATAATAATAAAGTTTATTGTACGCTTAAAAAGTATTTTTAATAGTGAGGATAATATGGGTAATAAAATAATTGTACCTTTTGATGATAAGAAAGGAGGTACTTATCAATTAAACGTTGATCTTGATAAATTATCAGAAGGTGAGATGTTAAATGCTATTATAGGAATTGGTCATGTTAACCAGCAGTCCACCTTTGTAAGCAAAACCAATAAGGCTAAAAAACCTGGAGAAGTGCCCTTCCCTAATAGAGACGTTCAAATCAACTACGGAAAGGGACTTGATTACATATATGGCACAAAACCTTTGAGTAATCAAGCAGATTATCCAGAAGGGTTGAATCCATTTGCTTCAGCTTTGCAAAAAATAAAGCCAAGTGCAGAAAAGTTGAGCTGGCTTAAAAGTGCTGTGGTAAGAGCAAAAAGTCCAAATGAACTGCACAAAGTTGTAGACGAAGCACTAGCTGCTGGAGCAAGGCTAAATGCATGTAATGATGGGGAATGGAGTTTTGCAGCAGTTGTGTTAAAAGTCAATAGAAAAATTGATGTAGCTGTGAATAAGTACTTAAAATTTGTGTGGGCGTACTTATTCACAGCTATGCTATTGCTATATAGAAGCAGTTTTAGGGCTATACTCCTCAGTAAACAGTCTACCGTCTCTTACTAAAGAGTTAGCAAGGATAAGTAATTTTCTCATTGCAGCAGTAGAGGTAACTTTATATGGTTTTTTATATTGATTGTATAGCCTATCAAAGAAGATTTTTATATAAGAATTGTACCTTTGCGCACTAAGAATGCACATATGTAAAACCTTTCTAATTTGTGATCTACCACCCTGAATACACCTTTTTCCCTTACTAAAACCACTATCTCGATTAAAAGGTGCAACTCCGGAAAGGCTGGATATTTCTTTATGTTGGAGAGTTCCAAGCTCGGGTAGATAACAAATAAAAGTAATAGCTGTTATTGCACCTACACCAGGTATACTAGTTATTGACATGTACTTTTTTTTAAGCTCTTGATTTTTATCGACTAATTCCATTACCTCATCTTCTAAGACTTGAATTTGATTTTGTAAAACTGCAAGTAGCTCTTCCATTTGTTTGATTATAGATAAATCGGTTACTTGATGAGCTTGGGTTTTTTGTATTTTTGCTATTTCTACTAGTTGATTCCTGCGAGATAATTTTTGCTTCAAACAGTCAATACTACTAACTTTTAAAGGAGTGACACGCATGTCTGTATTACTAACATAACGTGAGATGATGCTACAGTCTATTTTATCAGTTTTAGTAGCAATACCAAGGCTTTTTGCATAATCTCTCACCCATCTTGGTTGAATGACATATACTTCAAAACCATGGCTTAATAAAGTATAAGCACATAATTTTTCGTACCCACCAGTTGCTTCAAGTCGAACTTTGGTTACGTTATGTAAACGCAAAAAGTCGATTATTTGATCAATAGCTTGAACGTTATTTTCAAATACTTTATGATGTCCAAGTGGATGAATATGGATATCTAGTTTATTTTTGCTAATATCAATGCCAGTAATAATATTTGATAAATTCATAATCCCTCCATAAATAATGTGTATACTGCATTTTCCACCCTTATATACGAGCCTAAAAGCTCAACCAGTTGTTCGGAACTTTCAGTATAATAAACCAGAGAGGAGAACCTTGCTGCAAAACGGTCCTTATGACCAAGAGTATGTACGGTTCCTCCTCTCTGCGTGTCTTTATACCGCCATTTCGTGACATTTATAAAGACTTGTTTTTAACATATAAGAGTATGTAGTATTAGGTACACATTTTCATAAATTTGATAAGGCTGATCGTAAAAAGCTAATACGTAAATTAATGCTAAGTGGTGCAGAGTTTCATGATACTCTACTGCAGAATAAACTGATAGGTGAAATCTATAATGAGCTACAGCCAGAAGTTCAGCCACAGATAGATAGGCAGCTAGAAGAACTAGAGAAGGCTAGCGAAAGTGCTGTGCAAGAAGGAGAATTAATAGATATCGAGATAGACAATGCAACATTATATATAGAATTTTCTGAGGACAGTAAAGTAGAGGTTGCCAAAATACTGAGAGAGTTAGGAAGTAATATTTTAAAAATTGGTAATGATGCAGTTGAGGTTAAAAGTGAGAAAGGAGGTGTAAGAAACTATACCGATATGTCAAATGGCAGCTCTGTCATGTTAGAGTTTCCTACGAGCATTGGTAAGCTAAATGTTATATTGTACCACGATGTAAAAAAATATGATCAAGTACAAGTCAGAGTAGAAAACAAGGAAATGTGGGCTGAGTTACAAAAAAGAGGCGAAGAAATAGGAAAAAATTGCCTCTTTGGGGGAGTGAAGCTTAAGGAAGTGGTAGAAAGAGGTAATTTCACTAGATGTGGCATATGGAATGAAAAGTATGCTATAAAAGAGATTAGCAATGATGAAGTATTGTCTTCATGGGTAAATAGGGTATGTGGAGGTAGTAAAGAAACCTTTAGGGAACTTTAATGCGTCTACAGCAAACTTTAAGGTTCCAGAGGTTTTTTCTACCGTTATATCTGGAGCCTTTGAGCTATAGTAGAAAATATTATACGCATGGTTGTTTTCGTGGAAAAAAGTCTAGACTGTGAAGTAGGGGAAAAAGTGAAAAGTTGGAGGTTAGAGAGGGGGTATACTCAGAAAGATTTAGCTGAGAAAATTGGTGTAAAATACTGGGTAATACTGCAATATGAGAAAGGGAACCGTAGAATTTCAATTGAAAGGTTGTATGCTATAGCTGAGGCACTATCAATCAGTATTACCGATCTTATTCCTATATCAAAAAGCTGTCTTGAAGATGAGGGAGAAGAAATATTAAATCTAGTAAGAGAATATAAAAAGATTAATGATCAGGAGTTACGTAAGATGTTTTGTTTACTAACCAATTTTGTCCAAATTAGTGAAAAAAGTAGTAAAAAAGCAGAGAAAATAAAGATTGCAAAAGGTTTGGTTAAAGCAGGAGTTTCTGTTGATATTGTTGCAAAAACAATTGGTCTGTCTGCTGATGAATGTATTGAAGAAAAAGTAGGTTCTATCTACTACCAAATAGGAAAAAAGATAAAGGAGTGGAGGGCAGTACGGAAGTATACTCAAAAGGATTTGGCTGAGAAAATGGTTACAACACGTGATGAAATAAGCAACTATGAGCAAGGACGTGTGGCCATTCCACTGGAAAAATTATATGCAATAGCAGAAACATTATCGATTAGTATTACAGATCTACTAATAGAGGAAGATGAAGGTAGTACAGTAGTACCTGATTTGATTAAAGAATACAAAGAAATTGAGAGCCAAGAACTACGTCATGCACTAATGAAATCTTTGTTTGAAGGGATACGCATTTGTGAGGAGAAAGTGAGAAAGATAGAAAGGATTAAAGTTGCAAAGGATCTAGTAAAAGGGGGAATTTCTATTGATATTATTTTGCAAATAGTTGGTTTATCTGCTGATCAAAAAATTGTTTTTTAAATTGAGATATATATGTTTGTTTCTGTAAGAGATATTAGTTCTATAAGCTACGCAATAGGACAAAAAATAGAAAATAGCAGGTTAATGCGAGGTCATACTCAAATAGAATTAGCAAGTGAAATAGGTTTAACATACCAAGAAGTAAACAGTTATGAAAATGGGTATATTCCTATTCCAGTTGGAGTACTATATGTAATAGCAAGAGTATTGTCAGTTAATGCTGTAGATCTATTACCTAAACCAATAACAGTAAGAGAGTATGAAGATGAAGACGAGGAAATACTCTATCTAACAAAAATATACGAGAATCAAAAGTTAGGCAAAATAGTACCTTCATTAGTCAGGTTTGTTCATATTAGCGAAAAAATTAATCAAGAAGAGGTTAGATTAGATATAGCAAAAAATCTAGTTAAAGAAGGAGTGTCAGTTGACATAATTTCCCAAGCAACCGGCTTATCTATTTATGAGTATGATAATACAGAGAGAGAAATCTGCACTGATTCTATATATTACAGAGTAGGGCAAAGAATAAGAGAATGGAGGTTGATAAGAAGATATACTCAAAAAGATTTAGCAAACAAAGTTGGTTTAACACTCAAAGAAATACACGAGTATGAAAAAGGATACACTGCCATATCATTTGATAAATTATATCAAATAGCAGAAGGATTATCAGTGAATATTAAAGTTCTGCTACCTAAAACAAGAGAAAGCAAAAAGCTATTGAGTTTAATGGATGAGTACGGAGAACAAGAATCATTAGTCAAATCTCTATCTGAAGATATGAAAAGTGGCAAGGAAAAAGTTAAAAAAATAGAAAGGATCAAGGTTGCAAAAGATCTAGTTAAGGCCGGTGTTGCAATTGATATTATTGTGCGAGCAAGTGGCCTAACTGTTGATGAGTTGGGTGATTGTGAAAATTGAATTGTGTTTAAGATATAAGTAAAAATGGTTAATATATTATCCATTCTAAACCTTTGTTTAGCTCTGCAGAATTTGGTATTTCTACCTATCAAGATAAAACATCACAGAATTTCTCTATCACTTTCTGGTTGTCCTCTATCATTGCCTTTGCCTCTTGCTGAAGAGATTTGATATTTTTTGATGTAATATTATCCATGTCGGGTGACGCTATTTTTAATTGCGATTGTATGCGTATATATTTATCAGCTATAACTTGATCAAGTTGGTAGTTTACTGCATCTAAACTTGAGGCAAACATCACATGTAGTAGTGGTTTTACCCAGCCTATTTTTCCAAATCTCTTTGAATTGGCATACTCTATGCTTCTATCTGTTCTGCCAGTACCTACCGATAACAGTATAATCTCATCATTTGGAAACAATTTCTTACCACTTGCGTATGCACATGCCGCTGGATTATTTGCAAAAACCCCGCCATCCACTAATACTCTGTCTATCTGGTCAATTTTTAGATGTTTTGGTATGAAATAAGTAGGGGCAGCCGTTGCAGCTCTGAGTGCATCTTTCAGCTTAATATTACCTTCTTTCCAGCTTTTGAAGAAAAATGGGCAATTATTCTGAATGTCGTAACTGGTAAGCAGTACATTATTTAAAGTGTTTTGTAGAGTATCATCACCAAAATATTTGTCCAATACAAATTCAATATTTTTATATGGGTATTGTGCACAGTTAAACCAAGATAATATTGATCGCCTAAAAAATGAAGACTTGAAAATATATGGTCCATATTCCCGATAGAACTCGACTAAATCATTAGCAGAATATTGAGGTTTATCTTTTTTACATAATCCAGCTACAACAATTCCACCGGTTGAGGTCCCTGCCATAAGATCAAAGATTTCAGCTATCGGTTTTCTTGTCCTTTGCTCTATTTCTGCTAGAATAATGGCTGGTATGATGCCTCTAATACCACCTCCATCAACGGATAAAATGTATTTAATCATTGTAAGTTTAGGTCAAGGTATTAAGATTTAATTTTTCCGCTTAAAACCTGCAATTTAAACTCATCTAATTCTTCAGAAAGATTTTTTACCCTCTCCTCAAGTACTAACACTTTTTCCATTAAACCATATTCAATAAGTTTATCGTGAAATTGTACCCTTGAGTCTAGCTTGGATAACCACCATATGAATGCTACTGTTTGTATTAATAACGTGATAATTACTGTAATTGGGATTTTTTGATTTTGCATGTGAAGGTATTAATCTATTATGGATAGTTTTAGAAGTTTATATACAGATTATAGAAAACTTACAGCTTTAGTGATTACTTTTTGTTGATTCGTATCGGTCCTCTGCTTCTGCAAGTAGCTTAATGATTTCCCTGTAAGGTTTATCTTTATTGTGTCTTGATTCCACTACAGCCATATTTCTAGGTCTTCTTCCATCTTTAGCTGTAGCAGTGGGATCTGCACCTTTGTCTAATAAAAGCTTAACAACCTCTAAATGGCCTTTATCTGCAGCATGATGCAAGGCTGTCCATCCCATATATCCACCTGTGGCACTTATATCAGCTCCTTCCTCTACAAGAAACTTTACAACTTGCAGACACCCTGAACTAGATGAATAATGCAAAGCTCTCATCATAGGAATTTGTGTGTTAATATCTAATAGGTTTTTTACTGAAAATTCTGTAACTGCCAAACTGCAGTTCTTAGAGGCAATTTGTAGTATTGCTTTATAATTACCCACAGCTTTACTCTTTGTATAGCAGCATGTAATAACAACACATATAATTGTTATCATCAGCCATAGAAAATTTATCTTATTCTTTATGTTCTTACTTATTTTGTTCATGTCTAACATTTTTTTAGAATTAAATGACCATTTGCTTAAGTTTCACTTAAACAGCTTTGCTCACTGTTGCCTCTACTATAGTTTGATATCCTCTATTATTCAGAATATGTTCTGCCTTGCTAATTACCCATTCACCTTCAATTTCCTGACAAAATCCTGAAAGACTGATCTTAGCTTCTGCAAATAATTCTGGATGGCTTTGTTGCATAGCTAGTGTTGGTTGAGGTTATTGTAAGGAGAAAAGCTTATGGTTACTAACGCATTTTGTTGTAAAATAGGCATTTTTCAAACAAGTATAACTTATGCCACAAAAAATGAGAGTAAGTAACCAAAGAGAATATAATGAGTTTCTAAAAAAAAGAGGAAATGTTTTTCATTTTGTTAATCAAGCCATAGAAAATTGGTATGAAAATAGTCCAAAAGTTGCAGGTGGCAATAACACTTATAGTGATAAAGTTGTAATTTTAATACACATAATAGTTCATCTTTTTAGAATTGGCTTGAGACAAGCTGTAGGTTTTGTAAAAGGTTATATGGTACAAATAGGCAAAAAACTTAAGATTATCAGCTATACACAAGCTTCCAGAAGATTTAAAAAGCTTAATTTGAAGATTGATGACCATAGAAGCAATAAAGATGATCTGGAAAATGTTGAAATTGCCGTAGATAGCACTAGAGTTAGTATCTACAATAATAACGGTGGGCATAGTAAGCTTAATATTCGAAAAAGAAAATACAGTGGTTATGGTCAAGTAAGAAAATTACATGTTATTTTAAACATAAATGATAAGAAAGCAATAAGCATGAACTACACTAGTGGTGTTGCTGTAGACTATTTGCCGGTCTGCGATATGTTAGAAGAAGTCAGTGATAAATATAACATTTGTTCTATTCGAGCAGATGCGGCTTATGATATAAAAAGTGTGTATAAAGAATGCAGAAAATACAATATTGTGCCTATTATTCGCCCTAGGAAGGATACTAAAATTTGTTTAGCTGACTACTTATCAGAAAGAAACAAGTATATTAGTAGAATTAGGTCATATGAGAATTATGAAGATGGTATTAATGAATGGAAGAAAAAAGTTAAGTATGGAGCACGGTCTTATATTGAAGTCTTTTTCTATAGGTTGAAGCAAATATTTGGGTTTGGCTTGAAAAATAAATCAGAGGTAAATCGTGAAAAAGAGCTGTTAATTAAGTGCTACTTACTGAACAAATTTACTGATATTGGTATGGCTAAATTTAAATTAGCTGCGTAAGTTCATTGTGATTTACATGCCTATCAGTGCTATGCAACAAAGCCATTCTGGATTACCAGGAACAGTTACATTTAAATTTGATGTACTACGTTTTAGTTGTTTTAACTTAGCTGCTGCTGCACTAATTGCTGATTCTGCAGTAGAGTAAAGCGTTTGCAGAGTATAACTTGGACCCTCATTTCCCACTTTCTCTTCTATAGTTTCTCCCTTTTCATAACTGTGCCATTTTGCAATAACAGATCCATATTTGTTACGCACATTAAAATTTACCTCCCAATTTATAATATCTTTAGGTGTAAGTACTGTTGTGCCTAACATCTTTCCAGTCGCTGATCTTGCTTCTCCCTTCGGAATAAAAATTATATATCCTCCTGCTGGTTTTACTAGTGCATCATATTTTTTGCCTAATCCTTCCAAAAAACTCATGTCGCTTTCATCTGCTTGAATGGTATGTGGTATAAATATATTTTCAAATCTTTCAGCGACTTTACCTTCATACCCATGTTCTTGTGCTATTTCTTTAATCAAATCTCCCAAGGTAATGTCTTTCCATTCCTTTGATTTTCTTTCCTTTAATGATCCTCTTAAACTTGCAGCGTCACATTTTATTCTTAAAGTTTGTGGTGGACTTTGTATTGTAATTTGATTTGCCTTATATACCCCCATAGGTAATAAACCTGTTTCTTTATATCCTAGAAAAACCTGTAAATTACCCTTAAGTTCTAAAGCGCTAGAGCTATAATTAATACATATCTCAGCTTCGTCACTTGTAGTACCTGATCCATCAGTGACACGTAGTAATATTAAACTCTTTTTTAAAACCTCTGTTACTGGGTTATTTTTTGCTACTATATCAAAATCTGGTGTCATTTATCTAAAATGTTTATAACAGATTCTTTCGGTATTTTTTGAATTTTAGGAAGCTTAATTCTTAATCCAGCGGGCAAAAAACTTTCATGTTCTGCAAGGCCTGAATTTTCAAGCAATACTTCCTCCACTGCTCCACTACTGTATCCATAATGTTTCCAGCAAATTTCATCTAACATTTCGTTTTCTTTAGTGTAATAATAAATCACTTACTGTAACCTTTTAACTTCAAAATAAACTCAACTTTTCTTGGTTTTCCATCAGGAAAAAATAATATCTGTTTTTCTTCTACATTAGTAATGACAAAATTTCCAAGTATATTTCCTGAATTATCAACTAGAACGTGTGGTTCTTTAGTATCACGTATATTTTTTAGCCGTTCTAAGCCGTTACTCTGATAACGTGGATAAATCACTCCTGTCAGATCAATACATTCAATTCCTGAGCCAATGTTTTGTAGCGACGTTTTTTCAATACATTCAATTGTATACCACCTTTTTTCTTTACTGTATCTTAGGCTTATTGGTTCAAGCTTACATTTTCCAAGCAACATCAATGTAACTCTTCAACTATATCAAAAAGTGCCCCACGTGCTTGTTCTCTAAATCTTTCTATTACTGCATCAGCAACGCTGCGGACATCTTCAGACTTAATGTTGATATTAAACGTTTGATAGAATGCTTGGTTATATACTTTAGATTCCCTATTTTCATATCTACTTTTCTTGAATGCTTTCTCAACTTCTTCTTGTTCCATAGCTCTTTTTTCTTCTATAACACTTTTTACTTTAAAACTCTCAAAATTGCCTTTACTATTTTCTGAAAATTGTTTAACAGCACTATTATTTATCAATGGGTTTCCATTACTGAAAATGCTATTTTTAGAAAGCCTATTAACAACGTTTCCATTATTTTCAAATTTTCTAATCGAGCTATTCTCAGCAAATATGCTACTAACTTTATTTCCTATCCATGAAAAAGTTTCTCCTATGGGTTTAATGAGTGATTTCCAAAAGCTAGAGAAAAAGTCTTTCACTTTTTGCCAGTTAGTTAGAACATAAGCTGCACCAGCAACAAGACTCGCTATTAAAAGTCCAATTGGGTTAGTCATTACAGCGAGTGTTATTGCTCTTAGTCCTGTTACTACTGCAGGAAAAACTATAGCTGATAAAAATGAAAATGTTGCCAATATCGTTGCTTTAAGACCAAAAATTGTACTTCCTAATAAAGTAATTCCGTAGCCTACTCCCACTACTAAGACTTTCAAACTTATCAAAGCTGCTAAAGTACTCATGATTGCCGTAGTTAAAGTTGGATATTTTTCTGCAAAAGAAGCTATACGCTCTGTTATTGCTTTCAAACTTCCAGCTAAATAAT
The DNA here is from genome assembly GCF_947251585.1 of Wolbachia endosymbiont (group B) of Ischnura elegans. NCBI lineage: Bacteria > Pseudomonadati > Pseudomonadota > Alphaproteobacteria > Rickettsiales > Anaplasmataceae > Wolbachia > Wolbachia endosymbiont (group B) of Ischnura elegans. The sequence goes on from NZ_OX366371.1 coordinate 1,054,120, forward strand.
TTAAAGTAGGCAACATTACTGACCCTAGATTCATGCCAGCTTCAAATACTGCATTTTTAAGTAATTGTAATTTATTAGCTGTAGTATTTGCCCGATTGTTAAATTCGTCCTGCATTGAAGCGTTATATTTTTCTTTATCAGCTAAATGTTCAATAGCTTTCTTGTAAATGTCTAAGCTTCCTACTAAAAGAGCAATGTCATCTTGAAACCCAGCACCAAATAGATTCATAAGAATACTGGCACGCTCTTGATCGTCTATTCTTTTTAAAGTTTCAAGGAATTGCAATATTGCCTCTTGAGGATTTTTTTTAATAGTTTGTTCGAGCTCTTCTATACTTGTTCCCATCTCATCTAATGCATCGTGAAATTCAGGACTTTGCTCTCTTGCAGTCTGTAGTTTACTGAGAAAGTTATTTATAGCAGTTGCTGCTTTTTCAGGTTGTTTACCTAAACTTATGAACGCACTTGCTAAGCTACTTGCTTGATCAACTTCTAAACCAAACTGTTTAGTATTACCGCCAATTCTATTCAGTGTAAGAACCATTTCCTTTGCTTTAGCAGCAGTATTATCTGAAAGATGGTTTATTATGTTACCTGCATTTTCCATACCATCAACTTTAATTCCATAGACGTTGGATATTTTCGCAATAGCATTACCAGCTTCCTCTGCCGACATATCAAACGCTGTGGTCATTTTAGCAACTACTGTTGTAAACTTCATAAGATCATTTTTGTCAATACCAAGTTGACCACCACTTGCAGCTATTTGTGCTAATTCTGCAGCTGACAATGGTATCTCCCGAGATAATTTCTTTAACTCTTTAGCGAACTTTGATGCTTCATCTTTAGTGTCATTTTGTACAAATTTTACTACCTTTTTAACGTCAGCCATAGCACTTTCAAAGTCAATCGCAACTTTAACTGGAGCTGCAAGCGTTAGCCCTAGCCCAATAGTTTCTATAATTTGTGACTTAAAATGTGCTTTGCTTGCTAAAAAACTTTGGTGACTACGTATTGCAGACCCAAGCTTACCATACTTACCTTTTAGCACTTCAATAGAAGAACCAAGTTTATATTGATCACTTACTAATGACTTAATATTTCTGCCACTTTTCCTTACTTCTTCATTAAATGAATGCAAAGCATCTCTCTTTTTCAAATATGCTTCTTTTGCTTTTGTTGCGGAGGTTTTGGCCTTGTCAAACTCTGCTTTTAAAGTTTTGCTTGGTTTCTCCACCGCTTTCATTTGTTTAGCTAAAGATTTTACTTGATCTTCAAAGCCCTTCCACGACCTCCTGCTAGTCAAAACATCATGACCTAACTGTTTAAACTTTGATACTGACTTTAAAGATGAATCAAGCTTTCTTATATTCTCACCAAGATGAGTAAGTTGACCACTGCTTCCCTTTATTACAGTATTAAAACTGCCATCAAGTACCGCACCTATTTTTATCGATAATACTGACATTTGAACTCCCTAGCTAATTTGCTCCATAAAATAAACTCACTAATCTCCATATCAAGAATGTGCTCAACTCCACCACCTATGATAGAGCCAAGCACTAGTATTTCTGATCTCAAGTTTTTTGGATAATCGGTGAAAAAAAATCCTTTAATACCTCTTGCACTTTTACATAATCAGCAATATCTAACTCTTCAATTGCTTCTTTTGCCACTGATGTCAGGTTGGCAGTCAAAGTTACTTCCTTACTTAGATCACTACCATTAAGTCTCTCAATAGCTAGATAATCTCTAACTTTTGGACGTCTAATGGTAAGCTCTGAGATAGAAATACCATCAACTGTTATTGGATTATCAAGTTTTACTGTTGTCATACTTTCTCCTAAAAAATAAAATTTCGAAATCTTTTTATATGCCTAAAACCGTTTGTAGCAAGGCCATCTGATCAACACCATTTATCTTTCTAATCATATTTTCAGCATCGATCTCTATCAGCTCATTGCCACCTATGGTAAGTTTATAGTAATGAGCAGCTACAGTACACTTCAGCGTTGCTTTTTCAGCAGGTTTCCAGCTACCAAAATCAAATTCTTTGAATATGCCCCTAAGGTTGATAATTACTCCTTCAACCTCATTGCTACCACTACCTTGCATTCCTCCACGGAGCGTTAAAGATACTGAGTTTCCATCTATCAAGCCAAAAAGTCTAAATAGTTCTGAATCATACTCAGCGAAAGTAAAGTCTGCTTCAAGCTTTTCCATGCCCATGTCAATATTTATTGGGATATCCATACCACCAGCACGATATTCTTCGGTTTTTATGGTGAGCTTTGGTAACGTTATCTCATCAATTTTTCCTGCATAACCACGACCATCAACAAATACGTTAAAATTTCTCAGTATTTTCGGTAACATTTTTCTCCCCTTTTTATAATATTGTACCACTCACAAGATGTGACCTGAAAGTAATCCGTTCTGCTGGATATGGTGGCGTGAACTCAAAATCAAAAGACACTTTCCCGCTTGCAATATTTGCAGGCATATTGAGTTCTGGAGTTGCATAACATTTTCCACTGATAATAGCTCCTTGTGCTTTTAAACTTGCCAGATAGGAATTCACCCCCTCAATCACATCATCTATGTAAGTTTTGGTGATATTGCGATCAACTGCCCATAAATGAGCTCGAAGTAAACTATCATTGATTAAATCTGCAGTCCTTCTCACTGACAAAAAAGCCCATTTTGAGTCATTTGAACATGTTCTATTTCCCCAAAGCCTATAGCCATTTTGATGAATTATCGTTGTTACTTCATTTTCATTTAAATGGTTTGCTCTACAATTTGTATTACCGAGCGTAAAATCAATAGGCCTGCTTGTTCCAACAATACCATTTATCTCTTTATTTGAAGGTGAGTGCCAAAATCCTTGTTCGCTATCTACTTTTGCTATTAAACCAGCTACAAATGGGCTTGCTGGCAAGGTTCCTTCTTTTCCTTCAATAAATACCTTAACCCAAGGGTCAACTACGTAAACTCTTGAGCTGCCTACACTTTTTCTCCATTTTATTGCTTCTTCATCATTAGTATTTGGTCCATCTGCAACAATAATTGCTCTTAATTTTTCTGCTATGGAAATTAAAGCACTCACTACTGGATTTACTCCATCTATTTCAGGTAACTGATGAGTAAACTGAGGAGCAATTAATATTCTTGGAGCAATATGAACTATGCTTTCACTACTGAGGAATGCCTCTATCCCTTGATACTCTCCAGTCTCTTTATCAACACCGCCAATTATATTTTGGATAGTTTCACTTTCTTTGAGCTTTGAATCGCTGTTTTCACTTTCTTTAACTCGAATAACTACTACTGTTGCACCAATCTGGGAAAATATTCCATTTACTGCAGAAGGTAAACTGCCACTCTTTCCGAGCTTTGCTGCTTCCTTTAAGCTTCCTGCAACTAACACTGGTTTATTTAGCGGAAATTTTTGCTCATCTGCTTCAGGTGCAGTACCAATTATACCTATCACTGATGATTTAGCTGTGCGTACTGTTCTTGCTCCTGAGGTTACCTCAATAACATTTACTCCGTGTAAAAATTCTTCAGCCATTTCTTTGTATCTTTTGTTTAAAATCGTTTAGTAAGTTCTCTAGCTCATTTTTACTTTTGTCTTCTGCAATTTTCTTCTTGGTAATGTCTTCCAACTCTTCACATTTAATTATTTCTTTTACTGCTTTTTTTACTTTTTCTTCAATTATTCTTGCCATTTCAATAACTGTAATACCACGGACTTTTGCTAAAGGTTCTATAATTTCTTTATCCTTTTCATCTATAGATTCTGGTGCTGCTAGAATGCTTTTTGCTGCTTTTTCTTGTATTTGATACGATTTAGCTTTTTGGTGAGAATTTCCAGCGTATTCGTTAGTATAGTTATTAAAATAAAAACGAAGTGCAGAAAGTTTCGCATTTTCCAATAATTCCAGCTCAATATCTTCCTTATTCCTTTCAACAATTTTCTCTCCTTCTGTTAAACAATAAGTTTTTTGCCAGTCAAAATTCTTTGGCGCTTCATACCAATCATTTCCAATTGGCTTACTTTCAAGCGTTGTTGTTTCTACTTGTTTGTTATGTTCAAATCTAATATAAATTGGCATTGGTTTTCTCCGTTTTCTAGTATCAATTCCAAATTTTATGAGTGGCATCTAATCCTGGGCATTGCCAAGCTCTTAGCGTCCTCTCTACGTCCACCTCAAGCCCTGTAGTTAAAAAATTGCTGCGAAAATTGTATATTCCCCACTGTATAAATTGACCATAGATTGTGCTATACGTATGCTCACTTGCAAAGAACTCAGGTGTCTCACCAACTCTTTCACCTTCTGAGTGAAGATTAGATGACGTATAAAGTAACACTGTAACGGTTTTTCCTGCTGGAATGATTATGTTACCTGATGCAATAAATTCAGGACTGTTAATTTCATGCTGGTAAATACGTGTCCAAGTAATTCTCGAAATCTCTGACTTCCTTGTATTAGTTTTATCAGGTGTACCTATAAATAATCCTGCTCCTCCATAATTAACTTCTTCTTTATACCACATTGCAGATCCAACAAAGTTTAGAGTTTTACTTATATCTACATTGCTTGTGTTTTTTACGAATATTACTCCCAATTCAGCATGGCTTTGTTGCATAGCACTGATAGGCATGTAAATCACAATGAACTTACGCAGCTAATTTAAGTTTAGCCATACCAATATCAGTAAATTTGTTCAGTAAGTAGCACTTAATTAACAGCTCTTTTTCACGATTTACCTCTGATTTATTTTTCAAGCCAAACCCAAATATTTGCTTCAACCTATAGAAAAAGACTTCAATATAAGACCGTGCTCCATACTTAACTTTTTTCTTCCATTCATTAATACCATCTTCATAATTCTCATATGACCTAATTCTACTAATATACTTGTTTCTTTCTGATAAGTAGTCAGCTAAACAAATTTTAGTATCCTTCCTAGGGCGAATAATAGGCACAATATTGTATTTTCTGCATTCTTTATACACACTTTTTATATCATAAGCCGCATCTGCTCGAATAGAACAAATGTTATATTTATCACTGACTTCTTCTAACATATCGCAGACCGGCAAATAGTCTACAGCAACACCACTAGTGTAGTTCATGCTTATTGCTTTCTTATCATTTATGTTTAAAATAACATGTAATTTTCTTACTTGACCATAACCACTGTATTTTCTTTTTCGAATATTAAGCTTACTATGCCCACCGTTATTATTGTAGATACTAACTCTAGTGCTATCTACGGCAATTTCAACATTTTCCAGATCATCTTTATTGCTTCTATGGTCATCAATCTTCAAATTAAGCTTTTTAAATCTTCTGGAAGCTTGTGTATAGCTGATAATCTTAAGTTTTTTGCCTATTTGTACCATATAACCTTTTACAAAACCTACAGCTTGTCTCAAGCCAATTCTAAAAAGATGAACTATTATGTGTATTAAAATTACAACTTTATCACTATAAGTGTTATTGCCACCTGCAACTTTTGGACTATTTTCATACCAATTTTCTATGGCTTGATTAACAAAATGAAAAACATTTCCTCTTTTTTTTAGAAACTCATTATATTCTCTTTGGTTACTTACTCTCATTTTTTGTGGCATAAGTTATACTTGTTTGAAAAATGCCTATTTTACAACAAAATGCGTTAGTAACCATAAGCTTTTCTCCTTACAATAACCTCAACCAACACTAGCTATGCAACAAAGCCATTCAGCATAAGGGTATTTCAGCATATTGAATTGCTCAGAAAATCCATCATACATAAATCTTGGGTATGATTCTCCATAGATAAATGTACCTTTGCTTCCCTCTAAAAAACTGAGTTGTCTTGGCCGATAAAAACTAACATAGCTTGTATCATATGTGTGAGTACCTGCTAGTAGTTGTAGCATATAGTCTGTTTTTGTTACATCACTACTCCACTGACCAAGCTCAGTTGTAAAAGTTCCGTGGCCAAAGTAATTATTTTTTCTACTTAGTACACCAAATAAAAAAGGTAATGCTCCAGGTTCAATCATATGACGATTTCTTACTTCTTTCATGATTGATGAGCCACTTGGTACATCATTAACAGTACGGAAGTTATTCACTAAACCTTTAAGACCATCTTTATGACTATTACTAATGCTATTTATTGCTGCAATATTGGCATTCTTTCTCGTATCAAGTAGCGATAAATTTGTTGTTCCTTTTTCATCAATTCTCTTTAATAACTGCTTCTCTGATTCAGAGATCACTGCTAAAGAACTAGCTTTTTTATTATCCAGATCAGTTAAGTGTTTTTTTGTACTATCAAGAAGTTCTTTTAGCTTACCATCAGTCATCTGTACAATTTCAGAAACTGCACTTTTGTCGACTATTGATTCCAATGCTTTAGCAAGATATGCTAATTGATCTGGTGTACTGTTTTCTGCTAAATCCTTAAGCCTCTTTTGTAGTGCATCAATTATCTCTTTTACCTCAGTCATCTGCACAATGTCAGCAATAGCTTTTTTATCTGCTATCAATTCCAGCGATTTTGCAAGATATGCCAGTTGATCAGGTGTGCTGTTTGCTGCTAAATCCTTTATCCTTTGGTATATTGCTTCTTTCATTCCCAAAAATTCAAAAAAGTTTCAAATCTAAATCGTTTAAAATTATTTTTTAGTTGATTATGCTCATCTTCTCTTTCGGTAATATCTTCATCTATTTTTTCTATAGCTCTTCGAATACGTACCACATCTTGAACTGCAATATTTTCTGGATGAGGCAGTGGATATTCTCGTTTGGTTTGGTCAACAGTCATTATGTGACAATCACTCTGAGATTTTTTACCTTAGGGCGATAAACAACTGTTCCACTTAAAACTAATTTTACCCTAGTCTCATTGCCATTAAAGTTTGTCAGCACATGAGTTCTCTCTACCCAATTTTCTCCAATTGGTTTTCCTGATGTTAAATTTACTAATTGCCATCCTTTGACGCTTTGTTCCACATATGCTTTAACATCTGCAGTGCCAGGTATTAGCGCATCATATGTTATGGTGATCTTGGTGTTAGCTCCTGCTGTAATGCTTCTCGTTACATAATCTCCGGACTCTGAAAGATTACCTAGAACTAGCTGTAACCCAGGATGGCTTTGTTGCATAGCTAGTGTTGGTTGAGGTTATTGTAAGGAGAAAAGCTTATGGTTACTAACGCATTTTGTTGTAAAATAGGCATTTTTCAAACAAGTATAACTTATGCCACAAAAAATGAGAGTAAGTAACCAAAGAGAATATAATGAGTTTCTAAAAAAAAGAGGAAATGTTTTTCATTTTGTTAATCAAGCCATAGAAAATTGGTATGAAAATAGTCCAAAAGTTGCAGGTGGCAATAACACTTATAGTGATAAAGTTGTAATTTTAATACACATAATAGTTCATCTTTTTAGAATTGGCTTGAGACAAGCTGTAGGTTTTGTAAAAGGTTATATGGTACAAATAGGCAAAAAACTTAAGATTATCAGCTATACACAAGCTTCCAGAAGATTTAAAAAGCTTAATTTGAAGATTGATGACCATAGAAGCAATAAAGATGATCTGGAAAATGTTGAAATTGCCGTAGATAGCACTAGAGTTAGTATCTACAATAATAACGGTGGGCATAGTAAGCTTAATATTCGAAAAAGAAAATACAGTGGTTATGGTCAAGTAAGAAAATTACATGTTATTTTAAACATAAATGATAAGAAAGCAATAAGCATGAACTACACTAGTGGTGTTGCTGTAGACTATTTGCCGGTCTGCGATATGTTAGAAGAAGTCAGTGATAAATATAACATTTGTTCTATTCGAGCAGATGCGGCTTATGATATAAAAAGTGTGTATAAAGAATGCAGAAAATACAATATTGTGCCTATTATTCGCCCTAGGAAGGATACTAAAATTTGTTTAGCTGACTACTTATCAGAAAGAAACAAGTATATTAGTAGAATTAGGTCATATGAGAATTATGAAGATGGTATTAATGAATGGAAGAAAAAAGTTAAGTATGGAGCACGGTCTTATATTGAAGTCTTTTTCTATAGGTTGAAGCAAATATTTGGGTTTGGCTTGAAAAATAAATCAGAGGTAAATCGTGAAAAAGAGCTGTTAATTAAGTGCTACTTACTGAACAAATTTACTGATATTGGTATGGCTAAATTTAAATTAGCTGCGTAAGTTCATTGTGATTTACATGCCTATCAGTGCTATGCAACAAAGCCACCCAGGATAGAGAACAGGACTTTTTTCTCGCCCTCCTTTTAGGCTTGCTTTTACCGTTAGCTCTCCAGATAATCTTTCACGCAGTGCGAGTGGTAAATTATCAGACAGAAAGTTTTCTTTTCCCTCTTCATCTGTTAAGATAAATTCTACATTGGTATCAAATGCTACTTTTTCAACATTTGTTAAAACTATTAAATCTGATACGTTGTTTACAGTAACTTTCCCAAGATCAATAACATAAGAATTTTCACTAAATTTTGCAGCTAGTAGTCGAAACGTTAAATCTAAATTTTGATGTGGAGTCCAGGTACTTGCATTGCTAGACGACAGTAATACTCCTACTTGATATGGCTGACTTGTTACCCAACGACTATTTACTGCATCATATTTGCCAAGCTCTGCTATTTTGACTGCAGTACCCTGATCATCAGTAAGCAGTACTATTGCATACTCCTCTCCTGCATGGCAAAACACTGGTGACCAAGTTATACGTGTTGCTGTGCCATCTACTTTTATATCTTTCGGCTCAATATAGCTTTCAGCAATAACAGTCTGCGAGGGCATTCCCACTGCTGTTTCTCTAATCTGCACAACAACACGTTTTTTGCCGCTATTTGTGAACCATAACTCTACACCTCCTATGTGTCTGCTTTCATTTAGTGTAAATGTCTGGGCTAAAGGATCAATTCTTCTTGCTGCAATAACTCTTCTTCTTTCTTCTATGGTAATTGTTTTTTTACCAGTATAAGTTGCTTCTCCATAACTGCCTTTATCACCGAAGAACTGCACTAACTTAGTCCCAGCAGGAATGTTTCTTGGTACAGTAAATCTTCCTTTTATTTTTCCTCTGTTATCAGCAATAAATGTTGCGATCATGTTTTTCTTTCAAATATTTTCTATGCTTGAGGTTGAATAAAAATTCCATCAAACTTTAATTCCTTAAGCTTTTCACCAGTTGCAAAACCTTCAATCTCAAAATTTTGAGTTGCTTCTCTCATAAATTCAGTTTCGTATGAAGTACTTGACAGCAGCTCTGTCGTTTCTTTAACATTAAATACTCTGGTTACTGGACTTTTCCAATTTGTTTTTACCTCCGTCCAGTGATCTATATTTTTATTTAGAGTAATTTGTGCCGGTACTGGATCAAAAGCTTGGTATGGATTGATCTTTTCTCCTTTAGTCTGTAAAAGCTGCTCCAGTACCGGTTCAAGTTCATACGGCAAAAGATATCTTTCCCCACCTTTTTCAATATCTGCAACTTCTACATCTATTGGCAGAACTAGCTCTCTATTTACTATTGCTGCAGACTGCGAAATTCCTTGATCACGCATATCATCATCAAAGAACGAATCAACAAATACTCCTTTTTTGGTGGTAGGTTCTCTTGAATTTGCATCATTGCGTAAACGCTCCTCTGCAACCAGCGCATAAAGATCATTTATTCCTTTTTTCATTGCTTCAAGCTCATTCATCGGTACAGCATGAATAGCATTATTCACTATTTTTACCCCTTCTTTTTCTCCGTTTTTCCATGTCTGATGAATGTAGCAGAGCAAAAGTTGTCCAGAAGGTGCTTGAGGCATCGATGGTCTCCAAGAGTGGGAAATTCCTTTTATTCTTCTTACCACCCCTTTGCTATCGATAGTAATTAAATCAAAGCGTGGCATTTTCCAGGTGTAATCAATCAAAACCAAGCTGTTATCAACTGCTCCCTTTACTTTGCATCCCTCTTCACTTATATCTTCAGGACTTACATGAGTACGACAGCGGTAAGTTATTTGATAACTACTTCCAGGAGCTGGTTCTTTACCTGGTAATGACCAATCAACGTTTCCTGCGTTTAGTTTATAATCTACACTATTTTCATAAATAACATTACCTTGTTTAATTTGAATAATTTCAAGTACTGCAGAGTCAGGTATTGGATCAACAGCTCCTGAGTATGAACCGTGAGTAATGGTAATGGTTTTTTGAACAGTTATATCTACTTTTTTAATTTCACTTATTGGAAAATCATTCACCTTCAGTTCCATTACTCTTTGGCTATTTGGCTGAAAAGTATGTGGTTCTGATTCAACTGATTTTATATCTGGATCGTCATCAAAAGAAACACGAATACTGTGAGGAAGTTCAATCTCATAGCCATCAACATGAGCTTTGCCCTCATTAATCACAAATATTTTTTCCCCTTTTCGTCCCCTTCTTCTCTCTGCAAACAAATTACTTCTAGACCGTTTACTACGTAAGATCCATTTGCTTCTTTATCATAACGAGCAAGAGCTGTAGTTACTATGTTTGCTTGTGGTGGCGGTGAATGTTCTATTAATACTCCATTTTCAATGTTATAAATTGGATAAAATTCTCCTTCAGAAAAACGTGGAGAAAGACCTTCTGCTTGATAACCCCAAATGGTGGAAACTTTAAGCCTTGCAGCTCCTACTTCCTGATAGTTTCTTGTACCAACTGCAGGATCACGAAGATTTTCGTCCTCAAGTTCTGTAATTGTAGATTCTAGATAATAAACACCTATACGCACTGTGGTACTCAGTGGAATAATAAATTCTTCTTTTTCGACTTTTCTAACTGCTCCACGAAGATAGATTTTTCCTGATTCAAGCGTAACTTTACCAGTTTCTCTATCTATAATACAATTGCTTCCTGTTATAACATCACCATCACGAAATATTGCATCACCTATACCTTTAAGCTTAGAAAGAGCATACTCCTGAGTTTCATTTAATTCTGCAGACTGTAAACCTCTTCCTGCAAGAAATAAGCTTTTCTCATATTCTTTGTCAGGATTAAAGCGGTTATAATAACTATTTAAGGTCATTTTGTTTCAAAAAGTTACAACAAATGAAAAAGTTTCCCGAGTTGCAGATGTTCTGATAAGTGGTACGGTGTGTTCTAAAACTAACAAAATTCCAGGATTTTCCACGTCTTTTGGCTCGAAATATCTCTGTCCTTCAGGTAATCCTTCTTTTATTTTAGTACCAACCATAACCCCTAATTCCCGTATAACTTGATTTGCTGCATCCGTGAAATCGAAAGTGAATTTGAGAAAAAGATTGTTGGTTGGTACATTAGAAGGGTTAAACCTCCCAGAAGGGGTCAAAAGCTCTCCATTTTCATCACCTGTGCAGAATAGCACTTCATCTGCAGTACGTCTGCCAAGCTCATTGAACAGTTTTTGAGACGTAATATGCTCCGGTGGTGTGCTTTCAGTATACTCTACAGTAACTTTATCACTTACTGGAATAGAGCTATTTTCCGTACGTTTTATTAGACCAGTACTACTATCAACTGTATAGTCAACACTTGGCTGATAAGTTGTTTGTCCGATAAAAACTTTTACGTCTTTAATGGGATGGTGATCTAGGGCTATTTCATCCTCAACAAAAACTTTTTCGACTTGATGACTACTTTCCCAATTGGCATCACCACTGCCCCAAGCAAGATGTATAGGCTGTTCTTTTATACTTGCCGCTATTTCTGCTCTTCCTGACTGTGTGAGTATTGACATGTTTGCCCCTCTTACTATATATATACCGGATTTCTCACAGGTTTTTCCGGAAAAAATGAAAATTTTTTTTGAAGTGCATTTCTATGCTTAAATATTCTTTTATCTTAAGAAACCAGAACTACTTTTTTCTTTTGAGAATATCGAAACAATGCTTTTTGACATATTGAAAATCAAAGCTCACAAACAGTTTCAAAAGACTCTGCATTTTATCGCTTCTTCTTTCAGCTTTACGTTTTTTCCTACTGCATCTTTCATAGCCTTCTCAATGACAGCAGTCCAGTTCGTCGTACTTCAAAATGGCAACCAATCAACTTCAGATTGTTCTGGAGTAATAACCGTAGCAATCTTGTTCTTTTCTCCATACTGATCAGCTTCAATACCAACTTTTGCAGTAAATTCTAACCCGTTAAAATCAGCTATAGAGTTGATTTTTCTAGCAATAACTGCTTTCTCTGAAGTGTCATGTGCATGAATATTTCGTGCTGACTGTGTGTCCAGAGAAGGCAAGTATGTTCAGTGGGAGGTAGACCCACCAGGATAAAAGTCGAAGTCCTGTAGCTAGGGTAGCAATGTGGAGGGAAAGCAAAATGTTGAAGCCTACCGACAACGTTATCATAGGATAATGGCGAATTACTAGGCCGTAGCGAAAGCAAACATATAGGTGGCCTCGAAAACGATAAGAACTGAAGGCTGAGCCAGCGGTCAATGGGCGAAAGCAGAATAGGCAGTTGAAAAACGACTGATACAATTGTTCTACTTCAGCGGGGTGGTAGTGATAGCATGGTAATGAGGACATACAAAGCAACTGGAGAAGCCCTCCTCATCCCAAGGAGAAATACCTTGGAGTGGTAGGTTCTATAACTGGAAAACAGGAAAAGAACCGAAGATGAAAGGGTGGCGGATGGGTGTGTAGTAGCGAAGAAGTGGGGTAACGCCCATGGAGCAAAGGCACCCTACTAGTAGAGATCTTTTAACAAAAGGAAGGTAAAGGTAAAAATGACAAAAATGCCAATAAAATTACAAGACCTGAGAAGAAAGATATATATCAAAGCGAAAGCAGAACCGGAATGGCGATTCTGGGGAATCTATGTACACGTCTGCAAGATGGAGACACTAGAAGAAGCATATAAGCTAACAAAGAAAAGCAATGGGGCACCAGGAATTGATGGGGTAACATTCAAATCGATAGAGGCAGAAGGCTTAGAAAAGTATCTTCAGCAAATAAGACATGAACTAATAACCAAAACCTATAGCCCAAATAGGAACCGGAGAAAGGAAATACCAAAAGTTGGGGGAAAACTCAGAACGTTGAACATACCCTGCATCCGGGATAGAATAGTGCAAAGTGCACTAAAGCTAATAATTGAACCGATATATGAATCTGACTTTCAGGACGGATCATATGGATATAGACCCAAGAGAAAAGCGCATGAAGCAGTAAGCAGAGTAGCGAAAGCAGCAATCAAAGGCAATACAAAATGTATTGATGTAGACCTGAAATCCTATTTTGATAACGTACGACATCATATTCTCATGGAGAAAATTGCCAAGAGAATAAATGATAAAGAAATCATGCACTTGATTAAGCTAATCCTTAAGGTAGGAGGAAAACGAGAATAGCGCAAGGGTCGCCTATCTCACCGTTGTTGAGCAATATATACCTCAATGAGGTAGACAAAATGCTAGAGAGAGCAAAAGAGGTGACCAGGGAAGAAAAATATCAACGTATAGAATACGCCAGATGGGCAGACGATTTAGTGATACTGATAGATGGGCACCAGAGATGGGAATGGCTCGAGAAATTAGTGTACAAAAGGTTACAAGAAGAATTAGCAAAACTAGAAGTAAGTGTAAATGAAGAAAAGACAAAAATTGCCAATCTAAAGAGAGGAGAAACATTCGGCTTTCTAGGATTTGACTTTCGAAAGAAAATTACAAAACAAGGAAAGTGGAGAGTACAGATAACACCACAGATGAAAACACGAACAAGCCTACTTCAAAAGTTGAAGAAGGTATTCAGTAACTATAAATCGCAACCAATACGGAGAGTGATTCAGATCATCAATCCGATATTGAGAGGGTGGGTAAACTACTTTAGAATAGGAAACTCAAGTCGAAGCTTCAGCTACGTTAAACAGTGGGTAGAGAAGAAAACAAGACGCAATATGATGCAAGCCAGAAAAGCAAAAGGATTTGGTTGGAAAAGGTGGAGTAGCGAATGTATATATGAGACCCTTGGTCTATATTCGGACTATAGAATAAGATATTACGTTCCGAAAGCCTTACCAGCACAATATGTTATAAACTTTGGTAAGAATCTACTAGGAAAGCGTAGTGCGGGAAATCCGCATGCTGCGTTTGATGAGGCGGGAATTGGAAACGTAAACATGGGAATTTTGGATTGAGGACCAACATGAAAATAATGGATCAGCCACCAAACCCTAAAGAGGCGCGCCAGTTCTCGACCCTACCATTTAGTGGATCTGGTAGCACGCTGATTGCATGTGAGAGAACAGGAAGAAGTTGTAGAACGATAGAGCTAGATTCAAAATTTGTAGATGTAACGATAAAACGTTGGCAAGTATACACGGGAAGAGATGCCATTTTAGCCGATAATGGTAAAACTTTTGCAGAAACTCAAGAAGAAAATTCGTAGAAAAGAGGCACAAAAGAGAGAGGAGAAAAAAAGTGGAAAAGATAACGCAAACAGAATGGGCAAGAGAACAAGGATTTTCAAAGCAATATGTCTGTTATTTAGTAAAAAAAGGAATAGTTGAGTTGGAGGATGGTTTGATCAATAGAGAACAAGCAAATGAAACAGTGGCAGCAATAAGAGATCCAAGTCAGCCACTTAGGAGGAAAAATCCAGAAAACACAAGTAATCTTTCTACAATGTTACTAAAAACTCGAATAAAAAATGAAATGGAACGTGGCAAATTGCTTGAGGCGAAAGCTAAGGCTGAGATAGGAGAACTTGTCTCAGTAGAAGAAGTAAAAACTGAAGCATTTAATGTAGCAAGAGTTATCCGTAATAATTTGCTTAATATTCCAAATAGGGTTTCAGCGCTACTTGCATCACTGAGTGAGACTGAAAAGATTCATAAGACGCTCACTGAAGAGATTACAAACTCACTTGAAGAATTATCTAACCAAATATAAAATGTCTGCTCACTTAAGTTTAGAATTAATAAAGTGCCTCATTAATCAACCTGGATTAGATGTTAATGTTAGAGGGTTAAACGGAAAAACACCACTACATTGCGCTATAGAGTTTGACGAATTAAGCATGGTAGATTTGTTACTCACGAAGAAGAACATTAATCCTTTTGTGGAAGATAATGATGGTAAAACATCTCTTGATTACGCTAAAGAAGGGAAAAAAGCAGAAATATTACAAGCGCTAATTAATAACAAATACGGATCAGAACAAGATAGCTTACTTCACTTAGCTGCAATGATAGGTGAAGTTAATGCAGTTAGATATTTAGTAAGAAAGGGTATTGACGTTAATGTACGAAATGCTTTGCACCATACTCCATTACATCTAGCAGCAGGAATAGGACATGCAGAAGTTGTAAAGATTTTGATAAGAGAAGGAAACGCTGAAATAGATGTCTTTGATGCACGAAATCAGACCCCAATGCACTATGCAGTTAATAACAAAAAGCTGGAGATAGTAAAGTTACTACTGAAGCTAGGAGCAGATGTAAATAGCACGCGCATGGGACAAAGCTCAATGAAATTGTCGGCTCTTCACAACGCTGTAAGCAGCAGTAATTATGATGAACGCGACTTATGCCTTGATATCATAAGATGCTTAATAAGTGCTCCAAACTCCAAGGTCAATTTACAAGATTATGAAAATAAAACACCACTACATTACGCTGAAAAGCTGAAGACAATAGAAGTTTTACTAACTCGAGAAGATATAGATCCATTGGTAAAAGACGATAGCGGCAAGACACCATTTGATTACGCTAAACCTGAGGTAAAGAAGGCTTTGATGAGTAATAAGTACGGTTCTGAAAAGAATAGTCTACTCCATTTAGCTGCACAAAGAGGAGAAATTGAGATTGTAGAGTCTATTTTAAAAGAAGAAATTGATATTGACGTTTCAAATAATAAGAGTCTATCACCGATTTACCTTGCTGCAGAAAAAGGGCATTTACATGTAGTAAAGTTACTGCTGAAAAAAGGAGCAAATTACACACCTGTTTTGCATTTAGCAATCAAGTCAAATAATTTAGAGTTACTTAAAGCTTTGTTTAAAGAAAAGAACGTCAAATTACCAGACGAAAGGAGAGTATCTGTAATAAATTCACCAGTTTATTGTGCTCTGAATAGGTGTATAGAACATAGAGAAGTAAAAGTAAGAAAATACAATAATGTGATCTGCATTTTTACTTCAGTAAGTGCAGTAGCAATGGCAGCATATATAGGCTTAACAGCAACAACAATATATCAAATGCTTACTCTGATAATAGTAACAGCAATAGTTGCATTCACTGTAGCAATAGTTATGAATGATCTTACGCGAAAGTACATAGAAAATGAATCTCAGAAGAAGATGTTTATGGAATTAGAAGGGCAGAAAGGCACAGAAAACGTCAGATCAGAAATTGATAGTGTTGAAGTAGAAAGCTTACACAGAAATTGTTTGAGTGGAGCATAGTGATCTACAGTGCCAGCTTTTATTCAGGATTAAAGCCAGATCCAGAGCTTAAAGTATCAGAGTGGGCGAATGAGTATCGAGTTTTAGCAGCAACTGCAACATCAGAGCCGGGGAAATGGAGAACAGAGAGAACTCCTTATTTAAAAGAAATAATGGATTCACTTTCTCCGTCTTCACCTACTGAAAAAGTAGTATTCATGAAAGGAGCGCAGATTGGAGGAACAGAAGCAGGCAACAATTGGATTGGCTATATCATCGATCAAACACCAGGACCAATGCTAGTAGTACAGCCAACAGTTGAAATGGGAAAACGTTGGTCAAAAGGAAGATTTGCACCACTGATTGAAAGTACACCATGTTTAAAAAGTAAAGTAAAAGACCCAAGGTCAAGAGACTCAGGCAATACTGTACAAAGTAAGGAATTTCCAGGTGGAATAGTAGTAATAACCGGAGCAAATAGCAGTGTAGCACTGAGATCTATGCCAGTAAAATATCTCTTTCTTGATGAAATAGATGCCTACCCAGGAGATTCAGGAGGAGAAGGAGATCCAGTACTGCTCAGTATTGCTCGAACTAATACATTTGCACGGCGAAAGATTTTTTTAGTGTCAACACCAACGATTCATGGAATAAGCAGAATTGAGAAGGAATTTGAAGCAACAGATAAGCAGTACTTTTTTGTACCATGTCCGTATTGTAATTACTATCAAGTTCTAAAATGGTCACAAATTAAATGGGAAGATAAAAATCCAAGTACAGCACACTATATATGTATAGAATGTGGTGAAAAGATAGAAAATCATCAAAAGACAGAGATGCTTGAACGTGGAGAATGGAGGCCTACTAATAGAGTAAAAGGTGAGAAAAAAGGGTTTCATCTTTCAAGTCTTTATAGCCCAGTTGGCTGGTATAGTTGGACTCAAGCAGTAGAAGATTTTCTCCATGCAAAAGAAAGTGAACAATTACTAAAAGTTTGGATAAATACTACGCTTGGAGAAACCTGGGTAGATAAAGGAGAAGTACCAGACTGGAAGCAATTATTTAACAGAAGAGAATTTTTTCCCGTAGGCACAGTACCAAAAGGCGAAGTAGTTCTCACAGCAGGTGTTGATGTCCAAAAAGATCGTTTAGAAGTAGAAGTCGTAGCCTGGGGAAAAAGCCGCGAAAGTTGGTCAATAGAATACCGAGTATTTGAAGGTGATACTGGAGGAGGAGAAGTATGGGGAAAGCTTTCAGAATTACTTAATCATCATTTTATTGGTGAAAATGGGCTTGAGTATATGATAAGCATGATAGCGGTTGATGCAGGGTATGCAACGCAGGAAGTGTATAACTGGGTGAGAAGTCATCAAGGGTCTGGAAGAGTAATGGCAGTAAAAGGTGTAAATAAAGCATTAGTACCACTTAGCAGCCCAAGTAGAGTAGATATAACAGTTGGTGGTCAAAAGCTAAAGAGAGGAATAAAGCTCTGGCCAGTGGGAGTATCGATATTAAAGTCAGAGCTTTTTCAATTACTTAATATTTTGAAAGAAGAAGAGGGAAAAGCTCTACCTGGATATTGTCATTTTCCCGAGTATGCACCTGAATATTTTAAGCAGCTAACGGCAGAGCAATTAGTCAGCAAGGTAGTAAAAGGATACACCAAACAAGAGTGGCAAAAGGTAAGAGAAAGAAATGAAGTACTAGATTGCCGAATTTACGCGAGAGCAGCATCGATAGCACTGGGAATAGATAGATGGCCAGAGAGTAAATGGAATAGTTTAAGTGAAAAACCAGAAAGTAAAAAATCAAAAAAAATAGTCAGAAGCAAATGGATCAGCACCGGAACAGACAAAATCTGTTAAACCAGAAAGAAACGTCCTAATGCACATTGCAGTAATTTTTGGATATAATTTTATGAAGAAGTGCTTCTGCAGTTATAATCGAGTTCGCAATGGTGCAATAAATGCCCGTGGATCAGTATGATTTTGGAAGGGACGGTCAAACCATTGATGGAGCTTCTTAGCTACCTCGTTTAGAAGATTGTGTAATATAACCGCCCCAAGCTAAAGCACTTCTTCATTATAAGGTATATATAAGGGATTTTATATGGCAAAAGCAAAAAGTAAATTAGAAGTAGTGAATCCTAATGCAGCAGGGATTGATATTGGTTCATCTGTACATTATGCATGCGTACCAGAAGGGAGAGATAAACAACGCGTTCAAAAATTTGGGTGCTTTACAGTAGATCTTCATAACCTAGCAAAGTGGTTGAAAAAGTGTGAAGTTAGAACGATAGCCATGGAATCAACAGGAGTATATTGGATTCCTTTGTTTCAAATACTTGAATCATATGGATTCGAAGTTAAACTGGTAAATGCACGACATGTAAAAAATGTACCTGGAAGAAAATCAGACGTTCAAGATTGCCAGTGGTTACAGCAATTACATAGCTATGGGTTACTTCAAGGATCATTTAGGCCTGATAACCAAATTTGTGTACTACGTGGTTATAATAGACAACATGACAACCTGATAAAAAGTGCAGCTGTACACACTCAACGTATGCAAAAAGCATTAATTCAAATGAACATTCAATTACACAAGGTTATTAGTGATATTACAGGTGTAACTGGTATGCGAATCATTAAAGCAATAATTGCGGGTGAAAGAAACTCTAATAGATTGGCTGAATTGAGTGATAGACGAATAAAAAATGACAGATCAACCATAGCAAAAGCACTAACAGGTGACTATAGAGAAGAGCATTTGTTTACATTAAAGCAAGAATACGAAGCATATACTTTTTTTCAAGAGCAAATAAAAGAATGTGATAAAAGTATGGAAAACTATTATAAAACACTTGAAACAAGATCAAATGAAAATAAGCAATGCAGTAAAGTAAAGAGGTCTGCAGGAAACAAACCAAACTTTGCTGCACACGAAGAATTGTATCGAATAACTGGCATGGATTTCACCAAAGTTCCAGGGCTTAATACATCAAATATACAGACCATCCTCTCAGAAGTTGGTCTTAATGCTAATAAATGGCCATCAGAAAAACATTTTACTTCTTGGTTGGGATTATGTCCATTTAATAGGATTACAGGAGAAAGAGTGATTAGAAGTGGAACTCGTAAAGTAATTAACCGTGCTGCAAATGCTTTTCGACTTGCTGGTTATTCTATGTTGCACAGTAAAAGTGCATTAGGTGCGTACTGTAGAAGATTGAAAAATCGATTGGGAGCACCAAAAGCAATAACTGCTACAGCAAGAAAATTAGCATGTATTTTTTATCAAATGCTGAAATGTGGACAAGAATATGTAGAAAAAGGAATGGATTATTATGAAAAGTTATATAAGGAAAGAGTAGTAAAGAATCTGGGTAAAAAAGCCAATGAATTTGGTTATATCCTGATAAAAAAAGATGAGCTGATAGGGGAAGTTTCTTAGAAGCAAGTAGTAAATGTATAACGAAGATTATTTAATTCAAGTTGAACAAGCAATAAAGAAGCTTCAGAGTGGCGAAAGAGTGGTATCAATTGCATATGGTGACCATGTGGTAAGATATGCTGAAGTTCAGATAAATGATTTACTAAACTTAAGACAACGTATTAAAGCTGAGCTAAAGATTGTTGGAATGAAACCGAAGAGAAAGATTGTTTTTTCAACGAGTAAGGAAATCATATAATATCGTTGAAAGGAACCGTATGACAAAAATTATAGCAAAAGAATATACAGAATTTTTAGAGCAGCTCAAAGAACAGATTGCTACTAGTCGTTATAAAGCAGCAAGGACAGTAAATAAAGAGCTACTACTACTTTATCATTATATTGGAACGCAGATTCTAGAAAAACAAAAGAATCAAGGTTGGGGATCCAAAGTAATTGAGCAGTTAAGTAGAGACTTAAAAGCTGAGTTTCCAGAAATGAAAGGTTTTAGCACAAGAAATCTAAAATATATGCGGCAGTTTGCAGGAGAATATCAAGATATTGAACTTGTGCAACAACTTGTTGCCCAATTGCCATGGGGACATAATGTATTTCTGATGGACTTAGTTCGGGATAAAGAAGCGAGGCTATTCTACATAAAAGAAGCTATAGAACATGGCTGGTCAAGAAACATCATGGTAATGCAGATTGAACTTGGGTTACATAAACGTCAAGGAAAGGCTATCACTAATTTTAAAGAGAAGTTACCTTCACCTCAATCAGATCTAGCGCATTACACGTTAAAAGATCCATATATTTTTGATTTTTTAAGTATAGGAAAGGATGCTCATGAAAGAGAAGTAGAAAAAGGTCTTGTAGGACATATGGAGAAGTTTTTGTTAGAACTTGGTGAAGGCTTTGCATTTGTAGGTAGACAATTTCATTTAGATGTTGGTGATGAAGACTTCTTTGTCGATCTATTATTCTACCATCTAAAATTACGTTGTTTTATAGTAATTGAATTGAAAGATAATAAGTTTAAACCAGAATACGCCGGTAAAATGAATTTCTACCTTTCAGCAGTAGATGACTTGCTAAAACACGAGACAGATCAACCATCTGTAGGGTTGATTTTATGTAAATCTAAAAATGATGTACTAGCAAAATACACTCTAAAAGATATGACAAAACCAATAGGACTAGCAGAATACCGAATAACTGAAAGTCTACCAGAGAATATAAAGACAGCTTTACCAACAGTAGAAGAGCTAGAGGCTGAGTTATCAAAAATTTCAGATAAGGAGAAGTAATGCTACTCAAATCATTCAAACAACTATTTAGTAAGCCAAAAATCAAAAGTTCAGCGTGGGATGCAGCAGGCTCAGGAAGAAGATTTTTTCACTTTCAACCAGAGTTAGGAAGCATAAATAATTTACTTTCTCAGAGCCTTGGGCACTTACGTAGCCGCTCTCGTGACATGGTGAGAAAAAATCCTTACGCTGCAAATATAATTGATACGATAGTAAGTAACTCTATTGGAACAGGAATAAAACCGCAATCAAAAGCAAAGAATGCAGAATTTAGAAAGAAAGTGCAAGAATTATGGCTAAAATGGACAGATGAAGCAGATAGCTGTGGAATAAGTGATTTTTATGGATTACGTAACCGTTCACGGAGATAAGGTGGTTTACAAAGTAAGTATAAAAGTGTAAAGAGATAGGAAGCTAAATATGGAATGGGTAAATGACAGCAGTGCTGCAAGAAAAGGTTGTAGCAGAAAACGCTAATCTCAAGGAAGAAATAAAAGCACTGATCAGAGAAAATGATAGCTTGAAAGCAAAAATAGTTGAATTAGAAGACAAATTGGGCTTAAATTCGCAAAATTCATCGCTGCCACCATCACGAGATATATATCGTAAGAAAGCAAAAAAGAAAAGTGATAAAAAACCAGGAGGTCAGCCAGGACATAAGGTGCATAAGCGTGAATTAATGGCTGCAGACGAGGTAGTGAGATGCACAATTGATACAATTTGTATGTGTGGAGGTAAGATTACTTTAGAAGATGAAATTATTCATCAGAAGGCAGAGTTGCCAGAAATTAAGCCAATTGTAACTGAGTACAGGTTGCAAAGAGGACATTGTAGAGTATGTAATAAAAGAATTACAGCAAATTTACCCGAAGGTGTTGCAAGAGATTTTCTAGGACCCAATGCTAAAACAGTTATAAGCAGCCTTAGCGGCTTTTTTATTAACTCAAAAAGAGAGGTACAGCAAATTTTGGGCAGTATTTTTAATCTAAATATAAGCCTTGGTTTAGTCTCAAATACTGAACGCAGGGTATCGAAGAAGTGTGCATCTGAATATGAGAAAATGAAGGAAGAGTTGCAAGGAAGCGAGTATTTGCATATAGACGAAACAGGGCACAGAAATCAAGGAAAGAGAGGCTGGAGTTGGGTAATAACAAACAAAGCGTTGACACTTCTGAAGGTAAGCGAGTCTCGTGGTAAGAAGGTGTTGAAGAGTTTACTGCCAGAATATGATGGTATAGTTGTGAGCGATAGATACGCTGTATACAATTACTTCAATCGTGAAAATAGACAGATATGTTGGGCACATCTGGCAAGAGATTTTGAGAGATTTGCCCATAGTAAAAATGTTGAAGTGAGCAAAATTGGCCAAGCACTAAAATCGCTCAGCAATAAGGTGTTTGTAGTAGATAAGGCAAAAAAACAAAATTTGATAGATAATTTGAGATTTTATCGACTGGTGCGAAAAATTCGGAAAAGGGTAAAACATTTTTTACGTAAAATGACGAGGGTTGCAAATAGCACTCAAGCTTCAAGAATGGCCGCTAAGATGTTACGATCTGAGGATATGATGTGGAAGTTTTTAAGAAAACCTGAAGTGATAGAAACAACTAATAACCTTGCAGAACGGCAAATTAGACGGTACGTAATTTATCGTAAAAACAGCTTTTTCACCTGGTCAGAACGTGGAGAAAGATTCGTGGAAAGAATGTTGTCGATATTTTTGACATCACGTCTAAATGGCCAGAACCCCTTTCAAAAGCTACAGAATCTAGTAGCTGTCACTGCTTAGTTCTTTAATTCATTCTCACAATCCGTGAACGGTTACATGGATTACAAGCTCTAGTATGCAGAAGTATGATAGAGGGAGGAGAATGTTTTGTACGTTTAAGAACGAGAAAGCTGGAAGATAGATTTTCTGTGCCATTACAACTGCAAGTACTTGAGTCTGAACATTTAGATAATAAAACAAATCAAACTTTAGGAAATGGTAATGTAATAAGAAACGGGATTGAGTTTAACAAGCTTGGGCAAAGAGAAGCATATTACCTATTTAAAGAACACCCTGGTGAAGGCTCGTTTGGAGAATCAGTGAGAGTGCCAGCAAATGATGTTTTACATATTTATAGACCATTAAGACCTGGGCAAATCAGAGGGGAGCCTTGGCTTTCTAATATACTGCTGAAGCTTTATGAGCTTGATCAATATGATGATGCAGAGCTGGTGAGAAAGAAAACTGCAGCAATGTTTGCTGGATTTATTACAAGACTCGATCCAGAAGCAAATATCATGGGAGAAGGTGAAGCAAGTGAGCAAGGAGTAGCATTATCTGGCCTAGAACCTGGAACAATGCAGCTTTTAGACCCAGGAGAAGACATAAAATTTTCAGAGCCGTCAGATGTTGGAGGAAGTTATGAAGCGTTTATAAGACAGCAACTCAGGGCAATAGCGATTGGTACAGGGATAACATATGAGCAGCTAACAGGAGATTTAACCGGCGTTAATTATTCATCAATCAGAGCAGGATTAATAGAGTTTCGTCGTCGATGCGCTATGCTGCAACATAACATTATGGTATTCCAATTTTGCAGACCAGTATGGAATAGATGGCTAGAATTAGCAGTACTTTCTGGAGAACTCTGTATAGATGAAAAAGTAGTAAAAGCAGCGAAAGAAGAAGTAAAATGGATACCACAAGGAGTTTGATTGGGTTGATCCTTTAAAAGACCAGCAAGCACAACAAATGGCAGTAAGAAATGGCTTTAAGAGTCGCTCAGAAGTTGTTTCAGAATTGGGTTACGATGTAGAAGAAATTGATCAAGAAATAGCAGAAGATCAAAAGCGTGCTGATTCTCTCAACCTTTTCTTTGATTCTGATGTCAGGACACAAACAAAATAAGTCTCGTTTACTTTATGGAAATTTTACAAACCAACTGGCTATGTAGGCCGATGATGATAGAGCAAAAAAGCTTTGACCTGTTGTCACTATATAACGGAAAACAACCTATCTTGAAAAATATAAAACATGCAGTAAATCAGAATATAGAAAAAACAGCAGTAATAGCAATACATGGAATTTTGACCAAAAAACCAGGGGCTTTTGACGATTTTCTGGGAATGACATCATATGAGAAAATTCAAGAAGAAATAGAAGAAGCATTATCAAACAAAGATATAGAAACTATTCTGCTTGATATAGATAGCCCCGGAGGAGAGGTAAACGGTATATTTGACCTAGCTGACTTTATTTATGAATCAAGAGCAAAAAAGAGGATAATAGCGATAGCAAATGATGATGCATACTCTGCTGCATATGCTATAGCCTCTAGCGCTGAGAAGGTATTTGTGAGCAGAACTTCTGGTGTTGGCAGTATAGGAGTAATAGCAAGTCATATAGATCAAAGTGGGTTTGATGAAAAACAGGGAATAAAATATACCACAGTATTTGCAGGAAGTAGAAAAAATGATTTAAATCCACATGAGCCAATGACGTCTGAAAGTCTGGAAAGCTTACAAAAAGAAGTAGACCGACTATATGAAATGTTTGTGCAGCTAATAGCGAGGAACAGAGGTCTTTCAATTGAAAAGATTCGATCAACAGAAGCAGGGCTATACTTTGGCAAGAACGCTGTGGATATTGGTTTTGCAGATGGAATTACAATTCTTTCATCTATTAATAAAAACAGGAGTATTACTATGAATGAACAAACGACAACTGACCTAGAAACTGATAATTTAACTAATAAAATCAAGAATGACAGTTATCATACTGAAGTTCTTGAATTAATACGTTTATGCAACTTATCACGAATGCCAGAGAAAATAGGAGAATTTATAGAGCAGAATGTTAGCAGCAAACAAGCACAAGAAATATTAATGTCGATACTTGCAGAACGAACAATGAAGACTGAAATTTTAAGCACATTACCACAGAATTCGTCAGAAGATTTAATGATGCAGGTAGCAAGAAGTCGTGCACAATCTGGCATTTAGAATATTCATAGTATAACAAAAGTAAAAAATAAAGGGGAAAAGCAGAATGAGTACTATAACAGAACAAAATAACCTTGGGGATCTTCTGAAATACGAAGTTTCAAATCTATATTCAAGAGACCAAATAACAGTAGCTAAAGGTCAAAATCTTAAGCTTGGTGCAGTAGTTGCCAAAAAGACGGAAGATGGTTTTATTAGAGTCCTTAATCCCACTGGAACAGACGGCACACAAACAGCAATAGGTGCAATAGTAAGTGATGTAAATGCGACAGAAAATGCCAAAGCAGTAATTATTACTCGTGGTGCAATACTAGCAGATCATGCAGTTGTGTGGCCAGCAAATATCACTGAAGAACAGAAAGCTGAAGCAATAAAGCAACTTGAAGCACGAGGGATCATTATCCGCAAGGGAGCTTAAAAAAACTATTAAAAATACAAAAGGGGAAAAATGCAAAATCCATTTACAAATACAGCATTTAGCATGACGGCACTAACAAATGCGATGAATATATTGCCGATAAATTATGGACAGGTTGAAAATCTAAATTTGTTTCCAAGTAGATCAGTAAGATTTAGACATATTACCATAGAAGAACATAACGGAGTATTAAGTTTACTACCAACGCAAGTACCAGGGGCACCAGCAACAGTGGGAAAACGTGGCAAAAGAAAAGTAAGAACGTTTACGATTCCACATATTCCTCACGATGATGTAGTGTTACCAGAGGAAGTACAGGGAATAAGGGCATTTGGATCAGAGAGTGAACTTAAAGCGCTTGCAGATGTAATAACTGATCATTTGCAGCTAATGAGAAACAAACATGCAATAACATTAGAGCATTTGCGAATGGGAACGCTCAAAGGAATAATTTTAGATGCTGATGGGTCAGAATTATTAAATCTGTACAACGAATTTGAAATAACACCAAAAGTAGTAAATTTTGCCCTTGGAACAGCAACAACTGACGTAAAACGTAAGTGTCTGGAAGTACTCCGGCACATAGAAGATAATCTAAGTGGTGAATATATGACTGGAATTCATGCCTTGGTAAGCCCTGAGTTTTTTGATGCATTAACTTCTCATGCTAAAGTAAAAGAAGCATATGAAAGATTGTAAGTTAAAAATGTGATATAAAAGAGATAAGAGGGAAAGATAACCCTACTCACTATAGGAATAGGGCTATCACGGGCGTGTGCGACCGAATGAAAGTTGGTATTACAACCGTAGCCATCAAGGTAAACTAGCCCCATCTCTCGATACGTTTGAATAGGTAACCGTTCACGGAATATTCCCAATTAGGCAGGAATAGCGACTAAATTCTGTAGTTTCTGGACAGGATTCTGATCATTCAAACGTGCAGTCAAAAATATCGAAAGCATTCTTTCAATGAACTTTTCTCCACGTTCTGACCAAGTGAAAAAACTATTTTTACGATAAATGACGTACCGTCTAGCCTGACGTTCTGCAAGGTTATTGGTTGTCTCGATCAGATCAGGATTGCGCACGAATCTCCACATCATATCTTCAGAACGTAGTATATTGGCAGCCATTCTCGAGGCCTGAGTTCCTTTTGCAACCCTTGTTATCTCTCGCAAAAAATGTTTCACCCTTTTTCGAATCTTCCTCATTAACCGGAAAAATCTTAAATTGTCTATCAGGTTTTGTTTACGTGCTCTATCTACCACAAATACCCTGTTGCTCAGCGATTTTAATGCTGCGCCAATTCTGCTCACTTCAACATTTTTACTGTAAAAAAACCTTTCAAAGTCCCTTGCTAAATGGGCCCAGCATATCTGTCTGTTTTCACGATTAAAGTAATTATACGCAGCATACCTATCGCTTATAACTATTCCATCATACTCTGGCAATAGCCCTTTTAATATCTTCTTTCCGCGAGATCCAACTAACTTCATAAGTGTTGCTGTTTTATTCGTTACTACCCAACTCCAACCTTTCTTTCCCTGGTTCCTATGGCTTGTTTCATCTATATGTAAATACTTGCTTTTCCGTAGCTCTTCTCTTATTTTTTCGTATTCAGATATACATTTTTCTGATACTCTACCCTCGGTCTTTGATACCAAACCTAGGCTTATATTCAGATTAAATATGCTGCTCAAAATTTGCTGTACTTCCCTTTTTGAATTGATAAAAAATCCACTAAAACTGCTAATTACTGCTTTTGCATTAGCTCCTAAAAGATCCCTTGTCACACCTTCAGGCAGACTAGCTGAGATCCTTTTCTTACACGCCTTACAGTAGCCTTTTTGTAGCCTATATTCAGTCACTATCGGTTTAATTTTTGGCAATTCAACCTTTTGATGCACAGTTTCTTCTTCTAAAATAACTTGGCTTCCACACATGCAAATTGTATCAATTGAACATTTTACCACCTCATCTGCTACCATCAATTCCCGCTTGTGCGCTTCATGTCCTGGCTGCCCGCCTGGTTTTTTATCGCTCTTCTTTTTTGTCTTTTTGCGATATACATCTTGCGATGGTGGCAGCGATGAATTTTTTGAATTTAAACCCAGCTTATCCTCTAGCTCAATTATTTTTGTCCTTAACTTATCATTCTCTGCTTTCAGAGTACCAACTTCTGACTCCAATACCACAATCTTTTCTTGTAGCACCTCTATCATCAACCCCTCATCTATCTAGTTTATTGTTTTTTATACTAATTATGCAATTTTTGTAAACTACTTTCTTATACCGTGAATGGACAAAGTTGATAAGCCTAAACGCCATCATGTCTTTAGGAGAGTCTGCTAATGAAGGCTCTTAAGTTGACGCCATTGCGTGAACGGTTACCCATAAATAATGTGTATACTGCATTTTCCACCCTTATATACGAGCCTAAAAGCTCAACCAGTTGTTCGGAACTTTCAGTATAATAAACCAGAGAGGAGAACCTTGCTGCAAAACGGTCCTTATGACCAAGAGTATGTACGGTTCCTCCTCTCTGCGTGTCTTTATACCGCCATTTCGTGACATTTATAAAGACTTGTTTTTAACATATAAGAGTATGTAATAAAAGAATTACAGCAAATTTACCCGAAGGTGTTGCAAGAGATTTTCTAGGACCCAATGCTAAAACAGTTATAAGCAGCCTTAGCGGCTTTTTTATTAACTCAAAAAGAGAGGTACAGCAAATTTTGGGCAGTATTTTTAATCTAAATATAAGCCTTGGTTTAGTCTCAAATACTGAACGCAGGGTATCGAAGAAGTGTGCATCTGAATATGAGAAAATGAAGGAAGAGTTGCAAGGAAGCGAGTATTTGCATATAGACGAAACAGGGCACAGAAATCAAGGAAAGAGAGGCTGGAGTTGGGTAATAACAAACAAAGCGTTGACACTTCTGAAGGTAAGCGAGTCTCGTGGTAAGAAGGTGTTGAAGAGTTTACTGCCAGAATATGATGGTATAGTTGTGAGCGATAGATACGCTGTATACAATTACTTCAATCGTGAAAATAGACAGATATGTTGGGCACATCTGGCAAGAGATTTTGAGAGATTTGCCCATAGTAAAAATGTTGAAGTGAGCAAAATTGGCCAAGCACTAAAATCGCTCAGCAATAAGGTGTTTGTAGTAGATAAGGCAAAAAAACAAAATTTGATAGATAATTTGAGATTTTATCGACTGGTGCGAAAAATTCGGAAAAGGGTAAAACATTTTTTACGTAAAATGACGAGGGTTGCAAATAGCACTCAAGCTTCAAGAATGGCCGCTAAGATGTTACGATCTGAGGATATGATGTGGAAGTTTTTAAGAAAACCTGAAGTGATAGAAACAACTAATAACCTTGCAGAACGGCAAATTAGACGGTACGTAATTTATCGTAAAAACAGCTTTTTCACCTGGTCAGAACGTGGAGAAAGATTCGTGGAAAGAATGTTGTCGATATTTTTGACATCACGTCTAAATGGCCAGAACCCCTTTCAAAAGCTACAGAATCTAGTAGCTGTCACTGCTTAGTTCTTTAATTCATTCTCACAATCCGTGAACGGTTACGCCATCCCAGTGTCAAGCACTAGGATGACACCCATTTAGTTATCTTTTCTCGTCTACCTTGTTTTGCCACCCTGCTGAACGGATACATACCGTTTGTTGCTTTTATTCTATGGTACCTTATCTACCTTGCCGCTCTCCTGCTTCAATCAGTAAGGGATTTCAATATTAATTCTGCACTACTTGCGGGATTGCCGCTTTTTGTAATTGGTCTGCCAATTACGATATAATCAGCTCCTGAATTTATTGCTTCTTTTGGTGTTGCTGTCCTTTTTTGATCATCATGACCTCGATTCATACGGATTCCTGGAGTAATAATTTTAAAGTCTTTACCACATTCTTGGCGCACTTCTTGAGCTTCTAGTGCAGAGCAAACTACTCCATGTAGTCCAATCTTTTTTGCAAGCTTTGCTAGCAAAATTACCTGTGATTTTGCTTCCCTTGCTACTCCGAGTTCACTCAGATCTTCATTGCCCATACTAGTTAGTACTGTTACTCCAATTAGCTTTATTTTCTTTCCTTGCACTATACTTAGTGCTTCTTTAAGCATTTTTGTTCCACCACTGATATGCAATGTTAGCATTTCAACATCTAGAGCTTTTATTGCTTCAACTGTTCTAGCTACAGTGTTTGGAATATCATACAATTTTAGATCTAAAAAAATTGGTACATTGCATTTTGCAACTTCTCTCACTCCAGAAGGACCATGTGCAGCAAAAAATTCTAACCCAAGTTTTACCATGCCAACCTTATCACGCAGACCATTAGCCCAAGATATGGCTTCATTCAAATCTTGTGTATCCAGTGCGCATATTATTGGGTTCATTATCTTGTATAATTTTTTTTATAATAAGAGTAATTGTTGCATTTTACAATCCATATTGGCTTTGTTGCATAGCTAGTGTTGGTTGAGGTTATTGTAAGGAGAAAAGCTTATGGTTACTAACGCATTTTGTTGTAAAATAGGCATTTTTCAAACAAGTATAACTTA
Source organism: Wolbachia endosymbiont (group B) of Ischnura elegans (assembly GCF_947251585.1). NCBI lineage: Bacteria > Pseudomonadati > Pseudomonadota > Alphaproteobacteria > Rickettsiales > Anaplasmataceae > Wolbachia > Wolbachia endosymbiont (group B) of Ischnura elegans. The sequence goes on from NZ_OX366371.1 coordinate 1,084,293, forward strand.
TGCCACAAAAAATGAGAGTAAGTAACCAAAGAGAATATAATGAGTTTCTAAAAAAAAGAGGAAATGTTTTTCATTTTGTTAATCAAGCCATAGAAAATTGGTATGAAAATAGTCCAAAAGTTGCAGGTGGCAATAACACTTATAGTGATAAAGTTGTAATTTTAATACACATAATAGTTCATCTTTTTAGAATTGGCTTGAGACAAGCTGTAGGTTTTGTAAAAGGTTATATGGTACAAATAGGCAAAAAACTTAAGATTATCAGCTATACACAAGCTTCCAGAAGATTTAAAAAGCTTAATTTGAAGATTGATGACCATAGAAGCAATAAAGATGATCTGGAAAATGTTGAAATTGCCGTAGATAGCACTAGAGTTAGTATCTACAATAATAACGGTGGGCATAGTAAGCTTAATATTCGAAAAAGAAAATACAGTGGTTATGGTCAAGTAAGAAAATTACATGTTATTTTAAACATAAATGATAAGAAAGCAATAAGCATGAACTACACTAGTGGTGTTGCTGTAGACTATTTGCCGGTCTGCGATATGTTAGAAGAAGTCAGTGATAAATATAACATTTGTTCTATTCGAGCAGATGCGGCTTATGATATAAAAAGTGTGTATAAAGAATGCAGAAAATACAATATTGTGCCTATTATTCGCCCTAGGAAGGATACTAAAATTTGTTTAGCTGACTACTTATCAGAAAGAAACAAGTATATTAGTAGAATTAGGTCATATGAGAATTATGAAGATGGTATTAATGAATGGAAGAAAAAAGTTAAGTATGGAGCACGGTCTTATATTGAAGTCTTTTTCTATAGGTTGAAGCAAATATTTGGGTTTGGCTTGAAAAATAAATCAGAGGTAAATCGTGAAAAAGAGCTGTTAATTAAGTGCTACTTACTGAACAAATTTACTGATATTGGTATGGCTAAATTTAAATTAGCTGCGTAAGTTCATTGTGATTTACATGCCTATCAGTGCTATGCAACAAAGCCATCCATATTCAGGGATTGGTCCACTTGCAATGCTTTGTACAGACACTGAACACGATAATCTGGTCGGAGTGGGTGAACGACTGGCATATCCAAGATCTTCCTGTAAAGAATCAGACGTTTCCTCCGATGTTTTGGAACCTTTCATTGGCTTGAATTGCACAAGCTGCCCTAATATAAATTTTATTTTCTGAGTCTCCCCTAATATTATTTTTTTGCTATAATCTTTAATTGTTTCATTTTCTCTTATCGATTCTTCTATCTTATCTATCACATATTGAAGTTGTTTTATTTGACTGTCTCGCTCTAAAAGTGAATTTCTTAAATTTTTCACTTCGTTATTACAATCTTGTCTTATTCTGTCTAACTCAAAAGATTGATTTTTAATTAAACCGTCTGCTTTATCTAGCTCTTCAAATTTCCTTTTTAACTCTTGAGATAAGTTTTTATTTTTCTGATCAATTTCTTTAAATTTACATTGTAATTCATCTAATTTCACACAAAGTTCTTCTTTTCTTTTATGTAATTCTTCTTTTTTCATATATAGTATATGTTTCTCTTTACGTAATTTGTCTATTTCCTTAGATAACTCCTCTTTTTCTTCAGATAATTTCTCTACTTCCTTATATAATTCCTCATATTTATCATTGTCTATTTTTCTTTTCAATTCGATTATAAGTTTTTTCCTCTCAGTTAGATTAGCTTCTTTTTCCTGTAACTGTTTACACAAATATGAGATTTTATGGAGTAGTTCTTTTTCTTGTGCAGCAAGCTCATCTTTCTCCTTCGTTACTTTTTCTAATTCGTCTGTTATTCCAATTATATGGATCATTTTTGCTTCTAATTTCTCCTCCAAAGATTTTTCTTCTTTAAGAAAAGATTTCCTCTCAGCTTCTATTTTTTGACCAAATTTTCTTTCTTCCTCGTATAAATTGTGCTTTTCTTGAGTCAACTCACGCTCTTTGTGAGCAAATTTCTTCTCCACTTTACTAGTGTCAATAATTATTTTATACAAAATCATAAAAGCCAAAACAGATAATACAGCTAAAGCGAGAATTAAAGAACTAGGTACATTAATAAGCGCTAAAGATGTAAGTAACGTGAGAGTAGCCAGAGAACTAGCTATAAAATAAAATGTATTATATTTATTAAGTAAATTGCTCATCACCCATATACAAAACTTCAGCAGTCTTGTATATATTGATTAAAATTGTCTTACCTGTAGAGGAGAACACTTATCACAATTGTACCAGTGATAAACTTTAGTTGATATTCTAACTAAACTCAAAATGCAAGGTGGCATCAGACAGGAGTAGAACATCTACTAGAATATCCAAAATCTTCTGAATATGAAGCTTCATCCAGCTCTTTATTTGGTAGTGCTGATAAATCTCCATTACTTATATCTGAAGGAGCAAGGCTATCATTAGTTTGTACAGATATTTCTTCAATTAATCCTTTTATTTCTTGATCACTGACTCCAACATTCTTGATTAATTCCTCCAATCTATTCAAAATCTCTAATACAGTTTCCTGCGATATAATCACTTTATCTCCTTCTCTTACATTCTCTTTGAACAAATATATCATGTTTTTTGCCAAATCTTGTGCTAAGCTCACACGATTCTGATGAACTAATGAAGATTGATCATTCAAATCTGAAATTTCTTCTTTTATAGAATGCTTCTCAAATAGTAACTCTTTGTACTTTTCATGTTGAATTTGACTTTCTTCCTCCAGATTGATGCTATAATTTTCCAACTCTTCACTGTTTTTTCTTTCTTTATTAAGAATTTTTTCTAACTCTTTAATCCTACTGAAATATTTAGTTTCTTTCTCTTCCGATTGCTTACTTAGTTCTTCTAAATCTACAGTTAGTTTAATCACTTCTTGAGTTTTTTCATTTAACTTTTCTTGTAATCGTCTTTTTTCTTCTTCTAAATCCGATGATTTAAGTATTAAATCATAAGTTTCAGAACTTTCTTTTTGCAACTGCGCTTCTAACTCTGCTATTTTTTTCTCTTTCTTTTCTAAACATGTCATCAATTCTGTTACTTTTTTAGATTCTAATTCATGTGATTGACTTTCTAATCTCTGGATTTCACTATATTTATCACCTAAATCTTTTTTAGTATCATTCAATTCTTGTTCTAACCTTTTATTTTCATTTATTGATTGTGTGTCCAGAGAAGGCAAGTATGTTCAGTGGGAGGTAGACCCACCAGGATAAAAGTCGAAGTCCTGTAGCTAGGGTAGCAATGTGGAGGGAAAGCAAAATGTTGAAGCCTACCGACAACGTTATCATAGGATAATGGCGAATTACTAGGCCGTAGCGAAAGCAAACATATAGGTGGCCTCGAAAACGATAAGAACTGAAGGCTGAGCCAGCGGTCAATGGGCGAAAGCAGAATAGGCAGTTGAAAAACGACTGATACAATTGTTCTACTTCAGCGGGGTGGTAGTGATAGCATGGTAATGAGGACATACAAAGCAACTGGAGAAGCCCTCCTCATCCCAAGGAGAAATACCTTGGAGTGGTAGGTTCTATAACTGGAAAACAGGAAAAGAACCGAAGATGAAAGGGTGGCGGATGGGTGTGTAGTAGCGAAGAAGTGGGGTAACGCCCATGGAGCAAAGGCACCCTACTAGTAGAGATCTTTTAACAAAAGGAAGGTAAAGGTAAAAATGACAAAAATGCCAATAAAATTACAAGACCTGAGAAGAAAGATATATATCAAAGCGAAAGCAGAACCGGAATGGCGATTCTGGGGAATCTATGTACACGTCTGCAAGATGGAGACACTAGAAGAAGCATATAAGCTAACAAAGAAAAGCAATGGGGCACCAGGAATTGATGGGGTAACATTCAAATCGATAGAGGCAGAAGGCTTAGAAAAGTATCTTCAGCAAATAAGACATGAACTAATAACCAAAACCTATAGCCCAAATAGGAACCGGAGAAAGGAAATACCAAAAGTTGGGGGAAAACTCAGAACGTTGAACATACCCTGCATCCGGGATAGAATAGTGCAAAGTGCACTAAAGCTAATAATTGAACCGATATATGAATCTGACTTTCAGGACGGATCATATGGATATAGACCCAAGAGAAAAGCGCATGAAGCAGTAAGCAGAGTAGCGAAAGCAGCAATCAAAGGCAATACAAAATGTATTGATGTAGACCTGAAATCCTATTTTGATAACGTACGACATCATATTCTCATGGAGAAAATTGCCAAGAGAATAAATGATAAAGAAATCATGCACTTGATTAAGCTAATCCTTAAGGTAGGAGGAAAACGAGAATAGCGCAAGGGTCGCCTATCTCACCGTTGTTGAGCAATATATACCTCAATGAGGTAGACAAAATGCTAGAGAGAGCAAAAGAGGTGACCAGGGAAGAAAAATATCAACGTATAGAATACGCCAGATGGGCAGACGATTTAGTGATACTGATAGATGGGCACCAGAGATGGGAATGGCTCGAGAAATTAGTGTACAAAAGGTTACAAGAAGAATTAGCAAAACTAGAAGTAAGTGTAAATGAAGAAAAGACAAAAATTGCCAATCTAAAGAGAGGAGAAACATTCGGCTTTCTAGGATTTGACTTTCGAAAGAAAATTACAAAACAAGGAAAGTGGAGAGTACAGATAACACCACAGATGAAAACACGAACAAGCCTACTTCAAAAGTTGAAGAAGGTATTCAGTAACTATAAATCGCAACCAATACGGAGAGTGATTCAGATCATCAATCCGATATTGAGAGGGTGGGTAAACTACTTTAGAATAGGAAACTCAAGTCGAAGCTTCAGCTACGTTAAACAGTGGGTAGAGAAGAAAACAAGACGCAATATGATGCAAGCCAGAAAAGCAAAAGGATTTGGTTGGAAAAGGTGGAGTAGCGAATGTATATATGAGACCCTTGGTCTATATTCGGACTATAGAATAAGATATTACGTTCCGAAAGCCTTACCAGCACAATATGTTATAAACTTTGGTAAGAATCTACTAGGAAAGCGTAGTGCGGGAAATCCGCATGCTGCGTTTGATGAGGCGGGAATTGGAAACGTAAACATGGGAATTTTGGATTGAGGACCAACATGAAAATAATGGATCAGCCACCAAACCCTAAAGAGGCGCGCCAGTTCTCGACCCTACCATCCAGTTTAAGCTCTGATCGCCCTATTTGATTAACTAGTTTTTGTATTTTGACAACTAGAATTTTAGCATATTCTTCCAAGCCTTGCTTTTCTTGCACTAATTCAGCTTTTTCTTTACTTAACTTTTGTATCTCTTTTTGCGCTTTCCTTAACTTCTCCTCTAACTTTTCCTTCTCTACTTTTCTCCTTTCAAATTCACTCTCTACCGAATCACTTAGCTGCTTGAGTTTTTGTGTTACTTCAGCCAAAACTTCATCTTTTTCCCTTACCTTTCCATTTAATTCCTCCACCTCTCTCATTTTTTGCTGTAATTGTTCTAATATAGTTTGATTATTTCCAGTTAATCTTGTATTTTCTTTTTCCAATTTATTAATTCTTTCGTTTAAGCTGTCATCTACAACTTGTGCAATTTTGTCTTGCATTTTAGTACTGCCTATTTGAGCTTCTTTGCTGCCAAGCTCAATTTCTTGAGTTGTTTGAATGTTAATATTTCTATTACTATTTTCTATCACAATCTCAGATGATTTATGATTGCCTTTCTCCTTATTTCTAAATTTTATTTGATACAAGAATAAGTTACCTATTTTTACATCTTTATTTGCTTTCAATTGATCATCAGTAACACGATTACGCTCGATAAGTTCTATACCATTAGCATCAATATTAATTATAATAGTGCACTTTTTTCCGTCCTCATCACACCAATTCAGAGTCATTTCGTATGCACCATCAGTTACAACATAGTGCCTTATTCCTTCTTCAGAAACAAAACCGTGCATTCCATTTTTTCCATTGCTATGCAGAGTTGAAAATCCTGAAATTCCATTATCTTGACAGAAATTACTATTCAAAAACTCACTGACTTTGAATTTGTTTTTATTAGCTCCCAATTTAACTTCTGCACAACTACCATATATTGACACTGTTTCAACACCATTTGCAATATACCCATTCAATACTTTTTTAGCCTCATCTTGAAGCTCTGGTCTAGCTTCTTTTATATTATTGAAATCTTGGATAACGGCTTTATACACTTCATCTTCATTAAAATTGGCATTGTATTTTATTAAAAAAGATAATATGTGAAAACTAGCTACAGCAGTGTGAATTGATTTATTCTTTTCTTTTATCTTACCGAGCAAAAACAAAAACCTTTGAATGAAGTCATGATAATCATCTTTTTGTTCTTCAATTTTATTATTATATGAATTACCAATCATTATTACCTCACAACTAAATAATTAGTATAGTAATACGAATGCTAAGTTACATCAATCAATAAACTTACAGTAAATTTTCCATTCTCAGTTATAAGCTCTGCTTCTGTACTCTCAACCCATTCTATCACTTCAGCATTGCAAACTGACTGCAAATCATGCTGAGCAGAATAATTTAACTCATCCTCTTTTACACTCGCTTTTATTATCAACTTTTGTATAAGATGCTTAACTGATACGTTATTATCTGCTTTTATTTTTCTCACAAGGTTTAATATCTGCACGAAATTATCTCCCATTTCCTCAGAATACTTATCATAGGTAAGTTCTTCCTTGTTAGGCCAATTACTTTTATTGTGAACGGAGTTATAACTATACAACTGATGATATATTTCCTCTGTAATGTATGGCAAAAATGGTGCAAATAACCGCAAAATAATATTGAGTACATATGCCAAACTCTGTTTCGCACTCATGTTTGCCTCGCTGTCCAATGCATCTCCATATGCACGTTTTTTAACTAACTCTAAGTAATTATCACAAAAATCTTTCCAAAAAAATTCTTCTATTGCGCTCAAAGCTTCGCAGTATTCAAACTGTAATAGGTTGTTCGTCGTTTTTTCTATCACTTTATATAATTTGGACAATATCCACTTATCCATCGTCTCACTGATGGAATTTATGCTCAATGCTTGATGTTTTTCCATAAACATGGAAACAAATTTGCTAGCATTCCAAAGTTTCGTAACAAGTCGTTTGCCAATTTTGAAGATATTTTCAGAGTAGACTGTGTCAACTCCAAGTCTTGAGTTTGCTGCCCAATAGCGTACTACGTCAGCTCCATAGGTTTCAAGCATTACATGAGGAGTGATGATATTACCTTTTGATTTACTCATCTTTTTTTTATCATCAGCCAAACACCAACCACTAATCATGATATTTTTCCACGGCAGTGAATCTGCATGATAATGTGCCTTCAAAATCGTATAAAAAGCCCAAGTTCTTATTATCTCATGGCTTTGGCTGCGCAGATCTGCAGGAAATATCTTATCATACCGATGGCTTGGTAAACCGAGCTCACTGTTTACTGCCAGTGCACTTAATTGAGGAGTGATCGCACTTGTTGCCCAAGTATCCATCACATCTTGATCTGGAGTAACTTCTTCTTTAATATACCCTTTCGGCAAATCTTTGAGTGGATCTACAGGTAAATCCTTTACTTCAGCTAGAATGATTTTGCCTTCTTCTCCCTTACGTTTTGAATACCAAACTGGAAATGGTACACCAAAATAACGCTGTCTTGAGATGCACCAATCCCAACTTAGCCCTTCTATCCACACCTCCATACGTTTACGCATAGATTCTGGATGCCAATTACATTTACTCACTTTATCTAATACTTGAGTTTTTTGCTCTAAAGTCTTGACAAACCATTGATAAGTAGGTAATATTTCAAGCGGCGCACCAGATCTTTCAGCACATTTAACAGAATGAGAAATGCTAGTGCTTTCTATTAAAAGTCCTTTTCCACTGAGGATTTCAATGATCCTCTTTCTTGCTTCTTTAACTTTTAGTCCATGGATCCCAGTGTCAGCTACTCGGATGACAACGGCATGTGTCTCCTCTGTCACCTGAGTAGCTTGATACTGGGCATCTTTCTCCCCTGTCATCCCAGTGCGTGACACTGGGATCCATTTTTGATCACACACTGCATGCAGGTTTATCCTTCCATCCTGATCAATTATAATTGTCACCGGCAGATTATGCTTTTGCTGCCAATATATGTCGAGCTCATCACCGAATGTACAGCACATAACAAGCCCAGTGCCTTTATCTATTTTGACCTTATCATCAGCTATTATTGGAACTTTTGCCTCTGTAATTGGCACTACGGCTATTTTTCCAATCAGATGGGCATATCGTGCATCTTCTGGATGACAAAAAACTGCAACACATGCAGGAAGTAACTCAGGTCGCGTAGTTGCAATATGAATCTGCTCATTTTTTTCAGTGGAAAAAACTATCGTGTTCAAAGATGACTCAAAGACTTTATCCTCTATTTCCGCTTGCGCAATTGCGGTTTTATCAACTGGGTCCCAAAGAATAGGTTGCATTTTCCTATATATATACCCTTTGTTATATAGATCAACAAACGACGTTTGAGAAAGTGCCACAGCTTTCTTGCTGATCGTGTGATATTCCAAACTCCAATCATAACTAATGCCGACCGATTTAAATAACTCCTTGAATTCTTGCTTTGACTTCTCAATAACTTCATGGCACATCTCTATAAATTTTTCTCTGCCAACTTCTTTTGCACTAACTTTATAGGTTTGCTCAACTAACCTTTCAGTCGGAAGGCCATTATCATCAAAACCAATTGGATAAAACACATCTTTTCCCAGCATGCGTTGAAACCTTGCAATAAAATCCGTATGGCAATAGCTAAATATATGGCCGATGTGCAACTTTCCTGATATCGTTGGTGGAGGAGTGTCTATAGTAAAAGTGTTATTCTCTTCACCATTCCATTTATAAACTTTACTTCCTTCCCATAATATGTTGTATTTATTTTCAATTTCTCTAAAGCTGTATTTTTCTTCTAACATAAATATTTTTCAGTTTTAAGCTTTAAGTTAGCACAATTGAGCAAATACAGCAATTTTAATGTCTGACATTTTAGTGTCCCCCTTCGGGGATTGTCCCGCCTTGAGGCGAAGGGCAAGTTACAATAGTCGCGTATGCGACGTTATGGGTATAATGCACACTCTAAGTACGATATGAGAGTACACTTGGTATGGATTCCCAAATATCGAAAAGGGTGCTAATAGGCCAAATTGCTGTTAGAGTTAGGGAGCTGCTAAGGCAGGTTACTATGGAAAATGAGAGCCAAATTATCTCAGGCAAAGTTGCAGTAGATCATATTCATATGTTTATATCATATAAACCACAGCAAAGTGTTAGTAAAATTGTACAACTTTTGAAAGGAACAAGTTCAAGGTTGCTGATGCAAGATTTTGCAAGTCTAAGTAAGCAATTTTGGGGCAGGCACCTTTGGGCACGTGGATATTGAGCCGTAAGTTCTGACAGATGAGGTTATACAAGAGTACATATCTATCCAGGAAGGCGAGCCACTTCATGACAATGATCAATTTCAAATTGATTAAAATTTAACCCTTCACCTTGTAGGTGATGGTTGTTGAGTTTATAATACAAAATTTCTTGATTTTAGTTTTTTATGTATTACACGATAAATTTTTAGTATTGAGGTTTATTATGCCTGATTTTAAATTTTCTGATTTACAAGATCTTGTTAATGCTCTATATGATCCATACTATCTGCCCTCCAACGAAAAAATAAAACTAGCAGAATTGCTTGAGGACGTGTTGGAACTAGAAGTTAAAAAAAGCTCAGAAGATGCAATAGCTACATTGAAAGATAAAATAAGAAATGAATTAAAAAATGAAATGAAAAGTGAAATGAAACAAAAAATAAATAAACTTGAGCAGCTAGAGGCGGAAAATAAAGACTTACAAACTAAAAAGGATAGAGCTAAAGGGTTAAATAGATTCTTAGAATATGCAAGGAAGACAGCTCAGAACGAAAATATAGAATTAAAAGCTGAAAAAAATAAACTAAATACTCAAATCCAGCATTTACAGCAAGAAAAGAAAATATTAGAAGTCAAAAATGAAACAAATAAACAACTAAAAGAAAAAGCAACATATATCGCTACTGCTAGTACCTTACTATTACCCATAAATATAGGATTCATGAGCAAGTCTCCATCCTTCTGCTAAATCAAAGAGACGTTTCCATCCCTTCCACAAAGCTATAGGACCTGGTTCTAAGTCATTTTTGCGAGCTAAAAACCCTCCCAATTGAGCTACCCACCTCACGATTTTTCTTATGGGTGGTGGGGCTTCAGGATAGTTTTTTGTTTTTAGCATTTTTGTATACAAAACCTTCCACTCCTCATCAGTCAGTATGATAGTACAAGGAAGATTGGGATTTGTTCTAGCTACTAATGTAATAAAAAATATTCTCCATGCAATTATACTCATTATTGTAAGAAAGCGGATCAATCTATCTGCTGTTTGGAGTCTACATTCTTCAACTTTAAGACCGGATTTCAAAATTTTATGAAAGACCTCTATTCTCCACCTTAAGCAATACCATTGTATTTTTTCTACTGCTTCTTCAAAATTATTAACACTTATATTTGTCAATAAGATCCAGTTCATAGGTTCTTCGCCAAATGGGGAATACTTTTCTATAACATAGACAGCATTCAAATTTAAATTAGGAAGTTTTTGAGTCTTACGTCTAGCGTTGTTTTTTGATGCATTCATCACAAAGTTACTAAACTTTACTTCTAACACTGCTGTTCTTTTAGGCCTATTATCACGGGTAGGAATACTTATTTGAATTTCTCCTTGGCAAGGCATACGATTCATCAAATCCCACAACTTTTCACCACCTTTTTCAGAATAAGTTGATCTCTTGTTTACTGTTCTGTTTTGATTTCCTCTTACTACAAAAAGAGATTGATTAGTGGAAGCAACTTCAAATAAATCATAAATATCTCCTTCTCTATCGCAAACGGTAACTACCTTAACATCCTTTAATCCAGGGTGATTAGTAGAGTCTTTTAGTGATGCTATCCACCGTATGCTTTCTTTCTCTTCTATAGGAACAGCAGTGTTATGGCTTCTCCTTTTCAACTCTCTTAGGTCTTCAGCTAAGGGAGGTCTAGTACTAATTTTTTGATCTAATAATCCTATAGGTAGTCCTTCTGTTGTAACTGCAAATGTTGTATGCATCACTAATCCATGGGTTTTAAAATTGGTTGTTTCAGATCTTAATCTTGCTGCTATAATCCCTAATCCTTTGGCCTTTTTATGATTTTTATATGAAATATAACTCGTGTCTTGGATAGCTAAAATAGTTGAATATTCTTTAGCTCTTTCAACAGTTTTAACTATATGACTGTCTAATATCTTTCTTTCAGAAATGGCATCATTTTGAAAAAATCTATAAGCTGCTTTACTTTGATACCAATCTTTACAAGCTTGATTTATTGAACATTCAGGCGATTCAGCAAAACTATTAACTACTTTTAAAAGCCTTTTACTTAATCTTATATCGCCAAAATTAACAATCCCAAATTCACTTTCTGCCCATTCACTAGTTGAGGTATTTATACTTCCTTTCATCATATATTTCATTTTTAGACCATAGGTCTATTTATAGTACTAAATTGAATTAGTAAAATAGCAGCTTTTTACCATTTATATACTTATGGGTAATAGTAAGTGCTAGTACTGGTCTTGCTGTTGGGTTAGTAGTGTATATTACACTTGAACATACAACTAAATTGGACATGTGGTTAATCGTTGTTATAGCAACATTATCTGCATTCTTAGCTGGTGGTTTAATAATGAAACCTAGCTCTCAAGTAAATGGAACACAAGAACCACAAGGAGTAGCAAATAAGAATTCAGTCTAGCTTGATATAGTTTTTTTCATTTCATTGCCTTTCCAAATTTGAAGCAGGTTATTTGAGCCATAGTACAAAGTAAATATAGTAATTTTACACTAAAATTTTTAGTTTTGTTTCTGTGGGTTAGTTGGTACGAGCCTTGCCTTTAAGAAGATGTAAAATCACAATTATTACGAATAACATTCCACCAATAACTGATATAGCTCCACCCGTAATAAAACAAGCACGTGCCAACATTGATGAAATACTTGGCAGATCTGCAACTTTTCTTAATGCACCATATCCACCAAGCCAAACAAGTCCAGTAATGTGGAGAAAATGTCCCAAGCTATATGCATAAATCTGTAATCTTACTATGGAGCTTTTTATTTCTTTACAGCCCAATTTTGGTAACAGCCAGTAGACAAAATTCATAAAAGCTATAGTAATACCAACCACAGAACCGTGATAATGCGCAGGGATAGTGACATTTCCTTCAATAGTTAGCACTCCAAGCACACCTCCATAAATGAACAATACAAACGAGTGGAGAAGATAATTGCCCTTATCATTGAGCAGAGTTTTTATGTTGCAAGACACTAATATTGTTAAAAAGCACGGCAGAACTGCTCCAGCAATTCTCATATGCCAGGTAAAAAACTTTATTAATTCAGCACTATCCGCCGAATAAATAAAGTATATAAACGGCGCACCTACGGTCAAAACTGTGTTTATAAATAGTGGTAAAATGGTAATTTTATTTAGACTAATATAGCGAGCATTCAGTATGATCAAATGAACTAAAAACATTGCTTGAGCAAAGGCAAACTGCAGTAAATGTCCGCCTCCCCAAAAGAGATATTCATAAAATAAATTCTTGTCTGAGTGATATAGACCTGGAGGCATATTTTTATGTGCTAAAACAACACAAAGAAATGATGACACAAGTATAATGACCAGGCCAATTTGTCCGATTGAAAGATATGAGTCTTGTTTATTTGATATGTAGGCTAGAGCTGTATTTATCAATATGATGGTAATGAAAAGACTGAGTCCAAGTAAAAATAATTTGTTTTGTAATACAGGTATATAGTTACTTTTGATAACTTCAGTATTTGGAACAAATGCAGATATAAACATTAGCAGCATGGAAAGGATTGAGAGAATCCATGAGAAGTTAAACCAATGATTGGTGTTTTTTAAGTTTATGATGAAGAGCAGAGATATTATAGAGCACATCCATACCAAAATTGACAAATTTACGTGTATCACCAGTGCATTATCAAAGATATATTGTGCAGAAGGAATGAGAGAAGAAATAAAAGGCAATCGTAGAAAAATAACAATTATTGACAGCAGTCCAGAACAAGCAAGAGCAAGTACTGCCAAGAATATCCATTGCCTGCAAAGTGAAGCGTTATTTTGTATGTTGAGCATTTACTTTTAGGTACTATAGCATAAGACAATGTACATTTTTCAAATTGATATGCATAGTTTAAATGAATGACATTACAACAATATCTTTCATCGTGAAAATGCTGCGTCCATTTCCATTTCATATTATGGTAATATTACTGACAGCGTTAGTCTGGGCTATCGAAATGTGTTTTAATCAATACTTGATAAAAATTATTACAGTAAGAGAATCTTTACATAATGGCATGACATTACGTTAATGCTTTTGATCCACAATTAAGAACATTTTCGTTGTGATTTACGTTTCTAGTATGTATATTAATGAATCTTGTTTTCACTAAATAATGAAAATAATAATTGTCATGATAATGTTATTGTATAGTAACTATACAATGGCAAGCGAACGAATAAGTTTAGTAGATAAAAAATTATCTCAAGGATATGTAGCTCCAATACTTACAGAAAATAGCGTTATTTTACCAGACAAGCACGGTACCTTATATTCCTTTGATATCGATAACCCAAGAGTTATAAATTGGAAATTATACCTCTCAAGTAGGAAAAAAATTGGTAATATGAGTTTATCGAGCTACAAAGAAAATGTTTTCTTTGTAGTGGATAACATTCTACACACAATAGATGCGAAAACAGGGGAGATTCAATGGGAAAAAGAATTAAGAGCTCCGGCAAGAGGGAAAGCAATAGTAATAAACAATAAGTTGGTAGTATTGACTATTGATAACTATCTACATGTATTTGATGTAAAAGATGGCAGCCCCATTTGGGCTTATCAAAATGGTATAAATGAGGTTCGAGGTTTATATTCCATCTCACCAGCAGTCTCTAATGATAAAATAATGGCACCATTTTCAAATGGCGAGTTAATAGCTTTTAATGAAGAAGGTAAAAAACTATGGAGCCAAAAATTAGCTACAAATCTTTTAGACACACAGCTTACAGATGTAACTACTACACCTAGAGTACACGATAATATCTTAATAGCTACGAGCAACTCTTATATTTATAGCATTGACGTAAACTCAGGAAATATTTTATGGTCAAGGCCACTACAAGTAAAAAGTATATCAAACATTGAGTCATATTATAGCCCTCTTATTCCTGCAGAGAAACAAAAAGAAGGCGGAAGAATTTTCATGGTGACTAAAGATAATAAGGTAATTGGCATCGACATACTAAAGTGGAAAAACAGTTTGGACATCTGATTTTATAGAGAATGTGCAATTGTTTGTTCCAATTATGTATGCCCATACGCTTTGGGTAACAAGTAATAAAGGTTCAATATTTGCTTTTCCTGGATCTGAAAGTACAGGAAGGGTAATTAAAATACCCGGTAATGTGTTTCATGCTCCAGTATTTACCCATGGTAAGATGTATATAACGACTGAAGGAAATGGTGTTTATTCTTTAGAAAATAGGTTTGTTTTTTATGACTGATTATGATTTGATTATTATAGGTGGTGGTCCAGGTGGTTACAAATGCGCTATTACTGCTGCAAAACTTGGACTCAAAGTTGCTTGTATAGACAAAAATAGCATTTTTGGTGGCACGTGTTTGCGAGTTGGGTGTATACCATCAAAAGCATTACTCCATTCCTCTTATCAGTATGCTAGCGCGAAAAATAATCTATCAAAACTTGGCATAAAAGTTAAGGATGTAAGTCTCGATTTGAGAGAAATGATAGGCTATAAAGACGCTAGAGTTCAGGAACTTGGAAAAGGCATAGAATATCTGTTTAACCTTTACAAAATTACTAAGATCAATGGACTTGGAAAAATTACTTCTTTTGATCAAGGCAACCTTGAAGTTTCAGTTGAAGGTAAGGTGCTGAAGACAAAAAATATAGTAATTGCAACCGGTTCTGACGTTATTTCTTTGCCAGGAATTAATATCGATGAGAAAAGTATTATTTCATCAACTGGTGCATTGTCTTTAACTGAAGTACCAAAAAAACTTGTCGTAATCGGAGCCGGGGCAATAGGGCTTGAAATGTCTTCTGTATGGAGGAGGCTAGGGTCTGAAGTCACTGTAGTAGAATTTTTTGACAGAATCGCTGCAGCAATGGATGGAGAATTAAGTAAGTCTCTACTTTCTAGTCTACAAAAACAAGGAATAAAATTTTTACTTAGCACTAAAGTTGAGGGAATAAAACAAAGTAGTAACTCTTTGAGTGTGAAAGTTTGCTCTGTAAAAGATAATCAAACAAATACTATAGAGGCGGATAAGGTATTGGTGGCAGCAGGACGCAAACCATGCTCTGAGGGTCTTGAAAAAATAGAAAAAGACAGTCGTGGCTTTATTAAAGTCAACAATAGTTATGAAACCAACGTAAAAGGAATATTTGCTATTGGTGATGTGATTGGTGGAGCAATGCTTGCTCACAAAGCTGAGGAAGAAGGGGTGGCAGTTGCAGAGATACTAGCAAGGCAATTGCCTCACGTTGATTATGAAATCATACCGTCAGTCATTTACACCCACCCTGCAGTTTCTTCAATCGGTAAAACTGAAGAAGAACTAAAAAGTGCTGGTCGAAAGTATAAAGTTGGTAAATGTCAATTTGCTGCAAACGGTAGAGCAAAAGTCACTGACGATGCTGAGGGATTCGTGAAAGTTCTGACTTGTAGCAAAGCAGATACAATACTCGGTGTACATATCATAGGAGCATACGCTGATACGCTAATCAATGAAGCAGCGGTTGCAATGGCATATGGTGCAGCAGCAGAGGATATATACAGAATTTGTCACTCTCATCCTGATATAAATGAAGCCTTTAGGGATGCGTGCATCGATGCTTTCTTTAAAAAGTAACTGTGGACCTCGGTTCAATCATTGAAAAATGGTATGATTGGCTAAAGTACAACAGGTCTTACTCACCAAACACTTTGGAGTCATACATGAGGGACCTCAAGGATCTTATAAGTTTCCTAAATACTCACATTGGTGAAGAAGTAAATGTTGGCTCTTTAGAAAAATTAAGCATACCTGAACTGAGAAGTTGGTTTACCTCTCGTTATGCAAGAGGTGTAAATGCGAGATCTAACACTCGCGCATTGTCAGTAATCAGAAATTTTTTCAAATATATAAAAAACAATTATGAAATAAATAATGAAGCGGTATTTTCTTTATCAAGGCCAATTCAGAGAAGAACTCTACCTAAAGCACTTTCAATATCTAACATAGAAACTCTATTGAAAGAAATGAAATTGCCTGATCTAGGCGAGCCTTGGGTGGTAAAAAGAGAAATTGCAATTGTCGTTCTGCTATATGGTACGGGCTTAAGAATCACTGAAGCACTGAATCTTAAGGTTAGTGATATTAGCAATGAAAGTTTAATAGTAACAGGTAAGGGAGATAAACAAAGGCAGGTATTTATTCTTCCAGTAGTAAAAAAGTGTATACAAAAATATATAAAAGCTTGTCCCCACTTTGACGAAGCGGGACATCTTTTTGTCGGGGTAAGAGGAAAAAAATTGGGAAGAACTTATGTTGCTAATCGTTTGCAAAAAATAAGAAGATTTTTAAACTTACCAGAAATTTTATCTCCACATGCATTTCGTCATAGTTTTGCTACTCATTTGCTTCAGGAAGATATTGACATAAGATCAATACAACAGCTGCTTGGCCACTCAAGCCTTGAAACTACTCAAGTTTACACTCACCTAAATTATCAAGATGTCTTCAATATGTATAAAAACTTTCAGAAGAGTTTGAATAAAAAATCGAAATCTTAACTTCGTCTTAAATCGATAATATTGCCGAACTGAGTGCTTGCAACATCATTCAGTACTATACTTGCTTTATATAAGCAATAGTGACCAGCAGAGAAGAAAGCAAAAACGTTTTGCAAAAGGTTATGAATGAAAGAGAATAGACAGCAGAATTTAAATTAGAAGCTATGTAAAGAAACAAGTCAAGCAAATAGCAAAAGATCTGGGACCGTACACCTAGGCACTCAATTTTAATTTTTCACTCAAAACCAAGTTTACGACATCAGGGCTGGCTTTTCCTTTGGTGGATTTCATGACTTCACCAACAAAGAACCCATACAATCTTGTTTTACCACCCTTATATTCTTGAACTTTATCTTGGTTGTCATTGATGATTTTATCTATTACCTCTGAGATTTGACATGTGTCAGTTATTTGCTTGAGATTCTGCTCTTCTATAATAAGGGATGCAGGCTTTCCAGTTTCAAACATAATATCAAAAACTTGTTTACCAAGTTTAGCAGAGATCGTTCCATCGACGATAAAGTCGAGGAGTTCGGATAAAGCATCTGCTTTAATTGGAGAGCTAACAATATCAATATTTGTTTTATTTAAACGACCGAAAAGCTCGACGGTTAACCAGGTAACTGCAATCTTTGAATCATGCTTTTTTGCTAATTTTTCAAAATAATCGGCAATTTCTTTATCAGAAGTGATAACGTCTGCATCATATTCATTGATACCTAATTCCTCTATGTATCGAAGTTTTTTTTGATCTGGCAACTCGGGTAAAGATGATTTAATAGAATCAATTTTGTCTTGGCTTATTTCAACAGGTAGCAAATCAGGTTCAGGGAAATATCTATAGTCACTTGAATCTTCTTTGCTTCTCATCACTTTTGTTTTTCCTAAAGTGACATCAAACAATAAGGTATCTTGACTTATTTCTCCTCCGCTTTCCAAAATTTTGATCTGCCTTTGTGCTTCATAATCTATAGCTTGTACAATATAACGTATTGAATTTAAGTTTTTTATTTCACAACGAGTGCCAAATGTGCTACTACCCTTTGGGCGAACAGAAACATTTGCATCACAGCGAAGTGACCCCTTTTCCATATCACCATCACATGAACCGATGTAACGCAAAATCTGCCTCAATTTTTTCATGAATTCTGCAGCTTCTGCAGATGAACGAAGATCTGGCTCTGAAACAATTTCCATTAAAGCAACACCTGCACGATTTAAATCTACGTAAGTTTTGCTTTCTTCATGAATACTCTTTCCTGCATCTTGCTCTAAGTGAATTCTTGCGATTCTTATTTCTTTTTCATTATTATTGATAAACACTTTACCATTTTTAACTATTGGCTCAAAGAACTGGGTTATTTGGTAACCTTGTGGTAAATCGGGATAAAAATAATTTTTACGATCAAAGTAAGAGCATTTATTAATTTCTGCAGAAAGTGCAAGACCGGTACATATTGCTTGCTCTATGCAGAAATAATTTAATATTGGCAATGTACCTGGCATTGCTGCATCAACTAGAGAAACTTGAGTATTGTGCTCAGTGCCAAATTCCGTTAGTGAACTAGAAAATAGCTTTGTCTTAGAAGAAACCTGAGCGTGTACCTCAAGTCCAATTACTGTCTCCCAGTTTTCTTTTGTCATGTATTTTATTCAATTAATAACTTTATATTCTGCAAACTAGCACAAAAAGTCAAATAAAACTCATTTAACCTATGATCCAAGAGCGGTGTATATCAATAATATAAGAGTTACTACAGTTTCTATTGACTAGGCTGTTATATAATAAAGTTAAGTGCTGCCAAAAAATATCTATAGTAGGCCAAAACATAATTTTGATGGCAACTGATTAGCTAACAAATTTATAAACATCAGTATATAGTTCATCAATGCCTGGCTCTTTACTATTTTTAGCAAAATCTTCTGACTTTTTTACTAAATCTCGTATTTCCTTATCAATAGCTTTGCATTCTTCATCAGAAGCGATTTTATTGTCTGTTATATACTGCTTTAGGGTGCTTATAGGATCATGATTTTGCTTCATATCTTCAACTTCTTCTTTTGAGCGATAAGTAGCAGGATCTGACATTGAATGGCCACGATATCGATATGTCTTCATTTCAAGCAAGAGAGGTCCTTTTCCCCCACGTACGTGCTCAGCTATTTCACTTGTTACCTCATAGACAGAGAAAAAATCCATTCCATCAACTTGTTTCCCAGGAATACCAAAACTCTCTCCTCTTTTATATAGTTCAGTTACTAAAGTTGATCTTTGCACAGAAGTTCCCATTGCGTATTCGTTATTTTCTATGATATAAACCACAGGTAACTTCCACAAAGATGCCATATTAAATGATTCATATACTTGTCCTTGATTTGCAGCACCGTCACCACAATATGTGAATACAACGTTATCTTTTTTCTTGTATTTATTAGCAAATGCTATTCCTGTGCCAATTGGGACTTGTGCACCTACTATTCCATGTCCACCAAAGAAATTTTTTTCAACATCAAATATGTGCATGGAGCCACCTTTGCCTTTTGAACACCCTGTTTCTTTGCCGGTTAGTTCTGCCATCACAACATTCGGATCAGAATTACATGCAAGCATTAAGCCATGGTCTCTATAGCTTGTGATAAAAGCATCACCAGATTTTGATGCAGCTTGAGTCCCAACTGCAACTGCTTCTTGCCCTATTGATAAGTGACAGAATCCGCCTATTAATCCCATTCCGTATAATTGTCCTGCTTTTTCCTCAAATCTGCGTATGAGAAGCATTTTTCTGTAGAATCCAATCACCTGTTCTTTAGTGAAATTTTCTGCTTTCATATTGACTTTCTTTTATTAAATTGAGATCATACCAGAAATTTTTAACATTTTATAATACTATCTATATGGACTACTATCACTGGCTTGAAGCTTTTCACGTTATCTCTGTAATTATGTGGGTGGCAGGTATGCTCTATTTGCCAAGGCTTTATGTTTACCATGCATCTGTAAAACCAGGGTCAGAAAATGACAGCTTACTTCAAATAATGGAGAAGAGACTCCTTAGATATATCATAAACCCTGCAATGCTTTTCTCCCTTAGTTTTGGAATTATGCTAATGATTATTAGGGAACCATATCACGAAGGGTGGTTTCATGTAAAAGCGCTAGCATTATTCTTAATGTTTGCTATTCATGTCCTACTTGCAAAGCATAGGAAAAATTTTGTAGTGGGCTTGAATAAGAGAACTCACGTTTATTTTCGTGTTTTAAACGAAGCAGTAACAGTGTTAATAATAATTATAGTTATTATGGTTATTGTAAAACCTTTTTGATTTTCTAGCCTAATGCTGAACCATTCAATAGAGTATAAGAATTGTTACTAAATAGTTTATTCTAATGTTCCATAGTCTAAGTAGAGTACTTAAGATATAGATTCTTTGTTTTTGTGTGTTATCCTGATTAACAAGAATTCGCAGTAGTATTATAATGAGTAAGTTAAAAAAGCTTAGTGCTGGACTTTCTTTGACAGGCCTGATTGGTAGTGATGATATAGATATGCAAAGGGCAGGAAATAGAAAGAAGAAATATCAATTTTTGGATAAGACGTTCGCATGGATTGATGCGATGATAAATTTTATTTTTAAACGTGAGAGTAATAACGCAAATGAAGTCCTAAAAGTCACATGGGGACCACTATTTTTTGGTTTAGTGGTGATATTCATCTTTTTTGGAATAGGTGGTATTTGGTCGGCTATAGCTCCAATTGACGGAGCAGTGCATGCAAGTGGAGAAGTTATTGTCTCTTCAAATAGAAAAATAGTGCAACACTTGGGTGGGGGAATAATAAGCAAAATTTTAGTAAAAGAAGGTCAAACAGTTAAAAAAGATGAGCCTTTAGTTTTATTAAGTGATGTTAACGAAAAGGCAAATTTGAGTATAATTAAAGAAAAACTCTTATCACTTTTGGCAACTGAAGCAAGACTTATTGCAATTAGGGGAGACTTAGATACGCTAGAATTTTCTGATGAGGTTAAAAGATTATCTAACGATGAACTTGTAAATAAAGCGATAAAGAATCAGGTAAAGTTGTTCAACTCTCAGAGAAAGAGTATATTAGGAAAAACTGACATACTGCAACAACGTATAAAGCAGTTAAATGATGAATTAGCAGGGCTAAATTTTCAACTAAATGCAGCCCATAAGCAATATGACTTGATAACTGAGGAGTTAGAAACAAAAAGACAATTACTTGATAGTGGCCATATAAGCAAACCACACATTTTAGCTTTAGAAAAACAGTTTGCTGAAATTGAGGGTAGAGTTGGACATTACCGTTCTGCAATATCTCAAGTACAGCAAAAGATTGGAGAAAATGAGTTAGAGATTATAAATGTGAAGAATGATGCTCAAGAAAGAGCAAATGCTGAGCTTAAGGAAGTCAATACATCTATTGCAGACTTAAAAGAGAGGCTGATGGTTGCTGAAGATTCGTTAGCACGTACAATAATTAAATCACCTCAAGATGGTATAGTTACAGATATAAGATACCACACTGAAGGTGGTGTTATACAATCTGGAGTTCCAATCATGAGTATAGTACCATCAGATGATGATCTAATAATAGATGCTAAAGTTCTAACCAGAAACATAGAAGAGATACTGTCAGCAAAAAAGAAAGATAGCAATATAGTCTCTATCGACGGACTAGAAGGGCTAAAAGTTAAAGTAAGGCTGAGCGCTTATAGTGCACGTCGCTTAAGTTTAATTAACGGTATAGTAAACCATATTTCCCCTGATGCTCTTGATGATCCAAGGATGGGGCGTTATTATTCAGTGCGAGTGGTGATACCAAAATCAGAACTTGCTCAATTTAAAAACGTATACCTATATCCTGGTATGCCAGCAGAAGTATATATAGTTACTCAATCCCGCACTCTTTTATCGTTCTTGTTTACACCTATAATTGCAACATTCGATAGATCTTTCATAGAGAGATAATTTATTTTGCTTTTCTAAAAAATTTGTTTACAGAGTTTGATATGCAAAAAAATTTACACACAAGTAGTGTATTATTTTATAATTATTTTCTATAATATGTAAATCTTTGATTTAAGATGCAAATGCTAACGTAAACATTAAAGGTTAATTAGTAAACTCAGCTGTATAATAGAATTAAAGGAATTAGTAAGATTTTTACCTCAATGAATTATAAATAGGCAAACTTACCTAAAGTTTAATAGTGTCTGTTACTGCTTTTAGGTGTGAGGCTAGAGGGTTATTAGCAATAACAGACACTATTAAACTTATTATAGAACTTCCTTAAAGTAAATACTTAACTTAAAATATTATAATATTTTAAGTTAAAATAGATTCATGTAAATGCTTTTTCCTCAAGTTAGTATCGTATTAGTATATTTATTAAATGCTAAAAAAACATTAATCATCATTTACTTTTGATTCAATATTTAGCAAAACACTTGTGTACATTCTATAATCTCTGTTTGCATAGTAAGTGTATATATATTATTATACAGTTAGTTTTACAGCAAAAAATATGGTGAAGTTATTTGCATTATTGATAATGTTTTACTCAAACATATCAATTGCTTCTGCTCCTACTTCTTGGCAATTTGGATTTCCTGCGCCTGCAACTGAGATAATGGAGGCTGTAGTTAAGTCACATTCGTTTGTGATGAGTGTAATGATTGCAATTATGCTTTTTGTATGGGCCCTGCTTGCTTATGTAGTATTTCGCTTTCGTAAGGGCAAAGTGAAAAATGTCAGTAAAATAACTCATAATATCTTTGTAGAAATTATCTGGTTTGTTATACCAACGATTATTGTTGGGGTATTGGCTTTTAAAAATGCTGAATTAATTAAACTACAGGAGAAAGTGCCAAAAGCTGACATAACACTAAAAGTTATTGGTCATCAATGGTATTGGAGTTACCAGTACCCAGAATATCAAGGTATTTCATTTGACAGCTATATAAAAGGAAAAGAAGACTTTACCGAAAGAGATTTAAAACTATTCTCTGTTGATAATAACGTTATTTTACCTATCAATACTAATATTCGTTTACAAGTGACAGCAGGAGATGTAATACATAGCTGGGGAATACCGGCTTTTGGTATAAAAATTGATGCAATACCAGGTAGGCTGAATGAAGCATGGTTTAACGTTACAAAGCCCGGTATTTATTATGGGCAATGTTATGAACTATGTGGTCAAGGTCATGGATTTATGCCAATTGTTGTTGAAGCAGTGAGTAAAGAAGATTTTAATAAGTGGATTGAAGATAAAAAATTAGTAAGTTAAGTTTGGAGTATAGATATGAGTGATGTACCAAAAGGTATAAGACGTTGGCTGTTTTCTACTAATCACAAAGATATAGGGACACTATACATTATTTTTTCCATATTAGCTGGAATTATTGGTGGATTATTATCGGTAATTATTCGTACTCAGCTAATGCACATTAATATACTTAACAATAATTACCAGCTATATAACGTAATGATTACAGGGCATGCGGTAATAATGGTGTTTTTTATGATAATGCCAGCCTTAATGGGAGGATTTGGTAATTGGTTCGTACCTCTCATGATTGGTGCACCAGATATGGCATTTCCTCGTATGAATAATTTAAGTTTTTGGTTGTTAGTTTCATCTTTTATTTTGCTTATCCTCTCGGTATTTGCTGGCGAAGGTCCTGGAACAGGATGGACTTTATACCCACCTTTGTCGCAAATTATGTCCCACCCAAGTGCAGGAGTTGATCTTGCTATACTTGCACTTCATATTGCTGGTATGTCATCAATTGTTGGGGCGATCAACTTTATAGTTACCATATTCAATATGCGTGCAAAAGGTATGTCACTCACTAAGATACCACTATTTGTTTGGTCTATTTTACTCACGTCATTTATGTTAATTGTTGCCTTACCGGTACTTGCTGGTGCTATAACTATGCTGCTCACTGATCGTAATATAGGTACCTCCTTTTTTGATCCTGCTGGTGGTGGTGATCCTGTGTTATTTCAACATCTGTTTTGGTTTTTTGGTCATCCAGAAGTTTACATAACTATTTTTCCTGCATTTGGTATCATCAGTCAGATTGTGTCAACTTTTTCTCATAGGCCAGTATTTGGTTATATGGGAATGGTTTATGCCATGATAGGAATAGCAACGTTTGGCTTCATGGTTTGGGCTCACCATATGTTTACTGTTGGGCTTAGCGAGGATGCTGCTATATTTTTTAGCACTAGCACAATTTTCATTGGTGTTATAACTGGTGTAAAAGTCTTTAGTTGGATTGCAACTATGTGGGGTGGAGCGATTGAATTGAAGACACCAATGCTGTTTGCATTAGGTTTTATTTTCATGTTTGTTGGAGGTGGTATAACCGGAATAATTCTTTCTCACGGTGGAATAGATAAGCTTTTGCACGATACCTATTATGTCGTTGCTCACTTTCACTATGTCATGTCGCTTGCTGCATTATTTGGAGCTTTCGCCGGTTTTTATTATTGGATAGGCAAAATGTCAGGTAAGCAATATAACGAGTGTTTAGGAAAGATACACTTTTGGCTCACTTTTATTAGCACCAATGTCACTTTCTTACCCCAGCATTTCCTGGGATTAGCAGGTATGCCAAGGCGTATACCTGATTATCCCGACGCGTTTATCCCTTGGAATTATATATCCTCAATTGGCTCATATATGTCCTTTCTTTCAGTTATGTTTTTTGTATTTATAGTTATACATCTCTTTAAGTGGGGCAAAAAAACTGGAGATAATCCTTGGGAAGGTGACACTTTAGAATGGACGGTATCTTCACCACCGCCTTTTCATACTTTTGAAAAACCACCAGTGATAAAATAGAATGTACACAAGTGTTTTGCTAAATGTTGAATCAACAATACTGGATTTTTGTCATTTGCTGAAGCCAAGGATAATGTACCTTGTAGTGTTTACTGCAATTGCTGGAATGGTTGCTGCACCAGGTAGCATTCATCCTTTCCTTGCACTAATATCTCTTATGTGCATTGCTCTTGGTTCAGGATCTGCAGGTGCAATAAATATGTGGTATGACAGAGATATAGACTTGCTTATGGAGAGAACAAAAAACCGCCCTATACCTTCAGGTAGAGTTTCTGCAGAAAGCGCGCTTGAATTTGGCATAACTCTTGCAATATTGTCAGTATTTATCATGGCAATAGCAGTGAACTATGTTTCTGCTGCTTTGCTTGCAATTAGCATATTATTTTATGTTTTTGTGTATACAATTTGGCTCAAAAGGCGTACTCCGCAGAATATTGTTATTGGTGGTGCAGCAGGTGCTTTTCCTCCAATGATTGGCTGGGCGGTTGTAACTGACTCTGTAAGCTGGGAAAGTTGTATTCTATTTTTAATAATTTTTATGTGGACTCCACCACATTTTTGGGCTCTATCCTTAAATAGATCTGAAGATTATACAAAAGCATCGATTCCAATGTTCAATATCGTTTATGGTCCAGAAAAAACGAGGAAATATATATTAATCTATAGCGTGTTACTCGTATTAACTAGCTTACTTCCAGCACTATTTTTGAAAAAGGCTCTATTTTACCTCAGTATGGCAATTATTGAAGGGTGTGTTTTTATTTGGTTTGCTGCATCCGTTATAAGGCTTAAGAGTCATAGCTCGCAGAAAAAAATGTTTTCTTATTCGATTTCTTATCTATTTTCTCTGTTTGCCAGCGTTATTTACTGCTCTATTGATTTGTTTTAACCATGAAAGAACATAAAAACTATCTTTTACTTTCTCTTCTAATAATGCTCGTTGTAGCACTTTTTTTTATTTCCATAATAAAATTTAAAGGTGCGGCTTAAATTGCCTCTATATCTATAAAAATTGTGATTTTATAGAAGCAACGATATACTTTATTAATTCACTACAGTTAAAGATGAAGAAAAAGGAAGTGACAATATACACAGATGGAGCATGCTCTGGTAACCCAGGGACAGGAGGGTGGGCAGCAATCATATTATTTCAAAATCATAGAAAGAACATCTGTGGTAGAGAAGAAAATACTACAAATAATAAAATGGAGTTAACAGCAGTGATCAATGGACTGAAGGTATTAAAATTTCCTTGTAATATCAGTTTGTATACGGATAGCCTCTATATTAAATACGGTATAACAGAATGGATAAATAAGTGGAAAATGAACGGCTGGAAGACAAGTAATAAGAAGTCAGTAAAAAATATAGAATTATGGAAAGAATTAGACGATGTTGCTTTGCAACATGAGATTAACTGGAAGTGGGTGAAAGCGCATAATGGTGATAAATACAATGAAGAAGCCGACAGCTTAGCAAGAAAAGCAATAATCGATGCTTAAAAAAATAGCTCTATCATTTTCTATAATTTTATTATTTATATTCTGCTTCTTTATCCCTTTTAAAGGGGAAGGTCCTTTAGAAATCAATATTAGTTATATTAATTTTTATATAAAGAAAAAAATATTAAAGATATTTACCAATTCGGATGTCAGCATGGAGAGTACCTCGGTTATTTGGCAGAAAGATGGCAAGCTAGTCATTACAGATTTAAAAATAACAAATCCTGACTTTACCATAGAAGTTCCTGAGCTTTTCGTACACTTTAAGTTAAGTTCCAAAAAGTTCTCTCAGGTTTTAGCTGATAATGTACACATATATATCAAGAAGGAAGAGACCAGAGGAATAACAACATCTGTAATGACAGATAAGATGAGTAGTACAAAAAATCTACTGAAGACAATAAGAAAAATTTTTTTCTACTTAAATGCAGACTCAAGGATTGAAATTACTAACATTGCTGTCAATAAAAGCATGGAAGGTGAATTCTTCATTGATAAAGTATATGTAGGAAAGGAGGAAAATTTTAATGTTTTGGATATTCGTGTTCATACAAAAGATAAAAAGGGGATTCTAGATGATTTATCTATTATGATAAAAAATCGCAATAATTTGTTAAATTTGTATGGAACATTTTATAACCTAAAGTTGGGGCTATTTAACGAGTTTTCCACACTAGTTAAAAGTTACAATTTGGACAAAGAAATAGGGTTCAAAGGGAACTTCTCAATGAGAATTAATGGAAAGGATGAAGTTATGGATGGAAACATATACGTGTTAAATACAGAGAGTCACTCAGGTAAAAACTTAGCCTTGACTAATGTAAATGTAAATTTGACATATAGTGATGAAATCATTAGCGTAAAAAACTTTCATTTTAAGTTAAATGATACTTACCTTTCTTTGATTGGCAAAATGAACTTTGGCACAAATCATGCTTTGCTTAGAGTTAATATTAGTAAACTTGTTGCAAAAGATTTATGTACTTATGTACCAGATGGTCTAGTGAACAATGAATTTAGAAAGTGGTATTGTAATAATATTGATGGGAATATTATAAATACAATTATAAGTTTTAACGGTAAAATCGATAGTTTAATAAATGATGATCTGTCAGGTATTGTAATTGTTGCTGATATAGAAAATGGCAGCGTTCAATTTGATGAGGATTTTGAACGAGTGGAGAAGTTGAACGGTGAGTTAACTCTCAAGGATAACAATCTCAAAATTATTGTAAATAGTGCCAAGTTCCAGAATTTCACTATCGATAGTAGTGATATTGAAATGAACTCTCTAAATAAGGAAGATTCAGTTCTTACCATTAACGGTCAGGCTGTAAGTGATGCTTATGGGTTATATGAGCCTATAAGATTTAAGCTGGATGATGTGGTAAAACTTGAAAGAGATAAAGTAGGTGGAATAGCAAAGTCTGTATTCAATTTTCGCATTTTTAATCTAAACTCTAGTGATAAAAAAGTAGATTTTTCGGCCAAATTTCATTCTGAAATTGATAATTTGGTGGTGTATAATGGAAGTTTTGGTAAGTATGATATTAAGCTCGATTTTGGGAGTGACTTTATAGATTTAAATGGTAGTGGTATGGTGAATAATACACAGCTTCTATTTGACCTCAAAAGTAGCAATAAAAATGAAAATTTTGTCTGGAGTTTGACTGGAGATTTACCTGCTCAAATACTTAATTTCGGTGATGGTTATATCAATGCAAATATAGAGTCAGTAATGTATCAAGACAAAACAGGGTACGTTAATGGTAATATAGATTTATCAGAGCTCGAGTTGCGTTCAAGCTACTTAGGGTGGAAAAACCATTTTGAAGATCACAATGAAGTTTTATTTTCTACAAGGCTAAAAGGAGTAGGTGAGTTGCTAATAGACAAACTAGACGTTGTAGGAAATGATCTAGACATAAAATTTAGCGGAAGAGTAGAAAATGGAAATCTATATTTAAATTCTAGCAACTTTAAATTACCTGATAATAATTTTAGTATAGAAATTGAATCAGGTAAGGAGAAAAATGCCATAACTATTAACGGTGAGAAAATCAACTTAAGTGATGTGTTAGGTTTACTTGGCAAAGATAGTAATCGATTAAATAACAAAATAGAAGTTACTATGAATGTTGATAATATAATTATGAAAGAAGGAATTATCATAAAAGATGCTAAGCTAAATGTAACTTGTGCTAAAGGTGATTGTAGTGGAAGTCAATTCACAGGACAGTTTTTAGAAGATAACAGTAATATACTAGTAGAACATAGTGAAATAGGGCTTGAAATATATTCGGATAATTCAGGTATGCTTTTGCGTTCTTTAGGTATTGGTAAATCAGTTAAAAATGGCAAATTATCTCTTTATCTATCTTCTAAGAGAGAAAATGGAGAACATTATGGTATGTTATCTATCAGCAATTTCTATATCAAAGATGCTCCACTGCTTACCACTTTATTATCAATGTCTTCACTGCCTGGTATTGTAAATGCTATAAAGAACGAAGGTGTACATTTTTATAAGTGTAATGCACCTTTTTCATATAAAGATGGCACTGTTGAAATTGAAGAATCTTGGCTTGAAGGAGCGGAACTAGGCATTAGCACTAGTGGTACGCTCGATATTAAGGGTTATAAATTCCAGGTTGAAGGACAAGTAATACCGGCATACTCAATTAACAAATCTTTGTTGAAAATCCCTATAATCGGAAAACTTCTGACTGGTGGGAAGAGTAGGGGGATTATTTCAATAGACTACAAAGCAAATGGTGATGATAAAAACAACAACGTATCTGTTAATCCTATCTCTTCGCTAACCCCAAGCTTACTTAAGAGGTTATTAGGAGTATTTGATCGTATTATGACAAAAACTAATAAAAGCATTTTAAAAGGTAGTTTGAAGAAGAAATTTAGCTCAATATGACCAGAAGAAAAGTTGTTTATTGATGTTTAGTTAGATGGTAAACGTTAGATACAACAAACAGAGGAAGTTAGATAAAATAATTAAGGGAACAAGAATATAAAGGTTTAACTTGAAGTAACCGGATAAAATCTGAGTCACACTTCCAAGTGCTGGTACCCACGAAAGCAATGCAACTGCACAAATCAGTAGGTGCCTTACAATTTTTGGTGTTTTGTCTTCATTCTCTAATTTGTGATGTGATCTTCTGATAAAAATTGTTATTCTACCTAAATACCAGTTAGCTATTCCACCAAGACTGGATCCTAATACTCCAAAAAGTAATATAAGTAGTTGATCGTAGTTTGACCTAAAGCATAACATAGTGTAAAGTACAAAACCTTGATGTATGGGTAAGATAAGCGATGATACTAGGCTATCTATAAACAATAGGAGATAATTTTCCATACCAAGTTGTTGTACCATCTTCGTTGTCAGAAATTGTAACCCCCATTTGTTTCAATTGCTCTCTTATTTTGTCTGCAGTATCATAATCTTTATTTTGTTTTGCTACTTTTCTTAAGTCTATCAACCTTTCTATTTCTTGATGACTCACACCACTTGCAAACCACTCTTGATAACTTGACTCAAGAATACCAATGAACCTTGCGCTTTTAACAAACTTCTTAGTTAATTTGAGCCTCTCACATTCATTACTTGTCTTATTGATTTCTGTAGCCATTTCATGCAATATGGCTACAGCTTCAGGAATGTTTAAATCGTTTTTCAAAGCCTCTATAAAATCTTTAGAGACTTCTGCATCACTTTCCTCAATACATGTACTACGTAATAACCGATAAAACTTGTTTAAAGTTTCTTGCGACTCAGAGATAACATTTTCTGTCCAATCAAGTGGTTTTCTGTAGTGAGTTTTAAGCAGCGCATAACGTATTACTTCACCCTTTATTCCACTATCTAACAAATCCCTTACTTTGACTATATTAAATAAGGATTTGCTCATTTTCTCTTCATTTACCGTAAGAAACCCGTTGTGTACCCAATATTTTGCAAACGTTGACTCAGCAAATGCAGATTTACTCTGTGCAATTTCATTCTCATGATGAGGAAATTGCAAGTCTATACCCCCACCGTGAATGTCAAAATCTTTGCCAAGGTAAGCATATGACATTGCTGAACATTCTATATGCCACCCTGGTCTTCCCTCTCCCCATGGACTATTCCAGTGACTTGAAAGTTTATAGTCAGTTTCGTTTGCAGGTTTCCAAAGTACGAAGTCTCCTGGGTGTTTTTTATTTTCACCAACTTCAACTCTACTACCGTAGTTTAATTCATCAATTTTTTTTCCTGATAAAACGCCGTATTCAGGGTAAGATTCTACACTAAAATATACATGTTTATTGGATTCATAAGCATGACCAGCTTGCAGCAAAGACTCAATTAACTTGATAATGTTATCTATGTTTTCCGTTGCTTTTGGTTCATATGTTGGTTCTGCACAATTTATGCTTTCCATGTCTTCATGAAAAGTTTTAGTGTAATATTTGCTAATGCTTTCTATATTACTATTTTTCTCATTTGCTGCATTGATTATCTTGTCATCGATGTCGGTTATATTACGCACATAAGTAACTTTTCCATAACAAAATTTAAGCAGTCGAAATAATACATCGTAAACAACAATAGAACGTGCATTACCTATATGTGCTGTATCATATACTGTTGGCCCACAAACGTACATTTTTATATGATCTTTATCGATCGGTGTAAAGGGCTCTTTTTTTTTTGTTAAAGTGTTGTAAAGCTTAACCATATACAAAGCTTTTTAGAAAAGAAAATGCTCCAAATATAAGCTGTGGTCCTTTAACTATTACGACAAGAGTAAGTAATAACCCACACAATGATACTAATACTCCCATTATAGAGAGAAATCCATCTTTGCTCATGATACCCAGTGAAATGAGAGTTGTACCAATTGCAGGAATGAAGTTAGTTAAAGGAAGTGGGATTGCTATCGATAATGCACAAAGCAGCATTATAAATGCTAAAATATTTTCACCAGGACCACGAAAAATGAAAGACATTCTTGGTTTCATGAACTTTTCTATTTTTTTTAATGTAGGTGAAGTTTTCTCTACCACGAGAGCTAGTGTTGAACGTTGAAAAGATTTCCTTTCTAGCCAATTAGGCATCCAAGGAGAATCAAACCCAAATAGAAGCTGCAGTGAAAATAAGATTAAAGGTATAGAAAGAATGGTTGTATAGCCAGGTGGAACAGGTATAGGTACTGATAGCGGTAAAGAGAAGATGATTATTAAAATACCAAAACCACGCTCATGTAAAGCTATTTTAATATCAAATAATGTTACTTTATCAGTATCGTTATTATTAGTATCTGCAACCTCTTTTAGAATATCAGAGGCCAATTTTTTATCTTCAGTCAATTTCACACTTTTTTCCACAGTTACCCTTTAATAACAATATAACTTCTAACTAACATAGTTATTGCTATATTTCAATATCGATTATTCATTTCATGCTGTACTTCATTCTTTTATTAAAGTGTTGTAAAGCTTTTAAGTTATAAGGCTTTTAAGAAGAGGAAGTGTTCCGGCTATAAGTTTTGGTCCTTTAACTATTACAATAAGGGTAACCAATAACGCACAGAATGAAACTAACACTCCTAACGTAGATAAAAATCCATCTTTACCCATAATGCCGAGTGAAATAAGAGTTATACCAATTGCAGGAAGGAAGTGAGTAAAAGGTAATGGAAGAGCTATTATTGCACAAAGCAACATCATAAAAGCTAGAATCTTTTCACCCGGACCAAGAAAAATAAAAGACATTCTTGGTTTCATGAACTTTTCTATTTTTTTTAATATAGGTGAAGTTTTCTCTACCACGAGAGCTAGTGTTGAACGTTGAAAAGATTTCCTTTCTAGCCAATTAGGCATCTACCGTCTTAAACATCAAGATAAAAATTATTGTTTTTTATCATAGCATTTAAACAAATGATGATTTTTCTCATTACAGCAACTAAAGCAACTTTAGCGGCTTTGCCGGAGTCAACTAAACGCTGGTAAAATACTTTCATTTTTTTATTATGACGCATTGCAACCACAGCAGACATGTATAATGCTTTTCGAGCATAAAATCTGCCACCTATGACTTGGGCCTTGCTTACTTTCCTTCCGCTTTCACTAGTTTTTGGTGCAACTCCAACTAGACAAGCTATTTCCTTATTATCTAACCTGCCAAGTTCAGGTACCTCTATGAGTAGGATACTTGCGGTTTTCCGTCCAACACCTTTATAGCTAGTTAGCAGTTTGCTTTTTTCCTTCAAATCAGGAAGGCTTTGTTGCATAGCTAGTGTTGGTTGAGGTTATTGTAAGGAGAAAAGCTTATGGTTACTAACGCATTTTGTTGTAAAATAGGCATTTTTCAAACAAGTATAACTTATGCCACAAAAAATGAGAGTAAGTAACCAAAGAGAATATAATGAGTTTCTAAAAAAAAGAGGAAATGTTTTTCATTTTGTTAATCAAGCCATAGAAAATTGGTATGAAAATAGTTCAAAAGTTGCAGGTGGCAATAACACTTATAGTGATAAAGTTGTAATTTTAATACACATAATAGTTCATCTTTTTAGAATTGGCTTGAGACAAGCTGTAGGTTTTGTAAAAGGTTATATGGTACAAATAGGCAAAAAACTTAAGATTATCAGCTATACACAAGCTTCCAGAAGATTTAAAAAGCTTAATTTGAAGATTGATGACCATAGAAGCAATAAAGATGATCTGGAAAATGTTGAAATTGCCGTAGATAGCACTAGAGTTAGTATCTACAATAATAACGGTGGGCATAGTAAGCTTAATATTCGAAAAAGAAAATACAGTGGTTATGGTCAAGTAAGAAAATTACATGTTATTTTAAACATAAATGATAAGAAAGCAATAAGCATGAACTACACTAGTGGTGTTGCTGTAGACTATTTGCCGGTCTGCGATATGTTAGAAGAAGTCAGTGATAAATATAACATTTGTTCTATTCGAGCAGATGCGGCTTATGATATAAAAAGTGTGTATAAAGAATGCAGAAAATACAATATTGTGCCTATTATTCGCCCTAGGAAGGATACTAAAATTTGTTTAGCTGACTACTTATCAGAAAGAAACAAGTATATTAGTAGAATTAGGTCATATGAGAATTATGAAGATGGTATTAATGAATGGAAGAAAAAAGTTAAGTATGGAGCACGGTCTTATATTGAAGTCTTTTTCTATAGGTTGAAGCAAATATTTGGGTTTGGCTTGAAAAATAAATCAGAGGTAAATCGTGAAAAAGAGCTGTTAATTAAGTGCTACTTACTGAACAAATTTACTGATATTGGTATGGCTAAATTTAAATTAGCTGCGTAAGTTCATTGTGATTTACATGCCTATCAGTGCTATGCAACAAAGCCATTCTGGATCAGAGTTTATTATATCTTCTATGTCTTGCCTAACTTGCTCTAATTGTTTTTTTGCAAATTCTATCTGTTTTTCTATATATTCCCTGGCTTTTCCTGTAACCTTATGCAAACGACACTTATTTGCGTGAACTTCATCGTTTAGATTGCGCTCAATTGCTCTTAGCTCTTTTAGTTCTTCTTGCTTTTGTGAAACTATGTATTCTATTACTTCGTCATTTTTTGTGATAAATTCAGCATATTTTTCTAGTAATTTTGCATCTAATTTATCTGTTTTTGCAAAGTGGTTGCAGGCTTTTGCAAATGCATATACCCGATTTGGGTGAGCTCTGTGAACAGCTATGTTATATTCCCGTAACAACTTTATGACAAGTTTTTCATAACCACCTGTTGATTCTACTACACATAACCTAACAAATACGTTAACTATTTTTGACTTTATAAACTCAGATATAGCTCTTTCTACATTTTCTATACGCTGATGTTTATTGTTAATTGAGATATCAAGTGTTTCTTTTGAAACATCAATACCAATGAAAACTGTTCTAGCCATTTTTGTACCTATAAATATAATCAAATAATAATGTAAATGTTGTACAGGATTGTGATTCGATCTTTTTGATCCCCCTACCGTTCGTACTCCATTTTTTAAAGCAAGGAGTGTACTGAGATGCCTACGATTTCTATCAATCAATCCAATTGACAGTATCACTCCTTGCTCATTATAGCCTTGCGGCTTTGATTTAATATACAATCCAAGGAGAATCAAACCCAAATAGAAGCTGAAGTGAAAATAAGATTAAAGGTATAGAAAGAATGGTTGTATAGCCAGGTGGAACAGGTATAGGTACTGATAGCGGTAAAGAGAAGATGATTATTAAAATACCAAAACCACGCTCATGTAAAGCTGTTTTGATGTCGAACAATGTTACTTTATCACTATCGTTGTTATTGGTATCTGCAACCTCTTTTAGAATATCAGAGGCCAATTTTTTATCTTTAGTCAATTTCTCACTTTCTTCCACGATTAACCTTTAATAACATTCTAACTAACATAATTATTACTGTACTTCAATCATACCTCTTCAATTCTTTAGCCTTGTTTAAACAAATGACACGCACTTTAGTGCGTGTCACGAAACATAAGGAAGCTAACGATCTGGTTCATTAGATGATAGTTTCTCTGAATCCTTAAGTTCTTGTTTAAGGTTTTTAATGCCTTTGCCTAAATCACCCATAACTTGTGGTAACCTACCTGCACCAAACAGAACTAAGATTATTATTAAGACTAGAAACAGCTGCCATGGACCTAAACTCATTTGTACCTCCGTTGAAAATATTAACTTTTAGGTATTAAAACTTGACTGAAGCCAAGTGATACATAAATTATATCACTTTTATTGAATTATAAATCAAGAGTTTTTAATTATCTTATAATAGTTTTAGCCTAACATTAAGTTTAGTTTAGCTGTAGAGTAAAAGGAAGCTCACTAAAAAATTTTGCTAACGTATCATCTTTAGGTCTGTGGTATATGTAGCTAGGAACTCCTGATTGAATAATTTTACCATTTTTCATCACGTAAATAAAATCTGCAACTTTCAACGCTTCTTGCGGATCATGAGTTACCATGAGTACAGGAATATTTTTGCTTCTAAAAAGTGACAATATATGGTGCCTTATTCGATATTTGAGCAGTATATCTAAATTAGAAAATGGTTCATCGAGCAAAACAACATCAGGATTTTGCGCCATTACTCTTGCTATTGCAACTAATTGTTGCTGTCCTCCTGATAAAGCATGAGGGTACATGTTTTCATATTTTTCTATATTAAATAGCTTTAAGATTTCCAATGCAGTAAGGTATTTTTCTTTCTTAGAAGTACTGCAAATAGCAAAAGTTATATTTTCTATTACTGTTTTATGAGGAAATAATGCAGAATGCTGAAAAATCAATCCGATATTTCTACGCTCTATAGCAATTGACACTTTGTTACTTGCAACTAATTTATCATTTATAACAATGGTTCCAGATTTTGGATTTTCTATTCCTGCGATTAATTTTAGAATTGTTGACTTGCCACAGCCAGAATGACCTAGTAAACAGGCAACACTTCCTTTCTTCACTTGAATGTTGATGTTGCTTAAAGCAAAGCCATCTTGATTACTATAAAAGTAACTAATATTGTTAACTAGCATTAATCTTTCAATTGGAATCGTATTATTAAATATAACAGTATTACATTCAAGAAATACAGAAATATTTTTTATTATTGTGAATTAATTGTACAGGGTGCCTAGAAAAATGCGAGACTTTTTGCTATAATTTTGCATAAATAGCAGAAGACATGGGACTATAGCTCAGTAGGATAGAGCGTTGGATTCCTAATCCGAAGGCCGTGCGTTCGAATCGCACTAGTCCCACTTAATTTTGATAAAGTGGTTTAACAATCAAGAAATTATAATTGGTTTGAAAAGTGATTCTAGGAGCTAGATTGCATGGTTTCTCAAACTTGAATTTACAGGTTCAACCTTATTTTCTCTCATTTCGCTGTAACTTGGAAGTGTAAAATTTTTTACATGTAATCCAGTTACCATTACAACTAAAATAGCTAGGACACTGCAAACTAATGCACCAGCTAAAGATGGAACCGTCACAGCAGCAGCAACAAACAATCCTGCAATAACAACTCCAACAACATCACTTCTTAATGAGGTGTAAAAACTCTCCTTACTTTTTTTGTATTGAGTTTCTTTTTCATGTGGTGGAGAAAATTGAGCCTCTACAAAGCCGTTAGCTTTCTTATCATTATTTGGTGTGACAGTTGGGCCAGTCCTTGTTGATACAGGTGCTTCATTTTTGTTATTATTACCATTAGTACTAACTGGAGGCGCTGTTGCTACAGGTCTACTAATAACATTTCTATTACTATTGGATACACTATTTGTTTCTATGTGGAATGTTTCTTGTTCCTTATTTGTTGCTGATCCATGCGGCACAATTATTTCTCGATCATTTTGTATCAGTGCTGTTGCTGCCACAGAATTCTTTTTTGAAGAAGCAGTGCAGAATGCATCATCCTTTAACTGTTGATATAATCTGTACAATTCACTTTCAGGATCTAGTTTTGATTGCTCTGCATTAACACTTTGCAGTAACGTGCTCAGAATCTCAGCATTGTCATCATCAGTGTAAGAGACAACAAAGCATAATATAGATTTTTCTCCTTCAATTTTGCTAACGTAATACCTTCCTTCTTGACCGATTGCATTGATGATGGTCATTCCATTTTGTAAGAGAAATTTTATAACGTTCAAATTTTGATCTTTAATTGCATATTCTAGTACAGCATTTTTTTCACATTTGCTCTGAAGATTAATTCCCTTCCTTCTTAACCTTTTTTGCAAATCTTCAAAACTAGTAACTGTGCTATCCTGTTTTGTAACCCTATCTATATCAAGACACAGATTCCTAATGTCATCATTATTTAGCGTGAGACCAGTGCTTGTATTACTGACATTGGACTCCGCTCCATCAGGTGTGTTTTGCTTCTCTTTTTTGTTTGTTGCTGATCTAAGCAGTGCAATTATTACACAGCTTGAGAGATATTTATTGTGATCAGAATTGCTGAAGTCGACTTTAAACTCAGAATCTATTTGAAGTTGTTCTCTGAGTGATAATGGCTTTGTTGCATAGCTAGTGTTGGTTGAGGTTATTGTAAGGAGAAAAGCTTATGGTTACTAACGCATTTTGTTGTAAAATAGGCATTTTTCAAACAAGTATAACTTATGCCACAAAAAATGAGAGTAAGTAACCAAAGAGAATATAATGAGTTTCTAAAAAAAAGAGGAAATGTTTTTCATTTTGTTAATCAAGCCATAGAAAATTGGTATGAAAATAGTTCAAAAGTTGCAGGTGGCAATAACACTTATAGTGATAAAGTTGTAATTTTAATACACATAATAGTTCATCTTTTTAGAATTGGCTTGAGACAAGCTGTAGGTTTTGTAAAAGGTTATATGGTACAAATAGGCAAAAAACTTAAGATTATCAGCTATACACAAGCTTCCAGAAGATTTAAAAAGCTTAATTTGAAGATTGATGACCATAGAAGCAATAAAGATGATCTGGAAAATGTTGAAATTGCCGTAGATAGCACTAGAGTTAGTATCTACAATAATAACGGTGGGCATAGTAAGCTTAATATTCGAAAAAGAAAATACAGTGGTTATGGTCAAGTAAGAAAATTACATGTTATTTTAAACATAAATGATAAGAAAGCAATAAGCATGAACTACACTAGTGGTGTTGCTGTAGACTATTTGCCGGTCTGCGATATGTTAGAAGAAGTCAGTGATAAATATAACATTTGTTCTATTCGAGCAGATGCGGCTTATGATATAAAAAGTGTGTATAAAGAATGCAGAAAATACAATATTGTGCCTATTATTCGCCCTAGGAAGGATACTAAAATTTGTTTAGCTGACTACTTATCAGAAAGAAACAAGTATATTAGTAGAATTAGGTCATATGAGAATTATGAAGATGGTATTAATGAATGGAAGAAAAAAGTTAAGTATGGAGCACGGTCTTATATTGAAGTCTTTTTCTATAGGTTGAAGCAAATATTTGGGTTTGGCTTGAAAAATAAATCAGAGGTAAATCGTGAAAAAGAGCTGTTAATTAAGTGCTACTTACTGAACAAATTTACTGATATTGGTATGGCTAAATTTAAATTAGCTGCGTAAGTTCATTGTGATTTACATGCCTATCAGTGCTATGCAACAAAGCCAGTGATAATTTCCCTTCTTCAATTATTTTTAGAAGATTTCTTATACCATCTTCTGGTATACCTGTCATGTACTTTAAAAGTAACTTAACTTTTGGTAGGTCGCCATCTACAGAGGCATTACTCAAAGCCTGAACTTTCTCTTCTCCAGTAAATCTTTTGTTATTCAAGAGTATCTTCATAACTTCAGTGCTCTCATTGTGAGGAGCTGTGTTAAGAACCTCTAGTATTTTCGTATGATCTATGTAATCTAAAAATATCTCAAACTCTTGAACTTTACCTTCATTAACGGCGGTCAACAAAGCATTCGATTTTCTTTCTTGATCAAATTTATCGCTATCCAAAAATATCTTTATAACGTTAGGTTTTTCACCTGACACAGCGTAATCTAATACAGTTTTAGAAGTAGTATCTCCAATATCAATTTTAATATTTGACTTTGCGAGCAATTCAACAATTTTTAGAAATGTATCATAATCATTTAAAATACTGCTTTTCCCTGAGCGGAGAATATCCATAAACAAATCACAAATCTTTGCATCTGTTGGCCCACTTTGTTTTAGCTTCTCACCAAATTCCTGAGCAGCTATATTAGGATTATCAGTTACAAATTTCTTTACATCTTCATAAGTTAAATTACCGATCATATTCAAATCTTACTATTATTGCTATACGCTTATTATATCAACTTTTTCATTATTCAGTCAAGTAATCTTGCAGTATCAAATGGCATGATATATATTGATTTATGATTCTCGAGCAAATGATAGAAGATTTAGCCTATAAGTTAGTGAAAGTAACCGAAGCTGCAGCACTTGCTGCATATAAATTGGCAGGCCTTGGTAATGAAAAAAAGGCCGATCAGGTTGCAGTTGATGCAATGCGTACGGTGCTAAACTCAATGGAAATAAATGGTACAATTGTGATTGGGGAAGGGGAGAGGGACGAAGCACCGATGCTATATATCGGAGAAAAAGTTGGCACAGGAAGTGGCCCTGAGATTGACATCGCTGTTGATCCACTTGAAGGCACTACGATTTGCGCTCATTATAAACAAGGGGCAATGTCTGTTCTTGCTGCAACAAAAAAAGGTAATTTTTTACATGCACCTGATGTTTATATGGAAAAGATAGCAGTGGGAAAAAATCTCCCAGAGGGTGTAGTCTCACTAAAAAATAGGATTGAGAAGAATCTGGACAATTTAGCCAAGGCAAAAGGATGTAAAGCAAGTGATCTTATAGTAACTGTACTTAAACGTGAAAGACATGATGAATTAATAGCAAAAATTAGGAAGCTAGGAGCAAAAGTGAAATTAATAGATGATGGTGATGTTGCAGCCATAGTTTCGCTAATAAATGGCAATCACGATATGTATATCGGCACAGGAGGAGCTCCAGAAGGAGTGCTTGCAGCATCAGCGCTAAGCTCAATCGGTGGGCAGATAGAAGGAAGATTAATATTTGACACGGATCAATTAAAAGAAAGAGCAAAAAATTTGAATATCACTGACCCAGAAAAAATCTACACCGTGAAAGACATGGCAAGAAGTAAATCAGTGTTCATTGCAACTGGAGTAACAAATGGAGAGTTTGTGGATGGAGTAAAGTTTGGCCAAGATATTTGTCTGACTAATTCATTAATAATATTGCCTGGTAAAGTAATAAAAATACAAACAAAATCAATATCTTAAACATTTGTCATATGCTGATTATAAAATTTTTATAGAAGGAAGATACTTATAATTGTCTTAAAAAAATGAATTTACATATTAATTTTAGCTTTACAACATTTGGCATTAAGTTATAGTTAAATAGTAATACTAAGAGGTGCTTAATGTTTAGTTCACTAACTAATTTTTTTACTAATACGTCTAAAAAGAAAAGTTCTCAATCTGAAGAAAATAATCATTCTTTCTCTAACAGCACAGAAAGTTTATTAGTCCAATCTACTAAAAAAAATCCTCAACTTGATGATCAAAGTAGAACTGACGTGTCTCCCCAAACAAATCTTCAATTTAGTGAGGATGATGTAAAAAACGTGCTCCAAGACTTCGAAAAATTGGATTTTAAGAACAGTAATGAGTGTTTTAACGAAATAGCAGAAGATTATGAAAGGAGGAAAAAAAGTGACCTTTTTAACTACGTAATATTGAATAAGCGAAAATACATAACAGATATATTAGATCAGAGGCTTGCCCACAAAGATCAAGAAAATTTTAGGAAGAAATTTAGTGAATATCTTCTTAAAATAAATGAGAAAATGAATTATGGGAAAGAATTTCAAAATAAACTTCAATTTTTTGAAGATAGGGTAGAAGAAGTATTATCAGATTTTAGAAAATTGAATTTTGGCCTTAAGGATAATTTGTGTAAAGATGATAAGGATAACGTAAATTATAATAAAGGCTGGCCTGCAGATCCATTTGACAAAATAGCGAATTATTATCGATGGAATAAGAACATTTTCCTTTTTAATTATGTAGTATTAAGTAAGCAAAAAGAAATAATAAGTATATTGAATGAAAAGTCTATTCCTGAAGACAAGCGAAAGAATTTTAAAAAGAGGTTGGGTAGATATCTTCTTCGAGTCGAAGAAGGGATGAGTAACGGACAGGAATTTCTCAAAACTGATAGTGCATGCCTTTTTTGATGGATGTTATGTGCCATGCGCATATGCAAAACGTTCTCTTAATCATTATGATCATCTTAGTATTAATATTTCTAAGCCTGGGTGTAGCTTAGAAATCAGCCGTCTTTTCACTGACAAAATTGAAGGGATGGAAAGAAATAAAAATGAGGTAAAGATAGTAGAAATATACAGTAACGATAAAAGAATAGCAACGGTTGAGAAGAATGATAATGGAAAAAGAAATTACCGCTTTGCAAAAGATGCAACATGCGATATGAAAATTAGGTGGAGTGCAGAAGATGAGAAAGGTAATTCTGTTAACTGCTTTATTAGTTTAAATGTAAATCCTAGTGAAATTGAGATTGGTCAGGCAACTATTAATGGCTTTGTTGCATAGCACTGATAGGCATGTAAATCACAATGAACTTACGCAGCTAATTTAAATTTAGCCATACCAATATCAGTAAATTTGTTCAGTAAGTAGCACTTAATTAACAGCTCTTTTTCACGATTTACCTCTGATTTATTTTTCAAGCCAAACCCAAATATTTGCTTCAACCTATAGAAAAAGACTTCAATATAAGACCGTGCTCCATACTTAACTTTTTTCTTCCATTCATTAATACCATCTTCATAATTCTCATATGACCTAATTCTACTAATATACTTGTTTCTTTCTGATAAGTAGTCAGCTAAACAAATTTTAGTATCCTTCCTAGGGCGAATAATAGGCACAATATTGTATTTTCTGCATTCTTTATACACACTTTTTATATCATAAGCCGCATCTGCTCGAATAGAACAAATGTTATATTTATCACTGACTTCTTCTAACATATCGCAGACCGGCAAATAGTCTACAGCAACACCACTAGTGTAGTTCATGCTTATTGCTTTCTTATCATTTATGTTTAAAATAACATGTAATTTTCTTACTTGACCATAACCACTGTATTTTCTTTTTCGAATATTAAGCTTACTATGCCCACCGTTATTATTGTAGATACTAACTCTAGTGCTATCTACGGCAATTTCAACATTTTCCAGATCATCTTTATTGCTTCTATGGTCATCAATCTTCAAATTAAGCTTTTTAAATCTTCTGGAAGCTTGTGTATAGCTGATAATCTTAAGTTTTTTGCCTATTTGTACCATATAACCTTTTACAAAACCTACAGCTTGTCTCAAGCCAATTCTAAAAAGATGAACTATTATGTGTATTAAAATTACAACTTTATCACTATAAGTGTTATTGCCACCTGCAACTTTTGAACTATTTTCATACCAATTTTCTATGGCTTGATTAACAAAATGAAAAACATTTCCTCTTTTTTTTAGAAACTCATTATATTCTCTTTGGTTACTTACTCTCATTTTTTGTGGCATAAGTTATACTTGTTTGAAAAATGCCTATTTTACAACAAAATGCGTTAGTAACCATAAGCTTTTCTCCTTACAATAACCTCAACCAACACTAGCTATGCAACAAAGCCAATATTAATGGTAAAGATGTTGAACTAGACGAAATTTTGAAATTAGCTGAGCAAAGCGAAGATGTGCTTATAGAAGGTAAAGCTTTACATGAATTTTTAGAAGGATATCTGGAGCAAGATGTACAATCACAGGAAGAGATAATAAAGAGATGTGATGAAACTCCTGGAACTAAACTTGATAATCTGGAGATAGGGCAGTTCTCTTTCTCTCCTTTATCTGAAGAGGAGATAGAGGAAGAAGAGAGAAGAGAATATAAAAATTCACGGGCTGCATCAGGAAGGTGCTAGACTAATTAGACATTAAACCTAAAGTGCATTATATCGCCATCTTGCACGATATAATCTCTGCCTTCGAAGCGAATTTTCCCTGCATCTTTGCAAGCTAATTCGCTTCCATATTTTATATAGTCTTCAAAGCTTATGGTTTCTGCTTTTATAAAGCCCTTTTCAAAATCAGTGTGAATTACACCTGCTGCTTTGTCAGCTGTTGATCCTATCTTTATTGGCCATGCACGTGCTTCTTTGGGGCCCACAGTAAAAAAAGTTATCATACTTAGCACTTCATACATAATACGTGCTACTCCATCAAGTCCTGATTCTTGTAAGCCAAATTCTGATAAAAAATTCTGTTTTTCCTCTTCACTATCAAGATTTGCAATATCTGCTTCAAGTTTCGCTGAAATACAATAAAATTTGCTTTTATTTTCTTCCGCCATTTTTTCCACCCTTTTAGATAGTTCATTACCAGTTATGATATTCGTATCTTCAACATTGCATACATACATAACAGGCTTTGTTGTTAGCAATTGAAGCAACTTCATCTCATCTTCATCGATATTCTCCAAGCTTCTTGCCGGTTTACCTAATTTTAAAGTAGCTAATACCTCTTGCATTAATTCAAGTTGTCTCTTTAGCTCTTTATCACCTTGCTTTGCTTTCTTTTCCAATTGAGGAAGCCTTTTTTCTATGCTATCAATATCAGCTAGAATTAACTCCATTTCCACTATTTCAGCATCTGATATTGGATCTATTTTACTGTTTACATGGCTGATATCGTCATCCGTAAAGCACCTGAGCAGATGAACAATGGCATCAACTTCTCTGATATGACTCAAAAATTTATTTCCTAGTCCTTCACCCTTGCTCGCACCCTTAACCAAGCCGGCAATATCGACAACTTCCAGTTGATTGTAGATTATTTTCCCCGAGTGAGCAATCGAGGCAATTTGTTTCAAACGCTGATCTCGTATTGGCACTTTGCCAACATTTGGCTCGATTGTGCAAAAAGGATAATTTGCAGCTTCAGCTGCACTTGACTCTGTAAGTGCATTAAATAAAGTTGATTTTCCTATATTTGGTAACCCAACTATACCACAGTTAAAGCTCATATTTGCTATTTAAAGCCCTAATTATTGCATAATTAAAAAATTTTTGCTATACCTAATTAGTTACTTATTAATAAGTTAGTTAATATAATAACATATAGCTTGAATTAAGGTAGAAATTATGGTTGGGCTTAGAAAACGGAAATTACCAAATGGTTTTGACAGTATTGAAAATGCTAAAGGACGCAAGACTTCAGAGAGTAATGTAGAAAAAGAACCTTCTAATAACCAAGTAGTTAAATATGATACTGCAGGTGATGGCAATTGCTTTTTTCATGCAGTGTTTGGTGATAACAGTTCTGGTACATATAAAGCTGAAAGAGCGCAAGATATGAGAATGGAATGGAACAAATTTTTAAGTCGATTTACGTCTTTAGATGATCTAAGTATGCCAGCTCCTTTAAAGGATCAGCTAGAAAAGGTTTTTAATATGTTTTTTAATAAGCCAGGGGATTTAACTGGCAAGTCTGATAAAATAAAGGGTCTGGTTAAGCAAACAAATAGGAAAATTGAAAATGCTGAAGGTAATGTGAAGAGGTTAGTAGGTAGAGCTGTTAGCAAATTTAATATATCGCATAATCAAGCTGTGCTTAATCTAAG
Source organism: Wolbachia endosymbiont (group B) of Ischnura elegans (assembly GCF_947251585.1). Lineage (NCBI taxonomy): Bacteria > Pseudomonadati > Pseudomonadota > Alphaproteobacteria > Rickettsiales > Anaplasmataceae > Wolbachia > Wolbachia endosymbiont (group B) of Ischnura elegans. The sequence goes on from NZ_OX366371.1 coordinate 1,128,988, forward strand.
TGAATATGCAGAGGCTCTTGATGGCATTGGTGAGAGTGACTATAATGCCGAATATAAAAGTGATTTTATTACACGCTCATTTCTTGACAAACCTGAACTCTATCAATCCTATCTAGAAGCAATAGAAAGTAAAAGTTATTTTCCTTTTATTGAAGAAATTCAATTATTAGCTTCTTTAGCTAACATTGAAATTAATGTCCATTGTAAAGTTAGCGGCAGAGAGAAACAACAAAAGTTTGAACCAAATCCTGAAATGATAAACAATGATCAACTAAATCAGATGTTTAATCGTGAGAGTTATAAATTAAATGACGAGTTATGGGGTAGTAAAGAGAGAGAAACAATATATCTTGAAGGAAATCATTACTCTAGGGCTAAAATTGTAACTCAAGAGTTAATAAAACAGCAGCAGGAGCAAGAAGACTTTCTATTAGCAAAACAACTTCAGATAGATGAAATTTTGGAATATTGTGATCTTTTAAAGGATATCTCTGAGAGAGTAGAGATTGAGAGGGAGTTTGATGAGTTATTGGCAAAAAATGCTGATGGAAAAATTGGTGATGTTATAGGGCAGTGCATTAATGATGTACAGCAACGTATAAAATGCCTTGAGGAGCCAGTCTTATCAAGAAGGTGCAGTGTGGAAGAAGCACGTGTAGAAAAAACATTTTATCAACAACAAGTACCACAACCTGTAAGATAAGTCTTCATAGTCTATATACTTCTATAGGGGGGGCATTCTATAATAAAAGCCATGCTCATTTTAACCACTGCTTAATAAGAATAAAGTCTTAGCAAAACAAACACAAGAACAATAGGATTTCTTGCTTGCAAAGCAACTCCAAGATCGGGAGGAAAAAGACTTTTTCCTTGCAAGGCAACTTCAAGAGCAACCCTCACGCACAATCTCTTAACCCAAATGGAGGAAGTATAGCCCTTCCCATAATAGTCCAAAAAGGTCATAAGAAAGAAGAATCGACAGCATGACGAAAAGATTTGAATAAAGGAATGTTTTTCCTGGTTCTGTTTTTTATAGCAAACCAATAATGTTCAATTTTGTTAAAATCTGGAGAATATGGAGGAAGATATAAAATTTCTGCACCAACTCCTTTAGCAAATCTTATTAGACTTATGAAAAGTAGCATTATCAAGGATAACAGTTTGTCCAGGTTCCAAAATCGGTGTGGCTTTGTTGCATAGCACTGATAGGCATGTAAATCACAATGAACTTACGCAGCTAATTTAAATTTAGCCATACCAATATCAGTAAATTTGTTCAGTAAGTAGCACTTAATTAACAGCTCTTTTTCACGATTTACCTCTGATTTATTTTTCAAGCCAAACCCAAATATTTGCTTCAACCTATAGAAAAAGACTTCAATATAAGACCGTGCTCCATACTTAACTTTTTTCTTCCATTCATTAATACCATCTTCATAATTCTCATATGACCTAATTCTACTAATATACTTGTTTCTTTCTGATAAGTAGTCAGCTAAACAAATTTTAGTATCCTTCCTAGGGCGAATAATAGGCACAATATTGTATTTTCTGCATTCTTTATACACACTTTTTATATCATAAGCCGCATCTGCTCGAATAGAACAAATGTTATATTTATCACTGACTTCTTCTAACATATCGCAGACCGGCAAATAGTCTACAGCAACACCACTAGTGTAGTTCATGCTTATTGCTTTCTTATCATTTATGTTTAAAATAACATGTAATTTTCTTACTTGACCATAACCACTGTATTTTCTTTTTCGAATATTAAGCTTACTATGCCCACCGTTATTATTGTAGATACTAACTCTAGTGCTATCTACGGCAATTTCAACATTTTCCAGATCATCTTTATTGCTTCTATGGTCATCAATCTTCAAATTAAGCTTTTTAAATCTTCTGGAAGCTTGTGTATAGCTGATAATCTTAAGTTTTTTGCCTATTTGTACCATATAACCTTTTACAAAACCTACAGCTTGTCTCAAGCCAATTCTAAAAAGATGAACTATTATGTGTATTAAAATTACAACTTTATCACTATAAGTGTTATTGCCACCTGCAACTTTTGGACTATTTTCATACCAATTTTCTATGGCTTGATTAACAAAATGAAAAACATTTCCTCTTTTTTTTAGAAACTCATTATATTCTCTTTGGTTACTTACTCTCATTTTTTGTGGCATAAGTTATACTTGTTTGAAAAATGCCTATTTTACAACAAAATGCGTTAGTAACCATAAGCTTTTCTCCTTACAATAACCTCAACCAACACTAGCTATGCAACAAAGCCATCCTGGACCAGCTTTGAGAAATTCCTTACCTATTCTATGGTCCATTCCCATACTGTTAGCTAAAAGGTCAATGTCTGCTCCTAATAGCTCACATAAACCTGCCATCTCATTGATAAAAGCAACCTTTGTTGCTAGAAAAGCATTAGAAGCATATTTAATCATTTCAGCAGTAACTGTATCAGTGACTATTAACGGAATATTCTTATCTATAAATGATCTATATATAACTTCTAGTTTTGCTCTAGCTAGCTTAGTTTTTACTCCTATTATTATCCTATCTGGGTATAAAAAATCTGATACTGCAGAGCCTTGCTTGAGAAACTCTGGATTAACCCCCAAATCAAAGTTATAGCCCTTATTAGATAAATAATTATATATATTTTCTGCAGTACCAGGAGGAACAGTTGACTTTATCACTATTAAGCAATCTTGATTAACTCTCTCAGAAACTTCACTTACTGCATTATATACATTCTGTAAATTTGCATTTCCTAGGGAGTCTGATGGAGTATCTACAGTTATAAATACTACTTCTGTATTGGGATTTATTTGAAAATACGAATCGAAAAATCTTATCCTTTGTGACTTTATATTATTCTCTAAATAATCTGCTAATCCAGGTTCATATAGAGGAATTTTCCCTGATTTCAAAAGTTCAATCTTCTCAGTATTTATGTCAATGCAATCAACTTTATGGCCCTGCTCAGATAACATTGTACCAGATACTAATCCTACATACCCTACTCCTATAATAGTTATGTGCATTTTATTATCACCTTAAAAATATAGCTTAGCATCTAAAATAAATACCATTAACAATTATAAACTTTTGTTGTTACATTATTTTTCTTAATTGCCTTACCTTCCGAATAAGCTATAAATAAGGTTGATGGTATTAATATCAAAGTACCATATAAAGCACTTTTATCAGGTAATTCATTAAATATAACGTATGTTACTATTGCAGAAATTATTAGCTCTATGTATCTATACGGTGCAAGTGCAGTAGCATCAGTAAGAGCAAAAGCTTTTAACATGAAGAACAGAATTAGGTTTGAACTTATTCCTAAAATCAGCAGTAATATTAATTCTGACAAGGAAGGCATATGCCAATAAAATAACAAAGGTGGAGTAGAAAAAATAGTTGTCGTTAGAGTTGAATAAAATAACATACTTATTACTGACTCTTTTATTACAAGTTTCTTATTAAGTATATCTAATATAGCAAAGATCAATGCAGATACAATAAAAATAAGAATTTTAGGATTAAAATCTTCACTATGAGCTTTGGTAGCAATAGCAATACCAACAAAACCAATAATAGTTACTATCCATCTTTGCCAAATTATATTTTCCTTTAGTAAAGGGATTGCAAGAAGTATAACAAATAATGGTATAGAAAAACTTATAATCGTTGCAGTTACTATGGGGAAAGTAGTCAATCCATAGGTCCATAAGACCATTCCACAAAACAAAAGTGCACCTCTAGTTATTTGAATAGATATTTGACTTGTTTTAAAAGCTTCTATTCCATAGTAAAACATAAAAGGTACAAGGGTAATAGTGGTAAACAGAAAGCGGAAAAAAGTTATTTCAAAACTCTGAAGATGTAAACTTAGATATTTTGATATAGTATCATTAGCTACACTACTAAGTAAGCTAAGTATAAACCAGATAACCCCAAACAAATAAGCTCTCAATCTGTAATCCATAAAGCTTTTGATTTAATAGATACGATGTACTCATATAATTTTACTACAAAACTAATAATATAAAAGTTTTCTGATGTACGTCCCCAGAATGTGATCGTAAGGGTCCATTATAAATAATTCGGGAAATTTCGTCTCTGTAGACATATTAAGAGCTATGTAACGAACGTTTGTATTTGTGAGTAATAGTAAGGCTCAAGGTAAGGAAAATGCTAGTGAGGTAAAGTAGAATAACGTTGATTTGATAATTTAAGCTCATTCCCTCTTGCTACATCTCTCTTTAATATCTCCTCTTTTGCAGCAGGTCTATAATTACTGCTTAAATTTAGGTGCACACTAATTTTTCGATTTATATATTATTCTAATGCTTGTATAATACCTTCATTGAATATTTGATTTTGAGGTAATTAGATGCCAAAAAGTAAAACTAAACGTGGAACGGAAGATTTGAAGGGTAATGCAGGCCCAAGCAAAAGATCTCGTCTCAGTTCTGATCCTAAAAAAAATAAAGAGATTATCTCTAGCAAAGTAATAAGTAAGCTGAAGGATGTTGTTAAAGGTGATAGAACTTCAGCTATTGAGGAATGGGTCAAGGCTCACCCTGTAACAGTAGAGGGTCTAACCGTTGAGCAATCGGACCTCTTATGTAATGCGTTTCGTGATGAATCTTGTTGGTCAGGTGCGACACTAGATGTTGCTAAATTGGTAGGAGAATTAGCTAAATCAGGTGTGTTGAATCCATTTGCTATATATAAAATAGCATGTATTGAGTGTGTAGAGAGTGAAATTAAGCAATTATTTGACAAGGCGTTAGAGTCTTTTAGATCTGACTTATCTCATAAAGGTGCATGTGAGGAAGATAGGAATTTAGCTTGCAGTGATAAGCTTGCAAGAGTTGAATTGTTAAGTTCCATGGGAAGACGTGATCCTGTTTTCAATTTCTGGATTGATCAAGAATCAGGTAACCTTAGAGAAAATATAGAAGCAGAAGATGGATTTAATAAGGCTGTAGATTTCAAGTGGAGTAAGGGAGTGGAACACTTCTATAATCGTCTGTGTTCTGAAGAAAAATTAGTGAAAGAAGAGAGAGAAAAATTGCTAGTTTCTGCTATTGCAAAATTATCTCCATTGCAATCTAGCTATAAACTTGCTTCTACCTTAAATTCCCTTCTAGGTAAAGTCATAAGCGCAAAAGTAGATCATAAGTCACTACTTGGGCTACCGAATAAGAAAGATAGGGGTGTGATCTATCGTCCTCTTAGTTACTTAGTAGAGCACGGTTTTCTTTGCACAACTAAGTATGTTATCCAGTACTTGAGCGAGGGATGTTCAAGATCTGAAGTAGAGAAAATGCTTTCACCTAGAGGATATGCACATCTTCTCTCATCGCTTTCATTTGTTGTAGTTTCTAAAGATTATGACTTGGATAACAGGAATGAAGCAAGGTCAGCTATTAGCAGTCTTTGGGAATCTAGTGTATTTAACCAAAATAAAATAAATGTTGTCGATCCTTTTAAAGATAGGATTGCTTTTGTTGCAATGGAAAATGCAATTTCAAATTTGATTGTAGATCAGGAGAACAGCAAGGATACTCAAAGTGCTGGCGATGGTGAAAAAGTTGATTTGGTCTTGAGTATTTTAAAGTTTGCTAAAGATTGTTGTTCAGACAAAAGCTTTAAATCATTAAAAGAGAGGATAGCAAATAGTTTAGATAAAACAAGGAATTCTAAGATGATAGATGCAACTAGCTCCTGCAATTTAATAGAAGAGTTGTGTAAGTCAGCGAGAAATTTGAATTTATTCTCTGCTAGCACTGAAGGTCCTCAATCTACGTTAGTGGGTACTAATGTTAGTATTTCGCCTGCTGCAGTTGTTAACAAATAGGAGTATTTATGCATGGTAATAATGAAGATCGTGAATTAGTTAGGGCTTTATTAAGTGGAGGTTGTGATGAGTTTAGTAGACAATTTGTAGGTTTTTTAAACAACTGTCCATCTTTTTTGCATTCGTCTAATAAGCCTGGCTTTTTTCCTACATTCTTTTTTGGTATGTTTTCTACTGCACATGATGCAGGTATATTAGTTGAAGATGAAAGAGTCTATTTTCGTTTTGACAATTATGGAAATCTAAAAGTTGCTGTTCTCACTAATAAAGAAAATAGAAGAATAGTCAGGTGTTATACTGTTGCTGATAATGAGAACAGCCCTGGGTCAAGGTTTAGTGCAGAAGAGAAGCAGCAGGTAGAAGAGAATCTTCCACAAGAATTACAGGAAGATGAGGATCTGGATTGGGAAGAGTATAAAATATTTCGGTTTGGAGAAGAATGTAGGTTTATTCATGAAATAGATAGATTTCCTCAACGTGATGAACCTGGAGCTCCAATTTTTCATGAAATTAACCCAATCAGAGAACAAGGTGAATTGTTAGACCTGATGAGTGAGTTGGCAAATGATGATACAGGAGAAGTGCGTACTAATGTTAAAAGAATTTTGGAATATGTTATTGATATCCATGATGAACATGAAGATAGCTTAGTGTTTCGTGCAGAGTCTGATTACCACGGTTTTCTGTGTGGGTTTTTAGTAAATTTTAGATACCGAGCTGTGGCTGATTTCTACCCAGAGCTACTTATAGGAAAAGGTTATGCAGATGTTGTTTTGCTTGTTCGTGGTGTTGATCAGACAAATGATTCGGTTCCAATTATAATTGAGTTGAAGGTTGGTGATGAGGAAGGATTAGAGCAAGCTAAAGATTATGCTAAAAGTTGTTCTGTTTTGTCTTTGCCTATTCATACCTCATCACCAAGTGCTGTTTGTGTAGCGTTAAATTTTCAATTACGTGGAGGTGCTGGTCTCCGAACTTCTGTGCAGGCCTTTTCAGAAGGTGGTCTTTCCTTAATACCGGGTTTACTACATCCTCATGGAAATGGAGTTAGGGGAAATGTAAAACGTTTTTTACAACCCATAGCATCAGAGTTCACTCAATCGCCTCATTGTAACACTTTTTCCTGTACGTCATCGTTTGTTTTTGGAAATGTTTTATCTACAAGGAGGGACTTAGAAACAAATGATGGGCGGGAGGTAAGGGTTACCAAGTATCTATTTAACCACTCTCAGGGAGAGAAAATGAAACGTACAGGTGGTAGGGGAGATGCAGCAGATATTGTAAGCCATGCGTTAACTTTAGCTCTATTTTTATCAAATATTGGTTTTGTTGTGCTTCACATTTTTCGTCGTTTAAAGTGGCAGACTTTACCAGACAAGGCATTGAACCTGTCGTTACTGCCTCAAGCCACAGATGATGCTAAGGTGCGTCAAGTACTTTGTGAAGTAGATGTCCAGGGTCATCTGGAAGTGGCTTCTGCAAAGAAATTCGAATCACTACGTGCTTACTCACGTTCTCATAGTGAAGGTTATTTCGAGGGAAGGTTTTCAGAACAAATGGGTAATGTTAGGAATTTACATCAACTTGCAGATCAGTTGATGAGTGCTGAGCCTAATTTTGGTAATGATGGTAATGTTAATGGTGAGTACAGGGCTAGGTATGAAGTTTTATTTAATGAGATTTCTCGTCTGTTGTCTCCGTTATTAAATGGAAACCGTCTACTCGTGAACAATGAAGCTAAATTTCAGGCTTTGTTGCGTGGGATATTTCAAAGTTGCGATAATCCTGCCAAGGTAATTATTGAGTTCCAGCTACAGAGAGGAAGGAAAATAGACCTAGTATTATCAAAATCTGCGGAAAATGATGATACTCATCCAATTGGAATAGAGTTGAAGTATGCTAACACCGCAGAACAAGTTGAACGAAAAAGGGTGGAGGCAAATCGACAGTTAAGTGAATACGAATTTTGTGGAGGATGCAAGCGTATTACTGGGGGAGATGCGATGGTTTTGTTATACGCTATATTAAATGCTGTAGGACAAGAGCAGGATCTGATATTGATTGGTGGGCTTCGTAGAGCATCTGGGTTTTCTAGATGACTTGTAACTAATAAAAGTACCAAAGATAAGGTTGTTTATGGGTAAAATTATGCATTAAGCTAGAGTACGTTTGAGTAAGGTTGGAGAAAAAGCAAGGTCTTTGAGCAAGAAAATTTGATTTATGTTTTCTTAAGTTAAAGTTAACCTGATGAAGTTTGTATAATTTATTGTTGGAGTTTTTTTTGTTCTATTTTTACTGTAAGTTCAATCTGCTCTATCTTTGGTCTTTTTTTCTTAGTTTTGCGGCAAGTCTAATATTTTTACTACTTAATGGAATAACTTGCAGAAAGTGGAGATATAATGCTAAGGCAGAGGAGCTCAGACAGTTATCTTAAACAATAAAGAAATACTAAAGGCAAAAGATACGCTTGCGTAGTTCGAAAGCTTTCTATAGGATAAGCCTCACCTGATTTACAAATAGAATTGTTATGTTAGATGTTTGCTATTTATTCTTAAGCTCATTTTAACAGCATTTTGCTTTTTTTAGTATGTAGGGGTTTTCTAGGAATTATTCTACTGAATTCTATGATATTATTTTTTGTAACATTGTTATACATATCATAAGGATAACGCTATACTATTTATCTTCGTCTGTGGAGATTAAACGACAAAAGCATAACGCAGTTGTCGTCTTATTTTTAATTTTTTGCACTATGTGCATCTTATTTCTTTACAAAACTTCCAGTTTTTTAACCATATAAGCTGAAACGGGCTGTTTAAGACAGGCCAATTTTCAGGATTAGAGCTAGCTAATAGGGGGTTTCTTTTGTCTTTTTTCTACTTGGTAAATTTCTTGATATTTGTAGCTAAAGTAATTTAAGAGAGGTGTCATCCCAGTGCTCCGACACTGGGATCCAGTTAAATTTACGAGTATAAAAGTAATCAACGTTTCTGATGATGGAAAAATGGATCCCAGTGTCGGAGCACTGGGATGACAAGAAAAGGAGTACTGGAATGACAAGAAGGACATTCCACCATGTCATTCCAGCGGATGACCAGATTTTTTTATTTGATCCCAGACTGGCTGGTTATGCAAGTTCCAATTTTAATAATATTTACATATAAGCCATACGCTTGAGTTGCAAAGTTCTAAAAAGCAGCCAAAATAAAAATAAGTAGACATTTACAAATTAAACTAAGTGTACAATCAACAAACAAGAGTATTGATTGCAACAATACTCTGTAGAATCGCAATATGGTATGACCATATGCTCTTTATTGATCTGGTTAATATAATTAGTAGAGAATTTTGTTATGCAAAAGATATCTACTACAGCATATTGCAATTGTTTGGAATTGCAGGACTGGGTGCAATGGTAAGACCACTTGGTGCATCTGTATTTGGTCACATTGGTGATAGGTATGGAAGGAGAATGGCGTTAACGATTGCTATCTTGCTAATATCGATTCCTTCTAGTCTCGTTGCGTTTATTCCAAGTTATAGTAAAATAGGAATAACCTCTACTATGTTGCTTCTTACAATCCATCTGATACAAGGGGTTGCACTTGGCGCTGAGCAAGGAGGTAGCTCTGTTTATCTCATAGAGCATTTACCTAATAAGAAAAAACTAGGAATGTTTTTTGGAATAATAAGTTTTGGTCGCTCCATTGGCATATTGCTCTCTGTGGTTGCAGTGATCATCTGTAAAAAAACCACTGATTTTAACGCTTGGGGTTGGAGGCTGCCGTTTATTTTTTCAGCCATTTTAGGATTAATAAGCGCATATAGTATATATACACTAGGAGAAACTCCAGTGTATGAAAAAAATCGAGAACAAAGAAATTTACCTAATTTACCAATAATAGAGCTTACAAAACGCTATAAAAGAGCCCTGATACTTGCCATTTTAATATCTGTACCTGTTAATGTTGCTGTTGGATTTACCATATTTCTTAGAACAATTGCAAAAGAAATAGTGTCTGTTGAAACTTATGTAACAACGTATGTCAACGAAGTTGTACTCATTATAACCAGTATATTAATGCCGATATCTTCAATAGTGCTTGGAATTTTAGCTGATAAAACAGGAAGAGAACGCACTGCAATCTTATTTATAGTGATAACAATGGTATTATGTTGTCCTATGTTATCTATTGCATATTACTATAAAAGCTATCTTATAATCATGTTGAGTGTTATGGCTCTTTCTATAATCGAGAGGGGTATTAATCCTATAGGGATAGTTACTGCTGAGCTTTTTCCTACTAATGTTAGATTTAGTGGTGTGAGTTTATCACGTAACATTTCTTATGCCCTGCATGGTGGATTTACTCCTATGATATGCACTGGGTTTACTATAATGTTTCCTAAAATAGACTTTGCTGCTGGGCTTTATGTAATTTTTTGCTTATTAGTCAGCTTAGTAGCAATATTGCAAATAAAACCACAAGATAAAAAGTGTGATTGGTAATTTTCTCTATTTAAATTTATTTCACTTATTTAGCTAATTTTTATTACAATTATAATTTTGGCTTTTATGAAAACTGCATACGTATGTCAATTCTGCGGTCATAGCACTGGAAGGTGGGTAGGAAGGTGTATTGCATGTGACAGTTGGGATACGGTTGTCGAAGAAATAGTACTAAAAACAGAAACGAGAAGTACATCTGCACCAATTTCAATAAAAGCGTTATCAGATAGTGAAATTATTACCCCCGATCGTTTTTTAACAGGAATAGAAGAGTTAGATAGAGTTTTTGGTGGAGGTATCGTTCAAGGTGCTAGCATTTTAATTGGTGGTGAACCTGGAATTGGAAAATCTACTCTTTTGCTTAGGATTGCAGCTAATGTTGTACAACTTTCCTCTTTTGAATGTCTTTATGTATCTGGCGAGGAATCTTTAGAGCAAGTGAGCCTCAGAGCAAAGCGTCTTAAGATAAATGAACCTAAAATTAAGCTTTTATCTACAGTATCTTTAACTGATGTAGTAGCAACAATAAGGAAAAATAAAAGTATTAAGTTCTTGATAATTGATTCTATACAAACTATGTATGATAGCAAAGTCACATCAGCACCAGGAACTGTAACTCAAGTCCGTACCTGCGCTCATGAATTGACTGTTCTTGCAAAGCAATATGGTGTTTCTCTCTTAATAGTTGGCCATATAACGAAAGATGGACAAATAGCGGGACCTAAAACCCTGGAGCATATGGTAGATACAGTACTATATTTTGAGGGTGAAAATAGTAATCAATATCGCATTTTACGTACTATTAAAAATAGATTTGGCCCTGCAAATGAAATTGGTGTTTTTGAGATGTCTAAAGCAGGACTCATGCCTGTTGATAATCCATCATCATTATTCTTGACCGTACATGATAGAGAAGTAGTTGGCAGCGCCGTATTTGCAGGAGTTGAAGGCTCAAGACCAATCTTAATGGAAGTGCAAGCATTAATAGCAAGGACTAATATGGCAACTCCAAGAAGAGCAGTAGTTGGTTGGGATATTAATAGATTAGCTATGATAATCGCGGTTCTAAGTGCTCGTTGTAAAATGTTTTTGCATGATAAAGAAGTATACCTAAACATTGCAGGAGGACTCAAAATACAGGAACCATCAGCTGATCTTGCTGTTGCTGCTTCCCTTATTTCAAGTTTAGTAAATTTACCGCTACCAACTTCTTCAATAATCTGCGGTGAAGTTGCACTTTCAGGAGAAATTAGGAATGTTTCGCATGCTGATCTCAGGCTAAGGGAAGCACAAAAATTAGGATTTAAAAAAGCGATTATGCCTAAAAATGGCAATTATTCTTCTCATGATATTGAGATAATTAAGCTTGGTCATATAAAAGAGTTAAAAGAGATCTTCAATCACAGTTAAATATTATCTGCATGAACATTTTGCTTGTGGGAAGGATGTTATCCCAGCTTCCATAATGTCATCTGAGTAGGTGACACTGGCTTCTTTTTTTACTGTTTTTACTGTAATTAAAAATTCATTGGATCTTGATTATATATTTCCTCTGCTATAAGCAATAATTTTTTGCTCTCATCAAAGAGACTTTTTGCTCTAGCTGCTAATTTCTCACTAATTTGTGGTAGACATTGTCATAATATACTCCTTAAATTTTTAAAATATATTTATGTTGGTATACAAGTATCAATATTACATTAATATAATAACTTTTTAGGCATGAGTGACAAGCTGAAGTGGTTTTTAATTACTCAAAAAACAGAAACGTTTCTATTTCCTACACTTTCTAAAACCATAGGTACCAGTTGGTTTTTAGCTAAAGTAAAGGTCAAGTATCTGGAATTCTGGACATAAAATCCTCCTGTGTAAAAAAGAGTTAGAAAAAAATGCAGTGCACATACGACAGATATACACTGAAGAATACATTCTTTAATAAGTTTGATTAAAAAGTCTGCAGACTAAAGATAGATTTTGAGCTCTTAAAATATCTCTATTTGTAATTATAATGAGATTGAAAATATGCGGAAGTAATTTTTATACGTTAACGGCTCACCCAACCCACTTGCAATCTGGATCCCAGACTGGGATGACAAGAAAAGGCTACTCAAATAGGAAGTACTGGAATGATAACATCTAAAAACGGCTTCTCATGATAATTAAGCTTGGTCATATGAGAAAATTAAAGAGATCTTCAATCACATTTAAACAGCGCTTCAGCAAACTCTTTGCCAGTAAATTCCCTCAGGTCTTCTATACTTTCACCAATTCCTATAGCGTGTAATTTCACCTTATAAGCTTCTGCAAGCCCAATCACTACTCCACCTTTGGCAGTACCATCTAGCTTTGTTACAATTAACCCGGTAACACCAACCATTTTACTAAAGGCCTCTAATTGGCTATAAGCATTTTGGCCAGTAGTTGCATCAAGAACTAAAATAACATCATGAGGAGCAGTATCATCCAATTTCTTTATCGTTCTATGTATTTTTGACAGCTCTTGCATGAGATTTACATTGTTTTGTAGCCTTCCCGCTGTATCAATTAAAACAACATCAACGCTATCTTTTATCGCTTGATTTACAGCTCTATATGCCACACTTGCAGAATCGCTACCGTGCTCTCCAGTAACAATAGAGCAATCAGAACGTTCTGCCCAAATATTTAATTGCTCACTCGCAGCAGCTCTGAATGTGTCGCACGCAACAAGCATAACGGATTTTCCTTTTTCCTTATATTTATAGGCAAGTTTACCTATAGTTGTAGTTTTTCCATTACCATTCACTCCGCATACCATTATTATGTGTGGTTTTTTATTCAAAATGAGCGGCTGCACAACAGGGTTTAATATTGTTTCTATTTCGCTCATTAACTGCTGTGTGATAATGTTATGTTCAACTTTTGATTCAAATTTGATACTTGCGAGCTTATCAATAAGCAATCTAGAAGTTTTATGACCTATATCCATGCTAATCAGCAGCTCTTCCAGATCATCTAAAAGCGACTGATCTAATTTTTTTTTGCCAGAAAAAATATTTTTTACTCCATCACTAAAACGGGAGGAGGTTTTTAATAGTCCTTGATAAAGATTACTGAATAAACTCAAGAAATACTCCTTTCAAAATTACCATATAAAGAATGACATGCACTATATGTATTTGTAAAGTAAATACACTCGTAACTCATATATTTTGTGAGTAAAATGTACCGCTTGCTAGTGTATTTTACTTTAGTTTTTAATCTAAATATGTTATAATGTAAGTAATGGTTTACAGGTAGTTTTATGAGTTATAATGAGAAAGTTTTAGATCATTATGAAAATCCAAGGAATGTTGGTTCTTTAGATAAAAATGATCCAAATGTTGGTACTGGCTTGGTGGGTGCACCATCGTGTGGTGATGTAATGAAATTGCAGATAAAGGTCAATGACAAAGGTGTTATTGAAGACGCAAAATTTAAAACTTTTGGTTGTGGTTCTGCTATAGCTTCAAGTTCTTTGCTTACAGAAATGATCAAAGGAAAAACTATTGAGGATGTAACAAAGATAAAGAATACTCAAATAGTGGAAGAATTGTCTTTGCCGCCAGTAAAGATACACTGTTCAGTACTTGCTGAGGATGCTATAAAAGCTGCTATTCATGATTATCAAAATAAACAAAAACATTGAGGAATATGAGTGAATTTCAAGGAGTAAATTCTGTTAAAAAACCTATCACTCTAACTGCAAATGCAGTAGAGAGGGTAAGGTTTTTATTGGACAAAAAGAAGCATGCTAACCTTGAAGAAGCAATAGGAATAAGAGTTCTAATTAAGCAAAAAGGATGCTCTGGTTTAAAATATGATATTGAATATGCATATGATGTTCGTCCTTTGGAGTCGGTAATTGAAGAAAGCTGCAGTGATGATCAAAAAGTCAAGGTGCTGATCGATCCAAAATCTATCATGTTTATCCTTGGCTCTGAAATGGATTATGTAGAGGAAAAATTCTCATCAGGTTTTATTTTCAAAAATCCTAATGAGAAAGGAAAATGTGGTTGTGGAGAGAGTTTTCATGTCTAGCAACCATTTCACATTATTTGGAATTGAACCGGCTTTTAACATCAGCTTTGATGAGCTGGAGAAAAAATATATTGAGCTAAGCAAAACTGATATAAATGAAAGAGAGTCCAAAAATATGGAAAGTATCAACAAAGCTTATCAGGTACTGAAGTCACCGCTAAAGCGTGCCGAACATTTGTTGGATCTTTTTGACGTACAAAGCAAAAAAGAGCATCTTGATCCTGAAATATTAAATGAATCAATGGAAATAAGAGAATACTTTCTAGACTGCGATGATTTACAATTTGCAAGTAGGATGATTGATGAAAAGGTAAAAGATTGTACTAAAAACCTAATTAATGCTTTTGCTACAAAAAATTTTGATGAAGCTGCTACGCAAGTTTTTAGATTGAGATATTTATATAAGTCATTTGAGGAGATAAAGGAAAATGCGGCCAGTTCAAATTTCTGAACCAAATTCAAATGAGGTAGTTTTTGGTATAGATCTTGGAACTACTAACTCTTTAATTGCCATGGTAAATAAAGCTGGCAATGTAGAAATATTTAAAGATGAACAAGAACGTGAGTTACTGCCTTCCGTCATTTCATATGAAAATGATGTACTAAAAGTAGGCTACGATGTTAGCAAGAATGCTATCTGCTCTGTAAAACGCTTAATGGGTAAAAGTGTTAAAGACTTGCATAAAGAAAATATCAGTTGTGAAATAGACAACGAAAGTGAAAAAATCATTAGAGTAAAATGCTCAGAGGAAAAGTATCTTACTCCTATTGAAATCTCTGCTGAGATATTAAAAGCTCTATGTGAGAGGGTAAAAAAATTCACAGGTATGAAAGTTAACAAAGCAGTGATTACTGTACCAGCTTATTTTGATGATTCAGCACGTAACGCAACCAAATATGCAGCAAAATTAGCTGGCATAGATGTTCTTCGCCTCATTAATGAACCAACCGCTGCAGCACTTTCTTACTCCATTGAAAAGAACAATAACAGTGGCATATATGCAGTTTATGACCTCGGTGGTGGAACATTTGACATTTCAATATTAAAATTACATCAAGGAGTGTTTCAAGTTCTTGCAGTTGGTGGTGATACTAAACTTGGCGGTGATGATTTTGATCATCTACTTAGTTTAATCGTGCTTAAAAAGTATAGAGAACAGGTAGGTTTAAATAAAAAATGCTCTAGTGTCATCCCAGTGCTCCGACACTGGGATCCAGAAAGTTTGATTGCAAGTGAACACACCAGAAAGTTATATAATAAGAACTGGATTCCAGTGTCAAGCACTGGAATGACACCATCTGATACAACTACCTACAAATTACAACATTCATACACTAAAACTGGTATCTGCAATATACGTGCTATAAAAGAGTACCTAAGTGAAGATACCTCTGGCACTTTTGAATTCAGCATCAATGGTGAATTATTTAAGTGCAAAATTACCAAAGAAGAATTCGAGCAAGCAATCAGTCCTTTGGTTAATAAGACTATAAATATAGTTACTCGTACTATAAGCAACATAGATCTTAAAATCGATGATATAAAAGGGGTAATTTTAGTTGGTGGCGCAACTAGAGTGCCATTAGTGCAAAATTCACTAATCAAACTCTTTGGCAATAAAGTGCTGAATGATGTGGATCCGGACAAAGCAGTTGCCAATGGGGCAGCTTTGCAGGCTCATTATTTAACTTCAAACTCAAAAGATAGGAATATTCTCCTTGATGTGCTGCCTTTATCACTTGGCATAGAAACTATGGGGGGAATAGTTGAAAAAATTATACCAAGAAATACACCACTACCAGTTTCAGAAATAAAAGAGTTTACAACTTACGCTAACGGGCAAACAGCAATGAAAATTCACGTTTGTCAAGGAGAACGTGAAATGATAAAAGATAATAAATCTCTAGCACGATTTGAACTCAAAGGTATACCACAATTGCCTGCAGGTTCTGCACAAGTTGAAATAGGATTTACAGTTAGCATTGATGGAATATTGACTGTCACTGCAAGAGAAAAAACTACTGGAGTCGAACAGACAGTTGAAATAAATTCAAGCTCTGGCTTAAGTGAAGAAGATATTCAAGATATGGTCAATCAGTCAGTAAGTAACTTTGATGAAGACATGAAGGCTCGTTCCCTTGCAGAGGCTAAAATTAACGGTAACAAGCTCATACATCTAGTTGAAAATGTTTCCACTGAGCAAAAGTTAAAAATTTTACTACAGAACGCAAAAGACGCTTTACAGGAAAATGACTTAGACAACATTAATAATGCTATCTCTGAGTTAGAAAACTCTGCTTTAGAATTATGCGAATCAGCAGACAGATAGAGTTCATAAAACTTTGTGAAGTACCCTGTCAAATCTCAGAGCAATAGGTAACCTAAAATCAAACGGCAACCAATCAACTTTGCCTAATTTAAACGATAAACCAACCATGCTTACGCGCCCAACTATATTTTCAGTTGGTATTAACCCAATTTCAGAAAACCTGCTATCAAAAGAATTATTTCTATTGTCTCCCATAACAAAAAATTGATCATCAGGCACATAATAAACTGGAGTATTGTATGATAACTTATTAGAAAGATTATCTATTAGAATTTCATGCTCCTTGCCGCTCGGGAGTGTTTCGATGTATCTTGCTATATTACGCTTTGACTCATAATCAAAAAAATTTTCAATTTGTCTTCGCTTTACTTTCTGATCATTTAAATATAACTCCCCCTCTATCATTTGCACTTTATCGCCAGGTATTCCTATTACCCGCTTAACAAATCTAATGCTGTCATTTCTTGTAGGCTTGAAAACTATTATATCACCACGCTCCGGAGGGGTATAAAAGATTCTACCGCTAAAGATGTTTGGAGGAAATGGAAAAGAGTGTTTACTATAACCATATGAATATTTACTAGTAAAAATATAATCTCCCTCAAGTAGAGTGCTTTTCATTGAACCAGAAGGAATATGAAATGGCTCAAATAAAAAACTACGTATTGATAGCGCAATTAGTAGCAAAAAAAACAGTGAAGATAAAAACTTTCTCGTTCTTGCTATCCGGTTCTCTCTCAATTCTTTCAATTTTATTTTCTTTATAAATTTAAGCTTATCATAACACATAAAAGTTGTAAGTTAAAAATGTGATATAAAAGAGATAAGAGGGAAAGATAACCCTACTCACTATAGGAATAGGGCTATCACGGGCGTGTGCGACCGAATGAAAGTTGGTATTACAACCGTAGCCATCAAGGTAAACTAGCCCCATCTCTCGATACGTTTGAATAGTTGCATGGGACATATGTATGCACCCGTTTACAATCTTAAATTAATTAAACTATCGAGGTTATTTATTATGATTACATCTTATCAAAATTTCATTGGCATTGATATCGGAAAATTTAAAAATGTTGCTGCAGCTTATAACCAAAGGAGCGCTATCAAGTTTGACAATGATGCTACTGGTTGGCAACAGTTGTTTCAAAAATTTTCAGATATCCTACCTAATTCTCTAGTAACTTTAGAAAACACTGGAAAATATGAGCTTGGCTTAGCACATTTTCTTGTTGATAAGAATGTTGCTGTACATCGAGCTAATACTCGTAAAGTAAAAAGTTTTATCATATCACATGGAACTTTAGCAAAGACAGATCAATCAGATGCAAGAGCCCTTGCTCAATATGGTTTTGAACGCTATAGTGCTCTATCTCTATTTGTGCCTATGTCAAAAGAACAAACCGCCTTAGTTGCACTCTGTCAACGTCGTGATGACATTACACAAATGAGAACTCAAGAGAAATGTAGGCTTGCAGCACCTGAAAACGACTATATAAAGGAAAGTTGCCAAAAAACAATAGACTTTTTTACCAGTCAGATAAATGAGTTCAACGATGCCATACAAAGAATTATTGATAAAAATCCAGAGTTACAAAAGCGTCAAAAGATCTTGAGAACAGTGCCAGGAATAGGTCTCAAGTTATCACAAGTTTTTGTGTGTCTAATGCCAGAACTTGGCCACCTAAACAAAAAAGAAGTTGCAAGTCTTGCTGGAGTTGCTCCACATCCAAAAGAAAGCGGTAAAACTATTGGTTACCGAAGGATAACAGGTGGTAGGAGCAATGTTCGTGCAAAGCTTTTCACAGCTGCTATGGCTGCTGCAAGATCTAAATCTGCACTTGGTGCTTTTTATTCTGATCTTATTGGTAGAGGTAAAAAGAAGATGGTAGCTATAACAGCTCTAATGCGAAAAATCATAGTAATTGCCAATGCAAGACTTAAAGAAGCAATTAATATGAAATAAAAAATCTGTATAGAAAATAGGTTAACGAATATGTGCGTCTACACACATTTAAAGCACATATTCGTTAACCATAAAATCTAAGCAGTGCTTGCTGTTTGATATAAATTTCTTTCTGTATAAACTAGGGTTTTTGTTGCCAAAATACATTTTTCAATTGAATAAAAATACAAAATTATCAACAAATGAGACTAAATTCAAAAAATTTTAAAAAACATAGTTGATGGCTATGTACTGCACTGGTGGAATCAGATGCGAGAAATCTACAGCATATATGAAAAGCCTTGGATTTAACGATGTTTATCACCTTAAAGGCGGTATTCTTTCCTACCTTGAAAAAACTGGTAATAAAAGTGGTAATTGGGAAGGCGAGTGTTTTGTTTTTGATGATAGAATTGCTGTTGATCACTCACTCGCCCCAAGTGATAAAATAAAATGCATATTCTGCTCAAGTAAAGTTTCAACTGATGAGCTGAAATCAGTTCCACGTGGCCAAGTGGTTTGCTCTGATTGTAAATCTTTAAGTATTGAAAGAAAGCTAGAATTCAATACGAACCTCTAAGAACATCTGCTTATTGCACACTTACTAACCTCAATTTTATCAAGACATTTACCTACTACATAGCTCGCTCCAGCTCCAAGTAACGCACCAACTATAGCAGTAACCGTTCACGGAATATTCCCAATTAGGCAGGAATAGCGACTAAATTCTGTAGTTTCTGGACAGGATTCTGATCATTCAAACGTGCAGTCAAAAATATCGAAAGCATTCTTTCAATGAACTTTTCTCCACGTTCTGACCAAGTGAAAAAACTATTTTTACGATAAATGACGTACCGTCTAGCCTGACGTTCTGCAAGGTTATTGGTTGTCTCGATCAGATCAGGATTGCGCACGAATCTCCACATCATATCTTCAGAACGTAGTATATTGGCAGCCATTCTCGAGGCCTGAGTTCCTTTTGCAACCCTTGTTATCTCTCGCAAAAAATGTTTCACCCTTTTTCGAATCTTCCTCATTAACCGGAAAAATCTTAAATTGTCTATCAGGTTTTGTTTACGTGCTCTATCTACCACAAATACCCTGTTGCTCAGCGATTTTAATGCTGCGCCAATTCTGCTCACTTCAACATTTTTACTGTAAAAAAACCTTTCAAAGTCCCTTGCTAAATGGGCCCAGCATATCTGTCTGTTTTCACGATTAAAGTAATTATACGCAGCATACCTATCGCTTATAACTATTCCATCATACTCTGGCAATAGCCCTTTTAATATCTTCTTTCCGCGAGATCCAACTAACTTCATAAGTGTTGCTGTTTTATTCGTTACTACCCAACTCCAACCTTTCTTTCCCTGGTTCCTATGGCTTGTTTCATCTATATGTAAATACTTGCTTTTCCGTAGCTCTTCTCTTATTTTTTCGTATTCAGATATACATTTTTCTGATACTCTACCCTCGGTCTTTGATACCAAACCTAGGCTTATATTCAGATTAAATATGCTGCTCAAAATTTGCTGTACTTCCCTTTTTGAATTGATAAAAAATCCACTAAAACTGCTAATTACTGCTTTTGCTTTAGCTCCTAAAAGATCCCTTGTCACACCTTCAGGCAGACTAGCTGAGATCCTTTTCTTACACGCCTTACAGTAGCCTTTTTGTAGCCTATATTCAGTCACTATCGGTTTAATTTTTGGCAATTCAACCTTTTGATGCACAGTTTCTTCTTCTAAAATAACTTGGCTTCCACACATGCAAATTGTATCAATTGAACATTTTACCACCTCATCTGCTACCATCAATTCCCGCTTGTGCGCTTCATGTCCTGGCTGCCCGCCTGGTTTTTTATCGCTCTTCTTTTTTGTCTTTTTGCGATATACATCTTGCGATGGTGGCAGCGATGAATTTTTTGAATTTAAACCCAGCTTATCCTCTAGCTCAATTATTTTTGTCCTTAACTTATCATTCTCTGCTTTCAGAGTACCAACTTCTGACTCCAATACCACAATCTTTTCTTGTAGCACCTCTATCATCAACCCCTCATCTATCTAGTTTATTGTTTTTTATACTAATTATGCAATTTTTGTAAACTACTTTCTTATACCGTGAATGGACAAAGTTGATAAGCCTAAACGCCATCATGTCTTTAGGAGAGTCTGCTAATGAAGGCTCTTAAGTTGACGCCATTGCGTGAACGGTTACCTATAGCAAATGCAATCAACACTACACCAGAACCGCCAATAAGAGCTAAAGTTTCTTGCCATAAACAACATGCTGCAACTAGACCAGCAACTAAACCAATTCCTACACCTATGCACCTAAGTTTCATGTTATTACTAATATTGTAACCTCTTCTAGATTTTATGTTATGACTAGTATCATGATCTCCAAAACCAAATTCTTTTATATCTGTTCTTTCTTTTATAAATTTGATAAGCTTACATATTTCTTTGTTACTTGTGTCGTTATGCAAATCATATAAATTTATAACGCCATCCTTTACATATTTTTCAAAATTCATTTTATTTTTCCATACTATTAGAATATGTTTTTATTACACTGAGCATCTTAACAATTGGTAAATTCCCATATAAGAATAAGTAGATAATCTTACCACTATAGGTGGGACTAAAGCGCGATAAGATTAAATTCCTGAAAAATGTTGGTAAGAAGAGCTTTTCCAAAAACAATAAAGTTAAGAGTTGAAGAGATAGTAAAAGAGCGACTTACAGTTAATCCAATTGATTTTGGTGAATCGTTTTGTTACAAACTCAAAGGATACAGAAGACTGAGAACTGGCGATTATCGTATCATGTAAATGCTGCAAAGTATGAAGTGTTTCAATAAAACACAGAAAAGACATTTACGAGTCTGAGGCTCCATACTAATATCCTTCCAGTATTAACTTACTGTAACCTTTCCGGTTGAGCCACTGCGATTCTTTGCAACGTTTATCTCTAATTCGTTATTAGCATCGATTTTATAGTCTGTAGAGTAGTAAAATTATAGGGGTATAGTCAAAAAATGAGTTATTTTTGAGCTGAGCAAAGCCACCTAAGGTGAAGAGGAAGGAGAGGTGTATAATATAATATTTATAATTTACTTACGTAACTTAACGATTATTGAAAAACATAGTTCTTAAGTACCTTCAAAGCTTTCTCGTAAATGGTATCCCTATGTCCTATTGTAATAATAGTTACTTCATGTTTTTTGGTGTCTGCACAATACATAATACGGTAATCGCTGACTCTTAGTCTTCTAAACCCTTTAAAGCTATGGTATAAAGGCTCACCAATGGATCGACTGTAAGGCGTTCCTGTATTGCTTTATTTACTCTTGATTCTATTTTTATCGGTAAAGCTGGAAGATCTTTTTCAGTGACATTCTTCAAAAATTTAATCTTGTAGTCCACTTGATCTCCACTTTACATCTTTGTAATCAACTGTTTCTGCACCTTCAACATCATATTGATCAGCAACCACAGATAGCAAAAAATCTTCCATTTCACTATCTATTGCTTCTTTGAGTAGTTTCTCTGCTAGTTCTTGAGCGGGTTGCTTAGTAAGTTCAGATAACTCAGTAAGATGCTGTAAAGTTTCTTTACTGAAAGCTAAATTAGCGTTTGCCATAAGTTTTACCGAAATCTACTAATAATTATACAACATTTTCCTAAAATTTTCAATAAAGAAAGCGAAGTAATTATATCAGTATTAATATTATATTAATACTGATATGTTAATATTATATTAGTTTTTTAATTAAGGAGAATATTATGTTAGGAAATTTACAGAGTGAAAAAATAGGAGTAGATTTACAACAAAAGTTGGATGTACAGTATGTGAGCGCATGGCATCGCAATTGCCTCAACAACTGTGAAAAAAATTCATGGACTGTGCCCGGTGAGGCACTATGCAAACTCAAGTGTGATTTACAGGCTTCCCCATCTGATTCACAAAAGTCAGCATCTATTGATGTAAGTGATACATTAAGAGGTATTGGAGACAATTTCTATGCTCTTGCAGATTCAGCGTCTGTTCTGTAGAAGGTACAGGTTTAATATCAAAAAAGTGTGAGGCTTCTTTTGTCTTCCGAAATTTTCAATAAAAGCAATCATACTATTGTTAATATAGTATTAATGCTTATATGTTATAACTATGTTAATTTTTTAATTAAGGAGAATGTTATGGTATCTAATTTACAAAGAGGTATTGTTGCTACAAATTCAGGAAGGTGGGGAGATAATATATTCAAAGCTCCAGAACAAGAGTTGAAGGATCAATTAATACAACATGGAGTAACACGGGTACATCTGGGAGAAGTACTGAACCATGATCCATTTGATGGACATTACTGGTGCCATAGACAGTGTGAAAGTGACTACACTAAATGGTACGAAGGACTCGATAAATCTATGTGCAAGGCCAGATGCAATAGACAATATCAAGCTCCAGAGAAATCTCAGAGTTCTGAATATCCTTCACAAGCTAGTGACATAAAGAGTACATTAAAAAATATTGGAGATAGTTTCTATACTCTCGCAGATTCATTTTCTGTTCTGTAGCAGATACAGTAAAAAGCGTGAGGCTTCTCTTGTTTTCCGGAATTTTCAATAAAGAATTGTATTGACATATTATGGTAGGTTAAGTATATAGCAGTTTGCTGATGCTCGTGAGAAATGACACATACTAAGTATAGTATTGCAAGATATTGTTAGGAATAGGGAAGGTATGCTGGCTACTGGATGTATTTCTATGATAACAACTACTCTTCGTCATCAAAAATCAAGAAGGCTCTGCAACTTGATAACTCTATTATTTTGTTGACGTAGATGACTCTGAAAAATTGCGGAGCTGAAGTGCTAATGCTATATGGTTATTACGTTCAAGAACAAAACGGAAAATCCTATGTTATACTAGAAATAATGTGCGGAAAAGGGGGGATTCGAACCCCCGACATATTTTCATATGTGCACGCTTTCCAAGCGTGTGCTTTAGACCGCTCAGCCACCTTTCCATACTTATTCATAATATTAAAAATTATGCTGCTAAACAACTGGTATATATGGTTCGCCACGGAAATTCACAGTATTGTTAAACTTGTTTTTGCACGTTAAAAACGCTTTATCACAACCTGCAAGTATCGAATATTTATCTCCGGTAGAAATTTGATATGGAGGAGAAGCAAATAATGTAACTACTTTATTTTTGTATTCTTTAACTACAACTTCAAATGTTGCTGAACTAAAGAATTTTACCACTCCGTGCTTATAATATCCATCGCTTTCGATTAAATTAGTGTCTTCAAATCTTCTTTCATCTATCACTTTAGTAATTGTGCTCATTCTACTAAACTTTTTAGCATCAGCTTTACATCTATCATCGCAAAATTGTGCCCTGCATACAGGAGAATATAGCTCTGTTATGCTTCTCTCAAGCTTTGTCGCAAGACCTCTAATTTCAGCGATAAACCTCCCACTATTTAATGTTACTTTACCAAAAGTTCCTGCATGCAAATTCATAATTCCCTGACTCAAATCTTTATAATTCACAAGAAATATTTCAATATTTGCAAAGTCATGCCTTCCTGATAAAACATCTTTTTCTTTAATATCAGCACTATTTAATATTCCTTCAATTTCTAGATTATCAGTTCTCAAATCGCTATTTAATATTATACTGCTGGCTATAAAACCGCTTGAAGATTTATAGAGTATATTATTGAGATTTAAATCTTTATCATAGTCAGTGAATCCCATTACCTCCCCACTTACAAGTGTTAATTTCCAGCAAGTAGCGATGGTAAGTAATTCTCCAGTTAAATGGTTTTTTAGTTTGGTTTGCATACTGCTTAATTGATTGAATTTGAAAACGTTCGATAGGTAAGGGATTATGATAATTTATCCATTATCTGAGTAGCCATAGGGTGTGATGCCAGTGTCCAGACACTGGCATCTACCGTCTTAAACATCAAGATAAAAATTATTGTTTTTTATCATAGCATTTAAACAAATGATGATTTTTCTCATTACAGCAACTAAAGCAACTTTAGCGGCTTTGC
The DNA here is from genome assembly GCF_947251585.1 of Wolbachia endosymbiont (group B) of Ischnura elegans. Taxonomy (NCBI): domain Bacteria; kingdom Pseudomonadati; phylum Pseudomonadota; class Alphaproteobacteria; order Rickettsiales; family Anaplasmataceae; genus Wolbachia; species Wolbachia endosymbiont (group B) of Ischnura elegans. The sequence goes on from NZ_OX366371.1 coordinate 1,153,794, forward strand.
CGGAGTCAACTAAACGCTGGTAAAATACTTTCATTTTTTTATTATGACGCATTGCAACCACAGCAGACATGTATAATGCTTTTCGAGCATAAAATCTGCCACCTATGACTTGGGCCTTGCTTACTTTCCTTCCGCTTTCACTAGTTTTTGGTGCAACTCCAACTAGACAAGCTATTTCCTTATTATCTAACCTGCCAAGTTCAGGTACCTCTATGAGTAGGATACTTGCGGTTTTCCGTCCAACACCTTTATAGCTAGTTAGCAGTTTGCTTTTTTCCTTCAAATCAGGATGGCTTTGTTGCATAGCACTGATAGGCATGTAAATCACAATGAACTTACGCAGCTAATTTAAATTTAGCCATACCAATATCAGTAAATTTGTTCAGTAAGTAGCACTTAATTAACAGCTCTTTTTCACGATTTACCTCTGATTTATTTTTCAAGCCAAACCCAAATATTTGCTTCAACCTATAGAAAAAGACTTCAATATAAGACCGTGCTCCATACTTAACTTTTTTCTTCCATTCATTAATACCATCTTCATAATTCTCATATGACCTAATTCTACTAATATACTTGTTTCTTTCTGATAAGTAGTCAGCTAAACAAATTTTAGTATCCTTCCTAGGGCGAATAATAGGCACAATATTGTATTTTCTGCATTCTTTATACACACTTTTTATATCATAAGCCGCATCTGCTCGAATAGAACAAATGTTATATTTATCACTGACTTCTTCTAACATATCGCAGACCGGCAAATAGTCTACAGCAACACCACTAGTGTAGTTCATGCTTATTGCTTTCTTATCATTTATGTTTAAAATAACATGTAATTTTCTTACTTGACCATAACCACTGTATTTTCTTTTTCGAATATTAAGCTTACTATGCCCACCGTTATTATTGTAGATACTAACTCTAGTGCTATCTACGGCAATTTCAACATTTTCCAGATCATCTTTATTGCTTCTATGGTCATCAATCTTCAAATTAAGCTTTTTAAATCTTCTGGAAGCTTGTGTATAGCTGATAATCTTAAGTTTTTTGCCTATTTGTACCATATAACCTTTTACAAAACCTACAGCTTGTCTCAAGCCAATTCTAAAAAGATGAACTATTATGTGTATTAAAATTACAACTTTATCACTATAAGTGTTATTGCCACCTGCAACTTTTGGACTATTTTCATACCAATTTTCTATGGCTTGATTAACAAAATGAAAAACATTTCCTCTTTTTTTTAGAAACTCATTATATTCTCTTTGGTTACTTACTCTCATTTTTTGTGGCATAAGTTATACTTGTTTGAAAAATGCCTATTTTACAACAAAATGCGTTAGTAACCATAAGCTTTTCTCCTTACAATAACCTCAACCAACACTAGCTATGCAACAAAGCCAATCAGGATCAGAGTTTATTATATCTTCTATGTCTTGCCTAACTTGCTCTAATTGTTTTTTTGCAAATTCTATCTGTTTTTCTATATATTCCCTGGCTTTTCCTGTAACCTTATGCAAACGACACTTATTTGCGTGAACTTCATCGTTTAGATTGCGCTCAATTGCTCTTAGCTCTTTTAGTTCTTCTTGCTTTTGTGAAACTATGTATTCTATTACTTCGTCATTTTTTGTGATAAATTCAGCATATTTTTCTAGTAATTTTGCATCTAATTTATCTGTTTTTGCAAAGTGGTTGCAGGCTTTTGCAAATGCATATACCCGATTTGGGTGAGCTCTGTGAACAGCTATGTTATATTCCCGTAACAACTTTATGACAAGTTTTTCATAACCACCTGTTGATTCTACTACACATAACCTAACAAATACGTTAACTATTTTTGACTTTATAAACTCAGATATAGCTCTTTCTACATTTTCTATACGCTGATGTTTATTGTTAATTGAGATATCAAGTGTTTCTTTTGAAACATCAATACCAATGAAAACTGTTCTAGCCATTTTTGTACCTATAAATATAATCAAATAATAATGTAAATGTTGTACAGGATTGTGATTCGATCTTTTTGATCCCCCTACCGTTCGTACTCCATTTTTTAAAGCAAGGAGTGTACTGAGATGCCTACGATTTCTATCAATCAACCCAATTGACAGTATCACTCCTTGCTCATTATAGCCTTGCGGCTTTGATTTAATATACAATCCAGTCCTTTTATACAAAAAACGTTGTAAAGTGTTTAGCTGGATTCCAGTGTCAAGCACTGGGATGACACCATTTACTATGCAAATTGCCACAATTTTCGTACAGCTGTGACTGGGATGACATTACTTATTGTGTGAATAAAATAAATACTCGTAGAGTTTGTTACGCACTGGCTTATGTTTATTTGATCGACAAATAAACACTAACAGACAAGACACACCACATTCAAGTTGTGGTGTGTATTACTAGAACAAATTAGAAAGAAAACTTCACACCAGTTAGTAGAAGAATTCCTTGGTTAGAAGGTACATCAGTACCTTTTTGGTCTTTCAGCGCACCTTGTTCATCAGTCATAAAATAATGTAAGGCTGCATAAGGAACAAACTTGCTCTTATTGCAAGAAGATAGATCATACTGAACACCAAGTGCAACATCATGAAGCATATCTTTGTCGCTCATTCTGCTACCAAAGTATGTCAAGCTTGTGTAGATATTATCATATTGATAACCAGCACCTGCAGTCCAATACATGGTGTCCTTGTCATTAAATTGCTTTAAGCCATTTTTTCTAACATCATCATTAGTATCTTTATATTCTTTTGAAGTAGGGTTGAGTTCCTTGATACTCTTCGGTTGACCAGATTTGCCTAAATATGCAAAAGAAGCAGCGAATTTTATATTTTGACCTTCATCAATCTTATAATCAGCGCTTACACCCAAATTAACACCCATCAGGTCATTGTACTCTACAAATTCCTTATAAAGATGCTTATCTTTACTCGGTTGCTTTGAAACCCCATATTCACCAACTACGGAAGTTTTAACTTTTACATTATGTTTACTAAAGTCATATTCATATGATGCACCAGCACTTATTATATGCTGGTAATCTGGTCCAACATGTCTTAACGTTTCCTCATTCTTTACCCCTGTTACCTTATTACTTGAATCTTTGAGGAAATCTGGAGCTATTTCTTTTACAACGGATAAACCACTATCGTAGCGAGGTGAGTAGCTAAGACCAAATCTTGCACCCATATAATTCGGCGAGTAGTAAGCAGCTCTAAATGGCAATGTGGTCATAACCTCTTTGTTGTATTTTCCTGCCATACGGAAGGAGAGTTTTTCGCTCTCGCTCGAGAAGCTTTCAGTGTAAAGACGTGGTGTTACGTAAAATGGGAAGTTTGCAGCACTTCCTTCTAAGTTTACTTTTCTGAACCAGTCACTATCTGCAGCTCCATCAACAGTTGCAATTCTTGTTGCATCAAGTCTCATCAGAGACTCAGGACCAAACTGATAGCCAAGTTTCAGATCACCATATTTTGAATTCAAAAACACATGTGCACTTCTACCTCTTGCAGCATTCACGCCTTGTGAAGCTCCTTTACCTTCAGTAACTGGAACATGGAATTGTACATCGGCACCATAACGAAGACCAATATCCTCATTTTTATTTTCAGCTCTTAAGTGCAATATTGCATCTGAAATCATGCCCATGTTTTCACTGTAATCACCAATATTCCCTATCCCTTTAGGAAATATTGGATTTGCTCCTTTTATACTATCTGGAGTATTGTTAAAATAATCTGTAGATTTACCTGGCATAACATTATAATGGTTATAGCCACTTAGCCCATGGTTACCATAACCTTGAGAATCAACAACGCCACCGAAAGTTATTCTTAAACCATCCCCTTGATTGGGATTGATAATATCAATCCCACCAACTGAAACAACAGGACTTGCCTTACCTTTTTCCTCTGTATTGCTGTTAACAACTTTTACATCCTTTTTTATATCTTTAGCTTCAATTTTAGCATTCTTAGTTTTAGAACCCTTAATTTTTGACTTTTCTACATTAGAATTTTTAGTACTTAGAGCTTTCGCCTTTGAATCCTCTATAAGCTTTGCTTTTTTCTCTTTTGCTAGCCTAATTTCATCTTTTTTCTTTTGTTTTGCTACTAATTTTAACTCTTCTTTTTTCTTCTTTTGTTCAGCTGCTAATTTTAACTCCTCTTTTTTCTTCTGCTCAGCTGCTAATCTTAGTTCTTCTTTTTTCTTAAGCTCCTCAGCTTTTTTTCTTGGATCAGCATTACATATCCTGTCCATTTTTTCTTTTAGTTTCTTATTTGACGTCTTCATCACTTCCATCTTTCCAGAAGTTTTGATTGACTCGTTACTCTCTTGCTTTTTTACTTCCTTCATACTCTCGTCAGAAAAGTCAGCAGCAAAGCCACTGAAAGAACATAAAGTCAATAGAGAAGCTAGAGCAGTTCTAGTATAAATAGATTTTTTCATGAAGTGCCCCCAAAAAATTTTAAAATCATAACATAAATAGTATAAAGGTGTTGAAAATCCAACTTAAAGCAACCTTATAGCGAAAATAAAAGTAAAATGCAATACTTTAAAAGCAACTTTCTTAATACGCTCAACGTGTATATTAACCAAAATTTAGTACAGAGGTTTGCTTGTTAGTGTATTATAACTCTATACTTATTCTATGGAAGTAAAATTTACTCAAGTGAAAGTACATAAAGATTAAAATATTAATATAACTATTGACAATAATATTAGTTTATATTATAATTAGTAAATTATTGTTTTATTTTTAATAATCAAGGTATTTATGGATTTTAGTTTTTTACGAAATTGGTTTAGCACTACAGGTGCTGCTACAGGCTCAGAGCCAGGTAATACTGAACAGCCAGATTCTATTTCAGTAGATGATGGCAAATACGAGATAAAAGAATATGACGATGAATTTGAGATCATTGAAGATTATGAATTTATAAATCGTGCTGATCCAAATGAGCCATGTTCTTTACCTTCTGACTATAAAATAGATGAAAGTATTGTAAAAATTGCAGGATTTGATCGAGAGAAATTATTAGAAATGGGTAATTTCTGCAAGATAAGCTATGGCGATGATGATGGTAAATTAAGTAAAAAAAGATGTAACAACCTAGCTCAAAGAGTATACAAAACTGAATTTGAAATTGTAGAAGATTTTGAAATTGTTCCATCTACTGAAAAAATGTATAAAACTAGAGCTGAACTCATCAGCGAAGGTTATGAAATTATTCCATTTGGTAATAGCTTTGAAAAAGATGCTGGTCACGTTTTTATAAAAGGTAAAGAAATAACAATAGCTTACCATGGTACTCGTCTGAGCCAGAGTTTTAATGATGGAATTACTGATATAAATGTACTTTTTGCTACTTCGGAATTTTTACCTGAAGGTGGAAGAATTCATTGTGGTTTCTATAATTCATTTATGGATTCATGGCCTAATCTGTATGGCATTTTGAAATCTCATGCTGAAAAACAGGGATCAGAAATCAAGGATTTTAAAATTAATCTCACAGGTCACAGTATGGGAGGAGCTATTGCTAAGATAGCTGCTTTATGCCTCAATAAAACAGAAGGAGCTGAAGATGTTCATGTTGCAACTTTTGGTGATCCACGAGTTTTTGATCTTACTGCTAGTGAATTTTATAATGATGTTCTTCAAGAAAAAACCATTAGAGTAACTCAACATAGACAAGACCCAGTACCAGCGGTATCACCTGGTATTTGTGGTTATGCTCATGTAGGTGCACAATTGAGAATATCAGTACCTGAAGGATATTTTGTTCATCAAATAGATGGTTATCATGAAGCCATTAAAATAATGGATGAAAAAGATTTCCGATCGAACAATAACGTTTCTCTCTTTTATTACCCTTCGAGAATATTAAGTCGAATTAACTGTGCAGTTTTAGGTAATGCTCAATATTATGCTGCTAATTTAGGTAATTATATTCTTGGTGGACAAAATTTTTTCGAGAAAGTAAAAAAGGAATACCAAGATAAAAACTTAGAAAATTTTTCTAAGCTTGAACAAGCAGAAGTTAAGCAAAGGGCACATCAAAATGTCTTTTCTACTACAAGGAGTTTATAACTACTATACAGAGCAATCATTAGATTGCTCTGTAGCATCTATTCATTTAAATTCAATATAAAAATTTTCACCAGAAGTTATTTTCCATTCTTCTTTAAATTTCTTTAGGTGTTCTTTTTTTTCGCATTCTAAAAGCAGTTCTTCTATGCTCTTATTATAGCTTTCTGTAGTAATTCTTCCTTGATGATGCATAAACCTCAAATAAATCAAATAAGTGTTAATCACATCTGTTTCACAATAATCGCGAATCTCTTGTATTTTGCCACTATCATATAAGTCCATAACTTGTGAACCATCAACTCCAATCTTACCGGGAAGATTAAATGCTGCGCAAACTTCGTTCATCTTCATTCTTGCAGAAGCTCCAAAATCAGAGAGAGATTCAAGCAAATCACAATGCCAATCACTACTGTACCTCTGATTGTAACTATTCCACTTATCGCCAGCTTTGTGAAAATATTCTGCTTGAATGCCATGAACCATAGCACGGTACTTCAGTACCGGTATATCAAAAGTGCGTCCATTGAACGAAACTAGTCTTGGCTTTTTCTCTGATATGTAGTTAAAAAATCCCTTTACTAGCTCTTTTTCATTGGAGTTTACTGTGCCTCCAGATCTTATTTCTTGTAGTGTGAACATTTCATAACCGCTCTGGCGTGTTATATTACAAAGTAAAAAACTAATGACTACAACAAGGTGGAAGGGCTGACGCAGAAAAGAGTTTTGCCCGTTTGTTATTTCAAGATGATATTTTGTTAATGCGTTCCTCTTTTCTTCTACACTGCTATCATCACTAATATTTAGTAAATTCTTGCAGGAATTTACATCTGGTATAGTTTCAATATCAAATACTAACAAAGAATTAAGCATTACTTATATATTCCTCAGGGCGATCAGTCCAAGGTCGCACTTTTACGAACAAAAAGAGATGAACTTTACACTCAAATAACTTTTCCAATTCTGTACGTGCCTCGATATTAATTTTTTTTATGCTACTGCCGTCTTTTCCTAGCACTATTTTCTTATGATTATCTTTCAATACAAATATGATCTGTTTTATGACTAAACTCTTATCTTTTTTTTCCTCAAATTGTTCAGTTATAACAGCTGTAGAGTATGGCAATTCTTCACGTAGGTTCAAGAATAACTTTTCTCTCGTAATTTCCGCTGATAAAAAATCAGCTGAGGAATCAGTTATTTGATCTTTTTCATAAAACCAAGGGCCTATCGGTGCAATTTTAGACAAGTAACTAGTCAGATCAGAAAGTCCATCATTCTTCAGTGCCGAGATCGTAAAAATTTTTTCAAACTTATAAAGCAAATTTAGGTGCTCATGTGCCATCTTGAGCTCTGATTTCTTTACTAAATCAGTTTTATTGATAACCAAAATGCATCTGCCTTTTGTGCGCTCCAGTCGTGCAAATATCGTTTTTATTCTTTCTATATTTTTTAGGTAATTGTTTACATCAACAAGCAATAAAGTAATGTCACTATCCTTAACTGCTCCCCATGCAGATTTGACTAAAGCTTTTTCAAGATTTGTTTCTGCTGAAAACACTCCCGGAGAGTCAGTAAAAACAATTTGCGCATTGTTGCATATAGCAACACCCCTTACCTGTGTCCTTGTTGTCTGCACTTTAGGGGTGACAATTGCAATTTTCTTGCCTAAGATGCTGTTAATTAGCGTTGACTTTCCAGCATTTGGCAAACCAGCTATCGTTACAAATAAGCATTTTTCTTCTTTCACAAAGGAAATTATAAAGAAAACTAAACGTTAACGTCAAACAACTTTTTTTAATTATTCTTTAACTAGCCCGTTTTCTTCCTCTTTTGAAGAAAAACATTTTCCAACTTTTTCAACTATAGGTGATATAATATAATCATTCACTTTTTCAGCTATTGGTTCAATAACACAAACTGTTACAAATAACCCTGCGATTACTGCTATGGGTGCTATCACCGCACCTGCTAAAGCTGCCGATCCCATTCCAAGCGTTGCACCAGGAAAAATAGCCATTGTAGCTGCAGCAAGACCAACTCCAATTGCAAAGCTTGCAGCACAAAAACAAGCACCAATAAAAAAACTTTTTTTGGAAAAATTTTTATTATAAATCATTATGCATGTAAATAAGGCTGGCAGAACAGAAGCAACAATTCCACCCATCACCAAAGGTGACAGAGCTGTAAAACTGAGCGCTAAGCCTGTAAGTGCTCCTATTGTTGTAGCTACACCTAAAGCAAGTAATATTTTTTTAGTATCATCATTCATATAATCTCCTTAAATATAAATTTCTAAAAAACTTTTCTAGTATAGCTAAATTTCTTAGATAAATCAATTAATTTTTTTATGATTAAGTGTGATTAAAACTCAAAGAGCGGGAGAAGGGGTTCGAACCCTCGACCTCAACCTTGGCAAGGTTGCGCTCTACCAACTGAGCTACTCCCGCAGTTAAATTCTGCTTAGATTCTACTTCTAATTATAGGTACATATTACAATTTGTAAACCCTACATGCATGAAAATCATGAGAGCCAATTTTCTATGATCTTTTCGTATACTTAAAACTCATTTTTGATTATTGTATGTGTCATAAAACATATTAAATTTATGAGAATATTTATATATAAGGACGACCTGCCAGCCAGTGCAATACCGAATGATATAAAATCTATAGCTGTTGATACAGAGGCAATGGGGCTATTGCATAGCAGAGATAGATTATGCCTTGTTCAGCTCTCTTTCAATGATGGCAACGCTCACTTAGTTCAATTCAAAAACGATTATACAGCTCCAAATTTGAGAAAAATATTAGAGGATAAAAATATAACCAAAATATTTCACTTTGCGCGATTTGATGTGAGTATAATACATTACTACCTGCAAACTTGGGCACTGCCTTGCTATTGCACGAAAATAGCCTCACGTTTAGTTCGCACCTACACAGATAATCATAGCTTAAAAGAGTTGTGCTTAGAACTACTTGATATAAAATTAAATAAGCAACAACAATCTTCTGATTGGGGAAATGAAATTTTAACAGACAAGCAAAAAAGTTATGCTGCATCTGATGTTTTATATCTCCATAAAATAAAGGAAAAGCTAGATTTAATGCTAGAACGTGAAAATAGAAAAGAATTAGCCGAAAAGTGCTTTGAATTTCTTCCTACTCGTATTGAGCTAGATTCAATGGGTTGGGGTAGTGTAGATATCTTTAATCATCATATGTAATCACTTCACTTGAATCCAGAAAAATTTAGTTGATCAGCTGTTAATTGATACGCTATATTTATAAAAATTTAGGTATTTTATGAGTGATGATATTAAAGCGGTAAATGATCAAAATTTCGAATCTGAAGTTGCTAACCACAAAGGATTTGTGCTGGTAGATTTTTGGGCAGAATGGTGTGGACCATGCAAAAGTCTGATGCCACGTATCGAGCAATTGGCTGAGGATAGAAAAGGCAAGATCAAGATCTGCAAGTTCGACATAGATGGAGAAACTGAGGTGCCAAGTAAGTATGGAGTTCAATCTATACCTACTTTAATCATATTTCAAGATGGTAAGGAAATTGCACGCAAAATTGGCGCAATAAATGATTTACACAGTTGGGTTGATAGTGAAATAAGCGAGTAGACAAATTTCCTTTTGCGTGTATTATAGGTGTTGATAAAAGGGATTGTAGCTCAGTCGGTTAGAGCAGTTCGCTCATAACGAATTGGTCGTAGGTTCGAGTCCTACCAATCCCACCACTATTGATAAAATTGCAAGGCCTACTCTCTTACGTAAAATTTTGTCTTGTTATAGTACGTGGTTGTTAGTGTTTGAAAACTCCATGATATTAGATTCCTTGCATAACTGGAATTCAAAAGTTCCAGCGCGGTTTTCTTATTGGATCCCAGCTGGGATGACGCCTGGTTATGAAAGAAATCTATTGTCAAAAAAAATTACTTCCGCGTATTTTCAATCTAATTATAATTAAAGTTAGAGATATTTTAAGAGCTCAAAAATTTATCTTTGTCTGCAGACTTTCAATTAACTTTTCAATAAAAAACGTAGCGTATCTTTTTCAGCGTATACACACGTCTGTCATATGTGCGCTGCATTTTTTTCTAATTTATACAGGAGGATTTTATGTCCAGAATTCCAGATATTTGACCTTTACCTTAGCTAATAAAAACCAACTGGCGCCTTTGGTTTTTATAAAGAAAATCTAGGAAATAAGCAAAAACTGTTTCCAGGCATAAATTTGCCATGTGTACCTAAAAAGTAATGATATTAGCATAATGTTAATATTTGTATGCTAATATTAATATTATTTAAATTGAAGAATATTATGGAACAACAAGCATCAAACAAAGAGAAAGGGATTAAATTTAGATATAATCAATGTAAGCAGAAATGCCATTCCTACAAAACAAAACGGACAGACCAAGAATGTCTAGATGAATGCTATGAGAAGTACGTTTCTAAACTTTATCCACAAATTAGTGAGAAATTATTAGCTAGTGAAAACAATCTCTATGATGAAAGCACAAAATTATCACTTATGGCAGATACTCTAGATGCAATGTTTTTTTAATCACAAAAGAAACACTTATTTCAATATTTGCAGAGATGTTAGCTTTTTAGATATATTCTGACTTATTGAATAATTCTTTAAATTGGTAAAATACTGTTTCTTTTCCTCTATTTCTTTTTCACTATTCTTTCCACATATCGCTTCTGTTTTTATCTCTGGTTGTTTCTCTTGATTGAGAGAGCCCTTCTTTTCAAAATAATTATCTGTGAGTTCTAAAAAGAGTGAAATCAGCTCAGGAAGATTGTATTTGTGTTCACTTGATGAGCACAATTCTGTAATCGAAGAAAAGTGAATATCATCTGCCTTAATAGGTAGTAACGATAGAAACTTATTCCAGCATTTTTTCATTATTCCAACTTCAGGTTCAAGGTTTTTTATTTTAGCTAAGTTGGCATGCTCCATAAAAAACTCTTTATATTGCTCAAAACCTTCAAAAGTTTCTTTTTTTTGGTAGTTTTTTTCCTATGACTTTTTTCTATGTCAGCAATTTTAGTACCTATATTTGCCTGCTTACTAATAAAGCCATCGTTCTCTAAGTTAAAACAAATTGTGTATGGAGTAATGTCGTTTACTATTGTGTGTGGCTTAAAGTGCCAACCAAAGCATTTGAGTATGAATTTTATTATAGGAGGAAATAGCCATTTAGGTTTTGATATGTGTAGTAATTTCACTACAAGTTTTTTGAATGAGCTAAAGGATTTATTGATAATGCATCTTAAATGAATATTGTCATCTTTTTTAAACTTTTTATAAACCTCCGCAGCTATTGGTCCTCCAGCACAGCTTCCATACAGTACTATATTGTCTGGGTGAATGCCTTGCTTTAGAAGATCTGAAATGACTCCAATTCCTGCATTTACTCGATTTCGACCGTTTAAAGAATGGCCTTTGCTTTTTCCAGAACCAGGAAAATTAATAAGGTGAACATCCATACCTGCTTCAGCTGCCCAATTCCATTCACTTTTGTCTTCATTTGGCTCTTTTTCAAAAGTATATGTAAGCCCTGGAAAGTAAACTATATGCTTTTTCTTTCTGCTATCTGCACTGCTCTTCGAGTTTGACATCACTATCTTTTGAATTCGCATTCCATTTTGAACTTCTACGAACTCTTCCCTAATTTTTATTGTATTTTCTTCTGTTACTTTCATTTTGCGTTTTTCACTATATTGATTTAATAATACATGAAATTTTAGAAAAAATCAATTTTACTAAAAAATTAACTTACAGCGTATCTATCTTTATATTTATTGGAATTAAAGTAGTAGTGAGAAATGCCTCTTGACATTTGATAAACCTAAACGTAGCCTAAAACAATTTACTGTTTATTTATGACATTTGTTCAATCACTTAATAATCAATTAGATAGTTTACACTTATTAAAACACCCGTTTTACGAGTCATGGAATGAAGGTGGCTTAAGCCTGCAGGCTCTGCAAACCTACGCTAAGGAATATTATCACCATGTTGCTGCTTTTCCTCGTTATATCAGCGGTATACATTCCTTGTGTCCGAATTTGAAAATGCGGCAAGTTTTACTTGGTAATTTAATAGAGGAAGAACAAGGCGACGAGAATCACCCAGAATTATGGCAGCGTTTTGCTGAAGGACTGGGAGTAGCACGTTCAGAACTTTGTGAAAATGCACAAATTAAGGAGACACGAGAATTAGTTGATGGTTATTTTGACATTGTAAAATCAGATTTTGCAGCAGGTCTTGGAGCTCTGTACGCTTATGAACGTCAAACTCCAGAGGTTTCTAAGTCTAAAATTGAAGGTCTGAAAAAACACTATTCAATAAATGATGAGCGTTCTCTCAAATTTTTTACCGTTCATATGGAAGCTGATGAGTGGCATTCTGAAGAATGTGCAAACCTTATTGCAGATTTAAACGAAGAAGAACAAGAGAAAGTTATGCAAGGCGCTGAAAAAGGAGCAAAACTCTTATGGGGTTTTCTTGATGGCATGATGAATGTTGATGTTTGTCATTAATTATAAGTAGATACTAAATTCAGTGGTAGCATGTAATCTTCTTATATCTGATTTACGGCTTTGGGTTCATTTGGGATGTAGTGCAGAAGAGAAGTTTTCTCCCCAATTGGTGAGTATTGACGTTGATTTCACTTTTAAATCTCCTCCTTCAGGGCTTACAACTGATCAACTTAAAGATACTATCTGCTATTTGGAAGTAGTGCAAAATATTCAATCTCTTGTTCAGGGCAAGCAATTTAATTTAATCGAGCATTTAACTCATGAGATATACAGAGCCATTAATAACCTTTTGCTGCGAAAGAAGCATATTATTTCTTCTGTCAGGGTGACTACTCACAAAATCGCACCACCAGTTCCTGGTGTGCATGGGGGCGTTTTTTTTACTTACTGTAATGAATTGCAAGAATGATCTATATTTCTATTGGATCAAATATAGGGAATCGCCTTTCCCATTTACAAAGAGCTACTGAGTTACTAAAGAAGTGCTATTTAAAAGACTTAAAGTCTTCGATCATTCTAGAAACTAAGGCTATTTTACCAAATGGTGCTCCACCTGATTGGAACAAGCCATTTCTCAACATGATTGTCTATGGAAGTTGTTCTTCTTCTCCTGAGGAGCTACTAAAAGGCTTAAAACAAATCGAATGTGATATTGGTCGTCCACAAGTCTACGAAAAATGGGCACCTCGTGTTATTGATTTAGATATTTTGTTATGGGATGATCTAACGCTTGATATACCTGACCTTAAAATTCCTCACCCAGAATTAGTAAATAGACCATTTTTGCTCCACTTGATGGCAATGGTTAACAAAACCTTTGCTTTCAATGTTCAAGACTGTTTTTCAAAGAGTTTTACGCTTTCACCAAAGCTTATGGGTATCGTCAATATTACCCCTGATTCATTTTCAGATGGTGGTCTTTATTATGATGCGAATCGAGCAACCAAGCAGGCATTGCAGCTGGTATCAGATGGTGCAAGCATAGTTGATCTTGGAGCTCAATCAACAAGGCCTGGAGCTTCAATAAAGACGCCAGAGGAAGAGTATGAACGTCTAAAACCAGTACTTGATAATCTTAGCGACTATATGAAAAATGGTGATATTGAAGTCAGCATTGATAGTTTTTGGCCAGACGTTATTTTAAACGTTTTGAAGCACTACAATATTGCCTGGGTAAATGATCAGAAGGGAGATCTGAGTAGTAATACCTTAAAAGAAGTTGCTAGCAGTGGGTGTAGTGTCGTTATTATGCATTCACTTTCGATACCACCACATAAGGACAATATTATTCCACATGACACTGACCCAATTGATATCATAAATAATTGGGCAGAGAAGAGCATTAACAAACTACTAGGCCTGGGTTTTGATGAAAATTCAATAATTATTGACCCTGGTATTGGTTTTGGCAAATCTATGTATCAGAATATTCAGATTTTACGCAGTATAGAAACTTTACAAAATTTTGGCTGCAAGGTTTTAGTTGGCCATTCCAGAAAGTCATTTATTTCCTCTTTTTCCATAGAATCTCCCTCTAATAGAGATTTAGAAACAATTGCTACATCTGCTATACTGCAAAATAAGGTTGATTTCCTTAGAGTGCATAATGTACGCGACCACATGAGATTTTTTGTAGCCCAAGCTGTCTTAAAAGGATGAAGATTATTGGAATTATGGCTGTTGACCCTAATGGGGTAATTGGAATAAATAATGATTTGCCCTGGCGTTATCCAAGTGAGTTTAAACATTTTTGTCAAGTGACCGACAAACAAATTATTGTGATGGGAAGAAAGACATTTGAAACCGTGCCTCAAAGCATACTAAAGAATCGTACACCTATTGTTTTCTCCCGTAACAAGTGTTTTAATAGAGGTCCAAAATGTACTGTTGTCTCTTCCATGCAAGAATTTCTGTCAATTCAAAGTAGTTCTCAAGTCTTTGTGATTGGTGGGGCACAAATAGCACACCTTTTTTTAGAGCATAACCTAATCTCAGAATTTATTATAACTGAAATTCACAAGCCCTATAAGGGTGATACATACCTCAATTTAGCATTTTTTGATGGATGGAATAAAACTATTCTCGTCAGAACAGAAGACTATACTATATTCAATTGTATCCGTTCAGCAGAGTAGTAAAATTATTAGCATAAAAGTAATCAACGTTTCTAATGAAAGCTGGATCCCAGTGGGCTTTGTTGCATCGCTCAAGTGAAAAGAACTGGCAGTTACTGACTCTCATTTTTTGTGGCATATTTTTTCTTCAACAGTTAAATGGCTGTTTTATAATGAATTTTGTCAGTAACTGCCAGTTCTTTTCACTTGAGCGATGCAACAAAGCCCACTGGGATCCAGCCTTTCTTACCAACAAAAACCTAGCATAACTTTTGTGCTCAAAAGATTTCTGGATTCCAGCATCAAGTGCTAGCCTGAAGCTTTAGCTATAAATATTAAGAAATTTACCAAACGAAGAAAAAAGGCAGAAGAATCCCCGTGTGACGAGTTTTATAATGTAAATTGGCGCTATAATAATGTGCTAACAAGCGCGTTTTGGCTGAATGTAGAAAAAATAAAAAAAGCCGCTATAATTTTTGTGTAATTTGCCAATAAATATTTGAGTTTTTTACTGATTTTGTGATTGAGCCTGCAGGTCAAAAATAAGGATAAATACTCGTAACCGTTCACGGAGATAAGGTGGTTTACAAAGTAAGTATAAAAGTGTAAAGAGATAGGAATCTAAATATGGAATGGGTAAATGACAACAGTGCTGCAAGAAAAGGTTGTAGCAGAAAAGGCTAATCTCAAGGAAGAAATAAAAGCACTGATCAGAGAAAATGATAGCTTGAAAGCAAAAATAGTTGAATTAGAAGACAAATTGGGCTTAAATTCGCAAAATTCATCGCTGCCACCATCACGAGATATATATCGTAAGAAAGCAAAAAAGAAAAGTGATAAAAAACCAGGAGGTCAGCCAGGACATAAGGTGCATAAGCGTGAATTAATGGCTGCAGACGAGGTAGTGAGATGCACAATTGATACAATTTGTATGTGTGGAGGTAAGATTACTTTAGAAGATGAAATTATTCATCAGAAGGCAGAGTTGCCAGAAATTAAGCCAATTGTAACTGAGTACAGGTTGCAAAGAGGACATTGTAGAGTATGTAATAAAAGAATTACAGCAAATTTACCCGAAGGTGTTGCAAGAGATTTTCTAGGACCCAATGCTAAAACAGTTATAAGCAGCCTTAGCGGCTTTTTTATTAACTCAAAAAGAGAGGTACAGCAAATTTTGGGCAGTATTTTTAATCTAAATATAAGCCTTGGTTTAGTCTCAAATACTGAACGCAGGGTATCGAAGAAGTGTGCATCTGAATATGAGAAAATGAAGGAAGAGTTGCAAGGAAGCGAGTATTTGCATATAGACGAAACAGGGCACAGAAATCAAGGAAAGAGAGGCTGGAGTTGGGTAATAACAAACAAAGCGTTGACACTTCTGAAGGTAAGCGAGTCTCGTGGTAAGAAGGTGTTGAAGAGTTTACTGCCAGAATATGATGGTATAGTTGTGAGCGATAGATACGCTGTATACAATTACTTCAATCGTGAAAATAGACAGATATGTTGGGCACATCTGGCAAGAGATTTTGAGAGATTTGCCCATAGTAAAAATGTTGAAGTGAGCAAAATTGGCCAAGCACTAAAATCGCTCAGCAATAAGGTGTTTGTAGTAGATAAGGCAAAAAAACAAAATTTGATAGATAATTTGAGATTTTATCGACTGGTGCGAAAAATTCGGAAAAGGGTAAAACATTTTTTACGTAAAATGACGAGGGTTGCAAATAGCACTCAAGCTTCAAGAATGGCCGCTAAGATGTTACGATCTGAGGATATGATGTGGAAGTTTTTAAGAAAACCTGAAGTGATAGAAACAACTAATAACCTTGCAGAACGGCAAATTAGACGGTACGTAATTTATCGTAAAAACAGCTTTTTCACCTGGTCAGAACGTGGAGAAAGATTCGTGGAAAGAATGTTGTCGATATTTTTGACATCACGTCTAAATGGCCAGAACCCCTTTCAAAAGCTACAGAATCTAGTAGCTGTCACTGCTTAGTTCTTTAATTCATTCTCACAATCCGTGAACGGTTACGATTTATATAGAGATCATAGAAAACTTACAGCTTTAGTGATTACTTTTTGTTGATTCGTATTGATCCTCTGCTTTAGCAAGTAGCTTTATGATTTTATCGTAATGTTTGTTATTTTTATTGTGTCGCGATTCCACTACAGCCATATTTCTAGGTCTTCTTCCGTCTTGAGCTGTAGCTGTAGGATTTGCTCCTTTGCTTAGTAAAAACTCAACGATTTCCAAATGTCCCTTATCTGCTGCATGGTGCAAAGCTGTCCATCCCATATACCCACCTGTAGCATTTATATTTGCTTTTTCTTTCACTAAAAACTCAACAATTCTTAGACACCCAGAATCAGATGCATGATGTAATGCTGTTAACTTATTAATCTGTACGCTAGTATCTAACAAATTTTCTACTGAGAATTTAACAATCTCTAAGTTACAATTTTCAGATGCAATTTGTAATATTGTTTTATAATTATCTGTAGCTTTTGCTTTCATATAGCAATAAGTAATAATAACACATACTACTGTTACTATAAACCACCAAAAATGTAGCTTATTTCTTGAGTCTCTATTCATATTCAATACCTTTTTCAATATTAAACATTTGTTTTACTGATTTTTCTTTAACGTTGATGCTGATAACACAGTGCGATAACCTGAACTATCTAACACATGTTCTGCTCTGTCGATTACCCATTCACCATCTATGTCTTGATGAAATCCTAACAAGCTAAGTTTTGCCTCTGCAAATAGTTCTGGATTACCAGGCATAGTGACATCCAATACTGCATTATTTCGCTTTAATTGTTTTAACTTAGCATTTGCTGCACTTAATGCTGATTCTACATTAGAGTAAAGCGTCTGTATAGTATAACTTGGACTACCAGAACCAGCTATTTCTGATATAGTTTCACCTTTTTCATAGCTATGCCATTTTGCAATTACTGAGTTGTACCTACTCACGGTAAAGTGAACCTTCCAATTTATTGTGTCTTGAGGTCTAATAGCTGTTGTTCCTAAAGCTTTTCCAGTTGCCGACTTTGCTTTGCCTTTGGGAATAAAAAGTATGTATCCGCCAGCTAACTTTGCCATTGCCTCGCGTTCTATTGCTATTTTTGTTAGTAAACTTATATCACTTTCTTCTGTTTGGTTAATATGTGGAATCAACACATTTTCAAATTCTTCTGCAACTCTGCACCCATATCCGTGCTTTTCTGCTATTTCCTTAACCAAGCTACCTAGAGTAATTTGATGCCATTCTTTAGATGCTTTCTCCTTTAATGATAGTCTTAAATTTGTTGCATGAGCTTTGATTAGTAGAGTCTTAGGTGGACTTTGTATTGTAACTTCGTTGACTATATATATGCCCATTGGTAAGACTCCAGTTTCTCTGTAACCTAGAGCGATATTTAATTCATTCGGAACATCTGTGTTTTCATCCCTATAATCAACATGTACTTCAACTACATCATCTATAGTTCCAGATTCATCTGTAAGGCGCAATGATATAACTCTATCTCTAATTGATTCACATTTATCTATTATAAAATCTGGCTGCATTTATTCCCATACTTTTAATTTTGACTTTTGTAGAGGTTTTTCTGTTACAGGCAATTTAATTTTTAGTCCTACCGGTAAAAAACTTCCATGTTCTGCAAGGCCTGGATTTTTAAGCAATACTTCCTCCACTATTCCATCGGTAAATCCATAATGTTTCCAGCAAATCAGATCTAGCATTTCTCCTTCTTTAGTTAAGTAATATATAGTCATCTATAGCTCTTCAAACTCAAACTAAATTCAACTTTTCTTGGTAGTCCATTAGGTAAAAAATACATCTGCTTTTCTTCTAACCTAGTAATTACGAATTGTCCTAAAATATTACCTAGACTATCTACTAAAACATGCGGTTTTTCAGCTTCTTTCATATTCTTTAATTGATTTACTCTGTTGAGAGTATTAAGGTAAATAACTCCTTCTATGTCTACATTTTCCACTCCTCGACCAATATTTTGTAGTGACGGCATTTTATCGATACATTCAATTACACTCCAACGATTTTCTTTACTATACTTCAAACTTATCGGAGTAAATTTATATGGACCAAGAGATAACACAAATAAAAAATTTTTAAAAACATAGTTGATCAATAAAACGTCTCTACTGTATCAAATAAAACATCACGTGATTTTTCTCTTATCCTTTTTATTACTTCATCTGCAAGACTACGAACATCTTGATTTGGCTCTGCTTTAATGCTGATAGTGTAATTATTAGTGATGTTCTGAGTTTTATTTTGTTCTTTATTTTCAAATTTACTCCTTCCAAAATCTGCAAATATCTTATCATTATCGCTCTCTGTAAACTTTTTCTCCTCAATAAGGCTTTTGATTCTGAAATTATTCTGATTTCTCTTGGAAAATTCTTTAATTATACTGTTACTTAGCAAAGGATTTCCACTGTTGAGAATATTACTCTTTAGGGGACTATGTACTGCTTTTACTTCAGTTTTTCTTTTTTCAAACTCTTTCAGTGGGCTATTCCCTAATACTTTTCCAAATACACTTTCCCCTATCCATGAAAAAGCTTCTTCTATGGGTTTTATTATCGATTTCCAAAAGCTAGAGAAAAAGTCTTTCACCTTTTGCCAGTTAGTGATAACAAGAGCTGCGCCAGTAACAAGTCCAGCAATTAAAAGCCCTATAGGATTACTCATTACAGCAAGCGTTATTGTTCTTAGTCCTGTTACTACTGCAGGAAAAACTGTAGCTGATAAAAATGAAAATACTCCAAGTAGGTTTGCTTTCAGACCAAAAATCGTACTTCCTAGCAATGTAAATCCGTATCCTAGTCCTACTACTGCAATTTTTAAACTTATCAAAGCTGCTACAGTACCCATGATCGTCGTGGTTAAAGTTGGATATTTTTCTGCAAAAGAAGCTATATGCTCTGTTATTGTTTTCAAACTTCCAGCTACATAATTCAAGGTAGGTAACATTACTGACCCTAGATTCATGCCAGCTTCAACTATTGCATTTTTAAGTAATTGTAATTTATTAGCTGTAGTGTCTGCACGATTTTTGAATTCTTCTTGCAGAGAGCTTCCGTACTTTTCTGTATTAGCCAGTAACTTTATTGCATCCTCATACTTATTAAAACTTCCAGCTAATAATGCAATATCATCTTGATATTCCTGACCGAAAAGTTTCATCAGGATTGTAGAACGTTCCTGATTATCCATTTTCTTTAGAGTTTGAAAAAAATAGAGTAATGCTTCTTCGCCGTTTTCGCTTATTCTTTGTACTATTTCTTCTGCAGTTATGCCCATTTGCTCTAATGCTGCTTTAAAATCCCCTCCTTGTTCTTCAGCAGTCTGAAGTTTACTAAGTAGAGCATTTATAGCAGTTGCAGCTTTTGCTGGTTGTTTACCTAAACTAACGAAGGCATTTACTAAACTACTTGTTTCCTTGATGTCAAGACCAAATTGTTTTGCAGTACCACCAACTATTGCTAGAGCTTCAACCATATCTTTTGCTTTGGCAGCAGTGTTATCTGATAAGTGATTGATTACATTACCAACGTATTCCATTTTACTAACATCAATTCCATAAACGTTAGAGAGTTTAGCTATAGAATCACCTGCTTGCTCTGCAGACATATCAAATGCTGTAGACATTTTTGCCACTGTTTCTGTAAACATAAAAAGATCTTCTTTCTTGATACCAAGTTGACCACCACTTACCCCTACAACAACATTGCAAGCATTGATTTTTTTCCATATGAAAAGAGTCTGGAAGCTCTTTTACTCTAAACACGATGTTTACATCCTCAAAATTAATCTCAATTCGCTTAACTAACGTTCTAATAATATCACGTTTAGTTAGCCAGTCTGCATTATTAAGACTTGAGTTAATACTAGAGGAAAACCCCTCTAAATTTGTTACTACTAGAGTTAACTCTTGTGTGAGTTTTTTCTGATCAAATATCTTTTTCTTTTGTTCTTCAACCATTTTTAAGTTTTGTTTCATTGCTTTAATTCTTGGCTCAAATTCTTCTTGATCAATATATTCTTGAGCATAACTATCAATTAACCTTGCAATACCTCGTTTTAATTTATCTTCTTGTGTTTCAAGCAAAGCGCTTTTTTGATCTAGTGGTGATTTTTTAAGTTCTGAAAGTCTACGTTTATACTCCTCTAATATTCTATTCGGATTTTTTAATAGATGTTTCACCTCTTCCCACACAGCCATGTCTAATGTATCTGTACGAATTAATTTGTTGTTACACATTTTATTACCGCCAAAACGGTATGAATCCGTGCCAACACAACGATAATATACCTGATTATTAGTTTTTTTCCCCTCCTTATTCCTTGCAGTGCTAGTACCATAATATGCATAATTGCAAAGCTTACATACTACTAAACCTTGCAATAAATGTCTTGCTCCTCTTTGTCTTGTTCTTGCTATTTTTCTATTCTCAGCTAATTGTTCTTGAACGATTTCAAATAAATCTTCGCTTACTATACTAGGTACTTTAATATAAATCCAATCCTCTTTTGGAACAGGATAAGTAGAATAATTATCTTTTGGATGCTCGCAGGAGTTTTTTTTCGGTCTTATATGTTTTAGTTTTACGCCAAACCTTGTTTTACCAAAAGCTGCTTGTCCTTTATAAGCAGAGTTTTTTAACATACTCAAAACTACAGCCCTATCCCAATACTCTTTTCCAGTTCTCGTCATAATGGACATAGCACTTAGCCTACGACATACTTCTCCTATACTGGCTCTTTCTCTTCCTACCCAAGAGAATACTTTACGAACAACTTCAGCTTCTTCTTCATAAATCTCAAATAAGGCCTGTCCTGTTTCTGTATTTTTGTTTATATAACGATAGCCATAAGGAGCAGCACTCATTACACTTATACAACCCTTATTTGCTGCATAAATCTTTCCTCGACGACTTCGTTCCATGATTTTTGCACGTTCGTATTCTGCTATCATACCTTGCATTTGTAATAGTAATTGAGATTCTGGATGGCTTTGTTGCATAGCTAGTGTTGGTTGAGGTTATTGTAAGGAGAAAAGCTTATGGTTACTAACGCATTTTGTTGTAAAATAGGCATTTTTCAAACAAGTATAACTTATGCCACAAAAAATGAGAGTAAGTAACCAAAGAGAATATAATGAGTTTCTAAAAAAAAGAGGAAATGTTTTTCATTTTGTTAATCAAGCCATAGAAAATTGGTATGAAAATAGTCCAAAAGTTGCAGGTGGCAATAACACTTATAGTGATAAAGTTGTAATTTTAATACACATAATAGTTCATCTTTTTAGAATTGGCTTGAGACAAGCTGTAGGTTTTGTAAAAGGTTATATGGTACAAATAGGCAAAAAACTTAAGATTATCAGCTATACACAAGCTTCCAGAAGATTTAAAAAGCTTAATTTGAAGATTGATGACCATAGAAGCAATAAAGATGATCTGGAAAATGTTGAAATTGCCGTAGATAGCACTAGAGTTAGTATCTACAATAATAACGGTGGGCATAGTAAGCTTAATATTCGAAAAAGAAAATACAGTGGTTATGGTCAAGTAAGAAAATTACATGTTATTTTAAACATAAATGATAAGAAAGCAATAAGCATGAACTACACTAGTGGTGTTGCTGTAGACTATTTGCCGGTCTGCGATATGTTAGAAGAAGTCAGTGATAAATATAACATTTGTTCTATTCGAGCAGATGCGGCTTATGATATAAAAAGTGTGTATAAAGAATGCAGAAAATACAATATTGTGCCTATTATTCGCCCTAGGAAGGATACTAAAATTTGTTTAGCTGACTACTTATCAGAAAGAAACAAGTATATTAGTAGAATTAGGTCATATGAGAATTATGAAGATGGTATTAATGAATGGAAGAAAAAAGTTAAGTATGGAGCACGGTCTTATATTGAAGTCTTTTTCTATAGGTTGAAGCAAATATTTGGGTTTGGCTTGAAAAATAAATCAGAGGTAAATCGTGAAAAAGAGCTGTTAATTAAGTGCTACTTACTGAACAAATTTACTGATATTGGTATGGCTAAATTTAAATTAGCTGCGTAAGTTCATTGTGATTTACATGCCTATCAGTGCTATGCAACAAAGCCATTCTGGATTATCGCTAATTTGATAATTTAAAAAAATGACTTCCACTCCTAATTTCTTAAACTCTTCAAGTAATATCATCTGATATGCATACTTACGAGATAAACGATCAGGAGAATGAATATAAACCTTATCAATGTTACCTTCTGCTATTTTATCACGTAATTTTTCCAAACCAGGACGGATTATGTTAGAACCACTATAACCATTATCAATAAATTTATATTCATTTAATAATTTATGTCCATCCATACTAATTTGATTCTCTATAGCAGCAATTTGGCTTGCTATTGTATCTTCTTGTGCTTGCCTCCCTGAAGAAACTCTTGCATATAAACTAACTGTTACCATTTTACCGTCCTCAAATCTACTTTCTTATATTCAGAGTTTTCTTCCTTTTTGCTCGCTTTTATTGGTTTACTTAACACTAATTTTTCATATGCATCTAATAGATACAACTCTGCTAATCGATTTACTTCATAACTACAACTAATCCGCACTATTAATTTCTTGTTGCCCATGAGCTCTACCATATATTATCCATCGAGACATATGGTTATTTGATCATTAGCTCTATAAATAAATTCAACTCTCCGTTCTTTTTGTAGAAGCTTTCGAGAAATAGTCTTCTCAAGTTTCAGGTTTATTGCAATATTGTTGGCGGAGTCCCAGCAGCCATGTGGACAAGCCAAGAGATCAAAAAGTCACTTTTTCCGATTTTAGGTGGTCCACCCAGCACCAATAGACCTCTTTTTGTTAAAATCCTTGGTGAAATTATATCTTCTGGTATTGGCGATTGATCATTCAAGTATTCTTTCACACTGAAAAAGGGAATTTTTTGACCGATATTGAAAAAGCTTTGTTCCATAATAATTTCTCCAATTTTTAATTAAATAATAGAAGCCAAGGTTTTGGCTTTAATTTTCGCAAGTAATTTACCTAAATGCGGTTCTTCAACCATATTCAGGCAGCCACTGCGATCTTTAGCAGGGTATCCCCAAGTATTAATAGTCTGACAGACAAATGAGCGAACCTCTGTACCATCATCTTTCTTAATTCCAACCATACTGATTACTTCATCAACTATCCCAGGAATTTCACTAGCAGTTTTAGCACCTTCACATTGAGGTAGCCATGTTGAACGATTACAGTCATCGAGATATTGACCTAGTGTGCCAACTATGATGATGTCTTTATCTCGAATATGTTGAAATTGATTGAGCCAAGCCATCATTTCTTGAGCAAGCATTCCGTAAGCAGCTCTCATGTCTTGCTTTCCACTTCTTTCAGAAAAAGCTTCAGGTTGCATTTTTGCCCATAATAGACATAAACGTGAAGCAACAGTTATACTATCTACAAAGATGCATCGGTATTTAGAAACTTCAGAAAGAAGATCTTTATACTTGCTAGATACATGTTCATGGTGTCTTTGGCTGTATGCTTGATCAGATTTTAGTGCAGGGTTTGGCCCACCAATAAGACAAGCAATATCTCTGGCCTCATTCCAAGTGCGCATATTGATAGAATCCCCTTTCCAGTCTTGTACAGCTAAAAGTCCTGCTTCAAAATCAAGACAAAGTGTTGGTTCATTCAAAGTTTTAAGCAGACTGGTTTTGCCGATTCCATAAGGTCCAAAGATTACTACCTTTACACCTGTTACTATTTTTACCCTTTCTTTGCTGTTTATTATTTTTAAAGTCATATATCATGGCCCTCCTATAAGAGTTATACTAGAACTGTTACTTGTTGTTTGATTTGCTAAAAAAAATTTATGTGCCGTCTTATTCGTTGCAAAGTGTTATAAACTGTTGTGCGTGGTATTCCATTTATTTCAGCTATTTCTGGAACGCTGAAAAATTCCAGTTGTCTGCATAGTACTTGCCATTCTTGGGGTAGTGTTGAGATAACATCGTTCATATCAATACGAGTTGTGATTTCAGTGATAAAATGACATCTATCATCAACTACTTCATGTAGATCATCAGGATCAACATAGAATATACCTTCTCTGCCACCGCGTTTTTTGCAGAGTTGCTTATTGATAAAATTAATAGCTCGACACTTAACAAGTTGACATACAAAGGTAGAAAAAGAGCTTCTACTTTCGTCATATTTCTCAATAGTAGGCCAAATCATACAGAAAAGTTCTTGCTCAATATCTTCAAGACTTTCATGAACAAAACACTTTAAGTTTTTTATACATTTTGCGTAATGTCTAACGTACTTGACAATTATGGGATCAATTCCTGAGTAAGAATTCTTTGATTTCATTGGAGCTCCTTGAATAACTAACTGTCAAGGATGACCTTTATAGACGGTTAATTGCAGGTTCGGAGAAATTTAAATAATTGCGGTGCGATTTTTAACCTATTGATATTCGCTTGCTTTTTTTTTGAGAATAATTGCGGTAGCATTTAAAATAATGTCGATGTAAACATTAGCCTTCAAAACTTGAATAACTCTTATATAAGGTTATTTGTGGTTTTATTATGAATATCGATTCTAAATCTTTAAATGATAAAACAGAACTATTGCTTAACATAAGATCTTGCCTTTTCTACCTTTTGCCAAGAGGAACTTTTCGTGGTGATAAGTTTTACGTAGGTGATGTGCATGGTAACAAAGGAAAAAGTCTGGTAGTAGAATTAAGTGGCAGTAGAGCTGGGTTATGGAATGATTTTGCAACTGGAGAAGGTGGTGACATTATCGACCTTTGGGCAGCTGTGCATAGAAAGAATGCAAGGACAGAGTTTCCTGAGGTAATAGCTTCAATAAGTGAATGGCTCGGAAATAATAAAAAATACAGAGAGAAACAATATGTTGATGAAGACTTCGAGAAATTTATTACCCACAGTTGGAATTATTATGATGAAAATGGCCAGGTCATTGTAAAAGTTTACCGTTCTGATCCTCCAGGAAAGAAAAAAGTATACAAGCCTTTTGATGTCAAACAATCTAAGTTTGCAGCACCAGAGATAAGGCCACTCTACAACATTCCAGAAATCTTAAAGTCTGATAAAGTTATTCTGGTTGAAGGAGAAAAATGTGCAGAAGCGCTGATAGAACAAGGAATTGTAGCTACAACAACAATGTCTGGAGCAAACGCAGATGTTGATAAAACAGACTGGTCGCCCCTAAAGGGTAAACATATTATTATATGGCCAGATAATGATGAAGCAGGTAATAAATACGCAAAAAATGCTGAAAAAAAGCTTTTAGAGATCGGAGTTGAATCACTTGTTATTCTTAATATTCCACAAAATAAAACAAAAGGCTGGGATGCTGCTGATTGTGTGTTAGAAGGAATAAGAGCTTCTGAGTTTATTGAAAGGAGGTTAAAGAAAAATGATAAACTCAATATTTTAGATTGGAATCTCAGCCGTTATTTAGGTGAAGTACCAACACAAAAGTTCCTAGTTGAAGGGTTATTTCCTTTAGGCGTTACTTCAATAGTAGCTGCTATGGGAGATACAGGCAAAGGAATGCTACTACTTGATTTAGCTCTCAAAGTTGCAAGTGATACAGATCAGATCTGTGGTTTTGGTTCGCTTGTAAAAGAGCACGGATCAGTGGTAATTTTTTCAGCAGAAGATGATGCAGATGAGATACATCGTCGCTTAGAACGTCTTGATCCTGAAGGTAATAGAGCAAAGTACCAGGATCGTGTATTTATTGTACCTATGCCAAACACAGGAGGACCATTTTCTATAATAAAAACCAATACGCGTGGTAAATGTCCTGAAACTTCAGAAAAATTTGAAGGTATTAGCGAACAATTAAATGCAATTGAAAATTTAAAACTGATTATTTTTGATCCATTAGTATCGTTTGTTCATGCTGATATAAATTCAGATCCAGAACTTGGGTGGTATTCAACAGGATTGCTTGCAAGTTTGGCAACTGAAACAGGAGCGACTGTAATTGCTGCACATCATATGAGAAAACCTAAATGTGGATCAATTACAACCGTAGAACAAGCAAGAGATGCAATAAGAGGTACAACTGCACTTGTTGATGGAGTTAGATGCTCTTTTGCATTATTGCCTGCACTAGTAGAGCATCAAAATTCAGTGTGTAATACACTAAAGCTTGAAAGAACTCATAGTAAAATTTATCAGGGAGCAGTGGTTAAGTCCAATGGGGCAGCAGACAGAAGTGTAAGAACTTATTTGCGTTCATCAACAGGCTTGCTAGAAGATATATCTGAACAAATTAATGCTATTAAGTCCTCTGATGAAGAGTTAAAAAATATACTTATTCACTACATTAAACTTTCAGCCCACGAAGGCCATCCATTTACGCATACAGGTGGTCCTGGAATTTTCAAACAAAGGCATAAATTACCACCTATGTTTCATAATGTTAGCAGACATAAACTTGAACGTTTAGTACAGAGTTTACTAAATGACAATAGGGTAGTAAAAGGTATGGCTGCAGATTCAAAAGAAGATAAGTGGCTTGATGTTCCAACTGGTCCTTTTGCAAGAGGTGAAGGTAAATTTAAGCTGGGTGCAGGGAAATTCAAAGTTGCTAATAGTCTTTAAAAACAGTTTACAGCCATCAGCATAAATCTGCTATAATAAAAGGTTAATTACAAACTTGAAAAAACTTTTATTTAAAAAATGGGTCATACAAAAAGCATTTAAGCCAAACTGGGAATACAAATTTCGCAACTATAGGCAAGCTTGATGTATTTCATTACTTTGGCTAGGCCGATCTGAGTTTTATAGTTTCCGTGATTTTCGGCAAAATTTCAGTAACCGTTCACGGAATATTCCCAATTAGGCAGGAATAGCGACTAAATTCTGTAGTTTCTGGACAGGATTCTGATCATTCAAACGTGCAGTCAAAAATATCGAAAGCATTCTTTCAATGAACTTTTCTCCACGTTCTGACCAAGTGAAAAAACTATTTTTACGATAAATGACGTACCGTCTAGCCTGACGTTCTGCAAGGTTATTGGTTGTCTCGATCAGATCAGGATTGCGCACGAATCTCCACATCATATCTTCAGAACGTAGTATATTGGCAGCCATTCTCGAGGCCTGAGTTCCTTTTGCAACCCTTGTTATCTCTCGCAAAAAATGTTTCACCCTTTTTCGAATCTTCCTCATTAACCGGAAAAATCTTAAATTGTCTATCAGGTTTTGTTTACGTGCTCTATCTACCACAAATACCCTGTTGCTCAGCGATTTTAATGCTGCGCCAATTCTGCTCACTTCAACATTTTTACTGTAAAAAAACCTTTCAAAGTCCCTTGCTAAATGGGCCCAGCATATCTGTCTGTTTTCACGATTAAAGTAATTATACGCAGCATACCTATCGCTTATAACTATTCCATCATACTCTGGCAATAGCCCTTTTAATATCTTCTTTCCGCGAGATCCAACTAACTTCATAAGTGTTGCTGTTTTATTCGTTACTACCCAACTCCAACCTTTCTTTCCCTGGTTCCTATGGCTTGTTTCATCTATATGTAAATACTTGCTTTTCCGTAGCTCTTCTCTTATTTTTTCGTATTCAGATATACATTTTTCTGATACTCTACCCTCGGTCTTTGATACCAAACCTAGGCTTATATTCAGATTAAATATGCTGCTCAAAATTTGCTGTACTTCCCTTTTTGAATTGATAAAAAATCCACTAAAACTGCTAATTACTGCTTTTGCATTAGCTCCTAAAAGATCCCTTGTCACACCTTCAGGCAGACTAGCTGAGATCCTTTTCTTACACGCCTTACAGTAGCCTTTTTGTAGCCTATATTCAGTCACTATCGGTTTAATTTTTGGCAATTCAACCTTTTGATGCACAGTTTCTTCTTCTAAAATAACTTGGCTTCCACACATGCAAATTGTATCAATTGAACATTTTAC
This sequence comes from Wolbachia endosymbiont (group B) of Ischnura elegans, assembly GCF_947251585.1. Classification (NCBI taxonomy): domain Bacteria; kingdom Pseudomonadati; phylum Pseudomonadota; class Alphaproteobacteria; order Rickettsiales; family Anaplasmataceae; genus Wolbachia; species Wolbachia endosymbiont (group B) of Ischnura elegans. The sequence goes on from NZ_OX366371.1 coordinate 1,182,615, forward strand.
CACCTCATCTGCTACCATCAATTCCCGCTTGTGCGCTTCATGTCCTGGCTGCCCGCCTGGTTTTTTATCGCTCTTCTTTTTTGTCTTTTTGCGATATACATCTTGCGATGGTGGCAGCGATGAATTTTTTGAATTTAAACCCAGCTTATCCTCTAGCTCAATTATTTTTGTCCTTAACTTATCATTCTCTGCTTTCAGAGTACCAACTTCTGACTCCAATACCACAATCTTTTCTTGTAGCACCTCTATCATCAACCCCTCATCTATCTAGTTTATTGTTTTTTATACTAATTATGCAATTTTTGTAAACTACTTTCTTATACCGTGAATGGACAAAGTTGATAAGCCTAAACGCCATCATGTCTTTAGGAGAGTCTGCTAATGAAGGCTCTTAAGTTGACGCCATTGCGTGAACGGTTACAGGTTCTCCTCTCTGGTTTATTATACTGAAAGTTCCGAACAACTGGTTGAGCTTTTAGGCTCGTATATAAGGGTGGAAAATGCAGTATACACATTATTTATGGAGGGATTATGAATTTATCAAATATTATTACTGGCATTGATATTAGCAAAAATAAACTAGATATCCATATTCATCCACTTGGACATCATAAAGTATTTGAAAATAACGTTCAAGCTATTGATCAAATAATCGACTTTTTGCGTTTACATAACGTAACCAAAGTTGGACTTGAAGCAACTGGTGGGTACGAAAAATTATGTGCTTATACTTTATTAAGCCATGGTTTTGAAGTATATGTCATTCAACCAAGATGGGTGAGAGATTATGCAAAAAGCCTTGGTATTGCTACTAAAACTGATAAAATAGACTGTAGCATCATCTCACGTTATGTTAGTAATACTTACTATTACCCATAAGTATATAAATGGTAAAAAGCTGCTATTTTACTAATTCAATTTAGTACTATAAATAGACCTATGGTCTAAAAATGAAATATATGATGAAAGGAAGTATAAATACCTCAACTAGTGAATGGGCAGAAAGTGAATTTGGGATTGTTAATTTTGGCGATATAAGATTAAGTAAAAGGCTTTTAAAAGTAGTTAATAGTTTTGCTGAATCGCCTGAATGTTCAATAAATCAAGCTTGTAAAGATTGGTATCAAAGTAAAGCAGCTTATAGATTTTTTCAAAATGATGCCATTTCTGAAAGAAAGATATTAGACAGTCATATAGTTAAAACTGTTGAAAGAGCTAAAGAATATTCAACTATTTTAGCTATCCAAGACACGAGTTATATTTCATATAAAAATCATAAAAAGGCCAAAGGATTAGGGATTATAGCAGCAAGATTAAGATCTGAAACAACCAATTTTAAAACCCATGGATTAGTGATGCATACAACATTTGCAGTTACAACAGAAGGACTACCTATAGGATTATTAGATCAAAAAATTAGTACTAGACCTCCCTTAGCTGAAGACCTAAGAGAGTTGAAAAGGAGAAGCCATAACACTGCTGTTCCTATAGAAGAGAAAGAAAGCATACGGTGGATAGCATCACTAAAAGACTCTACTAATCACCCTGGATTAAAGGATGTTAAGGTAGTTACCGTTTGCGATAGAGAAGGAGATATTTATGATTTATTTGAAGTTGCTTCCACTAATCAATCTCTTTTTGTAGTAAGAGGAAATCAAAACAGAACAGTAAACAAGAGATCAACTTATTCTGAAAAAGGTGGTGAAAAGTTGTGGGATTTGATGAATCGTATGCCTTGCCAAGGAGAAATTCAAATAAGTATTCCTACCCGTGATAATAGGCCTAAAAGAACAGCAGTGTTAGAAGTAAAGTTTAGTAACTTTGTGATGAATGCATCAAAAAACAACGCTAGACGTAAGACTCAAAAACTTCCTAATTTAAATTTGAATGCTGTCTATGTTATAGAAAAGTATTCCCCATTTGGCGAAGAACCTATGAACTGGATCTTATTGACAAATATAAGTGTTAATAATTTTGAAGAAGCAGTAGAAAAAATACAATGGTATTGCTTAAGGTGGAGAATAGAGGTCTTTCATAAAATTTTGAAATCCGGTCTTAAAGTTGAAGAATGTAGACTCCAAACAGCAGATAGATTGATCCGCTTTCTTACAATAATGAGTATAATTGCATGGAGAATATTTTTTATTACATTAGTAGCTAGAACAAATCCCAATCTTCCTTGTACTATCATACTGACTGATGAGGAGTGGAAGGTTTTGTATACAAAAATGCTAAAAACAAAAAACTATCCTGAAGCCCCACCACCCATAAGAAAAATCGTGAGGTGGGTAGCTCAATTGGGAGGGTTTTTAGCTCGCAAAAATGACTTAGAACCAGGTCCTATAGCTTTGTGGAAGGGATGGAAACGTCTCTTTGATTTAGCAGAAGGATGGAGACTTGCTCATGAATCCTATATTTATGGGTAATAGTAAGGTTAGTAATACAGACATGCGTGTCACTCCTTTAAAAGTTAGTAGTATTGACTGTTTGAAGCAAAAATTATCTCGCAGGAATCAACTAGTAGAAATAGCAAAAATACAAAAAACCCAAGCTCATCAAGTAACCGATTTATCTATAATCAAACAAATGGAAGAGCTACTTGCAGTTTTACAAAATCAAATTCAAGTCTTAGAAGATGAGGTAATGGAATTAGTCGATAAAAATCAAGAGCTTAAAAAAAAGTACATGTCAATAACTAGTATACCTGGTGTAGGTGCAATAACAGCTATTACTTTTATTTGTTATCTACCCGAGCTTGGAACTCTCCAACATAAAGAAATATCCAGCCTTTCCGGAGTTGCACCTTTTAATCGAGATAGTGGTTTTAGTAAGGGAAAAAGGTGTATTCAGGGTGGTAGATCACAAATTAGAAAGGTTTTACATATGTGCATTCTTAGTGCGCAAAGGTACAATTCTTATATAAAAATCTTCTTTGATAGGCTATACAATCAATATAAAAAACCATATAAAGTTACCTCTACTGCTGCAATGAGAAAATTACTTATCCTTGCTAACTCTTTAGTAAGAGACGGTAGACTGTTTACTGAGGAGTATAGCCCTAAAACTGCTTCTATATAGCAATAGCATAGCTGTGAATAAGTACGCCCACACAAATTTTAAGTACTTATTCACAGCTACATCAATTTTTCTATTGACTTTTAACACAACTGCTACAATGTCCTCTTTGCAACCTGTACTCAGTTACAATTGGCTTAATTTCTGGCAACTCTGCCTTCTGATGAATAATTTCATCTTCTAAAGTAATCTTACCTCCACACATACAAATTGTATCAATTGTGCATCTCACTACCTCGTCTGCAGCCATTAATTCACGCTTATGCACCTTATGTCCTGGCTGACCTCCTGGTTTTTTATCACTTTTCTTTTTTGCTTTCTTACGATATATATCTCGTGATGGTGGCAGCGATGAGAATTTTGCGAATTTAAGCCCAATTTGTCTTCTAATTCAACTATTTTTGCTTTCAAGCTATCATTTTCTCTGATCAGTGCTTTTATTTCTTCCTTGAGATTAGCCTTTTCTGCTACAACCTTTTCTTGCAGCACTGTTGTCATTTACCCATTCCATATTTAGCTTCCTATCTCTTTACACTTTTATACTTACTTTGTAAACCACCTTATCTCCGTGAACGGTTACAAAGTATTTGCAAATTATGCAGTAAACAATAGTTCTTAAGGACATATGTCAAAAACAATGTCCAAAAACTAGATCCCAGTGTCACGCACTGGCATGACATTGTTTATTATGTGCCGTATTGCAATGTTCGTACAGCTATGTGTTACACTACTCGGATGACAAGAGGGGCTACTTGAATAAAGAAGCCGCTGGTCTCATGTGCATCTTTAAACATTTCCACGCTGACTTTGGCTACACACCTTTGAGGGACTGCTGATTAAGTCTAGAAGTGAATTACAGTGATCGCTATGAAATGCGCTATCAAGGCTTAAAGACCTAGATTTTTTTTCTGAATCATCAATTTTCTCTGTAAGCTGGTAAAACATTTTTGAATTATTATCAAAAACTTCCTTTTTATTAACAAGTACTTGATCAATTACTGGACTTAACAGTTCTACTTGGCTATTTAAGTATTGCACTGTAACGTTTAGCTCTTTTCTTTCTCCAGTTATTCTTTCAATTTCCAGAGCTTTATTTCCAATTATTTCTGTCAAGTGCTCATTATATTCTTCCAATTCTTTAATCTTTGTCAGTAATTGATTGTGTGTCCAGAGAAGGCAAGTATGTTCAGTGGGAGGTAGACCCACCAGGATAAAAGTCGAAGTCCTGTAGCTAGGGTAGCAATGTGGAGGGAAAGCAAAATGTTGAAGCCTACCGACAACGTTATCATAGGATAATGGCGAATTACTAGGCCGTAGCGAAAGCAAACATATAGGTGGCCTCGAAAACGATAAGAACTGAAGGCTGAGCCAGCGGTCAATGGGCGAAAGCAGAATAGGCAGTTGAAAAACGACTGATACAATTGTTCTACTTCAGCGGGGTGGTAGTGATAGCATGGTAATGAGGACATACAAAGCAACTGGAGAAGCCCTCCTCATCCCAAGGAGAAATACCTTGGAGTGGTAGGTTCTATAACTGGAAAACAGGAAAAGAACCGAAGATGAAAGGGTGGCGGATGGGTGTGTAGTAGCGAAGAAGTGGGGTAACGCCCATGGAGCAAAGGCACCCTACTAGTAGAGATCTTTTAACAAAAGGAAGGTAAAGGTAAAAATGACAAAAATGCCAATAAAATTACAAGACCTGAGAAGAAAGATATATATCAAAGCGAAAGCAGAACCGGAATGGCGATTCTGGGGAATCTATGTACACGTCTGCAAGATGGAGACACTAGAAGAAGCATATAAGCTAACAAAGAAAAGCAATGGGGCACCAGGAATTGATGGGGTAACATTCAAATCGATAGAGGCAGAAGGCTTAGAAAAGTATCTTCAGCAAATAAGACATGAACTAATAACCAAAACCTATAGCCCAAATAGGAACCGGAGAAAGGAAATACCAAAAGTTGGGGGAAAACTCAGAACGTTGAACATACCCTGCATCCGGGATAGAATAGTGCAAAGTGCACTAAAGCTAATAATTGAACCGATATATGAATCTGACTTTCAGGACGGATCATATGGATATAGACCCAAGAGAAAAGCGCATGAAGCAGTAAGCAGAGTAGCGAAAGCAGCAATCAAAGGCAATACAAAATGTATTGATGTAGACCTGAAATCCTATTTTGATAACGTACGACATCATATTCTCATGGAGAAAATTGCCAAGAGAATAAATGATAAAGAAATCATGCACTTGATTAAGCTAATCCTTAAGGTAGGAGGAAAACGAGAATAGCGCAAGGGTCGCCTATCTCACCGTTGTTGAGCAATATATACCTCAATGAGGTAGACAAAATGCTAGAGAGAGCAAAAGAGGTGACCAGGGAAGAAAAATATCAACGTATAGAATACGCCAGATGGGCAGACGATTTAGTGATACTGATAGATGGGCACCAGAGATGGGAATGGCTCGAGAAATTAGTGTACAAAAGGTTACAAGAAGAATTAGCAAAACTAGAAGTAAGTGTAAATGAAGAAAAGACAAAAATTGCCAATCTAAAGAGAGGAGAAACATTCGGCTTTCTAGGATTTGACTTTCGAAAGAAAATTACAAAACAAGGAAAGTGGAGAGTACAGATAACACCACAGATGAAAACACGAACAAGCCTACTTCAAAAGTTGAAGAAGGTATTCAGTAACTATAAATCGCAACCAATACGGAGAGTGATTCAGATCATCAATCCGATATTGAGAGGGTGGGTAAACTACTTTAGAATAGGAAACTCAAGTCGAAGCTTCAGCTACGTTAAACAGTGGGTAGAGAAGAAAACAAGACGCAATATGATGCAAGCCAGAAAAGCAAAAGGATTTGGTTGGAAAAGGTGGAGTAGCGAATGTATATATGAGACCCTTGGTCTATATTCGGACTATAGAATAAGATATTACGTTCCGAAAGCCTTACCAGCACAATATGTTATAAACTTTGGTAAGAATCTACTAGGAAAGCGTAGTGCGGGAAATCCGCATGCTGCGTTTGATGAGGCGGGAATTGGAAACGTAAACATGGGAATTTTGGATTGAGGACCAACATGAAAATAATGGATCAGCCACCAAACCCTAAAGTGTACTAGACACAACTTAATCTGACAGCAACGAATTAACTGACAGAAGAATTGAGGTAGTTAAAACTAATATCAGTCTCTTGTTTAACGTTACTAATATTTTTCTGAAAAGCAATGTGTTTGCTATCAAGAAAAGTCTGCATAGGCGTTTTACCATAGCAATATTTACCTGAGTGAGGCCTGGTCTCATTGTAAGAGCGTAACCAATGATCAACATCTATCTGCAAATCTTCTAAAGAACTGTAGATTTTCTTTCTAAAGATAATATTGTAACACTCATCTTGCATAGTTTTATGAAACCTTTCGCATATGCCATTAGTTTGTGGTGAATTGGCTTTAGTTCTTGAATGATCAATATTTTCAATTCCCAAATAAAGCTGATAAGCGTGATTTTCTGGTTTACCACAATATTCTGTACCTCTATCAGTCAAAATGCGCAATAATGGCACGTTTTGTACATCGAAAAATGGTATTACTCTATCATTCAGCAAGTCGGCAGCGGTAATAGCAGTTTTATCTGTATAAAGCTTAGCAAAAGCCACTCTCGAATATGTATCAATAAAAGTCTGCTGGTAAATGCGCCCAACGCCCTTGATATTGCCTACGTAATAAGTATCTTGAGACCCTAAATAACCTGAGTGTTCTGTTTCAATTTCACCGTGAGCTTCTCTTTGCTCTTTAACTTTTTCCAATGCTGCAAGTTGCTCTTCAGTTAAAATTATGCCGTCTTGTGCAACCTTTGCTTCAAGGGCTTTAAGTCTTTTTTTGAACGTTTCAATGTCATTTCTTAGCCATACAGATCTTACGCCACCTTCGGAAATTATTACACCCCTTTTTCTCAGCTCATTTGCAGCTCTTTGTTGTCCATATGCTGGAAATTCTGTAGCTATGCCAATTATTGCCCTTTCTATATCTTCGGAAACTCTGTTTGCTAATAGGGGTTTTTTCTTACTTATTTCATGTAATGCTCCTTCTCCCCCACTTTCATATAACTCCTTAAATCGATAAAATGTATCACGCGAATAACCCATCACCTTACACGCTTGTGATACGTTACCTAATTGCTTTGCTAGTTCTAATAACCCTAACTTTGGTTTTAGTATTTTTGTTTGTATCGTACTCATATCTAACACTCCTTTCTTTTATTATTTTATAACTTACTTTTTTAAAGTGTCAGATCAAGTTCTATCTAATACACCTAAAGAGGCGCGCCAGTTCTCGACCCTACCTCTTTTGTTTCTTCTCTCTTCTGCGACAACTGTTGCTTATACTTCTTAATTTGCTCATCTTTAAGCTCTACCTTGTTCTTTAACTCTTCATATTCCTGCTTTAGCTGATCTACCTATTGTTTATAAGATTCCAGATTTGTGTTGTACTTATCATCTAAGCGTAGAATTGTAAATTTTAAATTCTGTATATCTTTCCAATTTTCATTTAATATATCTTCTGCTTCCTCTTCCGCTTTTTTAAACTGTTTCAATTTATCTTCCAGTTTTTCATTTTTTGCATTAGCAATTGTTAACTTTTTCTCTAGATCTTTCTTTCCTTCATGTGCACTTTCAAGTTCTTGTATTTTCTCTTGCAGCTCTGTTGATATATTTTCTAGCTTCTCATCTTTTTGTGTTAGTCCAATTTGCAATTTTACGTTTTTTTGCTTTTCTTCTTCAAGTTTATTCTGTAAATCACTATTGCACTTCTCTAATTCTTCAATTTCTTGTTTAGCCTCCATGAGTTCCTGTTCTGATTTTTTTTGCTTTATTATGCAATTACTTAACAGCTGGTCTAATTCCTCTTGCAATTTTCTTACCTCACTTGTCAACTCTTCTTTTTCTGCATTAGCAACTTCCAGCTTTTTCTTCAGGTCTTTCTTTTCTTCATATGCACCTTCAAGTTCTTGCGCTCTTTCTTGCAGCTCTGTTGACATATTTGCTAGCTTTTCATTTTTTTGTGTCAGTTCAGCTTGCAATTTTGCATTTTTTTGCTTTTCTTCTCCAAGTTCATTCTGTAAATCACTATTATGCTTTTCAAATTCTTGCTTGGCCTCTTCGAGCCTATGATGTAAATTGTTCCTCAGTTCATTTAATTCTCTAATTTCTTGCTCAGCTTTTGTAAGCTTTTGATCTAGTTGTTGTGAATTAACTTCTGTTTGAGTTGCAATTGCCTGAGTTGCAATCTGCTGTGGATTAACCTCTGATACATTGTTGCTAGTGAAAGAAAGAATAGGATTGCTTTTAGCATCATTTTCAAGATCTTTCATCTTTTCGTCTTGATTGATTACGATATGTTCGTTATTTTGCAGATTACTAACAGCCGGTGCAATGTTAGCATTTTTGTTCTTTTTCAATAATGCTTTTACAGCGTCATGTAGAGAGAGACCTTGAATATATAATTCTTCATTTTGTCTTATTAATTCCAAAAACTCCTCAGGTGGCGATTCAAAATCTTTACCATTAAACTGTAGTACTTTAGTTATACTAGAATTACTTACATTCATAACCATAGTACAGGTAAAAGTTTTCCCATCCTTGTCCTGCACAGGCCAAGTGCTTGTCATTTCATAATATGCACCCTCTTTAAATTCGTAATGTCTTTCCTTACCTTTTCGGTAAGCGTATATGTCATGCTTTTTATCGCAATAGATATTCAATGTGCTAATATCCCTTTCTTGCTGTAAGATATCACTAATTCTTATTGGCTCACTTCTATTGTAATTAATAAGATTAATGTTTAACACTTTATCAGAATTGTTAGTTTCTACATAAAAAGCTCGAAGGTCTATGTCTTTGTCTCTAAAATACTTACTTACAGCTTTTTTTGCCTGATTTGCTAATTCTATAAAGTTTTTTTTAAAGCTCTTGTTGAAAGATAGATCTATATATGCTTGCTTAAAATTTTCATCATTTATTAAATCCATGAGCAAGTCATAAACCTCCCATTTTTCCTGACAATGTTCTTCTAAAACAGTAATGCTATTTTTTCTTTTCAGCTCTGATAATATGCTTTTCAATGTCGGGAAATTTGTTGACATAGTATACCCCTTGTTACTATTGTTCTGATAATATATTTACTTTAGGAGTGATTAACTCCTTTTATATTAACCTTTTTAGTTGAATTTAATTGCGAGCGCTAAACTCGAACTTAGTCGATTTTGTTTATTGTTCCTCACTACCTATTTGTGTTACTATACTAATAGTAGCACTAAGTTTTAGGCTATGCAAGAATTTCTATTGAACGTAAAGCTAGTAAACTTCAGAAATTGGTTATGCTAATTTTGTTAATAAAATGCAACCAATTAAGGAAAGCGCTATACTGTGTCTCAGTGCAATATTTTCTTTCCTAACGGACTGAAAATTGAGTTGAGTTAAAAATCCGATTTTATTTAATACTTTTCAAAGATGACAATATTTTGTAAAAATAGGTTTTTAATAGGACAATAATATGGAAATTTTTCTTGATAGTGTTGATTTGAATGAAATTAAGGAGCTAAAAGAGTTCATTGATGGTATAACAACTAATCCTTCTTTAATAGCAAAATCTGGACATAAAGATAAGTACGAAGATTTAGTAAGCGAAATATGTTCTATTATAAAAGGACCTGTTAGTGTTGAAGTTGTTGCAGATAGCCATGAAGATATGGTTAAGGAAGGCCTTAAGTTAGCGAAAATCGCTAGTAATATCGTAGTAAAGTTACCCCTTACACATGAAGGATTAATTTCTTGTAAAAAGTTGTGGACAGAACATAAAATACCTGCTAATATCACATTATGTTTTTCTCCTGGACAAGCACTGTTTGCCGCTAAGGCCGGTGCTTGTTTTATCTCTCCCTTTGTTGGTCGCCTTGATGATATAAGCTATGATGGCTTATCGCTAATAGAAGATATATGCACTATATATTCTAATTATAATTTTAAGACAAAAGTTCTTGTTGCATCAGTAAGAAGTCCAGCACATGTAATAGAAGCTGCACGGCTCGGTGCTCATTCAATTACTGTGCCAGCAAAAATACTTAGACAGTTAATTAATCATCCACTTACTGATCAAGGGCTCGCAATATTTGAAAAAGACTGGGGCGTAAAACAATAAATGACATTGCTAAAAAAGACATAAAAACACAATAATTTATATAAAAAGGACATAGGTACCATCTGTCCTTTAAAGACATGTAGGTCAATGATATGCGTAATTCAGTGTTTTAAACATGATAGTCCTCCACTAATAAAAAAGATTGAGAAAAATGTATACAGCTACGACCGAAGTATAGCTAAAATATATTTTAACTGAAGATTATAGATTAATTGAATTGAAAAGTCTGCAGACGAAGATAGATTCCGAGCTCTAGAACACCTTCACTGTGCATGGTAACAAAACTATTAGAGTTTGTCAAGTAATTTTTTATCGTAATTTTACGAACGTGCCATGCCAGTAATTATATCTAGTTAAATTTGTAAAGTAATACAGTGTTTTCGATAGTTATAAAAAAGCTGGATTTCAGTACTGGAGTAACATTTTGGAAATTGGGATGAAAAGAGGGAAAGTACTGGTTTGAAATTAAGTTTTCTGGATTCCAGTGCTGGAATGACAAGAGAGGAGCTCCAGGTACGTAACCGTTCACGGAATATTCCCAATTAGGCAGGAATAGCGACTAAATTCTGTAGTTTCTGGACAGGATTCTGATCATTCAAACGTGCAGTCAAAAATATCGAAAGCATTCTTTCAATGAACTTTTCTCCACGTTCTGACCAAGTGAAAAAACTATTTTTACGATAAATGACGTACCGTCTAGCCTGACGTTCTGCAAGGTTATTGGTTGTCTCGATCAGATCAGGATTGCGCACGAATCTCCACATCATATCTTCAGAACGTAGTATATTGGCAGCCATTCTCGAGGCCTGAGTTCCTTTTGCAACCCTTGTTATCTCTCGCAAAAAATGTTTCACCCTTTTTCGAATCTTCCTCATTAACCGGAAAAATCTTAAATTGTCTATCAGGTTTTGTTTACGTGCTCTATCTACCACAAATACCCTGTTGCTCAGCGATTTTAATGCTGCGCCAATTCTGCTCACTTCAACATTTTTACTGTAAAAAAACCTTTCAAAGTCCCTTGCTAAATGGGCCCAGCATATCTGTCTGTTTTCACGATTAAAGTAATTATACGCAGCATACCTATCGCTTATAACTATTCCATCATACTCTGGCAATAGCCCTTTTAATATCTTCTTTCCGCGAGATCCAACTAACTTCATAAGTGTTGCTGTTTTATTCGTTACTACCCAACTCCAACCTTTCTTTCCCTGGTTCCTATGGCTTGTTTCATCTATATGTAAATACTTGCTTTTCCGTAGCTCTTCTCTTATTTTTTCGTATTCAGATATACATTTTTCTGATACTCTACCCTCGGTCTTTGATACCAAACCTAGGCTTATATTCAGATTAAATATGCTGCTCAAAATTTGCTGTACTTCCCTTTTTGAATTGATAAAAAATCCACTAAAACTGCTAATTACTGCTTTTGCATTAGCTCCTAAAAGATCCCTTGTCACACCTTCAGGCAGACTAGCTGAGATCCTTTTCTTACACGCCTTACAGTAGCCTTTTTGTAGCCTATATTCAGTCACTATCGGTTTAATTTTTGGCAATTCAACCTTTTGATGCACAGTTTCTTCTTCTAAAATAACTTGGCTTCCACACATGCAAATTGTATCAATTGAACATTTTACCACCTCATCTGCTACCATCAATTCCCGCTTGTGCGCTTCATGTCCTGGCTGCCCGCCTGGTTTTTTATCGCTCTTCTTTTTTGTCTTTTTGCGATATACATCTTGCGATGGTGGCAGCGATGAATTTTTTGAATTTAAACCCAGCTTATCCTCTAGCTCAATTATTTTTGTCCTTAACTTATCATTCTCTGCTTTCAGAGTACCAACTTCTGACTCCAATACCACAATCTTTTCTTGTAGCACCTCTATCATCAACCCCTCATCTATCTAGTTTATTGTTTTTTATACTAATTATGCAATTTTTGTAAACTACTTTCTTATACCGTGAATGGACAAAGTTGATAAGCCTAAACGCCATCATGTCTTTAGGAGAGTCTGCTAATGAAGGCTCTTAAGTTGACGCCATTGCGTGAACGGTTACCCAGGTACAGCTGTTACCTATAGAATGGCAGTACTAGAATGATAACAAACTGAATGACATATTTAATCTCTATACAGATGTACATCACGCACCGATTTCCATTCAAGGTAATGTCATTCCAGCATTGGAATCCAGTTAGATTTGCGAGTATAAAAGTAATACAACATTTTGATGATGGAAGCCATTACTAGGATAACAAGAAAGGAAGTGCTGATTTCAGTGTTTATACGTTAGCCATGCATCTAAAAATTTATAAACAAAAGATTACACTTCACAACTTTGTGATGGAATAAGTTTTTCAATGCTGTTGACGCAAAACTCAGTTGTATTATTAGCTATTTCATCGAATTTATCATTTATATCCTTACCTATTTTTTCATCTTTAATATATTCATACAGAGCTAAAATAGCTATAGTTGAACATATTGCGATGAAACCAACTTTTGCTGTAATAAGTAATGATATCCCACCTGCAAGTATGGACACTGCTCCAATAGCTAGGTTTATAATTTTATTTTGTGTTGATTGATTCTCTTTATCCTCTAAAACGTTTGATATTGCTTTTGAGGCAATTTTTATTGCTATTGCTGTAGTTGAGATTATAACAAACATCATAGCTATTTTTGCTAAGAGAAAAATTGATGGTAGCATTATTACAAGAAACAGTGAAGCACCTCCTATAAATAACCATTTCTCATTTATTTTTTTAGACTGATCTGTATTATTAGGCATTGCAACCCTCCATTAACAGTTTATTCATATAATATGAAACATGCGATAGTCAAGATGTTTTTGTGTGGAGAAGCTTGCGATTGAGTTTTGAAGAGCTTTAGCTTTACAAGATGGTAGATTTGGTGATTATCGTAAGATTCTTGCAGTCATTTTAGTGGGAAGAATTTGTAAAATATGAAAAAATAACCGCCAGAAAATTGGAAACGCTATAACTTTCTTTCCTTTAAATATACTTTTTAAAATATATGCTGCAGCTTTTTCTGGCTCCCATATGAAGGGAAGTGGTTTATTAGACTTAAACATATCTGTTTTTACTGGCCCTGGCATTATGGTGATAAACTTTGTGCTACTGTTAGCATATTGGATTTTTAGTGATTGAAAACAACTTTTTAGTGCTGCTTTGCTGGCACAGTATGCAGAAGCATGTGGTGTTGCATGCATAGCAACAAGAGAAGATATAACCGCAAAAGTTGCCAAGGAATTATGATGAATCCATTCTTCAATCCAGTTGATAACGCCAAAATAATTGGTTTCAAATGTTTTTCTATGAATGTTGGTATGAAACTTATCTTCTATTTCGCCACATCCTGCATTAAGAAAAAAGAGATTTGGTATAATATTTTGCTTTTTTAAAAAATCAGACGAGTTTTTAATATTTTCACTTTTGCTTACATCACATGTTATAGGTAAAAAATTACTACCTAATTCTTCTTTTAATTTTTCCAGTTTTTCAGTGCGCCTTGCAATGCCAACCACAAACCATCGATCTTTAATGAGCAACCGTGCTAGACTTTCTCCAATGCCAGATGATGCTCCTGTAATGAGACAAGTTTTTCTATCCATGTGAATTTATATAACATGAAGTATGAATGTAATGACTATTGCCTATTCACACAAGTTAAGTTTGCTATAATTTTGCTAAATAATAAAAAAAGAAAGCTACTTATAATTTTGAATTTTATATAAACTTAAAGGGAAATTTAGTATTTGCTTACTTGTAATTTAAAATTCTTATATAATATTTTAAATGAGTTGAGAGAATTAAATGCAGGATGCAGCTTTAGTTTTACAAGATGGCAAGTACTTTTTGGGAAAATCGGTAGGTAAAAGAGGCAAATGTATAGGTGAAGTTTGTTTTACCACTGGTATGACAGGTTATCAGCATACTATAACAGATCCTTCTTTTGCTGATCAAATAATAGCGTTCACTTTTCCTCATATTGGTAATGTTGGAATAAATCACAAAGATAATGAAGGAGAAAAAGTTTTTGCAAGTGGTGTGGTTATGCGTGAACTTTCTCCTATGTCTCACTCTTCTTCATATATTAGTTTAAATGATTGGTTGGAGAAAAATAATGTAGTTGGGATATCGGGAATTGATACTAGAGCTTTGACGAGATATTTGAGAAAACATGGATCTCAAAATGGAATGATATGTCCGTCAAGTGAGGCACATATATTAGATGAATTGAAGAAATACAAATCTGTAAATGGAATAGAAATAACTAAGAAAGTCAGTTTAAGTAATAACTTTCAAAGCGTTCTTAATGCAAAATATAGGGTTGTAATTGTTGATTTCGGTATAAAAAATAGTATAATCTCACGCTTAGTAGAACTTGATTGTACGGTTGAATTAGTCAAACCAGATACAGGTTTTGCTCACAAAATATTAAGCATGAATCCAGATGGTATAGTGCTTTCAAATGGCCCTGGTGATCCACAAGAGATAGGAGAGAGTGTAATTTCAGAAATAGAAATTATTGTGAAATCTAAAATACCAGTTTTTGGCATATGCCTGGGCCATCAATTACTTGCAGTTACTTTGGGAGCAAAGACTGTCAAGATGGATATTGGTCATCGAGGGAGTAATCATCCAGTTTATGATCTGGAGAGTAAAAAAGTTGAGATAACTAGCCAAAATCATGGTTTTGTTGTTGATTCAGCTTCTCTTCCAAGTAACGTTGAAGTTACTCATATTTCTCTATTTGATAATAGTGTAGAGGGGATAATGATGAAGGATTACCCAGTCTTTTCTACTCAATACCATCCAGAAGAAGCGCCAGGTACACATGATTCACATTATTTATTTGGGCGTTTTATTGACAATATTTTGTTATATAAAAGTAAAATCTAACTGAAATCAGTTAGATTAGCTTTTATTACTTGATCTTTTGGATTTGGATGTTTAATATTAGGAATAATAAAACTTAAGTTAAGGTAGTGTTCTCTTAACAGATTTTTGTGGAGGAGTGACCGAGTGGTTAAAGGTAACAGACTGTAAATCTGTCCGCATTGCGTACGTAGGTTCGAATCCTACCTCCTCCATTGTGCGGGTATAGCTCAATGGTAGAGCTCTAGCCTTCCAAGCTAGTGACGTGGGTTCGATTCCCACTATCCGCTCTTTTTTTGTTGTATTTATATAAAATCAACATATTATTTGTTGATGTATTTGTATTTTAGGTAGAAGAGTTAAAATTATGACAGCGATAGTAGAAGCATTTGGAAAGCCGCATGTAAACGTGGGAACGATAGGACATGTGGATCATGGGAAGACAACGTTAACAGCGGCGATAACAAAGCATTATGGTAATTTTGTAGCATATGATCAAATAGATAAAGCGCCAGAAGAGAGAAAGAGAGGTATAACAATAGCAACAGCGCATGTTGAATATCAAACAGAAAAGAGACACTATGCACACGTTGATTGCCCTGGACATGCTGATTATGTAAAGAATATGATAGTAGGTGCAGCACAGATGGATGCAGCGATATTGGTAGTGTCAGGGGTTGATGGGCCGATGCCACAAACGAGAGAGCATATATTGCTGGCAAAACAGGTGGGTGTTGGATATATCGTGGTATATATAAATAAAGCTGATGTTGCTGATGCTGATATGATAGATTTGGTAGAAATGGAAGTGAGAGAGTTGCTGAGTAAGTATGGATTTCCAGGTGATGAAGTGCCTGTGATAGTTGGGTCTGCGTTAAAAGCATTAGAGGATGATAGTAGTGAGTATGGAAAGAAATCAATAGATAAATTGATGGAGAAGTTAGATGAGTATGTGGCAGTACCTCCAAGGCCTGTAGATTTGCCGTTTTTGTTGCCAATAGAAGATGTATTTTCAATATCGGGCCGGGGGACGGTAGTAACAGGAAGAATAGAGAAGGGGGAGATAAAGACAGGGGATGATATAGAGATAATAGGTCTGAAAGCGACGCAAAAGACGACATGTACTGGTGTTGAGATGTTTAAGAAGTTGCTAGATAAGGGAAGTGCAGGACTCAATGTAGGAATACTACTAAGAGGAACAAAGAGAGAAGAAGTGGAGAGAGGGCAAGTATTGGCAAAACCAGGGACAATAACCCCGCATAAGAAATTTAATGCGGGGGTGTATATATTGAAGAAAGAAGAAGGAGGAAGGCATACACCATTTTTTGGAAATTATCAGCCACAGTTTTATTTAAGGACAACGGATGTAACTGGGAGCATAAAATTGCTAGATGGAAAGGAGATGGTAATGCCAGGGGACAATGTAAGTATAGAAGTGGAGTTGCAAGTACCAATAGCAATGGATAAAGGATTACGTTTTGCGATAAGAGAAGGTGGTAGAACTGTTGGTTCTGGCGTTGTTTCGGAAATTTTAGAATGAGTATAATAACTAAGATGAAGCAAGATATATATATTAGAATCAAAGCTTTCGATTGTTCTTTGTTGGAAAAGTGTATTCGCGAGTTTATTGATCAATTAAAGCAGTTTAATGCAGATTTATCTGGTCCGATTGCGTTGCCAAGAAAAGATTCTAAACTTACTGTTAATAGGTCTCCTCATGTTGATAAAAAATCTCGTGAGCAATTTGAAATGAGAATTTCTAAGCGGTTAATTGTTGTACATAATCCTACTTCTACTATGATGCAGATGCTTGCAGATTTATCTTTTTCTGCTGGTGTAGAAGTGGATTTAAAGGTTAAGGAAGGTTAATATTTAGGAAAAGAAAATGAAGAGAATAAATTCGCTTAGGAGAATTGGTTTGTTAATGATGAATGTTGGCCATACTGCTATGTATTTTGATAATAGTCGCATGGCTGTAACCTTATTGCATCTCAGCGAAACTTATATTATCGATATAAAAGGACAAGATGAATGTGGCTACAGTTCAGTCATTTTAGGCACAGGAGATTTAAAAAAAATAGCAAAACCTCAGTTGGAATATTTAAAGAAAAAGGGTATAAATAATAAATGTAAATTATACGAAAGTAGATTAACTGATCTATTCGGAATACAATGTGGTAAAAAGGTGGGGGTTAATCATTTTGTAGTTGGTCAATATCTTGATATTACGGGTTATTCTTTAGGCAAAGGGTTTGCTGGTGTGATGAAGCGGCATAACTTCAGTGGGCTTAGGGCATCTCATGGTGTTTCTATTGCTCATAGATCACAAGGTTCTACTGGTCAATGTCAAGATCCTGGTAGAGTATTCAAGGGGAAGAAAATGGCTGGTCATTTAGGTAATAGCAGAGTAACTGTACAGAATATGAAAATATTATCCATTGATTATGAAAATAGCATAATTGCTGTAAAGGGTAATAATGTTCCTGGGTTTAAAAACTCTTATGTTTTTGTGAGAGATGCAGTTAAAAAGCCTTTACATAAAGATGTTCCTTTTCCAGCAGGTCTGCTGTTGAATATGAGTGATGATGCTAATAATTTGGTGAGTTAGTTATGGAATGTGAATTAGTTGATCTATCTAATAATAATGTAGGTAGTGTTGAGCTTAATCCCTTGATATTTTCTGCCAAGCAAAAATTGAGTATTTTGCATGATATAGTGAGATGGCAATTAGCAAAGAGAAGAGTTGGTGCTCATAAAACAAAGGGTATCAGTGATGTTTCTGGTACAACAGCTAAGCCGTATGGTCAAAAACGTACCGGTAGGGCGAGACAGGGGAGCTTGCGATCTCCTCAGTTTAGAGGTGGTGGAATTATTTTTGGTCCTGTTGTGAGGAGTCATGCTTATTCTCTTAATAAAAAAGTACGTAAATTTGGTTTGAAAATTGCTTTATCTCTAAAATATTTAAATAATCAAGTTATTGTTCTTGATAGTTTAAATGTTGATGTGAAGAAAACATCTAAAATGTGTGAATATATTAAAAATTTTAAATTTTCTTCTTTTTTAATAGTTGGTGATTATGGAGATGATTTGTTACGTGCTGCTAAAAATTTGCATTATGTAGATTTAATCAAACCTATTGGGTTAAATGTTTTTGATATATTGAATCATGAATGCGTGATGTTAACAAAAGACACTTTAAAGCATCTTGAAGGTAGATTGTTATGATTAAATATAATAATATAATAAAATCTCCTGTAATCACAGAAAAGGCTTCTCTTTTAAGAGAGAAGTTTAATAAATACTCTTTGTATGTTTTTGTAAATGTAAATAAGCGTCAAATAAAATCGGCAATAGAGTCTTTATTTAATGTCAGAATTTCTTCTATAAATGTTATTAGAGTTAAACCTAAATATAGACGTTTCAGGGGTGTGGTTGGTTGTAAAAAACAGAGAAAAAAGGTTTATTTTTCTTTGATAGATGGTCAAAAATTAGATATAATGAGCGTTTAATATGGGTATGAAAATTTTTAATCCTGTTACTCCGTCTTCTCGTGGGACTATATTAATAAGTAAAGTTGGTTTATCAAAAGATAAGCCAGAGAAGTCTCTTGTATTTGGTAAGAAATCCAGTGGTGGAAGAAATAATCATGGTAGAATTACAACTCGTCACAGGGGTGGTGGTCACAAGAAGAAGTATAGAGTTATAGATTTTAAACGTAATAGAAGTGATCAGGGTGTAGTTGAGAAAATAGAGTATGATCCAAATAGAAGTGGGTTTTTAGCATTAGTATCATATAAGGAGGATGATATTAAATCTTATATATTAGCTCCTAAAGGTATGAAGCCTGGTGATGTTGTGACAGCTGGAGATGATGCTGATATTTTGCCAGGGAATTGTTTACTACTCAAGCATATACCTGTTGGTTCTTTCGTTCATAATGTTGAGCTGAAGCCAGGTAATGGTGCTGCGATTGCTAGAGCTGCTGGTTGTTATGCACAAATCGTTGGTCGCGATGGCCAATATGTTTTATTACGACTCAGGTCTGGTCAAATTAGGTTGATTTTATCTTCTTGCAAGGCTACTATTGGTGTAGTATCTAACCCTGATCATAAGAATAGAAAGTTGGGTAAAGCTGGGAGAAGTAGGTGGCTTGGGATTAGACCTACTGTACGTGGAGTTGCAATGAATCCGGTTGACCATCCTCATGGAGGTGGAGAAGGAAAAACTTCTGGCGGTCGTCATCCTGTTACTCCTTGGGGTGTTGCAACAAAAGGAAACAAAACTAGGAAAAAAAATAAATCTAGTGATAAGTATATAAAAAAATTGAAAGGTTAATTTATGAGTAGATCTGTATGGAAACCACCTTTTTTACACCCATCTGTACTAAGATTAGTTCAGAGAGCTTTAAAGGAGGGTTCTATTAATAAGGTGATAAAAATTCATTCCAGGGCTTCTGTAATTCTTCCTAATTGTTTGGGTTTAAAATTTGCTGTTTATAATGGTAAAGATTACATTCCTGTTAGTGTTGATAATCAGAATATGATAGGTCATAAATTCGGTGAATTTTCACCTACTCGTAAATTTACTGGGCATGGTGGTGATAAAAAGGCAACAAGAAGGTAGGCAATTGATATGAAAAATAGGGATATAATAGTTGAGGCTGGTTCTAAGGTCTTAAGATCAACTCCTCGCAAATTAAATTTGGTTGCTGATTTAGTGCGTAATAAAAAAGTTTCTTTTGCTAATGTACAATTAAGATTTTGTGAAAAAAAGGCTGCCGGTTTTATAATGAAGGTGTTGAATTCTGCAATTGCTAATGCTCAAAATAATTATGGATTGAACGTTGATAATTTATATATAAAGGAAATTTTAATAGGTAAGTCACTTACTTTGCGTAGAGTATATCCAAAAGCTATGGGTAGGGCTAATAGAATGAGCAAATTTTATAGTAATATAACTATAAAATTGAAAGAAATTGTATGATTTATAGAAATGGAAAATTAATAAGGAAAGTGTAAAAATATGGGACAGAAGGTTAATCCTAAAGTATTTAGATTGCAAATAAATAGTAATACCTGGGATTCTGTTTGGTGTGCTACGGACGATTATAAACAGAAATTGCATCAAGATCTATTTATTCGCAGTTATATAAATGAATCCTTTAAGCATGCTGGTATTTCTAAAGTAACTGTAGAGCGTACAGTTACTTTAGTGTCTGTAATAATACATTCTTCTAAACCTGGGGTTATAATAGGTAAGAAAGGTTTGGATGTTGAGAAGATAAAGCAAAAAATAGCTAAAAAAGTAGAAAGTAGTGTCGAAGTGAATGTAGTAGGAGTTAAAAAGTCTGAAATAGATGCAGTTTTAATATCAAGGAGTATTACACATCAGCTAGAAAAAAGGATTTCATGTAGAAGAGCGATGAAAAAAGCTATTCAAAATTGTTTGAAGATGGGTGCTGAGGGTATTAAAGTAAGTTGCTCTGGGCGTCTTGGCGGAGCTGAAATAGCTCGTACTGAATGGTACAAAGAAGGTCGTTTGCCTTTACACACTTTGCGTGCTAATATAGATTATGCTTTTTGTGAAGCGAAGACTATATGTGGTATTATAGGAGTTAAAGTTTGGGTTTATGTTGGTAGTTAAGGTATATTGAAATGTTTGTTCCCAAAAAGAGTAAATATAAAAAGGTATTTAAGGGGAGAATCAAGGGTAATGCTAAGGGTGGTAGCATGCTGTCTTTTGGAGATTATGGATTAAAAGCTATGGAAGTAGGTAAGGTTCAGTCTAAGCATATTGAAACTGCAAGGCGCGTAATATCTAGAACGTTAAAACGCTCTGGTAAAGTGTGGATAAGAATTTTTCCTGATACCCCGGTTAGTAAAAAGCCAGCAGATGTACGTATGGGTAAAGGGAAAGGTAGTGTTGAATTTTGGGTATTTAAAGCTAAGCCCGGTAGGGTTTTGTTTGAAATTAGTAGTGATGTTCCCATGCATTTAGCAAGATTGGCGCTTGAAAAAGCGACTGCTAAGCTTCCTATGAAGTGTAAATTTATATCTAATCATAATTGAATGGAGTTGCAATGGATATAGTTAAATTTGAATCAGAATCTTCACAAGGATTACATGAACTTCTTGTGAATTTGAGGAAAGAATTTGTTAATTTGGCTTTTCAAAAAAAGCTGGGCCAGTGCAACAATTTTTCGCGTTTTAGCTTAATAAGAAAGAGCATAGCTCGTAGTCTAACTGTATTAAATAGAAGAAAGAGAGAGGGAAAAAATGCCTAAGAAGGTTTTTTGTGGTGTCGTAACTAATGCTGAGTCTGATAAGACTGTAAAGGTTTCGGTGTTACAAGTGTATAAGGATAGGCTGTATAAAAAAGTTATTAAAAAATACAAGAAGTATACAGCACATGATGAGAATAATAGTTGCAAAAAGGGAGATAGGCTTTTAATACAGGAACATAAGCCTATTTCTGTTACTAAAAAATGGGTTGTTATCAATAGCTAAAAAGGAATAGGTATTTATATGATTCAAAAAAATACATTGTTAGAAGTAGCTGATAATTCTGGTGCGCGTGCAGTGCTTTGTATTGGCTTGTTAGGTGGTAGGAAATCTGCATCTGTAGGTGATACGATTATTATATCTACTAAGTCTATTAACCCAAAAGGTAAAGTTGAAAAAGGAAAAGTATATAAAGCAGTTGTTGTTAGAGTAAAAAATAGTGTTAAGAAATCTGATGGTTCTGTAATTCGTTTTTCTAGCAATGCTGTGGTTTTAATTAATGATCAAGGTGAACCACTTGGCACTCGAGTGTTTGGTCCAGTAAAAAAGTTGTTATCTGGTTCTTTTATGAAAATAATGTCATTAGCTGATGAGGTTTTATAATGAGTGCTAAAATAAAAAGTGGTGATGATATTATAGTTTTAACTGGTAAAGATAAGAGAAAAATTGGTAAGGTAATCAAAGTTATAATACGTGATGCTAAAAAGAAAGTAGTTGTTTCTGGCGTAAATGTGTGTAAGAGACATACTAAATCAAGAGCTGGTAGTGGTGGTGGTATATTGAATAAAGAGTTAGCTATTGATGTATCCAATGTTGCAATATTGGATCCTAAGTGTAAAACTCCAACTAAAGTAGGATTTAAGATTATAGATGGTAGAAAAGTGCGTTTTGCAAAAGTTTCTGGAGAAGTGATAGATTAGGTTGATATGTTTAAACAATTGTATAAAGATAATATAGTAAAATCCTTAAAGGATAAGTTTAATTACAGCAATGTAATGCAAGTGCCTAAACTTGTCAAGGTGTGTATCAATATGGGCGTTGGAGATGCTGCTACGGACAATAAAGCGATAAATGAGCCATTTGATAATCTACATTTGATTGCTGGGCAAAAGCCTGTGTTAACCTTTGCAAAAAAATCTATTTCTGGTTTCAAAATTAGAAAAGGTGCAACTGTAGGTTGTAAAGTGACTTTGCGTAGAAATAAAATGTATGAATTCTTAGAAAGATTAATATATATTGCTTTGCCAAGGGAAAAAGATTTTAGAGGGTTCAGTGTGAAGCAATTTGATGGTCATGGTAATTTTTCCCTTGGTATCAAGGAGCATATATCATTTT
Source organism: Wolbachia endosymbiont (group B) of Ischnura elegans (assembly GCF_947251585.1). Taxonomy (NCBI): domain Bacteria; kingdom Pseudomonadati; phylum Pseudomonadota; class Alphaproteobacteria; order Rickettsiales; family Anaplasmataceae; genus Wolbachia; species Wolbachia endosymbiont (group B) of Ischnura elegans. The sequence continues at coordinate 1,205,405 of NZ_OX366371.1, forward strand.
TAGAAATAGACTATGATAAAATAAGTAAAATTAGAGGTATGGATATTAATATTATAACAAGTGCAGTTAGTGATAAGGAAGCAAAGGAATTATTACTGGCTCTTAAATTCCCTTTTTTTGATAATTGAGAGAAAATATATATGGCAAAAAAATCCATGATACAGAAGAATCTTCGTAGAATAAAGTTATGCGATCAATATAGGGAGAGAAGGGAAGAATTAAAATCTATAATGAATAATAAGGATTTATCTATTGCAAAAAGGTTTGCAGCTCAAAGTAAGCTGATTAAAAAATTGCCTAGAGATTCTTCTAAAATCAGAATTAGGAATAGATGCGCTTTAACTGGTAGGCCGAGAGGAGTATATAGAAAATTTGGTTTATGTAGGATTGTTTTACGTGATTTGTGTTCTTTTGGACAAGTTCCAGGGGTTACAAAATCTAGTTGGTAAATGTGATATAAGGAGTGTAATAGTGTCGTTATCTGATGGTATTGGTGATTTTTTAACAAGAATACGTAATGCTCAATTGGCAATGCATAGGGAAACAAGAGTCCTATTCTCTAAAGTGAATTCTTCTATATTGAAGATCTTAAAAGAGGAAGGGTATATTCTTAATTATGAAAAGCAAGAGAGTGATAGTATCCCTTCGCTTGTTGTGCAGTTGAAGTATTATGATAAATTACCTGTGATTAATGATATAGCTAGGGTATCAAAGCCCGGTTGTCGTTATTATTCTAAGTGTAAGGACATTTCTAAAGCATATAATGGTCTTGGAATTTTTATTATATCTACACCGAAAGGAGTGATGACCGATTATAATGCACGTAGATTAAAAGTTGGTGGAGAAGTTTTGTGTCGTGTATTTTAAATGATAGGAGAAATGTATGTCTCGTATAGGTGCCGCACCTATCAATATTCCTGCTGATCTTTCAGTTGAATATAATGATGGTAGGGTATTAATAAGAAGTGTTAGGGCAGAAAAAGAGCTGAACTTGTGTAGTGGCATTCTGTGTCAGATAGTTGATAATCAATTGTTACTTTCTGTTGATCAAGGCAGGGATGATTATGATAAAATAAAATCTATATGGGGCACTTATAGAAGTAATATTAATAACATGATTAACGGTATGGTTAATGATTTTTCTGTTGATCTTGAGATTAATGGTGTGGGGTATAAAGCAGAATGTGATGATAAGTATTTGACTTTATATCTTGGTTATAGTCATAATATTAAGTATAAAGTGCCTAAAGACGTTGAGATTAAGTGTATAAAGCCAACTCATTTAGTGATTCGCGGTATGGATAAGCAAAAAGTCTATATGGTGGCTTCTGATATATGCAAAATTAGAAAATATGATCCTTATAAAGGTAAGGGTATTGTAATAAAAGGCAAATTTATGCTGCGTAAGGTTGTAAATAAAAAGAAGTAATTAAAATGAAAAGATTGTATAATTTTTTAAGTAGCTATGAAAAAAGGAAACTTCGTAATAGAGCGAAGCTCGATAAGAGCGCTGGACGTTTACGTATATCCGTATTTAAGTCTAATAAACATTTTTACGTTCAGTTGATTAACGATGCAAAAGGAATAACCCTAGCTTCTGCTTCTACTTTGGATGATAAAATTAGGAATGTATGTAAAGGTAGGGTCAATGCTGAAACTATAAAACAGGTTTCTTCTTTATTGATTGAGCGTCTGCCTAGTACAAAATTGCAGCAGCGGTTCGTCTTTGATCGGGGAGCATATAAGTATACAGGATTGATTTCTCAATTTGCTGAGGCTTTAAGAAGCTCTGGATTTAAATTTTAGAAGGTTTTAAATATGGCTGTAAAGAATTTACAAAATAATAATGATTTATCAGAACTTTTGGTTTCAGTGCGAAGGGTAACAACGGTTACTAAAGGTGGTAGAAGATTTTCATTTTCAACTTTGGTTGTTGTTGGTGATGGTAAGGGTAGGGTAGGATGTGGAATAGGTAAACACGCAGAGGTTGCTGAAGCAAGAGTGAAAGCTGTAAATGCTGCAAAGAAGTCGATGATTAGGGTGTACTTACGTGAAGGTAGAACTTTACATCATGATATTAAAGCTAAATTTTGTTCTGGTGAGATAGTTTTAAGAGCTGCAAGAACTGGAACAGGTATTATTGCTGGTGGAGCAATGAGGTCGGTTTTTGAGGTATTAGGTATAAAGGATGTGGTAGCTAAGTCTACTAGATCAAATGATCCCCATAATATTATATGTGCAGTACTTAAGGCTTTTGATGTTATGTTATCTCCTCGCCAAGTGGCAGGTAAGAGGGGTAAAAAGATTAGTGAGATAGTTGGAAATAGGTAAAGTATGAATGATGCTGTAAAATTAAATTCTGTGTTTACCAAATTATCTAAGAAAAAGAAGCCTAAATTATTAGGTAGAGGTATTGGTTGTGGTAAAGGTAAAACATCTGGTAGGGGGCATAAAGGGCAAAAAGCGAGAAGTGGCGTTTCTATAAATGGTTTTGAAGGTGGACAGCAGTCTATATATACTCGTTTACCTAAAAGAGGTTTTAAGCCTATACGCAAAAACTTATACTCTATATTTAATGTTGGTGATGTACAGTGCTTAATGGAAGCTAAAAAAATAGTCAAGGATTCTATCATAGATAAGGAGCTACTGCATAAATTAGGTTTTATCAGATCTGTTAAAAGTAAAATCAAACTTCTTAATAAGGGTAAATTAAGCGAAAAATTTGTGTTTCATGTTGATTTTGCATCAGAAGCTGCAAAAAGATCTGTAGCTTCAGTTGGTGGTAGTGTAGAAATACTATCGTAAATCATGAGCAGTAAATTTGCATTTAATAGTTTGGATTCTACGTTGTTATATAAAAGTGATTTACTAAAGCGTATATTTTTTACGCTAATGGCTTTAGTTTGTTATCGTTTAGGCACTTATGTTCCTATTCCTGGAGTTAATCTTGATATAATCAATGATATATTTCCAAAAGAGAGTTCTGGTGTTTTTGGAGTATTTAATTTATTTTCTGGTGGCGCTTTAGCTAGAATGACGATCTTGGCGTTAAACGTTATGCCATACATAGTTGCATCCATAGTTATGCAATTATTATCTTCTGCCGTTAAAGGAATCAATGAAATTAAAAATGAAGGAGAGTTAGGACGTCGAAAGATGAACTCTTATATACGCTATATGACTATAGTGTTTTGTATCTTTCAATCAATTACGATCTTAATAGGGTTAGAAAGAATGAATAGGGAAGGGGTATTAGTTGTAGTTGAACCTGGTATTATGTTTCGTACTATAGGTGTCTTTAGCCTTTTAGGTGGAACTATATTTTTAATATGGCTTGGTGAGCGGATCAGTGTGAGCGGTATAGGCAATGGTATCTCATTAATCATTTTTACTGGCATAACATCTGAATTACATAATGCTTTATCATCTCTGATAACATTAAATAAAAATGGTAGTATGTCGTTTTTCATTACCCTTTTTGTTATAGCATTGTTTTTTTTACTGCTCCTTTTAGTCATTTTTACAGAATCTTCTTATAGAAAGGTAATTGTTCAATATCCCAAAAAACAGTTTAAAAAATTACATAATGATGATTTTACTTACATTCCATTGAAGATCAATTTATCTGGTGTAATACCAACTATTTTTGCTAACGCAATTCTATTAACGCCTATTTCAATTGCAAATTTCTATAAAGGTCATGCCATTGCTGATTTTATTTTAAACTACTTTATGGCAAATAAAGTGATGTACATTATAACTTACTTAATACTCATAGTACTTTTTAATTTTTTCTATACCAATTTTATATTTAATCCAGAGGAAAATGCTGATTTTCTTAGGAAAAATGGTGGTTTTATTCCTGGTAGAGGGCCTGGAAAACATACTTCTGATTATCTTCAAGATATAGTTTTTAAATTAACATTTATTGGGTCTGCGTATTTGGTGGTAATATGTACTATACCTGAAATTATGAGGTATCATTATGATATACCATTTATTTTTGGTGGGACGAGCTTGCTGATTATAGTTAACGTTATTACTGATACTATTATGCAAGTACAATCTTATGTTTTTTCAAATAGGTACGATAGTTGGATAAAGAAATATGAGTCTAAAACAAGGAGACTAAAGTGATTATTACAATTTTTGGTCCTCCTGGCTCTGGTAAGGGTACTCAGTCCAGTTTGTTAATAGCAAAGTATAATTTTAAATTAGTTTCAGTAGGAGATTTATTAAGGAATATTATATCTAGTGGGAGTAAATTAGGTAAAGGAATAAAGGATACTGTTGAATCTGGTAATTTAATTCAAGATGAAGTTATATGTAAATTATTGTGTGACCAGCTTGCATTAATAGATGGTGATTTTTTGTTAGATGGTTTTCCAAGAAATTTAAATCAAGCTCATTTTTTAACTCAAGTTTTGCAAAAAAGATGCAATAGGGATGTTGATCTTGTAATTGAGTTGCAGCTTGACGATAATATTGCAATTGATAGATTAAAAGATCGTCTTACTTGTTTGGATTGTAAAAGTATATATAGTATATCTTCTTTTAAGAATACTACTTGTGCTAAATGTAAAAGTACGAGATTGGAGAAGAGAATTGATGATGCTAATATGCTTGCAATTAATAAGAGGATAAGAGAATATCATTCTCAGATAGAGGGTTTGCGCGAGTATTATAAGGACAAGTTGTTAACAATTAACGCTAATTTGAGTGTTGATAGAGTAATGCAAGAGATTGAAAGTAAAATTTCTTGTAATTTGATTTGACTATAAGTTGTTTTATGGTATAAATTAAGAGTTATTATTAATAAAGTATCGAGGTATCAGTGGCACGTATTGCAGGCATAAATGTTCCGGTGAAGAAGTGTATTCCTTTTGCATTAACTTATATACATGGTATAGGTATTACTACTGCGAATATAATTTGTCGTAGCTGTAAAATTGATGAGCGTAAGCGTGTTTCAGAATTACAAGATGAAGATATAGAGAAAATTAGTAGTTTTATTAGGCAAAAATATGTCATAGAGGGTGAGCTCAGAAAAAAAGTGGCTATGGATATAAAATCTTTAATGGAAATCGGTTGCTATAGAGGGTTAAGGCATAGAAAAGGTTTGCCTGTGAGGGGACAAAGAACCCATACTAATGCTAAAACTCGTAAAGGCAGATCTAAATTGCCTATTGCTGGAAAAAAATAAAATTTGTTATTATCGTGAGTTTTTATGAAAAAAGTTAAAACGGTTGGTAAGAATACAAAAAGGTTTATTACTGGTATTGTCCATATTCGTGCAACTTTTAATAATACTTTTGTAAATGTGACTGATGTTTGTGGTAATACGCTTTACCAGACTTCTGTTGGTGCATGTGGTTTTTCTGGTTCGAGAAAATCCACACCTTATGCTGCAGGTAAGGTTGCCGATTCTGCTGCGAAGAAAGTAATAGAGAGATTTGGTATGAAGGTTGTTTCTGTAATAATTCGTGGTCCTGGTTTTGGTGCAGAAGCTGCAGTTAAAGCACTTCGGAATTGTGGATTGATTGTCACTTCAATTGCAGATAAAACGGCGATACCTCATAATGGGTGTAGACTAAGGAAAAAAAGAAGAGTATAGGATATTTGGAAGGTTTTTGTATGTATTATAGTGATAATGTCTCTTTCTGTGGAAATTTAGATAGATTAACTAAGCCTAATGCGATTAAGGTAATATCAGGTGATTCAAGTAAAAAAAGTGATATAGTTCTAGAACCTTTGGAAAGTGGTTTTGCTTTAACGTTGGGTCATGCATTAAGGCGTGTAATGTTGTCTTCTCTTCGCGGTAGTGCTGTTTATGGAATAAAAATTGAAGGCGTGAATCATGAATTTACTTCGATCCAAGGAGTTAGGGAAGACATAACTGATATAGCATTAAATATGGGCATGTTGAGATGTAAGTTAAATAACACGTCTAATAAGTGCTTAAATTTGAGCGCTAAAGGGCCTTGTCAAGTATTAGCTGGAATGATAGAAACTGATGACCAATGCTCTATTGTTAATAAAGATTTGGTGATATGTACACTAGGTCAAGATGTGGAGCTTAACATTACTATATATGTTGCTAGCGGAAAAGGTTATCTTCCTGTAAATAAATATAAAGAAAATGAATTTTTAAAGCTTATGAATGAACAAGATTTAATTGGTTTTATTCCAGTTAATGCTTTATATAGTCCTGTCGAGAGGGTTTCGTATAGAGTAGAGAATAGTCGTGTTGGTCAAGTTACTGATAAAGATAAGCTAATATTGTCAATTGAAACTGATGGTACAATCTCTCCAAGTCAAGCTGTTGACTATGCTGCAAGAATATTACAGGAGCAATTTCAGCCTTTTATTAGTTCTGATATGAGTTATAAAAAATCGCAGGTTTCTTTGTCTAGTGGTGCTAAAGATTTGGGCTATGATCCTGTTCTATTGCGTAAAGTAGATGAAATGGAATTATCTGTTAGATCTCATAACTGTCTGAAAAATGAAAATATCACTTATATAGGTGATCTTGTGCAAAAGACGGAAGTTGAAATGTTAAGAACTGCTAATTTTGGCCGAAAGTCTTTGAATGAAATCAAGGCAATTTTAAATAATTCAGGTTTGTCTTTGGGTATGAATATACCAAATTGGCCGCCTAAGGATATAGATGAACTGGCTAAACAACATACTGATGAGGATTAGGTAGTATATGAAACATGGAATAAAGAAAAATAAACTGTCTCGTTGTACCGAGCATAGGTTATCAATGTTAAAGAATCTATCTATCTCGTTAATTAATCATGAGCAGATTGTAACTACTTTACCAAAGGCTAAAGCACTTCGTCCATATGTGGAAAAGTTTATTACAATTGCTAAGAATAACGATTCTTTACATGGTAGAAGGCTTTTGCTTTCACGTCTTCATAATAGTAAGTTAGTAGTTGATAAATTATTAAGCGTTCTAGCTAATCGTTATCAAGACTGTAAAGGTGGATATTCTAGAATAATAAAATTTGGTACTCGAAAGGGTGATTGCGCTCCAATGGCAGTGATAGAGCTAGTTGATAGAGATATTTCAGCAAAAGGTGAGATTTATAGTAAAAATAAAAAAGGAAGCAAAGTAGTTACACAAAGCTAATTATTCTTTTTATGGTAAGTAGGTTACGCTATTTTGTAGGTTACTTTGGAGAATTGTTAGTTTCGATATATTTAAAGCTGAAATTCTATAATGTTATAAAACGTCGCTTCCGTTGTAAGTTGGGTGAAATTGACTTAATTGTATCTAAAAAAAAGGGAGCTGATTTTTATAGAAGTAAAACAAGTTTATTTGGAAAAGAAGTACCGATATCTCATTTTCAGTGTCAGTCTATTATAAATTCTTCTAAATATTTCTTAAGTAAAAATCTTGATTTTTTAGATTATTCAGTCAGATATGATTTATGTTTTCTTTCCTTAAGGAGAAGACCTATTTATATAAAAAATGCTTGGATTGAACAATGGTAGCTAAAATAATTTAGATTTACTAGAATAGGTAATTGAATATGAAAAACAATAATTTAGTTTCATCTTATGCTAGGGCACTGTTTCATGTCTCAGGAAGCAGATTAGGTATTATAAGAAAAGAAGTAGAATTTTTGTTAGCTTTTTTTAAAGATCAAGATGTTTTTGTGTATCTATCTCATCCTATGGTTTCTCTTTTGCACAAAAAAGAAGCGATACTTTCTATAAAGGAGAACTTGAGTGAAAACTTAGTCAAATTTATTATGGTTACACTTGCAAACAAGCGCTCCCGTTTATTAATCCTTATATTAGAAAAATTCTTAAATCTTGTAAGGGAAAGTGAAAATGAATTGGAAATTACTATAAAATCAGCAGAGATTTTAAAGAAACCTGATATAAAAATAATTACTGAATCTTTGAACTTTCTTGGTAAAATAATAAAAGTCAGTCATGTGGTTGATCCTTCTATACTAGGTGGCTTTGTAGTTAGGTATGGTTTTAACGTGATTGATGCTTCGCTTAAGAGTTATTTGGATAGATTGGTTGATTTGAGTAAAATGGAAATGTTGAAAATAAGGAATTGTATATGAAGAATAGCATAAATGCCTCTGAAGTAGTAAACATAATAAAAGAGAAGGTTGAGACATTTGATAATCCTATAAAACGAGAAAATATAGGTGAAGTAATTTCAGTAACGGATGGTATCACATTGGTCTATGGGCTGGAAAAAGCAAAGTTTGGTGAAAAGGTATCTTTTGCAAGCGGTGTAGAAGGAATAGTTCTTGATTTAGATCATGATACAGCTGGAATAGTTGTGCTTGGCAATGACCGTGATGTAAAAGAAGGGGACGTTGTAAAATGTAGTGGTGATGTTGTACAGGTGCCTGTAGGTCATGAATTATTAGGGAGAGTTGTAAATGCATTAGGCGATCCTATAGACGATGGCGGAGAAATTAGAGCCAAGAACAAAATGTATATAGAATCTAAAGCGCCAGGTATTATTGACCGTAAATCTGTGCATGAACCTCTGCAGACAGGAATTAAAATTATAGATTTGTTGATTCCTATAGGTAGAGGGCAACGTGAATTAATTATTGGCGATAGACAAATTGGTAAAACCACTATTGCGATTGATACTATTATCAATCAGAAGAAGATTAACGATGAGGTAAACGAAAATCAAAAAATTTACTGTGTTTATGTTGCTATTGGACAAAAAATTTCGACAGTAGCAAAAGTGGTGAATAAGCTAAAAGAAAGTGGAGCATTAGAGTATACAACCGTAGTTGTGGCTAGCGCATCTGACTGCGCGCCTATGCAATTTTTAGCACCTTATACCGGTTGCACTATTGGAGAATTTTTCCGTGATAATGGAATGCATTGCTTGGTGGTATATGATGATTTATCTAAGCATGCTGTGGCATATAGGCAGATGTCCTTATTGCTCAGACGTCCTCCTGGTCGTGAAGCTTATCCTGGAGATATATTCTATGTACACTCTCGCTTGCTTGAAAGAGCTGCCAAAATGTCTGATGAAAAAGGACAGGGATCTTTGACTGCTTTGCCGATTATTGAGACTCAGGCTGGCGATGTATCTGCATATGTTCCAACTAATGTGATTTCAATTACAGATGGACAAATTTTTCTTGAGTCTGAATTGTTTCACAAAGGATTTCGCCCTGCAGTGAATATAGGTTTATCGGTTTCTCGGGTTGGCTCTGCTGCACAATTGAAATCTGTGAAAAAAGTTGCTGGTTCTATAAAGCTGAGTTTGGCCCAATATAGAGAACTGGAAGACTTTGCTAAATTTGGTTCTGATCTTGATGCTACTGTTCAATTGTCCTTAAACAAAGGTAAATACCTTATTGAATTATTAAAGCAAAAACAGTATTCACCTATGCAAATAGAAGAGCAAGTATTGCTTATGTATATCTTTTCTAATCTGTATGGTCAATTAAATAAGGTACAGGTGAGCAACATCAATAGGTTCGAGTGTGATCTTATCAATTATTTTCAAACTGTTCACCCTGGAGTTTTAAAAAAGTTGTCAGGTGACATGAATGATGATATAAAAGATGATATTCTTGGTATTGTGAGTGATTTTGTCACTCAATTTAATTGCGTTTAGGCGGTGATTATGACTTCATCCATTGTTAACAAGTTTCCTATTACAAGGGAAGGTTTTGAGAGTATGCAAGTCGAACTTGAGAAATTAAAGGAAGAAAAACCTTCTATCATACAGGCTATTTCTGATGCTCGTGATCAAGGCGATTTATCTGAAAATGCAGAATATCATGCAGCACGGGAAAGATTAAGTTTTATTGAAGGCCGCATAATTGAGGTAGAGAGTAAACTTTCACATGCAGAAGTGATAGAAGTAAAAAATTTGTCTGGTGATACAGTAATGTTTGGTGCAACTGTTACGGTAAGCATGCTCGGTGATGATAACAGTGAAATAGAATATGTTTATAAGATTGTAGGTGGGTATGAAGCTGATGCTTCAAAGCAGTTGATCTCTACGGATTCACCACTCGGTAGTGCTTTAATTGGCAAAAAAGTTGGTGAGTATGTGGAAGTGATAGTGCCAAATGGAGAGAAATTGTATAAAATAGTTAAGATTGAGTTTAAGTAAATCATGGTACAAGTAACTTATCCTTCAATTAGTCTACCCGGTATTTCTTCTGTGGAAGATGTATTGAGGGATGCTAGTTCTGGTAAATTATTCATTTTAGTTGACGATGAAAACAGAGAGAATGAAGGTGATCTGATTGTATTAGCTGAGAAATTAGAGCCAGAACATGTGGCTTTTATGGTTAGATACGGGACAGGGATTGTTTGTTTAGCAATGACTAAAGTTCACATGAAAAGGTTAGGCCTTAGTTTCATGGAAAAAAAAAATGTTGGTGAAAATCATACTGCTTTTACTACATCAATTGATGCACGTTATGGTATTACTACGGGTGTTTCAGCTGAGGATAGAACAAAAACTATACATGTTGCTATTGATAAAAATAGAACTCAGGATGACATTATAACTCCCGGTCATATTTTTCCTGTGATTGCACATGAGGGTGGAGTAGAGCAACGTGCTGGTCATACTGAAGCAAGTGTTGTGATAGCTAAGTTAGTGGGATGTAATCATTCTGCAGTTATTTGTGAATTAGTGAATGATGATGGCTCTATGATGCGCTTACCCCAGTTGCTTGAATTTGCTGAACAACATAATATTAAGTTAACTACCATTGATAAACTTATCAGTTACGTTCAAAATTTAAACTAGCGTTTATAGATTCGTATAGTTTAAGTGTTAAAATATAAAATTCCTCAAAGTTATACAAACAAGGAATTTCCATGTCTAAGCTTTTTGTTTTACTATTTTTTTTCGTATACTGTAATAGCGCTTACTCTGTTAGTATTATTAGAGATAGTGAAGTGGAAGCGGTAGTTAAGGATCTAGCGCAACCTTTATTTTCTGCTGCGGGTATTGATAATGATAAAATAAAAGTTTTTATAGTTGATGATAGATCGATTAATGCTTTTGTAATTAACAATAATAGCATTTTCATTCATTTAGGGCTTTTACAATATTCGACTGAACCTTATGTCTTACTTGGTATATTAGCACATGAAATTGCTCATATATCTGCTGGTCATGTATTACAAATGAGTAGTGCTGTAGGTTATTTTCAATCAATAGCAATGGTTAGTTATATGGTAGGATTAGTTTCTAGTATTGTCATTAACCCTCAGGTTGCGAGTGCAATCTTGCTTAGTGGTGTAACGCTTAGTTCAAGGTTGTTTTTTAACTATTCTCAAGAGCAAGAGAGTGTAGCAGATAGCTATGCTTTAAGATACCTAGATGAATCTGGCTATGATAATTTGGGTATGAAAGAGATTTTTGACTATTTTAAGAGTATTGAGCATGAAAACACTGAAGAGTATTTCTGCACTCACCCACTTAGTGATAAGCGTATATTTGCTGTACAGAATTATAAGGTTAAAAACAATATAAAACCAATCCTTGCAGATAAATTGCTGAAGTTTGAGCGTATGGTTGCAAAGCTAGACTCTTTCTTTGCTCCTATTCATGTGTTATCTAATAAATATGAAGGTAGTTCTAAGTATGTAAATGCTGTAATTCACTATAGGCAAGGAAAGATAGAAGAGGCTATTACTAAAGTTAATTTATTGATTCAAGAGTCACGCAATGGTAACCGTTCACGGAGATAAGGTGGTTTACAAAGTAAGTATAAAAGTGTAAAGAGATAGGAAGCTAAATATGGAATGGGTAAATGACAACAGTGCTGCAAGAAAAGGTTGTAGCAGAAAACGCTAATCTCAAGGAAGAAATAAAAGCACTGATCAGAGAAAATGATAGCTTGAAAGCAAAAATAGTTGAATTAGAAGACAAATTGGGCTTAAATTCGCAAAATTCTCATCGCTGCCACCATCACGAGATATATATCGTAAGAAAGCAAAAAAGAAAAGTGATAAAAAACCAGGAGGTCAGCCAGGACATAAGGTGCATAAGCGTGAATTAATGGCTGCAGACGAGGTAGTGAGATGCACAATTGATACAATTTGTATGTGTGGAGGTAAGATTACTTTAGAAGATGAAATTATTCATCAGAAGGCAGAGTTGCCAGAAATTAAGCCAATTGTAACTGAGTACAGGTTGCAAAGAGGACATTGTAGAGTATGTAATAAAAGAATTACAGCAAATTTACCCGAAGGTGTTGCAAGAGATTTTCTAGGACCCAATGCTAAAACAGTTATAAGCAGCCTTAGCGGCTTTTTTATTAACTCAAAAAGAGAGGTACAGCAAATTTTGGGCAGTATTTTTAATCTAAATATAAGCCTTGGTTTAGTCTCAAATACTGAACGCAGGGTATCGAAGAAGTGTGCATCTGAATATGAGAAAATGAAGGAAGAGTTGCAAGGAAGCGAGTATTTGCATATAGACGAAACAGGGCACAGAAATCAAGGAAAGAGAGGCTGGAGTTGGGTAATAACAAACAAAGCGTTGACACTTCTGAAGGTAAGCGAGTCTCGTGGTAAGAAGGTGTTGAAGAGTTTACTGCCAGAATATGATGGTATAGTTGTGAGCGATAGATACGCTGTATACAACTACTTCAATCGTGAAAATAGACAGATATGTTGGGCACATCTGGCAAGAGATTTTGAGAGATTTGCCCATAGTAAAAATGTTGAAGTGAGCAAAATTGGCCAAGCACTAAAATCGCTCAGCAATAAGGTGTTTGTAGTAGATAAGGCAAAAAAACAAAATTTGATAGATAATTTGAGATTTTATCGACTGGTGCGAAAAATTCGGAAAAGGGTAAAACATTTTTTACGTAAAATGACGAGGGTTGCAAATAGCACTCAAGCTTCAAGAATGGCCGCTAAGATGTTACGATCTGAGGATATGATGTGGAAGTTTTTAAGAAAACCTGAAGTGATAGAAACAACTAATAACCTTGCAGAACGGCAAATTAGACGGTACGTAATTTATCGTAAAAACAGCTTTTTCACCTGGTCAGAACGTGGAGAAAGATTCGTGGAAAGAATGTTGTCGATATTTTTGACATCACGTCTAAATGGCCAGAACCCCTTTCAAAAGCTACAGAATCTAGTAGCTGTCACTGCTTAGTTCTTTAATTCATTCTCACAATCCGTGAACGGTTACCACGCAATGATCCTTATTTATATGAATTAAAAGCGGAGATGTTATACAAAGCTGGAAATTTAAGTGAAGCAATAAAAATGTATGAAGAATCACTTAGATATTTATCTGAGAAGAATAACTATTTAGTGAAACTTGCGTTATCTCATACTTTATTATTACACGGTGAAATAGAGAAGGCAATTTTTTACCTAGAGCAGGTTGCAAACGTAGAAACAAATAACGCCTTTGTCTGGAAGTATTTAAGTATTGCATATAAACGTAGCGCTGATATGGCAATGTATTATTTTGCTTTGACGAAAAAGGCTTGTATTGAAGGTAATTTAGAGAAATTTATGAAGTATGCTGAGTTAGCTATTAAAACTTTACCGAAAGACAGTGATTATTTGTTACAGATTGAAGACATGAAGGAACAATACACACAAAAACATCCTGATTTTTAAGTTATTTTTCCCCACACTTGCTCAACATACTATCTTGTTTAATGCTATCGGGTATAATTTTCATTATAATCGCTTTGGCACCAAAAAATACACCACAAAACATACCTAGGGCAAAGAGAGCTGGCCATGGCATTCTACCAAATATTGCAAGCAAAGCTGCACCTATTATGACTACAGTCATAAGTGGCCCACCTATTCCCCAAATATAACCAATAATATTGCATATTACTTGGGCAGTTGTATCATCTATATCAGTAGCAGCATTTGCGTAATCTGAAAAAGAGAGAAACAGCACTATACATAAAGCATTAAAAAATTTTTTTATTATATAGCTCATTCTTTTGCCTCCAAGTAATAAACTAGTGTGAATCTAAATTTATATATATATTTATTTTAGGGTAAAACTCATAGTTTGTCCATAAATAAGTGTTGCTACATAAATAGCCCACCATTGATGTTAAGCACATGCCCCGTTATATATCTTGCTTCGTCGCTTGCTAAAAACAATACTCCTGCTGCTATTTCTTTCCCTGTTCCCATTCTTTGCATTGGAATATTATCTAATATTTTTTCTTTTTGTTTTTCATTTAAAACTTCAGTCATCTTAGTATCTATAAACCCAGGAGCAATGCAATTTACTGTTACACCGCGACTTGCAACTTCTTTTGCTATAGATTTACTCATGGCTATTATCCCAGCTTTAGAAGCTGCATAATTTGCTTGCCCGGCATTGCCTGTTAAACCTACTATTGAGGAAACATTTATAATTCTTCCCCAGCTATTTTTAATTAATTTGCTGCATGCTTCTCTATTTAGTGTAAATGTAGAGCTCAAATTAATATCAATCACCTTTTGCCATGATTCATCTGTCATTCTCAGTAATAAACTGTCTTGTGTAATGCCTGCATTGCATATGAGCCCATCAAAGCCTTTCATCAACTCACTTGCTTTATTTATTAGTTGATTTACCTCTTCAGGATTTGATAAGTCGCAAGGAAGTACATGAATGTTTTTTTCATATTTTTTAGCAACTTCTTCTAGTACTTCTTTTTTTGTGCCAGAGATACATAAAGTTGCTCCGGCTTTATGCATAACCTCTACAATTGCCTGCCCTATTCCGCCTGATGCACCAGTAATCAGAAATTTCCTGTCTTCTAATCCGAACATGATAATTTTTATATTATCCCAGCTCTTAACAGAATATTAAAAGACTTGCAATAGATTTTTTTCATAACTTTCATTTAATAGAAGATTCTTGACAAATCTTGTGTTTATTGGCGAAATTATGGCGGCTGCATGCCTTTTTTTATTTTTTTCTATTCAGCCTAAACACGCTTCGTTTAAGCGTTAGCACATTATCAATTACAGTAATAAAATCAGCACCATGTGGATTCTTTTGCCTTTTTTTGATTGGTAAATTTCTTAACACTTATAGCTAAAGTAATTTAAGAGAGCCAGCGCGTGACTAGTTCTTATTACTTGATCAGTCTTCTGGATCCCAGTGTCTGGGCACTGGGATGACAGGAGTGTGAGATAAGGCTACATTCATACTCCAACAGGAATGACATCATAGAGGTCATTGAGATGACAGGAAAGAATACTTGAATGACAATAGGGACACTAGAATGAAAGGAAAAGAGGCTATTTAATTGTGCTGAATTTTACAAAATTTATTACTCCTGCCTGACAAATTTATTAGAATAGTATGTATAGTATGTTTATTAGTGAAAATCCGAAAAAAATGCAAGAAAAGTTAATATATTACTTTAGCCAAAGCAACTGTGAAGGTAATGCAGCAATGAGAAATCTACTAGGAGGGAAGGGAGCAAATCTGGCAGAGATGTGTAACATTGGCATTCCTGTTCCACCTGGTTTTACAATTTCCACTGCTGTTTGTCAGGCCTATTGTCAAGATAATGAATTGTCTTGTGATCTACGTAACGAGATAAAAAACTACATGGCGATGCTCGAAAGTGACATCGGTTGTAAATTCGGGGATTCAAATAATCCTTTATTAGTTTCCATACGCTCTGGTAGTGTGAATTCAATGCCGGGCATGCTTGATACTATTTTAAATGTTGGTCTAAATGATGAAACCGTTGTTGGGCTTGCAAAAAAAAGTGGCGAACGTTTTGCTTACGATAGCTACTGCCGTTTCATCATGATGTACTCCAATGTTGTACTACAGCTTGATCATCACCTATTTCAAGATGTTATTGATAATGAGCAGCAAAAGAGTGGAGCAAAAAGCTTAGCTGATCTTGATGTTAATGTTTTAAAGAAAATTGTTAATGATTTTAAAGAGATAGTATGTGAGAAAATAGGAAAAAATTTCCCGCAGAACGTTGAAGAGCAATTGTTAAACTCAGTTAATGCAGTATTTGCCTCTTGGAAAAATGATAGGGCTGTTTCCTATAGAAGAATACATAATATTCCTGAAAACCTTGGAACAGCGGTCAACGTGCAAGCAATGGTTTTTGGTAATTTAAATGATAATTCTGCAACCGGCGTGATATTTACACGTAATCCTTCAACTGGAGAAAAAAAGCTTTTTGGTGAGTTTTTAGTTAATGCTCAGGGTGAGGATGTGGTTTCTGGTGTTTATACTCCTATGCCAATTGACGGGGAGCAAGAAAGTACCATGGAGAAGTTGCTACCAAGTGTCTACCGAGAATTATGCGCGGTATGTGAAAAACTTGAAAGTCATAATAAGGACATGCAGGATATCGAATTTACTGTACAGGACGGTAAGTTATGGATTTTGCAGACTAGGTCTGGCAAGCGCACAGCCGAAGCTGCTATTCGCATAATAGTTGATATGGTAAACGAAGGAGTGATTACAAAAGAGGAAGGAATATTGAGAATTGATCCAAAAACTTTTGACAATTTATTGCATCCAGTTCTTGATGTTAAAATCGATCAAGAAGTAATAGGCAAAGGACTGCCAGCTTCTCCAGGTGTTGCTTCTGGATATGTAGTATTCAGTGCAAGTGATGCTGAAAAAGCTGCAGAGCAGGGTAAAAAAGTAATTTTGGTAAGATCAGAGACGAGCCCTGAAGATATTAATGGAATGAATGCTGCAAGTGGAATAGTAACAGCGCGAGGAGGTATGACCTCGCATGCCGCTGTTGTAACTCGTGGAATGGGTAAACCATGCATTTGTAGTCTAAATGGACTTTATATTGATAAAGATGAAAAATTTCTTTCTATGGGGGATATAAAAGTAAATAAAGGTGAATC
Organism: Wolbachia endosymbiont (group B) of Ischnura elegans; assembly: GCF_947251585.1. Classification (NCBI taxonomy): domain Bacteria; kingdom Pseudomonadati; phylum Pseudomonadota; class Alphaproteobacteria; order Rickettsiales; family Anaplasmataceae; genus Wolbachia; species Wolbachia endosymbiont (group B) of Ischnura elegans. Next base: position 1,222,271 of record NZ_OX366371.1, read on the forward strand.
AATCACCATCAATGGAGGAACAGGAGAGGTTATGCTTGGTATTCTTCCTACAATTTTGCCTGAATTATCTCAAGAATTCAAAACGATAATTAACTGGGTAGATGAAATCAAAACAGTGAAGGTGAGAGCGAATGCTGATACTCCAAAAGATGCAAAAATTGCAAAAGAATTCGGTTCAGAAGGTATAGGATTATGTCGCACAGAACATATGTTTTTTGCTAGTGATAGAATCGAATTCATTCAAAAGTTGATAATAGCTGATGATGAAAATGAAAGGACAAATGCATTAAATAAACTCGAAGAAATGCAAAAGTCTGATTTCAAAGAAATATTTTCTATTATGGAGGGCAGGGAGGTTACTATACGTTTACTTGATCCACCTCTACATGAGTTTTTGCCCCACAATCAATCTATTATAGAGAAAATTGCCAAATCACTGAATAAGTCAGTTGAATCAGTAAAAAATAAAATAGCACAGTTATCAGAAAAAAATCCAATGCTTGGCCATCGAGGTTGTAGACTTGCTATTTCTCATCCTGAAATATATGGCATGCAAATTAGGGCAATACTCAGTGCTGCAAGTGAATTAAGGAAAGAAAAGAAGATAGAAGTGAAACCTGAAATCATGATTCCTTTTATCATGAGTGAGAAAGAGTTTATTCTGATATGCGAGTTAATAAAGAAAGAAGCCGAAAATTTCGATGTGAACTATTCAATTGGAACGATGATAGAACTGCCAAGAGCAGCACTTATTGCTGACAAACTCGCAAAACACGCAGAATTTTTTAGTTTTGGCACTAATGATTTAACACAAACAACTATGGGACTTTCACGAGATGATTCAGTTAATTTCCTCGATTCTTATAAGGAAAGCAACATATTCAAAAACGATCCCTTTGAGGTGCTAGATGTCGAAGGGGTAGGGGAATTAATCAGAATAGCTATCGAAAGGGGCAAAAAAACCAGAAAAGAAATTAAACTTGGTATATGTGGAGAGCATGGAGCGAATCCACAGTCCATAGAGTTTTTCATCAAATCAGGGGTTGATTATGTGTCATGCTCGCCTTATAGAGTACTGGTTGCAAAATTAGTGGCAGCACAGCTTAGCATAAGTTTGTTGGGTAAATAGCGATAACTAACTGTGCGAACATAGATTCCGCTAACAAGTAGCGGAATGATGATTTTTCAAATTGTCGATAAATCTAAGTCAGTTTAGCTATTTTGCTGCTGCTTTTTCTTTTCTTAATATCTTAAGAAAGATTGACTTTTTGTCTAAAATAATATAGGATAAAATAATAGTGAGTGAGGTAAAAATGTCAATATCAAAAGAACGTAAGGAATATTTACTAGAAAAGTTTAAATATGCTGCCAAAGAATTTGGCAAGTCTGGTACAAAGTCCAATCATCTAGCAGTACCAAAGGAACAGCAACTCTCTATTGATTTAGGTAATAGAAAAGTTTTTGGTATCATAAATAAGATTCTGTATTGGATAGAGAATAATTTTACTTATTTTTTTCCACGATATAATTTGTTTCCAGAAGTTGGAGTTGAAGGAAGAAAAATTCCTGGAACTAATACAAGGGTTAAGTATTTTAACTCTGATGAACAATTTGATCAAAGAAAATTTATTGGCGAGCAAGATGGGGAACTTAAGTTATACAACTTAGAGGGCAAATTATATGATACAACTGATAAAATTAGTAAGGGTAAAAAAGGTTGTGTAGCTTATGTTATCACGCTTGATGGAAAATTAGTAACTCATGAACATATTAATGTTAACAAAAGCGAATGGGCTTATCGTCATTCAACTCTTGCAGGCGGTAAGCCGATTTTATGTTCTGGTTTAATGAAAGTTGTAAGTTAAAAATGTGATATAAAAGAGATAAGAGGGAAAGATAACCCTACTCACTATAGGAATAGGGCTATCACGGGCGTGTGCGACCGAATGAAAGTTGGTATTACAACCGTAGCCATCAAGGTAAACTAGCCCCATCTCTCGATACGTTTGAATAGGTAACCGTTCACGCAATGGCGTCAACTTAAGAGCCTTCATTAGCAGACTCTCCTAAAGACATGATGGCGTTTAGGCTTATCAACTTTGTCCATTCACGGTATAAGAAAGTAGTTTACAAAAATTGCATAATTAGTATAAAAAACAATAAACTAGATAGATGAGGGGTTGATGATAGAGGTGCTACAAGAAAAGATTGTGGTATTGGAGTCAGAAGTTGGTACTCTGAAAGCAGAGAATGATAAGTTAAGGACAAAAATAATTGAGCTAGAGGATAAGCTGGGTTTAAATTCAAAAAATTCATCGCTGCCACCATCGCAAGATGTATATCGCAAAAAGACAAAAAAGAAGAGCGATAAAAAACCAGGCGGGCAGCCAGGACATGAAGCGCACAAGCGGGAATTGATGGTAGCAGATGAGGTGGTAAAATGTTCAATTGATACAATTTGCATGTGTGGAAGCCAAGTTATTTTAGAAGAAGAAACTGTGCATCAAAAGGTTGAATTGCCAAAAATTAAACCGATAGTGACTGAATATAGGCTACAAAAAGGCTACTGTAAGGCGTGTAAGAAAAGGATCTCAGCTAGTCTGCCTGAAGGTGTGACAAGGGATCTTTTAGGAGCTAATGCAAAAGCAGTAATTAGCAGTTTTAGTGGATTTTTTATCAATTCAAAAAGGGAAGTACAGCAAATTTTGAGCAGCATATTTAATCTGAATATAAGCCTAGGTTTGGTATCAAAGACCGAGGGTAGAGTATCAGAAAAATGTATATCTGAATACGAAAAAATAAGAGAAGAGCTACGGAAAAGCAAGTATTTACATATAGATGAAACAAGCCATAGGAACCAGGGAAAGAAAGGTTGGAGTTGGGTAGTAACGAATAAAACAGCAACACTTATGAAGTTAGTTGGATCTCGCGGAAAGAAGATATTAAAAGGGCTATTGCCAGAGTATGATGGAATAGTTATAAGCGATAGGTATGCTGCGTATAATTACTTTAATCGTGAAAACAGACAGATATGCTGGGCCCATTTAGCAAGGGACTTTGAAAGGTTTTTTTACAGTAAAAATGTTGAAGTGAGCAGAATTGGCGCAGCATTAAAATCGCTGAGCAACAGGGTATTTGTGGTAGATAGAGCACGTAAACAAAACCTGATAGACAATTTAAGATTTTTCCGGTTAATGAGGAAGATTCGAAAAAGGGTGAAACATTTTTTGCGAGAGATAACAAGGGTTGCAAAAGGAACTCAGGCCTCGAGAATGGCTGCCAATATACTACGTTCTGAAGATATGATGTGGAGATTCGTGCGCAATCCTGATCTGATCGAGACAACCAATAACCTTGCAGAACGTCAGGCTAGACGGTACGTCATTTATCGTAAAAATAGTTTTTTCACTTGGTCAGAACGTGGAGAAAAGTTCATTGAAAGAATGCTTTCGATATTTTTGACTGCACGTTTGAATGATCAGAATCCTGTCCAGAAACTACAGAATTTAGTCGCTATTCCTGCCTAATTGGGAATATTCCGTGAACGGTTACTTGAATAGTTGCATGGGACATATGTATGCACCCGTTTACAATCTTAAATTAATTAAACTATCGAGGTTATTTATTATGATTACATCTTATCAAAATTTCATTGGCATTGATATCGGAAAATTTAAAAATGTTGCTGCAGCTTATAACCAAAGGAGCGCTATCAAGTTTGACAATGATGCTACTGGTTGGCAACAGTTGTTTCAAAAATTTTCAGATATCCTACCTAATTCTCTAGTAACTTTAGAAAACACTGGAAAATATGAGCTTGGCTTAGCACATTTTCTTGTTGATAAGAATGTTGCTGTACATCGAGCTAATACTCGTAAAGTAAAAAGTTTTATCATATCACATGGAACTTTAGCAAAGACAGATCAATCAGATGCAAGAGCCCTTGCTCAATATGGTTTTGAACGCTATAGTGCTCTATCTCTATTTGTGCCTATGTCAAAAGAACAAACCGCCTTAGTTGCACTCTGTCAACGTCGTGATGACATTACACAAATGAGAACTCAAGAGAAATGTAGGCTTGCAGCACCTGAAAACGACTATATAAAGGAAAGTTGCCAAAAAACAATAGACTTTTTTACCAGTCAGATAAATGAGTTCAACGATGCCATACAAAGAATTATTGATAAAAATCCAGAGTTACAAAAGCGTCAAAAGATCTTGAGAACAGTGCCAGGAATAGGTCTCAAGTTATCACAAGTTTTTGTGTGTCTAATGCCAGAACTTGGCCACCTAAACAAAAAAGAAGTTGCAAGTCTTGCTGGAGTTGCTCCACATCCAAAAGAAAGCGGTAAAACTATTGGTTACCGAAGGATAACAGGTGGTAGGAGCAATGTTCGTGCAAAGCTTTTCACAGCTGCTATGGCTGCTGCAAGATCTAAATCTGCACTTGGTGCTTTTTATTCTGATCTTATTGGTAGAGGTAAAAAGAAGATGGTAGCTATAACAGCTCTAATGCGAAAAATCATAGTAATTGCCAATGCAAGACTTAAAGAAGCAATTAATATGAAATAAAAAATCTGTATAGAAAATAGGTTAACGAATATGTGCGTCTACACACATTTAAAGCACATATTCGTTAACCATAAAATCTAAGCAGTGCTTGCTGTTTGATATAAATTTCTTTCTGTATAAACTAGGGTTTTTGTTGCCAAAATACATTTTTCAATTGAATAAAAATACAAAATTATCAACAAATGAGACTAAATTCAAAAAATTTTAAAAAACATAGTTGATGGTAAATGGTAAAATAACTTATATAGACAATAATAGCGGGCATTATAAACCAGAATCAGCAAACTTATACAATGCAGTGAAAAAGTTAGAAGGTCTATTTTCGAAAGATGCGAAAGTTGTTTGCTTACCATATTGGATTAGCTTGAAAAAACAAATTCCGCTTACACGCAAAATTAATCTAGCCAAACGAGAGCCAGTAGAGGAATTCTTGAAAAGGATGGAGAAAAAAGGGAAAGATGGATTGACTCAATATGAAAGACATTTTGAAAAGATAAAGAAATTGTAACCGTTCACGGAATATTCCCAATTAGGCAGGAATAGCGACTAAATTCTGTAGTTTCTGGACAGGATTCTGATCATTCAAACGTGCAGTCAAAAATATCGAAAGCATTCTTTCAATGAACTTTTCTCCACGTTCTGACCAAGTGAAAAAACTATTTTTACGATAAATGACGTACCGTCTAGCCTGACGTTCTGCAAGGTTATTGGTTGTCTCGATCAGATCAGGATTGCGCACGAATCTCCACATCATATCTTCAGAACGTAGTATATTGGCAGCCATTCTCAAGGCCTGAGTTCCTTTTGCAACCCTTGTTATCTCTCGCAAAAAATGTTTCACCCTTTTTCGAATCTTCCTCATTAACCGGAAAAATCTTAAATTGTCTATCAGGTTTTGTTTACGTGCTCTATCTACCACAAATACCCTGTTGCTCAGCGATTTTAATGCTGCGCCAATTCTGCTCACTTCAACATTTTTACTGTAAAAAAACCTTTCAAAGTCCCTTGCTAAATGGGCCCAGCATATCTGTCTGTTTTCACGATTAAAGTAATTATACGCAGCATACCTATCGCTTATAACTATTCCATCATACTCTGGCAATAGCCCTTTTAATATCTTCTTTCCGCGAGATCCAACTAACTTCATAAGTGTTGCTGTTTTATTCGTTACTACCCAACTCCAACCTTTCTTTCCCTGGTTCCTATGGCTTGTTTCATCTATATGTAAATACTTGCTTTTCCGTAGCTCTTCTCTTATTTTTTCGTATTCAGATATACATTTTTCTGATACTCTACCCTCGGTCTTTGATACCAAACCTAGGCTTATATTCAGATTAAATATGCTGCTCAAAATTTGCTGTACTTCCCTTTTTGAATTGATAAAAAATCCACTAAAACTGCTAATTACTGCTTTTGCATTAGCTCCTAAAAGATCCCTTGTCACACCTTCAGGCAGACTAGCTGAGATCCTTTTCTTACACGCCTTACAGTAGCCTTTTTGTAGCCTATATTCAGTCACTATCGGTTTAATTTTTGGCAATTCAACCTTTTGATGCACAGTTTCTTCTTCTAAAATAACTTGGCTTCCACACATGCAAATTGTATCAATTGAACATTTTACCACCTCATCTGCTACCATCAATTCCCGCTTGTGCGCTTCATGTCCTGGCTGCCCGCCTGGTTTTTTATCGCTCTTCTTTTTTGTCTTTTTGCGATATACATCTTGCGATGGTGGCAGCGATGAATTTTTTGAATTTAAACCCAGCTTATCCTCTAGCTCAATTATTTTTGTCCTTAACTTATCATTCTCTGCTTTCAGAGTACCAACTTCTGACTCCAATACCACAATCTTTTCTTGTAGCACCTCTATCATCAACCCCTCATCTATCTAGTTTATTGTTTTTTATACTAATTATGCAATTTTTGTAAACTACTTTCTTATACCGTGAATGGACAAAGTTGATAAGCCTAAACGCCATCATGTCTTTAGGAGAGTCTGCTAATGAAGGCTCTTAAGTTGACGCCATTGCGTGAACGGTTACAAGAAATTTAATGAGCAATATGAACAAAAATTGCTTCTTGCAAACTATAAGTCACATACAAATGAACTGTCCTACAAACCAACTATACATAAAAAACACAGATTGAAATACTCTGAATATATTAACTTACACCTTAATTTTTTGAAAGAGTTTGATGAAAGTCCTGAAGTGCAAAAAATAGCAATAGAACATTCAATAAGAAGGGTTATTGGAGCAAATTATGGCCATAAGCCTACAGTTGCGCTTGCTAAGGCACAGGTAATAGATAAAGATGGAAAGCTGCAAGAAACGGACGAAATAGTAGGTATAAATGTTGCTTTTCACCATGAGAATGATCGTGATGGCTTTGCTAAACTTCTAGATTTTAAAAAGTATAGCTATATTTGCGAACCTCATTTGCAAGATAAAAAAAATAGAGCAGATATGGAAAAATTAATGCCCAATAAACATACAGTTTTTATGAGTACAGACCAGGCTAATAAATTTATAAAGGGCACTTTACAAATTAAGATTGATAGTGTTGAGCAATTGGGTGTTGGTTTAGTGATGGGCTAAAGCTCTGTTTAAATATATATTTAGTTTTGTTACAATATTCTTATTTTCATCATATAATATGATGGAAATTTTATGCACAACTTTTTTATTTGATTAAAAATTGCATTTTTGCAATAAAAACTTATTTATTGTAAGAAAACTTGCTCATATAAAACTATTTATAGAGTGACAATAGCTGTGTTATACTTACACTTCTGATTCGAAAACTTATGCAGTTATTTCTAACAAGATTGGTCAATAAATTTTACTGTTTAAGGATGAGAAACAAAGTAATCATCGTTTCTGGTATTGCTCTTATTCTACTGTTTTTTATCAACAGTACATTTTTAAAAAAAGATCAGGCGGTTCATAGTGATAATCCAATTAGTAGTTTTTCAGTAAAAACTCAGGATTATACTCCACAAAATCGCACTGTATATTTAAATTTTTCTGGTACGGTAAATCCCTTGCATAGGGTCAGCCTTGTCTCAAGAACAAGTGGTCAAGTTATTGCTATTTATTTGTCTGATGGTGAAAAAGTAAAAAGAGGCGATGTAATTTTAAAGATAGAAGATTATGACAGAGTTGCACAGGTTGAGAAAGCCAAAGCTTTATTAAATCAGCGTGAAATTGAGTATGATTCCTCTCGAAAATTGAATAAAAAAGGCTATGGAGCACAGATAAGAGTGGAATCAGCTTTTACTGCATTGCAGAGTGCAAAAGCTGACCTAAAAAGGCTAGAATTGGATTTAGAAAACACTGCGATTAAATCTCCTATTGATGGTTATATAGATAAGATCAACGTAAATGAAGGGGATTTTGTTAATCTTGGACATAAGATAACTGACATAGTTAATTTTGATCAGGTTCTTGTAGTGTTGTATGTTTCAGAAAATGAAGTAAATAAAATAAAACTGGGTAGTGCAGCGCAAATTAATTTGCTAGACGGAAGGGAATTAGTAGGTGAAGTGAGTTTTATTAGTAAAATTGCTGAGCCTAAAACTGGATCTTATAGAGTGGAGGTCAAGGTAACTGATAATGAAATTATATCCTTGCAAGGACTGACTGCTAGTGTAAGCCTACCTTCAGGTGAAAAATTTGCATATAAAATTCCTTCTTCAGCCTTGAGCTTAAGTGACGATGGTGTTCTTGGAATAAAGATTGTTGATGACAATAATTATGTAGTATTTACACCAATAGAAATTGTTGATCATGAAAACGATGGTGTTTGGGTGGTGGTAAATAACGAAGATAAGCCTATAAAGTTAATAACATTGGGCCATCTATTTGTTAAGCCTGGTGATAAGGTTTAAGACATAACTTCAGTGTCAGTTATAGCCCTTCCCATAATAGTCCAAAAAGGTCATAAGAAAGAAGAATCGACAGCATGACGAAAAGATTTGAATAAAGGAATGTTTTTCCTGGTTCTGTTTTTTATAGCAAACCAATAATGTTCAATTTTGTTAAAATCTGGAGAATATGGAGGAAGATATAAAATTTCTGCACCAACTCCTTTAGCAAATCTTATTAGACTTATGAAAAGTAGCATTATCAAGGATAACAGTTTGTCCAGGTTCCAAAATCGGTGTCAGAAACTGCTCAAACCATTTATTAAAGATATCCATATTGCAGTGGCCTTCAAAGGTTAACGGAGCAATTATTTTTCTTCCACTTAAGGCTGCAACTACCCCTACAACAACATTGCAAGCATTGATTTTTTTCCATATGAAAAGAGTCTGGAAGCTCTTTTACTCTAAACACGATGTTTACATCCTCAAAATTAATCTCAATTCGCTTAACTAACGTTCTAATAATATCACGTTTAGTTAGCCAGTCTGCATTATTAAGACTTGAGTTAATACTAGAGGAAAACCCCTCTAAATTTGTTACTACTAGAGTTAACTCTTGTGTGAGTTTTTTCTGATCAAATATCTTTTTCTTTTGTTCTTCAACCATTTTTAAGTTTTGTTTCATTGCTTTAATTCTTGGCTCAAATTCTTCTTGATCAATATATTCTTGAGCATAACTATCAATTAACCTTGCAATACCTCGTTTTAATTTATCTTCTTGTGTTTCAAGCAAAGCGCTTTTTTGATCTAGTGGTGATTTTTTAAGTTCTGAAAGTCTACGTTTATACTCCTCTAATATTCTATTCGGATTTTTTAATAGATGTTTCACCTCTTCCCACACAGCCATGTCTAATGTATCTGTACGAATTAATTTGTTGTTACACATTTTATTACCGCCAAAACGGTATGAATCCGTGCCAACACAACGATAATATACCTGATTATTAGTTTTTTTCCCCTCCTTATTCCTTGCAGTGCTAGTACCATAATATGCATAATTGCAAAGCTTACATACTACTAAACCTTGCAATAAATGTCTTGCTCCTCTTTGTCTTGTTCTTGCTATTTTTCTATTCTCAGCTAATTGTTCTTGAACGATTTCAAATAAATCTTCGCTTACTATACTAGGTACTTTAATATAAATCCAATCCTCTTTTGGAACAGGATAAGTAGAATAATTATCTTTTGGATGCTCGCAGGAGTTTTTTTTCGGTCTTATATGTTTTAGTTTTACGCCAAACCTTGTTTTACCAAAAGCTGCTTGTCCTTTATAAGCAGAGTTTTTTAACATACTCAAAACTACAGCCCTATCCCAATACTCTTTTCCAGTTCTCGTCATAATGGACATAGCACTTAGCCTACGACATACTTCTCCTATACTGGCTCTTTCTCTTCCTACCCAAGAGAATACTTTACGAACAACTTCAGCTTCTTCTTCATAAATCTCAAATAAGGCCTGTCCTGTTTCTGTATTTTTGTTTATATAACGATAGCCATAAGGAGCAGCACTCATTACACTTATACAACCCTTATTTGCTGCATAAATCTTTCCTCGACGACTTCGTTCCATGATTTTTGCACGTTCGTATTCTGCTATCATACCTTGCATTTGTAATAGTAATTGAGATTCTGGATGGCTTTGTTGCATAGCACTGATAGGCATGTAAATCACAATGAACTTACGCAGCTAATTTAAATTTAGCCATACCAATATCAGTAAATTTGTTCAGTAAGTAGCACTTAATTAACAGCTCTTTTTCACGATTTACCTCTGATTTATTTTTCAAGCCAAACCCAAATATTTGCTTCAACCTATAGAAAAAGACTTCAATATAAGACCGTGCTCCATACTTAACTTTTTTCTTCCATTCATTAATACCATCTTCATAATTCTCATATGACCTAATTCTACTAATATACTTGTTTCTTTCTGATAAGTAGTCAGCTAAACAAATTTTAGTATCCTTCCTAGGGCGAATAATAGGCACAATATTGTATTTTCTGCATTCTTTATACACACTTTTTATATCATAAGCCGCATCTGCTCGAATAGAACAAATGTTATATTTATCACTGACTTCTTCTAACATATCGCAGACCGGCAAATAGTCTACAGCAACACCACTAGTGTAGTTCATGCTTATTGCTTTCTTATCATTTATGTTTAAAATAACATGTAATTTTCTTACTTGACCATAACCACTGTATTTTCTTTTTCGAATATTAAGCTTACTATGCCCACCGTTATTATTGTAGATACTAACTCTAGTGCTATCTACGGCAATTTCAACATTTTCCAGATCATCTTTATTGCTTCTATGGTCATCAATCTTCAAATTAAGCTTTTTAAATCTTCTGGAAGCTTGTGTATAGCTGATAATCTTAAGTTTTTTGCCTATTTGTACCATATAACCTTTTACAAAACCTACAGCTTGTCTCAAGCCAATTCTAAAAAGATGAACTATTATGTGTATTAAAATTACAACTTTATCACTATAAGTGTTATTGCCACCTGCAACTTTTGGACTATTTTCATACCAATTTTCTATGGCTTGATTAACAAAATGAAAAACATTTCCTCTTTTTTTTAGAAACTCATTATATTCTCTTTGGTTACTTACTCTCATTTTTTGTGGCATAAGTTATACTTGTTTGAAAAATGCCTATTTTACAACAAAATGCGTTAGTAACCATAAGCTTTTCTCCTTACAATAACCTCAACCAACACTAGCTATGCAACAAAGCCATTCTGGATTATCGCTAATTTGATAATTTAAAAAAATGACTTCCACTCCTAATTTCTTAAACTCTTCAAGTAATATCATCTGATATGCATACTTACGAGATAAACGATCAGGAGAATGAATATAAACCTTATCAATGTTACCTTCTGCTATTTTATCACGTAATTTTTCCAAACCAGGACGGATTATGTTAGAACCACTATAACCATTATCAATAAATTTATATTCATTTAATAATTTATGTCCATCCATACTAATTTGATTCTCTATAGCAGCAATTTGGCTTGCTATTGTATCTTCTTGTGCTTGCCTCCCTGAAGAAACTCTTGCATATAAACTAACTGTTACCATTTTACCGTCCTCAAATCTACTTTCTTATATTCAGAGTTTTCTTCCTTTTTGCTCGCTTTTATTGGTTTACTTAACACTAATTTTTCATATGCATCTAATAGATACAACTCTGCTAATCGATTTACTTCATAACTACAACTAATCCGCACTATTAATTTCTTGTTGCCCATGAGCTCTACCATATATTATCCATCGAGACATATGGTTATTTGATCATTAGCTCTATAAATAAATTCAACTCTCCGTTCTTTTTGTAGAAGCTTTCGAGAAATAGTCTTCTCAAGTTTCAGGTTTATTGCAATATTGTTGGCGGAGTCCCCATGCTAATTCGTTGAGTTTTCTTCCCAGATTTTAGGGCATAAAACCGCTGTCCTTTCTGGCAATACCCATAGGTTCAGTGTTATCAATGCCAGACTCATCTATATACACTAATTCTTTAGGTTCTTTTGTTGCTATAACCTTTGAAAATTGAGCTCGCTTTTCTTCATTTCTTTCTTTATATCCGTAGGTCTTTTTTTTCTTGTGAATCCTATATTTTTAAGTGCTCGATGAATTGTTTGTCTACTAATATTGCCCCAGCATCTCTGACTGAGTTTTGCCACCTTGCTCATTTGCAAATTCGGCAAATGCATTCCAGTCGGTAATTTTATGCCACGCTTCCAGGCTTTTTTGACTGAAAATCTCCCATTTTCTCACGTCTTTTCTTCCACTCATATAAAGTTGTTTTTCCGATCTTAAATCTCTTGGCAACAGTTTCTCCACTCTCTCCTTCATCCAATGCTTCCACCTTTTTTCTTAAGTCATAACTATATGCTATTGGCATCCTTACCTTCCACTACTATCAATCCATCTTACTCTTTTTGGACTATTATGAGAAGGGCTATACTTAAAACCTTTGCTTCAAGTTCGGTTGTTTGCCTTTTTCTGACTACTTGTGGCTCGAAACTTCCTTCTCTATCTCTTGGTGTCAATAGTTCAAATACTTGTCCGTAAAGTCTTTGAATTTCTTCGGTTGTTTTCTTCGCTTTCAGCCGACAAATGGTTTTCTATCTCGCCTTCCCTCTAGCAGTTTTTTTATAAATGGTGTTAATGCTCCATCTCTTCCTGTCAATGGTCTTCCTTCTCGTATAGATGAGAAGATATTTGTTTCTAATTCTTTATAGTCTACCAAACCGGTAGTTGTGTTTGCTTGACTCATTGTCAAACCTCCATTTTTTTATCAATTTATTACTTTACTTCTCGGTTTGACACAGTTTATTTAACACTCCCCTTTTTGTTTAGTAATGGTTAATGCTTCCTTCTATAATGCAAAATCCATACTCACCCAACCCAATCAATTACTTGCAATCTGGATTCCAGTTTTAAGCTACTCGTATGACAGAGAAAGGGCTACTTGCATGAAATGAAAAGGAGCACCGAGCAGATCACTTCTTCACAAAGATCTTATCAGCAACACGCATATCAATTATGCTCCAATTGCTAAAAGTAAAGTCGGTTGTATTTTGCAAGTGGCTTAAATAATCCCATGCGCTATAAGGATTATCTTCAGGCAATTTTACTGTGGCACTGTTATCGAGTATGATATTCCATCTTCTATTGCCTACATAAACACAAGAAGAAATATGATCACTTAATTGAGTTTTCCTCTCTAGTATATCTTTAATGAATTTTAGGCTTGATAACGAATTTTGTCCTTTGATTATAACGAGGTTATCTATCTGGTAATCATCTACGATTACTTTACCTTCAGAGTCAATTACTGAAGTTCTGTTATCATCTTTCCAAAGAGCAAAAGGTTTGTGTTCATTTACATCAATGCGTAAGGTGTTGGGTAAAATCCTATAAATTCTTACATGTTTTATCCATTCGCTTACAGATTGTATATTATCTGTTAGTTTTGAGAGTGATACATACATGATAGGTTGTGTTCTATCTACTAAACTTAGAATATCCTGTTCATTTGTAAATTTGTTTCCAGTAACGGTTACTTTGTCGATTGAAAATCCATTGCTAATTAATAAGCTCGATAAGCGATCGTTACACCAAGTAAAGTAGTAATTGAATCGATTTGTTATTTTATCAAGTGAACTATAAAGTACTAGTGTAAGGAAAAGTGCAGTTATAATCATGAAAGCACACTTGCGCAAAAAACTCCTTTGGCTTCTAGTAACATTGTTCAACATCGGCTTGATCTCTAATATTCTTGTGGTGTAAACTGTCTTTGACAATAATTTTAATTAATTCATTAAAATCAATTCCTTTTGTCAATTTTGCAATTTCTGGTACTAACGATAATTCAGTAAAGCCAGGATGTGTATTAATCTCAAGCATTTTTAAAGTGTTATTTTGGGGATTATAACGGAAGTCTGAGCGGGAAACAGTTTTGCATCCTAAAAATTGATGAACTTTTAGTGCGTGTTCCAAGGTCATTCTATATATGTTGTCAGGAATTTTAGCAGGAAATATATGTTCTGCAAATCCATCTGTATACTTTGCTTCATAATCATAGAATTTATTTTTTGGTCGTATTTCCATAGTGCCAATTGCTTCATTCAGCAACACAGCAGTATGTAACTCTATACCCGGTATGTATTCTTCTATGATCATCTTTTCCATTATAGTAGAACTGTTATTTTTCAGCTCTAAGTAATCCTCATGTGAGAAAATCATGTGTACTCCAATGCTTGAGCCTTCGTTAATCGGTTTTAAGACGTACGGATAATCAACTTTAATATTATTTTTTAGCACATCTTCTCGACTAATTACATAACCTCTTGGAGTGTCGATATTAAGAGAATGGAATATATGCTTTGACATCACTTTATTCATAGCAACAGCCGAAGCCATAACTTCTGAGTGTGTATATTTTATACCTAAAATCTCCAGTAAACCTTGAATACAGCCATCTTCACCATAAGGTCCATGTAGAGCAATAAAAGCAAGAGCGGGATTAGTTTTTTTAAGCTTTTGAGCAATATTGCTATCAACATCTATTTCTATTGCATTATATGAAAGGCTATCAAGCGCCTTCTTTACTGCTTTTCCGCTCATAAGCGATATTTCTCTTTCGCAAGAAAATCCACCACTTAAAATTGCTATAGTTGGAACCATAAGCACCCTAATATTTTGCTATATATCATATATAAAAGATACTTTTATCTTCAATAGAAAAAACGCTTTGAAAAATTCCACAGCTGTACAGATATTGCAATTTGCAGGTGGCAAGTAGTTTTATGTAAACTGGTTCCTTTGTGATTAGACACCAGATTGCAAGTAATACATTTGGTTTTGCATTATAGAATAGGGTTATTGCAAAACATATTTCCTTCAAACGTAAATGGTGTCCCTATATCCTATTGTAACGATAGTTACTTCATGTTTTTGGTGTCTGTATAATACATATCGCCAACTCTTAGTCTTCTAAACCCTTTAAAGCTATGGTGCAAGATTCACTGAATCAACTGTAAGACGTTCCTGTATTGCTTTATTTACTTTTGATTCCATATTAAATATAATATTAATTAAGGAGAATATTATGTCAGAAAAAGATAATAATAAATGTTCATTAAGTGAAGTTTGTATTAAATCAATCACTGTACCGTTATGGAGAGCGCATTATAACTCAAAGGAGACAATTGAAACAATTAAAGAAGATTTCAAGAATCTAAGCAATAATATTCATTTAACCAATACCAAGTTATGGGGAGAGTATGGTAATTTAAAGAAGACAATTGAAACAATTCAAAAAGATTTCGAGAATCTGAACAATGAACTTAAACCAGACAATATTGATAGTAATATATCATCTGCTGATATATTTTCTGATGAAACGCACATTTACGATTCAATGTCTATTTAACCAAAAAGATGTGAGGCTTCTTTTGTACTCTCTATTTATTCTGAACTTTTCAATAAAGTAATAAACGTATCTGAAAAGTAATTATGCTAATATAAATATTAGAATTTTATTAACACATAAATGCTACCGTGGAGTTGGTTTTTTAATTTAGGAGTATATTATGGTTATGTCTACACAAAACTCGAATTCATTAACGTTTCAGGCACGCAACCTATCTCATATTTGCCATAAAAACTGTGAAGAGGCGTTCAATGAAACAGACAAACCTCTGTGCAAGGCTAGATGTGATGCTTTCTTTTCAGTGCCTGAACTTCGTTCACAAATTAGTGAGAAATTAATAGACATTGCAAACAATCTCCGTTTGAGAGTGCACAATTATCGTCTATGGCAGATGAAATAGATGCTTACAATTCAATGTCTATTTAATCAAAAAAGTGTGAGTCCACTTTCGTACTCTATTACCCTAAATTTTCGTCAAAATAAGCTGTTTTATCCTTTTTTTCTTTATACTCTTCTGCTGTATCTAGGGGTTGCTTTTTAGCTGTGACATTTGGCCACTTTTGCGAATATTCTACATTTATGTTGTAAAATGATTTAAAGATTTTTTGTTCATTGTTCAGTAAGCCTTCATCTAGCTCTAGAATATCTTTTATGGAATCATCAGTTACAATTGCATCTACTGGACATTCAGGTATACACACTCCACAATCAATACACTCATCTGGGTTAATCACGAGCATATTTTTACCTTCATAAAAGCAGTCAACGGGACATACTTCTACACAGTCCGTATATTTACATTTTATGCATTTATCTGTAACAAAATGCGTCATAAAATCTGTATATTTGCATTATCTTGGGTACACTAAACTGATAAGAAATTCAAGCCTTTTATGAAGATAAATAAATTAAATAACGAAGAATTAGAAATATGGCTAAGCTTGGCTAGAACTGTGGGACCAGTAAAGTTTTTTAGTATACTAAGAGCATGTGGCTCACTAGATGAAGTGCTTAAGTATCTTAATGAATTGGCTAACAAGGATTATGGAATTAAAAATGTACAAGAAGAAATTAAGAATGCAGAAAAAATTGGAGCCAAAATAATACCAGCATGTGATCCAGATTACCCTGACATTTTAAGGAATATACCGAGTTGTCCTCCTGTAATAACTACACTTGGTGATATATCATTGTTAAGCCGTGAGATAATTGCAATAATCGGTGGACGTAATTCTTCAATCAATGGAAGAAATTTTGCCAATAAGTTGGCACTTGATTTAAGCGAAGTTGGTTTCATCGTAATTTCTGGACTTGCAAGAGGGATCGATACTGCAGCAAACAGTGTAATATACAAAAATCACCCAACCATTGCTGTCACAGCAAGCGGAATTGACGTAGTATACCCAAGAGAAAATTTTGATCTATACAAAAGAATCACTGAAAATGGCGGGTTAGTAATTACCGAGCTTCCATTTGCTACTAAACCAAAGCCTCAGTATTTTCCCCAAAGAAACCGAATTATATCTGGCCTTTCACTCGGTGTTGTGGTAATTGAAGCATCAAAAAAGTCTGGTTCTCTCATCACAGCAGATTTTGCTTTGAATCAAGGAAGAGAGGTGTTTGCAGTTTCTGGTTTCCCTTTAGATTCACGCTGTAGTGGTAGTAATTATTTAATTAAGAACGGCGCTAAACTTGTTGAATCCGCTGATGATATAGTAGAGAGCGTGAGATTTAGTTTACCTCTTCAGCAAAAAAATCTATTTGATACCGTTGCTGACCAAAAACAAGAAAAATTACAACAGGCAAAATCTGTTATAGTTGATCATATTAACTCTGTACCTGTTGATATAGATGAACTTATATTAGCAAGCGGACTTTCTACCAACATAGCTCTAATGGCTCTTTTGGAACTAGAGACGGAAAATAAAATAGAGCGTTTGCCGGGGAATAAAATATCATTAATTTTCTAGATTGCTTTAGTTATAAATCCACAACCGTACAAACATTATGATTTGAGTCCACCAAGAAAGATGTCATTCCAGCGTGTGACGCTGGCTTTCCGTAATCTCACTAAAAACGTTGTATTTTTACATAACTTTTATACTTGCTAACTTAATATATAATCAGAATTCCTAGATTCCAGACTCATGCATCAATAGACCTGCTGCAAAAGGTAATGATAAAATGATGGAAGAGGAATAAGCAGATAGAGTAAGGTAAAAAAATGAGCTTTAGTTACTACAATATAAAGAAACACCCAAGAAATTTTCGTAATATAACAGGCTTAACTGTAGAAGAATTTGGAAAGGTGATAGAAAAAGTGGGGAACGTTCAAAAAAGTGTGTCAAGCCGAAAAGAAAAGTAATAAATTGATATAAAAAATGGAGGTTTGAAATGAGTCAAGCAAATAGAACTACCGGATTAGTAGACTATAAAGAACTAGAATCAAATATTTTATCATCTATAGCTAACCCAAGAAAGGTTTAGCTATATGGCAAAATTGGTTAGAATGGTATAATAAGTAATGAGAAAGAAGAAGATGCCAAGTCCATATAGTGAGGATCTGAAAGAACGTGTTCTCAAAGGAGTCGATAAAAAAACAATGACGATAAAAAAATCAGTCAAATATTCAAAGTGAGCATAAAACCAATATATTTGTGGAGGAAAAGGAAAAAAGAAACAGAAACCATCTTCAGGCTATCACAAAGGATATGGCCATAAGATTAAAGATATGGATAGATTTATCAAATTTCTGGATGGAAATCAGGATATTAGAATTGAAAAGATAATTGAAGAATTTGGTAATATGTGTAGAAGCACAGTATATAACTACCTTAGCAAAGTAAACTATACATATAAAAAAAACTTTTCTTTATCGAGAAAGAGATAAAGAGAAACGCAAAGAGTTCATAAAAAAAGTAGAAGAAATAAATAAAGGAAACTTGATATACATAGATGAGTCTGGAAGGCTTTGTTGCATAGCTAGTGTTGGTTGAGGTTATTGTAAGGAGAAAAGCTTATGGTTACTAACGCATTTTGTTGTAAAATAGGCATTTTTCAAACAAGTATAACTTATGCCACAAAAAATGAGAGTAAGTAACCAAAGAGAATATAATGAGTTTCTAAAAAAAAGAGGAAATGTTTTTCATTTTGTTAATCAAGCCATAGAAAATTGGTATGAAAATAGTCCAAAAGTTGCAGGTGGCAATAACACTTATAGTGATAAAGTTGTAATTTTAATACACATAATAGTTCATCTTTTTAGAATTGGCTTGAGACAAGCTGTAGGTTTTGTAAAAGGTTATATGGTACAAATAGGCAAAAAACTTAAGATTATCAGCTATACACAAGCTTCCAGAAGATTTAAAAAGCTTAATTTGAAGATTGATGACCATAGAAGCAATAAAGATGATCTGGAAAATGTTGAAATTGCCGTAGATAGCACTAGAGTTAGTATCTACAATAATAACGGTGGGCATAGTAAGCTTAATATTCGAAAAAGAAAATACAGTGGTTATGGTCAAGTAAGAAAATTACATGTTATTTTAAACATAAATGATAAGAAAGCAATAAGCATGAACTACACTAGTGGTGTTGCTGTAGACTATTTGCCGGTCTGCGATATGTTAGAAGAAGTCAGTGATAAATATAACATTTGTTCTATTCGAGCAGATGCGGCTTATGATATAAAAAGTGTGTATAAAGAATGCAGAAAATACAATATTGTGCCTATTATTCGCCCTAGGAAGGATACTAAAATTTGTTTAGCTGACTACTTATCAGAAAGAAACAAGTATATTAGTAGAATTAGGTCATATGAGAATTATGAAGATGGTATTAATGAATGGAAGAAAAAAGTTAAGTATGGAGCACGGTCTTATATTGAAGTCTTTTTCTATAGGTTGAAGCAAATATTTGGGTTTGGCTTGAAAAATAAATCAGAGGTAAATCGTGAAAAAGAGCTGTTAATTAAGTGCTACTTACTGAACAAATTTACTGATATTGGTATGGCTAAATTTAAATTAGCTGCGTAAGTTCATTGTGATTTACATGCCTATCAGTGCTATGCAACAAAGCCATTCTGGAATAGAGGACAATGAATTTTATGAATATGGGTGGTCTCAAAGAGGCAAGAGGTTATTTGCCCAGGGTTTAAAAGAAAGAGGGTAAGCATAATTGGAGCACTGAATGAAGGAAAAGTTAAAGCATCATGGATAATTGATGGCTACTGCAACAGGGAGATTTTGTAACCGTTCACGGATTGTGAGAATGAATTAAAGAACTAAGCAGTGACAGCTACTAGATTCTGTAGCTTTTGAAAGGGGTTCTGGCCATTTAGACGTGATGTCAAAAATATCGACAACATTCTTTCCACGAATCTTTCTCCACGTTCTGACCAGGTGAAAAAGCTGTTTTTACGATAAATTACGTACCGTCTAATTTGCCGTTCTGCAAGGTTATTAGTTGTTTCTATCACTTCAGGTTTTCTTAAAAACTTCCACATCATATCCTCAGATCGTAACATCTTAGCGGCCATTCTTGAAGCTTGAGTGCTATTTGCAACCCTCGTCATTTTACGTAAAAAATGTTTTACCCTTTTCCGAATTTTTCGCACCAGTCGATAAAATCTCAAATTATCTATCAAATTTTGTTTTTTTGCCTTATCTACTACAAACACCTTATTGCTGAGCGATTTTAGTGCTTGGCCAATTTTGCTCACTTCAACATTTTTACTATGGGCAAATCTCTCAAAATCTCTTGCCAGATGTGCCCAACATATCTGTCTATTTTCACGATTGAAGTAGTTGTATACAGCGTATCTATCGCTCACAACTATACCATCATATTCTGGCAGTAAACTCTTCAACACCTTCTTACCACGAGACTCGCTTACCTTCAGAAGTGTCAACGCTTTGTTTGTTATTACCCAACTCCAGCCTCTCTTTCCTTGATTTCTGTGCCCTGTTTCGTCTATATGCAAATACTCGCTTCCTTGCAACTCTTCCTTCATTTTCTCATATTCAGATGCACACTTCTTCGATACCCTGCGTTCAGTATTTGAGACTAAACCAAGGCTTATATTTAGATTAAAAATACTGCCCAAAATTTGCTGTACCTCTCTTTTTGAGTTAATAAAAAAGCCGCTAAGGCTGCTTATAACTGTTTTAGCATTGGGTCCTAGAAAATCTCTTGCAACACCTTCGGGTAAATTTGCTGTAATTCTTTTATTACATACTCTTATATGTTAAAAACAAGTCTTTATAAATGTCACGAAATGGCGGTATAAAGACACGCAGAGAGGAGGAACCGTACATACTCTTGGTCATAAGGACCGTTTTGCAGCAAGGTTCTCCTCTCTGGTTTATTATACTGAAAGTTCCGAACAACTGGTTGAGCTTTTAGGCTCGTATATAAGGGTGGAAAATGCAGTATACACATTATTTATGGAGGGATTATGAATTTATCAAATATTATTACTGGCATTGATATTAGCAAAAATAAACTAGATATCCATATTCATCCACTTGGACATCATAAAGTATTTGAAAATAACGTTCAAGCTATTGATCAAATAATCGACTTTTTGCGTTTACATAACGTAACCAAAGTTCGACTTGAAGCAACTGGTGGGTACGAAAAATTATGTGCTTATACTTTATTAAGCCATGGTTTTGAAGTATATGTCATTCAACCAAGATGGGTGAGAGATTATGCAAAAAGCCTTGGTATTGCTACTAAAACTGATAAAATAGACTGTAGCATCATCTCACGTTATGTTAGTAATACAGACATGCGTGTCACTCCTTTAAAAGTTAGTAGTATTGACTGTTTGAAGCAAAAATTATCTCGCAGGAATCAACTAGTAGAAATAGCAAAAATACAAAAAACCCAAGCTCATCAAGTAACCGATTTATCTATAATCAAACAAATGGAAGAGCTACTTGCAGTTTTACAAAATCAAATTCAAGTCTTAGAAGATGAGGTAATGGAATTAGTCGATAAAAATCAAGAGCTTAAAAAAAAGTACATGTCAATAACTAGTATACCTGGTGTAGGTGCAATAACAGCTATTACTTTTATTTGTTATCTACCCGAGCTTGGAACTCTCCAACATAAAGAAATATCCAGCCTTTCCGGAGTTGCACCTTTTAATCGAGATAGTGGTTTTAGTAAGGGAAAAAGGTGTATTCAGGGTGGTAGATCACAAATTAGAAAGGTTTTACATATGTGCATTCTTAGTGCGCAAAGGTACAATTCTTATATAAAAATCTTCTTTGATAGGCTATACAATCAATATAAAAAACCATATAAAGTTACCTCTACTGCTGCAATGAGAAAATTACTTATCCTTGCTAACTCTTTAGTAAGAGACGGTAGACTGTTTACTGAGGAGTATAGCCCTAAAACTGCTTCTATATAGCAATAGCATAGCTGTGAATAAGTACGCCCACACAAATTTTAAGTACTTATTCACAGCTACATCAATTTTTCTATTGACTTTTAACACAACTGCTACAATGTCCTCTTTGCAACCTGTACTCAGTTACAATTGGCTTAATTTCTGGCAACTCTGCCTTCTGATGAATAATTTCATCTTCTAAAGTAATCTTACCTCCACACATACAAATTGTATCAATTGTGCATCTCACTACCTCGTCTGCAGCCATTAATTCACGCTTATGCACCTTATGTCCTGGCTGACCTCCTGGTTTTTTATCACTTTTCTTTTTTGCTTTCTTACGATATATATCTCGTGATGGTGGCAGCGATGAGAATTTTGCGAATTTAAGCCCAATTTGTCTTCTAATTCAACTATTTTTGCTTTCAAGCTATCATTTTCTCTGATCAGTGCTTTTATTTCTTCCTTGAGATTAGCGTTTTCTGCTACAACCTTTTCTTGCAGCACTGTTGTCATTTACCCATTCCATATTTAGCTTCCTATCTCTTTACACTTTTATACTTACTTTGTAAACCACCTTATCTCCGTGAACGGTTACATTGATTTTGTTTTTTAGTGCTCGGGCAAATCTTACTTCGGTTAGCTATAGCAGCTATAATGTGCTTGCAACAACTAATTCACTACGGCAACTGCACCGTGACAGTGTTTGTATTTTTTTCCAGAGTTACAAGGGCACTTGTCATTTCTTGAAACTTTTGGAAGTCTGCTATTTTTAGTAGAGCGTGACCTATTGCCTATTTCTTGATTGTCTAGCAACTTAAAGTGCGCTAGGCGGTGAATGGTAAGCTCCCCCCACTTTTCAAGCATCGACTCAAACATTAAGAAAGCTTCGCGTTTAAATTCATTCAGTGGGTCTTTTTGCCCCATGGCACGCAAATTTATGCTTTGTCTTAGGCTCTCTAAGACCGAAAGGTGCTCCCTCCATAAATGATCAAGTGTCATGATCATCACTTGTTTCACTATCGTATTCCACAAATCTGTAGTTTGTTGACTATTGAAATATTTTTCTTTCTCAGTAAAAAATTCTTGTATCTTGTCATTTATATAATCCAAGGCTTCTTGTTTATTCAAAAACTCTTCTAGATTAAGCGTTATCCCGTATCTTATGTGGAATTCTTTTGCAATATCTTCAACATAATCTTCGTAATAACCACTTTGTACTATACCTTCTATTATATCCTCATTTACTTCACTATATACTTCAACTAAACCATTGATTTCATTGTTTAAAATATGATTTCTCTGCTTAAAAATAACTTTACGTTGATTGTTGATTACATCATCAAACTTTAGCAAAGACTTCCGCACATCATAATTTCTAACTTCAACTTTCTTCTGTGCTTTTTCAAGTGCTTTATTAATCCATGGATGATGAATAGCCTCGTTGTTCTTTAGTCCCACTTTTTGCAAAAAATTCCTCATTCTATCAGAACCAAATATCCTCATTAAATCATCTTCAAGTGATAGAAAGAACTTAGAAAGTCCAGGGTCACCTTGGCGGCCAGAACGTCCACGTAATTGATCATCTATTCTCCTGCTTTCATGCCTTTCGGTTCCAATAACACATAAGCCACCAGCTTTTATAGCAATTTCCTTATCTTTTTTTACTCTTTTGACTATTTCTTGATATTTTTTTTCTCTTTCATCAGCATTTTTTATTTTCTCGAGCTCTATTTTTGCAATCATTTCAACATTTCCACCAAGCTGAATATCAGTTCCACGTCCTGCCATGTTTGTTGCTATAGTAATGCTGCCTGGTATTCCAGCTTGCGCTATTATATACGCTTCTTGTTCATGATAACGAGCATTCAATACTGAATGCTTAAGAGAATGGCTTTTCAAAAGATCGGAAAGTTTTTCAGAATTTTCAATACTCACAGTGCCAACAAGCACTGGTTGAAGGCGTTTGTGACATTCCGCTATAAACTTCAATACAGCACTAAATTTTTCTTTTTCTGTGCCATAAATTTCATCATCAACATCTATTCTTTTAACAGGCACATTAGTTGGAATTTTTACTACATTTAATCTATATATATCACGAAATTCTTCTGCCTCTGTTGCTGCTGTTCCTGTCATACCAGAAAGTTTGTTGTACATACGAAAGTAGTTCTGAAATGTGACTGATGCTAAAGTTTGACTTTCATGCTGAATTTCAAGATTCTCCTTTGCCTCCAGTGCCTGGTGAAGACCATCAGAATATCTCCTACCTTCCATCATGCGCCCAGTAAACTCATCAATAATTACCACCTTACCGTTTTTCACTATATAATCTTTATCAGCAGTAAACAGCTTATGTGCACGAAGTGCTTGATCTATATAATGAGTCAGTATAATATTGCTAGTATCATAGAGCGAGGAATTTTCAGGAATGAGGTTATACGATTTTAGTAATTCCTCCACTCGTGAAATGCCATTTTCAGTGAGGAACACTGCTCTACTCTTTTCATCGACTTCATAGTCAGAATCAACTAATTTGATTACTATTTTATTGATATGCTTATATATCTGATTATTTTCCTCAAGTGGGCCAGAAATAATGAGCGGAGTACGCGCTTCATCAATCAGTATGGAGTCTACTTCGTCTACTATTGCATAATTGAAGCCTCTCTGAACCATATCTTCTTGAGAAAATTTCATATTATCTCGTAGATAATCAAAGGCAAGTTCATTATTTGTTGAGTATACGATATCTGCGCTATAAGCCTTTTTTCTCTCGTCGTCTGTCAAATTATTTGTAATAAATGCAACAGAAACTCCAAGAGAATTATATAATTTACTCATCCACTCTGTATCTCGTTTTGCAAGATAGTCGTTAACAGTTACGACGTGCACACCTTTTCCTTCTAAAGAATTTAGATATGCGGCTAAAGTTGCGACGAGTGTCTTTCCTTCTCCTGTTTTCATTTCTGATATCATGCCATTATGGAGAACCATGCCACCAATTAGCTGAACGTCGAAATGCCTCATGTTAAGGAATCTTCGTGATGCTTCTCGTACAACCGCAAATGCAGGTACGAGAAGGTCATTTAGTGTTTTTCCATTTTTCAGTTCTTGTTTTAATTCCGCAGTTTTACTAGCAAGATCCTCATCAGATAAGCTCTGCATTTCTTGCTCTAGCGCATTAATCTGCTGAGCAATTTTTCTGAAGGATTTTATTATCTTCTTGTTCGTTGATCCAAATATCCTTTTTATAAAAAAAAGTGACAACGTAAAGATGAAGAATATAAGAATAGTTGTTAAAACTAACGTAGAGTCTGGCATAAACTTAGGTAAAGTTTTATTTAATATGAGATTATATTACTAAACGTAACCTGCGGCAATTAGATTCAGAAAATCTTTATTTACAAACTAAGGAAAAGATTCTTGCAGATGAAATGTAAAAGAGTCTATTTATTTTATTAAATATTATAATTAATAATTAAACTTTCTTAATAAATTATTAAAATAGTGTTAAGCTACATGTATAAAACGGTTAGTGGAGTTACAATGTTAAGCAATATTATAAAAGTAAAATTAGAGGAAAATAGTTGTCCTTTTGAAGAATTAGAAGAATTTTTTGCTTCATTAAAATTTGGTACAAAAGGGTTTAAAGATTCTTCAATAAAATTAGTTTGCCAAGTATTGGAAGATTTCACCTTAATTCTACCAAGAGAGGCAGTACCTAATTCTTTCACTTTGAAGCTTTTATCTTTGCTTAGTAAGGGAAATGAGCTAGCTTTACCTATTATATTAAAACACCTTTCTTGCAGAACTGTATTTAAAGATTTTGGTCAAAAACTACAGGATAAAATGGATCAAGATATAAAAGGACAAAACGATTCTAAAATTTCTCAGGAGATTGAGTTATGCAAAAAAGACATTTTAAATCTTCTCAATGGTGGTAAATCAGTATTAGACGTTCAATTGAAGCAGCGGTATAAAAAATACTATTCGTTAATAGATAATGAGATTGAAGAGTTAAAGACTCAAATTTTAAAAGAACTAGAAGATTATATTAGCAATACTAACGTTAATAAAATGTATCGAAGCCTTAATAATAAAAAGAAAAACGAAGAATCATTAAAAGAAGTAGCGTTAGGATCTTGTTCATTGGGTGGAATTTTCGTGTTAATATTTTTTTCACTTGGTTTTTTTATTTTTTTGGCAACAACCATTGACCCACCTGCTCATATGAGTATGTATAAAGTAAAGGTTTTTAGGTGTATAGGAGCTTCACCTTTAGTTTTTGTAGCATTAGCACTAACAGTAGCAGGTGTAGCTTACTTAACAAGTTGTTATCTAAATCATAGTTTTACAAAAGAAATACAAGACTATATAGAGCAACCAATAAAATGTATGGATAAGGCAACTAATAATAAAGAATTAGACAATTTTCCTTCTGACAATTATGAAAAAGTACAACCTTCAGCACCGCTTGAGGAACTACTACCTTCATACGAAGAATCGTGTTACAGTAGTTTAGGTTATATTCAACCATCTAATCCAATACAGCAAAATAAGTTGTTGTAGTGAAGGTATAAAGAGAATAAGCAAAATTATATTTGTAATTTTGATTCCTTTATCATGACTTAGAACATGCAGCAACATGACGATTTTTCTATACTTTATCAAGTATATTAATGGGTAAATGAATTTTAATACAATCTTATTATACTTATAAATACGTTATATGTGAGAAGATATGGAAGATTTTATAACTGAAAGAAGGAAAGATGATGCTGTGATATCTGTTTGTCAGGATAATGAGAAAAAGAACGTATTAATCTTGGGACTCAATCAAGCTGCAAGGAATTTATTAAAATGTGAGGGAGAGAATTTACTTAATAAGCCGTTAATCAATATTTTAAGTAAAAGAGCAGCTGAAGATATGAAAAGCTATTTGGAGTATACTGAAGATGGGCGCGATTTGCCCGATATATTGCCAAAAGTGATAGGCTTTTCTTTAATCGACGCTAAAGGAGAAGATATAAAAACAAAGGTAAAAGTTTTTCGCACAACTCAATTTACTAATAGCAAGATTAATTATGAGCTATTGATACGTGACATTAGCCTGTTTCATAAGCTAGCAATGTTTAGGGATAAATATCTGATGGGTAAGAAATATAAAAAACACAACTTGTTTGATATACCAGACAATGATTCAACGATTTTGGAGTTATATGTCATATTGAATTTTGCCTTTGAATATCAAATTAATGCAGTTATAGGAATAATAGGCTTCAATAATAAATTTAATGAGATAAACGATGCATTGAGTATGATCACAGAGCATTTTTATAAAAATTGCCGTAGTGATGATTTTCTAGGATTTATTGATGAGAATAAGGTGCTTTTTATTTTGATTAACTGTGATGCAAAGAACACATCTAAAATAATTAGTCGTATATATTCTACCATTAATAAGCAGTTACTAAAGCGAAAGTTACCAAGTATATCAATTATTTATGGAAATATAATTCAAAAACATAGTGTGAAGAATGCTTAAACGCTTTTGTCATTAATTGGTTTGTAGTATCTAAGTTCTACACAATATAAGAATTGTTTTTTATTTCTATTAAGCTTATATTAAAAATTTAAGCTTAACTATGAGGTTACTGATCAAACTATTTTCATTATTATTCGTGGTAGGGAGTGTCAATGCTAGGGTAATTCTAGATAAGGAGATATTTTATGCAGAACTAGATGGAAAAATAGATTTAAGATTTGGCTACGCTTTCAACAGAGATTCTTTTAGCTCTACAAAAGACAAGACCTCAAGCTATTCAGACCTGCGCTTGCTTTATTTACAGCAAGTTTATCCAAATACTAAAATGGGTTTTGATGTTAAGGCAGGAGTTTCTGGTATTGCAAACTTAAAGGCACTAGACATAGAAAAGTTAGAAATGGAGAAGTGGTATTTTATCATAAAGAATCAGGAGTTTGGATCATTTGAATATGGTAAAGGAAGTTTAGTTAGTCAGAGTATGTTAATTAACACTTCAAAAATTTATACAGCTGCTGGGGGAATAAATGGTCATTGGACAAACTATGCAAATCTGCGCGGTAATGGAAAAAAAGATGATGACCCTGGGTATGATAAGGACAAGGTATTTTGGGTAAAACCCAATGTTTACAGCGACTATAATGGACTAGAGCTGAAGTTAAAACAACCAATGATAAACTATATTTCTCCTGAAATTCATAACTTTCAACTTGGATTCAGTTATGTTCCAGGTAAAAATAATTTACAATATAATAATTTAATAGCCGCTGGTCTTTCCTATAAAAATGCCCTATCAGATGAAATAAATTTTACTACTGCTTTGACTGGTGAATTTGCAAGGGAAAATTTAACTGATTGTACAAACAAAAATTCTAGCGATCTTCAGTGTCATAATCAATTACTACACTGGAATTTTGGTGTGAAACTAAAGCTTTTTGAACTTGATTGCATTTTGTCGTACGGGAATGGTGGTAAATCTGGTGATAAGCGTAGTCATGAAACAAATAATATGCATTATGTAAATGCAGGTATTGCTTATCATTCTGATTCTCGTAAAGTGAGCTTAACATATTTTAATAGTGTTAGGGATATTGCAGACAAAGGTACAAACGAATTAACATCACAGGCTTTCAGTCTTGAATATCCATTAGCTGTTGGTACTTCATATTACTTTGATATTGTAAGATTTAGTACTAAGGAGCTTGCAGTGGAAGATAATAACTCCGGATATGTGCTTTTGGCCGGATTGAAGCTAAGTTTTTAGTGAAGTAACTGGTATGTAAGTATTGTAATAATGAGAGTAAAATTGAGTTGTTAATATATGTGCTATTTGATATTATAAAAATAACTATTACATAAGATTTTCAATAAAAAGACATTCTGTTACTAATCCAAGTGTAGAAGAAAACGGTTATTAATTAGCAAACCAAGCCCTTCAGTAAGCGCATCTCTTCAGGTGCTCTTTTTTTCTTTTTTATATATAAAAAAATTAGATAGTATTGTGAGTGCGGTTTTTTCTGTGTTCTGATGCTTTTCAATTCTATAGCTTTTGTATTGAATTTCCTTTTTTTACTACTATTTCTCTATATTGTTGTAAGAAAGAACAGAAAATTTAGTGAGAATCTTGAGAAGAATTTACTTAAAGTAGAACATGAACTTCAAGAGGCAAAACAGTCTTTAGTAGATAAAAATAAGGAAATAGTTGATTTGAAAGTGAGGAACGCAGAACTTGAAGTAATTCTTCAAAAAGAGCGTGAAGAAAAGAAAAAGGAAATAGAATTACTAACAAAAGCAGAGGAGAGGCTTACGAACACTTTTAAAGCACTTTCTCTTGATGCTCTTCAGGTAAACAATAATAATTTTCTGAACTTAGCAAAAGAAGTGATCGATAATAAGCTAAAAGAAACAGAAAGTGACTTCAAAAAAAGGCAAGCAACGATCAACGAAGTTATCACTCCAATAAAAGAAAAATTAGAAAAATTCGACAGTGAAATACGTGAGCTAGAGAAGGAGAGGGTAGGGGCCTATGAAGGTTTAAGGGAGCAAATTGGAGCATTAATGAGTCAAACCTCTAACCTTGCTAACGCCCTGAGGAAACCTCACATTAGGGGTAAGTGGGGTGAAATGCAGCTCAAAAGAGTGGTAGAAATGGCGGGAATGGTTGAATATTGCGATTTTTTTACTCAAGCTTCAGTGGTTGATAAAAATGAGGATAATTTGTTACGTCCTGATTTAATAATAAAAATGCCATCAGGAAAGCAAATAATAATAGATGCTAAAGTGCCACTTGATTCTTATATGGATGCTATGTCACAAAATGATTTGCAGATACAAAGGGAAAAGTTGAAGAATCATTCTCTGGCGATAAAAAAACATATAAACGATCTAGGCAGAAAGGAATATTGGAACCAATTTGAAAATACGCCAGAGTTTGTGGTGCTTTTTTTAACAGGAGAAGGGGTTTTCAGCGCAGCACTAGAATGTGAACCAGCTTTGATAGAAATTGGAATAGAAAAAAAAGTAATTATTGCAACACCAATCACTTTAATCGCGCTACTTAGGGCAGTAGCCTATGGATGGAAGCAAGAGATGATAGCTGAAAATGCAAAGAAAATAAGTGAACTAGGCCATATTTTATATGAGCGAATCTGCACAATGGGCGAAAATTTTGATAATTTACGCAGAAGCTTAAAAAGTGCTGTTGATCATTACAATAAAACTGCTGGTTCGCTTGAGGCAAGAGTGTTTCCTGCTGCCCGAGAATTCAATAAGCTTGGTATACATGCAAAAAATAAAGAACTCACTGCTGCAAAAGAGTTGGAATCTTTACCACGCAGTTTACATGCTGAGAGGTTGAAAGTAGATTAGTATTTCAGGTCTCCTTAACTTACATTTGCTGATTAAAACAACTTTCTAAAAATTTTTTTTATATAGCTCAATTTCTGCACATCATTTGCTGCATAAACAGGTATAGTTTGTTGCTCAGTACCAGGTATTTCTACAAAAATTTTGCCCACTTCTTGACCTTTTTTAATTGGTGCGGGTACCATATCTTTATACTCAATACGCACTTTAATTTTATCATGTAATCTGCGGTTATAAGTTATGGTAACATCGTTTGCAACTGTAACGGGCACTTTTTTATCTTTTCCATAAACAATATTTATTTCTTCAACTACGCTATCCTTAGCAAATATTTTCTTGGTATTAAAATGATTTAAGGAATATTGTATTAGTCTTTTTGCTTCCTCTATTCGCTCTTTCTCGGTGTCCAAACCATTCACGACAGCAAAAATTCTTCTATCGTTCCGTTTTGCAGATGCTATAATGCCATAACCACCAGCACTTGTATGACCTGTCTTTAGACCATCAACTCCAATATCATGGAAAAGTAAAAGATTTTTATTTTTTTGTACAATATCGTTATATGTCAAATATTGTTCAGAGAATAGATCATAGTATTCAGGAAAATCAGTAAAAATCCTTTTTGCCAGTGTTACCAAGTCTTTTGCGCTCATAAAATGGTTTTCATCTGGCCACCCGCTTGAGTTAACAAAATGACTATCATTAAGATTTAAATCTTGTGCAACTTCATTCATTTCAGCAACAAAATTCTCCTCTGATCCTGCAATACCCTCGGCTAGCGCTATGCATGCATCATTACCTGAGGCAATTGTAACTCCTTCAAGTAGTTCTTTTACCGTAACAAATTGACCTTCTTTCAAAAACATAGAAGAGCCTTTCCTTTCCCATGCTTTTCTACTTACTCGAAATTTATCTTCCATTTTTATTATTCCAGCTTTTAGATAATCAAAAGCTACATATAAAGTCATCAATTTGCTCATTGAAGATGGGGCCATTTTTTCCCTGGAATTGTGTTCAAAAATGAACGAGTCTGAAGCTAAATCTAAGACAATTGCTTGCTTTGCTTTGGTTCTAAACTGATATGAGTATGAGTAAAAAGGAAATATAAAAATTAATAGCAAAGTTACTAATTTGCTTAACATATTTATAATTTTAAATTTATAGTGTACTAATTAATAGTATGATTTTGCACGAGCATTTCAATAGATCTCTCGCATAAAACTTCCTTGACAAACTGCGCCAGCCCCCTTATTATGACAATAAGAGTATTTATCCTTGTTTTCGATCCGCGCGGGTTCAACAACAAAAATTCAGTAAAAAACTAAGATATTTATTGGCAAATTACATAGAAATTATAGCGGCTGCATGTCTTTTTTATTTTTTCTACATTCAGCCAAAACGCGCTTATTTTAAGCGTTAGCACATTATTACAGCGCCAATTTACATTATTATAGGGTCAAAACTCGTTACACGGGGATTTTTTTGCCTTTTTTTTCGCTTGGTAAATTTCTTAACATTTACAGCTAAAGCTTCAGGCCAGCACTTGATGCTGGAAATTTTTTGAGCACAAAAGTTATGCTAGGTTTTTGTTGGTAAGAAAGGCTGGATCCCAGTGTCAAGCACTGGGATGACATAGAAGGAGCACTGGGATGATATATAGAAGGGACACTGGGATGAGGCTACTTGAATGACAAGAAGGAGGGAGCAGGGGATGACAAGAGAGGGGCCATCAACTATGTTTTTTAAAATTTTTTGAATTTAGTCTCATTTGTTGATAATTTTGTATTTTTATTCAATTGAAAAATGTATTTTGGCAACAAAAACCCTAGTTTATACAGAAAGAAATTTATATCAAACAGCAAGCACTGCTTAGATTTTATGGTTAACGAATATGTGCTTTAAATGTGTGTAGACGCACATATTCGTTAACCTATTTTCTATACAGATTTTTTATTTCATATTAATTGCTTCTTTAAGTCTTGCATTGGCAATTACTATGATTTTTCGCATTAGAGCTGTTATAGCTACCATCTTCTTTTTACCTCTACCAATAAGATCAGAATAAAAAGCACCAAGTGCAGATTTAGATCTTGCAGCAGCCATAGCAGCTGTGAAAAGCTTTGCACGAACATTGCTCCTACCACCTGTTATCCTTCGGTAACCAATAGTTTTACCGCTTTCTTTTGGATGTGGAGCAACTCCAGCAAGACTTGCAACTTCTTTTTTGTTTAGGTGGCCAAGTTCTGGCATTAGACACACAAAAACTTGTGATAACTTGAGACCTATTCCTGGCACTGTTCTCAAGATCTTTTGACGCTTTTGAAACTCTGGATTTTTATCAATAATTCTTTGTATGGCATCGTTGAACTCATTTATCTGACTGGTAAAAAAGTCTATTGTTTTTTGGCAACTTTCCTTTATATAGTCGTTTTCAGGTGCTGCAAGCCTACATTTCTCTTGAGTTCTCATTTGTGTAATGTCATCACGACGTTGACAGAGTGCAACTAAGGCGGTTTGTTCTTTTGACATAGGCACAAATAGAGATAGAGCACTATAGCGTTCAAAACCATATTGAGCAAGGGCTCTTGCATCTGATTGATCTGTCTTTGCTAAAGTTCCATGTGATATGATAAAACTTTTTACTTTACGAGTATTAGCTCGATGTACAGCAACATTCTTATCAACAAGAAAATGTGCTAAGCCAAGCTCATATTTTCCAGTGTTTTCTAAAGTTACTAGAGAATTAGGTAGGATATCTGAAAATTTTTGAAACAACTGTTGCCAACCAGTAGCATCATTGTCAAACTTGATAGCGCTCCTTTGGTTATAAGCTGCAGCAACATTTTTAAATTTTCCGATATCAATGCCAATGAAATTTTGATAAGATGTAATCATAATAAATAACCTCGATAGTTTAATTAATTTAAGATTGTAAACGGGTGCATACATATGTCCCATGCAACTATTCAAACGTATCGAGAGATGGGGCTAGTTTACCTTGATGGCTACGGTTGTAATACCAACTTTCATTCGGTCGCACACGCCCGTGATAGCCCTATTCCTATAGTGAGTAGGGTTATCTTTCCCTCTTATCTCTTTTATATCACATTTTTAACTTACAACTTTCATTTGCTGTCTTCAAAAATTTACAATTATGCTTCATGTGTTTTATTAAATATTTTACTTAAAAATTCAATTTCTTATTATAAGAGATAAGCAATTCATGAATAATGAAAGATTACAAAAAAGGTCATAGAAAGCGCCTAAGAGAGAGAATTATTTCAGATAACGGACAATCATTACTTGATTATGAGATTTTAGAACACATTTTATATTCAGCATATAGTAGAATTGATGTAAAGCCAGTAGCAAAGAGTTTGATAGAAAATTTTGGTAGTTTAAATAAGGTTTTTAATGCCGATTTAGAAGCACTGCAGAATATCGAAGGAGTTAGTAATGCAGCTATATCTGCTATCTTTTGTGTTAAACAGGCTTTTGTTCGTTCTGCACGAGAAGAAGTAAAGGACCTACCTATAATCAATAATTGGGAAAAATTGCTTGATTATTTAAAAGCAAGTATAGGAAGCCTTAATAAAGAAAATTTTCGCGTTATCTATATGAATAAAAGATATCGTCTAATAGCAGAAGATCTACAAAACTTTGGTACAATAGATCAAACTCCTCTTTATGTTAGAGAGATCATAAAACGCGCTCTTTTGATTGGCTCAACATCGATTGTAATATCCCACAATCACCCAAGTGGAGATATACAGCCTTCAAGTAGCGATATGTTTCTCACCAGACAGCTTGCAGAAGCTTGCAAAAGCATAGGAATAGAATTAATAGATCATATTATTATCACATTTAGTAGCTATTTTAGTTTCAAGGAAAATAGGCTTTTATTAGAGTAGATCTAAAATTGCTTTTGCCATTTTTCTTATTATGGAAGTATAGCTCTTCTTATAATAGTCCGAACGGAGGTAAAAACGTCTTTATAGCTATTATAATCCAAGAGGCCAGCAGTATGTTATTATGACCTGTTCGGATTATTGTGAGAAGAGCTATAAAGCTATACATGAGGTGGTTGCCAGTGGAACAAAATTTTCCTTCTGGAAGACAATGTGTGATTTAGATGGCGTAATAGTGGCAAATTGAAAGAAATACATGGTATTTGCCACTATTAGAAATCTCCTGTTTTGATAAGACTTATGAGGTCTTTATTGGTTTTTTGAATTTTGTTGAAGCACTCACATGCTTACTCTAATATTTTGTTCACAGAGCCTAGTTAGCTCAATTTCAACGTTAATTTGTGAAGCTCTGAGTTCTGTTAGGGGATTTTCTGGTTGAATATCTAGCTTATTCTGTATGTTCGGTAAACAAATTAAAGCCGAATCAAAAATTTCATCATACTGCTCTGCTTCATGCACACAATTGATTATTTCCTTCACATCTTGCGGCGTATCTTTTAATATTGCTCTTATTTGGTTTAGGTTTTGACGAATTTTTTCCTGATATCCAGCAATTCTCTCTTGATATATATCAATCATTTTTTGACATGAGGTGCCTCTAAATGAGTGTTCTGCTTTTTCCTTTATGTAGGAGCTCTGAAAATTTTTGCAATTAAGGACTGCTTCTCTACATTTTTTTATGTCACTAATTATACTGGTTATTGACTTACTTGCTTTCTCATGCTCTTCTTTTTTGATTATACATTCATTCTTTGTTTGGCTCATTTTATCATACAGATTTCTGCATTCTTTATATGATACCAGCGGTTGTAGTATTCCTTCCTCTACACCTTTATTATAAAAATTCTTCAACTCATCGCTTGATAGTATTCGTATAGCATCTTCCCTTTTACCTTGTGATTTAGGATACTTTTTGTTCAGTGAACTAATATAATTTAATAGGAAACTCTTAGTTAAATCTTCCTTTTTAACTTCTGATAATTTTTCTAGTGTTTCTATATATTTCAAAGTTTCCGCAAAAAGCTGCGCACCAGATGTAGCAAATCCTGGCAGTGGTTTGCTCTGCGCCTTATAAAAATCGGTTTGTAAAAAATCTTCGGCTTGTTTTTTTATTACTGAAAGTTCATTGAAGGCTTTTTCTGGATTGATTTTTTTTAAAATACTAGTAGCTTTTTTAATCGCTCTTTCTCTCTTTTTATTATCTTGTTTTTCGTTTAAGATTAAGCTTTCAGCTTCAGTAAAAGCATTGCCTTGGGCACTTTTGGCAATATTACAAACAACGTTTTTTACAACTTGCTTAGTTGCTACATAATCTATTTCCTTTGTAAAGCAATCAATAAATAGCTGCCAAATTTTTTTGTTAACGGACTTACTTGTCTTATATTCTAAATCTTCTACATCTTTGAATCCTAAAATAGTATAGAGATTTTTTTCAATTATTGGTTCAGCATGTTGTTTTGCCACTTTACCTTTTATATTGAATAGAAATTCACTAATCTTAGTTGTGCCCATAATATTACCTCACAATATTAATGTTATATAATATAAAGTATAAAAGCTTAATGCTTAATTTTTACTTACTATTAATATAATTGAAGATTAACTTTGTTCCTATATTAAAACTTTAACTCCCAATTTATTATTAGTAATATCATTATATGAATCTTATGCCTGAATTTGGGAATATATTGTTATTGGTAGCCTGTTTGTTATCTTTAACGTATTTGTTTCTACCGTTTAGTTCTTACCGATTCGTCTCCTCTGCCATATTTTTTTGTGTGTCAGCATCAATGGCTATTTTGATCTACTGCCACATTAAAAATGATTTCTCACTTGAAAACGTATATTACCACTCACACACAACAAAACCTTTGATCTATAAGATTTGTGGTGTTTGGGGAAATAAAGAAGGGTCTATGTTGCTTTGGACCTTAGTGCTTGTCATGTATTTATTACTAATGGATATTTATATACCTTCTGTCATCCCAGTGCCCATAAACTGGGATCCAGACAATTTAATTGCAAATGAGTACATCAAATGGCAGTGTAATAAAAACTGGATTCCAGTGTCAAGCACTGGAATGACACCAGAACGAACTAATGATAGTAAATTAAAAAAAATATCTCTTATCACCCAAGGCTTGATTTGCTTTTGTTTTTTACTGTTCACTTTACTTGAATCCAGCCCCTTCACTAAAATGCCAGGCATTGAAACAGATGGACTGGGTTTTAATCCGATATTGCAGGATATAGGCCTTGCTATTCATCCACCGGTATTATATTTGGGGTACCTTGGATTTAGCGTTCCTTTTTCGCTCTCTATAGCTGGATTAATTTTAAATACTGAAGGAAATGTTTGGGCTAAAATTGTCAGGCCTTGGGTACTTATTTCTTGGTCGCTGCTCACTTTGGGCATCAGCTTGGGTAGCTGGTGGGCATATCGTGAACTCGGTTGGGGTGGATTTTGGTTTTGGGATCCAGTGGAAAACGTTTCTTTGATGCCGTGGCTAATTGCAGTGGCGCTGACACATTTGTTGCTCGTTGTACGAAATTTCAATACTTTAAGGAATGTTGCTATTTTACTTACGCTCACAACTTTTATATTGAGTGTGACTGGAACATTTCTAGTCCGCTCAGGAATACTTACCTCAGTGCACACGTTTGCAGATGACCCAAGATATGGATTGTATATATTAGCTCTACTTGGTGTAATTACAGTCAGTAGCTTAGTAATATTTGTAGTGTTTACGAGAAAGAATCACACATCTTTCCAGTATTCGATATTAGAATCTGAAAAGAAATCTGCTACTCAAGTGACAGAGGGTAGAAGATTCTTTTCACGCCTTACGATGATGCTGATGAACAATTTATTATTCATCACTGCCTTTTTCATCGTGTTCGTTGGCACTTTATACCCTACAGTGCTTGAGTATTTAACCGGTGAATTAATTTCAGTTGGAGCACCATATTACAATTCTTTATTTAACTCTATTGCACTAGCTATTCTAGTGCTCACCATGATAGGGCAATACTGCAGTTGGCAGGGAAATAGTCTATTGCCAATATTCCGTGAATATAGATTTTCATTTTGTAGTGCTGCAGCTATTTTGCCGTTTATCTTTCACATGGAGCTAATGATTGTGCTATCAATTACCATCTCCATAGCATTATTAATCTTTGTTTTAGAAGCATATAGTAAAAGAATTTGTTTATTTAAGGTAGCATTTGGTGAATCAATTTTATTAGCAAGAAGAGTTTCTAAGTCCTACTATGCAATGATGCTTGCTCATGCTGGAGTGGCAATTCTAGTGCTTGGTATATCTTATTCAGTTGGTTGGCAGGAGAAAAAAGAAAACTACTTGGGAATAGGAGACAGCATAACAGTCAATAAATTTAAAGTTACTTTACGAAATATTGAGCTAATAAAAGAAAAAAATTTCCATGCAGTGAGGGGTACAATGGATATCAGGAATTTGCTGAATAATAAGATATTAGGTGAAGTAACTCCTGAATATAGATTTTACCTTGCGGAAGGTCAGAAAAATGTTGAAAGCAGTATCTACCACAATTTATTTTCTGATATTTATGTTGTAATTGGAGAGATTGATAAGAGTAAGAGCAAAATTGCAGCTAAAGTGCACTATAAACCTGGAATGTCTATAATCTGGCTTGGATCCTTTCTTATCGCTTTTGGTTCGCTCCTTGCTGCTTTGCCTTCTAGCAAAAAAGTAGTTCCTTCAGTATCATAAAGTTTGCATTTTTTTGCAATTTAAACTTAAGCTAAGCAACACTAACCTTTCTGGCGAATTTTCTCTATGTTCTGTTGTACAATAGGAAATAAAGATATATTTTCTAATGAAGAACTTACATGATATATGGAATCTACTTCCTCAGGCCTTTTAAAATATCCCTGCTTAATAGCGTCGTAGACAGAAGAACCACCAAGCAAGCAGTTCTCACCTAACTCTTCTTTATAATTTTTAAACTTTTCCAATATTTCCTCCTTGTTACTCACTTCTACTATAATTTTTCCTTTATCTTGGACATCAGAATACAATCTAGCATCTACTTTTCCCAAATCAGTATGAAAAGTCAGTACTATATTACCTATAAGGTCAGTATAATTTCTTACCCCACCTTCTGTTAAAATTTCTGTCTCGCTTTCACCGATTGCTATCACGTCTCTTCGAAATTCTGTGCTTTCATCTGTTCCATTTATGATTTTTGCAACCTCGACTATACTATTCTTTGAGTATTTCAAGTAGAAAGTGAAGTTGTCCATTTTTGCCTCTTTTACCTTACCAGTAGTTGCGTTTTTTGCAGCTTCCAAAAACCTTAGAGAGTAATGTATATAGCTTTTACGTGCTTCTTTAAGATTAGCTTTGTGGTCTTTAAACTTCTCTAGTTTATCAATTACAATTATACTACTTAGAGTTTCAAATACTGCACCTCTTTTTACCAAATTACATACTATGCGACTAGCAACTTCTATGTCCCTTTCACCTTGAAAAATCTTTAATTCACTAATTCTTCTTATTACATAATCTGTAAAATTATACCTACTCTCATAAGTATTTTCATATATATTTCCCTCACGAGTAAGATTGAACCTTACCCTAGATTTTATAGCTTCATTTACAACCTGTTCTAGCTGATTTATGTCTTGAACTTCATCTAATTTACAAAAATATTTACCTGGATCTTGCTCATCTAGTAGAAAATCCTCCCCCCATAGATTTACACTTTTGCACAAATACTTTTTTCCATTATAGTCAACTTGTGTTTTTTTACGAAAAGTTCCATAAATAACATCATCAGTTAAAAAGTACTCTTTAATATTAAGGTTGGGATTATTAACTGCAAATTCTATTGGGGTTTTACCTTTTTTATCCTTTATATCAAGATTAGCTCCTTTCCTTAGAAGCAATTTGATAATTGTATCACAATGACCAGAACGAGTAGCATAATGTAAAGGTGTTCTTCCTGTGTCGTCCTTTTCATTAGGATCAGCACCTGAATTCAACAGTAAATCTATTAATTCTCCCGCATTGCTACATTCCATACTTGATAGAATATGCAGTATTGTCAGTTTAGATTCTCCTCTTTTAAGGTTGAGGATGGTTTTTAGATCTTGATTACTTTTATGATCCAGTAAAAATTTTTTAATTTTTTCAACATCGTTCTTATAATCCTTATAAGTAACATGTGGAAAGTCTTTAAAAGTACTTAAGAATTTTTTATTCAACTCCTTCTGACTCTCTGTTAAGTTGGACATGTCAACAAGCCACGTAGATATCAACTTACCAAATGCACCTCTTTCAGCAATATCAGTTAAAGAACAGTCATTGCGAAGTACCAGTGAGTATTTAATCAATTCATATTCATCATCCTCTTGTTGCTGTGTTTCTTCTGCTTTCTTAGAGTGCTTAAAATCATTTTTTATTAATTCAATCAAGAGCTTTAATGTGTTAAAACTTTTATGTCCCAATAAAGGATCTGCTTTGTTTTCAAGTAGAATTCTTGCTATTTCTGAATAGCCATTTCTAATAGCCCAGCATAACGGAGTACGCCCGTATTTATCCGCTATGTCAACAGCAGCTTCCTTTTCTATGATAGCTTTTACTATTTCCACTTGGCAATTTTCAGCAGAAACAGCATGATGTAATGCAGTACTCTCAGCCTGACTTACTGCATCAACATTAGCTCCCGTGTCTAATAGGAGTTCTACTATCTCTTTATTTTCATTGTGAGCAGCACAATGCAAAGGAGTACACCCATTTTGATCTGCTGTATTAACATTAGCCCCGTTTGCTATGAGAACTTTTATTATCTCTGTATAACCAAAGCGAACAGCAGCGTGTAAAGGAGTTATCTTAACTTTATCTACTGCATCAACATTAGCCCCCGTGTCTAATAGGAGTTCTACTATCTCTTTATGTCCATTGTGAGCAGCACAATGCAACGATCAATCACCTTAATACCCTCTTCAATAATCAAGTAACTAAGGAAATTACAGTTACAGATTCAACACATCCACTATTTGGCAGAACATTTCCAATATCTTCTGTCAGCTCAAAAGTCCACAATGTATTTGTTACTTATCGCAATTACATCATTCTACGTATTCCGTTTTCTGCTACCAACTTAGCTAGTAAGCAAAACTTTCTCACCAGCAAGTTAACGTGGTCTTCATTATACGAATTTGTTTCTCTAGCAAAGGAGTATAAATTATGCCATGTAAACCATGTCAAGTGTGGCAGAAAATGTCGCAACGTTTCAAGTCAGAAGTTTTAGAAAATATATTATTAGTGTCCAAAGAGGTTATCTATGAGTACATCAGAGCTAATTACAGCACAACATTTAGCACGCGAAGCAATAATTTATATCAGACAATCAACACCTCATCAAGCATTGAGCAACCAAGAAAGTTTGGAGTTACAGTATGCACTAAAACAAAGAGCAATTGACCTTGGATGGAAAGCTGATAACGTTGTAATCATCGATAGTGATCTTGGTTTAACTGGTGCTAGTGCTGAAAAGCGTGAAGGGTTTAAAGAGATTGTCACTAAAGTCACTTTATCAAAGGTAGGAATTATTCTCTCCTACGATGTGACTCGCTTATCACGTAATTGTTCTGACTGGTATCCTTTACTGGATATATGTGGCTATAAACAGTGTTTAATAGCTGACCGGGATGGTGTTTATGGTCCTGGTACTATTAATGGTCGGCTGTTACTTGGTCTGAAAGGGCAACTTGCTGAAATGGAGTTATCTACTATAAGAGCTAGACTAAATGCTGGACTATTAAATAAAGCAACCAGAGGTGATTTAGCCTTATCTCTCCCAGTTGGTCTTGTTCGTAACATTGATGGTTCTGCGAGCAAGGATCCTAACCTTGAAGTTCAGTCTCGTATCAATCTTATTTTTGAAACTTTTCTAGAAAAACGAACAGCATCAAAGGTTTTAAGACATTTTAATGATCATCAACTAACTCTTCCTAGATATAATAATTTCAAAGAACTACAGTGGAAAAAGCCAACTGTTGCAGCAATTACCTCAATACTAAAAACCCAGCCTATGCTGGAGCATTTGTTTATGGGCGTTCCCGTACTACATACCATAAGCCATCTTCTGCTGACAAAACAACAAAAAAATTACCAATGGAGGAATGGAAAGTTCTGATCAAAGGTAAATACTCAGCTTACATAGATTGGGAAACTTTTACAAAGATTGAGATGATGCTAAAAGATAATTATGCAGAATACGATCGCAATAAAACACGTGGTATAGCAAGACCAGGTGCAGCATTATTACATGGAATAATTTATTGTGGAGAATGTGGACATAAAATGTTGGTACAGTATAAAGGAGGAAATCGTTATTTATGCAACTATCTACGTCAGCAGTATCGTGTACCTGTATGTCAGCTTTTACCAGCTGATATTATTGATAATGAAGTAGTTCCCAAATTTTTTGCTGCACTTGGTCAAATTGAGCTTGATGCTTATACTCAGGCGATTAACTCACAATTGCAATCTGAGCAAGCAATTAATAAAGCACATTTACAACAATTAGAGCGCCTAAAGTACCAAGTTAGATTGGCAGAAAGACAATTTAATCAAGTAGACCCTGACAATCGTCTTGTAGCTGCAGAACTTGAAAGACGCTGGGAGAAAGCATTGAAAGAACTCCAACAAGCAGAAATTATGTTCGAACGTCAGCGTCCAAGTGATCCAACACCTCAATTACCTGAAGAACTGAAAACAGTATTTTTAGATGTAGGCAAAAGATTACCTGAAATTTGGTATGAATCAATTCTATCACGTCAACAACAAAAGTCCTTTCTTCGTTGTCTCATTGATAAAGTGGTAGCACACAGAATCAGACGCGATTGTCTTCAGGTACGCATTATATGGCATGGTGGCGAAACTACTACTTCTCATGTTCCCATTCCAGTAAACTCTTTTCGCGAGTTGACTAAAGCAAAAGAAATGGAACAGTCTATAATAAAGTTAAGTAA
Organism: Wolbachia endosymbiont (group B) of Ischnura elegans; assembly: GCF_947251585.1. Classification (NCBI taxonomy): domain Bacteria; kingdom Pseudomonadati; phylum Pseudomonadota; class Alphaproteobacteria; order Rickettsiales; family Anaplasmataceae; genus Wolbachia; species Wolbachia endosymbiont (group B) of Ischnura elegans. The sequence continues at coordinate 1,264,520 of NZ_OX366371.1, forward strand.
AGAAGGTAAAACAGATGCAGAAATTGCTAAGTACTTAGAAAAACAGGGACATCGCTCCCCCACAAAAAACATCGTTTTAGAAAATACAGTAAAAACTATTCGGTTAAAAAATAACATTATGCGAGCAAGGAATCAGTCACATCCGCTTAAAGTATCTGGATATCTTACCGTTCCACAAATTGCAAAAATCCTCAATGTTACTACACATTGGATTTATGATAGAATTAATAATGGTCAAATCAAAGTACGAAAAGATGACAGTAAAACCAGAGGAAAATATTTATTTGAGAATACGCCAGAGACTGTTAGAATCCTTATGGATTTTAAACATGGTAAACTCAACAATCCAAATTTTTTATAGGAGTATCAATATGCATAATCAAAAGATCTTCTTTCTTGATACCAAGTTGACCACCGCTTACCCCTACAACAACATTGCAAGCATTGATTTTTTTCCATATGAAAAGAGTCTGGAAGCTCTTTTACTCTAAACACGATGTTTACATCCTCAAAATTAATCTCAATTCGCTTAACTAACGTTCTAATAATATCACGTTTAGTTAGCCAGTCTGCATTATTAAGACTTGAGTTAATACTAGAGGAAAACCCCTCTAAATTTGTTACTACTAGAGTTAACTCTTGTGTGAGTTTTTTCTGATCAAATATCTTTTTCTTTTGTTCTTCAACCATTTTTAAGTTTTGTTTCATTGCTTTAATTCTTGGCTCAAATTCTTCTTGATCAATATATTCTTGAGCATAACTATCAATTAACCTTGCAATACCTCGTTTTAATTTATCTTCTTGTGTTTCAAGCAAAGCGCTTTTTTGATCTAGTGGTGATTTTTTAAGTTCTGAAAGTCTACGTTTATACTCCTCTAATATTCTATTCGGATTTTTTAATAGATGTTTCACCTCTTCCCACACAGCCATGTCTAATGTATCTGTACGAATTAATTTGTTGTTACACATTTTATTACCGCCAAAACGGTATGAATCCGTGCCAACACAACGATAATATACCTGATTATTAGTTTTTTTCCCCTCCTTATTCCTTGCAGTGCTAGTACCATAATATGCATAATTGCAAAGCTTACATACTACTAAACCTTGCAATAAATGTCTTGCTCCTCTTTGTCTTGTTCTTGCTATTTTTCTATTCTCAGCTAATTGTTCTTGAACGATTTCAAATAAATCTTCGCTTACTATACTAGGTACTTTAATATAAATCCAATCCTCTTTTGGAACAGGATAAGTAGAATAATTATCTTTTGGATGCTCGCAGGAGTTTTTTTTCGGTCTTATATGTTTTAGTTTTACGCCAAACCTTGTTTTACCAAAAGCTGCTTGTCCTTTATAAGCAGAGTTTTTTAACATACTCAAAACTACAGCCCTATCCCAATACTCTTTTCCAGTTCTCGTCATAATGGACATAGCACTTAGCCTACGACATACTTCTCCTATACTGGCTCTTTCTCTTCCTACCCAAGAGAATACTTTACGAACAACTTCAGCTTCTTCTTCATAAATCTCAAATAAGGCCTGTCCTGTTTCTGTATTTTTGTTTATATAACGATAGCCATAAGGAGCAGCACTCATTACACTTATACAACCCTTATTTGCTGCATAAATCTTTCCTCGACGACTTCGTTCCATGATTTTTGCACGTTCGTATTCTGCTATCATACCTTGCATTTGTAATAGTAATTGAGATTCTGGATGGCTTTGTTGCATAGCTAGTGTTGGTTGAGGTTATTGTAAGGAGAAAAGCTTATGGTTACTAACGCATTTTGTTGTAAAATAGGCATTTTTCAAACAAGTATAACTTATGCCACAAAAAATGAGAGTAAGTAACCAAAGAGAATATAATGAGTTTCTAAAAAAAAGAGGAAATGTTTTTCATTTTGTTAATCAAGCCATAGAAAATTGGTATGAAAATAGTCCAAAAGTTGCAGGTGGCAATAACACTTATAGTGATAAAGTTGTAATTTTAATACACATAATAGTTCATCTTTTTAGAATTGGCTTGAGACAAGCTGTAGGTTTTGTAAAAGGTTATATGGTACAAATAGGCAAAAAACTTAAGATTATCAGCTATACACAAGCTTCCAGAAGATTTAAAAAGCTTAATTTGAAGATTGATGACCATAGAAGCAATAAAGATGATCTGGAAAATGTTGAAATTGCCGTAGATAGCACTAGAGTTAGTATCTACAATAATAACGGTGGGCATAGTAAGCTTAATATTCGAAAAAGAAAATACAGTGGTTATGGTCAAGTAAGAAAATTACATGTTATTTTAAACATAAATGATAAGAAAGCAATAAGCATGAACTACACTAGTGGTGTTGCTGTAGACTATTTGCCGGTCTGCGATATGTTAGAAGAAGTCAGTGATAAATATAACATTTGTTCTATTCGAGCAGATGCGGCTTATGATATAAAAAGTGTGTATAAAGAATGCAGAAAATACAATATTGTGCCTATTATTCGCCCTAGGAAGGATACTAAAATTTGTTTAGCTGACTACTTATCAGAAAGAAACAAGTATATTAGTAGAATTAGGTCATATGAGAATTATGAAGATGGTATTAATGAATGGAAGAAAAAAGTTAAGTATGGAGCACGGTCTTATATTGAAGTCTTTTTCTATAGGTTGAAGCAAATATTTGGGTTTGGCTTGAAAAATAAATCAGAGGTAAATCGTGAAAAAGAGCTGTTAATTAAGTGCTACTTACTGAACAAATTTACTGATATTGGTATGGCTAAATTTAAATTAGCTGCGTAAGTTCATTGTGATTTACATGCCTATCAGTGCTATGCAACAAAGCCATTCTGGATTATCGCTAATTTGATAATTTAAAAAAATGACTTCCACTCCTAATTTCTTAAACTCTTCAAGTAATATCATCTGATATGCATACTTACGAGATAAACGATCAGGAGAATGAATATAAACCTTATCAATGTTACCTTCTGCTATTTTATCACGTAATTTTTCCAAACCAGGACGGATTATGTTAGAACCACTATAACCATTATCAATAAATTTATATTCATTTAATAATTTATGTCCATCCATACTAATTTGATTCTCTATAGCAGCAATTTGGCTTGCTATTGTATCTTCTTGTGCTTGCCTCCCTGAAGAAACTCTTGCATATAAACTAACTGTTACCATTTTACCGTCCTCAAATCTACTTTCTTATATTCAGAGTTTTCTTCCTTTTTGCTCGCTTTTATTGGTTTACTTAACACTAATTTTTCATATGCATCTAATAGATACAACTCTGCTAATCGATTTACTTCATAACTACAACTAATCCGCACTATTAATTTCTTGTTGCCCATGAGCTCTACCATATATTATCCATCGAGACATATGGTTATTTGATCATTAGCTCTATAAATAAATTCAACTCTCCGTTCTTTTTGTAGAAGCTTTCGAGAAATAGTCTTCTCAAGTTTCAGGTTTATTGCAATATTGTTGGCGGAGTCCTTGCAGCTATTTGTGCTAATTCTGCAGCAGATAATGTGTACTAGACACAACTTAATCTGACAGCAACGAATTAACTGACAGAAGAATTGAGGTAGTTAAAACTAATATCAGTCTCTTGTTTAACGTTACTAATATTTTTCTGAAAAGCAATGTGTTTGCTATCAAGAAAAGTCTGCATAGGCGTTTTACCATAGCAATATTTACCTGAGTGAGGCCTGGTCTCATTGTAAGAGCGTAACCAATGATCAACATCTATCTGCAAATCTTCTAAAGAACTGTAGATTTTCTTTCTAAAGATAATATTGTAACACTCATCTTGCATAGTTTTATGAAACCTTTCGCATATGCCATTAGTTTGTGGTGAATTGGCTTTAGTTCTTGAATGATCAATATTTTCAATTCCCAAATAAAGCTGATAAGCGTGATTTTCTGGTTTACCACAATATTCTGTACCTCTATCAGTCAAAATGCGCAATAATGGCACGTTTTGTACATCGAAAAATGGTATTACTCTATCATTCAGCAAGTCGGCAGCGGTAATAGCAGTTTTATCTGTATAAAGCTTAGCAAAAGCCACTCTCGAATATGTATCAATAAAAGTCTGCTGGTAAATGCGCCCAACGCCCTTGATATTGCCTACGTAATAAGTATCTTGAGACCCTAAATAACCTGAGTGTTCTGTTTCAATTTCACCGTGAGCTTCTCTTTGCTCTTTAACTTTTTCCAATGCTGCAAGTTGCTCTTCAGTTAAAATTATGCCGTCTTGTGCAACCTTTGCTTCAAGGGCTTTAAGTCTTTTTTTGAACGTTTCAATGTCATTTCTTAGCCATACAGATCTTACGCCACCTTCGGAAATTATTACACCCCTTTTTCTCAGCTCATTTGCAGCTCTTTGTTGTCCATATGCTGGAAATTCTGTAGCTATGCCAATTATTGCCCTTTCTATATCTTCGGAAACTCTGTTTGCTAATAGGGGTTTTTTCTTACTTATTTCATGTAATGCTCCTTCTCCCCCACTTTCATATAACTCCTTAAATCGATAAAATGTATCACGCGAATAACCCATCACCTTACACGCTTGTGATACGTTACCTAATTGCTTTGCTAGTTCTAATAACCCTAACTTTGGTTTTAGTATTTTTGTTTGTATCGTACTCATATCTAACACTCCTTTCTTTTATTATTTTATAACTTACTTTTTTAAAGTGTCAGATCAAGTTCTATCTAATACAGATAATGGTACAGTACGTGACATCTCTTTTAACTTCTTAACAAATTTATCAGCTTCCTTTGTTTCTTTGTTAAACTCAACTACTTTTGCAACATCAGCCATAGCCGATTCAAAATCAACAGCAACTTTAATTGGCGCTGCAAGCGTTAGCCCTAGTCCAATAGTCTCTATAATTTGTGACTTAAAATGTGCTTTGCTTGCTAAAAAACTTTGGTGACTACGTATTGCAGATCCAAGCTTACCATACTTGCCTTTCAGCGCTTCAATGGACGAGCCAAGTTTATATTGGTCACTTACTAATGACTTAATATTTCTTCCACTTTTGCTTACTTCTTCATTAAATGAATGCAAAGCATCTCTCTTTTTCAAATATGCTTCTTTTGCTTTTGTTGCAGAAAACTTAGCTTTATCAAACTCAGCTTTTAAAGTTTTGCTTGGTTTCTCTATCGCTTTCATTTGTTTAGCTAAAGATTTTACTTGATCCTCAAAACCTTTCCATGACCTCTTGCTAGTCAAAACATCATGACCTAACTGTTTAAATTTTGATACTGATTTTAAAGATGAATCAAGCTTTCTTATATTCTCACCAAGACGAGTAAGTTGACTACTACTTCCTTTTATTACAGTATTAAAGCTGCCATCTAAAACAGCTCCTATTTTTATAGATAACGTTGACATTTAAGCTCCTTTGCTAATTTGCTCCATAAAATAAACTCACTAATCTCCATATCAAGAATGTGCTCAACTCCACCACCTATGATAGAGCCAAGCACTAGTATTTCTAATCTCAAGTTTTTTGGATAATCGGTGAAAAAAAATCCTTTAATACCTCTTGAATTTTCACATAATCAGCAATATCTAACTCTTCAATTGCTTCTTTTGTAACTGATGTCAAATTGGCAGTCAAAGTTACTTCCTTACTTAGATCACTACCATTAAGCCTCTCAATAGCTAGATAATCTCTAACTTTTGGACGTCTAACGGTAAGTTCTGAGACAGAAATTCCATCAACTGTTATTGGGTTATTAAGTGTTATAGCTTGCATACTTCTCCTGAAAAAGTTAATTAAATAAAAGTCCATATCGGCTTTTACATAACTAATTTTTTTTATTACAGTTTTTGTGTTTGATTGAAGAGGCAACCTAATATAAAAGTTGTAGTAGGGGTTATTTCCTTTCCACTTGGATTAATTCTTGAACTTCATCGACAGGAAGACCTGTACATTTGACAATAGTGTTAACATCAACATTATTAGTCAGCATCGCTTTTGCAACTTCAATCTTTCCTTCAATCTTTCCTTCAATCTTTCCTTTCTCTTCACCAATTTTGATTCCTTCCTCTTTAGCATCATCAAGTTTTTGAGCAAGGACAGCCTTTTCATCAAGAATACGCTTTATCTCTCCTTCATATGCTAAAAACTCCTTTTCTGACCAGTTAAACCTATTTAGCTCTTCATACGCTTTTTTGATTATTACGTCACTTCCTGTTATCCTTTCCAATTCTTCTTCACTTGTTTCATCAGCGTACTTAAAAAAATACACCCACTTCTCAACTATATTTGAAAGCTGATCTTCTTTGGTTTTGGGAAATTTAGGCAATTCAATAAATACAAAATAAAAATCTTTTAGATCATGTTCATTAGTATCTTCATCGCGAATAGTGTGCTTTGATTTATACTCGGACTTATCAGGAAATAAAATACAATCTGCTATAGCAATAAAGATAATTTCCTTAAGGTTATGGTATTGATCACCTTTATCTGCTTGTCTTGAATAGGCTTTAGCAGCGTAATATTGGGCACGTTTTTCAAAGCCTTTGGTTTTAGCGACCTGCATCTCAATTATCCATTGCACTCCTGTGGAATCTCTACATAGCACATCAACAATACTTTGCTTTTTAGATGCAATATCAGGATCTTGAATAGTACTTAAAAACTCTATATCCTGTATTGCATTTTTGCCAGTAAAGCTCAAAATATCATTTAGAAAGTGAATGAGGATATCTTTATTCTTTTCTGTACCAAAGATACGGCGGAATGCTACATCATTCTTAGGGTCGAGAAATTTAGATAAAGCCATAGCACAAATGCCTAAAAAACATCAATAATTATACAGTATTATCAGTAATTTTTCAATAAAGAAGTGAAAAGGCATCCGTCTATTACATTAAATCCCTAGAATCGTTTGCAGCAAGGCCATTTGATCCACACCGTTAATCTTACGGATCATATTCTCAGCATCGATTTCTATTAATTCATTACCACCTATCGTAAGTTTATAGTAATGGGCAGCTACAGTGCATTTTAGAGTGGCTTTTTCAGCAGGTTTCCAGCTACCAAAATCAAATTCTTTGAATATGCCTCTGAGGTTGATAATTACTCCTTCAATATCATTACTACCACTTCCTTGCATTCCACCACGAAGAGTTAAAGATACTGAATTTCCATTTATCAACCCAAATAGCCGAAAAAGCTCTGTATCGTATTCAGAAAAAGTGAAATCTGCTTCAAGCTTTTCCATGCCCATGTCAATATTTATTGGAATATCCATACCACCAGCACGGTACTCTTCTGTTTTTATGGTAAGCTTTGGTAGCGTAATTTCATCTATTTTTCCTGCATAACCACGACCATCTACAAATACGTTAAAATTTCTCAGTATTTTGGGTAACACTTCGCTTTCTCCTAACTTATTACACTATTATTTACAAGATGGGATCTGAATATTATTTGCTCAGCTGGATATGGCGGTGTAAACTCAAAATCAAAAGACACTTTTCCGCTTGCAATATTTGCCGGTGTATTGAGTTCGGGAGTTGCATAACATTTTCCACTGATAATAGCTCCTTGGGCTTTTAAATTGGCCAAATAAGAATTCACCCCCTCAATCACATCATCTATATAAGTTTTGGTAATATTGCGATCAACTGCCCATAAATGAGCTCGAAGTAGACTATCGTTGATTAAATCTGCAGTCCTTCTCACTGACAGAAAAGCCCATTTTGAGTCATTTGAACATGTTCTATTTCCCCAAAGCCTATAGCCATTTTGATGAATTATCGTTGTTACTTCATTTTCATTTAAATGGTTTGCTCTACAATTTGTATTACCGAGCGTAAAATCAATAGGCCTGCTTGTTCCAACAATACCATTTATCTCTTTATTTGAAGGTGAGTGCCAAAATCCTTGTTCGCTATCTACTTTTGCTATTAAACCAGCTACAAATGGGCTTGCTGGCAAGGTTCCTTCTTTTCCTTCAATAAATACCTTAACCCAAGGGTCAACTACGTAAACTCTTGAGCTGCCTACACTTTTTCTCCATTTTATTGCTTCTTCATCATTAGTATTTGGTCCATCTGCAACAATAATTGCTCTTAATTTTTCTGCTATGGAAATTAAAGCACTCACTACTGGATTTACTCCATCTATTTCAGGTAACTGATGAGTAAACTTAGGAGCAATTAATATTCTTGGAGCAATATGAACTATGCTTTCACTACTGAGGAATGCCTCTATCCCTTGATACTCTCCAGTCTCTTTATCAACACCGCCAATTATATTTTGGATAGTTTCACTTTCTTTGAGCTTTGAATCGCTGTTTTCACTTTCTTTAACTCGAATAACTACTACTGTTGCACCAATCTGGGAAAATATTCCATTTACTGCAGAAGGTAAACTGCCACTCTTTCCGAGCTTTGCTGCTTCCTTTAAGCTTCCTGCAACTAACACTGGTTTATTTAGCGGAAATTTTTGCTCATCAGCTTCAGGTGCAGTACCAATTACACCTATCACTGATGATTTAGCTGCACGTACTGTTTTTGCCCCTGAGGTTACTTCAATAACATTTACTCCGTGCAAAAATTCTTCAGCCATTTCTTTGCATCTTTTGTTTAAAATCGTTTAGTAAGTTCTCTAGCTCATTTTCACTTTTGGCTTCTGCAATTTTCTTCTTGGTAATGTCTTCCAACTCTTCACATTTAATTATTTCTTTTACTGCTTTTTTTACTTTTTCTTCAATGATTCTTGCCATTTCAATAACTGTAATACCACGGACTTTTGCTAAAGGCTCTATAACTTCTTTATCCTTTTCATTCATAGATTCTGGTGCTGCTAGAATACTTTTTGCGGCTTTTTCTTGTATTTGATACGATTTAGACTTTTGATGAGATACTCCTGTGTATTGGTTAGTATAGTTATCATAATAAGCACGAAGATTAGAAAGTGCAGAAAACTTCGCATTTTGTAGTAACTCCAATTCAATATCTTCTTGATTCCGCTGAGCAATTTTTCCTCCTCCTGTTAAACAATAACTTTTTTGCCAGTCAAAATTCTTTGGTGCTTCATACCAATCATTTCCAGTTGGCTTGTTTTCAAGTGTTGTTGTTTCAATCTGCTTGTGGTTTTCAAAACGTATATAAATAGTCACAAATTCCTCCTCATTGCCATATTTGATCAGTTCGTTCTAACCCTGGACATTGCCAACCCCTGAGCGTCCTTTCCACATCTACCTCAAGCCCTGTGGTGAGAAAATTGCTACGTATGTTATAAATCCCCCACTGAATAAATTGACCATAGTTGTGTACATAATTTGATGCAAGCATACCTTGACTAACTTGTGTTCTGGAATACAGATAAGATGATGTGTAAAGTAATATTGCAACTGTTTTTCCTGCTGGAATCTCCACATTACCAGATCCGGCTAACTTGCTATCAGAACTCATGTATTGGTAAACATTTTTCCATACTATTTTTGAAATACTTGATTTATTAGAATTAGTGTTATCAGGAGTTCCCACAAATAATCCTGCTCCCCCGTACTCCGTACTCGAATACGATGATCCAACAAATTCCATTGTCTTATTTATGTTCACATTGGTTGTATTTTTTACAAATACTACTCCAAGTGCAGCATACGGGTAATAGTATATCTCATCATAACTACCCGAAAAACTTTTTGTGCATAACTCTCCGTAAATAAATGTTCCTTTACTTCCCTCTATAAAACTTAGTTGTCTTGGCCGATAAAAACTAACGTAATCTGTATTGTACGTATGGCTACCTGCTAGTAGTTGTAACATATAGTCAGTTTTTGTTATATCACTACTCCACTTTCCAAGCTCTGTCGTAAAAGTTCCGTGGCCAAAATAATTATTTTTTCTGCCAAGTACACCAAATAAGAAAGGTAATGACCCTGGTTCAACCATGTTGCGCTTTCTTATTTCATTTATAAGAGACGCTTTTAACTGTTCATCCCGAGTTTTTACCTCATTAGAGATGTTTTCAATTCGAGTTTCTATTTCCCTAATAATTGATGAGCCACTTGGCACATCATTAACAGTACGGAAGTTATTCACTAAACCTTTAAGACCATCTTTATGATCATTGCCAACACTATTTATTGCTGCAATACTGGCATTCTTTCTCGTATCAAGTAGCGATAAATTTGTTGTCCCTTTTTCATCAATTCTCTTTAATAACTGCTTCTCTGATTCAGAGATCACTGCTAAAGAACTAGCTTTTTTATTATCCAGATCAGTTAAGTGTTTTTTTGCACTATCAAGAAGTTCTTTTAGCTTACCATCTGTCATCTGCACAATTTCAGAAACCGCACTTTTGTCGACTATTGATTCCAATGCTTTAGCAAGATATGCTAATTGATCTGGAGTACTGTTTGCTACTAAATCCTTAAGTCTTTTTTGTAGTGCATCAATTATTTCTTTTATTTTAGCCATTTGCACTATATTAGAAATAGCTTTTTTATCTGCTATCAATTCCAGTGATTTCGCAAGATATGCCAGTTGATCAGGTGTGCTGTTTGCTGCTAAATCCTTTATTCTTTGGTATATTGCTTCTTTCATTCCCAAAAATTCAAAAAAGTTTCAAATCTAAATCGTTTAAAATTATTTTTTAGTTGATTATGCTCATCTTCTCTTTCGGTAATATCTTCATCTATTTTTTCTATAGCTCTTCGAATACGTACCACATCTTGAACTGCAATATTTTCTGGATGAGGCAGTGGATATTCTCGTTTGGTTTGGTCAACAGTCATTATGTGACAATCACTCTGAGATTTTTTACCTTAGGGCGATAAACAACTGTTCCACTTAAAACTAATTTTACCCTAGTCTCATTGCCATTAAAGTTTGTCAGCACATGAGTTCTCTCTACCCAATTTTCTCCAATTGGTTTTCCTGATGTTAAATTTACTAATTGCCATCCTTTGACGCTTTGTTCCACATATGCTTTAACATCTGCAGTGCCAGGTATTAGCGCATCATATGTTATGGTGATCTTGGTGTTAGCTCCTGCTGTAATGCTTCTTGTAACATAATCTCCTTTTTCCCCTATATTACCCATAACTAGCTGTAACCCAGGATAAAGAACTGGACTTTTTTCTCGCCCTCCTTTTAGGCTTGCTTTTACCGTTAATTCCCCATTTATTCTTTCACGCAGTGCGAGCGGCAAATTATCAGACAAAAAATTTTCTTTTCCTTCTTCATCTGTTAAAATAAATTCCACATTGGTATCAAATGCTACTTTTTCGACGTTCGTCAAAACAATTAAATCTGATACGTTATTTGCAGTAACCTTGCCAAGATCAATAATGTGAGAAACTTCGCTAAATTTTGCAGCCAAAAGCCGAAACGTTAAATCTAAGTTCTGATGTGGAGTCCAGGTACTTGCATTGCTTGATGAAAGTAATACTCCTACTTGATATGGTTGACTTGTTACCCAACGAATATTTACTGTATCATATTTGCCAAGCTCTGCTATTTTTACTGCAGTATCTGCATCATCAGTGAGTAGCACTATTGCATACTCTTGTCCTGCATGGCAAAACACTGGTAACCACTCTATACGTGTTGCTGTGCCATCTATCTTTATATCTTTTGGCTCAATATAACTTTCAGCAATGACAGTCTGCGAGGGCATTCCCACTGCTGTTTCTCTAATCTGCACAACAACACGTTTTTTGCCGCTATTTGTGAACCATAAATCTAGACCCCCTATGTGTCTGCTCTCATTTAAAGTAAATGTTTGTGCTAAAGGATCAACTCTTCTTGCTGCGATAACTCTTCTTCTTTCCTCTATGGTAATTGTTTTTTTACCAGTATAAGTTGCTTCTCCATAACTTCCTTTATCCCCGTAAAATTGCACTAATTTAGTACCGGCTGGAATATTTGCTGGTACTTTCACCTTTCCCTTTAATTTTCCCTGATTGTTAGCTGTTAACATTTGGTTTTCCAGTTTTAAGTTATAGGTTGAATGTTTATTCCGTCAAATTTTATCTCTTTAAGCTTCTCACTTGGCTCAAAACCTTCAATTTCAAAATTCTGTACTGCTTCTCTCATAAATTCAGCTTCGTATGAAGTACTTGACAGCAGCTCTGTCGTTTCTTTAACATTAAAACTCTTGTTACTGGACTTTTCCAATTAGTGGTAACCTCGGTCCAGTGGTCAATGTTTTTATTTAGAGTAATTTGCGCCGGGACTTGATCAAAAGCTTGATACGGATTAATTTTTTCTCCTTTAGTCTGTAAAAGCTGCTCCAGTACCGGTTCAAGTTTATAAGGTAAAAGATAAGGTTCTTTACCTCTTTCAACATCAATAATTTCCACATCTATAGGTAAAATTAATTCTTTGTTTACTATTGCTGCAGACTGCGAAATTCCTTGATCACGCATATCATCATCAAAGAACGAATCAACAAATACTCCTTTTTTGGTGGTAGGTTCTCTTGAATTTGCATCATTGCGTAAACGCTCCTCTGCAACCAGCGCATAAAGATCATTTATTCCTTTTTTCATTGCTTCAAGCTCATTCATCGGTACAGCATGAATAGCATTATTCACTATTTTTACCCCTTCTTTTTCTCCGTTTTTCCATGTCTGATGAATGTAGCAGAGCAAAAGTTGTCCAGAAGGTGCTTGAGGCATCGATGGTCTCCAAGAGTGGGAAATTCCTTTTATTCTTCTTACCACCCCTTTGCTATCGATAGTAATTAAATCAAAGCGTGGCATTTTCCAGGTGTAATCAATCAAAACCAAGCTGTTATCAACTGCTCCCTTTACTTTGCATCCCTCTTCACTTATATCTTCAGGACTTACATGAGTACGACAGCGGTAAGTTATTTGATAACTACTTCCAGGAGCTGGTTCTTTACCTGGTAATGACCAATCAACGTTTCCTGCGTTTAATTTGTAATCTATACTATTTTCATAAATAACATTGCCTTGTTTAATTTGAATAATTTCAAGTACTGCAGAGTCAGGTATCGGATCAATGGCTCCTGAATATGAACCATGAGTAATGGTAATGGTTTTTTGAACGGTTATATCTACTTTTTTGATTTCACTTATTGGAAAATCATTAACTTTAAGTTCCATTACTCTTTGGCTATTTGGCTGAAAAGTATGTGGTTCTGATTCAACTGATTTTATATCCGGATCTTCATCAAAAGAAACACGAATACTGTGAGGAAGTTCAATCTCATAGCCATCAACATGAGCTTTGCCCTCATTAATCACAAATATTTCTTTTTTACCTTTTTTTACCCCTTCTTCTCCCTTTTCTTCTTTGTGGAGGAACATCACTTCAAGGCCATTTACAACGTAGGAACCATTTGCCTCTTTGTCATAACGAGCAAGAGCAGTAGTTACTATATTTGCTTGTGGTGGCGGTGAATGTTCTATCAGTATCCCATTTTCAATGTTATAAATTGGATAGAACTCTCCTTCAGAAAAACGTGGAGAAAGACCTTCTGCTTGATAACCCCAAATAGTGGAAACTTTAAGCCTTGCAGCTCCTACTTCCTGATAGTTTCTTGTACCAATAGCAGGATCACGAAGGTTTTCATCCTCAAGTTCTGTAATCGTAGATTCTACATAATAAACACCTATGCGAACTGTGGTACTCAGTGGAATAACAAATTCTTCTTTTTCAACTTTTCTAACTGCACCGCGCAGATAGATTTTTCCTCCTTCAAGTGTAACTTTACCAGTTTCTCTATCTATAATACAATTGCTTCCTGTTATAACATCGCCATCACGGAATATTGCATCACCTATGCCTTTGAGCTTAGAAAGAGCATACTCCTGAGTCTCATTTAATTCTGCTGACTGCAAACCTCTTCCTGCAAGGAACAAGCTTTTTCGTATTCTTTGTCAGGATTAAAGCGGTTATAATAACTATTTAAGGTCATTTTGTTTCAAAAAGTTACAACAAATGAAAAAGTTTCCCGAGTTGCAGATGTTCTGATAAGTGGTACGGTGTGTTCTAAAACTAACAAAATTCCAGGATTTTCCACGTCTTTTGGCTCGAAATATCTCTGTCCTTCAGGTAATCCTTCTTTTATTTTAGTACCAACCATAACCCCTAATTCCCGTATAACTTGATTTGCTGCATCCGTGAAATCGAAAGTGAATTTGAGAAAAAGATTGTTGGTTGGTACATTAGAAGGGTTAAACCTCCCAGAAGGGGTCAAAAGCTCTCCATTTTCATCACCTGTGCAGAATAGCACTTCATCTGCAGTACGTCTGCCAAGTTCATTGAGCAGCTTTTCAGAAGTTATCAGCTCTGGTGGTGTGCTTTCACTATACTCTACAGTAACTTTATCACTTACTGGAATAGAGCTATTTTCCGTACGTTTAATTACACCAGTACTGCTATCAACTATATTTGGCTGATGCATTGTTTGTCCTGTAACAACCTTCACATCTTTAACAGGTTGATGATCAAGTTTTATTTCACCCTTAACGAAAGTTTTTTCTACTTTATGGCTACTTCCAGAGCTTGCATCACCACTGCCCCAGGCAAGATGTAGAGATTGCTCTTTTATACTTGCTGCTATTGCTGCTCGACCTGATTGTGTGAGTATTGACATTTGAAAGTTTGGCTCCTGTATTATATATATACACGGTTGCTCAACAATTCGTCCAAACAATATAAAAAAAGTTTAAATAATTTTAAGGCAGCTTTTGAAAATCAACTAAATCATAGAAAAGTAGTGCACCAATACAATATTCCACTGTTTAAATAAGATTTTTGGAAATTAGCCAGTCTTTCTAACTAGCTTATATCAAATTTCGTTATTGGGAAGACCAAGGTGAATATATTTAAATTTCAGCAATTCACTGAAAATCAAACTCTCTCTCATCCGATTTTCATCTGTCTTATTTAATTTTAGAGAAGTCTTATTTGATCTATTAATAAAATAATTATTGTCTTATTCTATTTTTCATAATAGATAAACTATTCTTATTTAAATTCTGCAGAGTCTCGAAAGAAGAATTAGTAATAAATCTTTGATTATTCGAGGTTTTTATGAAATCTAAAAATTCTTTTTCAGGCGTTGATCCAATAATTGTTAAATATATAAAGTACTATGCTAGCTGTCTTAATCATACTAACTGCTTTATTGATAAGAGTCTTGAAGATATAGAGCTGGAACTTTTTTGTGAGGTTTGGCCTTGCCTTAGTCTGTATGATAAAACAAGAAGTAGCTTTAATACTTTTGTTGCTAATTTAACTAGACGTCGTGCTCGTAACCTCTTGCGTAACCAACTATGCACTAAACGTCAGATTAACTTTGGTATTGATGATAACATACCAGATTCTAAATATCTTGAAGATGATATAATGGTATACATTGACGTAAAAAATATAATCTCAAAATTACCGAAATCTCATAGAAAACTATGTGAGCTGCTTAAGGTTTCTACTATTACTGAAGCTGCAAAAACAACAGGTATACCAAAAACAACTGTCTACAACATTTTAAAGCAAATACGGGATAAATTTTCATCTCTAAAATGAGATTTTCTCGAACTTTTTTTATAAGTTTCGGACGAATTACCTAGGTCACCGTGTATATATCTAGGTAGTTAAACCAGGAGAAAAATGAAAATAATTAGTAGAAATGAACGACTGAAGATGCAAACAGGAACGAAAATTGTGATCTTTGGTCCTTATGGAATTGGCAAAACTAGTTTACTTAAAACTCTTGATGAAGCAACAACACTTTGCCTTGATTTTGAAGCAGGACTTCTTGCTGTTCAGGATTGGAAAGGAGATTCAATCAATATTCGCACTTGGAATGAAGCTAGAGACATTGCTTGTCTTATTGGTGGGCCTAATCCTGCGCTGAGGTCTGATCAAGCATACAGCCAAAGACACCATGAACATGTATCTGGTAAGTATAAAAATCTTCTTTCTGAAGTTTCTAAATACCGATGCATCTTTGTGGACAGTATAACCGTTGCTTCACGTTTATGTCTATTATGGGCAAAAATGCAACCTGAAGCTTTTTCAGATAGATCAGGAAAACAGGATATGAGAGCTGCCTATGGATTACTTGCTCAAGAGATGATGGCTTGGCTCAATCAGTTTCAACATATCAGAAATAAAGACATCATCATAGTTGGCACATTAGGCCAATATCTTGATGATTGCAATCGCTCAACCTGGCTTCCTCAATGTGAAGGAGCAAAAACTGCTAGTGAAATTCCAGGTATTGTTGATGAAGTAATTAGTATGGTTGGAATCAAGAAAGATGATGGTACAGAGAAACGTTTATTTGTCTGTCAAACTATTAACTCTTGGGGATATCCAGCTAAAGATCGAAGTGGCTGCCTGAATATGGTTGAAGAACCGCATCTTGGTAAATTGCTTGCGAAAATTAAAGCCAAAACTTTGGCTCCTATTGCTTAATTAAAAATTGGAGAATAATTATTATGGAACAAAGCTTTTTCAATATCGGTCAAAAAATTCCCTTTTTCAGTGTGAAAGAATACTTGAATGATCAATCGCCAATACCAGAAGATATAATCTCACCAAGAATTTTAACAAAAAGAGGCTTATTGGTACTGGGTGGCCCTCCTAAGATTGGCAAAAGCGACTTTTTGATCTCTTGGCTTGTTTACATGGCTGCTGGGACTCCGCCAACAATATTGCAATAAACCTGAAACTTGAGAAGACTATTTCTCGAAAGCTTCTACAAAAAGAACGGAGAGTTGAATTTATTTATAGAGCTAATGATCAAATAACCATATGTCTCGATGGATAATATATGGTAGAGCTCATGGGCAACAAGAAATTAATAGTGCGGATTAGTTGTAGTTATGAAGTAAATCGATTAGCAGAGTTGTATCTATTAGATGCATATGAAAAATTAGTGTTAAGTAAACCAATAAAAGCGAGCAAAAAGGAAGAAAACTCTGAATATAAGAAAGTAGATTTGAGGACGGTAAAATGGTAACAGTTAGTTTATATGCAAGAGTTTCTTCAGGGAGGCAAGCACAAGAAGATACAATAGCAAGCCAAATTGCTGCTATAGAGAATCAAATTAGTATGGATGGACATAAATTATTAAATGAATATAAATTTATTGATAATGGTTATAGTGGTTCTAACATAATCCGTCCTGGTTTGGAAAAATTACGTGATAAAATAGCAGAAGGTAACATTGATAAGGTTTATATTCATTCTCCTGATCGTTTATCTCGTAAGTATGCATATCAGATGATATTACTTGAAGAGTTTAAGAAATTAGGAGTGGAAGTCATTTTTTTAAATTATCAAATTAGCGATAATCCAGAATGGCTTTGTTGCATAGCACTGATAGGCATGTAAATCACAATGAACTTACGCAGCTAATTTAAATTTAGCCATACCAATATCAGTAAATTTGTTCAGTAAGTAGCACTTAATTAACAGCTCTTTTTCACGATTTACCTCTGATTTATTTTTCAAGCCAAACCCAAATATTTGCTTCAACCTATAGAAAAAGACTTCAATATAAGACCGTGCTCCATACTTAACTTTTTTCTTCCATTCATTAATACCATCTTCATAATTCTCATATGACCTAATTCTACTAATATACTTGTTTCTTTCTGATAAGTAGTCAGCTAAACAAATTTTAGTATCCTTCCTAGGGCGAATAATAGGCACAATATTGTATTTTCTGCATTCTTTATACACACTTTTTATATCATAAGCCGCATCTGCTCGAATAGAACAAATGTTATATTTATCACTGACTTCTTCTAACATATCGCAGACCGGCAAATAGTCTACAGCAACACCACTAGTGTAGTTCATGCTTATTGCTTTCTTATCATTTATGTTTAAAATAACATGTAATTTTCTTACTTGACCATAACCACTGTATTTTCTTTTTCGAATATTAAGCTTACTATGCCCACCGTTATTATTGTAGATACTAACTCTAGTGCTATCTACGGCAATTTCAACATTTTCCAGATCATCTTTATTGCTTCTATGGTCATCAATCTTCAAATTAAGCTTTTTAAATCTTCTGGAAGCTTGTGTATAGCTGATAATCTTAAGTTTTTTGCCTATTTGTACCATATAACCTTTTACAAAACCTACAGCTTGTCTCAAGCCAATTCTAAAAAGATGAACTATTATGTGTATTAAAATTACAACTTTATCACTATAAGTGTTATTGCCACCTGCAACTTTTGGACTATTTTCATACCAATTTTCTATGGCTTGATTAACAAAATGAAAAACATTTCCTCTTTTTTTTAGAAACTCATTATATTCTCTTTGGTTACTTACTCTCATTTTTTGTGGCATAAGTTATACTTGTTTGAAAAATGCCTATTTTACAACAAAATGCGTTAGTAACCATAAGCTTTTCTCCTTACAATAACCTCAACCAACACTAGCTATGCAACAAAGCCATTCTGGATTATCGCTAATTTGATAATTTAAAAAAATGACTTCCACTCCTAATTTCTTAAACTCTTCAAGTAATATCATCTGATATGCATACTTACGAGATAAACGATCAGGAGAATGAATATAAACCTTATCAATGTTACCTTCTGCTATTTTATCACGTAATTTTTCCAAACCAGGACGGATTATGTTAGAACCACTATAACCATTATCAATAAATTTATATTCATTTAATAATTTATGTCCATCCATACTAATTTGATTCTCTATAGCAGCAATTTGGCTTGCTATTGTATCTTCTTGTGCTTGCCTCCCTGAAGAAACTCTTGCATATAAACTAACTGTTACCATTTTACCGTCCTCAAATCTACTTTCTTATATTCAGAGTTTTCTTCCTTTTTGCTCGCTTTTATTGGTTTACTTAACACTAATTTTTCATATGCATCTAATAGATACAACTCTGCTAATCGATTTACTTCATAACTACAACTAATCCGCACTATTAATTTCTTGTTGCCCATGAGCTCTACCATATATTATCCATCGAGACATATGGTTATTTGATCATTAGCTCTATAAATAAATTCAACTCTCCGTTCTTTTTGTAGAAGCTTTCGAGAAATAGTCTTCTCAAGTTTCAGGTTTATTGCAATATTGTTGGCGGAGTCCCAGATGCCATATGAAAAAGCCAAGAAATAAGAAAGTCACTTTTTCCCACTTTAGGCGCGCCAGCAAAAACTAAAAGACCACTAGGAGTTAAAACTCTAGGAGCAATTATGTCTTCTGGCATTGGTGATTTGTCATTTAGGTACTGCAATACAGGAAATGAAGTAACGTTTTTTGTATATGGGAGAGAAACAGTTGAGGTTAAAAATCTTTTGACGTCTACTCCTTCTTTAATACAATCAGCAGCATCCCAAGCTTTTGGTTTATCTTGTGGAATTTTAAGAATAGAAAGCGATGCAACGCCTATATTTAAAAGCTTCTTTGCAACATTTTCAGCATATTTCTGACCTGAATTATCGTTGTCTGGCCATATGGTTATGTGTTTACCTTTTAGCGGAGCCCAATCTGTTTTATTTACAGGTGAATTTGCTCCAAACATCATTGTTGTAGCTGTTATGCCTTTACTAATTAAACTTTCAGCACATTTTTCACCTTCAACAAAAACAATTTCGTCAGATTTAATTATACCTGGAATATTATATAAAGGTCTTGGGTCCGGTGCAGTATTGGTTGATTTTTTTGTATCAAAACAACTGTAACGTTTCTCTCCCAAAGTGTTATCATAACGGTATATTTTAACTATTACTTGATTATTTTCATCATAGTAATCCCAGCATTGCTCTGAAATTTCTCTGTCACGTTGAGGTATTGAATAGCCAAGCCATTTTTCTACATCTTCTATGATATCAAGAAACTTCGTCTTGCCAGTAACGTCCCGCCAGAGATCAAAGATGTCACCACCATCGCTCGTGGCAAAATCAACCCATAATCCAGCTTTTTCTCCTCTTATTTCTACTACTAGGCTTTTTCCCCTATCTCCCCTAATATTACCAACATAGAACTTACCGCCGTGGAAAGTACCATTTGGTAATAAGTAGGATAAAGATGATTCTATTCTTGAGAGTAGTTCTACTTTTACTTCTGCTGCTCTTTCAAATAAAGCTTGCTTATCATGCATATTGTTTTCTCCTGTTAAATAAGCTATGTTTGTTGACAAAATGTCTTTTTTTCTGCTAATGATGATGTTCTTAAAGGCTGGTAATTTAAAATACAGTCATAAATGGGTAGAGAGATGTCTCTGTACCTTTTACTATAGTAATACCGGATTTCTCATAGGTTTTTCCGGAAGAGTGGAGAAATTTTTTTCAAGCGTAAGTTGACACTGTCCATATTTACCCCAAATATTTACAATTCAGAAGACCAGGCTGCTAGGTCTTACTATAGTAAGTTCAACAAAATTACAAAAACTGGTCACTTTTTAGAGAATTTTGCACAACTCCGTTCTCTTATCTTTCATATGCCCCTGTAGTATATATATACGTTCAATTTCAAATTCGTCCGAAAAACTACAAAAATATATAGGCAACACTAAAAAAGTTCTCTTCTGTAGAGGTAAATGGTGATATTGAAAATTTAACTCTGCTCTCAACTTACACTCCTCAAAAAAATTACAAAATTTAATTTCATTTTAACTTTAAACAAAAAAGCCGCCTATAAGTTGCATCTGCATTATGTTGCAAAATATACTATACTTTGCTTATGAGAATAACCAAATAGGCTATCTACTACTTTTCTTCTCCTCCATAACAGATATATACTGTAAATGTGGTTTGAAATATTAATTGCTCTAAAATTTTTTTTATTACGATTTTTCTATTAAACTTTAATAGAGCTTAACGTGTTTACAATATACTCAGGGGAGAGATTTTCCGTCTATAGGAAGTAGCCACAAAACGCTGTATTAGTAAAGTTATTCATAATAATTATTTGTGAATTAAGTACTTTAGATTCGAGATTACATAGATTTTTGGCAGTTTAAGCCATTTTAGATTGGAAAATGAAATCTTCAAAAAGGAAAAAACCCGGCTATATTAAAGGGTTAAGAGTAATTTAAGTTCGAAATTCAAAAAAACTTCTTAATTGCTTTAAAAGCTAGGATTATAGGTAACCGTTCACGGAATATTCCCAATTAGGCAGGAATAGCGACTAAATTCTGTAGTTTCTGGACAGGATTCTGATCATTCAAACGTGCAGTCAAAAATATCGAAAGCATTCTTTCAATGAACTTTTCTCCACGTTCTGACCAAGTGAAAAAACTATTTTTACGATAAATGACGTACCGTCTAGCCTGACGTTCTGCAAGGTTATTGGTTGTCTCGATCAGATCAGGATTGCGCACGAATCTCCACATCATATCTTCAGAACGTAGTATATTGGCAGCCATTCTCAAGGCCTGAGTTCCTTTTGCAACCCTTGTTATCTCTCGCAAAAAATGTTTCACCCTTTTTCGAATCTTCCTCATTAACCGGAAAAATCTTAAATTGTCTATCAGGTTTTGTTTACGTGCTCTATCTACCACAAATACCCTGTTGCTCAGCGATTTTAATGCTGCGCCAATTCTGCTCACTTCAACATTTTTACTGTAAAAAAACCTTTCAAAGTCCCTTGCTAAATGGGCCCAGCATATCTGTCTGTTTTCACGATTAAAGTAATTATACGCAGCATACCTATCGCTTATAACTATTCCATCATACTCTGGCAATAGCCCTTTTAATATCTTCTTTCCGCGAGATCCAACTAACTTCATAAGTGTTGCTGTTTTATTCGTTACTACCCAACTCCAACCTTTCTTTCCCTGGTTCCTATGGCTTGTTTCATCTATATGTAAATACTTGCTTTTCCGTAGCTCTTCTCTTATTTTTTCGTATTCAGATATACATTTTTCTGATACTCTACCCTCGGTCTTTGATACCAAACCTAGGCTTATATTCAGATTAAATATGCTGCTCAAAATTTGCTGTACTTCCCTTTTTGAATTGATAAAAAATCCACTAAAACTGCTAATTACTGCTTTTGCATTAGCTCCTAAAAGATCCCTTGTCACACCTTCAGGCAGACTAGCTGAGATCCTTTTCTTACACGCCTTACAGTAGCCTTTTTGTAGCCTATATTCAGTCACTATCGGTTTAATTTTTGGCAATTCAACCTTTTGATGCACAGTTTCTTCTTCTAAAATAACTTGGCTTCCACACATGCAAATTGTATCAATTGAACATTTTACCACCTCATCTGCTACCATCAATTCCCGCTTGTGCGCTTCATGTCCTGGCTGCCCGCCTGGTTTTTTATCGCTCTTCTTTTTTGTCTTTTTGCGATATACATCTTGCGATGGTGGCAGCGATGAATTTTTTGAATTTAAACCCAGCTTATCCTCTAGCTCAATTATTTTTGTCCTTAACTTATCATTCTCTGCTTTCAGAGTACCAACTTCTGACTCCAATACCACAATCTTTTCTTGTAGCACCTCTATCATCAACCCCTCATCTATCTAGTTTATTGTTTTTTATACTAATTATGCAATTTTTGTAAACTACTTTCTTATACCGTGAATGGACAAAGTTGATAAGCCTAAACGCCATCATGTCTTTAGGAGAGTCTGCTAATGAAGGCTCTTAAGTTGACGCCATTGCGTGAACGGTTACGGATTATAGCTGGTTTTTGAGTGTAGCTCAGTTTCGGGTAAAACCTTATATATTATATATATAATAAATAATAATATATAATAATAGAACATATAGGATATGTACCTTTCATAATACCTACCTAAATATTATTAACGCGCTTAAGTGTTTAATTTATTACTTTTTTAACTTTTAAATAACAAGTTAAGCAAAAAAACATGAACTGTAATAAGTTTATTATAATATAAACCTTAAGAGAAGTTCCGCGGTGGCCGTCTGCTCAACTGAAATAGTTTTCAAAAAGGCTAATATACCGTCCATTTAAATTTTTAACCGAAATATAAAAGTCATTTAAAAAATAAACTCAAGTGGCAACTAACCGGTTTTTTAAAGCCGCCTATAACCTACTCTAACTACTTATGCATACAGGTGGACCAGGAGATATCTGCATTTCATGATATTAGTAGACATAAACCAAGTTATTGTAAGATAATTAAAGGTATCACTAAACTTTAATAGCCTTTAAAAATAGCTAAAGGTAACATTTTTATGGTAAATGCCTAATCTACTACTGTGGCCTATTCTTCAAAGCAAGGTTTTAAGGAGTAAAAAGCCGTTCTGAGTTTTGTGATTTCCAGCAAAATTTCAAAATAAGGAAATAGAAATATAATACACTTAAACCATTGAAATTCTGCATTTTTATCCATTTAATACCTATAAGACGTTATTTTTCCATTTCCAAAAGACTTAATGAATCAGATCGCCCTAAATAAAAATACAACATAGAGACAAAAATATGAAAAACCTACTATTGCATTTTGGATAACCTGAAAAAGATAAATGCTTACAAAAGACAAGATGGCTAATAATAGCGTTTTAAAAAGATTCTACGACTTCAGGGTACAATTGGTACAATCAGAACCTAAGTTACTCATGTAAGGTAGCTCAAAACCCGGTTAAGAGTCATTTTTAAATTATTTCTTACCTTAAACTTTTACTTGCTATAAAAAAGCCTTACTTTAGTCTATCACGTTTTTTATTTGTTGTAAAATATTTTTTCAAAGAAGTGAACAGTCTTTTAAATCGGTGCAATAAAAGCTGGTTATTTTAGAGGTCTTATAGAAATATAACAACTTTTATCTAAAACTCTTAAGGAAATATTTTAGATAATCTCTATAAACAAATTGTAGGTGAAGTTAAAGAAAAAAAGTTTGAAGTTGCTGCCATAAACATAAGCTATGGAGCTCGAAAACTGCTTAAAATGGAGATAAAGATCTAAATTTATTTATTTACGTCTCCAATTTTATCGCGTATAATGAAGACAAAGACTTATGTTTTCACTATTTATTGGCAGATAGGGCTTTCTAAAGGGTGGGGACAATTTTTCACCCCCCTTGAAATTAAAACAAAAGGTGGTAGACAAGATGTCAAACACAGATAACTCAACTACAAGCTGGTCTTTGTTGTAGTTATTTTCTCACCTGCTTTAATTAATTCATCAAAATCAGATTCATACTCTGTATAGCCTTTCTTATAATAGTCCGAATGCGATAAGATATGTGTTAGCAGGCCAAATGTTGTTTTTTTACATTTTTAAGATAAGAAGTGGATAGCTGAACTTGTTTTTTATACAGCATTTCTTATATTGATCAAATCTTTCAATTGATTATTGCTAAATTCTGTAATCCAACTTTCACCGCTACTTATAGTTAAGATTGCTAACTCTTTCTTGCTTTGAATCATCTCATCAATACGCTCTTCAAAAGTACCTGTTGAAAGTAGCCTGTACACCATAACATTACGTTCTTGTCCAATACGGTACGCTCTATCTGTTGCTTGTGCTTCCACTGCTGGATTCCACCATAAATCGTAATGTATTACATGGTTTGCTGCTGTTAAATTAAGCCCTGTTCCACCAGCTTTTAAAGATACTATGAGAATATTTGAGCGAAATGAGTTTTCAAAATCATTAACCATTTTGTCTCGTGCTTTACGGGATAAACTTCCATGCAAAAATGGCACTTTTGATTCAAACTTTTCTTCAAGTAGCCTAGCTATAATCTCACCCATTTCAGTGTATTGAGTAAATATCAATGATTTTTCTGCAAGCTCACTAATTCCTATCAATATCTCTTCTAGCATCTGCATCTTTCCTGACTGTTCAATACTTGCACGCTTTTTCTTGCCAAAATGCGATGGATGGTTACAAACTTGCTTTAAAGCATTGATAAGCTTAAGAATTAGACCCTTACGCTCAATTCCTTCACTCTTTTCTATCTTTTTCATAGTTGTGTTAACTACTTCTTGATAAAGTGCTGTTTGCTCTGGAGTTAGAGAACAATAACGATTATTTTCAATTTTATCTGGTAGATCCTCTATAATGCTTTTATCACTTTTTACCCTACGTAGCATAAAGGGATGAGTAACTTTCATGAACCTTTCTAGACAAACTTTGTCTCTCGCTTTTTCAATTGGTGTTGCAAAATGAGTTTTAAATTCCTTAGGAGTACCAAGGTAATATTTATCAGTAAAATCAAAAATACTCCAATATTCTAGTAGCCTATTTTCAACAGGTGTACCACTCATTGCTATTTTATTTTTTGCTGCAATAGCTTTTATAGCTTTGCTCTGTTCACTGTGGGGATTCTTTATATTTTGGGCTTCATCAATCACGAGCAAAAACCATCCTACTCTGTTAAGCTCTTTTTTATCACGACGCGCAAGACCATAGGATGTGAGAGCTACATCATAATCATTTGCCAATTCTCGATTTTGTCCATGATAGATAAAAAGCTTTAATTCTGGTGCAAAACGTTCCATCTCTCGTTGCCAATTGCTTAATATGCTTGTTGGTGCTACTATCAAGACTTTATCTTCATCTAAAAATCCTGCATTCTTACAGTATAAAATGGCTGCAATAACTTGTAGTGTTTTGCCAAGACCCATGTCATCAGCAATTATACTACCAAACCCCGTCTCTATGTTCTGCACAAGCCAACTAAATCCACGTTTTTGATATGGACGTAACTGTGCTGTTAGGTTACTTGGTACATCAACAGGTACATAAGTGTTAAGCTTTTCAAATAGGCTTTTAATCTGCTGATCAAGTCCTACCTTTGCTCCATCTAGTTCACCTCCTAAAGCAGCTTGCATCAGCTCTGCTTGACTCAAGTGTTCAGGTAATTTATCAAATTTTTTCAGTAGAGCTTCTACCTCCTTATCATCCAAAAGCACATATTGGTCTATAATCTTTATAAGTCCACGAGAATCTTTCAGTAGCTTTTTAAATTCTGTAATGCTTATCTCTTTATCACCTATCGCTATTTTCCAATCAAACTTCAATAATTTTTCAAGCGTTAAGAAACTTTTCCGATCTTCTTCAATTTTGCCTTTAGCAGATAAATTAAGACTCAACTTTGGCTTTAGGATTTTTTCCAGTGATTTTGGTAAGATAACTGTAACGCCAATTGCTTTTAACACCGGCAAGATATTTAAAAACAATGGTGCAAAATCATCTAAGCTAAACAGTAATCTACTGCTGTCGTCAATCGATCTTTCTAGCTCAGGTATGTATTCGGACAGCATTCCCATATCAGATAAAATGCTCAGTTTTGTGCTGCAGTTAGACAATGCTTTTTTCAGCTTTATTATCGATTTTCCATCATCTAAAGATACCTGTATATCAAGCTCAAATCTTTCATAATAATCTTTTACCATTAAGTAAAGTTTGTATGGTTTATCTGTTAAATAAAGCCGTGATAACCAGAGATTAATTGCTTGAGGTATTTCTCTGTTGCTAAACTCACTAAACTTGTATGCTGATCCAGTAAAAAATAATGCAAAGATGTGCTTGTCTCTATACTTGTCCATTGATGAAGGAAAGGTATTCTTTTCTCTATACTTATCAAGTGCTGCAGGAAAATTATTTGCCATGTATTCCAAAAGGATTAAAGAAATTGCAATATTAACCTGTTCTTCAGGCTCTATAGAAGTTTTCTGATATTGAATTAGTAGAGGTGGACACATAGATGATATTTTTCTATGAATTTCTTTGACTGATTCATTAAACAACGCAGGGATCCACCTAATTATAAATTCTCCTCTTTTATTTTGTAGTATTTGTGGTACTAGTGCTGATTTTTCCATGAGCATACGTGCAAACTGTGAAATCATATGCATGAAGCGAAGCTCAGGATTAAGCTTATGCAGTAATGAAATAGGAATATCGTTTAAAAATTGTGCTATATTCCTCGAAACACTTTCGCTGAGCATAAATGAATTAGCTATACCATTGCTTACTTGAATAACTTGGTATTGGTCATTAATAAATAATTGAAATGTTTGCCAGTGTTCAATACTTCCCCATTTGCTAGTAAACAATTCTTCTTCCGATAGCTTTTTCTTGGAAGAGTAGAAAAAATAATCTGATTTCCCCGTAGGATATTTTTGCCAATGCTTGTAAGCTGTTTGCAGAATACTGTGAAAATTTTTTTTCAAAAAAGAGTGGATTATTCGTCAAGATATTTTCGATACAGCTGGCAAGGTTAGGAATAGTCGATAGATCAATATCATTTAAGTTTACTTGTTCATATACTTTAACTTTAGAAGACGATTTAAATAGATCATTAATTTTTAGAATACTTTGAATGTTTTCTAATTTTCCATTTCCAAAATCATCAATCAGCGACAACAAGTCACAATTATGAATATTGAAAATTACGAAAGGGTTTTTATCAATTTCTGCAGCAATAAGATAAATTACAGCAGCAATATGTTTACAAGGCATAGCCCAATCAGGACAATTGCAACTTGCGTTCATTTCTTCCCAATTCGAAGGAAATAATTTAATACCTGAGTCGTTAAGCTTATCAAACAAAAGTGTTGGTAATTGTCTATTTATTAATTTAGGCAATATAGAGGGCGAATTTTCAATAATACAACGGATAGCTGATGAATTTAATTCATTGAGTGTTATTTTAACTTTATATGGATGAGGTCTTGAACCACTAACTTTGGCTGTAATTGTATTGCCGTTGATTTGAATACCAAAAGCTCGACCAGTATTAGCATAAGTTCTACCACGTGAAAGGCGGTTATCGTAATCAACTTCACTGAAAGATTGAAGCCATTTCTTACCCCACCATGTTCTCCCGTAAATAGACATTATATATATTTTAGCCTAAATAAACTCAAGTAATCTAACATAAATCACTACAAAATGCCAAGAAAACAACAGAAAAGGCAATATGAAAACCTTTTTTTCTATAGTCTCTTCATTTTTTGTGATTAAAAATTATTTTAACTTTTTTTTAGAAAATCTCGGAAAAAGTAGTAAGAAATCCGGTATATATATAATAAAGGGGCATTGTTTCAATGAGGTTAGTTTACCTCTACGCGCTTCAAACACAAAAGTTTCAAATAAATGTCAATCCTAACACTAGACCTCGGCAAGCAAACGGGCTGGGCAATTCTAACAGATGGAATAATTGAAAGTGGAAGCAAAGGCTTTCATGGTAGCCGTTTCAGTGGAGGTGGAATGTGTTTCTTAAACTTTCGTAATTGGCTGTGTGTCCAGAGAAGGCAAGTATGTTCAGTGGGAGGTAGACCCACCAGGATAAAAGTCGAAGTCCTGTAGCTAGGGTAGCAATGTGGAGGGAAAGCAAAATGTTGAAGCCTACCGACAACGTTATCATAGGATAATGGCGAATTACTAGGCCGTAGCGAAAGCAAACATATAGGTGGCCTCGAAAACGATAAGAACTGAAGGCTGAGCCAGCGGTCAATGGGCGAAAGCAGAATAGGCAGTTGAAAAACGACTGATACAATTGTTCTACTTCAGCGGGGTGGTAGTGATAGCATGGTAATGAGGACATACAAAGCAACTGGAGAAGCCCTCCTCATCCCAAGGAGAAATACCTTGGAGTGGTAGGTTCTATAACTGGAAAACAGGAAAAGAACCGAAGATGAAAGGGTGGCGGATGGGTGTGTAGTAGCGAAGAAGTGGGGTAACGCCCATGGAGCAAAGGCACCCTACTAGTAGAGATCTTTTAACAAAAGGAAGGTAAAGGTAAAAATGACAAAAATGCCAATAAAATTACAAGACCTGAGAAGAAAGATATATATCAAAGCGAAAGCAGAACCGGAATGGCGATTCTGGGGAATCTATGTACACGTCTGCAAGATGGAGACACTAGAAGAAGCATATAAGCTAACAAAGAAAAGCAATGGGGCACCAGGAATTGATGGGGTAACATTCAAATCGATAGAGGCAGAAGGCTTAGAAAAGTATCTTCAGCAAATAAGACATGAACTAATAACCAAAACCTATAGCCCAAATAGGAACCGGAGAAAGGAAATACCAAAAGTTGGGGGAAAACTCAGAACGTTGAACATACCCTGCATCCGGGATGGCTTTGTTGCATAGCACTGATAGGCATGTAAATCACAATGAACTTACGCAGCTAATTTAAATTTAGCCATACCAATATCAGTAAATTTGTTCAGTAAGTAGCACTTAATTAACAGCTCTTTTTCACGATTTACCTCTGATTTATTTTTCAAGCCAAACCCAAATATTTGCTTCAACCTATAGAAAAAGACTTCAATATAAGACCGTGCTCCATACTTAACTTTTTTCTTCCATTCATTAATACCATCTTCATAATTCTCATATGACCTAATTCTACTAATATACTTGTTTCTTTCTGATAAGTAGTCAGCTAAACAAATTTTAGTATCCTTCCTAGGGCGAATAATAGGCACAATATTGTATTTTCTGCATTCTTTATACACACTTTTTATATCATAAGCCGCATCTGCTCGAATAGAACAAATGTTATATTTATCACTGACTTCTTCTAACATATCGCAGACCGGCAAATAGTCTACAGCAACACCACTAGTGTAGTTCATGCTTATTGCTTTCTTATCATTTATGTTTAAAATAACATGTAATTTTCTTACTTGACCATAACCACTGTATTTTCTTTTTCGAATATTAAGCTTACTATGCCCACCGTTATTATTGTAGATACTAACTCTAGTGCTATCTACGGCAATTTCAACATTTTCCAGATCATCTTTATTGCTTCTATGGTCATCAATCTTCAAATTAAGCTTTTTAAATCTTCTGGAAGCTTGTGTATAGCTGATAATCTTAAGTTTTTTGCCTATTTGTACCATATAACCTTTTACAAAACCTACAGCTTGTCTCAAGCCAATTCTAAAAAGATGAACTATTATGTGTATTAAAATTACAACTTTATCACTATAAGTGTTATTGCCACCTGCAACTTTTGGACTATTTTCATACCAATTTTCTATGGCTTGATTAACAAAATGAAAAACATTTCCTCTTTTTTTTAGAAACTCATTATATTCTCTTTGGTTACTTACTCTCATTTTTTGTGGCATAAGTTATACTTGTTTGAAAAATGCCTATTTTACAACAAAATGCGTTAGTAACCATAAGCTTTTCTCCTTACAATAACCTCAACCAACACTAGCTATGCAACAAAGCCATCCGGGATAGAATAGTGCAAAGTGCACTAAAGCTAATAATTGAACCGATATATGAATCTGACTTTCAGGACGGATCATATGGATATAGACCCAAGAGAAAAGCGCATGAAGCAGTAAGCAGAGTAGCGAAAGCAGCAATCAAAGGCAATACAAAATGTATTGATGTAGACCTGAAATCCTATTTTGATAACGTACGACATCATATTCTCATGGAGAAAATTGCCAAGAGAATAAATGATAAAGAAATCATGCACTTGATTAAGCTAATCCTTAAGGTAGGAGGAAAACGAGAATAGCGCAAGGGTCGCCTATCTCACCGTTGTTGAGCAATATATACCTCAATGAGGTAGACAAAATGCTAGAGAGAGCAAAAGAGGTGACCAGGGAAGAAAAATATCAACGTATAGAATACGCCAGATGGGCAGACGATTTAGTGATACTGATAGATGGGCACCAGAGATGGGAATGGCTCGAGAAATTAGTGTACAAAAGGTTACAAGAAGAATTAGCAAAACTAGAAGTAAGTGTAAATGAAGAAAAGACAAAAATTGCCAATCTAAAGAGAGGAGAAACATTCGGCTTTCTAGGATTTGACTTTCGAAAGAAAATTACAAAACAAGGAAAGTGGAGAGTACAGATAACACCACAGATGAAAACACGAACAAGCCTACTTCAAAAGTTGAAGAAGGTATTCAGTAACTATAAATCGCAACCAATACGGAGAGTGATTCAGATCATCAATCCGATATTGAGAGGGTGGGTAAACTACTTTAGAATAGGAAACTCAAGTCGAAGCTTCAGCTACGTTAAACAGTGGGTAGAGAAGAAAACAAGACGCAATATGATGCAAGCCAGAAAAGCAAAAGGATTTGGTTGGAAAAGGTGGAGTAGCGAATGTATATATGAGACCCTTGGTCTATATTCGGACTATAGAATAAGATATTACGTTCCGAAAGCCTTACCAGCACAATATGTTATAAACTTTGGTAAGAATCTACTAGGAAAGCGTAGTGCGGGAAATCCGCATGCTGCGTTTGATGAGGCGGGAATTGGAAACGTAAACATGGGAATTTTGGATTGAGGACCAACATGAAAATAATGGATCAGCCACCAAACCCTAAAGAGGCGCGCCAGTTCTCGACCCTACTAATTCTTTGAAACATGAGTTCACTGCAGTGTATTTTGAAGAAGTGAGAAGACATCTAGGAACTGATGCAGCGCATTGTTATGGTGGTTTTCTTGCAGTGCTGTCTGCTTGGTGTGAAGAGAACAATATTCCCTACCAAGGTGTTAATGTTAAAACTATAAAACGCTTTATAACGGGCAAAGGCAATGCAAGTAAGAGTGAAGTTATTGAGTCTGTAAAGGAAAAAGGATTTTCACCTAGAGATGATAATGAGGCCGATGCTTTGGCATTAATGTTCTATATTATGGATTTCAGTAAAAATATTAATAAGACGAAAAATCCATAAAAAGTGGGTCCTTTCGGCCATACTGGCGGATTTGGTGGGTTTGACCCCAGGCCTTCTTTAGCGTCAGAGATATTTTGAATATTAACTTTTTAATTATTAAGATATGAATTTAGCAATCCACTACTATCCTGTTGAAAACCTCGTCGAATATAAGCGTAATCCTCGTAAAAATGATGATGTAGTAAATAGAATGTGTGCTTCAATCAGGGAATTCGGCTTTCGTATACCAATAGTTGCAAAAAGCGATGGAACTGTGGTTGATGGTCATTTAAGACTTAAAGCAGCAAGAAAGCTTGGTATGGAGAGTATTCCAGTGGTTTTAAGTGATAATTTAAATGAACCACAAACCAAAGCTTTTCGATTACTGGCCAATCAATCAGCTAATTGGGCAAAGTGGGACGATGAGCTTTTAAAAGTGGAAATTCAGGAGCTAGAAGATTTACAGTTTGATCTTAAAATGACTGGATTTGAATTAGAAAAAGTTCAACGGTTTCTTGATGATTTAGATGGTGAAGAAGAAGATCTTTCTGACTTAGTTGTTGATGACAAAAAGGTAGAAATAACAAAGCCAGGTGATCTTTGGATTTTAGGTGATCATAGAATCTATTGTGGTGATAGCTCTGTAGTTGAATCATATAAAGCGCTGTTAGATGATAAAATGGCAGACATTACTGTTTGTGATCCTCCATATAACGTTGATTATGGTAATAGCCAAGACAAAAAGATATTAAATGATAATCAAGGTGAAAAGTACGAACTTTTTCTCTACGACATCTGTTCCCATATTTTAGCATATACGAAAGGTGCAATTTACATCTGCATATCATCATCAGAGTTTTCAACGTTGCAAAAAGCATTTGAGGAAGCGGGAGGGAAATGGTCAACATTTATCATTTGGGCAAAGAATCACTTTACGCTAGGAAGATCAGATTATCAAAGACAATACGAAGCAATGCTCTATGGATGGAAAAGCGGCAATAAACGTGAGTGGCATGGGGGTAGAAATCAAAGTGACTGTGGTTTTATGATAAGCCAACACATAACTCATTACATCCAACAATGAAGCCAGTAGAGCTAATGGAGAGAGCAATAGTAAACAGCAGCAGATCAGGAGACATAGTACTTGATCCATTTAGCGGTTCTGGAAGTACACTGATTGCATGTGAGAGAACAGGAAGAATTTGCAGGACAATAGAGTTAGATTCAAAATTTGTAGATGTAACCATAAAACGTTGGCAAATATATACCGGAAGAGATGCCCTTTTAGCCAGTACTGGTAAAACTTTTGCAGAAATTCAAGAAGAAAATTCGTAAAAAGGAGCAAAAAAAGTGGAGGAAAAGAGTGGAAAAAATCACGCAGACGGAATGGGCAAGAGAGATAGGAGTATCAAAGCAATATGTCTGTTATTTAGTAAAGAAAGGAATAGTTGAGTTGGAGGATGGTTTGGTAAATAGAGAACAAGCAAATGAAGCGGTGGCAGCAATAAGAGATCCAAGTCAGCCACTGAGGAGGAAAAATCCAGAAAGTACAAGTAACCTTTCTACGATGTTGCTAAAAACTAGAATAAAAAATGAAATGGAACGAGGTAAACTGCTTGAGGCAAAGGCAAAAGCTGAAATAGGAGAACTTGTAGCAGTAGAGGAAGTAAAAAGTGAGGCATTTAACGTAGCAAGAGTTGTACGTAATAATTTGCTTAATGTTCCAAATAGAGTTTCAGCACTGCTTGCATCACTGAGTGACACTGAAAAAATTCACAAGACGCTAACTGAAGAGATTACAAACTCACTTGAAGAATTATCTAACGCTAAATTTAAAATATAAAAAGATTTTGAATACAAAATGGCTGATAACTTAAGTTTAGAGTTAATAAAGTGTTTAATCAATCAACCTGGATTAGATGTTAATGTCAGAGGGTTAAACGGAAAAACTCCACTGCATTGCGCTATAGAGTTTGATGAATTAAGCATGGTAGATTTGTTACTCACGAAGAAGAACATTAATCCTTTTGTGGAAGATAATGAAGGTAAAACATCTCTTGATTACGCCAAAGAAGGGAAAAAAGCAGAAATATTACAAGCACTAATTAATAACAAGTACGGGTCAGAACAAGATAGCTTACTTCATTTAGCTGCAATGATAGGTGAAATTAATGCAGTGAGATATTTGATCAGAAAAGGTATTGACGTTAATGTACGAAATGCTTTGCACCATACTCCATTACATCTAGCAGCAGGCATAGGACATGCAGAAGTTGTAAAGATTTTGATAAGAGAAGGAAAAGCTGAAATAGATGTCTTTGATGCACGAAATCAGACACCAATGCACTATGCAGTTAATAATAAAAAGTTGGAGATAGTAAAGTTACTGCTGAAGCTTGGAGCAGATGTGAATAGTGCACGCATGGGACAAAACTCAATGAAATTGTCACCTGTGCATATAGCTGTAAGTAATGCTAATTACGATGAAAGAGACTTATGTCTTGATATCCTCAAATCCTTAATAAAGGAGCCTAATGCTCAAGTAAATTTGCAAGACTACGAAAATAAAACACCACTACATTATGCTGAAAGACTAAAAACAATAGAAGTTTTACTAACGCGAGAAGATATAGACCCTCTGGTAAAAGACGATAGCGGTAAAACACCATTTGATTACGCTAAACCTGAGATAAAGAAGGCTTTGATGAGTAATAAATACGGTTCTGAAAAGAATAGTCTACTCCATTTAGCTGCACAAAGAGGAGAAATTGAGATTGTAGATGCAATTTTAAGAGAAGAAATCGATATTGATATTGTAAATAATAAAGGTTTATCACCGGTTTACCTTGCTGCGGAAAAAGGGCATTTACATGTAGTAAAGTTATTGCTGAAAAAAGGAGCAAATTATACACCTGTTTTACATTTAGCAATTAAATCAAACAATTTAGAGTTACTTAAAGTTTTGTTTACTGAAAAAAATGGGTCTTTGCTCTGCAGAGATACCGTTGTTAATTTTCCAACCCTTCATAATAAATATATAGCACAGAGAGAAATAGCAGATAAAAGGACGAAAAAACATAATAATATTATCTGCATCTATACTACAGTCAGCGCAATAGCAGTAGCAGTATATATAGAGTTGATAACAACAACAATAAGCAGTGCAATCATTTTTGCAACAATAACAGGGGTATTTGCGCTTGTTATAGCAATAATGATAAGTGAGATGAGCAAAAGATATATAGAAAAGGAATTTCAGAAAAAGATGTTTATGGAATTGGATGAGTGTAGTTCTATTGTTAATGATGTCGAGATAGAACCAGTTATGAGTAGATGCAGACAATGATATACGCTACATCTTTTTCTGAAGGTTTAAGGCCAGATCCCCAGCTTAAAGTATCAGAGTGGGCGAATGAGTATCGAGTTTTAGCGCCAACTGCAGCATCAGAGCCAGGTAAATGGAGAACAGAAAGAACTCCTTATTTAAAAGAAATAATGGATTCACTATCACCATCTTCACCTGCAGAAAAAGTAGTATTCATGAAAGGAGCGCAGATTGGGGGAACAGAAGCTGGCAACAATTGGATTGGCTATATCATCGATCAAACACCAGGTCCAATGCTGGTAGTACAGCCAACAGTTGAAATGGGAAAACGTTGGTCGAAGGGAAGATTTGCACCGTTAATAGAGAGTACACCATGTTTAAAAAGTAAAGTAAAAGACCCAAGGTCAAGAGATTCAGGGAATACTGTACAAAGTAAGGAGTTTCCAGGTGGAATAGTAGTAATAACTGGAGCGAATAGTAGTGTAGGACTGAGATCTATGCCAGTAAAATATCTCTTTCTTGATGAAATAGATGCCTACCCAGGAGATTCAGGAGGAGAAGGAGATCCAGTACTGCTCAGTATTGCTCGAACTAATACATTTGCAAGGCGAAAGATTTTTTTAGTGTCAACACCAACGATTCATGGAATAAGCAGAATTGAGAAGGAATTTGAAGCAACAGATAAGCAGTACTTTTTTGTACCATGTCCGTATTGTAATTACTATCAAGTTCTAAAATGGTCACAAATTAAATGGGAAGATAAAAATCCAAGTACAGCACACTATATATGTATAGAATGTGGTGAAAAGATAGAAAATCATCAAAAGACAGAGATGCTTGAACGTGGAGAATGGAGAGCTACAAATCAAGTACACAATAGCAAAGTAATAGGATTTCACCTTTCAAGTCTTTATAGCCCAGTTGGGTGGTATAGTTGGCAACAAGCAGTAGAGGATTTTCTGCATGCAAAGGAAAGTGAACAATTACTGAAAGTTTGGATCAACACAACGCTTGGAGAAACCTGGGTAGATAAAGGAGAAGTACCAGACTGGAAGCAATTATTTAACAGAAGAGAATTTTTTCCCGTAGGCACAGTACCTAGGAGAGAAGTGGTGCTTACTGCAGGAGTAGATGTCCAAAAAGATCGTTTAGAAGTAGAAGTTGTAGCATGGGGAAAAAGCCGCGAAAGTTGGTCAATAGAATACCGAGTATTTGAAGGTGATACTGGAAGAGGAAAAGTATGGGGAAAACTCTCTGAGCTCTTAAATCATCATTTTATCGGTGAAAATGGTCTTGAATACATGATAAGTATGATGGCGGTTGATGCTGGGTATGCGACACAAGAAGTATACAATTGGGTAAGAGGTCATCAAGGCTCTGGAAGAGTAATGGCAGTGAAAGGTGTAAATAAAGCTCTAGTACCACTTAGCAGCCCAAGTAGAGTAGATATAACAGTTGGTGGTCAAAAGCTAAAAAGAGGAATAAAGCTCTGGCCAGTGGGAGTATCGATTTTAAAGTCAGAACTTTTTCAATTACTTAATGTTTTAAAGGACGGTGAAGAAGCTCCAGCAGGATACTGTCATTTTCCCGAGTATGCGCCTGAATATTTTAAGCAGTTAACGGCAGAGCAATTAGTCAGCAAGGTAGTGAAAGGATACACCAAACAAGAGTGGCAAAAGGTAAGAGAAAGAAACGAAGTACTAGATTGCCGGATTTATGCGAGAGCAGCATCTATTGCACTTGGAATAGATCGTTGGCCAGAGAGTAAATGGGAAAATTTAGCAGATAAAAAAGCTAAAAGGGTAAAAAAAGTAAGAAGAAGTCAATGGTTGAATGAGAAGTAAAATGTACAATCAAGAATATTTAATTCAAGTCGAAGAAGCGATAAAGAAACTGCAAAATGGAGAGCGAGTAGTATCAATTGCATATGGTGACCATGTTGTGCGGTACGGGGAAGTTCAAATAAATGATTTATTGAATTTAAGACAACGAATTAAGGCTGAGTTAAAAGTTGCAGGTATGAAGCCAAAGAGAAAGATTATTTTTTCAACCAATAAAGGAATTTTATAAATGCTGCTAAAAACCTTCAAACAATTATTCAACAAGCCAAAAATCAAAAGTTCAGCCTGGGATGCATCTGGCTCAGGAAGAAGATTTTTTCACTTTCAACAAGAGTTAGGAAGTATAAACAATTTGCTGTCTCAAAATCTTGAAACTTTACGTAGTAGATCACGTGACATGGTGAGAAAAAATCCATATGCAGCAAATATCATTGATACGATAGTAAGTAACTCTATTGGAACAGGAATAAAACCACAATCAAAAGCAAGAGATGGAGAATTTCGAAAGAGGGTGCAAGAATTATGGCTAAAATGGACAGATGAAGCAGACAGTAACGGAGTAAGTGATTTTTATGGATTACAAGCTCTAGTATGCAGAAGTATGATAGAGGGAGGAGAATGTTTTGTACGTTTAAGAACGAGAAAGCTGGAAGATAGATTTTCTGTGCCATTACAACTGCAAGTACTTGAGTCTGAACATCTAGATAATAAAACAAATCAAACTTTAGGAAATGGTAATGTAATAAGAAACGGGATTGAGTTCAATAGACTTGGGCAAAGAGAGGCATATTACTTATTTAGAGAACATCCAGGCGAAGGCTCGTTTGGTGAATCGGTGAGAGTGCCAGCAAATGATGTTTTACATATTTATAGACCATTAAGACCTGGTCAGATAAGAGGAGAGCCATGGCTTTCGAGTATACTTCTGAAACTTTATGAGCTTGATCAATACGATGATGCAGAATTAGTGAGAAAAAAGACAGCAGCGATGTTTGCAGGGTTTATTACAAGGCTCGATCCTGAAGCAAATATTTTAGGAGAAGGTGAAAGTAATGAGCAAGGAGTAGCACTATCTGGCCTAGAACCTGGAACAATGCAGCTTTTAGACCCAGGAGAAGATATAAAATTTTCAGAGCCGTCAGATGTTGGAGGAAGTTATGAAGCATTCATGAGACAGCAACTGAGGGCAATAGCAATAGGTACAGGAATAACATATGAGCAGCTAACAGGAGATTTAACAGGCGTTAATTATTCATCCATTCGAGCAGGGCTGATAGAGTTTCGTCGTCGATGTGCTATGCTGCAACACAACATTATAGTATTTCAATTTTGCAGACCAGTATGGAGTAGATGGCTAGAATTAGCAGTACTTTCTGGAGAACTCTGTATAGATGAAAAAGTAGTAAAAGCAGCGAAAGAAGAAGTAAAATGGATACCACAGGGATTTGATTGGGTAGATCCACTGAAAGACCAGCAAGCACAGCAAATGGCAGTAAGGAATGGATTTAAGAGTCGATCGGAAGTAGTATCAGAAATGGGTTATGATGTAGAAGAAATTGATCAAGAAATAGCAGAAGATCAAAAGCGTGCTAATTCTTTTGGACTTTGTTTCGATTGTGACGTTAATGTGCCATAAAATACAATAAGGGGAGGAAAGTGATGTGGATAAATAAACCAATAATGGTAGAGAGAAGAAGTTTTGAACTACTATCATTATATAACAGCAAACAACCTATCTTTAAGAATTTAAAGCATTTTCATATAAATCCAAAAGGAATAGCAATAATACGTATTTATGGAGTTTTGACAAAAAAAACAGAAGCTTTTGATCATATTTTAGACATGACTTCGTATGAAAATATTCATGAAGAGATAGAGAGTGCTTTAGAAGATAAAAGCATAGAGACGATTCTACTTGACATAGACAGTCCAGGAGGGGAAGTAAACGGTGTCTTTGACCTAGCTGATTTTATTTATGAATCAAGAGCAAAAAAGAGGATAATAGCGATAGCAAATGATGATGCATACTCTGCTGCATATGCTATAGCCTCTAGCGCTGAAAAGATTTTTCTCACCCGCACTTCAGGAATTGGGAGTATAGGAGTAATAGCAAGTCATATAGATCAAAGTGGATTTGACGAAAAACAGGGAATAAAATATACCACAATATTTGCTGGTAGTCGGAAGAATGATTTAAATCCGCATGAGCCAATGACGTCTGAAAGTTTAGAAAGCTTACAAAAAGAAGTAGGAAGACTATATGAAATGTTTTTGCAGCTAATAGCAAGAAACAGAGGTCTTTCAATTGAAAAGATTCGATCAACAGAAGCAGGTCTATATTTTGGCGAGAAAGCAGTAGAAATAGGTCTTGCAGATGGAGTTACAACATTTTTTGAATTTATCAATAATCATAAAAGTAGGAGTGTTAGTATGACAACTAATGAGTTAACTGAGGAAGGCTACGAGAACTGTCGTAGAGAAATTTTAGAGATAATAAGATTATGTAATGTATCAAAGATGCCAGAAAAGATAGGAGAATTTATTGAACAGGGCGTAAGTATTGAGCAAGCAAGGGAAGTTTTAATGGAGTTACTTGCAGAGCGAACGAAAAAGACAGAGATACTGAGTGCAATACCACAGAATTCTCCGGAAGAGTTGATGATGCAGGTAGCGAAAAGTCGGTGCATTTAAATTTTATAACCGCCGTATATAGTGCTCTGTGGTAAACAAGTGTTCAAAATGCGCCATAATGGCTAATTATAAGGTAATAACCGCGGTGTATAGCAATTGTAAACGCGGCGGTAAAAAAATAAAAAAAGGAGAGAAAAAGGTATGACAAGTATAACTGAACAAAATAACCTTGGTGACCTATTA
The DNA here is from genome assembly GCF_947251585.1 of Wolbachia endosymbiont (group B) of Ischnura elegans. NCBI lineage: Bacteria > Pseudomonadati > Pseudomonadota > Alphaproteobacteria > Rickettsiales > Anaplasmataceae > Wolbachia > Wolbachia endosymbiont (group B) of Ischnura elegans. The sequence continues at coordinate 1,304,150 of NZ_OX366371.1, forward strand.
AAGTATGAAGCATCAAGTCTATATTCAAGAGATCAGATAACAGTAGCCAAGGGGCAAAATCTGAAGCTAGGAACAGTTGTTAGTCGTGATAAAGACAACATGATTAGGATAATCAATCCAACTGCCACAGATGGTACACAAACGGCGATAGGAGTGATAGCAAGCGATGTAAACGCAAAGGAAAATAGTAAAGGAGTAATTATTGCTCGTGGTGCAATGCTAGCAGATCATGCAGTTGTATGGCCAGCAGGTATCACTGAAGAGCAAAAAGCTGCAGCAATAAAGCAACTTGAAGGACGAGGGATCATTATCCGTAAAGCAGTCTAAAGCTATATTAAACAATAAAAAACACAAAGGGGGAAAAGAAAAAATGCAAAATCCATTTAAAAATACAGCATTTAGCATGACGGCACTAACAAATGCGATAAATATATTGCCGATAAATTATGGACGAGTTGAAAATCTAAATTTATTTCCAAATAGGTCAGTAAGATTTAGACATATTACCATAGAAGAGCAAAACGGAGTATTAAGTTTACTACCAACGCAGTTACCCGGAGCACCAGCAACAGTAGGAAAACGTGGCAAAAGAAAGGTAAGAACATTTACGATTCCGCATATTCCACATGATGATGTAGTGTTACCAGAGGAAGTACAAGGAATAAGGGCATTTGGATCAGAGAGTGAACTTAAAGCGCTTGCAGATGTAATAACTGATCATTTGCAATTGATGAGGAACAAACATGCAATAACGTTGGAGCATTTGCGAATGGGAGCGCTGAAAGGAATAATTTTAGATGCTGATGGGTCAGAATTATTAAATCTGTACAACGAATTTGAAATAACACCAAAAGTAGTAAATTTTGCACTGGGAACAGCAACAACAGATGTAAAACGTAAGTGTCTGGAAGTATTGCGGCATATTGAGGATAACTTAAGTGGTGAATATATGACTGGAATTCATGCTTTAGTAAGCCCTGAGTTTTTTGATGCACTTACTTCTCATACTAAAGTGAAAGAAGCATATGAGAGATGGCAGGAAGGAGCAGCGCTGAGAAACGATATGAGATCAGGATTTACGTTCTGTGGAATAACGTTTGAGGAATATAGAGGACAAGCAACTGATCCTGAAGGAACCGTGAGAAGATTTATAGAAAGAGATACAGGGCACTGTTTTCCACTAGGAACAGCAAGCACATTTACAACATATTTTGCACCAGCAGATTTTAATGAGACAGTAAATACACTAGGAAAATCACTTTATGCAAAACAAGAACCAAGGAGATTTGATAGAGGAACTGATTTACATACGCAGTCAAATCCTCTGCCAATGTGCCATCGTCCGGCCGTTTTAGCGAAAATAGTAACAACATAGTAGGGTCCCCACATAGAAAACTCTATTTATGACCATAAAAATATACCATAAAAATATAAGATATGCAATATGTTTAAAATAATATGTAAAGACTTTTAGAAAAAATGGTATGCAGGAAAATATAAAGAGATTATTTAAAGATTGTTTTGCCCATTTAGGAGAGTTAGCTTTGTATAAGTCGAAAAATAAGGCGTACATGGTACAAGTATTAAAGCAAGAGCCAGATAAATTATACGAGATTGGTGAAGGGCAATTTGTAGGAGAAACTTTAGTGTTGGAAGTAAGTGCGTTTGATGTACTGCAGCCAATTGTAGGAGATATTTTTGTTATAGGTGACCGTAAATATAAAGTATATTCTTCACCGCTGCAAGATAATTCAGGAATGGTATGGAAAATTCGAGCGTCAGGAGTATAAATGCGTATTAACACCGGTAGTATTGTACAAAGTATAGATACTGAAAGGAAAAAAGTGGAAAAAGCGACAGTGAGAGCATTAAACAAAACAGCAATATGGCTAAAATCAAAAACAGCTAAGGAAATCAGTGAGGAAAAGAAGATAAAATTAAGTTTGATAAGAAAGAGATTAAGAATTTTTAAGGCGAAAACTAGCAGATTAGAAGTGTTAATTAGAGCAAATCTCTATGACATTAGAGCATCGGCAATTGGCAAAATACAAAAAACAAGAAGAGAATCGAAAGTAGGAAAGCATGAGTTTATAGGAGGATTTGCAGCAGTTATGCCAAAAGGAAATAGCGGTATGTTTAAACGTGAAGGAAGGGCAGCATTGCCAATAAAGGAAGTTAAGTTGCCATTAGAACCTGAGGCTTCAAGGATAATAGGGAATCTTGTTAATTATGAAGTTGAAAAGGTATTTGAAAAATATTTTATACATTACATGAGTTAAATTATATGCATGACAAAGTTCTGGACAGATTTACATCAAACAATTTGCACCACACTGAAGAAAGAAATACCGTCTATACAGACATGTGAAATTTATCCAGCAATAAGAAAAGAATTATTAGCGCCAGCGGTATTTGTAGAGCTTGTGAGTTTAGAATCGGGAAAAGATCCTGGAACAGAAGAATTAGCGCTAAAAGCAAGATTTGAAGCAAGGGTTGTAGTTGATGGAACAGTCGAGGATTCCTCGGTAGTTGTTAGAACATTAGCTACAGAAGTAGCAAGAGTAGTAAATAAAAATACTTGGAACGTGAAGAGTGTTTCACCAGGAGAATTTATCTCTGCGGAAATTGACGGATTTAGGCCAGAATTGGATGCGTATTTAGTGTGGTTAGTGGAGTGGACTCATGAAGTGCATGCGGGTAAATCAGTATGGTCAACTGGCATAATGCCACATGTTATTGAGATAGGTGAAGTGCATGTTAGACCATAGTTTTGCAATTTCAGAGCTAAATAGAAAAGTAGCGAATATCATTCGTATAGGCCTAGTTAAAGAAATAGACTATGAAAAAGCAAAAGTAAGAGTGAAAATAGGAGATATTGTAACAGATTATCTGCCATGGATAACAAGCAAAGCAGGAAAAGATAGAGATTGGTCTCCGCCAGATATTGATGAACAAGTTGTGGTATTTTCTCCTCTTGGTGAACTATCATTAGGAGTAGTATTACCAGGAATATATCAGGAAAAGTACCCTGCACTAGAAAATAAAAAAGAAATAAATAGTATAAAGTTTCAAGATGGGACGAAGTTTACATGTGATAAGGAAAAACATCATTTAGAGATTGAAGTAGTGGACAAAATAACACTGAAGGCTGGGGAATCGAGTATAGAAATGACAAAAAGTGGAATAAAATTGAAGGCAGATAAAATAAACCTTAATTAAATGAATAAATCGGTTGTGCGAGTAGGAGATCATTGTGCAGAAGCAACACTACATTTTTGTGTTAGTGGCAGTAACAATGTTTTTGTAAATGGTAAGCCAGTTTGCCGAAAAGGAGATAATTTTACAGAAGGTAGAGTATTAACTGAAGGATCAAAAACAGTGTTTGCAAATGGGTTTGGAGTGGGAAGAGTTGGTGATATGGTTTCTTGTGGTTCCAAGGTGATCAGTGGTAGCAGTAACATTTTTTCAGGATAAAATATGCTATACTTATCAAAAATAAAGTTATGAATATGGATATAACTACTAGCCTATTAGGAGACATTAGTAATTTAATAGATAGAGCAAAAAATCATCTTTCTGTTCAATTCAATTCTACTCTAGTATTGTTAAACTGGGAAATTGGCTCTAGAATTGATCAAGATATTCTAAAGCACAAACGTGCAGATTATGGGAAGCAAATCATCTCCCAACTTGCAAAAGAACTTCAGATTAAATATGGACGTGGTTTTGATAGAGCGTCATTATTTCGTATGGTGCAATTTTCTAAATTCTTTTCTGATCAAGAAATTGTCGCGACACTGTCACAACAATTGAGTTGGTCACATTTTGTAGAAATTATTGCAATTTCTGATGAGCTGAAGCGTAATTATTATATAGAAATGTGTCGTATTGAAAGGTGGAGTGTTAGGGCACTACGTAGTAAAATCGATACTATGTTGTATGAACGTACAGCACTAGCAAAAAAACCTGAAGATTTCATAAGAAGGAGTATAAAAAATTTACGTGAAGAAAAGTTAGCACCAGAATTCATTTTTCATGACCCATACTTCCTTAGCTTCATGGAATTGCCATCAAGTTATAGTGAGACTGATCTAGAAAATACAATCTTGGATGAATTGACAAAGTTTTTACAAGAGTTTGGAAATGATTTTTGTTTTGTAACACGTCAAAAAAGGATGAGTACTAAAACAACTGACAGGTATTTGGACCTGCTATTTTTTCACAGAGGATTAAAACGCCTTATAGCAATAGAACTAAAAATAGGTCGCTTTGAACCAGCTTATAAAGGACAGATGGAATGGTATTTAAATTGGTTAGATAAAAATGAACGAAAAGCAGGTGAAGAAAAACCGTTAGGGATTATTTTATGTGCTGATAAGGATCAAGAGGATATAGAATATCTTGAACTCGAAGGCTCTAATATTCATGTTGCACAGTATTTAACACAGCTTCCTTCTAAAGAAATTCTTGAAAAGAAGTTGAGAAAGGCTATTGCTATAGCACGTGAAAAACATGCAAGTATTAAGTCAGAGCCATGAAAAATATATGAGAGGAATGGATGCTAAAACAGGAAAGACGTTAGAAGGAATAGAGCACTTAAAGCAGTCGATAATTGATATACTGACCACTCCTATTAACAGTAGAATAATGAGGAGAGATTATGGCTCAAGATTATTTGAATTAGTGGATAAGCCAGTTAATCGTGATTTAACACTAGAAATTTACGCAGCAACTGCAGAAGCTTTGGAAAAATGGGAAAAGAGATTTAAGTTAGAAAAAGTAAAAGTTGAAGGAGTAAAAGAAGGGAGAGTAACATTGAATTTAGAAGGTGTCTATCTTTCAGAAGGCAAGTTCATAAATATTAGTGGAGTAGTTGTTTAGAAATGCAAACATCTAATATTATTGAAAAACTAAGATATGAGGAAATATTTTCGAGAATGAAGGAAGAGTTAGTAAAGCGAGATGCAAGTTTTACAGGATTGGTAGAAAGTGATCCAGCAATGAAGGTATTAGAAGTAGCAGCATGGCGAGAACTTTTGCTTAGAGAAAGAATAAATGAAGCAGTAAAGAGTAACTTACTTAAATTTGCGACAGTTGATAATTTGGCTGAGTTTTATGGAGTAGAGAGAGAAAAAGAAGAAGAGGATGAAAGATTTAGAAAGAGGGTAAAAGCAAAAATAGCAGGTTGGTCAACAGGAGGAAGTAAGGAATATTATAAATATCATGCACTTTCGGCAGATAGAAGAGTAAAGGATGCGCTAGTAGAATCACCTATACCAGGAAAAGTACAAATTTCAATCTTATCAACACAATTATCCACAACTGGCATAGCGTTAGAAGAGCTACTTAAAATTGTAAAAAAGCAGGTTACTAGAGATGATATAAGGGTTTTAGCAGATACAATAACAGTAATTGGTTGCAATATTACGGAAATAGATATTCACAGCAGAATGAGCATAAGTCCTGTAATATCAGAGGAAGAAATCAAGAAGCAGTTTATTAAGAAGTTTGAATTAGCAAAAAGATTAGGGTGGAGTGTAACAAGATCTTGGATAATAGCGAATTTATTTGTAGATGGTGTAGAAAACGTAGAATTAATCGAGCCAAAAGAGGATGTTGTGGTTCTGGGAAATGAATGTGCAAATTTGAGAAATTTAAAGATTGAGTAATGTTATTGCCACCAAATGCAACAAAACAGGAGAAAGCGCTAGTAGATGCGATAGATTACAAAGTTGATCCAAACTGTATCAGAGGGTTTAAATTTAGTCCAGGGGAAAAAGTATTACCATGGATAATAGAAGAATATGGTTTAGAAGAGATACTGCGTTGGGCAAAAGAGAAAAGAAGAGCGATAAAAGAAGGGGTAGAATTTCAGCGTTTAAGAGGAACACCTGCATCACTAAAAATAGCGCTAAAATGGGCAAATATAGAAGATATTACAATTATCGAAGAACCACCTGGTAAGCACTTTTTTGAATTGCAGATAGGGATAAGGGATGTTCCAAATGACTTTTTTGTAGATGCAGTAGTAGAGCTAGCAAAGCTATCATTGCCCGTAAGATCGCGACTAATGAGGATTTTCAATGATCACTGGCTTTGTTGCATAGCTAGTGTTGGTTGAGGTTATTGTAAGGAGAAAAGCTTATGGTTACTAACGCATTTTGTTGTAAAATAGGCATTTTTCAAACAAGTATAACTTATGCCACAAAAAATGAGAGTAAGTAACCAAAGAGAATATAATGAGTTTCTAAAAAAAAGAGGAAATGTTTTTCATTTTGTTAATCAAGCCATAGAAAATTGGTATGAAAATAGTCCAAAAGTTGCAGGTGGCAATAACACTTATAGTGATAAAGTTGTAATTTTAATACACATAATAGTTCATCTTTTTAGAATTGGCTTGAGACAAGCTGTAGGTTTTGTAAAAGGTTATATGGTACAAATAGGCAAAAAACTTAAGATTATCAGCTATACACAAGCTTCCAGAAGATTTAAAAAGCTTAATTTGAAGATTGATGACCATAGAAGCAATAAAGATGATCTGGAAAATGTTGAAATTGCCGTAGATAGCACTAGAGTTAGTATCTACAATAATAACGGTGGGCATAGTAAGCTTAATATTCGAAAAAGAAAATACAGTGGTTATGGTCAAGTAAGAAAATTACATGTTATTTTAAACATAAATGATAAGAAAGCAATAAGCATGAACTACACTAGTGGTGTTGCTGTAGACTATTTGCCGGTCTGCGATATGTTAGAAGAAGTCAGTGATAAATATAACATTTGTTCTATTCGAGCAGATGCGGCTTATGATATAAAAAGTGTGTATAAAGAATGCAGAAAATACAATATTGTGCCTATTATTCGCCCTAGGAAGGATACTAAAATTTGTTTAGCTGACTACTTATCAGAAAGAAACAAGTATATTAGTAGAATTAGGTCATATGAGAATTATGAAGATGGTATTAATGAATGGAAGAAAAAAGTTAAGTATGGAGCACGGTCTTATATTGAAGTCTTTTTCTATAGGTTGAAGCAAATATTTGGGTTTGGCTTGAAAAATAAATCAGAGGTAAATCGTGAAAAAGAGCTGTTAATTAAGTGCTACTTACTGAACAAATTTACTGATATTGGTATGGCTAAATTTAAATTAGCTGCGTAAGTTCATTGTGATTTACATGCCTATCAGTGCTATGCAACAAAGCCATGATCACTATAATATTAGCAGATTTATTTTAGATGAAAGTTTATTTGGAAGTTTGTTATCGGATTACTCAGGGATAAAAATTGAAAAAGACGGACCAGTATTATCGTTTGGAAGAGTAAATTTTTTCAGGTTTAGTGGTACATCAATTAAGGTTATAGAGAGTTATCTACGTAACCATTATGAACAAGCATTTAGTAATGATATATATCGGTTAGATGTAGCAGTACTTGGAGAAACAGAGCCTCACACGAAGGATTACAAAGGCATCTATGAAAGAAATCATCAGTGGTATAACTCAAAAGCACTACATCCACTACCACAGAGCTTATTGCCAGAAATAAAGTTTGCAAAAGCACAGATAGTATTATCGGATCAACTATGTTTTTTAAAATTTTTTGAATTTAGTTTCATTACAACTTTTGTTTGTAATTTTGTTTTTTATTCGAGTAAAAAGTGCATTTTTGACAATAAAAACCCTAACTTAATCATAGAAAAATTTTGTATCAAACAACAGTTACTGCTTAGATCTTATGGTTAACGAATATGTGCTTTAAATGTGTGTAGACGCACATATTCGTTAACCTATTTTCTATGCAGATTTTTTTAATTCACATTGACTGCTTCTTTAAGCCTCGCATTGGCAATTACTATGATTTTACGCATTAGAGCTGTCATAGCCACCATCTTCTTTTTACCTTTACCAACAAGCCTTGAATAGAAGGCACCAAGCGCAGACTTAGACCTTGAAGCAGACATCGCAGCTGTAAAAAGCTTTTTACGAACGTTGCTTCTGCCACCACTTATTCTGCGATAACCAATAGTTTTACCACTTTCTTTCGGATGAGGTGCAACTCCAGCAAGACTTGCAATTTCTCCCCTACTTACATAACCAAGTTCTGGCATTAGACACAGAAAATCTTGAGATAATTTTGCACCTATTCCTGGAACTGTTTTAAGGATTTTTTGGCGCTTTTGTAACTCTGGATTCTCATCAATAATTTTTTGTATGGTATTGTTGAGCTCATCTATCTGGCTATTAAAGAATTCAATAGTTTTCTGACAGCTTTCTTTTATATGGTCGTTTTCAGGTGCTGCAAGCCTAGATTTCTCTTGAGCTCTCATTTTTGTAATGTCATCACGACGTTGACAAAGTGCAACTAAGGTTGTTTGTTCTTTTGACATAGGTGCAAATAGAGATAGAGTACTATAGCGTTCAAACCCATACTGAGCAAGGGCTCTTGCATCTGATTGATCAGACTTTGCTAAAGTTCCATGAGATAGAACAAAGCTTTTTACTTTGCGAGTATTAGCTCGATGTACAGCAATATCTTTATCAACAAGAAAATGTGCTAAGCCAAGCTCATATTTTCCAGTGTTTTCCAGAGTTACTAAAGAATTAGGTAAGATATTTGAAAAATCTTGAAACAATTGTTGCCAGCCAGCAGTATCATTGTCGAATTCGACAGCGTTCTTCTGTTTGTGAACTGCAACAACATTTTTAAATTTTCCGATATCAATGCCAATAAAATTTTGATAAGATGTAATCATAATAACCTCGATTAGTTTTAATTAATTTAAGATTGTAAACGGGTGCATACATATGTCCCATGCAACTATTCAAACGTATCGAGAGATGGGCTAGTGTACCTTGATCCGAACGGTTATAATACCAACAGTTGGTCGGTCGCACACGCCCGTGATAACTCTATTCCTATAGTGAGTAGGGTTATCTTCCCTCTTATCTCCTTTATATCATATTTTTAACTTACAACAGTTGGAATTTAGGAGAAATAAACGCATGTTTTCCAGTTGGTAGTGTAGAGGAAAGAGGGAATAAATTTGTATTGGGAAACGATAAACTTTCAGGGCAACGTTGGAATTTAAAACACAAACCAATTTTAGAAAGATTTGGCGTTACTCATTTTTATCAAACAAAGAACTTCATTGACCAAAAAATAGTAGAATACGTTATAGCAGAACACAATATTAGGTATGAGAACGATTTAGATTCAGAGCAGAAAGACTCAATACACGAATTAGAAAATTACATTTTAGTGTTTTACCCAGGAGTACTGAAATGGCACGAACATCGACATTTGCACAGAAGTTGGAAAGATAGTCAAGCAATATGTGTAATAAGTTAAGTACTTATATTTAGATCCTCATATATTATATTAATAATAGGTAAAAGTGTATGAAATAAAAAGAAAAAGACTTGCTTTCTCATGCTAAAAAGGACATGACTTGAATAGTAGCAGGTAAATATAAGAAATTTATCTGGCGCTAGAAAAGCTAATTTTGTGAGGTAAGTATGAAGTTTAGCAAAGAATCTTTTAGTAAGTTTTTTAAAGAAGTATCAAGTAAAAACATTAATAAAAGAAATGAAGAAGGAGAGACGATATTACACCAAGCAGTAGAAATCTCTGATTACAAAACAGTGAGGTTCTTAATAAAAAAAGGAGCAGAGATCAATGCAAGAGATAAAAATGGTTATACACCTCTGCACTGTGCAGTATTCGCAAAAAGCTTAGAAAATGTAAAAGTGCTGCTAAGGGAAGGAGCAGAAGTAAATGCCACTCAATACATCGCCGGATGTACGCCATTGCACTCTGCGTGTAAAATGGGAGGAGCAGGAGTTGAAATAATAAAAGAGCTGGTAAAGGCAGGGGCTGAGGTTAATCAACTGAATAAATATGGCGCAACACCAATGTATTACATCTGGGAAAGTGAAAAGTATTGTTCATGGAATAGCGAAGAGAATGGAAAGGCGAGTAAGTTTCTGAGAGAACAAGGAGGAATAACAAAAAGTAGAGAACTGACGTGCTATGGAATAGAGGGGCTAGTGGGAGAAATAGCAGACATGTTGAATGGAAGCTACATGCCGGAGCTAAAAATAATAGAGATAGGAGAAATAAGGAAGAGAGACAAATCGCTAATAAAGAAAGAATGTCAAAATTTAGCAAGCAAGATAATGAGCCAAGTGAACGAAATGATAGATGAGGTGGTGAGAAAGAAGGCCTAAAAGAGGGGTTAAAATTTAAAGAAAAGGTGAGGTAGATTATGAGTAAAAAAGAAAAAGAGGAGTCACTATTAGAGAACTCAAGTAAAAATATTTATGAAAGAGACGAGAATGGAAGAACAGTTCTACATTATGCAGTAGACGCAAAAACAGTGAGGTTATTAATCGAAAAAGGAGCGAATGTGAATGCAGCAGATGTAGAAGGATACACAGCACTGCACTTAGCGGTAACGGAGAAATATCTAGAAACCGTGAGAGAATTAATAAAATCAGGAGGGAATGTAAATGCGAAAGAATATGAAAATAAATGCACTCCATTGCACCTTGCATGTATGGTGGGGAAAGTAGAAATAGTAAAAGAGTTAGTGGAAGCAGGAGCAGAAATAGAGCAAGAAGATAAGTTCGGAATGATAGCAATGGATTATGCGAAAAATAGTAAAGAGATAACCGAGGTATTAAAGAAAGAAACAGACAGGATTGAAAAGCTATTTATGAGAGGCTAAAAATATGGAGGAAGAAACAGAAAAGAAAGTAATGAATTTAGAGAAAAAAGCGTTGGCAGAACTGAGAAAAATATGGAAGAAGGTATATGAGGAAGAAGCACCTAGATACTCAAAGAAATATCTGATACCAAGATTAGCTTATAGAATACAGGAAAAAGCGTATGGAGAAATGTCAAGAAAGGGGACAAAAAGACTAGAGCATCTGGCAGATCGACTAGAGAAGGGAAAAAGAATAAGTAGCGATAAATTACCAGTAGAAGGGACAGAATTAATACTAGAGAGAGGGGAAGAGACGCATGCAGTAATGGTAACAGATAAGGGTTTAATCTACAGAGAAGAATTTTTCACGTCATTGTCAGCAGTAGCCGGAAAAATAATGGGAATGAGTTACAATGGGCCGCTCCTATTTGGTTTGCGTGATCAAAAGAGAAGGGAAAATGTGTAAAGGGATAAGATGTGGAATATATACGAGAAAGTCAAATGAAGACGGTCTAGAACAAAAGTTTAACAGTCTTGATGCGCAGCGAGTAGCATGTGAGAAGTACATAAAGAGCAGAGAAGGCTGGGTAGCATTGGCCAAAAGGTACGACGATGGAGGTTTCTCAGGAAAGAACTTAGAAAGACCAGCGATAAAGGAATTGTTTGAAGATGTAAAAAAAGGAGAAGTAGATTGTGTAGTAGTGTACACACTAGACAGACTATCAAGAGAAACAAAAGACAGCATCGAAGTAACATCATTTTTTAGAAGACATAGAGTAAATTTTGTAGCAGTAACACAGATATTTGACAATAATACGCCAATGGGAAAATTTGTACAAACAGTATTGTCAGGAGCAGCACAACTAGAAAGAGAAATGATAGTAGAGAGAGTAAAAAACAAAATAGCAACATCAAAGGAGCAGGGATTGTGGATGGGTGGAACTTTACCGCTAGGGTATGATGTAAAAGATAAAGAATTAATAATAAATGAGAAAGAAGCGAAAACAGTGAAACATATATTTGAAAGATATTTGGAGCTGAGATCAATGGCAGAGTTGGCAAGGGAGTTAAATAGCCAAGGTTACAGAACAAAATCAGATATCTTTAAAAAGGCCACGGTGAGAAGAATAATAACAAATCCAATATATATGGGAAAAATACGGCATTATGAGAAAGAGTATGAGGGAAAGCATGAAGCAATAATAAAAGAGGAAAAATGGCAAAAAGCGCAGGAATTGATAAAGGATCAGCCATATAGAAAAGCAAAATATGAGGAAGCGTTGCTTAGGGGAATAATTAAGTGCAAGAGCTGTGATGCAAATATGACGCTGACGTACGCAAAAAAAGAGAATAAAAGGTATAGATATTACATATGCAACAATCATTTAGTTGGAAAAAGCTGTGCGTCAAAGAGTCGGAATATAGTAGCAGGAGAAGTAGAAAAAGAAGTAATGAAGAGAGCAGAGCACCTATACAAAAATTGGCAAGAAAAAGCGGAAGAATGGAAAAATTTAAGTTTCAGAGAACAGAAAGAAATGGTGAAAAAATTAATAAAGGGAGTAATGGTAAAAGAAGATGGAATAGAAATGAGTTCAGAGGATGAGGTGGAATTTATACCAATGTGGTTAAAAAAGAAAGGAAATAAATGCACAGTAGTAGAACCAGAAGGAAAAACAAATAATGCGTTACTCAAAGCAGTGGTAAGAGCCCACCTGTGGAAACGGCAACTGGAGGAAGGAAAATACGAAAGTGTGAAAGAGCTGAGTGCCAAAATTAATATAGGTACAAGACGTATACAGCAAATTTTGAGGTTGAACTATTTAGCACCAAAGATTAAAGAAGACATAGTAAATGGGAGACAGCCAAGAGCCTTGAAGCTAGCTGATTTGAGAGAAATACCGATGCTATGGAGTGAGCAAAGGGAGAAATTTTACGGCTCAGCGTCGTAACGTTTATAAAAATAACAATATGAAAAAACATCGAAAAAAGTATGTGCCAGAAAATTAAAAAAGGTTATTGCAAAAGGAGCTACTACAAAGGGCCACACAAAAAGATGTTGAAATTGATATAGAAGAGCAAATAAATGTTACAAAATCAATTATGTAGAAAATCAATATAAGTGATGAAGATTTTAGCATATTAGGTGCAACAATGGTAGAAGATGTATCCAATTTTAGCTGCATATTGTAATAGTAGATTTAGAGGAAAATTCTTTAAACATCAAAAAAGGCAATACTCTAAACTTCAGCACACAACTCCAGGAAATAGTACATGTCGAGCAATCTATAGCCCCTTTTGAATCTGAGAGTGTACTTGAAAATCCATAAACATTAAGTAAACTTTTTAAATAAAATAGTTTCTTTTTCAACTTACTAAATAAACTTCTCCCATCATTGCTGTGTAACAAATCATATACAAAGCTATGGTCTACTTACAAGCAGTGCCTTCTGTTGATGAGATGCTTTTTCTATCTTTAACTCATCCATACTACAGCTTGGCAAGCTTGAATAGCATAAGGAATCTTTTTGTTCTTGCGTTTGTTTTGCCAAGGCCTTATTTCTATAAAGTAAGGGTTGAAAATGATCATGGCCTCCATTTATCATATGTAGGACACTATTGTGACTATAATCTATCTTACCTGCTTTTGATCCTGAGCTATCTATTAACTGATGCAAGAACGGATCTTGTTGCTTATCAATAGTGTGCAATCGGTTACTCTCTGCAACATGCAATTTCACACCATACTTACCACAAAGTACTCTGCCCTCGATATCGGAACGTCCCCAAAATTCATTCTTTCCAATGCTATTGATATATTGGTCACACGTAATTCCACGATTTACGAACTTACCTTCAACCTCATCAAAGTCATTGCGAACTTTACTTATAAACCACTCTGGAGGATTGTCTTGCGCAAACCTCTTACACTCATTCCTTAACTGCCCTACAGTGACTTTGATTCCCTTCTGTTGTTCTAGACTTTGTCTGAATGAATCAAAAAAACAGCTTCCATTATTGATTGCATGCCCTACATAAAAATCATCAGGTATGTTTGATTTTTGCTCTTTATCACATTGTTTTTCTGCCTTTTCAGTAAATTCTTTCTCTAAATTAAAAATCCCATCCCAATTGTATCTACCTTCTAGTCCCAATCTTTTACTCTCTCTTTCTGCCGCGTTAACTAAATCTATTTTAGAAATATTCTCTTTTTCTCCAGATAACCTAGACAGAGTTTTAAAGATATCTATCAGATGAGTTTTTATGTCAAAGCTCTTCTCCTTTTTAACAATACTAGATTCAATATTACGTAAATCTTGTAATAACTTATGCCTTCTAGCAACTTCCTCCATAGAATCCCTTCTTAACTCTTCACGTTCTGTCCATTTGTTGTTAGACTCGCTTACTACTTCAGGACGCATTAATCCATCAGATCTAGCAAAAACACCTCGATCTATAGCTTTAATAACCGATAAACCCCCCAATAAGCAATTTTGCCCTATTTCTTCATGATTTGCTATTTCTTTAAATAGATCTTCTTCACTCACCTCTACTCTTATCAATTTTTTATTGTTCTCATCAGGATATAATCTAACTTCTAATTCTCCTAAACTAGTATGGAAAGTCAGTACTATATTGCCCGTAAGGTTAGTATAATTTCTTATCCCATCTTTCGTTATAATTTCTACCTCACTTTCACCGATTGCTATTACATCTCTTCTATATTCTATACTTCCATGAGTTAAATTTGCTTCATTTATGATTTTCGCAACCTCAACTACACTATTTTCTGAATATTCCAAATAGAGAATAGAGTTATCCACTTTTACATTTTTCACCTTGCCAGTAGTTGCACTTTTAACAATTTCCATAAATTTCAAACTACGCTTTGCATAACTTTCATAGGCTTTTACCATATTAGCTTTGTGGCTTTTAAACTCTTCTAGTTCATCAATGACAAGGATGCTGCTTATAGTATGTAGTACTACTCCTTTTGATACTAAGTTACATACTATACGACTGGCAACCTCTACATCACTTGCAATTTTAGAGTTCTTTTTTAATTCACTAATTTTTCTTATTACACAATCTGCAAAGCCATATTTACTCTCATATTTCTTGTCATATAAACTTCCTGACACAGCAAAGTTCAGCATTACTCCTGCTTCTATAGCTCTTTTTACAACTTGCTCTAACTCGTTCATGTTTTCGGCTGCACTGGCCATATCTAAAAAAGTTTTCAATTCTTCCCGTTGGTTTAATATTAAAATGTCCCATAAAGTGGAAGCTTTAGGTAAATGTTCTTTGTCCTGCCATCCTTTGTAATCAATTGCTCCTGCTTCTAACAGTAACCTTTCTGCTTCTTTAAAACGAATTTTATCACCATAACAAGCATCTCTAATCTTTTGAAAAATACGAGACTTTCCTTTGCAATCACGAAGATTTAAAATCTCTTTAAGACCTTCATTTCCTCTGTGCTGATTTAAAAACTCTCTTAGTTGATTAGTGTCAAGGCTATGACCGCAAATATTTTCTAAATGGCTTTTTGCTCTCATTTGCTCCTGAGTTAAAAAGATTTGTTCTAAAATATTCACTTCAAAAGGTTTTTTGTTAATAACTACAATATCTAGAGGAGTTTTCCCTTGTTTGTCAGGTTGATTACGTGCTCCTTTGTTCAGAAGTAAAGGTATATTTAAAGTATTATAATAAGCAGCATAGTGCAAAGGTGTTTGCCCTTCACTGTCAACTATGTTGGGGTCAGCTCCAGCTTTTAAAAGTAAAGTTATAAATGCTCCAACTGCCCAGGCCATATCTTTTTCTACTGCCAAATGCTCCATACTTTGTATTGCATGCAGTATTGTCAACTTGGACTTTCCTCTTTGAAGATTGAGAACAACCCTTAGATCATCATTACTTTTGTTGTCTTGTAAAAAATTCTCAAACCTTGTAATGTTACAAAATGGAAAGTCTTTTAGGAGACTTAACAGCGCCTTATTCAAATTTTTTTGGCCCTCTTTTAAGTCAGGTGCACCTGAAGACCACTCAGATATTAAATTATTAAATTCTTCCCTTTTTATAATAGAGATCAAAGAGCTGTTATCACTAAGCAGCAATGAGTATTTAAGTGATTCATATTCATCATCTACTTGCTCTTCTTTCTGTTTCGCTTCTCTCTTCTCCAAATTATCTATATCACCATCTTTAATGAGTGCAATTAAATACTTCAAAAATTCAACATTTCTATTTTCCAGTAAGGGACATGCTCCATTCTTCATAAGAATTGAGATCATTTTTGTATTTCGACCAGCTAAGTATAATGGAGTCCTACCTTTCTCATCTACTGCATTAAGATCAGCCCCATTGTTTATTAGGTGCTCTACTATTTTTGTTCTGTTACCCAAGATAGCATGATGCAAAGGAGTACTTCCATCATTATATTTCTTTCTAACACTTGCCCCATTTTTTATCAGGACCTCTACCATTCGTGTATTTCCATGTAAGATAGCATAATATAATGGATCACGATTGTATATATCCATTCCATTAACATCAGCCCCTTTTTGTATAAGAGCCTCCACTATTCGTTTATTGTTTTTCAAAACAGCAAGCTGTAATAGGCCAGATGTATCTACTTGTTTTAACTTCTCTTCTATTTCCCCAACTACATTACTATCATTTAAACCAACGTTAGCATCAATAAAAGCTAGTATTTCTTCCAAATTGTCAAAATTCATAACTCTACCTCGATTTAAAACCTCATGTTTTATTGTTATATACTTGACATAAAAAAACAAGAGCTATGTAACATTTGCTCTTAAGATGTTATCGATTTCTGGTAAACTTTGTCCCTCTACTTCATATTCACTTAGCTTAGTACTAGGCTTTAATACTGCATATGTCATGCCACCAGCAATGGCTCCAACTATCAATGCAGCAATAACTAATATTGATAAACTAACATGAGTAACAATACATCCCATAGTTACTGTCAACATGGCTATTACACCTACAGAGAAACTAGTCTTTATTGCTTTTGAAGTTTCAGAATGCTTCTTTTCTTGAAAATTAAGATACTCAACTATATTTTTGTGGCCGTTTCTATCAGCTAAATCCAGGGGGGTATTACAATCAACGTCCTTTACGTCAATAGTAGCCTTTTTTTCCTCTACAAGATATTGAACTATGTCTGAGCGACCCATTCTAGCAGCTTCATGCAACGCAGTACTGCCATTTTTGCTTTTTGCTTCAATGTTAGCTCCTTTTTCTAACAGAGCTTGAACTACTTCTAAGTGACCAGTTTCAGCAGCAATATGCAAAGCAGTACAGCCTTCGTTGTTTCGTGTTTCAAAACTAGCACCCTTTTCTAACAGAAATTGAACTACTTCGAAATGACCAAATCCAGCAGCAATATGCAAAGCAGTATCTCTATAACTGTTTTGTGCATTAATATTAGCCACTTTGCCTAATAAAGCTTGAACTACTTCTAAGTTGCCACCTTTAGCAGCACAATGCAAAGTAGTATCAAGGTTTATCATCAACGCGGTAACGTTAGCCCCTTTTTCTAATAGAAGTAAAACTACTTCTAAATTGCCACCGCTAGCAGCACAATGCAAAGCAGTACAGTTTTCGTTGTTTCGTGCTTCAAAACTAGCACCCTTTTCTAATAGAAATTGAACTACTTCTAAGCGGTCCTCTCTAGCAGCTATATGCAAAGGAGTTTCATTATCATCGTTCTCTTGGTTAATATCAATTCCTTTTTCGTCTATAAAGTACTGAACTACTCCTAAGTGGCCCATTTCAGAAGCAAGATGCAAAGCAGTATCGCCATTGTTGTTTTTTGCCTCAATATCAGCATCTTTATCTAATAGAGCTTGAACTACTTCTAAGTTACCATGAAAAGCAGCACAATGTAAATCAGTATTATCATTACTCTCTTGTACATGATGTTCATCTATTTTTAAGTGACTACTGAGAGTAGCTAAATATGACAGCGTAGTTCTCACACTCACACCAACTTGATAAATCGGTATAGTGAATGTTGCATAAAAATCTTGTTCTTTCAACTGATCAGAACACATAATTTTACCTCACTTTAAAAATCTATGTTTTGATTATTATATACTTGATATAATTAGCAAGAGTTTTATATATTTTTCAGAACAGCAAATTTATTGTATATAGGTATAGGAGAATATCTTTTATTTCGAATTTGATAGAAAAATACTTCAATTTAGTGTCATAAGGATTTCAATTATTTACTCCTTCAAAAAAGGTCGTATATTTGTGAGAAAAAGCAGCATAAAATAAGATTATAAAAATAGAAGATTTAAATTATTTCCATAAGCTTAAGCAAAACAGTTCGTATGTAAATTTAGCTAAAGTAGGCTAATATAGCTCGTTTTAGCGTATAATAAGGTTACCACATAAAAAAGTTCGTATGGTACACATGGTAGACCAACGCATCCCAAGAAAAACAGTTCTCACGCTTGCTGGTTTTTAGTGATGGAGATGGTTATATTATTTAATTCATTAGCGATATATAATATTAAATTAATAGTAATTCATTTAACAATAAGTATTAAGATAAACTTATAAAAAACAGAATTCAAAAGTAGACAAAAGATCTTATATCGAGCCTATTAAGAGCCCTTTGCCTAAAACTACTTTGGGCTAGAAAATTTTTCTTAAATAGTGATTGACAAGTTTTAAAGGTGGAGTAATATACCTAAAGTATAATAGAAGCCGATTCATTATGGTACGTAAGAGGGTACAATATTTTTCATTTATTTATTAAGGAGGGGATAATTATGAAGCATCAAAATATTCAGAAGTTCTATTTTATCTATTAGTAAGGTGGTCCTTATTACAGTAATAGGGTTTTTAAGATAGTGTATTTAATTTTCAATGGGTAAATTATAATGGAGCAAGAAAGCTTAATCAAATTAGATGATTCATATTACTGCAAAGAAGTCTTAGAAAGAGTCATAAAACATGATGATCCTTTTAAACATTCTAAGGCAAAACAATTAAGAAGGCACATTAACAGTAATAGTAGGATAATCTATTATGTGAAGTATGATATAACCTCAAGTATTCTCTCTCAAGATGATTGCTGGATTGATGATGATGTTTATGGAAAAAGACTAGATTGGCGGATGTTTATTCAAAAGCTAATAGGTATTTGCTCAGAGAGTAATTATGATAATTCTCTAGGTGTTAGTGACTGTTATACATTAGCTTGTTTAAACTGTCTAGATGAAGATACGATTCGCGATTTATTTAAGTTATGTAAAGAACAAGCAAAAAAGGTGCATAATCTATCTGAAGATGAAGTACTAGAAGAAAGCTCTAGGTTGTTAGAGAAATTCTGGGGCCATTTTATTACTGGTAAACTGGAACAGATAAAGGAGGAATATACCGAATGTTATGATCCTAACTTTGACATTTATGGATTCAAGGTAGCTTATCAGGATTGTGAACGTGAAGCCGTTGCTTTTTTCTATGAAAGACTAGAGAAACAAAATATATCAGAAGAAGTTAAATTAAATTTATTGATAGAGGCTGCATTGTATTCTATGAGTGGAAATAATGACGTCGATACTACTATCTTTTGTTTACAAAAGGTAATAGGTAACAAACAGCACTTGGAAAAATTTCTCAGCAAATGTAACGTTCTGTACATGTTAATTGATAACGGTTACTTTAGCATAGTTTGTCAGCTATTTCCATTACGAGCCCAATTTTTTTCTTTAGAGGATTACAGTACTCTGCTGTCAGTTATTAGTTTGGAGTCTAACAAATCTCGTGCAGAGCTTTTACATAGCATTATTGAATTAGGAAAAGAAAGGTTTTGGAGAGAATTACCTTCATTTGATTGTGGCAGTCGCAGTTATTTATTAAGAGAATTCGCAAAAAATGGTTGTGAAGAGGGTTTTAAGGAACTCTGGCAAGCTTATAGCAGCAAAGAACGTCAGCATGTTTTTTTATCTGGGAAAGGTGAAGCGGTTTGTGGTTTACTTTATATTGGTGGCAATCAAGAGCTATTGAAAGAGTTTCTTTTTTACTATGCTAATAGTAATGAAATGGTGTTAGCAGATATTGATAACTTTATTGATGACTTGGATAGCGCGTTTAATAGATATATGCCAACTGCCGATGCTCACTTAGATGCACTTAATCGTGACAGAATAGTATTTGGTAAAATTAAAAAGACGTTACCAAGATTAATTGAAGTTCTTGATCAAAACACTCAGGATATACAAACTTCGAGTGTAAGTGTAAATATAAATAGTACGTCTGCAGTACAGGGCAACGAAGAGCATATGCTCAGCACCATGTTAAGCGAGTGTTTCATTTTTCAGCAGTTACAGAAACAATTAATTTAAATTAGGAGATATAAATATGCAAGGTGCAGTGAATAACGAACAATACCCTGAATTAATTGAAATGTTATTAAGCGGTGATATTCGAACCTTCCGGGAAAGGTTGCAGTCGTTTATTGATCAGCTTCCAGATAATAAGCGCTCTGCAAATAAAAAAGGTTTTTTCTCTCTGTTTATGTTAGGTGGCTTTCTAACTTTACCAGATACTAAATTGGGAAGGGATTTAGGAGTTAAACAAGTATATTACCACATTGAAAAGGATAAAACAGGTTATATTTCTGGAGTTAAATTTGCTATTCCGATAGAGAAACAAAATAACAAGAAATTGCTGTTTGTTGTAGTTTCTGATGATGTACATATTGAATTTACACCAGAAGAAATAAGTTACATAAAATCTAAGTTAGGTAGCAAGTATGATAGGTTGGATAAAGTAGGTTATTCCATTCCAATAGAACATCTACGCTCAACGGAGTACCAAAGTAATGTAAAAATAAGAGAAATAAAGGGTATTAATAGGCGATCTTTCATGCCACAGAGGTTTGCTATTCATGGAGTAAACGCACTGTTTTTTTTAAAGGAAAGAACAGAAGTAGAAAATTTAGAAGATTTAATTTCTAAATCTTCTCTTCCTGATGTAAAAGAAGTGCAGGGTAGCATTAAAAAAGTATTTGATTATTTTGACTCGGTGGTTCAGGAGAACATAATTAAAAAAAGTGGACATTTTAAACTTGAATCTGATTACCATGGGTTGTTTGCTGGCTTTTTTGTAATGCTATTTAAGTATCGTTATAACCTTAAGTCCTACCTTGAATTGTCTTTAGGAGAAGGTTTTAGTGATATTGTTGTGCTGGTCCGATCGCCTGAAAGGTCAGATAATGCCATTCCTATAATAATAGAGCTTAAAGCTGGTAAGACGCTAACCATTCAAGGTACCCCTTTTGATCAAGCAGAAAAATATGCTGAGGCATTTAAGTATGGTCCACAGCGGATGATAACAAATAACGATAATGTTATTTATGCAGTATATAATCCTGACTTGCCTAACAATAGAATTAAAATAGATAAAGCGGCTAGAGATAAACAACATCCTAAGCCTTTTTTGCAATCAGTGTTAGAATCTGCTGATCCAGCGCAAATACGCGAACAACTGAAGTATACTTACTACTCCATACCAAATTTAGCTGAAAACTATTATAGGTATACTAGTGAGGTGCTGTTGGGAGAATTGATACCTGTAAGAACAACAAGAGAAGTATGGAATAAGTATATTTTTCAACACGATAGGGGTGTTTCTAATGATATCACGTCATTTGGGTTCGTGAATTCAGGTAAAAATGAATTGGTATTACTAAATATCATTAGAAGTGATTCAAGAAGTAAGAAAATTAATATAGATGAAGTAATTGGAAAAAATGAAGAGGTTAATGTAAAGCTTGGCATGCATGAATCAATTAGGGGAAATAGGAACCTCAAAATAAGAGAGGTTAATTTATTACTAGAAACGAAAAAGGCAAGAGCAGGTGAATTTAAAAATTGGTGCCGGAAGGTTCAAGTGAATTCTTGTGATAATTTAGATAACTACAACATAAAAAAGACCCAAAGCTTCAGTGGAGAGTTTGCTAAATTAGACATTGATGTCAATAAATTAAAAAATATGTTGGATAATGCAGTAGATAAAAAGGGAATCGGTACACAATCTGATAATGCAGAACATTATAAGAAATTGTTTACAGAGGTGAGTAGCACTGTATTTCCTATTAAGGAAATGATTAATAATGAAATAGATTTTCAAGCTATACTGCATGGTTTATTTATGTATTATAGTGATTCGCAAATGTCTGGAGGTAGCAAGAAACGTATAGGTGTTATTCCGGAAGTTCAATCTGGAAGAGGTAAACGTATTGATATTGGGGTGATTGGAGGGGAAGAGTTTACTGGTATAGAGTTGAAGTTTAGTGAAACCCAGGGTATAGCAGATGGATTAACAACAAAAGCTAAAGAGGCTGAAAGCCAGTTAGATCGCTATAAGAAACAACCAAATAATGTTAAATCTTTGACAGATAGCGAAAGGGCAAAGATGTTTTGGGCGGTGTTCCATAAAGGTGCTAGCACGCCTGAATCATTAATTGAAACGCGTGACAAGTTTGATGTTTTTTTAGTAAGTCATAGCTCAATGCATATTTTACCTCCTCTTCAACCGGAAGATATTTTAGAGCAGTCAAGGGATATTTTTAATCAGCAATGTAATGGAAATAGAAAAAAACGTAATATAAATATGGCCTGCGTGGATTCACGTGATGAAGAAAAGATTACAGAGGAAGAAAAAAAACAACTTATTAGAGAGTTATTTAACACTGACAAGGTAGTGGAAAAAGTAAAGAATATTGAGTTTTATGATCAGCTTTTCAAGGTTTCTCAGAAGATATCTAAAGGTGAAATTATAGATAAAAATGTTGAAGAAGCATTTGTAGCAAAGATTAAAGACATAGATCTGGATTCAATAGACCCAGAGATTAGGGGTATTGTGAAAGAAATGAATGATAATATAGAGAACAAAGAAGAAGTGAAAAATATTCTGAGAAGATCCGGAGTAGCAGAAAAAATAGGAAAAGTAGCAGAAGGTGCAGGTCTTGCCTTTACAGCATTTTTGGTTGGTAAACATATAGCAAATGGAGACATAGAGGGGTTAGGCTACGATGCATTAAATCTCTGGGTAATGCCAAAGATTGGTGAAAAAATCTCTGAAAAAATGTTAGAGTTAGGAACAAAGCTTGATTCTCAGATGTTGAAGGGGTTTGCTCCAGTTATGGGACGTGCTATAGGTAATTTTGCGGCATTTTTAGGGCTAGCAGAATCGATTAAAGCAAGACAAAATGCAACAGATCCTGCAGACATAAAGATTGCCGATCTAAACATAGCAACTAATTCTATCTTTATAGCTGCAGATGTCCCTGCGGTTGTTACGGAAACAATGTCAGCTATAGGTATGGAAGCAGGAATAATAGGAGAATTTGCAGGTCCGGTTGGTGCTGCTATTTCAGTTGCTGTAATCATTATAGCACAATTTGTAGAAGCGGGACTTGAAGTAGAAAAATTAGGAGAACATATAAAACTTACAGATCAAGAGAAACATGACTTGTATTGGGATTTCTTTCTTGGTAAAAAAGTACCAGATTATATAGGAAATGATCTGCAAGCAGAAGAGATATATAAACAGTATATATCAAAGATCTTAAATCAATTTAAGAGTAACTACGATACAATAGCTATTTCACTGCCTTCTATACTGGTTACAAAAGAAGAATATGCTACTAGTAAACACTTTCGAGATAAAAGACAGGGGCATATGATGCCATCGGATGTTGGTAAAGGAATTGTAGAACTTTTAGGCGGATTTAAGTGTAGTACCCAAACTAGGGTGATTAGTAATAGGCTTGGTTTTGACTTAGGTACGAATATTACGCACTTTCTTTATGCTGATGATATGAATTACTATTCTAGAATTGTTCCGAGTACTATTGAAAATTATAGTGTCACTTGTGGACCACGTGATGATGATATTACAATACATGAAAAAAACAGGGAAATTCTGTATACGTTGCCAAGTCAAGCTTCATGTGGAGATTCATCACCACATAGGGGTAGGATATTAAATAGAGTATTAGAAAAGTGGTCCTTGCAAGAACATTCTGGCGACTGTTATAATGCAGTTATATACAGAAATAAGAATTCCCGTGGGTATGGAAGCATATATTACATACCGGCTCAAAATGCTAATGTTAATATTGTTTTTCAAGAAAAGGATATTTTAAATGGTGATCGGGATAGAAGAGATAATATAGAAAATAGGTACTATTTTGAAAAGTCATTAGATAGTTGTAAGGTATATAGTCCAGGTAAAAATTTCTTTCACATAGCAGGAAAGTTTTCTTGTGATTTAGGAGCAGATGGACAAAAGAACATAGTCATAACACAAGGTAATCTTACTACAGATTCAATAAACATACATTCTATTATTGGCAGTAATAGAACTAATTACCTAGAGTTCTTCAATGTAGATTATGTAGATGGTAAAGGTGGAAATGATGTAATAACAGCAAAAAACTTTACTACAATAAAGGGTTATTTTGGTGATTCCATTCATGGAAAAGGTTTAGTATTATTACCGATAAATTTTAATGATATATATAACATAACCCACGTTAATAACATAACAACCATCTATAATAAAAGTGGGGCTTCTATAAGTGTAGATAAACAAACATCGGTAAAAACAGCAGATGGTTTATTTGTAACACCAACGAAAATAGATGATAAGACTGGCGTAGTAACAAACTTGCATGTGATAAAAAGCTTGAGAGGTGATATTGTGTTAGATGATGAATTAGATAATTTACGAAAGATAGACAATTCAAGCTTTAATATTACAAAGCAATTATCAAGTGCCAATTATCATAGCACTATAGGCGGTTCTAGCAATCATATTTTTTATCCTGATAAAGAACATCATAATTTTTACTGGGAAGCTCCAAGTAATATAAGTCATCTTTATCTTTTCGAGAACAGGGACGCTAATATTACGATTGCTCAAGCAAATGGCATATTGGATTTTAGCCAATTAAATTGTACGTTAGATGATATACCATTTATAGAAAATAATAAAGGAGAAATAAAGATTAACAGAAATAGCTTGCACGTAGCCCTGTTGCCGAATTATAAAGATGTTACAGTTACATTTGACGGGCAAGAGTACTACAAACTTCAGAATGGAGAATTAGAGCGAGATTATTGTTCTCATAGCTTGAAAATAGATGGAAGGTTTAGTGTTAATGGTACTGACTTATTAAATCACCATAATTGTTTCACATTTGACTCAGACAAAGTACTTTTCTTGAAACTAAATAATGATTTGCTATTGTTATCAGATAAAGGGGCATTATCGATATCAAATTATTATTCTTCTGTTCACAAAAATTGGGATTTATCTGTAGAACTGAACAATAGAATTATAGAACCAGAAGAATTTGGAGAAAGAGCTGATGAATTTAGTTCTTTCAGGTATTATAAGCCAGATGAGCAAGGGTTACAGATTTATCATAATCAACCTATTAACAAGAATGATATTGGTTTAGTTGATTTGAAAGATAAGTCTATATTAGATTTCGATATGAAAGTTATGAATGATAGTTTATTACTATTACGTGAAGGCGATGTCCTTGTAAAGGTAGAAAATTGGAATACTTATCAACCAGCAAGGGAGATGATCTTTGCTTTTAATGATACGATAATTTCTAATCCAAGACGTATAGTTTCTACATTTTATAAGTCAGAAGGCATTATCGAGGAATTTAATAGAGAAAAGAGCACTTTATTATTAAAAGAGCAGCTGTTTAGTTCTATAGAATTAGGTAGTTTTGATATGACTAATCTTATGATTAATGAAGGTGCTGACATTGAAGCTAAAGATAATAAGGGTAGAACACCTGTGCTTTTTGCTATTTACTTAGGTAAATGGCATATAGTTCATCTCCTTATTAATAAAGGTGCTAACATTGATGCTAAAGATAATATTGGTCGGACTCCTCTGCATTGGGCTGCCAGAAATGGTCACTTAAGTATAGTACAACATCTTATAGAGAAAGGTGCTAATCTTTCTATTAAAGATAATGATGGTAAAACACCGCTAGATCTTGCTAGAGATAAAGGACATAATAATGTTGTAGAATACTTACAACAAACACAATTAGGTCTAGATAGGCAGTTGTTAACTGCAGTACAAGGTGGTAATCTTAATGAAGTTAAGGATTTTGTAGTTCGAGGTGCTAGCTTAGATACTCAAGATAGTAATAATGGTTGGACACCTATAATCTATGCCGCTCGGGGAAGTAAATGGGATGCGGTCAAGTTCCTTATAGCTCAGGGTGCCAAGTTTAATAATGAGATCACATATCAAGGAACACCCTTGCACTTTGCGGCTCAAGAAGGTAATTCAAATATGGTTCAATTTCTTCTTGATAAAGGTGCTAATATTGAGGCTCAAGATGCATACAATAGGAAACCTTTGCATATTGCTGTTGACGCAAACAGGTTGAATGTAGTAAATCTACTTCTTGACAGGGGTGCTAATTTAAAGGCTACAGAAATGTACGGCAAGACATCTTTAGACCTAGCTATTCAAAAGGGTTACGAAGATATAGTAGAAGTTTTGAAACAAAAACAATTGGATCTAGATAAAGAATTATTAATTTCTACAGAAAAAGGAGATCTTGAAAAAGTTAGAGACGGTATCAGACAAGGTGTTAACGTTAATGTTCAGGGTAGGCAGGGTTGGACTCCTGTGTTCTGGGCCATTCAAAAGAACAATTTTAATATAGTTGAACTTCTTTTAGATAACAATGCTGATATTAAGGTCAAAGATGATGAAGGTTGGACACCTATTCATTGGGCTGTGCAGTTGGGTTCATTAGATGTCGTTAAGCGTCTTGTTGAAAGAGGTGCTGATGTTAATGCCTTAACTGCTGACGGTAGAACACCCTATGATTTGGCTATCAATCAGAATTATAGAGAAATTAAGGAATATTTAAGGAGCAAGTCTGCAGTTCCATCTTCAGCGTTGATTTATCATGTTATCCCAGCTGATGATAGTGTAAGACAACGCAAACGCCGTCATCACCATGGAGATCATGCTCGTCATCATATGTCAAGAAAACTTCTTGCTATAGATTCAAGTAATCAACCTGAGATAGCAGTAAGTGGTAGTACAAGACCATCTTCATGGATAAATGATTTATTTGGTTGGGTAAAGAGCTCTATAGGTGGATTGTTAAGTTCTAAACCTGTGGGAATATCAAGCACTAAGGATTCAATCTCACAAGTTGATGGGCAATTTGCCAAAGCTTCGGTAAGTAATAGTAGCTCAACAAGTACCACACTATCATCTGATGGTACAGATAAAAAACAAGAAAGTAATTATTTTACAAATGGGGGTTTTTCCCGAGATAATATTGGTTATGTAAATGCAAATATAAAACAAATGCGTGAAAGGCAAACACCTGTTAAATTTAAACCGAGTGGCGGAAATACAATACTAGAAATGGGAGATCACTATCTATCACAGGTTGATTTTAATGGTACAATAATATTACTTGATTTATTAATTAGAAAAGTTACACGTCAGAAGTATATTTCTACAGTAGATCAGTCTATATCCCCACTAGAAGCACAGGGCTATGCATTAAATATTACAGAGGGATTTGAGAAAGTAGTAGAGCAAGCTGGATTAAAAAGTGGTGTATCAATGCATCGATTAAATATTGATTTTGTGGAAATACAGAAAGAAGTTACAGGAAAAATCATGAGTGGTAAATTTGATGAGATTTCGGGAGTTTTAAACTCATACCTAGAAGAAGCATGTCCTGGTAGAGAAGCAGGATGCCCTGGTAAGTTAAGTCCGAAAAAGTTTGACAAGTTTATAGCTCAATTTAATAAGGGTCTGCTAAATCAATCAATAGAGCAGATATTACACAACAGAGATGGTAGATTAGAAGTTGATGGTACAAAAAAACAGCAGATGAGTTTAGAGCCTCAAAGTTATTTAAGTAATGCTTCAGTTCACAGCCATTCAAAGGACAAAATATCAACTTGTCTTTCTGATGTAGGAGTAACCAAGCTTGGAAATACTTTGAGTAAGTAGATGAGAATATGGAAGGTATAATATGCCAAGTAGTGGAAAATTTAAAGTGAGGGTAGCCAAAATAATTAGGGGAACCAGTAGCAAGTTTGATAGTCTTAATACTAAAATGGATGAAGTAGACATTAAATGCTAAGTGGTTAATGTGTTTTCCATATTGAACTTACAGCACGTAGCTTTGATATAGAAGTTTGAGTAACGTTATGATAGTAATTTATATAATTCTATGTGCAATCTTTATAGCCATTTTAGACAGTTCACTAGATTCTTAATTAGGTGATATGTCTAACTTAGAGAAGGTTTTTATAAATGTTAAAGTGAATAATTATGTTTTTTCTTTGAGTTGTGAAATTTCAGAATGAGAGAGACCGGTAATTTGAGCGATAACATCAATAGAGACACCGGCCTTGAGTGAGTTTTTTGCAACTTCGATTTTTTCTTCTTGCCTACCTTCTTGTCTACCTTTTTCTTGACCAACTCTAAGACCCTCATCAAATTTTTGAGCAAAAGCAGCTACCTCATCCATTATGCGTTTTTTCATTTGTTCATATGCTAGTAACTCTTCTTCTGACCAATTAAACTTATTCATCTCTTCATAAGCTCGTTTTATTATTACGTCACTACCAACTATCTTATCTAGATCCTCTTCCCTTGTTTCTCCTGCATAGCGAAAAAAGTAACACCATTTTTCTACTATATTTTCTAGTTGGTCTTCTTTTGTCTTTGTAAATTTTGGTAGTTCTATGAATACGAAGTAAAAATCCTTCAAGTCATGTTCAAAGCTATTTTGATCTAAAATGACATGATTAGATTTGTACTCAGCTTTATCTGGAAAAATAATACAATCAGCAACGGCTATGAAGATAATTTCCTTGAGATTATGATAATTATCACCTTGATCTGCTTGACTTGAGTAGGCTTTAGCAGCATAATACTGAGCACGCTTTTCGAAGCCTTTGGTCTTAGTGAACTGCATCTCTATAATGTATCTTGAACCTTGAGAGTCTTTACAAAGAACATCGACAATACTTTGCTTTTTAGCGGCAATCTCAGGGTCTAAAATGGTAGCTAAGAATTCAACATCGTGAATAGCAGCTAAGCCAGTAAAGCCTAAAATATCGTTCAAGAAATGAATGAGAATATCTTTGTTTTTCTCAGTGCCAAATATTCTTTTAAAGGCATAATCATTGCGTGCATCAAGAAACTTCGAAAGAGCCATGAGAAAGTAAGATAAAAAGCATTAATTATTATACACAATTGTGAGGAAATGTTCAATCTTTTTATTGTTTTAAATGTGTTGATGAAAAAACGTCTGTCAGAGATCATCTGAGAATTGCATTTAAGGCTTTAGATGAAAGAGGGGATATCATCTTTTTATAGTTGCCTTATAAAAGGCCTTAAAACCCCAGCAAATGAATTGATGAGCTATTAAGAGCTTAAAAATATTTATTTTCAGTGTGAGAGACTAACCTCCTAATAAAAATACGAGCCTAAAAGCTCAATTACGATTTACCTAACATCGTGAGGATAGGTTTGTCAATCTATCATACCTTATATTTTAAAATATTCAAAAAATAATATCAACATATTTTGGTAGCAAATTTACGTTGAATCTATATCCTGTAAGTATGGGCGAAAAAAAGAAGGTTATAATATATACAGATGGAGCATGTTCTGGAAATCCAGGTCCTGGTGGATGGGCAGCTGTGATGATGTATGAAAATAAAAGTGAAAAAACGTATCTCTGGAGGTGAAGAGAACACAACAAATAACAAGATGGAGCTAAAGGCTGTAATTAATGGGCTAAAGATGTTAAAAATTTCCTGCAGAGTTATTGTACACACTGATAGTCAGTATATTAAACAAGGTATAACAGGATGGATCAATAAGTGGAGAACAAATGGTTGGAAGACAGCCAATAAAAAATCAGTAAAAAACGTTGAGTTATGGAAGGAATTGGATGAAATTGTCTTGCAGCATGATATTAACTGGAAGTGGGTTAAGGCTCACAGTGGTAATACCTCTATAATGAAGAGGCAGATAGACTTGCTAGAAAGGAATCTAAAAAGCTAAAATATAGAGATTGTGAGATCAAGAAATCACAAAAAAATAGAGGGAGCTCTAAGTTTCATAGATTGGAGGGAGTGTTATGGCAATAATTCTTTTAGACACAAAAACTATAAACCGTATAGCAGCAGGAGAGGTAATAGAAAGGCCAGCGAGTGTAGTAAAGGAATTAGTAGAAAATGCAATAGATGCTGGAAGTTCAGAGATAGAGATCAAAATAGAAAGTGGTGGACGTAACCTTATAACTGTGACAGATGATGGAAATGGAATAGAAAAGGACGACTTAGAACTAGCATTTATGAGGCATGCCACTTCAAAATTAAGCGATAGTGAGTTAATAGAAATCAAGCACCTTGGGTTTAGGGGAGAAGCTTTACCTTCAATTGCAGCAGTAAGCAGAATGAAATTATCGTCTAAGGCAAGTGGAGCAAAGGAAGCATGGTCTATAAGGTATGAGGGAGGAGAAAAAATAAGAGAGATTACCCCTTGTTCTTTGTTGCAAGGTACATATATTGAAATTCGTGACTTATTTTTTGCCACACCAAATAGATTAAAATTTCTAAAAACCGAGAGGGCAGAAACACAAAGCATTGTTGACATTGTAAATAACTTAGCAATGATTAACTATAGTATTGGGTTTACTCTCACTTCCGGTAATAAAAAGCTCTTAAAATATGTTAAACAAACTTCATTATTTAACAGATTATGTGAAACAGAAGAAGAATTTCAGAGCAATTCGCTGGAAGTTAAAGAGGAAGAAGACGGCATCAAACTTACGGGACACATCTGTAAACCAACTATTAGTCGTGGTAATTCAACTCAGATCTATACGTTTGTTAATGGAAGGCCAATAAAAGACAATCTACTTATTGGTGCAATTCGATATGCGTATCAGGACTTTATTCCAAGTGGGAGGTATCCTTTTGCAGTGCTGCACTTAGAGATACCATACGATCAAGTAGATGTAAATGTGCATCCAAATAAATCAGAGGTAAGGTTTCAGAACAAGAGGCTAGTATATGAAATAGTGAGAAGAGGGCTAATAAAAGCATTATCGACGAGAATAGGCACGTTCGCAGCAAGTGATGTTAAGTCTCAAAGTATTGAAGAGTTTGATAGTCAAGAGAAGGTTAATAGTGAAGAGAAAAAAAATCAAAAAGAGTTTTATGAGAAGAGGCCAAGTCTTTTAGAAAATCGTCTAATGAAAGAATTCAATGCACCAGATGAAAGAAGGCGAAGCTTACCAGAAACGTTTAAATATGGAGAATCTCTACCCCAAAAGGGAACGATGGTTTTAGAAAGGAAGCAAATTGATTTAATAGCGGATCATCCTCTAGGATATGCACGCTGTCAGGTCTACAATACTTACATTATTGCTGAGGCTAAAGGAAAATTAATTATAGTAGACCAGCACGCAGCCCATGAGAGATTAATACACGAGTGCTTAAAGCAAAAATCAAGCATAAAAAGACAAAAACTTCTTCTTCCTGAAACAGTTGAGATTAAAAACCAAGCAGGAATGGAGATGGTTGGAATGTATAAAGATAGGCTCTTTGAAATGGGTTTTGGTATTGAAATAGAATCAGAAGATAAAGTAAGGGTGAAAGAAATACCTGCAATTTTAGGAACAATAAATGTGAAAGAGATGGTGATGAATATAGTTGATAGATTAATGGAGATAGGAGATACGCTACCTATAGAAGAAAAAGTGAACAAGATACTAGCTACCATTGCGTGCCATGGGTCAATTAGAGCTGGAAGGGCAATGAAGTTGGAGGAGATGAATGAGTTGATGAGACAAATGGAGGAAACACCTTATGCTGGGCAATGCAATCACGGAAGACCAACGTATATAGAAATGAAACTAAGTGATATAGAAAAATTGTTTGAAAGGAGATGAGTTCAGTTTGTCAAAAAGGTTCCCAATTAAGTATACGTAACAGCTCTTCTGGTTATGGAGTATAAAATGTGAAAAAAGAGAATAAATGCTCTAATTTTTTAGATTACAAAGTGATAGGACAGGAAGTAAGAAATCGTAGATTAGCAAAGGGATATACTCAAAAAGATTTAGCAAAAAAAATCGGAACAACATATCAGGTAATACTGCAATATGAAAAAGGAACACGCAGAATTTCAATTAAGAAGTTATATGAATTAGCAGAAGCATTATCAACAACTGCTAGAGATCTAGCTTGCGGACAAGAAGTATCAAATGAGGAAAGGTATGAGGAAGAAGAGATATTAAATCTAGTAAGAAGACATAAAGAGATTAAGGACCAAGAATTACGTGAAACGTTTTATTTATTAACTAAATTCATCCGTATTAGTGAGGAAGAAAGTGGAAAGGCAGTAAAAGTAGAGGTGGCAAAGGGTTTAGTTAAGGAAGGAGTTTCTGCTCATGTTATCTCTCAAACGACCAGTTTATCTATTGATGAATATGATAATGATGAGAAAAAAATTTCTATTCCGTATAAAGTAGGTCAAAGAATAAAAGAATGGAGGTTGAGAAGAGGATACACTCAAGAAGATTTAGCAAGTAAAGTAGGCATAATAAATCAAAGAATATATGAATATGAACAAGGACGAGCTGCTGTTTCACTTGAAATGTTAGATGAAATAGCAAAGGTACTATTAATTAATATTACAGGTCTGCTTCCAGAAACAAGAGAAAATGAGAATAGTGAAGTGGAACTATCAAGGTTAATAGAAGAATACAAAAAGATTAAAAGCCAAGAATTACGTCATGTACTAATAAAATCTCTGTTTGAAAGCATACAAGTTTGCAAAGAGAAAGTGAAGAGAGTAGAAAAGATGAAAATTGCAAAGAATTTAGTTAAGGAAGGAATTTCTATCAATATTATTTTAAAAACAGTGGGCATCTCTTTAGACGAAATTCAACAAATTTAAAATAAAAAATCAGTATATATTAATATCTTTACCTATTCATGAAAAAATAAGTAAAAAAGATTGAGAAATTGATTTGACTTTACTTAAAAGCTATGGCTTTATGCCAATGCTGACAAAAAAACAGCAGTAAATATATAAAAACATTTTGTTATTAGTGAAGGGTAATTTTTATGAATAATAAGAAAGATCGTAGAGAAGAAATAGAATTCAGAGCATTAGAAAGCAACGGTAAAGCACTACTTGATCGTGAAGTAATAGAAACGTTTCTAAGTGCAGTGCATGACAGGGAAGAAGCTCGAATTATTGCTAGAAAGCTAATAGATAGTTTTGGAATAGGAGGAGTTTTAGGCCAGGAAATAGATGACTTGAAAACTATAGAAGGGATAACTGACTCTACAGTAGCAGTAATTTTATGCCTAAAGGAAGCTGCAAAGAGAGTACCAAGAGAAGAGTTAAAGAAAGGACCTGTAATGGATAACTTGGAAACCATAGTAAAATATTTGAGGGTGAGTATTGGTTATTCAGAGGAGGAAAAGATGAAAATAATATATTTTGATCAAAAGTGCCGTTTAAAGGGGGAAGAAGTGTTTACTGGTACAGTGGATAAGGTACCTTTTTACATAAGAGAAGTAACAAGAAAGGCATTAATAAGAAAAGCAACGTCAATAATAATATCGCATAACCACCCAGAAGGAAGGTTAAAGCCATCTGATGAGGATGAAGCTGTAACTAAAGACTTGGCTAAAGCTTGTCAGACTATAGGGATTAGGTTACTGGATCACATTATCATCACAAGTGTTGGGTATTTTAGCTTTAAAGAGCAAGGACTGTTATAAAGCAGATATTTGAAGATTTTCATGAGTTGTTTAACTACTTGAATGAAGAAAGTATTTGCAATCACATTAATCATTGCTTATAATTAATGAGAAAGTATATATTGAATTAATAATAAAGTAATAAAGTAGGTTATAGACTTAGTAAAGTATATTTAATAGCGGAGGCTAATATGGTTAATAAAATAATTGTACCTTTTGATGATCAAGAAGGAGGTGTTTACGAATTAAATGTTGATCTTGATAGATTATCAAAGGGTGAAATATCAAATGCGATTATAGGAATTGGTCGTACTAACACCTTTGTAGGCAAAATTAATAAGGCTAAAAAACCTGGAGAAGTGCCCTCCTCTAATAGAGACGTTCAAATCAACTATGGAAAAGGGCTTGATTATATATATGGTACAAAACCTTTAAACGATCAAGCAGAATATTTAAATCCATTTACTTCAGCTTTGAAAAAAATAAAGCCAAGTGCAAGCGAAAGTGAAAAGTTAAGCTGGTTTAAGAGTTCTGTAGTAGAGGCAAAAAGCGTAAATGAATTGCATAAAGCCATAGACCAAGTATTAGCATCTGGAGGAAGGCTAAATGCATGTAATGATGGGGAGTGGAGCTTTGCTGAGTATGTAATATTGGGTACACATTTTCATAAATTTGATAAGGCTGATCGTAAAAAGCTAATACGTAAACTAATGCTAAACGGTGCAGAGTTTCATGATACTTTATTGGAGAATAAATTGATAGGTGAAATCTATAATGAGCTACAGCCAGAAGTTCAGCCACAGATAGATGAGAGACTAGAAGAACTAGAGAAAGCTGGCGAAAGTGCTCTTCAAGAAGGAGAATTAATAGATATCGAGATAGACAATGCAACATTATATATAGAATTTTCTGAGGACAGTAAAGTAGAGGTTGCCAAAATACTGAGAGATTTAGGAAGTAATATTTTAAAAATTGGCAATGATGCAGTTGAGGTTAAAAGTGAGAAGGGAGGTATAAGAAACTATATCGATATGTCAGATGAAAGCTCTATTATATTAGAATTTCCTACAAGCATTGGTCAGCTAAATATTATATTGTACCACGATGTAAAAAAATATGATCAAGTACAAGTGAGAGTAGAAAACAAAGAAATGTGGGCTGAGTTACAAAAAAGAGGCGAAGAAATAGGAAAAAACTGCCTTTTTGGAGGAGTGAAACTTCAAGAAGCAGTAGAGAAAGGTAATTTCACTAGATGTGGCATATGGAGTGAAAAGTATGCTATAAAAGAGGTTAGCAATAATGAAGTATTGTCTCCGTGGGTAAATAGAATACGTAAAGGTAGTAAAGAAACCTTTAGAGAACTTTAATCCGTCTACAGCCAACTTTAAGGTTCCAGAGGTTTTTTCTTGCCGTTATATCTGAGCTATAGTAGAAAATATTATATATGGTTCTTTGTATGGAAAAAAGTCTAGACTATGAAGTAGGGCAAAAAGTGAAAAGTTGGAGGTTAGAGAGAGGGTATACTCAGAAGGATTTAGCGGAGAAGGTTGGTGTAAAGTACTGGGCAATACTGCAATATGAAAAAGGGAGTCGTAAAATTCCAATTAAGAAATTATATGCTATAGCAGAAGCGTTATCAGTAAATGTTAAAGGTCTAGTTTGTGGGGAGATGCTACCAAATGAAAAAAGATATTTTGAAGATGAAGAAATATTAAATTTAGTAAAGGGGTATAAGGATAAAGAATTAAGCGAGGTATTTTATTTATTAACCAAATTTATTCGTTTGAGTGAGGAAAGAAGCAGAAAAGCGGTAAAAATGGAAGTAGCAAGGGGTTTGATGAAAGTAGGAGTTTCTGCTCATGTTATCTCTCGAACAACTAACTTATCTATTGGTGAGTATGAGGAGAACAAAATTCCCATTCCATACAAAGTAGGGCAAAGGATAAAGGAGTGGAGATTGATACGAGGATATACTCAAAAAGATTTAGCGAATAAAGTTGGCATAACAAATCAAGGAATATACGAGTATGAACAAGGGAGAGCTGCTGTCTCACTTGAAATGTTAGATGAAATAGCAAAGGTATTATCAATCAGTATCATAGATCTACTTCCCGAATCAGATGAGGATAGTGAAGCGGAAGAAAAGCTATCAAACTTGATAGAAGAATACAAAAAGATTGAGAGTCGGGAATTACGCGATATGCTAATCAAGTCTTTATTTGAAGGTATACATGTTTGTAGAGAAAAGGTCAGAGAGGAAAAGAAGATTGAAGTTGCAAGGAATTTAGTGAAAGAGGGAATTTCTGTTGATATTATCTTGCAAACGACAGGCTTATCAAATTATATGATTGAGAAATTTTTGTGATTTCATAAAAACTTAGCCAATAGTGGATTTTTTTGTGATAGAATATATGTTTGCTTCTGTAGGAAAAACAGCTTTTAGAGGATTTATCTATGATAATTCAGAGCATATTGGCTCAGCAAGCTACGAGCTGGGGAAAAAAATAGAAGGTTGTAGGATAGTACAAGGGTATACTCAGGCAAAATTAGCAAGCAAAATTGGTTTAACACATAAGGAAATACATAACTTTGAACTAGGGTGCAAGGCTATTACAATCAAAGAATCGTATATAATAGCAGGAGCATTGTCAGTTAATGTTATAGATCTACTTCCAGAACCAACAGTACTAAGAGAAAACAGTTGGTATGAAGATGAGGATAAAGAAATAGTCTATCTAACAAAAATACATAGAGAAATTAAGGATCAGGAATTACGCAAGAAGCTGTATCCATTAGTAAGGTTTGTATATATTAGCGAGAAAATTAGCCAAGAAGAAGCGAAAATAGAAGTAGCAAAGAATCTAGTGAAAGAAGGAGTTTCAGTTGATATTATTTCCCAAGTGACTCGCTTATCTACTTATGAATATGATGATATAGAGAAAGAAATTTGTACTGATTCTATACTCTACAAAGTGGGGAAAAGGATAAAAGAGCAGAGATTAATACGGGAATACACTCAGGAGGACTTGGCAAATAAAATCGGTTCAACACCTAAAGAAATACACGACTATGAACGAGGATATACAGACATTCCAATTGAAATATTATATAAGATAGCAAAGACATTATCAGTTAACATTAAAGCTCTTGGACTAACAGAATATGAAAATGAGCCAGTTTTTGGGTTTATAGGTAAATGCGAAAAAATTGAGGATCAAGAATTACTGGATACGGTAGCCAGATCTTTATCTGAAGGAATGCAAACTGGTAAAGAAAAGGTTAAAAAAGCAGAGAAAATCAAGATTGCAAAAGATCTAGTTAAGGAAGGTGTTGCTATTGATATTATTGTGCGAGCAAGTGGCCTAACTGCTGATGAGTTGGGTGAGTGTGAAAATTGAATGTGTTTAAGATATAAGTAAAGTTAGTTAATGATTTAACCAGAAGAATTTGCTAACCAACTTTTTTGGCTCAGTTGAATTTTGCTTGGTATAAATTAAGATATGAAATCGCAAAGTTTATCTATTAATTTCTGATTGTCCTCTACCATTGCCTTTGCCTCTTGTTGAAGAGATTTGATATTTTTTGATGTAATGTTATCCATGTCAGCCGACGCTAGCTTCAATTGCGATTGTATTCTTACGTATCTATTGCCTATTACTTGATTCATCTGATAATTTACGCAGTCCAATCCAGAGGCAAACATCACATTTAACAAAGGTTTTATCCAGCCTATTTTTCCAAATCTCTTTGAATTGGCATACTCTATGCTTCTATCTGTTCTTCCAGTACCTATCGATAACAGTAGAATATCATCATTTGGAAATAACCTCTTACCACTTGCATATGCACAAGACGCTGGATTATTAGCAAAAACCCCTCCATCCACTAATACTCTATCTATCTGGTCAATTTTTAGATGTTTTGGTATGAAATAAGTAGGTGCAGCCGTTGCAGCTCTGAGTGCATCTTTCAGCTTAATATTACCTTCTTTCCAGTTTTTAAAGAAAAATGGACGATTATTGTGAATATCATAACTTGTTATCAGTACCTTACTTAATGTGTTTTTTAGAATATCCTCTCCAAAATATTTATCCAGTACAAATTCAATATTTTTATGTGGGTATTGTGTGCAATTAAACCAAGATAATATTGATCGCCTAAAGAATGAAGACTTAAAAATATATGGTCCATATTCCCGATAGAACTCGACTAAATCATTAGCAGAATATTGAGGTTTATCTTTTTTACATAATCCAGCAATAACAATTCCACCAGTTGAGGTTCCTGCCATTAAGTGAAAGATTTCAGCTACCCTCTTTCTTGTTCTTTTTTCTATTTCTGCTAGAATAATGGCTGGTATTATGCCCCTTATGCCTCCGCCGTCAACTGAAAGGATGTATTTTGCCACTGTGAAATTTATTTGTGTTTTTGCTCAAGCTCATTAACTTCTTCAATGAGGTTTTTTACCCGCTCCTCAAGGCGATAAACTGTTTCCATTAGTTCGTGATTTCGTTCTATAAATTGATCATGAATTTGTACTTTTAAATCAAGCTTAGCGAGCCACCAAATTGTTGCTATGGTCTGTATTACTATCGTTACTATTACTGTGATTGGGATTTTTTGCTTTTTCATGTGAAAATATTAACTTGTTATGGATAGTTTTAGAAGTTTATATACAGATTATAGAAAACTTACAGCTTTAGTGATTTCTTTCTATTGATTTGTATCGATCCTCTGCTTCTGCAAGTAGCTTTATTATTTCTCTGTAAGGTTTATCTTTGTTGTGCCTTGATGCCATTACAGCTATTCTTCTAGGGCTTTTTCCATTGCTATCCTTTATGTTAGGATTCGCTCCTTTTTCTAATAGAAACTCAACGATTTCTAAATAGCCTTGATCTGCAGCAGAATGTAGCGCTGTCCATTTAAATTTATTAGTAGCATTAATATCAATACCATCTTCTACTAAAAACCTTACGATTTCTAAACATCCTTCTCCTGCAACATAACGTAATGATTTTTCACCAATACTTATATTATCTTTTATCAAGGATTTCACAGTTTCCAAGTCACAGTTCTTAGCTGCGATTTCTAATGTGGCGCTGTAACTCTCATCTCCTTTTTTAAACAAGGAAAAATATATAACCACAATACACACCGTTAGCACTATAAGAAAAATTAATCCATCAAATTCTCCTTGACGTATAATTGAATTTTTATGAAAAAGCCTTCTTACATTTCTGCTCATGTAGTACTGCAATAATTATACCCATCTAGAATTAAATAATCATTTGCTTAAGTTTCACTTAAACAGCTTTGCTCACTGTTGCCTCTACTATAGTTTGATATCCCCTATTATTGAGAATATGTTCTGCCTTGCTAATTATCCATTCACCTTCAATTTCCTGACAAAATCCTGAAAGGCTGATCTTAGCTTCTGCAAATAATTCTGGATTACCAGGAACAGTTACATTTAAGTTTGATGTACTACGTTTTAGTTGTCTTAACTTAGCTGCTGCTGCACTAATTGCTGATTCTGCGGTAGAGTAAAGCGTTTGCAGGGTATAACTTGGACCCTCATTTCCCACTTTCTCTTCTATAGTTTCTCCCTTTTCATAACTGTGCCATTTTGCAATAACAGATCCATATTTGTTACGCACATTAAAATTTACCTCCCAATTTATAACATCTTTAGGTGTAAGTACTGTTGTGCCTAACATCTTTCCAGTTGCTGATCTTGCTTCTCCCTTTGGAATAAAAATTATATATCCTCCTGCTGGTTTTACTAGTGCATCATATTTTTTCCCTAACCCTTCCAAAAAACTCATGTCGCTTTCATCTGCTTGAATGATATGTGGTATAAATATATTTTCAAATCTTTCAGCGACTTTACCTTCATACCCATGCTTTTGTGCTATTTCTTTAATTAAATCTCCTAAGGTAATGTCCTTCCATTCCTTTGATTTTCTTTCCTTTAATGATCCTCTTAAACTTGCAGCATCACATTTTATTCTTAAAGTTTGTGGTGGACTTTGTATTGTAATTTGATTTGCCTTATATACTCCCATAGGTAGTAAACCTGTTTCTTTATATCCGAGAAAAATTTGTAAATTACCCTTAAGTTCTAAAGCGCTAGAGCTATAACTAATATATATCTCGGCTTCGTCACTTGTAGTACCGGATCCATCAGTTACACGTAGTGATATTAAACTCTTTTTTAAAACCTCTGTTACTGGGTTATTTTTTGCTACTATATCAAAATCTGGTGTCATTCATCTAAAATATTTATAACAGATTCTTTCAATATTCTCTGAATTTTAGGAAGCTTAATTTTTAATCCAGCGGGCAAAAAACTTCCATGTTCTACAAGTCCTGGATTTTCAAGCAATACTTCCTCCACTGCTCCACTACTGTATCCATAATGTTTCCAGCAAATTTCATCTAACATTTCGTTTTCTTTAGTGTAATAATAAATCACTTGCTGTAACTTTTTAACTTCAAAATAAACTCAACTTTTCTTGGTTTTCCATCAGGAAAAAATAATATCTGTTTTTCTTCTACATTAGTAGTGACAAAATTTCCAAGCACATTTCCTGAATTATCAACTAGAACGTGTGGTTCTTGAGTATCACGTATATTTTTTAGCTGTTCTAAGCCATTACTCTGATAATGTGGATAAATCACTCCTGTCAAATCAATACATTCAATTCCTGAGCCAATGTTTTGTAGCGACGTTTTTTCAATACATTCAATTGTATACCACCTTTCTTCTTTAATGTATCTTAGGCTTGTTAGTTCAAGCTTACATTTCCCAAGCAACATTAATGCAACTCTTCAACTATATCAAAAAGTGCTCCACGTGCTTGTTCTCTAAACCTTTCTATTACTGCATCAGCAACACTGCGCACATCTTCAGACTTAATGTTGATATTAAACGTTTGATAGAATGCTTGGTTATATACTTTCGATTCCCTATTTTCATATCTACTTTTCTTGAATGCTTTCTCAACTTCTTCTTGTTCTATAGCTCTTTTTTCTTCTATAACACTTTTAATTTTAAAATTCTCAAAATTGCTTTTGCTATTTTCTGA
This sequence comes from Wolbachia endosymbiont (group B) of Ischnura elegans, assembly GCF_947251585.1. NCBI lineage: Bacteria > Pseudomonadati > Pseudomonadota > Alphaproteobacteria > Rickettsiales > Anaplasmataceae > Wolbachia > Wolbachia endosymbiont (group B) of Ischnura elegans. The sequence continues at coordinate 1,344,802 of NZ_OX366371.1, forward strand.
AAATTGTTTAATAGCACTATTATTTGTCAATGAGGTTCCGTTACTGAAAATGCTATTTTTAGAAAGCTCATTAACAACATTTCCATTATTTTCAAATTTTCTAATCGGACTATTCTCAGCAAATATACTACTTACTGTATTTCCCATCCATGAAAAAGCTTCTCCTATAGGTTTAATGAGTGATTTCCAAAAGCTAGAGAAAAAGTCTTTCACTTTTTGCCAGTTAGTGATAACAAGAGCTGCACCAGTGACAAGACTTGCTACTAAAAGTCCAATCGGGTTACTCATTACAGCAAACGTTATTGCTCTTAGTCCTGTTATTACTGCAGGAAAAACTGTAGCTGATAAAAATGAAAATACTCCAAGTAGGTTTGCTTTCAGACCAAAAATCGTACTTCCTAGCAATGTAAATCCGTATCCTAGTCCTACTGCTGCAATTTTTAAACTTATCAAAGCTGCTAAAGTACTCATGATTGCCGTAGTTAAAGTTGGATGTTTTTCTGCAAAAGAAGCTATACGCTCTGTTATTGTTTTCAAACTTCCAGCTACATAATTTAAAGTAGGTAACATTACTGACCCTAGATTCATGCCAGCTTCAAATACTGCATTTTTAAGTAATTGTAATTTATTAGCTGTAGTATTTGCCCGATTGTTAAATTCGTCCTGCATTGAAGCGTTATATTTTTCTTTATCAGCTAAATGTTCAATAGCTTTCTTGTAAATGTCTAAGCTTCCTACTAAAAGAGCAATGTCATCTTGAAACCCAGCACCAAATAGATTCATAAGAATACCGGCACGCTCTTGATCATCTATTTCTTTTAAAGTTTCAAGAAATTGCAATATTGCCTCTTGAGGATTTTTTTTAATGGTTTGTTCAAGCTCTTCTATACTTGTTCCCATCTCATCTAATGCATCATGAAATTCAGGACTTTGCTCTCTTGCAGTCTGTAGTTTACTAAGAAAGTTATTTATAGCAGTTGCTGCTTTTTCAGGTTGTTTACCTAAGCTTATGAACGCACTTGCTAAGCTACTTGCTTGATCAATTTCTAAACCAAACTGTTTAGCATTACCACCAATTCTATTCAGTGTAAGAACCATTTCCTTAGCTTTGGCAGCAGTATTATCTGAAAGATGGTTTATTATGTTACCTACATTTTCCATACCATCAACTTTAATTCCATAGACATTGGATATTTTCGCAATAGCATTACCAGCTTCTTCTGAAGACATGTCAAACGCTGTGGTCATTTTAGCAACTACTGTTGTAAACTTCATAAGATCATCTTTGTCAATACCAAGTTGACCACCACTTGCAGCTATTTGTGCTAATTCTGCAGCTGACAAGGGTATTTCACGAGATAATTTCTTTAATTCTTTAGCAAACTTTGATGCTTCATCTTTAGTATCATTTTGCACAAATTTTACTACTTTTTTTACATCAGCCATAGCACTTTCAAAATCAATCGCAACCTTGATCGGAGCTGCAAGCGAAAGACCTAGTCCAATAGTCTCTATAATTTGTGACTTAAAATGTGCTTTGCTTGCTAAAAAACTTTGGTGATTACGTATTGCAGACCCAAGCTTACCATACTTACCTTTTAGCGCTTCAACAGATGAGCCAAGTTTATATTGATTACTTACTAATGACTTAATATTTCTTCCACTTTTTCTTACTTCTTCATTAAATGAATGCAAAGCATCTCTCTTTTTCAAATATGCTTCTTTTGCTTTTGTTGCAGAAAACTTAGCTTTATCAAACTCAGCTTTTAAAGTTTTGCTTGGTTTCTCTATTGCTTTCATTTGTTTAGCTAAAGATTTTACCTGATCTTCAAAGCCCTTCCACGACCTCCTGCTAGTCAAAACATCACTACCCAACTGCTTAAACTTTGATACTGATTTTAAAGATGAATCAAGCTTTCTTATATTCTCACCAAGATAAGTAAGTTGATTACTACTGCCCTTTATTACAGTATTAAAACTGCCATCAAGTACCGCACCTATTTTTATCGATAATACTGACATTTGAACTTCCTAGCTAATTTGCTCCATAAAATAAACTCACTAATCTCCATATCAAGAATGTGCTCAACTCCACCACCTATGATAGAGCCAAGTACTAGTATTTCTAATCTCAAGTTTTTTGGATAATCGGTGAAAAAAAATCCTTTAATACCTCTTGCACTTTCACATAATCAGCAATATCCAACTCTTCAATTGCTTCTTTTGCAACTGATGTCAGGTTGGCAGTCAAAGTTACTTCCTTACTTAGATCACTACCATTAAGTCTCTCAATAGCTAGATAATCTCTAACTTTTGGACGTCTAATGGTAAGCTCTGAGATAGAAATACCATCAACTGTTATTGGATTATCAAGTTTTACTGTTGTCATACTTTCTCCTAAAAAATAAAATTCTAAAATCTTTTTAAAACTAAACCTAAATACCTAAAACCGTTTGCAGCAAGGCCATTTGATCAACACCGTTAATCTTACGGATCATGTTCTCAGCATCGATTTCTATTAATTCATTACCACCGATAGTAAGTTTATAGTAATGGGCAGCTACAGTACACTTCAGCGTTGCTTTTTCAGCAGGTTTCCAGCTACCAAAATCAAATTCTTTGAATATGCCCCTTAAATTGATTATTACTCCTTCAATATCATTGCTACCACTTCCTTGCATTCCTCCACGGAGCGTTAAAGATACTGAATTTCCATCTATCAAGCCAAAAAGTCTAAATAGTTCTGAATCATACTCAGCGAAAGTAAAGTCTGCTTCAAGCTTTTCCATGCCCATGTCAATATTTATTGGGATATCCATACCACCAGCACGATATTCTTCGGTTTTTATGGTGAGCTTTGGTAACGTTATCTCATCAATTTTTCCTGCATAACCCCGACCATCTACGAATACATTAAAATTCTTTAAAATCTTCGGTAACATCTCTTTCTCCCATTTTTATAATATTGTACCACTCACAAGATGTGACCTGAAAGTAATCTGTTCTGCTGGATATGGTGGTGTAAATTCGAAATCAAAATATACTTTCCCGCTTGCAATATTTGCCGGTGTATTGAGTTCAGGTGTTGCATAACATTTTCCGCTAATAATAGCTCCTTGTGCTTTTAAATTGGCCAAATAAGAATTCACCCCCTCAATTACATCATCTATATAAGTTTTGGTAATATTTCGATCAACTGCCCAGAGATGAGCTCGAAGTAAACTATCATTGATTAAATCTGCAGTCCTTCTCACTGATAAAAAAGCCCATTTTGAGTCATTTGAACATGTTCTATTGCCCCAAAGCCTATAGCCATTTTGATGAATTATCGTTGTTACTTCATTTTCATTCAAGTGGTTTGCTCTACAATTTGTATTACCGAGCGTAAAATCAATAGGCCTGCTTGTTCCAACAATACCATTTATCTCTTTGTTTGAAGGTGAATGCCAAAATCCTTGCTCACTATCTACTTTCGCTATTAAACCAGCTACAAATGGGCTTGCTGGCAAAATTTCTTCTTTTCCTTCAATAAATACCTTAACCCAAGGATCAACTACGTAAACTCTTGAGCTGCCTACACTTTTTCTCCATTTGATTGCTTCTTCATCAACAGTATTTGGTCCGTCTGCAACAATAATTGCTCTTAATTTTTCTGCTATGGAAATTAAAGCACTCACTACTGGATTTACTCCATCTATTTCAGGTAACTGATGAGTAAACTGAGGTGCAATTAATATTCTTGGAGCAACATGAACTATGCTTTCACTGCTGAGAAATGCCTCAATTCCCTGATATTCTCCGGTTTCTTTATCAACACCGCCAATTATATTCTTCAGCGTCTCTTCTTCTTTTAATTTTGGATCGCTGTTTTCACTCTCTTCAACTCTAATTACTATAACTGTTACACCAATCTGGGAAAATATTCCATTTACTGCAGAAGGTAAACTTCCACTCTTTCCGAGCTTTACTGCTTCCTTTAAGCTTCCTGCAACTAACACTGGTTTATTTAGCGGAAATTTTTGCTCATCTGCTTCAGGTGCAGTACCAATTACACCTATCACTGATGATTTAGCTGTACGTACTGCTTTGGCCCCTGAGGTTACCTCAATAACATTTACTCCGTGCAAAAATTCTTCAGCCATTTCTTTGCATCTTTTGTTTAAAATCGTTTAGTAAGTTCTCTAGCTCTCGTTCACTCTTGGCTTCTTCAATTTTCCTCTTCGCCATGTCTTCCAACTCTTCACATTTCATTATTTCTTTTACTGCTTTTTTTACTTTTTCTTCAATGATTCTTGCCATTTCAGTAACTGTAATACCACGTACTTTTGCTAATGGCTCTATAATTTCTGCATCTTTTTCGTCTATAGATTCTGGTGCTGCTAGAATGTTTTCTGCGGCTTTTGCTTGTATTTCGTACGACTTAAGCTTCTGATGAGAATATCCTGCGTATTGGTGAGTATAGTTATTATAATAAGTACGGAGACTAGAAAGTGCAGAAAGTTTTGCATTTTCCAATAATTCCAGCTCAATATCTTCCTTATTCCTTTCAACAATTTTCTCCCCTTCTGTTAGACAATAGCTTTTTTGCCAATCAAAATCTTCTGGTGCTTCATACCAATCATTTCCAGTTGGTTTGTTTTCAAGTGTTGTTGTTTCAATCTGCTTGTGGTTTTCAAAACGTATATAAATAGTCATAAATTCCTCCTCATTGCCATATTTGATTAGTTCGTTCTAATCCTGGACATTGCCAAGCTTTTAGCGTTCTCTCCACATCTACTTCAAGTCCTGTAGTTAGAACATTGCTACGTATGTTATAAATCCCCCACTGAATAAATTGACCATAGTTATGTACATAATTTGATGCAAGCATACCTTGACTAACTTGTGTCCTGGAATACAGGTAAGATGATGTGTAAAGTAATATTGCAACTGTTTTTCCTGCTGGAATCTCCACATTACCAGATCCAGCTAACTTGCTATCAGAACTCGTGTATTGGTAAACATTTTTCCATATTATTCTTGAAATACTTGATTTATTAGAATTGGTATTATCTGGTGTTCCCACAAATAATCCTGCTCCCCCATACTCCGTACTCGAATACGATGATCCAACAAATTCTATTGTCTTATTTATGTTCACATTGGTTGTATTTTTTACAAATACTACTCCAAGTGCAGCATACGGATAATAGTATATCTCATCATAACTACCAGAAAAACTTTTTGTGCATAACTCTCCGTAAATAAATGTTCCTTTACTTCCCTCTATAAAACTGAGTTGTCTTGGCCGATAAAAACTAACGTAATCTGTATTGTACGTATGGCTACCTGCTAGTAGTTGTAACATATAGTCAGTTTTTGTTATATCACTACTCCACTTTCCAAGCTCTGTCGTAAAAGTTCCGTGGCCAAAATAATTATTTTTTCTGCCAAGTACACTAAATAAGAAAGGTAATGACCCTGGTTCAACCATGTTGCGCTTTCTTATTTCATTTATAAGAGACACTTTTAACTGTTCATCCCGAGTTTTTACCTCATTTATCAGGGATGTTTTTAATTGGTTATCACGAGTTTCTATTTCCCCAATAATTGATGAGCCAGATGGTACATTATTAACAGCACGAAAATCTTCTACTAAACCTTTAAGACCATCTTTATGACTATTACTAATGCTATTTATTGCTGCAATATTGGCATTCTTTCTCGTATCAAGTAGCGATAAATTTGTTGTTCCTTTTTCATCAATTCTCTTTAATAACTGCTTCTCTGATTCAGAGATCACTGCTAAAGAACTAGCTTTTTTATTATCCAGATCAGTTAAGTGTTTTTTTGCACTATCAAGAAGCTCTTTTAGCTTACCATCAGTCATCTGTACAATTTCAGAAACTGCACTTTTGTCGACTATTGATTCCAATGCTTTAGCAAGATATGCTAATTGATCTGGTGTACTGTTTGCTGCTAAATCCCTAAGCCTTTCTTGTAGTGCATCAATTATTTCTTTTACTTTAGTCATTTGCGCAATATCAGAAATAGCTTTTTTATCTGCTATCAATTCCAGCGATTTTGCAAGATATGCCAGTTGATCAGCTGTGCTACTTACTGCTAAATCCTTTATCCTTTGATGTAACGCTTCTATTGCTTCTTTCATTCCCAAAAATTCAAAAAAGTTTCAAATCTAAATCGTTTAAAATTATTTTTTAGTTGATTATGCTCATCTTCTCTTTCGGTAATATCTTCATCTATTTTTTCTATAGCTCTTCGAATACGTACCACATCTTGAACTGCAATATTTTCTGGATGAGGCAGTGGATATCCTCGTTTGGTTTGGTCAACAGTCATTATGTGACAATCACTCTGAGATTTTTTACCTTAGGGCGATAAACAACTGTTCCACTTAAAACTAATTTTACCCTAGTCTCATTGCCATTAAAATTTGATAGTACATGAGTTCTCTCCACCCAATTTTCCCCAATTGGTTTTCCTGATGTTAAATTTACTAATTGCCAATCCACATTTTTTTGCACATATGCTTTTACATCTGCAGTGCCAGGTATTAGCGCATCATACGTTATGGTAATTTTAGTGTTAGCTCCTGCTGTAATACTTCTTGTAACATAATCTCCAGACTCTGAAAGATTACCTAGAACTAGCTGTAACCCAGGATATAGCACTGGACTTTTTTCTTTTGACCCTTTTAAATTTGCCTTTACTGTTAACTCTCCAGATAGTCTTTCACGCAGCGCGAGCGGCAAGTTATCAGATAGAAAATTTTCTTTTCCTTCTTCATCTGTCAGAATAAATTCTACATTGGTATCAAATGCTACTTTTTCGACGTTCGTCAAAACAATTAAATCTGATACGTTATTTGCAGTAACTTTACCAAGATCAATAACGTGAGAATTTTCAGTGAACTTCGTTGCTAAAAGCCTAAAAGTTAGATCTAAATTTTGATGTGGTGTCCAAGTACTTGCGTTGCTAGATGAAAGTAATACTCCTACTTGATATGGCTGACTTGTTACCCAACGGCTATTTACTGCATCATATTTGCCAAGTTCTGCTATTTTGACTGCAGTACCAGGATCATCAGTAAGCAGTACTATTGCATACTCCTCTCCTGCATGGCAAAACACTGGTGACCACTTTATACGTGTTGCTGTGCCATCTATCTTTATATCTTTTGGCTCAATATAGCTTTCAGCAATGACAGTTTGTGAGGGCATTCCCACTGCTGTTTCTCTAATCTGCACAGCAACACGTTTTTTGCCTCTATTTATAAACCATAACTCTAGACCTCCTATGTGCCTGCTTTCATTTAGAGTAAATGTTTGCGCTAAAGGATCAACTCGTCTTGCTGAGATCACTCTTCTTCTTTCTTCTATGGTAATTGTTTTTTTACCAGTATAAGTTGCCTCTCCATAGCTTCCTTTATCCCCATAAAACTGTACTAATTTAGTACCTGCTGGAATATTTGCTGGGATTTTTATCTTTCCCTTTAATTTTCCCTGGTTGTTGGCTGTGAGCATATTTTTACCTCTTACGCAGTAGGCTGAATGAAGATACCATCGAACTTCACCTCCTTGAGCTTTTCATTTGGCTCAAAGCCTTCGATCTCAAAATTCTGTACTGCTTCTCGCATAAATTCAGTTTCATAAGAATTACTTGACAATAGCTCTGTTGTTTCTCTAGTATTAAACACTCTAGTTACTGGACTTTTCCAATTCGTGGTAACCTCTGTCCAGTGGTCAATGTTTTTATTTAGAGTAATTTGCGCCGGGACTGGATCAAAAGCTTGATATGGATTGATCTTTTCTCCTTTGGTCTGTAAAAGCTGCTCCAGTACCGGTTCAAGTTTATAAGGCAAAAGATATCTTTCCCCACCTTTTTCAATATCTGCAACTTCTACATCTATTGGCAGAACTAGCTCTCTATTTACTATTGCTGCAGACTGTGAAATTCCTTGATCACGCATATCATCATCAAAGAACGAATCAACAAATACTCCTTTTTTGGTAGTAGGTTCTCTTGAATTTGCATCATTGCGTAGACGTTCATAGGCAACCAGAGCATAAAGATCATTAATTCCTTTTTTCATTGCTTCAAGCTCATTCATCGGTACAGCATGAATAGCATTATTCACTATTTTTACCCCTTCTTTTTCTCCGTTTTTCCACGTCTGATGAATGTAGCAGAGCAAAAGTTGTCCAGAGGGCGCTTTAGGCATTGATGGTCGCCAAGGGTGAGCTATACCTTTTATTCTCCTTACTACTCCTTTGCTATCGATAGTAATTAAATCATAGCGGGGCATTTTCCAGGTGTAATCAACCAGAACCAAGCTGTTATCAACGGCACCTCTTACTTTACATCCCTCTTCACTTATATCTTCAGGGCTTACATGAGTACGACAGCGGTAAGTTATTTGATAACTACTTCCAGGAGCTGGCTCTTTACCAGGTAATGACCAATCAACGTTTCCTGCGTTTAATTTGTAATCTATACTATTTTCATAAATAACATTGCCTTGTTTAATTTGAATAATTTCAAGTACTGCAGAGTCAGGTATTGGATCAACAGCTCCTGAGTATGAACCATGAGTAACGGTAATGGTTTTTTGAACAGTTATATCTACTTTTTTAATTTCACTTATTGGAAAATCATTAACTTTAAGTTCCATTACTCTTTGGCTATTTGGCTGAAAAGTATGTGGTTCTGATTCAACTGACTTTATATCTGGATCTTCATCAAAAGAAACACGAATACTGTGAGGAAGTTCAATCTCATAACCATCAACATGAGCTTTGCCCTCATTAATCACAAATATTTCTTTTTTACCCTTTTTTACCCCTTCTTCTCCCTTTTCTTCTTTGTGGAGGAACATCACTTCTAGCCCATTTACGACGTAGGAACCATTTGCTTCTTTGTCATAGCGAGCAAGCGCAGTAGTTACTATATTTGCCTGTGGTGGCGGTGAATGTTCTATCAATACTCCATTTTCAATGTTATAAATTGGATAAAATTCTCCTGAAGCATTAGTAGTCACACCCTCAGATTGATAACCCCAAATGGTGGAAACTTTAAGCCTTGCAGCTCCTACTTCCTGATAGTTTCTTGTACCAACTGCAGGATCACGAAGATTTTCGTCCTCAAGTTCTGTAATCGTAGATTCTAGATAATAAACACCTATACGCACTGTGGTACTCAGTGGAATAATAAATTCTTCTTTTTCGACTTTTCTAACTGCACCACGCAGATAGATTTTTCCTCCTTCAAGTGTAACTTTACCAGTTTCTCTATCTATAATACAATTGCTTCCTGTTATAACATCACCATCACGAAATATTGCATCACCTATACCTTTAAGCTTAGAAAGAGCATACTCCTGAGTTTCATTTAATTCTGCAGACTGTAAACCTCTTCCTGCAAGAAATAAGCTTTTCTCATATTCTTTGTCAGGATTAAAGCGGTTATAATAACTATTTAAGGTCATTTTGTTTCAAAAAGTTACAACAAATGAAAAAGTTTCCCGAGTTGCAGATGTTCTGATAAGTGGTACGGTATGTTCTAAAACTAACAAAATTCCAGGATTTTCCACGTCTTTTGGCTCGAAATATCTCTGTCCTTCAGGTAATCCTTCTTTTATTTTAGTACCAACCATAACACCAATCTCTCTGATGACCTGATTTGCAGCATTAGTAAAATCAAAAGTGCATTTGAGATATAAATTATTAGTTGGTACATTTGATGGCTTAAACCGTCCTGAGGGAGTAATTAGTTCTCCATTTTCATCACCTGTGCAGAAAAGTACCTCATCAACAACGCGACGTCCAACTTCCTTTAATAATTTTGTAGAAGTAATGAGCTCTGGCGGTGTACTCTGAGTGTATTCTACAGTTACTATGCTATTTGCTGCAATAGAGCTATTTTCAAGGCATTTAATCATTCCAGTATTGCTATCAACTAAATAGTCAACACTTGGCTGATAAATTGTTTCTCCTGTAAAAACCTTGACATTCTTAACTGGAGAGTGATCAAGCATTATTTCACCATTGGTAAAAGTTTTTTCTACTCTATGGCTACTTTCCCAATTTGCATCACCACTGCCCCAAGCAAGATGTAAGGGTTGTTCTTTTATGCTTGCTGCTATTGCTGCTCTTCCTGATTGTGTGAGAATTGACATAAAACTTTCTCCCTATATTATATATACACCGTCACTTCAAAATTCGTCCGCAAAAATCAAAATATTTTTTATATCAGCTAGATTTCTTTAAGAGCATAGCTCAGCTCCACAGTTAAATTTTCCAATACCACGAGCAAATGGTCCAGTAGGAATATCAAGCCATTTATCTTCTTTTGAACCAGCAGCCATTCCCTTAACTAGCTTTCGTGCTTGTAATAGCTCTTGCACTATACGTTCTATTCTATCTCTTCCTATACTGTGAAACTCTTCAGGCAATCTGTGCCTTTGTTTATACACTCCTGTATTTCCCGTATGAGTAAATGGATGTCCTGAAATTGCTGCTCGTGTAATTGCGTTTATAAGATGCTGCTTTAAGTCTTTTTCGTTCATGTTTTTAATTCTTAATCTTTCGGTTATATCTTCTAATAACCCTGTTTCTTCATTTCTTAAATAGGTGCGTATAGTTCGGTCAGCTAAACCATTTGCCTTAACAACTGCTCCATAAAATAATGCATTCTGCCTTGCAGCTTCTCCTATTGATTTGAAAATTACTAGTTTAGCTGTATCTTCCACAGACCAAAAAGCATATGAACACCTAACACCATTAACAAGAGCAGATGTACCACGAATTGCATCACGTGCTTGCTCAGCAGTCGATATAGGTTTTTCACTTTTTGGCTTTCTCATATGATGGGCAGTAATTATTGCTGCTCCTGTGCTGCCTGCTAAATCAGATAATAAAGACATAAGATAATCACCTACGGCTGGGTCAGTATTTAAGTCAGCGTGCACAAATGAAGCAAGTGGATCAAATATGATTAATTTTAAGTCTTTTATCTTATGAAGTTGTTTTGTTATAGATTCAAATTCAGGAGAAATCTCTATAATTTTACTCGAAATACTCTTTATTATAGTAAGTGATCCACTAACATTTGGTAATGGTACAATAAAGAGTCTATCCTTATATTTTAATCTCTCGCATTGCGAATCAAGGCGATCTAAACGACGATGTATTTCACTCATATCATCTTCTGCAGAAAAAATTACAACTGATCCGTGTTCAGTAACCATAGGACCAAAACCACATGGCTGATCTTTTCTACTCGCAACTTTCAGTGCTAAATCAAGCAGAAGCATTCCTTTACCAGTATCTCCCATTGCAGCTAAAATAGATGTGACACCTAAAGGAAATAAACCTTCAACAAGGAATTTCTGCTCTGGTACTGGGCCTATAAAACGTTCCACACTCCATTCTTGAATATTAAGCAGTTGCTTAACGATGATTTTTTTCGAGTTATTTTCAATGAATTCAGCAATATTTATCTTTTCTGCTATACCATCAGCTGAATCCCATCCTTTTGGTTTATTGTCAGGTATTTCAAGAAAAGCAAGTGATAAAACACCAAGACAAGTAAGCTTTTTCACCACTTTTTCAGCGTATTGTTTACCTGGCTCATCATTATCTGGCCAAATAATAACATGCTTACCTTTAAGTGGTGACCAGTCTGTTTTTTCTACTGGTGCATTTGCCCCTGACATTGCAGTTGTGGCAGCAATACCTTGCTCTATTAGCGCATCTGCACACTTTTCCCCTTCAACTAAAATCATCTTATCAGATTTCATGATACCTGGAATATTGTATAAAGGTCTGATCTCTGGTACAGTAAAACTAGATTTTTTAACGTCAAAAGGCAGATATCGCTTTTCTGAAGCAGTATCATAACGGTAAACTCTAGCAATAACCTGATTATTTTCATCGTAATAATTCCAAGATGCAGTTGGATGTCCTAGCATAGTTCTTGAATAACCAAGCCACTTAGCAATATCTTCTATCGTGTCAGTAAATTGACTTTTTCCATTTACAGCAGCCCAAAGATCAAATATATCTCCCCCTTCTCCTGTTGCAAAATCGTGCCAGACTCCTGCTTTACTGCCAGATAGCTCTACTACTAAACTCTTTCCTCTATTACCTTGTACATCACCTACATAAAACTTATCACCACGAAAAACTCCTCTTGGCAGTAAATAAGAAAGACAAGATCTAATGCTTAGTAAAAGTTGATCTTTTATTCGTTCCTTTTCTATCGATAATGTATAATTACTATTTCTTTGTGGAGTTGCTGTATTAAAATCACAATATATATTCATACCTACCTACATTATGCTCTAGCTATAACTTTAGCATTTTTCCAACATCCATTAACTTTGTTGATGAATTTCGTTGGTATAGATCTACCGTTTCTCAGTTCATATACTACTTGCAAGATATTTGTACGTTTATTAGGTTGAAACATTACTATTCCAGATGTGTAAAAACTCCTTAAAGCGTTAGCACCAACTAAAGCTTGAAATGGATTTTTTTCCAACGTAGAGGTAGATACTTTTTTGGTATGGTTTGTAATAATTATGCCAGCCATAGGATTAATTCTGGAGCGTAGTTTTTCTATTCCATGTTGCAGACCATAGCTAACAGAAATATAGGGAGAATCAATCACAATTAAATCAACTAAATCAAATTTTTCTGCTATCATGCTTTTTATCTTTTCTATACCTTCTGCATTTAAGGTCAATTTCATCTTTTTTGTCACAACTAAATTTTCTGTTGCTAAATTAGAAAGTTTTTGATTAGTGATGAGTTGTTGTATACGTTCTCTAATATAATCATATTCCATTTCGTTCTGTAGATAGAATATTCTTAGTGGTCTTGTAGACTTCATACCAAGAAATGATAATCCTGCTGCAAGATGTGCTAACAGAGAAAGAAGAAAATGACTTTTGCCAACCTTTGGTGTACCACCTATAACCAAAAGACCACCTGGAGTTAAAATTCTTGGACCTATTATATCTTGTGGCATTGGTGACTTATCATTTAGGTAATGCTTTACGAAAAATGCTTTTTCTTCTAATGTTGAGCTTTTTTCATCTCCTTTAGTGTTCAACCATGCCTTGGCAGAATCTACATCACCTTTAACTAAAGTCCAAAGATCTACTATATCTCCTTTCTTTTCTTCGATCAGATCGTACCAATTTCCTGCATTTTCTCCTTCTATTTCAATTATTATTTTATTTCCATTTATACTGCCAATATAAAATTTATTTTGGTAAGATTTGCCATCAGGTAGCAAATAAGATACACAATCTTTGATATTATCAATTAATTTTATTTTCAAAACGTTTTTAGATGAAAAATTCATAGAATCCTCCTGATTTATTCCAAATTTATTCAACATACTTTTTAGACGTTGAAAGTCAAAATTAGCCAGCTCACAAACAGTTTCAAAGGATCGTGAGCGAATCCATTGACAAGCCTCTTTTTTCAGTTTTAGGTTCTTTCCTGCTGCATCCTGAATAGCTCTAGTAATAACAGCAGCCCACAACTTTCCTTCGTCGTACTTCAAAATGGGACCCAATCAACTTCTAAATTTTTCCCTTTTTCAGGAGTAATGACCGTAGCAATTCTGTTCCTGTCTCCATAGGTGTTATTAGCTTCAATGCTTACTTTTGCTGTAAATTCTAAACCATTTAAATCTGCAATTGAGTTGATTTTTCTCGCAAGAACTGCTTTTTCTGAAGTGTCATTTGCATGAATATTTCTGGCTGATTCCAAAATACTGCGAATCATAGAACGTCCAGATTCTCCCCAAGTATCTTCTTTACCTTCGGCTTTACCACTTTTAATACCAATTATTTGGTAAATCTTACAATTTGCGTATGGACCTTCAATTACAGTAAATTCAGCGTTTAAATAGATGCTGCCAGTATCATAGCTTTTAGTAAACCAGTTTTCGTAACCACCAGGTTTAATTGCCATTTTTACTTTGACTATTGTACCTTTAGGTATTAAACTACTTTGTAGTTTTGCAGTATTAAAATCAGTTAAATACTCTTCTAACATAAAGTCTCCATAAAAAACAAAAAGGTTAAATGCTCCATTGATCAACAACTTGCCAAATACCATTTATCTTATCGACAAGTTTATTTGGTATACGTTCGCCATTGCGTAGTTCGAAAACTATCTGACGTGTGGAACTCTCCTCATTCTGCCCATACATAACCATACCAGTACTATAAAATCCTCTCAGAGATCCAGCTCCACTCAGCCCTTGAAATGGATCCTCTTCAAGCATCTTCTTTGATAATTTTTTTGTGTGGTGAGTTAAGATTATGCAAGCATTAGGGTTAACAGCATTACGTAACCTTTCAAGTGTTTTCTGAAGAAAGAACAGCATGGCACTATTATCATTTTCATTTCCATACTCACTACTAAATATGTTTCGCAATGGATCAATGGCTAGAACATCAGGTTTAAAGCGTTCTTTCCCGATTTCTTTGATTTCATCTATTTCTTCATTATTAAATGATAAATGCACTCTTGGTGTAATGAGTAAGTTATTGGCAGCTATATTCAAAAGTTCTTTATTGAGTTGAAGTTGTTGTAATCGTTCTTTTATGTATTCATATTCAATCTCAGTTTGTATGTAAAAGATTTTCAAAGGTCTACTTGGAGTCATACCAAGAAAGGAAATTCCAGCAGCCATATGAACGAGCCAAGAGATCAAAAAGTCACTTTTGCCAATTTTCGGAGGGCCACCTAGAACCAATAAACCTCTCTGCGTTAGAATTCTTGGGTGAATGATATCCTCTGGTATTGGTGATTGGTCGTCCAAGTATTCCTTAACACTGAAAAAAGGAATTTTTTGACCAATAGTTAAAAAGTTTTGTAGCATATAATAACCTCCTATATGTTGGGCGTGACAGGTTGAATTGCAAAAGCTTTAGTTTTAATTTTTGTAAGAAGTTTTCCTAGGTGCGGTTCTTCAACCATATTAAGGCAACCACTTCGATCTTTAGCAGGATATCCCCAAGAATTAAGAGTATGACAAACAAAGGAACGTACCTCTGTACCATCATCTTTTTTGATTGCAACCATGCTAATTACTTCATCAACAATACCAGGTATTTCACTGGCAGTTTTAGCTCCTTCGCATTGTGGTAGCCATGTTGGACGATTGAAATCATCAAGATATTGTCCAAGAGTACCGACTGTAATGATGTCTTTATTGGGAATATGTTGAAACTGATTAAGCCAAGCCATCATTTCTTGAGCAAGTAAGCCATATGCAGCTCTCATATCTTGTTTGCCATTTCTGTCAGAGAAAGCTTCTGGTTGCATTTTTGCCCATAATAGACATAGACGTGATGCTACAGTAATGCTATCAATGAAAATACAGCGATATTTAGATAGTTCTGGCAAAAGCTCTTTGTACTTACCCGATACATGCTCATAGTGTCTTTGACTATATGCTTGATCAGATTTTAATGCAGGATTTGGACCACCTATAAGACAAGCTATATCACGAGCTTCATTCCAGGTGCGAATACTGATAGAGTCTCCTTGCCAATTATGAACAGCAAGCAAACCAGCTTCAAAATCAAGACAAAGCGTTGGGTCATCTATAGTCTTTAATAGACTTGTTTTACCTATACCGTAAGGTCCAAAGATGACCATTTTTACACCTGTTTGAACTTTTAGCCGTTCACTGCTGTTCATTATTTTCATTTTTCTCCTGAACTCAACCGCCTAAATATATATACACCGTGACCCATGTAATTCGTCCGCAATTTGCAAAAAAAAAATTTAAGCAAATATTATCTTAGAAGTAGAAATTTACTTTAAAGATGGGAATTTACGGACTATTTTATCTAGGACACGATAGATACTTGCCTTTGATACTTTGGTCATTGCAGAAACTTCAGAAACAGTAAGTGTTTTAAGTAATTCGCATAAATTTCTATCTCTTTTGGATAAAGTTGAAATTATACTGTTTATATCAGTGCGAATTATTGCTTCGGTTTCTAAGTTACTAGAATCTTGAATATCATCGCTAATGTCATCGAAGATAATATTACGTTTTAGGCGTAACTGATCGCGTAACATATTGCGAGCACGATGATTAGTTAATCTAGCAATAAAAGTATTAAAACTACTTCTTTTCTCATCGTACTGGTCAAGATATTGCCAAACTTGGTAGAAAAGCTCCTGCTCTATATCTTCAAGGCTTTCGTTAATAAAACAACTCTTGGATTTAAGACTAGAAGCGTGAAATGTTACATACTTAACAATTATAGGATCGATTCCTTGATAAGAATTATTCATAAAAACTCCAAAAGTTTCATGAATAGAGATTTTTACCAAGTCCGTGTATGATTAATTTATCATAAAAAAGTAGTAATAATTTTTTTACAGAAAAGAATAAGATCTTTAAAATTAGAATTATATTTTTATGTAGGTGAAACTTACTTTTCTACAGAGATCAAACTACTCTAAAAATGGCTTTTTCATACCTGATTTCTGAATTACTAATTAACAGCTTAGAAATCAGTAATCACTAAGCTCTTGATAATCTTGTCTTTTTGATATCTTGTTCCTAAAAGTGGTTTCTAAAATTAAGTGGCTAAAATCGGCCAATTAAGCGGGGTTACGGATTACTGAAACCTTATATATATTATATATATATTTAAATATAGGTAGAGTATAATAATATAATAATAATATAAATACTAGAATAACATAATAATGTAAAAGAACTAGAATAGTATAAGACAACTAGAGAAGAACAAAAACTCAAGGACCGCTCCTAGGAAAGTTAAAAGCAGCTTGCATATAATTTTTTTTTAAATTTGCGGACGAATTTGCAAGTAACGGTGTATATATATTATGTGGGCTTTAAAAATGGCTTTTTGGAAAATTTATAGAAAACATCTGCAGACTATGAAAAATTTTTTTAAATTTGCGGACGAATTGGTAAGCGACGGTGTATATATTATACAGGGGCCATTTAAATTTGGATCTGAAGGGTTTCATAATAACAAACTTAACAAATACTAATCTTAACAAATCGGGCTATGAAAGCAGTAGCTTAAGGTATTTAATAATTCGGGAATTTTATGATGAATAAAGTAGATTTTTCAATATGTGAGAATCTTTCTCCTGAAAAAGAATTTATAGTACAGAATTGGCTCTCCGTATGTGATGTTTAGTTCTTTGCGTTATCAAAATTGGGTTTTTATAGTTTTTTAATATGTCAATACTAATGCTAGATCTAGGCAAACAAACAGGCTGGTCTATTCTTCACAACGGAGTAATTCAAAGTGGAAGTGAGAGTTTTCATACTAGTCGGTTTAGTGGTGGTGGCATGCACTTCTTAAATTTTCGTAGCTGGCTAAATGAAATGAAGGAAAAATTTCCAAGTATTGAAACAGTTTATTTTGAGGAGGTTAGAAGACACTTAGGAACTGATGCTGCTCATTGCTACGGAGGTTTCTTGGCCCATTTATCTGCTTGGTGTGAAGAGAATAATATTCCCTATCAGAGCGTTCCTGTTAAGACTATCAAACGCTTTATCACAGGCAAAGGCAATGCAAGTAAGAGTGAAGTTATTGAAGCTGTAAAGGAAAAAGGTTTTTTACCCAAAGATGATAATGAGGCAGATGCTTTAGCTTTGATGTTCTATGTTATGGAAAAATATTAACAAGACGAAAAATCCATAAAAAGTGGGTCCTTTCAGCCATACTGGCGGGTTTGGTGGTGCTGACCCCAGGCCTTCTTTAGCGTCAGAGATATTTTGAATATTAACTTTTTAATTAGTACAGTAATTATATGAATTTAGCAATCCACTACTATCCTACTCGAAATCTGGTCGAATATGAGCGTAATCCGCGTAAAAATGACGATGTAGTCAACAGAATGTGTGCTTCAATCAGGGAATTCGGCTTTCGTATACCAATAGTTGCAAAAAGCGATGGAACTGTGGTTGATGGTCATTTAAGACTGAAAGCAGCAAGAAAACTTGGTATAGAAAGTATTCCTGTGGTTTTAAGTGATAATTTAAATGAACCACAAACTAAAGCTTTTCGATTACTGGCAAATCAATCAGCTAATTGGGCAAAGTGGGATGATGAGCTTTTGAAAGCAGAAATTCAAGAGTTAGAAGATTTACAGTTTGATCTTAAAATGACTGGATTTGAATTAGAAAAAGTTCAACATTTCCTTGATAATTTAGATAGTGAAAAAGAAGATCTTTCTGACTTAGCTATTGATGACAAAAAAGTAACAAAACCAGGTGATCTTTGGATTTTAGGTGATCATAGAATCTATTGTGGTGATAGCTCTGTAGTTGAATCATATAAAGCGCTGTTAGATGATAAAATGGCAGACATTACTGTTTGTGATCCTCCGTATAACGTTGATTATGGTAGCAGTCAAGACAAAAAGATACTAAACGATAATCAAGGTGAAAAGTACGAACTTTTTCTCTACGATATCTGTTCCCATATTTTAGCATATACGAAAGGTGCAATTTACATTTGCATATCATCATCAGAGTTTTCAACGTTGCAAAAAGCATTTGAGGAGGCAGGAGGAAAATGGTCAACATTTATCATTTGGGCAAAGAATCATTTTACACTAGGCAGATCTGATTATCAGAGACAATATGAAGCAATGCTCTATGGATGGAAAAGCGGTAATAAACGTGAGTGGCATGGAGGTAGAAATCAAAGTGATCTGTGGTTTTATGATAAGCCAACGCACAATACACTACATCCAACGATGAAGCCAGTAGAGCTAATGGAAAAAGCAATAGTTAATAGCAGCAGACCTGGGGATACTGTACTTGATCCATTTAGTGGCTCTGGAAGTACGCTGATTGCATGTGAGAGAACAGGAAGAATTTGCAGAACAATAGAGCTAGATTCAAAATTTGTAGATGTAACCATAAAACGTTGGCAAATATACACAGGTAGGAAGGCAATTCTTTCTGGTACTGACAAAACTTTTGCAGAAATTCAAGAAGAAAATTCGTAAAAAGGAGCAAAAAGAGTGGAAAAAATCACGCAGACGGAATGGGCAAGAGAGATAGGAGTTTCAAAGCAATATGTCTGTTATTTAATAAAGAAAGGAATAGTTGAGTTGGAGGATGGTTTGATCAATAGAGAACAAGCAAATGAAGCAGTAGCGGCAATAAGAGATCCAAGTCAGCCACTGAGGAGGAAAAATCCAGAAAATACAAGTAACCTTTCCACGATGTTGCTAAAAACTAGAATAAAAAATGAAATGGAACGAGGTAAACTGCTTGAGGCAAAGGCAAAAGCTGAGATTGGTGAACTTGTAGCAGTAGAGGAAGTAAAGAGCGAAGCATTTAATGTAGCAAGAGTTGTCCGTAATAATTTGCTTAATATTCCAAATAGAGTTTCAGCACTGCTTGCATCACTGAGTGACACTGAAAAAATTCACGAGACGCTAACTGAAGAGATTACAAACTCACTTGAAGAATTATCTAACGCTAAATTTAAAATATAAAAAGATTTTGAATACAAAATGGCTGATAACTTAAGTTTAGAGTTAATAAAGTGTTTAATCAATCAACCTGGATTAGATGTTAATGTCAGAGGATTAAATGGAAAGACACCACTACATTGTGCTATAGAATTTGATGAATTAAGCATGGTAGATCTGCTACTCACAAAAAAGAATATCAATCCTTTTGTTGAGGACAATGAAGGCAAAACCTCCTTAGATTACGCCAAAGAAGGTAAAAAAGCAGAAATATTACAAGCGCTAATTAATAACAAATACGGATCAGAACAAGATAACTTACTTCATTTAGCTGCAATGATAGGTGAAGTTAATGCAGTTAGATATTTGATAGGAAAAGGTGTTGACGTTAATGTACGAAATGCTCTGCATCATACTCCATTACATCTAGCAGCAGGAATAGGACATGCAGAAGTTGTAAAGATTTTGATAAGAGAAGGAAACGCTGAAATAGATGTCTTTGATGTACGAAATCAGACACCGATGCACTATGCAGTTAACAACAAAAAATTGGAGATAGTAAAGTTATTACTGGAGCTAGGAGCAGATGTAAATAGCGCACGTGTAGGACAAAACTCGATGAAATTATCACCAGTGCATATAGCTGTAAGTAACACTAATTACGATGAAAGAGATTTATGTCTCGATATTCTCAAATGCTTAATAAAGGAGCCTAATGCTCAAGTCAATTTGCAGGACTACGAAAATAAAACACCACTACATTATGCTGAAAGACTGAAAACAATAGAAGTTTTACTAACGCGAGAAGATATAGACCCTCTGGTAAAAGACGATAGCGGCAAGACACCATTTGATTACGCTAAACCTGAGATAAAGAAGGCTTTGATGAGTAATAAATACGGTTCTGAAAAGAATAGTCTACTACATTTAGCTGCACAAAGAGGAGAAATTGAGATTGTAGAATCTATTTTAAAGGAAGAAATCGATATTGATATTGTAAATAATAAAGGTCTATCACCGATTTACCTTGCTGCAGAAAAAGGACATTTACATGTAGTAAAATTACTACTGAAAAAAGGAGCAAATTATATACCTGTTTTGCACTTAGCAATCAAATCAAATAATTTGGAGTTACTTAAAGTTTTATTTACTGAAAAAAATGGTGCATTGCTCTGCAGAGATACCGTTATCAATTTTCCAACCCTTCATAATAAATATATAGCACAGAGAGAAATAGCAGATAAAAGGATGAAAAAACATAATAATATTATCTGCATCTGTATTACAGTTAGCGCAGTAGTAATGGCAGCATATATAGGTTTAACAGTAACAACAATAAGCAGTGCAATCATTTTTGCAACAACAACAGGGATATTTGCGCTTATTATAGCACTAATGATAAGTGAGATGAGCAAAAGATATATAGAAAACGAATTTCAGAAAAAGATGTTTATGGAATTGGAGGAGTGTGGAGGAATAAACTCTACTGTTAACAATATTGAGATAGAACCAATTATGAGTAGATGCAGACAATGATATACGCTAGAGCTTTTTCTGAAGGTTTAAGACCAGATCCAGAGCTTAAAGTATCAGAGTGGGCAAATGAGTATCGAGTTTTAGCAGCAACTGCAGCATCAGAGCCAGGTAAATGGAGAACAGAAAGAACTCCTTATTTAAAAGAAATCATGGATTCACTTTCTCCATCTTCACCTGCAGAAAAAGTAGTATTCATGAAAGGAGCGCAGATTGGAGGAACAGAAGCAGGTAACAATTGGATTGGCTATATTATCGATCAAACACCAGGTCCAATGTTAGTTGTGCAGCCAACAGTTGAAATGGGAAAACGTTGGTCGAAGGGAAGATTTGCACCGTTAATAGAGAGTACACCATGTTTAAAAAGTAAAGTAAAAGACCCAAGGTCAAGAGATTCAGGGAATACTGTACAAAGTAAGGAGTTTCCAGGTGGAATAGTAGTAATAACTGGAGCGAATAGTAGTGTAGGACTGAGATCTATGCCAGTAAAATATCTCTTTCTTGATGAAATAGATGCCTACCCAGGAGATTCAGGAGGAGAAGGAGATCCAGTACTGCTCAGTATTGCTCGAACTAATACATTTGCAAGGCGAAAGATTTTTTTAGTATCGACACCAACGATTCATGGAATAAGCAGAATTGAGAAAGAATTTGAAGCAACAGATAAGAGATATTTTTTTGTTCCCTGTCCGTATTGTAATTACTATCAAATTCTAAAATGGTCACAAATAAAATGGGAAGATAAAAATCCAAGTACAGCACACTATATATGTATAGAATGTGGTGAAAAGATAGAAAATCATCAAAAGACAGAGATGCTTGAACGTGGAGAATGGAGAGCTACAAATCAAGTACACAATAGCAAAGTAATAGGATTTCACCTTTCAAGTCTTTATAGCCCAGTTGGGTGGTATAGTTGGCAACAAGCAGTAGAGGATTTTCTGCATGCAAAGGAAAGTGAACAATTACTGAAAGTTTGGATAAATACTACGCTTGGAGAAACTTGGGTAGATAAAGGAGAAGTACCTGATTGGAAGCAATTATTTAACAGGAGAGAATTTTTTCAGATTGGCACAGTACCAAGGAGAGAAGTGGTACTTACTGCAGGAGTGGATGTCCAAAAAGATCGTCTAGAGGTGGAAGTTGTAGCATGGGGAAAAAGTCGTGAAAGTTGGTCAATAGACTACCGAGTATTTGAAGGAGATACAGGAGGTGGAGAAGTATGGGGAAAGCTTTCGGAGCTCCTCAATCATCATTTTATCGGTGAAAATGGGCTTGAATATATGATAAGTATGATGGCAGTAGATGCTGGATATGCAACGCAAGAAGTATACAACTGGGTAAGAGGTCATCAAGGATCTGGAAGAGTAATGGCAGTTAAAGGTGTAAATAAAGCCCTAGTGCCACTTAGCAGCCCAAGTAGAGTTGATATAACAGTTGGTGGTCAAAAGCTAAAAAGAGGAATAAAGCTCTGGCCAGTAGGAGTATCGATATTAAAGTCAGAGCTTTTTCAGCTACTTAATATTTTGAAAGAAGAAGAGAAAGTGCCAGCAGGATATTGTCATTTTCCTGAGTATGCACCCGAATATTTTAAGCAGTTAACGGCAGAGCAATTAGTCAGTAAGGTAGTAAAAGGATACACCAAACAGGAGTGGCAAAAGGTAAGAGAAAGAAATGAAGTGCTAGACTGCCGAATTTACGCAAGAGCAGCATCTATTGCGCTTGGAATCGATCGTTGGCCAGAGAGTAAATGGAATAGTTTAAGTGAAAAGCCAGAAAGCAAAAAACCTAAAAAAGTGAGACAAAGCAAATGGTTGAATGAGAAGTAAGATGTACAGCGAAGAGTATTTAATTCAAGTCGAAGAAGCGATAAAGAAACTACAAAACGGAGAGCGAGTAGTATCAATTGCATATGGTGACCATGTGGTGAGATATGCTGAAGTTCAGATAAATGACTTGCTGAATTTACGGCAACGTATTAAGGCTGAACTGAAAGTTGCAGGTATGAAGCCTAAACGAAAGATTATTTTTGCAACAAATAAAGGAGTTATATGAGGGAAAATTTTCTGAGAAAAGTTGTAAAAGAGGAATATTCTGAATTTTTAGAGCAATTAAAAACTTTCATAAAACTATGGGACAATAGAGAGAGTTCAGTAAATGGAATAATAGATTTGTCACATTGGCAAGAAAATGTGGATTTTGAGTTAGCTAAAGAGAGTGGTATAGTTGGAGTAATTCATAAGGCAACGCAAGGAACAGAGTACATAGATTCAAAATACAAAGAAAGAAGAAAAGAAGCTGAAGACTTGGGTCTATTATGGGGTTCATATCATTTCGGTGTAGGGGAAGATGGAAAGGATCAGGCAAATCACTTTTTGAATACAGTGGGTAAAGCTAAAAATACAATTGTTGCTCTTGATATTGAAGAGAACGAAAGTGGAAAAAATATAGAACCAAGACAAGCAGAAGATTTTATTAAAAAAGTTCAAGAAGAAACAGGGCGTTCACCTTTAGTGTATGGAGGTGCTAAATTTTTGAAAGATTTTGCCACACCAATTTTGACTAAATGTCCATTATGGATAGCAAGATATGGAGATCAACCTGTTTTACCGCAAGGCTGGAATAAGTGGATTTTATGGCAATACACCGACGGTAAAAATGGTCCAGAGCCACATGAAGTAAGTGGAATCGGAAAATGTGACAGAAATAAATTTAACGGCACATTAAAAGAATTAAGAGAATTTTGGTTAGTATGATGCTGAAAAATTTCAAACAACTATTTAGCAAGCCAAAAATCAAAAGTTCAGCATGGGATGCAGCAGGGTCAGGAAGAAGATTTTTTCACTTTCAACCAGAGTTAGGAAGTATAAACAATTTGCTGTCTCAAAGCCTTGAAACTTTACGTAGTAGATCACGTGATATGGTGAGAAAAAATCCATATGCAGCAAATATTATTGATACAATAGTAAGTAACTCTATTGGAACAGGAATAAAGCCGCAATCAAAAGCAAAGAATGCAGAATTTAGAAAGAAAGTGCAAGAATTATGGCTAAAATGGACAGATGAAGCAGATAGTAACGGAGTAAGTGATTTTTATGGTCTGCAGGCTCTAGTATGCAGAAGTATGATAGAGGGAGGAGAATGTTTTGTACGTTTAAGAACGAGAAAGCTGGAAGATAGATTTTCTGTACCATTACAACTGCAAGTACTTGAGTCTGAACATTTAGATAATAAAACAAATCAAACTTTAGGAAATGGTAATGTAATAAGAAACGGGATTGAGTTTAACAGGCTTGGGCAAAGAGAAGCATACTACCTATTTAAAGAACACCCTGGTGAAAATACCTTTGGAGAGTCAGTAAGAGTGCCAGCAAACGATGTTTTACATATCTATAGACCACTAAGACCTGGGCAAATTAGGGGAGAGCCATGGCTTTCTAATATACTGCTAAAGCTTTATGAACTTGATCAATACGATGATGCAGAATTGGTAAGAAAAAAGACTGCTGCGATGTTTGCAGGGTTTATTACAAGACTCGATCCTGAAGCAAATATTTTAGGTGAGGAGCAAGCAAATGAGCAAGGAGTAGCACTATCTGGCCTAGAACCTGGAACAATGCAGCTTTTAGACCCAGGAGAAGATATAAAATTTTCAGAGCCATCAGATGTTGGAGGAAGTTATGAAGCGTTTATGAGACAGCAACTCAGAGCAATAGCGATTGGTACAGGGATAACATATGAGCAGCTAACAGGAGATTTAACCGGTGTTAATTATTCATCCATTCGAGCAGGGCTGATAGAGTTTCGCAGAAGGTGTGCAATGTTACAGCATAACGTGATAGTGTTCCAGTTTTGTAGACCTATTTGGAATAGATGGCTAGAATTAGCAGTGCTTTGTGGAGAACTAAGTATAGATGAAAAAGTAGCAAAAGCAGCGAAAGAAGAAGTGAAATGGATACCACAGGGATTTGATTGGGTGGATCCTTTAAAAGATCAACAAGCACAGCAAATGGCAGTAAGGAATGGCTTCAAAAGTCGATCGGAAGTAGTATCAGAAATGGGTTACGATGTAGAAGAAATAGATCAAGAAATAGCAGAAGATCAGAGTCGTGCAAATAGTCTCAACTTAATGTTTGACTCTGATTGTAAAGGATTATGATGCTCTTAGGAAAGCCATTAATGCTTGAACCAAGGAGTTTTGAGCTACTATCGCTATACAAAGGAAAACAGCCAATTTTCAAAAATCACTCTATCAAAAGTAACGTAGAAAGAACTGCAATTATACCAATTCATGGAATCTTGACGAAAAAACCAGGTGCGTTTGATGAAATGCTTGGGATGACATCATATGAGCAAATAGAAGAACAAATTGCACAAGCATTAGCAGATAGTAGTATAGAGACTATTTTACTGGACATAGATAGCCCAGGAGGAGAGGTAAATGGAGTATTTGACTTAGCTGATTTTATCTATAGTGCAAGAGGAAAAAAGAGGATAATAGCGATAGCAAATGATGATGCATATTCTGCAGCGTACGCTATAGCTTCTAGCACTGAGAAGGTATTTGTGAGTAGAACTTCAGGAGTAGGAAGTGTTGGAGTAATAGCAAGTCACATAGATCAAAGTAGGTTTGATGAAAAGCAAGGTATTAAGTATACCACAATCTTTGCTGGTAGTCGAAAGAATGATTTAAATCCACATGAGCCAATGACGTCTGAAAGTCTGGGAAGCTTACAAAAAGAAGTAGACCGACTATATGAAATGTTTTTGCAGCTAATAGCAAGGAACAGAGGTCTTTCAATTGAAAAGATTCGATCAACAGAGGCAGGGCTATATTTTGGGGAGAAAGCAGTAGAAATAGGCCTTGCAGACGGAATGACAATTCTTTCATCTATTAATAAAAATAGGAGTATTACTATGAATGAACAAACTACAAATGACCTAGAAACTGATAATTTAACCAAGTATCGTACTGAAGTTCTTGAATTAATACGTTTATGTAATTTATCGAAGATGCCAGAAAAGATAGGAGAATTTATTGAGCAAAGTGTAAGTGTTGAGCAAGCAAGGGAGGTTTTAATGGAATTACTTGCAGAGCGAACGAAAAAGACAGAGATACTGAGTGCAATACCACAGAATTCAGGAGAAGAGTTGATGATGCAGGTAGCGAAAAGTCGTGCGCAATCAAACATTTAAAGTATGTGTATAACCGCCGTGTATAACAACCACAAATATGGCGGTAAAAAAATAAAAAAAGGAGAGAAAAAGACATGATAAGTATAACTGAAGGAAATAATTTAGGAGATCTTCTGAAATATGAAGTGTCCAACTTATATTCAAGAGATCAGATAACAGTAGCCAAGGGACAAAATCTAAAGCTGGGAACAGTAGTTGGTTATGATACTAAAGATGGTTTTATTAAAGCTTTAAATCCAACTGCCACAGATGGTACACAAACGGCGATAGGAGTGATAGCAAGCGATGTAAACGCAAAGGAAAATAGTAAAGGAGTAATTATTGCTCGTGGTGCCATGCTAGCTGATCATGCAGTTGTGTGGCCAGCAAATATTACTGAAGAACAGAAAGCTACAGCAATAAAGCAACTTGAAGGACGAGGAATCATTATCCGTAAAGCGGCCTAAAGCTATATTAAACAATAAAAAACACAAAGGGGGAAAAGAAAAAATGCAAAATCCATTTACAAATACAGCATTTAGCATGACGGCACTAACAAATGCGATGAATATATTGCCGATAAATTATGGACGGGTTGAAAATTTAAATTTATTTCCAAATAGGTCAGTAAGATTTAGACATATTACAATAGAAGAACATAACGGAGTTTTAAGTTTACTACCAACGCAAGTTCCAGGGGCGCCAGCAACAGTAGGAAAAAGAGGAAAAAGAAAGGTAAGAACGTTTACGATTCCACATATTCCACATGATGATGTAGTACTGCCAGAGGAAGTACAAGGAATAAGGGCATTTGGATCAGAAAGTGAACTTAAAGCGCTAGCAGACGTAATAACTGACCATTTACAGCTAATGAGAAACAAACATGCAATAACATTAGAGCATTTGCGAATGGGAGCGCTGAAAGGAATAATTTTAGATGCTGATGGGTCAGAATTACTAAATCTGTACAACGAATTTGAAATAACACCAAAAGTAGTAAATTTTGCACTAGGAACAGCGACAACCGATGTCAAGCGTAAATGTCTAGAAGTATTGCGGCATATTGAAGATAATCTAAGTGGTGAATATATGACCGGGATTCATGCTTTGGTAAGCCCTGAGTTTTTTGATGCATTAACTTCGCATAGTAAAGTGAAAGAAGCATACGAAAGATGGCAAGAAGGAGCAGCACTTCGGAATGATATGAGGTCAGGATTTACGTTCTGTGGCATAACATTTGAGGAATATAGAGGGCAAGCAACTGACCCTGAAGGAACGGTTAGAAGATTTATTGAGAAAGATACAGGGCACTGTTTTCCAGTAGGAACAGCAAGCACATTTACAACATATTTTGCACCAGCAGATTTTAATGAGACAGTAAATACTCTTGGACAGCCACTATACGCAAAACAAGAGCCGAGAAGATTCGATAGAGGGACCGATTTACATACGCAGTCAAATCCTCTGCCAATGTGCCATCGTCCGGCCATTTTGGTAAAAATTACTGTGTAAATTTGTGAACGTATTGTAATCTTAGCAGTATATTTTTATTTATAGGTAAAATATGACAGAACTATTAGGAAAAATAATTCCAATATTAATTATAAAAGACGCTACGTCTGCTATTGAATTATATAAACAAGCCTTAAATGCAAAAGTATTGGAAATTCACTTTGATGAAAACAATAAGAATATGGTAATGCATGCAGCAATACAGATAGGTGATTCATTAGTATATATCGATGATGTACAAAGTAATTCTATCGCTGGCGGGAATGTTTTACAAGCTGCTAAGCTATGTGTCTATGTTGAAAATGCTGACGAGTTGTTTAATAAGGCAGTAAGTAAAGGAATGCAAGTAGAAAAGTCGTTAGAGAATATGCATTGGGGTTACAGATTTGGTGTAGTAAAGGATGAATACGGTATTCAGTGGTGTTTCTCCAGTCCATTGAAAAAGTAGCAGAAGGTGAAAAACATATCAAAATTATTTAAAGATTGCTTCGAACATCTGGGGCAGCAAGCTTTGTATGAGTCAAAGGATAAGTCATATATGGTACAAGTATTAAAGCAAGAGCCAGATAAATTATACGAGATTGGTGAAGGACAATTTGTGGGAGAGATGCTTTTTCTTGAGGTAAGCATTTTTGATATACTGAGGCCAATTGTAGGAGATATTTTTGTTATAGGTGATTGCAAATACAAAATACACACGCCACCACTTAGGGATAAGTCTGGAATGATCTGGAGAATCGAAGCATCTGGGGTGTAAAATGTCTGTGCATATAGAAGTTGAGGTAATAGAAAGTGTAAATGCTAAAAGAAAAAAAATAGAATTAGCAATAGTGAGAGCATTAAACAAAACAGCACTATGGTTAAAAGCGCAAGCAGCTAAGGAAATCAGTGAGGAAAAGAAGATAAAATTAAGTTTGATAAGAAAGAGATTAAGAATTTTTAAGGCGAAAACTAGCAGATTAGAAGTGTTAATTAGAGCAAATCTCTATGACATTAGAGCATCGGCAATTGGCAAAATACAAAAAACAAAAAACAAAAAGAGGATCGAAAGTAGGAAAGCATGAGTTTATAGGAGGATTTGCAGCAGTTATGCCAAAAGGAAATAGCGGTATGTTTAAACGTGAAGGAAGAGCAGCATTTCCAATAAAGGAAGTAAAACTACCACTGGAACCAGAGGCTTCAAGGATAATAGGGAATCTTGTTAATTATGAAGTTGAAGAAGTCTTTACAAAGTTTTTTGAACGTGAATTGAGCTATAAAGGATGAATTTGAAAGATTTACATGATAAAATTTGTACCACGCTGAAGAGAGAAATACCAGCAATTCAAACTTGTGAAATTTATCCATCGATAAGAAAAGAATTATTAGCGCCAGCGTTATTTGTAGAGCTTGTGAGTTTAGAATCGGGAAAAGATCCTGGAACAGAGGAATTAGCGCTGAAAGCAAGATTTGAAGCACGCATTGTGACTGATAGCACAATAGAAAATGCCCCTATTATTGTCAGAACATTAGCAGCAGAAGTAGCAAGAGTAGTAAATAAAAATACTTGGAATGTGGAAAATGTTTCACCAGGAGAATTTATCTCTACGGAAATTGACGGATTTAGACCCGAATTAGATGCGTATTTGTTGTGGTTGGTTGAGTGGAGTCATCAGCTTCATTTAGGTAAATCGATATGGACAGAAAATAAGATTAAACCACATACGATTACAATAGGAGAAAATGTTAGAGAGTAATTTTGCTATTTCAGAGCTGCAAAGAAAATTAGCAAACATTGTACGAATAGGGCTTGTAAAAGAAGTAGATTATGAAAAAGCAAAAGTAAGAATTAAAATAGGCGAATTTTTAACAGATTGGTTGCCATGGATAACAAGCAAAGCAGGAAAAGATAGAAATTGGTCTCCGCCAGGTATTGATGAGCAAGTAGTGATACTTTCCCCGCTAGGAGAATTATCTTTAGGAGTAGTACTTCCTGGAATATATCAACAAAAGTACTCTGCACCAGAAAATAAAAAAGAGGTGAGTAGCTTAACATTTCAAGATGGAACAAAGTTGTCATACGATAAAGATAAACATCATTTAGAGATTGAAGTAGTAGACAAAATAACACTGAAAGCTGGGGAATCGAGCATAGAAATGACAAAAAGTGGAATAAAACTGAAAGCAGAAAGGATCGACTTAAATTGAACAAAGGAATAGTAAGGTTAGGAGACTATTGTGGAGAAGCTATACCACATTTCTGCATTAGCGGAAGTAATAATGTTTTTGTAAACGGTAAGTCAATATGTAGACAAGGAGACAGTTTTAGTGAAGGAAAAGTAATGATTCAAGGATCAAAAATAGTGTTTGCAAATGGTCTTAGTGTAGGAAGAGTAGGAGATATAGTTTCATGTGGGTTTAAAGTAATAAAAGGCAGTGAAAGCGTCTTTGCAAAATAGAAATGAAGGGTATGGATGCTAAAACAGGAAAGACGTTAGAAGGAATAGAGCACTTAAAGCAGTCGATAATTGATATACTGACCACTCCTATTAACAGTAGAATAATGAGGAGAGATTATGGCTCAAGATTATTTGAATTGGTGGATAAGCCAATAAATCGTGATTTTACACTAGAAATTTATGCAGCAGTAGCAGGAGCACTAGAAAAATGGGAGAGAAGGTTTAAATTAGAGAAAGTGAAGATAACAGAAGTAAAAGAAGGGAGAGTAACATTGAATTTAGAAGGTGTCTATCTTTCAGAAGGTAAGTTCATAAATATTAATGGAGTAGTTGTTTAAAAATGCAGCAGCCAAATATTATCGAACCACTGAACTTTGAAGAGATTTTTGCTCGGATGAAAGAAGAATTAATAAGTCGAGATAAAAGTTTTACAGCACTAATTGAAAGTGACCCAGCGATGAAGATTTTAGAAGTAGCAGCCTGGAGAGAGCTTTTGCTGAGACAAAGAATAAATGAAGCGGTAAAAAGCAATTTACTCAAGTTTGCAAGGGGAGAAGAGCTTGATAATTTAGCTGAGTTTTATGGAGCAGAGAGGCAAGATGGAGAAGAAGATGAACGCTTCAGAAAAAGAATCAAGGCAAGAATAGTTGGCTCAAGCACAGGAGGGAGTAAAGAGCATTATCGGTTTCAAGCACTCTCAGCAGATAGAAGAGTAAAGGATGCGCTGGTTGAGTCAAAAGTGCCAGGAAGTGTAGAAATCTCAATTTTATCCACAGAGTTATCCACAGCGTCAGAAGAGCTACTAGAAATTGTAAAAAAGCAGGTTACTAGAGATGATATAAGGGTTTTAACCGATACAGTAAAAGTGATAGGTTGCAATATTATGGAAATAGATATTCACAGCAGAATGAGCATAAGTCCTGTAATATCAAAGGAGGAAATCAAGAAGCAATTTATTAAGAAGTTTGAAGCAAGCAAAAGGTTGGGATGGAACGTAACAAGATCATGGATAATAGCAAATTTGTTTGTAGAGGGTGTAGAAAACGTAGAATTAATCGAGCCAAGAGAGGATGTTGTGGTTCTGGGGAATGAGTGTGCAGTGCTTGGCTACGTCAAGTTAGATAGGATTTAAAACGTATTTTTTTTGTTTTGTGCCAGTGAGGGGATTGCGTGCAATAAGTGGTTTAAGGTTTACTGGATCCAATGTTAGGGAGACGAAAGTATTGATTTTCTTCCAGAAGTTGTAACTTGTTTTTTAAAGTATGGATAATATGGTCAAATATTATGGAGAGTGTTTTCGATATTAAGAACATCTTTATTTTTCTGCAATGATCTCTTGCTTACTCATAAGCTACCTAAATAAAGGAAGTTAAAGCAACTTGAAAGAAAAGACAAATGAAAAGTTTATTACCGCCAAACGCAACAAAGCAAGAGCAAGCACTGGTTGATGCAATAGATTATAAGGTTGATCCAAGCTGTATCAGAGGGTTTAAGTTCAACCTGAAAGAAGAAACATTACCATGGATAATAGAAGAATATGGTTTAGAAGAGATATTGCGCTGGGTAAAAAATAAAAGAAGGGCGATAGTAGAAGGAGTAAAATTTCAAAGACTGAGAGGAACACCTGCATCACTTAAAATAGCACTAAAGTGGGCAAATATAGAAGATATTACAATTATCGAAGAACCACCTGGTAAACACTTCTTTGAATTACAAATAGGAATAAAAGATGTTCCAAATGACTTTTTTGTAGATGCAGTAGTAGAACTTGCAAAACTATCATTACCAGCAAGATCAAGGCTAATGAGGATTTTTAATGACTACTATAACGTTGATAGGTTTATATTAGATGAAAGTATATTCGGCAGCTTATTATCAGACTATTCAGGTAGAAAAGTTGAAAAAGATGGACCAGTGTTATCGTTTGGAAGAATAAATTTTTTCAGTTCTAGAGGTCCGTTAGTAGAGATTGTAGACAACTATTTAAGAGAGCATTATGAACAAACATTTAGTAATGACATATATCGATTAGATGTAGCAGTACTTGGAGAAACAGAGCCTCACACAAAGAATTATAACGGTATTTATGAAAGAAATCATTTGTGGTACAACTTAAAAGCACTATATCCATTACCACAGAGTTTATTACCATCGATTAAATTTGCAAAAGCGCAGATTGTACTGTCAGATAGCTGGAAATTAGGAGAAATAAATAGCTGTTTTCCGGTTGGTAGAATAGAAGAAGAAGGAAATAAATTTGTATTGGGAAACGATAAACTTTCAGGGCAACATTGGAGTTTAAAACACAAGCCAATTTTAGAAAGATTCAGTATTATCCATCGTTACAAAGTAGAAAATTATACAGATCAGAAGGTCAGAAAATATGTTTTAGCAGAACACAACATTTACTATAAAAACGACTTATATTCAGAGCAAAAAGACTCAATACACGAATTAGAAAAGCACATTTTAGTGTTTTACCCGGGAGTACTGAAATGGCACGAACATCGACATTTGCACAGAAGTTGGAAAAATAGTCAAGCAATATGTGTAATAAGTTAAATACTTATATTTAGATCCTCATATATTATATTAATAATAGTTTAAAGTGTATGAAATAAAAAGAAAAGGACTTGCTTTCTCATGCTAAAACGGACATGACTTGAATAGCAGCAGGTAAACATAAGAAATTTATCTGGCGCTAGAAAAGCTAGTTTTGTGAGGTAGGTCATGGTGCGCCAAGAAGTGCTTGGAGAACAGTTGGTGAAAATCCAACATAAACAAAGTCTAGCCAACAGTTTAGAACAGACCACTATGTTGCATGAGGTAACGAGTGTAATAGAGCTAGTGGAATGGACAATGCAGGGTACAACGAAAGTGAAGGGATTGAGTCCCGAAATACCTGAAGACATAGAGGTCGACATTTTCATTTCGGTGGAAGACAGCATGAGGGATAATGCAAAGGCGAGTTATCACTCACTCTATCGGGATCTGAGACCGTGCCATGTATTGAAATGGACTTCAAGTGAACTTGGGAGATCCTATGCATTCCTATAAAGGTACGCTGGAACAAGTCAACAAAGGCAAGAACTAGCGGAAGATGCAGAGGAAGTCGGACTGATTGATAGTACTCGGAGTGTGGGAAAGCCACGTACAAGGGGAAGCGATCAGCAATATAGTAACTGGTATAGGGATTGCTATGCCAATACAACGGAGGTTGGAATAACATGCAAGATAAACTAAACCAGATAGCAGTAAGAGCAAAGCAAGATAAGCGACTGAAATTCACATCGCTAATACATCTAATAAATGTAGGAAACCTTGCAGAGTGTTATAAAGAGCTAAAGCGTAACAAGGCTTGTGGAATAGACTGGGTAACAGTGGAAGCTTACGGAGAAAATCTAAAAGAGCGACTGGAAGGACTAGTGGATAGTATGAAGGGAAAGCAATATCAACCACAACCGGTGAGGAGGGTGTATATACCAAAAGCCGGAAGTAAAGAGAAACGCGGACTCGGAATACCATCAACTGAGGATAAGTTGGTACAGATTATGCTGAAGAAGATATTAGAAAATATTTACGAGGCAAACTTTCTGGACAGCTCATATGGATTTCGACCTGGAAGAAACTGTCATCAAACGGTAAATGCACTAGATAAAGCAGTTAGGTACAAACCAATAAACTACATTGTAGAAGTGGATATCAAGAAGTTCTACGATAATATACAGCATAAATGGCTAATGAGATGTCTAAGGGAACGAATAACTGACCCAAATTTACTGTGGTTAATAAAGCGTTTTCTTAAGGCAGGGATAGTTGAAGCTGGATATTATGAAGCAACAAAACAAGGTACACCCCAAGGTGGTATAGTAAGTCCTGTATTAGCAAATATATACTTACATTATGTGTTGGATTTATGGCTTGAAAAGAAATTTAAACCAAGATCCAGAGGATATATACAACTAATAAGGTTTTGCGACGATTTTGTGGTTTGTTGCGAAAGTAAGGTAGACGCGGAAGAATTTCTGGAATTACTGAAACAAAGGTTAAATAAATTCGGGTTGGAAGTATCTGAAAACAAGACCAGAGTAGTAAAGTTTGGCAAGAGGGAGTGGCAACAAGCGATAAGAGAGAAACGAAGGACGGAAAGTTTCAATTTTCTGGGGTTTACGCACTATGGTGCAAAAAGTCGTCTTGGTAGATTAATGATGGGACATAAAACCTCAAAGTTAAATCTAGCCAGAAAACTAAAAGAAATCAAAGAGTGGTTGGAAAAAGTCCGCGGAAGTATTCGACTTAAAGATTGGTGGCAAGTACTGAAGGCTAAATTAACAGGACACTATAACTACTTTGGTATTAGCGGAAATTATTGGTGTTTAAAACAATTTTATACATCAGTAAGAAAGCTAGCATTTAAATGGATAAATCGGCGTAGTCAGAAAAAGAGTATGACCTGGGAACAGTTTGTACACTACGTAGAAGTAAATCCATTACCAAAGCCAAAAATACATTTTTCTTTATATGCATAAGAGGGACGACTGTGAAAACTAATATTGATGAGCCGTGTGCGGGAAATCTGCAAGCACGGTTCTTTAGGGGGAGTTGTAGTAATAAAACTCAAACGAGAGGAGTAAAGCTACAGCTTCTACCAAACAGTAAAAAAGGAAAAGAGGAGTCACTATTAGAGAACTCATTTAAAAATATTTATGCAAGAGACGAGAATGGAAGAACAGCTCTGCATTATGCGGTAGACGCAAAAACAGTGAAGTTATTAGTCGAAAAAGGAGCGAATGTGAATGCTAAAGATATAGAAGGACACACAGCACTGCACCTAGCGGTAACGGAGAAACGTCTAGAAATCGTGAGGGAATTGATAAAATCAGGAGCAGACGTAAATGCTGAGGAATATGGAAATAAATGCATACCTCTACACCTTGCGTGCATGGTAGGTGAAAAAGAAATAGTGGAGGAGCTAGTGAAAGCAGGGGCTGAAATAGAGCAAGCAGATAAATTTGGAATGACAGGGATGGATTATGCGAAAAACAGCAAAGAGATAACTGAAATATTGAAGAAAGAAACAGAAAGAATTGAAAAGTTATTTGAACAGCAAAGTGGGAAACCTTCTATGAGAGGCTAAAGATATGGAGGAAGAAATAGAAAAGAAAGTAATGAATTTAGAGAGAAAACCTTTGGGTGAGCTGAGAAAAACGTGGAAGAAGGTATTTGGGGAAGAGGCGCCTAGATACTCAAAGAAATATCTGATACCAAGATTAGCTTATAGAATGCAGGAAAAATCGTATGGAGAAATGTCAAGAAAGGGGACAAAAAGACTAGAGTATCTGGCAGATCGGCTAGAGAAAGGAAAAAGAATAAGTAGCGATAAATTACCAGTAGAAGGGACAGAATTAATACTAGAGAGAGAGGAAGAGACGCATGCGGTAATGGTAACAGATAAGGGTTTAATCTACAGAGAAGAATTTTATACGTCATTATCAGCAGTAGCAGGAAAAATAATGGGAATGAGCTACAACGGACCTTTATTATTCGGGATGCGTGACAAAAGTGGAAATTGAGGAGAGAGAATGCTAAAAGAGGTAAGGTGTGCGATATATACGAGAAAATCAAATGAGGATGGACTAGAGCAGAAGTTTAACAGTCTTGATGCGCAGCGAGTAGCATGTGAAAAATATATAAAGATCAAAGAAGGCTGGGTAGCATTGGCAAAAAGGTACGATGATGGAGGCTATTCAGGGAAAAATTTAGAAAGGCCAGCGATAAAAGAATTATTTGAAGATGTAAAAAAAGGAGAAGTGGACTGTGTGGTAGTATATACGCTAGACAGGTTATCAAGGGAAACAAAAGACAGCATCGAAGTAACGTCATTTTTTAGAAGGCATCGAGTAAATTTTGTAGCAGTAACGCAGATATTTGATAATAATACGCCAATGGGAAAGTTCGTACAAACGGTGTTATCAGGAGCAGCACAACTAGAAAGAGAAATGATAGTGGAAAGAGTAAAAAATAAAATAGCAACATCAAAAGAACAAGGATTATGGATGGGTGGAACTTTACCGCTTGGGTATGATGTGAAAGATAAGGAATTAATAATAAATGAAAAAGAAGCAAAGTTGGTAAAACATATATTTGAGAGGTATATAGAGCTGAAGTCAATGGCAGAACTGGCAAGAGAGTTAAACAGCCAAGGGTACCGGACGAAATCAGGTATCTTTAAAAAGGCAACGGTGAGAAGAATAATAACAAATCCAATATATATGGGAAAAATTAGGCATTATGACAAACAGTATGAGGGAAAGCATGAAGCAATAATAAAAGAGGAAAAATGGCAAAAAGCGCAAGAGTTAATAAAGAATCAGCCATATAGAAAAGCAAAATATGAGGAAGCGCTGCTAAAGGGAATAATTAAGTGCAAGAGCTGTGATGTAAATATGACACTGACATACTCGAAAAAAGAGAATAAAAGGTATCGATACTATGTATGTAACAATCATCTAGGAGGGAAAAATTGTAAATCGGTAAATCGAACTATAGTAGCTGGAGAAATAGAAAAAGAAGTGATGAAAGAAGCAGAGCAATTATATGAAAAACGGGGAGAAAAAGCGGAAGAGTGGAAAAATTTAAGCTTTGGAAAGCAGAAAGAAGTAGTGAAAAAGTTAATAAAAGCAGTATTGGTGAGAGAGGATGGAATAGAGTTATGTTCTGAATCAGAGGAAAAATTTATATCAATAAAGAAGAAAGGAAATAAATGCACAGTAATCGAGCCAGAAGGAAAAACAAATAATGCATTGCTAAAAGCAGTGGTGAGGGCTCACCTATGGAAACGTCAGCTAGAGGAAGGAAAATACGCAAATATAAAAGAGCTGAGTGCTAAAGTTAATATAGGTACAAGACGTATACAACAAATTTTAAGATTAAATTATTTAGCACCAAAAATTAAAGAAGATATAGTAAATGGGAGGCAGCCAAGGGGTTTGAGGTTAGTGGATTTAAGAGAAATACCGATGCTGTGGAGCGAGCAAATAGAAAAATTTTATGGATTAGCGATGTAACGTTTATAAAAGTAACAAGAAGAGATGACAATGAAAAAAGAAAATATTTCAGTTTATTACTGAAAAATAAGAAACACTACAAAAGAGCTGCTATAGAGATTTTTATTAAAATTTAGCTCAAAATTAATTAAAAGTTTATGCAAAAAAAAAGTTGTTGATTTGTGGTTTAATGATAGTTAAGGTATGCTTATTGTATAGCTAGAGAGGTAGTATGCCGAGTTTTTTTGATAAGCAATTTAGTGAACAGGTAAAAGCAGCGATAGATAGAAATGATCCTAAGTTACTGCAGATATTATTGAGCACTAAATATTGTCAATTATGGGAAGATTGGCTTACTCACTCCATACTTTCTTATAAAGTTATTGGAATAACTCAAACTTTAAAATATCAACTGCCTATTAATATAATTGCTGCACAAAAACAAGTTTTAGACAAAAACTTCGGCCGTCTTATACACGGCAGGTTACCGACCAGAAGTAACATTGCACAGCCTGATGAACTTTTAGATGTAAGAGCAAGTAATTATGATGTAGAAAAAGTAAATAAAGAATTAGAAAATGTGGAGCGGGAAATACTAGAAAGATATAAGGGTTTTAAGCATGAAACTGTAGAAAATAAATATCAAGTATTCAACGTGCAAGACATGTTTGATCCAGCAGGAAGATTTGTTTACTCTTATGATGGCGATGATTATACAGAAGGAAATAAGTGTTTAAAGGAAATTACTGAAGCGTTTAAGAGCAATCTTGCTTTGCAGCCAGTATTAAAGTTAGATGTATCCGATCATTATAATAAAGTATATGGTGATATGTATGCAAAGATTACTCAAGAATATCAGTTGAGAATTAGAAATGGTCAGGCAATTCGTCTTTTATATGAAGGTAATGAATCACTAGTAAAAAAGCTTGATGGTTTAAGGGATGGTGATGATAAATTAAGGTCGATATTAACCAGTATTAGTAAAGAAGTAGTGAATGGAATACGTAATGGTGAATTTATTGAGGAAGTTTATGATAAACTAATTGATAACGTACTCAATGCTGCAATTGAGGAAGGACATCATCCTTTATATCAAGAATGCAACAACACGGAAGGAGATAAGGAGCAAAAGATTAGAATAATAAAAGAAAGAATAAAGGAACAGGTCAAGAAAAACAATAGGCATGAACTTTTGAAAGAGTATATGGAATATGCTGCTGATAAAGATCAACCTAGTATGCATATCATAAGTGTGTTGATAGTCAATGGTGCATCTTTATTAGCAAGTTGTGTTATAGATCCGAGCACAAATCAATCAATTACAATAAAGGAGAGGTTGCAAGGATTGGGGGGAGAATATAAAGCTCTAATAGATAAATCGATTTTTACAGTAATGAGAAAGGTTCATAAATTGCTATTTAATTTTTCGATTATAGGAAAGGAAGAAGTAGATTTACTTAAACTAGTATCAGAAACTCCTTCTGAGGACGGGTCTTTTGTAAAAAGTGGGGAGAAGGTGCCATTACTAAATGAGATAGGTGGTCAGGGTGAAAGAGAGTTTATGAGTCTATTGAAAACTTGCGTAGAAAATATTAATACTCGTAATACTTCATTTTTCGGTTCAATTGTAGAATTCTTTGTAGGCAAAGCTGAGCCATCTGAAAAAGATCGTGAAGAGGCATATGCTAAACTTTATGAGTGTATTGAGGTTGGTTACTTAGCAATAAGAACAGGATGTGATAGAGTAATAGTGGATTATATAAGTGAGATAGAAGAGGAAGCAAGAAAATCTAACAATCCATATCTGAAGAAGTTGTATAAGAACTTTCTTACGCTTTTATATGATTATAATGACCTGCCTAAATCAATGTATATTGCTAGGTTTTGTAGATATATTTCCCGTACAATAACCTGGAGTCCAGCATGGGAGGGAATATTAACAGGACCTGATTACCGTACAGATGTAGGAGAATGGTCAAAAAACAAGTTTGAAGAGGTAGAAAAAGCAGAGAGGCATGAAGAGAGTGTAAGACTAGCAGAGTCGGGAGCTAGGGAGAGAGCACTAGAGCAAAGTATTGAACAGTCAGATCAAGCGAGACAAAGGGCAGAGCAAAGGGCAGAACAAGAAGCTCAAAGGTCAGCTAAACTTGAAGAGATGTTGAGAAGAATGGGAGTCGATCTAGGCACTGCTTTGGATGATGTGAACGTAAGCCAAGGTGCAAGTGCAGGAATTGGAAGAAATTAATGGAACCAATTTTTCCTGAATATACATTTGGTAGTGTTAGTTTACCTTTATGGCAAAACAATATAGTTAGACGTTTTTCTGAACATAGAAAATATCGGGTACTTTTGTGGGAGTTTGGTCCTACTTTATTTGAGCACTTATGCAAACAAAAGGGTTTTGATTCTAAGGTACTACTACAAAAGAATAAAGATGGTGAGGTATCAAAAAACGAATGCCTGATGTTACTTGAAGCGTTTGGTGAAATGAAAGTGTATTGGTGGTGGCCATGGAGTAAGAAAATAAAAGATGTTGAGCTGACTAAAGAACAGTGGGAAAGGGCAATAAATTACGATAGTTACTCTTTTTTGCAGAGGTTAGTGCTTAGTGTATTTACAAATGTGATAGTACATCAATGGCATATTGTTCAATATGGATATATTTATAATTATCAACAGCTAACAAAGGAGGGATGTATGCTAAATGTAGGAAAAAAAGTATTAGGAGGAGTAGCTACAGCGTTAGGAGTAGAAAATACGACATTAGGGGCAGGAGTAACAATGGGTATAGCAGGGATAATAGCTGCAGGTTCTTCTTATCTTACTGGTAGACATACTGCAGAAGTAGGAACGCTAGCAATAGCAGATAAGTTTAGTAGTCTGATTAGGACAGTTATTTTAAGTAATAACATTGATAATGATTCTAATGCCACTTTAAATGAAGCACTGGAATCATTTGAATTAAAATGGTTACTAATGAATCTTGATATAAGCCTGAAAGATGTAGAAGCGGGTAAAAAGAGTAAAGAAGAACACAATAGATATGCTAAGGATAGAATTAATGATGTTAAGAGACTGTCATTAAAGTATCATCCAGATGTACAAGCAGGTATGCAAAATGCAAATAGTATGCAACAGAGAATTAATGCAATACTGAAAGCACTAAATAATGTACATGATTATGTAATGAAAGAAAAGCAAGGGTATGGTTACATATATAGATTATTTGGAGAAATTTCAGTCAATCTAATTAATAGCGGTCAAGATTTATTTAAGATAATCAATATAGCTGCATGTAATAAGTTGCATTATATAGCGTATTGGGAAGAAGGAAGGTTAATGGAATCAAGGAATCAATATTTGGAAGAAGTAAGAGAACACTATATAAAGCCATTAAAAAATAACTTAGGTTTTGTGAAAAAGATACTTAATAAGGAAATGTCTATAAGAGAAGCAAGAAACATTCTTGACTCAACAAAAGGGATAAGAAAGAAATTTGAACAACGTAATGAAGAGTATCAAAAATTCTATGAAGAGATTTGGATAGAAAATCTAAAATCGTTAAGTAAGGAATGTAAAAATTCTAAAGAGTTGGAGATAATAAAATTGGAAGTGGGTAAGTTATTAAAAGAGGGTGAAGCACAATACAAAATATTGAAGAGTCACAAAAAAGATAAAGTACAACCTGATGAAGTATTTGTAGAGCCAATATTGGAGTATTCTGATTTAATAAATTCATACTACAAATTGATAGTAAAATTGTGTGAGAATATAGAAAATTGTTTCCGTTGGGATAATAGTGATTTTTTTGAGCAACAGAAATTTGTGTTAGGAGCAGATGAAACTGAATTTACTGAAATAAGTAAGGAGTATATAAAAAAGCTCTCGTGTCAGGAATTATTCAAATTTGCAAACCTTATGGTAAATTACTATTACAATAAGGAAAATGGCAAAGGGATACAAGATGTAGTAGGTCAGTATTACAACGGTGGCAATCCAAAAAGGAGAGAAATAGGAAGTATATCAGTTTTTGCGCTAAATCAGTTAACAGATTTGCTTGAAAAAAAGTTTGAGAAAAAAGAAACCTTTTTTGAAAAAGAGAAAAAAAGAACAAAAAAAGCAATAGAAGAATCAAACGATATAAGGAGGCACATAGAAGAAATAGAAGTTAGAATTAGAGCATTAGAGCAAAGTAGAGGACAGTCAATTCAGGCAAGACAAAGGGCAGAGCAAACGGCAGAACAAGAAGCTCAAAAGGCAACAAAATTTGAAGAAATATTAAGAAGAATGGGGGTAGATCCAGAAACTGTTTTAGATGATGTGAATGTAAGCCAAGGTGCAAGTGCAGGAATTGGGAAAGGTAGTGGGGCTGGTGTATAAGTTTTTTGAGTAGTTTTTTCAAGTATGCAAGAGAGAGCGCTAGGTAGGAGATAGAAGCTTTTTTATTGGTAGCATGTTTTCAAAAAGTTCTCTCATTTAGCATCACAAAAAATTCAATTATTGACTCTTTCTAAAATTACAAAAAAGATCGTATATTTGTGAGAACAAGCCGCGTAAAAATAAGGTTATAAAAATAGAAGATTTAAATTATTTCCATAAGCTTAGGCAAAACAGTTCGTATGTGGATGTGGATAAAATCGGCTAATATGGCTAGTTTTAGCGTATAGCAAAGTCAGAATATAAAAAAGTTCGTATGGTACACAT
Source organism: Wolbachia endosymbiont (group B) of Ischnura elegans (assembly GCF_947251585.1). Taxonomy (NCBI): domain Bacteria; kingdom Pseudomonadati; phylum Pseudomonadota; class Alphaproteobacteria; order Rickettsiales; family Anaplasmataceae; genus Wolbachia; species Wolbachia endosymbiont (group B) of Ischnura elegans. The sequence goes on from NZ_OX366371.1 coordinate 1,386,721, forward strand.
GGTAGACCATCCCATCCCAAAACAAAAAGCTCTCACGTTCCTTGATTTTGAGCACTGGAAATGGCTATATTATTTAAGCTATTAGTAAAATACGTTGTTAGATTAATACTAATTTTCTTAAGGAGGAATTTAAGGCAAACTCATAATGAAAACAGAATTTGAAGGTAAAGAAAAATCCCGTACCGAGCTTCTTAAGAGACTTTTGCCTAAAACTACTTTGGGTTAGAAAATTTTCTACAATAATGATTGACAAGTTTTAAAGATAGAATACTATACTTAAAATGTAATTGATAATCTAATTAATTAAGGTAGTGGCTATGTTGCGCTCAGATATTCCAGAAGCTTTGTTTTCATCCATTAGAGAAGATGATCCCTATAGAGCATCTAAGCTTTTTCAAATTGAACGCTGGTGCTATACAAATTGGCGTCTACACCAAAAAAGTGGACAGAAAGGATGTAATTTTCTTGCACAAGTGTTGTCTGGTGAGGATTGTTGGAAAAAAGTAGACAATTTACACGGAGTTAAGCTTGATAGGCAAATGGTAGGTAAAAAATTGATTGTGCAAAATTCAAATAATCCTTTTAGTACTGATAAAAGATATGAGATTGCCTGTCGTTATTGCCTGGAAGAAGATATTATTGCTCTATTTGAAGAGAGAAAAAATAAACTATCAGCTCAAGGTAAGAGCAGTCTGTTGGAGTATGGTCACTTAGTTAAGCCTCTAGGAGGCAACCTTTTAATAGTTTTTTGGTCACATTTTGTTAGTGGTTACATCTCTAAACTAAATTTAGATGGCTGTCATCCATATGAGTACGGGCTTAAATGTGCTATGAGTTTTAAGCAAGAGCAGGCAGTGGAATTTTTCTGGAATAAAATAAAGTTATTACCTGAAAATGAAATGAACGCACAGAAAAAGGATGAGATCTTGATGAAAACAGCGGTATATGCAGCAGGTAGTCGTTGTAATAGTTATCCTGAAATATTCGAATTTTGTTTTAGCCAGATAAATCCTGATAGATATCCAGAATTTCTAAAAAGAGACTTAGCTGAAAATGGTTATTATGGTAGTTTAGATACGCTACAGAGTGCACTTCGCTTTGATCAATTCCAAAAATTGTTTGACTGCTTAGGGCCAAGTGATGTCTCAGAAGACAATTATAATATCTGGTTAGACATGGAAATCAAAAAACATTCAGAGCCTTATGTAAGCGAAAGTGTAAAGCTTTTTATGCATATGTGGACAAAGGAAGGATGGCTTTGTTGCATAGCACTGATAGGCATGTAAATCACAATGAACTTACGCAGCTAATTTAAATTTAGCCATACCAATATCAGTAAATTTGTTCAGTAAGTAGCACTTAATTAACAGCTCTTTTTCACGATTTACCTCTGATTTATTTTTCAAGCCAAACCCAAATATTTGCTTCAACCTATAGAAAAAGACTTCAATATAAGACCGTGCTCCATACTTAACTTTTTTCTTCCATTCATTAATACCATCTTCATAATTCTCATATGACCTAATTCTACTAATATACTTGTTTCTTTCTGATAAGTAGTCAGCTAAACAAATTTTAGTATCCTTCCTAGGGCGAATAATAGGCACAATATTGTATTTTCTGCATTCTTTATACACACTTTTTATATCATAAGCCGCATCTGCTCGAATAGAACAAATGTTATATTTATCACTGACTTCTTCTAACATATCGCAGACCGGCAAATAGTCTACAGCAACACCACTAGTGTAGTTCATGCTTATTGCTTTCTTATCATTTATGTTTAAAATAACATGTAATTTTCTTACTTGACCATAACCACTGTATTTTCTTTTTCGAATATTAAGCTTACTATGCCCACCGTTATTATTGTAGATACTAACTCTAGTGCTATCTACGGCAATTTCAACATTTTCCAGATCATCTTTATTGCTTCTATGGTCATCAATCTTCAAATTAAGCTTTTTAAATCTTCTGGAAGCTTGTGTATAGCTGATAATCTTAAGTTTTTTGCCTATTTGTACCATATAACCTTTTACAAAACCTACAGCTTGTCTCAAGCCAATTCTAAAAAGATGAACTATTATGTGTATTAAAATTACAACTTTATCACTATAAGTGTTATTGCCACCTGCAACTTTTGGACTATTTTCATACCAATTTTCTATGGCTTGATTAACAAAATGAAAAACATTTCCTCTTTTTTTTAGAAACTCATTATATTCTCTTTGGTTACTTACTCTCATTTTTTGTGGCATAAGTTATACTTGTTTGAAAAATGCCTATTTTACAACAAAATGCGTTAGTAACCATAAGCTTTTCTCCTTACAATAACCTCAACCAACACTAGCTATGCAACAAAGCCAGGAAGGATTTGATAGTCATCGTGCTTTAGTGATAAGAGAGGAACTAGAGGATAAATCCCCTCTTTTCTGTACAAATTTATTAACACCTTTAGTAGAAAAGGGCTATATGGAGCCAATATGGGCAATATTAGATAAGGCTAATCCTGATCAAATCAAAGAATTTATGGATTCTAGACAAGCAGAGTATATACGATCTGTGTTAGAGAAAAGAGACATTGATTCATTAAATAAATTTTTATCATACGGTAAGTCTACAGCTGAAGAGCTTACTAGCTTAACTGAGGTTAAATTAAGCAAAGCATGTGAGCAATTAGGTTTGGGTAATTGAGAAGTATTATAAGGCAATTCTATAAAGCAGGTGGTGGTTTCTTGTTACTACTTTAGCTTCTGTCAAAAAGATGTTGCATTATAATACAAATGTTATATACATAAGCCAGCATATGGGTAAAAATAGCTTTTATTATTGATATCTCTGATTGTTATATAATAAGCTTGGTATAGGTAACCGTTCACGGAATATTCCCAATTAGGCAGGAATAGCGACTAAATTCTGTAGTTTCTGGACAGGATTCTGATCATTCAAACGTGCAGTCAAAAATATCGAAAGCATTCTTTCAATGAACTTTTCTCCACGTTCTGACCAAGTGAAAAAACTATTTTTACGATAAATGACGTACCGTCTAGCCTGACGTTCTGCAAGGTTATTGGTTGTCTCGATCAGATCAGGATTGCGCACGAATCTCCACATCATATCTTCAGAACGTAGTATATTGGCAGCCATTCTCGAGGCCTGAGTTCCTTTTGCAACCCTTGTTATCTCTCGCAAAAAATGTTTCACCCTTTTTCGAATCTTCCTCATTAACCGGAAAAATCTTAAATTGTCTATCAGGTTTTGTTTACGTGCTCTATCTACCACAAATACCCTGTTGCTCAGCGATTTTAATGCTGCGCCAATTCTGCTCACTTCAACATTTTTACTGTAAAAAAACCTTTCAAAGTCCCTTGCTAAATGGGCCCAGCATATCTGTCTGTTTTCACGATTAAAGTAATTATACGCAGCATACCTATCGCTTATAACTATTCCATCATACTCTGGCAATAGCCCTTTTAATATCTTCTTTCCGCGAGATCCAACTAACTTCATAAGTGTTGCTGTTTTATTCGTTACTACCCAACTCCAACCTTTCTTTCCCTGGTTCCTATGGCTTGTTTCATCTATATGTAAATACTTGCTTTTCCGTAGCTCTTCTCTTATTTTTTCGTATTCAGATATACATTTTTCTGATACTCTACCCTCGGTCTTTGATACCAAACCTAGGCTTATATTCAGATTAAATATGCTGCTCAAAATTTGCTGTACTTCCCTTTTTGAATTGATAAAAAATCCACTAAAACTGCTAATTACTGCTTTTGCATTAGCTCCTAAAAGATCCCTTGTCACACCTTCAGGCAGACTAGCTGAGATCCTTTTCTTACACGCCTTACAGTAGCCTTTTTGTAGCCTATATTCAGTCACTATCGGTTTAATTTTTGGCAATTCAACCTTTTGATGCACAGTTTCTTCTTCTAAAATAACTTGGCTTCCACACATGCAAATTGTATCAATTGAACATTTTACCACCTCATCTGCTACCATCAATTCCCGCTTGTGCGCTTCATGTCCTGGCTGCCCGCCTGGTTTTTTATCGCTCTTCTTTTTTGTCTTTTTGCGATATACATCTTGCGATGGTGGCAGCGATGAATTTTTTGAATTTAAACCCAGCTTATCCTCTAGCTCAATTATTTTTGTCCTTAACTTATCATTCTCTGCTTTCAGAGTACCAACTTCTGACTCCAATACCACAATCTTTTCTTGTAGCACCTCTATCATCAACCCCTCATCTATCTAGTTTATTGTTTTTTATACTAATTATGCAATTTTTGTAAACTACTTTCTTATACCGTGAATGGACAAAGTTGATAAGCCTAAACGCCATCATGTCTTTAGGAGAGTCTGCTAATGAAGGCTCTTAAGTTGACGCCATTGCGTGAACGGTTACTACAGCACGTAGCTTTGATATAGAAGTTTGGGTAACGTTATGATAGTAATTTATATAATTCTTTGTGCAATCTTTATAGCTGTTTTAGACAGTTCATTAGACTCTTAATTATGGGGTATGTTTAACTTAAGAAAGGTTTTCATAAATGTTAAAGTGAGTAAGTTGTAAGTATTTATGTTTTTTTCCTGAGTTGTAAAATTTCAGAATGAGAGAGACCGGTAATTTGAGCTATAACATCTATAGGGACACCGGCCTTGAGTGAATTTTTTGCAACTTCAATTTTACCTTCAATTTTACCTTCAATTTTACCTTCAATTTTACCTTCAATTTTACCTTCAATTTTACCTTCAATTTTACCTTCAATTTTACCTTTTTCATGGCCGATTTGGATGCCTTCTTGTCTACCTTTTTCTTGACCTACCCTAAGACCCTCATCAAATTTTTGAGCTAAAGCAGCTACTTCATCCATTATGCGTTTCTTCATTTGTTCATATGCTAGTAACTCTTCTTCTGACCAATTAAACTTATTCATCTCTTCATAAGCTCGTTTTATTATTACGTCACTACCAACTATTTTATCTAGGTCCTCTTCGCTTGTTTCTGCTGCATATCGGAAAAAATAACACCATTTTTCTACTATATTTTCTAATTGATCTTCCTTCGTCTTTGTAAATTTTGGTAATTCTATGAATACGAAGTAAAAATCCTTTAAGTCATGTTCAAAGCTATTTTGATCTAAAATGACATGATTAGATTTGTACTCAGCCTTATCTGGAAAAATAATACAATCAGCAACAGCAATAAAGATAATTTCCTTGAGGTTATGATACTCATCACCCTGATCAGCTTGACTTGAGTAGGCTTTGGCAGCATAATATTGAGCACGCTTTTCGAAGCCTTTGGTCTTAGTAAACTGCATTTCTATGATGTATCTTGAACCTTGAGAGTCTTTACAAAGAACATCGACAATACTCTGCTTTTTAGCGGCAATTTCAGGGTCCAAAATGGTAGCTAAGAATTCAACATCGTGAATAGCAGCTAAACCAGTAAAACCTAAAATATCGTTCAAGAAATGAATGAGAATATCTTTATTCTTCTCGGTGCCAAATATTCTTTTAAAGGCATAATCATTGCGTGCATCAAGAAATTTAGAAAAAGCCATGATAAATTAACCTAAAAAGCATTAATAATTATACACAATTGTGAAGAAATATTCAACTAAAATTGAAGCATAGAAGTTTTTGTATATCTTTATTTGGTAGTATTAACCTGTATAATATCTATTTCTGTATGTCAAATATCTCCATAAAATACCAGATAGCACAAAAAGTAAGGAGCTGGAGGTTAAAGCGAGGTTATACTCAAAAAGATTTAGCGGGAAAAATCGGCGTAACGTATCAAATAGTACTACAATATGAAAAAGGAATACGTAAAATTTCGATTGAAAAGTTATATGCTATAGCAAAAGTGCTATCGGTTGATATTATAGACCTAATTCCTGTATCAAATGAGAAAGCCTGCTTTAAAAATGAAGAACTAAATCTAATAAGAGAATATAAAAAGATTAACGGTCAGGAGTTACGTAGGATGTTTTGTTTACTAACCAAATTTATCCAAGTCAGTGAAAAAAGTAGTAGGAAAGCAGAGAAAGTAAAAATTGCAAAGGGTTTGGTTAAAGAAGGAATTTCTGTTGATATCGTTGCAAAAACAATTGGTCTCTCTGCTGATGAATGTGTTGAAGAAAAAGGAGGTTCTATTTACTGCCAAATAGGAAAGAAGATAAAAGAATGGAGACTAGTGAGAGAGTATACTCAGAAGGATTTAGCAGAGAAAATGGTTACAACACGTGATGAAATAAGCAATTATGAACAAGGAAGGACTGCTGTTCCACTTGATAAATTATATGGAATAGCAAAGGTGTTATCAATTAATATCATGGACCTACTTGAACTAACAGGAGATGAGATAGAAAATGAGCTACCTGATTTAATAAAAGAATACAAAAAAATTGAGAGTCAAGAATTACGCTATGCGCTAATAAAATCTCTGTTTGAAAGCATACAAATTTGCAAAGAAAAAGTGAAAAGAGCAGAAAAGATGAAAATTGCAAAGGATTTAGTGAAAGGAGGAATTTCTATTGATATTATTTTGCAAGCGGTAGGCCTCTCTTTAGACGAAATTCAACAAGTTTAAAATAAAAAAATCACCATATATTAATATCTTCACCTATTCATGAAAAAATAAGTAAAAAAGATTGAAAAATTGATTTGACTTCACTCGAAAGCTATGGCTCTATGCCAATGCTGATAAAAAACAGCAGTAAATATTTAAAAAAAGTTTGTTGTTAGTGAAGGGTAAATTATATGAATAAAAGTAAAGAAGAAATCGAATTCAGAATATTAGAAAGCAAAGGCAAAGCACTACTTGATCGTGAAATAATGGAAACATTTTTAAGTGCAGTACATGAAAGGCCACAAGCTCAAGAAATTGCTAAAAATCTGGTGAATACTTATGCAGGAGTAGGAAGGATTTTAGGTCGAGAAATGGATGACCTGAAAGTCATAGAAGGAGTAACTGATTCTGCAGTAGCAATGATTATGTGCGTTAAGGAAACACTAGAAAGGGTACTGAGAGAAAAGCTCAAAAGTGAGCCAATAATGGACTTACAAGGGCTAGTAGAGTACTTAAACGTAAGTATAGGCCACTCAGAAAGGGAATGTGTAAAAATACTGTACTTGAATAAAAGGCGTCAACTAATTGGAGAAGAATCCTATATTGGTGAAATGGAAAAAGCACCAGTATACATAAAGGAAATTACAAGAAAAGCATTAATAAAGAATGCAACATTAGTAATAATGTCACACAACCACCCTGGGGGAAGTTTAGAACCTTCAGAAGAAGATCAAGCAGTAACAAAGAGCTTAGCAGCAGCATGTAGTACTGTAAGCATAAAATTGTTTGACCATATTATCATCACAAGTGGAGGCTATTTCAGCTTTCGAGAAAACGGATTGTTATAGTAGAAAGTATTTGTAAATCTACTCACTATAATTTATAATGAGTAATAGAATGTATAATAATAAAGTTTATTGTACGCTTAAAAAGTATTTTTAATAGTGAGGATAATATGGGTAATAAAATAATTGTACCTTTTGATGATAAGAAAGGAGGTACTTACGAATTAAACGTTGACCTTGATAAGTTATCAAAAGGTGAGATGTTAAATGCTATTATAGGAATTGGTCATGTTAACCAGCAGTCCACCTTTGTAAGCAAAACCAATAAGGCTAAAAAACCTGGAGAAGTGCCCTTCCCTAATAGAGACGTTCAAATCAACTACGGAAAAGGGCTTGATTACATATATGGCACAAAACCTATAAGTGATCAAGAAGATAAAAATCCATTTACCTCTGCCTTGCAAAAAATAAAGCCAAGTATAAGCGAAAGCGAAAAATTGAGCTGGTTTAAAAGTGCTGTGGTAAGAGCAAAAAGTTTAAAAGAGATGAATAAAATTATAGATGAAGTAATAGATGATGGAGCAAGGCTAAATGCATGTAATGATGGGGAATGGAGTTTTGCAGCAGTTGTGTTAAAAGTCAATAGAAAAATTGATGTAGCTGTGAATAAGTACTTAAAATTTGTGTGGGCGTACTTATTCACAGCTATGCTATTGCTATATAGAAGCAGTTTTAGGGCTATACTCCTCAGTAAACAGTCTACCGTCTCTTACTAAAGAGTTAGCAAGGATAAGTAATTTTCTCATTGCAGCAGTAGAGGTAACTTTATATGGTTTTTTATATTGATTGTATAGCCTATCAAAGAAGATTTTTATATAAGAATTGTACCTTTGCGCACTAAGAATGCACATATGTAAAACCTTTCTAATTTGTGATCTACCACCCTGAATACACCTTTTTCCCTTACTAAAACCACTATCTCGATTAAAAGGTGCAACTCCGGAAAGGCTGGATATTTCTTTATGTTGGAGAGTTCCAAGCTCGGGTAGATAACAAATAAAAGTAATAGCTGTTATTGCACCTACACCAGGTATACTAGTTATTGACATGTACTTTTTTTTAAGCTCTTGATTTTTATCGACTAATTCCATTACCTCATCTTCTAAGACTTGAATTTGATTTTGTAAAACTGCAAGTAGCTCTTCCATTTGTTTGATTATAGATAAATCGGTTACTTGATGAGCTTGGGTTTTTTGTATTTTTGCTATTTCTACTAGTTGATTCCTGCGAGATAATTTTTGCTTCAAACAGTCAATACTACTAACTTTTAAAGGAGTGACACGCATGTCTGTATTACTAACATAACGTGAGATGATGCTACAGTCTATTTTATCAGTTTTAGTAGCAATACCAAGGCTTTTTGCATAATCTCTCACCCATCTTGGTTGAATGACATATACTTCAAAACCATGGCTTAATAAAGTATAAGCACATAATTTTTCGTACCCACCAGTTGCTTCAAGTCGAACTTTGGTTACGTTATGTAAACGCAAAAAGTCGATTATTTGATCAATAGCTTGAACGTTATTTTCAAATACTTTATGATGTCCAAGTGGATGAATATGGATATCTAGTTTATTTTTGCTAATATCAATGCCAGTAATAATATTTGATAAATTCATAATCCCTCCATAAATAATGTGTATACTGCATTTTCCACCCTTATATACGAGCCTAAAAGCTCAACCAGTTGTTCGGAACTTTCAGTATAATAAACCAGAGAGGAGAACCTTGCTGCAAAACGGTCCTTATGACCAAGAGTATGTACGGTTCCTCCTCTCTGCGTGTCTTTATACCGCCATTTCGTGACATTTATAAAGACTTGTTTTTAACATATAAGAGTATGTAATAAAAGAATTACAGCAAATTTACCCCAAGGTGTTACAAGAGATCTTCTAGGGTCTAATGCTACAACGATCATAAGCAGCCTTAGTGGCTTTTTTATTAACTCAAAAAGAGAAGTACAACAGATTTTAAGCAGTATATTTAACCTCAATATAAGCCTTGGTTTAGTCTCAAATACTGAACGCAGGGTATCAAAGAAGTGTGCATCTGAATATGAGAGAATGAAGGAAGAGTTGCAAGGAAGCGAATATTTGCATATAGACGAAACAGGACACAAAAATCAAGGAAAGAGAGGCTGGAGTTGGGTAATAACGAACAAAGCGTTGACACTGCTGAAGGTAACTGAGTCTCGTGGTAAGAAGGTGTTGAAGAGTTTACTGCCAGAATATGATGGAATAGTTGTGAGCGATAGATACGCCGTATACAATTACTTCAATCGTGAAAATAGACAGATATGTTGGGCACATTTGGCAAGAGATTTTGAGAGATTTGCCCATAGTAAAAATGTTGAAGTAAGCAAAATTGGCCAAGCACTAAAATCGCTCAGCAATAAGGTGTTTGTAGTAGATAAGGCAAAAAAACAAAATTTGATAGATAATTTGAGATTTTATCGACTGATGCGAAAAATTCGGAAAAGGGTAAAACATTTTTTGCGTAAAATGACGAGGGTTGTAAATAGCACTCAAGCTTCAAGAATGGCCGCTAAGATGTTACGGTCTGAGGATATGATGTGGAAGTTTTTAAGAAAACCTGAAGTGATAGAAACAACCAACAACCTTGCAGAACGGCAAATTAGACGGTACGTAATTTATCGTAAAAACAGCTTTTTCACCTGGTCAGAACGTGGGGAAAGATTTGTGGAAAGAATGTTGTCGATATTTTTGACATCACGTCTAAATGGCCAAAACCCCTTTCAAAAGCTACAGAATCTAGTAGCTGTCACTGCTTAGTTCTTTATTCATTCTCACAATCCGTGAACGGTTACCTTCAGGTTTTCTTAAAAACTTCCACATCATATCCTCAGACCGTAACATCTTAGCGGCCATTCTTGAAGCTTGAGTGCTATTTACAACCCTCGTCATTTTACGCAAAAAATGTTTTACCCTTTTCCGAATTTTTCGCATCAGTCGATAAAATCTCAAATTATCTATCAAATTTTGTTTTTTTGCCTTATCTACTACAAACACCTTATTGCTGAGCGATTTTAGTGCTTGGCCAATTTTGCTTACTTCAACATTTTTACTATGGGCAAATCTCTCAAAATCTCTTGCCAAATGTGCCCAACATATCTGTCTATTTTCACGATTGAAGTAATTGTATACGGCGTATCTATCGCTCACAACTATTCCATCATATTCTGGCAGTAAACTCTTCAACACCTTCTTACCACGAGACTCAGTTACCTTCAGCAGTGTCAACGCTTTGTTCGTTATTACCCAACTCCAGCCTCTCTTTCCTTGATTTTTGTGTCCTGTTTCGTCTATATGCAAATATTCGCTTCCTTGCAACTCTTCCTTCATTCTCTCATATTCAGATGCACACTTCTTTGATACCCTGCGTTCAGTATTTGAGACTAAACCAAGGCTTATATTGAGGTTAAATATACTGCTTAAAATCTGTTGTACTTCTCTTTTTGAGTTAATAAAAAAGCCACTAAGGCTGCTTATGATCGTTGTAGCATTAGACCCTAGAAGATCTCTTGTAACACCTTGGGGTAAATTTGCTGTAATTCTTTTATTACATACTCTACAACGTCCTCTTTGCAACCTGTACTCAGTCACAATTGGCTTAATTTCTGGTAATTCTACCTTCTGATGAACAATTTCATCTTCTAAAATGACCTTACTTCCACACATACAAATCTTATCAATTATGCAGCTCACTACCTCGTCTGCAGCCATTAATTCACGCTTATGCGCCTTATGTCCTGGCTGACCTCCTGGGTTTTTATTACTCTTCTTTTTTCCTTTCTTACGATATATATCTCGTGATGGTGGCAGCGATGAATTTTGCGAATTTAAGCCCAATTTGTCTTCTAATTCAACTATTTTTGCTTTCAAGCTGTCATTTTCTCTGATCAGCGCTTTTATTTCTTCCTTGAGATTAGCGTTTTCTGCTACAATCTTTCCTTGTAGCGCTGTTGTCATTTACCCATTCCATATTTAGCTTCCTATTTCTTTGTAACCGTTCACGCAATGGCGTCAACTTAAGAGCCTTCATTAGCAGACTCTCCTAAAGACATGATGGCGTTTAGGCTTATCAACTTTGTCCATTCACGGTATAAGAAAGTAGTTTACAAAAATTGCATAATTAGTATAAAAAACAATAAACTAGATAGATGAGGGGTTGATGATAGAGGTGCTACAAGAAAAGATTGTGGTATTGGAGTCAGAAGTTGGTACTCTGAAAGCAGAGAATGATAAGTTAAGGACAAAAATAATTGAGCTAGAGGATAAGCTGGGTTTAAATTCAAAAAATTCATCGCTGCCACCATCGCAAGATGTATATCGCAAAAAGACAAAAAAGAAGAGCGATAAAAAACCAGGCGGGCAGCCAGGACATGAAGCGCACAAGCGGGAATTGATGGTAGCAGATGAGGTGGTAAAATGTTCAATTGATACAATTTGCATGTGTGGAAGCCAAGTTATTTTAGAAGAAGAAACTGTGCATCAAAAGGTTGAATTGCCAAAAATTAAACCGATAGTGACTGAATATAGGCTACAAAAAGGCTACTGTAAGGCGTGTAAGAAAAGGATCTCAGCTAGTCTGCCTGAAGGTGTGACAAGGGATCTTTTAGGAGCTAATGCAAAAGCAGTAATTAGCAGTTTTAGTGGATTTTTTATCAATTCAAAAAGGGAAGTACAGCAAATTTTGAGCAGCATATTTAATCTGAATATAAGCCTAGGTTTGGTATCAAAGACCGAGGGTAGAGTATCAGAAAAATGTATATCTGAATACGAAAAAATAAGAGAAGAGCTACGGAAAAGCAAGTATTTACATATAGATGAAACAAGCCATAGGAACCAGGGAAAGAAAGGTTGGAGTTGGGTAGTAACGAATAAAACAGCAACACTTATGAAGTTAGTTGGATCTCGCGGAAAGAAGATATTAAAAGGGCTATTGCCAGAGTATGATGGAATAGTTATAAGCGATAGGTATGCTGCGTATAATTACTTTAATCGTGAAAACAGACAGATATGCTGGGCCCATTTAGCAAGGGACTTTGAAAGGTTTTTTTACAGTAAAAATGTTGAAGTGAGCAGAATTGGCGCAGCATTAAAATCGCTGAGCAACAGGGTATTTGTGGTAGATAGAGCACGTAAACAAAACCTGATAGACAATTTAAGATTTTTCCGGTTAATGAGGAAGATTCGAAAAAGGGTGAAACATTTTTTGCGAGAGATAACAAGGGTTGCAAAAGGAACTCAGGCCTCGAGAATGGCTGCCAATATACTACGTTCTGAAGATATGATGTGGAGATTCGTGCGCAATCCTGATCTGATCGAGACAACCAATAACCTTGCAGAACGTCAGGCTAGACGGTACGTCATTTATCGTAAAAATAGTTTTTTCACTTGGTCAGAACGTGGAGAAAAGTTCATTGAAAGAATGCTTTCGATATTTTTGACTGCACGTTTGAATGATCAGAATCCTGTCCAGAAACTACAGAATTTAGTCGCTATTCCTGCCTAATTGGGAATATTCCGTGAACGGTTACATTTCTTTACACTTTTATATTTACTTTGTAAATCACCTTATCTCCGTGAACGGTTACGAAAATTCTTTAAACATCAAAAAAGGCAATACTCTAAACTTCAGCACACAACTCCAGGAAATAGTACATGTCGAGCAATCTATAGCCCCTTTTGAATCTGAGAGTGTACTTGAAAATCCATAAACATTAAGTAAACTTTTTAAATAAAATAGTTTCTTTTTCAACTTACTAAATAAACTTCTCCCATCATTGCTGTGTAACAAATCATATACAAAGCTATGGTCTACTTACAAGCAGTGCCTTCTGTTGATGAGATGCTTTTTCTATCTTTAACTCATCCATACTACAGCTTGGCAAGCTTGAATAGCATAAGGAATCTTTTTGTTCTTGCGTTTGTTTTGCCAAGGCCTTATTTCTATAAAGTAAGGGTTGAAAATGATCATGGCCTCCATTTATCATATGTAGGACACTATTGTGACTATAATCTATCTTACCTGCTTTTGATCCTGAGCTATCTATTAACTGATGCAAGAACGGATCTTGTTGCTTATCAATAGTGTGCAATCGGTTACTCTCTGCAACATGCAATTTCACACCATACTTACCACAAAGTACTCTGCCCTCGATATCGGAACGTCCCCAAAATTCATTCTTTCCAATGCTATTGATATATTGGTCACACGTAATTCCACGATTTACGAACTTACCTTCAACCTCATCAAAGTCATTGCGAACTTTACTTATAAACCACTCTGGAGGATTGTCTTGCGCAAACCTCTTACACTCATTCCTTAACTGCCCTACAGTGACTTTGATTCCCTTCTGTTGTTCTAGACTTTGTCTGAATGAATCAAAAAAACAGCTTCCATTATTGATTGCATGCCCTACATAAAAATCATCAGGTATGTTTGATTTTTGCTCTTTATCACATTGTTTTTCTGCCTTTTCAGTAAATTCTTTCTCTAAATTAAAAATCCCATCCCAATTGTATCTACCTTCTAGTCCCAATCTTTTACTCTCTCTTTCTGCCGCGTTAACTAAATCTATTTTAGAAATATTCTCTTTTTCTCCAGATAACCTAGACAGAGTTTTAAAGATATCTATCAGATGAGTTTTTATGTCAAAGCTCTTCTCCTTTTTAACAATACTAGATTCAATATTACGTAAATCTTGTGATAACTTATGCCTTCTAGCAATTTCCTCCATAGAATCCCTTCTTAACTCTTCACGTTCTGTCCATTTGTTGTTAGACTCGCTTATTACTTCAGGATGCATTAATTTTCCAGACCTTTCAAAATATCCCTGTTCAATAGCATAGTAGACATCATAATCACCAAGTGCACAATCCTCGCCTAATTCTTCTTCATGACCTTTGAATTTTTCCAATACTTCCTCTCTATTACTCACTTCTACTATAATTTTGCTTTTATCTTGTACGTCAGGATACAGTCTAACGTCTATATTTCCCAAACTGGTATAGAAAGTTAATACTATATCGCTGCATTCTGTAAGATCTGTGTAATTCCTTATGCCATCTTGGGTTATAATTTCCACCTCACTTTTGCCAATTTTTATTACACTCCTTCCATATCCTTTTTCTCCTTGAGGTATTCCTAAATTCCTTGTTCTATCTGTGATTTTTGCAACATCTATTATACTATCCTCTGAGTATTCTAAGTAAGATACACTGTTATCGATTTTTCCATCACACAGTTGACCACTGGTAGCATCCTTTGCAACTCTAAAAAATTCTTCAGCATAATTAATGTACTCTACATGAGCCTTGATTACATTAGCTTTATGATCTTTAAACTCTCGTTCTATTGTATCAATGACTTTTAAACTATCTGAGTTTTTTAACTTTGCTCCTCTCGATATTAATGCACATACTATATCACTGGCAATTCCATAGCTTCCTTCTAACTTAGCAATTTTTTCTAGTACGTGATCTGCAAAGTAATAATCTTTGTCTTTAGCAAAATTTAATCTCATTCCAGAAGCTATAATCTCATTTACAACTTCCTGTAGTTCAATCATGCTTTTAGCTTTTACTACCTTACTCAAAAATTTATTTAGCTTAGCAAGTTGATTTGTTTGATACATCTCTGATAAGAGACTATCACATTTTTCACAATTATCTTGCTTATTACCTACAAAGTCAGTTGCTCCTGCTTTTAAGAGTAAAGCTTTTACATCAGGAAATTGACAAAACGGCCAAATTGAACTATCACCCTTAACATTTAAAACTATCTTTAAATCTTGGTTATTTTTATGTTTATCTAAAAACTTTTTCAGATCTTCAACACCTGGACCATAAGGATTATCCCAATCTTCATCAGAATCTGTAGCTTTAACCATTTTACGTAGTTGGTCTCTTAACTTTTTTTGGTTGTCAGTTAAAAAACACTCTATAATATTGTTGCTATCAATTGCAATTTGCAGTGGGGTTTTTCCATTGTTATTTTTTATGTTTAAATCAGCTCCTTTGCTTATGAGTAAATCCATAACCTTTCTGCTATAATCATTACAATTAGCAGCATAATAGTGTAAAGGTGTATTACCTTTTTTATCTTGTATATTTGGATCAGTTTTTGCATCTAAGAGATACTTTAGACCTTCATACTCACTGGAATAAATAGCAGTATCATGCAAAAGTGTTTTACCTTTATTATCCTGCATATTTAGATCAGCACCAGCTTTGAGAAGAGGATGAATGGCTTCATCGTGTGCGACAAACACATTCAATACTGTTGTTCCTAGATGCCCTCTTTTTAGATTAAGAACGTACTTCAGGTCTTTATTTTTCTCGTTACTTTCTAAAAATTGCTTAAGATTTGAAAATGAGTCATAATTTCCCATATTAAAATCTTTTATAATACTATTGAGTAATTTTTGATTTAACTCTTTTTGACTCTCTTCCAGTTTTAAGTTAGGTGCATGAATAAGCCACTCATCTATTAAATCCTCTAAGTATTTTTTATCATCTATCAAACTTCTATCAGCCCAAAATAAATCTCGCTTAATGAATTCATAATAACTATCTACTGGTAATTCAGTTGCTTCTGTTTTTGGGCTACCTATTTCTGAACACTCTTGTCCAGTACTTGATTTCCATTTTGATTCTTGCTCAAAAGAACTATAATAACCCTCATCTAATAACTCGTCTTTTTTATGCATTCCTCTCTGGTTGCACTCACATCTATCATAGTCAATTTCCGTTTGAGTAAGTCTATCTACCTTAGTATTTGTCTTACTGGACTCCTCTGATGACGATCTTCCAGGTTGATGTTGTTGAAGTTTAAATTTTAAATCTTTGTTTCCTTTTTGTAATATGTTCAACTCTCTAATCGAATCTTGATTTTCTAATTTACTTTGATTCAACAGACTCCTTATATGAGTAGGTTCCTCGCTTTTTGGTGAATCTTTATTATTATCTGGTGATAATTCCTTTACTAAATTCTCCAGATACTTTTTCTCGCTTGTTAACCAATTTATCAAATCCACACTTTGCTCTAATCTTTCCTGTAGCTGTTCATTTAATGTATCTGTGAACTGAATTTTGCTTTCTTTATCCTTTAATTCATTCTGTAAGCGGTTAATTGTAGAATTATCAATAGAATCGTCATCTTGCAGGTATTCATATAACATCTCTACTGCTTCTTGCTGATATTCATCTGACTTCTTTATCTTTTGTTCTAATCTTTTATTTTCTTCATGGATTTTATATAGCTCTTCTCTCAGTTTTTCTATTGTGACTTTACCATCTTTTAGTTCTCTTTCTGTGTTATTTAACTGGAGTAAAAAACTATCCCCTTCTAGTTCTAGTTTTTTATTCAATTTCGTTAGTTCTATATTTGTATTATTTATATGATTATTAACTTGCAGATCCTCATTTAACCTCTTTACCTGTTGTTCTAACTTTTTGTTTTTTTCATAGGCTTCAAGTATCCTTTCTTCGAGTTTCTCTTCCATTTCTTTTCGTAAGTTATTCAACTCTGATAAAATATTGTCTCTATCTGAATTTATTATTGCACACCATTCCTCTAGTTCTGCGTTTTTCTTCTTCAAGAGTAAGTTTTGGCTCTCCATGCTAGATCCTATATTTTGCTTTTTGAAATCCTCTATAGCACTCCTCAATTCTATGTTTTCTTTTTTTAGCCTACTTATTATTAGTTGAATTTCTCTGTTTTCTTTTGGCATTTCACTAAATTGTTTAAATGGCAACTCTAATGGTGCTTTCTTTTGTGAAAGTTGATTACAATTACCTTTTACATTATTCAATTCCTTCTCTTGTTGGAATAACTCCTCTTTATTATTTTCTAAAACCTCTATAGTAGTTTTCAGTACTGAACTTTCTATTTCATTTTCATTTAACTCAACCTTTTTCCCTATTTTAATTTGACTTTCCTGTTCAATTTTCCTTCCTCTGTCTTCTAATTTATTTTCAAGCTTATCTAGCGTTGTCTGATTAACCCTATTATATGACAAATTGAGTGCAGTTAGATGAGGAAGGTTAACTAGTGCTTTTGCTCCCTCATCGCCAATTTCATTGTTCCATAAATAAAGTTCAGTAAGATTTTGAAGATTAGCTAATGCTTTTACCCCTTCATTACTAACCTTATTATACGGTAAATAAAGTACAGTAAGTTTTTTGAGACTAGTTAGTGCTTTTGCACCTTTATCGCTAATTTGATTATCTGCTAAGTTAAGAAAAACAAGATTTTGAAGGTTAGCTAATGCTTCTGCTCCTTCATCACCAACATCGTTTCGTGATAAGTCAAGCTCAGTAACATTTTGAAGTTTAGTTAATGCTTTTACGCCTTTACTACTAATACGATTGGACGGTAATTTAAGTTTGGTAAGACTTGTAGAGTCAGATAGTGCTTCTACACCTTCATTGCTAATGTCATTGTTTGACAAACTAAGCTCAGTAAGACTCGTGACGTTAGCCAATGCTTTTACACCTTCGTTGCCAATTTCACTATTTTCCAAGGAAAGCCTTGTAACATGAATATTTGCCTGTAAGAAACTTACTAATTTGCCTATATTTACTGTTACTCCATCTAGTGTTAAAATGTTATTTTTAATATAAAGGTTGAAATCCATTTTATTTACCTTACAACAGTGTAGTATATAAAATATTACATAATAATAATTGCTATTGCTAGTATAATGTTAGATACTGACTTGATAACATAATGTGTGAGATGTGTGGTCCAATATTCTGATAGGATCAAACGATTATAAATCATTCAGCAGGACTATAAACGTTCAAATGTACAAGGTCTAGTGTATTTTCTTTTCTAAAAAAGTTGTGTGTATGGTTAATCTTGAACTATGAGAAATTTACACATCTTAGAGCCTGTACGCGATCTCTGAATACGGTAAGATGAGGTATAGTTGATATGAGGTAAACTATGAGGAATACATATCCAAGTGACATAAGTTGTGAAAAATTCGAAAAGATTAGACTAATTTTAGAAAGCGTGCGAAAGAAAACAAAGCCAAGAAGGCTGGATTTATATGAGTTATTTTGCGGTGTGCTTTATGTGCTAAAAAGTGGCTGTCAATGGCGAATGCTGCCAAAAGAGTTTCCAAAATGGCGCAATTGTTATGACTATTTTAAAAAATGGAGTGAAAAACCAAACGGAAATAAAGAAAGTATTTTGGAGCGTGTGTTAAAAAAAATAATTGGCGTGGTCCGACAAAACAATGGTCGGAAAGAAAAAACTAGCTTCTGCATAATTGATGCTCAAAGTGTTAAAAATACAGATACTGCTGAAGAAAAAGGCTATGATGCAGGTAAAAAGATTTCAGGAATAAAACGCCATATAGCAGTTGATACTCAAGGTTTACCACATGCAATTTATGTAACAACTGCAGGAACAACTGATCGCAGCAGTGCTGTGAAGATGGTCGATAATGCAAAAGAAAACCTCTCTGGAGTAAAAAATATACTGGTTGATGCAGGCTATACAGGAGAGAATTTTGCAATTCAGATAAAAGATATTATTGGTGCAACTGTTGAAGTAGTAAAGCGGAGCGAATTACACACCTTTGCTGTATTGCCGAAAAGATGGGTTGTTGAGAGATCTTTTGCTTGGTTAGAAAAATGTAGAAGATTGTGGAAAAATTGTGAGCGAAAACTCAATACCAGCCTACAAATGGTTGGTCTGGCTTTCACTGCTTTGCTTCTGAAAAGATTATGAACAGGCTCTTAGAGGAATACCATGACAACCAGTGTGGGAACAAATTGTTTTGTTTACTGTTTATTTTTTTAAATCGTAAAACAGTGCGCATGTTTGTGAGAAAAAGCAGCATAAAATAAGATTATAAAAATAGAAGATTTAAATTATTTCCATAAGCTTAGGCAAAACAGTTCATATGTAGATATGGATGAGATGGGCTAATGTGGCTAGTTTTAGCGTATAATGAAATCGTAACCGTTCACGGAATATTCCCAATTAGGCAGGAATAGCGACTAAATTCTGTAGTTTCTGGACAGGATTCTGATCATTCAAACGTGCAGTCAAAAATATCGAAAGCATTCTTTCAATGAACTTTTCTCCACGTTCTGACCAAGTGAAAAAACTATTTTTACGATAAATGACGTACCGTCTAGCCTGACGTTCTGCAAGGTTATTGGTTGTCTCGATCAGATCAGGATTGCGCACGAATCTCCACATCATATCTTCAGAACGTAGTATATTGGCAGCCATTCTCGAGGCCTGAGTTCCTTTTGCAACCCTTGTTATCTCTCGCAAAAAATGTTTCACCCTTTTTCGAATCTTCCTCATTAACCGGAAAAATCTTAAATTGTCTATCAGGTTTTGTTTACGTGCTCTATCTACCACAAATACCCTGTTGCTCAGCGATTTTAATGCTGCGCCAATTCTGCTCACTTCAACATTTTTACTGTAAAAAAACCTTTCAAAGTCCCTTGCTAAATGGGCCCAGCATATCTGTCTGTTTTCACGATTAAAGTAATTATACGCAGCATACCTATCGCTTATAACTATTCCATCATACTCTGGCAATAGCCCTTTTAATATCTTCTTTCCGCGAGATCCAACTAACTTCATAAGTGTTGCTGTTTTATTCGTTACTACCCAACTCCAACCTTTCTTTCCCTGGTTCCTATGGCTTGTTTCATCTATATGTAAATACTTGCTTTTCCGTAGCTCTTCTCTTATTTTTTCGTATTCAGATATACATTTTTCTGATACTCTACCCTCGGTCTTTGATACCAAACCTAGGCTTATATTCAGATTAAATATGCTGCTCAAAATTTGCTGTACTTCCCTTTTTGAATTGATAAAAAATCCACTAAAACTGCTAATTACTGCTTTTGCATTAGCTCCTAAAAGATCCCTTGTCACACCTTCAGGCAGACTAGCTGAGATCCTTTTCTTACACGCCTTACAGTAGCCTTTTTGTAGCCTATATTCAGTCACTATCGGTTTAATTTTTGGCAATTCAACCTTTTGATGCACAGTTTCTTCTTCTAAAATAACTTGGCTTCCACACATGCAAATTGTATCAATTGAACATTTTACCACCTCATCTGCTACCATCAATTCCCGCTTGTGCGCTTCATGTCCTGGCTGCCCGCCTGGTTTTTTATCGCTCTTCTTTTTTGTCTTTTTGCGATATACATCTTGCGATGGTGGCAGCGATGAATTTTTTGAATTTAAACCCAGCTTATCCTCTAGCTCAATTATTTTTGTCCTTAACTTATCATTCTCTGCTTTCAGAGTACCAACTTCTGACTCCAATACCACAATCTTTTCTTGTAGCACCTCTATCATCAACCCCTCATCTATCTAGTTTATTGTTTTTTATACTAATTATGCAATTTTTGTAAACTACTTTCTTATACCG
Source organism: Wolbachia endosymbiont (group B) of Ischnura elegans (assembly GCF_947251585.1). Lineage (NCBI taxonomy): Bacteria > Pseudomonadati > Pseudomonadota > Alphaproteobacteria > Rickettsiales > Anaplasmataceae > Wolbachia > Wolbachia endosymbiont (group B) of Ischnura elegans. Next base: position 1,407,584 of record NZ_OX366371.1, read on the forward strand.
TGAATGGACAAAGTTGATAAGCCTAAACGCCATCATGTCTTTAGGAGAGTCTGCTAATGAAGGCTCTTAAGTTGACGCCATTGCGTGAACGGTTACAATGAAATCATCATATAAAAAAGTTAGTATGGATCACTTGGTAGACCAACGCGTCCCGAAACAAAAAGCTCTCACGCTAGCTGGTTTTGGTTGCTGAAAATGGCTAAATTATCTAAGATTTTAACGATATATATTGCTGAATTAATAGGAATTCATTTTTGAAATATAAACTCTCAGTAACCCTCATCTACCAGGAAGATCATCTGCAGAACTATGTCCTAAGTTGTCCTTTATACGAAGAACATCCTTAACTGATATAAGAGTATTTGGCCCCTGTGCACGATCATTCCATACGGCATACGACAAAACTACTGTGTCTCCATCGGTAATACGCTTATATCCTCTACATTGCAAATAACTATTTAACTGATTATTTGCCTCTTGTATTTTACTCTGTAGTTCGCCAGTATCAGCAAACTTCAGCTCTATCCCAATTGGATGAACACCACCTCTACTTTCTGCAGACCTTAATAACACCAAATCTATCTTCTCTCCTCCTCCCAACTGGAACTCTATAATTATCCTAGCTGGATTATTACAAGTATAAAACAATCCATGCAACACAGAATGAAACCCAACCTCTCGGGCGTTATTTCTATTCACTACCCACATTAACGGAAATAGCACTTTGGAAATTGCTTGAAATAATGCCTTATGCCTATTGATATCTTGCCAGCCTGTATTCATCATAACATTTGCAGTGCTGTGTATATTACTAACACCACCTATTGTTAAAAGCTCACCTTGAAAAGACTGATTGCCCTTACTCTGTAGATAATCGGCAGGTGATTGAAATGGTGTTACATCAACTGCTAAACCAAGATCATCCTCATCTCTTCTCCTTGGATTCAACGTGCATGCTACTTCATATACTCTAGCATCTGGCCAACGTGACAAGTCTAGACCTTGTATGGGAAATTGGTGAGCTAACACGTGACGAATATCAAGCACAATAATTCTTTCTTCTCCTTGCCATAATGCTCGTAAAACCATAGTTAAGGCACGATCCCCAACATTTACTTGCGTGACTCTTCCATGTGGACCTCGCATCCTATCATCATCATGGTATTTAAACAAGTGCTTATCTACATATACTTCACTTCCATCTTCCAACTCAATTCTTCTTTTTGCAAACGTAGCACTTGCAAAAGTAAATCTAGTTGTATAGGAAAATATTCTGCTGTTAGTACCTCTAATATCAGGCACAGCAGGCACACCAAAAGATGGGTATAGTAAATAGTCTCTAATACTCTCTCGAATTTCGGCCATAGATCCATTAAACAGCCTTTCTACCAAAGAAGATTCTCTTTCCAAAAAATTTTGAGTGCTAAGCTGCAAACGTTCGTTGTTGTCTAAATCAAAATTTAACCCTATACAAACGGCATCATCCGATGAGGTGTGGATGGATATAGATGAAACAGGACATCTTGTAACGTAATTTTCAGCCTGTTCCAATGCTTGATCAGCACTCTCTTCTCCAGCTTTGAGCTCGATTATAATAGGAACAGAATCTCTTAACCTATTCACACCACGTACAAGGAAAGTAATATCTGTATATCCACCTCCTACAAATAACTCAAGATAAATGCCAGCCGTGTGGCGATACCTAAAGTTCATCAAAAACCCTGACAGAAAGCCATGATAGTCTGACTCCTTGCCATTGAAATCTAGTACATGATTATATCTATTGTAGATGTCAATTATGTACTGCAAAATTCTTTTGGTAGATCTTTTCACGTTTATTCCGTTATTACTTGCTAGCCTTCCTATAAGATCTGATAAGTAGCCTTGTTGTTTAGTTCTGATGATCTCTTCAAAATCATTACATGGAGATGCTGAACCTTGAGTAAATGCTTCACCTTCAGAAAATCGCTCACATCTTATTGCTTCCTCTTCCTCGTCTTCTCCTAGATTTTCTGCCCATACAAATGTTTTATACTCTTCCCATTCTAATTTTAGTTTTCTTCTTTTAGTACCATCCCCCTGTAGTTTACGTTCTATCCGCTGCTTCTCTTCTTCACTGAATCTTGAACCAATGCTGTTTATCCTGTCAGCAATAGTATAGCACCTTACTATTTGCCTGCCGTTTCCGTCTTCAGTTAAAATAGCAACCTTTAAATTTCCTTTCCCAGGTCTATCTGGATCATTGTCAAAACGAAAGAAAATTCTTTCACTGTCGTTTGCAATATCAGAATCAAATGCAGTAGCAAACATACCGAAAAAGAATGCTGGAAAAAAGCGACCCTTACCAACCGAGTGCAAAAAAGATGGACATTGATCCAAGAAAGACTCAAACCTTTCTCTAAACTCCTGACAATTTCCATCTAACAAATTCCTAATGAACCCGATATTCTCACCATTGTTATGCATAAAACACCTCTACCTACTATGACCAGGGAAACCACTAACACCAGGAGCCTCTAACATGGACTGCGGGTCACCAGAGTCACCAAGATCACCGCCACCTTTATGAGGAATAGACACCTTCTTATCTAACTCAGAAAACAATTCTTCTGCTAGCCCGCTGTAATTAATATTCTTCTTCATACTAGACTTTCTAACCACTCTTAAATTACCAATAATATCTCCTTTAAAGTCTCCAAAATCTTTATCTGAACAAACTTCCTTGGCAAACTGCAATATTTCTAACATCTCACCCTTTTTTACAGTTAAGCTGTCCTTATCATCATAGCGTCTGCAATCAACAATTAATTCTGCTAGTACATCTGTTATAGGATCTATATTCTTAGAAAAATCAACCGCAACCTTTTTGTGCTCATTAAAACGATCACATCTCCAAAGGACCATAAAAATTGATCTAGCTTGGACACTTAACTCAGGACTGTCTAACATCACATTTGAAAGTGAGGAAAGAAGGAGTGCATAATCCTGATGTGAGAGTATTTTTCCTGCAGGTACTGAAACTTCTTCATAGCACCAGCGCTTCACTATATCTTGAACTGTATCAAGAAAACTCCACCTGATTAACCCATTAAGAAGTGAATATACTCCCTGATCTTTTTCTGACAATTTAAGCAACAACTCACGTTTTGTTGGATTATCCATTTTATGCAGGCAAAAATCCAAAACGTTAGCACGATCGTAGTTGCATTGAATAGTAGACAAAGCAATAATCGCATTAGTAACTTCCTCTTTTCTCTCTTGCTCACTTAAATGATTATAGAAATGTTCCGCTCCCTCATTCCATTTAAAACCTACAGCTTCTCGGAACCCATCTACATTGCCGTATTCTTTTAATTTTAATTCTTCAGATTCTCTATCAATCCAAAAACTAGATACAGGATCATAACTTTCCATAGAGTCTAACAGATCACTTCTTATATACTTGTTGTTGCTAGCTGCAGGTCTACCATCATCATCTACTGCATCAGGAGAAAACCTGCTCTTGTGGAGATCGAACTTTTCCTGAAAGAGATCTTTAATTTTTTCTTTCACACAATACCTACATGCCATTTTGTATCTGGAAAGCGGGTTTTCTACTTGGCTTATACTTCTTTCAGTCAATCTTTGTCCTAGAGTAGTATTATTTAATTTTATACCCGACCAACAACTTTCATCGCGAAATATGTTGTATAAGAATTGTAGCTTGTTATCTTCAAGATATTGTAACTGCCTAATGTAAGTTTTGACCCACCTTTCGATAGTCAAACGCCTTCCAGCAGCAATATTAGAATCTGGATGTTTAATGATATTCTGTAATTTCTTAAGTATTGTAGCATGGCGATCTGTCTTCCTTGGCATTGTACCCCCTATATAAAAATATTTACTGCATTATGCAAAAGTTAGAATCAAATAGCAACACTAAAATTATCAAGGACAAGAAAAATTTTATGAAAAACATTTTTTATATTTAAATATCATCTATTTTGCACTTAACTGATGCGTAGAATTGGTGAGAAAATCAAATAGGCCATAGCGAGAATAGCGGAAGAGTTAGATGTAGGCTTTAATATATTAGACTAATGGATAAAGAAGTATAATAAGTTGAAAAGCGCTCTAAGGGAGCTACAGTACTTAAGCTTTTTCCTTGAGCTGTGAAATATCAGCTTGAGAAAGGCCTGTAGATTCAGCTATTAAGTCAACAGACACGCCAGCCTTAAGTAGGTTTTGGCCACATCTATTTTAGCTTGTTTTTCGCCCTCTTCCCTACCTTTTTCTGCACCAATTTTAATACCTTCCGCTTTACCTTTTTCCTGGCCGATTTGGATGCCTTCTTGTCTACCTTCTAGTTTAGCATCATCGAGTTTTTGTTCCAAGATAGCAGCTTCTTTCTGTAAATCCATTACTCTTTCTTCATATGCTAATAAGTCCTTCTCATTCCAATGAAATTTATCTAACTCATCATATGCTAACTTTATTATCGGTGATTTTTCTGCTATTTTCCTTAAATCTTCATCAGTTGTTTCTTCTGCATATTTAAAGAAAAATAGCCAACGATCTACTACATTTTCTAGCTGCTCTTCTCTGTTCTTAGGAAACTTTGGTAACTCAATGAAAATAAATTGAAAATCTTTTAAGTCATGCTCATTAGTTTTTTCATCTCTTATGGTATGGCTAGATATATAATCAAGCTTATCAGGAAATAAATTACAATTGGAAATAGCAATAAAGAAAACCTTCTTTAAATCAATGTACTTACCACCTTTATCAGCCTGCCTTGAGTAAGCCTTAGCAGCATATAATTGCGCCCGTTTTTCGAAGCCTTTATCACGAGCGAGTTGGTCAGGTAAGGAAGCAGTATTACTACTACTCCCTCCCTTAGAAACCTTACTATTACCCATAAGTATATAAATGGTAAAAAGCTGCTATTTTACTAATTCAATTTAGTACTATAAATAGACCTATGGTCTAAAAATGAAATATATGATGAAAGGAAGTATAAATACCTCAACTAGTGAATGGGCAGAAAGTGAATTTGGGATTGTTAATTTTGGCGATATAAGATTAAGTAAAAGGCTTTTAAAAGTAGTTAATAGTTTTGCTGAATCGCCTGAATGTTCAATAAATCAAGCTTGTAAAGATTGGTATCAAAGTAAAGCAGCTTATAGATTTTTTCAAAATGATGCCATTTCTGAAAGAAAGATATTAGACAGTCATATAGTTAAAACTGTTGAAAGAGCTAAAGAATATTCAACTATTTTAGCTATCCAAGACACGAGTTATATTTCATATAAAAATCATAAAAAGGCCAAAGGATTAGGGATTATAGCAGCAAGATTAAGATCTGAAACAACCAATTTTAAAACCCATGGATTAGTGATGCATACAACATTTGCAGTTACAACAGAAGGACTACCTATAGGATTATTAGATCAAAAAATTAGTACTAGACCTCCCTTAGCTGAAGACCTAAGAGAGTTGAAAAGGAGAAGCCATAACACTGCTGTTCCTATAGAAGAGAAAGAAAGCATACGGTGGATAGCATCACTAAAAGACTCTACTAATCACCCTGGATTAAAGGATGTTAAGGTAGTTACCGTTTGCGATAGAGAAGGAGATATTTATGATTTATTTGAAGTTGCTTCCACTAATCAATCTCTTTTTGTAGTAAGAGGAAATCAAAACAGAACAGTAAACAAGAGATCAACTTATTCTGAAAAAGGTGGTGAAAAGTTGTGGGATTTGATGAATCGTATGCCTTGCCAAGGAGAAATTCAAATAAGTATTCCTACCCGTGATAATAGGCCTAAAAGAACAGCAGTGTTAGAAGTAAAGTTTAGTAACTTTGTGATGAATGCATCAAAAAACAACGCTAGACGTAAGACTCAAAAACTTCCTAATTTAAATTTGAATGCTGTCTATGTTATAGAAAAGTATTCCCCATTTGGCGAAGAACCTATGAACTGGATCTTATTGACAAATATAAGTGTTAATAATTTTGAAGAAGCAGTAGAAAAAATACAATGGTATTGCTTAAGGTGGAGAATAGAGGTCTTTCATAAAATTTTGAAATCCGGTCTTAAAGTTGAAGAATGTAGACTCCAAACAGCAGATAGATTGATCCGCTTTCTTACAATAATGAGTATAATTGCATGGAGAATATTTTTTATTACATTAGTAGCTAGAACAAATCCCAATCTTCCTTGTACTATCATACTGACTGATGAGGAGTGGAAGGTTTTGTATACAAAAATGCTAAAAACAAAAAACTATCCTGAAGCCCCACCACCCATAAGAAAAATCGTGAGGTGGGTAGCTCAATTGGGAGGGTTTTTAGCTCGCAAAAATGACTTAGAACCAGGTCCTATAGCTTTGTGGAAGGGATGGAAACGTCTCTTTGATTTAGCAGAAGGATGGAGACTTGCTCATGAATCCTATATTTATGGGTAATAGTAAGCTTAGAAACGCAGCATGCAGGTTTCCCCACACTACGCTTGAGCCCCTTATCTAAGTTCTTCTTTTCTCGAACCGGCTTGTCTTTCATAAATCCTCAGAATACATCAACTTTAGTGGTGACACTAACAGTAGAGAACCTTCTCTTGAAAAGGAGCTTGCTAACATTCTTGTTCGTTTTACTCTCTCATCAAAATACTTTTTCCATTTTAAGTCAAGGGGATTTGCATCCGCTCTGATTTTAACATGTCGTCTGATAGGTATATCAATCAGCTTTAGCAGTCTTAAATACCGTATCTCTTTTGGTTTGTTCTTGCATATGGGTGCAGCAAAAACCCATTGTCGTTGACCCATTACTTTGAAGTAACGATTCTTTATCCAACGTAATCCTTTACGAGGATGTCTTTTCTTTGCCCATTTCCATAAACTATGCCAAATTTCATTGTCGATTTTTCTAAACGCTTTTTTAGCACACACATGGTGATAGTAATTTCCCCATCCTCTCAGTAGAGAGTTGAGTGACTTAATTACTATAGCCTGAGTGTTCGCTATATTTGCTTTTATCAATGTACGTGCTTTATTCAGAAGTCTTTTAATACTTTCTTTCGAAGGTTTAATAATTAACTTCTTATTATATCTACGTACATTACAACCAAGAAAGTCAAACCCTGTTGTAATAAATGTAATCTTTGTCTTCTCTTCTGACAGAATTAAACCTCGCTCATGAAGAAAAGATGATACTAAAGGTTTAACTTCATTTTCCAGTACTTCATGTGTAAAACCTGAAATAATAAAGTCATCTGAGTACCTAATTACATTCACTCCACTTCTGATTTTTCCTCTTCTTTTGCTACCTAATTTACCAAAGCAACTTTCTAATAACTGTTCAAGACCATCTAAGGTAAAGTTAGCTAGTATTGGAGAAATTATACCTCCTTGCGGAGTGCCAGCAGTTGTGGGATACAAGGTTTTTGACTCTAGGAAACCAGCCTTTAACCAACTATGCAGAATTTTCTTCTCCATAGGAATATGCTTCATAAGCCATTCATGGTTAATGTTGTCGAACGATCAATCACCTTAATACCCTCTTCAATAATCAAGTAACTAAGGAAATTACAGTTACAGATTCAACACATCCACTATTTGGCAGAACATTTCCAATATCTTCTGTCAGCTCAAAAGTCCACAATGTATTTGTTACTTATCGCAATTACATCATTCTACGTATTCCGTTTTCTGCTACCAACTTAGCTAGTAAGCAAAACTTTCTCACCAGCAAGTTAACGTGGTCTTCATTATACGAATTTGTTTCTCTAGCAAAGGAGTATAAATTATGCCATGTAAACCATGTCAAGTGTGGCAGAAAATGTCGCAACGTTTCAAGTCAGAAGTTTTAGAAAATATATTATTAGTGTCCAAAGAGGTTATCTATGAGTACATCAGAGCTAATTACAGCACAACATTTAGCACGCGAAGCAATAATTTATATCAGACAATCAACACCTCATCAAGCATTGAGCAACCAAGAAAGTTTGGAGTTACAGTATGCACTAAAACAAAGAGCAATTGACCTTGGATGGAAAGCTGATAACGTTGTAATCATCGATAGTGATCTTGGTTTAACTGGTGCTAGTGCTGAAAAGCGTGAAGGGTTTAAAGAGATTGTCACTAAAGTCACTTTATCAAAGGTAGGAATTATTCTCTCCTACGATGTGACTCGCTTATCACGTAATTGTTCTGACTGGTATCCTTTACTGGATATATGTGGCTATAAACAGTGTTTAATAGCTGACCGGGATGGTGTTTATGGTCCTGGTACTATTAATGGTCGGCTGTTACTTGGTCTGAAAGGGCAACTTGCTGAAATGGAGTTATCTACTATAAGAGCTAGACTAAATGCTGGACTATTAAATAAAGCAACCAGAGGTGATTTAGCCTTATCTCTCCCAGTTGGTCTTGTTCGTAACATTGATGGTTCTGCGAGCAAGGATCCTAACCTTGAAGTTCAGTCTCGTATCAATCTTATTTTTGAAACTTTTCTAGAAAAACGAACAGCATCAAAGGTTTTAAGACATTTTAATGATCATCAACTAACTCTTCCTAGATATAATAATTTCAAAGAACTACAGTGGAAAAAGCCAACTGTTGCAGCAATTACCTCAATACTAAAAACCCAGCCTATGCTGGAGCATTTGTTTATGGGCGTTCCCGTACTACATACCATAAGCCATCTTCTGCTGACAAAACAACAAAAAAATTACCAATGGAGGAATGGAAAGTTCTGATCAAAGGTAAATACTCAGCTTACATAGATTGGGAAACTTTTACAAAGATTGAGATGATGCTAAAAGATAATTATGCAGAATACGATCGCAATAAAACACGTGGTATAGCAAGACCAGGTGCAGCATTATTACATGGAATAATTTATTGTGGAGAATGTGGACATAAAATGTTGGTACAGTATAAAGGAGGAAATCGTTATTTATGCAACTATCTACGTCAGCAGTATCGTGTACCTGTATGTCAGCTTTTACCAGCTGATATTATTGATAATGAAGTAGTTCCCAAATTTTTTGCTGCACTTGGTCAAATTGAGCTTGATGCTTATACTCAGGCGATTAACTCACAATTGCAATCTGAGCAAGCAATTAATAAAGCACATTTACAACAATTAGAGCGCCTAAAGTACCAAGTTAGATTGGCAGAAAGACAATTTAATCAAGTAGACCCTGACAATCGTCTTGTAGCTGCAGAACTTGAAAGACGCTGGGAGAAAGCATTGAAAGAACTCCAACAAGCAGAAATTATGTTCGAACGTCAGCGTCCAAGTGATCCAACACCTCAATTACCTGAAGAACTGAAAACAGTATTTTTAGATGTAGGCAAAAGATTACCTGAAATTTGGTATGAATCAATTCTATCACGTCAACAACAAAAGTCCTTTCTTCGTTGTCTCATTGATAAAGTGGTAGCACACAGAATCAGACGCGATTGTCTTCAGGTACGCATTATATGGCATGGTGGCGAAACTACTACTTCTCATGTTCCCATTCCAGTAAACTCTTTTCGCGAGTTGACTAAAGCAAAAGAAATGGAACAGTCTATAATAAAGTTAAGTAAAGAAGGTAAAACAGATGCAGAAATTGCTAAGTACTTAGAAAAACAGGGACATCGCTCCCCCACAAAAAACATCGTTTTAGAAAATACAGTAAAAACTATTCGGTTAAAAAATAACATTATGCGAGCAAGGAATCAGTCACATCCGCTTAAAGTATCTGGATATCTTACCGTTCCACAAATTGCAAAAATCCTCAATGTTACTACACATTGGATTTATGATAGAATTAATAATGGTCAAATCAAAGTACGAAAAGATGACAGTAAAACCAGAGGAAAATATTTATTTGAGAATACGCCAGAGACTGTTAGAATCCTTATGGATTTTAAACATGGTAAACTCAACAATCCAAATTTTTTATAGGAGTATCAATATGCATAATCAAAGCACCCTGAAATATCTGCATCCAGTAAAAATGCTGTTTTCTGTTTTAGTGCTATGAATATAGCTTCAATGGCATCATGACACGACCTACCAGACCTAAAACCATATGTGTTTGGCTCAAATTTTGCTTCCCACTCCGGTTCTATCACCATTTTTACAAGTGTTTGTTTTGCTCGATCTGATATTGTAGGAATACCAAGCGGGCGATACTCCGATGGCTTACCAGGTTTTGGAATCCAAACTCGTCTCGATGGTTTTGCTTTTTCTCTTATATCCAAAGAATATACTAATTGTAACCTTTCTTTTTGATTAAGATTCGCTTTTCCATCTATACCTGCAGTCTTTTTTCCTCTGTTATCCTGAGTTACCTTTCTAACAGCGAGCGTTCTTGCACTTGTTGATCTGAGTAACAATCTCTGAAGATTATGCATCTTTTTGATATCATTACATTGTGAAGCTCGGTAAATTCGTTTTTGTAGCTTAAATGAAGATTTCTCCAGCTTGCGCCAAGGAATTTCATTCCATTCATACCTAACATTTTGTTGGCTCATAACATATTCACTACTATTCACAACTTTACCTTCCAAACTACAGTGTCTATGTTTGCATATCCTAAACATTACCTTAGGCATTAGCTTCTTAGACAATCCCTCTACATAGGAGCATTCGGCTGGCTACCTTCTTAGTTATCCTTTTGAAAATAAAGAATAATAAGAGCTTCTATGTAGTTACTCCGTTCCATAAAATCGTTTCTCGTTAAACTTAGGCTCTTACTATCTGCCGGAAGATTGGAAGCATCTTAATCAGGAAAAGCCGATCCTAATTACCCGTTTCTTCATACCTTTTGGTATATGCGTATTCAACCTTATTTCGCATATTCGAATTAACGACAGTTCAAACATAAGTTTCTTTTCGTAGCCATATCTAACTCTTCTCGAGAGGATTTATCATAAGGTTTGATATTACTCCCTTTTGATCCATGCTTACACCATGAGAATTTGCCACTTTCTTAAGGTGTGGATCATGATTTTACCCAGATGCTATGGGAGATGGAATTTAACCATCACGACATTTATGACCTTCGGGCCGCACCGACTTTAATTCTTCAAAAACAACTATGCTTGAGAGAAGAGAGATTAAAATTGCAGTATATAGAACCAGTATCATAAAACTAAAATTTTGCAATTTAAAAAGACAGCATATCACTGTACACACTATTAAGCTGTAAGTAGCTTTGCTTCTACCATAAAACTCAACCATTGAGTTTACAACTAAAGTAGCTCCCACAAATAAGGCAGCACATATCATTAATTTATTTGAAGTGTTAAGTAAAGAAAGACTGATAAGCAAGAGTATTGATAAAATGGACATAATCACCTACCCAAATTTAATAATATGCATTTATTTTAATCAGACATTACACATAATGAAAAATTTGTCTAGCGTAATCAAAAGTTATTTAAACTAGTACCTAAGTCTTTCAAATCTATTCTTATAATATCCTTTATATTGAGAGCTTTCTCCTCTGTCACTTTTCCAATACATGAAAAAACTATACCTTTAAACAATTCTTCAAACTTCCGCTGATTTTGCGGGGCAATGGTTACTAATATTCTACTTTGCGATTCAGAAAACATTATTATCTTGTTTATTATGTCTGTATTTTGTGTTTTTCCTATTGGTACTAGTGAAAGATCAATTTCAGCACCAAGGTCTCCTGCAATTAGCGATTTTGCCAAAGCAATAATTAAGCCGCCTAAGTTTGGTGCAATTGCAGAGACAATTATGCCATCTTTTATTGCCTGGTTGTAACGTTCATACAACTTCCTAGCGCTCTTTGCATTAACTTTTGGCACGTTGTTATTATCTATTCCACTATATAACTGATATTCAGATCTACCAAGCTCATCGTGGGTTGTACCAAGCACATATATCAAGTCCCCTGGCATTTTCACATCAAGCGATACCGCATTTTCAATATTGTCTATAACTCCAATTGCTGAAATGAGTAGTGAAGGTGGTGCAGATATCATCACTTTCTCGCCATTTTCATCATATCCCTTAAAGTCGTTAAACATACTATCTTTTCCGGATATAAATGGTGTTTTAAATGCAGTTGCAAAGTTGTAACAAGCCTCTGCAGCTCTCTTTAGTTGCCACAGCCTTTCTGGATTATAAGCATCACACCAGCAAAAATTGTCGAGCAACGCTAGATGATTTATATTTCCTCCTGCAGCTACGTAGTTGCGTATTGCAGTGTCAATCGCACATGCTGCCATGTGATAAGTGTCAATTTCTCCATAACTTGAGCCAAATCCCTGCGATTTTACAACACCTTTGTTTGAAGAAAGGACTGGCCTCGAGACAACAGCTTCACTGCACACTCTTCCCTTGCCTTGCAGTGGTTTCAGTATTGACGATCCTTGAACCTCATGGTCATATTGCACCACTATAAACTCTTTGCTGCGTATGTTTGGTCTGCTTAGCATTTCTTTTAGTGCAAAGGTGTCATTCCAGTGCTTGACACTGTAATCTATCTCAAGCTCAACTCTGCCATCGCACGTATTTTTACATAAAGTTTTAGATTTATTTGCAGACAAAGCCTGCTGGATTCCAGTGTCAAGCACTGGGATAACAGGAGAGAATTCTGGAATGACAGCGTATGGGTTAGATTTTCCAGACCATGGCTTTGTCTGTAAATGCATTTTAGGATTACCATCATGCAGAAATTCAGTTTCGATGTCCATTATTACTGCCCCTGGGGGACATTTAACAACGGCTTTGCCACTTTTGTTGAATTCTCCAATTACACAGACCTCCACATCATGTGTTTTCATGATTTGCTTAAACACAGGAAGATTTTCTTCTGGCACTGCTAAGGTCATTCTCTCTTGTGATTCTGATATCCATATTTCCCACGGAGCCATACCATCGTTTTTAAGGAGAACCTTGCTCAAATCAACTTCAAATCCGTCTTTTCCCATTTCACCAATGGACGATGATAGACCGCCTGCTCCATTATCCGTTATTGCATTATAAAGACCAAGATCTCTTGCTTTTACGACGGCGTTGGATAATTTTTTTTGTGTTATAGGATCACCAATTTGCACAATTGTTGAAGGGCTGTTTCCCGACAATGCCTCTGAAGAAAAAGTTGCACCGTGAATTCCGTCCCTTCCAACTCTTCCACCAATAATTACGATTTTATCACCGTTTTTGGGTTCTTTTATGTGTGAAGGTGCATTATTTATATTCCGTGGAATAATTCCGATGCTTCCAACAAAAACTAATGGCTTTCCACAGAATCTATCGTCAAAGTATACCGATCCAAGTTGCGTTGGAATACCGGAGCAATTACCAGCAACATTAACACCGTGAATCACTTCTTTCATTATATATTTTGGTGGTAAGATTTTATCAGTACGCTCTTTATCTCTATAAAGTTTGCCTTTTGATTCTTTGGCAAAGCAAAAGTAATAAGTATTCATGATAGGTTCTGCACCTTTGCCAAAACCGACTATATCTCGATTAACTCCAAGCACTCCAGTCATTGCTCCACCGAACGGATCGAGAGCTGAAGGACTATTGTGAGTTTCAACTTTATCTACAATCAAGTAATCGTCATCAAAAATTATTCCTCCTGCGTTGTCGGAGAAAACTGACACGCATATGTTAGAATTTATCTCACGCGTTGCACGCTTAATATAATGAGCATATAGACCATCTTTTATTTCATCAATAGGGGAGCAAAAAATATTGTGTTTACAATGTTCAGACCAAGTCTGTGCCAGAGACTCAAGTTCAATATCATATGGATTTCTACCGAGTTTTTTAAAGTAATCCTTTATAGCTTTCATTGCTGCCAGCGAGAGCCCTAAAGTGCCATTACCATCGATTCCATCTCTGCTGATTTTTTCAAGCTCTTGGTCACTTACATTGAGTTTGACAGATTTTGCTCCATTATTACCTGGTGTCATCCCAGTGCTTGACACTGGAATCCATTCTTTTTTTTCCTGGTCACGCGCTGTAATGACACCAGGTGGGGTATTTGGTTTACTGTAATACTTCCAATGGCAATTGCCGTTTTCTTTATAGACAAGTGTGCAATATTCAGTAATAGGATTGAATTCCTGTTTTATGTCATCTTCGGTTGGAAAACCTCCTTGACTTAGAATCAATTTTGAACTTCTTGCCTTGATAGAAACACTTTCATCAATGTGGCCTTTGCTCATTAGATATTCTCTAACAATTTGTTTTGCCGTGTTTCCTACGTTATCGGTCATGCCAGGTAAAAAGCTTATCTCCAAGCCCCACTTTTCTTGTGATTCTATGAAGTTATATTGAACTTCTTCAAGGTTTTCATTGTAGGAATAATAACGGCAGTCTTGTATGACTTTATTATAAAATAGCCCACAAATTTCTTCATGTAATTTTGATGGTAATTCTTTGCTTATGTAAATCAAGTAAACATTAACTACCCTTCTGCGGCCAACTTGTTCACATTTATTAAAAACTTCTATTCTGATGTTTGCCATGTAATATTGTGAAAGACTTTAATATATCATAGCATAAGAAACTGCGAGCACATTTATATTTTAAATAATTTCTATACAATAAAAGTGTTGTATTAATTGTTACTGTTAGTGGGAAGAGTTTTTACTGTTAATGTGAATGAGTCCCTTTTTGATGTGCTGGTTCAGCACATATTTTCTGAATATGAAAGAGAAAAAATTCCCAAGATAAAGATCATACTTCCCTGCAAGAGGGATGTGATAGCATTGCTGAGTGCATTCAAGAATTACAGAACTATAATTTTGCCAGAGATAGTTTCACTAGAAAACATTGATGAAGAAGATTTAATATTAAATCTTGATAGAGTTAAAGTTATTAACCCGACAAAGAGAACGCTGCTACTCATTCAATTTATATTGGAGTGGAATAAAAAACACAATGATAGTTTTCCAATCGATCTAGTTTACAGTTTGCCGTCATTACTTCAATATACCCAAATAGCGGATTGTTATCAGCTTGATGAGCATTCGAAGAAAATGGAGAATTTCATAAACTTACTTATCAAAACTTGGAGTAACACTTTAAAAAATTTAGGAGTAGTAGATATACTAAAGCATAAGAGTGACTACATAAACAATATGATAGCCTCCCTGAAGAAAGATCAGCATATGATCTTTATTGGAATTGGAAAGGAGGAGATTTATAAGTTGTTGATTAAAGCTGTATACGACCTGCCATTTGGAAAGATAATTTTACCTAATCTGAATTTGAAAATTAAAGAGAAAGATTGGCAATCACTTGATAAAAAACATTATCAATATTGCCTGAAAGATCTGCTCGATTATTTAAGTATAGGCAGAGAGGATGTAAGTTTTCTGCCAGAAGCGTGTTCTGATGTCATTCCAGTGCCCAGACACTCGGATCCAGAAAACTTAACTTTAAATGAGTGCACCAGGTGGCTGTACAATAGAAACTGGATTCCAGTGTCAAGCACTGGAATGACATCATCTACTACTCAAATTACCTGCAAATTACAATGTTCGTACACTAAAAATCAGAGGGCTGGGATGACAGGCAGTCCTGAACTAGATTATGTCTTTGATACAACTGCCGATCTAAGTAAAGTTAGTAATGGATATATTGGCAATATTGAAGTCATCACTTGTGATTCCAGAGAGGAAGAAGCACAGGTGACGTCACTAATTATGGAGAATGAAGGTTATGAAAACGTTTCTTTGGTTGTTTTTGATAAATTACTTGCAGTTCGTATGGTGTGCCCCATATCGAAAAACTATTCTTATGTGACGCTTCTGCTTTATAGTATTGAGATTTTGAACTCAAAATGGAACGGTGTGGCATTGCTTTCTCTTCTTAAACATAGGCTAGTGACTTTTGGTTACGCTCAAGAAGAGTACACTCGTATTTTATCTGAGTTTGAGATAGAAGTATTGCGTAGCTTTGATATAAATGGTCTTAAGGATATTATCAACGCTATTAGTACTTGTAAAAAGCTAAGATATAAAGAAGATATATTAATTATTATCAGTAGATTAGAAACTATATTTAATCTTTTACTTAATCTTATAAATTATCCTATTTCTGATATAGCAGCAGCTCATTTACAGTGTGTTAATGTGCTTTCTAATGTGAATTTTCTAGAGCTAAATGGTGAAATAGGTAATTTTACTCGTGATTTCTTAAATGCATGTGACGGTATAGCAATTGAGTGTTCCTTAGAGTTATATAGTCAAATCCTGATATTATTTTTAAAAAGGAAGTTTTTTTCTCCAGAAAATAACTTTGATAAATTTAGCTTATATCAAAATAAAGTTGTAATACTTGCTGGATTTAATGATATACCAAATTTTCAGAATCCGTTTTTGAGTGCACTGAATAGAGAAAAATTTAACCTTCCTTCTGTGCAAGAAGAGCAAGGGTGCTTTTTGTATACTTTGCGCAATTTATTTGGTGCCGGCAAGGTTTATATTACGAGGCTAGTGAGTGATAGAAAATCAATTCTATTGCGCCGTTTGGAGGTTCTGTTACAAGAACCAAAATATCCTTATCGCAATTGGCTAAGAATATTAAATACACCTGAGTGCATTGTTCCATGTACTCAGCCTATGCCAAAACCTCAAGCCAAAGTCAGAGAAGAAAAAATGCAAGTGATGTCTTGCAGTTCGGTAGAAAAACTGATTCGTAACCCTTATTCATTTTATGTTGAATACATACTGAACCTTAGACAGTTGAAAGACTTAAATTTTAAGCCATCGATATTGGAGTTTGGCACTATGGTACACAATATTTTTGCAAGATATTTACGCAACGAAAAGTCGCTGATGAGTATTGCACGAGAAATATTCTCGTCTAATCGATTCCACTTTTCAAATATGTGGTGGGTAAGGTTGCAGAGGATAATTCAATCTTTTGTTGAGTTTGATAGGACTGGAAACAATCAAGTTGAGTTGGAGAAGAGCTTTTCCTATCCGATATTTCATATTCCAGCGCGTGACACACAACTGCGCGGATGCTGTACAACTTCCACTAAGAATAAGGGTGTCATCCCAGTGCTTGACTACTTGGATCCAGAAAATTTGATTGCAAATGAACACACCAGACAATTGTGTAATAAGAGCTGGTCAGATACTCGAATGACAGAAGAAATTTTATTGACAGCAAGATGTGATAGAGTTGAGTATCTACCAGGTGGGCAAGTAGCAATTATAGACTATAAACTTGGTTCACCACCTTCCAATGAGGAAGTTATGTCAGGATTTTTTCCGCAATTAATTTTACAAGCTTTAGCAGTGGAATACACAACAAAAAAAGAAGTCTCGGAGCTTGCTTATTGGAAACTTGATTATGATAAAATAAAGGTTATTGCTTTGAAAGATTATAGACAAAAAATGCATGAATTTCAGAATATTCTACCAGATTTCTTATCTAATTATTTAAGAGATACTACTCCCTTCATTGCCTCTCCTTATTTTGATAAATTCCTGAGATTTAACATCTACAAACAACTAGAAAGGATAGGGGAGTGGTTATAAATTATATCTCCTCTCATCCAGATCAAAATAGCTGGTTGTACAGCTGGTTTACTAAGTGCAGTAGGAGAATTACTAGATTGTGATATAGACTCATCTTTGCTAGACTCAAACAACCATAAAAAAAAACTAAAAAGTGATTCAATCAATTTTAGCCATTAAAACTTGAATAGTGGCTAAAATAGCTTTAAATTGTATATTTATTTTAGGAGGGGTATATGCCATCACAAAAACAGCTAAATGCGCAGCTAATTGATGCTGCTAAAAAAGGACAGCTAGATTTTGTTCAGCAAGCTATACAGGGTGGAGCAATTATTAATACAATAGATGATGATTATGGGAGAACTGCTTTAATATGGGCTGCTGACAATGGTCAACTAGAGATATTACAATACTTGATAGAAGAGGGAGCAAATGTTAATGCAGAATCTCCGGGAAACATAACTGCTCTAATTCATGCTGCTGCCCATGGTCATCTTGAGGTAGTACAACTTCTAATAGCAAATGGAGCTGATTTAAATGTGAAACGTAAAGGTCAATTCTCTTCCCTAACATATGCTATTGTAAATGGCCATACGGAGATAGCAAAGCTTCTAACTAGATATCATTTAATAGCTAATCTTGATATGTCAATACCTCGCTTGCCTCTTCCTACTTGTATACCAGAGTTATCATCTTATTGGTATGACTGTAAGGATGAGCTCAATAAAATGAAGGAAGAAGATAGTGAATTATATAATTTTCTTGTAAGTAAGAGAATTAATGAACAGGTAAGAATTTGGACAGAGAGTGAGACAATACGAAATATTTCACAAGATAGATTAAATATAGAATACTCAATCTATGCTAAAGATTTAACAGGTAAAATAGAATTAGTGATATTTTTTCTTAACAACAGGGAAATAATCAATTCTTTATCGCGGTATTATAAGGTAAGAATTCAAACAATTGATCAGGTAAAAAGGCTCTTGATCGTTTCACAAGAGAACATGTAGAGCTTGAAGTAGAAATTGTTCCAGCACAATTAAACTTTAATACTCAAGAGTTACAACCCCCTAAACTAAAAACATTATCATTTGCACAAATGATTAACAATCATGCAGGATTATTTTCAGCTGCCAAAAATGGTCAATTAGAAACAGTAAGATACCTGATAGAAAAACAGAAAGAAGATATTAATTCAACAGATCACTATGGAAGAACTGCTCTAATGTGGGCTGCTGGAAGTGGCTATTTAGAGGTAGTAAAGTACCTGATAGAAACAGCAAAAGCAAATGTTAATGTGAAAGATGGCTATGAAAACACTGCTCTGAATTATGCTACTAGAAACGGGCATTTAGATGTAAAAGAATATCTGAAAGGTTACATACAAAAAGAACTGCGGAAGAAATACGTCTGCATTGGCGTGAGTGGTGCAATAGGTTATGTTGCAGGTATGACAATATCATGTTCTGCGGGAGCAGCGATTGCAGTTTGTGCAGCATCAGCTACCATTAGTCTAGCGTTAGGTGCAATTTTTGGTTATACAGTTGTAGAAGTAAAAAAAGAGAAAGCAAACACAGGTATAGCTTCTGCGCTTAAAGATGTTTTCACTATTCAAGCTCTAAGTAGAATAGCCTTATAGAGAGTGAAAGTAGGTTTATTGCTTAAGGTTGCATGATTGCCTTAATAACAATAAAAAAATAATAGAAGCAAAAGATATGGCTTGAAAGTTTTCTAAGGTCTTCACTAAAAATGTCTCAACTTGACACTGAAATACAATTTGATTTAACTAATCATATATGTAGGTAATGTCAAACACTAGAATGAGGAAATATGGATAAAAAAGTTAGAATAGAATCAGATAGCTTAGGAGAAGTAAAAGTACCAAGTGAACATTACTGGGGAGCGCAGACTCAGCGTTCTTTGGAAAATTTCAAAATTGGTACAGAGAAAATGCCAGAGCCCCTGATTAAAGCGCTAGCAATAGTAAAACTTGCAGCAGCACGTGTTAACATGAAGCAGGGTAGCATAGATAATAGAGTAGGGGATGCAATCTGCTCAGCTGCAAAGGAAATAATAGACGGTAAATTTAATAATCAATTTCCACTTGTTGTTTGGCAAACCGGGTCTGGGACGCAGACCAATATGAATGTGAATGAAGTGATCAGCAATCGTGCAATAGAAATTTTGGGCGGTGATTTAGGTAGTAAATCTCCAGTGCATCCAAATGATCATGTAAACTGTGGTCAGTCATCAAATGACACTTTTCCAACAGCAATGCATATAGCAGTAGCAGAACAAATAGACCGCTTGCTTATTCCCAATCTTGAAGAATTATATAAAGCGCTAAATAATAAGGTTCATGAATTTAAAGATATAATAAAAGTAGGGCGTACTCATCTGCAAGATGCAACTCCTCTAACACTTGGGCAGGAATTTTCTGGCTATGCAGTTCAGATTAAAAAGGGAATAGAGAGAGTAAAGTCAACTCTAAGCAATGTATATGAACTTGCACAAGGTGGCACTGCAGTTGGCACGGGAATCAATACTAAAAAGGGTTTTGCTGAGGATTTTGCTAAAGAAGTGGCAAAAATCACTAATTTTCCATTTATTTCAGCAAAAAATAAGTTTGAAGCACTAGCAGCAAATGATGCTTTAGTTGAGCTCAGTGGAGCACTCAATACAGTAGCAGTAAGCTTGATGAAAATTGCAAATGATATAAGGTTACTTGGTTCTGGTCCAAGATGTGGAATTGGAGAAATAATGTTACCAGAAAATGAGCCTGGCTCTTCAATCATGCCGGGTAAGGTGAATCCAACTCAATGCGAAGCAGTGACTATGGTATGTGCTCAAGTTATGGGAAATCATGTTGCAGTGACAATTGGTGGCTCAAATGGTCACTTTGAATTGAACGTGTTTAAGCCGGTGATAATTTACAATGTTTTGCAGTCTATAAGACTTTTAGCTGATACAAGTTTAAATTTTGCAGAGAAATGCGCAGTTGATATTAAAGCAAACGAAGAAAGAATAAAGGATTTACTAAATCAGTCGTTAATGCTAGTTACTATATTAAATACGCATATAGGATATGACAATGCAGCAAAAATAGCGAAGCTTGCTTATAAAGAAAATATCACTCTAAAGGAAGCAGCAGCAAAACTTCAACTGCTCACTGAGGAGGAGTTTGAAAGGATAGTGAAACCAGAGGAGATGGTAGGTTAAACTACCACCTTTTTTAGGGTTCTGTCGCATTTGTAGGGAAGTAGAAAGAAGAATGATATAATTGTCTAAAAAAAAGCAAAGATGTTTCGTATCAATCAAAAATTGTTGCCATATTTCAAAGGATTTAGCTTTTCAGCGGATGTTATCTGTATACATGAAATGTCGATTCTCTTTGAGCTATCGAAATTTGGAAGAAATGATGAGTATAAGGGGAGCAAAATGCTACGTTACAAAGGTGGGTTATCACCACTGATAGATGAGGCAGTAAGGAAAAGAAAGAAGCAGGTTGGTAGTAGTTGGAGAGACTTACATTAAATTAAACGGTAAATGGGTTTATTTATATACTGTAGACTTCCTCTTGTGTGTTAGTAGAGACAAGTCTGCAGCACTTGCATTCTTTCGTAAAGCCTTCAGGAGTAACTATCTTCCTGAGAAAATTGTAATTGATAAAAGCGGCAGTAATACTGCTGCTCTTGATGATTTGAATGCAGAAATTTCTGAAGATTACAGTCCTTCAAATAAAATATCTAAATAATATTGTTGATAGATTTATCAAAAAACTAATAAAGCCAATGCTTGGGTTTAAAAGCTTCCATTCCGCAAAAGACCTGCTGCGAATCAAGCGATAAAAAGAAGGAAAGGAGGGTGACTAAAATGAAGGTTAACTAAAGGCGTGCTTAAGATTTACAATACCAGCAATAATATTGAATCTCAGGTTATATTTTTTCTGAAAATTGCGATAAACATTCGACATAATCTTAAATATCTTTATCTCTCGTATCTTGTTTTCTACTCTCATTCTAAATGATGCTAATCTTCTATTATGCTCTTTCTGCTCTGGAGTTAATGGCTTTTTACGATACTTTTTATATGGAATTATAACATTGCTTTGCAATTTTTGCCAACCTTGATATCCAGAATCGGCATGTTTTATGCTATCAAGTGGTAAATATTTTTCTTGTTTCCTTATGCGAAAATCACTAATTCTACCACGGTATGACTTTGACACTGATAAAATTCTTCCTCCTTCTTCGATAATAATCTCAGTTTTCATAGTGTTGGTTCTTTTTTTTCCTGAATATGATTTCTTCCGTTTTTTACTATCTTCTGGTCTCTGTATTTGCTTCTAAGAAACTTCCCATTAGTTATTCCTGTTGAACTAAGATATAACCGAATTCCTGTGCCTTTTTGATTAAATTTTTTACAACTTTCTCTTTGTAACGTGTTTCATAATAATCTATTCCTCTTTCTACATATTCTTGTCCATACTTCAACATACTATAAAATATACATGCTAATTTCCTTGCCGTAGCAGTAATCGCTTTTGGTGCACCTAGTCGTTTTTTTAACCTTCTACAATATGCACCTATTCCGCTATTGCTTCTTGATACACAGTGAGCAGCCATTCGAAATGCATTCGCGGCACGATTAATGACTTTACGTGTTCTTGTGCTAAACACTTTTTCCCCTGTAATTTTATTAGCAGGGCTTAGCCCCAACCACGAAGTAAAATGCTTTTCTGATCGCCATTTATTATAGTTAATACCAACTTCCGAAATGATAGTTTGTACAGTTAGTATATCCAATCCAGGAATTTTGGTAAAATCTATACCAGTTACTCGATATAATTCTTCATGCAAAGCAAAGTTTGGTTTACTTTTTCTGTGCTTATTTTTCTCTTCACCTAACTTTTTACTCTCATCAGACTTTGTCTAAAATGTTTTATAATATTCTTAAATGCTCCTGTCACATTCTGCTACTTTTTCCTGATAAATATTATATAGCTCAAATTCTTGCTTTAATGTAAATAGGTGTTCTTTTCTATAGTTTCCTGCTAATGCTTTTGCAATAACAGATTTATCACTTTTTATTCGTCCATCTCTTAGTTCAGCCAATTTTTCAGGATTATTCTCACCATCTATTATTGCTTTAATAATTTGCATTCCAGTTACACCAGTTGTATCGCTTATAACTTTATGTAGTTGAATATTCATTTGTGTTAGCGCTTTTTGCATACGCAAAGTATGTGTAGAAGCATTTTCAATTAAATTTTTACGTTGCCGAACATAACTACGCAATACACACATTTGATCATCTGGCCTAAATGACCCTTGGAGTAACCCGTAACTGTGTAGTTGTTGAATCCATTTGCACATCTGATTTTCTCCCAGGTACATTTTTAACATGTTTTGCGTTTACCAGTTTTACTTCAAATCCGTGTGATTCAAGTACTTGAAACAAAGGAATCCAGTACACTCCTATTGACTCCATGGCTACTGTATTAACTTTACATTTTTTCAACCATTTTGCTATGTTGTAGAGATCTTACGTAAAGCAGCTAAATTTTTGTATACGTTGTTCATCGCTTCCTTCGGGTACACATACATAATGTACAGCCTAGCCAACATCGATTCCTGCTGCATTAGATCTCTAATTTACTTTTGAACTTTGCCATTTTTAATCTCCATTATATAATAATCCATAATTGAGAAGTGCTTAAGCTTGGGACGGTTGAGTTATACATTCTTCTAATCGAGGTAGCCCAAAAGGCTCAATCAGTGGTTCGACCGTTCCTCCAAAGCCACGCTGTCCTACGGGCACTTAAGGCACCATTGCACAGTTCGGCTATAACTGCAAAAAGCTCTTCTCTACAAAATTATACATAAAATTTGCTATACACTCAGCTAGGAAGTTTCTTTTTGGTTTGACAGGTTTTATCTGTCCGGCGCTGTTCTGTAACATCAGCCAGAATCTTTAGTATTTTTTCTGATGTCATACTTCTATCTTTTGTTATAGTCACTTTTTTGGCGAGTAATGGCTCTATTCTCTTAAGTAACCTACATACATTTGCGTTGTGTACATTGAATAGGCATCCTAAAAATCTATGCGTTATGTAAGTGCGATAGTACAAAATTACGCAAAACAACTTATCTTCCAGAGTTGGTAGTTTTGATCTTCTACCATGACACTTTTTCTGTTTTTCAAGTTTTTCCCATTCAGACCTCACTTTTTCCACCACCTTTTCGAACTCCTCTATAGTTAAACCTGTTATATTACGAAAGTTTCTTGGGTGTTTTTTCATATTATAGTAACTAAAGCTCATTTTTTTCCTTACTTGATCTGCTTATTCTTCTTCTACCTCTCTCACATCATTTTTTCAATCACCTTTTGCAGCAGGTCTTTAGAAGAAACAGATGTACAAGCTTATGCTGCTTCTACTCCAGAATCTACAGAGACAGAAAGTTCTTTTTTTAGTAACTTGTTTAGTATACTTATGAAGCCTTTTTCTTTAATAGGGTCATTTTTTGGTAATTTCTTTTCATGGTTGTTTGGATCTGATGAACCATCAACTGAATCTGATCAAATAATTGCACCAAGTAACTCAGGAGGAGAGGAGCTAACAAACTATCAAGAGGGTGATAATAATATTATATAATAGATTCTTGCATAACTGGAATGCAAAGAAAAATCAGTTTCAAGTGGCCCGGGAGTGTTAAATAAACTGTGTCAAACCGAGAAGTAAAGTAATAAATTGATAAAAAAATGGAGGTTTGACAATGAGTCAAGCAAACACAACTACCGGTTTGGTAGACTATAAAGAATTAGAAACAAATATCTTCTCATCTATACGAGAAGGAAGACCATTGACAGGAAGAGATGGAGCATTAACACCATTTATAAAAAAACTGCTAGAGGGAAGGCGAGATAGAAAACCATTTGTCGGCTGAAAGCGAAGAAAACAACCGAAGAAATTCAAAGACTTTACGGACAAGTATTTGAACTATTGACACCAAGAGATAGAGAAGGAAGTTTCGAGCCACAAGTAGTCAGAAAAAGGCAAACAACCGAACTTGAAGCAAAGGTTTTAAGTATAGCCCTTCTCATAATAGTCCAAAAAGAGTAAGATGGATTGATAGTAGTGGAAGGTAAGGATGCCAATAGCATATAGTTATGACTTAAGAAAAAAGGTGGAAGCATTGGATGAAGGAGAGAGTGGAGAAACTGTTGCCAAGAGATTTAAGATCGGAAAAACAACTTTATATGAGTGGAAGAAAAGACGTGAGAAAATGGGAGATTTTCAGTCAAAAAAGCCTGGAAGCGTGGCATAAAATTACCGACTGGAATGCATTTGCCGAATTTGCAAATGAGCAAGGTGGCAAAACTCAGTCAGAGATGCTGGGGCAATATTAGTAGACAAACAATTCATCGAGCACTTAAAAATATAGGATTCACAAGAAAAAAAAGACCTACGGATATAAAGAAAGAAATGAAGAAAAGCGAGCTCAATTTTCAAAGGTTATAGCAACAAAAGAACCTAAAGAATTAGTGTATATAGATGAGTCTGGCATTGATAACACTGAACCTATGGGTATTGCCAGAAAGGACAGCGGTTTTATGCCCTAAAATCTGGGAAGAAAACTCAACGAATTAGCATGGGGACTCCGCCAACAATATTGCAATAAACCTGAAACTTGAGAAGACTATTTCTCGAAAGCTTCTACAAAAAGAACGGAGAGTTGAATTTATTTATAGAGCTAATGATCAAATAACCATATGTCTCGATGGATAATATATGGTAGAGCTCATGGGCAACAAGAAATTAATAGTGCGGATTAGTTGTAGTTATGAAGTAAATCGATTAGCAGAGTTGTATCTATTAGATGCATATGAAAAATTAGTGTTAAGTAAACCAATAAAAGCGAGCAAAAAGGAAGAAAACTCTGAATATAAGAAAGTAGATTTGAGGACGGTAAAATGGTAACAGTTAGTTTATATGCAAGAGTTTCTTCAGGGAGGCAAGCACAAGAAGATACAATAGCAAGCCAAATTGCTGCTATAGAGAATCAAATTAGTATGGATGGACATAAATTATTAAATGAATATAAATTTATTGATAATGGTTATAGTGGTTCTAACATAATCCGTCCTGGTTTGGAAAAATTACGTGATAAAATAGCAGAAGGTAACATTGATAAGGTTTATATTCATTCTCCTGATCGTTTATCTCGTAAGTATGCATATCAGATGATATTACTTGAAGAGTTTAAGAAATTAGGAGTGGAAGTCATTTTTTTAAATTATCAAATTAGCGATAATCCAGAATGGCTTTGTTGCATAGCTAGTGTTGGTTGAGGTTATTGTAAGGAGAAAAGCTTATGGTTACTAACGCATTTTGTTGTAAAATAGGCATTTTTCAAACAAGTATAACTTATGCCACAAAAAATGAGAGTAAGTAACCAAAGAGAATATAATGAGTTTCTAAAAAAAAGAGGAAATGTTTTTCATTTTGTTAATCAAGCCATAGAAAATTGGTATGAAAATAGTCCAAAAGTTGCAGGTGGCAATAACACTTATAGTGATAAAGTTGTAATTTTAATACACATAATAGTTCATCTTTTTAGAATTGGCTTGAGACAAGCTGTAGGTTTTGTAAAAGGTTATATGGTACAAATAGGCAAAAAACTTAAGATTAT
The DNA here is from genome assembly GCF_947251585.1 of Wolbachia endosymbiont (group B) of Ischnura elegans. Lineage (NCBI taxonomy): Bacteria > Pseudomonadati > Pseudomonadota > Alphaproteobacteria > Rickettsiales > Anaplasmataceae > Wolbachia > Wolbachia endosymbiont (group B) of Ischnura elegans. Next base: position 1,433,776 of record NZ_OX366371.1, read on the forward strand.
CAGCTATACACAAGCTTCCAGAAGATTTAAAAAGCTTAATTTGAAGATTGATGACCATAGAAGCAATAAAGATGATCTGGAAAATGTTGAAATTGCCGTAGATAGCACTAGAGTTAGTATCTACAATAATAACGGTGGGCATAGTAAGCTTAATATTCGAAAAAGAAAATACAGTGGTTATGGTCAAGTAAGAAAATTACATGTTATTTTAAACATAAATGATAAGAAAGCAATAAGCATGAACTACACTAGTGGTGTTGCTGTAGACTATTTGCCGGTCTGCGATATGTTAGAAGAAGTCAGTGATAAATATAACATTTGTTCTATTCGAGCAGATGCGGCTTATGATATAAAAAGTGTGTATAAAGAATGCAGAAAATACAATATTGTGCCTATTATTCGCCCTAGGAAGGATACTAAAATTTGTTTAGCTGACTACTTATCAGAAAGAAACAAGTATATTAGTAGAATTAGGTCATATGAGAATTATGAAGATGGTATTAATGAATGGAAGAAAAAAGTTAAGTATGGAGCACGGTCTTATATTGAAGTCTTTTTCTATAGGTTGAAGCAAATATTTGGGTTTGGCTTGAAAAATAAATCAGAGGTAAATCGTGAAAAAGAGCTGTTAATTAAGTGCTACTTACTGAACAAATTTACTGATATTGGTATGGCTAAATTTAAATTAGCTGCGTAAGTTCATTGTGATTTACATGCCTATCAGTGCTATGCAACAAAGCCATCCAGAATCTCAATTACTATTACAAATGCAAGGTATGATAGCAGAATACGAACGTGCAAAAATCATGGAACGAAGTCGTCGAGGAAAGATTTATGCAGCAAATAAGGGTTGTATAAGTGTAATGAGTGCTGCTCCTTATGGCTATCGTTATATAAACAAAAATACAGAAACAGGACAGGCCTTATTTGAGATTTATGAAGAAGAAGCTGAAGTTGTTCGTAAAGTATTCTCTTGGGTAGGAAGAGAAAGAGCCAGTATAGGAGAAGTATGTCGTAGGCTAAGTGCTATGTCCATTATGACGAGAACTGGAAAAGAGTATTGGGATAGGGCTGTAGTTTTGAGTATGTTAAAAAACTCTGCTTATAAAGGACAAGCAGCTTTTGGTAAAACAAGGTTTGGCGTAAAACTAAAACATATAAGACCGAAAAAAAACTCCTGCGAGCATCCAAAAGATAATTATTCTACTTATCCTGTTCCAAAAGAGGATTGGATTTATATTAAAGTACCTAGTATAGTAAGCGAAGATTTATTTGAAATCGTTCAAGAACAATTAGCTGAGAATAGAAAAATAGCAAGAACAAGACAAAGAGGAGCAAGACATTTATTGCAAGGTTTAGTAGTATGTAAGCTTTGCAATTATGCATATTATGGTACTAGCACTGCAAGGAATAAGGAGGGGAAAAAAACTAATAATCAGGTATATTATCGTTGTGTTGGCACGGATTCATACCGTTTTGGCGGTAATAAAATGTGTAACAACAAATTAATTCGTACAGATACATTAGACATGGCTGTGTGGGAAGAGGTGAAACATCTATTAAAAAATCCGAATAGAATATTAGAGGAGTATAAACGTAGACTTTCAGAACTTAAAAAATCACCACTAGATCAAAAAAGCGCTTTGCTTGAAACACAAGAAGATAAATTAAAACGAGGTATTGCAAGGTTAATTGATAGTTATGCTCAAGAATATATTGATCAAGAAGAATTTGAGCCAAGAATTAAAGCAATGAAACAAAACTTAAAAATGGTTGAAGAACAAAAGAAAAAGATATTTGATCAGAAAAAACTCACACAAGAGTTAACTCTAGTAGTAACAAATTTAGAGGGGTTTTCCTCTAGTATTAACTCAAGTCTTAATAATGCAGACTGGCTAACTAAACGTGATATTATTAGAACGTTAGTTAAGCGAATTGAGATTAATTTTGAGGATGTAAACATCGTGTTTAGAGTAAAAGAGCTTCCAGACTCTTTTCATATGGAAAAAAATCAATGCTTGCAATGTTGTTGTAGGGGTAGTTGCAGCCTTAAGTGGAAGAAAAATAATTGCTCCGTTAACCTTTGAAGGCCACTGCAATATGGATATCTTTAATAAATGGTTTGAGCAGTTTCTGACACCGATTTTGGAACCTGGACAAACTGTTATCCTTGATAATGCTACTTTTCATAGTAACCGTTCACGGAATATTCCCAATTAGGCAGGAATAGCGACTAAATTCTGTAGTTTCTGGACAGGATTCTGATCATTCAAACGTGCAGTCAAAAATATCGAAAGCATTCTTTCAATGAACTTTTCTCCACGTTCTGACCAAGTGAAAAAACTATTTTTACGATAAATGACGTACCGTCTAGCCTGACGTTCTGCAAGGTTATTGGTTGTCTCGATCAGATCAGGATTGCGCACGAATCTCCACATCATATCTTCAGAACGTAGTATATTGGCAGCCATTCTCGAGGCCTGAGTTCCTTTTGCAACCCTTGTTATCTCTCGCAAAAAATGTTTCACCCTTTTTCGAATCTTCCTCATTAACCGGAAAAATCTTAAATTGTCTATCAGGTTTTGTTTACGTGCTCTATCTACCACAAATACCCTGTTGCTCAGCGATTTTAATGCTGCGCCAATTCTGCTCACTTCAACATTTTTACTGTAAAAAAACCTTTCAAAGTCCCTTGCTAAATGGGCCCAGCATATCTGTCTGTTTTCACGATTAAAGTAATTATACGCAGCATACCTATCGCTTATAACTATTCCATCATACTCTGGCAATAGCCCTTTTAATATCTTCTTTCCGCGAGATCCAACTAACTTCATAAGTGTTGCTGTTTTATTCGTTACTACCCAACTCCAACCTTTCTTTCCCTGGTTCCTATGGCTTGTTTCATCTATATGTAAATACTTGCTTTTCCGTAGCTCTTCTCTTATTTTTTCGTATTCAGATATACATTTTTCTGATACTCTACCCTCGGTCTTTGATACCAAACCTAGGCTTATATTCAGATTAAATATGCTGCTCAAAATTTGCTGTACTTCCCTTTTTGAATTGATAAAAAATCCACTAAAACTGCTAATTACTGCTTTTGCATTAGCTCCTAAAAGATCCCTTGTCACACCTTCAGGCAGACTAGCTGAGATCCTTTTCTTACACGCCTTACAGTAGCCTTTTTGTAGCCTATATTCAGTCACTATCGGTTTAATTTTTGGCAATTCAACCTTTTGATGCACAGTTTCTTCTTCTAAAATAACTTGGCTTCCACACATGCAAATTGTATCAATTGAACATTTTACCACCTCATCTGCTACCATCAATTCCCGCTTGTGCGCTTCATGTCCTGGCTGCCCGCCTGGTTTTTTATCGCTCTTCTTTTTTGTCTTTTTGCGATATACATCTTGCGATGGTGGCAGCGATGAATTTTTTGAATTTAAACCCAGCTTATCCTCTAGCTCAATTATTTTTGTCCTTAACTTATCATTCTCTGCTTTCAGAGTACCAACTTCTGACTCCAATACCACAATCTTTTCTTGTAGCACCTCTATCATCAACCCCTCATCTATCTAGTTTATTGTTTTTTATACTAATTATGCAATTTTTGTAAACTACTTTCTTATACCGTGAATGGACAAAGTTGATAAGCCTAAACGCCATCATGTCTTTAGGAGAGTCTGCTAATGAAGGCTCTTAAGTTGACGCCATTGCGTGAACGGTTACCTTTTCATAAGTCTAATAAGATTTGCTAAAGGAGTTGGTGCAGAAATTTTATATCTTCCTCCATATTCTCCAGATTTTAACAAAATTGAACATTATTGGTTTGCTATAAAAAACAGAACCAGGAAAAACATTCCTTTATTCAAATCTTTTCGTCATGCTGTCGATTCTTCTTTCTTATGACCTTTTTGGACTATTATGGGAAGGGCTATAATTTTGTGATTATAACCTCCATTTCCAAGTTTTTTTGACTGAAAATCTCCTGTTTCTTTTCTTCTTTGCTGCCACTCCCATAATGTAGTTCTTCCAATTTTAAATCTTGCTGCCACCGTTTCCCTGCTTTCTCCTTCTTCTAGTGCTTCCATTGCTTTTTTTATAACTATATGCTGCTGGCATCCTTACCTTCACTACTATAAAACCTTATTTTACCTCGTTTGGACTATTATGAAAAGAGCTATACTTCTCGGTTTGACACAGTTTATTTAACACTCCCGAGAAATAAGATTATGCTATTTTTTTAATGAAATTTCTTGAGTGGTAGATTATTTTTTACAGCTCTAGCTGAGGTAGCTGTCACTACCTGAAATGTAACAAATAAAATACCAATCTTAAATATTGCTATATTTCACGATAGTTTCTCAACTTGACGCACATGCTTTTGGAACATTCTCATTTGTCAAATAGTTTCTGGCATGCTACACAATCTGTAATGCAGGTTTTAACTTACTTTTACGCAATATTGATCATTCTTGAAAAGCAATCTAACATTTTCTATTCCTTGATTACGAAGCTTTGATGCAGCTGATTTAGCTACTTGAGCGTTTACAAAAAATGCTACATATCCCTTACTTTCTGCATTGTTTTGTTTTGGGTGACGTTTCTGCATTTCTTTTTCATATTGCCTTTTGTAATGAGGAGTATTTTGTATCAATTGTTCTGACCTCTTTCTTAAGTACTCGACTTTTACCTTCGCAAGCCCAGACTTATGAAGTCCTAAAACTTGTGCTGCTTTTTCTGACAAGTCTATTATTCTACCTTCAACAAATGGCCCTCTATCATTAACTCTTATAACAAGCTTTCTTCCATTTTCTAAATTAGTAACACGAACAAAGCAGGGTAGGGGCAAGGTCTTATGTGCTGCAGAAATCAAGTGACGATTAAACACTTCACCGTTGGCTGTAATTGTGCCATGATCTTCTATTCCATACCACGATGCTATTCCTACTTCTTCGTAACAGCTACAGTATTTTGGGTGGTAGGTGATACCATTTATTGTATAGCTATTGCCAATTTTATAATGACCTGCAGTGTGATTACACCTATTGCTAAAACTACAACTACTCATCAAAACGAATATTAGACATAGAAAGGCTAGTTTTTTTATCATTGTACTTAGTGAAATGGTTCGATACCATGAGGATTTTAAATTATACTATAATAAATTTAGTAATAAGTAAACGTCTACTGCCAAATATGCACAGCACTAAAAAAGGTTCTGTCGAATCTATAAACCATAGGAAAGAAGATCATTAAAGGTGGGATTATAGGAGTTATGAAGCCATTAACATAGCAAAATTCTCAAAAGTAGAAACATTATTAATAATTTGTCTTTTTTGAATCATACGAATATTTTCTATGCCTGTGATGGTAATCTTTGCGGAATGGAAGCTTTTAAACCCAAGCATTGGCTTTATTAGTTTTTTGATAAATCTATCAACAATATTATTTAGATATTTTATTTGAAGGACTGTAATCTTCAGAAATTTCTGCATTCAAATCATCAAGAGCAGCAGTATTACTGCCGCTTTTATCAATTACAATTTTCTCAGGAAGATAGTTACTCCTGAAGGCTTTACGAAAGAATGCAAGTGCTGCAGACTTGTCTCTACTAACACACAAGAGGAAGTCTACAGTATATAAATAAACCCATTTACCGTTTAATTTAATGTAAGTCTCTCCAACTACTACCAACCTGCTTCTTTCTTTTCCTTACTGCCTCATCTATCAGTGGTGATAATCCACCTTTGTAACGTAGCATTTTGCTCCCCTTATACTCATCATTTCTTCCAAATTTCGATAGCTCAAAGAGAATCGACATTTCATGTATACAGATAACATCCGCTGAAAAGCTAAATCCTTTGAAATATGGCAACAATTTTTGATTGATACGAAACATCTTTGCTTTTTTTTAGACAATTATATCATTCTTCTTTCTACTTCCCTACAAATGCGACAGAACCCTTTGTAGTACTCAAAAAAAGAGAATAAAAGGTACCGATATTACGTATGCAACAATCACTTAAGGGGAAAGAATTGTGAATCAATAAACCGAACAATAGTAGCAGGAGAAGTGGAAAAAGAAATAATGAAGAAAGCGGAGCAGCTATATGAAAAATGGAGAGAAAAAGCAGAAGAGTGGAAAAATTTAAGTTTTGGAAAACAGAAAGAAGTAGTGAAAAAGTTAATAAGAACAGTATTGGTGAGAGAGGATGGAATAGAGGTGAGTTCTGAATCAGAGGAAAAATTTATACCAATGAAGAAGAAAGGAAACAAATGCACAGTAATCGAGCCAGAAGGAAAAACAAATAATGCGTTACTCAAAGCAGTGGTAAGAGCCCATCTGTGGAAACGGCAACTAGAAGAAGGAAAATACAGAAGTGTGAAAGAGCTGAGTGCCAAAATTAATATAGGTACAAGACGTATACACCAAATTTTAAGATTAAATTATTTAGCACCAAAAATTAAAGAAGATATAGTAAATGGAAGGCAGCCAAGAGATTTGAAGTTGGTTGACTTGAGAGAAATACCGATGCTGTGGAGTGAGCAGATGAAGAGATTTTATGGGTTTAAGCAAGCTGTCTGCCAATAAAAAATAAGATAAATGGGAGTGTTAAATAAACCATACGCGTCAAGTTAAGGAAATATCGTGAAATATAGCAACATTTGAGATGGGCATTTTATTTGTTACATTTATTTTTTTAGGGAGTTCTTATCTAGAAGAAGATGATTTTTTCAGAAGAATCTATAAATTAATAACTTTATTACTTAATATATAAAATAGTTTTTTTCGTTTCCTTTCTTCCTTATACCACTTTTCCTTAACTTGACGCGTATGGTTTATTTAACACTCCCTCTCAAAGAGGTGCTTTTAAAATGCTATTTGATTAATAACTTTACTGATATAGGTATGCCTATTTTCAAATTTGCCTCGTAAATTCCTTTCATTACTCCTCCTCATTCCTTGCCATTCAACAAAGCCTCCCAGAAGCACCATAAATACGCTTTTCAACACATATTTAATAGAGTTTGTGAAGAAAATGACACTGAACACCGTTTGACAAAAGTCTTGGACAAATGGGCAAGTTGAACGTATGAATAAAACTTTTAAAAATGCTACAGTTAAAAAATATTACCACCGCTCACATCAGCAGCTCAAAAAGCATCTTTACAATTTTATGATGGCTTACAATTATGCTAGAAGAATTAAAACTCTTAATGGTCTTACACCTTTCGAATTTATATGTTTACAGTGCTCCTCATTTATTTACACTACCATCACACTCTGGAACCATGTATCTAAACTTCTGCTGAAACCTTACTGTAATTGTCCTTAGATTATCATTAAATAATATTAAAAATTTAAGCATCTAGACCCATCTGTTGTAAGAAGATAATGTTTTGCCAGTCAATATTATAAATTGACTATAGCATCTTGCTGACGGCTAAGATTTACGTTGACATCGTTAAGATAACTCTTAATGGCTGGCTGGTTATCTATTTTTCTCCTTTTAGTTTTTGTACTCTCTGTGTCTAGAAACCTTTTGTTTTCTAGCAGTAACTCTTCACTTGATACTGAAGAAGAACTTTCGCTATTTTTTTCTACATAAAGCTCTTTTAAGATTGAAACACCCTGAGAATTCAAATCAGATTTTTCAAATTGTAAGAGTGATTCTCTTTTTTCTATCTCATTTCTTAAATATGTTAACTTGTCTTCACCTTCAGTAAATAATTCTTGTATAGCATTTACAGTTTCTAAAGTACTAGGATGATTTACTCCTATCACTTTCTCCTGTAATTCTTGCAATTGTTGGAGTTCTTGTAATGCTTTTTCTTTATCCTCTAAGCAACTATGTAAAACAGCTATATAAAACTTCACAGATAGTACGTTAGGATGATTATCTAAAAATCCATAATTTTTTTGTAGCTTCAGCACTTTCTCAAAATATTGCAATGCTTTCTCTCTTAATTCTCTTTGAATTACTTTTCCTACCTCTATTTCAACAAAATAAGGAGCCGGTTGTAAGTACTGACTACTCTCTTGATTTATCAGAATATCTTTTAGCTGCCTAAATAAAGCTTGTATACTCAATTCACGAGGTAAATCTTCTTTATGTGGTAACGCTTCTTCATTTATAGTTACTTTTTTTCTTTCTTGACTCATAAAGAAATATGCTAAGGCATAGATATATTTTGTATCTAAATTATAAAATTCATACACCTCGGAAGGATCAAGATAAGGATCATCATCGGAGTTAAAATCACTTATTTTAAGGAAAATTTCATTTCTCAGTTGTCTTACATAGTACAAAGTTGTAAATGCATCAGTATATCTTTTTTGCATTACAAATACTTCAGCTATAATAACTGCCATATCTAGATGTTCTTCTATAAGTTCCATGATTTCTTCGTTAAATGAACTAGTAAATATAAAGTTATTGTATTTACTGTACGACAATGCTTTTTTATAATTTTTTTGTTTTAGATAAATAGAAAGTATTTTTTTATCCAAAGTAAGAGAAGGAAATGCATCATTTACCTTCTCTAATTTTTTTAAATCCAGAAAGATTTTTAACGCTCTATCATATAGTCCCAAACCAGCTTGCGCGCAGGCAAACTCATATTTAATTAATCTTGAATATCGATCATCTACAGCAAGTAATTGAGATAATTGTGACGTGAGATTGATAACTTTTTGATACTCATATAACTCATTTAAGCCACTTAAAATTAAACAAGGAAAATTCTTATTTTCTTCTATTAGATAGTCATATTTTTGACCATGATCAAACAAAGATAAGAGGTGAACTACATCTAAAAACCCTCCTTCAGTTTCAGATACCAATTCTATGATACAACTTAATATGTATTTTTCCTCATCTATGGTAAACTGTGAACGTATTACTTTTTTTATTAATTCATGCATAGTATAGACCTTGTATTTACCTTCCTTTTTTGCATAAATTATCGAATATTGTTCTAGCAATTTAAAAATGGAGTATAGCCTATCCTCATATCTAATCCAGGCAAGAAATAAATTGGGATCAATTGTACCATGACCAAAATAAGCCATAGCATTTAAAATTTTTAGAACTTTCTCTCCAGAACTCATCTTTTCTATTGTTTCCATCGAGATTAGTAATGTTATTTGCAGTATTCTATCGTATTTATTTTGTCTAGTGTTTCGTGGAAATTTCTGATTAAACCTTTCGTATTGTATTAAATATTCAAAAATTCCAAATGCTTCGCTCAAAGGGCTTGATCCTTTGTTTTTAATACACGCTGCTGCTAGATTTATAGCTAATGGAAAACCTTCGAGTTTTCTTATTAGTGCTTTTATTTTTTCATCTTGCGACTTATCTGCTATCTCTAAAATTCTTTTTACAAGTTGTATAGCTTCTTTTTCTCCAAGACTATCTAAAGACACTTCTGCTATATCTTGATAACCTTGATCAGAAGAAGTAAATAAGCAGTCAAAACCACCTCTTTTACCTCTGATCTTTAAAATTCTCTCTAGATCTTCTTTTTTAACTCCCTGAAAAAGGAATAGGCATTTTTCCTCTCCTTTATTTCTTTCTCTTTCCATACACATGCTTAGGCTATCTCGGACAAGGGAATCAAAAGAACTTTCTATGGACAATATATCTTGAGTATTTACCTCATAGACATTAAGATAAACTCCTTTGTTTTCTTCAACAAATTTTCTAGCTAGTTGAGTTTTGCCAATTCCAGATGGACCTACTATTATTACTTCTCCCCCATGTAATTTTGTATATATCTCCTCTATTTGTTTCTTTCTTCCAGTGAATTCTTCTACTGGAGCACATACATCCTTAAAATTCATTTTCCCAAGTAGAGATGATAATCTTTTTATATTTGATACTTTTATACTAGGCCAAAAACTCCTAGATCTTGCTGTATTACCATGCTCTGATTCAAGTAGGTTGCTATAGTTTTGAGAGACTGTTTCAGCATGATTTACAAATGCTTCTTTTACTTTTAGATAATAAAACGAATTTGGAATTGTTTTTAAATTTTTTTCCATCAAAGATACAACATCACTATTTTTTTCAGTTCTTCCTATTAACTCTTTGCCTCCTATTATATGTTGTTCTTTTTTTCCTTCTTCTTTAACTAAGTATTTCAAATTCATATCTAAATTTTGTTTGCGCTCTTGACAACAAAATAAGATATGCTCGTTTAAAAAGCTTACCTCTTGTTCAATATGGGATTTAATTTTTACTATAAGATCCTCAATTATCTTTTTGCTTGGCATTTGGATTTCTTTATTGACAATATAAAATACCTTCTCCACTTTAGCCTTAAATTCTTGTATATTTAAGGCATCTAAAGTATACACATAGTTTTCAAGTTCTACGTTTGTAGCTTCTACTCTAATATATCTTGTATCATATGTTCTTTTCGACTTTTCACCCATAAGGGAACGGCGATAACCATACTGACTAGATTTATCCTCACTTTTCTTTCTATAATAGACGAAAGAGCCTTCACTGCCTTCTGCAATTCCGATATTTTCATATAGGTCTCTAAGATTATAACTTATTTCTCCATACTGCGCAGACATACCTTGAAAGTATGTATTTAGAACAAGGGTTTCAGCTATTCTTATATTGCTCAAATCTCTCTTATGTTCTTTCTGAATGTAACATTCAATTATCTTATCTACAATGTCATCTGCTATTTTTGAAACATGATCAAAACCTATTTTCTCAAACTGCATTTCAAAACTTTGAAAAATATTGCATCCAGCATCCATTAATATTTTTCTAAAGCCCAGTTTATATTCATTAAACGTTCCTATTAAGTCTGATAGATTAATAAAACTTTTTGTCGCTTTTGTTACATTACCTTCTCTCAAAGATGCTTTCATACCAAACATCTCCCAATCATCATGTGTTGAACATCCAAAAATACTTTGCACAAACCTGTTAATGCTCACCCCATCCGAAAATATTCTGTTCCCCTCTCTCAGTGTACTTGCAAGTATATCATATATAATAAGCCTCGTTTCAAATGATTGAATGAAACTCAGAACAAACTTCATCAAATTTGAATACTCTACTTGATAAAATTGATAATGATTATTTTCTTTATAAGACAAGCGTATTTTGTTACAGTATTTTTTCTTTTCATTGTATATAAGATCTTTTGAATCTTTCTCAGACACTATTATCGCTGTATTTAGTAGATCAGACATTGCATTTATTTCATGCTTTCCACCCCAAGTTTGAGTCATTTCCATGCATTTCAAGTATGTATCAAATATAAATTCCTGAACTTGATCACGTTTTTTTATCTTATTAAGTTCAGTACAAATTTCCTTTATTGCACTTTCATCAAAAAAATTGGGTTGGAGTTTACTAGTGTCAATATTATACTGCTCAATTTTTTCAGCACCGAATTCATGTTCAAACTCTTTTTTAAAGGTACCTCCTGTAAAATAACTTCCACTGTTACTCTCAAAAAGATCCATAATCTCAACCTTATTTTCAAATCTTCTTTGGCTGAAACATACTTCATCAGCAACCTCACAACGAAATGTCTTCGTTACCAACCGCCTCATTACACTATCTTCATAAATATTTGCATTACTTTGCATTAGCCTTTGAATTGAATGTACATCATGGTCGCTCGCAAATAATTCTTTAAACCTTTCATGAAAGGCATAATCATCAAATTTTACGGGAGTTAAGTAAGCTAAAGCAACGGACCAAAATAAGCAACTGCCATCTCCCGGTACATCAACTTCTTCATATGAAATAAGCGGTTGCAGTATCTTAGCGATATCTTTTCTGTTATTATCTTTAGCAATATCTATAGGAGTCTTTCCCTCTCCATTTACAACATCAACTTGTGCTCCTATCCTTAGCAAAAACCTAACAATTTTTAATTCTCCCACACGAACAGCAATATGTATCGGTGTATCATTATATTGATTCACCTGAAAATTAACGTTTAGACTCGGATATGCTTCAAAAAAACTTTTTAGCTTTTCAAGCTTTCTATCTTCTATAAGATTAGAACCCTCTAGAATACTAGTAAATTCTTTCTGTATTTCACTTATTAATAGTGTCTCGCTCAAGATTGGCTCAAAATGAAAATCTCCTTTATTTATTATATGTATAGTATCTTTTTCATTATAATCTGTACTTACAAATTTGGATCCTAATCCATCAATAAGAGACCCTGACCATTCATATATGGGAAGATATTCAATAACATGCAGCTTAACATTATATTCATTACAAATCATGCTTCCCTCAATTTTAGGTCTGCCACATATAGGAACCTGCAACGTATTTCCATACTTTAAATCAGTTAATGATGAAGCCACTTCTTTATTGTCCTTCTGCATTCTTTCTATATCTTCATTACTGTATTCTATACCAACCAAATAAGTCTTCCATAATTCATCATCATCAATACCAGGCCCTGGAGGTATGACTGTAGAATCTTCACGGTTTCTAGCATCGGCTATAATCTTTTCTTTCATTTCTTGACTAATTAAAGCTTGCTTCCTACAAATTTCTCTCAAAGATTTCACAGTAACACTTGTTCCTGGCTTTAATTGCTTAAGTCCTTGTACAACCGCGTGAAAGAAACCATCCCCTCCTCCAACTGCTTTCCCTATTGTAAAACCTTCTGGCAGCTGTAATATTTGCTGACTACTAGATGACAATGTGTCTTCTTTTTGCGTTCTTATTAACCTAGATTGATTATCTGTTACTTGTTCCTTTGTATTTTCTTTACCTAACATAAAGCCCCCTATATTTTAATATTCATATTTTGATTGTTTTGTCGTACACCTCTTTTCTGAAGATTGGTTTTGACATCTAATTCATTTGATTCTTATGCAGCTGTACCAAACCAATTTGCTGTAGAAACTTTACGGTAATCCTAAGTAACTTTGATTGCTGAGTAACAGTGCGCCTTTCTTTTGATTTCTTACTAAACTAGATATATTCTTAAAAAAGCCAGGATTGCTTTCTGAATGATGTACATAATACAATTTATCTAACACCCCATGTATTCTTTACATTGAATTACATTATAGCTAAAAAGATCTAGCAGAGCAAGAACTTTTTAGCATTTTATTTTAGTTTGTATTTTTAAAACTAAAGCCAGTACTTGCAAAAACACTTCTGTTTTTTTACTGCAATGTACTCTTTCTATTTTTAAGTACTAATTCAACTTTACATATTACTCAAAACTGAAACAATACAGCCATTTCCGATAACTAAAATCAGCAAGCGTGAGAACTGCTTGTTTTGGGATGGATTGGTCTACCACTCAATACATACGAACTTTTTTATATGTTGACTTTACTATACGCTAAAACTAGCTACATTAGCCCATTTCATCCATATCTACATACGAACTATTTTGCCTAAGCTTATGAAAATAATTTAAATCTTCTATTTTTATAACCTTATTTTTACGCTGCTTGTTCTCACAAATATACGATCTTTTTATGTTTTTTGGAGGAAGTAAATAATTCAATTCCTTATAACACTAATTAGTATGGTCTTTTCATTAAATTTATCCTCTCAAAAAGACTGTGCTTTATCCATCTACTTTAATGGTATCATAATATTTTACACCTAAATCTATTCTATAAAAATTCACAATACGAATTAGTAAATAGATTATATTCAAACCGATTGTATTTATGATATATAGCGCATACAATATATTACTTGTTTATTTTAGTAGGGGGTATAGGTATGTTTAGTTCGAAGCAGGTAGTACAATATAATTTATTTGGTAGTAACGTCCTTGAAGGCATTTCATCTTGTAAATTTGCACATTTTCCTGAAGAGGTATTTGAGATTAGCAGTGAAGAAAATCAAGTAATAGATAGTTTGAAAAGTAAAATAGAAAATCTACAACAAGAAAATTTTGATCTTAAAAAAAATGTAGAGTTACAAAAACACTATAAGAAAAGAGTAGAAGAGTATTACGAAGAAGTAAGTGAACTTACCAGAGAAATGCAAACCCTAGAAGGGAAAATTAAAAGGCTTGAAGTTGAATTACAAAGAAGGACGAGAAATTTAACTGAAAATGATCAAGACATCGAACAGCTAAAACAGAAAGTAGAAATATTATTATTAGAAACTCAGAACAAAAGTGATATAATTAAGAACTTAAATAATCAATTAAAAGAGGCAAAGAATGAAATTCAGTTAACAGACAAAATAAATGAAGAGTTACAGCAAAAACTGGATTTGACTGAAGCTGAGTTAAACAGAGTAAGAAAAGAAAGTACAGTGCTGATAAACAGTATAGAGGATTTGAAAGGTAATTATGAAAATCAGATACTAGAAAAAAAGAAGGAACTTAATGATATAAGAGATCAATTGTGTATTTATTTATCAGAGTATAAAGAGCTATTTGCAGAATTCAGTAGTCTGCAGAAGGAAAACGAAAGTTTAAAACAGAAAAATTTCTATATTAGTAATGAAGTGTCTCTTGCAGATGAAATAAACAAAGAAAACGTAAGAGAAGAAATAGCAAAGCTTCAGTTTGTACCTGAAGTGAAAATTAAACATATTATTGATAATAATGATTTCCCAATTGAAGTATGGAACGAAACGGATAGTGAAAGTGACAATGTTAGCCCTTGCCCTGATTATGATGAAAGTTTTGGTAGGCGTTACAGTCAACTATTCTATGATGAAGCCATAATTCATAAAGAAAAAGATACTTTTGTTTTAATTCGTCAAAAAGATTCTTTTTCTTTAGCGAAAGTAAAACCGAATACAAGAGAAGAAGAAAAGTATGAAAGTATTTGGCAAAAAATAAATAAGATCCATGATTATCTGGACATTTTAGGTTACTCTGGTAGCGAAGAAGATTATGAGGAGTGCGAAAAAGAACTTGATAAAGTTATAAACGAAGCACTGAAACAAGGAATAATGTTCACTTTTCCATATAAATCTGATATGTCCTTGATAGATCGTATAGCTGACACATTCCCAAAGCTATATTTATCTGCTGACACTACTCGAATTTATGAGTTTTTACACAAGAAAAAAATATTTCAGATAATATCAGAAGGTGCATCTTTAAACAGATTTAGCGATGAAGAGCATGGAGATGTAGTAAACGTAATTTGTTCAGATAAAGATACCTTAGGTCAGCGAAAAGCAAACCTTTCAAAGCTGAAGGAGTTAGCACTTGAAAGTATTATAAGTAAAAGTGAGCAAATTGATAAACATGACTTTGAACTAGAAATAGATAATGGATATTTTTGTATAGATTACCCACAAAATAGTACTATTGAAGTTGCAAAGATATTCAATAATCAAAAAGCTAAAGATTTAAATCTAAATATTGGTATAGTTCAAGTTGGAAAAAGTATAATTAGAGTTGAAAACATAGAAGGAAGGAGAAATTATACAGACATCTCAGGAGATATCATTGAAATGTCTTTTACCACTGAAGTAGGAGAGATCAGTATTCATCTATGTCCTAATGAGAAAGATAGTAATAAAATAGAGGTGAGGCTTGTCGATGAAGTAAGATTTAACAAATTAGAGAATAAATCAAGTTTAGGGCTAAATTGTCTATTAGGGGGGAAAAGTGTTTTAACAGCTATAGAATATGGGTATTTTAAAAGAAATAGCAGCGTATTTGAAGAGTTAGATAAGGCTATTAAACAGTCAGATTATACAATAGAAAATCCATCTAGCTTTCTAGAGGGGGTTAATAAAAATCAACTACTCAAAGTAAATGCAAGGGGATATGGTCCAGGATTATGATAATACAAATTATCTGCATTATACTAAAATGTAAAAACAAGAGGAGCGAAGATGCTTTTTAATTTAGAGCCAGGCAGTGTTGGTTATAGTGATAAACATAGGATTGGAACTATCAAAATAAATGATAAAGAAAGAAGGAACTATAGCCCTTCTCATAATAGTCCAAAAAGAGTAAGATATGGATTGATAGTAGTGAAGGTAAGGATGCCAGTAGCATATAGTTATGACTTAAGGAAAAGGGTAATGGAAACGTTGGAGGTGGTGTAACAAGCTTTTTAGCCTACCATTTGTCTATTAAGCTCGGGAGTGTTAAATAAACTGTGTCAAACCGAGAAGTAAAGTAATAAATTGATAAAAAAATGGAGGTTTGACAATGAGTCAAGCAAACACAACTACCGGTTTGGTAGACTATAAAGAATTAGAAACAAATATCTTCTCATCTATACGAGAAGGAAGACCATTGACAGGAAGAGATGGAGCATTAACACCATTTATAAAAAACTGCTAGAGGGAAGGCGAGATAGAAAACCATTTGTCGGCTGAAAGCGAAGAAAACAACCGAAGAAATTCAAAGACTTTACGGACAAGTATTTGAACTATTGACACCAAGAGATAGAGAAGGAAGTTTCGAGCCACAAGTAGTCAGAAAAAGGCAAACAACCGAACTTGAAGCAAAGGTTTTAAGTACATATGCCAGTGGCATGGGATATAGCATCGCATGTAGAAGAAATATAAAATATCTGCAGCAGAGATATCAAGTATTACTGACAAATTGTTACCGGTAATCAACGAATGGCGCAGTCGTCCGCTGCAATCTGTATATCCAATAGTGTTCATGGTTTTTTAAGGTCAAGGAGGACGGGCATTGTGTAAGCAAATGTATGTATAACATATTAGCAAAATGGCAGAAAAGAAGTTTTGGGTTTTTATTTGGCTGAAAGTGAAGTTCTGGTTGGGAGTACTATAGCCCTTCCCATAATAGTCCAAAAAGGTCATAAGAAAGAAGAATCGACAGCATGACGAAAAGATTTGAATAAAGGAATGTTTTTCCTGGTTCTGTTTTTTATAGCAAACCAATAATGTTCAATTTTGTTAAAATCTGGAGAATATGGAGGTAACCGTTCACGGATTGTGAGAATGAATTAAAGAACTAAGCAGTGACAGCTACTAGATTCTGTAGCTTTTGAAAGGGGTTCTGGCCATTTAGACGTGATGTCAAAAATATCGACAACATTCTTTCCACGAATCTTTCTCCACGTTCTGACCAGGTGAAAAAGCTGTTTTTACGATAAATTACGTACCGTCTAATTTGCCGTTCTGCAAGGTTATTAGTTGTTTCTATCACTTCAGGTTTTCTTAAAAACTTCCACATCATATCCTCAGATCGTAACATCTTAGCGGCCATTCTTGAAGCTTGAGTGCTATTTGCAACCCTCGTCATTTTACGTAAAAAATGTTTTACCCTTTTCCGAATTTTTCGCACCAGTCGATAAAATCTCAAATTATCTATCAAATTTTGTTTTTTTGCCTTATCTACTACAAACACCTTATTGCTGAGCGATTTTAGTGCTTGGCCAATTTTGCTCACTTCAACATTTTTACTATGGGCAAATCTCTCAAAATCTCTTGCCAGATGTGCCCAACATATCTGTCTATTTTCACGATTGAAGTAATTGTATACAGCGTATCTATCGCTCACAACTATACCATCATATTCTGGCAGTAAACTCTTCAACACCTTCTTACCACGAGACTCGCTTACCTTCAGAAGTGTCAACGCTTTGTTTGTTATTACCCAACTCCAGCCTCTCTTTCCTTGATTTCTGTGCCCTGTTTCGTCTATATGCAAATACTCGCTTCCTTGCAACTCTTCCTTCATTTTCTCATATTCAGATGCACACTTCTTCGATACCCTGCGTTCAGTATTTGAGACTAAACCAAGGCTTATATTTAGATTAAAAATACTGCCCAAAATTTGCTGTACCTCTCTTTTTGAGTTAATAAAAAAGCCGCTAAGGCTGCTTATAACTGTTTTAGCATTGGGTCCTAGAAAATCTCTTGCAACACCTTCGGGTAAATTTGCTGTAATTCTTTTATTACATACTCTTATATGTTAAAAACAAGTCTTTATAAATGTCACGAAATGGCGGTATAAAGACACGCAGAGAGGAGGAACCGTACATACTCTTGGTCATAAGGACCGTTTTGCAGCAAGGTTCTCCTCTCTGGTTTATTATACTGAAAGTTCCGAACAACTGGTTGAGCTTTTAGGCTCGTATATAAGGGTGGAAAATGCAGTATACACATTATTTATGGAGGGATTATGAATTTATCAAATATTATTACTGGCATTGATATTAGCAAAAATAAACTAGATATCCATATTCATCCACTTGGACATCATAAAGTATTTGAAAATAACGTTCAAGCTATTGATCAAATAATCGACTTTTTGCGTTTACATAACGTAACCAAAGTTGGACTTGAAGCAACTGGTGGGTACGAAAAATTATGTGCTTATACTTTATTAAGCCATGGTTTTGAAGTATATGTCATTCAACCAAGATGGGTGAGAGATTATGCAAAAAGCCTTGGTATTGCTACTAAAACTGATAAAATAGACTGTAGCATCATCTCACGTTATGTTAGTAATACAGACATGCGTGTCACTCCTTTAAAAGTTAGTAGTATTGACTGTTTGAAGCAAAAATTATCGTAACCGTTCACGGAATATTCCCAATTAGGCAGGAATAGCGACTAAATTCTGTAGTTTCTGGACAGGATTCTGATCATTCAAACGTGCAGTCAAAAATATCGAAAGCATTCTTTCAATGAACTTTTCTCCACGTTCTGACCAAGTGAAAAAACTATTTTTACGATAAATGACGTACCGTCTAGCCTGACGTTCTGCAAGGTTATTGGTTGTCTCGATCAGATCAGGATTGCGCACGAATCTCCACATCATATCTTCAGAACGTAGTATATTGGCAGCCATTCTCGAGGCCTGAGTTCCTTTTGCAACCCTTGTTATCTCTCGCAAAAAATGTTTCACCCTTTTTCGAATCTTCCTCATTAACCGGAAAAATCTTAAATTGTCTATCAGGTTTTGTTTACGTGCTCTATCTACCACAAATACCCTGTTGCTCAGCGATTTTAATGCTGCGCCAATTCTGCTCACTTCAACATTTTTACTGTAAAAAAACCTTTCAAAGTCCCTTGCTAAATGGGCCCAGCATATCTGTCTGTTTTCACGATTAAAGTAATTATACGCAGCATACCTATCGCTTATAACTATTCCATCATACTCTGGCAATAGCCCTTTTAATATCTTCTTTCCGCGAGATCCAACTAACTTCATAAGTGTTGCTGTTTTATTCGTTACTACCCAACTCCAACCTTTCTTTCCCTGGTTCCTATGGCTTGTTTCATCTATATGTAAATACTTGCTTTTCCGTAGCTCTTCTCTTATTTTTTCGTATTCAGATAGGCTTTGTTGCATAGCTAGTGTTGGTTGAGGTTATTGTAAGGAGAAAAGCTTATGGTTACTAACGCATTTTGTTGTAAAATAGGCATTTTTCAAACAAGTATAACTTATGCCACAAAAAATGAGAGTAAGTAACCAAAGAGAATATAATGAGTTTCTAAAAAAAAGAGGAAATGTTTTTCATTTTGTTAATCAAGCCATAGAAAATTGGTATGAAAATAGTCCAAAAGTTGCAGGTGGCAATAACACTTATAGTGATAAAGTTGTAATTTTAATACACATAATAGTTCATCTTTTTAGAATTGGCTTGAGACAAGCTGTAGGTTTTGTAAAAGGTTATATGGTACAAATAGGCAAAAAACTTAAGATTATCAGCTATACACAAGCTTCCAGAAGATTTAAAAAGCTTAATTTGAAGATTGATGACCATAGAAGCAATAAAGATGATCTGGAAAATGTTGAAATTGCCGTAGATAGCACTAGAGTTAGTATCTACAATAATAACGGTGGGCATAGTAAGCTTAATATTCGAAAAAGAAAATACAGTGGTTATGGTCAAGTAAGAAAATTACATGTTATTTTAAACATAAATGATAAGAAAGCAATAAGCATGAACTACACTAGTGGTGTTGCTGTAGACTATTTGCCGGTCTGCGATATGTTAGAAGAAGTCAGTGATAAATATAACATTTGTTCTATTCGAGCAGATGCGGCTTATGATATAAAAAGTGTGTATAAAGAATGCAGAAAATACAATATTGTGCCTATTATTCGCCCTAGGAAGGATACTAAAATTTGTTTAGCTGACTACTTATCAGAAAGAAACAAGTATATTAGTAGAATTAGGTCATATGAGAATTATGAAGATGGTATTAATGAATGGAAGAAAAAAGTTAAGTATGGAGCACGGTCTTATATTGAAGTCTTTTTCTATAGGTTGAAGCAAATATTTGGGTTTGGCTTGAAAAATAAATCAGAGGTAAATCGTGAAAAAGAGCTGTTAATTAAGTGCTACTTACTGAACAAATTTACTGATATTGGTATGGCTAAATTTAAATTAGCTGCGTAAGTTCATTGTGATTTACATGCCTATCAGTGCTATGCAACAAAGCCATTCAGATATACATTTTTCTGATACTCTACCCTCGGTCTTTGATACCAAACCTAGGCTTATATTCAGATTAAATATGCTGCTCAAAATTTGCTGTACTTCCCTTTTTGAATTGATAAAAAATCCACTAAAACTGCTAATTACTGCTTTTGCATTAGCTCCTAAAAGATCCCTTGTCACACCTTCAGGCAGACTAGCTGAGATCCTTTTCTTACACGCCTTACAGTAGCCTTTTTGTAGCCTATATTCAGTCACTATCGGTTTAATTTTTGGCAATTCAACCTTTTGATGCACAGTTTCTTCTTCTAAAATAACTTGGCTTCCACACATGCAAATTGTATCAATTGAACATTTTACCACCTCATCTGCTACCATCAATTCCCGCTTGTGCGCTTCATGTCCTGGCTGCCCGCCTGGTTTTTTATCGCTCTTCTTTTTTGTCTTTTTGCGATATACATCTTGCGATGGTGGCAGCGATGAATTTTTTGAATTTAAACCCAGCTTATCCTCTAGCTCAATTATTTTTGTCCTTAACTTATCATTCTCTGCTTTCAGAGTACCAACTTCTGACTCCAATACCACAATCTTTTCTTGTAGCACCTCTATCATCAACCCCTCATCTATCTAGTTTATTGTTTTTTATACTAATTATGCAATTTTTGTAAACTACTTTCTTATACCGTGAATGGACAAAGTTGATAAGCCTAAACGCCATCATGTCTTTAGGAGAGTCTGCTAATGAAGGCTCTTAAGTTGACGCCATTGCGTGAACGGTTACAAATTATCTCGCAGGAATCAACTAGTAGAAATAGCAAAAATACAAAAAACCCAAGCTCATCAAGTAACCGATTTATCTATAATCAAACAAATGGAAGAGCTACTTGCAGTTTTACAAAATCAAATTCAAGTCTTAGAAGATGAGGTAATGGAATTAGTCGATAAAAATCAAGAGCTTAAAAAAAAGTACATGTCAATAACTAGTATACCTGGTGTAGGTGCAATAACAGCTATTACTTTTATTTGTTATCTACCCGAGCTTGGAACTCTCCAACATAAAGAAATATCCAGCCTTTCCGGAGTTGCACCTTTTAATCGAGATAGTGGTTTTAGTAAGGGAAAAAGGTGTATTCAGGGTGGTAGATCACAAATTAGAAAGGTTTTACATATGTGCATTCTTAGTGCGCAAAGGTACAATTCTTATATAAAAATCTTCTTTGATAGGCTATACAATCAATATAAAAAACCATATAAAGTTACCTCTACTGCTGCAATGAGAAAATTACTTATCCTTGCTAACTCTTTAGTAAGAGACGGTAGACTGTTTACTGAGGAGTATAGCCCTAAAACTGCTTCTATATAGCAATAGCATAGCTGTGAATAAGTACGCCCACACAAATTTTAAGTACTTATTCACAGCTACATCAATTTTTCTATTGACTTTTAACACAACTGCTACAATGTCCTCTTTGCAACCTGTACTCAGTTACAATTGGCTTAATTTCTGGCAACTCTGCCTTCTGATGAATAATTTCATCTTCTAAAGTAATCTTACCTCCACACATACAAATTGTATCAATTGTGCATCTCACTACCTCGTCTGCAGCCATTAATTCACGCTTATGCACCTTATGTCCTGGCTGACCTCCTGGTTTTTTATCACTTTTCTTTTTTGCTTTCTTACGATATATATCTCGTGATGGTGGCAGCGATGAGAATTTTGCGAATTTAAGCCCAATTTGTCTTCTAATTCAACTATTTTTGCTTTCAAGCTATCATTTTCTCTGATCAGTGCTTTTATTTCTTCCTTGAGATTAGCGTTTTCTGCTACAACCTTTTCTTGCAGCACTGTTGTCATTTACCCATTCCATATTTAGCTTCCTATCTCTTTACACTTTTATACTTACTTTGTAAACCACCTTATCTCCGTGAACGGTTACAGTTTTTTTAGATCTTTGCTTGATAGTATGGAAAAGCAAACGAGTGCAACAACAGAGCAAATGGAAAAAAATGAAAACATAATACTGTTACCACAGTGCTTAACAAGTACTCCTAAGAGCACGCATGAAAATATTGAACTTGCAATATACCCAAATAATCCTGTTAAGCTTACAATTGCACATACATTATTTTGTGGAGCAATTTCTACAGCTATAACACCTGTCAGTACTTGCACTCCAAATATAAAGAATCCTGATAAGATTGCACCAAGGTTCATAAGAATTATGTTTTGACCAAAGTTCATTGCAATAAAAGTGAGTGCTATACCCAACATATAAAGTGATGCCAGCAAGCTTCTATTTTGAAAGAAGTACATATCACTAATTCTTCCTGTTATTAAAGTTCCAAGGATTCCACCTAAATCATATACGCCTGTTATTAGTGAGGATTGTACAAGAGAAATTTGTAATTTATTCTTTAAAATTATAGGAAACCAAAAGAAGATTCCCATTTTTATAATATAAGCACAAAAAGTAGCACAACATAGAAACCATATGGAACTTGTTACCTTGATACCTATTTGAGATTTCTGCACCTTATAATAGGTAGTAAAGTTGGCACTTTCTTTGTAATATGCCTTTAATATTATATAAATTCCAAAAAGTAAGCATAAGAAACCAGAGTACAAAAATGCACTTTTTGCATTATATATTTTAATTATACTTGGTAATACAATTAAAGTAATACAAGAACCAAGTTGCTGAGATGCGCTCATAACTCCCCATGATGATGCAATTGAAGAGATGCTAGAGTTTGTAACCATAAACTTGGTAATAGCTGGCCAACCTAACCCTTGTGTCCAAGCTAATAATATTAATGTTAACAGTAATAAAGTTAGATTATTATATGATAAAGTTATACCAATGGTTAATAATCCAGTTGCAATATTGCATAGCCCAAACATAAATAATGGATTATTTTTGGAGTCCATGATTATTCCATTAACAAATTTTGATACTCCATAAAAAAAAGAAAAGCAGGCAAAAAAATAGCTTAATTTTACATGGTCAGTATCTATTAACAGTGGTAGAGCAATTGGTATACTTTGTCTTGATAAATAAAGCAGCATATATCCACAGAAGAATAGTAAATATTGAAAGAAGACAAAGTTCACACCTATTCCCAAATAGCTCTATGCAGATGCTAGCATAATACTATATTGGTATAATATTGTTTGACAAGAAGTTTGCAAACAATTAGTGCAGAAAATTACTTAGTATCTTTCTTATAGCAGATACAGTAGTATTAATATCTTCATAGCTTATATCTCTATGTGTTATAGCTCTGATTTTACCTTTGATGTTAGCCATTCTAATTCCATAATTTGTCATTAGTACGTTTATTAATTCTTGAGTAGATATACAATTAGTACGTAATGAAAAATACGCTATATTAGTTTTATACAGGTCGATATCAATTATAACTTGATCTATGGAGTCTAGGCCTTCTATAAGGTGCTGCATTTTTTTATGATCTTCTTCTAAAGAATTTACATTATTACGTAGAGCATATAAACATGCAGCTGAAATAATGCCAGCTTGGTGCATACCTCCGCCAATTTGAAACTTATAGTACCAAGCTTTTTCAATAAAATCTTCACTTCCAAGCAATATTGCGCCCATTGGAGCACCTAATCCTTTACTAAAATCAATGAATACCGAATCAAAATAACTTGCATACTCCTTTGGAGATATTTTAGTATGAGCACAAGCGTTGAACAGTCTTGCTCCATCTAAATGAGTGAATACGTCATTCTCTTTGCAGAGACTTGAGATCTCTTGAATATATTCTAAAGGCCACACAGCTCCACCACCAAAATTTGTCGTTTGTTCAATAGAAACAAGCCCAACTCTCGGAATATTTCTTAAACTAGGACGAGTAATAAACTCAACAATTTGTTCTCCAGTAAATATTCCTCTTGTACCTTTGATGGGCAAAGGAGTAGCATGTGCCTGGGCTGCGATCAAGCCAGATTGTACTATGAGTGGATGTGAAGTTTCATCAAGCAGCAAGTAATCACCAGGTCTTTGAATGTGTACTTTATAAGCAATTACATTGGACATCGTTCCTGAAATCAAAAAGATTCCTGCAGGTTTACCTAATATTTTACATGCGGTTGCCACTAATTCGTTCACAGTTGGATCTTCACATGCAGCTTCGTTTCCAACTTTTGCTTTAGCCATCGCTTCCCTCATTTTAGCTGAAGGGTCAGTGTTTGAATCGCTAAAGAAATCTATTTTTACTCTCATATTAAATTTAACACAACCTCCTTTATAATTTCAGCAGCTTTCATGATGTCTGTTTCCTTTGTGCCAAGATGGGTAACTGCTCTTATATGAGACTCGAGCCAAGGAAAAAGCAATAAACCATAAGCTTGGCACTTACTCAAGAAAACCTCATTAGTTACATTTAGTGCTTTTATACTAAAGCTTACTATATTAGTTTCTGGATAAGGTAGTACCAGTTTTATGTGTGGAATTTCCTTAATCTTGTCTGCAAACAGTTTGGCGAGTTTATTGTCTTCTTTAAGCCTAGAAATATTGTTCTGTAGTACATACTTTGCTGCATTAGCACAATACCCTATCTGATGATAACCACTACCTAGCCAAACCTGTAGCTTTTTAGCCCTTTCAATTATCTCTCTTTTACCCATAAGCATTGAACCAAAAGGAGCTCCAAGTCCTTTGGTAAAAGAAAAGCTCATTGTATCCACATATTTAGCATAATCTGCTAAAGCAATATTTGTTTCGACATGAGCATTAAATATTCTTGCACCGTCTAAATGAAGATTTACATTGTGAGCTTTTAAAAAGTGATATAACTCGACTTGTTTTTCAAAAGGATAAATTTTACCATTAAACCCGTTTATACTATTTTCTATAGAAACAAGACTCACCTGAGCAAAAATTTTGTACCTTGGCTTAGAATTAATAGCATATTCTACTTCAGCAACATCTAAGATTCCGCTATTATTTCTAATACAATTAAATACGATATTATTTACTTTTGCATTGCCTGCGCTATCGAAAAAATTAACGTGATAATTATAATGAGTTATTAGTTCATCACCAGGACTTGTTTGACTGGCAATGGCTAATCTATTTGCAAGCATACCGCTGGTTGCAAATAATGCTTCTTCTACTTTGAATAATTGTTTGCAATATTCTGATAAGTCATTACAGCTTTTGTCTTCACCATAAGCAAAATCTCCAACAGTTGCATTACTTATTGCATGTATAACGTTGGAGCTCTGCAGAGTTGTAGTGTCACTTCTCAGATCAATAATTTTTTCCATCTTATTTTTTGCCATTCAAACAACCAATTTGAGCATTCCAAAGTTCCTTGTAAAGACCTTGCTTAGAAACTAATTCAGCGTGTTTACCATCTTGGACAATTTTTCCTTTGTTAAATACTAGAATTCGGTCCATGTGTAAAAGTGTAGAAATACGGTGTGCTATAGTAATCGTAGTTTTATTTTTCATCAATTTGAATAAACTCATTTGAATTGTTTTTTCTGTTATAGAATCTAACTGACTAGTTGGTTCATCGAGAAATAATATTGGAGCGTTTTTTAAAAATGCCCTGGCTATTATTATTCTTTGTCTTTCTCCTCCAGATAGCTTGATGCCTTTTTCTCCGACTGTAGTTCCATATTGATCTGGTAGAGTCATAATGAAATCGTGAATACCAGCCAGCTTTGCAGCTCTCATTATTTCTTCGATAGTAGATTGAAGTCTACCATATATGATGTTTGCTAAAATAGTATCATGAAATAACAATGGGTCTTGAGGTATTACAGATATTTGTTGCCTCAAAGAACTCTGTGTAACTTCTGATACTATTTGATTATCAATCTGTATATTACCTTTTTTAACATCAAATAGCCTTAGGATTAAGTTTATAAAAGTAGATTTACCACCTCCAGAACAACCAACTAGACCTACTTTTTCGCAAGGATTAATGGTAACTGAGAAATCTTGAAATAATGACTCCTGACCTTCATAAGAAAAAGAAACATTATTAAACGTTATTTTTCCACTTAATAAATTTAATTCTTTAGCATTTTTCTTATCTTGAATTTCTGGTACGGTAGTTAAGATTGGCAATGCATCTGAAACTTTGCCGAAATGAGTAGAAAATTGCGTAAGATTCCTAGTTAGATGGTTAAGAAACTCTATAATCGATATATTAATTCCAAGTACAAGAGCTATATCTCCTATTGCGATCTTGTTCAATTGATAGTCATAAATTAAAAAGTACAAGTTTACTGCTTGGAGTATATCAAATGAATAGCCATATATAAACCAAAGACAAAAGTATGCCCATTGTAATTTTCTCTCTGCAATAGTTCTTTTCTTGCATATTTGAAAAAATTTGTGTCTCTCATGTGCTTGCTGAGAAAATAGCCTTACTGATATAACATTTAAAATACTATCTGCTATACTAGCTATTACTTGTGAATTTTGTTTAGAGTAATTATCAGCTAGTTCAGTAAGTACACGAAAGCTGAAAATCGATACTAAAATAAAAATGCTTACCCAAGTGAATGTAGCGATTGCAAATTTTATGTTTACTAATGATAAGGTATAAATAGCTAAGACTAATGCTATGCTGTAACCGAAAAAACAATCTATAAGCAATCTTATTAACTCTATCACACTATCCATTAAGCTACTGACCTTATGTACTAAGCTTCCAGATAAATTGTTCTGATAATAGGAATGGTCTTGTTGGAGTAGTCTACAAAAAGATATATCAGCTATCTTTTGACGCATTAAGGTAAACATTCGAATGTCAACAAAATAGCCATAGAATCTAAAAGCAGTAGTGATAAGTAATGCCATACCAAGATAAGCGCTTACAGGTAATAAAAGATTCTCAATTACATTACCTTCCTGATATTTTACAGCTGTATCTAGAATATTTTTTACTAAATACTTTCTAAAAGACAAATCAACAGCTACCACCAGGGCAACTAAAGACATTATAAGTACATTAAGTTTGAATTTAGATACTATATTCAAGATGAACATCAATACACATTTGAAGCTATCAACTCTACTTCTGTTCATTTATAATGCTAGCTCCACTACGTTGACTTTTTTATTGAGAAATACAAGTAGTGAAAACCATAAATTTTTGTATATTTTTCCTGAGATGTCTCCAGCATCATGTAGTGCTGATGCTCGATTCAGAATAAGTAGCTTATATAAATCTCGCTTAGCCTCAGTAGTGTCGATCTCAGAAATATTTGTAGTTGTGTCTGTAATAAAGGCTAACCAGCTCTTGATAAGTTCTTCCATGTTTTTTGCTTTTACACTTTCCTGGTAGCCAAACAATGACAAGCATTCTCTCAGTACAGATTCTGTTAACTCACCACAATTGAGTATACCAAAAACTGAAGGCTGAGGTTTTGGCACATAGGGAAGATCTTGATCTTTTACAATCCACCTTGTTACATAAGCAAATCTATCTTTAGCATCTGTATTCTTATCACTACCATGCCATAACCGTGAATCAAAAACTATCCCATCTCCTGCTGAAATAGGTAGTGACTTAATTTTGTAATTTTCCCGATTGTTTGAGTACTGATCAAAAAAATATGGGTACCAAAAATCAACTAAAGGCTGTATTTCCCATTTATGACTGTTTTCTATAATTTGCAGTGCACCTGAAGTTTCACTTACATTATTCAAAGCTAACCAAACAGAAAAGTGGTAAGGATCATTGAAACTATAGGAGATGTCTTGGTGGAAGGGAACTGCATCTATTAAATCAGCAGTTTTACATATAACATTTGATTTTTTCTGCAGTATCTGACACTGAAGTGACTTTTCAAGGTAATTTTTAATAATTTCATCTAATGCTTGAGAGATAATTCTAGTTACTTGAGATGACGTGCCCCATCTGCCGGTACAGTTTAAGTAGTCAGAAGTTGAAACACTTAGTTCTTGGGATAGCTCTGATATCTTATTTGTTATATCACTTAAAGACTGAGTTATTAGCTTTAAAGGAACCAGATTTTTGATAATAAAAAAACCATTTTTTTGTAGTATTTCCATATGATTAATACCTGACATCAATGACTGATAAGTAATCTGTTAAAGGCACAACAGCAAAAATTTTGAATCCTTTTACTTGTTTTAATATTTTTTCCCAATCGCTTAATGTTCTTAGTTTACCTCCTGTTTCAACCATTACATTAATATCTACAGAGCCTCCAGTTGGAGAGCGGTAATCTAAAATAGTTTCTATCAATAAAATACGAGATATTCCTTTGACCAATTTTAAATAAGATAATACTTTATCATCATCATAATGCTGCAGAAAGCGGCAAAAGACACCTAATTCATAATTTGTAACTGATAGTTCTTCCTGAGTTATAAGTTTGACTTTTAAATTTTCTACTAACTGTCTTGGTACTTTATGTTCGTTATATAGGCCTATAGAACCTTTATTGTGTATATCAGAACAAGCAAGAAATAAAGAGTGTACACCAAATAGCAATATATTCTTAGCACCATCTATATTAATCCTAGAATTAAACTCTTTAGTATCAAACCTAGAATATCCTAGCAATGCTTGGTAAAACGCTATTTTCTTATCTTCTGATGCTTCTCTTTCCTTAAAAGATTCAAATGAAGAGATGGACTTCTGTTTTAGTATATCGGCAATCTTTAACCAATTCTTTTCAGCGGCAACTCTTGCCCACATCGTTGCTGCTTTTGGCAAAAATGGTATTTCCTTAAAACACTTACCTTTTGATGATAGTTGCCATAAGTCCTTGTCCTTATCGTAATCAATAAACCCTATTTCCCACAACGCCCTTAACAGCCTTTCTAGATTTGGTACGATAATGTTTAACTTTTTAGATAAAACTGGCATAGTTGCAGGTAAAATATTTAACAAATCAAGTTCAATAGCAACGCTTGTTAGGTAAGTTTTCCAAAAGGCTGAAAGTTCTGCAGAAATCCTATGCACTTGAGATTCTTTACCTAAATCAAAAATACTAAACTTTACATTTCCGGTAATATTGATTTGTCCTAACACACCTTCAAAAGTTTCAACCTTTGCCATGCCATTATAGAATGCTTCTACCATTTTAAATCTCTGCTGGTAAACAGGATCACCATTAATATCTATATGAAACCAACCATGTTGATCTTCTGCAATAGAATACCCTTTATGAAAAACATTAAGTTTTTTATACCATTTATTATGTACTAACTTTCCATGATGATTAATATGTGTAGCTTTGCCATCCTTATAGACTACAGAGATACCATCCTTAAAATCTCCAACATAATCATATTCCTCCTGATAAATTCTGTTGCCATTTAAATTAATATGAAAACATTTATCATGTCTTCTAACTACACAAGCATCTTCCTGATAATTTCCAATCCATTGATAAGACTGTTTGTATACTCTACATCCAGATGGATCAATATGGTAACACCCTGTATCATCTTCTACGGCTGCTCTATTAAAGTAGAATCCAAAAGTTTTCAGAAATCTATTATGATAAAC
Source organism: Wolbachia endosymbiont (group B) of Ischnura elegans (assembly GCF_947251585.1). Lineage (NCBI taxonomy): Bacteria > Pseudomonadati > Pseudomonadota > Alphaproteobacteria > Rickettsiales > Anaplasmataceae > Wolbachia > Wolbachia endosymbiont (group B) of Ischnura elegans. The sequence goes on from NZ_OX366371.1 coordinate 1,463,684, forward strand.
TGCTTCTCCTCTTACATTGATATGATAAGCACCTGTCTGATCATAAACCGGTGCAAGACCAGGCTCATGAAATTTACCAACCTTTATAAACCTATTTTCATACAAAGGATTTCCTAGCAACTCGTGAAACCTCTCACACGGTGAAATTTTAATAGATTTAAGATTATCTTTGATTAATTGATCAAAGGTTTTCTCATGTTGCATGTTTTGCATAATTTATAATTTAAATAATTCTTTTGTAAGCTTAGGTACTCACTACTCTGCCATATTTCCTCGAGTTTAACCTCATTAACATTACCAAAATTTCCTAATGTCTTACGGAGTTCATCTGGAGCACAGCAAGGACTAAACTTTCCTTCATTGTTTATCCATGCTTCTTTACCTAAAAATGGGCATTGACCACCTGGAGCCAAATCCTTAATACCTTCTTGAGAAAGGATTGTGAAATTTTCTAATTTTATCTTTTTACCATTTGGTAATAGCATATTATCTCTAAGCTCATATAACCTTCTCACCTCTGTATTCCATCTACTAATTGCTAACTCATCTCTTCTCATAGATAGATCCTTAATTTCCTCAAAATGTGCCCAAAGATGATGTCCTTTAACTCTATCTATGCCATTTTTTATGGCCATCTTAACTATGTCATAGAGTTCATGTAAATTACTTTCCAAAAATGTTAATTGTAAAGTAACGGTACACCTTTCACCTGTATCGCTAAAGTATTTATCTCTAACTTCAAGGAAAGTTTTTAAATTTTCTGTCACTACTTCCCATTTTGAACCTTTCATGATTCTTTCATGAGTTTCTTTAGTTGCCCCATTCCAGGAAATCTTAACATCAGATAAAATTGGTACCAATAGTTCAGCCCATTTTCTAGCTCCTTTAATGGGAAAAGAACCATTGGTTGTGAGGTTAAGCTTAAGGCCGAACTCATGGCACAAATTGATTATTTCATCAAAGCTTTTATACATTAAAGGCTCACCCATAGTAGAAGGAATGATTTCCCTTAAAGGTGTGCCAGCTGCTTCCTTAATTACTTTTCTGATAGTTTCTATCGACAGTATCTTAGGTTTTATTCCTTTGGCTTTCTTATCTTCTTTAACTTTGCTGTATGGTGAGAAACATTCGCACATTATACAAGCAAAATTGCAGTAATCTGGATTAGTATCAAAAGTAATTCTCCAAGGACCAGGTTTCAAAGCTACTGATTTGCCTTTCTTTTCAATAGCATTACGGTAAATCTTGTTAAGTTTCTCAATATGCTCACTCATAGAAGGTATATTCCCATTTTCAGTATAAGGATAGCCTTTTTGGGTAAGTTTATTGTATAACTCCTGATTTGTAGATAGGACTTGCATTTTTTCTGACAAACTACTTGCATCTCTGTGCTTAAATAATAGTCCATCTCTTACATATTCTGCCATACCACCATAATCGGCTGTTATAACTGGTATTCTAAGTTGCTGTGCTTCATGTATTACTAATGGTGAATTTTCACCCCAAATTGAAGGAACGACTATTGCATCAACTTTATTAAATACGTCAGTAACTATATTCTTATTATCATAACTTCCCATCCACTCTATTCTTTCTTTAACAACAGGTGAAAACTGATCGGCAATCGCTTTTAAAGCTTTAGTTTCTTCTCTTGCTGCTCCCCAAATTCTAAGTTTTGCTTTAGATGATAAGTGAGAAAAAGCTTTCAATAATAGATTAACACCTTTTTCGGGAGTATGAGTACCAATATAACCGAAAATAAACTCTTTTTCTTGTGCTCTATTTCTATTCTTAAGACGATTGAGATCAAAACCATAATCAAGATAAGAAATTTTGTTTATCGGAACATAAAAATCCTGAGTAAATTTATCCATCAAGAATTTCGATGGGGAAATAAAGTAATCTATATAGTCTATTATTTTCCTTGTGTGCTTCATTCTAGTTGCAACCCATTGTTCCCAATAATTTATGTCTAAATTCAGGAATTCTTCATCTCCTGTAAAATATCCTTTGTAACATTGAGTTGCACATTTTTGATCCTTTTGTCCATCACAAAGCCGTAACAAATCTTCAGAATTGCGTTGAATAAACCTTCCTCTTGGACACATTAACCAAAAGTCATGTAGCGTAAAAATTGTAGGTATATTTTCTTTAAAAGCAATTTCTGGTAAAGTAATTGATAGATGATTAAGATGACCAAAATGTATAAGATCTGGCTGAAAGTTATCTATTACTCTTTTAAATTGTATATCTACTTCTTCATTGATAAATTTGTAACGATATTTAGCTGTGGGTATATTAATTAAATGCAGTAAGATTCGAGAGTCACTACTATCTAGGACTGTAGTGTAATAAAAATCAGGTAAAAAGCTATTTTCATACCTAGTAAATACTTGTACCTCATTGTTATTTGCTAGTTCATGAGCAAGAGTTTGGCTATAAACCTCTGAACCAGCACTATAATAAGGAGGGTAACCATGAATAACTTTTAATATTTTCATATATTACCATATCTATATTGTTAGGATGTTCTTGTGTATTGTTTTGTAGACTTTTTATAAATTTACTTAATCCTACTTCTAATGAATGTTTTGGAGACCAACCAAGTAGCTCTTTAGCTCTAGTAAAGTCACCATGGAACTTAGTTACATCAAAATTTCTTGGAGGATAAAAATCAATTCTAGAATCACTTTTCGTGACTTTTAATATTGTTTTTGCTAAGTTTTCTAAAGTACATGGGCTATTAGTAGTAAGATGAATAGCAGGAAGAGAAGATTTTTCGCTTTGTAAATATTTAACAGTTAAGCATATACCCTCTATAACATCATCCAAATAGGTAAAATCAAAAACACATTCTTTACCTTCTATTTTAATTGGATCACCTCTTAATGCATTAATACAGAGTGCAGGAATTACTCTACTGTTATGATCTAGTAAACCACCGTATACATTTGAAAAGCGTAATATTGCTACATTAAAATCTTTTGAACTTGTTATTTGTTCCTCAATAAATGCTTTACCTTTTGCATAATTATTTATTGGATCGATACTAGCAGATTCTGTAACTGGCAGTTCCTTCTGCTCTCCATAGACTTCCCTACTACTTGCATATATAAACCATGGTTTATTTGGAAGTGACTTACATAACCCTAAAAACCGCATTGTACCATCAACATTAATTTTTTGACACAGTGTAGGATAAAGTTCACCATGTATAACTCTAGAAATTGCAGCCAGATGAATGATTCCTGTACACTGAGCAAGTAGTGGTACTATATCTTCTGAAAAAAAACTGAGTGGATTATCGCGAAACCTAATATCGCAGCTTATTACTTCATGGCCTTGGTTTTCTAACTTTTTCACCAAGGTTGACCCTATCAAACCTGCAGCACCTGTTATTAATATCCCCATGTATACCCTCTACTACAACTAGGAAAATTTGTCATACCAATTATCTTACAAGTAAGAATTAAAGGGTATTATAAAACCAGTATAAAACAAATGTCAACTTAAATTAATGAATAAAAAAAATGTAGTTATGAAAGAAAAGTTGGCTGCCTTCTTTCTTGAAAATAGTGTTCGGCTTTAATCAAATCCTCCTTATTATTTACTCCCATTGCTTCTCTTTCATCAGAAACTACATAACCTACACTCAAGTTATTGTTTGCTGCAATGGGCACTATATCATTAAGACAATATTCATTGGTCGAATTATTAAATTTTATTTCTTTTACTAAGGTAAAGAGATCTTTAGCATATGAAGCTATTATTCCAGAGTTTGCAAGAAGCATTTTATCTCCATTTTTTAGGATTTTTTGAACATTGCCGTAATTATCAATTACTAATCTTCCATATTGTTCATCTTGACTATTGAATCCAAGAAGAACTAAATTATTATACTTTAAACAATCAGTCATTTTCATAACTGTATCACTAGATATAAAGGGAGTGTCTCCATACTGTATTAAAACTATGTCTTGATCAGATAACTCCTCCAGATTTTCTAGAGCAATTTTAACTGCAGTGCCAGTACCTGTAATATCTTCTTGAATTATTAGTTTTATATTGTATTGATCGATTATACTTTTTAGGGTATCAAAGTTTTCTAAATCTTTTAGAAGGGAGTTGTTAACAACAATTGATAAGCTTTTTAGACTCAGCAATTTTGCATTAGAAATTATATGTTCTAAAAGAGTAAGATTTCCCACTTGGTGCAACGCTTTTGAATATTCAGAATTCATTCTACTGCTCTTTCCTGCTGCTAATATTATCAAAATGTTACTCATACATAACTCAGGAATTGATTAGGTAGTAAGTTAATTCATAATTAGTAAGATGTAAATCCCACTGTAATTTTTGTATATTTTCTAGATCTTGGCACCCTCATTAGAGTTTCATTTAAGAGAGCTATAACTTTAAACTCTTTACTCGATTTTCTACGCTGACATCTTGTAAACTCTGATCTGGACTTTTTAATATTTCTAATAATCTACTTGCAAGGTTTGAGTGTTTATTGATTACTGCAACCTGGACTAATGACTTGTCTTGATCATTACGAGCATTTGTTACAGCTACGCGCTCATCAGGTTTTATTGCTTTCAGCTTACTGATAATTTCAACATTACCATTTTTTGCATTCTCAAACAGCTCTTCTACTAATTTCAATAGGTTAGTAATATTTTGGTCTCGAGAAAGATCAAGTGGTGCTTTACCTTCTTTATTCTTGATGTTATAAATTGCACCATGTTTCAACAAAGATTTTACAGCTTCGAAAAAGCTATTTTCAGTAGCAACATGCAACGATGTAGTGCCTTTAACTATTGTTTTAGCATTAATAAAATCACTCAATTTATTGTGGCTTACACGTTGTAACAAAGCTTCAATAATTTCTTTATGACCTTTGGAAGCAGCAGTGTGTAATGGTGTATTACCTTTGTTAGTAACTTTAGTAGCATCAGCTCCATTTGCTAGCAAGATATTTACAACTTTTATGTGCCCATTATTAACAGCATAATGTAATGGCGTTCTTCCATCCACGTTTTTCGAATCAATGATTGCTCCATCTCTAATGGAACTCTCAATTCCTAAATAATTATTATCTTCTATAGCCTTAAATAACTTCTCAGTCAATTTTAGTAATTTTATAACTTCTGGGTTTCCTCTTCTTTCTGCAAAGTGTAATGGTAAAACATATCTACCTCCTTCAGCTCTAGCATTAAAGTATGCTCCGCTCATAAGTAGAGACCTAACTATATCTAAATTACCAATTTGTGCCCCTAAGTGTAAAGGCGTAGCATTTTTATCCATTTTTGCATTAACATCCGCTCCATTTATAATAAGAGTTTTAACTACCTTAGGATGACCATATTGAGCTGCAAGATGTAGGGCTGTGCCTTTATTTTGATTTTCTTTTACATTTACATCAGCACCATGTTTCAATAGAACGGTTGCTATCTGATCATAACCTTTTTCTGCTGCAAAATGTAAAGGAGTCCAATTTGTGTGATCTAAAGCATTAATATCTGCTTCCTTTTCTAAGAGCAATTCAACCACCTCTAAATGATCATGGTCTACTGCAAAGTGTAGAGGTGTAGTACTTTTAACTGTTTTAGCATTAATGTCTGCTCCTTTATCAAGCAAAGATTTAGCAACTTCTAAATTACCATCATATGCTGCACAATGTAGAGGAGTCCAACTTCTGTTATCTAGAGCATTAATATCTGCTCCATTTTCAATCAAGAAATTCATTATTTCCAAGCGATTATGTTCTGCTGCCAAATGTAGAGCTCTTCTACCATCATCCATCTTTGCATTTATATTTGCTCCTTTTGCAATTAAGCTCTCTACTATTTTTAAAGAAAAACCATTATATGCTGCATTATGTAAAGGAGTCCAATTCTGATCATCCACGGTGTTAATGTTTGCTCCATTTTTAATTAAAAAATCACTCACCTCGAAATGACTTTGCTGAATTGCTAGATGCAAAGGTGTAAAACCTTCGTTTTTTTTAGCATTAACATTGGCTTTTTTCTCTATTAGTAGCTTCACTACTTCTAAGTGACCATTCTGAGATCCTATATGTAAAGCTGTGGAATTATCGTGGTCCTTAGCATTAACATCAATTCCCCTTACGAGAAGAAGAGACTTAACTACTCCAAAGTGATTACGTTCTGCTGCTAAATGTAGAGGTGTAAGATTCTCATAATCCTTAGCATTAACATTAGATTTTGCTTTTAGTAAAATGTCTACTAACTCTAAAAAGCCATTTTGAGACGCTAAATGTAGAGGTGTAATCTTATCATCTGTTTTTGCATTAACGTTTGCTCCCGCTTCAAGCAGAACTTTAACTATATCTAACCTACCAGTTTGTGTTCCCAGATGTAAGGGTGTAATGTTTGCATCAACTTTATGATTACCTATGCCTGAAGATCCAGCGTTAATATTAGACCCTTGTGAAATAAGAGCTTTAACTACTTCGAGGTTACCATTTTGTACTGCAGAATGCAAAGGTCTTGCTCGATCATTATTTACAGCATTAACATCTAATCCCTTTTCAATAAAAACATTTACTATATCTAGATGACCATTCTCTGCTGCTAGGTGTAAAGGTGTATTAAGTTTATCTGTTTTAGTACTAAGATCTGCTCCATTTGCAATCAAGGTGTTGACTATATCTAAATATCCTTGCTGGGATGCAAAACTTAAAGGTGTAAAGCCTAGAATGGTCTTATGGTTTACATCTGCTCCATGAGTAATAAGAAAGTTAACCATCTCTAAGCGATTTTTTGCAATTGAAAAATACAGTGGCGTAAAGGCATCGTACTTAATCTCTGAGTTAATATCTAAACCCTCTCCTAATAAAGTGTTGACTAAATCCAACTGACCATTTCCTGCTGCTAAATGTAGCGGCGTAAGACTAAGATGTTTCTGAGTTTCATAGTTTTCATTTAAAAACTCTACAAAAAATTGCAGCTGATCCAGATTATTAGATATTCTATTAGTAAACATAAAGGCCTCGCATGAAGAATTTATGTAAAATATAGTATCTACAAGTTTTTAAGCAAGATAAATCTTCTTCTTAAAAAAGATACTGTGATCCAATCTGTGTGCTTATAACTTTTTTATTTGATCATGAGTGATCAGCTGTCTCAGCTGCAATAGAGACACCTGCCTTAAGTAGTTACATCAATTTTCTCTGTTTTTGCCCCTTTTTTTTCTGATGAAGATGTCTTCATTCTTCTCAGTAGCCAATATTCTTTTTAAAGAATAATCGTTACGTGCACCAAAGCATTAATAATTATACACAATTGTGAAGAAATATTCAATCTTTTTATTGTTTTGAATGTGTTGATGAAAAAAACGTCTGTCAGAGATCATCTGAGAATTGCATTTTAGGCTTTAGATGTAGAAGGGGTCTTATCGTCTTTTTATAAATACTCTAAAAATAGGCTTAAATCGCCAAGAGATGGATATCATGAATTTAGTAGCGTAAAAACATCAAAGATACCTCATATCATAAAGTTTAATGTCAACATTTGGTGCAACATTCCTGATTTACAAAGCAGAGTCAATAAAGGTTGCAAATAATCTACTTATGTTGGACGTTTCTGTTAATGCTATTTCTAAAATAACAGATTTATCTATTGAGGAACTTGAAAATCATGCTTCCAAAACTTAACCTGAATTAAAAGCAACATTAGTTTACTGATTTCTACACAATATATTAAAATACCAACAAAGGTGATTACATAATTAATTATCTGCATTACTGGATGAAATTCTTGTGCTTCTGTATTCAATATATAATATTAAAAAAATATTTTAGTAAATTTATTAAAGTAGATACTAGAAACTCGCTTATTTTGTTTTTCTAGCTCAGTTATAGTTTTCGATTTTGCTTGCAGAATTTGTCTATCACTTTCTGGTTATCCTCTATCATTTTACTTGCCTCTTGCTGAAGAAATTTGATATTTCTGAGTGTAATATTGTCCATCTCAGTCGATGCTACTTTCAATTGCGATTGTATTCTTATGTATTTATCATCTATTACTTGTTCTAGTTGATAATCAACTACTTGTTCTAGTTGATAATCAACGCAATCCAATCCAGAATGGCTTTGTTGCATAGCACTGATAGGCATGTAAATCACAATGAACTTACGCAGCTAATTTAAATTTAGCCATACCAATATCAGTAAATTTGTTCAGTAAGTAGCACTTAATTAACAGCTCTTTTTCACGATTTACCTCTGATTTATTTTTCAAGCCAAACCCAAATATTTGCTTCAACCTATAGAAAAAGACTTCAATATAAGACCGTGCTCCATACTTAACTTTTTTCTTCCATTCATTAATACCATCTTCATAATTCTCATATGACCTAATTCTACTAATATACTTGTTTCTTTCTGATAAGTAGTCAGCTAAACAAATTTTAGTATCCTTCCTAGGGCGAATAATAGGCACAATATTGTATTTTCTGCATTCTTTATACACACTTTTTATATCATAAGCCGCATCTGCTCGAATAGAACAAATGTTATATTTATCACTGACTTCTTCTAACATATCGCAGACCGGCAAATAGTCTACAGCAACACCACTAGTGTAGTTCATGCTTATTGCTTTCTTATCATTTATGTTTAAAATAACATGTAATTTTCTTACTTGACCATAACCACTGTATTTTCTTTTTCGAATATTAAGCTTACTATGCCCACCGTTATTATTGTAGATACTAACTCTAGTGCTATCTACGGCAATTTCAACATTTTCCAGATCATCTTTATTGCTTCTATGGTCATCAATCTTCAAATTAAGCTTTTTAAATCTTCTGGAAGCTTGTGTATAGCTGATAATCTTAAGTTTTTTGCCTATTTGTACCATATAACCTTTTACAAAACCTACAGCTTGTCTCAAGCCAATTCTAAAAAGATGAACTATTATGTGTATTAAAATTACAACTTTATCACTATAAGTGTTATTGCCACCTGCAACTTTTGGACTATTTTCATACCAATTTTCTATGGCTTGATTAACAAAATGAAAAACATTTCCTCTTTTTTTTAGAAACTCATTATATTCTCTTTGGTTACTTACTCTCATTTTTTGTGGCATAAGTTATACTTGTTTGAAAAATGCCTATTTTACAACAAAATGCGTTAGTAACCATAAGCTTTTCTCCTTACAATAACCTCAACCAACACTAGCTATGCAACAAAGCCATCCAGAGTTACAAAAGCGCCAAAAAATCCTTAAAACAGTTCCAGGAATAGGTGCAAAATTATCTCAAGATTTTCTGTGTCTAATGCCAGAACTTGGTTATGTAAGTAGGGGAGAAATTGCAAGTCTTGCTGGAGTTGAACCTCATCCGAAAGAAAGTGGTAAAACTATTGGTTATCGCAGAATAAGTGGTGGCAGAAGCAACGTTCGTGAAAAGCTTTTTACAGCTGCGATGTCTGCTTCAAGGTCTAAGTCTGCGCTTGGTGCCTTCTATTCCTTACTATTACCCATAAATATAGGATTCATGAGCAAGTCTCCATCCTTCTGCTAAATCAAAGAGACGTTTCCATCCCTTCCACAAAGCTATAGGACCTGGTTCTAAGTCATTTTTGCGAGCTAAAAACCCTCCCAATTGAGCTACCCACCTCACGATTTTTCTTATGGGTGGTGGGGCTTCAGGATAGTTTTTTGTTTTTAGCATTTTTGTATACAAAACCTTCCACTCCTCATCAGTCAGTATGATAGTACAAGGAAGATTGGGATTTGTTCTAGCTACTAATGTAATAAAAAATATTCTCCATGCAATTATACTCATTATTGTAAGAAAGCGGATCAATCTATCTGCTGTTTGGAGTCTACATTCTTCAACTTTAAGACCGGATTTCAAAATTTTATGAAAGACCTCTATTCTCCACCTTAAGCAATACCATTGTATTTTTTCTACTGCTTCTTCAAAATTATTAACACTTATATTTGTCAATAAGATCCAGTTCATAGGTTCTTCGCCAAATGGGGAATACTTTTCTATAACATAGACAGCATTCAAATTTAAATTAGGAAGTTTTTGAGTCTTACGTCTAGCGTTGTTTTTTGATGCATTCATCACAAAGTTACTAAACTTTACTTCTAACACTGCTGTTCTTTTAGGCCTATTATCACGGGTAGGAATACTTATTTGAATTTCTCCTTGGCAAGGCATACGATTCATCAAATCCCACAACTTTTCACCACCTTTTTCAGAATAAGTTGATCTCTTGTTTACTGTTCTGTTTTGATTTCCTCTTACTACAAAAAGAGATTGATTAGTGGAAGCAACTTCAAATAAATCATAAATATCTCCTTCTCTATCGCAAACGGTAACTACCTTAACATCCTTTAATCCAGGGTGATTAGTAGAGTCTTTTAGTGATGCTATCCACCGTATGCTTTCTTTCTCTTCTATAGGAACAGCAGTGTTATGGCTTCTCCTTTTCAACTCTCTTAGGTCTTCAGCTAAGGGAGGTCTAGTACTAATTTTTTGATCTAATAATCCTATAGGTAGTCCTTCTGTTGTAACTGCAAATGTTGTATGCATCACTAATCCATGGGTTTTAAAATTGGTTGTTTCAGATCTTAATCTTGCTGCTATAATCCCTAATCCTTTGGCCTTTTTATGATTTTTATATGAAATATAACTCGTGTCTTGGATAGCTAAAATAGTTGAATATTCTTTAGCTCTTTCAACAGTTTTAACTATATGACTGTCTAATATCTTTCTTTCAGAAATGGCATCATTTTGAAAAAATCTATAAGCTGCTTTACTTTGATACCAATCTTTACAAGCTTGATTTATTGAACATTCAGGCGATTCAGCAAAACTATTAACTACTTTTAAAAGCCTTTTACTTAATCTTATATCGCCAAAATTAACAATCCCAAATTCACTTTCTGCCCATTCACTAGTTGAGGTATTTATACTTCCTTTCATCATATATTTCATTTTTAGACCATAGGTCTATTTATAGTACTAAATTGAATTAGTAAAATAGCAGCTTTTTACCATTTATATACTTATGGGTAATAGTAAGCATAAGAACTACACAAGACTACAAATGGTGAATCAGCATTACCTTAAAGAGAGTACCCATATTTTCAGTTAACCTTAAAAATTCACTGAAGATCTTATTCTTCTGTTCATTACTTGCATTTTCCATTAAAGCTTGCGCTCTTTCCTTTATACCAAACAAATATAAAAATTCTCTTTGAGTTAAAATCTCACAATTTAAGTATTTTAATGAATCTTTTAACGCTTGAAAGTTTACAAGTGCAGTAATATCACTGTTACCAATATTTTCAAGAAAATTAGCATACTGATGCTGCCTTATCGATTGCAAAGTGCTCTTGTATGAAGGATATACATAACCATAATCTATAATCAGGGCAGCTCCTCCGTTATTGACTATCTTATTCTCAAGTTTCTTTAATATTTCGATTCCGGCTAGGCATACTTCCACTACTGCACCATTGAAACCCCCTGTCATTCCAGTCTGGAATCCAGTTTTTGGTCTGGTTAAGCACTGGAGTGACAATGAAAGACTGCCATCATCTTGTTTTATTACTCTATTTTCATACCACTGCCCATCACGATAAACAAACTGATCAATTGGAAGAGCATCAAAGAACTCATTTGCAAAAAAAATAGTTGGCTGATTTGGTAAGTTGTCGACATCTGTGTGCCAATTAATATCTAATCCCTTTAATTTTTCCTTTTGTATTTTCTGTAAAATAGGGCTTATCTCAACTAGATGAATGTCCATTGAGCTAAAAAAACAGCTATATTTTTTGGTGACTCTTATTACATCATGAATGAGTGTTCCTTTACCTGGCCCAAGTTCAACTAGAGAAAATTTTGATGGCTTTCCTAATTTTTCCCATGTATTCATTATCCACACTGCAATTGTTTCACCAAATAGCTGACTAATTTCAGGTGCAGTAATGAAGTCACCATCTTTGCCAAGTGGTAATTTATTCATGTAATAGCCGTACTCTTTATGATATAGAGCAGCATTCATAAAATTACTGATGGATATTGATCCTTGGCTTTTATCAATTAATTCGTGTATATAAGTAAGCATATTATTAATAAATGTTTAACTATAGCGTGCCATACTATAAAATAGTGGAGTATTTATATATATAATATAAGTTTAAAGGCGATAGTGCTTTGGTTATGAATAGTCAAGATACGGATTATGTTACCCTTATACCTCAAGATGATGGTATTGAATATAAATTTAAAGAAGCTATCAATTTTGTAGAAAATAAGGTTGTAGGTGCTGATGGATTAACTTTAGCGGAGGTATTTCAAGCATTAGTTAAAATGCTGAATGGTGACCTAGAGTTAGTAAAAAAAGTGTTAGCATATGCTAATATTATGGTAAAGCATGGAATGAGGTTAGCAAAAGAGTCACAATTGAGCAGAGCTGATATTCGCAGAGCTTTAGAAGGGGAAGAAAGTGTTTTCAATAGGCAAGATTTTATCAAAAAACCACCTCTTGTACCTTCTATAAAATCGGTTAAAAAGAAAAGCAGAGGTCTTTAAATGGTTGAGTCTATAAAAAAATTTACTGTACAGTGTGATTTCAAAGGGCAAAGTTCACCTTTTGCAATATACATAGGAGATCCAAAGAGTGATACTCATCCAATTCACTATCAAGATTCCTGGCTTGCAAAGGAGCGTGGAGGAAACATACCTAATAGAGTCAAAGAAAGTCTGCAAAAATTATATAAGTTATCTAAAGAAAATGGAATCTCTTTCTCAGAATTATGTGCATATGCTATTACTGTAGTTAGTAATAATGATAAAAAAAATGACTGCAAGTAGTTAGGTTCTCAATATTTCATTTATAGAAGTTTTTGATCTCGTCTTCTCGTCCACTTTTTTTACTATAACTGCACAATAGGTTGAAATGTTATTTTTAGGTGGAGTAGATCCTGGTACAACTACAGAGTAAGGTGGTACTTCACCATAAAATACCTTGCTTGTTTCTCTGTCAATAATTTTTGTTGATGCTCCAATAAACACACCCATGCCAAGGACTGATCCTTCTCTTATTATAACACCTTCGGCTACCTCACTACGCGCTCCAATGAAGCAATTATCTTCTATAATGACTGGAGAAGCTTGAATGGGCTCAAGAACTCCGCCTATTCCCACTCCACCGGAAATATGGCAGTTTTTCCCTATTTGTGCACAACTACCAACTGTTGACCAAGTGTCTATCATTGTGCCAGAATCAATGTATGCACCAACGTTGATAAAGCTTGGCATTAGAACAACATTTTTACCTATGTAAGCAGATTGGCGGACAAAACACCCAGGAACTGCTCTAATTTTTGAATGGTAAAATTTTTCTTCATTCCATTCACTAAACTTACTACCGATTTTGTCAAACCAGCAATTGGTGTTGTCTATTATTTTGCTTTCCTCAGTGAGGAAATGTAATAATATTGACTGCTTTATCCACTTATGTACTATCCATTCTCCACTTGATAGCTTTTCTGCTACTCTAATTTTACCACTGTCAAGTAACTCAATTACCTCTTTGATTATTAATCTTGCTTCGTGTTTTAGGTTAAGTTTTTCTTTATCTTTCCAAATATTTTCTATCTCATCTTGTAATTTTTTAGTTGCAAATTTTTCATTTATTATATACATATTGATATCAAATTTATATTATTTTATACGTAAGCACTATGAAAATACAATGTCATAATTGTACTAAAACTTACTTAGTATCTCGTGGGCAAATAGGTGAATCTGGAAGAAAAGTGAAATGTACAAACTGCAATCACATGTGGCATGAGTATCTAAAAGAAATGTCAAGTGAATTGTGTCCTGCTGGTATACAAGAAAAAAAAGCTAACTGGAGGCAAAGTTTAACTCTAGCTTTTGCAACAGTTGCAGGGTTATGCGTTATAATTGTTGGTGGTATCTTTCCAGGAGAGGTAAGTAAGATATATAAAGCAGTTAGTGCATATAAAGATTCAATAAGCCATAAATTAGGATACAAAAAAGTGCAAACGGAAAATTCAAGTGCGAGAGAACTTGTTGTAAATGAGTTTTATCAAGATTACCTTTTTCTATCTAATTTTAGATCTAATTAAATAGGCATAAGTCATCAATGTTATGCAAATAACTACACTTATTCCTTTATGATAGTGTCATTCCAATTTCAGCTACTTTCATGACGCCCTATGATTGTTATTACATCGTTTACTATAGATTTGTTTCAGAAGCTTACATCCAGAAAACTTGTATAGATTTTTTCTACTTCTGTGATATTATAAGCCTGTGATGATAAAATAAGTGGATATGGATAAGTCAGCGTATGAAATCATAGAGCATGAGTATGATGTGGTGATAGTAGGTGCAGGTGGAGCAGGGCTTAGAGCAACACTTGGAATGGCTGCAACTAATTTTTCAGTTGCCTGCATTTCTAAAATTTTCCCTACACGAAGTCATACAGTTGCAGCGCAAGGAGGAATTAGTGCAGCTTTGAGTAATATTGCTGAAGATGACTGGCGCTGGCATGCATATGATACAATAAAAGGTTCAGACTGGCTTGGCGATCAAGATGCAATAGAGTATATGTGTAAAAATGCTGCCAAAGCTGTGATTGAACTTGAAAATTTTGGTGTACCCTTTTCTCGTACGGAAGATGGAAAAATATATCAGCGTGCCTTTGGTGGAATGACAACTCACTTTGGTAAAGGAAAATCGGCTCAGCGTACTTGTGCAGCAGCAGATAAAACTGGGCATGCAATTCTTCATACTCTATATCAGCAATGTCTTAAATTTAACGCTGAATTTTTTGTCGAATATTTTGTAATCGATTTGATTATGGACAAAGGGACATGCTGTGGGGTGATAGCTTGGTCGCTGTGTGATGGTACGTTGCATAGATTTCGTGCACATTCTGTGGTAATAGCAACAGGTGGTTATGGACGTGTTTATTTTTCTGCAACAAGTGCACACACCTGCACAGGTGATGGTAATGGCATGGTGGTAAGAGCTGGGTTGCCACTTGAAGATATGGAGTTTGTGCAATTTCATCCAACAGGAATATATGGCTCAGGGTGCTTGATGACGGAAGGATGCCGCGGTGAAGGTGGGTACCTCGTTAATTCTCAGGGTGAGAAGTTTATGGAACGTTATGCGCCAAAGGCAAAAGATTTGGCTTCTCGTGATGTAGTAAGTCGAGCAATGACAATTGAAATTAGAGAGGGAAGGGGAGTTGGGCCAAAGAAAGATCACATGTACTTGAATATAGCTCATCTTGATCCGGAAGTAATAAAGCTCAGATTGCCAGGTATTAGTGAAACAGCAAAGACCTTTGCAGGAGTTGATGTTACTAAAGATCCGATACCTGTTATTCCAACTGTTCACTATAACATGGGAGGTATTCCAACCAACTATCATGGGGAAGTGATCACGTTGCAAAAAGGTAAAGAAGAAGTGGTAGAAGGATTATTTGCAATAGGAGAGGCAGCATGTGTTTCTGTACATGGTGCAAATCGACTAGGTTCCAACTCGCTTCTTGATCTTGTGGTTTTTGGTAGAGCTGCCGCGCTTAGGGCAAAAGAAAAATTGAAACCTGATACACCACATAAAAAATTGCATTCAGACTGCACAGACTTGATAGTAGATAGATTTAATAAAATGCGATTTGCTTCTGGAGAGTTCAAAGTAGCAAAAATACGAAGTGAAATGCAGCACACTATGCAGAAATATGCATCGGTATTCCGTGTTGCTGAAGTTTTAGAGGAAGGTAAAAAAGCTATAAAAGAAGTAGCAAAAATGATGCCTAACATTGCAGTTGAAGATCGCAGTATGATATGGAATAGTGATTTGGTTGAAGCGCTGGAGCTTGCCAATATGATTCCACAAGCAGTTATTACCATGGAATGCGCAGCTAATCGCGAGGAAAGCAGGGGTGCTCATGCTCGTGAAGATTTCCCTGAACGTGATGATAAAAACTGGATGAAGCATACTATAGCATGGCTTAAAGAAGAGAAAAGCCAAGTTAGTGTAGAAATTGACTATAAAAAAGTTGCTGAAAAAACTCTGAGCGATGAGATTGATTTCATCGCCCCGGAAAAGAGAATTTATTAGTTAACCCATCTGGTTTATTTATAAATTGACGTAGTATTGATACATAGCTCATTTGAGTAGCTGGGCTTTCTTTATGCTCCGATTGAT
Organism: Wolbachia endosymbiont (group B) of Ischnura elegans; assembly: GCF_947251585.1. Classification (NCBI taxonomy): domain Bacteria; kingdom Pseudomonadati; phylum Pseudomonadota; class Alphaproteobacteria; order Rickettsiales; family Anaplasmataceae; genus Wolbachia; species Wolbachia endosymbiont (group B) of Ischnura elegans. The sequence goes on from NZ_OX366371.1 coordinate 1,479,926, forward strand.
TTGACGATCTTTGTACTTCTTGCTCTGCTGAGTTGTTAGCTAAATTTTGTTGTTCAGTAATATTTTCAGGTTGTTTTGCAGCTAGGTGATCATCTTTACGGCTTTGCTTATCGTTGGTTAATTCCTTAACAGACTTCCTAATGTCGCTAAGTCCCAAAGTGAATATCAGACACACCAGTCCTGTTATAGCTATGATGGGTAACGCTGCTCCAATTGCAATTTGTCCTTGGAAGCAAGAAAGTGTTACCATTGTAATAATAGTAGTTGCTACTGTGATTGCTAACAATACACTAGCTCTCCTGCCCGGATCAATGCATTTCCATACAGCAGATGCTCCTTTTTTTACACCAGAACCTAGCTTTTTAATGCCTGATTGACATTTTTTCGAAGCAGTTCCACAGTGGTATTTTTCCTCAAGCTTCTCTTTTAGTTCTTTAGCTTTCTCCTGTGCTTTCTGTGGAGTGCTTGAACAATCTTTTAGATCTCGTAAAGTTAAATAGTACTTTTTAGTATGGAATTCTGGATCTTCTAACCATAAAGAATCAGGGTTAGCACCGTTTTGTAATAATGCTGCACAAAACTTTGTTGTATTATCATAATTAGTTGCTAAATCAAAAATTGTTTCTTGCGATAGGTATTCGATACTTTTTTTTTCTGCTTTTTTCTTTAGTGCTAATTCTAGAGGTTTATTGCCTTGCCTGTTAGTTGCTTTTATAGATTCATCTAATTTATCTTCAGATATTTTTCTTTCTTTTACTAAGGCTGATATTAATTTCAAGCATGTAACTTTTTGCTTCCCTCTCAGCAAGGCAATATGGTGTAAAGCATTATTGCCATTTGCATCTTTAAGGTTGATATCTGCTCCTTTTTTCAATAATTCCTTAAAAGATTTTTCATCTTTATCTTTAATTGCTAAATGTAGTTGATAATTATCATTACTATCTGGAGTATTTATGGTATGGGCTATAACTTCTTCAACTTTTGTTTTTATTTCTGGTTTTCGCTCAGCCAATTTCTCTAAAAATTTAAGATAGTATTCATTTTGCTTTTTAGATAATTTTTCTAAATCCTCTGTAGGTAAGCTTAGCTTGGCTCCATACTTTAACAATTTTGCAAGAAACTTAAGTGTATTATCGCTACTTCTAACTGTATTAGACTCATGTTTCCCTTTTATTATCTTGTTAATTAGTGCTACCTGAAAAGGAGTCTTTCCTTCTTGATTTTCACTATCAACAAGTTGTACTAAATTTTTCTCGTTAGCTATTTTTATCAAGGTATCTAGAAACTTAAGCTTTTGTTTCTTTTTGAGCGATGCAATAAGGTGTAAAATATTATTTCCTTTTTCATCTGTTATGCCACTGACATTTGTGCAATCTTTTAGGTATTTTCTAAATTTCCTGTTGTTTCCATTTTGGATTGCATTTAGTAATTGAACGTCATTATCAGAATCCGATATTCCGTTTATTCCATCTTCAAAATCGCTATCAGAATCTGATATTCCGTTTATTTCATCTTCAAAATCGCTACCGTAGCCACTGTCTTGTTCGCTGTACCTACTAAAACAACTTTTAGTGACTTCAGAAATTACTTGTTTTTTTGTTTCATTTGATATTCTTTTCGATCGTTCTATTACTTCACCTAGCACTGGAAGGAAACATTGGACATAATATCTGTGATATTTTTCCTGTTCTCTAAGCGATTCTTCTAATTTAGTTAATACTTCAGGACTAGCGCCTTCCTTAAATAACCTTTTACATTCCTTGAGTGTTCCATCTCGACTTCCTGGTTTTTTATGCTGATGTTTTTCTTTTTTTACCTTTCTCTCTATAATATTATACAATTGCTTGTCTTTTTTATCTTGTTTTTCATTTTTGTTTATATGTTTATCTAGTTTGTTTGCATTAGTAACTGATACACTTAGATCTATACTCATATTAAAACCTCAATATTAAAAGCTATTTGGCGTTAACGAATTGTATTAAACTTTTAAATTGAGCTAGATGTTATCGAAATATAGGTGAAAAGGCAGAAAACTAGTTTCTATTAGAAAATCTATTGTCATAGTCAAATCCCCACTTTAGCACTTGTCTACTATTTTAACTATTTTATCTTAAAAAATAATAAATGTGGCTAAACTGTGAAGCATGAGTGCTCTGAAAGAGACAAACCAATGTTTTTATAGATCTTTCAAACTTGATTTTTCTTCTAATTTTTTAAGCATTCCTTTACTTAGTATTGATTTTATCTCTTCTACGCTTTTATCAAGATCATCATTAATTATTACGTAATCATATTTATTACTTTTACTTATCTCTTTTTGCGCTTCGGCTAATCTACGCTCTATTTCAATTTCATCATCACTATTACGCCTTTGTAGACGCAGTCTAAGCTCTTCCATTGAGGGAGGTAGTATAAAAACACTTACAACTTTTTCTCTTAAGATTTCAAACAAATGAAATGCTCCTTGCCAATCTATATTCAGTAAAACACTTATTCCACTGCTCAGGTTTTGTTCTATAAAATCTTTTGGTATACCGTAAAAATTCTCAAAAACTTTGGCATATTCAAGCATTTGACCAGCCTTACATAGTTCGTGAAACTTTTCTTCAGTAACGAAAAAATAGTCTTTTCCGTTTACTTCACCGGGACGAGGTTTGCGTGTAGTCATAGAAACAGACATAACTAAATCAGTTGATTGCTCAAGTAATTTTTCTGATATAGTAGTTTTTCCAGCTCCAGAAGGAGAGGATAGAATCAGTAGTATGCCCTCATTTTTTACGGTCATTTTTCTTTATTTAACAAGTACATTATAGAGCTTTTTTAAGACTTTGTATTTTTTGAATCAAAGTTTAAAAGACTAGAGCCCTCTAAATTAGAATTTGATAAATTGGCATCAATAAGAGAGGAATTATCAAAGACAGTATAACGTAAATCGGCTTTTTCAAGATTTGCCTTATTCAAATTAACGTTTACAAACTTTGCTCTACTTAATATTGAATTAGAAAAATTAGCATTTTCTAAATTCATATCCTTAAACTCAAAGTAAGAATAATTTATATCAAATTTCTTGCCCTGCGATATTTTCTCTTGCAGATCTTTAATTGAAGTTATGGCATTCTCTAGATTTGTAATTTTTGTCTGTCCTTGATTGTCAATCAAAATTGAATTATCAAATTTGCAATCTGTTAAATGAATATCAGCAATTGAACTTTTATATATGCTTGAAGAGAGGAAAGAGACATCACTCACTGTTGAATTACTCAAATTGCTAAGAAAAAAACTAGTCTTTCTAAAGGCATTATCATAAAACACGGAGGATTTGAAATCACTTTCAATAAAGTTTGAATTAGTGACTTTTGACTTAGACCAGCTCGAATTATCAGCTAATAATTTGAAGAATATTGAATTTTCTATCTCACTCGAATCCATATTATGGTGGGAAAGAGTACTATTATAAATTTGAGAGTCTTTAATTTTTGTCTTATACATTGAAGTTGTGGAAAGATCTGAATCTTCTATTTTTGCAGAGGTAAACAATGAATGGTCAAAGAACGAACCATTCATGTCAGAATTCACAACTTTAGTATTATGAAACTTTCCGTGACAAATGTTAGCATCATAGGCGTTAACTTTATACAATTCACTAAAACTAAAATCAATATTAGATAAGTCAGCATCCTGAAGGTCTGCTTCGAAAACATATGCATGTTTTATCTTGGAACCATTTAGTATAGATTTAATGAAGTTTGAATTATCCCCTTTCACATAGGAAATTTGTGAATTGCTTAAATTGGCTTTTTCGAAATTACTGTTGACTATAATGGAAGAATTAAAATAGGCGTTTGAAAGATTGCTACCTGTAAAATCCGATTTTTTTATTTCTGCACCATATATGTTAGCATTTTTTAATGAAGAAAATTGTACCTTGAGCTTATGTGCATCCACTCCAAAGAAACTTGCGTTGTCGAAATTATTTTTCTGCATAACAGTGTCATTTATTTCACTATCACTAAAATTGATGTAGCTGGCACTTGAGTTTGATAAATTGGAGAAATTCATTTTTACATTCAAAAACTTGGTATGCAAACCAATTATATTACGCATACTTACTTTGTTGAGATTAGAATTGATAAAATCAGCATAACTGATATTAGACTGATCAAATATGATATCTGTTAAATTTGTAGAAGCAAATTTTGAAAAACTTAAATTTGTGCCTTTTATTTTAACGCCATGTAAATTAGCATTGGAAAAATTGGCACCACGTAAATCAACATCGATAAAAGACACATCTGATAAATCGGTGTTAGAAAAATCGGCACCAATTAAACTTACTCCATCAAAAATAGATTTGCTTAAATACAATTGACTAAAATTAGCACCATTTAAATTAGGACCAAAACCTTTCTTAAAATCTTGTGGTATGCTGGCTTTATTACACTGTACTAAAAATTTAGCAAAATCTTTTGTATTGTAAGATACGTATTTTACATCATGCAGAGCGCTTAAAAAATCATTGATTGCATCATCTCCATAGCATAAATGACCAACTAAAATTAATATCAAAAGTCTAATTATCTTTTGCATCACACGTGTTTTCTTTTGTTTTTATAGCAAAGTTATACATCTCTGAGTTTTCTTGATTGTTTATTTCTTTATCCTCTAAAAGGTATGGCATCATTTCGGCAATTGCGTTTATTATGTTGATCTGATTCCTTTCGATTGCTATTTCAATAGGGGACTTAAAATTATTATCAACTACTCTAGGATCAGCACCTTGTAATAAGAGAAAGCGAACTGTGTCTATTTCACCTTGTTTCACTGCATAAATTAGAGGAGTATCACCCAATTTATTTCTAAATCTTAGTATTTCTTGAATTGTTAATCCAATTTTTTCTAGCTTATTTATTACTCCTCTTAGACAAATTAAGTTGCCCTTCTTGATGCAGTAAAAAAATTGCTTACTGTAATCATCAGTAAATATAGTTTTAGGAAGGTGCTCATTTAGGCTATCATATTGTCTTTTATATATAGACTTGCTTTTATGTTTTTTTATTTCTTTGTTTAGCTTTGTCCATTTTTCGCTTTCTTCATTTTTTTTGTTCACAGGTGTTATATTGTCAGGCTGTTCTTCTTTCTTTTTCTCTGTTAATTGGCTTGTTGAAAGTTCGGTGTCTTTTTTGCTAATCTCCTCTTCAGGTTGTAGGTTTGTTTGATTATTGTGACTGATTTTCTTCTCTTCAGGTTCTTCTTTTTTTTCTTCTGATAAAGGACTTGTTAGAGCTTTGGTATCTTTTATATTAGTCTCCTCTTCAGACTGTAGGTTTGTTTGATTACTTGAAGGTACTTCTTTATTGATTACATTTGTTGGGTCTGTGATTTCTTTGAGTTCGCTCAGAAGCGGAGAAGTTTTTTCAGCATCAGTGTTGCTTTTCGATACGTCTTCTTGATTTATACTGCTTTCATTTTTATTTTCTTCAGGCTGTTCTGCAGCAAGCAGGTTAGATATAACAATTAATAGTATGAAGAATGCTTTATATTTCATAAACATTGCAAATATAGGCTTAATTAAAATGATACTATAATCAAATGATTAATCTACAGTAAAAAGTGCTTTAGTTATTGTACAAGTATGATTATGTAAAAATTTATTTTTCTCTTTTATCTAGGTTTTATCTGAAATTGTCATTCGAGTAGCTGACATACAACTGTACGGACATTAAAGAAATCAGTATACAGCTGTATGAACATTGTGGTAATTTGCGTACTAAACAATGTCATCCCAGTGCTCCGACACTGGGATCCATTTTCCATCATCATTAGAAACGTTATATTTTAGCATAACTTTTATACTCACAAATTTAACTGGATGCCAGTGCTGGCTACTTTTATGACATCTATCATTTTATGTTTATAGTATTTTTTGCAAATAAACGTTCGTAGTTGTAAATTAAATGCAAAAAAATACTTGACACATTTGGTAAGTTGATTATTATTAGTAAAAATGGGGGTATTTTAGAGCTCGAAATCCACCTTATTCAAGTCTGCAGACTTTTCAACTAATCTCTCAATAAAAAAATATAGTACAGTCTACTTCAGTGCATACTTAATTTCTATCATGAGGTAACCGTTCACGGAATATTCCCAATTAGGCAGGAATAGCGACTAAATTCTGTAGTTTCTGGACAGGATTCTGATCATTCAAACGTGCAGTCAAAAATATCGAAAGCATTCTTTCAATGAACTTTTCTCCACGTTCTGACCAAGTGAAAAAACTATTTTTACGATAAATGACGTACCGTCTAGCCTGACGTTCTGCAAGGTTATTGGTTGTCTCGATCAGATCAGGATTGCGCACGAATCTCCACATCATATCTTCAGAACGTAGTATATTGGCAGCCATTCTCGAGGCCTGAGTTCCTTTTGCAACCCTTGTTATCTCTCGCAAAAAATGTTTCACCCTTTTTCGAATCTTCCTCATTAACCGGAAAAATCTTAAATTGTCTATCAGGTTTTGTTTACGTGCTCTATCTACCACAAATACCCTGTTGCTCAGCGATTTTAATGCTGCGCCAATTCTGCTCACTTCAACATTTTTACTGTAAAAAAACCTTTCAAAGTCCCTTGCTAAATGGGCCCAGCATATCTGTCTGTTTTCACGATTAAAGTAATTATACGCAGCATACCTATCGCTTATAACTATTCCATCATACTCTGGCAATAGCCCTTTTAATATCTTCTTTCCGCGAGATCCAACTAACTTCATAAGTGTTGCTGTTTTATTCGTTACTACCCAACTCCAACCTTTCTTTCCCTGGTTCCTATGGCTTGTTTCATCTATATGTAAATACTTGCTTTTCCGTAGCTCTTCTCTTATTTTTTCGTATTCAGATATACATTTTTCTGATACTCTACCCTCGGTCTTTGATACCAAACCTAGGCTTATATTCAGATTAAATATGCTGCTCAAAATTTGCTGTACTTCCCTTTTTGAATTGATAAAAAATCCACTAAAACTGCTAATTACTGCTTTTGCATTAGCTCCTAAAAGATCCCTTGTCACACCTTCAGGCAGACTAGCTGAGATCCTTTTCTTACACGCCTTACAGTAGCCTTTTTGTAGCCTATATTCAGTCACTATCGGTTTAATTTTTGGCAATTCAACCTTTTGATGCACAGTTTCTTCTTCTAAAATAACTTGGCTTCCACACATGCAAATTGTATCAATTGAACATTTTACCACCTCATCTGCTACCATCAATTCCCGCTTGTGCGCTTCATGTCCTGGCTGCCCGCCTGGTTTTTTATCGCTCTTCTTTTTTGTCTTTTTGCGATATACATCTTGCGATGGTGGCAGCGATGAATTTTTTGAATTTAAACCCAGCTTATCCTCTAGCTCAATTATTTTTGTCCTTAACTTATCATTCTCTGCTTTCAGAGTACCAACTTCTGACTCCAATACCACAATCTTTTCTTGTAGCACCTCTATCATCAACCCCTCATCTATCTAGTTTATTGTTTTTTATACTAATTATGCAATTTTTGTAAACTACTTTCTTATACCGTGAATGGACAAAGTTGATAAGCCTAAACGCCATCATGTCTTTAGGAGAGTCTGCTAATGAAGGCTCTTAAGTTGACGCCATTGCGTGAACGGTTACATCATGAGGTGTGTTATATTTTTCTAAATCTTTTCTTTATAGGAGGGTCATTATGTCTAAAATTCCTTAAACATTAATTTTTAACTTAAACATTTATTAAATAGTGCAGTACTGCCTTACGTGTTGCTAATCCAAACTTTACTTGCTGTAAAATAACACAATCTGCTATATCACTGCTAATTTCGATACCTCTGTTTATTGGTCCTGGGTGCATAACAATTGCATCTGGTTTTGCGTGCGATAGTTTTTGTGCATCAAGTCCATACAAGTGAAAATATTCTTTTTCTGAATAATTATTATTCATGCGCTCTTTTTGCAATCTTAAAAGCATAATTACGTCAGCATCCTTTATACCTTCGATTAATGAATAGTGAAGTGAATCTACTTCATGAAGACGCTTACAAATCAAAGCTGGTGGTGCAACTAAGCTTATTTTTGCTCCAAACATTTTTAGCAATCTTATATTTGATCTTGCAACTCTACTGTGCAAAATATCTCCACATATCACAATTTTGAGGTTTTTTATTTGTTTTTTATGATTGGTAATTACGAGATAATCTGCAAGAGCTTGAGTTGGGTGTTCACTGCTTCCATCGCCTGCGTTGATTAGCGAGCAGTTAACATGCTTTGCCAATGTATTAATAATACCACTACTTTTATGCCTGATTATCATATAGTCAGGATTCATTGCATTTAGTGTTTTTATCATATCTTTTAGATCTTCCCCTTTGTTAATAGAAGAAGATTTTATTGGTAAAGTTATAACATTTGCTCCAAGGCTTTTTGCTGCTATTTCAAAAGATGTGAGCGTACGTGTTGAATCTTCAAAGAATAGGTTTATGACTATTTTATTTTTCAGAACATGACTATTTTCAACTTTTTCTTCAAGGTATTGGTTGGCTAATTTAGTTATATTTTCTACATCACCGATTGTGAGGTCTGAGATATTTAATAAATTCCTTCTCTTGTCCATAGCTCCTTTTTTGAGCTTATTCTACTTTCTTAATTTCAATTACACAACTGTAAAGTAAAGTAGAAGGAAGCTATAAAATTTTATTTCCACTTACATTCATCTGCTATCATAACAGCCTCAAAGAGATGCTTCTCAAGCTCACTTATAGGCAGAGTACTTTGTAGGTAATTTCCCCAAGATTTTAACACATCAGAAGTTTCAATACCTTCAACAATAGGATATTCTTGATTTTTTTTAGCATATAGCTCTTGAGCCTGTTTGCTTACAAAAAACTCCAATAAAGCTATGGCATTTTCTCTGTGTTTTGCGTTTTTTGTTACTGCTGCACCACTAATATTCACCATTACACCATCATTAGGAAAGAAAGCTCCTAACTTTTCTGTGATATTCTTTTTATTTTCTGATGAAAGGATTCTTGCAAAGTAGTAGCTATTTACTATTGCAACATTGCCTTCACCAGCGGCTACAGCATAAATTTGATCTGTGTCACCACCGCTTGGTTTTCTTGCCATGTTGCTTACAATTCCACTCACCCATTCTTTTGTTTTTTCAAAACCATTTTTTGCAATCATAAAAGCGATCAATGATCGGTTATATGGACTTGTGGAAGAGCGTACTAATATTTTCCCTTTCCATTTTTCATTCGCTAAATCTTCATAGGTACTTAATTCCTTAGGATCTACTGATTCTTTATTGTAAACCAATATTCTAGCTCTTTTTGTGAGGCCAAACCAATAATCTTCATTATCTCTAAATTTTGCAGGTATGGCATTTTTTAGAGTCTCTGAATCCACTTGAGATAAGAGCCCTCTTTTTTTGGCTAAAATCAAATTCACTGCATCTGCAGTTAAAAACAAATCAGCTTCACCACCATTTTCCATACGTGAAAGCAATTGGGAATAATCATCAATTATATAACGTACCTTGATACCGGTATTTTTTGTAAATTCATCAAATAAACTATGTACTAATTCTTCTTTACGTGATGAATAAACGTTTACTACTTGTGAATCATCAATTCCGCTATTTTTATATAAAAAATTAACGACTATCAATATAGCTGCTACTAAAGGTATAAATACTAAAACTTTTTTCATAAACAAACCCCTTCCTTGTCATCATCTCAAGCTATCAAAATAGCAAGGTCTTAGCAAGTGTAAAAATTCCAATCAATGGACATTGTAGGAGATTTATTTCATTCACCTATACTATAGATAGCATCCTTATAATTGTGAGATTGAACTACAACCTGCTCAAGTGTTAAACTGCTGCGTTTAGCGTCTTTACTATGATTTTCTCCAAGAACATTTGTTCTTTCTCGTTTTATTTCCTTAATGAATTTCCCATTAACATTTTCAGGATCAATCGTTTCTTCAGAATATACAAGATTAGTGCAATTTGTTTTTCTATAGTAATGCACGCCAAGATATACAGCTAGTAATGCAAATATACCTAAGCCTGTAAGTGGTAATAATCTTATATTATTGGTCAAAGGGTTTTGGTAAAATTTTTGTATATTATTAACACCACCTTCTGCATAAAGCAATAAAGGGAGCGCTATATTTGCAGCAACTACACCAGTTAATAATGCAGTAAATAGTGGCCTATTGTTAATTACAGACTCTATTTTATTAGTTTTACTGATTACTTTTTCATCAATATTGACGAATCCTTTTTCAGATTTCCAAGCATTAAATACAAAATTTGAATGAGTGCCATTGCTATATTCCAGCCTTACAGACTTTATAACTTTACCTTTTGGCTGATGCCTAAAAACATTGTCTAAAACTTCATCTGCATTTTTTTCTTGAGTTTGATATTCTTTGGTATTTACAAACTGTTTTATTCCAAGCAGCATTGGGCTAATTGCAAACAATGAAGCAACTGCAATAATCGGTACGATGGTATAGAGCGGACTGTTTGTAAAGAACGCAATAAATTTTGCTTTATCTTGTAAATATACTAAAGCTGTAGATGTGCCAAGCACGATAGCGGCCGCACCAAAAATTATAACACCTTTCTGCTGCATAGCATACTGCGCTTTGGGCCATAATCTGTTTTTTTGCAGTTTAAACTCCCTATCTGTAGGCGAAGACTCTTGAGAGCTACTTCTGCTCGTGTATGATGGCGGAGAAGTTGAAGGTGTATCGCTACTTTCACTCATTCCTTTAAGGATATTGTTCTTAGTTTTTTTTGTATCCCAAGGTTCGCTATATATTGTTCCTTCAGAAGGTGATCTGCTTAGAGTTGGGTTATCTATTTTATTATCCACATTCTCTTTGGGAGTTTTTTTTCTTTCATCTATAGCTGCATAAGTAACACTTTCTGATCCATTGCGAACCGATCCTCCTGAAGTGGATAAACCCAACTCTACATAAGTAGATCCTTCTTTTTCTTGAGAAGAAGAGGATAGTGGTATTTGAGTATCAAGTGAATTTCCATCTCGTAAAGCTTGATTTTTTGGCGGAAGGAGAGGGGGTGTTTCATCAAGTTGTGAAGCTTGATTAGTTGGTAGAATAGGTGATGGCTTATTCGAGGTAGCTTCTCCTGCTTCTTCAAATGGATTTGTGTTTTTGCCATCTTGTTTTGGAGTACTTGTTCTGGGAGTTGGTGTTGGTGAAGTTGCTTTACTATTTTCACTCACTGCTGTATGAGAAAGCAGTGTGACGTTATCTTTATTTCCTGATCCAGGCATATTCGCTCCAAAATTAATTACAATGTTATGTTGATTACGCTATAGTTATTAAGATATAGTGAATACTAATTTAAGAATAAATATTAGTATAAGAACTGCTGATCAAAGATCCTTTCATTCAAAGGGCAATCTTTGTCAAAAAGTAGAGTGACTGTATTTTCGTGATCTTTCTGTATTTTTACCTGCGATATGTCGTGAAATTCCTTGTAATCTGATACTACAAGTGCTGGACGATTTTCCACGTCGTTGATATCAATTTGCACTATTGTATCATTTGAGATTAGCGCTCCATTCCAACTCCTTGGGTAGTAGCTATTGATGGAAGTCAGTGCAAGTAAATTTGAATTAAGTGGTAAGATTGGCCCACCGGCAGAGAAGTTATATGCAGTGCTGCCTGTGGGAGTAGACAATATTATGCCATCTCCTCTGAATTTTTCTACTTTTAGCTTATCATTAATGGTAATATTCATCTCCACTATTTGATTTGCATTTCTAAAGACATACACTTCATTTACTGCGATGTAACGGTGTTTTTTGCCACTTATGTCTGTGGCTTCCATTTTTAGTAAAGTTAGCTGAGTAGGAACTGCATGTTCTATATGATCAATTAGATCTTCAAAGCATTTATTCATCAAAAATCCGACGTTACCGGTATTTATTCCATACACATGTATATCTTTATTTCCTATGACGTAGTTGTGTAGGGTGCGTAGCATAAAACCATCGCCACCAACAACTATCAGCAGATCAACTTCATGCTTACCTGCTTCTGCTATATTGATAAAATTGAGTTTCTGTAGTAGTTTAGATACTTCCTGAGACTTGGGTAGCGAAGAAGCAATATAGCCTACATTTTTATATTTATACATGTTAAATAAAGAGGGGAGGAACTAAAAAAGACTCCCGTATTTATCATTAAACTTAGCTATTTTACTATCCTTCTCCCCTGAACCGCTTGTCAAACTTCCAGTCCATGCAGGATGAGTAAGAGGATCTCTATCAAGCTTTATTCTTTGACCTTCTTTTCCATAAGTGGAATAAGTTTCAAACTCTTGACCATCTGTCATAACTATAGTAACTTTGTGATAATCGATTTCTGCCATTGTTCTTACAAATTTCTTACCAGCTAAGATTTTAGTGAATCTGGTTCATTTGGTCAATCATTATTGTGAAATATTGACAAAAAATAAATAAAGTAGTATTCTCAATGAAGAATGAAAAATTTTTTATGATTTTTGCTTTTCCTGGTCAGGGCTCCCAATTTGTAGGAATGGGAAAGAGCTTATATGATGAATTTTCAGTTGCAAGGAACGTATTTGATGAAGTAGATGACATATTGGGTAGAAAGCTGTCTCATTTGATTTTCAATGGCCCTATTGAGAAATTAACCATCACGGAAAACGCTCAGCCAGCTATAATGGCAGTGTCAATTGCAACGCTACGTGTTATGAAGCACGTATTTGGTGAATCTCTTTACAGCGTTCAGTATGTTTGTGGGCATTCAGTTGGCGAGTATACAGCGCTGTGTGCTGCAGGGGCATTGACGCTTGAGTCTGCAGTCAAATTGCTAAAAGTTCGTAGCGAAGCAATGCATGAAGCTTCACTGAAATGTAAAGGTGGAATGGTTGCGCTACTTGGAGCAGAAATAAGTGAAGTAGAAGGTATATTAAAATCAGCTCAAATTGATTGTGAAATTGCAAACGATAATGGTGGTGGGCAGGTAGTGGTGAGTGGTACTGCAGAGGCTCTTGAGGTCTTACCTGATTTATTCAAAAACTCAAGTGTCAAGAAAATGATAAAATTACAAGTTAGTGGGCCTTTTCACTCATCTTTTATGAAACCTGCTGATGAAAAACTTCTGGAATTTTTAAAAAGCATCAACATAACTCGCCCTTCGATTCCTTTTGTATCAAACGTTACAGCTAAGGAAGAAAGTGATCCAGAGATCATAAGAGCTTTGCTCGCTAAGCAAGTTGTAAGTAGAGTAAGATGGAGAGAGATGGTTTTATATATGATAAGCCATGGCACTAATAAGTTTGTTGAAGTTGGCCCTAACAAAGTTTTATCTAATCTAGTTAAAAGAATTGACCAATCTATCAGTGTGAAAAATATAGATAGTATTGGTGATATTAATAGCTTCTTTGATGAATCATTAGTACTAACAGCGAAAAATTTAAAAGTTGGGTTAAGTTAAAGCATATCTATGTAATATCATTCAAGTAGCTAACACTAGTTCCTTTATGATGGTGTCATCCCAGTGCTTGACACTGGCATCCAGATTGGGCATTAAGTTGGTAAACACTTTACAACGTTTTTTGTATAAAAGGACTGGATGCCAGTGTCAAGCATTGGGATGACACCGAAGCTGAATGACACCTTCCTGCTAGAAAATATTCGCACAGTTGTACGTCACGCACTGATTGGATTTTTGCTTCGTGTAAAATAGTTTCAAGGCTGTATTTTCTTTATTTTGCTTATAACTTCCACAAGCAATGCAAACATAAATGAAGAATACAAATATGCTTTTGGTAGTTCTATGTGAAGCCCTTCAAGTGTTAGATATACACCGACGAGTAAAATAAATAGAATGGCAATTACTTTTAAGCTTGGGTTGGATTTTATTACCTGAGCGGTATAACTTGATGAAAATAGCATCGCTAGTATGGAAAATGTAAATGCTATGGCAATGATTATCATATTGTGAGTTAATGCTATGGCAGTTAATATCGAATCAACCGAAAAAACTAAATCTATTAATATAATTTGTAGCACAACTAAAAAAAATTGTGATTTAACGTTTGCCTTTGTTTGGTTCTCCTTATGTACAAAAATGTCGCTCCATAATTCTATAGAGCTTTTAACAATAAGGAATAATCCTCCTGCAATCATAAGCAAATCCTTTACTGAGATATCCAGCGATACAGTGTGAAATATAGGCTTTTGCATTGATAATATATATGATGTAAAAAATAGTATTACAAAACGCATCAATAGCGCCAAGCCAAAACCTATAAGGCGGGCTCTTTCTCTCAGCAGATTTGGCACCTTATCTATTGCTAGAGAAATAAAGATTAAATTGTCTATACCAAGTATAGTTTCAAGTAGCGTAAGTATCAATAAAGTCCAAGCATCAGCTAGCATTTTCATTCCAAAGTCAGATTTTGTACTTTACAATAGATGTGTAAAAATTAAGTAACTTCGCCTAGGTAATTAAAAAATCAGCCTTACCCGAAAAAGGAAGAGAAAAAAGGTCATTTTTATAATAAAAGTACTTTTATAAGAAGAATAATAAAATTAAAAATCTAACTCTCTTTACGAAAATTTTAAATAGATTATAAAATAGTTGTACCATGAAAGTATATGCCTTCTTTGTAGACTAAGATTTTTCTTTAAATTAAGATAGATACACGATAAAAGGAAATATGACAAAAGAATCATTAGCAAAAACTGATATAGTGAAAGTTGAAGATCAGAAAGCACCAAAGAGCTTTTTTAAGATACTAGGTGAAGTAGCAAACGCTGTAAGATCATGGGTTGGCAATATTAACCCTGATTTAAGTAGTAGTCGCGATGTCGATAGTTTAGTCTTGAAGATGAACGAATGCTTAAACCCAAAGGGGGGTGAAGTCTCAGCACGTAAGAACACAGTATCTCTTGGTAATTTGTACTTGAGTTTATCAGAGGCAGGTCAAATAAAATTTTTACAAACCCTGGCAGAAAAGTTCAATCCGGATAAAACGAAAATAGATGAAGAAATAAAAGTATATAAGAAAAATCAAGATTCTGAGTCGAGCTATAAGTTTGAACAAGACTTAATAAAAGTCCTTGAATCACCACGCTCTAAAATATTGAAGCAGTTTATCTCCTTACCAGAAGGTCTTAAGTTTATTGTTGATATGCGTTCTGATGTGCTTAAGCTAAAGAACCAATATGAAAATCTAAACCCACTAGAAAATGAATTAAAAAATATACTCTGTACTTTGGTTGATGTTGATTTACTTGATCTTCATCAAATCACCTGGGATTCACCTGCATCATTGTTGGAAAAACTTATAAAATATGAAGCTGTACATAAAATTTCTTCTTGGGGTGACCTAAAAAATAGGCTAGATTCTGATCGTCTCTGTTTTGCTTTCTTTCATTACAAAATACCAAACGAACCTCTAATTTTTGTAGAGGTTGCATTGATGAATGAGATTTCAGATAGTATTCAACACCTTTTGGATGAGTCAGTGCCCTCAAGTGACCCAAGCAGTGCAAGTACTGCTATATTCTATTCAATATCAAACACTCAAACTGGTTTATCTGGAATTAGCCTCGGTAACTTTTTAATAAAGAGAGTCGTAGAAAAACTATCGCAAGAATTTAAAAGCGTAAAAGTGTATGCAACTCTTTCTCCAGTTCCTGGATTTACAAAATGGCTAAAAAATCAAGACGTAGCTTTATTAGGTAAGCTTAATATAAAACAATCAGGTACAGAAATTTTAGAAAGCATAAAAACTAACATTGAATGCGAAAAACAGTCCCTACTGAAACTTTGTGCACACTATTTGCTAAAGGTTAAAAGCAGTAGTGGTGGTGCTTATGATCCGGTCGCACACTTTCATTTAAGCAATGGTGCATCAATAAAACAACTAAACTGGATGGCTGATACTTCTGAAAAAGGCATTAGTCAGTCAGCCGGGATAATGGTAAATTATTTGTATGAATTGCCTAAAATAGGTAACAATCATGAGAATTATATGATTAATAAAGTGATTTCTCATTCAAAAAAAGTGTCAGCTATGTTAAAGGAATAATAGGAAGTGCGCAAGCATATAGAAAGTGCTAACATTCCCTAATGTTTATGTATATAATATTGAATAGTTTTATGAGGTAAAATGTATTAGTAGTGAGATATTAAAAAAAATAAAACAAAAAATACAAGATAGAGTAACACGTAAAGAACTGTACAGTGTCTTTACATATTCTGAAGAAATAAAGTCATTTAATGATTATGTTAGTAGTATTAAACGTGATGGAATAAACTCAGAGAAATCAAGTCTATTGAAAGATATTTATGAAGGCCTTAATTCTATGTTTACTAACATTGCTATCGACTGGGATAGCAATCGAGGTAGCCTAAGTAGTGAAAAATTAATATACATTATCAAAACTTAGGGTCTATCTTAGAGATGGTAATCATAATTGAAGGATTGAAGACAGGATTGGGCCAAGAATACGTGATACTCGGCATTGATGAATCCACGTTAATTTGTGATATCGAATCACTTCAGAAAAAAATGGAAGAAAAGCTAAAAGGAATGCAACAACAAAATGAAGCAAGGCAAGAAGAATTAGAAAAGAAAATTGAAGAAAAGTTTAGAAAGTATATAGAAAACGGCACTATTGATGCAGTATCAATTGAAAAATATGATAATTGTAGTTTGTGTGATGCAGTAATCAATCTAAAAGACAACAGTAAAAGCATAAATATTGAGATAAGCGAGTTTTTAAATAATGATTTTCGTAAAAAAAACAATATTCATGAAATTCGTATTTTAAATGGCGATCAAGAAGAAGTTGTCTGTGGCTTTGTAGATAAAAATGGAGTGAGGTGTTATAATTTAGGTACTGCAGCTCAATATGGAATAAAGTTTAATTGGTATATAGATGAAAGGGAATTTATCATTATATTAAGTGCTAATAGCGATGGCACTATTAAAATAGCAAGTGATAAGCCAGATGATAAAGATTTAGAAGAAAATAAAGATGTAAGAATTAAAGTTGGTAATGATTACCTAAGCCTTGCTGATGCAGTAAAAACATGCAACCAGGAAAAGAATGAGGAAAGTAGCAAACTGAGTCAATCATCAACTACTGAATACTTCCGACCAGTACAGACGCCAGCTTAATGTTTTCAGCAAAAAGGAAGATAAGTAATTGCTCTTGTAATACTTAAAATGTAAAATAGATCTACTTAAATAAGTAGATCTATGAACAATATAAGAAATTTTGCAATAATAGCACATATAGATCATGGTAAGTCAACTCTTGCTGATCGTTTGATAGAAGAATGTAACGGTCTTGAGACAAGGGAAATGACCAATCAGGTACTTGACTCAATGGATATAGAGCGTGAACGCGGAATCACAATCAAAGCACAAACGGTAAGACTCAATTACACTGCAAATAATGGTAATAAATATTGCCTCAACCTCATGGACACACCAGGTCATGTTGACTTTTCATATGAAGTCAGCCGAAGCTTAGCCGCATGTGAAGGCTCACTTTTGGTAGTAGATAGCAGCCAAGGAGTTGAAGCTCAGACTCTGGCAAATGTCTACAAGGCAATTGACAATAATCATGAGATAATAGTTGTGCTTAATAAAGTCGATCTTCCTGCTGCAGATCCAGAAAGGATAAAGCTTCAGATTGAAGAGGTAATCGGAATTGATGCAACTGAGTCAATTTTGATATCGGCAAAAACTGGTTTTGGGATAAAGGATGTACTTGAAGCTATAGTGACAAAACTTCCCGCTCCTCAAGGTGATACAAATGCTCCACTGCAAGCAATTTTAGTTGATAGTTGGTATGATCCTTACCTAGGAGTAGTAATTTTAGTGCGAGTTAAAAATGGAGTACTAAAAAAAGGCATGAGAATCGTTATGATGTCTAATAATGCTACATATCAGGTCGATAATATCGGTATTTTCACTCCTAAAAAAGTTATGACTGGTGAACTTTCAGCAGGTGAAGTTGGTTTTATAACTGCTTCAATGAAAGAAGTAGCTGACTGCAAAGTAGGAGACACTATTACTGAAGAGAAAAGGCCGTGCAGCAAGGCATTACCTGGCTTTAAAGAAGTACATCCTGTAGTATTTTGCAGTATTTTTCCCAATAACACAGATGATTTTAAATATTTAAGGGAAGCACTAGAAAAATTACATTTAAATGATGCTAGTTTTACATTTGATGCTGAAACGTCAAATGCCCTAGGTTATGGATTTCGTTGCGGTTTCTTAGGAATGCTACATCTTGAAGTCATTCAAGAAAGACTCGAAAGAGAATTTGATTTAGATCTAACAGCAACTGCACCGAGTGTTATATATAAAGTTGCAACACAAAATGGTAAAGTTTTAAATATCCATAACCCAAGCGATATGCCAGACCCTACAAAAATTGAAATAGTGGAAGAACCGTGGATCACTGCAACTATAATGGTACCTGATCAATATTTAGGAGAGATTCTATCTCTGTGTGAAGAGAGGAGAGGAGAACAGCAGGATTTATCTTATGTTGGTAATACGACAACAGCACTACTGAAGTATAAATTACCGCTGTCTGAGGTTGTTTTTGATTTTTACGATAGACTAAAATCAATTTCCAAGGGATATGCAAGTTTAGATTGGGAAATATCCGATTATCAGGAAAGTCAGATAGATAAATTAAGTTTTTTAGTTAATGGAGAACCTGTGGATGCGTTAGCCTGCATTGTTCATAAAAGCAGGGCAGAAAAAAGAGGCCGTGAAATATGTGCACGTTTGAAAGACTTGATACCACGCCAGCAATATAAAATCGCGATTCAAGCGGCAGTAGGCGGAAAAATTATTGCTAGAGAAACGATTAACCCGTATAGAAAAGATGTAACAGCTAAGCTCTATGGTGGAGACGTCACACGAAGGATGAAGCTGCTTGAAAAGCAGAAGAAAGGTAAGAAAAGATTGCATTCTGTAGGAAACATAAACATCCCACAAAATGCTTTTATTGAGGCTTTGAAAATAAATGATTAATATACATCCAAAAACATAAATTTAAAGGTAACCGTTCACGGATTGTGAGAATGAATTAAAGAACTAAGCAGTGACAGCTACTAGATTCTGTAGCTTTTGAAAGGGGTTCTGGCCATTTAGACGTGATGTCAAAAATATCGACAACATTCTTTCCACGAATCTTTCTCCACGTTCTGACCAGGTGAAAAAGCTGTTTTTACGATAAATTACGTACCGTCTAATTTGCCGTTCTGCAAGGTTATTAGTTGTTTCTATCACTTCAGGTTTTCTTAAAAACTTCCACATCATATCCTCAGATCGTAACATCTTAGCGGCCATTCTTGAAGCTTGAGTGCTATTTGCAACCCTCGTCATTTTACGTAAAAAATGTTTTACCCTTTTCCGAATTTTTCGCACCAGTCGATAAAATCTCAAATTATCTATCAAATTTTGTTTTTTTGCCTTATCTACTACAAACACCTTATTGCTGAGCGATTTTAGTGCTTGGCCAATTTTGCTCACTTCAACATTTTTACTATGGGCAAATCTCTCAAAATCTCTTGCCAGATGTGCCCAACATATCTGTCTATTTTCACGATTGAAGTAATTGTATACAGCGTATCTATCGCTCACAACTATACCATCATATTCTGGCAGTAAACTCTTCAACACCTTCTTACCACGAGACTCGCTTACCTTCAGAAGTGTCAACGCTTTGTTTGTTATTACCCAACTCCAGCCTCTCTTTCCTTGATTTCTGTGCCCTGTTTCGTCTATATGCAAATACTCGCTTCCTTGCAACTCTTCCTTCATTTTCTCATATTCAGATGCACACTTCTTCGATACCCTGCGTTCAGTATTTGAGACTAAACCAAGGCTTATATTTAGATTAAAAATACTGCCCAAAATTTGCTGTACCTCTCTTTTTGAGTTAATAAAAAAGCCGCTAAGGCTGCTTATAACTGTTTTAGCATTGGGTCCTAGAAAATCTCTTGCAACACCTTCGGGTAAATTTGCTGTAATTCTTTTATTACATACTCTTATATGTTAAAAACAAGTCTTTATAAATGTCACGAAATGGCGGTATAAAGACACGCAGAGAGGAGGAACCGTACATACTCTTGGTCATAAGGACCGTTTTGCAGCAAGGTTCTCCTCTCTGGTTTATTATACTGAAAGTTCCGAACAACTGGTTGAGCTTTTAGGCTCGTATATAAGGGTGGAAAATGCAGTATACACATTATTTATGGAGGGATTATGAATTTATCAAATATTATTACTGGCATTGATATTAGCAAAAATAAACTAGATATCCATATTCATCCACTTGGACATCATAAAGTATTTGAAAATAACGTTCAAGCTATTGATCAAATAATCGACTTTTTGCGTTTACATAACGTAACCAAAGTTGGACTTGAAGCAACTGGTGGGTACGAAAAATTATGTGCTTATACTTTATTAAGCCATGGTTTTGAAGTATATGTCATTCAACCAAGATGGGTGAGAGATTATGCAAAAAGCCTTGGTATTGCTACTAAAACTGATAAAATAGACTGTAGCATCATCTCACGTTATGTTAGTAATACAGACATGCGTGTCACTCCTTTAAAAGTTAGTAGTATTGACTGTTTGAAGCAAAAATTATCTCGCAGGAATCAACTAGTAGAAATAGCAAAAATACAAAAAACCCAAGCTCATCAAGTAACCGATTTATCTATAATCAAACAAATGGAAGAGCTACTTGCAGTTTTACAAAATCAAATTCAAGTCTTAGAAGATGAGGTAATGGAATTAGTCGATAAAAATCAAGAGCTTAAAAAAAAGTACATGTCAATAACTAGTATACCTGGTGTAGGTGCAATAACAGCTATTACTTTTATTTGTTATCTACCCGAGCTTGGAACTCTCCAACATAAAGAAATATCCAGCCTTTCCGGAGTTGCACCTTTTAATCGAGATAGTGGTTTTAGTAAGGGAAAAAGGTGTATTCAGGGTGGTAGATCACAAATTAGAAAGGTTTTACATATGTGCATTCTTAGTGCGCAAAGGTACAATTCTTATATAAAAATCTTCTTTGATAGGCTATACAATCAATATAAAAAACCATATAAAGTTACCTCTACTGCTGCAATGAGAAAATTACTTATCCTTGCTAACTCTTTAGTAAGAGACGGTAGACTGTTTACTGAGGAGTATAGCCCTAAAACTGCTTCTATATAGCAATAGCATAGCTGTGAATAAGTACGCCCACACAAATTTTAAGTACTTATTCACAGCTACATCAATTTTTCTATTGACTTTTAACACAACTGCTACAATGTCCTCTTTGCAACCTGTACTCAGTTACAATTGGCTTAATTTCTGGCAACTCTGCCTTCTGATGAATAATTTCATCTTCTAAAGTAATCTTACCTCCACACATACAAATTGTATCAATTGTGCATCTCACTACCTCGTCTGCAGCCATTAATTCACGCTTATGCACCTTATGTCCTGGCTGACCTCCTGGTTTTTTATCACTTTTCTTTTTTGCTTTCTTACGATATATATCTCGTGATGGTGGCAGCGATGAGAATTTTGCGAATTTAAGCCCAATTTGTCTTCTAATTCAACTATTTTTGCTTTCAAGCTATCATTTTCTCTGATCAGTGCTTTTATTTCTTCCTTGAGATTAGCGTTTTCTGCTACAACCTTTTCTTGCAGCACTGTTGTCATTTACCCATTCCATATTTAGCTTCCTATCTCTTTACACTTTTATACTTACTTTGTAAACCACCTTATCTCCGTGAACGGTTACATTTAAAGAACTAAGTGATATTTTCTCAATAAATTTACTGACATTGATATGGGTAAATTTGAAATAGCTATGTGAATTTGTAAAACACTATATAAGATACCATACAACGAAATCATCCCAGTGTTAAACGCTGGGATGACAGAGAGCAGCTCAATTGCTCCACTCAATCAGTAAAAATCAGATATATGTAGACATTGGCTAAAACCATTCCAACAACATTTTAGTGAAACTTAACAAGCTTATCTATAGTTTTAGTGATGATTCTTGGAGTATTTGGAGAGACTTCTGAGCCCAGTCTATTTAACCGCTCTATAGCAAACCCGCTGTTCTCATTTATTATGAAATCACATAAAATATTTTCTATATCTTTAATAACACTTTCATGCTTTCTCAGAGGATGGTTATTCGGATATCTATGAATGGTTTTGATGCTAGAATACTCAACGAAAGCTTGATCTTTAAAAGCAAGTTGTCTCAATTTCTCTTTGAATTTTTCTTCTTCATCTCTTGCTAAAAGGCAAGACTTTATCAGTGATTTTATAATCGAGTTTATAGCCTGATGTATTTCAGAATGCACTATAACTTTGATGATATTTTCTTCCACTATGCAATCATAAGTGCTTTTTTCGCTCTTTAATGACTCTATAAGCATTTTGCTATTTTGCGAATTCAATTCCAGATTCTCTTCACTTATAGGAGTCATTATAAAGGTATTCTTATTTACCCTGATGTAAAATTGTGGCAACCCTTTAGAACAGGCAAATGCTACATCCTTAGACTCAAGTGCGTGATTGTATGAAGAAGAAAGGGTGCTTGCTATAACGCTACTTGGTACTTTCATTCCATGATTACTTAGGTGATTTAACATATTCTCAACATCATGATATGTAAAACCTGTATCTTTTATCAATTCAACAACTTCTATGCAATTGTGTTGTTTATACTCTATTGTCACTTCTTCTGTAAAAAGAGTTTTAGCTGCTATATGCTTATCAAGCACTGTGAAAATCTTGATGAAACTCTCTAAATCTTGTTTGTTAATTAATTCAATACTAATTAAGTTTTTGCTAACAATTATAATATTTTTTATCATTTTTTCCCACTAAAAAAACTCACTAGATGAATTGTATTTTTAATTCATTAAAAATTGTTTAAAGTGGGTATGCCAGCAACAGTAAGACAAAAAAATCACATAAAATCTTCATTATGTATTATATTACATTCCTCGTGTTCATCACTGCCGCTTGTGTAAGCTGTTGCATTAATGCTATCTTCATTGTTATTTAACATATTATCCAACTTTCCTTCTTTTTCAAGATCCATCAATTTGTCACATCCAGCAATATGATGTACATAATCACCATTTTCATCAGTAATAAAAATTTGTGGAACTGTCCTGACGTTATATTTTGATTTTATACCGTCAAACAAATCCGAGTTTCTAAGTACATCAATTTCTTCGTATTTCACACCTTTTTCATCCAATAACTCTTTTGCTTTCTTGCAGAATGGGCAGTACTTCTTCACATATATTACAACTTTTCCTTTAGTGTTTTTCACGATTTATCTCCATAGTTTATAAAATACAACTATTATATATAAAAAATATATATAAAATATCAAATTGTATGAAAATTATTTACAACTGTGAGCAAGGGATAAAAGATAATGTGGCACTAACTTTCGGAAATTTCGATGGCGTTCATTTAGGACATAAGTTTGCAATTTCCAATCTAAAGAAGGTAGCACAAGAAAGAGGATTACCCTCTGCAGTTTTAACTTTTGAGCCTCACCCATCAACTGTTTTATTTAGTAGGAACAATTTTAGGTTAATAGATCAAGAACAAAAAAAGGAACTAATCAGCAGCTATGGTATAGATTACTTGTATATTATTAATTTTAGTAGAGGTTTTTCTGAGGTTAGCTGCGATGACTTTATTGGTAAGATTTTGGTAAAGAAGTATGGTGCTAAACATATAACTGTTGGAGAAAGTTGTACTTTTGGTCACAAACGATTGGGTAACATATTAACTCTAGAAAAATATTCTCAGATGTATGAATATTCTTTAACTAAATTAGAGCCATTGATAATCGATAGAAAAATTTGCTCTTCTTCCTCAATCAGGGAGTGTTTACAAAAAGGAGAAATAGAAATTGCTAATAAATTGCTTGGTAGGTCTTATCAAGTTTCTGGTATTGTAACAAAAGGTGCATGTAGAGGTAGAGAAATAGGGTTTCCAACCATAAACATTCCGATAGAAGATTACATGATAAAACCTAAGTTTGGTACATATTACGCCAAAGTTGCATTTTCTGAAAATAGTTCAAGTTGGCTATATGGAGTAGTCAACATTGGTATGAGACCTACATTTAAGGACTTAAAAAAACCTATAGTAGAAATGCATATATTTGACTTCAACGAAAATGTATACAATTTTAAGGTTGATATACAACTTTTAAAATTTATTAGGGCAGAAAAAAAATTCCATAGTATTAACGAATTAACAAAACAGATAGATCGTGATATAATGAAGGCTTACCAGTTAAAGATAAATTTATGAAAAGGATATGTTTAGTTATTATATTGATTATAGTATCATTCGATCAAACAAGTAAATTGTATATAAACTCTTTGATTGATGAGGGGGAGTCAATCGAGATTACTAGTTTTATGAAATTAGTTGAAGTTTGGAATTCAGGAATTAGCTTTGGAATGTGTAGTACTCTGCCGCATGGCAGCTTCTTTTTTTCAGCATGTTCAATATTAATAATTGGTATACTTGCATACTTGATATATAAATCTAATGATAAGTCAATTTACCTTAGTTTTTCTCTGATGATTGGTGGAGCGATCGGAAATGTAATTGATAGAATCTATTGGGGAGCTGTATATGACTTCATATATTTTCATATCAATGATTGGTATTGGCCAGCCTTTAATTTAGCAGATCTATCTATAGTTTGTGGAATGTGTACATTGTTATATAAGTGGTATATATATGATAGGTCTATCTCTAAGCAAAATGAGGAATGAAATAATGCTTCGCAAATTCTTTAGTTTTTTTATACTATCTGTGTTTTTTTTCATTTGTCCGATTTCTTTGGAAGCTGAAATCATAAAGCATGCTAAGCTCAGTAACGGATTGGATGTTTATGTAGTACCTAATCACCGAATTCCAGCTGTTTTTCATGCAATAATATATAAAGTTGGGGGAATGGATGACCCAATTGGCAAAGCAGGCTTGGCTCACTACTTTGAACACTTAATGTTTGAAACTACAGGAAAATTTAAAGACATAGAATCCACTTTGGGCAGCATTGGGGCCCAATTTAATGCTTTTACCACTAAAGAATACACCTGCTACTACGAATTAGTTCTCAAAAAAGATTTACCACTAGCAATGGAAATTGAAGCAGATAGAATGGGCAATTTTGATGTTACTCAAGACAAAATAGATAGAGAAAAAAATATCGTATTAGAAGAAAGAAAGATGAGATTTGATAATAATCCTGAAGCTTTACTATGGGAGGAAATGAACAGTGCATTTTATCGTAATGGCTATGGTAGGTCTGTTATTGGTTGGGAGAGCGATATTAAAACTTACAATCAAGATGACATAACAAGGTTTCATGATAACTATTATCATCCAGGTAATGCTATACTGCTCGTTGTTGGTGATGTAGAATTTGAAGAAGTAGCGGGATTAGCAAAGGAAAAATATGGTGCAATTAAAGCTGAGCCTGTAGTTAAGCATTATCCGAACCAAGATTCAATACATAATGCAGATATATCGGTAATTTTAGAAAGCACTGAAGTAAAAGAGCCAGTTTTATACTTTCGCTATAGTGTTCCTTTATTTGAGCAAATAAGTGAAACTTTTCCTGTTGATTTGGCAGTTGATGTTTTGGGGAATGGCAAGTCTAGTAAGCTATATAAAGATTTAGTTCTAGATAAGAATGTAGCAGTAGAAGTGTTTGCTTATTATAATAGCTTAGCTTTTAGTAATGGTTACATTGAGATTCGGGTAACTCCAAAAAGCGGGGTGAATTTGGATGCTGTTGCAAGAGAGTTAGAAAATTCTATTAATCACTTTAACTCTGAAGGAATAACAAGTGAAGAGTTGCAAAGCACAAAGTCTAAATACAAAGCAGCACAGTTTGATAATCTATCTGATTTAACTAGTGTAGCAATGTTTTATATACCACGTCTAGCACTAGGTATCCCACTTGATGAAATAGACATTTCATATAGCAAAATTAATGATGTCAATCTAGAGGATGTAAATAATAAAGTTCACGCTATCTTTTCTACTAATAAATTAGTTGGTCGTCTACTACCAAAAGGAGGTAATAATGATGAGAATAAGTAAGTTTGTATTTCTACTTTTTTTTCTGTCCGGTCTTTAATTTGCAGGCGAGCAGCTACCTAAATATAGAGGAGGTTACTACTAATAAAGGGCTTAAGTTTTTGTTTGTTGAAAACCTTGATCTACCAAAAGTTTCACTCAATGTATCATTCAAAGATGCAGGTTGTGTGTATGAAAGTGCAGAAAAGCAGGGGCTTGCTTGGTTTACTTCTCTTGTAATTCAAGAAGGAGCAGGAAAAAATGATGCCAAAGATTTTGTAAAAAAGCTTGAGGATAAAGGAATTAGTTTAAATTTTACTGCTGGTTTAGAAGCATTTAGGGTTTCATTAAACACTTTATCTGAGAATCTAGAGGATGCAATTTCACTACTAAGTGATGCTATAATGCGTCCTAAAATTGATCCTGAAGGATTGAATAGAGTTTTTGAAAAAGCCAAAGTAAACTTTAATAATTTTGAAAAAGATCCTTATTTTATTGCTGCAAAAGAGTTGGATACGTTGTTGTTCAAAAAACATCCTTACTCAAGAGATCCATATGGAACTCTAGACACTATAATGAGCATTACTAGAGACGATGTTTTAACATACATAAAGCGTAGTTTTACTAAGGATAATATCGTTATTAGTATTGTTGGTTGTGCAACAAAAGAAGAAGTTAGTACGCTGCTCGATAAATATTTATCTAAGTTACCATCAAAAAGATCGAAAGTTAGGAAGGTATCTGTAAAAAATGAATTTGGGCCTTCAGAAAGTAAGAGCGTTTTTATGGATATACCACAGAGTGTAATACTTTTTGCTCAAAAAGGCATAGCATATGAAGACCCTAATTACTATAATGCTAGTGTTTTGATTAATGCGCTTGGTGGTATGAGTCTAAACTCAATACTGATGAAAGAGTTGAGACAAAATCTAGGTATTACTTATGGTGTTAGTGCACGTAATGTTCCTAATAAGCATGGAAATATTATATCTGGATTTATGAGTACTGATAGTTCCACTGCTAGCAAAGCTATATCAGCAGTAAAAGATACATTTAGCAGAATAAAAGAGGAAGGAATTGACGAACAATTATTCAAGGATGCAAAAACCAGTTTAGTAAATAACCTTATCTTCTCTTTTCTATCCAATAATGCGAATACTACCCCTACAACAACATTGCAAGCATTGATTTTTTTCCATATGAAAAGAGTCTGGAAGCTCTTTTACTCTAAACACGATGTTTACATCCTCAAAATTAATCTCAATTCGCTTAACTAACGTTCTAATAATATCACGTTTAGTTAGCCAGTCTGCATTATTAAGACTTGAGTTAATACTAGAGGAAAACCCCTCTAAATTTGTTACTACTAGAGTTAACTCTTGTGTGAGTTTTTTCTGATCAAATATCTTTTTCTTTTGTTCTTCAACCATTTTTAAGTTTTGTTTCATTGCTTTAATTCTTGGCTCAAATTCTTCTTGATCAATATATTCTTGAGCATAACTATCAATTAACCTTGCAATACCTCGTTTTAATTTATCTTCTTGTGTTTCAAGCAAAGCGCTTTTTTGATCTAGTGGTGATTTTTTAAGTTCTGAAAGTCTACGTTTATACTCCTCTAATATTCTATTCGGATTTTTTAATAGATGTTTCACCTCTTCCCACACAGCCATGTCTAATGTATCTGTACGAATTAATTTGTTGTTACACATTTTATTACCGCCAAAACGGTATGAATCCGTGCCAACACAACGATAATATACCTGATTATTAGTTTTTTTCCCCTCCTTATTCCTTGCAGTGCTAGTACCATAATATGCATAATTGCAAAGCTTACATACTACTAAACCTTGCAATAAATGTCTTGCTCCTCTTTGTCTTGTTCTTGCTATTTTTCTATTCTCAGCTAATTGTTCTTGAACGATTTCAAATAAATCTTCGCTTACTATACTAGGTACTTTAATATAAATCCAATCCTCTTTTGGAACAGGATAAGTAGAATAATTATCTTTTGGATGCTCGCAGGAGTTTTTTTTCGGTCTTATATGTTTTAGTTTTACGCCAAACCTTGTTTTACCAAAAGCTGCTTGTCCTTTATAAGCAGAGTTTTTTAACATACTCAAAACTACAGCCCTATCCCAATACTCTTTTCCAGTTCTCGTCATAATGGACATAGCACTTAGCCTACGACATACTTCTCCTATACTGGCTCTTTCTCTTCCTACCCAAGAGAATACTTTACGAACAACTTCAGCTTCTTCTTCATAAATCTCAAATAAGGCCTGTCCTGTTTCTGTATTTTTGTTTATATAACGATAGCCATAAGGAGCAGCACTCATTACACTTATACAACCCTTATTTGCTGCATAAATCTTTCCTCGACGACTTCGTTCCATGATTTTTGCACGTTCGTATTCTGCTATCATACCTTGCATTTGTAATAGTAATTGAGATTCTGGATGGCTTTGTTGCATAGCTAGTGTTGGTTGAGGTTATTGTAAGGAGAAAAGCTTATGGTTACTAACGCATTTTGTTGTAAAATAGGCATTTTTCAAACAAGTATAACTTATGCCACAAAAAATGAGAGTAAGTAACCAAAGAGAATATAATGAGTTTCTAAAAAAAAGAGGAAATGTTTTTCATTTTGTTAATCAAGCCATAGAAAATTGGTATGAAAATAGTCCAAAAGTTGCAGGTGGCAATAACACTTATAGTGATAAAGTTGTAATTTTAATACACATAATAGTTCATCTTTTTAGAATTGGCTTGAGACAAGCTGTAGGTTTTGTAAAAGGTTATATGGTACAAATAGGCAAAAAACTTAAGATTATCAGCTATACACAAGCTTCCAGAAGATTTAAAAAGCTTAATTTGAAGATTGATGACCATAGAAGCAATAAAGATGATCTGGAAAATGTTGAAATTGCCGTAGATAGCACTAGAGTTAGTATCTACAATAATAACGGTGGGCATAGTAAGCTTAATATTCGAAAAAGAAAATACAGTGGTTATGGTCAAGTAAGAAAATTACATGTTATTTTAAACATAAATGATAAGAAAGCAATAAGCATGAACTACACTAGTGGTGTTGCTGTAGACTATTTGCCGGTCTGCGATATGTTAGAAGAAGTCAGTGATAAATATAACATTTGTTCTATTCGAGCAGATGCGGCTTATGATATAAAAAGTGTGTATAAAGAATGCAGAAAATACAATATTGTGCCTATTATTCGCCCTAGGAAGGATACTAAAATTTGTTTAGCTGACTACTTATCAGAAAGAAACAAGTATATTAGTAGAATTAGGTCATATGAGAATTATGAAGATGGTATTAATGAATGGAAGAAAAAAGTTAAGTATGGAGCACGGTCTTATATTGAAGTCTTTTTCTATAGGTTGAAGCAAATATTTGGGTTTGGCTTGAAAAATAAATCAGAGGTAAATCGTGAAAAAGAGCTGTTAATTAAGTGCTACTTACTGAACAAATTTACTGATATTGGTATGGCTAAATTTAAATTAGCTGCGTAAGTTCATTGTGATTTACATGCCTATCAGTGCTATGCAACAAAGCCATTCTGGATTATCGCTAATTTGATAATTTAAAAAAATGACTTCCACTCCTAATTTCTTAAACTCTTCAAGTAATATCATCTGATATGCATACTTACGAGATAAACGATCAGGAGAATGAATATAAACCTTATCAATGTTACCTTCTGCTATTTTATCACGTAATTTTTCCAAACCAGGACGGATTATGTTAGAACCACTATAACCATTATCAATAAATTTATATTCATTTAATAATTTATGTCCATCCATACTAATTTGATTCTCTATAGCAGCAATTTGGCTTGCTATTGTATCTTCTTGTGCTTGCCTCCCTGAAGAAACTCTTGCATATAAACTAACTGTTACCATTTTACCGTCCTCAAATCTACTTTCTTATATTCAGAGTTTTCTTCCTTTTTGCTCGCTTTTATTGGTTTACTTAACACTAATTTTTCATATGCATCTAATAGATACAACTCTGCTAATCGATTTACTTCATAACTACAACTAATCCGCACTATTAATTTCTTGTTGCCCATGAGCTCTACCATATATTATCCATCGAGACATATGGTTATTTGATCATTAGCTCTATAAATAAATTCAACTCTCCGTTCTTTTTGTAGAAGCTTTCGAGAAATAGTCTTCTCAAGTTTCAGGTTTATTGCAATATTGTTGGCGGAGTCCCAGCAACGTTACTGGATAGTATGCAGATAGATGATCGTGATATTAACCATATAAATAATTATGCAAATATCATTAATGATGTTCAATTGGAAAAAGTAAACAAGCTGGCAAGTTCTTTACTGAATCCTGAAAATTTATTTTTTGTTGAAGTTGGAAGAAACGCTCAAGGTCAATAGTTAATACCTTCTGCTATTGATCTTACTGCTTTTACATAACACTTATGCTCTTCAGCTAGAATGCGCTCTGAGAGACTGTGAACATCATCATTTGGTAACACTGGAACAGTAGCTTGAGCGATTATGGCTCCAGCATCAATTTCAGGAGTAACATAATGCACAGTACATCCTGTAATTTTTACACCCGCTTTCAGAGCTTGCTCCTGAGCATTTAGGCCCTTAAATGACGGAAGTAAAGAGGGA
Source organism: Wolbachia endosymbiont (group B) of Ischnura elegans (assembly GCF_947251585.1). Classification (NCBI taxonomy): domain Bacteria; kingdom Pseudomonadati; phylum Pseudomonadota; class Alphaproteobacteria; order Rickettsiales; family Anaplasmataceae; genus Wolbachia; species Wolbachia endosymbiont (group B) of Ischnura elegans. The sequence goes on from NZ_OX366371.1 coordinate 1,510,807, forward strand.
TGAATATTTATAACTTTGTTATGCCATTTATTCAGGAAATTGGCCTTTATAATTCTCATAAACCCTGCAAGGCAAATTAAATCAACCTTATGTTGAACAAGTATTTCATGAATTTTATCAGTATCAAGTGGCTTATCTTCAACAACAAACGCTGAAACTCCTGCTTGCTTTGCTATTTTAAGGCCTCCAGCTTCACTATTATTTGTGATAACACACACAGTTTCAGCAGGGAAATTCTGATCTTGACATGCTTCTATTAAAGCCTGCATGTTTGATCCTCTACCTGAAATTAGTATTCCGAGTTTTATCTTTTTCATTTTAGTGCAGCCGTAAGAATGGATATTAATAAAATAGCTCAAAAGGAAAGTTTATTTTAGAATAAATACTATTGTGTAGCAATATTTTACACTGCTGGATAACATGGAATTAAAGAAATCATTCAGTTTGAAGTAACTTTAACATTTAATTTTAGGAATATTATACAATTTATGGTAAATAAATGCATATTTTTATGGCTGCGTTATTATTTATTTAACAAAGTATTAGTATAATTTACTACACTGAATTAAATGGAGAAAATTCAATGAATAAATTACCAAGCAATGCAAAAACAAGCAAGTCTCAGGTTACTCAGTGGGAGGTAATAAAAAATTGTGAATATTCTGATAATTGTTTATCAAAAGTAGTAACTTTATACGTCATTAAAATGGCAGAATTATCAGATATTTATACGAGTAATGAACCTGAAATTAATACTATACTTACAAGAATAAGCATAACAAGTGAAAATGCATTTTTAAATAAGGTTGTTGATATTGAAATTATGGAGGGCATTTTTCCGTACAAATTCAACAGCAAGAAGAAAAATAACATATCAAGGCTAGAAGATTTGTACAATTATTTATGTTCTACTGTTATTGATAGCCTTCCAAAAGAAATGCTTGAAAGCCTAAGAAGAGAATACAGAGACGCTGTTAACTTATTTAAAGCAATTACTTAACTAGGTGTAGCATTTTTAAGACTTTACCTTCTATTTCAGAAATGCCACTTTCAAGATCTTTATCTATCAAACATATGGTAGATAAATATGTTTTCTGCTTCTTTTCAACATTGATAGTTAAAGTTCCAGGAGTAATCGTAACCGAGTTAGCAAATAATGCAATGGTCTTATCATTATGTCCTATGCATTCTCTTACAATAACAATTGGCTCAACTGTAGATTTGAATCGTAGCACCTTTTTTGTTACATAAATACTTGAAAAAATAATTTGGTAAATTAGCCAAGGTATATAACTTATAAGCTGATAAAGTGACAGCCTACCACTATCATTTAGAATTTGACTAAGGGCACTTTCAGCATCAATTAACCTTTTAAAGATAATCAATGTGAACACAGAAGAAAATACTCCACAGAGAATAAAAAAAGGCTCAAAATAACCAGACAATGTAATCCATAGAGAAGACAAAATCACAAATGATAGAGAAAAAAACTTAATATTTTGCCTGACTTTCATGATTTGGAGTATAACTTAAATGATTTTTTAGGAAAATAAAAAGTTCTTGATTTTTGTGTCAAAGAACATAATAACCAAGTTATTTTAATAAGTAGTGGAGATTATGACGCTTGATGATTTTCTAAAAATGCTTGAAGAAATAAATGATACTTCAGGTTTAAGCAAGAACAACATAGTTGAACGAATAAAAATAAAATTAGAAAGAATTGATTTACGGAGGTGGGAAGATAGTGGATTTAATATCAATCATATATTCACTACACATAGTGATCTAGATCCTGTAGAAACTACATTGTTGCATTTTGCTGCTAAGAGTGGCTATGAGAACATAGTAATAGCTCTAATTGAATATGGAGCATATGTTGATGCATGGGACAGCGATGGATGCACTCCTTTACATTTTGCTGCTGAATGGAACCACAAAGGCATATTAGATATTTTAATTGAAAGTGGAGCAAATGTTAATGCGTGGGACAATGATGTATGTACACCTTTACATCTTGCTGCCGAAGGTGGGAATGAAAGTGTAGTAAGAGCTCTAATTGCATGTGGAGCAGATGTTAACGCGCAGAACAATGATGGACACACTCCTCTACATTTTGCTACTAAGAGTGGCTATGAGAACATAGTAATAGCTCTAATTGAACACGGAGCATATGTTGATGCGTGGGATAATGATAGAAATACTCCCTTGCATTTTGCTACTAGAGATGGCAATGAAAATGTAGTAAGAGCTCTGATTGAGCATGGAGCGTGTGTTAATGTGTGGGATAGTTGTGGACGTACTCCTTTGCATTTTGCTAGCGATCATGAAAGTATAAGAGATATTTTAATTGAAAGTGGGGCATATGTTAGTAAACAGAACAATAATAGATATGCTCCTTTACACTTTGCTATTGAATGGGGCTGCAAAGATGTAATAAGTTCTTTGTCAGGTAATGCTAGTCCTAGGGCTGAAATGGCAGTAGGAAGAGTGGAACAAATTACACTTGCAGGAAGATTGGAGCTTTTTTAACCAAACTTGCATTTACTGAGATAATTGTTTTGTTATGAATTAAACCAAAAGTTCTGTAATATATTGAAGCTTAAAGATATCTTTAGATATGGAAGTTATTGCAGAAAATAGAAAAGCAAGGTTTGAATACTTTATCTTAGAAGAATTTGAAGCAGGTATGATACTCTTAAGTAGTGAAGTGAAATCACTAAGGGAAAGAAAAGCAAACATTTCTGATGCTTACGTTACTGAAAAAAAAGGTGAAATATGGCTAAACAATATGCATATCGCAGAGTATAAAGCTGCAAACCAAAAGAATCACAAGCCAAAAAGAGAACGTAAATTGCTTTTGCATAAAAAAGAGATAAATAAGCTAATTGGTCAAATCAAAACCTCTGGAATAACTGTTGTGCCACTTTCTATCTATTTTAATGATAAAGGGTTGGCAAAAACTAAAATTGCTATTGTTAAAGGAAAAAAACTCTACGATAAGAGAGCAACTATAAAACAGAGAGAGTGGGACCGTGAGAAAAGTAGATTGTCTAAGAATAATTTGTAGTAAAATATGTCTTTAAGTCCAGTTATTTTTAGCATCGGTCCTGTTTCTATATATTGGTACTCTTTAGCATATGTTTTGGGTATAGTTTTTGCATATTGGTATTTACATAAGCTAGACAATCAAAAAATATTTACTAAGAATTTTTACGATTCGTTATTAACAGCCGTTATTATAGGCATTATCCTTGGAGGTAGGCTTGGGTACGTATTGATATATGATCCAGTTCTCTATATAAGCAATCCTATCGAAATACTAAAGACCTGGGAAGGAGGTATGTCATTTCATGGCGGTGCTATAGGAGTTTTGCTTGCAGTAATAATCTCCTGTAGAAGACATAACATTCCTATATTTTACACACTGGATCTAATTTCTTGTGGAGTTCCGATAGGTTTACTTCTAGGCCGCATAGGTAATTTTATAAATGGAGAGTTATTTGGCAGGGTTACAAATATGCCGTGGGGTATGGTATTTCCAGAAAATGGTGATAATTTATTGCGCCATCCAAGCCAACTTTATGAGGCATTTTTTGAAGGAGCGCTACTTTTTGTAGTTGCAAATTCACTGTTTTTCTTGACTAGAGTGAAACTGTATTACGGTGCAACAACTGGTATTGCAGTTATGTGGTATGGAATAGCACGTTTTGTGGTTGAATTTTTCCGCGAGCCAGACTATCAAATTGGCTATTTATGGTTCAATTTAACTATGGGACAATTTCTTTCTATACCTATGATTTTGCTGGGAATGCTTATATATTTAGGTGCGTTGAGCTTAAGATTTAATACGAAATCTGTTCAATAGAGAAAAGGTAAGTTTAATCGAAAAATATAGTGGAAGTTTATTTATTCCATACTATGTACAATTATGTGAATTTTTTGTCTTGCAGAGAATAAATGTAAGACCAGCAAACCGTAACCGTTCACGGATTGTGAGAATGAATTAAAGAACTAAGCAGTGACAGCTACTAGATTCTGTAGCTTTTGAAAGGGGTTCTGGCCATTTAGACGTGATGTCAAAAATATCGACAACATTCTTTCCACGAATCTTTCTCCACGTTCTGACCAGGTGAAAAAGCTGTTTTTACGATAAATTACGTACCGTCTAATTTGCCGTTCTGCAAGGTTATTAGTTGTTTCTATCACTTCAGGTTTTCTTAAAAACTTCCACATCATATCCTCAGATCGTAACATCTTAGCGGCCATTCTTGAAGCTTGAGTGCTATTTGCAACCCTCGTCATTTTACGTAAAAAATGTTTTACCCTTTTCCGAATTTTTCGCACCAGTCGATAAAATCTCAAATTATCTATCAAATTTTGTTTTTTTGCCTTATCTACTACAAACACCTTATTGCTGAGCGATTTTAGTGCTTGGCCAATTTTGCTCACTTCAACATTTTTACTATGGGCAAATCTCTCAAAATCTCTTGCCAGATGTGCCCAACATATCTGTCTATTTTCACGATTGAAGTAATTGTATACAGCGTATCTATCGCTCACAACTATACCATCATATTCTGGCAGTAAACTCTTCAACACCTTCTTACCACGAGACTCGCTTACCTTCAGAAGTGTCAACGCTTTGTTTGTTATTACCCAACTCCAGCCTCTCTTTCCTTGATTTCTGTGCCCTGTTTCGTCTATATGCAAATACTCGCTTCCTTGCAACTCTTCCTTCATTTTCTCATATTCAGATGCACACTTCTTCGATACCCTGCGTTCAGTATTTGAGACTAAACCAAGGCTTATATTTAGATTAAAAATACTGCCCAAAATTTGCTGTACCTCTCTTTTTGAGTTAATAAAAAAGCCGCTAAGGCTGCTTATAACTGTTTTAGCATTGGGTCCTAGAAAATCTCTTGCAACACCTTCGGGTAAATTTGCTGTAATTCTTTTATTACATACTCTTATATGTTAAAAACAAGTCTTTATAAATGTCACGAAATGGCGGTATAAAGACACGCAGAGAGGAGGAACCGTACATACTCTTGGTCATAAGGACCGTTTTGCAGCAAGGTTCTCCTGTAACCGTTCACGGAATATTCCCAATTAGGCAGGAATAGCGACTAAATTCTGTAGTTTCTGGACAGGATTCTGATCATTCAAACGTGCAGTCAAAAATATCGAAAGCATTCTTTCAATGAACTTTTCTCCACGTTCTGACCAAGTGAAAAAACTATTTTTACGATAAATGACGTACCGTCTAGCCTGACGTTCTGCAAGGTTATTGGTTGTCTCGATCAGATCAGGATTGCGCACGAATCTCCACATCATATCTTCAGAACGTAGTATATTGGCAGCCATTCTCGAGGCCTGAGTTCCTTTTGCAACCCTTGTTATCTCTCGCAAAAAATGTTTCACCCTTTTTCGAATCTTCCTCATTAACCGGAAAAATCTTAAATTGTCTATCAGGTTTTGTTTACGTGCTCTATCTACCACAAATACCCTGTTGCTCAGCGATTTTAATGCTGCGCCAATTCTGCTCACTTCAACATTTTTACTGTAAAAAAACCTTTCAAAGTCCCTTGCTAAATGGGCCCAGCATATCTGTCTGTTTTCACGATTAAAGTAATTATACGCAGCATACCTATCGCTTATAACTATTCCATCATACTCTGGCAATAGCCCTTTTAATATCTTCTTTCCGCGAGATCCAACTAACTTCATAAGTGTTGCTGTTTTATTCGTTACTACCCAACTCCAACCTTTCTTTCCCTGGTTCCTATGGCTTGTTTCATCTATATGTAAATACTTGCTTTTCCGTAGCTCTTCTCTTATTTTTTCGTATTCAGATATACATTTTTCTGATACTCTACCCTCGGTCTTTGATACCAAACCTAGGCTTATATTCAGATTAAATATGCTGCTCAAAATTTGCTGTACTTCCCTTTTTGAATTGATAAAAAATCCACTAAAACTGCTAATTACTGCTTTTGCATTAGCTCCTAAAAGATCCCTTGTCACACCTTCAGGCAGACTAGCTGAGATCCTTTTCTTACACGCCTTACAGTAGCCTTTTTGTAGCCTATATTCAGTCACTATCGGTTTAATTTTTGGCAATTCAACCTTTTGATGCACAGTTTCTTCTTCTAAAATAACTTGGCTTCCACACATGCAAATTGTATCAATTGAACATTTTACCACCTCATCTGCTACCATCAATTCCCGCTTGTGCGCTTCATGTCCTGGCTGCCCGCCTGGTTTTTTATCGCTCTTCTTTTTTGTCTTTTTGCGATATACATCTTGCGATGGTGGCAGCGATGAATTTTTTGAATTTAAACCCAGCTTATCCTCTAGCTCAATTATTTTTGTCCTTAACTTATCATTCTCTGCTTTCAGAGTACCAACTTCTGACTCCAATACCACAATCTTTTCTTGTAGCACCTCTATCATCAACCCCTCATCTATCTAGTTTATTGTTTTTTATACTAATTATGCAATTTTTGTAAACTACTTTCTTATACCGTGAATGGACAAAGTTGATAAGCCTAAACGCCATCATGTCTTTAGGAGAGTCTGCTAATGAAGGCTCTTAAGTTGACGCCATTGCGTGAACGGTTACAGGTTCTCCTCTCTGGTTTATTATACTGAAAGTTCCGAACAACTGGTTGAGCTTTTAGGCTCGTATATAAGGGTGGAAAATGCAGTATACACATTATTTATGGAGGGATTATGAATTTATCAAATATTATTACTGGCATTGATATTAGCAAAAATAAACTAGATATCCATATTCATCCACTTGGACATCATAAAGTATTTGAAAATAACGTTCAAGCTATTGATCAAATAATCGACTTTTTGCGTTTACATAACGTAACCAAAGTTGGACTTGAAGCAACTGGTGGGTACGAAAAATTATGTGCTTATACTTTATTAAGCCATGGTTTTGAAGTATATGTCATTCAACCAAGATGGGTGAGAGATTATGCAAAAAGCCTTGGTATTGCTACTAAAACTGATAAAATAGACTGTAGCATCATCTCACGTTATGTTAGTAATACAGACATGCGTGTCACTCCTTTAAAAGTTAGTAGTATTGACTGTTTGAAGCAAAAATTATCTCGCAGGAATCAACTAGTAGAAATAGCAAAAATACAAAAAACCCAAGCTCATCAAGTAACCGATTTATCTATAATCAAACAAATGGAAGAGCTACTTGCAGTTTTACAAAATCAAATTCAAGTCTTAGAAGATGAGGTAATGGAATTAGTCGATAAAAATCAAGAGCTTAAAAAAAAGTACATGTCAATAACTAGTATACCTGGTGTAGGTGCAATAACAGCTATTACTTTTATTTGTTATCTACCCGAGCTTGGAACTCTCCAACATAAAGAAATATCCAGCCTTTCCGGAGTTGCACCTTTTAATCGAGATAGTGGTTTTAGTAAGGGAAAAAGGTGTATTCAGGGTGGTAGATCACAAATTAGAAAGGTTTTACATATGTGCATTCTTAGTGCGCAAAGGTACAATTCTTATATAAAAATCTTCTTTGATAGGCTATACAATCAATATAAAAAACCATATAAAGTTACCTCTACTGCTGCAATGAGAAAATTACTTATCCTTGCTAACTCTTTAGTAAGAGACGGTAGACTGTTTACTGAGGAGTATAGCCCTAAAACTGCTTCTATATAGCAATAGCATAGCTGTGAATAAGTACGCCCACACAAATTTTAAGTACTTATTCACAGCTACATCAATTTTTCTATTGACTTTTAACACAACTGCTACAATGTCCTCTTTGCAACCTGTACTCAGTTACAATTGGCTTAATTTCTGGCAACTCTGCCTTCTGATGAATAATTTCATCTTCTAAAGTAATCTTACCTCCACACATACAAATTGTATCAATTGTGCATCTCACTACCTCGTCTGCAGCCATTAATTCACGCTTATGCACCTTATGTCCTGGCTGACCTCCTGGTTTTTTATCACTTTTCTTTTTTGCTTTCTTACGATATATATCTCGTGATGGTGGCAGCGATGAGAATTTTGCGAATTTAAGCCCAATTTGTCTTCTAATTCAACTATTTTTGCTTTCAAGCTATCATTTTCTCTGATCAGTGCTTTTATTTCTTCCTTGAGATTAGCGTTTTCTGCTACAACCTTTTCTTGCAGCACTGTTGTCATTTACCCATTCCATATTTAGCTTCCTATCTCTTTACACTTTTATACTTACTTTGTAAACCACCTTATCTCCGTGAACGGTTACATATGGAGGAAGATATAAAATTTCTGCACCAACTCCTTTAGCAAATCTTATTAGACTTATGAAAAGTAGCATTATCAAGGATAACAGTTTGTCCAGGTTCCAAAATCGGTGTCAGAAACTGCTCAAACCATTTATTAAAGATATCCATATTGCAGTGGCCTTCAAAGGTTAACGGAGCAATTATTTTTCTTCCACTTAAGGCTGCAACCATGCTAATTCGTTGAGTTTTCTTCCCAGATTTTAGGGCATAAAACCGCTGTCCTTTCTGGCAATACCCATAGGTTCAGTGTTATCAATGCCAGACTCATCTATATACACTAATTCTTTAGGTTCTTTTGTTGCTATAACCTTTGAAAATTGAGCTCGCTTTTCTTCATTTCTTTCTTTATATCCGTAGGTCTTTTTTTTCTTGTGAATCCTATATTTTTAAGTGCTCGATGAATTGTTTGTCTACTAATATTGCCCCAGCATCTCTGACTGAGTTTTGCCACCTTGCTCATTTGCAAATTCGGCAAATGCATTCCAGTCGGTAATTTTATGCCACGCTTCCAGGCTTTTTTGACTGAAAATCTCCCATTTTCTCACGTCTTTTCTTCCACTCATATAAAGTTGTTTTTCCGATCTTAAATCTCTTGGCAACAGTTTCTCCACTCTCTCCTTCATCCAATGCTTCCAGGCTTTGTTGCATAGCTAGTGTTGGTTGAGGTTATTGTAAGGAGAAAAGCTTATGGTTACTAACGCATTTTGTTGTAAAATAGGCATTTTTCAAACAAGTATAACTTATGCCACAAAAAATGAGAGTAAGTAACCAAAGAGAATATAATGAGTTTCTAAAAAAAAGAGGAAATGTTTTTCATTTTGTTAATCAAGCCATAGAAAATTGGTATGAAAATAGTCCAAAAGTTGCAGGTGGCAATAACACTTATAGTGATAAAGTTGTAATTTTAATACACATAATAGTTCATCTTTTTAGAATTGGCTTGAGACAAGCTGTAGGTTTTGTAAAAGGTTATATGGTACAAATAGGCAAAAAACTTAAGATTATCAGCTATACACAAGCTTCCAGAAGATTTAAAAAGCTTAATTTGAAGATTGATGACCATAGAAGCAATAAAGATGATCTGGAAAATGTTGAAATTGCCGTAGATAGCACTAGAGTTAGTATCTACAATAATAACGGTGGGCATAGTAAGCTTAATATTCAAAAAAGAAAATACAGTGGTTATGGTCAAGTAAGAAAATTACATGTTATTTTAAACATAAATGATAAGAAAGCAATAAGCATGAACTACACTAGTGGTGTTGCTGTAGACTATTTGCCGGTCTGCGATATGTTAGAAGAAGTCAGTGATAAATATAACATTTGTTCTATTCGAGCAGATGCGGCTTATGATATAAAAAGTGTGTATAAAGAATGCAGAAAATACAATATTGTGCCTATTATTCGCCCTAGGAAGGATACTAAAATTTGTTTAGCTGACTACTTATCAGAAAGAAACAAGTATATTAGTAGAATTAGGTCATATGAGAATTATGAAGATGGTATTAATGAATGGAAGAAAAAAGTTAAGTATGGAGCACGGTCTTATATTGAAGTCTTTTTCTATAGGTTGAAGCAAATATTTGGGTTTGGCTTGAAAAATAAATCAGAGGTAAATCGTGAAAAAGAGCTGTTAATTAAGTGCTACTTACTGAACAAATTTACTGATATTGGTATGGCTAAATTTAAATTAGCTGCGTAAGTTCATTGTGATTTACATGCCTATCAGTGCTATGCAACAAAGCCATGCTTCCATTACCTTTTTTCTTAAGTCATAACTATATGCTACTGGCATCCTTACCTTCCACTACTATCAATCCATATCTTACTCTTTTTGGACTATTATGAGAAGGGCTATAAAAATAGAAGATCAGCAGCAACAAATACTTATAAAATAATAACTCTATGGTTAATGTGCGAGATTTAATTAAAAAATGTTGTCATTCGAGTAGCTGACACTGGGCTCCAATGTCAATTACTCGGATAACAAAAAAACACAGGCTTCACATGCATCTGCAGTACTGTATTAGTCTACTATCTTCATTCCCACAACATTATACCCTGAATCAACATGTAAAATTTCTCCAGTTGTACCACTACTCAGGTCGCTTAATAAGTATAGTGCTGCCTTGCCAACATCTTCTATTGTAACATTGCGTCTAAGTGGAGAATTACTTCTATTCCATTCCGATATGGAGTGAAAGTCACTTATTCCAGAAGATGCCAAAGTTCTGATTGGACCAGCAGAAATTGCATTTACTCTGATGTTCTGTGGTCCGAGATCACATGCTATATATTTTACACTTGCTTCAAGTGCTGCTTTACATAAACCCATCACATTATAATTTGGCATAACTTTTTCAGCACCATAGTAGGATAAAGTAAGTAAACTACCGCCATTTAACATCATTTTTTCCGCTCTTTGCGCTAAAGCAGTAAAAGAATAGCACGATATATGCATTGCATTAATAAAGTTGTTTAGTGAAGTATTGACATATTTACCATTTAGCTCATTTTTATCGGAGAATGCTATTGCATGTACCAAAAAATCAATAGCACCCCACTTCTCCTTTATTTCCTTAAAAGCATTATCTATAGTTTCCTCATTTGAAACATTACAGTGCAATATTAACTCTACATTTAATTCACTTGCTATTGGTAATAATTTCTCTTTTATTGTTTCATTTTGATAAGTGATTGCAAGCTCAGCTCCATGTTCTGAGAGGGTCTGTGCTATACCATATGCTATTGACCTTTTATTTATTATTCCGGTTATTAACCCTTTTTTGCCCTGCAATATCATAGAATTATTTGCCTTTTTTATAATTTGAAATATTAACTAGGCAAAGTCAATTATGTTTTAACTGTAGCTAACGTATAAAAAAGGTTCTGTCGCATCTATAAACCATAGGAAAGAAGATCATTAAAGGTGGGATTATAGGAGTTATGAAGCCATTAACATAGCAAAATTCTCAAAAGTAGAAACATTATTTTAATAATTTGTCTTTTTTGAATCATACGAATATTTTCGGTTCTGTCGCATTTGTAGGGAAGTAGAAAGAAGAATGATATAATTGTCTAAAAAAAAGCAAAGATGTTTCGTATCAATCAAAAATTGTTGCCATATTTCAAAGGATTTAGCTTTTCAGCGGATGTTATCTGTATACATGAAATGTCGATTCTCTTTGAGCTATCGAAATTTGGAAGAAATGATGAGTATAAGGGGAGCAAAATGCTACGTTACAAAGGTGGGTTATCACCACTGATAGATGAGGCAGTAAGGAAAAGAAAGAAGCAGGTTGGTAGTAGTTGGAGAGACTTACATTAAATTAAACGGTAAATGGGTTTATTTATATACTGTAGACTTCCTCTTGTGTGTTAGTAGAGACAAGTCTGCAGCACTTGCATTCTTTCGTAAAGCCTTCAGGAGTAACTATCTTCCTGAGAAAATTGTAATTGATAAAAGCGGCAGTAATACTGCTGCTCTTGATGATTTGAATGCAGAAATTTCTGAAGATTACAGTCCTTCAAATAAAATATCTAAATAATATTGTTGATAGATTTATCAAAAAACTAATAAAGCCAATGCTTGGGTTTAAAAGCTTCCATTCCGCAAAGATTACCATCACAGGCATAGAAAATATTCGTATGATTCAAAAAAGACAAATTATTAAATAATGTTTCTACTTTTGAGAATTTTGCTATGTTAATGGCTTCATAACTCCTATAATCCCACCTTTAATGATCTTCTTTCCTGTGGTTTATAGATGCGACAGAACCGTTGGTAAATATGAAAGCGCTTTAAACGTTTTTTATGTGAAAGCCAATGTCAGCTACTCAAATGATACCATTTGTTATAAACTCACTTTTACTCTATGGTCTTGTCGATATCCTGAACAGATACAATATTTTTTATTTATAAAATGAAGTAACTACTTATCGTAAAGTTGATCTATAGATATAATACTACCATTTGATGACTTTTCAGCACATTTCTCACTTTCATATTCTTTATCAGAATCAACGCTAAATACTAAAGTATCTCCTGAAATTTTATCATGAAACTCACTAATAGCAAAAAACGGTACAGTGACTTGTTCTTGTTTTCCACGAAAGCTCAAACTGACGCTAAACTTATCTTCAAGAACTTTTAGACCAAAAAATTGATGCTGTAATATAATAAGCATTTGAGTAGGGTATGATTCTTTCAAGTAGTCTGGTATGACAACACCATTAAAGCGCGTAAAAAACAGTATCTCTAAGTGAGGAGTAAAAACATTATCTAATATAGTATTCAAAGCCTTTTTGATAACTTGAAATTTAGCATAACTAAGCGACTTCTGATAATCTGTTTTATCCATATAACCCTTACATGTTTGGGGGAACTTCTGTTACCCGGCGTTCCCTAAACCGTGCTTATAGCAATGAAGTTATAGTGCCTAAATTAAGCAGCTAATGCAACATTGTCTTCAGCAGCAAAGTTATCGTTTGCATCTAAATTGTGAACTCTTAGCGGTGGTATCTAACCGAGCAAAGCTACCATCTTTACTATGCATGTCGATCCTTACTCGCCCCCGTATCAATCAAAAAATATGGTGGAGGCGCCGAGTACTGCCCTCGGGTCCAATACACCTATTACAAGGTAATTTTATTGCCATAGTACAAAAAATGCACATCTTTATTATACAGTAGTATTGAATAAATGTCAAGTTGTTGAACGTAAAATCGGTTGTAAGCTAAAAAATTAATATAAAAATTACTTCGCCTATTTATCTAATCTTAGTATAATCAAAGTAGAGATATTTTTAGAGCTCAAAATCTATCTTCGTCTGCAGACTTTTTTATCAAATAATCAAACTCAGTAAAGAATGTAGAGTATCTTCTTCAGCGCAAATGGGTGCACACATATGCTTAATCTCTGTCGTATGTGCGTTACATTTTTTCTGTTCTTTATTAATAAATATGGGGGATTCTATGCCTAATTCTTAACAAAAAACTACTCAAATGCTTTTGTAGCTATTGAATTTCTGAGTTCAAGAAAGCAAGAGACAGTATGAGAAATGGCACAAGCCGAAAAAAAGATAAGTTGTGGAACAAAAAATGCAGACAACTGTGGAAAATTACCCACTGGAATCCAGACTTTGATTGTCAAATAAAAAATTCACATCTTAAAAGGATCATATACATTAATTTCCTTAATTTTCACTTTTTCATTTAATAATCTTAAGATGGGCTGTAAATCATCGTCGATTGATAAGCACAGTACTTCTCTATCAAGATAATTGGCTAAATGATTCTTCTTCTCAAGAATTTCTGTTTCTTCCAATAAGTCACATTTATTTAACACTACAATTTCCTCTTTTTCAACAAGATCGCTATTGTAAAGCTTCAGTTCATTATGCGTACAATTATAAGCTGAAATAATGTCATCGTGAGTTACATCAATTAAATGCAGTAAAATTTTGCACCTTTCTATGTGCTTTAAAAATTTGTGTCCGAGCCCAACTCCAAGATGAGCATCAGCGATTATTCCAGGAATATCTGCTATTACAATTTCGCTATAATCCACTTTTGCTACACCTAAATGTGGTCTTATAGTAGTAAATTCATAATCGCCTACTTTCGTATCAGAATTCGAGCAGCGGGTTAAAAATTTAGATTTACCTACATTTGTCATACCAATAATGCCAACATCAGATAAAACTTTTAGCTTCAATATTATATTTCTTTCTTCACCGGGCTGACCATGGGTAAAATGTCTTGGTGCCCTATTAGTAGCAGATTTAAAGTTAGTATTTCCAAGCCCACCTTTTCCACCTTTCACTACTTGAAATTCCATGTCAGGTTTATCAAGATCTACTATTATTTCCTCACTTTCTTCATCGATTATTTGTGTACCAACTGGAACTTTAAGTATAATATCTTTTCCTGCTGTGCCAGATTTATCTCTACTTGTACCACTTTTTCCACTACTCGCTTTAATATGTCTTCGACAACGAAAATTAAGCAAAGTGTTGAGATTTGCATCACTGATGAAAATTATGTCTCCTCCCCTGCCCCCATTACCACCGTTTGGGCCACCAAATTCAACGAATTTTTCTCGACGAAAACTAGCGCAGCCATCGCCACCATCACCTGCTTTTAAATATAATTTAACTTCATCTATGAAATCCATGCCAACCCACGATAATATTTAGCATTTTCTCCTAATGAACTTTCTATTCTCATTAATTCATTATACTTTGCAAGCCTATCAGAACGCGACAGCGAGCCAGTCTTGATTTGTCCACAATTCGATGCAACCGCTATGTGGGATATCGTTGTATCTTCTGTTTCACCTGAGCGATGCGAAATAATAGCCCTATAGCCATTTGATTTTGCCATTTCAATAGCAGCAAAAGTTTCCGTAAGCGTTCCTATTTGATTTGGTTTAATTAGTACAGAATTTGCCATTTTTTCCTCTATTCCCTTACTTATTAGTTCACAATTTGTAACAAATAAATCATCCCCGACTAATTGAATTTTACTTCCCAATTTTGCAGTAAGTAATTTCCAACCTTCATAGTCGTCTTCATTCATTGCATCTTCTATAGAAATTATTGGATATTTGCCTACAAGGTCAAAATAATACTGAACCAATTCCTCTGAAGTGAGTTCTCTGTTTTCAAATTTGTAAACTCTATTTTCATAAAAAGTAGATGAAGCAACATCAAGACCCAGTGCAAAGTGATTTTTCATCGAATAACCAGCAGATTCAACAGCCTGAATTATCAAATTAAGAGCTTCTTCAGTGCTTCCAATGTTTGGTGCAAAACCACCTTCATCTCCTACGTTTGTGCTATAACCTTTTTTCTTAAGAATGCTGCGCAAGTTATGAAATACCTCTGCAGATATTCTGATTGCTTCACTGAAAGTTTCAGCACCAACCGGAAGAATCATAAATTCTTGAAAATCGAGTTTATTATCTGCATGTACTCCACCATTAATGACGTTAATTAGCGGAACTGGCATCTGCTCTTCCCCTACTCCCAAATACTTATATAACGGCATTTTAAAGCTGTTTGCTGCTGCTTTTGCAACAGCAAGAGACACACCCAAAGTTGCATTTGCTCCAAGTTTAGATTTATTTTTTGTTCCATCTAGTTCAATTAAAACTTTATCAATTGCACTCTGGTTTGCTGCATCCATGCCAATGATTTTATTTGCTATCACTCCACTCACAGATTGAACAGCTTTCAGCACTCCTTTACCACAATACCTTTTTTCATCTTGATCTCTCAGCTCCAATGCTTCTAGTTTACCGGTCGAAGCCCCAGAAGGGACAGCGGCTCTACCTGTTGCTCCATCACATAGTTCTATTTCTACCTCAATTGTTGGGTAACCCCTGCTATCTAAAATTTCTCTTGCAAATACACTGCTGATCGTCTTTTTCATCATGCTAAACCTCCACTAGATTCACAATTGTGTTCACGTTCGGGAAATGTCACCCCAGCGCTGTAACATTTCAGTGTACGAACATTGCAACCTACAGATAAACAGATAATTTGAGTAGCAGATGGTGTCATTCCAGTGCTTGACACTGGAATCCAGTTTTTATTATACAGCCACTTATTTAAAGTTAAGTCTTCTGGATCCCAGTGTCTGGGCACTGGGATGACACCATTCTTAATGGAAGCTATCCCCATATCGCAATGTCTGTACAGTTGTTTGCCTAGACACTGGGATCCAGTTTTACTACACAATTTTATCATATAAATCACCAATGCTTAAGTTTATTTTACTAGCAGCAGCTTTGCAGTTTCTTTCGCTAGTTTAGCTATATTACTACCAGCACCAATAAATAATACTACATCTCCTGAACTTGTCGAATTACTAATAAAATGTGAAATGAGTAAAGCATCATTCATAATCTTCACATCATTAAACCCATTACTGATCAAGGCTTTTTGTATATCATCAATTCCACAGCCAGGAATAGGCTTATCTTCTGGAGGATGGACAGGAGTGAGAATTACATAATCAAACATCATGAAAATTCGTACGAACTCATCAAAAAAATTACGAATACGAGCAAAACGAAGCGGCTCGATAATTCCTATTACCTTTCTTTTAGCAATCGAACGTGCTGCTGCCAGGGTTGCCTGTATTTCATTTGGGTGGTGAGCATAATCCTCAATTAACTTAACACCTTTAATATCGGCAATTAAAGAAAATCTCCTTGCTACTCCTTTAAATTCCAAAAGACCTTTTTTAATCTCTTCATCACTAATTCCAAGTTTCACTGCAGCTGATATTGCAGCCAGGGCGTTGCTAACTTTATGCATTCCTATTGCATTTGATAGCACTACATTCTTTATAATTCTTGTACAAGGTTGAATATCTTCTTTTTGTCCTTCGAGAGAGAGTTCTTTTAATCGAAACACCATATGTACATTATCATCATCAATTTCAATACGCTGAACTAACTTTCTAATTATATTAAATTTAGTCTCCCAATCTACCTCTGATAAATCACACTTTTCCTTCGTTATATGCCCTCTTAACATCTTCACTTCTTCCCATACTACCCCTTCTAGTATATCTGCGCGTATTGATTTGCTGTTACATTCACCAAAACGTTTTCCAGGACAACGATAGTAACTTCTTCCTCCCTTAGCATTACTCATTCCATAATAAACGGATTTGCAACACTGACATATCACTAACCCTTGTAATAAGTATTTTCTTCCACTTTGTTGCATTTTTTCTATTTGTAGCTTTTCTTTTTCCACACTGTATCTCTACGACTTATATATATTTTGCCTATAGTAAAATACGCACATAATGAGCCAAATCAAGGAAAGTGCAAACCAAGTAATTGCGTATTCAAGATGCTTTATTGGCTGTATAGTCAATTTGCCACCAAAATTATCTTGCCACAATATACATTTCTCTAGCTTAATACCTAGTTCATTGGAGATCTCTTCTGTACTTAGGGTAAACCATGTATTTGAAGCAATATCATTTTTGATAAACCAATTTTTGCTACCATCACAATACAAAACGCCATCAGCAGCTACTTTTTCAATTTTTGCTTTTTCTTCTTTTTTTTCTCTGACTATTCCTTTATTTATTAACATGTAATGTCCATTGATAAGCAACATAGGAGACAGCACATGATAGCCACGTTGACCTGCGAAAACATATAGTTCTATATCACTTAAAATTCCGCCGATTTTAACGTTTCTGTAGTTAAACTTTGAAAGATTATCACTAGGCAGTAGATGAATAACTGGAAGATCCATATTTTTGATAATATTATTCTTCCAGCTCAATCTAAATAACTGCCATAACCCGAGTGAAAAAAGAAGTAAAAAAGGTATAATGAAAATAAATACTGTTTTTCTTAACACTCTATATTTGTGTTCTCAAGTAATTTTCAATACCCATAAGCTCAATAAGGTCAATCTGTTCTTTGATCCAATGTAAGTGCTCTTCCTCATTTTTCAGTAGTCCTTCTAATAACATTACACTCACGAAATCCTTTTCTTTTTCAGCAACGGAAATTGCCTCTTTGATGCCCTTGATACCTTCTTCTTCTAAGTTAGAATTATCTTCTAAGATTTTCTGCATTGTATCTTTTGTGAACTTTCCTTCATACTTTGAGATTTTATTTGTATCTTGAAAATTTGGCATGCCCTCAAGCAGTAAAATTCTTTCTGCCAGCCTATTTGCATGCTCAAGTTCTTCATTAAGCTCCTTTCTCATCTTTTCTGCAAGTTTATTGATTCCGCTATTTTTAAGAATCGCAGAATGCAAAAGATACTGGCGTACAGAAGTCAGCTCATTTGTAAGTAATTTATTTAAATGTTCTACTATTTCTTTATTCATAACCTTTCTTTAGCTAATATACCAATGTAATCTACATAACAATCAAGGCAACATCAATTCATTTTTCTCACAACAATCGTATCAAATAGCACATCATGAAATGCCTGTTTCCTCTGAGAGAAGCAAGCAACTAAATACCAACTGAAGGTAAGCATCACTATAATCACTTCTAGTGTACTTAAAGCATTTACTGATGTTTGAAAAAGTTTGATAAAGGTGATAATTGAATTATTTAGCATAGGAAGAAAAAACTGAGAGATAGTGCGATCAAATGCTAAGCTCAAACCTATTTTAGAACTATCTAAAGTGATAGTATATATATTCATTAACTGTTGACCAGGAGTTGCTTGAGCTGTTGAAGATATAAAATATGTAAAGTAGCCACAATTTATACACATGTATGACAGGTGTAAAATTAATGGAAAATCCCCTAATGACAACACAATTAGTAAGGTTGGAATTAATAAAATTGCTACATCTATTAAATATGCGCAAAAGCGCCTGTGTACACTAGCGATCTCTGTCATTACCACCTATCTTTCAAATACTTTACTATGAATTCTGTAAGTTTATTAAAATGTTGAAAATATAACAAATCTTCATAACCTCTTATTGATTGTCCGTATACAATAGGTAAGCAATTTGCATTTTGTGCACATAGAATGTCTGTGATGCTGTCACCAACAAAAAACACATTTTCTCTATTTACAGGTAGCGTACTCTCCTCTAGTGCAAATAGCAGTGGAGTTGCAGATGGCTTATCTTCTGCAGTATCACATGATCCAACTATTCTTTCAAAGTAAGAATCTAGTTTAAAGTAGGCAACTTCTTGACGTAAATTAGTATTTTTCTTATTGCTAACTATCGCTAGGTAAATATTGTGGCTTTTCAGTGTCTGCAGCATTTTCTCTACTCCTTCATTCAGAGTAATATTTTGTAACAATGCATTATCTAGGTATTTTTGATATATCTGATTCGCTTTTTTCCACTGATCACCAAACAAATTGACCATGTAGCTCTTTCTTGATTCATGAGAATTTCTATCAACAACTTTACTGCCAGATCCCATCAAATCTAAAGTATGCTTAATGGCATTAGAAATATTATCTTGAGTATCAACTAAGGTATTATCCCAATCGAATACTACCGCTAATCGGCTATTTTTCATTTTTATATTGTGACGTATTTTAAACTAATAAGTAAATAATATTTTGATGATAAAGCTTCTATGTTAATCATTTTTACATAGTAACCTAATACACTGGTTATATTATATGGTTCTGTCGCATCTATAAACCATAGGAAAGAAGATCATTAAAGGTGGGATTATAGGAGTTATGAAGCCATTAACATAGCAAAATTCTCAAAAGTAGAAACATTATTTAATAATTTGTCTTTTTTGA
Source organism: Wolbachia endosymbiont (group B) of Ischnura elegans (assembly GCF_947251585.1). NCBI lineage: Bacteria > Pseudomonadati > Pseudomonadota > Alphaproteobacteria > Rickettsiales > Anaplasmataceae > Wolbachia > Wolbachia endosymbiont (group B) of Ischnura elegans. The sequence continues at coordinate 1,530,395 of NZ_OX366371.1, forward strand.
ATCATACGAATATTTTCTATGCCTGTGATGGTAATCTTTGCGGAATGGAAGCTTTTAAACCCAAGCATTGGCTTTATTAGTTTTTTGATAAATCTATCAACAATATTATTTAGATATTTTATTTGAAGGACTGTAATCTTCAGAAATTTCTGCATTCAAATCATCAAGAGCAGCAGTATTACTGCCGCTTTTATCAATTACAATTTTCTCAGGAAGATAGTTACTCCTGAAGGCTTTACGAAAGAATGCAAGTGCTGCAGACTTGTCTCTACTAACACACAAGAGGAAGTCTACAGTATATAAATAAACCCATTTACCGTTTAATTTAATGTAAGTCTCTCCAACTACTACCAACCTGCTTCTTTCTTTTCCTTACTGCCTCATCTATCAGTGGTGATAATCCACCTTTGTAACGTAGCATTTTGCTTCCCTTATACTCATCATTTCTTCCAAATTTCGATAGCTCAAAGAGAATCGACATTTCATGTATACAGATAACATCCGCTGAAAAGCTAAATCCTTTGAAATATGGCAACAATTTTTGATTGATACGAAACATCTTTGCTTTTTTTTTAGACAATTATATCATTCTTCTTTCTACTTCCCTACAAATGCGACAGAACCCTAAAAAAGAAGTAATACATATAATCGGTATAGGTGGAATTGGAATGAGCGCAATTGCTGAAATTCTTCATAATTCCAGTTATAAAATTCAAGGCAGTGATACGCGATCAAACGACAATATAGATAGGTTACAAAAATTAGGTATAGAGGTCTATATTGGTCACGATGCAAGTAGTATTAGACAAGCTCAAATAGTTGTACATTCTTCCGCAATAAAACCTGATAATGTGGAGCTAGTTGCAGCAAGAAATAACAATAAAACCGTTTTGCATAGGTCAGACATGCTGGTTAAAATTATGAAAGGTAAATATGTGATAGCAGTTTCAGGTTCAAGTGGCAAGACGACGACGACAGCTATGATTGCTTCCATTTTTGATCATTCTGGTGCTGACGCCACTGTAATTGTTGGAGGAATATTAAATTCCTATCAGAGTAATGCAAAACTTGGCAAAAGTGACATTTTCTTAATTGAGGCTGATGAGTCTGATGGAACTATGTTAAAAATTCCTGCAGATATTGCTGTTGTAACAAGTATTAATGACGACCATATAGACCATTACGGTACATTTAACGACATCAAAAATGCGTTTTCTAGATTTGTAAACAACGCGAATTTTGCTATTTTGCCTGATTCTGCAGACATCAATCATGATGCGAGTAATTCTATAAAGTTTTGGTTTGGAAATGGTAAAATTAGAGCTAGCAACATCAAACAACACAATAATAGCATAGAATTTGACGTGCTGATTAGTATAAACGAAAGTAATCGTATTCCATTGTCCACTACTCGAGTAGTTGAGAGGGGTGGAATAAAAGCAGCCCTTTCTTCATCACCTCAATGCTTGAAACTGGATTCTCGTTTCAATGTTAAACAAGATACTATAGAATTTAAGAGGACAATCCCTAGAAAATCTCTACATTCAAAAAAAGTAAATCGTACTAATGCTATTTGAACAAGCTAGCGTAAAAGTAAGCTAAATTTTTTAAGGTACAAAAATAGCAAGAAACAGTTGTTTGAAAAAAATTGGAATTTGATTGGATTGCTGAAAATTGGCTCTCAAACTTTAGACGCATGAGCAAGATAATACTCTTTAACTAATATAGATTAGGTGATTTGGAAGAGATACATCTAGAGCAGCCAGCAAAGTTACAATACATATTACCGCAATAACTAGAAATGAGAAGGATCTATATGGTGATTATAGATTTTCTCCAGATCTTGAAAACAATAAATAGGCAGTAAAAATAAGTTCTAGCGCTACTGCAGATAGAACAAGAAGAGATATATTGATTGCCTGACCGTTGTAAACGTAGCTTGTTAAGCTGATAAAAATAGCCATAACAAAAGCTCTAATGAACGAGAGTGCAGAAGAAGCCGTACCTTTAATTTCAGGAAAAACGTTTATTGATGCGTAAAAATCACTGGCTGGCATATTGCACAACCGATAGAAAAAATAATCATAGATAGTGTTACTAAGTAGGAAGAATGGGGCATGATTAAACTGAGTATTACAAGCAATAGAGACCCAATAGCACCCACGCTTGTACCAGAAATTACACACCATATTGCTCCAAGTTTCTTTAAGATCTTACTGGAAAACAGGCTAATAAGTGAGAAGGACCCAACTATTGCACCTTGATGTAGTGCATAAATAGTGCTAGATAAACCAAAAGTCTTCATATACAGAAAAGGTCCACAAGTGATGAATGACATATAAGCGGCAGAAAAGAGACTCGGTACCAAAGACAACGTAACAAATCTCGGACTAGATAGTAGTTTTCTGTAATCTTTCATCATTTTTTTCAAACTGAAAATATCGCGGTCCTTTTTTGTTTCTGGTAACAGAAAAAGCAGCAAAACCCAAGAGATTAAACAAAGTATTGCAACAGTTGCATAATTACCACGCCACCCTACAATTTCATTGATGAAACTGCCTAACACTGGCGCAATTGCCATGACAACTGTTAGAACAGAATTCATGATTCCAATAAATTTTATTGCTTTGTCACCCTGATAACTGTCTGCAACGATTGCAAACACAACTACAGATGTGCTTGCACCAATACCTTGAATAAAACGAGAAATTAAAAGGGAAAAAACCGACGGTGCAAAAACACAACCAACAGCACCGATGAGTAGCAAAGTGTTACCTATGATCATAATCCTTCTTCTGCCATAACATTCAGACAATGGACCAAAAAATAACCCTCCTATGCAAAAGCCTAGGAAATTATAAGCAATAGTTAATTGAATTGTTCCTTCTGATACGTTAAAATAGCGCACCATATCAGGAAAACTAGGTACGGAAATGTCAATCTCAATGAACTTGGCAATTAGAGACAGGATTAACAGAAATGGTAGTAACATTTGAGATTTTTCATTAATGAATAAAAATATCACATTTAAAGCGTTGAAAGAAGAACATTTTTTACTGTTATTAAAATGGTTAGAAACACCTCACGTAAAGCTATGGTGGGATGCAGATATAAATTGGACACCAGAGTTAATTGAGAAAAAATATAGTACCTACATTAAGGGGTTCAAACGTTTGAAGTTTGAGACACAAATTATTGAAAAACCAATGCACGCATTCATTATTAATTGTGATGGAGTTGATATTGGTTATATTCAATACTATAATAGGCAAGATTTTCCACCTGAACAAGGCTACGATACTTCAGAGCTTCCAGAAAGTTGTGCTGCTATAGACTGGTATATCGGAGAGCTGAATTATGTAGGTAAAGGAGTTGGTTCACAAGCTTTGAATATATTTTTAAACAAATTTGTCTTTAAAGTTTATGAGAATGCCTTTGTCGACCCAGGTATAGCAAATGTTTGTGCAATCCGTGTTTACGAAAAAGTTGGCTTTAAAAAAATTATGGAAAGTAATAGTGCGATTTTAATGATTAAGGCAAGAATTCCTGAGAACCATTCAAGATGAGTGTTTTTTCAACAATCTACCTAAATTACTACAAGTGGTTTATAAAAATATACAAGGAGCTTTATACAAACTTAACATAATTTAATCATAAAAATATCATTATTAAGTCCTATATAAGAACAAATTTTGGCACTCAGTGAATCTTTTTTAACTAACTATGAACTTGATTAATTGGAAAATAAATTTTACTTACTTTTACAATACCTTAAAATCTAATATCACTTTATCAGCAAAGATATCACAATAGGCTAGTATGTTCTTTACTCTTTTCCTCAAAATATTACCTATTTACATTACAATACTTATTGGTTACTTAGCAGGAAGATATCTTAAAATTGATAGAAATACTATATCTCAAATACTCTTTTATATAGCTAATCCAATAGTGATTTTATACGGAGTATCTCATACAGAAGTTAATTTAAAAGTAATTTCTCTGCCGATTTTGATATGGTTTATAGGTAGTACTATGTCCTTATCAGTGTATTATCTTTCTTCTTTTTTATTTAAGGACAACACGAGAAACATATTAGCGTTTAGCTCGGGCAGCACAAGTATGGGTTATTTTGGTCTACCGATTGCCATGGCTTTATTTGATGAAGATTCAGTGTCTGTGTATGTTGTCTGTTACATAGGAATGGCACTATTTGAAAATAGCTTGGGATTTTATATAGCTGCAAATGGTATCTATACTGCAAAAGAATGCGTATTAAAGTTACTCAAACTTCCCTCATTATATGCAATGATTCTAGGTTTCTTTTTAAGTATATATGATATACAAATACCCACTTTTTTGACAGATGTTATGATAAATATCAGAAGTACATTTATCACATTAGGAATGGTGCTGCTTGGAGTAAGTATTGCACAAATTACAAATTTTAAAGTAGATTGGAAGCTTGCCTTGACCACTATTGTAGCAAAGTACATATTCTGGCCGTCATTTGTTTTGGGAATTGTCTTGCTAGACAAGCATGTTACAGGTATATACGATGAAAGCATCTATAAAGCACTGATGTTACTGGCTATTATTCCGATTTCTGGATCCAGTATAATACTTGCTAATATTTTAAATTACCAACCAGATAAAGCTACTTTATTGCTCCTAATTAGTACTGCAGTGGGACTATTTTATGTTCCACTTATAATATCATTATTTTTTACTAAACTTGTCCCTTTTTGATCAAAAATTTAAGCGCTAGCCTATTCACAAAACTTGAATTTAGACTAGACTTCTTGGATAATCATAAAAGAAACTAATCCTTTTTTCCTCTCCTTTCTTATTTTTTTACACAGAATAGGAAGTTATCAATTGATGGAATTTTCGCAATAATGTCAATAGCAGTAAGATTTCCTACACCTTTTAGCAGGTCTATAGTTGAATTTGGATGTTCTATGAGCAGCAACAAATAAATGTAACTTGCCTTTTTCTATATGATGCTATTAACCGAATAGGTATTCGCTTGACATTTCCATATCTTTGTTATCATTAGTAATACTAAAGGGAAAACTAAACTTAATAAGATTTGGAAGCATATTGTTGTTCTATGATTCACGTAATGCTGCTATGCCTTCGTTGCAGACGTTGTCATAAAGTAAATTAAATTCTTTAATATTTGAAAAACTACCACCCCTTAGCGCACTCATTAATATTATTCCACTTTCAACATCAATATCATTAGAAATTAAATCAAGTTTAATAAGATTTGGAAAGTTACCATTCTTTAACAATTTAGTGATTGCTATTGAGCCTTCTGCGCCAATAATGCTAGAAGTTAATTTACACTCAGTAATATTTGGAAGATTAATATTCTCTAATGCTTCATTTAAAACTTCTCCGCACTGAGCATCAATATAACAATTAGATAAAGTCAAGCTTGTAATATTTTGCTTTTTCTGTAAAAAGTTTACTAGCTTTTCCATATATACATATAGATTATTTAACTCTAAGGTGTTACTATTAACATATTGATTAAAGTCAACTTCCATGGTTTCTGTAAGTTATAGAGCTGCTAATTATAGCATAAATTTAAATAATTGTCAACCTTATGAACAACTAACTTTACTTCTTTTTAACCTGATACCTATGCTTTGTTTCAAATTTCCATCAAAAAGTAACATTACCCCCTCCAGTCAACCTTTCTGCTTCATTTCGTGAAATCAATGCCTCAATAAATTCATCTAGTTCACCTTCTTTTATAATCTGTTCTAGTCGATGTGAAGTGAGATTAATTCTATGATCTGTTATTCTTGATTGTGGAAAGTTATAAGTTCTTATACGTTCAGAGCGATCTCCAGAACCAATTTGGCTTTTCCTCATTGTTGACCTTTCCATTTCTTTTTTTTGTCTTTCAATTTCGTATAGCCTTGCTCTCAACACTTTGAGCGCTTTAGCCTTATTTTTGTGCTGCGATTTTTCATCTTGCTGTATTACAACTATCCCTGTTGGCAAGTGGGTGACCCTTACTGCGCTGTCAGTTGTATTCACTGATTGCCCTCCAGGACCACTGGATCTATAAACATCTATGCGTAAATCTTTTTCTTCTATTTCAAAGTCAACCTCTTCTACTTCAGGTAATATTGCAACAGTAGCTGCGGAAGTGTGCAATCTTCCTGAGGATTCAGTTTCTGGCACTCTTTGTACTCTGTGCACCCCTGACTCAAATTTCAGTCTTGCAAAAACTTCTGTTCCATTAATGAGTGCAGAAGCTTCCTTATAGCCACCTATACCTGTATTAGAAATACTTATTGGCTCAAACTTCCAATTTCTTCTTTCTGCATATTTTTGATACATACGAAATAACATCGCTGCAAATAATGCTGCTTCTTCTCCGCCTGTGCCTGCTCTAATTTCTAATATTGCATTTCTTGAGTCATCTTCATCTTTGGGTAATAATGCCAACTTTAGTTTTGCTTTTACTTTCGGTAATAGTATCTTTTGCTTCTCAAGAAGTTCTTCTTTTGCTAACTCTTTTATATCACCATCGCTGTTCTCATCTTTCATGATTTCTTCTAAATCTGAAATTTCTTCTTTTAATATATTATATTCATCGATTATCTCGATAATTGGTCTGAGTTCAGAGTATTCCTTTGAAAAACTAACGAATTCTTTTTGACTCAAATTGGTAGGGTTTTCCAGATTTCTCTCTACATCAGAAAACTTTTTTTTTAAGTCTTGTAAATTATTCTCTATATCCATATAGTACAGGTCTAGTTTTTAGCTGTTTAAGTAAGTAATATATACTGAAATAAAAAATTTCTTATATCAAGCAATAACACTATAATTGTCTCGAATATTTCTACCTAAGTATAATGGCAAAACAGATAACATCAATCTGCAGCTTCATATTTGGAGCTTCAGACAAAAAATCATTACCAGATGAGTCGGCTCCAGAGATTGCATTTGCTGGTAGATCAAACGTAGGAAAATCAAGTTTAATCAACTTGCTGATAAACAGCAAAAAAGCTGCAAGAGTTTCTTCTAAACCTGGATGCACTAGACAAATAAATTTTTACTCTATGTACAATGATAAGTTTAGGATTGTCGACCTACCGGGTTATGGCTATTCTTGTGCAAGCAAGGAAGAAGCAGTACAATACTTAAACCTAATTGAGTACTATCTAATTCACAGGAGAAATCTAAAAAGAGTGTGTGTGCTTATAGATAGCAAGGTAGGATTAAAAGAAATAGACAAAGACTTTGTTTATTGGTTAATATGTAATAATATTAACTTTAATATTGTGCTAACAAAAATAGATAAAGTGAATCAGGAAAGTCTAGATGCTATTCTAGAAAATACTCAAAAGTGGGTTAATAATGAACATGTATCAATTCATCAAATAAGCATTCGTGTTAAGCATAAAATCACCAAGGTAAGAGATGAGTTTTTCAAATTTACAAGATAAAAAAATGAAAAGTGATGAATCTTTAAATGGTAAGATGCCATTGAAGGAAAAAACAGAAATATTATTTGAAGTTCTGTCTAACATACCTAAATTTGTAGGCGAAACTTTTATCATCAAATGCAGCAGTGTAATAATCTCAGATGAAACGCTGCTTAGTGCTTTTGCGCATAATGTTGTTCTGTTGAAACAGCTTGGTATAAATCCGGTGGTAGTTCATGACGGAGAATATGAAATTAACTTAGTGTTAAAAATGCTAGGTATGAATGATAAGTTTATAAATGGTGTCAGACTTACAGACAAAAGCACTATGAAAATCATTGAAATGGCACTGTGTGGTTCAATTAATAAAAAAATTGTTCAGCATATAAATTCTGCTGGTGGTTCAGCTATTGGACTATGTGGAAAAGATGGCAACCTCATAAAAGCTGAAAAGATAAGCACTACGCTTAGGGAAAATAGATTAAATAATATTGAAAAAATACTAGACATGGGATTTATCGGTAGACCAACTGAAATCAATCCTGATATATTATTCTTTATTGAAGAATCAGATTCTATACCAGTTATTGCACCTATCGGTTATGGAAAAAATGGAGAAACATATCATATTGATACTGATAGCACTGCAAGTGCAATTGCACTTGCAGTTTACGCATCTAAAATGATAATCTTGAGTGATACAGATGAAGAAATAAACAAAGTTGGCAATAGAAGAGTCTTGATTAAAAATTTAAAAGAATCGATTGATTGTGGAAAAATTAAAGGAGAAAAATTTGTTGAAAGGCTTATGTCATATACTAAAATGGTAGAAGAATGTGCAGGGGTTGTTCACATAGTTGATGGTAGAGTACCTAACATTATACTTGATTTATTTACTGAGAATAATTCAGGTATATCAATAATGGATGATTAATAGCTGTACTGCTTATAACCATATGAACATTGAAAATTTGGGAATAGCTTATGTCAAATTCCTATTCTCTTTTCCAGTTTTTTAGGGTTTTTTTCTTGCAAGCATAATAGTTTCGTATACATAATGAAACCAAATGGTATTTTTAGCTTGATAACAGAGGAAAATAAAGAGGGCTTGGGTGTAACACTCAAATAATGATTTACCTTATGGATACCGCTAGAAAAGTTGACTAAGGTATACAATTCTCTCTGCGTCAAGTTACTCAAGATATCGAATCTACAAACGCTTTGGATTGAGTGTGTTTGATCAATTTGAGTGCTTTAAATGAAAGGCGAAAATTGAGCATACTACGCCTCTGTACACAGTATCTTTAATGCAAATGCCCATGTGATTCCATAGATAATCTCTGTTTTTTTATTTTATCTGTCCATTTATCATTCTCTATATCTTGTTTGTTGGTTGCTCTTTTTTCTTGCTCAACAATTGCCTTATCTATCTTCTGATGAATTGCATTAATTGCATTTTTTTCTTTGTATACTTCGCTTTTTCCTTCAACAATTAAATTGGTAAAAATATTTACAACAAACTGCACTTGATTATGATTAACCTGACCTTTTATCGAAGAAGGTAAAGAGTTTAATTCCATCAATACTTCTGATGCTGTTTTATCTTGAGTGGAAAGCCCTAAATTATCTGCTACTTCACTTATTAATAACTCTCTGTTTTCTTTATTATCTTCCAATTTAGTATAATCACGCAGTAGATCCATAACTGCAGATACTCTGACTTCAATAATATCATCAACATCTTCACCTCCTAGAGCAACTCCTGATTCCAATAACTTCTCTCTGAGGTTTTTGCTTAAAAGATTAATAAATTCTTCATTTGCATCTGATCCTATGGTTGATATCGTACCATCTAAATAGTTATTTACTTTGGTTTGAGTACCTAAGTCATGCTCTATTTGTATTTTTGTCTCATATTTAAATCCTAGTTCTGCACAGAATTTCTGAAAATATTCTTTAATAATGTCAAACAAGCTCTTGCCATTATCTTTATAGTTTTTTAGCTCTTCAGGAATAGTAAGTGATAACTTACCTTCTTTATATATTATACCATTTTTGCTATCTTGAGATTCAAGTGTGAATTCTAATGAGCTGGATAGGTCACATATTTTCTCTTTCGGATTGTTAAGCGTGGTTATAGGCATTGCCATATCAGACTTCACTTTTATGTGGTTGTGATCAGTGCAGTAAATGTTTAGCGCTTTTTTAGGACTATGTGGAATCAAGCTACAACTACTGAGTGCTGCATGAGATTCATTAAATATACCAGCTTCATACCCTGCTTGATTACAATTGGTGACTAGCTCTTCTAAAATAGCATTACTTGGAACTTCTGCCCCAGCGTACCTGAACATTTCCTTGAAAATTTCCTTTGCTAATGCACGGTAATCTTTTTTGGAGAATAGATGATAAGAGCTTCTCCCTGCGTTATAAAATCTCTCAAATTCCTTTCTATATTCATCAATTTTTTTTTCATCAGCAACTGTAGGGCTATTACAATGATTTTCCCAAACTTCAGATAGTCTATCTTGATCAAGCTCCTTAAGTACTGGTTCCATAAAAGCTTTACCTTCTTCAGAGAGGTTATCAAAATTATCACGGTTAAAAATCTCATTTTTATAATCTTTAGCTCCTTCCTTAAATGCAATAATAAAATTTTTATCTATTTCTTTTTCATTAATAATAAAATTCATTCTTTGAAAATCTAAGAACATTGTTTCACCGGAATTCGCTAATTTATTATCTTGATCTGCTCTTAATTTACTAAAATTGAATTCTTTAGCTGTGGCCTTTAATCTAACTACCGGACTCTTCTTTGCCTCTTTCATAATTAACACCTTACTATAAATATGCTGTAAGTTGTACCATATAATGATGAATAATTTTATAATATATAAAAAAGTCGATAGTCTATTTCTTTATTTTAGGGATATAGGAAAGGCGTAGATTTCTCTTTTCATTTGTAGCATGCTGCATTAATATTTACGTATTAATCTAGAAAATAGTGATGAATAATATTGTAATTGTTGGTCTGCAATGGGGTGACGAAGGCAAGGGTAAAATAGTAGATTATCTTTCTGAGAATGCAGATGTAGTTGTGAGATTTCAGGGAGGAAATAATGCAGGGCACACTATAGTAATAGATGATGAGGTTTATAAATTAAATTTACTGCCCTCTGCTGTTTTGAGAGCGGACAAAATATCTATTATAGGAAACGGTGTTGCTCTTGATTCACATGCTCTAGTCTCAGAAATAGAGTCATTGAAAGTTAAAGGAGTGGACGTAAACTATAACAACTTGATGGTATCCGAGAGCTGTCCATTAATACTTAGCGTACATAAGGACAAGGAAAAGCTATTTGAAGATTTAAACGGAAATCACAAAATTGGTACAACAAACAAAGGGATAGGGCCATGTTATGAAGATAAAGTTGGCAGGAGAGCTATACGCCTTTGTGACTTAGAAAACACAGATGAGCTCAATCAAAGAGTGGATGCTCTCCTGAGTTACCATAATGCTATCAGAAAAGGACTTAACTACCAGGTAGTTAAAAAAGAAGAAATATTAAAGGAAATTCAAGAGATTTCAGAAAAAATTCTTTTATATAAAAAACCTGTGTGGAAGATACTAAATGATTTTATGAAAGAAGGTAAGAAAATAATATTTGAAGGCGCTCAAGGCGCATTTTTAGATATCGACCACGGAACTTACCCTTTTGTTACTTCAAGTAATACCGTAGCATCGCAAGCGATAACAGGCTCAGGATTATCCTACAATGCTCACATTATTGGTGTAGCAAAAGCGTATACAACAAGAGTGGGTAATGGTCCATTTCCTACTGAACAAAATAACGAGATTGGAGACAGCTTATTTTCTATAGGTAAGGAACTTGGAACAGTAAGCAATAGAAGAAGGCGCTGCGGATGGTTTGACGCAGTTTTAGTGCGCCAGGCCGTACAACTCTCTGGAGTTTCAAGCATTGTATTAACCAAATTAGATATTCTTGATTCTTTTGATACTATTAAAATAGGCACTGGTTATAAGTATGGCGGAAAAATGTATGATTATTTACCCGCATCACATTCAATACAAAAAGAATTAGAGCCAATATATGAAGAATTTCCTGGTTGGAAAGAGAAAACTCAAGGCAAAAGGTCAGTTAAGGAATTACCTGCAAATTTGATGAAATATGTGAGAAAAATAGAAGAATTAATAGGTGTACCAATTCATCTAATTTCAACTAGTCCCAATAGAGAGGATGTTATTAAGCTTAAAAATCTATGAAAACGTCTTGTTAACTTTTATCTAATAAAAAACGATACTTGTGTGACTTCAAGCAATCTATTATGCAAAGTAGCAGCGTAAACGTACAGTGAGCAGTGTGATTTTTCTTAAATACATGTTGATTGTTATAATATAAACATAGTTAAAGGAGGCGTATTATGATTGCAGGTTTGACTAAGGGAGACAAAGCAGTAAAAGCGGAAAAAACAAGTGATCAGCTGAGAGAATTGTCAGTTGCAGAATATGTAGTTAAGTCAATACATGACTTGCAAAAATTGCATAATAGATTATGTTCATCACAGGGCAACAATTGTTTTAATGATAGAGAGAAGTTTGTCCAAGATAGTGATGGGCTTGGTATATTTCAATTTCTCAAAAGCTATATTAATGATGCAGAAAAAAATGAGCCTTCCATTAAGAACCTTACTATAATGAAATTTCTTCACTCAATTATAGAAGATAGGGAACTGTATAAAAAGTTATGCAGTTTCGATGATTTTCTCGATTGTGAGTTAGAAAATTTGAGAGATAAGATAAGCTTATTAGCGCTTTTGAGAGAAAAGATGGACTTTACTGATATACAAAAAGCTTATGGTAATTGGCGTTTTAGTAATCTAATAGGTGATAATGATTTTAAGCGAATGTATGTGGATGAAGCAGTAAAAGAAAGAGAAAAGCCTGTTAATGAGGACTTTGAGAAAAATATAGGTAAATACATAGAGTTAGTAAAGGAAGGAAAAGAAGTTGCAAGTAGGTATTTTGGAAAATGGAAAGAGGACTTTCAAGTTTACTGTGAAGAAATTGACAATAATAATAAAGTTTTGAATATTAACCTTACTCATTACGACAATAGTGAGCCAACAAAGATTAGTGACGTTTTACAGCAAGAGAAAGATATTAAAGAACTGAATATCTATTGCAATAAAAAACATGAAATACACGCTCATAAAAAAGATAAGAAAAGATATTATGAATTTAAAGAAGGTGCATATTATGAAATGACAAGCACTTGGGCTGCAAAAGATGGATCAGGAATGTGTACCATGATTATGAATGTGAGTAGCGATGGCATAACTGAAATACTAAAATTTAATGGTGAAGATTTTGTTTCATCGAAGGAGATTCTAGAATTAATAAAGCAAAACGATGAATTATATATTCAAGGTCTCTCCTTATATGATGCTGTAATGGAATCACTAGAAGAGAATAGGGCTACTCCTATTAATCTTTACAATGAATCTATGGTGGCTTATCAAGGTAAGGAACCAGAGGGGAAGTTAGATCATAAAGTTGATGCTGATAATAGCCTTCCTTCTTCTCCTTCTATTAATAGCAATGCATTGGAAGCCAATTTACAGCACACTGAAACTCAACCAGAAATTGCTTCACAACAAATAACTGATTTACAAAACAGTTTTGGAAAAGAAGAGCGAAAAAACACGGAATTGCAAACTGAACTGGCACAAAAAGATGAAAAGTTAGCAAGTGTGTTAGCAGAGTTACAAGAGAAAGCACAAGAACTTAAAAATGTATGTGAAGCAAAAGGAAAGCTAGAGGGTAAGCTAAAAGGTGTTAATACAGAAAAGAAGGAGTTAGAAGACAAATTAAAAGAAGCAGCACACATAATGAAGGAAAAGGAGCAGTATATAAGCAATTTAAAACTTCAAGTGCAAGAGTTGAAAGATGAGCATAAAGCACAACTGGAATCTTATGAACAAGGGATATGCAAACTAGCATGGGAAGTTGAAGAGTTAAGAAGCAAGCTAGAGTGTGAGAATGAATGGGATGATAAAGTTGTAGAAATAGCTGATGGACTGGGAGAAAAAATTCATGAAGCCTCAATAATCAATTTTATACTCCAACAAGAAATATTTTTAATGAGACTAATAATGAGTCTTGTGTTCCACTGGAAGAAAAGATGACGTTACTCAGATCTTCAAGCTCTGATGGCGGATATGGTAGTGATAATGGTTTATCTTCTAACATGAGTTCTATTGAACAAAGAAGCTTCAATCATCAATTTTATACTCTAGCAGGAAACGTTTTTAGTGAGCCTGATAGTGCCTCACAAAAGAAGACAGAGTTATCCAGATCTTCAAGTTTTGATAGTGGACTTGATAGCGATGAGGAAAATTGTGATAATGATTTATCTTCTAACATAACTTCTATTGAGAAGGTAGTAGAGAGTAGAAGCGTAGGTAGCTCACTTTCCTCTTGCATTGTTAAGGAGATGATTGGAGTTAAGTTGCAAGAGCAATACTCAAGTAGAGTATAAAAATCTCCTGTATTGATAATAATTTAAAATCTATAGTAGACTGAAAAAGATTATTAAATTATAATACGACAATGATAAAAGAAGACAAATCAAAAACAATTTTTGAAGTGGAAGGGGCAGTAACTGCTTTACTACCTGCAGCAGAATTTAGAGTGAAGCTGGACAATGAACATGATATTATCTGTCATGTATCAGGGAAAGTGAGAAGAAGTAAAATACGCATAATTATAGGCGATAGGGTGTTGGTTGAGATGAGTGTTTATGATAGGAATGCAAAAAAGGGTAGGATAATTAGAAGGCTTAAAGGTACAAGTGACAGAACGATCTCTAAATAATCTTATTCTTGCTTCATCATCGAAAAGGCGTATAGCTTTACTAAAACAAATAAATATTGAGCCAGGTTTAATTTTGCCAGCAGACATAGATGAAGTTCCTTTAAAAAAGGAACTTCCAAGAGATTACTCAATCCGTATGGCAAAAAGTAAAGCTGAGAAAACACAAAGTTCAAATCCAAATTACTTTGTGCTTGGTGTTGATACAGTTGTTGCTTGTGGTAGAAGGATACTGCTCAAAGCTGAAAACGTTGAGCAAGCAGAAAAATGCGTTCGCTTGTTATCAGGAAGAAGGCATAGAGTATACACCAGTGTGTGTTTATTAACTCCTGATCAATCTAAACAGCATATTAGGACTGTAGTTACAATAGTGAAATTTAAGCGTCTCAGCGAACAAGAAATTAAATATTATTTAGCATCAGAAGAGTGGAAAAACAGGGCAGGGGGGTGCAACATACAAGGTCTTGCAGGAATGTTTGTATTATTTTTACGTGGCTCATACTCTTCTGTAATAGGGTTACCATTACATGAAACCCATTGCTTGCTAAGTAATTACTTTAACCTATACTAATACCATTGTCCTTTTTTTGTTTTTCTTCAGCAATAAGTTTAGCCCAGATTCTATTTCTATTTGCTAATGCAATTCTATTGCGATCAGGACTATCATTGCGTTCTGTTAAAGTATCTTTTCTTTCCTCTTCTACTATTCCAGCTTTCAGTTGTGCTGCATCTTTTTCTAGCAATTTATATAGTTCGCTATTTTTGTCTATAGTCAGATTAGTATTATCATTTTCTTGTTCTGCTTCTTGTTCTGCCACTTTTCTTTCTAATAACTTACGTACAGGGTCATATTTTTTACCTTCTTTTATTTCTTTCAACATACTTTCTGAGAATAAATCTTTAGTAGCCTGGTGTGAAGGTTCTCTCAATCCTTTATTCAATTTTTCCAATGTATCTTTTGGTTCAATGGTTTCTAATCTCTTCTCTAATTGCTCAGAATTGACCTGAAAATTATAGTGGCTAGTGTAAGTTGGAGATGAGTAACCTGAGTCGTTTATTTCTTTCTCCGCTGCATTGTCTTTTAGCAATCCAGCTGCTAATAAATGTTCTTTTGTTTGCCCACTCATTTTCTTTTGATTTACTGGTTTTAGCAGGAATTTCTGAGTTTCTTTATCCAACTTACTGGTAAATTCCGCAAGTAGGGTATCATCTCTTTGTTCAACATTCATTAGGCTCGCTTTTAACTGTCCAGAATTTACTCGAGATTTTTCATGATTAGAGTGAGTTGGAGATGAATAGCCCGAATCGTTTGTTTTTATGTCTGTTGAGCTGTATTCTAGAGATTCATTTTCTTGTAATTTATCTTCGGTTTCTTTTTGTTTATCGTTTCCTCTTTCTTCGTTTTCCTTAGTGCTAAGATAATCTTTTTCTTGTTTATAATCTGATTGAGGATTTGAAAGCGTTATATACTCATCTTCGTTATCGCTCCAACCATCTTCGAAGTCAGAAAATTCTTCATCATACTCACTTTCACTACGTAATAACTCATTTTTTGCTTTCCATGCAAGAATCGAAGCTACATCATTTAGTGGTTGCTTATTTCCAGTATTGCGTGATTCTTTAGCGTTTTCATACTTAAATGCATCTTTAACTTTTTTGAATGCAACGTCTTGTACTGGTGCAGCGCTTTCAGTAGTTGTAGGATCAAAAATTGCACCTTTTTGCCGATTATTAGATATTTGCTCACTTTCATCTGATTTTCGGCTTCCAGGTACAGCATGTCCAAATGTAGCAAATGTAGGATTGTCATACCGTTCATCCTCTTGTGTATTATCTTGATTGTAGATTACAGACTTGGTGAAAATAGTACTGCTTGAAGAAGCATCAGAATATGGAGAATTGTAGTTATTTCTACTATTAATCCGTATTGGCTGATACTCATCTTTTTTTTGATTATTAGGTAATGAACTAGCTCTAGGTGGAAGTGACGGTGGAATCTTTTTAGCAGATGCGTTATTAGAATTTGTAGTGCTAGTCGTTACATGCTTAAACTCAACTTCTTGATCTTGAGTAGCTTGAACGCCAATACCTTTACTAATATCACTTTCTATGAAAGTTTCAGATGATTGTTGTTTCTCTTGTTCTTGTCCTTTCTCCTTGAATTGTATTTGATATAGGAATAAGCCACCTATTTTTACATCTGTGTTTGCTTTTAATTGTTCCTCAGTAACACCATTACGTTCAGTTAGATCTACACCATCTTTATCAATCTTGATTTTGATAGTACATTTTTTTCCATTTTTGTCATGCCAATTCAAAGTCATTTCATATGAACCATCGGTTACAACATAATGCCTTATTCTTTTCTCTCCTTCTTCGGCAACAAAACCGTGCATTCCGCTCTTTCCATCACTATGCAGCGTTGAAAATCCCGAAATTCCTTTCTTCTGACAAAAGTCACTATTTAAAAACTCGCTGATTTTAAACTCTTTTTTGTCATCTCCCAGTGTAATACTTGCGTGATCGCCATATATTGAAACTCCTGCGATATCATCAACATACTCTTTTAACCTTGCTTTAACTTCACTTTCAAGCTTTTGTTCGGCTTTCTTTATCTTGTTCTGCTCTGGAAGAATAACTTCATAAGCTTTATTTTTGTCTTCATCTATCTCCAAATTCCAGATGGGGTGCTTTATTAGAAACTTTACTGCATTAAAACCAACTCTGGAATTATAAATTGGGTCGTCTTCCTTTTTTATTTCATCGAATAAAGTAAAAAATCCTCGAATGAATTCATGATATTGTTGTGTGCTTTGAGTATTCATATTTTCCCTCACTAATAACCCTCTGCCTTTTAACCTTAGCTAGTACAATTATTACGGGAATTGATTTAGTTTTTATTAAAGAAGTTGTATTGCTAACGTGATGACATGAGCTATTTTATGTTCACATCAAGCAATTTAAGTTGTCATTCCAGTCTGGAATCTAGATTTTTCTAGACTTGATCCTATAGTCAAATTCATAACTACAAACGTTATAATATAAGAGTAATTTTCACCAAAAAGTATGTCATTCTAGTAGCTGACACTGGGATCCAGTCGCACTCAGTTAGTGAGCATAAAATTATTATGTTAAAACATAACATTTTTGATGAAGTTCATGAAAGGCTGGATTCCAGACTGGGATGACAACTTAAAATATTGCTTTAGCTCTGTTTTTGCAACTTCAAGTATTTGCTACTCATAGTAAATACTTCTGGATCTTGAGAAGTGAGCTTGAGTATAGCAAGTATGTTAATAAAAAGCAAAGCAGCAATCGAGATATCAGCTATATCCCAGAGTAACTTAACTCCACCAATTGCACCAAATGGAATGATTAAGGTAAAAACTACAGTCCAGATTTTGGTGTATTTATTATCCATAGATACATAGCGTATTGTTTGTTTTGAACAAAAAAACCAAGTAAAAATAGTAGTAAATGCAAAGCAAAACATTATGGTCATAATAAAATAGTCAATATAGGGCCAATTCATAGCTTTTCTAAAAGCAAATATGCACATGTTAGTGCTCTCTAAATCAGTAATCCAAGAATCTGTGACAAGCAGTACCATTGTTGTAATGAATACTATGAGTGCAACTATAAAAGGAGATATTATTGTGATTAGACTCTGTTCAATGATAAATTTATTGTTATTTTTTTTAGGAGTAATCGAGGAGTGTACAATTCCTTCGAGGCCAAGTCCTATATCTGTTGCAAAAATACCTCGCAAAGTTCCAACTTGAATAATAGTCAACATTTCTAAAATTAAACCTAAAGATAAACCAGAGTTAAAGCTACTAGTTGTAAAAAAACTGCTTGTTATTAATTTTAGAGAAGGAAGGATATTTTCACTAAACTTAAATAATATTATACCGCAAAGTGTAAGGTAACTCACCGTCATTATCGGTATCATAGCCGATATAAAAATTTTAATTTTTTTTAAGCTGAGAGCTGCAACAACAAAAAATATTATGGCCATTACAATGCCGCCAATAACTACAGGTACATCTACCATGCTGAGTGGTATTGATAGAGAATTTACCTGAACAAGATTACCAACTGTTATTGAAACTATTACCATAACAATTAGAAACACAATTGTAGCTTTGCTAGAGTTAAATGAGTCATTCATGTAGGCTACAGGTCCACCTATAAACCGTCCATTTTTTTCTTTTCTGGTTTTTATACTTAGGTAACAAGTAACATATTTTATCACAGAAGTAACAACAATAATTATTGCCATCCATAAAATGGATCCCGGTCCTCCGGTTTTTAGAGCAACAGCAGTTCCTGAAATATTTCCTACTCCTAAATTTCCCCCTAAGATTGTAAACAGAGCAGCTATAGAAGAAAATTTATTTTCTCCTCTTTTAGCTCCAATAAGTGAAAGGGCATACGGTAGTCTAAATATCTGCAACCATTTTAGTTTAACCGATAGGTAAACACCAGCAACTAGTATGAGTAGTATTGTTGGCAGTAATAAAACAAACTTTACTGTATCCATCTGTAAAAGAGAGATTTTTACTTGATCATATAGCAAAAGTTGAAAAATACCTAACCTATTTTCTATGTATGACTTCGGTTCCATTATTCTAGCACCTCTTATCTTGTCATACCAATCACAACTGTATGAACATTGTAATATGGTACAATGTTAAAACAATGTCATTCCAGACTGGAATCCAGAAAATGAACAATGGATCCTAGTTTTAGCTACTCGGATGATAAGAAAAGGATACTTGAATGACAAGAAAGGGGACACTAGAAAGAAATGGGTGTCATTCCAGTGCTTGACACTGGGATGGCTTTATTGCATCACTCAAGAGAAAAGAACTGGCAGTTACTGACAAAATTCATTATAGAATAGCCATTTAACCATTGAAGAAAAATATGCCACAGCAAATGAAAGTCAGTAACTGCAATGAATATAACAAATTTCTCCAAGAAAGAGGAAATATTTTTCATTTAGGCAAGGTGTTGATAAGAAGTTTAAGCTACAAGAGCATTAAATACACTGATGAAGTACGAGAATATCTAAATCACATATTGAAGCAACCTTCAACAAGTGTAGATGGAGCACAAGCACAATCTTTAGCAGGTGAAAAGAAACAACTATAGTTTTTGTTATTGTTTAGTGTTGACTTAGAAGGTCAACACTAATATACCTCTATATAATTTAATGTGTGGAGGTATATGTTAGATAATCCTAAAGGTCTAATTAAAACTGACCTGAATCAAAATACAAATGAAAATTTTTATTTACGCGCAAAGGATAAGTTCTTTAAAAATGTAAGCCCAGGTAGCAAAATATCTATAGATTCTGAAGATAAGAACGAAGAAGTTAGTATTGATTATGATGAAGTGTGGTTTAAACACTTTTCTACTGTGGTTCCTAGTGAAGAAGGACAGGAAAAGTATAGATATGAAGTTAATGGCAGATATGAATACAAATATGCTAATAAGTACGATAGCAAAAATATTGTAGGCAAAATTGCTAACAAAATTGCACAAGATGTAAAGGAAAGTATAAAAGACAATACTTTAGAATATATAGGAATTAAAGAAAGTAGAAAGAAAGGTAAGATTAAGCCTGCACTCAGAATTATGCTTGGCGATTCTACAAAATCAATAAATGTGGTTGATGTTTTAAATAGTGATCTATGCAGAAAATATGGTGTAGATGGAATTACATTATTACTGCCTAGTAAAAGCAAGTGTGAAACAAGGGGAATACGCTGCAGAGTTGATGAGAATGGAGTAAGAATTTATGAAGTAGCTAATGGCTCATATTATATGAATTTAAATTGGTATGTTGAGGGGAAAGAGTGTAAAATGAAAATTAGCATTAGCGATAATGGTTCTGTAGAGTTTATTGAAAGCAATGGTGTTACTTGGGATCAATTAGCTGCACATAAAGAAGTAAAAGTAGGAAGACAATATGAAGCGAAGACTTTATATGAAGCATTATCATATTTAAAGCGAGAAGGCTCTGAAGTAATAAAAGGATTTTATCCTCCAACAAGTGTGGAAAGCATACAAATTACTACAGGAGTTAATAAGCAAGCAGTTCTTTCAAAGTTATAATTTTCGTTATTGATTGAAATGAAGCCTTTTGGGGACCAAAAGGCTTCATGATCGAAATTTTTGGAAAGATCTTTATTGGAAAATTCAGGGACAGGAATAACATTTTTAAGCTATCGTATAACTATCACTTGCTCGCTGGGAGCTCTATTTTTCATACCACTCATTTATGAGTTTATTGATATCAGAATCTATAAAATCCTTTAGTGGTTGACTGGTTTTTATCTCGGCATTTTTAGGGATACACCTATCTTTACATATTGCGTACTTTATATGAAAGTTAATATCAGCGTATTCCTGATTTAGAATGATATTGTTTTTAAAGGGAAATAACACCATATCTTCATATATGTTACTAACAAATGTAACTTCCCCAACTTTATCTTCATGTTCCTTGGGAGTAGGCCAATGAATATCTATATTTGATATGTTACCCTGACAGTCAAAGGAAGTAGGAAGGCCGAAATCTCCAGGGTCTTTGTAATATATATGCCAACCTGGTTTTATTGTAACCTTTATTGCGCCTTCAATGGTAAGGTTTGCTTTATGTAACCGTTCACGCAATGGCGTCAACTTAAGAGCCTTCATTAGCAGACTCTCCTAAAGACATGATGGCGTTTAGGCTTATCAACTTTGTCCATTCACGGTATAAGAAAGTAGTTTACAAAAATTGCATAATTAGTATAAAAAACAATAAACTAGATAGATGAGGGGTTGATGATAGAGGTGCTACAAGAAAAGATTGTGGTATTGGAGTCAGAAGTTGGTACTCTGAAAGCAGAGAATGATAAGTTAAGGACAAAAATAATTGAGCTAGAGGATAAGCTGGGTTTAAATTCAAAAAATTCATCGCTGCCACCATCGCAAGATGTATATCGCAAAAAGACAAAAAAGAAGAGCGATAAAAAACCAGGCGGGCAGCCAGGACATGAAGCGCACAAGCGGGAATTGATGGTAGCAGATGAGGTGGTAAAATGTTCAATTGATACAATTTGCATGTGTGGAAGCCAAGTTATTTTAGAAGAAGAAACTGTGCATCAAAAGGTTGAATTGCCAAAAATTAAACCGATAGTGACTGAATATAGGCTACAAAAAGGCTACTGTAAGGCGTGTAAGAAAAGGATCTCAGCTAGTCTGCCTGAAGGTGTGACAAGGGATCTTTTAGGAGCTAATGCAAAAGCAGTAATTAGCAGTTTTAGTGGATTTTTTATCAATTCAAAAAGGGAAGTACAGCAAATTTTGAGCAGCATATTTAATCTGAATATAAGCCTAGGTTTGGTATCAAAGACCGAGGGTAGAGTATCAGAAAAATGTATATCTGAATACGAAAAAATAAGAGAAGAGCTACGGAAAAGCAAGTATTTACATATAGATGAAACAAGCCATAGGAACCAGGGAAAGAAAGGTTGGAGTTGGGTAGTAACGAATAAAACAGCAACACTTATGAAGTTAGTTGGATCTCGCGGAAAGAAGATATTAAAAGGGCTATTGCCAGAGTATGATGGAATAGTTATAAGCGATAGGTATGCTGCGTATAATTACTTTAATCGTGAAAACAGACAGATATGCTGGGCCCATTTAGCAAGGGACTTTGAAAGGTTTTTTTACAGTAAAAATGTTGAAGTGAGCAGAATTGGCGCAGCATTAAAATCGCTGAGCAACAGGGTATTTGTGGTAGATAGAGCACGTAAACAAAACCTGATAGACAATTTAAGATTTTTCCGGTTAATGAGGAAGATTCGAAAAAGGGTGAAACATTTTTTGCGAGAGATAACAAGGGTTGCAAAAGGAACTCAGGCCTCGAGAATGGCTGCCAATATACTACGTTCTGAAGATATGATGTGGAGATTCGTGCGCAATCCTGATCTGATCGAGACAACCAATAACCTTGCAGAACGTCAGGCTAGACGGTACGTCATTTATCGTAAAAATAGTTTTTTCACTTGGTCAGAACGTGGAGAAAAGTTCATTGAAAGAATGCTTTCGATATTTTTGACTGCACGTTTGAATGATCAGAATCCTGTCCAGAAACTACAGAATTTAGTCGCTATTCCTGCCTAATTGGGAATATTCCGTGAACGGTTACTTGCTTTATTTACCTTACCAATGAGCAGATCAAATTTTGCAACTTCTTCTTCAGCGCACAATTGAGTGCAAGAAAAAAGTAAAAGTAGGATTGAGTATATACGTATTTTCATAAATACTCTATTTATGAAGAAAATAATTTAAGTTCTATCTATTATAATAAAAATATTATATAAATCATTTGTTAATATAATATTATGCTAATACAAATATAGTAGCAATTATAACTTTCATATATTATTTTTTTATTTTTAAGCAGTTATAATATTAAAGAGACGTAACAAATATAAATAGTAGTGGCTTTGCATAGAAAGTCACAAATTTATTTCCTTTATAAATGTAAGACTTTTTAGAACTAGAAAGATACCTTGGAGCAACTTGCTCCAAGGCTCTTGTTTACTTAGAATCCACCCATTCCGCCCATTGCTCCTGCACCCATAGGTGATGAAGCATTTTCTTCTTTGTTTGGTAGATCAACTATCATAGATTCAGTAGTAATAAGTGCGCTTGCTACAGACACTGCCGTTTCAAAAGCAATACGAACTACTTTTGCCGGATCAATTACACCAGCTGTTGATGCATTAGCGTAGTTCATAGCCTCAACGTTGTATATAAGCTCTTTATCATTCTGCTTAATCAAATAGTCAATTATAACAGCAGATTCAAGACCAGCATTTTTAACCAATCTTTTGATTGGAGCACTGAGAACTTTTTTGACAATGTTGATACCTATTTGCTCTTCATCGCTTGAAGCTTTTAGCTTATCAAGAGCAGATGCAGCGTAAAGAAGTGCAACTCCACCACCGGGAACTATACCTTCTTCAATTGCAGCTCTTGTTGCGTGAAGTGCATCTTCAACTCTATCTCTGCGTTCTTTTACTTCTACTTCGGTTGCTCCACCAACTTTGAGCACAGCAACGCCGCCTGATAATTTCGCTAAACGCTCTCTCAGCTTTTCTTTATCATAATCAGAGGTTGAAGTTTCAATCTGAGATTTAATCTGGTTAACTCTAGCATCTACTCTGTTTTTTTTATCAGAGTCGCTGTCTTCACTAACAATTGTGGTATTGTCTTTAGTGATTTTAACATTTTTAGCAGTACCAAGATCTTCAAGAGTCAAATCTTCCATCTTGATTCCAAGCTCATCTTTTATGACATACTTAGCACCTGTTAAAGCTGCTATATCTTCGAGCATCTCCTTTCTCCTATCACCAAAACCTGGAGCTTTTACTGCAGCAACTTTTAGACCACGTAATTTGTTGATCACTAAAGTGCTTAATGCTTCACCTTCAACATCTTCTGCAATGATAAACAAAGGTTTACCAGACTTAAAAATAGCCTCAAGAATAGGAAGTAAAGGTTGAATAATATTAAGTTTTTTTTCTGTAATCAGCAAATATGGATCATCAAGTTCCACGCTCATCTTTTCATTATTTGTAACAAAGTATGGAGAGAGATAACCACGGTCAAACTGCATACCAGTTGTAAGTTCAACTTCTAATTCTTTTGAACCCTTACTCTCTTCAACAGTGATGACGCCTTCTTTTCCAACCTTTTTAACAGCATCAGCAATGCTATTACCAATATCTTTATCACCATTTGCAGAAATTATTGCAACTTGTGCAACTTCATCCATTTTCTCTAAAGAAATTGTGCGAGACATTGATGTAATCTCCTTTAATATCACATCTTTTGCCTTCTGTATTCCATTTTTGATACAAATACGATCATTTCCAGCTGCAATTGACTTTGAAGCTTCCATTATCATATTGCTAGTCAGTATTGAGCATGTTGTGGTACCATCACCAACTTTGTCATTACACTGAGAAGCACTTTGAGCAATGGTGCTTACTATCGCAGAGTGTAATGGTTTTTCAGGCTTTATACCTTTCATTACCTTATAGCCATCCTTTGTGACCTCTGGTCCACCATATGGCTTGCTAATTCCTACTGTATTTCCCCTAGGGCCTGCAGTTGCTCCCACCGTTGAGTCAACCATTGCTGCAACTTCACGAAAGGCTTCTTGCAACTGTTCGCCTGATACTACTATGTTAGCCATTTTTATCACTCCTTAAATTAATAAAAAATTTAGAATATTAAAATACATAATGCACTATATAGTGCATTAGTTTAGTAAAATAGGAATACCTACTTGATAACAGCAAGTAGGTCTGACTCCTTCATCACGACATACTTTTCATTATCATGCTCTACTTCTTTCCCAGCCCACTGACTGTAGAAAACCTTATCACCAGTTTTTACAGTTAAAGCTATACGCTCTCCGCTTGAGTTGCGTGAACCACTACCAATTGCTATAACTTCACCTTTAGTAGGCTTCTTTTCAGCACTTGATGGTAGTACAATTCCACCTTGTTTTTCTTCAGTAATAGGCTTTATTAGCACGTTATCATCTAATACATTCAAATTTACACTTGACATTTATGTTTCCTCATTAATAGATTAACCTACAATTCTATGTAGTCATCTAAAGGTTACATTTCAAGGGTTGGAGTTAGTAAAAGTGTATAATTAAGGTTTGAACAGAAGTTTTATGGGTTACATACCGCTAGCAAACCGTAGTCTAATATCTTTATACGGACCAGATACGAGAGATTTTCTTCAGGGTGTTATAACAAATGATATTAATAAACTAAGTAGCCAGCAGGCAATTTACTCTTTATTACTCAACCCTCAGGGAAAATATCTGTACGATTTTTTCCTCATTGAGCATGATAAATATATTTATTTGGAGTGTGAAAATGCCCATCTACAGCAAATAATTGAAAAATTAGACTTGCTCAAAACTTACCTTAGAGTGAGGATTAAAGACATTAGTTCACTATATAAGGTTGGAGTTTTGTTTGATGCTAAGTTGGCGAAGTGTAGTAGTAAGTCACAAGTTATTTTTCAAGATCCAAGGCACAAGCTGCTAGGAATGAGGATCATACATGAAGATGAAATAAAAGAACCGGTTGGAGATTTTATTCAGTATGAAAAAGTTAGAATTAAAAACCTTGTCCCAGATGGAGCAAAAGATATGGTGCAAAATTCATCATTTCCGCTGCAATATTTAATCGATAAGATAAATGGTATAAGCTTTAATAAAGGGTGCTATATAGGTCAGGAAGTTGTAAATCGAATGAGCAGACAAGAAAAATTCAGAAGGAAACTTTACCTTGTTGAGGGAAAAAATGCACTTCCAAATATTGGCACTAAAGTAATCAGTAAACATAATGAAGAAGTAGGAGAACTACGCTCTAGTGTCGACAATATTGGACTTGCATTGCTTAATACTGGAAAAAGCCACGCAAATTTATATGTCGGTGGAGTTAGCATTAAGACGTTATAAAATATCTATTCGGGTAAAAGCACCTTTTTCTTGTTTAAGTGTTTGTGATACTTAGTTAAATTGTTGACTTTCTTACTTAAATGTATGATAATTAAAATACTTTTTAATTACGGTTTGATATTTTGAGATATGAAGATTTCACAAACGAACAATATGTATGATTTATACACTGAGTTAATATCTGCAATAGAAAAGAGAAAGGATATTACTGCTCTTCTCAAAAAAGTTGAAAAAAAGGATTTGCTTACTGTTCTTCATTTCCCTGGATTACACTCTAAAATTTTTGTCTATGCTATAATGAAAGAGCATTATAGAAGCGTTCAATCTATTATAGATGTAGCTAAAGAGAATGGTATATTAAAAGAATTTCTTATTGGAAAGATATCACAATATGAATTAATTACACCGCTTCAAAGTGCTATTATGTTAAAATATTATTCATACATTAGACTTATTATAAATCTAGCTAAGGAGAATGGTGTATTAAAAGAAGTTCTTGATGTTAAAGGAGTTCTTAATCAAAAAGATTTTCTTAAGATTTTCTTAAAAGAAAATAAAGACCAGGATACACTAAACGAGATTTATAAAATTGAAAAAAGCATAGCAACTAATAGAGCAATTAGAGTTGGTAGTGTTTGTAGTGTTGTAACTGCATTAGCAGTTGGTGGTGGACTTTTTGCTGCTGGTGTTGCATTACAAATGCTGACTTTAATTGGCATAGCTGTAGCTGCTGCTCTAGTAACAGGACTTGTTGCTGGTGGTATTACATATAAAATATCAAAGCCTAGTGAGAAGCTAGATAGCGTTGACGCAGAACAAAAGCTAGTACAGCGGCAAGTATTGTAGTGTAGTTAAGTAAAAAAAGGAAGAAGAAGCTTCTTCAAATTTTTTGAGGTATCTAGATACCCTTAACAGGATTTTAGATACCTTGGTATCTAAAATACCTAGATATCTTATCCTGACAATATGTGTAACCATAAAGAATGACGCTCAAGCAAAAGCACCTTTTTCTTGTTTAAGTTATTCACAGAATTGTTAATAACTAAGTTGATAACCTAGTAGAGTATATAATTTTACATTTCTGAGTACTTTGGAGATCTATAATAAATATGATCTCCAAATACTAATATATATATAATTGAGAACAAAAAAACTGTTGATAACTCTGAAAAAGATCAAAAAAGACATCAAAAAGAGTATGATTAGATTGAAATATTTACAGAAAAACTTACTCAATTGATAAATATCTTAACACTTTTTTGATAAAAGACAAATAGAGGGTCGTATTGGAGCTAAAAGATAAAATTTTTAAGTGCTTTTGAAGTGATACTTTAGGTATTTTTAAAGTAATACTTTTAAAGTATCAATTGAACATTTTTGAGCATTAATCTGGAGGTTCAACAGGCACTTTTTTATGCTGTTTGAGAAGAGCAAAAATTGCATTTTCTCTTGCTGAAAGCTTGTGTTTCTTATATTTTCCATAATATACATTATGTAATTTTCGATACTAACAAAAATATCCGCCAATCTTTTAAACAACAACCTATCGAACCTCCGGATGGCTTTGTTGCATAGCTAGTGTTGGTTGAGGTTATTGTAAGGAGAAAAGCTTATGGTTACTAACGCATTTTGTTGTAAAATAGGCATTTTTCAAACAAGTATAACTTATGCCACAAAAAATGAGAGTAAGTAACCAAAGAGAATATAATGAGTTTCTAAAAAAAAGAGGAAATGTTTTTCATTTTGTTAATCAAGCCATAGAAAATTGGTATGAAAATAGTCCAAAAGTTGCAGGTGGCAATAACACTTATAGTGATAAAGTTGTAATTTTAATACACATAATAGTTCATCTTTTTAGAATTGGCTTGAGACAAGCTGTAGGTTTTGTAAAAGGTTATATGGTACAAATAGGCAAAAAACTTAAGATTATCAGCTATACACAAGCTTCCAGAAGATTTAAAAAGCTTAATTTGAAGATTGATGACCATAGAAGCAATAAAGATGATCTGGAAAATGTTGAAATTGCCGTAGATAGCACTAGAGTTAGTATCTACAATAATAACGGTGGGCATAGTAAGCTTAATATTCGAAAAAGAAAATACAGTGGTTATGGTCAAGTAAGAAAATTACATGTTATTTTAAACATAAATGATAAGAAAGCAATAAGCATGAACTACACTAGTGGTGTTGCTGTAGACTATTTGCCGGTCTGCGATATGTTAGAAGAAGTCAGTGATAAATATAACATTTGTTCTATTCGAGCAGATGCGGCTTATGATATAAAAAGTGTGTATAAAGAATGCAGAAAATACAATATTGTGCCTATTATTCGCCCTAGGAAGGATACTAAAATTTGTTTAGCTGACTACTTATCAGAAAGAAACAAGTATATTAGTAGAATTAGGTCATATGAGAATTATGAAGATGGTATTAATGAATGGAAGAAAAAAGTTAAGTATGGAGCACGGTCTTATATTGAAGTCTTTTTCTATAGGTTGAAGCAAATATTTGGGTTTGGCTTGAAAAATAAATCAGAGGTAAATCGTGAAAAAGAGCTGTTAATTAAGTGCTACTTACTGAACAAATTTACTGATATTGGTATGGCTAAATTTAAATTAGCTGCGTAAGTTCATTGTGATTTACATGCCTATCAGTGCTATGCAACAAAGCCCCTCCGGATTAGTACTTAAAAGGAACTATTAAAGTACCTCTTTAAGATTAAATTGCTACTTTAAAAACACTTAAAATTTCAACCTTTAGCTCCAATACGACCCTCTATTTGTCTTTTATCAAAAAAGTGTTAAGATATTTATCAATTGAGTAAGTTTTTCTGTAAATATTTCAATCTAATCATACTCTTTTTGATGTCTTTTTTGATCTTTTTCAGAGTTATCAACAGTTTTTTTGTTCTCAATTATATATAAAAAATTTGGAGAAAAAAGGAAGAAGTCTCTTCTTCCTTTTTTTACTTAACTACACTACCATACTTGCCGCTGTACTAGCTTTTTGTTCTGCATCAACGCTATCTAGCTTCTCACTAGGAACCTGCTTTGACATTGCATATGTAATACCAAAAACAACAAACCCTATTGCTTGCTATAGCAACAGCTGCGCCAATAAAAGCCGATATTAGTAATGAAAGACCAGCAGCAGCAAAAAGTCCATTACCAACTCCCACTCCAGCCGTAATACCAACAATAGCACCAAATTTCATTGCTTTATTGCTTGTATTTATCTTCTGCCTTTTTTAAAAGCTGCTTTGATTCATCACGGGCATGTTTTCTTGCAGTCATTCCATAATGATCCTTTATAAAAAGATTAGTACCTGCATCTAGTAAAATTTGTGTTACCTCTTTGTCATGACTATTGTGCAAAGGAGTTTTTCCAAAAGAATCTCGTGCATTAACATTAGCACCTTTGTCTAATAGATATCGTATTAACTTCTTCTTCTCCTCTAAGCAATCAAAATCTCCAACTATTACATGCAATAATGTAACTTTATATCTATACTCTCTTTTCTCTAAGCTAAATAGATGATTTATATCAAATTCTTCCTCCTTCCACCTTTGATATGTATCGCAAGCTTCCGTTGAAACGATAAAAAAGGGTGAAGTTACTGCTATTCACTTTTTGTATCTTTTTTAGCAAAAGCTTCCTCCCAAGTGCCTTGAGTTGCTGCACGGCTATACTCTGTTACTCTATTTTCAAAGAAATTTGTATGTTCCACGCCATTTAGTATTTCATCAAGCCACGGAATAGGGTTATCTTGAACATTATATATAGATTTAAGACCTAATTGCGTTAACCTTCTGTTTGCTATGTAACGTATATAATTGCGCACTTCCTCTGCAGATAGCCCTTCAACATCTCCTAAATCAAAAGCAAGACTTATAAATTCATCTTCAAGTTCAACAATAGTGCGACATGCAGAATATAATTCTTCTTTGAACTCGTCATTCCAAATTTCATTATTCTCTTTAATAAACGTATTGAACAAATTGATAATTGAATTGGTGTGCAAGGTTTCGTCACGTGCTGACCAAGCAATTATTTGCCCCATACCTTTCATTTTTCCAAACCGTTGAAAATTGAGCAAAATTGCAAATGATGCAAATAACTGCAATCCTTCAGTGAAGGCACCAAATACTGCTAAAGTTTTAGCAACATGTTTTTTATCGTGCTTTTTACTTTCCTCAAATTCTAACATGTATTCATACTTCTTTCTCATAGCATCATATTTTAAGAATGCTTGATATTCACTTTCTGGTATGCCAATCGTATCTAGAAGGTATGAATAGGCTGCAATGTGTATAGTCTCCATATTGGAAAAGCTTGCAAGCATCATACATATTTCTGTTGGCTTAAATATATTTGAATAATGCCTCATATAGCAATTATTTACTTCAATATCTGCTTGAGTAAAAAACCTAAAAATCTGGGTCAATAAATTTTTCTCTACATTAGAAAGTTTAGTTTTCCAATCTTTCACATCATCAGCAAGCGGAACTTCTTCAGGTATCCAGTGTATCCTTTGTTGCTGCAACCATGCATCATATGCCCAAGGATAATTAAAAGGCTTGTATATTGGATCTGCTTCTAGCAACGACATAAGGTACCTAATTATTTTGAAGTAAATATTATATTAAATGATATTGAGAATCAGTCAATTTAACTTTTTTGAAATTTGACGACAGATAGTTTATCAGTGTATTATGATTTCAAATAACTAATTGACAAAATGCGAGTATTAATATTTTCTGTTTTGCTGTTTTCAGTAGGCTGCATGCACACTATCTATAATCACGGAGTTCCTGGCATTAATGTTGAACTGTGGAGCAAAATAAAAGTAGGTGATGATAGAGAAAAAGTGGTTCATACTTTAGGATTGCCAACATTAGTATCAAAGTTCGACGAAAATGTTTGGTACTATGTCTCATATAAAATTAAACAAGCTAACTTCTTGGGAAAAAGGAAGTACAGTAGTAAGTCTCTGCAAATTTCGTTTAATCAGAATGACGAAGTTACAGATATAAGAGAAATCAACGTTGCAGAAAGGTCTTTAGCTGTTGTTGATTGAAAATTTGCTGATCTATTTTTCATCACAAGTAACTAATTCAGGTAACGTAAATTCACCTATTTAGAATAAAATCTAACGTGACTTCGCGCCAAATGTGATGCTGCTCAGCAGGTAAGCCAATTAACGGGCTACATTTATACACTGCACGCATTGCATTATCTGCTGCTGATCTAAAAAGAGGATTATTTTGATAAGAACTACTATCTGCTACGTTGGCTACAACGATCTCGCCTTTACTGGATAATAATAAGTTAATTTTTATACTAAAATTTTCTTTATAAACTATGCCCTCAGGAATGCTCCAACACTCTGTCAGTTTATCCCTTATAGAATTAATAATTTCTGTTACAGCCAATTCATCATCTTTGTTCTCAATATTTTTCTTATCTCTTATTTCATTTTTCACCTCTTTGATGTCTTCTCTTAGTTTTCTTTCTACACCCTTTTTTCTTTTGGGAATTGGAATACCCTCATCAATTTCCTGTATTTCAATAATTTGCCTCGGTTGTACTAACTCAACTAATTCTTTTTTTCTTTGTGGTATAGGAATAACTGATGAATCATTCGTTTGGGCTTTCATTGAAAAAAGCAAAAAACAACATAGAGACAAAAGAAGAATATAATTAAAATAGAGAGGGCGCATATGTTAAGCAGCTTGTTTTACTGGTTTAAAGCTAATATTGCACATAAAGTCAATATATTTCAGTTGACTTAAACTCAAATTTGCTACACTAATTTTATTATCTCTATAATATCATATGGTCAATATACTCTAAATGAGATGGAAAGATGAAGGTGTTATTATAGCTGTTAAAAAATACGGTGATAAAAATTTAATTCTTTCTCTATTTACAAAAAATCATGGAAAGTGCAGAGGATTAACTAGGTTAACAAACAATAGCAATTATAAGTTTCAAATAAGTAATCTATTACATGCAGAATGGAGTGCTAAGCTACCTGAAAATCTAGGTTTTTTAAAGTGCGAATTGATTGAATCTCCATTTCATCATTTCTTTCAAGATAGGTTAAAAAGCATTGCTATTGTTTCTTTCTCGTCTATATTAGAAAAAGTGCTTCCAGAAAGTGAATCCTGCATCAAGTTGTATGATAATTTTAGACACTTCATCGATGTAATAAAACATAATAGCCAGTTTTGGCAAAGTCATTACCTTAACTTAGAGCTTCTGCTTCTTACGCAACTTGGATTTAAGTTAGACCTATCAAAATGTGCTGTAACAGGTGTGAAAGAAAATCTACAATTTATTTCTCCAAAAACTGGTAGAGCAGTGTCAAAAAAAGTAGGTGACTGTTATGCAGATAAATTACTACCTTTTCCACAGATGTTGCATGATGTATACAATAACAACCTACAAAATAGCTACTCATATCAAGAATTCAGACTAGGGTTAAAAATTACAGGGTATTTTTTAAATAAATATCTATTTCTGCAGTTAAATGCGAAATTTCCGGAGTTGAGAAATTTTATGCTATCATTTGAATCTTAGTTACTACTTATTTAAAAGAACTTCAACCAGTAACCACTCTATTTCTACCACTGTTTTTTGCTTTATATAAATATTTGTCAGCACGTACTATAAATTTTTTAACATCATCAAGGTCAGATCTTTGCATTGCTGAAATTCCAATGCTCACAGTTAAATTATGGGTTGTATTTTTATCCACAAGTATAAAAGGTTCTTTGGCAATAATTTTCCTTATTCTCTCTGCAATAGTATACGCATCTGATACATTGGTATCTGGCATTACAACAACAAATTCCTCACCACCAAACCTAGCTAATAAATCTGTCACTCTGATATTTTCAGAAATTCTTTTCTGTATTTCCTTTAAAAGTTCATCTCCAGCATTATGCCCAAAGTTATCATTCACCATCTTAAAATAATCTATATCAAGTATCATAAGAGATAAACTTCTATCTTTTTCCACAGAATCCTTAACAATATTTCTTAAGTGTGCATCAAAATATCTTCTATTATAACAGTTAGTTAATGGATCCTTTATAGACATTTCCACATTATTAAATAAATTCATTCTCAAGGCATCTTGATACCTTTTGCGTTTCACTTGCAAATTAACCCTAGCTATTAATTCACTCTCATCTAAAGGTACTGTTAAATAATCATTAGCACCTACATCAAGTGCCTTTACTAAATTGCTTTTATCATAATCTTCAGAAAGGATCAGAATTGGTGTATAACGTGTTTCTACTTTACTACGAAACTTAGAACACAACCGTAGGCCGTCAGTTTTTGAAAACTGCATGTCAGAAATAATCAGGTCGTAATTATCCTTAATACCAACCTTTAATGCTTCTTTTGGATCGTGCAGTATTTTAATTGATCTGAAGCGTTGCTTTAGAACATTGTGTATCTGCTCTGCTTGAAAGGTGTCCTCATCTACAACAAGTATGTTAGCATCAAAAATCTGATTAGAATAATCCATAATACTGCTTTCTGCTACTCCACCAATCTCAGCATTAGTTTCTCCTCTCAAGCACAACTCATCTATTATCATCTTTAAGCGCACAAGAGACTTAATTCTTGCAGATAAAGCAGTTTCATCTATCGGCTTAGTTAGAAAGTCATCCGCACCAGCATTAATTCCTTCCACTCTATCATGAGTGTCATGCAGCGCAGTTACCATAATTATTGGAATATAAGTCGTTAAGGGATCATTCTTTAGCTTCTTACAAACCTCAAAACCACTCATTTTTGGCATCATGACATCAAGTAAGATAATATCTGGCTGCTGTTCCGCTACTAAATCTATCGCCTCCTCGCCATCATAAGCTACAATAACTGTATAGTACTCTGCTTTTAGCTGAGCCTCCAAAAGCTTAACATTAGATGGTATATCATCTACTACTAGGATTTTTGCTGTCATTTTTTGTACTATCTACATTGTAAGTAGGATAAAGCTTGCCATCTTCACCAATTATGTAATTGACTTTTTCAACGTTATGCTCTTCATATAATTCTTTAATTCCGGTATCCTTCAACAATTTCCTAACTCTTGATTTTACAACCCAGAAATACCTATATATATTTTTAATAAGATTAAGAAATACAGGTACTTTACTTTTATCAAGAACAATTATACTCACTAAAGCTACAACTAAAACTTCTGACAGACCTATATTAAACATTTTTCCTATGAAGCAAGTATTTTAACTCTTCTGATTATGAGTATTAATTTACTTAAATCAAGTTTATAAGCGACCATCTCATCTAAAAAGCTATTGTAGCGCTCTATATAATCCTTATCATTAATAGCCCAAGTTTGAACCTTGTCTACATGATTATCAGTAGCTTTTATAACTTTAACAGCTAGCTTATGTTGATAATTGCTTAAATCATCTAATAAATCATTAATTAAGCTGCGATCCCAATAGGAAGAATGGCTTTTCATCTTGCCAGCAACTGTTCTAATCATATCAAATCTTAGCAGCGACTTTAATTCAAAGTATATTCTACCAGCCTCAAGGATGGACAAAGATGTCTGCTCAGCAACAGATATAACGTCCAGCGCATAAATAAGAATACGTAGATCAGCAACCCTTTTTGCTAGATCTTTATTTATGTTAAGCTCTAACAAAGAAGCTAATCCATGATTATAGACCTCTAATAGGTGCTCATCTAAAATATCATGGCCTAAAGTTTCAATTGCACCCCTAAATTTTGTAACACCATCTAGTTCTACAAGATTAAGCTTACCAAGATTTTTTACTAACCAAAATGATACCCTACCAATAAATTTTTGCACACTTCTCACTACTTGCAAATATGAATCAACATCAATTTTTCCATCCAATTCATCAATTTTCTGCCAAAGGCTACTTAAATTATATAGGTGATTAACAACGATATATATGTTAACTGCTTCATGTACTTTAATTCCAGTACTCTCAACCAAATTATTAATAAATATACAGCCCATCCTATTTACTACATCGTTTGTAATGCAAGTAGAAATAATTTCCCTACAAAGTTGGTGTTTCAATATGGAATCCTTGAACTCTGTTACCATCCTTTGTGGAAAGTAATTTAGTAAGTAATCACGGCACAAAAAATCTTTTTCAGGTAGCTCAGAGTGTATAACTTCATTTTTTATTGCTGTTCTTGCATAAGACATCAGAACAGAAAGCTGAGGAGAACAGAAACCTTCTCCATCAGTTAACATTCTTGCTACCTCTTCTTCAGCTGGAAGAAATTCTACATCTCGGTTTAGCAGCCCAAATTTCTCTAAACTGAGTAATAATTTATGGTGCTGCTCCAACTTTTCTTTAGCTTGCAAGCACTCAAGAAGCAATGCTTTTGTTTCAATCCTGTTATGGTTTTCAAGTACCTTAGATGCAACTTCATCTATCATGCTAGCCAGTATTTCATTCCTTTTTTCCAAGGAAATTCCCCCTTCTTTCATAATTGCAACAAAAGCAATCTTGATGTTAACTTCAAGATCAGAACATATTACTCCTGCTGAATTATCAATAAAATCTGCATTGATATACCCACCTATTTTAGCGTATTCTACCCTTCCAAGCTGCGTGCAACCAAGGTTGCCACCCTCTATAAACATAGAAGCTCTAATATCATGACCGTTTACTCTTAATTCATCATTTGCTTTATCGCCAACCATGCCATGGCTTTCACTTTTTGCCTTAACAAAGGTGCCAATTCCTCCATTCCATATGAAATCCACTTTTGCCTTGAGCAAATATCGAATCAAATCATTTGGAGATAATGTATCTTCCGTTATATCAAAGCACTTTTTCATTTCTTGAGAAATTTCTACTTGTTTGCTACTACGTTCAAATACCCCGCCACCATGAGAAATCAAATCTCTATTGTAATCCATCCAAGTGGAAAACGGTAATTCAAAGAGCCGTTTACGCTCCACGAAACTCTTTTCCGCATCAGGATTTGGATCAACAAAAATATGCATATGATTAAATGCTCCAATTAAACTCATATTTCTTGAAAGCAGCATGCCGTTCCCAAATAGATCGCCAGCCATATCTCCAATTCCAATAACAGTTGTATCCTGGTAAATATCCTTATTCATTCTCCAAAAATGGCGTTGTGCTGCAATCCATGCACCTCTTGCTGTAATACCCATCTTTTTGTGGTCATAACCTGCTGATCCACCAGATGCAAATGCATCTTCGAGCCAAAAGTTACATTCAGAGGATATTTCGTTTGCATAATCAGAAAATGAAGCAGTGCCTTTATCTGCTGCAACTACCAAATATGGATCATCTTCGTCATACCTAATCACATTTTCTGGTGGAGTTATTTTACCATCAACTACATTATCAGTAATATCAAGCATTCCTCTGATGAAATTCTTATAGCATTCAACACCTTTCTCCCTTAAAATGTTTTTGTCTTTATAAACTTGCTTTATTACAAACCCACCCTTTGCGCCAACAGGTACAATGACCGCATTTTTTGTCATCTGGGCTTTCATGAGTCCCAAAACTTCAGTGCGAAAATCTTCCGTTCTATCCGACCATCTCAAACCACCACGAGCCAACTTCCCTCCTCTTAGATGTATTCCCTCAAAAAGGTTTGAATAAACATACAATTCACGGTATGGGCGCGGGTCAGGTAAACCATTTATTTTACTTGAATCAAATTTGATAGATAAGTATGGCTTATCATCTTGATAATAACTGGTTCTCAAAATTGCCATTATCAAGTTAAATATCGAACGCAAAACGTAATCATGTGAAACGTTGCTGATCTCTTTTAGTAGTTCTTCAATTTTTTCTATCAAAATGCTAGTAGTTTCTGCCCTATCAATATCTATTTTAGTATCAAATCTTGAATGAAATAATTCTACTAAATACCTTACTACTTTTGGATACTCTGATACTACTTTCTGGATATATTCTGGGTTATAGCTAAATGATGTCTGCTTTAGGTAGGCGCTTAGCGCTCTAATCAGAAGCACTTCCTTCCACTCGAGCCCAGCAATAATGATCAAGCTGTTAAAATAGTCATTTTTTATTTCCTTGCTGAACACTTTTACAAGTGTTACCTCAAACTGCTCTTTTAAAGTAATGTTGTCTATTAATTCATCAACTCTTGACAACACAAAATGATGTATCCATATTCCACCGTTGATTTCTATATAATAACCATTATGAGATAGAATCTTAGCCCCTAAATTCTTAGTAACCTTTAATATCTTTGACAATTCAAGGCCTCCGTTGCTTGGAGTGTAAACCTTCAATTGATAGTTGAGATTGTCACGAGTAAGCCTCAAATCAACTTCGCTGACTTTTTTCTTTCTCACTATCTCCAATTTTTTCATATCATAATACGCATCATGAGGTTCAAAATTCTCTTGATAACTTATCGGAAATGCCTTGCAATAGCGGATAAATATATCCTCAACAGTGCTAAAAGTATTATATAAATTGTCTATAAAACGATCTTCCCACTTTTCTGTAATGTTTCTTAACTTGTTTTCGATACGCAAAACTTCATCATCAAAAACGCTAGCGCTTTTGGTTCTTAGCACCACGTGTAATTTCATCAAATCATATTCATTGATAATGTGATTGTTATAAATATCTGAACTTTCTGCATTCGTTTCATCTTTCAATATATCGCGTATCTTAAACATTAGTCTTGCACTAGCATAACGCATCGGTATCAATACTATGCAACTAATAAAGTTCCCTACCTTTCTCAAAAATAATTTGACTCTTGGTCTAATCGCAAGAGACATGATCGAGGTGCAAATTTCAAATAACTCATCTTCATTTGATTGGAATAATTCGTCACAAGAAAATGCCTGTAAAATGGAAATTAAAGCTTTATTGTTATGGCCACCAGGAACAAATCCTGCCTTTTTTTCTATTGTTGTAACCTTATCCTTTATTACCGGAATAGTTCGAATATCTTGCACTTCTGCTATAGAAGTAAATAGCCCAAAAAAATGCTGTTCCCTTATTACATCACCCTGATCATTAAATTCTTTCACTCCTATACAATTCATATAGGTACGCCGATGAACTATTGAGATTAGGTCTGATCTTAGTATGTATAAAGAATTCAAGCTTTCAGAAAAAATTGATGAATTTTGGTACTCTTCACTTGCTCTCATTAACCCGAGGCTCTCCTTACCACTTAGAGCAAGCTTTCCTTCTTTATTAGTAATGTATTCTTGATAACCTAAAAATACAAAATTGTTATTTTTCAACCAAGCTAGAAAATCTCTGCCTCCAGCATCCAATGCCGGATGCTCAAGAAGCTTCTTGAGCATCAATTGCCAGTCCTTTACAACGCAGTTAACTGCTTTTAGCGTCTTTCGTAGAGATTCTTCTAGTGTATCAACAAAGCTACCACTTATGCCTTTAATAATTACATATATTACTGACTCTTTGATTCCATTACTTTCTTCCAAAAGATGAATTTTATCTATTAGGCTATTTTTTCTTTGAACATTAATTATGCTGTTACTATAATAGCATATAGTTAAACCGTGTGACTTAATAGTGGAAATGACAGAATCCACTAAAAAGGGCATGTCATAATTTGTGATTTTAATTATAGTGAAATTGCCTTCTATTCCTGAAATATCATTTACATTACTTACTGCCAATTTACTTTCTTCTTTTTCTTTTTTAAGAATGAAGTTGTATGCATCTTCTGCAATGTATAAAAGAAATTTATCGTTGACTTTTAGGTCACTATTATAAACAAAATTATAAAAGTACTGTATAAACTCTTTAATTTTTTCTTTCTCTTTTTTATTCCCTTGATCAACTAGCTTAAATAAAGACTCAACATTAACATTATGACTTATACACATTTTTCAAAACAAAAATACACAGCGAATCTAGATCTTTTTAACTAAGATTTCGTTACCAGAAGTATACACTATTAGCTCATCTCCTTCTACTATTTCCCCCGATAAAACTAACTTAGCTAGATTATTTTGAATGCATTCTTGTATTACCCTTTTCAGAGGCCGCGCTCCATATTCAGGGTCATATCCAGTTTGTGCTATTAGTTCTTTAGCTTCTTGCGATAAACTAATACTCAGTTTACGCTTAGCAAGCATCTTTTGTAAATAAGAGAATTGAACATCTATAATTTTATCAATGTCATCTTTGGTTAAGCTGTGGAATATAATAATTTCATCCAGTCTATTTAAAAATTCTGGACGAAACGCTGACTTAACTATTTTCATCACCTCATTCACAGATTCGGTAGCTCCTCTTAGCATCACCTCAGCACCAAGGTTAGAAGTTAGAATCAGTATGGTATTGCGAAAATCAATCAATTTACCGTGGCTATCGGTGAGCCTGCCTTCATCCAAGATCTGCAGCAATATATTAAATATATCTGGATTTGCCTTTTCTATCTCATCAAACAAAATTACCTGATATGGTCTTCTCCTTACTGCCTCAGTTAACCTGCCACCTTGTTCATAGCCAACATATCCTGGAGGCGCACCAATTAACTTTGAAACGGAGTGTTTTTCCATATATTCTGACATATCAAAGCGTAGAAGTGCTGATTGATCATCAAACAAAAATTCGGCAAGGGATTTTGCCAACTCTGTTTTTCCAACTCCGGTTGGACCTAAGAATAAAAATGAACCAAAAGGTCGATTAGTATCCTGAACACCAGAGCGGGAGCGCCTTACTGCATTACTTATCGCTTCAATTGCATCTCTCTGCCCTATTACTCTTTTTCCTATTTCATTTTCCATGTTAAGGAGCTTTTCCTTTTCACTATGTATCATGTTATCAACTGGAATGCCTGTCCATTTTGAAACAATATTTGCAATATCACTCTCAGTAACTTCTTTCTTTAGGAAACTATCAGTAACTTTTTCCTGATTTTTTAACTCATTTTCAAGTTGAGGAATCACACCATACATCAATTCCCCTGCCCTTCCTAAATTTCCATTACGCTGAGCCAGTTCCAACTCTTTTCTCGAGTTATCCAATTTTTCAGCTGTTTCTTGTATTTTAGCTATCTTATTCTTTTCCATCTGCCATTTACTGCTTAAGTCAGCAAATTTACTGTTTAGACTCTCAATTTCCTCATTTATCTTTTTTAAACGTTGCTTAGAGTTTTCATCACTTTCTTTTTTCAAAGCCTCTGATTCAATTTTTAGTTGTATAATCTTTCTCTCAAGTTCGTCAATAACCTCAGGTTTGCTATCCATCTCAATTCTTACTCTGCTTGCTGCCTCATCAATTAAATCAATCGCTTTATCAGGTAAAAATCTATCTGTTATATATCTATTAGAAAGCGTTGCAGCAGCAATTATTGCACCATCTGTGATTCTAATACCATGATGCACCTCATATCTCTCCTTCAAACCTCTCAGTATTGAAATAGTATCAGTTTCAGTTGGTTGAGAAATAAACACAGGCTGAAAACGCCTTGCAAGCGCAGGATCTTTCTCTATATGTTGACGATACTCATCTAAAGTTGTAGCTCCTATACAGCGAATTTCTCCACGCGCAAGAGCAGGCTTTAACAAATTTGAAGCGTCCATTGCACCACTTGTTGCTCCTGCTCCAACTAAAGTATGAAGCTCATCTATAAATAAGATAACTTTCCCTTCTGCTTTTGAAATATCATTGATTACTGCTTTTAATCTTTCTTCGAATTCTCCTCTGAATTTTGTTCCAGCAATTAACGCACCTAGATCCAAAGCTAAAACTTTTGCATCACGCAAACCAAGTGGTACATCATTTGCAACAATTCTGTTTGCTAAACCTTCAACTATTGCAGTTTTTCCAACACCAGGTTCACCTATCAGTACTGGATTATTTTTTGTTCGCCTCAACGATACCTGCATAGTTCTTCTGATTTCCTCATCACGACCAATTACAGGATCAAGCTTACCTTGCATAGCAAGCTCTGTAATATCTTTTGTATACCTCTTTGCCGCATTTAATTTTTCCTCGCTATTTGGAGAGTCTGCACTGCCACCTTTTCTCATTTCTGCAATAACTGAATTTAATTTTTGCGGTGTTACACCACCTTCTGCTAAAATTTTACCTACAATTTCATCTTTTTGTGCAGCAAGGCCCTGCAGTAACCGCTCAACAGTAACAAATGTGTCTTTATTTCTCCTCGCAATACCAATTGAATCATCAAAAACTTTTGCTACCTCTCTTGAAAGCTGAAGTCCACCACTACCTGGTCCTCCAACCACTGGAAACTTTTTAATTGCACTACTCACAGCATCAGAAATATTCTGAACATTTTCACCACAAGCGCCTATCAAATCCTGAACTAAACCTGACTCATCTTCAAGCATTACTTTAAGTAAATGTTCAGGCATAAAAATCTGATGCCCAGCTCCCAATGCTTTCATTTGAGCGCTCTGGATTAGGCTTTTTGCTTTTTCGGTAAATTTATTCAAGTCCATAATACAAATTTAACTCATACTTGCTAGTATATATAACAACTACTTTCTCAATTTTAAACTTAAAGTCATTCATCAATAAAAATTTTCTAAGTTCATACAAAACAAGAAAAAGAAGATTCTCTACAAAAGAGAAAACTTATATTAAAATATTAATTTGTTTTAAAACTAAACTAATGTTAAGATATAAAGCATATAGCTTAATTTTTTTATAAAAGAGCAATGAATATCAATGATTTTAACATAAAGAACTTAACAACAATTTCTATAGTACAAGAAATAAAGAATGGCGTTAGGCTTGTTCCAGACATAATCAAACCTGGAAGGCTTTGTTGCATAGCTAGTGTTGGTTGAGGTTATTGTAAGGAGAAAAGCTTATGGT
Source organism: Wolbachia endosymbiont (group B) of Ischnura elegans (assembly GCF_947251585.1). Lineage (NCBI taxonomy): Bacteria > Pseudomonadati > Pseudomonadota > Alphaproteobacteria > Rickettsiales > Anaplasmataceae > Wolbachia > Wolbachia endosymbiont (group B) of Ischnura elegans. The sequence continues at coordinate 1,572,176 of NZ_OX366371.1, forward strand.
TACTAACGCATTTTGTTGTAAAATAGGCATTTTTCAAACAAGTATAACTTATGCCACAAAAAATGAGAGTAAGTAACCAAAGAGAATATAATGAGTTTCTAAAAAAAAGAGGAAATGTTTTTCATTTTGTTAATCAAGCCATAGAAAATTGGTATGAAAATAGTCCAAAAGTTGCAGGTGGCAATAACACTTATAGTGATAAAGTTGTAATTTTAATACACATAATAGTTCATCTTTTTAGAATTGGCTTGAGACAAGCTGTAGGTTTTGTAAAAGGTTATATGGTACAAATAGGCAAAAAACTTAAGATTATCAGCTATACACAAGCTTCCAGAAGATTTAAAAAGCTTAATTTGAAGATTGATGACCATAGAAGCAATAAAGATGATCTGGAAAATGTTGAAATTGCCGTAGATAGCACTAGAGTTAGTATCTACAATAATAACGGTGGGCATAGTAAGCTTAATATTCGAAAAAGAAAATACAGTGGTTATGGTCAAGTAAGAAAATTACATGTTATTTTAAACATAAATGATAAGAAAGCAATAAGCATGAACTACACTAGTGGTGTTGCTGTAGACTATTTGCCGGTCTGCGATATGTTAGAAGAAGTCAGTGATAAATATAACATTTGTTCTATTCGAGCAGATGCGGCTTATGATATAAAAAGTGTGTATAAAGAATGCAGAAAATACAATATTGTGCCTATTATTCGCCCTAGGAAGGATACTAAAATTTGTTTAGCTGACTACTTATCAGAAAGAAACAAGTATATTAGTAGAATTAGGTCATATGAGAATTATGAAGATGGTATTAATGAATGGAAGAAAAAAGTTAAGTATGGAGCACGGTCTTATATTGAAGTCTTTTTCTATAGGTTGAAGCAAATATTTGGGTTTGGCTTGAAAAATAAATCAGAGGTAAATCGTGAAAAAGAGCTGTTAATTAAGTGCTACTTACTGAACAAATTTACTGATATTGGTATGGCTAAATTTAAATTAGCTGCGTAAGTTCATTGTGATTTACATGCCTATCAGTGCTATGCAACAAAGCCAACCTGGAATACAGGGTATATTTTAGGTTCTGTCGCATCTATAAACCATAGGAAAGAAGATCATTAAAGGTGGGATTATAGGAGTTATGAAGCCATTAACATAGCAAAATTCTCAAAAGTAGAAACATTATTTTAATAATTTGTCTTTTTTGAATCATACGAATATTTTCTATGCCTGTGATGGTAATCTTTGCGGAATGGAAGCTTTTAAACCCAAGCATTGGCTTTATTAGTTTTTTGATAAATCTATCAACAATATTATTTAGATATTTTATTTGAAGGACTGTAATCTTCAGAAATTTCTGCATTCAAATCATCAAGAGCAGCAGTATTACTGCCGCTTTTATCAATTACAATTTTCTCAGGAAGATAGTTACTCCTGAAGGCTTTACGAAAGAATGCAAGTGCTGCAGACTTGTCTCTACTAACACACAAGAGGAAGTCTACAGTATATAAATAAACCCATTTACCGTTTAATTTAATGTAAGTCTCTCCAACTACTACCAACCTGCTTCTTTCTTTTCCTTACTGCCTCATCTATCAGTGGTGATAACCCACCTTTGTAACGTAGCATTTTGCTTCCCTTATACTCATCATTTCTTCCAAATCTCGATAGCTCAAAGAGAATCGACATTTCATGTATACAGATAACATCCGCTGAAAAGCTAAATCCTTTGAAATATGGCAACAATTTTTGATTGATACGAAACATCTTTGCTTTTTTTTTAGACAATTATATCATTCTTCTTTCTACTTCCCTACAAATGCGACAGAACCGAAAAACTTCCTCTTATGGCTGTAAAAATGTTATGATAAGAGCTAATGTTCATGAGTAGGGAAATACCAAAATATTACTATCTTCCATCTTTTCTCTTTTCAATTCGTGCAACCATTTCTTTTACACTTACATTCGTGGAAGGTAAATTTTTGCTGGCAAGATGGTTGATCGAAGATTTTTTATTCCCTACTGGAAATGAACGAGATTGTTTTCTCTTCACACTGATATCCGTTTGTGTTACTGAAGTAGTTTTGTTTTCAGCAGGCAACACGTTCTTTACTTGATTTCGCTCAAATCTTTCTTTTAATGCCTTTACTTTACTACTCTCGCGAGTCACTTCTTTTTTCATAGCAACTACTAGTACTTTTGGTCCATCAGCTTTTTTTGCTGATTCTTTACCATCTTGATTTTTAGATTTTAGTGGTAGTATAGGGTTACTCTCAGCTGATTTTTCCACTACTATTTTTTGCTCTGTGCTTACTTTTTCGCCTAAATCTTTAGGCTTTGGTGGTACTGCAGGTTTATCTTTTTTCGGTTCTTGTCTAATTTTTTGATTGGCAGTAAACATTTTCTCTGGTACTGGTGGTACTCTTGGTGGTTTTGGTGGTGCAAGAGATTGAAGTTGTTGTTTCTTCCTGTGTTCTCTTTTTGCTTCTATATGTTCTTTAGAGATTGTTGCATAAATCGGCTCCTCTTTAATTGATTGTAGATTACGCAAATCTTTTGTTAAAGATTTACTTTTTTCCTCTTGATAATTTGATATTTCTTCATACTCAGGATCTTCGTTTAATGAACCTCCATAACCTGAATCTTCTCGCTCATATAAGAGATTTTTCTTTTGCTGTCTATTTTCTAAATTTATTCCATATGACCTATATTTATCTTGACTTCTTTCTATTCGCTCTAAATCTGAAATTTTTTGAATAACATCTGTATATTCGATTGCTGTTCTAGCAGTTGAAGGAGGCAATTTATCTTTTATAAAATTACTTATATTCCTAATCGAAACATCTCTTCCTAATATTCTATTGAATATCCTAAAAATTAATGGCTTTTTATTTGCCTTCTTTACACAATTATTCAAGTCATCACGTATAACAAGCTTAGCTACATCTTCTGCCTTATCTGTAAAACCCTCTAAAGCATGAGACAGATCTGTTACTGTTTTATAACATTGTTTCTCTGGATTTCCTAGATTTATAGCTTTGATCAGAGAATCAAGATTTTTTTTATAATCCTCACTTTTAAATGGATCATGCATACTCATTGCAGCTTTTCATTAAAATATAAGGTATAAGTATTAAGATCTAGTAAATATTAGCTTTTTAGTTCATATACAGCGATAACACTTAGCAGAATAACGATTTCGTCATTCTAGTGTCTGCTGTTACCCCTTATCTAGGTGTGTAAAAGTGAAATCTAGTTTCGCTATATAACCACAGTCTCATACAAGTATAGCCTTTCTTATAATAGTTCGAACGTGATAAGATATGTATTTATGTCGATAGTAGGCCAGTAGCGTATTACGATACGTTCGGATTATTGTGAAAAAAGCTATAGCTTCTCGATTGAGAGTTGTCTTCTGCATTGAGCTCAACATTATTTACTACTTTTTCAGTAATAATTTCGGCAAACTCAGGAGAAAGTTCTTTTGCAGAAAATGCAGCATGTACATCATTTTTAACAAAGAAACACGTAGCAAGTGCAAATACTGCTGTTGGTACACAGCACCAAGGAGAAGCTATACTAAAAAAAGTTGTAGAAGCTACTAAAGTAAATATTGCTTGAAGCATAATATACTGTTTATCAATGCCAACATATTCAGCCATCAATTTTCTAATTTTGTTATTGCTGCCGTATGGCAAAAAAATATCTTAATAAAAGCTGTTACACTATTACTAGCAAGATATCAATCACGCTCTATTGGATCTACATTTTGATTTAAAATCGCCTATTTTCTTGCACCTTTTTGCCATTCATAGAATGTTAACTTTAAACTTCTTGGCTACAAATGCTCTACTTTCCCCTACATCCAATGCTTTTTTCCTTAAATCATAACTATATGCTACTGGCATTCACATCTCTTCGCTACTTTACCTATTCCACCATGTTCACACTATTAGGAAAAGAGCTATAATTTTCAACACTAACAAAACTACTTCCTAATCTTTTACACAGCAACCTATAAAACTTAATGCTGTGAATATATGATCAACAAAAAAAAACTTTGAGAAAAGGAAGAATAGACTTCTTCCTTTTACTTAACTACGCTGTTAACCCTATACTAACTCTTTGCTCTACATTAGCTCTATCTAGATTCTCACTAGGCTTTGAAATTACATATGTAATACCACCAGCAATAAGTCCAACTACTACAGCAGCAGCTATAGCTATACCAATTATAGGCAATACCGGTAATGCAGCACCAAAATACAATCCTAACCCAACTGCCAATTCAGCTATGGCACCACAAACACTACCAATGATTATTGGTTTATTAGTAGTTTTTACTGTATCTTTAGTTATATTTCCTTCAGTTTTAGGTATGCTGCTTTCATCTACTAAAGACTGTTCTTTACTTTCGTAATCAGGCTGGTTCTTTTTAATTAATGTTATCATATCAGCATTTCGCTGTGGATCTAATGATACTTTGAAAGTCTCCTTGTTAAAAATCTTAGAAAATATTTCACACTTGTCTTTATTTTCGTGATTAGGCACGATCCTTTCAAGGGTTACTTTCCAATCCTCTTGCTCTTGCTTTTTACATATCTCCTCAACTCTATCGTGCATTTCAATTTTGTTAGGATCATCTTTACTTTCACAACTAGATATGCTCTTTGCAAGTATTTTTAGCCAACCATCAATTTTAGCTTTTTGCTCTTCATCTTGCTCTTGATTTTTTAGTATTTCTAAAATATTCTTGGTTTTGTTAAGATGATCTTTTTTTATACTAGCGAAAACTTTTTCTAACATATCATTATCTTGAGCTACATCTATAATAGCTTTAATACTTTTCTGACTAACTTCCTGATTAATAAGATTTATAGCACAGCCAAGCGGTGTTAGAATATGTTCTTCACCATCTTCAAACTCTATACATTTCACAGTAGTAAGAATTTTCAGCAAATCCTCTTTTGAAAATCCTGTAAGAAGATCAATAATATTCTCGTGTTCTTCCATCGCAGCCTGTAACTTACCATATAATTCTTGTTGTGTTCCGTTTAACTCTTCATATTTTGGCATATAAAATTCTCCTATTCAAAATAATAATATACTTTAATTATTATATATTTAAGCAAACAAGTCAATAAATCAATAAAATGCTGTGGTGCCAAAAACACTCAAACAAGAAAAAGCGCTCCGGTGCTCATTCTTTGTTTATAAATAATATTCTTAATTCAATCCTTTGCTTTCTTCTCAATATATCTACATATCAGAATAGACAGCTCATATAATACCAACATTGGAATTGCAAGCCCTACTTGGCTTAGTACATCAGGTGGAGTTAAGATTGCAGCAATAATGAAAATTACTACTATCGCAATTCTACGTTTATTTGACAAACTTTGTGCAGTGATTAGCCCTACTCTCACCATTAAGGTTAGTATGACTGGAATTTGAAATGCAGTACCAAACGCAAACATGAATTGAAGAACAAGGTCTAAATATTCACTAACTGATGGCATAAACTCTATTGGTATACCGAAAGATTTACCGCTATGTTCAAAAGCAATAAAAAATTTCCAGGCTAGGGGAAATATGTAGTAGTAAACTACAGCGGCTCCCGTTACAAACAAAACCGGTGTTGCAATTAAGTATGGCAATAACACTGCCCTTTCTCTTTTATATAAGCCAGGTGCTAGAAACATATAGAATTGCCATGCAAACACAGGAAAAGAAAACAACAGTGCACTCATTATTGCAACCCTGAGATATACAAAAAACGCTTCTGTTAAGTCTGTATAGATTAGAGAAAAATCATTGCTATCTTTTGTAACTTCTATTAAAGGTGCAAGTAAAAAGCGGTATATATTTTCTTTAAAGTAGTAACAAAACCCGAAGGTAACACAAAAAAATAGAAAGCAAAAAATAACCCTTTTTCTAAGTTCCGCAAAGTGCTCATAAAATGAAGCATATTTTTGTGAGTTTTCGTTCATACTTTACAATAAAGCTATATCTAACATTCTCAGTGAAAAAGCCCATTCATTATCGTACCACGCTGCAACTCTACAGATATCACCTGTGACATATGTACCAGCTAAATCCACAATTGCACTATAAGGGTTATGGACAAAGTCTATTGAAACTAAAGGCTCGTTACATACGGAAAGCACATGATTTGCTGAATTCTTAAACATTTCATTTATTTCTCCAGCTGTTACCTTCTTATCAGTCGTAAATTTAAAATCAACCATAGAAACGTTGCTAACCGGAACTCTAATAGCAGTACCATCTAGCTTACCCTTTAACTGAGGAATGACAGAACCAATTGTTTTTGCTGCTCCAGTTGTAGTTGGCACCATAGAAAGGCCACAAGCTCTTGCCCTACGTAAGTCTCTATGGTTGCCATCAAGAATATTTTGATCATTCGTATAGGCATGTATAGTGGTCATAAAACCGCTTTTTATACCTAAATTGGAGTGTAAAACGTGTACAATCGGAGCCAGACAGTTTGTAGTACAAGAACCTGCTGAGATCACTTTATGCTCCTTTTTTAGCATATCGTTATTTACGCCGTAAACTACAGTTACATCAGCATCTGAAACTGGAGCAGAGACAATTACTCTCTCTGCATTATGCTTTGCTGCTTCCGCACGCTTGTTGAATGCACCAGTGCATTCAAGCACTACATCAACATTCCAAGGAATATTTTCAGGGCTACGTTCTCTATATAAAGAAAATTTCCTGCCATTTATAGATAGCCAATTTTCAGACTCGTTAAAATCAATATCGCCGTTAAATTTGCCATGAACAGAGTCATATTTAATCAAATGTGCATGCTGCTCAGCACTGAGCGACCCATTTACCGCCACAACTTCTATTTGCTCGCTATAGTTTTCTACTTCAAAAATAGCACGCAATACACTTCTGCCTATTCTACCAAGACCATTAATTCCTACACGAATTGTCATTTTTCCATCTTAAAAGTTTAATTATAGAGGATATTGCCTGATATTTCATTCTATTCTTTTAGATGTTAATCCTAATGTTATAATATATTGATTGACTAAAGAAACTGTATCACTTAATTAATAATATCTAAATTTTAACTTGGAGTAGGTTATGCATGGATTACCAATGACAAATTCAGATAATCAGTATCAGCAAAGAAAAATAGAAGCATTGCAAAAAGAAAATAAAGGACTGTCAGAAAAAGTGAAAACACTACAGAAAATGTCAGTGCTGCACAATGAAATGCTAGTAATGCTACAGTGGAAATCAATACCAGAGAAACTGCGCACAGAAATATTAAAAAAACTGCTAGAAACACCTCAAGAAGCAGCAGCATTTCAATTAGAAGAAAGAGATGAAGATCAGCAAGTAATAGAAGACATACTGGATATGCAAGAAGAATTTGAATCTTCACAAAATTTGGAAATGCGGGAGTGTTAAATAAACCATACGCGTCAAGTTAAGGAAAAGTGGTATAAGGAAGAAAGGAAACGAAAAAAAACTATTTTATATATTAAGTAATAAAGTTATTAATTTATAGATTCTTCTGAAAAAATCATCTTCTTCTAGATAAGAACTCCCTAAAAAAATAAATGTAACAAATAAAATGCCCATCTCAAATGTTGCTATATTTCACGATATTTCCTTAACTTGACGCGTATGGTTAAATAAACTGTGTCAAACCGAGAAGTAAAGTAATAAATTGATAAAAAAATGGAGGTTTGACAATGAGTCAAGCAAACACAACTACCGGTTTGGTAGACTATAAAGAATTAGAAACAAATATCTTCTCATCTATACGAGAAGGAAGACCATTGACAGGAAGAGATGGAGCATTAACACCATTTATAAAAAACTGCTAGAGGGAAGGCGAGATAGAAAACCATTTGTCGGCTGAAAGCGAAGAAAACAACCGAAGAAATTCAAAGACTTTACGGACAAGTATTTGAACTATTGACACCAAGAGATAGAGAAGGAAGTTTCGAGCCACAAGTAGTCAGAAAAAGGCAAACAACCGAACTTGAAGCAAAGGTTTTAAGTACATATGCCAGTGGCATGGGATATAGCATCGCATGTAGAAGAAATATAAAATATCTGCAGCAGAGATATCAAGTATTACTGACAAATTGTTACCGGTAATCAACGAATGGCGCAGTCGTCCGCTGCAATCTGTATATCCAATAGTGTTCATGGTTTTTTAAGGTCAAGGAGGACGGGCATTGTGTAAGCAAATGTATGTATAACATATTAGCAAAATGGCAGAAAAGAAGTTTTGGGTTTTTATTTGGCTGAAAGTGAAGTTCTGGTTGGGAGTACTAAATGACCTAAAAGAGAGAGGAGTAGATGATATTCTGATAGCTTGTGTTAAAAAGCTTTCCTACAGCTATAAATAGCGTATTTCCTAAAGCAGAAATGTATAGTACATCAGATAAGAAATTCACTGAAATATGTATCGAGCAAAAGTTTTCATGAATGATTTGAAAAAAACATATCAAGTAGAGAAATAGCCGAGAATTATTTACTTGAACTGGAGGAAAAATGGGGAGAAAAATATACTTTAGTTTTGGGAGAATAATTGGGAAAATCTGTCTAGTTATTTTAAATATTCCGGCCCTGTAAGAAAGTTAATTTATACCACAAATCCTATTGAAGGGTTACATAGACAGATCAGAAAATTTACTAAAACTAAGGGCTCATTTACCAGCACAAATGCCTTGTATAAACAGGTATATTGTGCTATAAAGAAGGCAGGAGAGAAATGGACTATGCCTATACATGATTGGGCTTTAACTATCTCTCAACTTGATATCTTTTTTCCTGGTAGGTTAAAAATCGAGTTGAACTAAAAATGCGATTTGACACAGTTTATTTAACACTCCCAACTTGTCCGGGAATTGATAAACTCAAGCATATTTCTCTCCTTAACATAACTCTACTCATAGCCAGATATATGAAATTTTCAGTGAGTAAATCTTATTCTTTCGATAGTCTTCTATTCCTAAAGCAAAAGTCCTTTCTACAACCCACCTTCTTGGCTGTACTTTAAACCCCTAATTGGTAGTAGCTAAGGCGGTGTGTCTTTGTTGACTTAGAACCTACATGAAGGCCTTTTGACAATCTCAATATCCATACCATATTCTTCCTTTATATGATTTAAATTTTCTCCTTGGTATCCCATCACATAGTAAATACCGCCATTTACACCTATACACAATACATAGAAAATTGCTTCTAATATTTCTCTTTTGCTATACTTTGACGACCTTCCTCCTTTCCTGTATGATACTCTGGAGTAGCTTTCTATTCTTGTCCATTCCCTTTGACTTAGGTCTGCTGGATGCTTTTTCTCATCTTTACCCAGCACTAAAACTTTAGATATTATAGCCTTTTACTAATCTCTGGACAAGCTCTAGCTTCGGTAAACTCAGTAGAAGGTTCTTTTGCAAAAAATGCAGCATGTACAGCATTTTTAATGAAAAAACACGCGGCAAGTGCAAATATTGCTGTTGGTATATAACACCAAGGAGAAGCTATACTAAAAAAAGTAGCAGAAGCTACTGTTAAGCAACAACAAGTCAGTATCGTTTGATCACGTAGATAACGTCTATCAACTCCACCGTACTCAGCCATCAACCTTTTAACTTTATCATTGTTACCGTATGGCAAAGTAAGCGTTTTAATCCAATTCATTATACCATTATTAATGGAATATGGAGCATACTCTATAACTCTGGAGCCATTAACCTTCTGATTAGGATCTGCACCATACTTTAGAAGCAACTCTACATATTTTTCGCGTTTATCGTTGTCACAATTGATTGCTTGATATAATGGACCTCGACCATTTTCATCTAACATATTAGGATTAGCACCATATTTCAAAAGTATTTCCATAATATGATCATCATCACACAAAAACGCTTCAAACAACGGACTTTTACCATTTCTATCTAACATATTAGGATCAGCACCATATTGTAACAATAACTCTACAATTCTGCTGTCGTCGAGAACCATATAATAGTATAACGAAGCTTCATTATGGAATAGCTTTATATTAGGATCAGCACCATTTTCTAAAAGAAGTTTCAAAATACTATAATTTCTTGAATCTTTAGCTTGCATTAAAGCAATAGATAATGGGAAGTAAATACAAATAAGTTCTTCATTGATGTAATCACCAAATCTTCCATCTTTACTGCTTTTGAATTTGGAAAAAAGCTTTTCAAGAAACTTTATATCCTGATTGTAGAGAGCCCTACTTAAGTAAAACCTCAAATCTTCAGGCGAATTAATTCCATTTAAATTTCCGTCAGTTAGATTTTTAACCCCTTCTATATTTTCCTTAGTGAGAAATTCATATGCAGTACCTAGCTTTTTAAATTTCTCCTCATTTTGTTTCTTTACAGCTTCTGAATGTTTATCAGGATGATATTTCAAGGCTAATTTTCTATACGCTGATTTAATTTCTTGTTCACTGGGCACATCGCTTGATTCAAAACCTAATATTTTTAAAGCTTCCTTTCTACTTACAATAAATTCCCCACTGAAATATGTTAAATTAAACGTAACCCAAAATTTCAAAAAGTAAAGCTTTTATGTCAAATTGCATCTATTTCATAACTGTACAAATATTGTAGATCAGGAAACTTCAGTCCTTGATACTGGAATAACATCTCTATACTACTCCGGGCCAATCTAAATATTAAGAAATTTACCATATAAAAAAAAGGCAGAAGAAACCCTATTATCTATTTTTTAAATTTACGTTCTTTATTGTCTCATTTGACGTTCACTAAACAGAATGTAGTCTAAGTACAAACTCGTGAAAGGCTTATGTGTAATGCTTCTCCACATAATCACTAATAATTTCCTTAAATTCTTCAAAAATATTATCACCTTGTAAAGTTTTGAAATATTTGCCGTCTTTGTAGACTGCTGAAACAGGTTTTTCTCCATACCCAGGCAGGCTGATCCCCAGATTTGCATGTTTGCTCTCTCCAGGACCATTTACTATGCATCCCATAACAGCAACTTTCATATACTCTACACCAGGATTATTTTTCTTCCATATCGGCATATGAGTTTTTATGTAGCCATTTACTTCCTTAGTTAATATACGAAAACGATCGCTACTTGTGCGTCCACAACCAGGACATGAACTCACCTGAGGGTTAAAGTAGCGCAAACCTATAGACTGCAGTATTTCCTGACATACTACCACCTCATTAGTGCGTGATTCACCAGGGCGCTGAGTTAAAGAAGCCCGGATAGTGTCTCCAATACCATTTTGCAATAAATAAGTAAGCCCTGCTGTGGTATTTATTATGCCTTTATTACCCATACCAGCTTCGGTTAAACCCAAATGCAGCGCATAATTGGAAGATTTTGCAAGTGCAGTATAAACTAAAATTAAATCTTGCACTCTACTGACTTTACATGAAATGATTATTTTCTCTGCATTAAGGCCAATCTTTTCAGCTTTTTTTGCACTACCAAGAGCAGACATTACAAGCGTCTTACGTAATATAACATCAGAAGTTTTTGGATTACTAGACAAGGAGTTTTCATCCATTAATTTTTGTGAAAGGTACTTATCAAGACTACCCCAATTTACTCCAATTCTGACAGGAAGATCATGCGTTATTGCATACTCTATAATTTTTTCAAATTTTTCATCACGTTTATCACCAAAGCCTATATTACCTGGATTTATCCTAATTTTACCCAGAATTTTAATGTTGTCTGGATAATCCTGAATCAGCCTGTAGAGCTCATATTGTCCACAGCCTACTAATATCTTACCATCAAAGCCTTCTTTATTTATTTCCTCTACTATATAAGGTATTGCTTTTGCTACTTCCTCTGAGTTCAAAGCAATTCGCACCAACTCTGAACCTGCATGAGCTAGTTCTATTACTTCTTTTGCATATTTCTGAGCACTGCTTTTTATGTTGTCAGAATCTATATGTGCACCAAGTGCCATGGATTGAACAACTATAGGATTATTTCCACCTATCTTCACTTGTCCAACTTTTACAGTATGAGTTTTATGCCTGGAAACCGGCGATGACTCATATGCATCATCACTCAATGTCAGTTCTCTATCTAGCATATTATTAATCGTGACACTATTTTACTGTGTCAACTACACTGCCAAATGAACTTGAACCATTTAAACTATGCTGTGGTGTTCTATTTAGATCAGTAATAGAATCATGAGAGCACGTTCTTCTTGATGGAGTTTCTTTTATAGTAACATTTATAGGGGAAACTTTTTTTTCTCGTGTTGAAGTAACTTTTTTCCCTTTTTGTTGTTCACTTTTATGCTGCTTACTTTCATACTGAGAAACTGGCTCTTGATCTATAAATACAGCACCCTTTAAACGTGCAAGATTAATACCATGCTGATTGATCATAGCATCCTCCCCATCTTCAACTATGCAAGCTCCCACGTTGTTTGGCTCGTTATCAAGGCTAGCAATTTTTTTTTCTTTTAATTTTTTGATTAGATCTTCTTTATTTACGTTAACATTAGTTTGACCTTGTAACTTTCTTTTCTTGAGAATCTCCCTACGCTTTTCATATAGTTTATATGAATCAGCAAATTCCTCATCTGCATGAAAATTTGTACCACCAGGATTACCAGGAGGTATGTACCTTTTACTAAGCTTCACTTTAGACTTAGCTTCAACATTATGTACAGTAAAGAAACTAGAAACCAAAAGTATTAATATAAATAAAACTTTAGAAAAGATCTTAAGCATACTATAGTGAATATTGTGCTTTAAAAGATACCAATTAACAAACTTCAAGTAAATCAGAATCTCTACCAACTTTATAATACAAACATCTTTCTAAAAAATTTACTACCAAAACCTACATAATCTAAAGGAAATTTAAGGTGTTACAAATTTTACGTAACACCCTTTCAAGAAGAGCATTACACTCTTCCTTGCTGTAAGTTATTCTTCAGTTTTCCGGTATCATTCACATTATTAAACTTTCCGCTTGGCATATCTTGAGACAAGTCGTTTTTCTTCTCTTTATCAAGCTTAACTCCCTGATAGATACAGAATGCAACAAAACTAGTTACCGCTATTACAGCAACAGCACTGACTATGGCACAAGTTAGTATTGCTTGTTCTTGTCCCCCTACCATGTCTGCAAATGTTTCTACTTTTTCTTCTAAGCCTGTAAATTTTTCTTGCAAGCCGCTTAAGTGCTCTTGCATAGCTTGAAACTGCTCAGTACCAATCTTGTCTTCTAATGCACCAAAAACTTTTTCAAACTGCTCAACATCTATCTTTTGAGCTTCTTGCCACTCTTTTAATGCACTAAATACCTCTTCAAACTGTTTAGCATCAATATTTTGAGCTTCTTGCCATTCTTTTAATGCACCAAAAACTTTTTCAAACTGCTCAGCATCAACTTGTTGATCTTTTTTCAATTTTCCTAACAAATCAGATATATTTTGGAATTGCGCAGCATCACCTAGTTGACTTTCCTGCAATGCTTTCACATCTGATTTATCAAAACCGAATACAAATTTGGTTATACCCATTTTTAACCCCCTAGCTAATTAATATATTATAATTTTACATTCCCAATGTTTAAATTATTATTAAATTAACTATCACTATACATTGATCTTAAAATAACTTTCCTTGGTTTAAGTTAGCGATTATTCTACCAATATCTCTCTCTTTCCTGAGTAACTCGGAGCACTGACGATACCTTCTTTCTCCATTCTTTCAACAATATTTGCAGCTCTGTTATAGCCTATTCTAAGTTGCCTTTGAATGTAACTAGTTGAAACCTTTTGATCTCTCTGAATGATGGCCACTGCTTGCTTGTATAGATCGTTCTCTTCATCTTCTGTTTCACCTTCTGATTCCGCGAAAGAATTTTCATCTTCTTGAGTGATTTCCTCCATGTAGTTTGGCTCACCTTGCGTTTTCAGATGATCAACTATATTTTGCACCTCATCATCACTTACAAATGGACCGTGAACTCGAATAATCTTACCACCAGAGGCCATATAAAGCATATCACCCATACCGAGTAACTGTTCGGCCCCTTGTTCACCAAGTATTGTACGGCTATCTATCTTAGAAGTAACAGCAAAACTAATTCTCGTTGGAAAGTTTGCTTTTATCACACCTGTTATCACATCTACAGATGGGCGTTGTGTTGCCATTATGATGTGTATTCCTGCAGCACGAGCCATCTGAGCTAAACGTTGAATAGAGCATTCTATATCTTTGCCAGCAACAAGCATTAAATCTGCCATTTCATCTACGATCACCACAATATACGGAAATGTCTCCATTTTAAGTGGTATTTTTTCAAATAAAGGTTTACCCGTTGTTGAGTTAAAGCCAATCTGTACAACGCGCTCCAACTCTATTCCGCTATTCATCGCTTCTGTAATTTTTTGATTATAGTTTATTACATTGCGCACATTTAAATATGACATCATGCGATAGCGATTTTCCATCTCTTTCACTATCCACTTAAGAGCAATAACAGCTTTTTTTGGCTCTGTTACCACTGGCGTTATTAGATGCGGTATTGCATCATATATTGAAAGCTCGAGCATTTTGGGGTCGATCATTATCATCTTGCATTCATCAGGACTTAATCGATAAACGAGCGATAGAATCATCGTGTTAATCGCAACTGATTTTCCTGACCCCGTAGTCCCGGCAACAAGCAAGTGGGGCATTTTAGTCAGATCTGCAATAACAGGTTTTCCGCTTATTTCCTTGCCAAGCGCAATTGGAAGATTTAAGTTTGCATTTTGGTATTCTGGCGATTCAAGTAAATCACGTAGCATCACAATCTCTCGCTCTTTATTCGGCAATTCTATCCCCATGGCATTTTGTCCACGAATTATTGAAATACGTGCAGAGAGTGCACTCATTGAACGTGCAATATCATCTGCAAGACCAATCACTCTTGCAGATTTTGTACCTGCTTGTGGTTCAAGTTTGTATAAAGTCACAACCGGTCCATAACATACACTTATAATTTTTCCTTGCACGCCAAAATCACTCAGCACCTGTTCGAGCAGAGATAAATTCTTATTGCTCTCTAATGCATTCAACTGTTTTCTCTGCATAGATTCTTCTACTTTAGAAAGTAAGTGAATGCTTGGAAACTCAAACTCGCTAGAAGGTGGTTTAACAATCTCTTCGGTAGCTTTTTTCTGTCTTTCTTTTGGTTGTTGTCTAGTGGTTCTATATTTTCCCTCTATTACTAATGGTGCTATTGAATAATCAGTAGTTTTACGTAACCTGAAAAACAGAACCTTTGTAAAAAGGGAAAATATTTTTTTACATAGGAAAAGCAAAGAATAAACCGTTCTCTTCCAACCAATCAATCCTACAATACCTATTGATGCTACTACTGTGAATATGTAAAACGGGCAGTGGCCAATTAGAGTATTGCCGACTATTCCACTGTGCATGTACCTAGTAGTGATACCGAGCGAAAGTTGCGCTAATGTAGCACATATTCCTAAATTGATTAATATTAAATAGAGAATTTTCAGCAGCCTTTTTGATATCAAAAAGTAAACTATGGTTGTAGCTATTGTAATACTAGCGAGTCCAAAAAATTGAACTAATATATCAGCTAAATATGAACCTACTATTCCACCTAAATTTGTTACTTCCTCATTTGTAGATGTGTTTAAGGATTGATCTTTATAATTATAGCTAAAAACCGATATATATATACACATTAATAGTGACAAGTATATCACTGATTTTAGCTGTTTTTTTAACATCTACTTAAAGTAATAAGTAATTGTATATTTTACAAAGTGAATTGCTATTATCAATATCATCACGGATAAATCTAATCCATTGAATGGTTGTATATACCTTCTGATAACCTTTAGTGGAGGATGGGTAAGTCTGTTTAAAGTTTGCATTATGCTGCTTACAATCTCATTATACATGTTAACTACATTCAATTTAATCAACAAATCGAGAGCAACTGAGCATATTAGAACGAAGCTGTAAAGATCAAGTAACAGGTTAAGCAAGTATATGATTGGATGCATATTACTAATTTATACTAAAACCTATTATGTGTAGTGATATGTATAAAATCAAGTCTTACAATAATTTTTATGCTGAAACAGGTGTAAACAATAACTGATTAGTCTGTTTATCAACTGATATGTCGGTTCTGTCGCATCTATAAACCATAGGAAAGAAGATCATTAAAGGTGGGATTATAGGAGTTATGAAGCCATTAACATAGCAAAATTCTCAAAAGTAGAAACATTATTTTAATAATTTGTCTTTTTTGAATCATACGAATATTTTCTATGCCTGTGATGGTAATCTTTGCGGAATGGAAGCTTTTAAACCCAAGCATTGGCTTTATTAGTTTTTTGATAAATCTATCAACAATATTATTTAGATATTTTATTTGAAGGACTGTAATCTTCAGAAATTTCTGCATTCAAATCATCAAGAGCAGCAGTATTACTGCCGCTTTTATCAATTACAATTTTCTCAGGAAGATAGTTACTCCTGAAGGCTTTACGAAAGAATGCAAGTGCTGCAGACTTGTCTCTACTAACACACAAGAGGAAGTCTACAGTATATAAATAAACCCATTTACCGTTTAATTTAATGTAAGTCTCTCCAACTACTACCAACCTGCTTCTTTCTTTTCCTTACTGCCTCATCTATCAGTGGTGATAACCCACCTTTGTAACGTAGCATTTTGCTTCCCTTATACTCATCATTTCTTCCAAATCTCGATAGCTCAAAGAGAATCGACATTTCATGTATACAGATAACATCCGCTGAAAAGCTAAATCCTTTGAAATATGGCAACAATTTTTGATTGATACGAAACATCTTTGCTTTTTTTTTAGACAATTATATCATTCTTCTTTCTACTTCCCTACAAATGCGACAGAACCCTTAATCCACTCTATTATGTTCTGAGACCATACATCTAAGACTTTTACTTGTTACAACTACTGTGCCTGCAATCTTATCGTGCCAAGTTTGGCAACGTTTGTCGAAGCTTGCCCATATGAAACCTAAGAATAGTGGTGAAGTTGACAATATAAAGGAAAAAAACCTCTTTATTGCTTGTTTTAGAGTCAATTTTTCAAAAGTTTGTGCATTTACAACTCTGAGTCCAAGTAATAACTTTCCAGGTGTAGCGCCAAATCTTATCCACATATATGCTACATAACTAAAAAGCATAATAAATTGAACTATCTGATTTAGAACTAGTAACTTGATTAGTTTACTCTGCATTGCTGTTTCCTCTTCAGATAATGGTGTTTGCATCTGATATTTCGCAGCAATTTGGCCTAATATTTTACTGCTCTCTGAGTTCATGAAGAGTTGGCTTAAGGCTTGGCCGCAAAGCTGCAAGAACAAAACGATGATAATTAAATCAAGCAGCACTGACAAATAGCGTCTAAGTCCTGTTACGTAACATATTCCATTTTCATCTTTCTTTACCCTTTGAATAGCATTTATCGAAGAAAGAATGGAAAATAAACGATTAAAAAACTTGTGTAACATAAAGCATTTTCCAATATTTGAGTGCCCCTGGCCGGACTTGAACCAGCATGCTTTTGCAAGCAACAGATTTTGAGTCTGCCGTGTCTACCATTCCACCACAGGGGCCTACTTTAATGCTATAAGCAACACAGGATTAGTCAAATTTTTTCTCTTTCAAGTAAGGACTGAATATTCTACAATAATCAATCATTACTCTGAAAAATTAAAATGAATGAATTAGCCAATCTTATTGATTCAAGAGAAGAAATATGTAAATTGCCACACAATTTAGAAGCAGAGCAAATGCTCATTGGTGCAATGGTTCGTGATAATAGAATTTGTGATGCAGTCGAAGATATAATTGCAGCAGATAATTTCTATGATCCACTACATCAAAGCATTTTTACCCAGATATCTAAAACCAGAAAACACGGTATAGTTGCTAATGAACTGAGCCTCAAGATGTTTTTCGAGAATGATAAAGCATTTGCCGAATGTGGTGGAGTTGAGTACCTAGCAAAACTTGCAGCAAAGGCAAGCATTGCGCTTGACATCTATAGCTTGACCAGAATAATCCGTGATACTTATTTAAGGAGATGCTTAATCAAGCTCGGACAGGAGATAGTTGACGATAGTTACAACTACGACATTGAAAATCCTGCACAGGTACAAATTGAGCAGGCAATGACAAAGTTGTTCAACTTAGCAGTAAAAAAGCAAGGTGATAAGACATATATAAAGCTTGCAAGTTCAATTAAAGATGTGGTTGAGAAGATCAGCAAGCTGAAGAATAACCCAGAGGCTCTAGGTATTACAACCGGACTTCAAGACCTAAACCAGCTTCTTGGTGGTTTGCAGAAATCTGATCTGTTAATTATAGCTGCAAGGCCCTCAATGGGAAAGACAGCATTGGCGCTGAACATCGCACTTAATGCTTGTAAGATTTTGCAAAAAAGAACAGATAAACAACATTATGTAGCATTCTTTTCACTTGAAATGTCAGCAGAGCAATTGACCGCAAGATTGATTACTATAGATTCAGGCATTGGTTATTATAAGGCACTGACTGGGAGAATTAGTGATTTTGAATTACACGAATTCATTAATGCTAGTACAGATCTATCCGAATTACCTTTCATCATAGATGACACTCCTGCGTTATCAATTAGTGCTCTTCGTACCAGAATACGTCTTCTCTATCAACTATATAATGTAGAGTTGGTCTTTATCGATTATCTGCAGTTAATTCGAGGAACAACAAAAAGGAGTAGTGAAAATAGAGTGCAAGAAATCTCAGAAGTGACGCAGGGTTTAAAAGCAATTGCAAAGGAACTAAATATTCCCATTGTTGCACTATCACAGCTCTCTCGTTCTGTTGAGCAAAGGGATGATAAAAAACCACAACTTTCTGATTTACGTGATTCAGGAAGCATAGAGCAGGATGCGGATATAGTAATGTTCCTTTATAGAGAAGAATATTATGAATTAAGAAAGCAACCAAATGAAGGAAGTAATAAACATCGAGAGTGGCAAGAGAAAATGGAGAAAATTAGAAATATTGCAGAACTGATCATTGCAAAACAAAGAAACGGGCCAATTGGTAGTGTGAAACTACATTTTGACTCCAATAGAGGTGCATTTAAAGATTATACAGAAAGATATAGTCTGTAGCGGTTTTGAGTAATTCTGGAAACCCCAGTTATGGATTAGAAAATAGATAAAAGTAGAACTAAGAAGGGGGAAACAGGGTAAACTCGAGTATTTTAGTAATAATAAGAGGTTACCCATGAAGAAAGATATTACAGAACTGTACTGTTGCGTCGAGGATTTTTGTCGTGCGGTAGATGATAATTTTGCAAATAGGTTCTTATCAAAAGGCAAAAAACCAACCAGAGTAACAGAAATAGCGCACTCAGAAATTCTAACCATAATCCTGTTATACCATAAATCACCATGTAAAAACTTCAAGGCTTTTTATCTTTGTTATCTTCAGTTATTCTATAGATCAGAGTTTTCAAAGCTGCCTTCATATCACAGATTTATTGCCTTAAAGCCGCGAGTTTTGTGGTATTTAGCATTACTTTTGCAATGGTTCTGTGAACAAGCGAAAATGACCGGTACTTCCTACATCGACACCTCTACGATTGCCGTTTGCCACAAAAAAAGGATCTCTAGTAACAAAGTTTTTGATGGTTTAGCAGAAATTAGTAAGAGCACGTACGGTTGGTTTTTTGGCTTCAAGTTGCACTTGGTGATTAACGAAATTGGAGAAATTCAAGCACTTACTCTAACTAGAGGTAACGTTGACGACAGAAAATCTGTGCCAACTCTAACCAAAAAACTAACTGGACTTTTGTTTGGAGATAAGGGCTATATAAAGAAAGAGCTCTTTGAGAAACTCTTCGATAGAGGTCTAAAACTCGTCACTAAAGTGAAAAAAGGTATGAAAAACGCACTGATTTCGCTGAAAGAGAAGATTTTACTAAGGAAAAGATCGATTGTTGAGACTGTTTTCGACTCCTTGAAAAACAAATTTGAGATTGAGCACACAAGACACAGATCGCCAACAAATTTCCTAATTCATGTTTTTTCTGTTCTGATTTCCTACTCCATGCAGTCAAAAAAGCCTTCTATTTCTAAGCCTTACTGTGTTGGTTAATCCATAACTGGGGTTGGAAGTGTTTAACAAACCATACGTGCCAAATTAAGTAGCTATCGTGAAATATAGCAATATTTAAGATTGGCATTTTATTTGTTACATTTATTTTTTTAGGAAATTCTTATCTAGGATAAGATATTTTTTTAGAAAAATCTATAAATTACTAACTTTATTACTTAATATATAAAATAGTTTTTTCTTATTTCCTTTCTTCCTTACGCCACTTTTTCTTAACTTGATGCGTATGGTTTATTTAACACTTCCGATATACAACTAAAAAATAGCAAATTCTCTATAACTTGAATATAATTTTAGCTTTACCTAAACAGAAAGATGAATTACTTAATGGATTTTGTTTTAATATCTCTTTCCTTGCCACTTTTTATTACTGAGAATTATTTGTTAATTACTGCGTTGATCCCACTTTTAAGTGCATTAGCTATTTCTTTTACTAGTAAATGGCCCAGAGTGAACAGTAGCGTTACTGTTGCTTCTTCTATGCTTCTGTTTGCGTATACATCTCTATGCACTTTATATTTGGTGTATGGTGATCATTCTCAATTTATTCTCATGGATTTTGGTAATAATTTGCATATTAGTTTAAAGCTAGAGTCTAGTGGAGCAATATTCAGTTTATTAATATCATTTTTGTGGGTACTAACCAGTATATATGCAATATGTTATATGAGAAATAACTATGCTGATAGCAATCACTCAAGTTTTCTATGCTTTTTTTCAACATCAATCAGTTGTGCAATGTTTATTGCTTTTTCTGGAGATTTGCTCACTACATTTGTCTTTTATGAGCTTCTAACTATTAGTACATACCCTCTGATTACTTACAACTCAACAAATGAATCAGTAATTGCAGGACGCTATTACTTTGGTTTACTATTTTTCTCTTCTTTAGTATTATTTTTTCCTTCAATAGGCCTATTATATAATGAATTGCATACTTTAGATTTTGTAAGTGGTGGAATATTCAAGTTTGATACTTCACTCATCACTTTTATTGCAGTGTGTTTTGCTATGCTGATTTATGGAATAGGAAAAGCTGCATTAATGCCAATGCATTTTTGGTTACCAAAAGCAATGGTTGCACCAACTCCTGTGAGTGCACTATTACATGCTGTTGCTGTTGTGAAATCCGGAGTTTTCATCATCATCAAAGTTATATTATACACTTTTGGCGTCGATAATATGCAACGTTTTGTGCAGCAAAATTGGTTTGCTGGAGGGTGGCTTCCGTACGCTGCTGGATTTACTATCATTACTGCATCGTTGATTGCATTAAAGCAAAAAGAATTAAAGAAATTGCTTGCTTACTCTACCATCTCCCAATTGTCGTATATTATATTGTTCGCTTCAATTTTTAGTGAATTCAGCATGAAGATTGCAATCTTTCAATTAGTTTGCCATGCATTTGCAAAAATTACTTTATTTTTTTTTGCAGGTATCATAATAACGAAAACGGGTGAAAAATATATAGATAGAATTCACGGTATAGGACGTAGTATGCCAATTAGCATGATAGCATTCACTATAGGTGCATTGTCCATGATAGGAGTACCTCCTGCTCCGACTTTTTGGAGCAAATTTCTCATCTTTCAAGCTGTTTTCAACTCTAGTAATGTAACACTTTCTGTGTTTGTAACTCTAGTGTTAATTGTTAGTACTATACTCAATGCTCTATACTTTTTACCAATAATTTACAACGCCTTTTTCTCAAAACCTTCTAGAAATTATTTTATTAAAAAGACACCAATGCTTCTAGTTTTACCCCCAGTTATTACTGCTATATGCACTTTAGTTATTTTTTTTAGCTACCAAATAATGTTATAAATATAATCATCTATATTTATAGCTATTAACAATAAATTTAAATGGCACTATTCCAGCTAGAGTTGCTTTTATATTTGACAAAGTGAAGCTGACCTCCACAGCATAATCTTTCATCTTCTTATTTTGCTCAGCTGTAAAAACTACAGTAGCGTTTCCAGCAAATGTAACTAAGTTCTTGGTCAACCGGTCAATAGATAATGTTGTTACGTTTATGTTGGTAATTTTTCTTGTGGATGAAACAGCTTCATTGTTCACTTTTTCCTGAAAGTTTTGGTAGATTTTGTATACAGAATTGTTTTTTATAAAATTTTCTTGATACTTTGGCTCAACAGTCCGAGAGGACTCATATGTTTCAATATATTTACTTATTAAATACCTTGCTATGGAAATGTACTCATCTTCTTTTTTACTAAAACTAAGTTTATGTATAGCAGAGAACTCATCTTCTGTGTGGTTCATATACTTCACAAAATTTAAATCTTTTTTAACAGGAAGTAATAGGTATATGTTTAGTAGTGATAAAAATAAACATACTAAGAGAAGTAACGCTATTAACGCCATCCAAGATCTTTCTACAACGCAGAACAGGTATCTGTGGCAATACCATTCAACTGCTTTCCTGAAGTAACTTTTGTTTTTTACTGATTCAAGTAATTTATCTTCCATAATACAAACCCAATTATATAATATACTGGATACTCTAAAAAACTTTAAAATATGTCTAAATTTTCCAAAATGGGATGAATTATTATATCACCTCGTTCTGCAATAAGGTGAAATTTATCAATTTTGCTCACATCTAAATTTATCATTTTTACACTGAAGCTTTCAGGATCATAAGTATTACTTTCTGCACTTTTGTGATAATTATAGTAGTGTAATTTATTTTGATCATCAAAATAACCAAATTCATCAGCAAGAGTTCCCACTTTTTTGCCTTTACCGTCTCTGACTAGCTCAAATAGATCAATTACATGGTTTTCAGATCCAGGCTCAATAGATCCTTCTACAGCAAAAAATTTAGGTGCATGGCCAACATACTCCTTAAGTTTTAGATTATTAGTCTTTTTTATACTACCAAAATCCATGAGTTTATATTCATCTGAAAGACCAGAATATTGTGGATCATACTTTTTATATTCAAAAAACTCATTACCTAAAAAATTACAAAACGTTAATTTACAATCATCGTGATTGGATTTAACAACTTTAAAGTAATGAAAATCTCTAGGGATCTTTACTTCCTCTTTCGTAATATGATTACGTACAACAAGTTCATCATTAATCATATGATAGCCAATTCTTGGCGAAGTAGCTATATTGATTGCCTTGTTTAGCTTAAAATTTGCCTCATAGATGCCACTTGATAGCTCCTTCCCTTTTTCTAAAGTGACGTCTTGATCTAAAGATGTATTCTTGATTAAACTCAATTCTTTCTGCATGTTCAGTATAGTGTTTGTTAAAACTTCTATTGATTGCCATACAGTTAATTTATTATCATTCAAGTTATATACTTTCAGTATTAAATTAGCAGAATTTTATCATAAATTTATGTTAAAAGTATTACATTTTTGTGTCATGATGTTAACTACATTAGCTAAAACATGCTTTTTATCTAAGCGAAATTGCTTTGCAGCAACGAAAAGTTCATCTATTTCTTTCCATTGACTTAGTAGAATTTCAACATTATTTACTTCTTTCTTTATACTTTCTAAAATGGAGGTTTGAATTATATGTGATGCTAGTTCTAGCTCAATCTCACTATTAATTATTTTATTAACTATATCAGAATTATTTAGATTACGGAAAAATGTATAAAAATGCTTATGTGACTCATAAGCACCACTGTTTATTGCATTTATTATTACTCCCGGAGTTCCAGGAAACAAAGTAATGATCTCACTAAATATTTTATCGTCGAATTTACACTGAGATGAAACAACCTGCTTTGTTTCATCGTAAGTTAATGGAAGTAAATTCAGCTGAAAACACCTACACCGGATGGTGGTTTGTACATCATATGGCTTATGGCTAATTACAAATATTTTAGAATTTTGTGGCGGCTCCTCTAATATTTTTAATATTGCATTTTTAGCATTATTAGTCATTGACTCTAAGCTATCTATTATAGCTATTTTATATTCTGATTGAATGGGGCTTAAGTGCAAAAAGTTTTTCATTTCTCTCACCTTTTCCACTCCTATTGTATCACCTTCAACAATGTGTAAGTCTAATGCTACTTCATCGTAATTTTTTATAAGAAACCAATTAGAAAAGGATTTTGCGAATGTTGCTTTTCCTATACCTTTTTTACCACAGATCAGCCAAGATTGAACAGACAAGTTGTTCATTATCTTTTTTTTTGCTTGGTTGTGGCCTATCACCTTTTTCATTCTTTCTCCTATAGATCTTAGTTTGAAAATTCGTTATTTATTGTTTGTAATGAAATTTTACCTTTTCTTAAAACCTTAATCTTGTCTCCAGTTAAGTCAATAATAGTAGATTCTATACCAGAAACTAACTCATCATCTTCAATTACTGCAGATAAGTGTTGCTTAATAGACTGAGGTATATCTCTTGCTTTGCATATACTTTTTTCTCCTGAAATGTTAATACTAGTTGCAACTACTGGAGTTTTCAGTTCATTTAATATTGAAATCGCAATAGGATGATCAGGAATTCTTATGCCTATACTATCTTTAAAGAACTCATTTGGTAATATACTGTTATCTTGAAGTGGTAAAATATAGGTCATTGGTCCAGGAGAAAAATAGTTTATTAAATCGATATACTCTTCCTTTACCTTTGCTATATTTATCAAACTATCAATATTACTAACAAATACAGAGAGCGGCTTGTTTTGAGAACGCTTTTTTATTCGATATATTTTTTCTATAGATTCGTTACCTAGCGCATTACAAGAAAGAGCATATACTGTCTCTGTTGGAAAGCATGCTAACAAATTATTTTTTATTGCATTTATTACTTCAAATACCATATAGCTAAAACTTATGTCTACAATAGCTCTGGGTTTACCGTTATCTCCCTATATGGTAGCAATTAAGATACCGAAATGGCTAGCACGCATCTGTTGTATACTTACAGTAAATTTTATTAGCAACTGCTCGTTTTGACTGCTAGTACAACATTGCATAATTCTATTATGGCTATTTTGATCAAAATTTGCAAGACTTTTTATGCGAAATACTATATACAAGTGATTGTGATTGATTTCAATTTGATGAATTAACATTCTAATAATATTTTGCTTAGTCTGCCAATCTACTTGATCAAGCTTTGATTCAACACTTGAGGAAAAGTTTTTTAAGCTATCTGTAACAAGGCTCAATTCTTGTTGTAATTTCCTTTGATCAAGTACTTTTTCTCTTTCCTCCTCAATTTCTTTCAAATGCTGTTTCATTGTTGTAATTCTTGGCTCAAATTCTTCTTGGCTTATAAACCCTTTGGCATAGCTATCAATAAATTTTTTGATACTTAATCTTAACTTATTTTCTTGCTTTTCACGTGTTTGATTATGTAGAGGTTTTTTGTTCTCTGACAATCTACGTTGATATTCATTTGCAATCCTATCTGGCTCTTTTAATATACTCTTAACTTCTTCCCATATAACTGTATCGAGTACATCAGTACGTATTGATTTATTGTCACATACTCTGTTGCCATTAAACCTGGAGCCAGAACAACGGTAGTAAGAATAACGTTGATTTCTACTATATGCACCACAATAAGTATATTGGCAGCGCTGACATACTGTTAAACTCCGCAACAAAAACGTTTCTTTTCTTTCCCGTACTCTTGCTCTTTGTCTATTTTCAGTTAGCTGTACTTGCACTGAATCAAATAAATTATCACTGATTATTTTTGGCACTGAAACATAAATCCAGTTCTCTTTATCATTACTAAAATGACCATTTTTGAGTCTACCACAAGTTCCTTTTTTTGACTTTCTTACTTGTGGTTTCGAGCATGCCTTAGTTTTACCATAAGCTGCTCGTCCTATATAAGCAGGATTTTTTAACATTTTCCAGATAGTACTTCTTTTCCAACGTTCTTTTCCTGTTTGTGTTATTACCGGTATCTCGCTAAGTCTACGTATAACTTCATTGATGCTTACTCTTTCTTGGCCAATCCAATTAAATATTTTGCACACTACATCCGCTTCTTCTTGATTAATTTCAAACTGAGCACTTCCTTCACCTACATGTTTTGCTATGTAGCGATAACCATAAGGTGCATTACTCATTACGCTTATGCGACCAGTTTTAGCTGCATGAAGTTTTCCCCTGCGATTACGTTCCATAATTTTTGCACGCTCATACTCTGCTACTAATCCTTGAATTCCTAAAAACATATTAGATTCTGGGTTATCCTCAAATTTGTGGTTTAGAAAAATAACCTCTGATCCTGCTTTTCTAAATTCTTCGAGTAAGAGCGCTTGGTATGCAGATTTCCGTGATAGCCGATCAGGTGAATGAATGTATATCTTATCAATCTTACCTTCTGCTACTCTATCACGTAAACTCTCTAAGCCAGGACGTTCTAAATTTGATCCACTATAACCATTATCGACAAACCTGTGCTCATCTAATAACTCATGTCCATTACTACTAATGCGACGCTCCAACTCTACAATCTGACTCTCTATTGTATTCTCCTGTGCCTGTTGTCTTGATGAAACTCTTGCATACAAGCTTACCGTTACCATTTTCTTCTACCTCCTTTATTTTATATTTCAACAATTGTTCATAAGCATTTGCCAAATATGTACCAGCCAATCTGTGAGGCTCATAACGGCAATTAATAGTTAATTCCCCTTTTTGCATGTTTTTCTTCCTGTGAATTTTTTTTATAGGTTAGGAGACTTCTATTAAACTAAACCAATGCACACCTTATTTAAGAAAGCTATCTAGTTCACACAAATTCTCCCTAATAAATATACAAGATTTGAAGAAATTATGTCCAAAAAATCTTTGCCTAAATCATCATATTATGTATAACATGGCTTATTTAATATGTTATGGAGATTTATCCAAGTCATAAATTCTGGGAGAGCGACTTAGAAGTTCCTGTTAACCTTTTATTAGATCGTTTTCAGGATTCTAATATACGTCAGTCTTGGTTAGATTCCCTTTCTGGTAAACAACTGAGCATTATTTTTCAGCATCGCTTTAAAAGTCATTTAAATGGGCAGCTTTTTCAAGATGGAGACTACGATGATAGATCTACTCAACAAAAACGTAAGATACTTGCTAGTTAATCTTACTCTCTTTTTAACTATTATCTCATTAGCCACTTTGATCGTACAAAACTTGAGGCTACAGTTAGTGAAGTAGCAAGATTTGCCCTTACTCAAGAGTTAATGAGATCGTACCTGATAAAAAATAATACTAAGTATGATAAAAGATCCTTGTTATTTTTACTATTTCACATAAATTGTGAACTTCTAAAATCTGTCTATCACTTTGATAAAGTACAAAAGAGAGGTTTCGTATCATTTGCTCTACAGAAATCACCAAGACAAATAAATACTTCATTCAAGGAATTTATGTCACGAGAAGTCGTAGAGCAGATACTAAAGTTCGAAAACCAATTGCAGGGTTTTTTCCATCATCAAGATCGGATATATATGTTTGTACGCCGAGGAAGTGACATAGATTTACTACTTAATTCAAACAAGGTTGTTCATGGCCATAAACCTGAGTGGATGATTTTAGACTTTTCTCTTGATGGCACTCAGGTTAATCTCTGTGCTAAAAATACTAATAAAGCTGTGGAAATAGCAAATAGCATTGTAAGTGGGTATTTTGACTGCGAATGTACTTTTGTAAATATACAAGGTAAGAACTTTCCATTACAAGTGCACAAATTTCTTCAAGCATGTATAGATGGTTCTGACTCTGACATTTGTATATTTGAGTTAAATTTTAAGTCAGATTATTTTAAAAATAGTAATACATATCTTACTTTAAGTGTAAAATCGTATGATCCTATTGCACCAGAGTTACATATTTTAAAGCCAGCTATTGGCAACATACTACAATCTATTCAATCAGCTAAAGTAATGTTCCAAAACAAAAAGGTAACATTTTCTTTCAAATCAAGTGGGGAAATTTATTATTCAGAGCATCCGCTCAATAAAAAAGAAAGAGAAGAGCTAAAGAAACATATGGAACAGTCCTATGGCCTTAAGATCCTTTCACGAGCAAATTGCTGATCTTTTAAGTTCAAATAGTTCCTGGATTAATCCAAGCCAAAATCATATTAAAGCAGCAAGATACTTATTCGATCTTGGATTGATAAAAATGCAAGAAAGGTATTATATTGTTTGCTCTCGTGAAGAAGATCATCTTGATTGGCCAAATGTAATTGATTCAAGTTGTAGCAATGAGATTTTTATCGATTCAGACTTTGATGAAGCATGTGATGACGCTATTTGTGAAAACTGTTCTCGTCATATTCTGCCTAATACTTATCAAAAACAGAGATTTCATCTCTTATCCATATACTTAAATACAGAAAAGGTCATAGACTGGTTTGAAACAAAGTTGAATGATTCAAAACTTATGTGGGAAAAAGTGGAAAAAGGAGTTTATTATATTTGTAATCAAGGTCGTATTGTAAATCTAATAATCCTTGATTTTTGTACTGATGCGATATTTTTAACTATAGATAAACTTAGAGTTCACCCTACAGTTCTCATCACTCTAAAAAAAGATATACCAAATCTATTACTGAATCTATATGTAGTGCCAATGGTGAAACTGTTTTGTCAGCTTAAAACTTTAACTGAGATATTTCAAGAAGCAGCTAAAAGAGGAGTAGCAGAGGTAGTAGAAAATACTTCTTTGCAAGTTTTACCAGCTTCATATATTTCGCTTAAACTTGTTGAACCAATTGTGCCAACAAAGCTTTTGGAGTTACAGGTGGTTAAAGGTATGGTATATGTTAATAGTATTGAAGTAATAAATAAAAAAGCTGCATCATGCCTTAATATTTTTCGAATATTGTTCAAGCAATTTTTACATGACTGTGAGAAAGAATTACCACCTGAAAAACATACACTTCTCAATATTAATCAGTTAGAAAAACTCTTGGGACTTAGTTTAGAAGCAGATTTAGAACAACAAATCAGAAAGCCATTAAATAAGATGCAAAGAACAATCAAATCTACACTTGCTGAGAAATTAGGATTAAGTATTGAACGTGATGATGTAATACAAACCCTTGGTTGGCAAAGATCATCATATGGTTATCGTATTAACCCTTTTACTTTGACTATAAAAAAATAGAGTTTTTTGTTATCAAAAATAGTTTTTTTCAGCTCCATGAATAAATTTTCCCACTCCACGTGCAAATGGTCCTGTTTTAATATCGAGCCATTTATCCTCTTTTGAACCATTAGCCATTCCTTTAACTATTTGCTTTGCCTGTAAAAGCTCTTGCACTATACGCTCTAATCTATCTCTTCCCATACTATGAAAAACTTCAGGCAGTCTATGTCGTTGTTTATGTATTCCTGCACTTCCTGTGTGAGTAAATGGATGTCCTGAAATAGCAGCTCGCGCAATTGAATCAATAAGATATATTTTAAGATCTTTATCGCTAATATTTTGAGCTTTTAATTGTTCAGTGATGTCTTCCAATAGCCCTGTTTCTTCATTTCTTAGGTAAGTGCGTATGGTACGATCAGCCAGGCCATTTGCTTTAACAACAGCTCCATAAAATAGTGCATTTTGTCTTGGGATTTTTCCAATTGACCTAAAAATCATTGGTTTAGTCATATCTTCAACAGGCCAAAAAGCAAAAGAACACCTGACTCCATTTACGAGAGCAGAAGTGCCTCGAATAGCATCTCGTGCTTGCTCTACTGTTGATATAGGCTTTTCTCCCTTCAGCTTTCTCATATGATGTGCAGTAATTATTGAAGCTCCAGTGCTACATGCTAAATCAGATAATAAACACATGAGATAATCCCCTACTGCTGGATGGCTTTGTTGCATAGCACTGATAGGCATGTAAATCACAATGAACTTACGCAGCTAATTTAAATTTAGCCATACCAATATCAGTAAATTTGTTCAGTAAGTAGCACTTAATTAACAGCTCTTTTTCACGATTTACCTCTGATTTATTTTTCAAGCCAAACCCAAATATTTGCTTCAACCTATAGAAAAAGACTTCAATATAAGACCGTGCTCCATACTTAACTTTTTTCTTCCATTCATTAATACCATCTTCATAATTCTCATATGACCTAATTCTACTAATATACTTGTTTCTTTCTGATAAGTAGTCAGCTAAACAAATTTTAGTATCCTTCCTAGGGCGAATAATAGGCACAATATTGTATTTTCTGCATTCTTTATACACACTTTTTATATCATAAGCCGCATCTGCTCGAATAGAACAAATGTTATATTTATCACTGACTTCTTCTAACATATCGCAGACCGGCAAATAGTCTACAGCAACACCACTAGTGTAGTTCATGCTTATTGCTTTCTTATCATTTATGTTTAAAATAACATGTAATTTTCTTACTTGACCATAACCACTGTATTTTCTTTTTCGAATATTAAGCTTACTATGCCCACCGTTATTATTGTAGATACTAACTCTAGTGCTATCTACGGCAATTTCAACATTTTCCAGATCATCTTTATTGCTTCTATGGTCATCAATCTTCAAATTAAGCTTTTTAAATCTTCTGGAAGCTTGTGTATAGCTGATAATCTTAAGTTTTTTGCCTATTTGTACCATATAACCTTTTACAAAACCTACAGCTTGTCTCAAGCCAATTCTAAAAAGATGAACTATTATGTGTATTAAAATTACAACTTTATCACTATAAGTGTTATTGCCACCTGCAACTTTTGGACTATTTTCATACCAATTTTCTATGGCTTGATTAACAAAATGAAAAACATTTCCTCTTTTTTTTAGAAACTCATTATATTCTCTTTGGTTACTTACTCTCATTTTTTGTGGCATAAGTTATACTTGTTTGAAAAATGCCTATTTTACAACAAAATGCGTTAGTAACCATAAGCTTTTCTCCTTACAATAACCTCAACCAACACTAGCTATGCAACAAAGCCTTCCAGGAACAGAAGAATTAGCGCTGAGAGCAAAATTTGAAGCACGAATTGTGATTGATAGCACAATAGAAAATGCACCTATTATTGTCAGAGCATTGGCGGCAGAAGTAGCAAGAGTGGTAAATAAAAACACTTGGAAAGTGGAGAAAATTTCACCAGGAGAATTTATCTCAGGAGGAGGAGATGATTTTAGGCCAGAGCTCGATGCATATTTAGTGTGGATGGTAGAGTGGGTGCATGAAGTACATCTTGGTGATTCAGTATGGGCAGAGAGTAGTATTCCGCCGAGTACTGTTTACATTGGGTTTACGCCTGATATTGGAGTTGCTAATAAGCATAAATATGTAAAGGTTGGCAAAAATGATGAATAGTTTTGAAGATGCGAACTTACTAATAAAACTTAATAACTTGATTAGAGTTGGCACAGTCGAAGAAGTAGGCTGTGGAACGGCTAAGGTACGTGTAAAAATGATAGGTAATATATTAACAGACTGGTTGCCATGGGTAACAGCAAGAGCTGGAGAAGACAGAAGTTGGTCTGCACCAAGTATTGGAGAACAGGTGATAGTACTTTCGCCATCTGGTGAAATTGCCAAAGGGATTGTCTTACCTGCAATTTATTATAAAAAATATCCTATTCCAGAAGGAAGTAAGGAAGAAGTAAGCGGTTTTGTTTTTAAAGATGGAACAGTTATTTACTATGACCGAAATGGTCATAAGTTTACAATTTCTGTCAAAGAAGAAGGAGCTCTTGTTTTTGCAGTGAAAGAAACGCAAATGGAAGTAACTAGTAAGGAAGTTATTTTAAAAACGGGAAAATCAAGTTCAAATATAACTGATGAAAAGATTGTCTTACAGGTTGGGAACTCAAGTCTAGAGATTACTGAGAGTGGCATTAAGTTAAATGCGAAAAAAATAGATTTAAACTAGCCGGAGAAAAATGTTAGAGCTAATAATGATAAGGGTATTATGATTGGTGATATTGAGTATACCTCTCAAACATCAGAATTAAGTGGATATGAATCAGGATGTGAAGATGAGTCAAGAAGAGAGGAGGAAACAAGAGGTTCATTGTTAGGGCAAAAACGACTTTCAGAATCAGACAAAGATTTAAGTTTGGCAAAACAGGGAAAAGTTGTTCGTTTTGGTGATATGTGTAACCAACATGGAGATTATTTACAAAGCCCTGGCATAGGAGGAAGCAGTAATGTGTTTGTAAATGGTAGGCCTGTGCATCGTCAAGGAGATGAATGGTCACAACATGCATCAACAGACCCTTATAAACCACCACATACTAGTCAATCCCTTCTTGAGGGGTCAGATTCAGTGTTTGTAAATGGCAAAGCCATTGCTCGTACTGGTGACCTAATTTCCTGTGGAGCAGTGGCAGAACAAGGAAGCAATGATGTCTTTGCAGGGTAAGTGATATGCGTGGTATGAATTCTGAAACTGGTAAAACAATAAGTGGTATAGAGCATTTAAAACAATCAATAGTTGATATTTTAACTACACCAATTGGTGCTCGTGTTATGCGCCGAGATTATGGATCAAGGTTATTTGAGCTGATTGATCATCCAATTGTACCTGGTTTTGCACAAGAGCTTTATGCAGCAGTTGCAGAAGCATTAGAAAAGTGGGAGCGTCGATTTAAGCTTAAACGTGTACAAATAACAGAAATAAAAGAAGGTAAAGTAACTCTCATTTTAGAAGGAATCTATCTGCCAAATGGAAAGCCGATCCGCCTTGATGGTATTATAGTATAAGGTAGTAGGATGAAAACACCAAATATTGTCGAAACATTAAAATTTGAGGAAATCTTTTCGCGAATGAAAGAAGAGTTAGTGCGTCGGAATGCAAGTTTTCTGCACTAACTGAGAGTGATCCAGCAATAAAGATACTGGAAGTAGCAGCCTGGCGTGAACTTTTGCTTAGGCAAAGGATTAATGATGCAGCACAGGCAAATTTACTTGCTTTTGCAAGAGGTAATGACCTTGATCACTTGGCTGAATTTTATGGTGTGCTGAGAAAGGAGTCAGAGAATGATGAATCCTTAAGGAAGCGGGTAAAAGCCAAAATTGTTGGTTGGTCAACAGCAGGGAGTAAAGAGCATTATCGCTATCATGCATTATCTGCTGACACGAGAGTAAAAGATGCGCAAGTGGTATCACCTATACCAGGAAGTGTACAGATTTCAATACTTTCCACAGAAAATGGTGGAGTACCTTCAGAAGAATTGCTAGAGATCGTCAGAAATCACGTTATTCGCGATGATATTCGTGTATTAACAGATACGCTTACAGTTATTGGCTGTGGTATTATTCCCATTACTATTCATGCTAAAGTGCATATTTACCCTACTGCATCAAAAGATGTTATCGAAGCTGCAAAGGAACAATTTATCAAAGGTCTTGAGTCTACTAAAGGTTTAGGGTGGAATGTAACCAGGTCCTGGATTATTGCTCATCTTTTTACAGAAGGTATACAAAATATAGAGCTTACAGAGCCAATAGAAGACATAATTGTACAAAATAATGAATGCGTTGCTTTAAGTGATTTAAGTGTTAGGTAAAAATTGGTGATACTTCCTCCAAATGCTTCAAAGCAAGAGCAAATACTTACAGACATAATTAATTATTCTCTTGATGCAAATTCTCTACGGGGATTTAAATTTAACCCACAGACTGAAATGTTGCCGTGGCTAGTAGCGGAATACGGCTTGGGAGAAATTTTATCCTGGGGTAAGAAAGCTACTAAGAGTGCATTAAAAGAATGGGTCTTAGCTAAGCAAAACGGAATAAGATTTCAACGTTTGCGCGGTACACCACAGTCACTGAAGATGGCGCTGAAATGGGCAAACATTGATAATATTACCATTCAAGAAGAACCACCAGGAGAGCATTTTGCTGAATTTCAAATTGGCATCTCTGATGTTCCTAATGACTTTTTTGTCGATAGTGTAATTGCTTTAGCAAAACTTTCTGCACCGGCAAGATCTCGATTAATGCGAATATTCAATGACTATTACAATGCTCAGCGATTTATATTAGACGAAAGTATTTTTGGAGATCTTCTTTCAGACTACTCGGGTGTAAGAATAGCAAAAGAAGGGCCAGTATTATCGTTTGGAAGAAAAAACTCATTTGAGCTAAAAATAGGAAATCCAAGATTTAAATTTGGCACTTTTAGATCACATTATGATAGAAGCTACAGTAATGATTTATATAGGTTAGATGTTGCAATATTAGGAGAAACAGAGCCTCATACGAAGAATTACAACGGTATATATGAAAGAAGTCATCAGTGGTATAACTTAAAAGCACTATATCCTCTACCACAGAGTTTATTGCCAGAAATTAAGTTTGCTAAAGCGTTGATAGTATTATCAGATCAACTATGTTTTTTAAAATTTTTTGAATTTAGTTTCATTACAACTTTTGTTTGTAATTTTGTTTTTTATTCGAGTAAAAAGTGCATTTTTGACAATAAAAACCCTAACTTAATCATAGAAAAATTTTGTATCAAACAACAGTTACTGCTTAGATCTTATGGTTAACGAATATGTGTATAAATACTTTAAATGTGTGTAGACGCACATATTCGTTAACCTATTTTCTATGCAGATTTTTTTAATTCACATTGACTGCTTCTTTAAGCCTCGCATTGGCAATTACTATGATTTTACGCATTAGAGCTGTCATAGCCACCATCTTCTTTTTACCTTTACCAACAAGCCTTGAATAGAAGCTTACTATTACCCATAAGTATATAAATGGTAAAAAGCTGCTATTTTACTAATTCAATTTAGTACTATAAATAGACCTATGGTCTAAAAATGAAATATATGATGAAAGGAAGTATAAATACCTCAACTAGTGAATGGGCAGAAAGTGAATTTGGGATTGTTAATTTTGGCGATATAAGATTAAGTAAAAGGCTTTTAAAAGTAGTTAATAGTTTTGCTGAATCGCCTGAATGTTCAATAAATCAAGCTTGTAAAGATTGGTATCAAAGTAAAGCAGCTTATAGATTTTTTCAAAATGATGCCATTTCTGAAAGAAAGATATTAGACAGTCATATAGTTAAAACTGTTGAAAGAGCTAAAGAATATTCAACTATTTTAGCTATCCAAGACACGAGTTATATTTCATATAAAAATCATAAAAAGGCCAAAGGATTAGGGATTATAGCAGCAAGATTAAGATCTGAAACAACCAATTTTAAAACCCATGGATTAGTGATGCATACAACATTTGCAGTTACAACAGAAGGACTACCTATAGGATTATTAGATCAAAAAATTAGTACTAGACCTCCCTTAGCTGAAGACCTAAGAGAGTTGAAAAGGAGAAGCCATAACACTGCTGTTCCTATAGAAGAGAAAGAAAGCATACGGTGGATAGCATCACTAAAAGACTCTACTAATCACCCTGGATTAAAGGATGTTAAGGTAGTTACCGTTTGCGATAGAGAAGGAGATATTTATGATTTATTTGAAGTTGCTTCCACTAATCAATCTCTTTTTGTAGTAAGAGGAAATCAAAACAGAACAGTAAACAAGAGATCAACTTATTCTGAAAAAGGTGGTGAAAAGTTGTGGGATTTGATGAATCGTATGCCTTGCCAAGGAGAAATTCAAATAAGTATTCCTACCCGTGATAATAGGCCTAAAAGAACAGCAGTGTTAGAAGTAAAGTTTAGTAACTTTGTGATGAATGCATCAAAAAACAACGCTAGACGTAAGACTCAAAAACTTCCT
The DNA here is from genome assembly GCF_947251585.1 of Wolbachia endosymbiont (group B) of Ischnura elegans. Classification (NCBI taxonomy): domain Bacteria; kingdom Pseudomonadati; phylum Pseudomonadota; class Alphaproteobacteria; order Rickettsiales; family Anaplasmataceae; genus Wolbachia; species Wolbachia endosymbiont (group B) of Ischnura elegans. The sequence goes on from NZ_OX366371.1 coordinate 1,608,103, forward strand.
AATTTAAATTTGAATGCTGTCTATGTTATAGAAAAGTATTCCCCATTTGGCGAAGAACCTATGAACTGGATCTTATTGACAAATATAAGTGTTAATAATTTTGAAGAAGCAGTAGAAAAAATACAATGGTATTGCTTAAGGTGGAGAATAGAGGTCTTTCATAAAATTTTGAAATCCGGTCTTAAAGTTGAAGAATGTAGACTCCAAACAGCAGATAGATTGATCCGCTTTCTTACAATAATGAGTATAATTGCATGGAGAATATTTTTTATTACATTAGTAGCTAGAACAAATCCCAATCTTCCTTGTACTATCATACTGACTGATGAGGAGTGGAAGGTTTTGTATACAAAAATGCTAAAAACAAAAAACTATCCTGAAGCCCCACCACCCATAAGAAAAATCGTGAGGTGGGTAGCTCAATTGGGAGGGTTTTTAGCTCGCAAAAATGACTTAGAACCAGGTCCTATAGCTTTGTGGAAGGGATGGAAACGTCTCTTTGATTTAGCAGAAGGATGGAGACTTGCTCATGAATCCTATATTTATGGGTAATAGTAAGGTTCTTATGTTAAACATACAAATACTAAAAAATTTACAGAATAAAAAAGGTAAAAGAAACGTATCTGTTCAGCAGAGTAGCAAAATAAGATAGACAGATAAGACTATCATAGGAACAAATAGGTGTCATGCAAGTAGCTGACACTGGCATCTACCGTCTTAAACATCAAGATAAAAATTATTGTTTTTTATCATAGCATTTAAACAAATGATGATTTTTCTCATTACAGCAACTAAAGCAACTTTAGCGGCTTTGCCGGAGTCAACTAAACGCTGGTAAAATACTTTCATTTTTTTATTATGACGCATTGCAACCACAGCAGACATGTATAATGCTTTTCGAGCATAAAATCTGCCACCTATGACTTGGGCCTTGCTTACTTTCCTTCCGCTTTCACTAGTTTTTGGTGCAACTCCAACTAGACAAGCTATTTCCTTATTATCTAACCTGCCAAGTTCAGGTACCTCTATGAGTAGGATACTTGCGGTTTTCCGTCCAACACCTTTATAGCTAGTTAGCAGTTTGCTTTTTTCCTTCAAATCAGGAAGGCTTTGTTGCATAGCTAGTGTTGGTTGAGGTTATTGTAAGGAGAAAAGCTTATGGTTACTAACGCATTTTGTTGTAAAATAGGCATTTTTCAAACAAGTATAACTTATGCCACAAAAAATGAGAGTAAGTAACCAAAGAGAATATAATGAGTTTCTAAAAAAAAGAGGAAATGTTTTTCATTTTGTTAATCAAGCCATAGAAAATTGGTATGAAAATAGTCCAAAAGTTGCAGGTGGCAATAACACTTATAGTGATAAAGTTGTAATTTTAATACACATAATAGTTCATCTTTTTAGAATTGGCTTGAGACAAGCTGTAGGTTTTGTAAAAGGTTATATGGTACAAATAGGCAAAAAACTTAAGATTATCAGCTATACACAAGCTTCCAGAAGATTTAAAAAGCTTAATTTGAAGATTGATGACCATAGAAGCAATAAAGATGATCTGGAAAATGTTGAAATTGCCGTAGATAGCACTAGAGTTAGTATCTACAATAATAACGGTGGGCATAGTAAGCTTAATATTCGAAAAAGAAAATACAGTGGTTATGGTCAAGTAAGAAAATTACATGTTATTTTAAACATAAATGATAAGAAAGCAATAAGCATGAACTACACTAGTGGTGTTGCTGTAGACTATTTGCCGGTCTGCGATATGTTAGAAGAAGTCAGTGATAAATATAACATTTGTTCTATTCGAGCAGATGCGGCTTATGATATAAAAAGTGTGTATAAAGAATGCAGAAAATACAATATTGTGCCTATTATTCGCCCTAGGAAGGATACTAAAATTTGTTTAGCTGACTACTTATCAGAAAGAAACAAGTATATTAGTAGAATTAGGTCATATGAGAATTATGAAGATGGTATTAATGAATGGAAGAAAAAAGTTAAGTATGGAGCACGGTCTTATATTGAAGTCTTTTTCTATAGGTTGAAGCAAATATTTGGGTTTGGCTTGAAAAATAAATCAGAGGTAAATCGTGAAAAAGAGCTGTTAATTAAGTGCTACTTACTGAACAAATTTACTGATATTGGTATGGCTAAATTTAAATTAGCTGCGTAAGTTCATTGTGATTTACATGCCTATCAGTGCTATGCAACAAAGCCATCCAGAATCTCAATTACTATTACAAATGCAAGGTATGATAGCAGAATACGAACGTGCAAAAATCATGGAACGAAGTCGTCGAGGAAAGATTTATGCAGCAAATAAGGGTTGTATAAGTGTAATGAGTGCTGCTCCTTATGGCTATCGTTATATAAACAAAAATACAGAAACAGGACAGGCCTTATTTGAGATTTATGAAGAAGAAGCTGAAGTTGTTCGTAAAGTATTCTCTTGGGTAGGAAGAGAAAGAGCCAGTATAGGAGAAGTATGTCGTAGGCTAAGTGCTATGTCCATTATGACGAGAACTGGAAAAGAGTATTGGGATAGGGCTGTAGTTTTGAGTATGTTAAAAAACTCTGCTTATAAAGGACAAGCAGCTTTTGGTAAAACAAGGTTTGGCGTAAAACTAAAACATATAAGACCGAAAAAAAACTCCTGCGAGCATCCAAAAGATAATTATTCTACTTATCCTGTTCCAAAAGAGGATTGGATTTATATTAAAGTACCTAGTATAGTAAGCGAAGATTTATTTGAAATCGTTCAAGAACAATTAGCTGAGAATAGAAAAATAGCAAGAACAAGACAAAGAGGAGCAAGACATTTATTGCAAGGTTTAGTAGTATGTAAGCTTTGCAATTATGCATATTATGGTACTAGCACTGCAAGGAATAAGGAGGGGAAAAAAACTAATAATCAGGTATATTATCGTTGTGTTGGCACGGATTCATACCGTTTTGGCGGTAATAAAATGTGTAACAACAAATTAATTCGTACAGATACATTAGACATGGCTGTGTGGGAAGAGGTGAAACATCTATTAAAAAATCCGAATAGAATATTAGAGGAGTATAAACGTAGACTTTCAGAACTTAAAAAATCACCACTAGATCAAAAAAGCGCTTTGCTTGAAACACAAGAAGATAAATTAAAACGAGGTATTGCAAGGTTAATTGATAGTTATGCTCAAGAATATATTGATCAAGAAGAATTTGAGCCAAGAATTAAAGCAATGAAACAAAACTTAAAAATGGTTGAAGAACAAAAGAAAAAGATATTTGATCAGAAAAAACTCACACAAGAGTTAACTCTAGTAGTAACAAATTTAGAGGGGTTTTCCTCTAGTATTAACTCAAGTCTTAATAATGCAGACTGGCTAACTAAACGTGATATTATTAGAACGTTAGTTAAGCGAATTGAGATTAATTTTGAGGATGTAAACATCGTGTTTAGAGTAAAAGAGCTTCCAGACTCTTTTCATATGGAAAAAATCAATGCTTGCAATGTTGTTGTAGGGGTAGGTAGATCATTTCTTGGTATGACACCAAATAGACCTTTGAAAATTTTCTACATGCAAACTGAAATTGAATATGAATATATGAAAGAACGGTTGCAACAACTTGATAACGAACTTTTGAATGTAGCTGCCAATAACTTAATTATCACGCCAAGAGTACAATTATCATTTAGTAGTGAAGAAATAGATGAAATTAAAAATGTTGTCAAAGAGCGTTTTAAACCTGATATTATTGCGATTGATCCTCTTCGTAACATTTTTAACTCAAGTGAATATGGCAATGAAAATGACAATAGCGCTATGCTATTCTTTTTGCAAAAGACACTCGAAAGACTGAGAAATATTATTAATCCAGATTCAGGCATAATACTCACCCACCATACAAAAAAACTATCCAAAAAAATGTTAGAAGAAGATCCATTTCAAGGCCTAAGCGGTGCTGGATCTTTACGTGGATTTTACAGTACTGGTATGGTGATGTTTGCTCATGATGAAGAAAGCAGTGTACGCCAGATAGTATTTGAGCTTCGTAATGGTGAACGCGTGCCAAACAAACTTGTCGATAAGATAAGTGGTAGTTGGAAACTTGTAGACCAATGGAGTTGATTCTTTTTTTTCGTTTTGCAATTAATTTATAGGAGGACAATATGCTATCAGATTTTTTAACTGATTTTAATACTGCAAAATCACAAAGTAATTTGATACCAAAAGGTACAACAGTAAAAGTCAAAATGGCGATTAAACCAGGAGGTTATGAAAATTGGTTCACTAAAAGCTATGCTACCGGCAGCATCTATTTAAACGCTGAATTTACTGTCACTGAAGGTCTATATGCAAAACGTAAGATTTTTCAAGTAATTGGCATTAAAAGTGGCAAAGCAAGCGTTGAAGGAGAAGATGTTTGGGCAGAAGCTGGACGTTCTATGCTTAGAAGTATTTTAGAGTCAGCACGGAACATTCATTCAAATGACACTTCAGAAAAAGCAGTTATTGCTAGAAAGATCAACTCTATAGCTGATTTTAACGGGTTAGAATTTACTGCAAAAGTTGGTATTGAAGCTGATCGATATGGAGAAAAAAACAAGATTACTACAATTATTACTCCAGAACAAAATAAAAATGTTCAAAATGATTGGGTCCCGTTTTGAGGTACGACGAACTGGACTGCTGTCATTGAGAGGGCTATGAAAGATGCAGTAGGAAAAAACGTGAAGCTGAAAGAAGAAGCGATAAAATGGTTAAATTCTGAATCTTTTGAAACTGTTTGTGAGCTAGCTAATCTCGATTTTCAATATATCAAAAAGCATTGTTTCGATATTCTCGAAAGAAAAAAGTAGTTCTGGTTTTTTAAGATAAAAGAATGTTTAAGCATAAAAATGCACTTCAAAAAAATTTTCATTTTTTCCGGAAAAACCTGTGAGAAATCCGGTATATATATAGTAAGAGGGGAAAAAATGTCAATTCTTACACAATCAGGTCGGGCAGCAATAGCCGCAAGTATAAAAGAGCAGCCGATACATCTTGCTTGGGGTAGTGGTGATGCCAATTGGGAAAGTAGCCATCAGGTCAAAAAAGTTTTTGTTGAGGGTGAAATAGCTCTAGATCACCACACTATTAAAGATGTAAGGGTTTTTACAGGACAAACAACTTATCAGCCAAATATAGTTGATAGCAGTACTGGTGTAATTAAACGTACGGAAAATAGCTCTATTCCAGTAAGTGATAAAGTTACTGTAGAGTATAGTGAAAGCACACCACCAGAGCTGATAACTTCTGAAAAGCTGCTCAATGAACTTGGCAGACGTACTGCAGATGAAGTGCTATTCTGCACAGGTGATGAAAATGGAGAGCTTTTGACCCCTTCTGGGAGGTTTAACCCTTCTAATGTACCAACCAACAATCTTTTTCTCAAATTCACTTTCGATTTCACGGATGCAGCAAATCAAGTTATACGGGAATTAGGGGTTATGGTTGGTACTAAAATAAAAGAAGGATTACCTGAAGGACAGAGATATTTCGAGCCAAAAGACGTGGAAAATCCTGGAATTTTGTTAGTTTTAGAACACACCGTACCACTTATCAGAACATCTGCAACTCGGGAAACTTTTTCATTTGTTGTAACTTTTTGAAACAAAATGACCTTAAATAGTTATTATAACCGCTTTAATCCTGACAAAGAATACGAAAAAGCTTGTTCCTTGCAGGAAGAGGTTTGCAGTCAGCAGAATTAAATGAGACTCAGGAGTATGCTCTTTCTAAGCTCAAAGGCATAGGTGATGCAATATTCCGTGATGGCGATGTTATAACAGGAAGCAATTGTATTATAGATAGAGAAACTGGTAAAGTTACACTTGAAGGAGGAAAAATCTATCTGCGCGGTGCAGTTAGAAAAGTTGAAAAAGAAGAATTTGTTATTCCACTGAGTACCACAGTTCGCATAGGTGTTTATTATGTAGAATCTACGATTACAGAACTTGAGGATGAAAACCTTCGTGATCCTGCTATTGGTACAAGAAACTATCAGGAAGTAGGAGCTGCAAGGCTTAAAGTTTCCACTATTTGGGGTTATCAAGCAGAAGGTCTTTCTCCACGTTTTTCTGAAGGAGAGTTCTATCCAATTTATAACATTGAAAATGGGATACTGATAGAACATTCACCGCCACCACAAGCAAATATAGTAACTACTGCTCTTGCTCGTTATGACAAAGAGGCAAATGGTTCCTACGTTGTAAATGGCCTTGAAGTGATGTTCCTCCACAAAGAAGAAAAGGGAGAAGAAGGGGTAAAAAAAGGTAAAAAAGAAATATTTGTGATTAATGAGGGCAAAGCTCATGTTGATGGCTATGAGATTGAACTTCCTCACAGTATTCGTGTTTCTTTTGATGAAGATCCGGATATAAAATCAGTTGAATCAGAACCACATACTTTTCAGCCAAATAGCCAAAGAGTAATGGAACTTAAAGTTAATGATTTTCCAATAAGTGAAATCAAAAAAGTAGATATAACCGTTCAAAAAACCATTACCATTACTCATGGTTCATATTCAGGAGCCATTGATCCGATACCTGACTCTGCAGTACTTGAAATTATTCAAATTAAACAAGGCAATGTTATTTATGAAAATAGTATAGATTACAAATTAAACGCAGGAAACGTTGATTGGTCATTACCAGGTAAAGAACCAGCTCCTGGAAGTAGTTATCAAATAACTTACCGCTGTCGTACTCATGTAAGTCCTGAAGATATAAGTGAAGAGGGATGCAAAGTAAAGGGAGCAGTTGATAACAGCTTGGTTTTGATTGATTACACCTGGAAAATGCCACGCTTTGATTTAATTACTATCGATAGCAAAGGGGTGGTAAGAAGAATAAAAGGAATTTCCCACTCTTGGAGACCATCGATGCCTCAAGCACCTTCTGGACAACTTTTGCTCTGCTACATTCATCAGACATGGAAAAACGGAGAAAAAGAAGGGGTAAAAATAGTGAATAATGCTATTCATGCTGTACCGATGAATGAGCTTGAAGCAATGAAAAAAGGAATAAATGATCTTTATGCGCTGGTTGCAGAGGAGCGTTTACGCAATGATGCAAATTCAAGAGAACCTACCACCAAAAAAGGAGTATTTGTTGATTCGTTCTTTGATGATGATATGCGTGATCAAGGAATTTCGCAGTCTGCAGCAATAGTAAACAAAGAATTAATTTTACCTATAGATGTGGAAATTATTGATGTTGAAAGAGGTAAAGAACCTTATCTTTTACCTTATAAACTTGAACCGGTACTGGAGCAGCTTTTACAGACTAAAGGAGAAAAAATTAATCCGTATCAAGCTTTTGATCAAGTCCCGGCGCAAATTACTCTAAATAAAAACATTGACCACTGGACCGAGGTTACCACTAATTGGAAAAGTCCAGTAACAAGAGTTTTAATGTTAAAGAAACGACAGAGCTGCTGTCAAGTACTTCATACGAAGCTGAATTTATGAGAGAAGCAGTACAGAATTTTGAAATTGAAGGTTTTGAGCCAAGTGAGAAGCTTAAAGAGATAAAATTTGACGGAATAAACATTCAACCTATAACTTAAAACTGGAAAACCAAATGTTAACAGCTAACAATCAGGGAAAATTAAAGGGAAAGGTGAAAGTACCAGCAAATATTCCAGCCGGTACTAAATTAGTGCAATTTTACGGGGATAAAGGAAGTTATGGAGAAGCAACTTATACTGGTAAAAAAACAATTACCATAGAGGAAAGAAGAAGAGTTATCGCAGCAAGAAGAGTTGATCCTTTAGCACAAACATTTACTTTAAATGAGAGCAGACACATAGGGGGTCTAGATTTATGGTTCACAAATAGCGGCAAAAAACGTGTTGTTGTGCAGATTAGAGAAACAGCAGTGGGAATGCCCTCGCAGACTGTCATTGCTGAAAGTTATATTGAGCCAAAAGATATAAAGATAGATGGCACAGCAACACGTATAGAGTGGTTACCAGTGTTTTGCCATGCAGGACAAGAGTATGCAATAGTGCTACTCACTGATGATGCAGATACTGCAGTAAAAATAGCAGAGCTTGGCAAATATGATACAGTAAATATTCGTTGGGTAACAAGTCAACCATATCAAGTAGGAGTATTACTTTCATCAAGCAATGCAAGTACCTGGACTCCACATCAGAACTTAGATTTAACGTTTCGGCTTTTGGCTGCAAAATTTAGCGAAGTTTCTCACATTATTGATCTTGGCAAGGTTACTGCAAATAACGTATCAGATTTAATTGTTTTGACGAACGTCGAAAAAGTAGCATTTGATACCAATGTGGAATTTATTTTAACAGATGAAGAAGGAAAAGAAAATTTTTTGTCTGATAATTTGCCGCTCGCACTGCGTGAAAGAATAAATGGGGAATTAACGGTAAAAGCAAGCCTAAAAGGAGGGCGAGAAAAAAGTCCAGTTCTTTATCCTGGGTTACAGCTAGTTATGGGTAATATAGGGGAAAAAGGAGATTATGTTACAAGAAGCATTACAGCAGGAGCTAACACCAAGATCACCATAACATATGATGCGCTAATACCTGGCACTGCAGATGTTAAAGCATATGTGGAACAAAGCGTCAAAGGATGGCAATTAGTAAATTTAACATCAGGAAAACCAATTGGAGAAAATTGGGTAGAGAGAACTCATGTGCTGACAAACTTTAATGGCAATGAGACTAGGGTAAAATTAGTTTTAAGTGGAACAGTTGTTTATCGCCCTAAGGTAAAAAATCTCAGAGTGATTGTCACATAATGACTGTTGACCAAACCAAACGAGAATATCCACTGCCTCATCCAGAAAATATTGCAGTTCAAGATGTGGTACGTATTCGAAGAGCTATAGAAAAAATAGATGAAGATATTACCGAAAGAGAAGATGAGCATAATCAACTAAAAAATAATTTTAAACGATTTAGATTTGAAACTTTTTTGAATTTTTGGGAATGAAAGAAGCAATATACCAAAGAATAAAGGATTTAGCAGCAAACAGCACACCTGATCAACTGGCATATCTTGCGAAATCACTGGAATTGATAGCAGATAAAAAAGCTATTTCTAATATAGTGCAAATGGCTAAAATAAAAGAAATAATTGATGCACTACAAAAAAGACTTAAGGATTTAGTAGCAAACAGTACTCCAGATCAATTAGCATATCTTGCTAAAGCATTGGAATCAATAGTCGACAAAAGTGCGGTTTCTGAAATTGTGCAGATGACAGATGGTAAGCTAAAAGAACTTCTTGATAGTGCAAAAAAACACTTAACTGATCTGGATAATAAAAAAGCTAGTTCTTTAGCAGTGATCTCTGAATCAGAGAAGCAGTTATTAAAGAGAATTGATGAAAAAGGGACAACAAATTTATCGCTACTTGATACGAGAAAGAATGCCAGTATTGCAGCAATAAATAGTGTTGGCAATGATCATAAAGATGGTCTTAAAGGTTTAGTGAATAACTTCCGTACTGTTAATGATGTGCCAAGTGGCTCATCAATTATTAGGGAAATAGAAACTCGAATTGAAAACATCTCTAATGAGGTAAAAACTCGGGATGAACAGTTAAAAGCGTCTCTTATAAATGAAATAAGAAAGCGCAACATGGTTGAACCAGGGTCATTACCTTTCTTATTTGGTGTACTTGGCAGAAAAAATAATTATTTTGGCCACGGAACTTTTACGACAGAGCTTGGAAAGTGGAGTAGTGATATAACAAAAACTGACTATATGTTACAACTACTAGCAGGTAGCCATACGTACAATACAGATTACGTTAGTTTTTATCGGCCAAGACAACTAAGTTTTATAGAGGGAAGTAAAGGAACATTTATTTACGGAGAGTTATGCACAAAAAGTTTTTCGGGTAGTTATGATGAGATATACTATTACCCGTATGCTGCACTTGGAGTAGTATTTGTAAAAAATACAACCAATGTGAACATAAATAAGACAATGGAATTTGTTGGATCATCGTATTCGAGTACGGAGTACGGGGGAGCAGGATTATTTGTGGGAACTCCTGATAACACTAATTCTAATAAATCAAGTATTTCAAAAATAGTATGGAAAAATGTTTACCAATACATGAGTTCTGATAGCAAGTTAGCCGGATCTGGTAATGTGGAGATTCCAGCAGGAAAAACAGTTGCAATATTACTTTACACATCATCTTATCTGTATTCCAGAACACAAGTTAGTCAAGGTATGCTTGCATCAAATTATGTACACAACTATGGTCAATTTATTCAGTGGGGGATTTATAACATACGTAGCAATTTTCTCACCACAGGGCTTGAGGTAGATGTGGAAAGGACGCTCAGGGGTTGGCAATGTCCAGGGTTAGAACGAACTGATCAAATATGGCAATGAGGAGGAATTTGTGACTATTTATATACGTTTTGAAAACCACAAGCAGATTGAAACAACAACACTTGAAAACAAGCCAACTGGAAATGATTGGTATGAAGCACCAAAGAATTTTGACTGGCAAAAAAGTTATTGTTTAACAGGAGGAGGAAAAATTGCTCAGCGAAATCAAGAAGACATTGAATTGGAGTTACTGCAAAATGCGAAGTTTTCTGCACTTTCTAATCTTCGTGCTTATTATGATAACTATACTCACCAATACGCAGGGCATTCTCACCAAAAAGCTAAATCTTATGAGATTCAAGCGAAAGCCGCAGAGAACATTTTAGCAGCACCAGAATCTATGAATGAAAAGGATGCAGAAATTATAGAGCCTTTAGCAAAAGTACGTGGTATTACAGTTATTGAAATGGCAAGAATAATTGAGGAAAAAGTGAAAAAAGCAGTAAAAGCAATAATTAAATGTGAAGAGCTTGAAGATTTAGCCAAAAGAAAGATTGAAGAAGCTAAAAGTGAAAATGAGCTACAGACTTTGCTAGATGATTTCAGGAAAAAAATACAAAGAAATGGCTGAAGAATTTTTACATGGCGTAAATGTTATTGAGGTAACCTCAGGAGCAAAGACAGTACGTACAGCTAAATCATCAGTGATAGGTGTAATTGGTACTGCACCTGATGCTGACGAGCAAAAATTTCCACTGAGTAGTCCAGTATTAATAGCGGGAAGCTTAAAAGAAGCAGCAAAGCTTGGGAAAAAAGGAACTTTGCCTTCTGCAGTAAATGGAATATTTTCTCAAGTTGGTGCAACAGTAGTAGTTATTCGAGTTGAAGAAAGTGAAAACAGCGATCCAAAACTAAAAGAAGAAGAGACGCTGAAGAGTATAATTGGCGGTGTTGATAAAGAGACTGGAGAGTATCAAGGGATAGAGGCATTCCTCAGTAGTGAAAGCATAGTTCATATTGCTCCAAGAATATTAATTGCTCCTAAGTTTACTCATCAGTTACCTGAAATAGATGGAGTAAATCCAGTAGTGAGTGCTTTAATTTCCATAGCAGAAAAATTAAGAGCAATTATTGTTGCAGATGGACCAAATACTAATGATGAAGAAGCAATAAAATGGAGAAAAAGTGTAGGCAGCTCAAGAGTTTACGTAGTTGACCCTTGGGTTAAGGTATTTATTGAAGGAAAAGAAGGAACCTTGCCAGCAAGCCCATTTGTAGCTGGTTTAATAGCAAAAGTAGATAGCGAACAAGGATTTTGGCACTCACCTTCAAATAAAGAGATAAATGGTATTGTTGGAACAAGCAGGCCTATTGATTTTACGCTCGGTAATACAAATTGTAGAGCAAACCATTTAAATGAAAATGAAGTAACAACGATAATTCATCAAAATGGCTATAGGCTTTGGGGAAATAGAACATGTTCAAACGATTCGAAATGGGCTTTTCTATCAGTAAGGCGCACTGCAGATTTAATTAACGATAGTTTACTTCGAGCTCATCTCTGGGCAGTTGATCGCAATATCACCAAAACTTATATAGATGATGTGATTGAGGGGGTGAATTCTTATTTGGCCAATTTAAAAGTACAAGGAGCGATTATCAGTGGAAAATGTTATGCAACTCCCGAACTCAATACACCGGCAAATATTGCAAGCGGAAAAGTGTCTTTTGATTTTGAGTTTACACCGCCATATCCAGCTGAGCAAATAATATTCAGATCCCATCTTGTAAATAATAGTGTAATAAGTTAGGAGAAAGCGAAGTGTTACCCAAAATACTGAGAAATTTTAACGTATTTGTAGATGGTCGTGGTTATGCAGGAAAAATAGATGAAATTACGCTACCAAAGCTTACCATAAAAACAGAAGAGTACCGTGCTGGTGGTATGGATATTCCAATAAATATTGACATGGGCATGGAAAAGCTTGAAGCAGATTTCACTTTTTCTGAATACGATACAGAGCTTTTTCGGCTATTTGGGTTGATAAATGGAAATTCAGTATCTTTAACTCTTCGTGGTGGAATGCAAGGAAGTGGTAGTAATGATATTGAAGGAGTAATTATCAACCTCAGAGGCATATTCAAAGAATTTGATTTTGGTAGCTGGAAACCTGCTGAAAAAGCCACTCTAAAATGCACTGTAGCTGCCCATTACTATAAACTTACGATAGGTGGTAATGAATTAATAGAAATCGATGCTGAGAATATGATCCGTAAGATTAACGGTGTGGATCAAATGGCCTTGCTGCAAACGATTCTAGGGATTTAATGTAATAGACGGATGCCTTTTCACTTCTTTATTGAAAAATTACTGATAATACTGTATAATTATTGATGTTTTTTAGGCATTTGTGCTATGGCTTTATCTAAATTTCTCGACCCTAAGAATGATGTAGCATTCCGCCGTATCTTTGGTACAGAAAAGAATAAAGATATCCTCATTCACTTTCTAAATGATATTTTGAGCTTTACTGGCAAAAATGCAATACAGGATATAGAGTTTTTAAGTACTATTCAAGATCCTGATATTGCATCTAAAAAGCAAAGTATTGTTGATGTGCTATGTAGAGATTCCACAGGAGTGCAATGGATAATTGAGATGCAGGTCGCTAAAACCAAAGGCTTTGAAAAACGTGCCCAATATTACGCTGCTAAAGCCTATTCAAGACAAGCAGATAAAGGTGATCAATACCATAACCTTAAGGAAATTATCTTTATTGCTATAGCAGATTGTATTTTATTTCCTGATAAGTCCGAGTATAAATCAAAGCACACTATTCGCGATGAAGATACTAATGAACATGATCTAAAAGATTTTTATTTTGTATTTATTGAATTGCCTAAATTTCCCAAAACCAAAGAAGATCAGCTTTCAAATATAGTTGAGAAGTGGGTGTATTTTTTTAAGTACGCTGATGAAACAAGTGAAGAAGAATTGGAAAGGATAACAGGAAGTGACGTAATAATCAAAAAAGCGTATGAAGAGCTAAACAGGTTTAACTGGTCAGAAAAAGAGTTTATAGCCTATGAACAGGAGACTAAGCGTATTCGTGATGAACAGGCTGTCCTTGCTCAAAAACTTGATGATGCCAAAAAAGAAGGAAAGATTGAAGTTGCAAAAGCGATGTTGACTAATGATGTTGATATTAACACTATTGTCAAGTGTACAGGTCTTTCTGTCGATGAGGTTCAAGAATTAATTCAAGTTGAAGGGAAATAACCCCTATTATCATCTTTATATTGAGAAATTTAGTATGAAGAATCGTTAATCAAACACAAAAACTATAGTAACAAAAATTAGTTATGTAAAAGCCGATATAGACTTTTATTTAATTAACTTTTTCAGGAGAAGTATGCAAGCTATAACACTTAATAACCCAATAACAGTTGATGGAATTTCTGTCTCAGAATTATCGATACGTGAACCTAAAGTAAGAGATTTACTTGCTATAGAACGCATAGAAGGCGAAGCTTTAAAAGAAGTAGCTTTAATTGCTAATCTAGCATCCGTACCAAAAGAAGTAGTTGAAGATTTATGTATTAAAGATTATGTAGAAATACAGAAGGTGCTAAAAGGTTTTTTGTCGCCGCTGGAACAGAGGAGTTAAGATTCAATATTTTAAAACTTAGCTCAACAACAGGAAGTGGAATTGAGCAAATTATTAATATGAGTACAAAAGAGTTTCTAAAGTGGTTAGAAGTAAGTGAAGGAGTAACAAAAAAATGTCAATGCTTTCAATAAAAATAGGTGCAACGTTAGATGGCAGTTTTAATAATGCAATGACAGGTAGTGCAGCAAAGCTTTCTAAGTTGGGTGATAGTATAAAGCAGCTTGATTCATCAATGAAATCGGTTTCCAAATTTAAGCAATTAAATCATGATGCCCTTCAAGCCATGAAGAATTGGAAGGAAGCGGAGAAGAAAGCGAAAGAATCAGCTACAGCAATTGCTAAAGAGAAGAAGGAAAAAAAAGAGCCAAGCAAAGCACTGAGAAATGAATTCGAAAAATTGAAAGCATCGGCATCAAAGGCAAAAGAGGCTTATATTAAAAAGAGAGATGCACTTCACACATTAAATGAAGAAATTAGGAAAAGTGGAAAGGATGTTAAATCTTTAGTGAGAGATCAAACTAAACTTGGTTCATCTATTGAAGTACTAAAAGGAAAATACAGTAAATTAGGATCTGTAATACAAAAACAGCAAAATGCTTTAGCAAGAAAAGCGCATTATAGATCACAAGTAATGGAGACTATAGGACTAGGTCTTTCGCTTGCAGCGCCAATTAAAGTTGCGATTAACTTTGAAAGTGCTATGGCTGATGTTAAGAAGGTTGTAAAGTTTCAGAATGATGAGGAATTTAATAAGTTTAGTGAGAATATAAAGAAGTTATCCCGTGAAATACCTCTATCAGCTACAGAATTAGCACAAATAGCTGCAAGTGGTGGACAACTTGGAATTCAAAAAGATAAGTTAATTGGATTTACAACAACAGTAGCTAAAATGGCCACAGCATTTGATATGTCTGCAGAAGAAGCAGGTGATTCTATAGCTAAGCTTGCCAATGTTTATGGAATTGAGGTAGCAGGCATGGAAAGAGTAGGTAATATTATAAATCACCTTTCAGATAATAGTGCTGCTAAAGCAAAGGATATGGTCCAAGCGCTTGCTATAGTTGGTGGTACTGCAAAACAGTTTGGTTTTGATATTAAACAGACAAGTAGTTTAGTAAATGCCTTTATTAGCCTAGGCAAACAACCTGCAAAAGCAGCAACTGCAATAAACGCTCTACTTAGTAAACTTCAGACTGCTGAAGGACAGGGGAAAAAGTTTAAAGCAGCATTGGAAGATGTGGGAATAACTGCAGAAGAGATGACACAAAGGATTAGCAGAAATGGCCAAGACGCACTACTTTACTTTTTTGAAACTCTAGAGAAGGTAAATAAACAGGAACGTTCGCAAATCCTTCTTGATCTGTTTGGTCAAGAGTATCAAGATGATATTGCATTACTAGTTGGAAGCTTAAAGAATTATAAAGATGCCATAAATCATTTAGCTGATGAGGAAGAATTTAAACAGTCCATGCAAGAAGAGTTTAACAATCGTGCAGCAACTACAGCAAATAACTTACGATTACTGAGGAATGCGATAGCAGAGGTGGGAATGAATCTGGGCTCAGTAATGCTACCTCCTTTAAAGTGGATAAGTAATATTCTAAGAGAGATAACTAACCCCATAGCTTGGTTTGCAGAAAAGTTTCCAGTTATTACTACAGGAATAATGAGTATAATTTCAGCTCTTATTATTGGTAAGATTGCAGTGGTAGGTTTTGGTTATGTATTTGCATTGGCTGGAGGTGGAATATTAACTTTTAAGGCTATTTTGCACGGAACACTTTTACCAGTATTAACTTCATTATCAGCACGAGTAATTCCAGCAGTAATCATGGGGCTGAAAGCTTTAACGCTAACCAATCCTATAGGAGCTGCTGTTGCTGGACTATCAGTTGGTGCAGCGCTTGTAATCGCTAATTGGCAGAAGGTAAAGGACTTTTTCTCAAGTATCTGGAAATCAATTACAAAACCTATAGAAAATTGGATTGGTGTAGGAAAATTGTTTAATGATAATCCAATAAAAGCATTTGAGAAACCAGTAGAAGCAAAAATAGGCAATACAACTAAGATAATCAGTGAAAATAGAAGTATTTTTAGTAAAGGAAATCCTTTATTAAATAATAATACTTTTAGTGGAATTTCGAATAGTAGAACGAATATTGAAAGTGCTAGAGTGATTACAGAAAAAAGTTCTGTAGCAGATAATTCAGAGAAAGTTTTAAAAGACTGTGAAAAGTGTGAACAAAAAATTTTTAATCAAACTTTTACATTTAATATAAGTATAAAAGCAGAACCTAACCAAGATGTACGTAGTCTTGCTGATGCAGTAATAAAAAGAATAAGAGAAAAATCGCGTGACGTTCTGTTTGATTCAATAGAACCAATTTACTAATGCTATCACTTGGTCAGCATAAGCTTTCTCCAACAAGTTTAAGGTATAGTAAAGAAAACCGTTGGAGTACAATTGAGTGTATTGGTAAAATACCTTCATTACAAAATATTGGCCAAGGTACAGAAAATATAGACTTAGAAGGAATAATTTATTTCCATAATCTCAATGATTTAAATCAATTAAAAAGTATGAAAGAAGCTGAGGAAAATCAGGAACCAAGTATCTTAGTAGACAATTTAGGAAATGTTTTGGGAAGATTTGTTATTGTGCGGTTAGAAGAAAAGCAAACGTCGTATTTTCCATGTGGATTACCAAAAAAGATAGAATTTAGCTTAAGTTTAAGGCGTTATATATGATAGTACATTATATAGCACGAGAAAATGAAATGTTAGATTACATATGTTTTAAACACTATGGATATAGCTCTGGAGCAGTAGAAATAGTATTGGAGGAAAACCCTGGACTTGCGGAGTATGGAAGTTTTTTGCCTGCAGGATTAAAGATCAGGTTACCTACAATACAAGAGCAATTAAAAAAATCGAAGTTAAAAGTATGGGAATAAATGAAACCTGAATTTAGCATTGAAGGAATAAAAGATCATGTAATATCGGTGCATCTTACTGATGAATCTGGTACTATAGATGATGTTGCAGAGGTGTGCGTTGATTATGGCAATGAAAACGTGGAAGTTCCAAGTGAATTGAACATAGCGCTGGGTTATAAGGAAACGGGAATCTTTCCAATGGGTATATATACAGTCAACGAAGTTACGATACAAGGCCCACCTAAGACTCTACTAATAAAAGCTCATGCAACAAATTTAAGAATATCTTTAAAAGCAAAAGTATCAAAAGAATGGCATCAAATTACCATAGAAAACTTAGTGAAAGAAATAGCTCAAAAACATGGATATGGACATAAAGTCGATGAGAAATTTAAAGACGTACTTATATCTCACATCAATCAAACTGAGGAGAGTGATATAAGCCTTCTAACGAAAATAGCAATAGAGCGTGAAGCAATGGTAAAATTAGCTGGTGGGTATATATTATTTATTTCAAAAAACATGGCAAAATCAGCCACAGGAAAAGCTTTAGGAACAACGACTATTAGACCTCAAGACACAATTAATTGGAAAGTGCATTTTACCGTACGTGATAAATACAATTCAGTAGTAGCAAAATGGCACAGCTATGAAAAGGGTGAAACTATTAAAGAAATAGTTGGTAGCGGCGAACCAAGTTATATTATGCTAGAAATTTACCCAAATGCAGAGTGGCTTTGTTGCATAGCACTGATAGGCATGTAAATCACAATGAACTTACGCAGCTAATTTAAATTTAGCCATACCAATATCAGTAAATTTGTTCAGTAAGTAGCACTTAATTAACAGCTCTTTTTCACGATTTACCTCTGATTTATTTTTCAAGCCAAACCCAAATATTTGCTTCAACCTATAGAAAAAGACTTCAATATAAGACCGTGCTCCATACTTAACTTTTTTCTTCCATTCATTAATACCATCTTCATAATTCTCATATGACCTAATTCTACTAATATACTTGTTTCTTTCTGATAAGTAGTCAGCTAAACAAATTTTAGTATCCTTCCTAGGGCGAATAATAGGCACAATATTGTATTTTCTGCATTCTTTATACACACTTTTTATATCATAAGCCGCATCTGCTCGAATAGAACAAATGTTATATTTATCACTGACTTCTTCTAACATATCGCAGACCGGCAAATAGTCTACAGCAACACCACTAGTGTAGTTCATGCTTATTGCTTTCTTATCATTTATGTTTAAAATAACATGTAATTTTCTTACTTGACCATAACCACTGTATTTTCTTTTTCGAATATTAAGCTTACTATGCCCACCGTTATTATTGTAGATACTAACTCTAGTGCTATCTACGGCAATTTCAACATTTTCCAGATCATCTTTATTGCTTCTATGGTCATCAATCTTCAAATTAAGCTTTTTAAATCTTCTGGAAGCTTGTGTATAGCTGATAATCTTAAGTTTTTTGCCTATTTGTACCATATAACCTTTTACAAAACCTACAGCTTGTCTCAAGCCAATTCTAAAAAGATGAACTATTATGTGTATTAAAATTACAACTTTATCACTATAAGTGTTATTGCCACCTGCAACTTTTGGACTATTTTCATACCAATTTTCTATGGCTTGATTAACAAAATGAAAAACATTTCCTCTTTTTTTTAGAAACTCATTATATTCTCTTTGGTTACTTACTCTCATTTTTTGTGGCATAAGTTATACTTGTTTGAAAAATGCCTATTTTACAACAAAATGCGTTAGTAACCATAAGCTTTTCTCCTTACAATAACCTCAACCAACACTAGCTATGCAACAAAGCCATGCAGAGTCAGCGCTAAGTGCAGCAAATGCCAAATTGAAACAATTGAAGCGTAACAATGAAACTTTAGATATAACTATGTCTGGTAATCCAGAGTTATTTGCAGAAGCAAAGCTTAATCTTATAGATTTTAATCAAGCAGTAGATGGTGAATGGATAGTTAATAGAGCAGAGCATACTCTAAATAGCTCAGGTTACCTTACTATGTTATCAGCATCTTTAAGTAAGTAATGTTAAGGAAAAATAAGTACATAGTCTATTCAATGTAAAGAAACTACTGAATATGAGTCAACTAAAATGTAATGAAAAGGATAAAATACATTTTGTATGGTTTATACCATTAATAGTATGTGTTGTTATTACATATTGCTACCAAAAATCCAAAGCTAACGAGAATTACAGAAAGATACTACAAGTAGCTACTGTAAGTTGTAGTTTAGAAACAACGAGATTTTTAGTAAAAGATATAATACCAAACTTAAGCGAAACTGCATTACATTATGCAGCAAGAGAAGGATGCTTAGATACTATTAGATTTTTAATAGTAGAAGAGAAAGTAAATATAAATGCAATCGATAAGAATGCTTTTAAAAGGACAGCTTTACATCATGCTGCAGGTGAAGGGCATTTAGGAATTGTAAGGTTCTTATTAGAAAAAGGCGTGAATCCTAACATAAAAGATAATGACGGAAAAGGAGCTAGAAAAATAGCTGTAATGGCATCGCGACACGATAAAAACAAACCTTATAAAGAAATAATAAAGTTACTGGCTAGAGCAGAGGAACAGTACAAATCAGAGAAGTAGTTACTATAAAGTAGTTATCCATAATAAATCCACATTTAAGTAATTATGAAAAATCAAAAAATCCCAATCGCAGTAATTGTAACGATGTTAATACAGACGGTAGCGGCGATTTGGTGGCTTGCCAAACTGGATTTACGAGTGCATATACATGAAAAACTCATAGAACAAAATAATGGATTAACTGTTACGGTATATCGTCTGGAAGAGCGGGTAAAAAATCTTTCTGAGGAATTGGATGAATTCAAAGCTAACTCAAAGTAACTATTCTAGCATATAAGGCTTAGAATGTGATTGGCGATCTTCCCAATTTTCGATGTATTGCTCAACTAGTGGAGAATCTCCAGTTATGATCAATAGATTCTCAGCATTCTTTTTCTGGGCAGCATCAGAGAAATTGAACGAACCCGTAATGATTTTTTGATTATCAATGATCATAATTTTGCTATGTGAAATTGCAGGTTTATAGTCTATATATATTGGTATTCTTTGATGAAACAGCTCATTGATAACGCTATACTTTGAGCTCACTTGCGATTCGTCGAGAATAACCTTAATATCAACACCACGTTTTTTTGCTCTAATTAAAGATTGTGCAATAGGCTTTGAGGTAAATTGGTATGCCTGAACCAACACGGATTTTTTAGCATGATCCATAGAATCAATTATTAGATTGGTACAATTTTCTCTAGGAGTGAAACATACAGTAGTACTTGGACAAGAAACACACCCTGATAAAAGTGAGCAAGTTAATAAAACTAATAAATATCTACTCATGACTAAATACATCCTTTCAATTGACGGTGGTGGTATAAGGGGCATAATACCAGCAGTAATTCTAGCAGAAATAGAAAAGAGAGCAAGGAAACCTATTTCTCAAATTTTTGATCTTATGGCTGGTACTTCAACAGGCGGAATTGTTGTAGCTGGGTTATGCAAAAAAGATGAACGGGGAAATCTCCAATATTCAGCAAATGATTTAGTTGAGCTTTACCAAGAATACGGGTCATATATTTTTAAATCTTCATTCTTCAGGCGATCAATATTATCTTGGTTTAACTGTGCACAATACCCACATAAAAATATTGAATTTGTACTGGATAAATATTTTGGTGATGATACTCTACAAAATACTTTAAGTAAGGTACTGATAACAAGTTATGATATTCATAACAACTATCCTTTCTTTTTTAAGAGTTGGAGAGAAGATAGAGATTTTGTCAAATTAAAAGATGCACTCAGAGCTACAACGGCTGCACCTACTTATTTCATACCAAAATATCTAAAAATTGACCAGATAGACAGAGTATTAGTGGATGGAGGGGTTTTTGCAAATAATCCAGCAGCTTGTGCATATGCAAGTGGTAAGAGGTTATTTCCAAATGATGAGATTATACTGCTATCAATAGGTACTGGTGGAACAAATAGAAGTATAAAGTATGCTAACTCAAGGAGATTTGGCAAAATAGGGTGGATCAAGCCACTACTGAATGTGATGTTTGCTTCTGGATTGGATTGCGTTGATTATCAACTAGAACAAGTAATAGATGATAAATACATAAGAATACAATCGCAATTGAAAGTAGCATCGACTGAGATGGACAATATTACACTCAAAAACATCAAATTTCTTCAGCAAGAGGCAAATGCAATGATAGAAGGTAATCAAAAAGTAATCGATAAATTCTGTGATGTTTTATCTTGATACGTAGAAATGCCAAAAAAATTCTGCAGAGCTAAATAAGGGTTTAGAATAGATAATATATTGTACTAGACACAACTTAATCTGACAGCAACGAATTAACTGACAGAAGAATTGAGGTAGTTAAAACTAATATCAGTCTCTTGTTTAACGTTACTAATATTTTTCTGAAAAGCAATGTGTTTGCTATCAAGAAAAGTCTGCATAGGCGTTTTACCATAGCAATATTTACCTGAGTGAGGCCTGGTCTCATTGTAAGAGCGTAACCAATGATCAACATCTATCTGCAAATCTTCTAAAGAACTGTAGATTTTCTTTCTAAAGATAATATTGTAACACTCATCTTGCATAGTTTTATGAAACCTTTCGCATATGCCATTAGTTTGTGGTGAATTGGCTTTAGTTCTTGAATGATCAATATTTTCAATTCCCAAATAAAGCTGATAAGCGTGATTTTCTGGTTTACCACAATATTCTGTACCTCTATCAGTCAAAATGCGCAATAATGGCACGTTTTGTACATCGAAAAATGGTATTACTCTATCATTCAGCAAGTCGGCAGCGGTAATAGCAGTTTTATCTGTATAAAGCTTAGCAAAAGCCACTCTCGAATATGTATCAATAAAAGTCTGCTGGTAAATGCGCCCAACGCCCTTGATATTGCCTACGTAATAAGTATCTTGAGACCCTAAATAACCTGAGTGTTCTGTTTCAATTTCACCGTGAGCTTCTCTTTGCTCTTTAACTTTTTCCAATGCTGCAAGTTGCTCTTCAGTTAAAATTATGCCGTCTTGTGCAACCTTTGCTTCAAGGGCTTTAAGTCTTTTTTTGAACGTTTCAATGTCATTTCTTAGCCATACAGATCTTACGCCACCTTCGGAAATTATTACACCCCTTTTTCTCAGCTCATTTGCAGCTCTTTGTTGTCCATATGCTGGAAATTCTGTAGCTATGCCAATTATTGCCCTTTCTATATCTTCGGAAACTCTGTTTGCTAATAGGGGTTTTTTCTTACTTATTTCATGTAATGCTCCTTCTCCCCCACTTTCATATAACTCCTTAAATCGATAAAATGTATCACGCGAATAACCCATCACCTTACACGCTTGTGATACGTTACCTAATTGCTTTGCTAGTTCTAATAACCCTAACTTTGGTTTTAGTATTTTTGTTTGTATCGTACTCATATCTAACACTCCTTTCTTTTATTATTTTATAACTTACTTTTTTAAAGTGTCAGATCAAGTTCTATCTAATACATGTAATGCTTCATCCCATTGAGAATTAGCTTGATCTGTTCCTGTATCTCTATCAAGAATTGTAATATTAGGATTGCGATCTGGACTACTTCCGGTTTTATCTACATCCACTACATAATCCTCTCCTGCTTTCATGAAGAACGCGGTTATAGCATTATTAATCCAAGATTCTAAGTGCTGTTCAATAAACGGTCTGAGATTATTGGGAACATGTATAAATTTTTCTCTTTCAATGCACTCTTTTAAAAGGTAAAGAAAACGATCTTTGTAACAATTAAATTCAGGTGAAAGTACTTTATTAAGTTCATTGTCATTAATGTTTCCTTTTAACAATTTGCCCTGATCATCTAATATCTCAGTTTTGATTAAACGTTCCCACATAATATTTTTTTGCTGCTCGCTTAATTCAGACCCAAGTTTTCCAATATCTTCTTTTTTTATTAAGCCATATAAGTCATTTAGCACTGCTTCTTTGATTGCTTTAGTGTCAAAAGCATAGGAAATTTCTTCATGGTTCCTAGCTGGTCTATTAATCCACTGCCAAATGTAAATGTAAACAGATTCCAGCTTATCTAGTCCTGCCAGATCATGAGATAAGTACAACATATTGTTACCTTTATCGAGCAACATACTATCTACTTCATCAACAATTACATTGTTAAAATTACGATCTCCTAAAATATTTTTCCCGTAAAATTTATCTAATAAATAATCGCGCTGGAAATTAGATAAATCACCATATACCACTTGATTACCTGAATATGCTTCCTTTCTTTTTTCAATATCTTCACTACAGTTATGTGATACATTAATACCAAATAAACTATAGATATCTCTATTATCCTCAGCATCACGTTTTGCCAATACAGAAGAACTAGTTATAACATCTACTTTCTCTCCACAAAGTGCTTTCATAATTGATGCTGCTACTACAATTAACGATTTTCCCTCCCCAGTAGATACTTGTGCTAAAGTATTACGATCATTTGTCAATAACGCCAATACAGTTAACTTTTGAGTGTCACGAAGCTTGAATCTTCTTTTTAATTCTATGGCTCTATCTATTACAGCAATCATTTCCTTGCGTGTTTCTTTAATATCTCGCTTTCTTTCTCCAATTCTACCTTGGAATTCTTTTACCCAATTTTTAATACCAACTTCTGTAAAACTACCTACAGATTTTCCACCGATTACATACTTCTCATCATAAATACTCTTGATAGAATCCTCAATTTCTGGCAATTTGTCAGAAATTCTTTTTGAAGTATTACCATTACCCTTAATGAGTTCAACTAATTGCGTTACATTGCGTTCTTTTTCATCAGCAGTAAACTTCTGCTGCATTTCGTTTTTCCATTCATTAATACTATTACAATCAGAAAGCATTTTTAATTCTTCTTTACTTAGATTCCATTTTTCATTATGAAAATTAGATAAAACGTTAGTAAGCGTATCAGGTGACAATTCTTGTTTTTTCTTTTCTAGAGCCTCTATAAATTTCTCCGATAAAAGAGCGCCAAAAATATTCTCTATAGATAAAAGATAGTAAGAAGCTGTTGGTAAGTCATCCTTTTGCCAATCTACTAATTTTGACAGCTTGCATGTCCAGTATTTTTCTTTCAGTGCATAAGGCCACTCAGATAACTCTAGTCCTTCTAAACTAACTGTTTCATTTGGAATATTACTTAATAAATGCAGAATATCTTCAATGCATTGAGTAGAAATAGGATTGCTTGATTTATGTTGATCCAACTTTACTTTAAATAACAGTAAAACGTCCTTACTTTCTATTTTCGATAAGTACTTTCTCCATTCAGGTTTCTCTATTAATGTTTTTTTGAAATAATCTTCGAGTTGTAATAATATCAATTCATCTATCCAACTCTTTTGAGGATAAGCTGCAACTATCCAACAAAAGATATTCAATTCTTTTTTATCTTCAATAACAGAAGTTAGAATTGAGTTCACTAAACAATATAATTCTTGAGAGGATACATGTCTTCCTTCGCTAGAAAAGCTTTTCAACATGTTATGCAAAATTCCTTGCTGCCCAATATATTGAGATGTAATTTTGTTCAATCGCTCTTTTAACTGTTGTTTTTCCCCTTCAGGAAAGTATTCTATAATTTTTTCTATATCTTCCTCTTCATTAAAATATTGTTCATCTTCTGAAGGACTGTTATTGGATAGAAAAGCTTGATTATTTAAGTAATCATCGAACTCCTGTTTTTGTTTAAATGGCCTAATTTTTGCAAAAATCTGTGCATAAAGACTATCTTTCTTTTTGCGCTCTTCTTCTAGCTTTAAGTAGCTTTTATCAATATTTAATTGTATAAATTTATTGTCTCTACATAATATGTGAATAATTTTCTTAGATGAAGGGTTGTGATCACCTCGCAGGAACAATCTATTATCTTGATCTTCAACATATAATCTGATGTTAATACCAAAAACGTAGGCTAATAATTCTCTGTAACTTCCCGATAATGGGCCTTTTTCTTGAATATAATCATTATACTCTTTTAGAATAGCTTGATCTTTACAACACTTATCCCAATCATACTCTAGCTCAAGCTGATTATTAAAACGATCATAAAGAACTTTTAGAAAATTATCTTCTTGTATTTTTTCCTCTAGCTTACTTATTAAAGATTTGTCTTTAACACTTTTAATCCATAAATCAAATATTTCTGCATGTCTTGGCTGAGATAACTCACTTTTAAACGCTTCAAAGAATATATTCAAATTGCGTTCTTGTTTTTCTAGAAATTCTTTATATTCGTTATAATATTTTTTAACATCTGTATGTTCCTCTTCTAATTTTCCTACTTCTAAAACAAACGCTCTAATTGAGTATTTTAAAGCTTTATTCTCTGTATTCTGTAATTCTTCTTTACTGAATTTAGAAATTTTTTCATGTTGTTCTGTACTATTTTCATAAAGATATTGATTCAGAGTTCCTAAAATATGGTGAGAAATATTGTTATCATTTTCTTTTGCTTCAATGAGATATCTTGCTGCATTTTCAGGTGTTAATTCTACATTATTTGTAACCTCCTGATAAGGTGGTAATTGCTTTACAACTTCTTGCAATGTAGCAAGTCTATACTTATCAATCAAAAGCTTCTCTATGTCTTGTAGCTCTGTATTATTTTGTAAGCTACTCGTTTCAGGAGGGCTACCTTTTAAGGTTTCAAAAACTAAAAATAACTGACTAAGCTGAGATAAATTAAGTTCTGCCTTTTTTAACTGAAACCAATTGTCTAGCAGCAATGGTTCTTTTTTTAGCTTATCAATAAAACTTTTAACATCAATAGTCTCTCTGTAAGTGATACTAGATGTTGTAATAAAGACATTATTATGATGCTTACTTCTGTTATGGTAAGGAGAATGACGCTTAATTCCTAATTCTGTAGTTTGCTTTTCCTGCTGTTCTTGATTTTCAGTGATTGCTTGTAAGGCTTGTTGTTTAGTATTTTCTAAATCAGATCGTAAGTCCTGCAATGTATTTTTTTCCATAGAACTCAAATGATGAGAATAACTAGCTAAAATGCTACTTTGTGAAATATTTTTTTCCTTACAGCTTGTGCGTGATGTTGTTGCTCACTATTCTGTCTAGTATTCTTCCTTTCTTCATATTCTTTTTGCTTTTTGTGTTCAATATTGATAGCATCTATACCAGCATATTTGTTCTTATATGGACACCACACTCGATCACTTGGGTCATTATCACTATCATAATACTCTACTTTATATTTACCTTGATCACGAAACTTAGCTTTACTCCACCATTTGTGATCCAAATAACCCATATCCAGGCCATTTTTTCCATGGTTACCATATAAACCACCTTTTCCCTTTTCTCCTTCTTCCCCTTGCTTAGTACTTTTTATAATGTTAAATTCCTGGCTGCTATTTTCTGGATGCCTTATTATTATCCCCCCGGCATGTCCACCCTGACCGCCTAATCCATACTGGCTTTGTTGCATAGCTAGTGTTGGTTGAGGTTATTGTAAGGAGAAAAGCTTATGGTTACTAACGCATTTTGTTGTAAAATAGGCATTTTTCAAACAAGTATAACTTATGCCACAAAAAATGAGAGTAAGTAACCAAAGAGAATATAATGAGTTTCTAAAAAAAAGAGGAAATGTTTTTCATTTTGTTAATCAAGCCATAGAAAATTGGTATGAAAATAGTCCAAAAGTTGCAGGTGGCAATAACACTTATAGTGATAAAGTTGTAATTTTAATACACATAATAGTTCATCTTTTTAGAATTGGCTTGAGACAAGCTGTAGGTTTTGTAAAAGGTTATATGGTACAAATAGGCAAAAAACTTAAGATTATCAGCTATACACAAGCTTCCAGAAGATTTAAAAAGCTTAATTTGAAGATTGATGACCATAGAAGCAATAAAGATGATCTGGAAAATGTTGAAATTGCCGTAGATAGCACTAGAGTTAGTATCTACAATAATAACGGTGGGCATAGTAAGCTTAATATTCGAAAAAGAAAATACAGTGGTTATGGTCAAGTAAGAAAATTACATGTTATTTTAAACATAAATGATAAGAAAGCAATAAGCATGAACTACACTAGTGGTGTTGCTGTAGACTATTTGCCGGTCTGCGATATGTTAGAAGAAGTCAGTGATAAATATAACATTTGTTCTATTCGAGCAGATGCGGCTTATGATATAAAAAGTGTGTATAAAGAATGCAGAAAATACAATATTGTGCCTATTATTCGCCCTAGGAAGGATACTAAAATTTGTTTAGCTGACTACTTATCAGAAAGAAACAAGTATATTAGTAGAATTAGGTCATATGAGAATTATGAAGATGGTATTAATGAATGGAAGAAAAAAGTTAAGTATGGAGCACGGTCTTATATTGAAGTCTTTTTCTATAGGTTGAAGCAAATATTTGGGTTTGGCTTGAAAAATAAATCAGAGGTAAATCGTGAAAAAGAGCTGTTAATTAAGTGCTACTTACTGAACAAATTTACTGATATTGGTATGGCTAAATTTAAATTAGCTGCGTAAGTTCATTGTGATTTACATGCCTATCAGTGCTATGCAACAAAGCCATCCATACTCTCCACCCTGCCACCCTGGCTGTCCTAACGATCCTTTATAGAGTAGAAAAGCCTGACGACTTGTAAGCCCACCTCCACGCTCAAAAGAAAAAGTGACCTCATTTCCTTGACTTGTAACTGTTTTTATAAAAATATTCTCCTCAAAACTCTTGAGTAATGGAGTCGTATCACCAGCTACTGCAATCTGACATACTGTTTCATTATAAGAGCGTATATCTTCAATATCTTTAATAATTTTTTCAATTGTTGCATTATTAGCCCCTGTATACCACACAGTTTCTACTGTTGATGAATCATTTTTAATATTCTCAACAATCTTTTTTATTGTATATTCTCTCTGTATACTCCCTAAACTAAAATCAGCAACAGGAGGAAACTTTTTATCAAATTCTGCCTTCGTAATACCTACTCCATCCTTACCATCTCTTCCATTACCACCATTCTGGCCTTTACTACCCTTGCCACCATGTGAAATAATGGTAAAGTTTTCTTGGCCTTCTATCTTTTCCGTTAAAATTAAAACATTGCCACCACTTTCCCCAGGATAACCATCTGCTCCTTGTTTGCCATGACCATCTTTTCCAGTACCTGCATTATTGGAATAGGTATGATCGTTATCTTTTCCAGATACATCCCAGGTTACTTGATCATAAACCTTTATTGCTTTGGTTAAAATAACTACATTCCTTCCCTGCCAAACTTTACTCTTAAGGTTTGTATCAATATGTATAATACCAGCGCCGACAAAACGTACTTCCTCTATATTTGGATTTTCTAAAAGTGCATTTTCTAATTGCCGTAAAGTTTCACTGACAACAATGTTCTTCCCTTTTACTTCAACAACCAATCGATTATCTATTCTTCTCTTTTGTATTTCTACTGGTTTTATATAAGCACCTATAATTTCCTTAAACTTGTCTATTAAAAAAAGATCTTCTTCCTCCAAGCCCTCTGTTGCTTCTTGCAAAACTGTAAGATTTTCACCATAAGTATCTACTTCAAGCTTCATAATATTATTGATCAATTCATCAAACGATAAATCACCACGACAAAAGTCTCCTAATTCCAGTTCAGCAATAATTGATTGAAGATTTTTAGAGGAACTTAAAAAGTCAACAAAAGTTTCTAGAAAAACTAATTCTTTTTCAGCAGAATCACTATAGGCAACTATTTGTTCCAAGCACTCTTTTTTAAACCGACTTATGAAAATTTTTTCATCCTCTTTCCTAACCAATTCATAGTGCTTCATTAAAAGGATGTAACACTCAAGTTGGTTTAAAGGATTAGGAATCTGGCTTAAATCCTTTATATCATCTAGTGAATTAAAAATTTCTTGAATAACAGCACGGCTTTTACTTTCAGTCAGTTCTTTTAGTAAATTTGTTGTTTCTTGTAGCCAAAGCCTTGCGCAATATTTTATATATTTTCTCTCAATATAAGCATTGTCAATAGTGCTAAGCGACCTATGAAGCCTTTCTTCTATATAATCTTTAACTTGCACTAAATTACTTTTATACTCTTTAACTTCTTTGCTAATAATATCTTTTATCTCCTGTTTCTTATCACTATGTTCCTTCGTTGCATTTACAGTTTTTTTGAGATTGTCACTAGTTCTCTTATATCGTATACTCAGTGCAGGTTGGCCAGCCAATTGATACACTTGACCTAAATAGTCAGACTGCTCTGCAGTAATGAAAGTATTTTTATACTCAGGTACAGTAATTGCATCTTCTAGCATATTAATGACTCTTAACAGCTGAATATTTTGAATCTGCTGTCTATTCTCAGCAGAGCATTGTTGCAAAGGAACCTGATTTATACTACCTAAAACAATACATAATTTTGTGTACTTTTTGAATTTATTAAAAGTGCTATATTTTGTCAGCAGATCTTCTTGCTGCTCATGTATTTTCTTTACTTCTGTCAAAAACTTTTCAGCATCATTCTTTAATTCTTTTGTCCCGTCTGAATAGCCTTCTCCAGAAACTTCAGCAAGCTTCTCTAAACATTTTTCTAGATATTGTTTTACGCTTTCTAAATCAACCTTATGCTTATTAAACAGCTCATCATTATAATAGCACGCAAGGTTAAAATAGTGGTAAGCTAAGCGTTTACAATACTGCGAATAAGACCAAGAATTAGTATTTTCTCTTATGTCCTTCCTTAGCTCTCTATACCGTTTATTTAATTCTTCTGACACGTTTGCTAGCCAAGGCTCATTTCCTACCCAACTCCCCAAAGAATTTAAACATTCAATAGCTTGCTCAATATTCAGTAAAGAGCTTACATTTTTTCCACTGTCACTAATCTGTTGATTTTGAACATTAAACATATATAACTCCTACCTATTTTGTTGTCTACTTACTGCTGGTTCCACAGATGGCTGATCTATATTAGTGCTACATTCTTTTTGAAAAAAAGATTCAAGAAAATCCATCGTTGTCTTATGATTACTTTCTGACTCTCTAATTCTTTTCTCATTTTTTGAGCCTTTTTCTTTTACTTTTTGTTCTCTGGATTTATTCAAGCTTTCATAATTTATAGTAATTTCTTTTTCTTCTTCTTTTAGAAACCCAGCATTTACCAAATGTTCTTTACAGAGTATCAACTCATAACTACCCTTATTATCTTTACGTGCAGTTCTACCCTTAATCTGTGTTTCTTCTTTTATATCAAGTGAAAAGAATGTCTGTATAACATGCACCCCACCGCTATTTTCTACAGCAACACTAGACTTAAAATCAACACCACGACCCATACCTCTTGTTGCTAGTGTTACTGTTTTTGTAATGCCTGCTTCATCAATATACTTCTCTTTAGCCTGTCCTTCCGTATTTTCTGTTAATGTGTATAAGCGGTCAAATTTGCCGAGGAATTTTTCTTTAAATTTGTTTATTTCAGTATCTGTATCAAAAAATATTAATACTGATTGTCCTGAGCCCATCTTAGAATTTGTATGATTGAAAATTTTGTTAAGCCATTCTTCCTCTGAATCCTGAGATAAAAAATTTTCACTTGAATTAAATTTTAAATGAGAATCACCAAAAAAAGATGGCATGATGGAATTTTCTCTGATGTTATAAAATTCTCTTACCGCTTTTTTCTCATGATCATCTAACGTAGTTAAGGTACCACTCACTCCTAAGATAAGAGGATATTTCTCCGGCAATTTTACATAAGACACTTTGCCACAGTCTATATTCAAATAACCATAATTTTTATGATTAAAGTCTTTTTTCTTCAATCTAAAATAATTAAATATGTTGTAGTAACCAGAGTAAGTATAAATGGAATAAATTCCATTGTCTTTTCTATAGCTTATAATTCCATTATCATTAATTTTATACTTATTAATGTACCAATCTTGATCACTTCCTTTTGTAACGCATATTGCAGCATCAATCATCTTATCAAGATGCTCTTCATAGAGAGACTGATTAGTATACTCTTCCTCAATAACCACATTCTTTTCTTCCTTCAAAAGATAGTATTTTCCAGATTTAAATCTATTAAACTCTTGAAATTCTTGATTTCTTTCTCCTACCTCTTTCAAAATAGTACTTTTTTCATAATCTTTGCTGGCCATTCCCCATATTTTCTCTTGAATACTAGCTAGTCCTGAAATACGTATAGTATTACATGCACCATAAGTATTTCCATAGAATTGATCAGAAAAGAAAACATCTACTTCATCGATTAGTAAAATAGTATTGCTGATATCCTCTTGCTTTATCTGTCCAGATTGCTCCACGCTATGATTTAAAATACGGCCTTCAACTAATTCTCTTAAATCTTGTTTCTTGCCATTTACCTCAGGCTTTATCACTTCATTTGCCATCTTCTCAAATGTACCATAAGTTATCTTGTCACCAATACCAAACTCCTTAAAAAAGCCGTTAAAATCTTGTTGATCTCGAGCTGCTAAGTATTCACTATAACAAACAGTTCTGACCTTATGACCTGTCAATACTAATAGTGAAGAGAGTAAACCTAGTACAAGCGATTTCCCTTGCCCTGTTAAGACTTGCGCAAGATGCTTATCAACACCTTTAGAGTCTTTATCAACACTTAACAATCGCAAAATGCATAATATTTGAATACAATGTGGCTTTAAGCTTTTTCCTGTACTTGCAATATCCTTTGATTCTTGTATAGACCACACAGCAGCTAATCCAGCAAGAAGATCAGGTAAAGTTTCTCTCTTGAATTTTGTGTTCCATTCATCAATTTTAATTTGTTTTGATTGCTCCCGTACCTTTTCAGTAATAAATTTAATTTTATCTTGGTAATTTTTGTCAGAAGTCTCTTGTATATAGGAGTTAAATTCTTTTAAGTATCTGTTATAGCAATCTCTTAGTGTTTCTACTGTGCTATTATTGTTTTCTTTTCTATATAGCTCTAAAGCTTTGTCTATATCAATCTCATCTTGTTTTCTTAAATACCAAAAAGATTCCCCTATGATACCAATTCGTTTTTTAAAATCCTCATAAGATATGCTATTCCCTACTACAGAAATAAACGGCTTTGTACTTTCTTCTTTGAATATATCGAAAGACACGTAGTTAGGTTGCTCCTTTAGATAAAGAAAAGATTTCTTAATTGCTGACAGTAACTCACTTGCTGCACTCAAATTATCGTCATCAGACCATTTTTTTTGCTCAAGTAAATTACTTACACTATTTAATAGATCTTGAGTGATTTCAATTAAGTAGTGATTAGGGATATTATCCTTATATTTTTTGATGAAATTTTCAGGATCTAAAACCTTATATGAATTTTTATCTTTATTGGCTACTTCTACTTCAGTTAAGTCATTATTAGTTCCTTTAATAAACCAACTGAATTCTATACTATTTAAATCCTCTAAAAATTCATTAAACGATCTAAAGTACTTAATGAACCCTTGTGATTTTGCTTTTTTATCAAGTGCAGTACTTGCAATATCAAGTAGTGTGTTACGTATTGCTTCCATGTTTTGCTTGAACTCCCCATAAGGAAACTTATCAGGAATTTTTTCTAAAATAAATTTTCTATTCTTCCAATACTCGTTATATACATCTACCAAGTCTCTAAAATCACTAGATTGTTCATCTAAAAACGCCTTCTTAATAGATTTTATTTGTTTTGTTAAAATATCTCGATCAATTTCTGAAACTTCTTTTGAGAGATAAGGACTTGTTTGTGCTATAAACCTTATAACATTATGTGTTGCTATTCGAAATGACTCATAATGATCACCTTCTGTGTTTTTAATAAAATCCATATAGCCTTGTATGAGAGGTTCAAATAACTTTAATTCTTTTTCGGAAAGCAGATTAGTAATTGCACTGTCAATAATATATATCCATACTAAGCGCTCTTCAGGTATAGCTGACAACTCGTCACTGCTAACAAACAAGCTCTTGATAAATTGCCATAATGTTTTATCATTCTCAAATTTCCTTTCGTTAGAATAATAACCTGGCTCAAAATGTTTCATTAGTGTAAAGATAAAGCGATATTGCTGCTCAAGAGAGTGGTTTAAAGAGGAAGTTGATGGCCAATTTATAGTTTTTATCAAGCACCATTTTCCTTGTTCATTTTTTTTAAGCAAATCATTAACAGGAATGTCTATTTTACTACTAATCTCTAAAATTAACTCCTGAAAGCTCTTACAAAGATAAAAATAAATAGGATGAGTTAAAGGCGCAAAATCCTTCAACGAATTGTACTTCATTATTTCATTTACCTTTCTAAAAAAAGAATCCTGCAAATTATCTAAAAATTCTGAGAAAAGTTGCTCATCCATTGCATTAGCAAGGTCAGAAAATAAATTTATGTCTTTGTTACTTACATGAAGTGCTTGTTGTTCAAGCAGTGCATCTATATTAGAAATCATTAAATAGGCTAGTGAGGAACTCTAGGAAGAACATTTATCACGTAAGGACTTTCTATGACACTCTATTAACTCGTTACGAATTCTTTGTAATTCTCCTAATAAATTCTTTATGCTGGGCTGAGCAGAATCATCGAGTCTAGGAAAATTCTTGTTTCTCTCACGCAAAGCTTTTTCTATATTTAACAAGCCTTGAATAACATCTTTAAGTTCAGTTGAGATGTAGTTATTGTTAGCTATATCAGTTAATATTGAAGTATCTAAATCTTTTAGTTTCTTATATTTTTCTAGTGTGATGGAAAGCTGTAAAAGATCCTCTGCATACTCAAGATTATCTGCAGTCTTATCACTTCTACCATGCAAAAGTTGTTTAAACTGCCCATAAGCAGTATTTCTTTTATCTAACAATTCATCTTTTAAAATCTCGGTTATTACAAGCTTTTCAGAAAGTTTTCTCTTAACATCTATGAAAGATTTAGTAAAATCTAACCTTTCTTGATTGTGAACTCTTATCCTCGCAACAAAATTATCTTGGTTAGAAGTAAATAAGCTTCCTGAACCATGTATTTTGATATCTATACTACCGTAAGAAAGTTTACCTGAGCATACTAATTTACCATCTTCTAACTTTTCCTTTATGTATTGTTTTTTATCTTGGTTAAATATTTTTCTTATTCCTTCTTTGCTTTGATCAAGATTGCTTTGATGAATATTATCAACTTCTTTATGCTGACTACCTTTCCAGGTATGCTGCTTAAAATGTGATACAGTAGGAATAGACTCCAGGTCAGAATCACTTTCACAAGATATAGAAGATCTCTCAACCTTATCACTAGCATCACAGTACTCCTCATCAGAGGAATTAGCTGAAAAAGACAGCAAATTCTGACTTACCTGCTGACTATTAGAATTTCCTACGTGCATAATACCCCCTATAAAGAATGGCTTTGTTGCATAGCACTGATAGGCATGTAAATCACAATGAACTTACGCAGCTAATTTAAATTTAGCCATACCAATATCAGTAAATTTGTTCAGTAAGTAGCACTTAATTAACAGCTCTTTTTCACGATTTACCTCTGATTTATTTTTCAAGCCAAACCCAAATATTTGCTTCAACCTATAGAAAAAGACTTCAATATAAGACCGTGCTCCATACTTAACTTTTTTCTTCCATTCATTAATACCATCTTCATAATTCTCATATGACCTAATTCTACTAATATACTTGTTTCTTTCTGATAAGTAGTCAGCTAAACAAATTTTAGTATCCTTCCTAGGGCGAATAATAGGCACAATATTGTATTTTCTGCATTCTTTATACACACTTTTTATATCATAAGCCGCATCTGCTCGAATAGAACAAATGTTATATTTATCACTGACTTCTTCTAACATATCGCAGACCGGCAAATAGTCTACAGCAACACCACTAGTGTAGTTCATGCTTATTGCTTTCTTATCATTTATGTTTAAAATAACATGTAATTTTCTTACTTGACCATAACCACTGTATTTTCTTTTTCGAATATTAAGCTTACTATGCCCACCGTTATTATTGTAGATACTAACTCTAGTGCTATCTACGGCAATTTCAACATTTTCCAGATCATCTTTATTGCTTCTATGGTCATCAATCTTCAAATTAAGCTTTTTAAATCTTCTGGAAGCTTGTGTATAGCTGATAATCTTAAGTTTTTTGCCTATTTGTACCATATAACCTTTTACAAAACCTACAGCTTGTCTCAAGCCAATTCTAAAAAGATGAACTATTATGTGTATTAAAATTACAACTTTATCACTATAAGTGTTATTGCCACCTGCAACTTTTGGACTATTTTCATACCAATTTTCTATGGCTTGATTAACAAAATGAAAAACATTTCCTCTTTTTTTTAGAAACTCATTATATTCTCTTTGGTTACTTACTCTCATTTTTTGTGGCATAAGTTATACTTGTTTGAAAAATGCCTATTTTACAACAAAATGCGTTAGTAACCATAAGCTTTTCTCCTTACAATAACCTCAACCAACACTAGCTATGCAACAAAGCCATAAAGAATTATCAATATTCTTAATTTAAGATGTTTTATTCTTTGAAAAGAGGCAAGAAAAATTTTATATGTCGATAAATAAGGTTCTCAAAACACGGTGTTTTTTTCCAAAATTTGTTGATTGAGTTATGGTGGTTGAAATAGCAAACCAATTAAGTTGCTTCGTCCAGCGCTCTCTTTTAGTTAATTATTGTTTTTTCCTTATAAAAATTTAGCTTACCTTTTACATCTAAATAGCTAACAAAATTCGGCCTTTTATAGATGAGTAACCCTCTAGGAATTATCTTCTTGAATTCTATGATATTATTTTTTGTAACATTGTTATACATATCATGATAAGGAAAATGGAAAAATGTGTAAAGTAATCTTTTTCACCTCTGTGAGCTACTTGAATTAAAAAAGAAGAGATACTAACCTCTTGCATTCAAACTCACATAAATCATGAATTATGCATGTTTCACACGAAGGTTTTTGTGCCTTGCAAATGTATCTACCGTGTAAAACTAGCCAATGATGAGCATAAAGTAGGTATTTTTTTGGCACTACATTCAAAAGAGACTGCTCTGTTTTAAGTACATCTTTTTCTTTCACAAGCCCAACCCTATTGCTCACTCTAAAAACGTGAGTATCAACTGCCAATGTTGGAATACCAAGCCCTGAATTTAAGAACACATTAGCGCTCTTTCTCCCAACCCCTGGTAAAGATACCAAATCATCGAAATTAGTAGGCACTTTGCTATTGTACCGCTCAATCAATATTTTACTGAGCCCGATTATATTTTTTGCTTTAGAATTATATAAACCAATACTGCTTATGCATTTTCTCAGCTCACTTTGCCCAAGATTCAACATTTTTTCTGGCGTATCAGCGATACTAAATAGCTCCTTTGTAATTTTATTAACACTTATATCGGTCGTCCGCGCTGACAGAACTATTGCAACTAATAACGTAAAATGATTGGTATAATTTAGCTCTATTTTTGGCGCAGGATTTGACTGTTGAAATTTTTCAAATATTAATTCTACTTTTTTTGAGTCCATGCATAGAGCTAAAAGCTTATACTATACTGTTTGCTGTGCAAATTCAATTGCTTGAGGATTAGATAGTCCTTCAGTATTAACATCAGACATATCAGTTTTTACCTCATCAAAATTCCTTTCAGCAAATTCGCTTGCCACTTCTGCAAAACATTTTCTAACAAGAGGCATGATAATTGGCATTAACAGTTTTCGTGGATCATACCGTCCTAACAGATCAGTTTCCTTTTGTACTCTATCTCTTGGATCTTCCTCAAGTAAATCTTTCATGTGTTTTTCAGTGTATATTTCACAACCTTTTGAAAATGTAGGACTAAATATCTCAGTAGCTAGCAGTGCTAACAATGACAAAGTACCAAATATTGTCACATCAACATAAAAACTGCCAGAGATAAAACCCTCTATCATTAAATAAGTAAAAAAGATAGGCAAAGGGTAAAAAACACAAAGACTATAGCATAAGTAAATACAATTCATTCTACTTACATACTTGTCAGTAGAAATCTCATAGTTTTTATATTTTTTTCCGTAATGTTCTGTTAACAAAGCCAAAAACTGCACCATAATAGAATTTAATGCTACTAGTGGCAAGCATAAACACATCAAGGTATTACTGGCAATTAACCAAATAGGCAAGAAATAATAACAATAACTTGCTTCAGCAAGAGCTAAAGGAAGTAAGGTATATACTTTAGCCTTTAAAATACTAGATAGCAAATCGTCTCTACGTTTTATAAACTTTTGCGTTAGTACTTGTTTGTCTTCCCTTATTAGACTCCCACACTTTTCTAAAGAAGAGATATAATTAAATAGTTGCATGTTAGGTTTCATTAAGTGCTCATCAAGCTCATTTCTTAGCTTTTTGACTTTATCATCGAAAAGTGAGCCATATATTGCCCAATATTTTATATCACAAATTAATTTATCTTTGTGTTTCAAGTCTTCTTCTAGTGAGCTATTTTTCTTTTTCAATATGGAAGCAAGCTCAACAAAATTCTTTCCTATCACTTCCTCTTCAGTGATATTTAATTTTTCAAATAGTTTCTTCCTATAATGGAATTCACGCGCTGTTAAATGCCCATCACTTTCAGCATCAACACTAACTTTGACACAAGGATTTCCTGATTTTAAAGGTTCAATGTATTTTTTTAGCTCTTGATGAGCTTTACAAATTTGATTAAATCTATTTTTATCTCCACCCTTGTCAGGATGGTTTACAAGTATCAATTTATTATATTGTTTTTTCAGAAACTTGCTAAGAGCTTGATAATCTTTACCTACAATTTGTTCAGCTTTTATCTCTAGTACGTTAAACAGATCATTATTATCAT
Organism: Wolbachia endosymbiont (group B) of Ischnura elegans; assembly: GCF_947251585.1. Classification (NCBI taxonomy): domain Bacteria; kingdom Pseudomonadati; phylum Pseudomonadota; class Alphaproteobacteria; order Rickettsiales; family Anaplasmataceae; genus Wolbachia; species Wolbachia endosymbiont (group B) of Ischnura elegans. The sequence continues at coordinate 1,646,062 of NZ_OX366371.1, forward strand.
AAAACTCCTGACCAGTTAACTTGAAATGTTGACCCATGACTATATCTCAAATAAACAAGCTATATCTTTAGTATATTTTATTTATATATTTTATGCAATCATAAAAATGTTAAGCAATCATTAAGAGAAAAAACCTTCTTTTTCATCATATAAATACAACTTATCCATTCTCACCACGTCAAAGCTATTTTCTTCGATTTTGATTAGCAGGTTATTTACATCACTATTTGTAATAGCTTGCTTTTCATTATTTGCGATAAACCTGCAGGTTATTTGGTCACTTGAAGATTTTGAGCCTCCTGGCCAAATTGCAAGTCCTTTTGAGTATATTGCTATCATTTTCAGATTACTCGATTCAAATAATCTTACTATTTGATCAAAATTGTTGGATTTGTCCCAAGCAAGCGCTATATCACTACCCACTAGCTTTTTAACTTTGTAATCTTGTTCGTAATGGTCTTGTACTTTATTTATTTTACTATCCAAATCACTGCTAATTATAAGCTCAGATAACGTTGTGGGTTTTTTCCCTAGATTATCTATAACAGCTTTTGCAAATTCTTTTGTTCCAACCTTTTGTTTACTCTTTTTCTCCTTATATAAATCAGCGGTATGTACTCCATCTTCCAAAGTCTTGAGCCATGCATCGTAGATTAGTTTTGCAGTACTCACTTGACCAATATAGACCAACATATGTACTGCGGCATTTAAAAGACCAGAAGGATTAGCTATATTTTTTCCTGCAATATCAGGAGCAGAGCCGTGAACCGCTTCAAACATTGCATATTCATTACCTATATTGCTACTTCCTGCAAGCCCTACAGAACCTGAGGTTTGTGCTACTATGTCTGATAATATGTCGCCATATAGATTTTCAGTTACTATAACATCGAAATTCTCGGGTTCTGTGGCAACACGTGCCATTCCAATATCAACTATATAATGTTCCGCCTTTATATCCGGATATTCTTTTGCAATACGATCAAACGCTGCATGAAAAGCGCCGTCAGTCATTTTCATTATGTTGTCTTTAGTCAGGCAAGTTACTTTCTTTCTGTTATGTTTTTTCGCATATTCAAAAGCATACCTGCATATTTTTTCTGAGCCAGATCTAGTAATAATTTTAGTGCATTGGTACGAGTCACCAGTGAGCCTATGCTCTATTCCGGTGTAAACGTCCTCTTCATTTTCGCGTATTACAACAACATCAAATTTATCGAATTTATTTTCTATAACAGGGTGATACGAAATGCATGGTCTAATGTTTGCATACAGCCCTAAGTTCTTTCTGAGTGCAACGTTTAAGCTTTTGTGCCCTTTGCCTTGAGGAGTTGTCGTCGGAGATTTTAGTAATATCTTTGTCCTTTCAATAGATTCCCAACCACTTGGAGAAATGCCGTGAGACCATTCTTTACTATAAACACACTCTCCTATTTCAATAATATCTACTGAAATCTTTGCTTTCGCTTCACGCAATATCGACAGCACCGCTTCCATAATTTCTGGTCCGATACCATCACCATACGCAACTGTGACTGATGTTGACATAACTTCCTTAACTGTAAATGATTTAATGTTAATTCAAATAATATAGTGGCACAAGCAGCTAGTACTGTACAAGTTGACATATTTACAGTTATTTAATAACATGTTCTTATGTCAGTTAGTAATGCGGGTGGGGGTGTATGGATACTAAAATAAGCTATGCAAGAGTTACGAGACGCATTTTTGCATTTGCGTTTGATCATATTTTATTAACGGCGATAAAGTATTTTATTGGATTTAACGTTGGATGTACCTTAGGTGTAACCGTTCACGGAATATTCCCAATTAGGCAGGAATAGCGACTAAATTCTGTAGTTTCTGGACAGGATTCTGATCATTCAAACGTGCAGTCAAAAATATCGAAAGCATTCTTTCAATGAACTTTTCTCCACGTTCTGACCAAGTGAAAAAACTATTTTTACGATAAATGACGTACCGTCTAGCCTGACGTTCTGCAAGGTTATTGGTTGTCTCGATCAGATCAGGATTGCGCACGAATCTCCACATCATATCTTCAGAACGTAGTATATTGGCAGCCATTCTCAAGGCCTGAGTTCCTTTTGCAACCCTTGTTATCTCTCGCAAAAAATGTTTCACCCTTTTTCGAATCTTCCTCATTAACCGGAAAAATCTTAAATTGTCTATCAGGTTTTGTTTACGTGCTCTATCTACCACAAATACCCTGTTGCTCAGCGATTTTAATGCTGCGCCAATTCTGCTCACTTCAACATTTTTACTGTAAAAAAACCTTTCAAAGTCCCTTGCTAAATGGGCCCAGCATATCTGTCTGTTTTCACGATTAAAGTAATTATACGCAGCATACCTATCGCTTATAACTATTCCATCATACTCTGGCAATAGCCCTTTTAATATCTTCTTTCCGCGAGATCCAACTAACTTCATAAGTGTTGCTGTTTTATTCGTTACTACCCAACTCCAACCTTTCTTTCCCTGGTTCCTATGGCTTGTTTCATCTATATGTAAATACTTGCTTTTCCGTAGCTCTTCTCTTATTTTTTCGTATTCAGATATACATTTTTCTGATACTCTACCCTCGGTCTTTGATACCAAACCTAGGCTTATATTCAGATTAAATATGCTGCTCAAAATTTGCTGTACTTCCCTTTTTGAATTGATAAAAAATCCACTAAAACTGCTAATTACTGCTTTTGCATTAGCTCCTAAAAGATCCCTTGTCACACCTTCAGGCAGACTAGCTGAGATCCTTTTCTTACACGCCTTACAGTAGCCTTTTTGTAGCCTATATTCAGTCACTATCGGTTTAATTTTTGGCAATTCAACCTTTTGATGCACAGTTTCTTCTTCTAAAATAACTTGGCTTCCACACATGCAAATTGTATCAATTGAACATTTTACCACCTCATCTGCTACCATCAATTCCCGCTTGTGCGCTTCATGTCCTGGCTGCCCGCCTGGTTTTTTATCGCTCTTCTTTTTTGTCTTTTTGCGATATACATCTTGCGATGGTGGCAGCGATGAATTTTTTGAATTTAAACCCAGCTTATCCTCTAGCTCAATTATTTTTGTCCTTAACTTATCATTCTCTGCTTTCAGAGTACCAACTTCTGACTCCAATACCACAATCTTTTCTTGTAGCACCTCTATCATCAACCCCTCATCTATCTAGTTTATTGTTTTTTATACTAATTATGCAATTTTTGTAAACTACTTTCTTATACCGTGAATGGACAAAGTTGATAAGCCTAAACGCCATCATGTCTTTAGGAGAGTCTGCTAATGAAGGCTCTTAAGTTGACGCCATTGCGTGAACGGTTACACTTAGGTTCTTTAACACCCAATGCGGTTAAAATAATTTCAGACAACGCAACAATTCTTAATGTAACAGCGCTAATATTGGCATTAGCATTTTATGCATTTACGATAATAGAATTCGGTGGAACTCCGGGACAATTATTGCTTCGTATGCATATAAAAGACAAAAATACACTTGAAAAAATCACTATAACACAAACAATAATCAGAACAGGAACTTTTGGAGTGTTATATTTTATAATTTTTTATACAATATTGAGTATTTCTAGTCTATTTATAATTTTACCAATTATTATCATATTGTTTGCAACATTTGATAAGCATAAACAGTTCCTTAATGACAAAATTGCAAAAACAGTAGTGATAGACTATAAACCTAGTTGATGTTTTTCTTTAGTTGTTATCACCAAGGGTGTTATTCCAGCGCGTGACCCACATCTGTACGAACATTGCAATTAGCAGGTAATTTGCATAATAGACGGTGTCATTCCAGTGCTTGACACTGGAATGGCTTTGTTGCATCACTCTTCGGATAATAGGTAACGTGGAATAAATTCATGAAGCTATCTCAAATTTAGCCATGCCTATATCAGTAAATTTGTTAAGCAAATAACACTTGAGTAGCAGTTCTCTCTCACGATTAACCTCAGATTTGTTTCTAAAACTAAACCCAAATGTTTGCTTCAGTCGCGAGAAAAAACTTTCTATATAAGATCTCTTCCCATAATTTATCTCTTTTTTCCACCTCTTCATACCATCTTCATCATATGACTTTATGAGCTTGATTGTAGAATTTCTCTCATCCATATAATCCAACTTTGGATGCTCTACTGAATTATTTTGCGGAGGAATCCTTGTCTTTATGTCAAGCTCATCGCACAGTTTGTATAACTTCTTTCGATTATATGCCCTGTCTGCATATAGTGTGCTTATATTATATTTAACATCAATCCTTGCAATAAGATCACATGCTCCATAGTGGTCAGAATAAACTCCGCCACTGTATTTTGCTGCTATAACTTTTTTGCTACCTATCTCTAGCATTACATGCAGTTTTCTTGTTTGCTCATAGCGGCGATACTTTCTATCTGTACCATTTGCCTTGCTATGACCTGGAATATTATTGTAGATCAGTACTATCTATGGCAATCTCAATATCTTCTGTATTATTTTTATCATGTCTTCGATCATTAATTTTGATGTTAAGTTTTTTAAGCCTTCTTGAGGCCTGGGAATAGCTAATAACTTGCAAGTTTTTCCTTACTTGCTCAAGGTACCCTGCTATAAATCCCGCTGTTTGTCTCAGACCTATTCTAAATAAATAAGTTATTATGTGAACCAGAATCACGACCTTATCGCTATAAATATAGTTGCCACCAGCCATTTTTGGACCTTTTTCGTACCAATTTTCTATGGCATCATTGACGTAATAAAAAATATTTCCCCTCTCTTGGAGAAATTTGTTATATTCATGGCAGTTACTGACTCTCATTTTTTGTGGCATATTTTTCTTTAGTAGGTTAAATGCTTGTCTTATAGTGAATTTTGTCAGTAACTGCCAGTTCTTTTTATTTGACCTATGCAACAAAGCCATTCCAGCGTCACGCACTGGAATGACATTAAATGATTTTTCTTTGAATTTGAGTTATGCAAGCAGCCCCTTTGTTGTCATGCAAGTAGCCCCTTCGATGTCACCCGAGTAGCCCTCTTCCTGTCATCCCAGTACTGGGATCCAACCTTTCTTACCAACAAAAAACTTGGCATAACTTGCGTGCTCAAAAAATTCCTGGATTCCAATACTGGAATGACACCCTTTTAGAAGTTCAATGACCCTTCTGGATAAAAACTATTGTCAAGCACTGGAATGACATGATTCGAATTGTGTCACTTGCATGGCGTCATCCCAGACTGTGTAGTAATTCTCCTTATTCCTCGATTTGCCGCTTACTTCCTCGAGAAGATACATCACTCAATGAAGAGCTTACTGATGAACTTCTACTAGATAAGCTTCTAGATGAGAATGAGCTTCCAGAAGACCCCTCGTTTTTAGTTTTACTGTTACGATGTTTCTTATCTGGCTCATCTTTTATGTTATGTTCCTTCTTGAAATTTTTACATAAAGTGGAAAAAGGAGTACTTTTGCCTTTACTTTTCATTTTTTCCCTCTCCTCTTCTATATACTTGGCTAAACCAATCAGATTTGCTACTGAAAAATCATTAGTACTATTTACAATAGTTTCAATATTTACATGGCTTAATTCTTTTAGATATTCTTTTAGTATCCCCCTACGTGTACTTTCTTTCTCTAGCCCAGGAATCTCAATTTTTCTCAAGCGTTCATGTCTAACTAGTGCTCCGTCTAAATCATTCGCACGATTAGTTGTGGCAATTACTATATTTTCTTCAAGAAAGGTTTTATTCAATTTATCGAGTAAATGAGTTAAAGATTCTACATTCTTGTTTTTACCACCCTTGCGATCTAGACCAATGCCGTCAATCTCTTCCATAATAATTATACAAGGAGTGTTTTTTCTTGCCCTCTCAAAAACTTGATCTATATTCGATATATTACATAAGGAAGATGCAGAAATACGTATAACAGCAAATTGAGATTTAATTTCATTCGCAATCGCTTCACAAATACTACTCTTACCAGTCCCTCCTTTACCATTTAAGAGATATCCTCCGCTTTTTGATTTACAAATCTCTCTCAAATTTTCTTTTATGTCACTTGGTAATATAATATCACTAAATGTTGTATTCCATCCTCTTTCTTCACCTTTTGCATAAAATGCTATATTCAACTTTACTTCTACTTCATTTTTTGTTGCAGGACTATTAATTAACCTTGCAGAAAGATCACTAACCTCTTTTTTTAACCCATTCACTTCATCTTTCGTTACAAAATTCTCTGAAATTCTATGAACTTTTTCTTCTAGACCACTAAACCCGTATTTATTTTCTTTATCCTTTCCATCTTCTAATTCTTCTTTAATTGGAGTTAGCTTATTTTCTTCTTTCCTTAACCCTTTATTCGGCTCTTAGACTTCAGCTTTCGAGTTTTCTTGAGATTTTTTATTTTGTTTAATCATTTTATATGAAAACACAATTACTACTGCAGAAAGCGCAAATAAAATAAAAATAACAGGGGGAGCTATATTTAAAGCTGCAACTGAAGATAAAAATGCAACGTAAGGAGCTACAGCAAAAACTCCAGATGTAATTAATGTAAGGGAAGCAATAGCACCAGCTATAAAAAAAGTTATATTAGCTCTATTAGACATATTTTAGCTTATAAACAGTTAATTTATAAATAATACATTTAAAGAGTACAAGCTTTTCATAGTAAAGCAAGACTAACTTAAGGCATCCTTAATCAATCTATGATCGAGGTATTATGCAGTATTAAGATATAAGATGGTATGTTGTATTTTTAATTCAGTGTTCTTTTTCTTTCATTCCAGGGTACTGGAATGATAGATGCTATGATAAGAAATTCAATAACTTAAAGTAGGTAATTAAAGCCTCTAATTAAGATCTAAATCTATAGTTATTATAAGCAACACTAAAGAAGTGCGGAAGTAAAAATTTACGAAAGAGCATTATGTATACATATGCTTTGTAGATCTACACTTTGCCACCCTTCTGTTAAGCTTTGCCTCCCTTCCATTACGTTTTGTCGCTCTTTTATTTCTTTTATTTCGTTATCGAATTTTGACATTAGATATTTAGCATAACCAGATGTTAATGCTGTTGATGCAGATACAGCTATTGCTGCCGTAACAGATGTTAATGTAATTTCCATTGTCTCGGTTATAAAAAGCGTCGATGTTACAAAATTCCCTAACATGGCAACTAAGCCACCAACAACTACACTACCTTGAACTACTTTATTTTTTAAAAACCCTTTTATACTCTCTACCGTATCTTCTTGGTGATTTATAATGGCATAATACAAAGGAGTTTTCTGCAAACTATCTTTTTCATAAACATCTGCACCTCTGTCTAGTAGAGCATCTACTATCTCTAAATAGCCATTTTTAGCAGCATAATGCAAAGGAGTACTACCATTTCTATCTTTTACATGAACACTTGCGCCTTCAGCTAACAGAGCATCTACTACCTCTACATGGTTACTTAAAGTAGCATAATGCAAAGGAGTACTACCATTTTCATCTTTTACATTAATATCTGCACCTGTTTTTAGTAGAACATTTACTACATCTATGAATTTATATATAGTAGCATAATGCAAAGGAGTACTACCACTTCTGTCTTTTACATTAACATCAGCACCTTTTCCTAGTAGAGCATTTACTACACCTACACATCGACTATAAACGGCATGATGCAAAGCAGTCTCTCTATTTTCACCTTTTACATGAACATCCGCATGCCTATCTAATAAAACATTCACTAAATCCTTACAGCCAGCTGCTGCAGCTGCAATTAATAATGTAAATTCGGCATCAGGATCACTTTGGATGAATTTATGATTTATACTAAAATCTTCATTTTCCCACTCTTGATATGCTATTGTATCTTCCCTTCGCAATACCTCTTTTATTTTATTAATTACGTTATCTTTATTTACACTTGCATCTTTATCAATTGCACTTAATATCTTTTTCAGATTTTCAAAATCCATCTTTACCTCCTATAACTTTACGTTGCAGTTACTACACAATTACAAACAAAAGTAAACACATTTTTGGAAATTATTTAGAAAAAGAATCCATTAAAAAAGTCAGTGATTTGCAATAAATAACTGATCCATTTAATTGAAAGAAATATGTGATGTAACTATAGTCATTATAAACAACAATAGAAAAAACACGGAAGTAAAAAATTTATATTGATCTTATCATATTTATTATTAGCATAATTATAAACATGGGAAAGCAAATACAAGTCAACTTATCTAAAAAAAATAGTGAGAGGGTCTTATCTGGCGCAAAATGGATGGCCAACCTTAGTGAAAATTATTTTGCATCATTGAATAATAACAGCATTAAACCAGCCAGCTCTATAAGAAAACTAATAGAGGCTTTTTTACTTGTTCCAATTATTACATCCAGTGCTATTACACTAGCATGTACCTATTTTTTTCTGAATGCAGTGAGTATTCAAAAATATGATTGCAGCTTTGAATAAGGGAAAAATTATGGTGCCCATGATTTTTGAAGGCTATTGCGATACAGACGTTTTTAATAGCTAGTTCAAACTTTTTGCTGGGTGATTTTGGATAATGCAACTTTTCATAGAAAATAAGTGAATTTGTTAAAAGTGTCAGTGCTGAAGTTATATATCTGCCTCCATATTCTCCTGATTTTAATTAAACCATTGGTTTGCTATAAAAAATTGAGCCAGAAAGAATATTTAGCTATTCGAACTATTAGAAAAAGGGCTATAATTATAGACTCCGTATACACTATAACTAGACTTTTTTTTAAGAGGAATGATACAGAAGTTAGTACTAAGACACTAAACAGTTTTCAAAAATGAAAATTATACCTTAAAGCTGATTTTCATACAGTTCTTGCAAGCGATAGCACTCTCACTTCTCTTGCACCAGAGTTTAAAATTTCCTGAGAGCAAGACCTTGCGGTTGCGCCAGTTGTTACTACATCATCAACCAATATCACGATTTTGTTTTTGATAATTTCGCTGTTACTTACTTTAAAAGTATTTTTCAAATTTTTTTCACGCTGTTTAAGTGAAAGACCAGCTTGAGGTTTGGTGTGACGAATACGTTTTATTGCAAATGGTGTATAAGATAAGTGAGATAACTTACTTAATTCCTTCGCGAGCAATGCTGCTTGATTATATTTACGTTTAAATAAGCGTATTTTATGTAGCGGTATGGGAACTATGACCTCTGCATTTTGAAACATGTCTTTGTTAGCTTTGTACATCCACTTTGCATAGACTTTCACATAATTTAAATTATCAAAAAATTTAAAATTTATAATCATATTTTTGCTATGTTCATCATAAGCAAAAACTGATCTTAATACTTTAAATGGTGAAGGGTTACTGATGCATTTACCACATGTATCAATGTTATCTGGAATTACTACACCACAAACATTACAGTAATGCTTAGTTAAAAAATTGATTTTTTTATTGCATTCACTACATAAATCATAACTTTTATCAATTATACGTTCACAACTTACGCATACGTTTGGAAATATGAGATCTGTAGCTTTTTTTAATAAGAGAAGATTCATGAATTAAATATGTTAGGTATACCTTTTAAAATGCTCCTCATAACCTAATTATTAAGAAATAGTCGATACTTGATCCAATAAATATGTTTTAAGATACTTGCCTGTAACGCTTTTTGGAGTCTGTGCAACTTTTTCTGGAGTTCCTACAGCAACCACTTCGCCACCTTTTACTCCACCCTCTGGACCAATATCTATTATGTAATCAGCAGTTTTTATAACATGTAAATTGTGCTCAATAACTATAACAGTATTTCCTAAATCAACTAGCCTATGGAGTATTTTCAGTAAATTATTTACATCTTCAAAATGTAACCCAGTTGTTGGCTCATCGAGAATATACAATGTTTTCCCGGTAAATCGCTTTGATAGTTCCTTAGACAGCTTTATTCGTTGTGCTTCACCCCCGGACAACGTTGTTGACGACTGTCCAAGCGTTATATAGCCAAGCCCTACTTCCTGTAAAGAAATCAACTTTTCCTTTATCATTGGAAGATTTTCAAAAAAGTCACATGCTTGATCTATTGTCATATCAAGCACATCAGAAATTGATTTTCCCTTGTAAGTAACTTCCAATGTTTCTCGGTTATACCTCTGTCCTCTACATTGCTCACATTTCACATAAACGTCCGGTAGGAAATGCATCTCGATCTTTAAATGCCCATCACCTTTACAAGCTTCACATCTTCCTCCCTTGGTATTAAATGAAAATCGGCCTATATTGTAACCTCGTGCCTTCGACTCTGGGAGACCTGCAAACCAATTTCTGATGTGAGTAAACATACCAACATATGTTGCTGGATTTGATGCTGGGGTCCTACCAATTGGCGATTGATCAACTTCTATAATTTTATCTATATACTCAAGGCCTTCTATTTTGTCGCATTGACCATGCCTTGCAGATGAATGATTTATCTTGTGTGCTGAATATTTATATAATGTTTCTATCACTAAACTTGATTTCCCTCCTCCTGATATTCCAGTAACACAAATAAAATTCCCTATAGGAAATTCAACATTTATATTTTTTAAGTTGTTCTCACAAGCATTAACTACCTTTATGAACTGAGTTGTTTGCTTTCTTCTTTTTGAAATTGAAATTTCCTTCTTTCCACTTAAATACTGTCCTGTTATGCTTTCTGAATTTTTTTGTACCTGATCTGGTGTTCCTTCTGCAACGATTTTTCCTCCATTCACGCCAGCTCCAGGACCAATATCAATCACATAATCAGCAGCCATTATTGTGTCTTCATCATGTTCAACAACAATCACAGTATTACCCATGTCTCTCAGATTTTTAAGTGTGGTAATTAATCGATCATTATCACATTGATGAAGGCCAATTGAGGGCTCATCAAGCACGTATAGCACTCCTGTTAAACCAGAGCCAATTTGCGAAGCAAGCCTGATCCTCTGGCTTTCACCACCAGAGAGAGTGCTAGATTCACGGTCAAGTGTAAGGTAATTTAGCCCTACATTCTTTAAAAATGTCAGCCTTTTGATTATTTCGTTTAATATTTTATTTGAAATTTGCCTTTGTTGTTCTGTAAGTTTGTCTGATAAATTTCCAAACCACTTAAGGGATTCATCGATGCTGAGCCTTGATATTTCACCTATATGTTTTTCGTCAATTTTCACTGTAAGTGCTTCTTTTCTCAATCTATAGCCAGCACATTCTTTGCAGTTAGTAACAGAACAATACCTATCAATAAGTGATGCATCGTAATGCATCTGGCGTTCTAGGATACTGACCAAACCTTGAAATTTCATTTCTCTAGAGCCAAAAAGTATTAAATCCTTCACTTTTTGGTCTATATTCTTCCACGGAACATCAAGGCTAAATTTGCAATTTTCAGCCAGTGATAGAATTGCATTTTTTAGCAATCCATAGTTTGTATGCACTTGACGGAACATTGATCCAATTGGCTTTAAAGCACCTTCAGATATCGAGAGCGTTTCGTCTGGCACTATTAGCTTTGCATCAACACTTAGTTTTTTACCGAGCCCACTGCATGAACTGCATGCACCGTAGGGGCTGTTAAAAGAAAACAATCTTGGCTCTATTTCTTCAAGAGTAAAGCCAGACTCAGGACATGCAAAATTCTCTGAGAAAGTTAAAGTTTGACCATTTTTATACTCGGAATTGTGGTTATCAGGTAAGTTCACTATTTCTGCATACATTAAGCCATGGCCCAGCCTCAATGCTGATTCTATACTGCCTGGTAGTCGATTTCCTATATCATCTGACATGGAGATTCTATCTGCAATAACAAAAATATCATGTTTCTTGTTTTTGTCGAGTTTAGGCAAGTCATCTATATTGTATGTTTCACCATCTATTTTTAGTCTCACGTAACCCTGCTTTTTAATTTCCAATATCTCTTTGAAGTGCTCTCCTTTTCTGCCACGCACAATAGGAGCAAGTATATATATTTTAGTTTCTAAAGGTAATGCTATAATAGTATCTACAATTTGAGATACAGCCTGTTTCGTTATTGGCAACCCAGTTACAGGCGAATAAGGTATTCCCACTCGTGCATATATCAAACGTACATAATCGTAAATTTCAGTAACGGTTCCAACAGTTGATCTTGGATTTTTTGAGATCGACTTTTGATTAATTGATATTGCAGGAGAGAGGCCTGTGATTGACTCAACATCTGGTTTATCTTGAATATTAAGAAATTGACGTGCATAAGCCGATAGACTTTCGACGTATCGGCGTTGGCCTTCTGCATAAATCGTATCGAATGCAAGGCTAGACTTACCAGAACCACTTAGTCCAGTTATAACAACTAACTTATTTTTTGGTATATTGACATCAATACCCTGCAAATTATGCTCTCTTGCACCTTTAACTCTGATCATACTTCATGTACCTTTGACCATTACAGCCTCAAAATACATAAACTCACAACAACTTGCTACTAATTTTTTCAACTGTTATGGAAAACGAAGTAGCATAACTAGTGCAAAACATTTTGCCAAACAACTATATGAACATCTGTTTTCGCCAAGTTAGTTCGTACAACAAATGGTGTCATAAAAGTATGTTTTCTACAATCTCATCAAAAACATGCTTACCAATTTTTGGAAACAGGAAATTTTATTTTATATAAAATATAGAATTTTGATAAATTTAACTTTTTTGTGAGATTATGCAGTGATAAAAATAAATTGAGAGGGAAAGGTTATGGCAATAGAGAAGGAGAAGTTTTTTGAAATAATAAATGAGGTAAGTGAAAGTAGCGATTTGGATGAAGATAATTTACTTGAAAAAATAAAGAATGAGTTAAAAGGAAAAGATGCAGGAGAGTACAACAAGTTTAGTAAAATTTTAGTAAAGAACATCAATTTAGTATAAAAATTTCAGAAGAAGCTGCAGAAGATTGGACGTTGTTACATCTTGCTACAGCATGCAACAATATGTTAATAGTGGAACTTTTACTAAAAAAGAAAGCAAGTGTTAGCGCTCGAGTAAAAGATGGCTCTAAAAATGATGGGCTAACTGCTTTGCATATTGCTGCTTCTTATGGACATGAAAGCATGGTAAAACAACTACTAAGTGATGATCGAGTTAATCCTTCATTAAAAAGCAAAAATAAGACTCCAAGGGAGGTGATTGGTAATATAGAAAATAAAGAAGCTATAGTAAAAATGTTAAAGGAAGCAGAACAAAATTTTTGTACAAAGCATGAGAAAAAAACTGCTGCACCAGCAGATGTTATAAATTCTGTGAAACAATATGATACCATACGTAGTGGTGCACAGGCTCCTGTTACGTGTGGAAGTAGTGACAGTATAGTAAGTGAGCAATACTTACATGCTGATGTTAAGAATATGGTAGAAAAATTTGAGTCACCGCAAATAGGAAGTGTTACATATAGTGGTAAACAGACTCCTATTGGTGAAAGCGTTAGTAGTGACGACAACGGTTTAGCACTTGAAACTACGTTTGATACTTCTTCCTACTCCGAAATAAATTACGACGGGGCAGCTAATGAAGTTGATAACCAAACTTTAGAAAGCCTGCAAACTCAAGTTCAGTTGAAAGATAGCCAAATTCGGAAGTTAGAAAAGCCAGGTAAAGAATTAAAACATGTTGAGAAAGAACTAGAAAAATCAAAGAGTGACGTAGCTGGACATGAGACTCGGTTAGAAATAGTTGATAAGCTCAGTAAAGAGAATCAATCACTAAAGCAAAAAATAAAAGATCTGGAAAACGAGAATACAACACTTAATAGTGAATTAAGCAAAACCAAAGCAAATAAAGTATTACTAGAAAAAACAGAAAAAGCACAACTGTCTTTCTTAAAAATTGCTTCTGTAAATCTTGTAACCATGTTGACAGTAGGTGTTATCTTTAGTGTAGCTTTCCAATTACCAATTCTATCAATGATTGCAATTTCTGTGATGTCTTCATTGATAGTCGGTGGAGTTACATACGCACTATCACCGCAACCTACTGAATTAAAAGAAGTAAGTATTCAATGCTCAATGCAACATGATGCTTGTAAAACTTAACTTGTGCGCTTCCTGGTAATTTTGATATAGTTATTTCAGTTGAAATTTACAGATTTACAAATGGCAAGCTTAAGTGTAAGAGAAGCGTTATGCACGGCAATCAGAGAAGAAATGCAAAATGACCCTGATGTATTTATCATGGGTGAAGAAGTTGCAGAGTATGATGGTGCTTATAAAGTAACAAAAGGATTACTGAAAGAGTTCGGAGAAAATAGGGTAGTTGATACACCTATTACCGAACATGGATTTGCTGGTCTTGCTGTTGGAGCAGCGTTTGCTGGGCTCAAACCTATTGTTGAGTTTATGACTTTTAATTTTTCTATGCAAGCTATTGACCAAATTGTGAATTCCGCAACAAAAACAAATTATATGTCAGGTGGACAACTTGGATGCCCTATAGTGTTTCGTGGACCAAATGGAGCTGCAGCAAGAGTTGCCGCACAACATTCTCAGTGCTTTGCATCTTGGTATTCGCATGTTCCAGGTTTGAAAGTAATAGCACCTTACTTTGCCTCTGATTGCAGAGGTCTGCTTAAAGCTGCAATTCGTGATCCTAATCCAGTAATATTTCTAGAAAACGAGATCGCTTATGGTCATGAACATGAGATTCCTGATTCTGAGCTATCAAATAAAGATTATCTACTTGAGATAGGCAAAGCTGCTGTTATACGGGAAGGAAAGGATGTAACTATCACTGCTTTTTCATTGAAACTAATGGATGCGTTAAATGCAGCAGATTTACTCTCTAGTGAAGGAATAGAAGCTGAAGTTATCGACCTCAGAACCTTAAGACCACTTGACACTGAAACAGTTATTAACTCTATTAAGAAGACCAATAGATTAGTAAGCATAGAAGAGGGTTGGCCATTTGCAGGAATAGGAGCAGAACTCTCAGCCATGGTTATGGAGCAAGGATTTGACTACCTTGACGCTCCGGTTGTACGGGTAACCGGCAAGGATGTCCCCTTACCTTATGCTGCAAACCTAGAAAAGAAAGCATTACCACAAGTGGAAGATATAGTTGAAGCTGTGCACCAAGTCTGCTTTAGAAAGAAATAGCCCTATTGACTCTTTTTTTTATCTCCCGTTCCACATTCTTCCATAAAAGAGGCATTTGTAGAGTTTATACCACCCATTACTTTTATGACAATAGTTTTAGCGCCAAAAAACACAGCGCAAAATACACCGAGGGCGAAAAGAGCAGGCCACGGCATTCTACCAAATATTGCAAGTAAAGCTGCTCCTATTATCACTACGGTCATAAGCGGTCCACCTATTCCCCAAACGTAGCCAATAATATTACATATTATAGCTCTTTTCATAATGGTCCAAACGGGTTAAAATAAGAGTTTATAGTAGTGAAGGTAAGTATGCCAGCAGCATATAGTTATGATTTAAGAAAAAAAGCAATGGAAGTGCTAGACGAAGGGGAAAGCAGAGAAACGGTAGCAGCAAGATTTAAAATTGGAAGAACTACATTATGGGAGTGGCAGCAAAGAAAAAAAGAAACAGGAGATTTTCAGTCGAAAAAACTTGGAAATGGAGGTTATAATCACAAAATTACCGACTGGAATAAATTTACTGAATTTGCCAAAAAACACGGTGGAAAAACTCTATCGGAAATGGCTAAGCTTTGGAGTAATGTTAGTATCCCAACGATTCATCGAGCTCTTAAAAAAATTGGACTCACACGAAAAAAAAGACATATGGATACAAAGAAAGGAATGAAGAAAAACGTGCTGAATTTTTGAAAATTATAGCAACAAAAGAACCTCAAAACTTAGTATATATAGATGAATCTGGTATTGATAATACCGAAGACTATCCCTATGGATATTCTCAGAAAGGACAGCGGTTTTATGCCCTAAAATCTGGAAAGAAAACTCAACGAATTAGCATGATTGCAGCTCTAAATGGTAGAAAAATAGTTGTTCCGTTAACATTTGAGGGCCATTGTAATATGGATATCTTTAATAAATGGTTTGAGCAGTTTTTGACACCGATTTTGGAACCTGGACAAACTGTTATCCTTGATAATGCTACTTTTCATAAGTCTAATAAGATTTGCTAAAGGAGTTGGTGCTGAAATTTTGTATCTTCCTACGTATTCCCCAGATTTCAATAAAATTGAGCATCATTGGTTTGCTATAAAAAATAGAGCTAGGAAAAACATCCCTCTATTCACATCTTTTCGTCATGCTGTTGATTCTGCTTTTCTATGAACTTTCCGGATTATTATGAAAAGAGCTATACTTGAGCAGTTGTATCGTCATTAGAGTTAGCAGCACTTCCAACATGAGAAAAAGAAATAAATAATACTATAAGTAGAATACAAAAAACCTTTCTAATTGTAGGGTTCATCCCTATACCTTAAGTTTAAATATTATAATTATATCTAAAATAGTATAATTTTCAGTAAAACTAGCATTGTGATTTATACAATATTGCATAGCAAACGATGTCTATTGTTTGTCAATCATTGTCAATTACTTGAGAGCTTATTTCGACTTTCGAAAAAGAGCAATAACACCCATGAGTAAAATTTCACATTACCATCAACTATGTTTTTTAAAATTTTTTGAATTTAGTCTCATTTGTTGATAATTTTGTATTTTTATTCAATTGAAAAATGTATTTTGGCAACAAAAACCCTAGTTTATACAGAAAGAAATTTATATCAAACAGCAAGCACTGCTTAGATTTTATGGTTAACGAATATGTGCTTTAAATGTGTGTAGACGCACATATTCGTTAACCTATTTTCTATACAGATTTTTTATTTCATATTAATTGCTTCTTTAAGTCTTGCATTGGCAATTACTATGATTTTTCGCATTAGAGCTGTTATAGCTACCATCTTCTTTTTACCTCTACCAATAAGATCAGAATAAAAAGCACCAAGTGCAGATTTAGATCTTGCAGCAGCCATAGCAGCTGTGAAAAGCTTTGCACGAACATTGCTCCTACCACCTGTTATCCTTCGGTAACCAATAGTTTTACCGCTTTCTTTTGGATGTGGAGCAACTCCAGCAAGACTTGCAACTTCTTTTTTGTTTAGGTGGCCAAGTTCTGGCATTAGACACACAAAAACTTGTGATAACTTGAGACCTATTCCTGGCACTGTTCTCAAGATCTTTTGACGCTTTTGTAACTCTGGATTTTTATCAATAATTCTTTGTATGGCATCGTTGAACTCATTTATCTGACTGGTAAAAAAGTCTATTGTTTTTTGGCAACTTTCCTTTATATAGTCGTTTTCAGGTGCTGCAAGCCTACATTTCTCTTGAGTTCTCATTTGTGTAATGTCATCACGACGTTGACAGAGTGCAACTAAGGCGGTTTGTTCTTTTGACATAGGCACAAATAGAGATAGAGCACTATAGCGTTCAAAACCATATTGAGCAAGGGCTCTTGCATCTGATTGATCTGTCTTTGCTAAAGTTCCATGTGATATGATAAAACTTTTTACTTTACGAGTATTAGCTCGATGTACAGCAACATTCTTATCAACAAGAAAATGTGCTAAGCCAAGCTCATATTTTCCAGTGTTTTCTAAAGTTACTAGAGAATTAGGTAGGATATCTGAAAATTTTTGAAACAACTGTTGCCAACCAGTAGCATCATTGTCAAACTTGATAGCGCTCCTTTGGTTATAAGCTGCAGCAACATTTTTAAATTTTCCGATATCAATGCCAATGAAATTTTGATAAGATGTAATCATAATAAATAACCTCGATAGTTTAATTAATTTAAGATTGTAAACGGGTGCATACATATGGTAACCGTTCACGGAGATAAGGTGGTTTACAAAGTAAGTATAAAAGTGTAAAGAGATAGGAAGCTAAATATGGAATGGGTAAATGACAACAGTGCTGCAAGAAAAGGTTGTAGCAGAAAACGCTAATCTCAAGGAAGAAATAAAAGCACTGATCAGAGAAAATGATAGCTTGAAAGCAAAAATAGTTGAATTAGAAGACAAATTGGGCTTAAATTCGCAAAATTCTCATCGCTGCCACCATCACGAGATATATATCGTAAGAAAGCAAAAAAGAAAAGTGATAAAAAACCAGGAGGTCAGCCAGGACATAAGGTGCATAAGCGTGAATTAATGGCTGCAGACGAGGTAGTGAGATGCACAATTGATACAATTTGTATGTGTGGAGGTAAGATTACTTTAGAAGATGAAATTATTCATCAGAAGGCAGAGTTGCCAGAAATTAAGCCAATTGTAACTGAGTACAGGTTGCAAAGAGGACATTGTAGCAGTTGTGTTAAAAGTCAATAGAAAAATTGATGTAGCTGTGAATAAGTACTTAAAATTTGTGTGGGCGTACTTATTCACAGCTATGCTATTGCTATATAGAAGCAGTTTTAGGGCTATACTCCTCAGTAAACAGTCTACCGTCTCTTACTAAAGAGTTAGCAAGGATAAGTAATTTTCTCATTGCAGCAGTAGAGGTAACTTTATATGGTTTTTTATATTGATTGTATAGCCTATCAAAGAAGATTTTTATATAAGAATTGTACCTTTGCGCACTAAGAATGCACATATGTAAAACCTTTCTAATTTGTGATCTACCACCCTGAATACACCTTTTTCCCTTACTAAAACCACTATCTCGATTAAAAGGTGCAACTCCGGAAAGGCTGGATATTTCTTTATGTTGGAGAGTTCCAAGCTCGGGTAGATAACAAATAAAAGTAATAGCTGTTATTGCACCTACACCAGGTATACTAGTTATTGACATGTACTTTTTTTTAAGCTCTTGATTTTTATCGACTAATTCCATTACCTCATCTTCTAAGACTTGAATTTGATTTTGTAAAACTGCAAGTAGCTCTTCCATTTGTTTGATTATAGATAAATCGGTTACTTGATGAGCTTGGGTTTTTTGTATTTTTGCTATTTCTACTAGTTGATTCCTGCGAGATAATTTTTGCTTCAAACAGTCAATACTACTAACTTTTAAAGGAGTGACACGCATGTCTGTATTACTAACATAACGTGAGATGATGCTACAGTCTATTTTATCAGTTTTAGTAGCAATACCAAGG
Organism: Wolbachia endosymbiont (group B) of Ischnura elegans; assembly: GCF_947251585.1. Lineage (NCBI taxonomy): Bacteria > Pseudomonadati > Pseudomonadota > Alphaproteobacteria > Rickettsiales > Anaplasmataceae > Wolbachia > Wolbachia endosymbiont (group B) of Ischnura elegans. The sequence goes on from NZ_OX366371.1 coordinate 1,665,210, forward strand.
CTTTTTGCATAATCTCTCACCCATCTTGGTTGAATGACATATACTTCAAAACCATGGCTTAATAAAGTATAAGCACATAATTTTTCGTACCCACCAGTTGCTTCAAGTCCAACTTTGGTTACGTTATGTAAACGCAAAAAGTCGATTATTTGATCAATAGCTTGAACGTTATTTTCAAATACTTTATGATGTCCAAGTGGATGAATATGGATATCTAGTTTATTTTTGCTAATATCAATGCCAGTAATAATATTTGATAAATTCATAATCCCTCCATAAATAATGTGTATACTGCATTTTCCACCCTTATATACGAGCCTAAAAGCTCAACCAGTTGTTCGGAACTTTCAGTATAATAAACCAGAGAGGAGAACCTTGCTGCAAAACGGTCCTTATGACCAAGAGTATGTACGGTTCCTCCTCTCTGCGTGTCTTTATACCGCCATTTCGTGACATTTATAAAGACTTGTTTTTAACATATAAGAGTATGTAATAAAAGAATTACAGCAAATTTACCCGAAGGTGTTGCAAGAGATTTTCTAGGACCCAATGCTAAAACAGTTATAAGCAGCCTTAGCGGCTTTTTTATTAACTCAAAAAGAGAGGTACAGCAAATTTTGGGCAGTATTTTTAATCTAAATATAAGCCTTGGTTTAGTCTCAAATACTGAACGCAGGGTATCGAAGAAGTGTGCATCTGAATATGAGAAAATGAAGGAAGAGTTGCAAGGAAGCGAGTATTTGCATATAGACGAAACAGGGCACAGAAATCAAGGAAAGAGAGGCTGGAGTTGGGTAATAACAAACAAAGCGTTGACACTTCTGAAGGTAAGCGAGTCTCGTGGTAAGAAGGTGTTGAAGAGTTTACTGCCAGAATATGATGGTATAGTTGTGAGCGATAGATACGCTGTATACAATTACTTCAATCGTGAAAATAGACAGATATGTTGGGCACATCTGGCAAGAGATTTTGAGAGATTTGCCCATAGTAAAAATGTTGAAGTGAGCAAAATTGGCCAAGCACTAAAATCGCTCAGCAATAAGGTGTTTGTAGTAGATAAGGCAAAAAAACAAAATTTGATAGATAATTTGAGATTTTATCGACTGGTGCGAAAAATTCGGAAAAGGGTAAAACATTTTTTACGTAAAATGACGAGGGTTGCAAATAGCACTCAAGCTTCAAGAATGGCCGCTAAGATGTTACGATCTGAGGATATGATGTGGAAGTTTTTAAGAAAACCTGAAGTGATAGAAACAACTAATAACCTTGCAGAACGGCAAATTAGACGGTACGTAATTTATCGTAAAAACAGCTTTTTCACCTGGTCAGAACGTGGAGAAAGATTCGTGGAAAGAATGTTGTCGATATTTTTGACATCACGTCTAAATGGCCAGAACCCCTTTCAAAAGCTACAGAATCTAGTAGCTGTCACTGCTTAGTTCTTTAATTCATTCTCACAATCCGTGAACGGTTACCCTTAACTAGCATTGCTTGTAGAAGTGGATTGAAGATATATTCAGGCAATATTATTTATTGGCAAGCGCTTTTATCACTGAATGCACAATATCACGCAACGTTTCATCCTTAATTTTCCTGTATTCCCTCACTAGCCTTGATATTTCTTCACTACCCACATCGCTACAAAAGGCCTTATCGTGTAAGTCTTCAGAAGCTTTGGTAAAAAAATATGACATATCAACGGACAAAGCTTCTGCCAAATTATACAATCTATCAATTACAAGCCTTACCTCTCCAGTTTCATATCCTTGTATATGCTGAAATGAAATTCCGAGCTTTTTTCCTAAGTCTCTTTGGCTAAAACCGCATATTAACCTTCTCTTCCTTATTCTTTCACCTATTTGTTTATCAATAGGATGTTGTTCATCTTGTACAATCATTTATTAATATATTAACTGAGGTATTGAAGCAATACTAACTCTCATTGTAACTTTGAGAAAAAGATTTTACCAATATATAAACTACGCTACGTAACCTTTTGCTTTTAATTTCATTATATCCTTTGACTAATTTTAGTATTTCTTCATCATAAGTTTCATGTGAGTCGACATGCACATCAGTAAAAAAATCAGCCACATTAATCGATAGTGCTTTTGCTAAGTCGTATAGCCTACTGGCCAAAATTTGGTTTGAACTATTTTCGTACCTTTGTATTTGTCTATACGAAACGCCTATTTTCTTTCCCAACTCAGTTTGTGTTAAACCACAGTATAATCTAAGTTCTTTTATTTTTTTGCCTAATTCCACCTTTCATTACTAATTTTAGCTGCTCAAGCTTATATTGAATTTTTTAATTTATGAAGTAGAAAAAAAGAAGGAAAGTTGGAGAACTTTCCTTCCGGTCTACAGATTACAATAAACCACTATCATAAAAACTAAAGTGGCTCTTCTGTGTTACGATTATGTGATCTATTAATTTCATTCCTACATTTTCGCAGGTTGCAGCTAATGTAAGTGTGTTATCCTCATCCTCCTTTGATGGTTCTGTATCTCCACTTGGATGATTATGTGAAATTGCAATAGATGATGCATCGATCAGTAATCCCTGTTTGATTATTTCTCTCACATATAGAGGTACTCTGTCTATAGTTCCACAGTCTTGAATATACTCGTATATCAAATGACCACTTCGATCTAAGTATATTACTCGCAAGCTTTCCTTTCGTGACTGCCCTATTGCTGTTTTAAAGTATTTTAGTAGCTCTTCTCTGTTATCAAGAATCGACAGCTTTTTTAACTTACCTTTCAGTATCCTATCGAAAATCTCTTTCAGACAAAAGATACTTGCTATTGCTCCATCATTCATTCCTGTAACATTTTTTAGCTCATGAAAGTCAGCGTTAATTACCCTTCCTAAACTACTAAAGAGCTCTATTAGCTTTTTGGCCACTTCTCTTCCTTCTTCACATTCAGATAGAGTACGTTCCAGTAGCTCATGGTCAAGTAAAGACCTGCCTCTACTTGATAAAATGCGAGTTTCCAATTTTTCTTTTCTCTCACTATTATTCATAAAAACCTCCAAGGTCAACATTATATACAAATTCAACGCCAGCTTTCTGACGCAGTAGTTCTCGAGGAATAACCCTTTTGAACTCTAAATTTGCAATGTTGTCCTTGTTGCTTTTACAACAGATTTACTACAATTCGAACTCCTCATTGATTTTATCGACTATCGTCTGTGGTGGATCATCTCCCCATCCTGAATATAAAATCTCTCCATAATCTGCAACATCTATAGAGCCAGTTCTACTTTTTGCCAGAAACATTTCTCTTTTATCTTTATCAACTAATACATAGTGCCAAGCTGATCTTCCTCGATCTTTACCACGAACTAGATATACGAGATCTGATCTACTTCTTCTTGTTGCATCAGCAAAGGATCTTTCGTTGATAGTTCTGCTTTTACTCTTTATGCCGCCACTTTCAGAAAAAGCTTCCTTGGCTTCAGCTTTTTTGTTTGCCAATTCAGAAATTTTTCCTTTTGCTCCTAGTGCATGTTCTTTGGTATTTTGAGATGAATACTTACTGGAAAAACCTCCTCTTGTCTCATTAGAGGTCCTATTTGTAAAACGCTTAGTAAACGAGTTATCGTTATCATTTTCTGCCATAAAAGTCTCCAAATTTTAGATTGTAGAATCCAAATTTTTACTACACCCTATCATAGGTTAGTTAAATTAATATAAATGAAGGATAATATAGTAATTATTACAGGAATTACAGCCTCAGGTAAATCAGAATTATGCGATAACTTGATAAAAAAGTATAAAAACATTAGCATAATAAACTGTGACTCAAAGCAGGTATACAAAGAGATTCCCGTAATTACTGCTCAACCACCAAAGCAGAAAGAATTTTATAGGCTATACGGTTATGTTTCAGCAAGAGAAAATTATTCCGTAGGTTTATGGCTAGAGGATTTAAAGAGGGAAGTTAACAACGCGCTGAAAAATTCACGAATACCCATCATCACTGGAGGAAGTGGGCTTTACATTAGCAGCTTAATCAAGGGATTATCATCGATTCCACAAATAAGCCAGGAAGTGAGAGAAAACGTAAATGAACTTAGGAAAAATTTAAGTAAAGAGGAATTCTACAAATTAGTGCTAAGCAAAGATCCAAGGATTCAAGGTAAAATATTTATTAATGACTCACATCGCCTCTCAAGAGCACTTGAAGTTATCACTGAAACTGGCAAGACAATCTTTGTATGGCAAGAAAATAGACAGCCTCCTTTGTTCAATAATTTTAAGGTATATACAATTCTACCTAAACGTGAGGATATATACCGAAAAATAAATTCTCGTTTTATTGAAATGGTTGAAAATGGAGCAATTGATGAAGTAAAAAACCTACTTAGCATGAACCCATCTCCACATTTGCCAGCTATGAAAGCACATGGAGTACCAGAAATTATAAGATACTTAAAAGGGGAGATTACTTTAGACGAAGCAATACAGATTGCTCAAACAAACACAAGGCATTATGCAAAACGCCAGTACACTTGGTTTAAAAATCAATTTCCGAATTCTCAAGTGATTGACTGTGCAAATAAATTGACAGAATTTTAGATATTTTGATTATTATGTATTATATTGCTATGCCTATGCAAACTTTTCTTGATAGTATTAAACTTTTTTCTTAAAGAACTTTCATCATTGCCTAAATTGTGATTATTAAATTCTTTGTAAAAATATTCTTACTTATGAAGCGCTACTATACCTGTAAGAGCCTTTATCACTAAATGAACTATATCACGCAATATTTCATCCTCAATTTTTCTATATTCTCTCACTAATCTTGTAACCACAATCTCCACTTTCATATCCTTGTATAGCTCTTCTCATAATAGTAGGAACAAGATAAGATAGTGATTTAGTATAACAAGAAGGTAAAAATGCCAGCAGCGTACAGTTATGACTTAAGGAAAAAAGCCATTCAGGCGTTGGATGAAGGAGAGAGCAAAACAGCAGTAGCAAATTTTTGGCCCTCTCTAATAACTTCAACATCACTAAATTCAAGGGATTGGCCTTCTATTATTTGGAATCTTTCATGTCCTTTTCCTGCAACTAGCAGAATCATATTTTCATCATGTGCTATATTTATACCTTTCTCTATAGCTTTTTTTCTATCTCCTATCTCCAGTGCATCAGGGCAATGTAACAAAATATCGTGACGAATTTTCCCCGGATCTTCATCACGCGGATTGTCATCTGTGACTATAACTTTACCTGCAAGCATTTGTGCTATTTTACCCATCTCTGCACGTTTTGTTTGATCACGATTCCCGCCACAACCGAACACTAGAACTATCTTTTTATTGAAGTGCCATTTTAAAGACAACAGAGCTTGTTTGAGTGCACTTGGAGTATGAGCGTAATCGACAAATGCAAAAGTGTTCACTTTTTCCATTCTTCCAGGTGGAGAAGCGAGTTTATCTATACACATTCTTTGATAGTCCATACCAGATGAAATAACTATACCGATTGCACACAACAAATTATATGCTTGAAATTGCCCAAAAATCGGAAAAAATGCGTTATAAATTTCATCACCGATTTGAATTGTTAGGTATTGACCATTGGCAGTGGGTATCTGCTTTAATAAAGTAATGTCAGAGTTTTTTTTTCCATAGGTTATAACTTTGTTGCCACGCTTTTCAGCTATGTTGAGCAACTCTCCATATTCGCCTATATCTGCATTTAAAATCGCTGTTTTTTCTTTTGGCAATACCTCATCAAACAACCTTTTCTTGGCCTCAAAATACTCATCGATACTTTTGTGATAGTCCAAATGATCTTGAGAAAAATTAGTAAAAGCTGCAGCATTGAGCCTGAGTCCATGGATTCTGTATTGATCGATTCCATGGCTTGAAGCTTCTAATGCTAAGTGTTCTACGTTCTTATTATTTATGTCACGCAATGTGGAATAAAGATCATCTGCACTTGGCGTTGTAAGGCTATTATCTTTTCTATTATTATTGACACATGTTCCCAGTGTTCCTATAGACGCTACATTATCTTGCCAAATCTGGCGACAAAATTCCACCACTGAAGTTTTACCATTCGTACCAGTTACAGCAGCAACATATTTAGGTTGTTTGAATTGATAAAACCTGCTGACTATTTCACTGTATATTCCTTGAGGGTCCGAGTGGTAAAGCACTGCAAAACTTGGAGTACTTGTCATTCGAGTAGCGGACACTGGAATCCAGTTTTCATTATACAATTGTCTAGTATGCTTGTTTACAATTAAATTTTCTGGATCCCAGTGTCTGAGCACTGGGATGACATCTTTCTTGGCCCCTTGTATTACAACGTCTACACAGTTGTGTACACATCCATTAGGAAGACATGTTACGTGTTCTTTACTCCTTTCTGACACACAAACAAAAAGGTAACCTTCTTTAACTCTCTTAGGATTACATGTGACGCCTTTGATTTCAATATCAAAGTCAGCATTTACAATGTTATGCAGTAGCTCTTTCAGTCTCACAATCATCTTTAACACTTGAACATGGCAGTCTTATTAATGCAGTATTCAAGTCAAAAATCAAATCTTCAGGATCTTCTAGTCCGCAAAATATTCGCACAAAACTTCCACCATAATCTGAATTCATTACAGATCTTGACATAGATCTATGGTCTACTGGTAATATCAAACTGTCACATCCTCCCCAAGAAGCACCAATGCCGAAAACTTTCATGTGATCAACCATGCAGCCTAGTTCTTCACATGAATATTCTCTATCGAGTACTATACTAAATACGCTACTTGCCCCTTTGAAATAACTTTTCCATAAATCATGCTGAGAATAGGAAAAAAGTGCGGGGTATAAGACTTTTTTGATTTTTGGATGTTTTTCCAGCCACTTTGCTACTTGCATTGCTGTACTTTGATGCTTCCTCATGCGTGTTTGCAGTGTTCTAAGTCCCCTGTGTGCAAGGTAACAGTCATGCGATTGAATGGTGACTCCATAATTTTTATAGCTCTCATAAAGCAATTTAAAAATTTTACTTTCAGCAACCATAGCTCCCATCACTAGATCTGAGTGACCGGCTAGATACTTTGTCACCGCGTATAGTGCAACATCAATTCCATAATCAAGCGGCTTAAACAACAAAGGAGTGGCCCATGAATTGTCACAAACGGTTACGATTCCACGTGCTTTAGCAACTTTTACTATATGCTCTATATTTGAAATCTCAAACGTTATGGAACCAGGAGTCTCAATCATGATGAGTGAAGTATTACTCTGAACTAAATCAGTTATATCCTGTGTCGGATTATAAAAAGTTACTTCTACTCCTCTTTTTGGTAGCTCATTTTCGGCAAATCTCTTTAGCCTATAATAACTATTATCTTGTATCAAGACATGCGAACCTGCTTTAGTGAAAGTCAAAATAGCAAAAGTAAGTGCAAATAATCCAGAAGGGTAGATGAGTGCTTGTCCCCTACCCTCAATTTCAGCCAGTGCATTTGAAAAATAATGAACAGTAGGCGTACCAACATTACTGTAACTGTAATCCCTTGCAACACCATCATTGATTACATCGTATATACTTTCTCCATTTGCTGCATTTAAGTAGTCCTTGTAAGTAGGAAATAATATAGTAGAAGAATGATAAACTGGTGGGTTCATCGACCCTTTATAATCATTAAATTTTCTTCCTGCTTTAACTAATAAAGACTCTTCGTTCACATTTTTATTATTTATTTTTTAGATTGTATTCGCTTTGCGTATACAAGTGAAGAGAAATCGCATGTAATCGCTCTATTTCACTCTTTAATAATTCATAGATCAATTTATGCCTCTTTAAAGAGCTCATTCCAGAAAAGTCGTTAGATATTAATACTAATTTGATATGTGAAGGTAGTGTCGAAGAAGAAGCAAAATAATGATCTACATGCTTTGCTGATTCATCGATAATATTAATATCAATTACACCTATTGAATCGCGTAATTTTTCTTCTATTGTCTTAATAATATCCACAATAGTTCCTTTAAGCAACAATACGCTCCTCTTGTCATCCCACAGTATCTGGGCACTGGGATGACAATCGAATTACTTATTCTCTTCTTTATTATCCATGTCTTGATAATCAGAATCTACTACTTTTTCTTCCTCATTATTTGTTGTGGATGAGCTTTCTCCACCTTGTTGTTGTTGAGATTCCTTATACATAGCTTCTCCAAGTTTCATAGATAACTGAGAGAGGTTAGTAACTTTCTGTTGTATTGAATCAGCATCATCAATGTTGTCAGATTTACTCACTTCCTTTAACTCATTAACTGCATTTTCAATAGCAGATTTATCTTCTGGAGAAATTTTATCACCATATTCTGTCAGAGATTTTTCTGTAGAATGAACTAAACTATCCGCTTGATTCTTCACTTCAATAAATTTCTTACGCTTTTCATCTTCTTGTGCTTTTTCCTCAGCTTCTCTCACCATCCGATTTATTTCATCCTCCGATAAACCACCTGAAGACTGAATACGTATTTTTTGCTCTTTTCCAGTAGCTTTATCCTTTGCAGAAACATGCGCTATTCCATTTGCATCTATATCAAATGTCACCTCAATTTGAGGAACCCCGCGAGGAGCAGGTGGTATTCCTTCTAAACTAAACTGACCAAGCAGTTTATTATCAATCGCCAATTTTCTTTCACCTTGATGTACCTTAATTGTAACGGCTGTTTGGTTATCTTCTGCAGTTGAAAATACCTGAGATTTTTTTGTGGGAATAGTAGTATTACGTTCAATAAGTGGAGTGAACACTCCCCCTAGAGTTTCAATACCAAGAGAAAGTGGAGTTACGTCAAGTAGTAACACATCTCTTACATCACCTTGAATAATTCCTGCTTGTATTGCAGCCCCAATTGCTACAACTTCATCAGGGTTAACTCCTCTATGTGGATCTTTGCCAAAGAATTCTTTAATTTTCTCTATGACTTTTGGCATACGAGTCATGCCACCAACAAGAACTACTTCACCAATTTGACTAGCAGACAAACCAGCATCTTCAAGAGCTTTTTTGCAAGGAATTATAGTCCTTTCAATTAAATCATTCACTAAACTTTCAAGCTTTGCTCTTGTTAGCTTCATATTTAAGTGTTTTGGGCCACTTGCATCAGCTGTAACAAACGGTAGATTTACTTCTGTTTCCATTGCACTTGACAATTCTACCTTTGCTTTTTCTGCAGCTTCTTTGATTCTTTGCATAGCCATTGGATCGTTTTTCAAATAAATGCCATTACTTTTCTTGAATTCACCCAGTAAATAATTTACTACTGCATTATCGAAGTCTTCCCCTCCAAGGTGAGTATCACCATTTGTAGCCTTTACTTCAAAAACTCCGTCACCTATTTCAAGAACTGAAACATCAAATGTACCACCACCAAGATCATACACTACTATTGTGTGTCCGTGCTTTTTATCAAGACCATAAGCAAGTGCTGCAGCAGTTGGTTCGTTAATTATTCTGAGGACATTTAATCCAGCAATTTTTCCTGCATCTTTTGTTGCTTGACGTTGAGAATCATTGAAGTACGCCGGCACTGTTATCACAGCATCCTTTACTTCTTCCCCAAGATAAGCCTCAGCTGCTTCTTTCAGGTTTTGTAGTATAAATGCACCAATTTGACTAGGAGAGTATTCTTTACTATCAGTTGTTTTAACCCATGCATCACCATTTTTTGCTGCAAATACCTTATACGGTACACCTAGATTCTTCATTTCAGGATCGCTATATTGGCGACCTATCAATCTCTTAGTTGCAAAAAAAGTATTACTTGCATTGGTAGTTGCTTGCCTTTTTGCTGGAGCACCAATCAACCTTTCTCCAGATGAAGTAAATGCAACTATAGATGGAGTAGTTCTTGCTCCTTCTTTATTCTCAATTACTTTTGTATCCTTGCCTTGCATTATTGCAACACAAGAATTTGTTGTTCCAAGATCTATACCTATTGCTCTTCCCATAATGAATACTCCCTTTTAAATATTATCTGATGTAAAATATATAAGTATAAAACTCGTTAATTACAAGTCCCGTTTAGTTGTTAGAGCCCAAAAGGCGCGAAAGCCATTTAGTTAACCAAAAGTTGCCCGGTAGTTTATCTGAACTACCAGCCTCTTTATCCCTGCTATTCACAATTTGACATCCAGAATTCTGCAATGGCTTATAATCATTAAAATTAATATGGTCTCCTTGCTTTAAAATAAATGTATCTGCATCTAAACTATTATCAATACTAACATTTAATGTAATATTGAACTCTTTTTCGATTGTAGAAACCATATCACGCTTATTATTAAAAATGTGCGCTATAACTGCACTGCGTGCTATTAAATCAAAGGACTTATTTTGATTTTTATTAGCAATATGTTGCAAATCCCTTAGTATCGATGCAACAACCACTTCGTTTGATTTCACTCTTCCAATACCTTTACAGCGTAAGCACTCTGTAGTATTAATTTCCTGTATATTTGGTTTAATTCTTTGTCTTGAAAAGACCATTAAACCAAAGTCATTGATAAAGCTAAATTGAACTTTAGCTTTATCATCTTTAAACGCCTGCTTGATAGCAAATTCAACATTTTTGCAATACTCAAGTTTCAACATGTCAATAAAATCAACAACTATTAACCCTGATAAGCCCCTGAGATTCGCTTGCCTTGATATTTCAGATAATGCCTCCATATTAGTTCTATAAGCTGTTTCTTCTATGTTATCTTCTCCTGTCATTTTCCCTGAATTTACGTCTATTGAAACAAATGCCTCAGTTAAGGTTATCACCAAAGACCCACCAGATGGTAATTCTACTCTATTGCTATATAATTCAGAAATTTGATCTTCGACTCGATAGTAAGTAAAGATTGGAACAGAGCCTCTATATAACCTAGGACTTAATTTCCCTTGTAACACATTTTTAGTGTATTTTCTTACCGCTTCACAAACTTCTCTATCAGATACTATAATTTCTGTATCATTACTACAAAAGTCACGTACAGATCTCATAACTACATCTGCTTCGTTGTAAATTAATGATGGAACATTTAAAGAAGAGAAGTTTTGCTGGATATTTTGCCATAATAAGGTCAAATTATCGTAATCTTGCTCAATTTCTTTCTTACTTTTTCCTGCACCAACAGTTCTTACTATTAAACCTGAGCCTTTTGGTAAATTTATTGAATTTAATATATCCTTTAACTGTTTTCTAACGTTGGTATCTTCAATTCTGCGAGATACTCCACCCCTACTTATGGAATTGGGCATGAAAACACAGTATCTACCGACCAAAGTTACGTATGTTGTAAATGAAGCTCCTTTATTTCCTCGTTCTTCTTTAGTTAATTGAACCAATAACTTTTGATTTACTGAAATCACATCTTGTAACTTATATTTTCTATGTAAAGGTACCTCCCTCACAAAACCACTGCTGGATTCATTACTAGCTGTAGAATCCAGGCCTTCTTCTGTGCAATTATCATTTGAACAGTCCACACCGCTCGAATAGCCTTCGTCAGGGAAAATTTCCTTCTCTTTTTCTGGAATATTAAAGTAATTTAGAGATATCTCAGAAAAAGACAAAAAACCTTGCTTATTTTTTCCATACTCAATGAACACGGCCTGCAAAGCAGGCTCTATACGCTTTACATAAGCAACGTATATATTACCTCTTAATTGTCTTTTTTCCTTGAATTCTTGTTCAAACTCTACAACCCTACCATTAACTAGTAGGGCAACCCTTACCTCGTTAGAACAGGTAGTACTTTCTATCAATAATAACCTTTTGCCATCACTCGCCACTTATTTACCGTCTGCTTTTCATTCTGAAATCTTTTTATACTACTTAATATATTATTGATTGTCAAGAATTTTGCGACCTGCATTATTGGGTTGACTTTCAGTGTTTTGCGTTCTAAACTTGCATAGAGTTTATTATATCACTAACAATTATGGCGAAAAAAAATGCTTCTTTGCTTGTCAAGCTAGTTAGCACTGCAACTAAAACAACAAAAACTGGAGAAGAGAAACTAACAGGCTATTTTTGTGTAAAAAAACGTAATCCTAAGAACCTTCCCAAAAAGCTCGAGTTTAGGAAGTATGACCCAGTGGTCAGAAGACACGTATTATTTAAAGAAGAAAAATTAAAGTAAGTTTATTGTTATATATAGTTTATAATCAAGTTATACTCTAATAATAGAGTTCAGAGATATAATGGAAGGGAAGGTGAAACTCATAGTGTTGATCATTACACAATTAATAAACATAAAGTATAAAACACAGAAAACGCTCTAAAACCTAAAGTGTCACACGGTAACCGTTCACGCAATGGCGTCAACTTAAGAGCCTTCATTAGCAGACTCTCCTAAAGACATGATGGCGTTTAGGCTTATCAACTTTGTCCATTCACGGTATAAGAAAGTAGTTTACAAAAATTGCATAATTAGTATAAAAAACAATAAACTAGATAGATGAGGGGTTGATGATAGAGGTGCTACAAGAAAAGATTGTGGTATTGGAGTCAGAAGTTGGTACTCTGAAAGCAGAGAATGATAAGTTAAGGACAAAAATAATTGAGCTAGAGGATAAGCTGGGTTTAAATTCAAAAAATTCATCGCTGCCACCATCGCAAGATGTATATCGCAAAAAGACAAAAAAGAAGAGCGATAAAAAACCAGGCGGGCAGCCAGGACATGAAGCGCACAAGCGGGAATTGATGGTAGCAGATGAGGTGGTAAAATGTTCAATTGATACAATTTGCATGTGTGGAAGCCAAGTTATTTTAGAAGAAGAAACTGTGCATCAAAAGGTTGAATTGCCAAAAATTAAACCGATAGTGACTGAATATAGGCTACAAAAAGGCTACTGTAAGGCGTGTAAGAAAAGGATCTCAGCTAGTCTGCCTGAAGGTGTGACAAGGGATCTTTTAGGAGCTAATGCAAAAGCAGTAATTAGCAGTTTTAGTGGATTTTTTATCAATTCAAAAAGGGAAGTACAGCAAATTTTGAGCAGCATATTTAATCTGAATATAAGCCTAGGTTTGGTATCAAAGACCGAGGGTAGAGTATCAGAAAAATGTATATCTGAATACGAAAAAATAAGAGAAGAGCTACGGAAAAGCAAGTATTTACATATAGATGAAACAAGCCATAGGAACCAGGGAAAGAAAGGTTGGAGTTGGGTAGTAACGAATAAAACAGCAACACTTATGAAGTTAGTTGGATCTCGCGGAAAGAAGATATTAAAAGGGCTATTGCCAGAGTATGATGGAATAGTTATAAGCGATAGGTATGCTGCGTATAATTACTTTAATCGTGAAAACAGACAGATATGCTGGGCCCATTTAGCAAGGGACTTTGAAAGGTTTTTTTACAGTAAAAATGTTGAAGTGAGCAGAATTGGCGCAGCATTAAAATCGCTGAGCAACAGGGTATTTGTGGTAGATAGAGCACGTAAACAAAACCTGATAGACAATTTAAGATTTTTCCGGTTAATGAGGAAGATTCGAAAAAGGGTGAAACATTTTTTGCGAGAGATAACAAGGGTTGCAAAAGGAACTCAGGCCTCGAGAATGGCTGCCAATATACTACGTTCTGAAGATATGATGTGGAGATTCGTGCGCAATCCTGATCTGATCGAGACAACCAATAACCTTGCAGAACGTCAGGCTAGACGGTACGTCATTTATCGTAAAAATAGTTTTTTCACTTGGTCAGAACGTGGAGAAAAGTTCATTGAAAGAATGCTTTCGATATTTTTGACTGCACGTTTGAATGATCAGAATCCTGTCCAGAAACTACAGAATTTAGTCGCTATTCCTGCCTAATTGGGAATATTCCGTGAACGGTTACTGTCACACGTTAGTAGGTCAAAAATCTAAGGGTTTTCCTTAGAGGGTTTATTGGACTAGATCGGATCAATATATAAACGTAAAAATAACCTGAGCTTGCCTAATATAAAAAGGTTCATGTAATTTGAATACAGAGTAAGCAGTAAAATGGCAAAATAAAATAGATAAAAAAATAGAAGTAAATGCAGACACTGATTTTTCATAAATCAAAAGGTGTGCTAAGAATTCCAGCATCACGTGTATAGCCGTGCGGACATTGTGTTAATTTGCGTAGTAGAAGGTGTCATCCCAGTACTTGATACTGGGATGATATACTTCTGGTAGATAATGTCGGTATAGTTGTGATTGGAATAGAAAGCACTAAGTTTGCAATGCTATCTGAATAGATAAAAGAACTCATTACTCAGTGAAACAAGACTTGAAATTTTGTGCAATGCTGCTGATTATATCTAGATATGCATCCTTTCCAGGCTCTACATCTGATCCAATAGGATCAAGAATCACCATTTTTACGTCACTAGAAAAGACATTAGGCTTTATGCTATCCTCTCGTGAATGAGAAACAATACATTTAACGTTTTCCTCTTTCATTACCTTTTTTAATTTCATTAAACTCTTCATACCTATGTAAGAATCCTCTTCTATAGAAAGAATGGCGCTTGGGTAACTTAAATCAAAATATTTTTCGAAATATTGATAAGAATCGTGAGTAACTATGTATTTTTGATTTTTTAACTCATCCAATTCTTTCGTAATTTTTTCTACTTCTTGGTCTATCTTTCTTATAGCCTCCTCTGCGTTAGTATTGTATCGATAGGCATTTTCTTTATCTATATTAGATAATGTTGCACTGATAGAAAGTATCATACTTTTTGCATTTTCAGGACTCAGCCAAATATGCAAATCTTTTTCATCTTGAATGTGACTAGAAAATGAATGTGGTCGAGCAGGAAGTAGATCGATTGCACTTGATAGCGGTATTAACTTCTTATTTTCTTTAGCGAAAGTTTTAATGAATGTTTCCAAAGAATCATCGATATAAAATATAATATTACTAGATTCTAATTTACTTGCATCTGAAGGCCTGAGCATGTAGTTATGTTCAGACACTATTTCGTACATTAGTAATTCTGGCTTTGAAATCCCATCTGTAACAGAAGCTACAAGTGAGTGTATAGGTTTGATTGTAGCTACAATTTTTAAATTGGATGAAAAGGCACTATTGTAGTATAGTGTAAGTGAAAGTAATAGAAAAAAAATCAGTAAATGTCTCATATAAATATTGAGAAGAAGTCAATTTTTGCCAAAAAATTAAGTAGTGTCAATAACTGCATTCTAAAAATAGAAAACCTTACTCTTTCATACGGTAATAAAAAAGTTCTTGATAATATCAACATATCAGTACAAAGAGGAGATATAGTTACAATACTTGGTCCAAATGGCGGAGGTAAAACCTCTTTAGTGAAAGCAGTTGCTGGTATAAATAAAGGTTTTATTGGCAGTATTGTATTCGCTGACAATATAAAAATTAGCTATATGCCACAAAATTTTAGTATTGGTAATTTGATGCCAATAACAGTTGAGTCTTTCCTTTTCAATAGCTCCTCGAAGAAATTGAAGAAAAATCAACCCATTGTTACAGAAGCAATAGAATTGGTTGGCATCGGTAACATTTTAAAGAATCAAGTATTAGAAATTTCTGCAGGACAAACACAACTACTGCTACTTGCACGTTGTTTAATTTCAGAATCTGATTTGATCATTTTAGATGAACCAGTCAGTGCAATGGATATTAACGCACGAGCTAAATTTTATGATATTATAAATAAAATCGCAAAAGAACGATCAGTGTCGATTCTCATGACTTCTCATGACCTTAACTCTGCTCTACCATCCTCAGATTACATAATTTGCATAAATAATACTATCTATTGTCAAGGTAAACCTGATGAAATTATGGAGATAAATGAAATATTTGGCAGTTACGCAGCGAAATGATTCAAAATATTCTACGTCTTCTGCAAATAACTACAGTGCTAACACGCTACAATGTGTTACCTTATTTACTTCCACCATCAAAAAAATCAATAAATAAAATACAAGGTCATAAACTAAAGCGTGCTCTTGAAAGATTAGGTCCGGTGTTCATTAAATTTGGGCAATCCATTTCATCACGCACTGATATTTTAAATGAGGACATAACAAATAACTTGCTATTGATATGTGATAGATTGCCATCATTTTCGTATAAAATAGCAGTTAAAACTATAGAAAGTGAGTTTAATTGTAAATTAAGCGACATTTTTTCAAGTTTTTCTGAAAAGCCAATTGCAGCAGCATCAATTTCTCAGGTGCATAGAGCAGTTACAATTGAGGGTAAGGAAGTTGCTGTAAAGGTTTTGAGGCCAAATATTGAGAAAACATTCTCAAGGGATATAAAAATGCTTTCTTGGCTTGCAGAAATTGCAGAAAAATTTAGTGAACAATCAAAAAGGCTGAAGCCAGTTGAATTAGTCAAAACTTTTGCTGAAATTTGCCGATTAGAGTTAGATCTACGCTTTGAGGCTGCCCACTCTTCGGAACTGAAGGAAAATACTAAACATGACAGAGGTTTCTACGTACCTGAAATAGATTGGAGTAGAACTTCAAAAAAGGTTTTAACATTAGAATGGATGGAAGCTATACCAATATACGAAGTTGAAAAGCTGAATAACCGAAAGCAAATAGCTATCAATCTTATAGAATCTTTTTGTAATCAGGTATATAGGGATTGTTTTTTTCATGCTGATATGCATCCTGGAAATTTAATGATCGATAGTAATAACAATATTATTGCCCTGGATTGTGGAATCATGGGTAGAATAGATCGTGAGACATGCTATTACGTTATAGAGATACTCAAAGGCTTTTTAAATAGGGATTATGATCACGTTGCAAAAATGCACTTTAGAGCCGGTTATGTTCCATCACAGCATAGAAATTTTGTTACAGCTTGCAGAGCAATAGGTGAGCCCATTGTTGGACAGCCTATACAGAAGATTTCATTTGCTCGATTACTTACTCAGCTACTAAAAATAACTGGTGATTTTGATATGAAAGTTCAAACACAATTGTTATTGCTGCAGAAAACTATGATTTTATTAGAAGGAACATGTAGGAAAGTCTATCCAGAAATCAATATGTGGAAAGTAGTTGAAACATGGATAAACAGTCAACATGAAAGTAAAATAGGGTATAGGGAAAAAATTAAAAGCTCTTATCCCATCAAAACAATCCAAGGAATATTTAGCCTTATAGAAAAATTAAACCTAATAGCTGACAAAAAATTACAAGTGAAAAATAGATCAAATGGAAAAGCCTACTTTTTACTTTGGTCTGTAATTATAATTCTCATCGTTAAATTTTTAATTTCTTAAACTAAAAGATAATAAAAGCAAGTTTACAACAACTATTTAAGTCTTGAAACCACTCAGGTTCACATTCACTCGAATTATCAAGGTATTTTCAGGATGTATAAAACTTTCAGCAGAGTTTAGAGAAGAAGTAAAAACCTTAACTCTATCTTAAACTGATAACATTACCAAATTCAGTGCTTGTCACATCACTCAGTACTGTACTTGCTTTATATGAACAGTAGCACCCAATTGCAATGAAAACAAGTGCAGCTACAGCAAGTGAAATACATATTTCTAAATTCGATATTGTTAAACATGCACCAATAGCAAACGCTCCAGATAACACAAAAGAGGCAGAGGCATAGTTACTTTGCCTTCTATTATAAATGCTTGCTTCTGAAAGTTTTCTGTTTTTGTTCTTTGAGTCTTGATTTTGAGCTTGAAGTTCTAATCTCTCTTGCCTTAAATCCCTTTCTAACTGTGAAATTTTGTCAGTGTCTCTTGTTCTTTCACTTACGACCCTATCCAGCTCTTGCTCTTTTTCTCTAAGTCGAATTTTTGTTCTTTCAAGCTCATCTCTAAGGTTTTCAAGTTGACTTTTTTCTCTAGTAAGTCGAGCTACTTGATCAGTGAGAGTGTGAATTCTTTCCTGATTTATCCTGCCTTACTTGTCTCAACTCCCTTTCTAACTGTGAAATTTTGTCAGTGTCTCTTGTTCTTTCATCTACGGTCCTATTCAACTCTTGCTCTTTTTCTGCAAGTTGAGCCTTTGTTCTTTCAAGTTCACCTTCCAGGTTTTCAAGTCGCTGCAATTCTTGAGCAATAAACTCATCGTTTATTTCCGGAGCAACATTATGTGCATTTGCTGAAGGCTGTTCCATACTTGCAGGAAATTTCTCATTGAGATAATTTTTAATAGATTCAATTGGATTATTAACATTCCTCAACACAGCGGTGACAATTGCACGATTTATGAAGCAATTATCTTCTACTAATTTTTTTACATAATCCAAATCTTTTCTATTAATAGCATCAGTTAATCGCTCTTTCATAGCTTTTTCAATGATTTGCTTCAATCTTGAATTTTGCTCTATAGCTGGTATTGGTTTTATTTGACTAAAATCTAGGTCTTTATGTTTTAAAAATTTAGTCAGTACTTCTTTTTTATTTTCCTCTGTTATTCCTTGTAAACATGATTTGATAATCAGGCTAAGTGGTGTTTCTATTTCTCCATTTGAATTTCTTTTCCAACAATTAGGGTTGAGTTCTTGATTTAATAGTCTTTTTGCTCGGTCAATATTTCTGTTAGAAAGAGCATCTAATAATTCTTTTCCTGTTTGTGCTTTTTGTATTTCTATTGTAAGATGTGGAAACTCCTTTTTTTGTATTCGCCCTATTTTTTCAATATATCCCTGAGGAGTATAAAAAAACCATTGTTTGTACTCTGCATGTTTTATAAGCTCTGCTCTGAAACCATTATATCGAGGCTCAAGATATTGATCCTAAAGAAGAAAAACTTTGTTTTTAATGTTTGTATTCATGTTAGGATGTCTAAGTAACATCTGTACAAAATTCCTATTTTCCATGAGAAAGGCTAGATGTAGAGCTGTATTGGATTCTTTAGTTTCTTGAGCATTAATATTTAAATTCTGGTGCTGTAAAAGCAAAGTCATCATTTTTAAGTTTGTAGGACTATCATCAACACCCATGATAATAGTCATTAATGGTGTATATCCCTGATCAAACGTATTAACATTCGCACCTTCTTCCAGAGCTCGCTCAAAATCTCCTAGCTTTCCTTCATCAATAGCTTTAAATAATTTTGTTGTTGATTGTCCTGAAGTTGTTTGATTTTGAGCTCGTAATCCTGTATCATTAACAACACTTCTTCTAAAACCTACATTACTTCTCGAAAGCATACTAAATTCTCCTCAATCTATAATTTATTGGTAACCGTTCACGGAATATTCCCAATTAGGCAGGAATAGCGACTAAATTCTGTAGTTTCTGGACAGGATTCTGATCATTCAAACGTGCAGTCAAAAATATCGAAAGCATTCTTTCAATGAACTTTTCTCCACGTTCTGACCAAGTGAAAAAACTATTTTTACGATAAATGACGTACCGTCTAGCCTGACGTTCTGCAAGGTTATTGGTTGTCTCGATCAGATCAGGATTGCGCACGAATCTCCACATCATATCTTCAGAACGTAGTATATTGGCAGCCATTCTCGAGGCCTGAGTTCCTTTTGCAACCCTTGTTATCTCTCGCAAAAAATGTTTCACCCTTTTTCGAATCTTCCTCATTAACCGGAAAAATCTTAAATTGTCTATCAGGTTTTGTTTACGTGCTCTATCTACCACAAATACCCTGTTGCTCAGCGATTTTAATGCTGCGCCAATTCTGCTCACTTCAACATTTTTACTGTAAAAAAACCTTTCAAAGTCCCTTGCTAAATGGGCCCAGCATATCTGTCTGTTTTCACGATTAAAGTAATTATACGCAGCATACCTATCGCTTATAACTATTCCATCATACTCTGGCAATAGCCCTTTTAATATCTTCTTTCCGCGAGATCCAACTAACTTCATAAGTGTTGCTGTTTTATTCGTTACTACCCAACTCCAACCTTTCTTTCCCTGGTTCCTATGGCTTGTTTCATCTATATGTAAATACTTGCTTTTCCGTAGCTCTTCTCTTATTTTTTCGTATTCAGATATACATTTTTCTGATACTCTACCCTCGGTCTTTGATACCAAACCTAGGCTTATATTCAGATTAAATATGCTGCTCAAAATTTGCTGTACTTCCCTTTTTGAATTGATAAAAAATCCACTAAAACTGCTAATTACTGCTTTTGCATTAGCTCCTAAAAGATCCCTTGTCACACCTTCAGGCAGACTAGCTGAGATCCTTTTCTTACACGCCTTACAGTAGCCTTTTTGTAGCCTATATTCAGTCACTATCGGTTTAATTTTTGGCAATTCAACCTTTTGATGCACAGTTTCTTCTTCTAAAATAACTTGGCTTCCACACATGCAAATTGTATCAATTGAACATTTTACCACCTCATCTGCTACCATCAATTCCCGCTTGTGCGCTTCATGTCCTGGCTGCCCGCCTGGTTTTTTATCGCTCTTCTTTTTTGTCTTTTTGCGATATACATCTTGCGATGGTGGCAGCGATGAATTTTTTGAATTTAAACCCAGCTTATCCTCTAGCTCAATTATTTTTGTCCTTAACTTATCATTCTCTGCTTTCAGAGTACCAACTTCTGACTCCAATACCACAATCTTTTCTTGTAGCACCTCTATCATCAACCCCTCATCTATCTAGTTTATTGTTTTTTATACTAATTATGCAATTTTTGTAAACTACTTTCTTATACCGTGAATGGACAAAGTTGATAAGCCTAAACGCCATCATGTCTTTAGGAGAGTCTGCTAATGAAGGCTCTTAAGTTGACGCCATTGCGTGAACGGTTACATTTATTGACATAATTATAAAAAAAACAAAGAAAATTGCAAGTAATTTAGTTAAAAATTTTAGAACTAATTATGATTCCAAAAATTTTTCTGCATCAAGTGCAGCCATGCACCCTGTACCTGCTGCAACTACTGCCTGGCGATATACCTTATCTTGAACATCACCAGCAGCAAACACCCCTGCCCTACTGGTTAGAGTTGTTCCAGGTTTCGTAATTATATAACCTTGCTGATCCATTTCAACAAAGCCCTTAAAAATACCTGTATTTGGTGCATGCCCAATTGCAATGAACACTCCATCCACTTTTAATTCCTGAACTGTATTGGTTTTCGTCGATTTAATTGTAATGCCAGTAACTTTTTTAGGATTTTCTTCTCCAAGAATCTGCTCTACGGTATGATTCCATATTACCTTTATCTTATCATTTTTAAAGAGCCTGTCTTGCATTACTTTCTCTGCTCTTAACTTATCACGCCTGTGTATCAGTATAACTTCCTTAGCAAATCGAGTTAAAAATATTGCTTCTTCAACAGCAGTATTTCCACCACCAACCACAGCTACAACTTTATTTCTAAAAAATGCACCATCACAAGTTGCGCATGCCGAAACTCCGTAACCTTGAAATTTCTTTTCACTCTCCAGGCCAAGCCACTTCGCTTGCGCACCAGCTGCGATTATAATTGCATTCGAATAGTAGTCACTAGCATTACCACAAGATCTAAATCTATACTCATTAGAATCCTCAAGTTGTTCAACGCTTTTTATTTCGTCATCTATTATCCTTGCCCCCACCTTCTCTGCATGCAACCTCTTTTGTTCCATGAGTTCTGGACCTTGTATAGAAATAAAACCTGGATAGTTTTCAACATCCGTAGTAATTGTAAGCTGACCACCAGGTTGCATTCCTGTTACTACAATTGGCTCTAAATTTGCACGTGCTGCATATATAGCAGCAGCATAACCCGCTGCTCCAGATCCAATAATAAGAACTTTTGTACTCAACTTATAATTCTGCACTGTGTGAGTTTAGATAATCAGCCACTCCTTCATCGCTTGCCTGCATTGCTGGCTTACCTTTTTTCCACCCTGCTGGACATACTTCACCATGCTCTTCATTATGTTTTATTGCATCAATAATTCTAATAAACTCATCGATATTACGCCCTAAAGGAAAATCATTTATCGATTGATGACGTACAACAAACTTATCATCAATAACAAAAGTTGCTCTTAGTGCAATTGAGTCATCATATAAGACCCCATAGTCTCTTGATATAGACTTTTTGATATCAGACACTAAATTGTAGCTAACCTCTCCAATACCACCATCATTAACTGGAGTGTTTCGCCATTTATAGTGTGAAAATTTTGAATCTATACTTATTCCTATCACTTCAACATTACGTTTTGAAAAATCTTCTATTTTGTTGCTAAATGATATCAACTCAGTTGGACAGACAAAAGTAAAATCAAGTGGATAGAAAAAAAGGACAGCATACTTATCCTTTATATGTTTACTTAAACAGAAATCATCAACTATTTTTCCACTAGCAAGAACAGCCGAAGCAGTAAAATCGATAGCGGATTTTGTTACAAGATTCATAACTAACCTATTCATTCTTAATATTTATAATTTTATACCTTGATACATTTACATGCAAGTTTTCTTTAGCCCCAATCCTATAAAAAAGGTTCTGTCGCATCTATAAACCATAGGAAAGAAGATCATTAAAGGTGGGATTATAGGAGTTATGAAGCCATTAACATAGCAAAATTCTCAAAAGTAGAAACATTATTTAATAATTTGTCTTTTTTGAATCATACGAATATTTTCTATGCCTGTGATGGTAATCTTTGCGGAATGGAAGCTTTTAAACCCAAGCATTGGCTTTATTAGTTTTTTGATAAATCTATCAACAATATTATTTAGATATTTTATTTGAAGGACTGTAATCTTCAGAAATTTCTGCATTCAAATCATCAAGAGCAGCAGTATTACTGCCGCTTTTATCAATTACAATTTTCTCAGGAAGATAGTTACTCCTGAAGGCTTTACGAAAGAATGCAAGTGCTGCAGACTTGTCTCTACTAACACACAAGAGGAAGTCTACAGTATATAAATAAACCCATTTACCGTTTAATTTAATGTAAGTCTCTCCAACTACTACCAACCTGCTTCTTTCTTTTCCTTACTGCCTCATCTATCAGTGGTGATAACCCACCTTTGTAACGTAGCATTTTGCTCCCCTTATACTCATCATTTCTTCCAAATTTCGATAGCTCAAAGAGAATCGACATTTCATGTATACAGATAACATCCGCTGAAAAGCTAAATCCTTTGAAATATGGCAACAATTTTTGATTGATACGAAACATCTTTGCTTTTTTTTAGACAATTATATCATTCTTCTTTCTACTTCCCTACAAATGCGACAGAACCTTTTCATGATACTGTTTATAATCCTCAAGACTCTTTGATATTTTGCCTTTTAACTCTTCTTGCGAATCTTTGCTTTTTAACGTTTCTTGCAAATTTTTGTCTTTTAACAACTCGTTAGCGTTAGATTTTTCAATTTTTGGCTTCCACTCATCATATGTATATTTTTGTTTCCCACCATATTTTGTACCATAACACTCGCTTCCTGCATTAAATATTTCTTCGTTACAGATTTTATCAACCTGATAAAAGTAATCGCTTATATTAATTTTATCGCTAGTTAAAGTTTGTCTAATTGCTGCTTTATTTTCTGCAAGTTCTTCTCTGTACTTGTTAATGCAATTTAGTAATTCTTTTTTGCAATCTGTAGTCATAAGCTGTTTCCTTTAATAAAATAATTAATACTTTATTACTAATCTGAGGTATACTAAGGTAGTGATAAGAAGTCCAGCATCTACGAAGTTTATTTAAACTATTTTCAAAACGAATAAAATGTAATTTTAGGTAAATAAAATGAATTACGATGTAATCATTTCAGGTGGTGGGCTAATTGGTCTTATTACTGCTATTGGCCTGAGTAATGACTCTGTATCTGTAGCCGTAATTGAGAAAAATAGTTTACCACGTGCAGTTGATGATAATCGAGCATTTGCCATTTCTCAAGGGTCAAAAAAAATACTAGAAAAATTAGGGATTTGGCAGTTCTTAGAAGATGAAGCTGAACCAATACTTGATATATGCATATTAGATGGAGATAGCCCATTTACTGTTCATTATGACCATAAAATGGTTGGTGAAGAGCCAATGGGTTATGTAATCAAGAGCGCTATTATATGGAATGCAATTAATAATAATTTTTTGCATAAACTCAATATATATTCTCCACGTTTCTATAAAACAATCGCTTGTGACGAAGGATACGTGGAAGTTACTCTTGATAATGATCAAAAATTGATATCATCGCTATTTATCTGCGCTGAAGGTAAAAACTCTAAGCTGCCAGAGTTGTTTTCTATAACAATAATAAAATTTGATTATAAACAAAATAGCATGGTATTTAATGTAAAACATGAACTACATCACCAAAACTTAGCTGTAGAGCGGTTTTTTCCTGGTGGTCCATTTGCAATTTTGCCAATGAAAGGTGGCTATACTTCTTCAATAGTTTGGACAGAAAAATGCGAAATTTCAAAAATGCTGATGAGCTTATCTGAAGACGAGTTTATCATAGAACTCAAAAAAAGATTTGGTTCTTATTTTGGAGAAATTGAATTAGAGGGTGAAAGAAAATCTTACCCTTTGAGTTTTACTTTTGCGAGAAAGCTTCATAAAAGCAGAATTTTGCTTATTGGCGATGCAGCACATTCAATCCATCCAGTTGCAGGTCAAGGACTTAACCTTGGAATGAGAGATGTAGAGAGTGTTATTAGACAAATAACTGCTGCAAAATCCTCTGGCATTGATGTTGGCAGTAATTATCTATTGAAGAAAATTTCACGTGATAGATACTTTGATAATTTTACTATGGCACTTGCAACTGATGGACTAAATAGAATATTTTCCAACAGAATACTTTGCGTTAAAGTTCTGAGCAATCTTGGTTTAATGGTAGTTGAAAATTCAGATTTTCTTAAAAAAAGCTTCGTTCGACATGCTATGGGGTTTATATAAATCATTAGATTTCTTTCATCATAATCAGGTGTCATTAGAGTAGTTGACACTGGAGCCCAAATTCCATAATGTCATGCCAGTGCCCAGACACTGGCATCTACCGTCTTAAACATCAAGATAAAAATTATTGTTTTTTATCATAGCATTTAAACAAATGATGATTTTTCTCATTACAGCAACTAAAGCAACTTTAGCGGCTTTGCCGGAGTCAACTAAACGCTGGTAAAATACTTTCATTTTTTTATTATGACGCATTGCAACCACAGCAGACATGTATAATGCTTTTCGAGCATAAAATCTGCCACCTATGACTTGGGCCTTGCTTACTTTCCTTCCGCTTTCACTAGTTTTTGGTGCAACTCCAACTAGACAAGCTATTTCCTTATTATCTAACCTGCCAAGTTCAGGTACCTCTATGAGTAGGATACTTGCGGTTTTCCGTCCAACACCTTTATAGCTAGTTAGCAGTTTGCTTTTTTCCTTCAAATCAGGAAGGCTTTGTTGCATAGCTAGTGTTGGTTGAGGTTATTGTAAGGAGAAAAGCTTATGGTTACTAACGCATTTTGTTGTAAAATAGGCATTTTTCAAACAAGTATAACTTATGCCACAAAAAATGAGAGTAAGTAACCAAAGAGAATATAATGAGTTTCTAAAAAAAAGAGGAAATGTTTTTCATTTTGTTAATCAAGCCATAGAAAATTGGTATGAAAATAGTCCAAAAGTTGCAGGTGGCAATAACACTTATAGTGATAAAGTTGTAATTTTAATACACATAATAGTTCATCTTTTTAGAATTGGCTTGAGACAAGCTGTAGGTTTTGTAAAAGGTTATATGGTACAAATAGGCAAAAAACTTAAGATTATCAGCTATACACAAGCTTCCAGAAGATTTAAAAAGCTTAATTTGAAGATTGATGACCATAGAAGCAATAAAGATGATCTGGAAAATGTTGAAATTGCCGTAGATAGCACTAGAGTTAGTATCTACAATAATAACGGTGGGCATAGTAAGCTTAATATTCGAAAAAGAAAATACAGTGGTTATGGTCAAGTAAGAAAATTACATGTTATTTTAAACATAAATGATAAGAAAGCAATAAGCATGAACTACACTAGTGGTGTTGCTGTAGACTATTTGCCGGTCTGCGATATGTTAGAAGAAGTCAGTGATAAATATAACATTTGTTCTATTCGAGCAGATGCGGCTTATGATATAAAAAGTGTGTATAAAGAATGCAGAAAATACAATATTGTGCCTATTATTCGCCCTAGGAAGGATACTAAAATTTGTTTAGCTGACTACTTATCAGAAAGAAACAAGTATATTAGTAGAATTAGGTCATATGAGAATTATGAAGATGGTATTAATGAATGGAAGAAAAAAGTTAAGTATGGAGCACGGTCTTATATTGAAGTCTTTTTCTATAGGTTGAAGCAAATATTTGGGTTTGGCTTGAAAAATAAATCAGAGGTAAATCGTGAAAAAGAGCTGTTAATTAAGTGCTACTTACTGAACAAATTTACTGATATTGGTATGGCTAAATTTAAATTAGCTGCGTAAGTTCATTGTGATTTACATGCCTATCAGTGCTATGCAACAAAGCCATCCAGAATCACGACCTTATCGCTATAAATATAGTTGCCACCAGCCATTTTTGGACCTTTTTCGTACCAATTTTCTATGGCATCATTGACGTAATAAAAAATATTTCCCCTCTCTTGGAGAAATTTGTTATATTCATGGCAGTTACTGACTCTCATTTTTTGTGGCATATTTT
Source organism: Wolbachia endosymbiont (group B) of Ischnura elegans (assembly GCF_947251585.1). NCBI lineage: Bacteria > Pseudomonadati > Pseudomonadota > Alphaproteobacteria > Rickettsiales > Anaplasmataceae > Wolbachia > Wolbachia endosymbiont (group B) of Ischnura elegans. The sequence continues at coordinate 1,691,851 of NZ_OX366371.1, forward strand.
TCTTTAGTAGGTTAAATGCTTGTCTTATAGTGAATTTTGTCAGTAACTGCCAGTTCTTTTTATTTGACCTATGCAACAAAGCCATTCCAGCGTCACGCACTGGAATGACAAGAAAAAGGGTACTGGCATGACATTAAATGATTTTCCTTATTTTAGCATTAAACGCGATGAAGAAAATCATTTATAATCGCTATAGCAACTAGTGTTGAAACCTGACGTACCTTTTGGCTTGACAAACGAGAGTTTTTATCTGATTTGACAACAAGGGCTTCTAGATGACTTTGAAAGTAAATATTACCATGCTTATCTTCGATAGCTTCTATTACCCCGTCATTGGCAAATGCTGCAATTTTATATCCAAGTAGCTCTAGCCTTCTTCTATTCTCTGTAGTATTACTTACTGTACCTGAATGAGCATTCGGAAAATAAGTTGAAAACCAGCCATTTTGATTAGGTAGTAAAAATCTAGCTACCACTTTTTCCAAACGACTACCTGGAACAATTTTTATCTGCTGAAGAGATATATTCTCTTTTTGTGGATAGGATGATGATTTTAAATGATTCTTCTCATCATTAACAACATTTGTTATTTCAATTTCTTTTGCATGCATAATGTCTTGTAAACCACCGCATATGGCAAGCAAATGAATTGTAGGATTGTCATCTACTGTTTTTACAATTGCTTCATTCACAAGCTGGCGGTAAGGGTTAAGAGCTGAATGAAAGTTATCTGAAATAAATATTCTGTTTATCTTTTGCTCTTTGATAAATTTTGCAACTTCAACTTTTATTCGATCTAGTATCAGCTTTTTTGCCAATATTTCATCTTGTTTTGCGAACTCTTCTTGGATTTCTTTTAGATTAATTATTTTGTCGTAGTCAATGAATATAGTTTTAACCCCAAAATTATTGAATATCTCATAGATATTTTGAGATTCATCTGTTTGCAATAAACCAACAATTATATTATAATTTACTGCATTTTCCACTGTCAAAGCAGATAATTCTTTGTTTACTTTTTCACTATAAGCGATATTACTTAATAGTAGAAATGTAATTAATAGTATATTAAATATTCTATTGTAACATTTATACATTATTTCCTAAATAATTATATTAATATTATAATATATTATAGAACATTAAGAAAAAGAATGTGGCCTGAGCAGGAATCGAACCAGCGACACAAGGATTTTCAGTCCTTTGCTCTACCAACTGAGCTATCAGGCCAACTACGTACTTTCATTTTTAGATAAAAAACGTTATCATGTCCATCAAAAGTTTTTGAAGTATAGAAACAAAGAATGAACATTAGTAACAAAATAGGAATTTATCCTGGTACATTTGACCCCATAACTTTTGGGCACCTTGACATAATAAAAAGAGCATGTAAGCTAGTCGATAAGTTGATAATTGGTGTTGCAGAGAATGTTAATAAACATACTAATTTTGACATAAGACTGCGCACAAGCATGGCTAAAAATGAAGTGAAAGGAGCAGGAATTGATGCAGATATTATATCCTTTAATGGGTTGCTAGTGAAGTTTGCCAAAGAGCAAAATGCTTCTGTTATTATTAGAGGACTGAGAGCAGTATCGGATTTTGATTACGAGTTTCAAATGAGTTGGGTAAATTATAAGCTCTTTCCTGAAATCGAAACTATATTTCTTCCTGCATCTGAGGATACTCAATTTATCTCATCAAGTTTTGTAAAGGAAATAGCGAGATTAGGAGGAGATGTTAGCAACTTTGTGTCAAAAAGTGTCAAAAGTGAATTGATTAATCTAAATAGGGTAGAAAATGGAGAATAAGTATTTGTTGTCTTTTTTATTTCCAAACGAGTATGTTAGATGTGTAAAATATTGTAAGCTAAAGGAGAGACATGTTAAAAGTGAGGGATAATAATGTAATAGTTTGCTGCCGTGGTGATGAGAATGATGATGGTTCTGGTCATCCAATAGTATACTTACACAAAGAAGGAGAAATGTATTGTCCTTATTGTAATAAGTCAATGGATGAAATAGTGAGTGCCGAAGAATTTCAATCTGTTGAGGTGAAAGTAATAAGCAAGAAGGAAAGAACCAAAGGTTAATAGTACTTCATTTTTTTAGCTTATGTAAATAGCAATGAGAGGGGCAGTAAAAATGAAACTATCCATACGGTCGAGTACTCCTCCATGGCCTGGTATAATACCTCCACTATCTTTAACATTGTAAACTCTTTTGATGAGTGACTCAGTGAAATCTCCAAGTTGGGCTAGAATAGCAACTATCAAACCAATTATTGGAGAATAAAAAATTGGAAATAAACTCAAAAATATTGAGCCAAAAATTGCACACACTATTCCAGCTAAGACTGCACCAAAAAGTCCTAACCAAGTTTTCCCAGGGCTAATGATTGGACAAATTCTAGTTTTACCAAAATTTTTGCCGAAAAAATAGGCAGCAATATCGATGCTCCAAATAGTTAAGATAAGCCATACTAATGCATATTTTCCCTGTGGTAGATTATATAGGCATATTAGCGAGGCATTTGGTAGTGCGATTAATAGTAATGCGAAAATGTATAAGATTCTATTGCCCTGAGTTAGATTATACCATTCAAAAGAAGATAAAACTGCAATTGAAAAAATTAGTAGATAAAATGATAAATCACTGAAATATGTAGCAAAAGAAAATATGAGTAATATTACTATTGAGGACAATATTCTAACCATAAAGTTATTATCTACCATATTTTTTTTCTCTTTTTGTATAATCTTCTAGTGCTTTGGTCAAATCTTGACAAGAAAAATCGGGCCACAAAGTATCACAAAAATACAATTCAGCATAAGCTGCTTGCCATAATAAAAAATTGCTTAACCTTTTTTCGCCACCAGTGCGAATTAATAAATCCAATTTTGGCAAATCTTTAGTATACAGAAATTTTTCAAATTCCTCTTCCAATACGCAATCAATATTTCCTTTTATGACGTTGTTGATAGCATGTATAATTTCCTGCTTTGCTCCATAACTAACTGCAACAGTGAGTAATAGACCATCGTTCTTATGTGTCACTTCTTCTGCTTTTTTGATTTGATCGAATATTTTACTGGGCAATAGACTTAAATTGCCAATAAAATTTAACTTAATGTTACAATTGTAAATGAATTTCATTTTATCTTGATTAGTTAAAGTGGAGTAAAATAAATTAAATAGGTAGTCTGTTTCGTTTTCAGATCTGAGCCAATTTTCCATGGAAAATGCATACAAAGTTAAGTAAGGTATGGCCAGGACTGTGCAATGCTTAGCAATATCAAATGCAACCTCACTGCCTTTTCTATAGCCATCAATTTTTACCCTTCCTTGATTGTTTGCCCACCTACCATTACCATCCATAATAATTGCTAGATGTTTTGGCAGAGATTCTAGATTCAACATTTGAATTCAACCTGTTCTAATTAGCTTAATGTCTATATCTCTGTATGAAACGTTCACTATATCCACCTAAAACTATATTATTACTGAAAAATCATTGATAGTCTATATTACAAAAATTTTCTCAACCTCGGTGTCAGCTGCCAGTGATTTTACCAAGAAAATATAGTAAAAATAGTCTGATATAGATGGTTTTACGATATAGTGAAATTATTATAAACAAATGAATTTAGTGGTGTTAGGAATACCTGGCTCTTTTATGTGGATTTATATTCTCAATAACCTGCTCTAAAGATAAATTATATAATTTTGACACAGGTTCTTCGCATTCAGTATATCTTTTAAATGTAGGGAGTGGTATAAGTGACTCTATATTTATGTCCAGCTCTTGGGGAACATATTTAATTATATCTTCGTAAATACGTTCCTTGTTGTTCAAGTAATCGATATTAATATCTGTAATTTTACCAGCTTTACGCAGGAGTATAGCAAGCCTCAAAGTCGACTTTACGCTAGGTTTAAAATTTTTAAATATATTGACAAATACCTTACCAGTAACATTATCTGTTATTGCTTTTAGCTCTTTAGTGGTAACAGAATTGATCTTCTCAACAGCATTTTGATCTTTTAGTAGTGTTATAATCCTTTTGTCATTCAAGCTTGCATTATCAAGTAGAAGTCGAAATTTTTCAGTATCAATAGAATCGATAAAATTCCGACTTTTTAGTAAATCCATAACCATGGAGCGATCAAATTTACTACTACTAGATATAAGTTCAAGTTTTTCAAGATCGATAGAATTGACTCGAACGAATAGACTCTGATCTTTTAGTATTTCTCTAACATCTGTAGAATCAAACTTAATGCTTTTGCATATAATTTTTAATCTATTACCATCAATAGAATGGAGTTGAGGTAATGAAGTCTTTAGTATTTCTGCAATCTCTTTATCTGTAAAAAAATAATCACTTTTCATGATACTCACTTTACTCTCATCAAGAGAATTGATTTGATCAAATAAACTCTGATCTTTCAGTAAATTCATAATATATCCTTGATCAGAATAGTTAAATATTAAGTCAAATATTTTACGATTCATCGAATTGATGCGTTCAACAACTTCCTGATTTTTTAGTAATTCTATAATAATGGTATAATCAAATTTCCTAAATACGGATTTAGATTTTCCAGGATCAATCAAATCGATAAGCTTAACAAATTCTCGATCTTTTAGTACTTTTATAATATATTCACTACTAAACCTATCACTTTTAACTATGTATTTAAGCAGTTCTTCACTAATAATATTGATGTTCTCAGCAATTCCCTTGTTTTTTAGTAGTTCTACAATAACACTGGTATCATTAAACTTATCGCTATTAAGTATGATTTTAGATTTTCCAGGATCAATCAATTTGATAAGCTTAATAAATTCTCGATCTTCTAGTGCTTTTATAATATGTTCACTACTAAACTCATTATTCTTAACTATTTGTTCAAACAGTTCTTCACTAAGAAGGTTGATGTTCTTAGCAACTTTCTTATTTTTTAGTAATTCTACAATAATATTGATATCATCAAACTTACCACTATTAAGTATGAGTTGAAATCTTTCAGGAGCAATCGAATTGATGCGTTCAAGAATTTCCTGATCTTTCAGTAATTTTATGATATCTTTAAGACTAAATTTATCATTCTCAATTATATATTTCAACGTTTCTTTATCAAGAAGATCGATGTTCCTAGTAGCATTTTGACTTTCTAGTAATCCTATAATAATGGTACCATTAAACCTACCACTATTAAGTATGAGTTGAAATCTTTCAGGAGCAAACGAATTGATGCGTTCAAGAATTTCCTTATTTTCTAATAATTTTGTAATATCTTCATCACTAAACTTACCGCTTTCAAATATGTATTTAAGTATTTCTTCATTAATATAAAACTGACCATCATCAACACGGTTTTCATTATCAGTATCATTTCCTTTATTTTCTAGTGCTTCTTTAGCGAAGTTATTCGGATCATTTTTTTCATCTTCCTCGTAATCAAAATTATCATAATATCCATAATCTTCTTCATTCTCCTCACTTGCATTGCCTGCTTTATCAAAATCCATAATCTTATTTCAATTTACTTAGTATTTTAATTTTAAATATATAAAAAAGAAATAATCAAGCATTATGATAAAAGGCCTAATGAATTTATTAGTTTATTTATGTTTCTTTTCATGTATAAATTTATAGAAAGTTTTATAAAGAAGTTGTTTTATGAGCAAAATTATAGAAATCAGAGCGCCAAAAACTCTTGGTGGTGAATCGGTTACGGAAGGTATAGTAAAAATAAAGAAAAATATCGGTGAAGCAATAAAAGTAGATGACTTGATCTTTGAAATTGAGACTGACAAAACAGCACTAGAATTAACTGCAGAAGCTTCAGGACAAATAACCGAATTTCTTGTGAAAGAAGATGATGTAATCAGCCCTGATCAATTATTGGCAAAACTTGCTGTAGGAGAAGTAAAAGAAGAAGTGAAAAAAGAAGATAAAGGCGAAAGCCCTGATAAAAAAGATGCCCCTTCAGCTCGTAAAATTATGGAAGAAAATGCAATTAGTGCAGAAAATGTAAAAGGAACTGGCATGGGAGGCAGAGTAACCAAAGCAGATGTGATAGACCATATGAGTAAGGCTGAACAACCTGCGGTAAAACAATATGAATCGCCAAAAAGCGTAGCAAGTGGAGAGAGAAGAGAAGAACGAGTGAAAATGAGCAAAATAAGGCAAGTCATTGCTGCTCGTTTGAAAGCATCGCAAAATACTGCTGCAATACTGACCACGTTCAATGAAATTGACATGAAAAACGTCATGGATCTGAGGGCAAAGTATAAAGAAACTTTTGAAAAGAAATATGGAATAAAACTGGGTTTCATGTCGTTTTTTATAAAGGCAGCAGTGCAAGCACTAAAAGAAATTCGTGAGATTAACGCTGAGATTTCAGGTGATGAAATTGTATATAAAAATTACTATGACATAGGTGTTGCTGTTGGCACTGACAAAGGTCTTGTTGTACCAGTTATTCGTGATGCTGATCAAATGTCATTTGCTGAAATTGAACTAACTTTAGTTGCTCTTGGCAAAAAAGCACGAGAAGGTAAGCTGCAAGTATCGGAAATGGAAGGTGCAACATTTACTATCTCAAACGGTGGTGTGTATGGTTCACTTCTTTCTACTCCGATAATAAACCCTCCGCAATCTGGAATACTTGGCATGCACTCAATACAAAATAGACCAGTTGCTGTAAGTAGCTCAATTGAAATCAGACCTATGATGTACATTGCCCTCTCTTACGATCACAGAATAGTTGATGGCAAAGGAGCAGTTACTTTCCTTGTGAAAATCAAAAATTACATAGAAGATCCAAATAGATTGGTTTTGGAAATTTAAGCAGGTTAAAAGCGACAAGTAAGTTTTTCTGAAGTTTTCAAGATGGGTGGCTTTGTTGAATGGCAAGGAATGAGGAGGAGTAATGAAAGGAATTTACGAGGCAAATTTGAAAATAGGCATACCTATATCAGTAAAGTTATTAATCAAATAGCATTTTAAAAGCACCTCTTGAGAGCGATTTACCTCAGATTTATTCTTAAAACTAAATCCAAATGTTTTTTTGAGCCTCAGGAAAAAACTCTCGATACGTGAACGTATTTCATACCTTGTCTTCTTTTTCCAGTGGGTTAAATTGTAAGTTTTCCTTATACTAATGTTGTTGTTTCTTTCTGATAGATAATCTATATTGCTGCAGATTTTTTCTTGGCTTTATGATGGGTTTCAAATTGTATTGATTGCACAACTTATATAAATTATCTGTATCATAAGCTCCATCTGCACGCAGAGACTTAATCTTATAGATATCACCCATTTCCTTTAGTATTTTAGATGCTATCATGTGAAAGAAAATTGTAACCGTTCACGGATTGTGAGAATGAATTAAAGAACTAAGCAGTGACAGCTACTAGATTCTGTAGCTTTTGAAAGGGGTTCTGGCCATTTAGACGTGATGTCAAAAATATCGACAACATTCTTTCCACGAATCTTTCTCCACGTTCTGACCAGGTGAAAAAGCTGTTTTTACGATAAATTACGTACCGTCTAATTTGCCGTTCTGCAAGGTTATTAGTTGTTTCTATCACTTCAGGTTTTCTTAAAAACTTCCACATCATATCCTCAGATCGTAACATCTTAGCGGCCATTCTTGAAGCTTGAGTGCTATTTGCAACCCTCGTCATTTTACGTAAAAAATGTTTTACCCTTTTCCGAATTTTTCGCACCAGTCGATAAAATCTCAAATTATCTATCAAATTTTGTTTTTTTGCCTTATCTACTACAAACACCTTATTGCTGAGCGATTTTAGTGCTTGGCCAATTTTGCTCACTTCAACATTTTTACTATGGGCAAATCTCTCAAAATCTCTTGCCAGATGTGCCCAACATATCTGTCTATTTTCACGATTGAAGTAATTGTATACAGCGTATCTATCGCTCACAACTATACCATCATATTCTGGCAGTAAACTCTTCAACACCTTCTTACCACGAGACTCGCTTACCTTCAGAAGTGTCAACGCTTTGTTTGTTATTACCCAACTCCAGCCTCTCTTTCCTTGATTTCTGTGCCCTGTTTCGTCTATATGCAAATACTCGCTTCCTTGCAACTCTTCCTTCATTTTCTCATATTCAGATGCACACTTCTTCGATACCCTGCGTTCAGTATTTGAGACTAAACCAAGGCTTATATTTAGATTAAAAATACTGCCCAAAATTTGCTGTACCTCTCTTTTTGAGTTAATAAAAAAGCCGCTAAGGCTGCTTATAACTGTTTTAGCATTGGGTCCTAGAAAATCTCTTGCAACACCTTCGGGTAAATTTGCTGTAATTCTTTTATTACATACTCTTATATGTTAAAAACAAGTCTTTATAAATGTCACGAAATGGCGGTATAAAGACACGCAGAGAGGAGGAACCGTACATACTCTTGGTCATAAGGACCGTTTTGCAGCAAGGTTCTCCTCTCTGGTTTATTATACTGAAAGTTCCGAACAACTGGTTGAGCTTTTAGGCTCGTATATAAGGGTGGAAAATGCAGTATACACATTATTTATGGAGGGATTATGAATTTATCAAATATTATTACTGGCATTGATATTAGCAAAAATAAACTAGATATCCATATTCATCCACTTGGACATCATAAAGTATTTGAAAATAACGTTCAAGCTATTGATCAAATAATCGACTTTTTGCGTTTACATAACGTAACCAAAGTTGGACTTGAAGCAACTGGTGGGTACGAAAAATTATGTGCTTATACTTTATTAAGCCATGGTTTTGAAGTATATGTCATTCAACCAAGATGGGTGAGAGATTATGCAAAAAGCCTTGGTATTGCTACTAAAACTGATAAAATAGACTGTAGCATCATCTCACGTTATGTTAGTAATACTTACTATTACCCATAAATATAGGATTCATGAGCAAGTCTCCATCCTTCTGCTAAATCAAAGAGACGTTTCCATCCCTTCCACAAAGCTATAGGACCTGGTTCTAAGTCATTTTTGCGAGCTAAAAACCCTCCCAATTGAGCTACCCACCTCACGATTTTTCTTATGGGTGGTGGGGCTTCAGGATAGTTTTTTGTTTTTAGCATTTTTGTATACAAAACCTTCCACTCCTCATCAGTCAGTATGATAGTACAAGGAAGATTGGGATTTGTTCTAGCTACTAATGTAATAAAAAATATTCTCCATGCAATTATACTCATTATTGTAAGAAAGCGGATCAATCTATCTGCTGTTTGGAGTCTACATTCTTCAACTTTAAGACCGGATTTCAAAATTTTATGAAAGACCTCTATTCTCCACCTTAAGCAATACCATTGTATTTTTTCTACTGCTTCTTCAAAATTATTAACACTTATATTTGTCAATAAGATCCAGTTCATAGGTTCTTCGCCAAATGGGGAATACTTTTCTATAACATAGACAGCATTCAAATTTAAATTAGGAAGTTTTTGAGTCTTACGTCTAGCGTTGTTTTTTGATGCATTCATCACAAAGTTACTAAACTTTACTTCTAACACTGCTGTTCTTTTAGGCCTATTATCACGGGTAGGAATACTTATTTGAATTTCTCCTTGGCAAGGCATACGATTCATCAAATCCCACAACTTTTCACCACCTTTTTCAGAATAAGTTGATCTCTTGTTTACTGTTCTGTTTTGATTTCCTCTTACTACAAAAAGAGATTGATTAGTGGAAGCAACTTCAAATAAATCATAAATATCTCCTTCTCTATCGCAAACGGTAACTACCTTAACATCCTTTAATCCAGGGTGATTAGTAGAGTCTTTTAGTGATGCTATCCACCGTATGCTTTCTTTCTCTTCTATAGGAACAGCAGTGTTATGGCTTCTCCTTTTCAACTCTCTTAGGTCTTCAGCTAAGGGAGGTCTAGTACTAATTTTTTGATCTAATAATCCTATAGGTAGTCCTTCTGTTGTAACTGCAAATGTTGTATGCATCACTAATCCATGGGTTTTAAAATTGGTTGTTTCAGATCTTAATCTTGCTGCTATAATCCCTAATCCTTTGGCCTTTTTATGATTTTTATATGAAATATAACTCGTGTCTTGGATAGCTAAAATAGTTGAATATTCTTTAGCTCTTTCAACAGTTTTAACTATATGACTGTCTAATATCTTTCTTTCAGAAATGGCATCATTTTGAAAAAATCTATAAGCTGCTTTACTTTGATACCAATCTTTACAAGCTTGATTTATTGAACATTCAGGCGATTCAGCAAAACTATTAACTACTTTTAAAAGCCTTTTACTTAATCTTATATCGCCAAAATTAACAATCCCAAATTCACTTTCTGCCCATTCACTAGTTGAGGTATTTATACTTCCTTTCATCATATATTTCATTTTTAGACCATAGGTCTATTTATAGTACTAAATTGAATTAGTAAAATAGCAGCTTTTTACCATTTATATACTTATGGGTAATAGTAAGGTTAGTAATACAGACATGCGTGTCACTCCTTTAAAAGTTAGTAGTATTGACTGTTTGAAGCAAAAATTATCTCGCAGGAATCAACTAGTAGAAATAGCAAAAATACAAAAAACCCAAGCTCATCAAGTAACCGATTTATCTATAATCAAACAAATGGAAGAGCTACTTGCAGTTTTACAAAATCAAATTCAAGTCTTAGAAGATGAGGTAATGGAATTAGTCGATAAAAATCAAGAGCTTAAAAAAAAGTACATGTCAATAACTAGTATACCTGGTGTAGGTGCAATAACAGCTATTACTTTTATTTGTTATCTACCCGAGCTTGGAACTCTCCAACATAAAGAAATATCCAGCCTTTCCGGAGTGGCTTTGTTGCATAGCTAGTGTTGGTTGAGGTTATTGTAAGGAGAAAAGCTTATGGTTACTAACGCATTTTGTTGTAAAATAGGCATTTTTCAAACAAGTATAACTTATGCCACAAAAAATGAGAGTAAGTAACCAAAGAGAATATAATGAGTTTCTAAAAAAAAGAGGAAATGTTTTTCATTTTGTTAATCAAGCCATAGAAAATTGGTATGAAAATAGTCCAAAAGTTGCAGGTGGCAATAACACTTATAGTGATAAAGTTGTAATTTTAATACACATAATAGTTCATCTTTTTAGAATTGGCTTGAGACAAGCTGTAGGTTTTGTAAAAGGTTATATGGTACAAATAGGCAAAAAACTTAAGATTATCAGCTATACACAAGCTTCCAGAAGATTTAAAAAGCTTAATTTGAAGATTGATGACCATAGAAGCAATAAAGATGATCTGGAAAATGTTGAAATTGCCGTAGATAGCACTAGAGTTAGTATCTACAATAATAACGGTGGGCATAGTAAGCTTAATATTCGAAAAAGAAAATACAGTGGTTATGGTCAAGTAAGAAAATTACATGTTATTTTAAACATAAATGATAAGAAAGCAATAAGCATGAACTACACTAGTGGTGTTGCTGTAGACTATTTGCCGGTCTGCGATATGTTAGAAGAAGTCAGTGATAAATATAACATTTGTTCTATTCGAGCAGATGCGGCTTATGATATAAAAAGTGTGTATAAAGAATGCAGAAAATACAATATTGTGCCTATTATTCGCCCTAGGAAGGATACTAAAATTTGTTTAGCTGACTACTTATCAGAAAGAAACAAGTATATTAGTAGAATTAGGTCATATGAGAATTATGAAGATGGTATTAATGAATGGAAGAAAAAAGTTAAGTATGGAGCACGGTCTTATATTGAAGTCTTTTTCTATAGGTTGAAGCAAATATTTGGGTTTGGCTTGAAAAATAAATCAGAGGTAAATCGTGAAAAAGAGCTGTTAATTAAGTGCTACTTACTGAACAAATTTACTGATATTGGTATGGCTAAATTTAAATTAGCTGCGTAAGTTCATTGTGATTTACATGCCTATCAGTGCTATGCAACAAAGCCTTCCGGAGTTGCACCTTTTAATCGAGATAGTGGTTTTAGTAAGGGAAAAAGGTGTATTCAGGGTGGTAGATCACAAATTAGAAAGGTTTTACATATGTGCATTCTTAGTGCGCAAAGGTACAATTCTTATATAAAAATCTTCTTTGATAGGCTATACAATCAATATAAAAAACCATATAAAGTTACCTCTACTGCTGCAATGAGAAAATTACTTATCCTTGCTAACTCTTTAGTAAGAGACGGTAGACTGTTTACTGAGGAGTATAGCCCTAAAACTGCTTCTATATAGCAATAGCATAGCTGTGAATAAGTACGCCCACACAAATTTTAAGTACTTATTCACAGCTACATCAATTTTTCTATTGACTTTTAACACAACTGCTACAATGTCCTCTTTGCAACCTGTACTCAGTTACAATTGGCTTAATTTCTGGCAACTCTGCCTTCTGATGAATAATTTCATCTTCTAAAGTAATCTTACCTCCACACATACAAATTGTATCAATTGTGCATCTCACTACCTCGTCTGCAGCCATTAATTCACGCTTATGCACCTTATGTCCTGGCTGACCTCCTGGTTTTTTATCACTTTTCTTTTTTGCTTTCTTACGATATATATCTCGTGATGGTGGCAGCGATGAGAATTTTGCGAATTTAAGCCCAATTTGTCTTCTAATTCAACTATTTTTGCTTTCAAGCTATCATTTTCTCTGATCAGTGCTTTTATTTCTTCCTTGAGATTAGCCTTTTCTGCTACAACCTTTTCTTGCAGCACTGTTGTCATTTACCCATTCCATATTTAGCTTCCTATCTCTTTACACTTTTATACTTACTTTGTAAACCACCTTATTTCCGTGAACGGTTACAGAAAATTAGTATATCGAATTGCTATTGCCTTTTTGCTGTTTTCGTCCAAAGCAACATGTAGCTTTCTTATTTGATCTGTACCATTATACTTCCTTATCTTGGCGTTATCTTTGTTATGTTGAGTACTGTTACTATAAATATGGATTACAGTACTATCTATAGCAATTTCAATATTCTCTATGTCATTTTTATCTGTTCTGTGGTCACATAATTTCAAATTAAGTTTGACGAGAAGCTTGTGAATACTTGGAGATTCTTCACTATACTTTGTAAATATCCTTTTATAAATCCAACTGCTTGCCTTAAGCCTATTCTAAATAGATTAACAACTATATGTACTGCAATAACAACCTTATCGCTATAAATCTCCAGGAATTTTTTCTGAACTTTCGTACCAGTTTTCTATAGCTTCATCGATAAAATGAAAGACATTTCCTCTTTTTTCTAAAAATTGATTATACTCTTTATGACTACTGACTTTCATCTTCTGTGGCATATACTCTACAAAATGTTCATTTCTTAATAGAGTAACCACTTTCTTTAGATTTTCTCCCTTTTTTTCTCCCATCTCTACTCGCTATGCAACAAAGCCATCCGATATTGAGAGGGTGGGTAAACTACTTTAGAATAGGAAACTCAAGTCGAAGCTTCAGCTACGTTAAACAGTGGGTAGAGAAGAAAACAAGACGCAATATGATGCAAGCCAGAAAAGCAAAAGGATTTGGTTGGAAAAGGTGGAGTAGCGAATGTATATATGAGACCCTTGGTCTATATTCGGACTATAGAATAAGATATTACGTTCCGAAAGCCTTACCAGCACAATATGTTATAAACTTTGGTAAGAATCTACTAGGAAAGCGTAGTGCGGGAAATCCGCATGCTGCGTTTGATGAGGCGGGAATTGGAAACGTAAACATGGGAATTTTGGATTGAGGACCAACATGAAAATAATGGATCAGCCACCAAACCCTAAAGAGGCGCGCCAGTTCTCGACCCTACCATGAATGTTGTTATATTTCATATGACCAGCAACTGCTTTTGTTACATACCACACACCTATCAAGTTCGTTTGAATAATGCTTTCAAAATCAGTATTTTATCTTCCTTAAAGATAGGTGTCAAAGAAGCAATCCCAGCATTATTTACGCAGATATCGATCTTTATTTGGTATATATCAATTTGGATGGCCTTGGAGTTCTTAATCTCCAAAGCAAATGCTTCAAGTTTCTCTATCCTTCAGCCTATAAGCAAAACACGTACACCTGCATCACTCAAAGTGCGAGCAAATTGCTCTCCAAGAACGCCTGAAGCGCCTGTGATAATTGATGTCTTGCCGTGTAAATCAAATACTTGAGTCATTTAAATTGCCTATTAGGCTTTAAGCACCAATTGCAAATACACTTAATCTTCTACTCACTGTTGGTCAAAGGCATTCATCACTTGTTTTAGAAATTTGATTCATTATTTTCATGACAAAAACGTCTTCTCTACTTTTGCTGGTAATGTCATCAAAAAATAAATTAAATTATTACGAAAAATTTGCTTGACAAACAATCATTTAATTGAGATATTATAAAATGTCTTGTTTCTTACCTACGTTAAGGCTTGGAGGTGAGGTTTTTTATAAATTTGGAGGCTCTATGGTAACAAGTGGTGAATTATATACGAACGTTATGGACAAGTTACGATTTGAACCAGGTATTGATGAATCAAATATAACTATTTCAATTAAGGATAATAGTGTAGTCATATTGGGTGGTAAAGTCAAAAGCTATGCTGAAAAATGTTTAGCTGAAAAAGCAGTACAAAAACTTAAACAAATTAAAGGTATAGCTAATGAGTTAGAAGTGGATCTTACACCAGACTACAAGAGAAATGATGATGACATAGTCCAAGCTGCTCTTACTACTTTGAAGTGGAGTTTTTTTGTCCCGCATCAACAAATTAAAGTAACTTTGGAAAATGGACATTTAACTTTAACTGGTGATGTTGAGTATTATTATCAGAAAGAATATGCAGGAAAAGCTGTACAACATCTATACGGAGTGACATATTTTACTAATGATATAAAAGTAAAACCTAGTGTTGATGCAGTAGAGGTGAAAGATAAAATTACTAAGGAGTTTGAGCGTAATGCGCGCATAGATGCAAATAATGTTCAAGTAGAGGTTGATGGTAGTAAAGTGACTCTCAAAGGTAAAATAAGAAATTTTGATGAACGTAAAGAAGCAAGAACTGCTTCATGGGCTGTCCCTGGTGTCACTAGTGTAGTAGATAATATGGTTACTAGTTGCTAATGTTTACGGGGTAGAGATTAGTTACTTTAATTTTTGCCCCAGAGTTTTTAATTAGATATTATGAAAAATTCACAAAATGGTTTATTATGATCCTTATTGCCATTCAATAGTAGTTAAAAGAATGTATGCTGCAAATATATAGTTACATGCTATTTCGACTGTCGTTGTCTAGTATAGTTTCTATATTAACAGTTTTGTCTAAAATTGTAATAAATATACGTGTGATTAATAGAGGTTATTATAACTGACTTGTCAGGTTGAGTCTTATTTAATACACATAAAATTTCTCCATCTGCCCACTCCACAGCATCGGTATTTCTTTTAAATCTACTAGCCTCAAATTACTTGGCTGTCTCCCATTTATTATGTCTTCCTTTATTTTTGGAGCTAAATAATTCAATCTTAAAATTTGTTGTATACGTCTTGTACCTATATTAATTTTGGCACTCAGCTCTTTCACACTTGAGTATTTTCCCTCTTCTAGTTGACGTTTCCACAGATGGGCTCTTACCACTGCTTTGAGTAGCGCATTATTTGTTTTGCCTTCCGGTTCTACTACTGTGCATTTATTTCCTTTCTTTTTTAACCACATTGGTATAAATTCCACCTTATCCTCTGAACTCACTTCTATTTCACCTTCTTTTACCATTACTCCCTTTATTAACTTTTTCACTACTTCTTTCTGCTTTCCAAAACTTAAATTTTTCCATTCTTCTTCGGTCTTTTCTTTCCAATTTTCATATAGCTGCTCCGCTTTCTTCATCACTTCTTTTTCTACTTCTCCGGCTACTACAGTCCGATTTATTGATTCACAACCTTTTCCCCTTAAGTGATTATTACATATATAGTATCGATACCTTTTATTCTCCTTTTTTGAGTATGTCAGCGTCATGTTTACTTCACAGCTCTTGCACTTAATTATTCCCCTAAGCAATGCTTCCTCATATTTTGCTTTTCTATATGGCTGATCCTTTATCAATTCCTGTGCT
Source organism: Wolbachia endosymbiont (group B) of Ischnura elegans (assembly GCF_947251585.1). NCBI lineage: Bacteria > Pseudomonadati > Pseudomonadota > Alphaproteobacteria > Rickettsiales > Anaplasmataceae > Wolbachia > Wolbachia endosymbiont (group B) of Ischnura elegans. The sequence goes on from NZ_OX366371.1 coordinate 1,707,962, forward strand.
TTTTGCCATTTTTCTTTTTCTATTATTGCATCGTGCTTTCCTTCATACTCTTTCTCATAATGCCTGATTTTTCCCATATATATTGGATTCGTTATTATTCTTCTCACCGTTGCCTTTTTAAAAATATCAGACCTTGTTTGGTATCCTTCTTTGTTTAATTCCCTTGCCAGTTCTGCCATTGACTTCAGCTCAAAATACCTTTCAAATATATGCTTCACTGTCTTTGCTTCTTTCTCATTTATTATTAATTCTTTATCTTTTACATCATACCCAAGCGGTAAAGTTCCACCCATCCATAACCCTTGCTCTTTTGATGTTGCTATTTTATTTTTTACTCTCTCTACAATCATCTCTCTTTCTAGTTGTGCTGCTCCTGATAACACTGTTTGCACGAACTTTCCCATTGGCGTATTATTATCAAATATCTGCGTTACTGCTACAAAATTTACTCGATGCCTTCTAAAAAATGATGTTACTTCAATGCTGTCTTTTGTTTCCCTTGATAGCCTATCTAGCGTATATACTACTACACAATCTACTTCTCCTTTTTTTACATCTTCAAACAATTCCTTTATCGCTGGTCTTTCTAAGTTTTTTCCTGAATAGCCGACATCATCATACCTTTTTGCCAATGCTACCCAACCTTCTTTGCTCTTTATATATTTCTCACATGCTACTCGCTGCGCATCAAGACTATTAAACTTTTGTTCTAGACCATCTTCATTTGACTTCCTAGTATATATCGCACATCTTACCTCTTTCAGCATTCTTTCTCCTTATCTCTCATTCCAAATAGAAGCGGCCCATTGTAGCTCATTCCCATTATTTTTCCGGCTACTGCTGATAATGACGTGTAAAATTCTTCTCTGTAGATTAAACCCTTATCTGTTACCATTACCGCATGTGTCTCTTCTCCTCTCTCTAGTATTAATTCTGTCCCTTCTACTGGTAGTTTATCGCTACTTATTCTTTTTCCTTTCTCTAGCCGATCTGCCAGATACTCTAGTCTTTTTGTCCCCTTTCTTGACATTTTTCCATACGCTTCCTCCTGCATTCTATAAGATAATCTTGGTATCAGATATTTCTTTGAGTATCTAGGCGCTTCTTCTCCATATACCTTCTTCCAAACTCTCCTTAGCTCTTCTAACGTTTTTTTCTCTAAATTCATTACTTTCTTTTCTATTTCTTTCTCCATATTTTTAGCCCTTCATAAATAGCTTTTCAATTCTGTCTGTTTCTTTCTTTAATACCTCGGTTATCTCTTTACTATTTTTCGCATAATCCATTGCTGTCATTCCGAACTTATCTTCTTGCTCTATTTCTGCTCCTGCTTCCACTAACTCTTTTACTATTTCTACTTTCCCCACCATACATGCAAGGTGCAATGGAGTACATTTACTGCCATACTCTTCAGCATTTACATTCCCTCCTGATTTTATCAATTCTCTCACGACTTCTAAACGTTTCTCCGTTACCGCTAGGTGCAGTGCTATGTATCCTCCTACATCTGCTGCATTCACATTCACTCCTTTTTCGACTAATAACCTCACTGTTTTTGCGTCTATTGCATAATGCAGAGCTGTTCTGTCTCTTTCATAAATATTTTTATATGAGTTCTCTAATAATTCTTTTGCTGACTTATTAAATTTGCCAAGCTTTAACATAATCCACCTCACCTTTTCTTTAAATTTAAATCCCTCTTTTAAACCTTCCTTTTCGCTACCTCATCTATCATTTCGTTCACTTGGTTCATTATCTTGCTTGCTAAATTTTGACATTCTTTCTTTATTAGCGATTTGTCTCTCTTCCTTATTTCTCCTATCTCTATTATTTTTAACTCCGGCAAATAACTCCCATTCAACATGTCTGCTATTTCTCCCACTAGCCCCTCTATTCCATAGCACGTCAGTTCTCTACTTTTTGTTATTCCTCCTTTTTCTCTCAAAAATTTACTCGCCTTTTCACTCTCTTTGCTATCACATAGACGATACTTTTCACTTTCCCAGATGTAATACATTGGCGTTGCGCCGTACTTATTCAGTTGATTAACTTCAGCTCCAGCCTTTACCAGCTCTTTTATTATTTCAACTCCTGCTCCTTTGCACGCAGAGTGGAGTGGCGTACATCCAGTGACATATTGAGTGGCATTTACTTCTGCTCCTTCTCTTAGCAGCACTTTTACATTTTCTAAACTTTTTGCGAATACTGCACAGTGCAGAGGTGTATAACCATTTTTATCTCTTGCATTAACCTCTGCCCCTTTTTTTATTAATAACCTCACTGTTGTGTAATCGGAGATTTCTACTGCTTGGTGCAATATCGTCTCTCCTTCTTCATTTCTTTTATTAATATCGTTACTTGATACTTCTTTAAAAAACTTACTCTTGCTAAAACTGTTTGGTAGAAGCTGTAGCTTTACTCCTCTCGTTTGAGTTTTATTACTACAACTCCCCCTAAAGAACCGTGCTTGCAGATTTCCCGCACACGGCTCATCAATATTAGTTTTCACAGTCGTCCCTCTTATGCATATAAAGAAAAATGTATTTTTGGCTTTGGTAATGGATTTACTTCTACGTAGTGTACAAACTGTTCCCAGGTCATACTCTTTTTCTGACTACGCCGATTTATCCATTTAAATGCTAGCTTTCTTACTGATGTATAAAATTGTTTTAAACACCAATAATTTCCGCTAATACCAAAGTAGTTATAGTGTCCTGTTAATTTAGCCTTCAGTACTTGCCACCAATCTTTAAGTCGAATACTTCCGCGGACTTTTTCCAACCACTCTTTGATTTCTTTTAGTTTTCTGGCTAGATTTAACTTTGAGGTTTTATGTCCCATCATTAATCTACCAAGACGACTTTTTGCACCATAGTGCGTAAACCCCAGAAAATTGAAACTTTCCGTCCTTCGTTTCTCTCTTATCGCTTGTTGCCACTCCCTCTTGCCAAACTTTACTACTCTGGTCTTGTTTTCAGATACTTCCAACCCGAATTTATTTAACCTTTGTTTCAGTAATTCCAGAAATTCTTCCGCGTCTACCTTACTTTCGCAACAAACCACAAAATCGTCGCAAAACCTTATTAGTTGTATATATCCTCTGGATCTTGGTTTAAATTTCTTTTCAAGCCATAAATCCAACACATAATGTAAGTATATATTTGCTAATACAGGACTTACTATACCACCTTGGGGTGTACCTTGTTTTGTTGCTTCATAATATCCAGCTTCAACTATCCCTGCCTTAAGAAAACGCTTTATTAACCACAGTAAATTTGGGTCAGTTATTCGTTCCCTTAGACATCTCATTAGCCATTTATGCTGTATATTATCGTAGAACTTCTTGATATCCACTTCTACAATGTAGTTTATTGGTTTGTACCTAACTGCTTTATCTAGTGCATTTACCGTTTGATGACAGTTTCTTCCAGGTCGAAATCCATATGAGCTGTCCAGAAAGTTTGCCTCGTAAATATTTTCTAATATCTTCTTCAGCATAATCTGTACCAACTTATCCTCAGTTGATGGTATTCCGAGTCCGCGTTTCTCTTTACTTCCGGCTTTTGGTATATACACCCTCCTCACCGGTTGTGGTTGATATTGCTTTCCCTTCATACTATCCACTAGTCCTTCCAGTCGCTCTTTTAGATTTTCTCCGTAAGCTTCCACTGTTACCCAGTCTATTCCACAAGCCTTGTTACGCTTTAGCTCTTTATAACACTCTGCAAGGTTTCCTACATTTATTAGATGTATTAGCGATGTGAATTTCAGTCGCTTATCTTGCTTTGCTCTTACTGCTATCTGGTTTAGTTTATCTTGCATGTTATTCCAACCTCCGTTGTATTGGCATAGCAATCCCTATACCAGTTACTATATTGCTGATCGCTTCCCCTTGTACGTGGCTTTCCCACACTCCGAGTACTATCAATCAGTCCGACTTCCTCTGCATCTTCCGCTAGTTCTTGCCTTTGTTGACTTGTTCCAGCGTACCTTTATAGGAATGCATAGGATCTCCCAAGTTCACTTGAAGTCCATTTCAATACATGGCACGGTCTCAGATCCCGATAGAGTGAGTGATAACTCGCCTTTGCATTATCCCTCATGCTGTCTTCCACCGAAATGAAAATGTCGACCTCTATGTCTTCAGGTATTTCGGGACTCAATCCCTTCACTTTCGTTGTACCCTGCATTGTCCATTCCACTAGCTCTATTACACTCGTTACCTCATGCAACATAGTGGTCTGTTCTAAACTGTTGGCTAGACTTTGTTTATGTTGGATTTTCACCAACTGTTCTCCAAGCACTTCTTGGCGCACCATTTCATACCTCACAAAATTAGCTTTTCTAGCGTCAGATAAATTTCTTATATTTACCTGCTGCTATTCAAGTCATGTCTATTTTAGCATAAGAAAGCAAGTCTTTTTCTTTTTATTTCATACACTTTTACCTATTATTAATATAATATATGAGGATCTAAATATAAATGCTTAGCTTATTAGAGATATTACTTGACTACTTTTCCAACTTCTGTGCAAATGTCGATGTTCGTGCCACCTAAGTACTCCTGGGTAAAACACTAAAATGTAATTTTCTAATTCGTGTATTGAGTCTTTTTGCTCTGAATCTGAGTCATTTTTATAGTAAACGTTGTGTTCTGCTAAAACATATTTTCTGACCTTCTGATCTGTATAATTTTCTACTTTATAGTTGTGAGTAACGCTAAACCTTTCTAAAATTGGTTTGTGTTTTAAATTCCAACGTTGCCCTGAAAGTTTATCGTTTCCCAATACAAATTTATTCCCTCTTTCCTCTACACTACCAACTGGAAAACATGCGTTTATTTCTCCTAAATTCCAACTGTTGTAAGTTAAAAATATGATATAAAGGAGATAAGAGGGAAGATAACCCTACTCACTATAGGAATAGAGTTATCACGGGCGTGTGCGACCGACCAACTGTTGGTATTATAACCGTTCGGATCAAGGTACACTAGCCCATCTCTCGATACGTTTGAATAGTTGCATGGGACATATGTATGCACCCGTTTACAATCTTAAATTAATTAAAACTAATCGAGGTTATTATGATTACATCTTATCAAAATTTTATTGGCATTGATATCGGAAAATTTAAAAATGTTGTTGCAGTTCACAAACAGAAGAACGCTGTCGAATTCGACAATGATACTGCTGGCTGGCAACAATTGTTTCAAGATTTTTCAAATATCTTACCTAATTCTTTAGTAACTCTGGAAAACACTGGAAAATATGAGCTTGGCTTAGCACATTTTCTTGTTGATAAAGATATTGCTGTACATCGAGCTAATACTCGCAAAGTAAAAAGCTTTGTTCTATCTCATGGAACTTTAGCAAAGTCTGATCAATCAGATGCAAGAGCCCTTGCTCAGTATGGGTTTGAACGCTATAGTACTCTATCTCTATTTGCACCTATGTCAAAAGAACAAACAACCTTAGTTGCACTTTGTCAACGTCGTGATGACATTACAAAAATGAGAGCTCAAGAGAAATCTAGGCTTGCAGCACCTGAAAACGACCATATAAAAGAAAGCTGTCAGAAAACTATTGAATTCTTTAATAGCCAGATAGATGAGCTCAACAATACCATACAAAAAATTATTGATGAGAATCCAGAGTTACAAAAGCGCCAAAAAATCCTTAAAACAGTTCCAGGAATAGGTGCAAAATTATCTCAAGATTTTCTGTGTCTAATGCCAGAACTTGGTTATGTAAGTAGGGGAGAAATTGCAAGTCTTGCTGGAGTTGCACCTCATCCGAAAGAAAGTGGTAAAACTATTGGTTATCGCAGAATAAGTGGTGGCAGAAGCAACGTTCGTGAAAAGCTTTTTACAGCTGCGATGTCTGCTTCAAGGTCTAAGTCTGCGCTTGGTGCCTTCTATTCCTTACTATTACCCATAAGTATATAAATGGTAAAAAGCTGCTATTTTACTAATTCAATTTAGTACTATAAATAGACCTATGGTCTAAAAATGAAATATATGATGAAAGGAAGTATAAATACCTCAACTAGTGAATGGGCAGAAAGTGAATTTGGGATTGTTAATTTTGGCGATATAAGATTAAGTAAAAGGCTTTTAAAAGTAGTTAATAGTTTTGCTGAATCGCCTGAATGTTCAATAAATCAAGCTTGTAAAGATTGGTATCAAAGTAAAGCAGCTTATAGATTTTTTCAAAATGATGCCATTTCTGAAAGAAAGATATTAGACAGTCATATAGTTAAAACTGTTGAAAGAGCTAAAGAATATTCAACTATTTTAGCTATCCAAGACACGAGTTATATTTCATATAAAAATCATAAAAAGGCCAAAGGATTAGGGATTATAGCAGCAAGATTAAGATCTGAAACAACCAATTTTAAAACCCATGGATTAGTGATGCATACAACATTTGCAGTTACAACAGAAGGACTACCTATAGGATTATTAGATCAAAAAATTAGTACTAGACCTCCCTTAGCTGAAGACCTAAGAGAGTTGAAAAGGAGAAGCCATAACACTGCTGTTCCTATAGAAGAGAAAGAAAGCATACGGTGGATAGCATCACTAAAAGACTCTACTAATCACCCTGGATTAAAGGATGTTAAGGTAGTTACCGTTTGCGATAGAGAAGGAGATATTTATGATTTATTTGAAGTTGCTTCCACTAATCAATCTCTTTTTGTAGTAAGAGGAAATCAAAACAGAACAGTAAACAAGAGATCAACTTATTCTGAAAAAGGTGGTGAAAAGTTGTGGGATTTGATGAATCGTATGCCTTGCCAAGGAGAAATTCAAATAAGTATTCCTACCCGTGATAATAGGCCTAAAAGAACAGCAGTGTTAGAAGTAAAGTTTAGTAACTTTGTGATGAATGCATCAAAAAACAACGCTAGACGTAAGACTCAAAAACTTCCTAATTTAAATTTGAATGCTGTCTATGTTATAGAAAAGTATTCCCCATTTGGCGAAGAACCTATGAACTGGATCTTATTGACAAATATAAGTGTTAATAATTTTGAAGAAGCAGTAGAAAAAATACAATGGTATTGCTTAAGGTGGAGAATAGAGGTCTTTCATAAAATTTTGAAATCCGGTCTTAAAGTTGAAGAATGTAGACTCCAAACAGCTGTACTAGACACAACTTAATCTGACAGCAACGAATTAACTGACAGAAGAATTGAGGTAGTTAAAACTAATATCAGTCTCTTGTTTAACGTTACTAATATTTTTCTGAAAAGCAATGTGTTTGCTATCAAGAAAAGTCTGCATAGGCGTTTTACCATAGCAATATTTACCTGAGTGAGGCCTGGTCTCATTGTAAGAGCGTAACCAATGATCAACATCTATCTGCAAATCTTCTAAAGAACTGTAGATTTTCTTTCTAAAGATAATATTGTAACACTCATCTTGCATAGTTTTATGAAACCTTTCGCATATGCCATTAGTTTGTGGTGAATTGGCTTTAGTTCTTGAATGATCAATATTTTCAATTCCCAAATAAAGCTGATAAGCGTGATTTTCTGGTTTACCACAATATTCTGTACCTCTATCAGTCAAAATGCGCAATAATGGCACGTTTTGTACATCGAAAAATGGTATTACTCTATCATTCAGCAAGTCGGCAGCGGTAATAGCAGTTTTATCTGTATAAAGCTTAGCAAAAGCCACTCTCGAATATGTATCAATAAAAGTCTGCTGGTAAATGCGCCCAACGCCCTTGATATTGCCTACGTAATAAGTATCTTGAGACCCTAAATAACCTGAGTGTTCTGTTTCAATTTCACCGTGAGCTTCTCTTTGCTCTTTAACTTTTTCCAATGCTGCAAGTTGCTCTTCAGTTAAAATTATGCCGTCTTGTGCAACCTTTGCTTCAAGGGCTTTAAGTCTTTTTTTGAACGTTTCAATGTCATTTCTTAGCCATACAGATCTTACGCCACCTTCGGAAATTATTACACCCCTTTTTCTCAGCTCATTTGCAGCTCTTTGTTGTCCATATGCTGGAAATTCTGTAGCTATGCCAATTATTGCCCTTTCTATATCTTCGGAAACTCTGTTTGCTAATAGGGGTTTTTTCTTACTTATTTCATGTAATGCTCCTTCTCCCCCACTTTCATATAACTCCTTAAATCGATAAAATGTATCACGCGAATAACCCATCACCTTACACGCTTGTGATACGTTACCTAATTGCTTTGCTAGTTCTAATAACCCTAACTTTGGTTTTAGTATTTTTGTTTGTATCGTACTCATATCTAACACTCCTTTCTTTTATTATTTTATAACTTACTTTTTTAAAGTGTCAGATCAAGTTCTATCTAATACAAAACAGCAGATAGATTGATCCGCTTTCTTACAATAATGAGTATAATTGCATGGAGAATATTTTTTATTACATTAGTAGCTAGAACAAATCCCAATCTTCCTTGTACTATCATACTGACTGATGAGGAGTGGAAGGTTTTGTATACAAAAATGCTAAAAACAAAAAACTATCCTGAAGCCCCACCACCCATAAGAAAAATCGTGAGGTGGGTAGCTCAATTGGGAGGGTTTTTAGCTCGCAAAAATGACTTAGAACCAGGTCCTATAGCTTTGTGGAAGGGATGGAAACGTCTCTTTGATTTAGCAGAAGGATGGAGACTTGCTCATGAATCCTATATTTATGGGTAATAGTAAGCTTCAAAACCGGACTGGCTTTGTTGCATAGCACTGATAGGCATGTAAATCACAATGAACTTACGCAGCTAATTTAAATTTAGCCATACCAATATCAGTAAATTTGTTCAGTAAGTAGCACTTAATTAACAGCTCTTTTTCACGATTTACCTCTGATTTATTTTTCAAGCCAAACCCAAATATTTGCTTCAACCTATAGAAAAAGACTTCAATATAAGACCGTGCTCCATACTTAACTTTTTTCTTCCATTCATTAATACCATCTTCATAATTCTCATATGACCTAATTCTACTAATATACTTGTTTCTTTCTGATAAGTAGTCAGCTAAACAAATTTTAGTATCCTTCCTAGGGCGAATAATAGGCACAATATTGTATTTTCTGCATTCTTTATACACACTTTTTATATCATAAGCCGCATCTGCTCGAATAGAACAAATGTTATATTTATCACTGACTTCTTCTAACATATCGCAGACCGGCAAATAGTCTACAGCAACACCACTAGTGTAGTTCATGCTTATTGCTTTCTTATCATTTATGTTTAAAATAACATGTAATTTTCTTACTTGACCATAACCACTGTATTTTCTTTTTCGAATATTAAGCTTACTATGCCCACCGTTATTATTGTAGATACTAACTCTAGTGCTATCTACGGCAATTTCAACATTTTCCAGATCATCTTTATTGCTTCTATGGTCATCAATCTTCAAATTAAGCTTTTTAAATCTTCTGGAAGCTTGTGTATAGCTGATAATCTTAAGTTTTTTGCCTATTTGTACCATATAACCTTTTACAAAACCTACAGCTTGTCTCAAGCCAATTCTAAAAAGATGAACTATTATGTGTATTAAAATTACAACTTTATCACTATAAGTGTTATTGCCACCTGCAACTTTTGGACTATTTTCATACCAATTTTCTATGGCTTGATTAACAAAATGAAAAACATTTCCTCTTTTTTTTAGAAACTCATTATATTCTCTTTGGTTACTTACTCTCATTTTTTGTGGCATAAGTTATACTTGTTTGAAAAATGCCTATTTTACAACAAAATGCGTTAGTAACCATAAGCTTTTCTCCTTACAATAACCTCAACCAACACTAGCTATGCAACAAAGCCATGCTGAATTGGGAGTAATATTCGTAAAAAACACAAGCAATGTAGATATAAGTAAAACTCTAAACTTTGTTGGATCTGCAATGTGGTATAAAGAAGAAGTTAATTATGGAGGAGCAGGATTATTTATAGGTACACCTGATAAAACTAATACAAGGAAGTCAGAGATTTCGAGAATTACTTGGACACGTATTTACCAGCATGAAATTAACAGTCCTGAATTTATTGCATCAGGTAACATAATCATTCCAGCAGGAAAAACCGTTACAGTGTTACTTTATACGTCATCTAATCTTCACTCAGAAGGTGAAAGAGTTGGTGAGACACCTGAGTTCTTTGCAAGTGAGCACACGTATAGCACAATCTATGGTCAATTTATTCAGTGGGGAATATATAATTTTCGCAGCAATTTTCTCACCAAAGGGCTTGAGGTGGACGTAGAGAGAACGCTAAGGGCTTGGCAATGTCCAGGATTATCTGAAACCTATGAGCTCTGGAGGTAACAAACAATGTCTATCTACATTAGATTTGAGAATGATAAACAAGTTGAAACAACAACGCTTGAAAGTAAGCCAACTGGAAATGATTGGTATGAAGCACCAGAAGATTTTGATTGGCAAAAAAGCTATTGTTTAACAGAAGGAGGAAAAATTGCTCAGCGAAATCAAGAAGACATTGAATTGGAGTTACTGCAAAATGCGAAGTTTTCTGCACTTTCTAATCTTCGTGCTTATTATGATAACTATACTCACCAATACGCAGGGCATTCTCACCAAAAAGCTAAATCTTATGAGATTCAAGCGAAAGCCGCAGAGAACATTTTAGCAGCACCAGAATCTATGAATGAAAAGGATGCAGAAATTATAGAGCCTTTAGCAAAAGTACGTGGTATTACAGTTATTGAAATGGCAAGAATAATTGAGGAAAAAGTGAAAAAAGCAGTAAAAGCAATAATTAAATGTGAAGAGCTTGAAGATTTAGCCAAAAGAAAGATTGAAGAAGCTAAAAGTGAAAATGAGCTACAGACTTTGCTAGATGATTTCAGGAAAAAAATACAAAGAAATGGCTGAAGAATTTTTACATGGCGTAAATGTTATTGAGGTAACCTCAGGAGCAAAGACAGTACGTACAGCTAAATCATCAGTGATAGGTGTAATTGGTACTGCACCTGATGCTGACGAGCAAAAATTTCCACTGAGTAGTCCAGTATTAATAGCGGGAAGCTTAAAAGAAGCAGCAAAGCTTGGGAAAAAAGGAACTTTGCCTTCTGCAGTAAATGGAATATTTTCTCAAGTTGGTGCAACAGTAGTAGTTATTCGAGTTGAAGAAAGTGAAAACAGCGATCCAAAACTAAAAGAAGAAGAGACGCTGAAGAGTATAATTGGCGGTGTTGATAAAGAGACTGGAGAGTATCAAGGGATAGAGGCATTCCTCAGTAGTGAAAGCATAGTTCATATTGCTCCAAGAATATTAATTGCTCCTAAGTTTACTCATCAGTTACCTGAAATAGATGGAGTAAATCCAGTAGTGAGTGCTTTAATTTCCATAGCAGAAAAATTAAGAGCAATTATTGTTGCAGATGGACCAAATACTAATGATGAAGAAGCAATAAAATGGAGAAAAAGTGTAGGCAGCTCAAGAGTTTACGTAGTTGACCCTTGGGTTAAGGTATTTATTGAAGGAAAAGAAGGAACCTTGCCAGCAAGCCCATTTGTAGCTGGTTTAATAGCAAAAGTAGATAGCGAACAAGGATTTTGGCACTCACCTTCAAATAAAGAGATAAATGGTATTGTTGGAACAAGCAGGCCTATTGATTTTACGCTCGGTAATACAAATTGTAGAGCAAACCATTTAAATGAAAATGAAGTAACAACGATAATTCATCAAAATGGCTATAGGCTTTGGGGAAATAGAACATGTTCAAACGATTCGAAATGGGCTTTTCTATCAGTAAGGCGCACTGCAGATTTAATTAACGATAGTTTACTTCGAGCTCATCTCTGGGCAGTTGATCGCAATATCACCAAAACTTATATAGATGATGTGATTGAGGGGGTGAATTCTTATTTGGCCAATTTAAAAGTACAAGGAGCGATTATCAGTGGAAAATGTTATGCAACTCCCGAACTCAATACACCGGCAAATATTGCAAGCGGAAAAGTGTCTTTTGATTTTGAGTTTACACCGCCATATCCAGCTGAGCAAATAATATTCAGATCCCATCTTGTAAATAATAGTGTAATAAGTTAGGAGAAAGCGAAGTGTTACCCAAAATACTGAGAAATTTTAACGTATTTGTAGATGGTCGTGGTTATGCAGGAAAAATAGATGAAATTACGCTACCAAAGCTTACCATAAAAACAGAAGAGTACCGTGCTGGTGGTATGGATATTCCAATAAATATTGACATGGGCATGGAAAAGCTTGAAGCAGATTTCACTTTTTCTGAATACGATACAGAGCTTTTTCGGCTATTTGGGTTGATAAATGGAAATTCAGTATCTTTAACTCTTCGTGGTGGAATGCAAGGAAGTGGTAGTAATGATATTGAAGGAGTAATTATCAACCTCAGAGGCATATTCAAAGAATTTGATTTTGGTAGCTGGAAACCTGCTGAAAAAGCCACTCTAAAATGCACTGTAGCTGCCCATTACTATAAACTTACGATAGGTGGTAATGAATTAATAGAAATCGATGCTGAGAATATGATCCGTAAGATTAACGGTGTGGATCAAATGGCCTTGCTGCAAACGATTCTAGGGATTTAATGTAATAGACGGATGCCTTTTCACTTCTTTATTGAAAAATTACTGATAATACTGTATAATTATTGATGTTTTTTAGGCATTTGTGCTATGGCTTTATCTAAATTTCTCGACCCTAAGAATGATGTAGCATTCCGCCGTATCTTTGGTACAGAAAAGAATAAAGATATCCTCATTCACTTTCTAAATGATATTTTGAGCTTTACTGGCAAAAATGCAATACAGGATATAGAGTTTTTAAGTACTATTCAAGATCCTGATATTGCATCTAAAAAGCAAAGTATTGTTGATGTGCTATGTAGAGATTCCACAGGAGTGCAATGGATAATTGAGATGCAGGTCGCTAAAACCAAAGGCTTTGAAAAACGTGCCCAATATTACGCTGCTAAAGCCTATTCAAGACAAGCAGATAAAGGTGATCAATACCATAACCTTAAGGAAATTATCTTTATTGCTATAGCAGATTGTATTTTATTTCCTGATAAGTCCGAGTATAAATCAAAGCACACTATTCGCGATGAAGATACTAATGAACATGATCTAAAAGATTTTTATTTTGTATTTATTGAATTGCCTAAATTTCCCAAAACCAAAGAAGATCAGCTTTCAAATATAGTTGAGAAGTGGGTGTATTTTTTTAAGTACGCTGATGAAACAAGTGAAGAAGAATTGGAAAGGATAACAGGAAGTGACGTAATAATCAAAAAAGCGTATGAAGAGCTAAATAGGTTTAACTGGTCAGAAAAGGAGTTTTTAGCATATGAAGGAGAGATAAAGCGTATTCTTGATGAAAAGGCTGTCCTTGCTCAAAAACTTGATGATGCCAAAAAAGAAGGAAAGATTGAAGGAAAGATTGAAGGAAAGATTGAAGGAAAGATTGAAGGAAAGATTGAAGGAAAGATTGAAGTTGCAAAAGCGATGTTGACTAATAATGTTGATATTAGCACTATTGTCAAGTGTACAGGTCTTTCTGTCGATGAAGTTCAAGAATTAATTCAAGTTGAGGAAAAATAAACCCTACTATCATCTTTATATTGAGAAATTTAGTATGAAGGATCGTTAATCAAACACAAAAACTATAGTAAAAAAAATTAGTTATGTAAAAGCCGATATAGACTTTTATTTAATTAACTTTTTAAGGAGGAACATGCAAGCTATAACACTTAATAACCCAATAACAGTTGATGGAATTTCTGTTTCAGAACTTACCATTAGACGTCCAAAAGTTAGAGACTATTTGGCAATAGAACGCATTAATGGTAGTGACCTAAATAAGGAAGTGACTTTGACTGCCAACCTGACATCAGTTGCAAAAGAAGCAATTGAAGAGTTAGATATTGCTGATTATGTAAAAATGCAAGAAGTATTAAAGGATTTTTTTTCACCAATTATCCAAAAAACTTGAGATTAGAAATACTAGTGCTTGGCTCTATCATAGGTGGTGGAGTTGAGCACATTCTTGATATGGAATTTAACGAATTTATCTTATGGGCAGAAACAGCAAAGAGGTCTAAATGTCAACGTTATCTATAAAAATCGGAGCAGTCTTAGATGGCAGCTTTAATACTGTAATAAAAGGAAGTAGTAGTCAACTTACTCGTCTTGGTGAGAACATAAGAAAGCTTGACTCATCTTTAAAATCAGTATCAAAATTTAAGCAGTTGGGTAGTGATGTTTTAACTAGTAGAAGGTCATGGAAAGGTTTTGAGGATCAGGTAAAATCTTTAGCTAAACAAATGAAAGCGATAGAGAAACCAAGCAAAACTTTAAAAGCTGAGTTTGATAAAGCTAAGTTTTCTGCAACAAAAGCAAAAGAAGCATATTTGAAAAAGAGAGATGCTTTGCATTCATTTAATGAAGAAGTAAGAAAAAGTGGAAGAAATATTAAGTCATTAGTAAGTGATCAATATAAACTTGGTTCTTCTATTGAAGTGCTAAAAGGTAAGTATGGTAAGCTTGGGTCTGCAATACGTAGTCACCAAAGTTTTTTAGCAAGCAAAGCACATTTTAAGTCACAAATTATAGAGACTATTGGGCTAGGGCTAACGCTTGCAGCGCCAATTAAAGTTGCGATTGACTTTGAAAGTGCTATGGCTGATGTTAAGAAAGTCGTGCAATTTGATGAGGATGATGCAATTCATGATAAAAAAGCCGCAGAATTTGGTCAGAAATTAAAGGAATTATCACGTACAATACCACTATCGGCTACAGAGTTAGCACAAATAGCTGCAAGGACTCCGCCAACAATATTGCAATAAACCTGAAACTTGAGAAGACTATTTCTCGAAAGCTTCTACAAAAAGAACGGAGAGTTGAATTTATTTATAGAGCTAATGATCAAATAACCATATGTCTCGATGGATAATATATGGTAGAGCTCATGGGCAACAAGAAATTAATAGTGCGGATTAGTTGTAGTTATGAAGTAAATCGATTAGCAGAGTTGTATCTATTAGATGCATATGAAAAATTAGTGTTAAGTAAACCAATAAAAGCGAGCAAAAAGGAAGAAAACTCTGAATATAAGAAAGTAGATTTGAGGACGGTAAAATGGTAACAGTTAGTTTATATGCAAGAGTTTCTTCAGGGAGGCAAGCACAAGAAGATACAATAGCAAGCCAAATTGCTGCTATAGAGAATCAAATTAGTATGGATGGACATAAATTATTAAATGAATATAAATTTATTGATAATGGTTATAGTGGTTCTAACATAATCCGTCCTGGTTTGGAAAAATTACGTGATAAAATAGCAGAAGGTAACATTGATAAGGTTTATATTCATTCTCCTGATCGTTTATCTCGTAAGTATGCATATCAGATGATATTACTTGAAGAGTTTAAGAAATTAGGAGTGGAAGTCATTTTTTTAAATTATCAAATTAGCGATAATCCAGAATGGCTTTGTTGCATAGCACTGATAGGCATGTAAATCACAATGAACTTACGCAGCTAATTTAAATTTAGCCATACCAATATCAGTAAATTTGTTCAGTAAGTAGCACTTAATTAACAGCTCTTTTTCACGATTTACCTCTGATTTATTTTTCAAGCCAAACCCAAATATTTGCTTCAACCTATAGAAAAAGACTTCAATATAAGACCGTGCTCCATACTTAACTTTTTTCTTCCATTCATTAATACCATCTTCATAATTCTCATATGACCTAATTCTACTAATATACTTGTTTCTTTCTGATAAGTAGTCAGCTAAACAAATTTTAGTATCCTTCCTAGGGCGAATAATAGGCACAATATTGTATTTTCTGCATTCTTTATACACACTTTTTATATCATAAGCCGCATCTGCTCGAATAGAACAAATGTTATATTTATCACTGACTTCTTCTAACATATCGCAGACCGGCAAATAGTCTACAGCAACACCACTAGTGTAGTTCATGCTTATTGCTTTCTTATCATTTATGTTTAAAATAACATGTAATTTTCTTACTTGACCATAACCACTGTATTTTCTTTTTCGAATATTAAGCTTACTATGCCCACCGTTATTATTGTAGATACTAACTCTAGTGCTATCTACGGCAATTTCAACATTTTCCAGATCATCTTTATTGCTTCTATGGTCATCAATCTTCAAATTAAGCTTTTTAAATCTTCTGGAAGCTTGTGTATAGCTGATAATCTTAAGTTTTTTGCCTATTTGTACCATATAACCTTTTACAAAACCTACAGCTTGTCTCAAGCCAATTCTAAAAAGATGAACTATTATGTGTATTAAAATTACAACTTTATCACTATAAGTGTTATTGCCACCTGCAACTTTTGGACTATTTTCATACCAATTTTCTATGGCTTGATTAACAAAATGAAAAACATTTCCTCTTTTTTTTAGAAACTCATTATATTCTCTTTGGTTACTTACTCTCATTTTTTGTGGCATAAGTTATACTTGTTTGAAAAATGCCTATTTTACAACAAAATGCGTTAGTAACCATAAGCTTTTCTCCTTACAATAACCTCAACCAACACTAGCTATGCAACAAAGCCTTGACGGATTTAGGCCGGAGTTAGATGCGTATTTGGTGTGGATGGTTGATTGGAGTCATCAGCTTCATTTAGGTAAATCGATATGGACAGAAAATAAGATTAAGCCACATACCATAAACGTGGGAAATATAAATGTTGGATCATAATTTTGCAATTTCAGAGCTAAGTAGAAAATTAGCGAATATCATTCGTATAGGAGTTGTAAAAGAAATAGATTATGAAAAAGCAAAAGTAAGAGTTAAAATAGGAGATATTGTAACAGATTATCTGCCATGGATAACAAGTAAAGCAGGAAAAGATAGAGATTGGTCTCCGCCAGATATTGATGGACAGGTTATGGTATTTTCTCCTCTTGGTGAACTATCATTAGGAGTGGTGTTAGCAGGAATATATCAGGAAAAATACCATGCACCAGAGAATAAAAAAGAAATAAATAGTATAAAATTTCAAGATGGGACGAAGTTTACATATGATAAGGAAAAGCATCATTTAGAGATTGAAGTAGTAGACAAAATAACACTGAAAGCTGGGGGATCGAGAATAGAAATGACAAAAAGTGGAATAAAATTGAAGGCAGATAAAATAAACCTTAATTAAATGAATAAATCGGTTGTGCGAGTAGGAGATTATTGTGTAGAAGTAACACCGCATTTTTGCATTAGTGGGAGTAACAATGTTTTTGTAAATGGTAAGCCAATTTGCCGAAAAGGAGATAATTTTACAGAAAGTAGAGTATTAACTGAAGGATCAAAAACAGTGTTTGCAAATGGCTATAGTATAGGAAGAGTAGGAGATATAGTTTCATGTGGGTTTAAAGTAAGAAAAGGCAGTGAAGACGTGTTTGCAGACTAAAAATGAAAGGAATGGATACTAAAACAGGAAAAGCGTTAGAAGGAATAGAGCACTTAAAGCAATCAATAATTGATATACTGACCACTCCTGTTAACAGTAGGATCATGAGAAGGGATTATGGGTCGAGATTATTTGAGTTAGTGGATAAGCCAATAAATAGAGATTTAACACTTGAGATATATGCAGCAACAGGAGAAGCTTTGGAAAAATGGGAAAAGAGGTTTAAGTTAGAAAAAGTAAAAGTTGAAGGAGTAAAAGAAGGGAGAGTAACATTGAATTTAGAAGGTGTCTATCTTTCAGAAGGTAAGTTCATAAATATTAATGGAGTAGTTGTTTAAAAATGCAGCAGCCAAATATTATCGAACCACTGAACTTTGAAGAGATTTTTTCTCGGATGAAGGAAGAGTTAGTGAAGCGTGATGCAAGCTTTACAGGATTGGTGGAAAGTGATCCAGCAATGAAGATATTAGAAGTAGCAGCATGGCGAGAACTTTTGCTTAGAGAAAGAATAAATGAAGCAGTAAAGAGTAACTTACTTAAATTTGCGACAGTTGATAATTTGGCTGAGTTTTATGGAGTAGAGAGAGAAAAAGAAGAAGAGGATGAAAGATTTAGAAAGAGGGTAAAAGCAAAAATAGCAGGTTGGTCAACAGGAGGAAGTAAGGAATATTATAAATATCATGCACTGTCAGCAGATAGTAGAGTAAAAGATGCACTAGTAGAATCACCTATACCAGGGAAAGTACAAATTTCAATCTTATCAACAGAATTATCCATAACTGGCATAGTGTTAGAAGAGCTACTTGAAATTGTAAGAAAGCAAGTTAATAGAGATGATATAAGGGTTTTAACAGATACAGTAACAGTAATTGGTTGCAATATTAAGGAAATAGATATTGACAGCAGAATGAGCATAAGTTCTGTAATATCAAAGGAGGAAATTAAGGAACAGTTCATCAAGAAGTTTGAAGCAAGTAGAAGGCTGGGATGGAATGTTACAAGATCATGGATAATAGCGAATTTATTTGTAGATGGTGTAGAAAACGTAGAATTAATCGAGCCAAAAGAGGATGTTGTGGTTCTGGGAAATGAATGTGCAAATTTGAGAAATTTAAAGATTGAGTTGAATTAATGTTACTGCCACCAAATTCAACAAGGCAGGAAAGAGCGCTAGTAGATGCGATAGATTATAAAGTAGATCCAAGCTGTATTAGAGGATTTAAATTTAGATTGGAAGAAGAAACATTGCCGTGGATAATAGAAGAATATGGTTTAGAAGAGATACTGCGTTGGGTAAAAGATAGAAGAAAAGCCGTAGTAGAAGGAGTAAAATTTCAAAGACTGAGAGGAACTCCAGCATCACTAAAAATAGCACTAAAATGGGCAAATATAGAAGATATTACAATTATTGAGGAGCCACCTGGCAAGCACTTTTTTGAATTACAGATAGGAATAAAAGATGTTCCAAATGACTTTTTTGTGGATGCAGTAGTAGAACTTGCAAAACTATCGTTACCAGCAAGATCGCGGCTAATGAGGATTTTCAATGATCACTATAACGTTGATAGGTTTATTTTAGATGAAAGTTTATTCGGCAGCTTATTGTCAGACTATTCAGGTAGAAAAGTTGAAAAAGATGGACCAGTGTTGTCATTTGGTAGAAAGAACGCATTTGAGCTAAAAATCTTAAATCCAAGTTTTAAGTTTAGTACTTTTCGTGTTCATTATGAGCAAGCATTTAGTAATGATGTATATCGGTTAGATGTGGCAGTACTTGGAGAAACAGAGCCTCACATAAAGGATTACCAAGGCATTTATGAAAGAGAGCATTTGTGGTACAACTTAAAAGCACTATATCCTCTACCGCAGAGCTTATTGCCGGAAATTAAGTTTGCAAAGGCGCAAGTTATATTATCGGATCAACTATGTTTTTTAAAATTTTTTGAATTTAGTTTCATTACAACTTTTGTTTGTAATTTTGTTTTTTATTCGAGTAAAAAGTGCATTTTTGACAATAAAAACCCTAACTTAATCATAGAAAAATTTTGTATCAAACAACAGTTACTGCTTAGATCTTATGGTTAACGAATATGTGTATAAATACTTTAAATGTGTGTAGACGTATTTATCCACATATTCGTTAACCTATTTTCTATGCAGATTTTTTTAATTCACATTGACTGCTTCTTTAAGCCTCGCATTGGCAATTACTATGATTTTACGCATTAGAGCTGTCATAGCCACCATCTTCTTTTTACCTTTACCAACAAGCCTTGAATAGAAGCTTACTATTACCCATAAATATAGGATTCATGAGCAAGTCTCCATCCTTCTGCTAAATCAAAGAGACGTTTCCATCCCTTCCACAAAGCTATAGGACCTGGTTCTAAGTCATTTTTGCGAGCTAAAAACCCTCCCAATTGAGCTACCCACCTCACGATTTTTCTTATGGGTGGTGGGGCTTCAGGATAGTTTTTTGTTTTTAGCATTTTTGTATACAAAACCTTCCACTCCTCATCAGTCAGTATGATAGTACAAGGAAGATTGGGATTTGTTCTAGCTACTAATGTAATAAAAAATATTCTCCATGCAATTATACTCATTATTGTAAGAAAGCGGATCAATCTATCTGCTGTTTGGAGTCTACATTCTTCAACTTTAAGACCGGATTTCAAAATTTTATGAAAGACCTCTATTCTCCACCTTAAGCAATACCATTGTATTTTTTCTACTGCTTCTTCAAAATTATTAACACTTATATTTGTCAATAAGATCCAGTTCATAGGTTCTTCGCCAAATGGGGAATACTTTTCTATAACATAGACAGCATTCAAATTTAAATTAGGAAGTTTTTGAGTCTTACGTCTAGCGTTGTTTTTTGATGCATTCATCACAAAGTTACTAAACTTTACTTCTAACACTGCTGTTCTTTTAGGCCTATTATCACGGGTAGGAATACTTATTTGAATTTCTCCTTGGCAAGGCATACGATTCATCAAATCCCACAACTTTTCACCACCTTTTTCAGAATAAGTTGATCTCTTGTTTACTGTTCTGTTTTGATTTCCTCTTACTACAAAAAGAGATTGATTAGTGGAAGCAACTTCAAATAAATCATAAATATCTCCTTCTCTATCGCAAACGGTAACTACCTTAACATCCTTTAATCCAGGGTGATTAGTAGAGTCTTTTAGTGATGCTATCCACCGTATGCTTTCTTTCTCTTCTATAGGAACAGCAGTGTTATGGCTTCTCCTTTTCAACTCTCTTAGGTCTTCAGCTAAGGGAGGTCTAGTACTAATTTTTTGATCTAATAATCCTATAGGTAGTCCTTCTGTTGTAACTGCAAATGTTGTATGCATCACTAATCCATGGGTTTTAAAATTGGTTGTTTCAGATCTTAATCTTGCTGCTATAATCCCTAATCCTTTGGCCTTTTTATGATTTTTATATGAAATATAACTCGTGTCTTGGATAGCTAAAATAGTTGAATATTCTTTAGCTCTTTCAACAGTTTTAACTATATGACTGTCTAATATCTTTCTTTCAGAAATGGCATCATTTTGAAAAAATCTATAAGCTGCTTTACTTTGATACCAATCTTTACAAGCTTGATTTATTGAACATTCAGGCGATTCAGCAAAACTATTAACTACTTTTAAAAGCCTTTTACTTAATCTTATATCGCCAAAATTAACAATCCCAAATTCACTTTCTGCCCATTCACTAGTTGAGGTATTTATACTTCCTTTCATCATATATTTCATTTTTAGACCATAGGTCTATTTATAGTACTAAATTGAATTAGTAAAATAGCAGCTTTTTACCATTTATATACTTATGGGTAATAGTAAGGTTTTGAAGTCGAGTGGGGAGAGGTGACTTTCCTCACTTAGATAACAAATTGAATTTTCATATGGCAAATTTCATCACTTTAATTATAGCATCGGTCATTGATAGTACGATTATTTGTGTTGGACTACTATACAAAATTTCTGCAGGTAAATGCTTATCAATATATATTAAAGATTTAATTTTCAAGTTTTCCTATGCATCGATATTGAGTATCTGCTTGTTTGTAGGAATGTATTTATTCTCCTTGGCAAGCAAGAAGTATTTTAAGGTTTCTGCATAACCCGTCTTCTGATATAGCCAAAATAGTTTAGATTTAACTATAACCGTCATTCCGCTATTTGTTAGCAGCTTGGCAGTATAATGTGAAAAGCTCTTATTCGGATAGCGGTTCTAAAATCAAAGTAATTGGAAACTGTTAACTTAAGTTATCCTTTAAGAGAGCTAGTACAATTTCTTACAGGTTTCATACATGATAAGAGTTTTATTTTTAGCTAAACCAATTGAAATAAGCTATAAAATCTGTTAAAGTCAGCTTTGTGCAAGCACCCTTAGCTCAGTTGGATTAGAGCATTTGACTACGGATCAAAAGGTCGGGCGTTCAAGTCGCTCAGGGTGCACCATATTTTATAGGAAATAGAGGTCATACTTGAAATTCATATATGTAATACCTATCTTTAAAGGTAAAATACTGAGCTATTATATATGAACAAAAAAGACTACTATGATCTGCTAGAAGTGAGCAGAAATGCTAGTACTGACGAGATAAAAAAGGCATATAAAAAACTAGCATTAAAATATCATCCTGACAGAAATCCTGGTAATAAGGAAGCAGAGGAAAAATTTAAAGAAGTAACAGCTGCATATGAAGTTCTATCTGACTCTGAAAAAAGAGCAGGTTATGATCGTTATGGTCACGATGGTGCTTCCGGTGGATTTGATTTCAGCCAAGCTGGAGGGGATTTTAGTGATATATTTAACGATTTTTTTGGTGGAGGATTCGGCGGCAGTACAAGTAGGTCAAGAACAAAAAGAAGTACAACAGGAGTATCTGGAGCAGATCTGCGCTACGACCTTAAAATTACCTTGGAAGATGCATTTAAAGGAATACAAGCACCTATACATTATGTGACAAATATAAAATGTAATACATGCCAAGGCACAGGTAGCGAAGGAGCAATCAAACCAGTTCAGTGCAACACATGCCAGGGAAGCGGTAGAATTAGAACTCAACAGGGCTTTTTTACCATTGAAAGAACGTGTACTACATGCTATGGGGAAGGAGAAATAATACAAAATAAATGTAAGAAATGCGGTGGAAGTGGACGTAAAAGAGATGAAGTAAATATCTCCGTTTCAATTCCAAAAGGCATAGAAGAAGGAGCTAAGGTAAGGGTCAGTGGTAAAGGAGAAGCTGGAGCAAGAGGTGGAAAAAGCGGAGATTTATACGTATGTGTGAAAATAGCTACTCATCAGATCTTCACTCGCAATAGAGCAGATTTACACTGTAAAGTGCCTATAAGAATGACACTAGCAGTACTTGGTGGTGAAATCGATATTCAATCAATTGATGGAGCTAAAATAAAAGTAAAGGTCCCTGAAGGCACTCAAACTGGTACCAAACTACGTTGTAGGGAAAAGGGTATGCCATATATGAACTCACATGCTCGTGGTGATTTATACGTACAGGTAATAGTTGAGACTTTAAATCCAAAGAATTTAACCCAAAAGCAGATTGAGCTATTAAAAGCGCTTGAGGAAGGGGAACATGAAAGTGTAGAGCAGAAATCTGAAGGATTCTTTGGAAAAGTAAAAAAAAAATGAGAAATTTGCTAAATGATATAAAGAGGTAGCTGTCTACACTTAATTCTTTTTACCAATTTGAAAGCCTTCTCTTTTAGTGAAAAGATTTTTTTAAGTTATGCAAAAGTGATAAATTCCTTTATTTAAGGTCGAAGTTTTGCTATCCTCGCATTTTAATAATTTAAAATTAATGAACATAAACAAAAATGAGTTTTTATTTCTTCCTCTTGGAGGAGTAGGAAGAATTGGGATGAACGTTAGCCTATATCATTATCAAGGCAAGTGGATTATGATCGACCTTGGTATCGGTTTTGCAGATGAAACTATGCCAGGTGTTGAGCTACTCATTGCTGATGTAGATTTTATTGCTCAAAGAAAAAAAGATTTGCTTGGAATAATAATTACACATGCACATGAAGATCACTGTGGTGCAGTGCCTCATCTGTGGGAAGATTTGCAATGTCCCATATATACAACAAAATTTACAGTTAATTTTCTCAAGGAGAAACTAAAGGAGTTTCGATTGGAAGGTGTGGTACCTGTGAAAGAGGTAGACATAAATGGCAGCATAAATTTGGGTCCTTTTACCGTTGAGTTTATAAATGTAACTCACTCAATTCCTGAGGCAAATTCAATATTAATTAGCACTGAAGCAGGTAGTGCACTTCATACTGGGGACTGGAAATTTGATCCAAAACCTGTTGTTAGATTAATTTCTAATATAGAGCGTTTAAAAGAAATTGGCGATAAAGGTGATCTACTTGCAGCAATTTGTGATTCAACAAACATACTGAGCAAACACGACCCTGAATCAGAAAGTGAAATTTATGATAATATTTACAATATAATAAAGCGGTCTAAAAAATTGATTGCTGTATCGCTATTTGCCTCAAATGTGGCGCGAATTGAGACTATCGCTAAAGCTGCACAAGCACTAAATAGAAAAGTGGTTTTACTTGGCAGATCTTTATGGAGAATAGTGAAAGTTGCTCAGGATAGTGGTTATTTAACTGATTCTCCTGAGTTTCTAGAAGCAAAGGAGGCAGTAAATTTTCCAAGGGAAAAGCTGGTGCTACTTTGCACAGGTTGTCAAGGTGAGCCACTGGCAGCAACCTCAAGGCTTGCTAATAAGAGTCATCAAGCATTTAAAATGCAGCAAGGTGATACCATGATCTTTTCATCAAAAATCATTCCTGGCAATGAAACTCGTGCACATAACATGCTCAATGCCTTTATTGAGATGGGAGTGGAAGTTATTACTGAAAAAACAGAGAATGTTCATGCTTCCGGACATCCAGTAAAAGCAGAGCTAAGGGAAATGTATTCTTTGATAAAACCTAAGATAGCTATTCCAGTTCATGGTGAGTATATTCATACGGATGCACATGTAAAGTTCGCTAAAGAGTGCGGTGTGAAAAAAGCAATAATGATTGCACCAGGTGATATTGTTAATTTGGAGAATGGAGAAAAAGTTAGTTCAATTGATGTTGACTACTTTGGTATTGATGGTACGTTGCTACGCCATCCAGAATGCAGCGTTATAAAGATGCGTGAGAGAATGAGAGATGCTGGGGTTATTGTAGTAACAGCAATTGTGAATAAGAAAAACAAATTGCTCGCTAAGCCAAAAGTATTTGCACCTGGTGTTTTCGAAGCGCAAGAAGATGCAGCCATTATGCAAAAGATCATAGAGAAGGTTGAGTCAGCATTTAGTCCACAACCGATAAAAAAAATAAGAAATAAGATTGAAAGTTCAATATTTAGTATCTTAAAGGAATATTTACTAAAAAGACCTATAATTGAAGTCCAAATAGAACAGGTATAGAAATATACCTCTTTTTATTAACCATTATTTGAGTAAGAAGTTAACAATGTATTCTTTGATGTTATTTCAGCATGCAATACTGGAATCCGTAAAAAAAAATCAGTGTCAGATCACACAACTATACAAACATTGTGATTTGAATCTACCAGAAGGGTGCCATCTCAACGCCCAGGCAAACATTGTAGTTTTAGAGCAATCTCCACCAGTAGAGTGTCATCCCAGTGCTCTGACACTGGGATGGCTTTGTTGCATCACTCTTCGGATAATAGGTAACGTGGAATAAATTCATGAAGCTATCTCAAATTTAGCCATGCCTATATCAGTAAATTTGTTAAGCAAATAACACTTGAGTAGCAGTTCTCTCTCACGATTAACCTCAGATTTGTTTCTAAAACTAAACCCAAATGTTTGCTTCAGTCGCGAGAAAAAACTTTCTATATAAGATCTCTTCCCATAATTTATCTCTTTTTTCCACCTCTTCATACCATCTTCATCATATGACTTTATGAGCTTGATTGTAGAATTTCTCTCATCCATATAATCCAACTTTGGATGCTCTACTGAATTATTTTGCGGAGGAATCCTTGTCTTTATGTCAAGCTCATCGCACAGTTTGTATAACTTCTTTCGATTATATGCCCTGTCTGCATATAGTGTGCTTATATTATATTTAACATCAATCCTTGCAATAAGATCACATGCTCCATAGTGGTCAGAATAAACTCCGCCACTGTATTTTGCTGCTATAACTTTTTTGCTACCTATCTCTAGCATTACATGCAGTTTTCTTGTTTGCTCATAGCGGCGATACTTTCTATCTGTACCATTTGCCTTGCTATGACCTGGAATATTATTGTAGATCAGTACTATCTATGGCAATCTCAATATCTTCTGTATTATTTTTATCATGTCTTCGATCATTAATTTTGATGTTAAGTTTTTTAAGCCTTCTTGAGGCCTGGGAATAGCTAATAACTTGCAAGTTTTTCCTTACTTGCTCAAGGTACCCTGCTATAAATCCCGCTGTTTGTCTCAGACCTATTCTAAATAAATAAGTTATTATGTGAACCTGAATGGCTTTGTTGCATAGCACTGATAGGCATGTAAATCACAATGAACTTACGCAGCTAATTTAAATTTAGCCATACCAATATCAGTAAATTTGTTCAGTAAGTAGCACTTAATTAACAGCTCTTTTTCACGATTTACCTCTGATTTATTTTTCAAGCCAAACCCAAATATTTGCTTCAACCTATAGAAAAAGACTTCAATATAAGACCGTGCTCCATACTTAACTTTTTTCTTCCATTCATTAATACCATCTTCATAATTCTCATATGACCTAATTCTACTAATATACTTGTTTCTTTCTGATAAGTAGTCAGCTAAACAAATTTTAGTATCCTTCCTAGGGCGAATAATAGGCACAATATTGTATTTTCTGCATTCTTTATACACACTTTTTATATCATAAGCCGCATCTGCTCGAATAGAACAAATGTTATATTTATCACTGACTTCTTCTAACATATCGCAGACCGGCAAATAGTCTACAGCAACACCACTAGTGTAGTTCATGCTTATTGCTTTCTTATCATTTATGTTTAAAATAACATGTAATTTTCTTACTTGACCATAACCACTGTATTTTCTTTTTCGAATATTAAGCTTACTATGCCCACCGTTATTATTGTAGATACTAACTCTAGTGCTATCTACGGCAATTTCAACATTTTCCAGATCATCTTTATTGCTTCTATGGTCATCAATCTTCAAATTAAGCTTTTTAAATCTTCTGGAAGCTTGTGTATAGCTGATAATCTTAAGTTTTTTGCCTATTTGTACCATATAACCTTTTACAAAACCTACAGCTTGTCTCAAGCCAATTCTAAAAAGATGAACTATTATGTGTATTAAAATTACAACTTTATCACTATAAGTGTTATTGCCACCTGCAACTTTTGGACTATTTTCATACCAATTTTCTATGGCTTGATTAACAAAATGAAAAACATTTCCTCTTTTTTTTAGAAACTCATTATATTCTCTTTGGTTACTTACTCTCATTTTTTGTGGCATAAGTTATACTTGTTTGAAAAATGCCTATTTTACAACAAAATGCGTTAGTAACCATAAGCTTTTCTCCTTACAATAACCTCAACCAACACTAGCTATGCAACAAAGCCTTCCAGAATCACGACCTTATCGCTATAAATATAGTTGCCACCAGCCATTTTTGGACCTTTTTCGTACCAATTTTCTATGGCATCATTGACGTAATAAAAAATATTTCCCCTCTCTTGGAGAAATTTGTTATATTCATGGCAGTTACTGACTCTCATTTTTTGTGGCATATTTTTCTTTAGTAGGTTAAATGCTTGTCTTATAGTGAATTTTGTCAGTAACTGCCAGTTCTTTTTATTTGACCTATGCAACAAAGCCATCCCAGTGTCAAGCACTGGGATGACACCTTCCTTTATGGAATTAAGTTACAATGTTTTTAGTAACCGTTCACGCAATGGCGTCAACTTAAGAGCCTTCATTAGCAGACTCTCCTAAAGACATGATGGCGTTTAGGCTTATCAACTTTGTCCATTCACGGTATAAGAAAGTAGTTTACAAAAATTGCATAATTAGTATAAAAAACAATAAACTAGATAGATGAGGGGTTGATGATAGAGGTGCTACAAGAAAAGATTGTGGTATTGGAGTCAGAAGTTGGTACTCTGAAAGCAGAGAATGATAAGTTAAGGACAAAAATAATTGAGCTAGAGGATAAGCTGGGTTTAAATTCAAAAAATTCATCGCTGCCACCATCGCAAGATGTATATCGCAAAAAGACAAAAAAGAAGAGCGATAAAAAACCAGGCGGGCAGCCAGGACATGAAGCGCACAAGCGGGAATTGATGGTAGCAGATGAGGTGGTAAAATGTTCAATTGATACAATTTGCATGTGTGGAAGCCAAGTTATTTTAGAAGAAGAAACTGTGCATCAAAAGGTTGAATTGCCAAAAATTAAACCGATAGTGACTGAATATAGGCTACAAAAAGGCTACTGTAAGGCGTGTAAGAAAAGGATCTCAGCTAGTCTGCCTGAAGGTGTGACAAGGGATCTTTTAGGAGCTAATGCAAAAGCAGTAATTAGCAGTTTTAGTGGATTTTTTATCAATTCAAAAAGGGAAGTACAGCAAATTTTGAGCAGCATATTTAATCTGAATATAAGCCTAGGTTTGGTATCAAAGACCGAGGGTAGAGTATCAGAAAAATGTATATCTGAATACGAAAAAATAAGAGAAGAGCTACGGAAAAGCAAGTATTTACATATAGATGAAACAAGCCATAGGAACCAGGGAAAGAAAGGTTGGAGTTGGGTAGTAACGAATAAAACAGCAACACTTATGAAGTTAGTTGGATCTCGCGGAAAGAAGATATTAAAAGGGCTATTGCCAGAGTATGATGGAATAGTTATAAGCGATAGGTATGCTGCGTATAATTACTTTAATCGTGAAAACAGACAGATATGCTGGGCCCATTTAGCAAGGGACTTTGAAAGGTTTTTTTACAGTAAAAATGTTGAAGTGAGCAGAATTGGCGCAGCATTAAAATCGCTGAGCAACAGGGTATTTGTGGTAGATAGAGCACGTAAACAAAACCTGATAGACAATTTAAGATTTTTCCGGTTAATGAGGAAGATTCGAAAAAGGGTGAAACATTTTTTGCGAGAGATAACAAGGGTTGCAAAAGGAACTCAGGCCTCGAGAATGGCTGCCAATATACTACGTTCTGAAGATATGATGTGGAGATTCGTGCGCAATCCTGATCTGATCGAGACAACCAATAACCTTGCAGAACGTCAGGCTAGACGGTACGTCATTTATCGTAAAAATAGTTTTTTCACTTGGTCAGAACGTGGAGAAAAGTTCATTGAAAGAATGCTTTCGATATTTTTGACTGCACGTTTGAATGATCAGAATCCTGTCCAGAAACTACAGAATTTAGTCGCTATTCCTGCCTAATTGGGAATATTCCGTGAACGGTTACTGTTTTTACAGTAAGCGCTGGAATGACACCTTCCCTTATGGAATTAAGTTACAATTTTTGTACAGTAAGCACTGGAATCCAGTTTTCTTAACCAAAAACACTTCATTCTATAATGCAAAACCCATACTCACAAAACCCAATTCATTACTCGCAATCTTGATCCAAGTACTGGTATGACACCATCTGTTGTATCTGCTATTGAATGACAAACAGGAACTACAAAACAACCTTTGGTTCGCGAAATGGAGAATACACCTTCTTCACTTCAGATAAATGGCTACTTACTTCTGATTCACGATTTTTATAGAGAGCAGAAACATGCTGTATAACACCTAGCTTTATTTGCTCAGGAACACTATCATAACCAGCTTCATATACAACATCAGCTCTTATTATGCTCAAATAATTGAAAAATTCAATATAGCTTCCTATATCACTAAAATAATAACTAAGTTTTCTATTCTTATCAGTAGCCAATATTATTTTATTCACAGGACCATAGCTTAAATAGATTCTACGAGGTATATAACCTTCATATGAAACTTGCCACGTTTGCTTTACTAGAGACTTTTCCATATGCCACTGAGCATAATCAGTTGCCATAAAAATAAAACTTGAAATCAACTTATCATCTTGATCATTTTCAATTCGTAAAAAAGATTTAACCTCTCCTAAAGTTACTGGAAAAGATTTAGGCTTAGACTTACGTTGTATATTTATAATTGGATACTTTAGTCTTGTTGACATAACAACCCTCCTTTTCTATATATAGCTAAAATAAGTAAGACTTATCCATAAAAAATCTTACTTATTTTAGTTATCACTTAATATTAAATTGCAGCAGCAACTCTATCGTACAAGTATATTGAGAAGAGAACGTATTAACGCTGTTTCTCCTTTTTTATTGATCAAGTTTACTAAGCCAGATTTTAGTAGATTGACATTCTGAGAATGAATGTTATTGAAAGTGGAGTTTATTTCTTTAGCAAGTAGACTGCGAAATTTCTGCACACTTTCATATGCGATATTTTCAAGTTCATGTGCAAACTTATCTTGAGCTACAGCTGATATGTCTTCAACTTTCTCATTGAACTCTTCTAGCTTTCTTTCCTTACCTTTAAAATTTTTTGCAAAAGTTTTCATATTAATTGGCCTCAACTATTCTTGTAATTATAATGACAATAAAAAGACTACCGAAGTAAAAAATTAGCACTACAATACTGCAAACAACAGCAGCACACCAAACCGGTTCACTTTATAGCGTAAATTCAAGTATGTCATTCAAGTAGCCCTTTTTTGTCATCCCAGTGCCCAGACACTGGGATCTAAGTTGCTCACAAGCAAACTAGCATAGAAAGGTGGTACAACGTTTTCGATGAGATTGCAGAAAGGCTGGATTCCAGCATCAAGTGCTGGAATGACATCTCTATAAGACTCCTAACTAATCCAAAATATTATTACTAATTGCAAAAAAGGCAAAAGCGTTAGCTAGTTGTTACTCTCTAATCCTAAAAATTGGCGTTCTATACTGTATTTAAACGTTTTATAAGCCCGTTTCAGCTTATATTAGGTAGAAATTATTGTGAAGACATAAAGTGCGCATAGCGGAAAGATTTATAAGACGCCAACTGTATAATACTTTTGTCGTTTAATCTGAACAGATTGAAGGTAATAAAACACTTTCAATTTTATAGTAAGGAAGCTGAAAAATTTGTCAAGTAGTTTTCTTATCTTTTACAGGCATAATTTACATGCTACAATCAAATTTTCATAACTGGTGAATAAAAATGCAAAGAGATAAAATTAAAGTAGAAATAAAAAAGTTATCACATGGCAAAAGCTTGCCTCTTCCCTGTTATGCAACTATGCAGAGTGCTGGCATGGATCTTTATGCTGCATTGGACGACTCTATTATTTTAAATCCACTTGAAAGGTTACTTATTCCAACTGGCATTGTGATTGCAATACCAAACGGTTTTGAAGGACAAGTTCGCCCACGTTCTGGGCTTGCTGCAAAATATGGAATCACTGTCTTAAATTCTCCTGGCACTATAGACTCCGATTATCGAGGTGAAGTTAAAGTTTGCCTAATCAATCTAAGTAATCAGCCATATGAAATAAAAAGAGGAGATAGAATCGCACAAATCCTCATCAATCCTGTATCTCAGGTAATTTGGGATGACAGAGAAGAATTCTGCACAGAAGAAACCGTCCGCAATGAAGGGGGCTTTGGCTCAAGCGGTAGGTAGTTTTTTATATGTAAGTTGACTGTATTGATTTTTTGATATATAATATTAATATATTATTAACTTATTTTAAGAGGAAATTATGTCAATTTTTAAAAACCACCGTCACAAAACAAACATTGCACTTGTAGCGCTTACTTCTCTGTATGTTATAGGCACAGCAGTAGCACTTTCAACACCGTATTGGGTGTCTTCAACTTCGATTTTAGCGCCAATTGCAGTTTTTGCAGCTACACCACTTGGAATAAGTGTTTTAGCATTTGCTGCTGTTGCACTGGCTAGTTTAGCAATATATTCCATGACTAAAACTCCGGTAGTTTCTATTATAAAAAAGACAGGAGATCTATTTGTGTAACCGTTCACGGAATATTCCCAATTAGGCAGGAATAGCGACTAAATTCTGTAGTTTCTGGACAGGATTCTGATCATTCAAACGTGCAGTCAAAAATATCGAAAGCATTCTTTCAATGAACTTTTCTCCACGTTCTGACCAAGTGAAAAAACTATTTTTACGATAAATGACGTACCGTCTAGCCTGACGTTCTGCAAGGTTATTGGTTGTCTCGATCAGATCAGGATTGCGCACGAATCTCCACATCATATCTTCAGAACGTAGTATATTGGCAGCCATTCTCGAGGCCTGAGTTCCTTTTGCAACCCTTGTTATCTCTCGCAAAAAATGTTTCACCCTTTTTCGAATCTTCCTCATTAACCGGAAAAATCTTAAATTGTCTATCAGGTTTTGTTTACGTGCTCTATCTACCACAAATACCCTGTTGCTCAGCGATTTTAATGCTGCGCCAATTCTGCTCACTTCAACATTTTTACTGTAAAAAAACCTTTCAAAGTCCCTTGCTAAATGGGCCCAGCATATCTGTCTGTTTTCACGATTAAAGTAATTATACGCAGCATACCTATCGCTTATAACTATTCCATCATACTCTGGCAATAGCCCTTTTAATATCTTCTTTCCGCGAGATCCAACTAACTTCATAAGTGTTGCTGTTTTATTCGTTACTACCCAACTCCAACCTTTCTTTCCCTGGTTCCTATGGCTTGTTTCATCTATATGTAAATACTTGCTTTTCCGTAGCTCTTCTCTTATTTTTTCGTATTCAGATATACATTTTTCTGATACTCTACCCTCGGTCTTTGATACCAAACCTAGGCTTATATTCAGATTAAATATGCTGCTCAAAATTTGCTGTACTTCCCTTTTTGAATTGATAAAAAATCCACTAAAACTGCTAATTACTGCTTTTGCATTAGCTCCTAAAAGATCCCTTGTCACACCTTCAGGCAGACTAGCTGAGATCCTTTTCTTACACGCCTTACAGTAGCCTTTTTGTAGCCTATATTCAGTCACTATCGGTTTAATTTTTGGCAATTCAACCTTTTGATGCACAGTTTCTTCTTCTAAAATAACTTGGCTTCCACACATGCAAATTGTATCAATTGAACATTTTACCACCTCATCTGCTACCATCAATTCCCGCTTGTGCGCTTCATGTCCTGGCTGCCCGCCTGGTTTTTTATCGCTCTTCTTTTTTGTCTTTTTGCGATATACATCTTGCGATGGTGGCAGCGATGAATTTTTTGAATTTAAACCCAGCTTATCCTCTAGCTCAATTATTTTTGTCCTTAACTTATCATTCTCTGCTTTCAGAGTACCAACTTCTGACTCCAATACCACAATCTTTTCTTGTAGCACCTCTATCATCAACCCCTCATCTATCTAGTTTATTGTTTTTTATACTAATTATGCAATTTTTGTAAACTACTTTCTTATACCGTGAATGGACAAAGTTGATAAGCCTAAACGCCATCATGTCTTTAGGAGAGTCTGCTAATGAAGGCTCTTAAGTTGACGCCATTGCGTGAACGGTTACTCAATTTCTCTGACGCCGCACAGAAAAAAAAACGCTGAGAATCTACTAATTATAACAGGAGATCCTCCATTAGTCGAGCAATACATCAAAAACTGGAAGGATCGTCAATCTCAATCTGATGCTTACACACCAAAAATAGAAGAGTAATTACTTTAAATCAGCTTTAAGCTCATCCAACTCTTCAGAGAGGTTTTTTACTTTCTCCTCCAGACGATATACCATAATAGCTAATCCATTATTTTGTTCTACAAATTTATCATGCATGTGTACCCGTAAATCCAGCTTTGCAAGCCACCAAATTGTTGCTATGGTCTGTATTAGCATCGTTACTATTACTGTGATTGGAATCTTTTGATTTTGCATAATTTGTGTTATTGAGAATTTGTACTGCGTGTTGTACATACGGTTTACTGCTTTGGTTTATACTGTTTTTCCGCCTGATCAAGCAGGTCTATAATTTCTCTATAAGGTTTATCTCTATAATAAAATGATCTTTTAAATGCCCTAGCTCTTGGAGTTTGTTCTTTCCAACCTCTAATATGAGGGTTAGCTCCTCTCTTCAACAAAAGTTTTACAACCTCTAATTGACCACCGTCAGCAGCACCAAGTAGTGCTAAACTAATATTTATATCTACTCCTTGATCTAATAGAAATGTAACAATTTCTAAGCATCCTTTCTCTGAAGCATAATATAATGCCTTTTTGCTAATATTTGAATCATCTCTACTTTTTTTTACTAATGATTTTACAGTTTCTAAGTCACAGTTCTTAGCTGACACTTCTAACATTTTCTGATACTCTTCAGCGGTCTTGGATTTTTGATAGTAATACGTAATAACAATGCATACTATTACCAATATAAACCACAATGTAGCTTGTTTCTTGCTCATGTTCGGCATTTTTTTTGCATTAAATCAACAATGTACTTATTTTCTCTTAAACATAATTACTCAAAGACGCTGATAATGTAGTACAATATCCTGAGCTATTTAAAATATGTTCTGCTCTATCAATTACCCATTCACCATCTATATCCTGATTGAATCCTACAAGATTAAGTTTTGCCTCTGCACATAACTCTGGATGGCTTTGTTGCATAGCACTGATAGGCATGTAAATCACAATGAACTTACGCAGCTAATTTAAATTTAGCCATACCAATATCAGTAAATTTGTTCAGTAAGTAGCACTTAATTAACAGCTCTTTTTCACGATTTACCTCTGATTTATTTTTCAAGCCAAACCCAAATATTTGCTTCAACCTATAGAAAAAGACTTCAATATAAGACCGTGCTCCATACTTAACTTTTTTCTTCCATTCATTAATACCATCTTCATAATTCTCATATGACCTAATTCTACTAATATACTTGTTTCTTTCTGATAAGTAGTCAGCTAAACAAATTTTAGTATCCTTCCTAGGGCGAATAATAGGCACAATATTGTATTTTCTGCATTCTTTATACACACTTTTTATATCATAAGCCGCATCTGCTCGAATAGAACAAATGTTATATTTATCACTGACTTCTTCTAACATATCGCAGACCGGCAAATAGTCTACAGCAACACCACTAGTGTAGTTCATGCTTATTGCTTTCTTATCATTTATGTTTAAAATAACATGTAATTTTCTTACTTGACCATAACCACTGTATTTTCTTTTTCGAATATTAAGCTTACTATGCCCACCGTTATTATTGTAGATACTAACTCTAGTGCTATCTACGGCAATTTCAACATTTTCCAGATCATCTTTATTGCTTCTATGGTCATCAATCTTCAAATTAAGCTTTTTAAATCTTCTGGAAGCTTGTGTATAGCTGATAATCTTAAGTTTTTTGCCTATTTGTACCATATAACCTTTTACAAAACCTACAGCTTGTCTCAAGCCAATTCTAAAAAGATGAACTATTATGTGTATTAAAATTACAACTTTATCACTATAAGTGTTATTGCCACCTGCAACTTTTGGACTATTTTCATACCAATTTTCTATGGCTTGATTAACAAAATGAAAAACATTTCCTCTTTTTTTTAGAAACTCATTATATTCTCTTTGGTTACTTACTCTCATTTTTTGTGGCATAAGTTATACTTGTTTGAAAAATGCCTATTTTACAACAAAATGCGTTAGTAACCATAAGCTTTTCTCCTTACAATAACCTCAACCAACACTAGCTATGCAACAAAGCCACTCTGGATTACCTGGTATTGTCATTTCTAAAGTCTCATTATTACGTTTCAATTGTTTCAACTTGGCATTTGCTGCACTCAGTGCTGACTCTGCATGGCTTTGTTGCATAGCACTGATAGGCATGTAAATCACAATGAACTTACGCAGCTAATTTAAATTTAGCCATACCAATATCAGTAAATTTGTTCAGTAAGTAGCACTTAATTAACAGCTCTTTTTCACGATTTACCTCTGATTTATTTTTCAAGCCAAACCCAAATATTTGCTTCAACCTATAGAAAAAGACTTCAATATAAGACCGTGCTCCATACTTAACTTTTTTCTTCCATTCATTAATACCATCTTCATAATTCTCATATGACCTAATTCTACTAATATACTTGTTTCTTTCTGATAAGTAGTCAGCTAAACAAATTTTAGTATCCTTCCTAGGGCGAATAATAGGCACAATATTGTATTTTCTGCATTCTTTATACACACTTTTTATATCATAAGCCGCATCTGCTCGAATAGAACAAATGTTATATTTATCACTGACTTCTTCTAACATATCGCAGACCGGCAAATAGTCTACAGCAACACCACTAGTGTAGTTCATGCTTATTGCTTTCTTATCATTTATGTTTAAAATAACATGTAATTTTCTTACTTGACCATAACCACTGTATTTTCTTTTTCGAATATTAAGCTTACTATGCCCACCGTTATTATTGTAGATACTAACTCTAGTGCTATCTACGGCAATTTCAACATTTTCCAGATCATCTTTATTGCTTCTATGGTCATCAATCTTCAAATTAAGCTTTTTAAATCTTCTGGAAGCTTGTGTATAGCTGATAATCTTAAGTTTTTTGCCTATTTGTACCATATAACCTTTTACAAAACCTACAGCTTGTCTCAAGCCAATTCTAAAAAGATGAACTATTATGTGTATTAAAATTACAACTTTATCACTATAAGTGTTATTGCCACCTGCAACTTTTGGACTATTTTCATACCAATTTTCTATGGCTTGATTAACAAAATGAAAAACATTTCCTCTTTTTTTTAGAAACTCATTATATTCTCTTTGGTTACTTACTCTCATTTTTTGTGGCATAAGTTATACTTGTTTGAAAAATGCCTATTTTACAACAAAATGCGTTAGTAACCATAAGCTTTTCTCCTTACAATAACCTCAACCAACACTAGCTATGCAACAAAGCCACTCTGCATTTGGATGAATTTCTAGCATGATATAACTTGGTTCACCGCTACCAACTGTTTCTTTAATAGTTTCACCCTTTTCATAGCTGTGCCATTTTGCTACTACTGAATTGTATTTATCACGTACAGTAAAATGCACTTTCCAATTAATTGTGTCTTGAGGTCTAATAGTCGTTGTTCCTAAGGCTTTTCCCGTTGCTGACTTTGCTGCACCTTTTGGAATAAAAAGTATGTATCCACCAGCTAGCTTTGCAATTGCTTCACGTTCTATTGCTATTTTGGTTAGCAAACTTATATCGCTTTCTTCTATTTGATTAATATGTGGAATCAAAACATTTTTAAATTCTTCAGCAACTTTATATCCATACCCATGTTTATTTGCTATTTCTTTGACTAAATCACCTAACGTAATCTGGTGCCACTCTCTGGATACTTTTTCCTTTAGTGATATCATCAAATTTGTTGCATGAGCTTTGATTATTAAGGTTTTTGGTGGACTTTGTACTGTAATTTCATTGACTCTATATATACCTATGGGTAGTACCTCCGTTTCTCTATATCCCAAAGCAATCTTTAGCTCTTTTGGAACTTTTATGTTATCATCCCTGTAATCGACACATATTTCAGCTATATCTTCTATAGTCCCTGATTCATCAGTAACATGCATTGACACCAAGCGATCTTTTGCTAACTCATACCCTTCAATGATAAACTCTGGTTGCATCTTACCCCCAAATCTTCAAGATTGATTTCTGTAGAGGTTTCTCAATTATAGGCAGCTTAATTTTCAGTCCTGCCGGTAAAAAACTTCCATATTCCGCAAGTCCAGGGTTTTCTTCTAATACTATTTCTACTGCTCCTGAAGTAAATCCATAGTGCTTCCAGCAAATATAGTCTAACATATCATTTTCTTTTGCTAAGTAGTATATAGTCATGAATAACGCTTCAAACTTAAATTAAATTCAACTTTTTTCGGCAATCCACAAGGGAAAAATGATGTTTGCTTTTCTTCAAAGCGAGTAATTACAAATTGCCCCAAAACATTTCCTATGCTATCAACTAAAATGTTAGGTTTTTCTGCTTCTTTCATATTCTTTAACTGATCTAATCCATTATGAAGATAAATTACTCCTTCTAAATCTATATTTTCTGCTCCCTGACCAATATTCTGTAGCAATTGCTTACCAATACACTCAACTACACTCCAAAGCTTCTCTTTGCTATATTTTAAACTTGTTGGGGTAAGTTTATATGGACCAAAAGACAACATCAATAAATAGGATCTACCGTATCAAACATAACGTCTCGTGATTTTTCTCTTATCCTTTTTATTACTTCATCTGCAAGGCTACGAATATCTTGATTTGGCTCTGCTTTAATGCTGATAGTGTAATTATTAGTGATGTTTTGAGTTTGATTCATAGTTTTCTGTTCTTTATTTTCAAACTTACTCGTTGCAAAATCTGCAAATATCTTATCATTTTCTGTGGATTTTTTTCCTCAATAAGGCTTTTGATTCTGAAGCTATTCTGATTTCTCTTGGAAAATTCTTTAATTATACTGTTACCTAACAAAGGATTTTCACTGTTGAGAATATTACTCTTTAGGGGAGTATGTACTGCTTTTATTTCAGTAACAATACTTTTTCTTTTTTCAAATTCTTTTAGTGGACTATTCTCAGAGATTTTTCCAAACACACTGCTAATAGTATTTCCTACCCATGAAAAAGCTTCTTCTATGGGTTTTATTATCGATTTCCAAAAGCTAGAGAAAAAGTCTTTCACCTTTTGCCAGTTAGTTATAACAAGAGCTGCGCCTGTGACAAGTCCAGTAATTAAAAGCCCTATAGGGTTGCTTAATGTAATTGCCCTGAGTCCTGTTACTATTACCGGTATAACTGATGAGAGTAGAGGAAAGGCTTTTGTTGCTAAGCTCAGAGTTGCAGCTTTTAAAACACTCAGTCCAGTAATTACCGCTGGAATAGCATATGTTGCTAGTGATATTAGTGCAGGCTTCAGTATCCCATGCAAAACAACTGAGAAAGCGAGCATTCCACCTCTAATTAAATTCCATGCATAACCACCACTTACTACTAGAACTTTAAGACCTATTAGTGCTGCTATGGTGCTCATTATTCCTGTAGTAATAACTGGAAATTTTTCTGCAAATCGAGCTATAGGGTTAGTTATCTCCCTTAAAAGACTGCTTACCCATTTTAAAGGAGGTAGCATTACTGAGCCCAAATTCATTCCTACTTCTGCTATTGCATTTCTCAGTAGTCGTAAATTATTTGCTGTAGTTGCTGCACGATTGTTAAATTCTTTTTGCATGGATTTTTCAAATTCTTTTTCGTTAGCTACATGAGTTATAGCCTCTTTAAAATTTTTTAAGCTTCCAACTAGTAACGCAACGTCATCTTGGTATTCTTGACCAAATAACTTAAGGAGGATTTGAGAACGTTCCTGTTTATCTACTTTCTCCATAGTTTCAAAAAAATAAAGTAGTGCATCTTGACCGTTTTCACCAATCCTTTGTGTCATCTCTTCTGCAGTTATTCCCATGTCTTCTAATGCTGCCTTGAACTCTTTGCTTTGTCCCTCAGCAGTCTGGAGTTTACTAAGTAGAGCATTTATTGCAGTTGCTGCTTTTGCTGGTTGCTTACCTAAGCTAATAAAGGCATTTACTAAACTACTTGTCTCCTTAATACCAAAGCAAACTGTTTTGCAGTACCACCAACTATAGCAAGCGCTTGAACCATATCTTTTGCTTTAGCAGCAGTCTTATCTGATAAGTGGTTTATAATGTCACCCACCCACTCCATCCTGTCTACATCTATTCCATAGATATTGGCAAGTTTAGCTATAGAATCACCTGCCTGCTCTGCAGACATATCAAATGCTGTGGACATTTTAGCCACTGTTGTCGTAAACTTAATCAGATCATCTTTTTTAACACCAAGTTGTCCACCGCTTGCAGCAATTTTAGCTAACTCAGCAGCCGAAAGTGGTATCGTACGGGACAGTTCCTTTAATGTCTGACCAAATTCTGCGGCTCCTTGATTGTGAGCTGCTTCATCCTCAGCAAATTGCACTACTTTCTTAACATCAGCCATAGCACTTTCAAAGTCAATCGCAACTTTAATTGGAGTTGCAAACCCAAGTGCAAGTGCAGCCGTTTCTACCATTTGTGATTTAAAGTATGCTTTTCTCCCCAAAAACATGTCCCGATCTTTGATGGCAGTACTCAACTTGCTATATCTACCTTTTAGCATACCCACAGAAGCACCAAGTTTATGCTGATCCTTTATCAAGGACTGAACATTTCTTCCACTTTTCCTTACTTCTTCATTGAATGAATGCAAAGCATCTCTATTTTTTAAATATGCTTCTTTTGCTTTTGTTGCGGAGGTTTTGGCCTTGTCAAACTCAGCTTTTAAAGTTTTGCTCGGTTTCTCTATTGCTTTCATTTGTTTAGCTAAAGATTTTACCTGATCCTCAAAACCTTTCCATGACCTTCTACTAGTTAAAACATCACTACCCAACTGCTTAAATTTTGATACTGATTTTAAAGATGAGTCAAGCTTTCTTATGTTCTCACCAAGACGAGTAAGTTGACTACTACTTCCTTTTATTACAGTATTAAAGCTGCCATCTAAGACTGCTCCGATTTTTATAGATAACGTTGACATTTAGACCTCTTTGCTGTTTCTGCCCATAAGATAAATTCGTTAAATTCCATATCAAGAATGTGCTCAACTCCACCACCTATGATAGAGCCAAGCACTAGTATTTCTAATCTCAAGTTTTTTGGATAATTGGTGAAAAAAAATCCTTTAATACTTCTTGCATTTTTACATAATCAGCAATATCTAACTCTTCAATTGCTTCTTTTGCAACTGATGTCAGGTTGGCAGTCAAAGTCACTTCCTTATTTAGGTCACTACCATTAATGCGTTCTATTGCCAAATAGTCTCTAACTTTTGGACGTCTAATGGTAAGTTCTGAAACAGAAATTCCATCAACTGTTATTGGGTTATTAAGTGTTATAGCTTGCATGTTCCTCCTTAAAAAGTTAATTAAATAAAAGTCTATATCGGCTTTTACATAACTAATTTCTTTATTATGATTATGGTGCTATAAATAGGATTAGCTTTGATAAGAATCTTTCCTATGTTCAATTGAAGTAATGACTACTGTATGCTCTGGTACATCTATGTAATAGAGTATGCGGTAGGTACTTACTCGTAGACTACGTTGCCCACTTAAGTTGTGCTTTAATGGCTTTCCAAGTCCAATTGGATCAACTGTTAGACGCTCCATTATTGCCTTCTTAATCATCAACTTTACTTTTGCTGGAAGAGCTGGAATGTCCTTCTTTATAACAGATTCTGAATAGTCTATATTGTAAGGTTTAATCCCAAAAGACATCTTGATGTTTAACCCTCTTTTCTTTATAGCGTTCATCAGCAATCTTAGACAATTCCATATCTTCAATTTCTTCTTCCATTAACTCAGTTAATAATTTTAAAACGGACTTGTCTTGAGATTGAGCTACACTAACAAGTAAATTAGCTAGCTGCTCCTGCTCTATGGAATTTGTATGAGCTTTAGAATCCATATCAACTATATACCTACAACTTCTTACATTTTAACATTTTTATGCGATTTTGTCAAATACCTAAAACCGTTTGCAGCAAGGCCATTTGATCAACACCATTTATCTTTCTAATCATATTTTCAGCATCGATCTCTATCAGCTCATTGCCACCTATCGTAAGTTTATAATAATGAGCAGCTACAGTGCATTTTAGAGTGGCTTTTTCAGCAGGTTTCCAGCTACCAAAATCAAATTCTTTAAAAATGCCTCTTAAATTGATTATTACAGCTTCAATATCATTACTACCACTACCTTGCATTCCACCTCTGAGCGTCAAAGATACCGAATTTCCATTTATCAACCCAAATAGCCGAAAGAGCTCTGTATCGTATTCAGAAAAAGTAAAGTCTGCTTCTAATTTCTCCATGCCCATGTCAATATTTATTGGAATATCCATACCACCAGCTCTATATTCATCTGTTTTTATGGTAAGTTTTGGCAAGGTTATTTCATCTATTTTTCCTGCATAACCCCGACCATCTACGAATATATTAAAATTCTTTAAAATCTTTGGTAGCATCTTTTTTCCCCTTAATAAAATTACGATATTTCACTATTAACCAAACGTGAACGAAAAGTAATCTGTTCAGCCGGATACGGTGGTGTAAACTCAAAGTCAAAATACACTTTGCCATTTGCAATATTTGCTGGTGTATTGAATTCAGGTGTTGGAAACATTTTCCGCTGATAATCGCTCCTTGGGCTTTTAAATTGGCCAAATAAGAATTCACCCCCTCAATCACATCATCTATATAAGTTTTTGTGATATTGCGATCAACTGCCCAGAGATGAGCTCGAAGTAAACTATCGTTAATTAAATCTGCAGTGCGCCTTACTGATAGAAAAGCCCATTTCGAATCGTTTGAACATGTTCTATTTCCCCAAAGCCTATAGCCATTTTGATGAATTATCGTTGTTACTTCATTTTCATTTAAATGGTTTGCTCTACAATTTGTATTACCGAGCGTAAAATCAATAGGCCTGCTTGTTCCAACAATACCGTTTATTTCTTTATTTGAAGGTGAGTGCCAGAAGCCTTGCTCGCTATCTACTTTCGCTATTAAACCAGCTACAAATGGACTCGATGGCAAGATTTTTTCTTTTCCTTCAATAAATAACTTAATCCATGGGTCAACTACGTAAACTCTTGAGCTGCCTACACTTTTTCTCCACTTGATTGCTTCTTCATCATTGGTATTTGGTCCATCTGCTACTATTATGCTTCTCAGCTTTTCTGCTACTCCTATCAAAGCTGCTACTACTGGGTTTTTAGGATTTTCAGATTCAGGCAATTGATGAGTAAACTGAGGTGCAATTAATATTCTTGGAGCAACATGAACTATACTTTCACTACTGAGGAATGCCTCTATCCCTTGATACTCTCCAGTCTCTTTATCAACACCGCCAATTATATTTTTCAGCGTCTCTTCTTCTTTTAATTTTGGATCACTTTCTTCAACTCGAATAACTACTACTGTTGCACCAATTTGGGAAAATATTCCTTTTACTGCTGAGAAAAGAGTTCCACTCCTTCCAAGCTTTGCTGCTTCCTTTAAGCTTCCTGCAACTAACACTGGTTTATTTAGCGGAAATTTTTGCTCATCTGCTTCAGGTGCAGTACCAATTACACCTATCACTGATGATTTAGCTGTACGTACTGACCTTGCTCCAGAGGTTACCTCTATAACATTTACTCCGTGCAAAAATTCCTCTGTCATATAGTTATCTGCTAAAACTTGCTCTTTAAAATTGTCAAGAAAACTCTTTTAATTTTCTTCTTCTGATTGCTACTTTTTAAGGTTTAGTATATTTATAAAAATAAAGACAAAAACTAGAAAGTGTAGAAAATTTCGCATTTTGCAATAGCTCTTCTTAAATATTCTTTTTACTGCGTTGAACAATTTTCCCCTCCTGTTAAACAATTACCAATAAAAATTCTCTCTGGCTTGTTTTAAAGTATTTTGTTTTCAACTTATATATTTTTTAATGCCAAAGTTTATATGTTGCATCTAACCCAGGACACTGCCAAGCTCTTAGTGTTCTCTCTACATCTATTTCAAGTCCTGTAGTCAGAAAATTGCTGCGAAAGTTATATATTCCCCACTGAATAAATTGACCATAGATTGTGCTATACGTGTGCTCACTTGCAAAGAACTCAGGTGTCTCACCAACTCTTTCACCTTCTGAGTGAAGATTAGATGACGTATAAAGTAACACTGTAACGGTTTTTCCTGCTGGAATGATTATGTTACCTGATGCAATAAATTCAGGACTGTTAATTTCATGCTGGTAAATACGTGTCCAAGTAATTCTCGAAATCTCTGACTTCCTTGTATTAGTTTTATCAGGTGTACCTATAAATAATCCTGCTCCTCCATAATTAACTTCTTCTTTATACCACATTGCAGATCCAACAAAGTTTAGAGTTTTACTTATATCTACATTGCTTGTGTTTTTTACGAATATTACTCCCAATTCAGCATAAGGGTATTTCAGCATATTGAATTGCTCAGAAAATCCATCATACATAAATCTTGGGTATGATTCTCCATAGATAAATGTACCTTTGCTTCCCTCTAAAAAACTGAGTTGTCTTGGCCGATAAAAACTAACATAGCTTGTATCATATGTGTGAGTACCTGCTAGTAGTTGTAGCATATAGTCTGTTTTTGTTACATCACTACTCCACTGACCAAGCTCAGTTGTAAAAGTTCCGTGGCCAAAGTAATTATTTTTTCTACTTAGTACACCAAATAAAAAAGGTAATGCTCCAGGTTCAATCATATGACGATTTCTTACTTCTTTCATGATTGATGAGCCACTTGGTACATCATTAACAGTACGGAAGTTATTCACTAAACCTTT
This sequence comes from Wolbachia endosymbiont (group B) of Ischnura elegans, assembly GCF_947251585.1. Lineage (NCBI taxonomy): Bacteria > Pseudomonadati > Pseudomonadota > Alphaproteobacteria > Rickettsiales > Anaplasmataceae > Wolbachia > Wolbachia endosymbiont (group B) of Ischnura elegans. The sequence continues at coordinate 1,751,985 of NZ_OX366371.1, forward strand.
AAGACCATCTTTATGACTATTACTAATGCTATTTATTGCTGCAATATTGGCATTCTTTCTCGTATCAAGTAGCGATAAATTTGTTGTTCCTTTTTCATCAATTCTCTTTAATAACTGCTTCTCTGATTCAGAGATCACTGCTAAAGAACTAGCTTTTTTATTATCCAGATCAGTTAAGTGTTTTTTTGTACTATCAAGAAGTTCTTTTAGCTTACCATCAGTCATCTGTACAATTTCAGAAACTGCACTTTTGTCGACTATTGATTCCAATGCTTTAGCAAGATATGCTAATTGATCTGGAGTACTGTTTTCTGCTAAATCCTTAAGTCTTTTTTGTAGTGCATCAATTATTCCTTTTACTTCAGTCATCTGTACAACGTTGGAAATAGCTTTTTTATCTGCTATCAATTCCAGCGATTTTGCAAGATATGCCAGTTGATCAGGTGTGCTATTTGCTGCTAAATCCTTTATCCTTTGGTATATTGCTTCTTTCATTTCCAAAAATTTAAAAAAGTCTCAAAATTAAACCGCTCAAAATTACTCTTAAGTTGATTATGCTCATCTTCTCTTTCGGTAATATCTTCATCTATTTTCTCAATTGTAGTACGGATACGTACCACATCTTGAACTGCAATATTTTCTGGATGCGGTAAAGGATATCCACGCCTTGTTTTATCATTTGGCATTTTTCTTATGTTATAACAATCCGCAAGTTTTTTACCTTTGGCCGATAGATAACCGTACCACTTAAAACCAATTTTACCCTTGTTTCACTGGCATTAAAGTTTGTCAGTACGTGGGTTCTTTCCACCCAATTTTCTCCAATTGGTTTTCCTGATGTTAAATTTACTAATTGCCAATCCACGTTTTTTTGTACATATGCTTTAACATCTGCAGTGCCAGGTATTAGCGCATCATACGTTATGGTAATTTTAGTGTTAGCTCCTGCTGTAATACTTCTTGTAACATAATCTCCAGACTCTGAAAGATTACCTAGAACTAGCTGTAGTCCAGGATAAAGAACTGGACTTTTTTCTCGCCCTCCTTTTAGGCTTGCTTTTACCGTTAACTCTCCAGATAGTCTTTCACGCAGTGCAAGCGGCAAATTATCAGACAAAAAGTTTTCTTTTCCCTCTTCATCTGTCAGAATAAATTCTACATTGGTATCAAATGCTACTTTTTCGACGTTCGTCAAAACAATTAAATCTGATACATTATTTACAGTAACTTTGCCCAGATCAACAACATGAGAAACTTCACTAAATTTTGCAGCTAGTAGTCGAAACGTTAAATCTAAATTTTGATGTGGAGTCCAGGTGCTTGCATTGCTTGATGACAGTAATACTCCTACTTGATATGGCTGGCTTGTTACCCAACGGCTATTTACTGCATCATATTTGCCAAGTTCTGCTATCTTTACTGCGGTACCAGGATCATCAGTAAGCAGTACTATTGCATACTCCTCTCCTGCATGACAAAACACTGGTGACCAAGTTATACGTGTTGCTGTGTAACCGTTCACGGAATATTCCCAATTAGGCAGGAATAGCGACTAAATTCTGTAGTTTCTGGACAGGATTCTGATCATTCAAACGTGCAGTCAAAAATATCGAAAGCATTCTTTCAATGAACTTTTCTCCACGTTCTGACCAAGTGAAAAAACTATTTTTACGATAAATGACGTACCGTCTAGCCTGACGTTCTGCAAGGTTATTGGTTGTCTCGATCAGATCAGGATTGCGCACGAATCTCCACATCATATCTTCAGAACGTAGTATATTGGCAGCCATTCTCAAGGCCTGAGTTCCTTTTGCAACCCTTGTTATCTCTCGCAAAAAATGTTTCACCCTTTTTCGAATCTTCCTCATTAACCGGAAAAATCTTAAATTGTCTATCAGGTTTTGTTTACGTGCTCTATCTACCACAAATACCCTGTTGCTCAGCGATTTTAATGCTGCGCCAATTCTGCTCACTTCAACATTTTTACTGTAAAAAAACCTTTCAAAGTCCCTTGCTAAATGGGCCCAGCATATCTGTCTGTTTTCACGATTAAAGTAATTATACGCAGCATACCTATCGCTTATAACTATTCCATCATACTCTGGCAATAGCCCTTTTAATATCTTCTTTCCGCGAGATCCAACTAACTTCATAAGTGTTGCTGTTTTATTCGTTACTACCCAACTCCAACCTTTCTTTCCCTGGTTCCTATGGCTTGTTTCATCTATATGTAAATACTTGCTTTTCCGTAGCTCTTCTCTTATTTTTTCGTATTCAGATATACATTTTTCTGATACTCTACCCTCGGTCTTTGATACCAAACCTAGGCTTATATTCAGATTAAATATGCTGCTCAAAATTTGCTGTACTTCCCTTTTTGAATTGATAAAAAATCCACTAAAACTGCTAATTACTGCTTTTGCATTAGCTCCTAAAAGATCCCTTGTCACACCTTCAGGCAGACTAGCTGAGATCCTTTTCTTACACGCCTTACAGTAGCCTTTTTGTAGCCTATATTCAGTCACTATCGGTTTAATTTTTGGCAATTCAACCTTTTGATGCACAGTTTCTTCTTCTAAAATAACTTGGCTTCCACACATGCAAATTGTATCAATTGAACATTTTACCACCTCATCTGCTACCATCAATTCCCGCTTGTGCGCTTCATGTCCTGGCTGCCCGCCTGGTTTTTTATCGCTCTTCTTTTTTGTCTTTTTGCGATATACATCTTGCGATGGTGGCAGCGATGAATTTTTTGAATTTAAACCCAGCTTATCCTCTAGCTCAATTATTTTTGTCCTTAACTTATCATTCTCTGCTTTCAGAGTACCAACTTCTGACTCCAATACCACAATCTTTTCTTGTAGCACCTCTATCATCAACCCCTCATCTATCTAGTTTATTGTTTTTTATACTAATTATGCAATTTTTGTAAACTACTTTCTTATACCGTGAATGGACAAAGTTGATAAGCCTAAACGCCATCATGTCTTTAGGAGAGTCTGCTAATGAAGGCTCTTAAGTTGACGCCATTGCGTGAACGGTTACTAAGTCTGCGCTTGGTGCCTTCTATTCAAGGCTTGTTGGTAAAGGTAAAAAGAAGATGGTGGCTATGACAGCTCTAATGCGTAAAATCATAGTAATTGCCAATGCGAGGCTTAAAGAAGCAGTCAATGTGAATTAAAAAAATCTGCATAGAAAATAGGTTAACGAATATGTGCGTCTACACACATTTAAAGCACATATTCGTTAACCATAAGATCTAAGCAGTAACTGTTGTTTGATACAAAATTTTTCTATGATTAAGTTAGGGTTTTTATTGTCAAAAATGCACTTTTTACTCGAATAAAAAACAAAATTACAAACAAAAGTTGTAATGAAACTAAATTCAAAAAATTTTAAAAAACATAGTTGATCTGATAATACTATCTGCGCTTTTGCAAATTTAATCGATGGTAATAAACTCTGTGGTAATGGATATAGTGCTTTTAAGTTGTACCACAAATGATTTCTTTCATAAATACCGTTATAATTCTTTGTGTGAGGCTCTGTTTCTCCAAGGATTGCTACATCTAGGCGATATATATCATTGCTTAAAGCTCGTTCATAATGATCGCGTAGATAGTTTTCTATAATCCTAATAACTGGACCACTAGACCTGAAAAATTTACTCTTCCAAATGATAACACTGGTCCATCTTTTTCTATTTTTACCCCTGAATAATCAGAAAGAAGATCTCCAAATAAACTCTCATCCAATATAAATCTCTGCACATTATAATAATCGTTAAAAATCCTCATCAACCTCGATCTTACAGGCAGTGATAGTTTTGCCAGCTCTACTACTGCATCTACGAAGAAGTCATTTGGTACCTCTTTTATCCCTACTTGCAACTCAAAAAAGTGTTTACCGGGTGGTTCTTCGATGATTGTAATGTCTTCTATATTTGCCCACTTGAGTGCTATTTTAAGTGATTTAGGTGTTCCTCGCAGTCTTTGAAATTTTACTCCTTCTACTACTGCTTTTCTTCTATCTTTTACCCAGCGTAGTATTTCTTCTAAACCATATTCTTCTATTATCCACGGCAATGTTTCTTCTTCCAATCTAAATTTAAATCCTCTAATACAGCTTGGATCAACCTTATAATCTATCGCATCTACTAGCGCTTTTTCCTGTTTTGTTGCATTTGGTGGCAATAACATTAATTCAACTCAATCTTTAAATTTTTCAAATTTGCAGATTCATTTCCCAGAACCACAACATCCTCTCTTGGCTCGATCAATTCCACATTTTCTACACCATCTACAAATAGATTCGCTATTATCCATGATCTTGTTACACTCCACCCTAATCTTTTTACTAATTCAAACTTCTTAATAAACTGCTTCTTGATTTCTTCCTCTGATATTACAGGACTCATGCTCATTCTGCTGTGAATATCTATTTCCGTAATATTGCAACCAATTACTGTTATCGTATCTGTTAAAACCCTTATATCATCTCTAGTAACCTGCTTTTTTACAATTTCTAGTAGTTCTTCTGACACTATGCCAGTTGTGGATAATTGTGTTGATAAGATTGAAATTTGTACTTTCCCTGGTATAGGTGATTCTACTAATGCATCTTTTACTCTACTATCTGCTGACAGTGCCTGATAACGATAATACTCTTTACTTCCTCCTGTACTCCAGCCTTTTATTTTTGCTTTTATTCTTTTTCTAAATCGTTCGTCCTCTTCTTCTTTTTCTCTCTCTACTCCATAAAATTCAGCTAAATTACCAAGATCTTCTCCCGTTGCAAATTTTAGTAAATTACTTTTTACAGCTTCATTTATTCTTTCTCTAAGCAAAAGTTCTCGCCATGCTGCTACTTCTAATACCTTCATTGCTGGATCACTTTCTACCAATCCTGTAAAACTTGCATCTCGCTTTACTAACTCTTCCTTCATTCTCGAAAATATTTCCTCATATCTTAGTTTTTCAATAATATTAGATGTTTGCATTTCTAAACAACTACTCCACTAATATTTATGAACTTGCCTTCTGAAAGATAGACACCTTCTAAATTCAATGTTACTCTCCCTTCTTTTACTCCTTCAACTTTTACTTTTTCTAACTTAAATCTCTTTTCCCATTTTTCCAAAGCTTCTGCAGTTGCTGCGTAAATTTCTAGTGTTAAATCACGATTAACTGGCTTATCCACTAATTCAAATAATCTTGAGCCATAATCTCTCCTCATTATTCTACTGTTAATAGGAGTGGTCAGTATATCAATTATCGACTGCTTTAAGTGCTCTATTCCTTCTAACGTTTTTCCTGTTTTAGCATCCATACCCTTCATTTCTATTTTGCAAAAACGCTTTCACTGCCTTTTATTACTTTAAACCCACATGAAACTATATCTCCTACTCTTCCTACACTAAGACCATTTGCAAACACTGTTTTTGATCCTTCAGTTAATGCTCTTCCTTCACTAAAACTGTCTCCTTGTCTACATATTGACTTACCGTTTACAAAAACATTATTACTTCCGCTAATGCAGAAATGTGGTATAGCTTCTCCACAGTAGTCTCCTAACCTCACTATTCCTTTGTTCAATTTAAGTCGATCCTTTCTGCTTTCAGTTTTATTCCACTTTTTGTCATTTCTATCTCTGATTTTCCTACTTTGAAATTTAATTTATCCACTACAGAAATTTCAAGATTCTTGCTCTCTTTGTCATACAATAACTTTGTTCCATCTTGAAATACTAAACTGTTAATCATTTCACTATTCTCTGGAGCAGAATAATTTTGCTGATATATTCCAGCTAGTACTACTCCTAATGATAACTCTCCCAATGGTGACAATATTACTACCTGTTCATTTATGCTTGGTGGTAGCCAGCTTCTTTCCTCTCCTGCTCTAGAAGTTATCCATGGAAGAAAATCTGTTAAAAGTTCTCCTATCTTCACTCTTACTTTTGCTTTCTCATAATCTACTTCTTTTACAACTCCTATTCGTACAATGTTTGCTAACTTTCTTTGCAGCTCTGAAATAGCAAAATTACTCTCTAACATTTTCTTCTATTATAATCGTATGTGGCTTAATCTTATTTTCTGTCCATATCGATTTACCTAAATGAAGCTGATGACTCCAATCAACCATCCACACCAAATATGCATCTAATTCGGGTCTAAATCCGTCAATTTCCGCAGAGATAAATTCTCCTGGTGAAACATTTTCCACATTCCAAGTATTTTTATTTACTACTCTCGCAACCTCAGCAGCTAATGTTCTAACAACTACCGAGGAATCCTCTACTGTTCCATCAACTACAATCCTCGCCTCAAACCTGGCTTTCAATGCTAATTCATCAGTACCTGCATCTTTACCTGGTTCTAAACTTGTTAGTTCTACAAACACCGCTGGCGCTACTAATTCTTTCCTTATTGCTGGATAAATTTCACATGTCTGTATAGCCAGTATTTCTTCCTTCAGTGTGCTGCAAATTGCTTTATGTAAATCTTTCCAGAACTTTGTCATGCATATAATTTAACTCATGTAATGTATAAAATATTTTTCAAATACCTTTTCAACTTCATAATTAACAAGATTCCCTATTATCCTTGAAGCCTCAGGTTCGAGTGGCAACTTAACTTCCTTTATTGGCAATGCTGCCCTTCCTTCACGTTTAAACATACCGCTATTTCCTTTTGGCATAACTGCTGCAAATCCTCCTATAAACTCATGCTTTCCTACTTTCGCACCTCTTCTTGTTTTTTGTATTTTGCCAATTGTCGATGCTCTAATGTCGTAGAGATTTGCTCTAATTAACACTTCTAATCTGCTTGTTTTTGCTTTAAAAATTCTTAATCTCTTTCTTATCAAACTTAATTTTATTCTCTTTTCCTCACTAATTTCCTTAGCTGCTTTTGATTTTAGCCATATTGCTGTTTTGTTTAATGCACTCACCGTCACTTTTTCCACTTTTTTCCTTTCAGCATCTATACTTTGTATAATACTACCGGTGTTAATACGCATTTATACTCCTGACGCTCGAATTTTCCATACCATTCCTGAATTATCTTGCAGCGGTGGAGAATATACTTTATATTTACGGTCACCTATAACAAAAATATCTCCTACAATTGGCTGCAGTACATCAAACGCACTTATTTCCAACACTAAAGTTTCTCCTACAAATTGCCCTTCACCAATCTCGTATAATTTATCTGGCTCTTGCTTTAACACCTGTACCATATATGACTTATCCTTTGATTTATATAAAGCCACTTCTCCTAAATGGGCAAAACAATCTTCTAATAATCGCTTAATATTCTCTTGCATATTTCTTTTTGATATACTAACCTTTACATGCTAAGAAAGCGCATACCGGTAGAGTCGTTCTGTGCCTCACCACTTTGTAGTTACTCTACCAGTATTGTTATGCTGCAACGATCTTGACCAAAACGGCCGGGCGGTGGCACATTGGTAGAGGATTTGACTGCGTATGTAAATCGGTCCCTCTATCAAATCTTCTTGGCTCTTGTTTTGCATAGAGTGGCTGTCCGAGAGTATTCACCGTCTCATTAAAGTCTGCTGGTGCAAAATATGTTGTAAACGTGCTTGCTGTTCCTAGTGGAAAACAGTGCCCTGTATCTTTCTCAATAAATCGTAACCGTTCACGCAATGGCGTCAACTTAAGAGCCTTCATTAGCAGACTCTCCTAAAGACATGATGGCGTTTAGGCTTATCAACTTTGTCCATTCACGGTATAAGAAAGTAGTTTACAAAAATTGCATAATTAGTATAAAAAACAATAAACTAGATAGATGAGGGGTTGATGATAGAGGTGCTACAAGAAAAGATTGTGGTATTGGAGTCAGAAGTTGGTACTCTGAAAGCAGAGAATGATAAGTTAAGGACAAAAATAATTGAGCTAGAGGATAAGCTGGGTTTAAATTCAAAAAATTCATCGCTGCCACCATCGCAAGATGTATATCGCAAAAAGACAAAAAAGAAGAGCGATAAAAAACCAGGCGGGCAGCCAGGACATGAAGCGCACAAGCGGGAATTGATGGTAGCAGATGAGGTGGTAAAATGTTCAATTGATACAATTTGCATGTGTGGAAGCCAAGTTATTTTAGAAGAAGAAACTGTGCATCAAAAGGTTGAATTGCCAAAAATTAAACCGATAGTGACTGAATATAGGCTACAAAAAGGCTACTGTAAGGCGTGTAAGAAAAGGATCTCAGCTAGTCTGCCTGAAGGTGTGACAAGGGATCTTTTAGGAGCTAATGCAAAAGCAGTAATTAGCAGTTTTAGTGGATTTTTTATCAATTCAAAAAGGGAAGTACAGCAAATTTTGAGCAGCATATTTAATCTGAATATAAGCCTAGGTTTGGTATCAAAGACCGAGGGTAGAGTATCAGAAAAATGTATATCTGAATACGAAAAAATAAGAGAAGAGCTACGGAAAAGCAAGTATTTACATATAGATGAAACAAGCCATAGGAACCAGGGAAAGAAAGGTTGGAGTTGGGTAGTAACGAATAAAACAGCAACACTTATGAAGTTAGTTGGATCTCGCGGAAAGAAGATATTAAAAGGGCTATTGCCAGAGTATGATGGAATAGTTATAAGCGATAGGTATGCTGCGTATAATTACTTTAATCGTGAAAACAGACAGATATGCTGGGCCCATTTAGCAAGGGACTTTGAAAGGTTTTTTTACAGTAAAAATGTTGAAGTGAGCAGAATTGGCGCAGCATTAAAATCGCTGAGCAACAGGGTATTTGTGGTAGATAGAGCACGTAAACAAAACCTGATAGACAATTTAAGATTTTTCCGGTTAATGAGGAAGATTCGAAAAAGGGTGAAACATTTTTTGCGAGAGATAACAAGGGTTGCAAAAGGAACTCAGGCCTCGAGAATGGCTGCCAATATACTACGTTCTGAAGATATGATGTGGAGATTCGTGCGCAATCCTGATCTGATCGAGACAACCAATAACCTTGCAGAACGTCAGGCTAGACGGTACGTCATTTATCGTAAAAATAGTTTTTTCACTTGGTCAGAACGTGGAGAAAAGTTCATTGAAAGAATGCTTTCGATATTTTTGACTGCACGTTTGAATGATCAGAATCCTGTCCAGAAACTACAGAATTTAGTCGCTATTCCTGCCTAATTGGGAATATTCCGTGAACGGTTACAATAAATCTTCTAACCGTTCCTTCAGGGTCAGTTGCTTGCCCTCTATATTCCTCAAACGTTATGCCACAAAATGTAAACCCTGACCTCATATCATTTCGAAGTGCTGCTCCTTCTTGCCATCTTTCATATGCTTCTTTTACTTTTGCATGAGAAGTTAGTGCATCAAAAAACTCAGGGCTTACCAAGGCATGAATTCCAGTCATATATTCACCACTTAGGTTATCTTCTATATGCCGCAATACTTCCAGACACTTACGTTTTACATCTGTTGTTGCTGTTCCCAGTGCAAAATTTACTACTTTTGGTGTTATTTCAAATTCGTTGTACAGATTTAATAATTCTGACCCATCAGCATCTAAAATTATTCCCTTCAGCGCTCCCATTCGCAAATGCTCTAATGTTATTGCATGTTTGTTTCTCATTAGCTGTAAATGGTCAGTTATTACGTCTGCTAGCGCTTTAAGTTCACTTTCTGATCCAAATGCCCTTATTCCCTGTACTTCCTCTGGTAACACTACATCATCATGCGGAATATGTGGAATCGTAAATGTTCTTACCTTTCTTTTTCCTCTTTTTCCTACTGTTGCTGGCGCCCCTGGTACTTGCGTTGGTAATAAACTTAATACTCCGTTGTGTTCTTCTATGGTAATATGTCTAAATCTTACTGACCTACTTGGAAACAAATTTAGATTTTCAACTCGTCCATAATTTATCGGCAATATATTTATCGCATTTGTTAGTGCCGTCATGCTAAATGCTGTATTTGTAAATGGATTTTGCATTTTTTCTCTCCTTTTTTTCCTATTAATTTTAGTTAAATTCCCTTGCGGACAATGATCCCTCGTGCTTCAAGTTGCTTTATTGCTGCAACTTTCTGCTCTTCAGTGATATTTGCTGGCCACACAACCGCATGATCTGCTAGTATTGCACAACGAGTAATAATTACTGCTTTAGCATTTTCTGTCGCATTTACATCACTTACTACTGCACCTATCGCTGTTTGTGTACCATCTGTGGCAGTTGGATTTATTATCTTAACCATGCTATCTTTATCGAGAGCCACTACTGTACCAAGCTTTAGGTTCTGCCCTTTTGCTACTGTTATCTGATCTCTTGAATATAGACTTGATGCCTCATACTTTAATAAGTCACCCAGATTATTTTGTTCGCTTATACAACTCATAAATTTCTCTCCTTAACTGCTTACCGCCGCTTTTATCAATGCTATATACGGCGGTTATAAAAATACTTTAACTCCTACGACTTTTCGCTACCTGCATCATCAATTCTTCTCCTGAATTCTGTGGTATTGCACTCAGTATCTCTGTCTTCTTTGTTCTCTCTGCAAGTAATTCCATTAAAACTTCCCTAGCTTGCTCAACACTTACACTTTGCTCAATAAATTCTCCTATCTTTTCTGGCATCTTCGATAAATTACATAAACGTATTAATTCAAGAACTTCAGTACGATACTTGGTTAAATTATCAGTTTCTAGGTCATTTGTAGTTTGTTCATTCATAGTAATACTCCTGTTTTTATTAATAGATGAAAGAATTGTCATTCCGTCTGCAAGGCCTATTTCTACTGCTTTCTCCCCAAAATATAGCCCTGCCTCTGTTGATCGAATCTTTTCAATTGAAAGACCTCTGTTCCTTGCTATTAGCTGCAAAAACATTTCATATAGTCGGTCTACTTCTTTTTGTAAGCTTCCCAGACTTTCAGACGTCATTGGCTCATGTGGGTTTAAATCATTCTTTCGACTACCAGCAAAGATTGTGGTGTACTTAACACCTTGCTTTTCATCAAATCTACTTTGATCTATATGACTTGCTATTACTCCAATACTGCCAACACCAGAAGTTCTGCTCACAAATACCTTCTCAGCGCTTGAAGCTATAGCATATGCAGCAGAGTATGCATCATCATTTGCTATCGCTATTATCCTCTTTTTTGCTCTTGATTCATAAATAAAGTCAGCTAGGTCAAATATACCGTTTACCTCTCCTCCGGGGCTATCTATTTCCAGCATAATTGTCTCTATGCTACTATCTGCTAATGCTTGTTTGATTTGTTCTTCTATTTGCTCATATGATGTCATCCCGAGCATTTCATCAAACGCACCTGGTTTTTTAGTCAAGATTCCATGTATTGCTATAATTGCAGTTCTTTCTACGTTACTTTTGATGGAGTGCTTTATGTTTTTAAACGTGGGATGTTTTTGATTGTTTAATGACAATAGCTCAAAACTCCTTGGTTCAAGCATTAATGGTTTTCCTAAGAGCATCATAATCCTTTACAATCAGAGTCAAACATTAAGTTGAGACTATTTGCACGTTTTTGATCTTCTGCTATTTCTTGATCTATTTCTTCAACATCGTAACCCATTTCTGATACTACTTCCGATCGACTCTTAAATCCATTCCTTACTGCCATTTGCTGCGATTGCTGGTCTTTCAGTGGATCCACCCAATCAAATCCCTGTGGTATCCATTTTACTTCTTCTTTCGCTGCTTTTACTACTTTTTCATCTATACTCAGTTCTCCACAAAACACTGCTAATTCTAGCCATCTATTCCAAATAGGTCTACAAAACTGGAACACTATCACGTTATGCTGTAACATTGCGCACCTTCTGCGAAACTCTATCAACCCTGCCCGAATGGATGAATAATTAACACCTGTTAAATCTCCTGTTAGCTGCTCATATGTTATTCCTGTACCTATTGCTATTGCCCTCAGTTGCTGTCTCATAAACGCTTCATAACTTCCTCCAACATCTGATGGCTCTGAAAATTTTATGTCCTCTCCTGGGTCTAAAAGCTGCATTGTTCCAGGTTCCAGGCCAGATAGTGCTACTCCTTGCTCACTTGCTTCACCTTCTCCCATGATATTTGCTTCTGGATCAAGTCTCGTAATAAATCCAGCAAACATTGCTGCAGTTTTCTTTCTCACCAGCTCTGCATCATCATATTGATCAAGCTCATAAAGCTTCAGCAGTATATTAGAAAGCCAAGGCTCCCCTCTGATTTGCCCAGGTCTTAATGGTCTATAAATATGTAAAACATCATTTGCTGGCACTCTCACTGATTCTCCAAACGAGCCTTCACCAGGGTGTTCTTTAAATAGGTAATATGCTTCTCTTTGCCCAAGCTTGTTAAACTCAATCCCGTTTCTTATTACATTACCATTTCCTAAAGTTTGATTTGTTTTATTATCTAAATGTTCAGACTCAAGTACTTGCAGTTGTAATGGCACAGAAAATCTATCTTCCAGCTTTCTCGTTCTTAAACGTACAAAACATTCTCCTCCCTCTATCATACTTCTGCATACTAGAGCTTGTAATCCATAAAAATCACTTATTCCACAGCTATCTGCTTCATCTGTCCATTTTAGCCATAATTCTTGCACTTTCTTTCGAAATTCTCCATCTCTTGCTTTTGATTGTGGTTTTATTCCTGTTCCAATAGAGTTACTTACTATCGTATCAATTATATTTGCAGCGTAAGGATTTTTTCTCACCATATCACGTGATCTACTACGTAAAGTTTCAAGGCTTTGAGACAGCAAATTGTTTATACTTCCTAACTCTGGTTGAAAGTGAAAAAATCTTCTTCCTGAGCCTGCTGCATCCCAGGCTGAACTTTTGATTTTTGGCTTGTTGAATAATTGTTTGAAGGTTTTTAGTAGCATTTATAAAATTCCTTTACTCGTTGAAAAAATAATTTTCCTCTTTGGCTCCACTCCAGCAATCTTTAGCTCAGCTTTAATTCGTTGTCTTAAGTTTAGTAAATCATTTATATCTACTTCTGCATATCTTACCACATGATCACCATATGCAATTGATACTACTCGCTCTCCGTTTGTAACCGTTCACGGAATATTCCCAATTAGGCAGGAATAGCGACTAAATTCTGTAGTTTCTGGACAGGATTCTGATCATTCAAACGTGCAGTCAAAAATATCGAAAGCATTCTTTCAATGAACTTTTCTCCACGTTCTGACCAAGTGAAAAAACTATTTTTACGATAAATGACGTACCGTCTAGCCTGACGTTCTGCAAGGTTATTGGTTGTCTCGATCAGATCAGGATTGCGCACGAATCTCCACATCATATCTTCAGAACGTAGTATATTGGCAGCCATTCTCAAGGCCTGAGTTCCTTTTGCAACCCTTGTTATCTCTCGCAAAAAATGTTTCACCCTTTTTCGAATCTTCCTCATTAACCGGAAAAATCTTAAATTGTCTATCAGGTTTTGTTTACGTGCTCTATCTACCACAAATACCCTGTTGCTCAGCGATTTTAATGCTGCGCCAATTCTGCTCACTTCAACATTTTTACTGTAAAAAAACCTTTCAAAGTCCCTTGCTAAATGGGCCCAGCATATCTGTCTGTTTTCACGATTAAAGTAATTATACGCAGCATACCTATCGCTTATAACTATTCCATCATACTCTGGCAATAGCCCTTTTAATATCTTCTTTCCGCGAGATCCAACTAACTTCATAAGTGTTGCTGTTTTATTCGTTACTACCCAACTCCAACCTTTCTTTCCCTGGTTCCTATGGCTTGTTTCATCTATATGTAAATACTTGCTTTTCCGTAGCTCTTCTCTTATTTTTTCGTATTCAGATATACATTTTTCTGATACTCTACCCTCGGTCTTTGATACCAAACCTAGGCTTATATTCAGATTAAATATGCTGCTCAAAATTTGCTGTACTTCCCTTTTTGAATTGATAAAAAATCCACTAAAACTGCTAATTACTGCTTTTGCATTAGCTCCTAAAAGATCCCTTGTCACACCTTCAGGCAGACTAGCTGAGATCCTTTTCTTACACGCCTTACAGTAGCCTTTTTGTAGCCTATATTCAGTCACTATCGGTTTAATTTTTGGCAATTCAACCTTTTGATGCACAGTTTCTTCTTCTAAAATAACTTGGCTTCCACACATGCAAATTGTATCAATTGAACATTTTACCACCTCATCTGCTACCATCAATTCCCGCTTGTGCGCTTCATGTCCTGGCTGCCCGCCTGGTTTTTTATCGCTCTTCTTTTTTGTCTTTTTGCGATATACATCTTGCGATGGTGGCAGCGATGAATTTTTTGAATTTAAACCCAGCTTATCCTCTAGCTCAATTATTTTTGTCCTTAACTTATCATTCTCTGCTTTCAGAGTACCAACTTCTGACTCCAATACCACAATCTTTTCTTGTAGCACCTCTATCATCAACCCCTCATCTATCTAGTTTATTGTTTTTTATACTAATTATGCAATTTTTGTAAACTACTTTCTTATACCGTGAATGGACAAAGTTGATAAGCCTAAACGCCATCATGTCTTTAGGAGAGTCTGCTAATGAAGGCTCTTAAGTTGACGCCATTGCGTGAACGGTTACCTCCGTTTTGCAGCTTCTTTATCGCTTCTTCGACTTGAATTAAATAATCTTCGTTATACATTTATTACTTGCTGATCCATTTGCTTTTGACTATTTTCTTTGATTTTTTACTTTCCGGTTTTTCACTTAAACTATTCCATTTACTCTCTGGCCATCTGTCTATTCCCAGTGCTATCGATGCTGCTCTTGCATAAATTCGGCAATCTAGTACTTCATTTCTTTCTCTTACCTTTTGCCACTCTTGTTTGGTATATCCTTTTACTACTTTGCTGACTAATTGCTCTGCCGTTAGTTGCTTAAAATACTCAGGTGCATACTCGGGAAAATGACAATACCCTGGCGGTGTTTCTTCACCTTCTTTTAAAATATTAAGTAATTGAAAAAGCTCTGACTTTAATATCGATACTCCGACTGGCCAGAGCTTTATTCCTCTTTTCAGCTTTTGCCCTCCAACTGTTATATCTACTCTACTTGGGCTACTAAGTGGCACTAGGGCTTTATTTACACCTTTCACTGCCATTACTCTTCCAGATCCTTGATGACTTCTCACCCAGTTGTAAACTTCCTGCGTTGCATACCCTGCATCAACCGCCATCATACTTATCATATATTCAAGCCCATTTTCACCAATAAAATGATGATTGAGGAGCTCCGAAAGCTTTTTCCATACTTCTCTACTTCCTGTATCTCCTTCAAATACTCGGTAGTCTATTGACCAACTTTCACGACTTTTTCCCCATGCTACAACTTCCACCTCTAGACGATCTTTTTGGACATCTACTCCTGCAGTAAGTACCACTTCTCTCCTTGGTACTGTGCCAATCTGAAAAAATTCTCTCCTGTTAAATAATTGCTTCCAATCAGGTACTTCTCCTTTATCTACCCAGGTTTCTCCAAGCGTTGTGTTGATCCAAACTTTCAGTAATTGTTCACTTTCCTTTGCATGCAGAAAATCCTCTACTGCTTGTTGCCAACTATACCACCCAACTGGGCTATAAAGACTTGAAAGGTGAAATCCTATTACTTTGCTATTGTGTACTTGATTTGTAGCTCTCCATTCTCCACGTTCAAGCATCTCTGTCTTTTGATGATTTTCTATCTTTTCACCACATTCTATACATATATAGTGTGCTGTACTTGGATTTTTATCTTCCCATTTTATTTGTGACCATTTTAGAACTTGATAGTAATTACAATACGGACAAGGAACAAAAAAATATCTCTTATCTGTTGCTTCAAATTCTTTCTCAATTCTGCTTATTCCATGAATCGTTGGTGTCGATACTAAAAAAATCTTTCGCCTTGCAAATGTATTAGTTCGAGCAATACTGAGCAGTACTGGATCTCCTTCTCCTCCTGAATCTCCTGGGTAGGCATCTATTTCATCAAGAAAGAGATATTTTACTGGCATAGATCTCAGTCCTACACTACTATTCGCTCCAGTTATTACTACTATTCCACCTGGAAACTCCTTACTTTGTACAGTATTCCCTGAATCTCTTGACCTTGGGTCTTTTACTTTACTTTTTAAACATGGTGTACTCTCTATTAACGGTGCAAATCTTCCCTTCGACCAACGTTTTCCCATTTCAACTGTTGGCTGTACTACCAGCATTGGACCTGGTGTTTGATCGATGATATAGCCAATCCAATTGTTGCCAGCTTCTGTTCCCCCAATCTGCGCTCCTTTCATGAATACTACTTTTTCTGCAGGTGAAGATGGTGATAGTGAATCCATTATTTCTTTTAAATAAGGAGTTCTTTCTGTTCTCCATTTACCTGGCTCTGATGCTGCAGTTGGCGCTAAAACTCGATACTCATTCGCCCACTCTGATACTTTAAGCTGGGGATCTGGCCTTAAACCTTCAGAAAAAGATGTAGCGTATATCATTGTCTGCATCTACTCATAACTGGTTCTATCTCGACATCATTAACAATAGAACTACACTCATCCAATTCCATAAACATCTTTTTCTGAAATTCCTTTTCTATATATCTTTTGCTCATCTCACTTATCATTATTGCTATAACAAGCGCAAATACCCCTGTTATTGTTGCAAAAATGATTGCACTGCTTATTGTTGTTGTTATCAACTCTATATATACTGCTACTGCTATTGCGCTGACTGTAGTATAGATGCAGATAATATTATTATGTTTTTTCGTCCTTTTATCTGCTATTTCTCTCTGTGCTATATATTTATTATGAAGGGTTGGAAAATTAACAACGGTATCTCTGCAGAGCAAAGACCCATTTTTTTCAGTAAACAAAACTTTAAGTAACTCTAAATTGTTTGATTTAATTGCTAAATGTAAAACAGGTGTATAATTTGCTCCTTTTTTCAGCAATAACTTTACTACATGTAAATGCCCTTTTTCCGCAGCAAGGTAAACCGGTGATAAACCTTTATTATTTACAATATCAATATCGATTTCTTCTCTTAAAATTGCATCTACAATCTCAATTTCTCCTCTTTGTGCAGCTAAATGGAGTAGACTATTCTTTTCAGAACCGTATTTATTACTCATCAAAGCCTTCTTTATCTCAGGTTTAGCGTAATCAAATGGTGTTTTACCGCTATCGTCTTTTACCAGAGGGTCTATATCTTCTCGCGTTAGTAAAACTTCTATTGTTTTTAGTCTTTCAGCATAATGTAGTGGTGTTTTATTTTCGTAGTCTTGCAAATTTACTTGAGCATTAGGCTCCTTTATTAAGGATTTGAGGATATCAAGACATAAGTCTCTTTCATCGTAATTAGCATTACTTACAGCTATATGCACAGGTGACAATTTCATTGAGTTTTGTCCCATGCGTGCACTATTCACATCTGCTCCAAGCTTCAGCAGTAACTTTACTATCTCCAACTTTTTATTATTAACTGCATAGTGCATTGGTGTCTGATTTCGTGCATCAAAGACATCTATTTCAGCTTTTCCTTCTCTTATCAAAATCTTTACAACTTCTGCATGTCCTATGCCTGCTGCTAGATGTAATGGAGTATGGTGCAAAGCATTTCGTACATTAACGTCAATACCTTTTCTGATCAAATATCTCACTGCATTAATTTCACCTATCATTGCAGCTAAATGAAGTAAGCTATCTTGTTCTGACCCGTACTTGTTATTAATTAGTGCTTGTAATATTTCTGCTTTTTTCCCTTCTTTGGCGTAATCAAGAGATGTTTTACCTTCATTATCTTCCACAAAAGGATTAATGTTCTTCTTCGTGAGTAACAAATCTACCATGCTTAATTCATCAAACTCTATAGCGCAATGCAGTGGAGTTTTTCCGTTTAACCCTCTGACATTAACATCTAATCCAGGTTGATTGATTAAACACTTTATTAACTCTAAACTTAAGTTATCAGCCATTTTGTATTCAAAATCTTTTTATATTTTAAATTTAGCGTTAGATAATTCTTCAAGTGAGTTTGTAATCTCTTCAGTTAGCGTCTCGTGAATTTTTTCAGTGTCACTCAGTGATGCAAGCAGTGCTGAAACTCTATTTGGAACATTAAGCAAATTATTACGTACAACTCTTGCTACGTTAAATGCCTCACTTTTTACTTCCTCTACTGCTACAAGTTCTCCTATTTCAGCTTTTGCCTTTGCTTCTAGCAACCTTCCTCGCTCCATTTCATTTTTTATTCGCGTTTTTAGCAACATTGTAGAAAGGTTATTTGTATTTTCGTTTTCTGGATTTTTCCTCCTAAGTGGCTGACTTGGATCTCTTATTGCTGCCACCGCTTCATTTGCTTGTTCTCTATTGATCAAACCATCCTCCAACTCAACTATTCCTTTTTTTACTAAATAACAGACATATTGCTTTGATACTCCTATCTCTCTTGCCCATTCTGTTTGTGTGATTTTCACTTTTTTTTCTCCTCTCTCTTGTTTCTACGAATTTTCTTCTTGAATCTCTGAAAAGGTTTTGCCAGTATCAGCAATTTCCTACCTGTTTATACTTGCCGGCGTCTTAGAGATATTTTACTAATATAGAGCGAAGTACTCCGGTTTATAGCTGCTTTCTTTTTACATAGTGAAATTTGGCCATTTTCAACTAATACTATAAATTGCATCTTTGTAGTTATGAGATTCAACCACTACTTGCTCTAGCGTTAAACTGCTGCATTTGGCATCTTTACTATGGTTTTCTTCAAGCACTTTTGTCCTTGCTTCCTTTATTTCCTCAATGAACTTTCCATTAACTTTTTCTGGTTCAATTCTTTCCTCACAATATACAAGATTTGTGCAATTTGTTTTTCTGTAGTAATGTACTCCAAGGAATATCACTGATAGTGCAAGTATACTCGAGCCTACAAGTACTGATAGCCCTACGTTATTAATCAAAGCGTTCTGGTAAAACTTCTGTACACTATTAATACCTCCTTCCACGTACAGTAATAAAGGCAATACTATATTTGCAGCAACCAAACTGCTTAATAATGCTGTAAATAATGGCCTATCTTTGATTACTGATTCTACTTTATTTCTTCTACTAATGACTTTGTCGTCAATATTAATGAAGTTGTTCTTACCCTTCCAAGCGTTAAGTGTAAAATGTGAATGAGTACCATTGCTGTATTCCAGTTTGACTGATTTTATTACTTTATCTTTTGGTTGATACTTTAGCACCTGATTCAAAGTTTCATTCGCATTCTTTCCCCCTATTTGACACTCCTCAGTATCTCTAAATTGCTTTATTCCACAAAATATTGTGCTAATTGCAAGCAATGAAGTAATTGCTATCATTGGCATAGTAATATAGAGAGGGCTGTTTGCAAAAAATGCAATAAATTGTCCTTTATCCTGTAGATATACCAAAGCTGCAGAAGCGCTAAGTGCAACAGCAGCTATACCGAAAATTACAAATTCCTTCTGCTGCATTGCATATTTTACTCTTGGCAAAATTCTATTTGTTTTCTTTTCTTTTTTAATTAACGGGGTTTCTTCATTATCACTTTTTTCTGATGGGCTAGTTGAAAGTGTAACTGGACTATCATGATTTAATGACATATCCCCCCATCCTTGCCTGCCACAAAACTCACTCATTTCTGTTACTTGAGAATTTGATCTTGTCATCTCTGCACTTCTATTGTCTATTCCACTATCACTTCCTTCCAAACTCTTTTTTAAAAATTTTGTATTCAGATCTACAGGTTCATCAATTATATCTTCTGATCCTTTCTTAATTGATGTTTCTTCAGAATTTGACTTTTCCATCTCCGGACTTTGATCGTTTATTTCACCATCTAAACCTCTTTTCGAGAATTTTTTATTTTTGTCTATAGTTGCATACATAGGTTCTCCTATAGCTTCTTGCTCATCACATTTTTCTCCATTTAATTGGAAAGAAGAATGTGGTAGCTTTGGTGGTGCAATATCCTGAATAATACTCAACCGATGATTTTCTGCTGTTCTAGGTGAAGGTGGAGCTACATTTCTAATATTGTCCTTCTCCAACATTCCATTCCTAGGTAACGGCTTTGGTTTATCTCCTAATTCTTTATCCTCTTCCTCTTTTTGCATTTCTTTTGTATTGTCTATTTTGGGGTTGGAAGATGTGTTGGATGCTGCCTCAAGCTGATCAAGAGAATACGGACGGTTATATTCTATTCCATTTGCCTCACAAACTGCATTAAATTCGTCCTCTATGTCTTTACCATCATCAAATACTAAAGAAGAACAACTCACTGAAAAATCAGCACCTGCTTCGTCTATTTTTGCTGTAATACTGCTATCGCTACTATTGCTAATCACATTTAAAGAAGCTAGTTTGCATTCAGTGTTCAGGTCAGGTTCTTGCTTCGTACCTTTTTCAAACAATTCAATTCTCTCCTTAACAGATAGTGTAGAATTTGAAACATTATTTTCTACTTCTTCAGAAAACGATGCTTCATTATTTGTTTGCGACGTTACTACTCCAGCTGACGTCTTTTCTTGATTCATTGAGTACACCACATTTAATCCAAAGTTATTTGTTACGCTAAACTCATTAAAATACGGTATATACCAGTAAATTAATATTACAACTACCAAGGCTTACTAAATTTCTGTTTGCGTTATCTTTTCCACTTTTTTCTTACTGTTTTTCTTCTTGAATCTCTGAAAAAGTTTTACCAGCACCAGAAAGAATTGCTTCCCTACCTGTGTACACTTGCCAACGTTTTATGGTTACATCTACAAATTTTGAATCTAGCTCTATTGTCCTACAAATTCTTCCTGTTCTCTCACATGCAATCAGTGTACTTCCAGAACCGCTAAATGGATCAAGTACTATGTCTCCTGATCTGCTGCTGTTTACTATTGCTCTCTCCATTAGCTCTACTGGCTTCATTGTTGGATGTAGTGTATTGTGCGTTGGCTTATCATAAAACCACAGATCACTTTGATTTCTACCGCCATGCCACTCACGTTTATTGCCGCTTTTCCATCCATAAAGCATTGCTTCGTATTGTCTTTGATAATCTGATCTTCCTAGCGTAAAGTGATTCTTCGCCCAAATGATAAAAGTTGACCATTTTCCTCCCGCTTCCTCAAATGCTTTTTGCAACGTTGAAAACTCTGATGATGATGCACAGATGTAAATTGCACCTTTAGTATATGCTAAAATATGAGTACAAATATCATAGAGAAAAAGCTCATACTTTTCACCTTGATTATCGTTTAGTATCTTTTTATCCTCTCTTTCTTGACTGCTACCATAATCAACATTATATGGAGGATCACAAACAGTAATGTCTGCCATTTTATCATCTAACAGCGCTTTATATGATTCAACTACAGAGCTATCACCACAATAGATTCGATGATCACCTAAAATCCATAGATCACCTGGTTTTGTTATTTCTACCTTTTTGTCATCACCAACCAAGTCAGAAAAATCTTCTTTTTCACTATCTAAATCATCAAGGAAATGTTGAACTTTTTCTAATTCAAATCCAGTCATTTTAAGATCAAACTGTAAATCTTCTAACTCTTGAATTTCTACTTTCAAAAGCTCATCATCCCACTTTGCCCAATTAGCTGATTGATTTGCCAGTAATCGAAAAGCTTTAGTTTGTGGTTCATTTAAATTATCACTTAAGACCACTGGTATACTTTCCATACCAAGTTTTCTTGCTGCTTTAAGTCTTAAATGACCATCAACCACAGTGCCATCACTTTTTGCAACTATTGGTATACGAAAGCCGAATTCCCTGATTGAAGCACACATTCTATTTACTACGTCATCATTTTTACGAGGATTACGCTCATATTCAACTAGGTTTCGAGTAGGATAGTAGTGGATTGCTAAATTCATATCTTAATAATTAAAAAGTTAATATTCAAAATATATCTGACGCTAGAGAAGGCCTGGGGTCTGACCCACCAAATCCGCCATTCTAGCTGAAAGGACCCACTTTTTATGGGTTTTTTGTCTTATTAATATCTTTACTAATATAGAACATTAATGCCAAAGCATCGGCCTCATTATCATCTCTAGGTGAAAAACTTTTTTCACGTATCGCTTCAATAACTTCACTCTTACTTGCATTGCCTTTGCCTGTTATAAAGCGTTTTATAGTTTTAACATTAACACCTTGGTAGGGAATATTGTTCTCTTCACACCAAGCAGACAGAACTGCGAGAAAACCGCCATAGCAATGCGCTGCATCAGTTCCTAGATGTCTTCTTACTTCCTCAAAATACACTGCAGTGAACTCATGTTTCAAAGAATTAAGCCAATTGTGAAAACTTAAAAAACACATTCCACCTCCACTGAAACGGCTACCATGAAAGCTTTTGCTTCCACTTTCAATTACTCCATCTGTAAGAATTGCCCAGCCGGTTTGCTTGCCGAGATCTAGCGTTAAGATTGACGTACAAAAACTCCTTTGTGTAATTAAAGTTCAATGCCCTGTATAATATATATGTACGATGACTCGCAAATTCGTCCGCAATTTTGAAAAAAAATTAAAAAAAATTTCATATCCTGCCATTTGAGTTTTTTTCATCTTTACTTATCTTAATAACTATTTTACATAACTTATATTACGCCAATATTTATATTATTATATTATCATATATTATATTTTACCTGTATTTAAATATATATATAATATATATAAGACTTCAGTAATCCGTAAACCCTCTTTACTGGCCGATTTTAGCCACTTAACTTTAGAAACGGCTTTTAGGAATAGAACATAAAAAAGACAATATTATCAATAACTTAACGATTACTGCTTTCTGAAATACTAATTAGTAACTCAGAAATTAGGTACGAAATTGGTAGTTTTTTACCTATGAAAAAGTAGCTTCAGTAGTGTATCAAAACGTTTAAATCTTATTTTAATTTTTAAAGATTTTATTCTTTTAGATAAAAAAATTATTACTACTTTTTTATAATAAATTAGTCATACAAAGTCTTGGTAAAAATCTCTATTCATGAAACTTTTGGAGTTTTTATGAAGAATTCTTATCAAGGAATCGATTCTACAATTGTTAAACATGTGAGATTTCAAGCTTCGCGCCTTAAATCCAAAAGCTGTTTTATTAACGAAAGTCTCGAAGATATAGAACAAGAGCTTTTTTGTCAGGTTTGGCAATATCTTAACCAGCACGATGAGAAAAGAAGTAGTTTTAGTACTTTCGTTGCTAGATTAGCTAATTATTGTGCTCGCAATATGTTACGCAATCAGTTATGTCTAAAACGTAATATAACTTTTGATGATATAAACGACGATATTCCAGATCATAGGAACTCGGAAATCGAAGCGATAATTCGCACTGATATAAATAATATAATTTCAACTTTGTCTGAAAAAGATAGTAATTTATGTCAATTACTTAAGGTATTTACTATTACTGAAGTTTCTGTAATAACCAAAATACCAAAGACAACTATCTATCGCACACTAGAACGAATACGCGATAAATTCTCAGTTTTAGAGAAGTTATAAGCTCTCGATTATATTTGCTCAAAATTTTTTTTTTGCAAATTGCGGACGAATTGCCTAGGTCATCGTACATATATATTTAGGTACTGGGAGAAAAATGAAAATAATGAACAGCAATGAACGGCTAAAAGTTCAAACAGGTATAAAAATGGTCATCTTTGGTCCTTATGGTATAGGTAAAACTAGTCTCTTAAAGACCATAAATGAACCAACACTTTGTCTTGATTTTGAGGCAGGTTTACTTGCTGTTCAAGATTGGCAAGGGGATTCTGTAAGTATTCGTACTTGGAATGAGGCAAGAGATATTGCATGTCTCATAGGTGGTCCTAATCCTGCGTTAAAATCTGACTCAGCATATAGCCAAAGACACTATGAGCATGTATCCAGTAAATACAAAGAGCTTGCTTCGGAGTTTCTCAAGTATCGATGTGTTTTTATCGATAGTATTACAGTAGCCTCGCGTTTATGTCTTTTATGGTCAAAAATGCAACCTGAAGCTTTTTCTGAAAGATCAGGAAAACAAGATATGAGAGCTGCTTACGGGTTACTTGCTCAAGAAATGATGGCTTGGCTCAATCAGTTTCAACATATTCCAAATAAAGACATCATTACAGTTGGAACTCTTGGACAATACCTCGATGATTTCAATCGCTCAACTTGGCTACCTCAATGTGAAGGAGCTAAAACTGCAAGTGAAATTCCAGGTATTGTTGATGAGGTAATCAGTATGGTTGGAATCAAGAAAGATGATGGTACAGAGGTTCGTTCATTTGTCTGTCAGACGATTAATTCTTGGGGATATCCTGCTAAAGATCGAAGTGGTTGCCTTAATATGGTTGAAGAACCGCATCTAGGAAAACTTCTTACAAAAATTAAAACTAAAGCTTTTGCAATTCAACCTGTCACGCCCAACATATAGGAGGTTATTATATGCTACAAAACTTTTTAACTATTGGTCAAAAAATTCCTTTTTTCAGTGTGAAAGAATACTTGGACGATCGATCGCCAATACCAGAGGATATAATCTCACCAAGAATTTTAACAAAAAGAGGCTTATTGGTACTGGGTGGCCCACCTAAAATCGGCAAAAGTGACTTTTTGATTTCTTGGCTCGCTAATATGTCAGCAGGGACTCCGCCAACAATATTGCAATAAACCTGAAACTTGAGAAGACTATTTCTCGAAAGCTTCTACAAAAAGAACGGAGAGTTGAATTTATTTATAGAGCTAATGATCAAATAACCATATGTCTCGATGGATAATATATGGTAGAGCTCATGGGCAACAAGAAATTAATAGTGCGGATTAGTTGTAGTTATGAAGTAAATCGATTAGCAGAGTTGTATCTATTAGATGCATATGAAAAATTAGTGTTAAGTAAACCAATAAAAGCGAGCAAAAAGGAAGAAAACTCTGAATATAAGAAAGTAGATTTGAGGACGGTAAAATGGTAACAGTTAGTTTATATGCAAGAGTTTCTTCAGGGAGGCAAGCACAAGAAGATACAATAGCAAGCCAAATTGCTGCTATAGAGAATCAAATTAGTATGGATGGACATAAATTATTAAATGAATATAAATTTATTGATAATGGTTATAGTGGTTCTAACATAATCCGTCCTGGTTTGGAAAAATTACGTGATAAAATAGCAGAAGGTAACATTGATAAGGTTTATATTCATTCTCCTGATCGTTTATCTCGTAAGTATGCATATCAGATGATATTACTTGAAGAGTTTAAGAAATTAGGAGTGGAAGTCATTTTTTTAAATTATCAAATTAGCGATAATCCAGAATGGCTTTGTTGCATAGCACTGATAGGCATGTAAATCACAATGAACTTACGCAGCTAATTTAAATTTAGCCATACCAATATCAGTAAATTTGTTCAGTAAGTAGCACTTAATTAACAGCTCTTTTTCACGATTTACCTCTGATTTATTTTTCAAGCCAAACCCAAATATTTGCTTCAACCTATAGAAAAAGACTTCAATATAAGACCGTGCTCCATACTTAACTTTTTTCTTCCATTCATTAATACCATCTTCATAATTCTCATATGACCTAATTCTACTAATATACTTGTTTCTTTCTGATAAGTAGTCAGCTAAACAAATTTTAGTATCCTTCCTAGGGCGAATAATAGGCACAATATTGTATTTTCTGCATTCTTTATACACACTTTTTATATCATAAGCCGCATCTGCTCGAATAGAACAAATGTTATATTTATCACTGACTTCTTCTAACATATCGCAGACCGGCAAATAGTCTACAGCAACACCACTAGTGTAGTTCATGCTTATTGCTTTCTTATCATTTATGTTTAAAATAACATGTAATTTTCTTACTTGACCATAACCACTGTATTTTCTTTTTCGAATATTAAGCTTACTATGCCCACCGTTATTATTGTAGATACTAACTCTAGTGCTATCTACGGCAATTTCAACATTTTCCAGATCATCTTTATTGCTTCTATGGTCATCAATCTTCAAATTAAGCTTTTTAAATCTTCTGGAAGCTTGTGTATAGCTGATAATCTTAAGTTTTTTGCCTATTTGTACCATATAACCTTTTACAAAACCTACAGCTTGTCTCAAGCCAATTCTAAAAAGATGAACTATTATGTGTATTAAAATTACAACTTTATCACTATAAGTGTTATTGCCACCTGCAACTTTTGGACTATTTTCATACCAATTTTCTATGGCTTGATTAACAAAATGAAAAACATTTCCTCTTTTTTTTAGAAACTCATTATATTCTCTTTGGTTACTTACTCTCATTTTTTGTGGCATAAGTTATACTTGTTTGAAAAATGCCTATTTTACAACAAAATGCGTTAGTAACCATAAGCTTTTCTCCTTACAATAACCTCAACCAACACTAGCTATGCAACAAAGCCATCCAGAATCTCAATTACTATTACAAATGCAAGGTATGATAGCAGAATACGAACGTGCAAAAATCATGGAACGAAGTCGTCGAGGAAAGATTTATGCAGCAAATAAGGGTTGTATAAGTGTAATGAGTGCTGCTCCTTATGGCTATCGTTATATAAACAAAAATACAGAAACAGGACAGGCCTTATTTGAGATTTATGAAGAAGAAGCTGAAGTTGTTCGTAAAGTATTCTCTTGGGTAGGAAGAGAAAGAGCCAGTATAGGAGAAGTATGTCGTAGGCTAAGTGCTATGTCCATTATGACGAGAACTGGAAAAGAGTATTGGGATAGGGCTGTAGTTTTGAGTATGTTAAAAAACTCTGCTTATAAAGGACAAGCAGCTTTTGGTAAAACAAGGTTTGGCGTAAAACTAAAACATATAAGACCGAAAAAAAACTCCTGCGAGCATCCAAAAGATAATTATTCTACTTATCCTGTTCCAAAAGAGGATTGGATTTATATTAAAGTACCTAGTATAGTAAGCGAAGATTTATTTGAAATCGTTCAAGAACAATTAGCTGAGAATAGAAAAATAGCAAGAACAAGACAAAGAGGAGCAAGACATTTATTGCAAGGTTTAGTAGTATGTAAGCTTTGCAATTATGCATATTATGGTACTAGCACTGCAAGGAATAAGGAGGGGAAAAAAACTAATAATCAGGTATATTATCGTTGTGTTGGCACGGATTCATACCGTTTTGGCGGTAATAAAATGTGTAACAACAAATTAATTCGTACAGATACATTAGACATGGCTGTGTGGGAAGAGGTGAAACATCTATTAAAAAATCCGAATAGAATATTAGAGGAGTATAAACGTAGACTTTCAGAACTTAAAAAATCACCACTAGATCAAAAAAGCGCTTTGCTTGAAACACAAGAAGATAAATTAAAACGAGGTATTGCAAGGTTAATTGATAGTTATGCTCAAGAATATATTGATCAAGAAGAATTTGAGCCAAGAATTAAAGCAATGAAACAAAACTTAAAAATGGTTGAAGAACAAAAGAAAAAGATATTTGATCAGAAAAAACTCACACAAGAGTTAACTCTAGTAGTAACAAATTTAGAGGGGTTTTCCTCTAGTATTAACTCAAGTCTTAATAATGCAGACTGGCTAACTAAACGTGATATTATTAGAACGTTAGTTAAGCGAATTGAGATTAATTTTGAGGATGTAAACATCGTGTTTAGAGTAAAAGAGCTTCCAGACTCTTTTCATATGGAAAAAAATCAATGCTTGCAATGTTGTTGTAGGGGTAGTAGTATCATTTCTTGGTATGAAGCCTGCAAGGCCACTTAAGATATTCTATCTACAGAATGAAATGGAATATGATTACATAAGAGAGCGCTTACAGAAGCTAAGAATCAGCAAGAAAATCCTTGATGAAGGAACAGAAAACTTAGTTATTACTAAAAAAGTACAGTTAACTTTGAATGTGGAAAAAATAAAAGAAATTATGTCGGAAAATCTCGATGTAAAAACAGTTGATCTTATAGTGATAGACTCTCTTTTTGATTATAGGAGTATGATCTCTTTTCTGCAAAATGGTATTGATGAACTACGCTCTATAACTAATCCTACGGCTGGAGTAATAGTTACACATTACACCAAAAAAGTGTCAACAACCACGTTAAAAAAGAATCCATTTCAAGCATTGAGTGGTGCTAATGTTTTAAGAAGTTTATATACATCTGGAATAATGATATTTAGGCCAGAAAGGAATACTCTGCAATTGATGTACGAACTTAAAAACGGCAAACCAATACCAACAAAATTCATAAATATGGTTAACGGACGCTGGATAGCTACAGCTTAACCAAATTTCTAAACTTTAAATATATTGGAGATTTTATGGGTATCTATTGTGATTTTAATACTGCAGCTCCACGAAAAAATGCACCTTTAGTAGAAAAAGAACAACTTAAAGCTCAGCTTCTGTTAAATATCAGATCATGCCTTTCTTATCTATTGCCAAGAGGGATTTTTCGTAGTGATAAGTTTTATGTAGGCAATATACAAGGTGATAAAGGCAAGAGTCTAGTAGTAGAATTAAGTGGCAGTGAAGCTGGCCTATGGCATGATTTTGCAACAGGAGAAGGTGGTGATATCATTGATCTTTGGGCAGGAGTACATAGAAAAAGTACGAGAATAGAGTTTCCTGAAGTAATGACTTCTATAGCTCAGTGGCTTGGTCATTTCAAAACTCAGGTAATCCAACTGGATATTGGGATTATTACGATGAAAACGGCCAAGCTATTGTTAGAGTCTATCGTTATGATGATAATGGAAAGCGATATCTTCCTTTTGATATTAAAAGATCCGACTTTGGAACACCAGAGATAAGACCACTCTACAACATTCCAGGTATCTTAAAGTCCGATAAAGTTGTTCTGGTTGAGGGAGAAAAATGTGCAGAAGAGCTGATAAAACAAGGTATTACAGCAACAACAGCAATGTCTGGAGCAAATGCACTTATTGAGAAAACAGATTGGACTCCACTTAAAGGTAAAAATATTATTATTTGGCCAGATAATGATGAACCAGGTAAAAAGTATGCTGAAAATGCTACTACAAAACTTATTAGTTTAGGTATTGCATCACTTTCTATGATTAAAATTCCAGAGAATAAACCGAAAGGCTGGGATGCTGCTGACTATTTACAAGAAAGCATAAACGTCTCTGATTTTATCAAGAACAACGCAAAAAAAGTAATAATTAAACCGCCACTAAAGATTTTAGACTGGAGTGCAGAACGCTTTGTAGGTCCGGTACCAGAGCAAAAGTTTCTTGTTGAGGGAGTATTTCCTTTAGGAGTTACTTCAATAGTGGCTGCTATGGGAGATACAGGTAAAGGCATGCTTCTTCTTGATCTAGCACTTAAAGTTATAAGTGATAAAGATCAGATATGTAGTTTTGGTTCATTTGTTACTGAGCATGGATCAGTGGTAATTTTTTCAGCAGAAGATGATGCAAGTGAGATACACCGCCGCTTAGAACGACTCGACCCTAAGTGCGAAAGGTTAAAACATAAAGATAAATTATTTATTGTACCACTGCCAAATGTCAGAGGATCACTTACAATACTCAGAAATGTTCGTGGTAAAATCGTTGAAATTTCTCCTGAATTTGAATCAATCATGAAGCAGCTCGAGGAAATAAAAGATCTAAAACTGATAGTATTTGATCCACTTGCTTCATTTATTCATGCAGATATAAATGCTGATCCTGCTGGGCTTTGTTGCATAGCACTGATAGGCATGTAAATCACAATGAACTTACGCAGCTAATTTAAATTTAGCCATACCAATATCAGTAAATTTGTTCAGTAAGTAGCACTTAATTAACAGCTCTTTTTCACGATTTACCTCTGATTTATTTTTCAAGCCAAACCCAAATATTTGCTTCAACCTATAGAAAAAGACTTCAATATAAGACCGTGCTCCATACTTAACTTTTTTCTTCCATTCATTAATACCATCTTCATAATTCTCATATGACCTAATTCTACTAATATACTTGTTTCTTTCTGATAAGTAGTCAGCTAAACAAATTTTAGTATCCTTCCTAGGGCGAATAATAGGCACAATATTGTATTTTCTGCATTCTTTATACACACTTTTTATATCATAAGCCGCATCTGCTCGAATAGAACAAATGTTATATTTATCACTGACTTCTTCTAACATATCGCAGACCGGCAAATAGTCTACAGCAACACCACTAGTGTAGTTCATGCTTATTGCTTTCTTATCATTTATGTTTAAAATAACATGTAATTTTCTTACTTGACCATAACCACTGTATTTTCTTTTTCGAATATTAAGCTTACTATGCCCACCGTTATTATTGTAGATACTAACTCTAGTGCTATCTACGGCAATTTCAACATTTTCCAGATCATCTTTATTGCTTCTATGGTCATCAATCTTCAAATTAAGCTTTTTAAATCTTCTGGAAGCTTGTGTATAGCTGATAATCTTAAGTTTTTTGCCTATTTGTACCATATAACCTTTTACAAAACCTACAGCTTGTCTCAAGCCAATTCTAAAAAGATGAACTATTATGTGTATTAAAATTACAACTTTATCACTATAAGTGTTATTGCCACCTGCAACTTTTGGACTATTTTCATACCAATTTTCTATGGCTTGATTAACAAAATGAAAAACATTTCCTCTTTTTTTTAGAAACTCATTATATTCTCTTTGGTTACTTACTCTCATTTTTTGTGGCATAAGTTATACTTGTTTGAAAAATGCCTATTTTACAACAAAATGCGTTAGTAACCATAAGCTTTTCTCCTTACAATAACCTCAACCAACACTAGCTATGCAACAAAGCCATCCTGCTGTAGGAGATTATCTGATGTGTTTGCTATCTGATCTAGCGTGTAGTACTGGAGCTTCAATTATTACTGCTCACCATATGAGAAAACCAAAAGGAGAAAAACCTATACTAACTGTTGAGCAAGCAAGAGATGCAATTAGAGGTACCTCTGCCCTTGTTAATGGTGTTAGATGTTCATATGCTTTTTGGCCAATAGAAGATACAGCTAAGCAAGAAATCTTTAGGTCAATGGGTGAGACTCCAAGACAAAATGCTTTATTTTCCGGGGCAGTTGTTAAAGCAAATGGGTTAGCTGATCGCACTGTACGTACTTACCTAAGAAATCAAGAAACAGGACTACTAGAAGATATAACAGCGCAATTAAAAGTTAAAGATGTTAGTGATAAAAGTCTTAAGATATACCTTATCAATGCAATTAAACGATCTGCTATTGCAGGACATCCATTTACTCATACAGGAAGCACAGGAGTATATAAACAACGGCATAGGCTACCTGAAATTTTTCACAATATGGGAAGAGACAAACTAGAACGTATGGTACAGGAACTTTTACAGGCGAAGCAGTTAGTAAAAGGAATGTCTAAAGGTTCAAGAGAGGATAAGTGGCTTGACGTTACAACAGGACCATTTGCTTGTGGTGTAGGAAAATTCACTCCTGGAGCTGAGGATTTTAGCTGTAGAGAAAACTTATAAATCTCTATCTTTATTTATAAATCCCTCATACAGGTTTAAAGTACTATAAATGGGATTCGAAAATATACTATCAGTTTTCTTAATATCTTATCAAATTATTTATCATTATATGATACAACTTACAGCATATTTATAGTAAGGTGTTAATCATGAAAGAGGCAAAGAAGAATCCAGTAGTTAGATTAAAGGCTACAGCTAAAGAATTCAATTTTAGTAAATTAAGAACAAATCAAGATAATAAATTAGCGAATTCCGGTGAAACAATGTTCTTAGATTTTCAAAGGATGAATTTTATTATTAACGGAAAAGAAATAGATAAAAATTTTATTATTGCATTTAAGGAAGGAGCTAAGTACCGCAGAAGCGAACTTTTTAATAGTGATGATATATATAATGACGAAATATTTAACAAAAAAGGAACAAGAGAAATAGATACGGATCATGGCAAAGCATTTGTTGCTTCAGTACTTAAAGATATTGAGAAAGAGCTTGTACAAGATGCATTTGGCGAGTTGTGGAAGGATCATTGCGAAAATCCTGAAACTGCTGATAATCAAAAAACTGATTCATATAAGAAAGAATTTGAAGAATTTTACAATGCTGGTCAAGAGTATACCGATCTACTACCTATAGAGAGAGATGAAAACAAGGATTACCGTTCTGTATTAGATAGAACTTGATCTGACACTTTAAAAAAGTAAGTTATAAAATAATAAAAGAAAGGAGTGTTAGATATGAGTACGATACAAACAAAAATACTAAAACCAAAGTTAGGGTTATTAGAACTAGCAAAGCAATTAGGTAACGTATCACAAGCGTGTAAGGTGATGGGTTATTCGCGTGATACATTTTATCGATTTAAGGAGTTATATGAAAGTGGGGGAGAAGGAGCATTACATGAAATAAGTAAGAAAAAACCCCTATTAGCAAACAGAGTTTCCGAAGATATAGAAAGGGCAATAATTGGCATAGCTACAGAATTTCCAGCATATGGACAACAAAGAGCTGCAAATGAGCTGAGAAAAAGGGGTGTAATAATTTCCGAAGGTGGCGTAAGATCTGTATGGCTAAGAAATGACATTGAAACGTTCAAAAAAAGACTTAAAGCCCTTGAAGCAAAGGTTGCACAAGACGGCATAATTTTAACTGAAGAGCAACTTGCAGCATTGGAAAAAGTTAAAGAGCAAAGAGAAGCTCACGGTGAAATTGAAACAGAACACTCAGGTTATTTAGGGTCTCAAGATACTTATTACGTAGGCAATATCAAGGGCGTTGGGCGCATTTACCAGCAGACTTTTATTGATACATATTCGAGAGTGGCTTTTGCTAAGCTTTATACAGATAAAACTGCTATTACCGCTGCCGACTTGCTGAATGATAGAGTAATACCATTTTTCGATGTACAAAACGTGCCATTATTGCGCATTTTGACTGATAGAGGTACAGAATATTGTGGCAAACCAGAAAATCATGCTTATCAGCTTTATTTGGGAATTGAAAATATTGATCATTCAAGAACTAAAGCCAATTCACCACAAACTAATGGCATATGCGAAAGGTTTCATAAAACTATGCAAGATGAGTGTTACAATATTATCTTTAGAAAGAAAATCTACAGTTCTTTAGAAGATTTGCAGATAGATGTTGATCATTGGTTACGCTCTTACAATGAGACCAGGCCTCACTCAGGTAAATATTGCTATGGTAAAACGCCTATGCAGACTTTTCTTGATAGCAAACACATTGCTTTTCAGAAAAATATTAGTAACGTTAAACAAGAGACTGATATTAGTTTTAACTACCTCAATTCTTCTGTCAGTTAATTCGTTGCTGTCAGATTAAGTTGTGTCTAGTACATTCTCGCCATCTGAAATTGCTATGACATCACTTGGTAAAAGCCATGCATATTTTATCGGGAGCTTAAAGTTGTATACATTTCTCTCTTGCCACGAAGAATAAAGTAAAACTTCAGCTATATTTTGCGCCTCCCCTTCCTCCATAATGAGAGGTATTTCAACTGTTGCAGCATTGCCCTGCTTTGGCAGTTCAGCATATTTCACATCAATTGGATAGCCAAAATTGCGGTTAAAATAGACAACATTGACTTTACTATTTAAATCTAGCTGACTAATATTAACAAGTTTTGCAACGTTATTGGTAACCATCTCGCCAATTGGTATTTCAGTTGTCACTCCCCTGCCCTTTTGAATAAATTTCAGTTTTGAGTTCTGTTCAACCACATCAAAAAATAGCACCTTCGCAGCATTTTAATAATTGAGCGTACGGGTTGCTGATCATTTATTACATACCCAGATAGTAATCCTTTAACATCACTTGTATCAAACTGATCGCCTTTGAGACCTACCTTTTGCAACAGATCAGACAAAACATTGGAAACATTAAGTTGTGAAATTTTTCCCTGAATCCAGTGCCCGGTCTGCCAGTTATGGCAGTCAGCCCACATGTCACATAAATTGGAGAAATAAGGAAATGGCCTTGCATCCCACGCCCAGAGGAACATTTTCTCCACCATTTCTGAGCTTTGCCACTTTTTTAATGTTCCTTCGATTGCAGTTTTCTGCGAAAGAAAGCTCACCTCTCCGTTTGAGTATCGTGGATATTTACTCTCTATACTACCTTTATCAACAAACACATTGGGCTCATTAGTGCAGCCGTTCATACTGGGAAATCCATATTCGGTAAACCATATTTTCTTCATTTTTGGTTGCCATTTTGTTTTACTACCACCTGGATTTACATGAACTTCACTCCACCATTTCTCGATATTTTTCCACGCATATTCGCTGTCATTATACTTTATTTTCTCAGGATCACTTTTTGAGTAATCGTAAAAATAATCATACCCTACCCCACTGCTCCAACCACCCGTTACATCTTTCGCGGAATAGCCAAAAGGAGGTTCTGGGCCATCGGTGAGTGGAAAATAAGCATCTATGCCAATAACATCGATGAACTGTGAAGACCAAAGTTCATCCATATTATACCAACCATCATATGAATGATACTCACTCCAATCGGCAGCGTAAGTTACGTTTACTTCTTTTCCAAGCTGAAGCTTTACTTGCTTTGCAACTTTAACTAGTTCTGCTACTGCAGGATAGTTACCCTCTACATCTTTTACTCTGGTAAGCTGAGCAAACTCAGAACCAATAATAAACCCTTCCACTTTAGTTTGTTTGGCAATGCTCGTGTAATGCTCTATGAATTTGCTATACTGATTCTCAAAAAAATCACTTATATCCTGAGGAGTACCGCTCAATTTTCCTCGCCACTCTTTGTTTTTTGTGTCAAGCAAGAGCATTGGATAGAGCATCACCTTATAACCTCTGCTATGCAGCTCTTCTATATATCTTATTAGTGCTGCATCGCTAACTGTACCACCATATCTTGGATTTCCATGATTATCTTTTGAAATGAGCTGGGCATTATCCCTGGTTATATTTCCCACTTGCCAATCATCAGGCACTATAGCAGAATCGTCTTGAAATTCAACTGCAGGATATATTTTACAATCTTTGATATTCAAACTGCTTGCAAACCAATTAACCACTACCGATGCCCATTCAACATTTGGTAAACTTTCCTTCAATTGGTCCAAAGAAAGCATAGCATCGCTCTTTTTTGTGTGATTATTGTGATTTACTCTTTGTACCGGTCCATAGGGAATATATTGACTACTGCTTATTTTTTCTCGTGCAATTTTCTTCTGTATTTTCGTATCATACACAAACTCCCCTGAACCTGGTATGATATTGATATTTTTAATGTTTTCTGCTACTAAGAATCCACTGAGCTTCAGTGCAGTTTGCACTTCAAATGTAAACACCGGAACACGATTACTATAGTCTGCCAAAGGGAAATTTTTGATGACTATGTAAGATATTCCTCTATAAGCTGGTACATTCTTCTCACCTTCGATTGATAACATAAACGGATCAGGGTTTTGGTCTTCTCTGCCGTGGTAAAAAGTATAATCTATTTCATCAAAACTAAGCGATTTTATATCCGCCCAGATTCTATTTAATTTTTCTACTTTCCCCTTGCAAATTGCAATTGCGAGTGTTGCATAGTAGTTATATGTAATATTTATACCTCTTCCTGTTTTATTTTGAGTGGTTATCGCCTCCTCTTTTATTGGCTGTGACCAAATAATGTTTCCAGCAATGCGAGCAGTGCCATAGATAATTGGAATTGCTTTGCCATAAGTTGAGGTTTGAACTTGCAGATTTTTCAACCTCGCCCCATGCGTTATCTTTTGCTCGGCATCAAGACCAAATATTGCATTATCAAGCTGTGCACCAAGCAGAGCACCGAGTTCTGAGCCAACAATCTGGCCAATTGGCCCAAAAATACTGCCCGCTTTACTTAAAATTGATGATAAAATTATTGTAGACATAATATTCTCCTTTTTAATAGATTGTTTTGAATTTTTGAAAGAAGATCCCAGACTGGAATAAAATTGGGACCTACTATATAGTAGTGTCATGCGACTGGTATCCAGGAAAAAAAGGATGTCATCCGAGTAGCCCTTTTCCTGTCATCCCAGTGCTTGATACTGGGATGGCTTTGTTGCATCACTCTTCGGATAATAGGTAACGTGGAATAAATTCATGAAGCTATCTCAAATTTAGCCATGCCTATATCAGTAAATTTGTTAAGCAAATAACACTTGAGTAGCAGTTCTCTCTCACGATTAACCTCAGATTTGTTTCTAAAACTAAACCCAAATGTTTGCTTCAGTCGCGAGAAAAAACTTTCTATATAAGATCTCTTCCCATAATTTATCTCTTTTTTCCACCTCTTCATACCATCTTCATCATATGACTTTATGAGCTTGATTGTAGAATTTCTCTCATCCATATAATCCAACTTTGGATGCTCTACTGAATTATTTTGCGGAGGAATCCTTGTCTTTATGTCAAGCTCATCGCACAGTTTGTATAACTTCTTTCGATTATATGCCCTGTCTGCATATAGTGTGCTTATATTATATTTAACATCAATCCTTGCAATAAGATCACATGCTCCATAGTGGTCAGAATAAACTCCGCCACTGTATTTTGCTGCTATAACTTTTTTGCTACCTATCTCTAGCATTACATGCAGTTTTCTTGTTTGCTCATAGCGGCGATACTTTCTATCTGTACCATTTGCCTTGCTATGACCTGGAATATTATTGTAGATCAGTACTATCTATGGCAATCTCAATATCTTCTGTATTATTTTTATCATGTCTTCGATCATTAATTTTGATGTTAAGTTTTTTAAGCCTTCTTGAGGCCTGGGAATAGCTAATAACTTGCAAGTTTTTCCTTACTTGCTCAAGGTACCCTGCTATAAATCCCGCTGTTTGTCTCAGACCTATTCTAAATAAATAAGTTATTATGTGAACCAGAATCACGACCTTATCGCTATAAATATAGTTGCCACCAGCCATTTTTGGACCTTTTTCGTACCAATTTTCTATGGCATCATTGACGTAATAAAAAATATTTCCCCTCTCTTGGAGAAATTTGTTATATTCATGGCAGTTACTGACTCTCATTTTTTGTGGCATATTTTTCTTTAGTAGGTTAAATGCTTGTCTTATAGTGAATTTTGTCAGTAACTGCCAGTTCTTTTTATTTGACCTATGCAACAAAGCCCACTGGAATCCAGTTTTCCATATAATCTCATCGAAAACGTTGTAACCATCAACTATGTTTTTTAAAATTTTTTGAATTTAGTCTCATTTGTTGATAATTTTGTATTTTTATTCAATTGAAAAATGTATTTTGGCAACAAAAACCCTAGTTTATACAGAAAGAAATTTATATCAAACAGCAAGCACTGCTTAGATTTTATGGTTAACGAATATGTGCTTTAAATGTGTGTAGACGCACATATTCGTTAACCTATTTTCTATACAGATTTTTTATTTCATATTAATTGCTTCTTTAAGTCTTGCATTGGCAATTACTATGATTTTTCGCATTAGAGCTGTTATAGCTACCATCTTCTTTTTACCTCTACCAATAAGATCAGAATAAAAAGCACCAAGTGCAGATTTAGATCTTGCAGCAGCCATAGCAGCTGTGAAAAGCTTTGCACGAACATTGCTCCTACCACCTGTTATCCTTCGGTAACCAATAGTTTTACCGCTTTCTTTTGGATGTGGAGCAACTCCAGCAAGACTTGCAACTTCTTTTTTGTTTAGGTGGCCAAGTTCTGGCATTAGACACACAAAAACTTGTGATAACTTGAGACCTATTCCTGGCACTGTTCTCAAGATCTTTTGACGCTTTTGTAACTCTGGATTTTTATCAATAATTCTTTGTATGGCATCGTTGAACTCATTTATCTGACTGGTAAAAAAGTCTATTGTTTTTTGGCAACTTTCCTTTATATAGTCGTTTTCAGGTGCTGCAAGCCTACATTTCTCTTGAGTTCTCATTTGTGTAATGTCATCACGACGTTGACAGAGTGCAACTAAGGCGGTTTGTTCTTTTGACATAGGCACAAATAGAGATAGAGCACTATAGCGTTCAAAACCATATTGAGCAAGGGCTCTTGCATCTGATTGATCTGTCTTTGCTAAAGTTCCATGTGATATGATAAAACTTTTTACTTTACGAGTATTAGCTCGATGTACAGCAACATTCTTATCAACAAGAAAATGTGCTAAGCCAAGCTCATATTTTCCAGTGTTTTCTAAAGTTACTAGAGAATTAGGTAGGATATCTGAAAATTTTTGAAACAACTGTTGCCAACCAGTAGCATCATTGTCAAACTTGATAGCGCTCCTTTGGTTATAAGCTGCAGCAACATTTTTAAATTTTCCGATATCAATGCCAATGAAATTTTGATAAGATGTAATCATAATAAATAACCTCGATAGTTTAATTAATTTAAGATTGTAAACGGGTGCATACATATGTCCCATGCAACTATTCAAACGTATCGAGAGATGGGGCTAGTTTACCTTGATGGCTACGGTTGTAATACCAACTTTCATTCGGTCGCACACGCCCGTGATAGCCCTATTCCTATAGTGAGTAGGGTTATCTTTCCCTCTTATCTCTTTTATATCACATTTTTAACTTACAACTTTTTAGTACATAAAGCACACCACAAAATAACTCATATAAACCTAATCTTCTTGGCTTTGTTTTCTTTCGCACGCTTTCTAAAATTAGTCTAATCTTTTCGAATTTTTCACAACTTATGTCACTTGGATATGTATTCCTCATACTTTACCTCATGTCAACTATACCTCATCTTAACATATTCAGAGATCACTTACAGGCTCTTAGGTTAATATAAGCTTCCATTCAATTTAATACACTACAATATTACATATATTAGCTAATTTGTTAATAGATTTACAAATATTAAATTATTGCTATTCTAAATTTAAGTGTTAGTTAACTGAGTTTACAATGAGTATTAGAAATTTTTTTACCAAGGCAATCGTTCTCCTTTTAGTTTGCTTATTAATCTTTATGGGGATTGGCAATCTTTTATCAAATGATGATGAAAGGAAAGAATTAGCTAAAGTAGGAAAGGAAGTTATAACATCAGATGAATATAAATTACTATATCAAAATTATGAAAAGCAAATTTCTGGATCTGATGTAAGTAAAGAACAAGTAAAAAAGCTGAAATATGATTTACTTAACGCACTTATAGAGCAAAAACTATTGTTTAACCTAATTAGCGAACTTGGATTAAAAGTTGGAGAAGAATCTATCAAAAGCCATATAAAAAATACCAAGTACTTTCAGGACGATAAAGGAGAATTTGACCATAATAAATTCCATCAAACTCTAAATAGCCTGCATATAACAGAAAAGGAATATATAGAAAAACTAGAGAAAATCCTGCCTGCAATAATGTTCATGACTTCGTTATTTAAAGATAATTATCCGGTAACTTTTGGTGAGGGTGTTGATGAGCAGATATACAAAAATCGCTACCAAACTAGAGTAGTTGATATTGTTAAAATAACTGAGGATGCAATTACAGACGTTCCTGAACCAGATGATCAAGCCTTACTTGATTTGTATGAAAGAAATAAGTCCAATTTTTATTACCCTGAGTATCGAACTGCGCAATACATTTCTCTGGATCAAAAATATTTTGAAGATCAAATCAGAATTTCAGATGAAGAGGTTGATAGTATAATAGAACATCAGGAACTTAAAAATCAAAGAGACATATTCAATGTGATATTTCCTACCAAAGAAAAAGCTGAAATAGCAAGAAGAGCACTTGAAGAAAGTAAAGCAAGCTTTGAACAAATAATAGAAGAGTTTAATAAAGTGAAACTCGATGAAACCAGAGTAAATAATATAACTAAGGATTTCTTACCTGAAAATATGAGAGAAAAGGTATTTGCTCTCAAAACAGGTGAAGTAAGTGAAGTTTTAACAAGCAATTTTGGATGGCACGTAATAAAGGTAGAAAGCATACATCAAATCTCTGATGAAGACTTGGTTGATTTAAAAAAAGACATAAGGTCAGTTTTAACCAATCAAAAGTCTTTTGAAAAAGTCAATGATTTCATAAATCAAGTGAATTATAAGATATACAATGGTGCAACGATTGAAGAAATCTCCAATAATTACAATTTACCTATACAAACCATTGGTCCAGTAGATGCTAGTGGGAAAGACCAAAGTGGTAATGAAGTAGGAAATTCCAGTGATTTCATTTCTTTCATTTTTTCACGCGAGAAAGATCAGAAGAATTATTTTAAGGGTGTTGGAGATACTGTTGTTGGTGTAAAAATCAGTGATATCGTTCCTCCTAAATTACAAAATTTTGAAGAAAGTAGGGAATCAGCCATAAAGCTTTGGCGTAGTGAATTTATAAAAGAAAGAATGTTTAAAATGGGACAAGAAGTAGCAGTTCAACTAAGAGAAAAGACAGATTTGGAAGAAATGCAAGGTATAAAATTGGTTAAAGGCCAGCAAATACAACGCAATGAACAAAACTACCCTTTTTCTTTCATAGAAGAGATTTTCAATATGAAAACAACTAATTCGGTAACAGATCCTATTCAATACAATAATGAAATTATAATAGGCGTTCTAAAAGAAATGCATTCATCAAATGGTAAATTAAACATGCTTGATACCGGAAAACGTGTGATGATATCGCTAAAGGAACAGTTAATTAGCTATCTAAAATCAAAATATAGAGTAGAAGTTAATCATGCTATGATTGATGATATATAAAAAAGTTTATTATCTTCCTTTTATGAGTGATTGGAGGGGGCTATATTGTATTTTTAGGTAAAAGAGGTACAATTAGTTTGACTTGAGCTGTTTATTGTATTTAAATTGTAATTAATATATGAATAAAGGTTGACATGGCAGTTAAAATAAGGTTAGCAAGGTTTGGGGCAAAGAAACGTCCTTTTTATAGGATAGTTGTAGCCGATTCACGAGCACCAAGAGATGGGCGCTTTATTGAGAGAATAGGACAATATGATCCAATGTTGCCAAAAGACAA
Organism: Wolbachia endosymbiont (group B) of Ischnura elegans; assembly: GCF_947251585.1. Lineage (NCBI taxonomy): Bacteria > Pseudomonadati > Pseudomonadota > Alphaproteobacteria > Rickettsiales > Anaplasmataceae > Wolbachia > Wolbachia endosymbiont (group B) of Ischnura elegans. The sequence goes on from NZ_OX366371.1 coordinate 1,793,026, forward strand.
TAAAAATCGTGTTGTGGTAAAAGCTGATAGATTAAAACATTGGCTAAGTGTAGGAGCGCAAGCAACTGAAAGGGTAATGTGGTTCATTAAAAAAGGCATAGTAGATTTAGAAACAGAATCGAAAAAAATAGAAAAGAAAAAAGTTGAGAAAGTACAAGGGCAAGAAGCATAAGTCCTCTTAAATGCTAAACACTGATTTAACAAAAAGTAGTAAATTAGATGATATTGTATCTTCTGATTTATTGGCTATGAATGACTTTATCTTCAAAAATGTCAATGATGAAGGTACTAAGCTTGCTACCGATATTACATCTCATCTTATTAATTCAGGAGGAAAAAAGATAAGGCCTAAGCTCATTTTTATTATTTGTAAAATGCTGAATTACTCTGGAGAGAGTAGGATCAACATTGCTGCATCGGTAGAATTTATACACAACGCTACTTTACTTCATGATGATGTGCTTGATGAAAGTAAGGCACGCCATGGAGTTGCAACAGCAAATAAAATTTGGGGGAATAAATCAAGCATTTTAGTTGGTGATCTATTATTGACCTTAGCATTTAGATGGCTTATAGACTGTGGGAATTTAAGTGTTCTCTCTATTTTATCTAAGGCATCTAATTTGCTTGTCAAGGGTGAGATAAAGCAGATGACAACGCGTTTTGACCCTAACACAATTAGGAAAAATTATTTTAATATCATTGGAGAAAAGACAGCATCTTTATTTTCTGCATGCTGCGAGGCTGCATCAGTAGTATCTGGAGCCACAAGTGACGAAACAGAGAGGCTAAGGAATTTCGGGTTTAATTTTGGTATGGCATTCCAAATAATTGATGACGTGCTAGATTATACTGCTAATCAAGGCACTTTAGGAAAGCAACTTGGAAAAGATTTCTTTGAAGGTAAAGTTACTTTACCTTCTATTATAGCATATGAAAAAGGCAGCCCATCAGAACAAAAATTCTGGGAGAAATCTTTTTCTTCAGCTAGACACAATTTTGACCAAGCATTACAATATATTAATCATCATAATGCCATTCATGTTTCTATGGAAGAAGCTAAACACTATATTAATATGGCGCAAAGTAATATTGATACTTTTTCTGATTCTCTTTATAAAACTGCTTTGATTGACTTTTTAAATGCAAGCATAGAAAGACAAGGATAGCTAACGCTTGATATTTTTAGATTGATTGTTATATATTTATTAAGTTTGTAAGGGTGAATGATATGTCAGATAGTAATAAAGAGAAAAAAAAGAAATTTGCAGATATGGTCAGTAAACGAAAAGGGGATGATCAAGAAGATCAGCAAATAGGTGATTTAAGTGAAGAGCTTAATATATTAAAAGAACGTGCAGTTCAGCTTGAAGATCATTTACGTCGCGCTGTTGCGGATAATGAAAACGTTAAACGTATAATGCAAAAGCAAATTAGCGATGCAAGTGATTATGCAGTCACAAAATTTGCACGTGATATGATCGACTCTTGTGACAATTTAAAAAAAGCAATGGAAAACTTGAAAGATGATGATCCTATTCATGAAGGAATAAAAGTGGCGCACCAAAAGATTGTGAGTGATCTAAAAAAACATGGAATAGAAGAAATAGATCCAATAGGTAACTCTTTTGACAGCAATTTACATCAAGCTGTTGTGGAAAGAGAAGATAATGAAAAAGAGCCTGGCACTATTGTAGAAGTATTACAAACTGGTTATACAATTAAAAATAGGTTGCTTCGTCCTGCAATGGTTATTCTTTCTAAAAAATCTGCTGATTGCGAAAGTAACTAATAAAACACTCAAGGTATGGAAGAAGTTGTCTTCTCAGGTATTCAGCCAAGTGGAGTATTACACTTGGGCAATTATCTTGGTGCAATTAAGCAGTGGATAGGGTTGCAGGATAAATATAAATCTCTTTTTTGTGTTGTTGATCTTCATGCAATCACAGCAAATAAGCTTCCCGCAAATGAATTAAAAAATAATATTTTTAAAGCAGCAGCAACTTATATTTCATGTGGAATAGATCCGGAAAAGTCGATTATTTTCAATCAATCCGCAGTTAGTGGTCATGCAGAATTGGGCTGGCTGCTAGGGTGCTATACACCAATTGGTTGGCTTAATCGTATGACTCAATTTAAAGATAAGGCTGGAAGCGATAGACAAAAAGCTTCTCTTGGGTTATATAGCTACCCAGTACTTATGGCTGCGGATATATTGCTGTATCAAACTAAATATGTTCCTGTTGGCGATGATCAAAAACAGCATTTAGAACTTGCACGTGATATTGCATCAGCTTTTAACAATCATTATAAATGTAGTCATTTCATCATACCTGAAATCTTAACTTTGGATTGTACATCAAGGATAATGAGCTTAAGAGATGGAGCAAGCAAGATGAGCAAATCTGATTCTTCAGAATACTCATGCATTAACCTTGACGATACAGATGACTTGATTGTCAAGAAAATAGAAAAAGCAAAAACAGATTCAATTCTAGGCTTTGATTTTGCTACTTTAAAGTGCCGTCCAGAAGTAAACAATTTGGTAAACATTTATTCAGTGCTTAGTGATTTAAATGTGGAAAAAGTGTGTGAAGAAGTGAATAAACATGATATGAAACACTTTAAAAAAGAGTTAGCTGGCTTAATCATCAGTGTTATATCACCCATACGTGAGAAGTTGAACGGTCTTTTGAAGGATCAGCTCCATTTACATAAAATATTAAAAGAAGGTACAGAAAAAGCAGCAGAGATTGCAAATAACAATATAAAAAAGATCAAGGATATTATAGGGTTTGTTCAATAGGTTACAACTATTTCTTCCCATGGCTTTCAAATCGTGCAGCTATTTTCTTTACACTAACATGAGTGAGAAGAGGTTTTTTACTAACCGGAAGTTTAGAATCGGACTTTGCTGTTATGGGGTTCATTTTAGATCTTTTATTTCCTACCGGAAATGAGTGAGATTGGGAGGCAGTTTTTTGCGATGGTGCAGGATCTTTCTTCATACCGATATCTGCTTGTGTTGCAGTGGTGGCTTTGCTCTTAGCAACTTGATTTTGCTCAAATTTTCCTACTATTGACTTTACTCTACCGTCCTTCTTGCTATTTACTTTTTCTTTTATAATAACCGCTTTTACTTCTGATGCTGCTTTATCAGCAGATTTTTTCAGGATTGGTTTACTTTCAGCTGATTTTTGCGAAGTCACTTCTACTATTATTGGTTTCGTGCTCACTTGTTGATCAACAATATCTAGCCTTTTAGGATTTGACAGTATTTCAGATTTATCTTCTTTAGTTTCTTGCCTAATTTCTTGATTGGTAGCGTTTAGCGCTGGTGGCTCTGGAGCCTGTCTCTTTTTATATCCTCTTCTTGTTCCTGCATTTTTCTTAGGTTTCGTTTTGTGAGTTGGCTCCTTTTTAGCTAACTTTGAGTCTTCCGAATCTTTTGTTGAAGATTTACTACTTTTCTCTTGATAATTTGATATTTCCTCATGTCCAGACTCTTCACTTAATGAACTTTCATAGCCTGAATCTTCAGGAGATACATTCTCTATTTCTGGTTTAAAGTGTACCTTTTTTGAGGCAGTAGGAGGTGGCGGAGGTGCTGTTGTTGGCCGTTTTATTCTCTTCATAACTAATTTTCCTACCGGCTGTTTTCCTTCTTGCAGCTTAGGAGTATCTTCCTTCTGCTTTGATGTCGTTTTATTTTCCGTGCTTACTTCGTATGATTTATGTTCTTTATTGCCTTTTCCACTCTGTTTCGAATCTAAAATTTCTTTAAGTCCTTTCTTGAATAGATTAATTGTACTTAAAATATTTGTGTATTCGGCTGCTTTTTCTATAGTGAAACCTGATAATTCATCACCAACAAAATTTTTATGTCATTATCATTAGTTGGAATATCTTTTCCCAAGACTCTATCTAATATCCCTTTTAATGTTCCAATAAAACCGAGTGGCTTTGTGCTCAAAGGTTCTACATAATTATTCAAGTCGCTATATATAACAAATTTGGCTACATCTTTTGCGTTGTTTGTAAAATTCTTCAGAGCTTGAGATAAATCTTTCAGTGTTTCATCATATTGTTCATTAATTTTTTTTGTATCCTTCAGCTTTATGACTCTTATCAAAGAATTGAGATTTTTATCATAATTGTCACTTTTAAATAGATCACTCATACCAATTACTGTTTATCGTTTACTTAAATATAAATTCAAAGTATTAAGACCGAGTAAATGTTATATGACTTATCCTCTGACTCATAAACGCTTGCGTTCCTTAATGTGCAAAAAATTTCAATAATCTTCAATCAGCAATAGTATAGAAATCCAAAAAACAAGTAGCTAACACTGGAATCTAGGAATTATGATTGGGCACAAGTTGATGAGTATAGTTGTTTTATGTTGAAATACAGCATTTATGGAAAGATTAGATGTCAGTCTAGAATGACACCCTTTCTGGAAAACTCGGATTACAGTGTTTGTATAACTTAATAATTAGAAACTAAAGGAGTTCTTTTTTAAAAAACTTAAGTTATACTTATAAGTATTTGATATCTTTTGTAGTGATTATGCTAAGTCTAAGCTGCCTTTATGGTGATAATGCAGAATTTGTAGAAGAAATGTATAGCCGTTATCTGCAGGGCGATAAATCAATCGGGGAGGATTGGAATAGGATTTTTTCAAGCAATTTAGAAATGAATAAAACGGAAGCCTGCAATGCACAGCACGCAGTCAAGTCGGATGATTCAATTTCTAGCTTAGCAAATTTCTTCAGATCTTACGGTCATTTTTTTGCGGACTTAAATCCATTATCACCGCATGTAAATAAAGAAATAGATTATCAGAAATATTTGAATATCTCTCCAGCGCATGATGCTAAAATATATAGAGATATTTACTGCAAGAACATCGGGTTTGAATTTATGCATATTTCCTCTTATGAGGAAAGAGTGTGGCTGCAGGAGAAAATTGAAAATCAGGTCTATACGCTAAGCCCTCAGGATAAAAAAGAAATACTAAGGCACTTGATTGAATCTGAGATGTTCGAGCAATTTCTCCATATGAAATTTCCTGGATATAAGCGTTTTTCTATCGAAGGTGGGGAGTCAGCCATTGTTGCAATTGAAAGAGTTATTAGTGATTCTGCAGCTTTTGGTATTGAAGAAATAGTTCTTGGTATGGCCCACCGAGGACGGCTTAATGTTCTAACCAAAGTTATGGGGAAAGAATATGCGGCAATGCTGTCTGAATTTCAAGGCAATCTTGCATACCCAAGTGGTCTTGAGGTATCTGGTGATGTCAAATATCACCTTGGTTACTCTTCTGATCGAGCACTTGCTGGTGGTAAAAAAATACACTTAAGTTTATGTCCTAACCCATCTCACCTTGAGGCGGTAAATCCAGTTCTAGCTGGAAGAGTAAGAGCGAAGCAAAATATAAGATCTGTGCTTGGAGTGTCAATTCATGGTGATGCAGCTTTCATCGGGCAGGGAGTGGTTGCCGAAACCCTTACTTTGAGCAACATTGAAGGTTATACAGTAGGTGGTATCGTCCATATTGTCATTAATAACCAAGTTGGTTTTACTGCAAATCCTAGTTGTGCACGCTCTTCTTTTTATTGTACTGATGTAGCAAAATCAATAGAAGCTCCAATATTTCATGTTAATGGAGATAATCCAGAAGCCGTGAGTTTTGCCGCGAATTTGGGAATGGAGTATGTGCAGAAATTTAAAAAGGATGTGGTGATTGACATAATATGCTACCGCAAATATGGCCATAATGAAGGCGATGAACCAAATTTTACTCAGCCACTTATGTATAAAGCAATATCAAGGCATAAAACTCCAGGCACGCTGTACGAAGAGAAGCTGGCTGCAGAGAAAGTCCTAATTAGTGATGAAGTAAGTAAATTACGCAGCGAATTTAGGGTAAGGTTGGATAAGAGTCTTGCTGAGTCAGTGACTTACACTCCAAAAAAAGCTGATTGGTTTGATGGAGTGTGGTTAAAACTCAGGAGAGCAAAGTTGAACGATTTGAATGAATACTATACGGACTCTGGTGTCTCGCCAGATGAGCTAAAAAAATTAGGTGTACACATAAATAGCAATATTCCAAGCAGTTTTAATATCAATAATAAGGTCAGAAAAATACTTGATGGCAGAATAGAAAGTATAAATTCCGGTAGCAACATAGACTGGGCAACTGCTGAAAGTCTTGCATTCGCGTCATTGCTTAGAGAAGGAATAGGAGTGCGCTTGTCAGGACAAGATTCTGGTCGCGGCACCTTCTCGCACCGTCATTCAAGACTTATCAATCAAGCAACGGAGGAAGAGTTTATTCCACTAAACAACATAAGTGAGAAGCAAGCTCGCTTTGAAGTTATAGATAGCGCACTATCTGAGTATGCTGTGATGGGTTTTGAATATGGATATAGCCTTGACTCTCCATATTCACTTGTGCTCTGGGAAGGGCAGTTCGGTGATTTTGCAAATGGCGCGCAAATTATGATCGACCAATTTATCTCATCTGCAGAAACAAAGTGGTTGCGGTCAAGTGGTCTAGTTCTACTTTTGCCTCATGGTTATGAAGGGCAGGGACCTGAGCATAGTTCTGCTCGTATAGAGAGATTTTTGCAACTCTGCGCAGAGGATAATATGCAAGTAGTTAATTGCTCTACTCCAGCAAATTACTTTCATGTTTTGCGCCGACAAATTAATCGAGATTTTCGTAAGCCTTTAGTGGTGTTTACACCTAAATCACTATTGCGTCATAAAAGCGCAGTTTCTAACCTTTCTGACTTTGAAGGAAAATTTCTTACGGTAATTCCAGAGTGTAGAAAAGGTTTAGTTGCAAGTGATAAAATACGTAAAGTTGTAATATGTAGTGGTAAAGTTTATTACGACATAATTGAAATGCTTGAAGCACAAAAAATAAACGATATAGCAGTAGTGCGTTTAGAACAATTTTATCCATTCCCGGCCGATAAACTAGGCAGTGAACTTGAAAAATATAAGAACGCTGAAATTACATGGTGTCAAGAGGAACCAAAAAATATGGGAGGATGGTTCTTTGTCAACCCATTGATAGAAGAGGTATTGTCTGGCCTCAATGCTCAAGCAAAAATACCTAAGTGCATTGCAAGACCTGCTGCTGCATCTCCTGCATGTGGTTATGCTAATGTCCATGCTCAACAACAAGCAGAAATTTTGAAGCAAGTTGCGCATGTACAATTGTGCAAACACTAAATGGCAATAGGTCAGGCTCATTAATTGTACCTAGATAACTCATAGCAATAAAAAATTTCCCATATTACAAAAAAGATTGTGGCGAGCAAAACTAGTTTACAGATTCTTAAATTTTATATTCTATAACTAGAATAAATTTTAAGGAGTATTTTATGAGTAATAATAACACTTTCCAATTACAATCTTATGCTATTACAAAAAAAGAAGAGAGACCAAATTCTCGAATAGATATTAAGGTTGAAAATGACGAACTTATTGATGTCAAAACAGGTGAATCTACTGGCAAAAACTATGAAGAATGCTTTAAAGTTATGCTAAATAATAAAGATAATATTACACTTAACCAATACGATAGGCTTGAAGGAGAGTGTAATGATAGTGAATGCCAAGCTTGTATGGATGCAATGAATGCTGCTATAATAGGGGTCATCTGGCTTGAATCTTAAGACGTAAAGGTAGAGAGGCACTTTTAAGAATAAAATAAATGGAGTCAGAAAAATCGTAACCGTTCACGGAGATAAGGTGGTTTACAAAGTAAGTATAAAAGTGTAAAGAGATAGGAAGCTAAATATGGAATGGGTAAATGACAACAGTGCTGCAAGAAAAGGTTGTAGCAGAAAACGCTAATCTCAAGGAAGAAATAAAAGCACTGATCAGAGAAAATGATAGCTTGAAAGCAAAAATAGTTGAATTAGAAGACAAATTGGGCTTAAATTCGCAAAATTCTCATCGCTGCCACCATCACGAGATATATATCGTAAGAAAGCAAAAAAGAAAAGTGATAAAAAACCAGGAGGTCAGCCAGGACATAAGGTGCATAAGCGTGAATTAATGGCTGCAGACGAGGTAGTGAGATGCACAATTGATACAATTTGTATGTGTGGAGGTAAGATTACTTTAGAAGATGAAATTATTCATCAGAAGGCAGAGTTGCCAGAAATTAAGCCAATTGTAACTGAGTACAGGTTGCAAAGAGGACATTGTAGCAGTTGTGTTAAAAGTCAATAGAAAAATTGATGTAGCTGTGAATAAGTACTTAAAATTTGTGTGGGCGTACTTATTCACAGCTATGCTATTGCTATATAGAAGCAGTTTTAGGGCTATACTCCTCAGTAAACAGTCTACCGTCTCTTACTAAAGAGTTAGCAAGGATAAGTAATTTTCTCATTGCAGCAGTAGAGGTAACTTTATATGGTTTTTTATATTGATTGTATAGCCTATCAAAGAAGATTTTTATATAAGAATTGTACCTTTGCGCACTAAGAATGCACATATGTAAAACCTTTCTAATTTGTGATCTACCACCCTGAATACACCTTTTTCCCTTACTAAAACCACTATCTCGATTAAAAGGTGCAACTCCGGAAAGGCTGGATATTTCTTTATGTTGGAGAGTTCCAAGCTCGGGTAGATAACAAATAAAAGTAATAGCTGTTATTGCACCTACACCAGGTATACTAGTTATTGACATGTACTTTTTTTTAAGCTCTTGATTTTTATCGACTAATTCCATTACCTCATCTTCTAAGACTTGAATTTGATTTTGTAAAACTGCAAGTAGCTCTTCCATTTGTTTGATTATAGATAAATCGGTTACTTGATGAGCTTGGGTTTTTTGTATTTTTGCTATTTCTACTAGTTGATTCCTGCGAGATAATTTTTGCTTCAAACAGTCAATACTACTAACTTTTAAAGGAGTGACACGCATGTCTGTATTACTAACATAACGTGAGATGATGCTACAGTCTATTTTATCAGTTTTAGTAGCAATACCAAGGCTTTTTGCATAATCTCTCACCCATCTTGGTTGAATGACATATACTTCAAAACCATGGCTTAATAAAGTATAAGCACATAATTTTTCGTACCCACCAGTTGCTTCAAGTCGAACTTTGGTTACGTTATGTAAACGCAAAAAGTCGATTATTTGATCAATAGCTTGAACGTTATTTTCAAATACTTTATGATGTCCAAGTGGATGAATATGGATATCTAGTTTATTTTTGCTAATATCAATGCCAGTAATAATATTTGATAAATTCATAATCCCTCCATAAATAATGTGTATACTGCATTTTCCACCCTTATATACGAGCCTAAAAGCTCAACCAGTTGTTCGGAACTTTCAGTATAATAAACCAGAGAGGAGAACCTTGCTGCAAAACGGTCCTTATGACCAAGAGTATGTACGGTTCCTCCTCTCTGCGTGTCTTTATACCGCCATTTCGTGACATTTATAAAGACTTGTTTTTAACATATAAGAGTATGTAATAAAAGAATTACAGCAAATTTACCCGAAGGTGTTGCAAGAGATTTTCTAGGACCCAATGCTAAAACAGTTATAAGCAGCCTTAGCGGCTTTTTTATTAACTCAAAAAGAGAGGTACAGCAAATTTTGGGCAGTATTTTTAATCTAAATATAAGCCTTGGTTTAGTCTCAAATACTGAACGCAGGGTATCGAAGAAGTGTGCATCTGAATATGAGAAAATGAAGGAAGAGTTGCAAGGAAGCGAGTATTTGCATATAGACGAAACAGGGCACAGAAATCAAGGAAAGAGAGGCTGGAGTTGGGTAATAACAAACAAAGCGTTGACACTTCTGAAGGTAAGCGAGTCTCGTGGTAAGAAGGTGTTGAAGAGTTTACTGCCAGAATATGATGGTATAGTTGTGAGCGATAGATACGCTGTATACAATTACTTCAATCGTGAAAATAGACAGATATGTTGGGCACATCTGGCAAGAGATTTTGAGAGATTTGCCCATAGTAAAAATGTTGAAGTGAGCAAAATTGGCCAAGCACTAAAATCGCTCAGCAATAAGGTGTTTGTAGTAGATAAGGCAAAAAAACAAAATTTGATAGATAATTTGAGATTTTATCGACTGGTGCGAAAAATTCGGAAAAGGGTAAAACATTTTTTACGTAAAATGACGAGGGTTGCAAATAGCACTCAAGCTTCAAGAATGGCCGCTAAGATGTTACGATCTGAGGATATGATGTGGAAGTTTTTAAGAAAACCTGAAGTGATAGAAACAACTAATAACCTTGCAGAACGGCAAATTAGACGGTACGTAATTTATCGTAAAAACAGCTTTTTCACCTGGTCAGAACGTGGAGAAAGATTCGTGGAAAGAATGTTGTCGATATTTTTGACATCACGTCTAAATGGCCAGAACCCCTTTCAAAAGCTACAGAATCTAGTAGCTGTCACTGCTTAGTTCTTTAATTCATTCTCACAATCCGTGAACGGTTACGAAAAATCAGCGTTGAATATTGTGCTTAATCTGAAATCAATAGTGCTCAATAGAATTTAGACATAGGCTCGTTGAGCCTATGTACACCCAGATAACTTACAGCAACCCTCGATAAATATATGGTTGATTACTGAGGCTTAGCATTGCTTATGGTAGCCCACTTAATTTATTTCACTTCCACCAAGGGAATATTGTTCCAGCTATTGCTGCCATAGTTATCAATAGAAGCGTTTAGGTAATCTGTATCAAATCGTACTGGTACATCAAATTCGAAGCTTGCGGTGATTATTGTACCTTTTGCTGGTGGTTTCATAAATGCTATTTCTCCAGTTGAATAATTCACTGAATATTTTTCTGTCTTTTCACCATCTAGGTAAATTTTTATTGTATCATGCACTGGCTTTTTAATAGTTCGTGTATGCTTGTCTTTTCCACTTATGTAAGTTTTCATCAGTTGAAAGATCGTTTTTTATCGTCTCCTATGCCAATTTCTTGATTGATAACTGTAAAGTCTGACCAATCCTTAAAACGAAACCCTATTGCTTTACCTTTTCGTGCCTGAAAAAATGTTATGAGTTCTGTTAGCTGCTCGTTTGACCTAACTCCATAAGCTATGTTATACCTGGCACGTGCACGAGACCAATTAATATTGCGCTGCTCACAACCATTATGAGTTGTTACAACGTCAGTCGAAAATTCCGGTCCTCCAGTAGAGCCATAAGATATATTTTCTGGAAATCTAATTTCTGTAAATGACATATGCCCTCCTGTAAAAATAAAATTGAGTTGATATAGATGAAGTAGGAAAGATCTTAAATTTTTGAAGCTGCTTTATCAATCAGGCTATAAATTTTAAATCCCGTTTCTTCTAAAAAAGTAAAGGTGTTGTTTTCTCCTACCTTACCTTTCAGTTCGTTAATGTCTTGATGACTCTGCGTTAACTGATATACACAAACACATGCAATGGCTAAAGCAACTCCAGCAAGACATGCTAAAGGAATTGGTTGAGTAAAAACAGCAGCTATAGCAGATGCTGTGAATGCTATAGCTGTTATTACAGTAGTTATGCTATAAATAGCTTCACCTCTGTAACTATTGATTAATTTCTTTTGTATTTCCTCTTGTTGTGTTTTTTGCTCGTGTGGATGAGAAATAGTAATTACTGTATCCGTATGAATTGGCTCACTAGCGCTGGTATTAATTCTCTCTTTTTGTGTTTTTTGTTCTTTATGATCTTGCGCAATTGCTGCTTTGCTAGTTCTGATATTATATTGTTCTTCTTGCTCTGATTGATTAGAGGAAGGAACCCTTTTACCTATTTCAAGAATTTCTTCACTGGAATTTTTTTTCATATCCTTAGAAGTTTCACTCAAGATCTTTGCTGTATTTTCACAAGTTTTATTGTGTGTTTTTTCTAACATTGCTTCATGATTTTGTGAATTCCTTTCATCAATACTTCTATCAGCAGCTCTTTCTTTTAGTGGTTTCTGCTCTGATTGATTAGAAATAGGAGTGCTTTTATTCGAAAAAATCGGCTCACTAGTGCTGCTTTTTTGTCGTACTGGTTGCTCAGAAGCAGAAGCTTCTGTAACCTCACCAAAGATTTCTTCATTAGAAACTGATTGATTTTCTGTTATATCAGAAGGGATTTTGCTAAGAAGTGGCACAAAATGCCTCATGTAATTCACTACTCCTACAGTTTTTTTGCTACTATCTATCTCTAGTTGATTGAGATCTATATCTTGTATAAAAACTGCTGGATCATCATCATGTGCTGTAATTTTAGTTACCGTAACTTTTTGACTACCTTCCTCTATTGAATAAATATAAAGTTCCACTTTGTACTTGTCGCATATCATTCTACCTTCAATGTTTGGACGACCCCATATAGGTGCAGAACCAGCTCCTGTGGCCATATTCTTAATATTTTTTAAGTACTCATGAAAAGTCTTTTTCTCATCTATCATATTTATTTTAGTTTTTGGATCTTGTATAGGACCATATGGACCTTCTAGCGCAACAAAGTAGCCACCAATAGCAGCGTCTTTTATTACTGCTTTATAGGCCCAACTATCTTGTTTACCATGTTGCTCAACATAATCTGCGCAGTCTTTTCTTAATGATTTTGCAGTAAAATAATGATCTGGTTTTATATTTAACTCGTTCAATCCTTGAGCCACAGAGTCAAAAAAGCAATCCCCTGTCTTTATAGCAGCTCCTATTTTTAGCTCTCTAGGATAAGTGCTTTTTAAATTATGCAATAATTTATTCGATTTTTTCTTTCCTTTGATTTGCCGAAAAAGAGCAATTGGTTTTCTGTTGAAATTTTTCATGTTATAACTCCAAAATAATGATTGTATTTTAATATATTAATCAGCCTAGGAAGGCTAATTACTTAAGGTCGTGCTGTGTTGCAAGCAAACATCACCTACTTTGTAACCGTTCACGCAATGGCGTCAACTTAAGAGCCTTCATTAGCAGACTCTCCTAAAGACATGATGGCGTTTAGGCTTATCAACTTTGTCCATTCACGGTATAAGAAAGTAGTTTACAAAAATTGCATAATTAGTATAAAAAACAATAAACTAGATAGATGAGGGGTTGATGATAGAGGTGCTACAAGAAAAGATTGTGGTATTGGAGTCAGAAGTTGGTACTCTGAAAGCAGAGAATGATAAGTTAAGGACAAAAATAATTGAGCTAGAGGATAAGCTGGGTTTAAATTCAAAAAATTCATCGCTGCCACCATCGCAAGATGTATATCGCAAAAAGACAAAAAAGAAGAGCGATAAAAAACCAGGCGGGCAGCCAGGACATGAAGCGCACAAGCGGGAATTGATGGTAGCAGATGAGGTGGTAAAATGTTCAATTGATACAATTTGCATGTGTGGAAGCCAAGTTATTTTAGAAGAAGAAACTGTGCATCAAAAGGTTGAATTGCCAAAAATTAAACCGATAGTGACTGAATATAGGCTACAAAAAGGCTACTGTAAGGCGTGTAAGAAAAGGATCTCAGCTAGTCTGCCTGAAGGTGTGACAAGGGATCTTTTAGGAGCTAATGCAAAAGCAGTAATTAGCAGTTTTAGTGGATTTTTTATCAATTCAAAAAGGGAAGTACAGCAAATTTTGAGCAGCATATTTAATCTGAATATAAGCCTAGGTTTGGTATCAAAGACCGAGGGTAGAGTATCAGAAAAATGTATATCTGAATACGAAAAAATAAGAGAAGAGCTACGGAAAAGCAAGTATTTACATATAGATGAAACAAGCCATAGGAACCAGGGAAAGAAAGGTTGGAGTTGGGTAGTAACGAATAAAACAGCAACACTTATGAAGTTAGTTGGATCTCGCGGAAAGAAGATATTAAAAGGGCTATTGCCAGAGTATGATGGAATAGTTATAAGCGATAGGTATGCTGCGTATAATTACTTTAATCGTGAAAACAGACAGATATGCTGGGCCCATTTAGCAAGGGACTTTGAAAGGTTTTTTTACAGTAAAAATGTTGAAGTGAGCAGAATTGGCGCAGCATTAAAATCGCTGAGCAACAGGGTATTTGTGGTAGATAGAGCACGTAAACAAAACCTGATAGACAATTTAAGATTTTTCCGGTTAATGAGGAAGATTCGAAAAAGGGTGAAACATTTTTTGCGAGAGATAACAAGGGTTGCAAAAGGAACTCAGGCCTCGAGAATGGCTGCCAATATACTACGTTCTGAAGATATGATGTGGAGATTCGTGCGCAATCCTGATCTGATCGAGACAACCAATAACCTTGCAGAACGTCAGGCTAGACGGTACGTCATTTATCGTAAAAATAGTTTTTTCACTTGGTCAGAACGTGGAGAAAAGTTCATTGAAAGAATGCTTTCGATATTTTTGACTGCACGTTTGAATGATCAGAATCCTGTCCAGAAACTACAGAATTTAGTCGCTATTCCTGCCTAATTGGGAATATTCCGTGAACGGTTACCCTACTTTTCTTGAACTAATATGTAGCCTATACATATTGTTACTTACTATATCTTAACTATACTTAAACTTTCTTGTGCTGTCAAGCAGGAAATTTATTAATCTTTTAACCCATTCACTTTTTTGCGTAATATATTCAAATCAGTTTTTCCTACAAAAAGACTATCTCCTATTATCAAAAAAGGTGTACCGCCTACTCCCAACTCCCTTACTAAAAGTTTACTATTGTTTATCATGTGCTCAATTTTGTCTGCATTATTTTTCATAGAGTTATTAAAATCTTCCTCGTTAATCCCTATATTTTTTACTATACCCAATATAATTTCGTCTGAAAATTCTCCTCTGTGATTTAGTGCAGCGTAGTGAAAATCTAAGTACTTTTCTTTATCGATAAAATAAGTTGCTAAAGCACCTTTTGCTGCCTTTAAAGAATTGTTGCCAAGTATTGGAGCATCTCTAAAGATATACTTAACTTTGCCATCATTGATCAACTGTTTTATATCGTTCTTTATGGCCTTGCAATATCCACAAGAATAGTCAAAAAAACCTACAGCTATGACATTGCTATTTTCATTCCCTGAGTAAGGATAAGTGGAGTCAAATATTTCATTTTTATGCTGAGAAATTTTATTTTTGGTTGCATTAGCATAACTATTTTTAGCTGACTCTTCCTGGAGAGTTTTTATGATCTTATCAAAATTTTTACTGATGTAGTCATCTAATCTCTCACTTATATGATCATCGTTTAAGACTTGACTGCGATGTGAAAGCCAATTGTTTATTACTGGTAAACTTGCTACTGCAAATATAAAAATCAATAAAAATGGTATCTTAGACATGAACTTACTTAAAGGAAATAATAAGACACATTATAGTAAAGAAATGTTGAATGTTAAAATATTTGCATCAAAAAATGTAAATTTAGTATATTATTATATCAGAAATTTTGGCGATATCGGTCATTTGAAAAACTTTAGACAGTCTTTACCGACACGTATAGCAATTATAAACATCGCAGTAAAAAGTTGATTATTTTATAACCGCTGCGTATAATACTGACAAACACGGCCATAAATTATATCAACGAACCAATAGCTGAGTTTATACACTGTGGGTAGTATTGTGCGGGTCTAATAGAATGACTTTTCAATAAATGTGAGAACATAATGAAATTTTTAAAAACTCTTTTTAACTTAACGTTGTTAGTGCTTTTTATAACTCCTTCAGTTGAAGCAAGGTGGGCTAAGTACGAAGATGCTTCCGTTGAGGTTGAATTTTCTAATGTTAACATTAATGTTAATAGAGATGGTACCTACGAAACGGAAGTAGAACTACAAGCAAAAATACTCAAGGAATCCGGACGTGATAGGTTCTCTCTATACAGTCTTGTTTACAATGATGATAGTGCAGATTTTACTGTTTTAGAGGCTAAAACAACTTACAACGGAGAAGAATATATAGTAACTGAAGACATGATGGAGGATAAACCGCTGGCTAGCCCTAGCAAAGGTTTCGATCAGTTAAGGCAAGTAACCATCTCATTCCCTAAAATAGAAATTGGTACGGAAGTATATTTAAGATATAAGCAAGTTAACAAAAAGGTTCCCGTTGATAATTTTTATGGCTTGAGCTTTTCGTATTATGGGGATTATTTACAAGCAGAAAATACTAAAATCAATTCTGAATTGCCTCTAGAGATTAAAGTTAATGATCCAAGAAGCGTATTAGAGATTGCTGAGGAAAAAAAGGATGATGTACATTCTATAAGCATTGCTTTAAAGAGAGCAGTTTATGAAAACACAATAAATGAGCCACATAATGGAATATTGAATACAAAACACAACACTTGGGTATCATTGTCGAGCCTATCTAAATGGGATGATTTAGCTAAAAAATTAGCTCCTGGATATCATAGCGTCATTAATCAGCCACTTCCTGCAACTTTTATAGCTATAGCAGAATCTGCTGCCAATAAAAATACTGATGAGGAGAAAATTAATGCAGTCACTTCTTTATTGAATGAAAAAGTTCAATATATGGGAGATTGGCGCACAGTCTCAGGAAAATATTTTCCACGAGATTTAGAGAAAATTGCTGATTCTCAAGTCGGGGATTGCAAAGACTTTTCTGCTAGCACGGCTGCTATTTTACAAGAACTTGGTTATAAAGTTCAACCTATTTTAGTTATGAGAGGAACTACTAGCACTTCTAATCCTGAAGCATTACCTAATATGGGTAATTTTAATCATGTGATGATCAAAGTAACAAATAGAGATGGAAAAATATATTGGATCGATCCAACTAATACCGTCAGTATGGCACAGGGTATTTTTCCAGACATTGCTGATAGGAACGCTCTAGTACTCGATTCTGAGGAAGCAGATTACATAAAGATTCCTGCTGTACAAGGTGAAAATTCAAAAGTGATATCCCATAGTGAATTAACTATAGAAGATAATGTTGTAAATGAATATGGCCAGCTTACCGTGCAAGGGGAAGCAGCCTTAGGCTTAACAGGTGTTGGATTATATTATTCAGATGAGCAATTAAGAGATTCTGTTTTTCGTATGATTAGTGGAGTATATCTTGATGAAGAAGAAAAGAAGTTCTTAGAATTGCCTGACCTTACCTTGCGTAATGTAGAGGATCTGACAATTAAATATGAGTTCCAGCAAAAAAATAAGATTTTCAAGACAAATCTAGGGCCGGCTTTGAATTTAGGAGATAATTGGCTTAATGATGTTGTGAATACAGCTTCTGACCAAATATCAGACCTTTTTATTGGTGTTCCTAAAACTAAGGAAAGCCATATGATAATAAAAGATATCAAAATTAAAAATTGTGAAAATTTGAATTTTGAAATAAATTCTCCTTGGTTATATGTAAATAGGTCGTGTAAATATCAAAATGATGGAACCGAATTTAGCAATTTAATAACCATAAAGAAAAGCTTTATTACCAATGAAGAATTAAAGACTGCTGAATATAAAAACTTAAAAAGCGAATTGGAGAATAATTTTTCTAGAGCCTCTATAATAATAAGTGAATGAGTTGTGCTGGGAAAAGCACTTCTTAAAAGGCTTAAAATTTTTAAAATATGTACAATAACTTACGCGACTTCATCAGAGCATTAGAAGAA
This sequence comes from Wolbachia endosymbiont (group B) of Ischnura elegans, assembly GCF_947251585.1. Lineage (NCBI taxonomy): Bacteria > Pseudomonadati > Pseudomonadota > Alphaproteobacteria > Rickettsiales > Anaplasmataceae > Wolbachia > Wolbachia endosymbiont (group B) of Ischnura elegans. The sequence goes on from NZ_OX366371.1 coordinate 1,810,638, forward strand.
AAAAAAGATCTAATTAGAATTAAAAAAGAAGTTTCAACTATTCTTGAAATGACAGAAATTCATCGTAGGGTTTTGTCAAACAAGGGACCAGCTATCATCTTTGAAAATGTTGTCACAGAAAATGGCAAAAATTCAATTCCCGTTTTAGTGAATTTATTTGGTACTATTGAGAGAATTGCATTCGGACTTGGTATAAATTCTGATGAATTAAGGGATCTGGGTAAACTTCTAGCATTTTTGCGATCACCTGAGCCGCCAAAAACCTTCAAAGATGCTGTGAAAATGTTTCCTCTACTAAAAGTTGTATTGTCGATGCGGAGCAAAGTTGTGAGCAAAGCCCCATGTCAAGAGGTGGTGCTAACTGGGGATAAGGTGGATCTTAGTTTGCTACCTATTCAGACATGCTGGCCAAACGAGCCTTCACCGCTTATCACTTGGCCACTTGTGGTAACAAAAGGACCAACAGCAGACAAGCAAGATAATTTCAATCTTGGAATATATCGTATGCAGGTTGTGAATAAAAAAACGACTCTCATGCGCTGGCTTGCACATCGTGGTGGTGCAGGTCACCATAAACGGTGGAAGGAGGAGAGGGGGCAAAATATGAAGTTTCCTGCGGCTGCTGTGATTGGTAGCGATCCTGCAACGATTATTGCTGCGGTAACTCCGGTGCCGGAGACTTTATCAGAATACCAATTTGCCGGGCTGCTGCGAAAAAAACCACTTGAGCTTGTAAATTGTAAAACTATTCCTCTTCAGGTTCCAGCTCATGCTGAGATCGTTCTGGAAGGATATGTAAGTTTAGATAAGTATAGAGATGAAGGGCCATACGGAGACCATACCGGTTACTATAATGCTGTTGAACAGTTTCCTGAGTTTAACATTACTGCAATTACAATGCGCAAAGATCCAATTTATCTCAGCACTTTCACTGGCAAGCCACCAGATGAACCATCAATTCTTGGTGAAGCACTCAACGAAATTTTTGTGCCGATTCTCATCAATCAGTTTCCGGAGATAGTAGATTTTTATCTGCCTCCAGAAGGTTGTTCATATAGAATAGCGGTAGTGTCGATAAAAAAGGCTTATCCAGGGCATGCAAAAAGAATTATTATGGGCATACTCGCTTTTCTCAAACAGTTCTTATACACCAAATTTATTATAGTTGTTGATGATGATATAAATGTACGTGATTGGAAGGAAGTAATGTGGGCAATGTCAACAAGAATGGACCCTGTACGTGATACAATCATGATAGAGAATGCTCCAGTTGATTATTTAGACTTCGCTTCTCCTGAAAGTGGTCTCGGAGGTAAAATAGGGTTTGATGCAACAAACAAACTTCCACCTGAAACCAAACGAGAATGGGGAAGAAAAATTGAAATGAGCGAGGAAATAATAAAGAAAGTTACAGAGAAGTGGAAGGAATATGGGTTGACAGATGATTGAGATATGATGTAGACTACCGCCGTGTATTTAGGTGTGGTTTGTGAGGCTTTTATATCTTTTATTTTTGTCGGCATGTTTTTCTCTGTATTACTATGTGGGTCCTACATTCTCGCCTTGCCCAAAAGCAACAGTTTGCTTCTCACCTGAAGAAGACTGTGCTGTACCGATAATCAGCGAGATAGACCAATCTAAAGAATCTATCTTAGTTCAAGAATATACATTTACTCTTGGAACAGTTGCAAAATCTTTGATTAACGCCAAAGAGCGTGGTGTTGATGTTAAAGTCGTCTTAGATAAATCACAACTCCATTCAAAATATAGTGTCATAAGCGAATTGTTTTCAAATGGAATACCGATTTGGATCGATAATAAGCCAAAAATTGCTCATAATAAGGTAATAATTGTTGATAATCAAAAAGTCATCACAGGATCGTTTAACCTCAGTAAGACAGCTGAAAAGGGAAACGCTGAAAATTTATTAATTATTGAAAATTATCCTGAATTAGTCCAGCAGTATTTGAAGAATTGGGAAATACGAATGTCACAATCCTATCAATATGCTCCCTAGATACTTGATATCAAAAAAAGTCTTTTTATTGATAGATTTAATTTCTTGTGATATAATAAATTAAAAGGTTTTAAGGGGTAGGTAATGGATTACATAAATGATGCTGCTGATAGTTACGCTGCCATTCATGATTTTTTTCAAAATAATGGTGTTGGAGATTACAAAGTTCAATGCAATTATGGTGGTGTACCGTATGCTACTGGCGAATATGTACATTCTGGAGACAAATTTTGGAGCAATAATTTTATAGACTCACATTTTGGAAGGGAAATAAAAATGTATCCTCAAAGTGAGCTTCTAGCTAAAGAGTATGCTGGTAATACACTACCGGTTTCAATATCACTAGACAAGGATCTAATAAAAATAAAAGAATGTCAGAAAAAACTAAATTTGTAGAACTAGAAGGGGAATCAGGTGATATAGTATATGATAAGCAAAAGCATATAAAGTGCTACACGACAAAGTTATCATATGACGATGTTTCTGTTCATAATAAAAACGAAGTTTCAATACTGAATATTAGATATAATATGCCAAATGATCTGAGATACAGTTTAAACATAGCCTTCACAAAGGTTAATGATAATCAACCAGGTTTTTGGCAAAAATTTAAAAATATGTTTTAATAAAGTAGCTTCTCAATCAGGAATATTCTGGTGGAAAATGAATATCTACTTAGTAATGAATTTGGTCAGTAGCTACTAAGTTTGTAACCGTTCACGGAGATAAGGTGGTTTACAAAGTAAGTATAAAAGTGTAAAGAGATAGGAAGCTAAATATGGAATGGGTAAATGACAGCAGTGCTGCAAGAAAAGGTTGTAGCAGAAAACGCTAATCTCAAGGAAGAAATAAAAGCACTGATCAGAGAAAATGATAGCTTGAAAGCAAAAATAGTTGAATTAGAAGACAAATTGGGCTTAAATTCGCAAAATTCATCGCTGCCACCATCACGAGATATATATCGTAAGAAAGCAAAAAAGAAAAGTGATAAAAAACCAGGAGGTCAGCCAGGACATAAGGTGCATAAGCGTGAATTAATGGCTGCAGACGAGGTAGTGAGATGCACAATTGATACAATTTGTATGTGTGGAGGTAAGATTACTTTAGAAGATGAAATTATTCATCAGAAGGCAGAGTTGCCAGAAATTAAGCCAATTGTAACTGAGTACAGGTTGCAAAGAGGACATTGTAGAGTATGTAATAAAAGAATTACAGCAAATTTACCCGAAGGTGTTGCAAGAGATTTTCTAGGACCCAATGCTAAAACAGTTATAAGCAGCCTTAGCGGCTTTTTTATTAACTCAAAAAGAGAGGTACAGCAAATTTTGGGCAGTATTTTTAATCTAAATATAAGCCTTGGTTTAGTCTCAAATACTGAACGCAGGGTATCGAAGAAGTGTGCATCTGAATATGAGAAAATGAAGGAAGAGTTGCAAGGAAGCGAGTATTTGCATATAGACGAAACAGGGCACAGAAATCAAGGAAAGAGAGGCTGGAGTTGGGTAATAACAAACAAAGCGTTGACACTTCTGAAGGTAAGCGAGTCTCGTGGTAAGAAGGTGTTGAAGAGTTTACTGCCAGAATATGATGGTATAGTTGTGAGCGATAGATACGCTGTATACAATTACTTCAATCGTGAAAATAGACAGATATGTTGGGCACATCTGGCAAGAGATTTTGAGAGATTTGCCCATAGTAAAAATGTTGAAGTGAGCAAAATTGGCCAAGCACTAAAATCGCTCAGCAATAAGGTGTTTGTAGTAGATAAGGCAAAAAAACAAAATTTGATAGATAATTTGAGATTTTATCGACTGGTGCGAAAAATTCGGAAAAGGGTAAAACATTTTTTACGTAAAATGACGAGGGTTGCAAATAGCACTCAAGCTTCAAGAATGGCCGCTAAGATGTTACGATCTGAGGATATGATGTGGAAGTTTTTAAGAAAACCTGAAGTGATAGAAACAACTAATAACCTTGCAGAACGGCAAATTAGACGGTACGTAATTTATCGTAAAAACAGCTTTTTCACCTGGTCAGAACGTGGAGAAAGATTCGTGGAAAGAATGTTGTCGATATTTTTGACATCACGTCTAAATGGCCAGAACCCCTTTCAAAGTAACCGTTCACGGAATATTCCCAATTAGGCAGGAATAGCGACTAAATTCTGTAGTTTCTGGACAGGATTCTGATCATTCAAACGTGCAGTCAAAAATATCGAAAGCATTCTTTCAATGAACTTTTCTCCACGTTCTGACCAAGTGAAAAAACTATTTTTACGATAAATGACGTACCGTCTAGCCTGACGTTCTGCAAGGTTATTGGTTGTCTCGATCAGATCAGGATTGCGCACGAATCTCCACATCATATCTTCAGAACGTAGTATATTGGCAGCCATTCTCGAGGCCTGAGTTCCTTTTGCAACCCTTGTTATCTCTCGCAAAAAATGTTTCACCCTTTTTCGAATCTTCCTCATTAACCGGAAAAATCTTAAATTGTCTATCAGGTTTTGTTTACGTGCTCTATCTACCACAAATACCCTGTTGCTCAGCGATTTTAATGCTGCGCCAATTCTGCTCACTTCAACATTTTTACTGTAAAAAAACCTTTCAAAGTCCCTTGCTAAATGGGCCCAGCATATCTGTCTGTTTTCACGATTAAAGTAATTATACGCAGCATACCTATCGCTTATAACTATTCCATCATACTCTGGCAATAGCCCTTTTAATATCTTCTTTCCGCGAGATCCAACTAACTTCATAAGTGTTGCTGTTTTATTCGTTACTACCCAACTCCAACCTTTCTTTCCCTGGTTCCTATGGCTTGTTTCATCTATATGTAAATACTTGCTTTTCCGTAGCTCTTCTCTTATTTTTTCGTATTCAGATATACATTTTTCTGATACTCTACCCTCGGTCTTTGATACCAAACCTAGGCTTATATTCAGATTAAATATGCTGCTCAAAATTTGCTGTACTTCCCTTTTTGAATTGATAAAAAATCCACTAAAACTGCTAATTACTGCTTTTGCATTAGCTCCTAAAAGATCCCTTGTCACACCTTCAGGCAGACTAGCTGAGATCCTTTTCTTACACGCCTTACAGTAGCCTTTTTGTAGCCTATATTCAGTCACTATCGGTTTAATTTTTGGCAATTCAACCTTTTGATGCACAGTTTCTTCTTCTAAAATAACTTGGCTTCCACACATGCAAATTGTATCAATTGAACATTTTACCACCTCATCTGCTACCATCAATTCCCGCTTGTGCGCTTCATGTCCTGGCTGCCCGCCTGGTTTTTTATCGCTCTTCTTTTTTGTCTTTTTGCGATATACATCTTGCGATGGTGGCAGCGATGAATTTTTTGAATTTAAACCCAGCTTATCCTCTAGCTCAATTATTTTTGTCCTTAACTTATCATTCTCTGCTTTCAGAGTACCAACTTCTGACTCCAATACCACAATCTTTTCTTGTAGCACCTCTATCATCAACCCCTCATCTATCTAGTTTATTGTTTTTTATACTAATTATGCAATTTTTGTAAACTACTTTCTTATACCGTGAATGGACAAAGTTGATAAGCCTAAACGCCATCATGTCTTTAGGAGAGTCTGCTAATGAAGGCTCTTAAGTTGACGCCATTGCGTGAACGGTTACCTTTCAAAAGCTACAGAATCTAGTAGCTGTCACTGCTTAGTTCTTTAATTCATTCTCACAATCCGTGAACGGTTACGCCATCCCAGTGTCAAGCACTGGGATGACAAGAAGGAAGATACTGGAATGACATCTTCCCTGAACCATAATGTTCGTACAGTTGTGTGTCAGCTACTTGAAGTGGGAATGACAAGAGTAAACTCATTTCTTGAACACAAAAAGAGCCCCTAAAGAGATTTGACATCAAGATAACTTAAATATATACCAACTCTCTTATTTTTTAATGATTCCTCATCATGAGTCAAATGATCAAAAACCTGAATTTGATTCGTTATAATGCTACAATTATTATTTGCAACCTCTAATATACCATTATCAATTACAACTTTTTCCTTTGTCTGGTTACTCATTTGAACAGTAATTATACCAGGCAATAAATAAATTAAGTAAGGAGAATGGTAAGCTAAAATCACTAGCTCTCCTTCAAGCCCATTCACTGAAAGCGAAACCACTTCATCGAATGAAATTCGATTATCAGGAGAAAAAAATTGCACCTTAAAAGTGTTCATAATCTTTAATGTCCGGCTCCAACTTCAGCTTTTATTGATTCAGCCTTTTCTATTGCTTCACTTATACTTCCCACCATATAAAAAGCAGCTTCTGGCAGGTGATCATATTTACCTTCAATAATTCCTTTAAAACTAGAAATAGTATCAGAAAGTGAAACAAATTTGCCAGACATGCCAGTAAATACCTCCGCAACATGAAAAGGTTGAGAAAGAAACTTCTGAATTTTACGAGCTCTATCAACAATAATTTTATCTTCATCAGATAGTTCATCCATACCAAGTATTGCGATAATATCTTGCAGCGACTTATAAGTTTGCAATATACGTTTCACTTCAGAAGCCACATTATAATGCTCTTCACCAATGATTTCAGCAGATAAAGACTGAGAAGTTGAGTCAAGTGGATCAACAGCAGGATATATACCCATTTCAGCTATCTGCCTTGACAACACTGTGGTTGCATCAAGATGAGAGAATGTCGTTGCTGGAGCTGGATCGGTCAAATCGTCTGCAGGAACATATATAGCCTGTACAGAAGTAATAGAACCAGCAGTAGTTGAGGCTATTCTCTCTTGCATAGCGCCCATATCAGTCGCAAGAGTTGGCTGATAACCAACAGCCGACGGTATTCTTCCAAGCAAAGCAGAAATTTCAGAGCCAGCTTGAGTAAAACGGAAGATATTATCTACAAAAAATAGAACATCTTGATTTTCATGATCACGAAAATACTCCGCCATAGTTAGTGCTGTTAAAGCAACCCTAGCCCTTGCTCCAGGAGGTTCATTCATTTGACCATAAACCAAAACGGCTTGAGATTTTTCGTGCTCATTTATATCTATTACATTCGAAGTAATCATCTCGTTATAAAGATCATTACCTTCACGCGTTCTCTCTCCTACTCCAGCAAACACAGAAAATCCTTTATGAGCTTTTGCTATGTTGTTAATCAGCTCCATTATCAGAACTGTTTTACCAACACCAGCTCCACCAAATAAGCCAATTTTTCCTCCTTTAAGATAAGGAGCAAGAAGATCTATAACCTTTATTCCTGTAACTAAAACCTCTTCCTGTATCTTCTGCTCGGTAAAACTTGGAGGTGATCTATGTATAGGTTCTAAATTATACTTTCCTTTTAAAGGACCACACTCATCTATAAGCTCTCCTACAACATTAAAAATCCTTCCTAAAGTTGAGCGCCCAACCGGAACTGATATTGGTGCACCTGTATCAACAAACTCATCACCTCTTGACATACCATCTGTGCTATCCATAGCAATGCAACGAACTATATTGTCACCTATATGTTGTGAAACCTCTAAAACTAGCTCCTTGCCCTTACATTTTAGTTTGCTTTTCAAAGCATTAAATATCTTAGGTAACTCGCCTTCAAATTTTAGATCAACAACTGCTTGAGTTATCTTAACCGTTCTACCTATATTCATCTCTTTCATCACCTAACACTATAATTCTATAAAAGAACTTCTAAAAAATAAATCTTATATTATTAACAGAAATTTTGCAATATTAAAACACTTACTAGTTACGTTTCATTATAAATAGTGCAAATGCATTCAATAGCCAAGTAATAACAAACAGCACCAAACTAAGCGCATAAGCAGCAAGAGTTTGCACACTATTGAAATCCTGATCTCCGGTAAGTAATGTAGCAATTTGTACAGTGATAGTAGTAACTGAATTGAGAGGATTAAAGGTCAAATTTGCATTGATTCCCACAGCCATTAGTACAATCATTGTTTCACCTATCACCCTTGAAATTGATAATAAAACTGCACTTAAAATTGTAGGCATTGCATAAGGTATTGTTATATGCCATATAGTTTCCGCTGGTGTTGCGCCAAGCGCCGTAAAACCATAACGTAAACTTTTTGGAACAGATCTTATAGCATCTTCAAGCAAAGAAATAATAAAAGGAAGAATCATTATTCCAATCGATAAACCAGCAATCAAAGCACTTTCTGAGTGTATACTTAGATTAAAAAAATTCGCTACCTGCTTTATAAAAAAAGACAAAAATACAACTGAGAAGTATCCATATACAACAGTAGGAATAGCAGACAAAACCTGTAAGGCTGTATTAATAACATAACGCACTTTTTCACTCGCATACTCACTAATATATATTGCAGAAAATAAACCAAGCGGCACCGCAACTAACATTGCTACAATAGTTATAAGTAATGTCCCCACTAAAAGTGGCGCTATACCAAAACACCCCACCTCTCCTTCACCAATAATAGCTACATTATGCTTCCATTTTAAGCAAAATAAGAATTCTGAAATAGCTACTTTATTAAAAAAAGAAATGGACTGAACAAAAATAGATAGCATTATAAATAAAGTGATAAAAAGTGATATTGCTAAAGCCATAAATAACAAAAATTTTACCATCTTATTTCTTTTACCTTTAAAGATAAAAATCAGCATAAAAAAAAGTAACGCTATAGAAATAGAAGTTATAAAATAACCATCATAGAATGCTAACAAACAAGGTAGCACCCACATACAACTCAAATATATATAAGACTTAACTTTACTTACTGCTTGAAACTTACTCAAACAAAATAAAAGGATTAGTAAAACAGGTACGCCTATAATTAAATTCATTTTTCCATATATCAAATTTTATTCAACAAGAATGCCATAGAAGTTGACCATTATTTGACAATAGAGAAAAATAATTTAAAATAAATAGTTATATTAATATAAAAACAATGAAAAGAACATTTCAACCAAAAAATTTAAAAAAAAAGCACAAACATGGATTTCGTTCACGTATGTCAACAAAAGCTGGAAGAAAAATTCTTAATAAGCGTCGCTCATTAGGGTGTAATAAATTATGCGCATAGTAAGCATAAAAAAAAAGAGTTTTCCTTTGCTTTTAAAAACAGATTAGCACCTGACAGTCTTTTTTATCGAGGGGTATATATATCACTATATGCTATAAAAGAAAGAGAACCTGAAAAGTATATTCATGTTATTAGAGTAGGTCTGGCTATCAGTAAAAAAGTCGGAAAAGCAGCAAAAAGAAATAAAATAAAAAGGCAATTACGAATGCTAGCTAAAGTTAGCATTTCTAATATAAGTAATGTAGGATACTATTACATAATACTAACCCATAAAAACATTATGCAAGCAGGCTATAAAAATTTACAAAAAGACCTCAATATTTGCTTAAAGAAAGATAAAATAAGAAGAAATTTTCACTAAAGTATTTACAGATATATTTTTTATGATAAGATAAGTAAACTTTTTAAAATAAATTAATAGATGTGGGTGCTTGATGGTAGAGAGTATAAGAAAAGAAGATAAAAAGCTCGATACAAATAATGCTGAAGAGAGTTTTTATGAATATAGAAAGTCTAGCTATCGTACACAATGGGGAATGGCATTTGAACAAAGCCAATACTTAGAACAAAATAAGGATAATCCTAGAGGGAAGTTGCTAAATTTAAATATAGAAGCAACTTATTACAATAAGAGAATAGTTTGATAAAAGTAAAAGTACCCGTTCAAGGGAGTGGTTCAAAAAACGATAGGCAGGGGATTGTATAGTTCTCTTTGTTTCCATGTTAAGTATAATGAAATTATCCTTTCAAATTCCTAGCTCTGATTACGTAAAATATGAGCTTTTACAGTAAATGATATAATGCCTAATTTGCTGTTCAGCGCGATAGTGGAATACTTTCTGGTTTACTTAAAAAATTTCACATCATTCTTTCAGATTTTAAAATATTTTTCGCAACTTGAAAAGCTCCAGTTGCTTCAGATAGGTAGCTTCAAGTAATACCTTATACGTTTTGCAACTTTCTTACACTTCTGTTTCATTTTTTAATAAAGCTTTTTTTAGGTAACCGTTCACGGAGATAAGGTGGTTTACAAAGTAAGTATAAAAGTGTAAAGAGATAGGAAGCTAAATATGGAATGGGTAAATGACAACAGTGCTGCAAGAAAAGGTTGTAGCAGAAAACGCTAATCTCAAGGAAGAAATAAAAGCACTGATCAGAGAAAATGATAGCTTGAAAGCAAAAATAGTTGAATTAGAAGACAAATTGGGCTTAAATTCGCAAAATTCTCATCGCTGCCACCATCACGAGATATATATCGTAAGAAAGCAAAAAAGAAAAGTGATAAAAAACCAGGAGGTCAGCCAGGACATAAGGTGCATAAGCGTGAATTAATGGCTGCAGACGAGGTAGTGAGATGCACAATTGATACAATTTGTATGTGTGGAGGTAAGATTACTTTAGAAGATGAAATTATTCATCAGAAGGCAGAGTTGCCAGAAATTAAGCCAATTGTAACTGAGTACAGGTTGCAAAGAGGACATTGTAGCAGTTGTGTTAAAAGTCAATAGAAAAATTGATGTAGCTGTGAATAAGTACTTAAAATTTGTGTGGGCGTACTTATTCACAGCTATGCTATTGCTATATAGAAGCAGTTTTAGGGCTATACTCCTCAGTAAACAGTCTACCGTCTCTTACTAAAGAGTTAGCAAGGATAAGTAATTTTCTCATTGCAGCAGTAGAGGTAACTTTATATGGTTTTTTATATTGATTGTATAGCCTATCAAAGAAGATTTTTATATAAGAATTGTACCTTTGCGCACTAAGAATGCACATATGTAAAACCTTTCTAATTTGTGATCTACCACCCTGAATACACCTTTTTCCCTTACTAAAACCACTATCTCGATTAAAAGGTGCAACTCCGGAAAGGCTGGATATTTCTTTATGTTGGAGAGTTCCAAGCTCGGGTAGATAACAAATAAAAGTAATAGCTGTTATTGCACCTACACCAGGTATACTAGTTATTGACATGTACTTTTTTTTAAGCTCTTGATTTTTATCGACTAATTCCATTACCTCATCTTCTAAGACTTGAATTTGATTTTGTAAAACTGCAAGTAGCTCTTCCATTTGTTTGATTATAGATAAATCGGTTACTTGATGAGCTTGGGTTTTTTGTATTTTTGCTATTTCTACTAGTTGATTCCTGCGAGATAATTTTTGCTTCAAACAGTCAATACTACTAACTTTTAAAGGAGTGACACGCATGTCTGTATTACTAACATAACGTGAGATGATGCTACAGTCTATTTTATCAGTTTTAGTAGCAATACCAAGGCTTTTTGCATAATCTCTCACCCATCTTGGTTGAATGACATATACTTCAAAACCATGGCTTAATAAAGTATAAGCACATAATTTTTCGTACCCACCAGTTGCTTCAAGTCCAACTTTGGTTACGTTATGTAAACGCAAAAAGTCGATTATTTGATCAATAGCTTGAACGTTATTTTCAAATACTTTATGATGTCCAAGTGGATGAATATGGATATCTAGTTTATTTTTGCTAATATCAATGCCAGTAATAATATTTGATAAATTCATAATCCCTCCATAAATAATGTGTATACTGCATTTTCCACCCTTATATACGAGCCTAAAAGCTCAACCAGTTGTTCGGAACTTTCAGTATAATAAACCAGAGAGGAGAACCTTGCTGCAAAACGGTCCTTATGACCAAGAGTATGTACGGTTCCTCCTCTCTGCGTGTCTTTATACCGCCATTTCGTGACATTTATAAAGACTTGTTTTTAACATATAAGAGTATGTAATAAAAGAATTACAGCAAATTTACCCGAAGGTGTTGCAAGAGATTTTCTAGGACCCAATGCTAAAACAGTTATAAGCAGCCTTAGCGGCTTTTTTATTAACTCAAAAAGAGAGGTACAGCAAATTTTGGGCAGTATTTTTAATCTAAATATAAGCCTTGGTTTAGTCTCAAATACTGAACGCAGGGTATCGAAGAAGTGTGCATCTGAATATGAGAAAATGAAGGAAGAGTTGCAAGGAAGCGAGTATTTGCATATAGACGAAACAGGGCACAGAAATCAAGGAAAGAGAGGCTGGAGTTGGGTAATAACAAACAAAGCGTTGACACTTCTGAAGGTAAGCGAGTCTCGTGGTAAGAAGGTGTTGAAGAGTTTACTGCCAGAATATGATGGTATAGTTGTGAGCGATAGATACGCTGTATACAATTACTTCAATCGTGAAAATAGACAGATATGTTGGGCACATCTGGCAAGAGATTTTGAGAGATTTGCCCATAGTAAAAATGTTGAAGTGAGCAAAATTGGCCAAGCACTAAAATCGCTCAGCAATAAGGTGTTTGTAGTAGATAAGGCAAAAAAACAAAATTTGATAGATAATTTGAGATTTTATCGACTGGTGCGAAAAATTCGGAAAAGGGTAAAACATTTTTTACGTAAAATGACGAGGGTTGCAAATAGCACTCAAGCTTCAAGAATGGCCGCTAAGATGTTACGATCTGAGGATATGATGTGGAAGTTTTTAAGAAAACCTGAAGTGATAGAAACAACTAATAACCTTGCAGAACGGCAAATTAGACGGTACGTAATTTATCGTAAAAACAGCTTTTTCACCTGGTCAGAACGTGGAGAAAGATTCGTGGAAAGAATGTTGTCGATATTTTTGACATCACGTCTAAATGGCCAGAACCCCTTTCAAAAGCTACAGAATCTAGTAGCTGTCACTGCTTAGTTCTTTAATTCATTCTCACAATCCGTGAACGGTTACTTTTTTAGCATAAATAATTCAGTGGATGCGTTTTTTAAGTAACAGCCCAGAATTTTAACTTCAATAGTCCAGCTATGTTTCAAAGTACCTGTCAGCGACTATTACGATTGCAACATACACTGTCTTTTAAATCTTCTTTCCCTTTAAAACTTGCAGTATTGCTTCAGCACTAACCAAGTTTACCTTTATTATAACACGTTGATGCGCAAAACCTCACTTTTCTTATTCGATTTGCTCATACACCTTTTTGCATTTTGAGGGAATTCTATATTCACTATTTGATACGCTTTCAATTCACATTAAAAACATCACTTATAATTTTCACGTTTTGAATTTTTATAAAATCCACTGAGTGCTACAATTATCACCTAACTATTGGACCAAATGTATCTGCTTTTTGGTAGTTTGCTACTTCTTCTTTCTCCTCATCTCCAACAACTTAATTAATATTCAATTATATAAAGTTTGATTTTCGGAAGATCAATTGTTTGATGATTTGTTAAATGTTGCTATCTCTCCTCCTCATTTGCAAATAGGTGACAAATTCTACTTTTAAATTTTCTACTTTTATTTTAAAGTTTTCGCAAAATTCTAAAAGATCAGTTATATTACCTCACAGCTACTCTATGTTTACCTTGTTTCATCGCTCTACTGAACAGATATAAATAAAAAGAAATTTTTATAAACTTGGCAACGACCTACTTTCCCTTTTTAAGTATCATCGGCGCTAAAAAGTTTCACTTCCGAGTTCGAAATGAGATCGGGTGGTTCATTTTTGCTATAGTCACCAAGTCAATAAAAATTTCTGACTTAACAAATTTCAATTTAATATTTAACACTGCATATACACATATAGAAAGGAAATAAATCAATCAGGCTATTAGTACTAGTTAGCTTCACATGTTACCATGCTTCCACACCTAGCCTATCAACGTGGTAGTCTTCCACGGCCTTAATTGGGAAATCTTTTTGAAGAGGGTTTCTTGCTTATATGCTTTCAGCAATTATCCCATCTATACATAGCTACCCAGCGATGCTATTGGCATAACAGCTGGTACACCAGAGGTATATCCATCTCGGTCCTCTCGTACTAGAGTCAGATCTTCTCAAATTTCCTTCACCCACGGCAGATAGAAACCGAACTGTCTCACGACGTTCTAAACCCAACTCACGTAACACTTTAATCGGCGAACAGCCGAACCCTTGGGACCTTCTCCAGCCCCAGGATGTGATGAGTCGACATCGAGGTGCCAAACGGTGTCGTCGATATGAACTCTCGAACACCATCAGCCTGTTATCCCCGGCGTACCTTTTATCCGTTGAGCGATGACCCTTCCATACAGAATCACCGGATCACTATGACCGACTTTCGTCTCTGCTTGGCTTGTCAGCCTCGCAGTCAGGCAAGCTTATGCCATTGTACTATCAAGCTGATTTCCGACCAGCTCTAGCTTACCTTCGCACGCCTCCGTTACTTTTTAGGAGGCGACCGCCCCAGTCAAACTACCCACCATACAATGTCCTAGTTCCAGATAATGAAACATAGTTAGATATCAAAAGTGTAAAGGGTGGTATCTCAAGGTTGACTTCATTATAGCTAGCGCCATAACTTCAAAGTCTCCCACCTATCCTGCACATCACACTTTTAATAGCAATGTAAAGCTATAGTAAAGGTGCACGGGGTCTCTTCGTCTAACCGCGGGTACCCCGCATCTGCACGGGGGATTCAATTTCGCTGAAGTGATGTTGGAGACAGTGGAGAAATCGTTACGCCATTCGTGCGGGTCGGAACTTACCCGACAAGGAATTTCGCTACCTTAGGACCGTCAGTGTTACGGCCGCCGTTTACTGGGGCTTCAATTCAGAGCTTGCACCCCTCCTATTAACCTTCCAGCACCGGGCAGGCGTCAGACCCTATACTTCCACTTACGTGTTTGCAGAGTCCTGTGTTTTTAGTAAACAGTCGCTACTCCCTATTTTGTGCCACCTACTCATAGTTGCCTAAAAGCAGGTTACCCTTCTTCCGAAGTTACAGGTATAATTTGCCGAGTTCCTTCAACATCATTCTTTCAACACCTTAGTATACTCTACTCATCCACCAGTGTCGGTTTACGGTACGGCCTCATAAATATAAGTGCTATTTCCTGGAGCTTCTTTTAAGCATAGATCAATCCAATAAGACCTATACAAATACAAAACCCGTCACACTTAAGAGGTTTAGGAATATTAACCTAATTGCCATCGACTACTCCTTTACGGACTCGCCTTAGGAACCGACTAACCCTACGCAGATTAACTTAACGTAGGAACCCTTAGATTTTTGGTGAGAGTGTTTTTCACACTCTTTTACGCTACTTATGTCAGCATTCTCACTTCCGATATCTCCAGCAGTTTTCACAAACCGCCTTCACAGACTTACGGAACGCTCCGCTACCGCGCCTATTAATCGAAATTAATAAGCACCCACATCTTCGGTATACAGCTTTAGCCCCGGTACATTTTCGGTGCAGAAAAACTTATTTAGACAAGTGAGCTGTTACGCTTTCTTTAAAGGATGGCTGCTTCCAAGCCAACCTCCTAGCTGTAATGGTTTTTCCACTTCCTTCCCCACTTAGCTGTAATTTTGGGACCTTAGATAGTGATCTGGGCTGTTTCCCTTTCCACCACGGACTTAGCACCCGTAGTGTGTCTGCTGTATAATTAATTGTTGGTATTCGGAGTTTGGTTAGATTTGGTAAGATGATGAATCCCCCTAGTCTATCCAGTGCTCTACCCCCAACAACATACATACAACGCTCTACCTAAATAGATTTCGCGGAGAACCAGCTATTTCCAAGTTTGATTGGCCTTTCACCCCTAATCACAACTCATCCAATAATGTTGCAACATTAACTGGTTCGATCCTTCAGTATGTTTTACCATACCTTCAATCTGGTCATGACTAGATCACTTGGTTTCGGGTCTAATCCATAAAACTAAACGCCCTATTCAGACTTGCTTTCGCTACGCCTACACCTACCGGCTTAAGCTTGCTTCATAGATTAACTCGCTGACCCATTATGCAAAAGGTACGCTGTCACTCTAAATATCAATAAATTGATATAGAGCTCCAACTGTTTGTAAGCACTTGATTTCAGATTCTATTTCACTCCCCTCCCGGGGTTCTTTTCACCTTTCCCTCACGGTACTTGTTCACTATCGGTCGTTAAGGAGTATTTAGGCTTGGAGGATGGTCCCCCCATATTCAAACAGGATTTCACGTGCCCCGCTCTACTCAAGGATTTAAAAACTTTCTATTTATACAGGACTATCACCTTCTATGGTTACCATTTCCAGAGTATTCTAATTCTTATTTTTAAATCACTAGCCTTTTCCGCTTTCGCTCGTCACTACTAACAGAATCTCGGTTGATTTCTTTTCCTTTGGCTACTTAGATATTTCAGTTCACCAAGTTTGCTTTATATACTTAGTATATAATAACTAGCTAAACTAGTTGGGTTTCCCCATTCGGAAATCTGCGGATCAAAATTTGTTGACAATTTCCCACAGCTTATCGCAGCCTGCCACGTCCTTCATCGCCTCTTAACGCCAAGGCATCCATCAAGTGCTCTTAATAATTTATTTATCTGACTATATGTAGAATATGCAGAGTTAAATATTAACTTACAATTGAATTGAGATTAAATAATCTCTACCATAAAACTTTTCAAACATCTAAAAACTAATCTTTTATATGTTACAATCTGATAAATCATATGTCAACGCCTTTTTACACAAAACATTTACCTATTATTATCAACAACAATATACCAGCAATCTTAAACAGTACAATCTGAGAAATATTCGACAAATTGATATGTACAGAAAAATTAATGAAAAAGATATTTTGTAAGATAAAATGTGTTAAAATTAGTTACCTAAAAATGAAAATGAACATTTGGAGTATTTCTAATGTATGAAAAGTAATCTATCTTTTATAAAAAACTTTGCTTTAAATTGTATATCTAAGCTCACTGGCTTATTAAATATTAAAAAAGTAAAAAATTTCATTATGGATAAATACAATACTCTCCATAAAGAAATTGTAGTGTTTCTTGAAAAATCTAAAAACCTGTTAAATACCAACATTGAAATCGGGTTATATCACTTCTATAAAGGTAATATATCAGATGCAAAGTTAAGATTTTGGTTAATTAGCATATTCTACCCCAATTTACCTCTAGTCTGTTATAATATTGGAAGATGTCATTTTGCAGTAGGAAATACTAATAAAGCTTATAATTATTTAACAAAGACACTAAAATTAGATAGTAGTCACAAAGAAGCTTCTTACTACTTAAAAAAAATAACAAACACATCAGATATCGTAGAATTGCCTGAAAATCTCATAAAACAATATTTTGATTACACAGGTGAATATTTTGTTGAGCATTGGCTAATTGCCAAACAATACAGAGGGCATGAACTAGTACACATGATAATTACAAAAGTCTTTAACAACTCCACTTCTAAACTGAATATACTCGACCTTGGTTGCGGTACTGGAATATGTGGTCACTTCCTAAAAATAAGTAATATTAGAAGTCGCATAACAGGAGTTGACATCTCAAATAGAATGCTCAATATTGCAAGAGGATGCCTTATAAAAGGTAAACCTGTTTACGATGAGTTAATACATACAGAAATGAAAGAGTTTCTTAAACAAGAGAAGAACCAGCAGTATGATGTAATTATCTTTGCTGAAGTGCTACACTATCTACATGATTTTCTAGCAGAATTGGAACTAGCAAAAGGATTGACAAACAAAAAAGGGATTATTGTATGTTTAGTAAGAAGAAAGGAAGGTAAAGGTATTGACTTTGTAAACAAAGGAGATTATTTTCGTCATTCAGAAGATTATATTAAGCATGTTGCAAAAGAAACAAATATGCAAATAAGTCAAATGAGTTACTGTAAAATATATGGCAGTCAGGTTGATGGTATCTTATTTGCATTACAACATCCACAAACAAATTCAACAACTTAATCGAGAAATCGCTCAAATAAATTTCTATATTATCATAAAAGGAGCCTTATGAATTACATTACTATTAATTACGCAAAAGATAGTAAATTAACCGATTTTGGAAAAGCAGTTCTATTGGATAGGTATTTAATAGAAAATGAAAGTTATCAAGATCTCTTTATACGTATTGCTAATTACTATTCTGATGATAAAAAACATGCACAACGTCTTTATGATTACATGAGCAACTTGTGGTTCATGCCTTCAACACCAATACTTAGTAACGGCGGTACCAAAAGAGGATTGCCTATTTCCTGCTTTCTTAATGAAACTGAAGATAGCTTGAAGGGAATAGTTGATCTATGGAATGAAAATGTTTGGCTCGCTGCACGTGGTGGTGGAATAGGTAGTTATTGGGGAAATTTACGTTCAATTGGTGAAAGTGTCAAAGGTAGCGGTAAAACATCAGGAATTGTGCCATTTATCGTAGTACAAAACGCTCTGACGCTTGCAATCAGCCAAGGATCCTTAAGAAGAGGAAGCTCAGCAGTTTATCTTCCTGTATGGCATCCAGAAATAGAAGAGTTTCTAGATTTACGTAAGCCAACTGGTGGTGACCCAAATCGCAAAGCATTAAATATACATCATGCTGTAATAGTAACAGATAAGTTTATGCAAGCTGTTGAAGATGATCAAGAATGGGATTTAATAAGCCCTCATAACAATAAAGTTATTTCAACAGTAAAAGCACGGGATATATGGATTAAAATATTAACAGCAAGAATTGAAACTGGAGAACCTTATATTATCTTTCTTAATGCAACAAATAACAATAAACCAGAACCTTACAAAAAGCTCAATTTAGATATCAAAATGTCAAACCTATGCAGTGAAATAACTTTAACTACAGGTTACGATCACCTGAACAAGTCACGCACTGCTGTATGTTGTTTATCATCCGTAAATCTTGAATACTACGAAGAATGGAAAGATAATGAGCTTTTCATAGAAGATATAATGCGTTTTCTTGATAATGTATTAGAGGATTTCATAAACCAAGCACCAAATGAAATACAGCGAGCAAAATATTCCGCAATAAGAGAGCGTAGTATCGGCCTTGGCGTGATGGGTTTTCATTCATTTTTACAAAGTAAAATGGTTCCTTTTGAATCAGTAACAGCCCAACAATGGAATAAAAAAGTATTTAAGCATTTGCGCGAGCAAGCGGATGTAGTTTCTAAAAAATTAGCAGAAGAAAAAGGGCCATGTCTTGACGCTAAAGAAATCGATCTAATGGAAAGGTTCACACATAAGCTCGCTATTGCTCCAACTGCCTCAATTTCGATTATCGCAGGCAACACTTCTCCTGGAATAGAGCCGTATGCAGCAAACGTATTTATACAGAAGACACTTACAGGTTCATTTGTAGTACGAAATAAATTCTTGCAAAAACTACTAGCAGAAAAAAATCAAGACAATGATGAAACATGGTCCTCAATTTCAACAAATGAGGGTTCTGTTCAGCATTTAGATTTTCTTAGCAAGCATGAAAAACTGACATTTAAAACAGCATACGAACTTGATCAACAATGGATCATAGAACATGCAAGTGATAGAACTCCTTATATTTGTCAATCTCAATCAGTAAATCTGTTCTTACCTGCCAATGTGCATAAACGCTACTTACACAAAATACATATGCTTGCTTGGAAAAAAGGATTAAAAAGCTTGTATTACTGCAGATCACAATCAATGCAGAGAGCTGACAAGGTCTCACATGACATATTCAAAAAAAGTGAAATATTGCAACAAAAAACAGATATTAATTATGATGAATGTCTGTCATGCCAGTAGACTGGGCATACCTTACTGTCACCAAAATACAATTGTACAAAAGTTATGTTTTTAAGGCAACTCAGTTGTCGTCCAGTATTCTCTTCCCCGTCATTCAAGTAATCCTCACCATCATCCAAACGCTCTTCCTCTTGTCATCCCAGTGCTCGACCAGGTATAAAAGTGCTTGCAGACCATACAATTGGCAGGGGATTTTAGGAACATATGTCAAAAACAACGTCTATGATAAAATAGGCTGGATTCCAGTGTCAGCTACTCGAATGACACCTTGCCTTACAGAACGTTCTTACAGTTCTATATCACGCTACAACTTATTTGTTTATTCTTGGCTTTAAAGGAAATCTAATAGATGCTACATAGAAATCCAGACGAGTTTCTAAAGTCTATTCCAAGAAATAAACGCATAATGTGCCTTGATATGGGAGAAAAACAAATAGGCGTAGCATTTAGCGATAAAACACAGCTTATAGCTACAGCTCATAGTATATATTACAGAAGAAATATGAGCAAAGATTTAGGTTGTCTGTATAGAATATTTAAAGAAAATGAAGCTGGATCAATGGTAATAGGACTACCATTCACAATAGATGACCAAGAGACCGAATGGTGTAAAGCAATAATTCAATTTGCAAATAAAATAATAAAAAAATGTAAGATAAACATATACCTACAAGACGAAAGTTTATCAACATCTCTTGCAACTCACGCACTAAAAATTACCGGAATATCAATCACAAAATCGGAAAAAATAGATGATAAAATTGCTGCATGTATTATTCTGCAACGAACATTAGATAAAATAAACACCATCAAATAGTTTTTTTAAACTGAATTCATGTAAAATTACTCAATCAAACAAGAACTTCTCGTATAAGCATGACAAATTGCTGTAGCAAGAGCGTCAGCAGTATGGTGACATTTTATATTTAAGTTTTTAACTATTTGCTTCACCATAAATATAATCTGATCCTTATCAGCATGGCCATTTCCGGTAATGCTCTTTTTTATATAATTCGCATCATATTCATTCATGAGCAAATCCGTCATTTGTAATACTAAAATTACAATTGCTCTTGCATATCCTAAAGTTAGTGAAGATTTCGGATTCTTATTAACAAAAATTTTTTCTACAGAAGCTTCATTAGGAGAATATAGGGAAATCACTTTTTTTAATTGTTCAAAAATTATATGTAAACGTTCACCTGTACCCAACTTACCATCAGTTGATATGGTACCACCACCCAAAAATTTAATATTATTCTTTTCTTCCAGGCTGATAATGGCCCAACCAGTCTTATTCATCCCTGGATCTAGACCTATTATTTTAATCACTTAATAAAGGCTTAACCAATAAATAAACAAAAATAAAAATATCCAGACTATATCCACGAAGTGCCAATACCAAGAGGCAAACTCAAAGCATAAGTGATCTTGAGGTGTAAATTGATCTTTTCGAGCTCTAAATAAACATACTGATAAAAATATTATCCCTATTATAACATGTACGCAATGAAAACCAGTAATCATGTAAAAGTTGGATGTATAGATAAGTTTCTCTCCTGCCTCTTGTAGAGAAAAACTTGCTTCATGATACTCGAGTGCTTGGACTATTATAAAAAAAACTCCAAGCAATATAGTTATAGACAGCATTTTAATCATGCTCTTTTTATCATTTTCAAGTAAAAAATGATGTGCTGAAGTAATTGTTGTACCAGAAAGTAATAATATTAATGTATTCATGAATGGTAACGACCACGGATCAGGTGGTAAAATTCCTTCAGGGGGCCATTCAACTTTTTTTGTAGGAGAAAATGCTTCAAATAAAAAAACCGGATCAAGCCAGGCTTTAAAGAATGAACAAAAGAATGCTATAAAAAACACAACTTCCGAGAGGATAAATAAGTACATTGCAAGCTTGAGTCCATGTTTTACAATGGCAGTATGGCACTTATCATAAATTGCCTCTCTTATTACATCTCTCCACCAAAAAAACAGTATCCCTGATACTGCAGAGATCCCCAGAACTAAACCAAATATTCCAGAAATTTGTTTATGGAGTGCACCAACTAACCCAAGTGCAAGAACAAGAATTGCTGCTGATATAGCAATTGGCCAGGGACTTGGGTCTACTAAATGAAAATCATGTTCTTTACTTTTCATATCATCTTCAAAAATACGTACCAAGCATACAAATTAGCTTAAAATTGTCAATATTTCTTAGGAAATTGATTAAATCTTGAAAAATTATATGCGCTGTTCCAAAAGTCTAACTCAAATTGTGCAGTTATTTTAAATAATTCAAGCATTCTGGTCCTTTCACTTTCCCTTACTTTGTTACAATACTCGTCAACAATACCTTCCAAAGCAACACATCCAGATTCCATCAAGCTACTGCCAAAAAAATCAAGCCAATCCTTATACCTATTATTTTTTTTAATTTTATTTCTCATACTATTAACAACAACTTTATATATAAAATGGCAAGAGTAGAGAACTGTTACAGCTTCATAAACGTTACTATATGAAGTAGACAAAAGAAAGTTAGTAAAATTGAAACACTCAAGCGACTTTTCTCCACGATTTATGGAATACACAGCAAAGTAGTGGTTGTATAACACTTTCATAATCTCTACTACCCCTTTAGCCACCTCAATAAATGGAACAATGTTGTTACAACTCTCCATTTTTGATGCAATCATTAAAACAGTACGAACATAATCAGCTAAAAAGAGTGCATCTTGTTGTATATAAAATTTGAAGTTTTCTATGTTTAAAGTATTATTTGCTAATTCAACATTGAAAGGATGCTCAATAATATCCTTTAAAAGATTTGACCCATAATAGCTCTTAATTATACCACTGAACATCACATAAATTATAACATAATTTAGTGTTAATACTACAGACTATGCTAGAGAATACATCTCATCCCAAAACATTATTTCTAGCTCTAGACCTCTCTTAAAAAACTCATGCATCCTTCTTTTTTCACAATCTCCAGCTTTCTTATAAAATTTATTCGTAACATTAGTAAACTCATCAATTGCAGCATTCATTGCTTTGCTATTGTAAATATTGACCCATCCTTCGTACTTGCTATTTTTAACCTAATCGGGTGTTAGCTCACTCATCATATTATGTAGAATGATTTGGTATATGTTAAAGCAAGGGTAAGATGCTGATAAAGCTTCAGCAACAGAACTGTGATATGCAGCGCGCATGAAAAGTCAGTAAAGGCAGAACAGGATCTTGATTTTTTGTGATTATCAGATAAATCACAATCTCCAAAATGTTCTTTATATTGCCTCCGAACATCAAATGTTCCTCTTGCCACATTTATTAAGCTGCTCATTATTTCAATGTCATGAACTTTAGCTGCAACAATCAATAAAGCACGAGTACAGTCCACTAAATATAAAAAATCCTGCTGAAGATAAAATTTGAACTTTTCATAATCTAGCGTATTATTCATCAACTCAACATTGAAAGGATGTCCTTTTATTTTTTCAATAAGACCAGATGATTCTTTTATAGCAATATCATAAAATTCTTCTTTTGGTTTGTCGGACATCTTGCAAGCCTCATAAATATTAAAACTAGTATAGTTACTAAAGAGTTACTTACAATTTATAATAAGTTATTATATAAGTATCAAGCTAGAAATAAAAGAGTTTAATAGTTTAAAGAAATTCTCTCTTTTCTTCTATATTAAATTCTTTACAAAAATCAGTAGATAAGTCCACACCTTCCCAAGAAAATCCACCATCACTTTCCGATTCTTTACCAAAATGCCCATAGCAGGCTGTACGTTTATATATAGGATGGTTAAGTGATAAATGTCTTATTATGCCTTTAGTTGATAAATCTATGTTACCTTCAATAAACCCTTTAATCCTCTCTTCATCTATTGTATTCGTGCCAAATGTATCAATGTAAAATGAAGTAGGTTTTGAGACACCAATTGCATAAGAAAGCTGCACAAGACAACGTTCAGCTAAACCTGCAAAGACAATATTTTTAGCAAGGTATCTCGCCATATAAGCTGCGGATCTATCAACTTTTGTTGCATCTTTTCCAGAAAACGCTCCTCCACCGTGTGGAATATAGCCTCCATAAGTATCAACCATAACTTTTCGTCCGGTTAATCCACAATCACCAACTGGTCCACCAATAACAAATCTACCTGTTGGATTGACTAAGAGATTTTCTTTAGGGCACATCCACCCTTCAGGTAAAGATGAAGCTATGTAAGGATAAATTATTTCCTTCACTTTCGATTGACTCAGATCCTCAAGATGCTGTATTGAAACAACAATACTTTCAGCACGCACTGGAAGGTTATTCTCATACGCCAAAGTGATTTGCGATTTTGCATCCGGACCAAGCTTTACCTCTTTGACCATACTCATGATATTTCTCAGAATCGAGTGTGCATAAAAAATGGGTGCTGGCATGAGGCTTTCTGTCTCTATTGTTGCATAGCCATACATTATGCCCTGATCCCCAGCACCTTGATCCACACCTATTGCAATGTCATTTGATTGTTCATGTAGTAATATATTTACTTTCACTGTTTCCCAGTGGAAACCATCATGCTCATAACCAATATCTTTTATTGTATTCCGTACAATACTTTCAATCTTGCTATTTTCAATGTTCGGCCCAAATACTTCCCCAGCTATAATAACATTATCTTTAGTAACTAAAGTCTCTATTGCAGTACGAGAGGAAGAGTCATTAAAAAGGTATTCGTCAAGTATTGCATCTGAAATCTGGTCTGCTACTTTGTCTGGATGACCGGCTGCTACTGATTCACTGGTTACTGAATTCTTATGTAAAACCATCGCTTAGTTACACGATATCAAAACTATTGCAAATTTAAATGGTGGGTCTGGGAAGAGTTGAACCTCCGACCTCACGCTTATCAGGCGTGCGCTCTAACCACCTGAGCTACAGACCCGTATCTATTCAAGCCAAGGCTTGCATATCATCTGTAGGCACAACATCAATAAACGTCTTTTTATTTGCTGATTTTCTAAAACTCACCCAGCCTTTCGTTTTAGCAAAAATCGTATGATCTTTACCCATACCAACATTCTTTCCAGGATGAAATTTTGTACCTCTTTGACGTACAATTATGTTACCTGGAATAACCTCACCATTCTTCTTTATCCCGAGCCGACGCCCTGCCGAATCTCTACCATTACAGGAACTACCACCTGATTTTTTAGTTGCCATATCTTACCTCTTACTTTTGAAGACTAATTTCATTGATACGAAGAACAGTAATATACTGCCTATGACCATTTTTCCTACGGTAATTTTTTCTTCTCTTTTTCTTAAAGATTATAATTTTTTTATCTCTACACTGCTCCAGTACTTCAGCTTTAACAACAGCATTAGATGAACAAGATAAGCCATTGTTTGAAACACAAATCACTTTATTGATTTCCACTTCCTCTTTTTCTTCAGCTTGTAATCTTTCTACTTTAATTATGCTGCCTTTTTTTACTAAATACTGCTTTCCACCAGTTTCGATTACTGCAAACATGACAAATATCAATTATTGTTATTAACACTAATCGTAAATGATGTTACACATACTGTCAATATAAATAAAAACATGAAATACTTCTACCTTTATCTGCTTTTCCTCGTGGAGAGTAGTCAAGTTTTAAAACTTGACTACTCTCAAATTCTCTTAGTCTCATGAAAACTTTACGACGTTAATAAAAACTCAAGCTTTCACTAAAAACATTCAATCGGAGCTTATAAATTAAAACTCATTCCAAGTTCAAACCCATGAGAAAAATTACTGAACTTGTGAAGTTTATAGCCAGCGAAAACATTCGTTCTCTCAGAAAGTGGAAGATTAATACCAGCACCTATCTGGTAGGAAAAAATCCTTCTTGTTTTTGAGACATTGCAATAATGCCTCCTGTGCCAAAAGTAATATAAGGAGTAATATCCGTACTTTCAAATTGATGATGATAATGAAGCTTTGCCATAAGTCCCAACTCTAGTCCAGCAAGGTTATACTGACTATTGAGAATAGGTTTAACTACAGAACCAACCGAAATTTTAACACTATCTGTATAGTGATAACCAAGATCATAATTAACACCAAGATTGCCATATGACGACGAAGTATAGATTCTATCTCTAATCCAATCAACTCCAAAAGACGGTGCTGACAGAGAACAGCAGACTACTAAAGTAAGTAATTTTTTCATTTTTACCCTCTAACCATGAATATACTCATATATACTCACAGAAAAGTTAAAATTACATAACTTACATAATAAAATCGGAATCACTTTCTTAGCTACTTGCCTTTCTCTTGCAATTACCAAACTTTTCTCTTTCACATTCTATTACCTACTGCAATCATCATTTTAGCCTATATCACTTGCTTTTTTTCAACAAAAATTCAAACCAGACTTCACTAAAAACATTCAATCGGAGCTTACAAATTAAAACTCATTCCAAATTCAACCCCATGCGAAAGTTCATGAAACTTCTGCAGCTTGTAGCCAGCAAAAACACTTGTTCTCTCAGAAAGTGGAAGATTAATACCAGAACCTATTTGATAAGAAAAAAATTCTTCTACGTCTGGCCCTTGATTTTCTGAAAGAGGAATTTTAGCAACTCCTCCTACACCAAAAGTAACATAAGGAGTAATATCTGTATTTTCAAATTTATAATGATAATGAAGCTTTGTCATAAGTCCCGCGTCTAAAATCCCTTCACTCATAACAAGTTTAACTGCAGGACCAAATGAAATTTTAATGCTATCTGTACAATGATAGCCAAGATCATAATTAATACCAAGCATACCATACGACGAAGAGGTGTAGGTTCTATCTCTAATCCAATCAACTCCAAAAGACGGTGCTGACAAAGAACAGCAAGCCAACAAAGTAAGTAACTTTTTCATTTTTATCCTCCAAAGATTAATATATGCATATACAAGCATATAAATATTAAAAATAGTATAAATTGCAAGTAAAAAATTGGAATTATTTTATTTTTTTTGTTATTTGTCTTTCTCTTGCAATTGCAAATTGGCATATCTTTCACTATCTGCTGCAATCATCATTTGAGTCTACATCACTTACTTTCACTTCAATATAATTTCCCACTAGCCTTTACTAAAAATATTCAATCAGAGTTTATAAATTAAAACTCACTCCTAGCTCAATTCCATGGAAAATTTTATGAAACCTTTGCAATTTGTAGCCAGCAAAAACACTTGTTCTTTCAGAAAGTGGAAGATTAATACCAGAACCTATTTGATAAGAAAAATTCATCATTGACTACAGCTTTGAAAGCCTCTCCAAGTAGAGCACTTATGTTTTCACCTATACTATCAGCTCTACCTACATTAGGTTTAGCCTTCATTGTACGCACTATAACAGCACCAACACCAGCAGTAATATAAGGAGTAATACCCGTATTTTCAAATTTATGATGATAATGAAGCTTTGCCATAAGCCCCACCACTGCTCCAAATTCTTCATCAAGAGTAGGTTTGATTAGAGAATTAATAATAGGTTTGATTACATAGCCAACTGAAATTTTAACGCTATCTGTATAGTGAAAACCAACGTCATAATTAACACCAAGTCGGCTATATGACAAAGAAGTATAAATTCTATCTTTAATCCAATCAACTCCAAAAGATGGTACTGAAAGAGAACAACAAACCAACAAGGTAAATAATTTTTTCATTTTTATCTAAGATCTCAGCATATGCATATATAAGCATAACCATCAAGAAAAAAATTGGAATTATTTTATTTTTTTAGTTACTTGCCTTTCTCTTGCAATTGCAAGACTTCCCTTTGGCACATCTTTCACTATAACGCTACCTGCTGCAATGACAGAGTCATCATGCACATTAAGCGGTGCAATTAATGAACTATTGGCACCAATAAAACAATTGCTTCCAATATTTGTTTTACGTTTCTTTTTACCATCATAATTACAAACAACAGTACCTGCACCTATGTTACTCCCCTGCCCTACCTGAGTATTTCCTATATAACTTAAATGCTTTATCTTAGTATTTATACCTATATCACTTGCTTTTGTTTCAACAAAATTACCTATGATTGCACCATCACCTATTGTTGTATTTTCACATTTGGCAAATGGACCAACCCTAACACCAGATCCTATTTTTACTCCAGGACCAAAAAAAACGTATGGGTAAACAATCGAATCCATACCAATTTGCGTATCAAGAGAGAAGAAAACAGTTTCTGGAGCAACAAGCGTTACTCCAGAGTTAGTGAAAAACTTTCTTTTTTCTTCTTGAAAGTAAAACTCGGCCGTTGCAAGGTCATTCCTATTATTTATGCCAGTTGCCTCCTCCTCATCAGCAATAACATAGCCGACATTTAAATTACTCTTTACTGCAATGGCAACGATATCGGTCAAGTAATATTCATGAGCTTGGTTATTACACTCTATTTTCTCCACCAATTCACGTAGATTCTTTTCACGTGCAACCATTATTCCGGCATTAGCAAGAAATTCCTCATCATTATTTCTACCATTTTGTGCTTCTACGATTTCTCTTAGGGAACCGTTCTCAATAATTAGTCTACCGTATCCTTTATTATTAGTTTTAAACCCAAGACAAACTAAAGCATTGCTCTCTCCTAAGCAGCTTATCATTTTAGTTATTGTGCTGCTTTTTATTAGTGGAGTATCCCCATACTGCACAACAACTATATCTGACAATTCTTTCAGGTTTCTCATTGCAATTTTGACTGCATCCCCTGTACCGAGCGTTGACTCTTGTGTAATTAGTTTTATACCCTCAAAGCATTTCAGCCTTTGAGTTAAAGGCAAATCGACTACAATAACTATTTTTTCAGGATTCAGCTGCTTTGCATTGTAAATGACATGCTCAAGCATGGAGAAATTACCTATTTTGTGCAGAACCTTAGGCAAGCTTGAATTCATTCGTTTACCATGCCCAGCAGCAAGTACAACAAATGTATAAGCTTTGTTTGTCACTTATCTTAAAGACAAAAAATGAAAACCATAATGGTTGAGCCAACTAACTCTATTGTCGTAAAAGCTCCTTAGATCACTAATTTGATATTTCAGCATTGCTAGCCTTTCTATACCAATCCCAAATGCAAAGCCACTGTATTTAGTATGGTCTATTCCAACATTTTTAAAGACATTTGGATGCACCATACCACATCCAAGTACTTCAATCCATTTACTACCTTTATAACTTATGTCCACTTCTGCAGAAGGCTCAGTAAAAGGAAAAAAACTATTACGAAAGCGTATTTTTAGACCTTTATCTCCGAAAAATTTACTAAGGAAGCGATGAATAGTAAATTTTAATTGGCCCATATTGACATTTTCATTAACATAAAGCCCTTCTATCTGATGAAACATAGGAGTGTGAGTTGCATCAAAGTCATTTCTGTATACCCTGCCTGCAGCTACTATTTTAATTGGAAAAGTTTTTGTCTTTTTCATGGTTCTAATCTGCACAGATGAGGTATGAGTGCGCAGCACCATTCTTTTATCGTTTATTTTATTCTTTAAGTAGAAGGTATCTTGCTCCTCTCGCGCAGGATGATGACTTGGAGTATTTAGCGCATCAAACACGTGAAATTCATCTTCAATATCAGGACCATCAACTGCTTTGAAGCCCATATGTGCAAAAATGAGCTTTACTTCACTTATAACTTTGCTCAGTGGATGAATCTTGCCAATTCTTTCTGGTCTGACAGGCAGTGTGATATCAACTGCTTCATTTTGCAGTTTTAACTTAACTTCTTTATCTTTTAGTTCATTTTCTTTGCTTGTTATAAGCTGGTCTATCTTATTGCGTAAAACATTAATCACTGCACCTAGGTCGCGTTTTTCTCCTGCATCATCTATATTCTTTAAGTCATCGAAATAAGCCTTTATTAGACCCTTTCTCCCCAAGTATGACAACCTAACTTTTTCTAAATCTTGCAAAGAAGCAGCATTTTCAATCTCAGAAACTGCCTTATCTTCAAGTAAAGGTATTTCACTTATTAGCTCTTTGTTCACCTTAAAAACGCTAGCTTAAACTTTCATTATAGTGAAATCTTTAATATCATCAATAAAACTATTCGCATAAAAAGTTGTCATCAGAGTAGCTGATCTCTATGATGGTATCATTAAAATTGCCCCTATCCGAGTGTTTCCTTCTTCTGTCATTCCAGTGCTCCGACACTGGGATTTAGGAATTTTATTAAGTTGGTAAGCATAAAAGTAGCCGTTTTATGTTAAAATACAACGTTTTGATGATCATGAAAAAACTGGATTGTATATTAAATCAAAGCCGCAAGGCTATAATGAGCAAGGAGTGATACTGTCAATTGGATTGATTGATAGAAATCGTAGGCATCTCAGTACACTCCTTGCTTTAAAAAATGGAGTACGAACGGTAGGGGGATCAAAAAGATCGAATCACAATCCTGTACAACATTTACATTATTATTTGATTATATTTATAGGTACAAAAATGGCTAGAACAGTTTTCATTGGTATTGATGTTTCAAAAGAAACACTTGATATCTCAATTAACAATAAACATCAGCGTATAGAAAATGTAGAAAGAGCTATATCTGAGTTTATAAAGTCAAAAATAGTTAACGTATTTGTTAGGTTATGTGTAGTAGAATCAACAGGTGGTTATGAAAAACTTGTCATAAAGTTGTTACGGGAATATAACATAGCTGTTCACAGAGCTCACCCAAATCGGGTATATGCATTTGCAAAAGCCTGCAACCACTTTGCAAAAACAGATAAATTAGATGCAAAATTACTAGAAAAATATGCTGAATTTATCACAAAAAATGACGAAGTAATAGAATACATAGTTTCACAAAAGCAAGAAGAACTAAAAGAGCTAAGAGCAATTGAGCGCAATCTAAACGATGAAGTTCACGCAAATAAGTGTCGTTTGCATAAGGTTACAGGAAAAGCCAGGGAATATATAGAAAAACAGATAGAATTTGCAAAAAAACAATTAGAGCAAGTTAGGCAAGACATAGAAGATATAATAAACTCTGATCCAGAATGGCTTTGTTGCATAGCACTGATAGGCATGTAAATCACAATGAACTTACGCAGCTAATTTAAATTTAGCCATACCAATATCAGTAAATTTGTTCAGTAAGTAGCACTTAATTAACAGCTCTTTTTCACGATTTACCTCTGATTTATTTTTCAAGCCAAACCCAAATATTTGCTTCAACCTATAGAAAAAGACTTCAATATAAGACCGTGCTCCATACTTAACTTTTTTCTTCCATTCATTAATACCATCTTCATAATTCTCATATGACCTAATTCTACTAATATACTTGTTTCTTTCTGATAAGTAGTCAGCTAAACAAATTTTAGTATCCTTCCTAGGGCGAATAATAGGCACAATATTGTATTTTCTGCATTCTTTATACACACTTTTTATATCATAAGCCGCATCTGCTCGAATAGAACAAATGTTATATTTATCACTGACTTCTTCTAACATATCGCAGACCGGCAAATAGTCTACAGCAACACCACTAGTGTAGTTCATGCTTATTGCTTTCTTATCATTTATGTTTAAAATAACATGTAATTTTCTTACTTGACCATAACCACTGTATTTTCTTTTTCGAATATTAAGCTTACTATGCCCACCGTTATTATTGTAGATACTAACTCTAGTGCTATCTACGGCAATTTCAACATTTTCCAGATCATCTTTATTGCTTCTATGGTCATCAATCTTCAAATTAAGCTTTTTAAATCTTCTGGAAGCTTGTGTATAGCTGATAATCTTAAGTTTTTTGCCTATTTGTACCATATAACCTTTTACAAAACCTACAGCTTGTCTCAAGCCAATTCTAAAAAGATGAACTATTATGTGTATTAAAATTACAACTTTATCACTATAAGTGTTATTGCCACCTGCAACTTTTGGACTATTTTCATACCAATTTTCTATGGCTTGATTAACAAAATGAAAAACATTTCCTCTTTTTTTTAGAAACTCATTATATTCTCTTTGGTTACTTACTCTCATTTTTTGTGGCATAAGTTATACTTGTTTGAAAAATGCCTATTTTACAACAAAATGCGTTAGTAACCATAAGCTTTTCTCCTTACAATAACCTCAACCAACACTAGCTATGCAACAAAGCCATCCTGATTCCCATTTATTTCTACAGATTCAGGGAGCAATAGCAGAATATGAACGTGCAAAGATTATGGAACGAAACCGTAGAGGTAAACTTCATGCGGCCAAAGCTGGGTGTATAAGTGTGATGGGTAGGGCGCCTTACGGTTATCGCTACATAGCAAAACATGTAGGTGAAGGAAGTGCTCAATTTGAGGTTGATGAAGAAGAGGCAAATATAGTGCGTAAAATATTTAGTCGGGTTGGCCAAGAAAGAGCAAGCATAGGAGAAGTTGTACATGAACTGAATAAGATACCGGTAATAACACGAACAGGAAAAAGGTATTGGAAAAGGAGCACTATTTGGAACATGTTAAAAAATCCTGCTTATATAGGACAAGCAGCTTATGGTAAAACTAAGACATGCTCAAAACCACAAGTAAAAAAGTCAAAAAAAGGAACTTGTGGTAAACTTAAAAGTGGTCGCTTTAATAGTGATAAAGAGAACTGGACTTATATTCCAGTACCAAAAATAATCAATGAAAATTTATTTGATTCAGTGCAAACACAATTAGCTGAAAATAGACAAAGAGCAAGAGTACGGCAAAGAAGAGAAACATATTTATTGCAAGGTTTAATGGTATGTCAACGTTGTCAATATACTTATTGTGGTACAAACCACGTTCATAAAAAGTCGACATATTATTACTATCGTTGCTCTGGTACAAACTCTAGCAAATTTAATGGCAATAAAATCTGTGATAATAAATCAATACGCACTGATGCATTAGATGGAGTTATATGGGAAGAAGTCAAGAGTATCTTGAAAGAGCCAGATAGGATTGCAAATGAATATCAACGTAGATTGTCAGAGAACAAAAAACCTTTACATAATCAAACACGTGAAAAGCAAGAAAGTAAGCTAAGATTAAGTATCAAAAAATTTATTGATAGCTATGCCAAAGGGTTTATAAGCCAAGAAGAATTTGAACCAAGAATCACAACAATGAAACAACATTTGAAAGAAATTGAAGAAGAGAAAGAAAGAACACTCGATCAAAAGAAGTTACAACAAGAATTGAGCCTTGTTACAGATAGCTTGAAAAACTTTTCCTCAAGCGTTGAGTCAAAGCTTGATCAAGTGGATTGGCAGACTAAACAAAATATTATTAGAATGTTGATTCATCAAATTGAAATCAATCACAATCACTTGTATATAGTATTTCGCATAAAAAATCTTGCAAATTTTGATCAAAATAGCCATAATAGAATTATGCAATGTTGTACTAGCAGTCAATATTGTTGGCTTGCCGGATAAAACTGTTGCAGAATCCAGAGAACGCATCAGAGCAGCGTTAAATTCAATCAATCTTCTGTTACCTCCAAAAAGGATTACGGTTAATCTTTCCCCTGCGGATTTGCTTAAAGAAGGTAGTCATTATGACTTAGCTATTGCTGTTGGATTACTTGTTGTAATGAATGTGATACCAGTTGAAAAAGTTCAGTCTTATATAATTATGGGCGAGCTTGCACTAGACAGCAGAGTCATACCAATCTCAGGAGTACTTCCAACAGCAATCAATGCAAAACAGGCAAATAAAGGAGTAATTTGCCCAAGGGGAAATGGAGTAGAAGCTTTATGGGTAAAGAATGTTTCTATTCTGGCTATAGAGAAATTAACCGATATTATCAGACATTTTAAGGGTGAGCAGTTAATTCAGCCGGTAACTTTTAACTATAGCGCTGCACCCAAAGAAAAAAATTCAGTTCCAGATATAAAGGATATTAAAGGTCAAGTTGTTGCAAAAAGAGCAGCTGAAATTGCAGCAGCAGGTGGACACAATATGCTCCTTGTTGGACCTCCTGGTACTGGAAAATCAATGCTTGCTAAGCGATTTATAGGGCTATTACCTGATTTGACTGAGCAGGAGATGATTGATGTTAATATTATCTCTAGCATAACAAAAGCCGGTAACGAAACATTTAAAGTAACTCGTCCCTTTCGTGAACCTCATCATTCATGCTCCATGCCAGCGATGATAGGAGGAGGGAAAAATGCAAAGCCTGGGGAAATCACCATGGCTCACAATGGTGTGTTATTTCTTGATGAGCTACCTGAATTTCCAAGGCTTGTGCTTGATTCTCTACGCCAACCACTTGAAGATAGAAAAGTTACTATTGCACGTGCAAATGCTCACATTACTTATCCAGCTAATTTTCAACTTATAGCTGCAATGAATCCCTGCAGTTGTGGTTACTTAGGTGATGCAAGTAGATCGTGCAACAAAGCTCCAAAATGCGGCACAGATTATAGAAATAAAATATCAGGACCATTGCTTGATAGAATAGACATATGCATTGAAATGCCAAACGTCAATATATTCTCTCCTGAAATTTGTTCAGAAGGAGAAAGTACTAAGACGATAAGAGAAAGAGTGATATCAGCGAGAAAAATTCAAACTGAGCGTTATAGTAAATTTAATATTCGTTGCAATGCAGAAGTCAGTGGTGAAGCATTAAATAAATTCACTGAACCAGATCAGGAAGGGTTAGAATTGCTAAAATACGTAGTGAAAGAAAATTACATTTCCAATCGAGGCTATACACGTGTATTAAGAGTCGCAAGAACCATTGCAGATCTTGCGAAAAGTGAGGAAATAAAAAGAGCACACATCGCAGAAGCGCTGAATTACAGAATAAGAATGTATAAATAAATTAATCTGCTTGACAGAAAACTTTTTTTGCCATATAATACCATTAGTGAAATTTTAATATTTTTGGAGTAAAGTTATGGGAAGAATTGAAGAAATAAAAAATAAATACAGAAGTGAAGGGCTTTGGTCAGCAGCTAAAGAAGTTCCTGTGCAAGGTTGGGATCTTGTAAAAGAAAATCCGCGTAAAACAGCTGTTACTTTTGTAGCAATTGCAGCAGTAGCTTCGCTTACGGCTGCTTATTTCTTAAGTCCAGCTTATGCAACTTTTGTTGGTACAATTGGAACAAAAGCTGCAACACTTGTTAGTCCTGCTATTACTGCAATGTCTGCATTTGCAGTTGCTCATCCACTTGTTGCTAGTTTGGTAGTTCTTGCTGCAGTAGCAGCTATAATAGCTGCACCTATGCTTGCATATAAAAACAATAATCAGGCAAGTCAAATTGAGGAAGTAAAGCAAAGTGTACTTACTGCTTGTGTAAGAGAAGGTGATAATAAGCCTAAAGCTAATGGTGATAAGCTAGAATTTACTGATGATGAAAATGTCCGTACAACATTCTTTGATACTGTTGTCTCAGCAGTTGGGGGAGCAAAAGCATTTCTAAGTAACTTTGACAAAGCAAAGGGATAGGCTTCTATCCCTTTTTTACTTACAAGCATACAAGTATTTTCCTTTTTTTTGCATTTTAAGTAGTGTTATTTGAAAGTATGTAGTCATTATATCTATTAATGTTAAGAATAAGTAAATCTTGTTTACTGTTTGCGTATGTCAAAATGAAAAATGTTTGCATATTGTTAAAAAAGCAGTAACTTGTTATCAAGTGAATTCACTAATATTTGAGTAAAGTTTAAATGTCAATCGACCTCAGTTTACCAGAGCTACCTGTATTACACCCAAGGATTACCGTTGTGGGAGTGGGTGGTGCTGGTGGAAATGCTGTGAACAACATGATTCAATCCAATTTGCAAGGAGTAAATTTTGTTGTAGCAAATACCGATGCTCAAGCGTTAGAGAAGTCATTATGTGATAAAAAAATTCAACTTGGTATTAACTTAACTAAGGGCCTTGGTGCTGGTGCTTTGCCTGATGTTGGTAAAGGTGCAGCAGAAGAATCAATTGATGAAATTATGGAGCATATAAAAGATAGCCATATGCTCTTTATCACAGCAGGGATGGGTGGTGGTACTGGAACAGGTGCTGCACCGGTAATTGCAAAAGCAGCCAGAGAAGCAAGAGCGGTAGTTAAAGATAAAGGAGCAAAAGAAAAAAAGATACTGACTGTTGGAGTTGTAACTAAGCCGTTCGGTTTTGAAGGTGTGCGACGTATGCGCATTGCAGAGCTTGGACTTGAAGAGTTGCAAAAATACGTAGATACACTTATTGTCATTCCCAATCAAAATTTATTTAGAATTGCTAACGAGAAAACTACATTTGCTGACGCATTTCAACTCGCCGATAATGTTCTGCATATTGGCATAAGAGGAGTAACTGATTTGATGATCATGCCAGGACTGATTAATCTTGATTTTGCTGATATAGAAACAGTAATGAGTGAGATGGGTAAAGCAATGATTGGTACTGGAGAGGCAGAAGGAGAAGATAGGGCAATTAGTGCTGCAGAGGCTGCGATATCTAATCCATTGCTTGATAATGTATCAATGAAAGGTGCGCAAGGAATATTGATTAATATTACTGGTGGTGGAGATATGACTCTATTTGAAGTTGATGCTGCAGCCAATAGAGTGCGTGAAGAAGTGGATGAAAATGCAAATATAATATTTGGTGCCACTTTTGATCAGGCGATGGAGGGAAGAGTTAGAGTTTCTGTTCTTGCAACTGGCATTGATAGCTGTAACAACAATTCATCTGTTAATCAAAACAAGATCCCAGCAGAGGAAAAAAATTTTAAATGGCCTTATAATCAAATTCCAATATTAGAAACAAAAGAATATGCTTCAACTGAGCAAACAAACGAAAGAGTTAAGTGGGGTAGCAATGTTTATGATATACCAGCTTATTTAAGAAGAAAAAAATAATGCAATTTTGGCTACTCAAGTCAGAGCCAAGCGAATACTCCTGGCAAAAAATGGGAAAGGAGCAGGTGACGCAGTGGAATGGTGTATGCAATTATCAAGCTCAAAATTACATGAGAGCTATGAAATTAGGCGATATTGCATTTTTTTATCATACAGGTAAAGAGAGAGTTATACTTGGAATAGTTGAAGTATTAAAGGAGTATTATCATGTTTATAATTCCAAATTTGGACTAGTGAATGTAAAACTTTTGAAACCTTTAAGTAACCAAGTGACGTTAAACAGTATAAAACAAAACCCACTTTTGAAAAATATGGTTATATTAAAACAATCACGTTTATCAGTTTCTCCGGTTTTAGAGGCTGAATGGAATGAAATAATAAGGATGAGTGATGTGTAATACCTGTTGCCAAACAATATTACCTCAGCACACAACATACAGCTGTATGAGTGTTTGTTTCGAAGTAGCAAATTTTTCATCAAACACAAAGCAGTGCTTGACACTGGAATCCAGCTGTAATGCAACCACATTAAAAATGTTGTGTTTTAATATAGCTTTTATATTCACTCACCTAATGTCTAATCAGAATTCCTGGATCCCAATGTCGGAGCACTGGGATGATATACTTCTAGTGTACAATATTCGTATAGTTGTGTGTATGATACGATGGTCTATAATTCTTCTTTTTTGGGTTCCAATGTCAAGTGATGGGATAATGTCCTTTATGGTGCTTTATTCATGTTAGAAGTAAATATTCTTGATAAGAGGTGGCATAGTATTACGAAGGACCCACAGAGTTTTGTATTAAATATTATTAATGCTTCTCTAAAAGAATTAAAAATAGATCATTATAAACCAAATATATCAATAGCTCTCGCTGATGATAACTTGCTACATCAACTTAATCTTAAGTTTAGAGAAATAGATAAGCCAACTAATGTACTATCATTTCCATGCGAACAGTTATCTAGTGAATGTGATCTAGGAGACATAGCAATTGCAGTAGATACAATAGAAAGAGAGTCTCATGAGTACTGTATATCTATCCTCACTCACACTGCACACATGTTAGTTCATGGATTGCTGCATTTACTTGGCTATGATCATCAAAAAGAAGATGAAGAAATTATAATGAAAAGTTTAGAGAGCAAGATTTTAGCTTTGTTTGAATTTGAAAAGGAAAAGTATGGTAGATAATACCAAAATATGTTATTTACAAAAAAGGGTTTTTAGCTGTAAAAGGTAAGCAATATGGTTCAGTTTTCTTTACCAAAAAATTCTAAAGTTAATAAAAAGGGCAAGGTTTATCCTACTCCTACTGGAGCAAAAAATATTAGAAGATTTCAAATTTATCGTTGGTCTGCTGATGATGATAAAAATCCAAGAATAGACACATTTTTTATCGATATGGATAATTGTGGCCCTATGGTACTTGATGTATTAATAAAAATAAAGGATGAAATAGATTCAACCTTAACTTTTAGACGCTCTTGCAGAGAAGGAATATGCGGATCTTGTGCAATGAATATTGATGGTACCAACACTCTTGCATGCACTAAATCTATACATGATATAAAAGGTGAAGTAAAAATATATCCACTACCTCATATGTATATAGTAAAGGATCTAGTTCCAGATCTAAGCCAATTTTATGAGCAATACAAATCGATTAAACCTTGGTTACAAACAGATAAATCTGCCTTACAAAATAAAGAATACTTTCAATCTCCTGAAGATAGAAAAAAATTGGATGGTCTGTCTGATTGTATACTATGTGCTTGCTGTTCGACTGGTTGCCCAAGCTATTGGTGGAATGGTGATAAATTTTTAGGGCCAGCGGTATTACTGCAAGCTTATAGATGGATTGCTGACAGTCGTGATAATAAGAAAGAAGAAAGACTTGCTTCTTTAAACGACCCATTTAAGTTGTATCGTTGTCATACAATAATGAATTGTACAAAAACCTGCCCGAAAGGGCTTAACCCAGCAAAAGCGATAGCGAAAGTAAAACAGCTTATGGTAGAGAGAGAAGGAATTTGAGTGTTATTTCTGGCACTCTTCGTAAGAAAATAGTAGACCCTCTGAAGCATAGGGTATTGTTAATACTCTAAACGTTCTTCCATTCATGAAATGTATTGTTTCACCATATGATTCCAGTAATCTTTTGAACAACTCATGTCTTTGATTATTAATAGTTTGAAAATCCTTTTTTCCTAAAAGCTTTTTAGATTCAAATAGGTGAAGCATAATCTCGTGATAAGTTGGATAAGACTCCAAAAATTTTGGATCAAACTGAAAAGTTTTTATAAAAGCATTATTATAAAATTTTAGCTTTTGATTCTTACTATATATCGCTACAGCAATCGATAGCTTCTCAAGCAAACTTTCTTGTGCAGCTAAACAATTGCTTAGCTCAGTATGTAATTTTTTTTCATCACTAATATCTTTTCCATACATTACTATGCTATTAGAATTTTGCACTGGAACTTCAACAAAATTAAAAACCTTAGGTTCGTTCTTGTAAGTTATTACACACTCTCCTGGTTTTACGTTATAGGAGCCACTCGCAACAGTAAATTTTTTAGAGCTGCCTATATATTTATCATAAAATAAGTTATAAAACCTTACTTTTTTATTCTTATTGTACTTCAGTATTGGAAATGGTAAAGAGTCAAAAATTTTTTTATAGTTCTCCAATTCTCGCATAAGCTTACTATTTTCTAACTCAAGTTCATTAGCTTTTATCTTATAATCGGAGATATTCCTTATCCATAACAACACACCAATCACATTATTAGAATAATCTATTATGCTTTTACCATAACATGTGCAATAAACCTCACTGTCTTTTGACTTTAAATCTAGAGTAAAAGATTTATTTATTTCCTTTGCCTCAGCAAAACTTTTAATTAAGCTTTCTGATTGCTCAAAAAAATTTACAAATTCATTAAATGAATAAAAAACAGTATTAAGCAAAATTAGTAAATTGGGAGAAAATTTTTCTATACGTTTTTTTGCGTCCCAAATATAAAATCCATCATTCACAGTATCTATTAAATTATTTATGATAACATTTTGATGTTGTAAGTCCTTAATTTTATTACTAATTTTTAATTTAGAATATGAGAAAAAGAAGAATACTAGAATTAGTAGTAAAACTATTTCATACAAAAAAAACATAGCATTCTAAAACAAATATAAAAATTTGTAACCTCTCAGCAAAGAGATTGTACTGAAGAGGTATATAAGTGAAGATTGCCCAATACCCTAAAGCCTAATCTCTTATAAAGGTTTACAGAAGGTTTCATGCAATGTGCTACTATGTATTTGCACTCAAATTGCCTAGCTATCTTTATTCTTTCTAGAACCATTTGAGTTCCTATTCCACGACCCCTGTAAATTGGTAAAACTCCATCGCTATAAAAACCAGCTATGCTGTCTTGAATATAAAGACCGCATGTTCCAACAATTTCGTTATTTAGCATTACAAGAAAAAATCTTAACCTTGAGCTCTTATCATCATAATTCGATAATTGGCGAAAAAATGTGCTAACAATACTAATTCTATGATAAAAAATTTTAGAAGTGTGTAAATCTAATTGCTCTAAGAGCTCACTACTATTTACAACATTGAACTTCAAATTTGGAACAGCATCATCAGGCAAAAAATAATCTTTTATATTGAGTAAAACTTTTTTTGGTGTGCTAACGTGTTTTATTTCGCATTTTTCTAAAATACCCCCTATTTTTATACTTGGACTTATTATCCATGTTGCTTCTATATTTCGTGCTTTGAGATAATCTAGAGTTCTGCATATGGAAAGCTCAGCACATTGATCTTCACAAAACACAAAATTAAATAACGATTCTCTGGTACCATTTACTGTAAATATAACATTATCAAATTCGTCATGTATTTCCCACTTGGACAAATTCGTTGCATAAAGTATATAATCCTTTAGGTTCTGAATAATTAAGCTTGAATAACAAATTTTTTTATTCTGCATAAACCAACAATAAACAATAAAAGGCTCCTATAAAAACAAAGGCTAAAATTGCAGCTATAACATCATCTAGCATAATACCTAAAGGACCTTTTGTATTTTTATCAATCAAATTTATAGGCCACACTTTTATTATATCAAAAAACCTAAAGGAGAAAAAGCACACCAACAATACAGAGCTATTCATTTCTTGTTCTAATAATATTGAAACTAGAAGTACTGTCAGCAATTGACCAACTACTTCATCAATTACTACCTCTTTTGGATCATGCGGAGCTTTGTAATGTTGTATATAATTGCCTGTAGACCATAATCCAACTAAGAATAAAAAAAAAATAATTGCTGTACCTAAAATTCTGTCATTGAGTAATATAGGAACAATTGGGTAAGCAGCCAAGCTGCCTATAGTACCTTGCATGTGTTTTACCGTGCCAGATAGCCACCATGTTGATATTAATTTATATAAAAATTTCACAATATACCGAAATATAAAACTAATTTACAAGAACAGAAATAGTATCTTCTATAGAAGTATTTTCATATAGCAATCTATAGATCGCTTCACATATGGGCATTTTTATCTTTAGCTTTTCTGCTAAATCAAATGCAGACTTAGCAGTGTTAAAACCTTCAATTACCGACTTACCTTCTGATAAAATCTGCTGAGCACTAGAACCATTACTATTAGCTACTTTAGATCCAAAAGATAGATTTCTTGAATTTAATGATGTGCATGTCACAACCAAATCGCCTAAGCATGCTGGTCCAAGTAGTGTATTTATATCTACATTGCCGTCACCAACTTTTGCTGAGTATAAAGCCTTAATTTCACTCATACTTTTCGTAATTAATGCTGCATGAGCATTAAACCCAAACCTACCTAGAACAACCCCACATGCTATAGCAAAAACATTCTTTAACGCTGCACAAACTTGTATTCCTATAACATCGCTACTAAGGTACAATTTAATATTTTCTTGCTGTAGCTCTGATACTAATTTTGAACCTAATACTTCATTTTGACATGCAAGAACCATCGAATATGGTAATTTTCTTGCAACTTCTATAGCAAAGCTAGGACCAGAAAAAACAGCAAGAGGATTATTAGGTAAAACTTCATTGACTACTTCACTAGGTAATTTTAATGTAGATTTTTCTATTCCCTTACAAGCCAAAATTATTGCTACATTTTTTTTTAGGTTACAATCATTCAATTGATGACATATCTCCCTTAGAGACTGAGTGGGAACAGCTAGAATTATTACTGAAGCATTAACTGCATCTTCAATAGCTAATTTTACTGATACATTATCAGAAATTGGACAATCAGGTAGCTTGTCACTTTCTCTTTTCTCTTGAATTGATTTAAATATGGCCTTATTGCGAGTCCACAAAATTACATTTTTCTTACTACTTAATGAAATCGCAATTGCTGTACCCCATGCGCCAGCACCTAAAACTGATATTACCACTCAATATTCCTGAAAGTATTACTTATAATTTAAAACTGTAGAATAAGTAAATTAAAAATATAACATAAAAGTATAAAATAGTTTAAATATCTATTAACCTAAGTATTCTTTTAATAAAAATAGCTTCTATTCAATATTTACTAAAAATAGTATTATTATAGTATATCTATTGTATTTTAGATCTATTTGTATAATTTTGGAACGACACATTAACTATTAATTAATAAGTGTAATTTCTATTATTCATTAATAAAAATTTGATTTGTTACTTTCCTTGGTTATATATATTACTAAAATTATAAATTATTTATGGGGTGTAAAATATGCGTATATTATTAATTGAAGATGATCAAGTAAGTGCAAGGACTGTAGTTAATGCCTTAACTTCTGATGGACATTTTTGCGACGTTGTTACTTCTGCACAAGATTATAACAATAATATGGTTTCCTCGGGTGGAGACTGTTACGATCTAGTTATTCTAGATATACACCTGCCTGGTGATATTGATGGATATGATATACTGTTAAGATTAAGAAGTGCAAAAATCAAAGTTCCTGTTTTAATACTTTCGTGTATCTCCGCTGCCAACCATAAAGCTAAAGGACTTGGGTATGGTGCCGACGATTACTTAACCAAGCCATTTCACAAGAGCGAATTATTAGCTCGAATTAAGGCCATAGTCCGACGTACTAAAGGCCATCCCGAATCAGTGATAAAGATTGGTAATATGAATATCAATTTTGATCACAGGATTGTTGAGGTAAAAGGCAAAACAGTTCACCTTACTAACAAAGAGTATTCCATGATAGAATTGCTGGCATTGCGTAAAGGAGCAGTGTTGACAAAAGAAATGTTTTTAAACCATCTTTACAATGGCTTGGACGAACCTTCAGACAACAAAATAGTTGATGTTTTTATGTGTAAATTACGTAAAAAACTTGAAAGTGCAAATGATGGAATAAGCCACATAGAAACCGTTTGGGGTAGAGGATATGTTCTAAAAGAGTATGTTGACGATGAAGAATACTCTAGTGTTAATATAAGCGAAAGCAGTAGTGACTATCAAGCAGAACAAGTGAAGGACAACGCATGAAATGCTTTATTCACCCATTCATTGAAGCAACAAAATAGGTAGATGAAATAAGATAAAAACCAATCGTAAAAGTGAGGTAACATGGTTAGTCTTTTAGAACTTTACAAAGACTTGCAGCAAAAAATAGAAAAGTTGGAAGCTAAGCTAAAAAGTTATAGGTAAGAAAATAAGGTTTTAGAGATAGAGAATGACG
Organism: Wolbachia endosymbiont (group B) of Ischnura elegans; assembly: GCF_947251585.1. Lineage (NCBI taxonomy): Bacteria > Pseudomonadati > Pseudomonadota > Alphaproteobacteria > Rickettsiales > Anaplasmataceae > Wolbachia > Wolbachia endosymbiont (group B) of Ischnura elegans. The sequence goes on from NZ_OX366371.1 coordinate 1,854,035, forward strand.
AGTTAAAGGAAAAGCTCGGTTAAAATTCAAGCTTTGTTAAGTTCAAAAGGAAATAAAAAAAGAGATAAGCCAAGAAGTAAAAGGAATATAGGTGGTCAAATTGAGCGTACAGGGTATGTGAAATGTTTGATACATTTACATAGTATGGCTGACATTCATGCATTGCCTAGGTGAAATATAAGCCGAGTTCTGTTTATGTAGCTATTTATCTAGAGTAAATGTTACCATTTACTTCATGCGATTTACCCGAGTAGATATGAGAAAAACATAGAATCTACTTCTATTTAATCTTGCTCCTAGTGTTGGTTACTTGACTACCAATGTTGCCATTGTTATGGTGCGCTCTTACCACACCTTTTCACCCTTGCCTAATAATATTTTAGGCGGTAATTTTCTGTAGCCCTATAACTGGAGTTACCTCCGGCGGGCGTTACCCGTCACTACCTTTTCTTGGAGCTCGGACTTTCCTCTGCTGTGTTTATCACACAACAGCAGCTACTTATTTCACCTAGAAATTATACTTTAACATTAAAATCACAAAAGCAAAAGAAAATTTCCTAACAGTCTACATACTAAAAACATTCAGACAAATAGCTAAAGGTGATATTCCGGTACATCATCGCTATCCCAAGATAAGCTTTTTTCACTTTTAGACTCTAGCTCAGTCAGTCAAGATCCTGGTCCACCGCTTGAAGACGATGAGCTACTTCTTGACCGACTACTACTCTCCACCGATATACTGTTTAGCACTGTTTCAGATTGATCCATAGTTCACATAGATATATGTCTCATTCTGTTATTAGCGATAAAAATTTCTTCATCGCTATTGCCACTTGAAGATGATCGCCTTCTATCATTGAAATTAGTTAGTTCTAACACAGGGGCAGAATTACGACCCTTAACATATTTGTATGTTATGAATCCTATAATTCCAGCAATACTTATTATCGCTCCAACCAAAGACCCACCTATCATTCCTGCCCTATTAGACTCTATAGCAAGCTGAGCGGGCTGTGGTGAAGGAGTAGTTTGAGGAAGTAAAGTTGTAGTGAACAGAGGAGTTGTTGCTTTTGTTCTAGTACTTGGTATAATGGACAATGTTTGTATAGTTTTCTCTGAGTTTGTTGTTGGCGCATTAGTTGGCATTGTAGTAATCATAGTTGCTTGTGAAGTCGCAATAGTTTCAGCTACTGTCGTTGGTTCTGATGACGTACTCATCTTAGTTGTTAATTCTGTTAAAGGCTTACTCATCGTAGTACTGCTTGCTGTAAAAGTTGACTCAACAGTCGCTGCTGTAGATTTTACAGTACTTGTCTCAGTTTCTGAAGTTACTATCGGTGCACTAGTTGACGTTGTAGCAACTGTGGTCGCTTGTGGAGTAGTAGTTGTTTTTGCTACTGTTGTTGGCCCCACTGTTACTGTACTTGTTTGAATTGTTGACTCTGTTGAAGGCCTACTCGTTGTAGAAGTAGGTGCAGTGGTAGTTGATGCTACTGTTGTTGACTCCACTGTTACTGTACTTGCCTGAGTCGTTGACTCTGTTGAAGATTTACTCATTGTGGAAGTTGGTACAATGATAGTTGATGCTTCTGTTGTTAATTTGGTAGTCTTTACAGTGTCGGTTTCTGTTGTGCTAGTAATTGCAGCAGTCGTCGTTTTCTTAGAAGTCACAACCGTCTCTGTAACAGTTATAGGAGCCACAGTACTGCTGGAAATAATACTAGGCATCAATTGGCCGTTAATGATATTAACAAAATCACTGAGAGCTTTGATACTGCTTGTCGGTATTATCGTTGCTTCAGAAGATTTTCCAGAGCTCTCTCTATTAAAAGTTATAATACTCTCTCCACTTACCGCAGTGACGATAAAACCTCCTTGGCCATTGTCTTTAACATACAATTGTTCTATAGGATCTTCACATTCACAAACAGTAAAATTTGATTTTGCTCCTCTCTTAGCAAGCCTTGCTAAATGCAATTCTTGCGTATTAGAAGATTGTTTTTTTGCAAGAAAAGCAACTAAATCATCACCTCCAGTTCTTCTTACATACTGTAAAAAGTTTATTTTTCCTGGATTAGAGTTAATAGATGATGCTATATTTAATTGGCCGCTTTTATTACCAAGCAAAAAGTCATTAGCTCCCTTTCTATCTTTCAGATTCTGAACTACTTCAGCCACATCAAATTTAAAAATGTTTGTTCTTACTTCTTGATTTTTAGTAATCTTTCTCATCTGTGCATAAAGCATCGTATTTTCATCTAGTACTAATTGCCCTGGATTATCAAATTTGAATAATTTCCTTTCTGTGATGCCGCTTTTTCCAGGTAAAGCCCTAAACTTTCCATCTCCTTTTGATTCTAAGTACCAAGAAACTAAAATTTGATCCTTTAAGTTATGAGCAATTACAATGACATTACCATTACCAACTTTTACTGCTTTTGGTTGAAAATAACTATTACCTGTATTTGCAAGATTCTTGTTATCGTCATTTTTTTGTAATTTTACTTTTCCTGAATGTTCAACTGAAGGTGCATTAGTTGAATGTTGAATTTTATAAGTGTGAAACATTAAACTTTTTATGTATTTTTTTCCTTCTTCGTTAGTTTCTTCTGTAGGAAAAATAACTCCAACTTTATCTACTTCAGCTGAATTTTCTATTAGTGTGGGAGATAATTGGCCCTTGAATTCATTTGCTACGTTGACACATGTATCACACTCGTATGTTTTCGATTGATATAATGGACTAATAAGTAACTTTACTCTACTGCTTCCATTGCCGTTATCTTGATAGCTGAGTCCATAAGTAACTCCATTTCCTTCAATCAACCCTACGTTTACTGGGTTAAAACCTATCGCTTCTTTAACTTTCAGTGTAGTTGTATTAACTCTAAATAATCTACTTAATATAGACATAATTATATTTAAAATTTTAATAAAACGCTATTATGATTATTTCTATATGTAACGTCAATAAAATTTTAACTAAAATTAAGAAATTAATTTTTAAGTACTCTAAGATAATACGCTAATAAACCCAGATTTCCCATAGACAATATGTTTCCTTTGAAACCATATAATAAATTTAGCAGCTTGTTGACAACAGAAATTCCTTTACAAATCCCCAAATACCCTTACCATGACATCAAGGGTATTTATGACTCAAAACTTGTTTTTGATCTGCAGAGTCAATGACAAAATTCAGTAAAAAACTCAGGGTATTTATTGGCGAATTACATAAAATTATAGCGGCTTTTTTTATTTTTTCTACATTCAGCCAAAATCTGCTTAAAATAAGCGTTAGAACATTATTACAATTCCAATTTACATTATAAAACTCACTACTAGGGGATTCTTTTGCCTTTTTTCCATCTAGTTAATTTCTTAATGTTTATAATCCCGCTACGTGTTAGTGATATAACTATACAAGAAGTAGTAGAAAGCTAGCTTGCATTAGCTTTATTTGTTATAATTACATTCGGTTTTATAAAGTGAGGAGTAAATATGCCAGAAGTTACTGGGCAAGATTCTAATAAGGAAAGTAGAATAGAAAACGAGCTACAACAGGATTATGAATATGAATTGATTAAAAGTTTATTCATGTTTCCTGATAGGCGTCATTTGGTAGATATTGCTGAAGCTACAAAAGGCTCGTTTGATAATTTAATGTGTGCGTGGCTTGTTACAACTGAGTTGACAGACAGTCAAGAAGAGTTAGATGAGGAATTGCTATCTATTTTTAGTGCAATGAGATCTTTGAGTGCAGGAGATAGTTACCGACAACTTCAAAAGTTTTTATTAAATAATAAAGATAATCAAAATCTAAAAACCGTTCTTAATTGTGAAAGGGGAGAGTCTAGTTTGACGATATTGCACATAATATCAAGTATGGCTTGGGCAAGAAAACAATATGATTGTGCCGTAAGTTTGCTTTTAGAAGCAGGAGCTGACCCTAATATCAAGAATGATAAAGGAAGGACACCATTACACTATGCTACTGGACCTTATAGTATAGCTGCTCTCTTAGAAAAGGGAGCTGACCTTAATGCAGAAGATAATGAAAAAAAAACGCCTTTGCATCATGTTGCTAGTGTTGGTTGTTCTGAAGGCGTAGTTTTACTCTTAGAGAAAGGAGCTATTTCTGATCAAGGTGATAAACAAGGAAAAACTCCTCTGCAAGTTGCACGTGATAATCATCATGAACATATTGAAAAGTACTTTGTGACTTATAAGCGAGAGAAGTTGAGTGATAAGTTACGCTCTATAATGGAAACAAAAGACTGGTTCGAAGATGGTTCAGGTTACGTTTTAACTAAGAGACAGGGGGGCTTGAGAAGAAAGTTGTTGGATATAGTAAATAACTCAGAAGGTGATTCAGTTGTTGAAGATCTACAAGAATTCTTAGATGATTTTGGGAATGATCAAGATCTAAGAATGGTTTTGAATCTTCGAAGTAATGAAGGAGAGTTGCAGGTGCATCAACATGCTAAAAATCTTGATTCTTTTGCTCGTTCAGGTACTGATGAAAGAGCAAATAAATTTGAAGTAAAAAGATTACTTTTGAAAGCAGATGCAATCAATTTACAATGGTCAAGTTATGATGAGAAGGAGTATTATTCTAGGGATTTATGGAGTAATTTACCGCCGAATCGACAGATAAAGCTAAAAGAATTTTTAGATAAAGTTTCTAAAGCTCAAAATATGGATGAACTAGAAGGAGTTGTAAATGAGGCTATTCTCTCAGGAGGAAGGATTAATAGACGATTTTCTCAAGATAAGAAGCGTAATTTTACAGATTGTGTTATGGAAAGGATTGGTGAGTTAGGAAAGAATCCTGAAGTTGCAAGCAAGATAGTATGCAAGTTGGTATCAATAGGGGCAGTGTTATATAATAAAGATAATATGAAAGTAATTGATACACTAGAATCTGAATTTAAAGAGCACAAAGAAAATATGATAGAAGCTTATCTAGATTATCTAGAGAGTACCCTAGATTTTATGGAAGTTATAAAAGGAGCAGTTATTAATGGTATGGTAAAGAATGCAAAAATAGATAACACTACTTTATACTCGGAATATTCCGAAGATAGTATAATAAATGTTGCAAGGCTCACAGAAAAAGCTAGTGAGTTAAGGCGAGCTCAGGGAAACATAGACTATGAAAGAGATATAATAAAGATTGGTAAAAGTGAGGTAGCAATTATAACAAAGAATGGTATAAGGAATTACACCAATCTTGCGGACGATAGTGATATAGTGTTGACTTTCCCTACCACTAAGGGAGAGTTAGACGTTAGGTTATATCCTGATAAGCAAAATAAAGACTGGATAAAGGTAGAAGTAAGAGATCAAGAGAGGTTGAAAGAATTAAAAGATTGTGGAGAAGAAATAGGAAAAAATTGCTTATTTGGTGGTTACTCAGTTTACAATGCTATTGAACGTGGGTACTTTGAAAGGCCTGCAGGAATTTTCCAGGGAGAAAGATTACAAAGTGGTGAAAAAGTTTCTCATGTAGATCAATTACAAAGTAAAAAAAATAATAAGGTACGTCAAATTGGATTATACTAAGCTTGGTTTACAGTAGGTCTTAGATTATGCAAGAAGTCTAATTGCAATTGTTAACTCTTCAAGTATAATTTGTTGAGATTTACATGAACCTTATTAGATGAAAGAGAAAGAAGAGCAGTTTAGTTTTACACCAGACAATCTTAGCAAAGCAAAAAAGTCTATAGAGATGTATCCTAAAGGTAGAGAAGGAAGCGCTGTTATGCCTTTACTGTATCTAGTACAAGAACAATGCGGATGGGTTTCTGAATCTGCCATGCGCTACGTTGCTGACATGCTTCATATTCCACATATTCGCGTATATGAAGTGGCAAATTTTTACACCATGTATAATTTAAAGCCAGTAGGTAAATATCTAATACAAGTTTGTAGAACAACTCCTTGCTGGTTATGTAATAGCGAAGAAGTGTTAAATACCTTTAAAAAGAAACTAGGAATCAATATCGGTGAAACCACTAAAGATAATCTATTTACTTTAAAGGAAGTTGAATGTCTTGGTGCATGTGTTAATGCCCCTGTTGTACAGATCAATAACGATTTTTATGAAAACCTCACTCCTGAAAAAGTGGAAAATATCATAGCAGAACTTTCAAGTAAATAGATGGAAAAGTTCTCGTTTAGGATAACCAAGCAATCAGGTTCTGCAAGAGTTGGAACGATCAAAACTCCAAATGGAAGTATAGAAACACCAGCATTTATATTTTGTGCAACCAAAGCTGCTATTAAAGCTGCAGATATCGAGAGAATCAGAGAAGCAGGTACTCAGATAATACTTTCCAACACCTACCACCTAATGCTCCAACCGGGAGAGGATACTGTGGCAAAGCTTGGTGGCTTGCACAAGATGATGGGATGGAGTGGGCCAATGCTCACTGATTCTGGTGGATACCAGATATTTAGTTTAGGACACGGATCAGTTTCAGAAGAGATAAAGGGAGTAAGACAGAAACAAAAAACTCTGATCAAAATTAACGAGGATGGGGCAATTTTTCGTTCTTACATAAATGGTAAAACTTATTGTCTAACTCCTGAAAAGTCGATACAAATTCAACAAAAATTAGGTGCAGATTTAATCTTAGTTTTAGATGAATGTACTCCATTTCACGTCAGCAAGGAGTACACAAGGAAATCGATGCTCATGAGCCATAGATGGGCTGAACGTTCTTTAAATGAATTTGAAAAAAATAATAATTGCAAACAGGTGCTTTATGGAATTAGTCAAGGCGGAGTGTATCAAGATTTGCGTAGAGAAAGTTGTGATTTTATCAACGATTTGCCATTTTTTGGTCAAGCAATAGGTGGATCACTTGGTCAAAGTAAAGAGCAGATGTATGATGTAGTTTCCTTTACTATGGAACATTTAAAAAAAGATAGGCCTACTCATTTGCTTGGTATTGGTGGAATTGTAGACATTTTTCGTGGAGTAGAGCTTGGAGTTGATACATTTGATTGCGTGCATCCAACTCGCCTCGCAAGACATGGTGGCGCGCTTGTTAAAGTAAAAAATAGAGATTCTATTTCTTCAAAGTGCAAAGAGCATATTAATTTGCGAAATCAACGATTCGAACTAGATGATAACCCAATTGAGAGTGATTGTTTGTGCTTTACCTGCAGAAAACATTCAAGAGCTTATATACACCATCTACTGAAAGCTAAAGAGTTGCTGGCTTATACACTCGTTACCATTCACAATGTTTTCTTCATGAATAAGTTGATGGAATCAATAAGACAAGCAATATTGAATGATAGGCTAGATCAGGAAAAAAATAATTGGATTAGTGAAATACCGCTGCATTGTGAATTATATACCTAGTTCATATTTTGCACATGTGCGTTGCATTTTTTAATCTTCTTTAAAAACTTGACAGTACATTATATATACGGATATACTAGAAATATAATTTTTGTGAGGCATTTATGGTTAAAAATAAAGAAAAACATCAAATGTAACCGTTCACGGAGATAAGGTGGTTTACAAAGTAAGTATAAAAGTGTAAAGAGATAGGAAGCTAAATATGGAATGGGTAAATGACAACAGTGCTGCAAGAAAAGGTTGTAGCAGAAAACGCTAATCTCAAGGAAGAAATAAAAGCACTGATCAGAGAAAATGATAGCTTGAAAGCAAAAATAGTTGAATTAGAAGACAAATTGGGCTTAAATTCGCAAAATTCATCGCTGCCACCATCACGAGATATATATCGTAAGAAAGCAAAAAAGAAAAGTGATAAAAAACCAGGAGGTCAGCCAGGACATAAGGTGCATAAGCGTGAATTAATGGCTGCAGACGAGGTAGTGAGATGCACAATTGATACAATTTGTATGTGTGGAGGTAAGATTACTTTAGAAGATGAAATTATTCATCAGAAGGCAGAGTTGCCAGAAATTAAGCCAATTGTAACTGAGTACAGGTTGCAAAGAGGACATTGTAGCAGTTGTGTTAAAAGTCAATAGAAAAATTGATGTAGCTGTGAATAAGTACTTAAAATTTGTGTGGGCGTACTTATTCACAGCTATGCTATTGCTATATAGAAGCAGTTTTAGGGCTATACTCCTCAGTAAACAGTCTACCGTCTCTTACTAAAGAGTTAGCAAGGATAAGTAATTTTCTCATTGCAGCGTAACCGTTCACGGAATATTCCCAATTAGGCAGGAATAGCGACTAAATTCTGTAGTTTCTGGACAGGATTCTGTAACCGTTCACGGAATATTCCCAATTAGGCAGGAATAGCGACTAAATTCTGTAGTTTCTGGACAGGATTCTGATCATTCAAACGTGCAGTCAAAAATATCGAAAGCATTCTTTCAATGAACTTTTCTCCACGTTCTGACCAAGTGAAAAAACTATTTTTACGATAAATGACGTACCGTCTAGCCTGACGTTCTGCAAGGTTATTGGTTGTCTCGATCAGATCAGGATTGCGCACGAATCTCCACATCATATCTTCAGAACGTAGTATATTGGCAGCCATTCTCGAGGCCTGAGTTCCTTTTGCAACCCTTGTTATCTCTCGCAAAAAATGTTTCACCCTTTTTCGAATCTTCCTCATTAACCGGAAAAATCTTAAATTGTCTATCAGGTTTTGTTTACGTGCTCTATCTACCACAAATACCCTGTTGCTCAGCGATTTTAATGCTGCGCCAATTCTGCTCACTTCAACATTTTTACTGTAAAAAAACCTTTCAAAGTCCCTTGCTAAATGGGCCCAGCATATCTGTCTGTTTTCACGATTAAAGTAATTATACGCAGCATACCTATCGCTTATAACTATTCCATCATACTCTGGCAATAGCCCTTTTAATATCTTCTTTCCGCGAGATCCAACTAACTTCATAAGTGTTGCTGTTTTATTCGTTACTACCCAACTCCAACCTTTCTTTCCCTGGTTCCTATGGCTTGTTTCATCTATATGTAAATACTTGCTTTTCCGTAGCTCTTCTCTTATTTTTTCGTATTCAGATATACATTTTTCTGATACTCTACCCTCGGTCTTTGATACCAAACCTAGGCTTATATTCAGATTAAATATGCTGCTCAAAATTTGCTGTACTTCCCTTTTTGAATTGATAAAAAATCCACTAAAACTGCTAATTACTGCTTTTGCATTAGCTCCTAAAAGATCCCTTGTCACACCTTCAGGCAGACTAGCTGAGATCCTTTTCTTACACGCCTTACAGTAGCCTTTTTGTAGCCTATATTCAGTCACTATCGGTTTAATTTTTGGCAATTCAACCTTTTGATGCACAGTTTCTTCTTCTAAAATAACTTGGCTTCCACACATGCAAATTGTATCAATTGAACATTTTACCACCTCATCTGCTACCATCAATTCCCGCTTGTGCGCTTCATGTCCTGGCTGCCCGCCTGGTTTTTTATCGCTCTTCTTTTTTGTCTTTTTGCGATATACATCTTGCGATGGTGGCAGCGATGAATTTTTTGAATTTAAACCCAGCTTATCCTCTAGCTCAATTATTTTTGTCCTTAACTTATCATTCTCTGCTTTCAGAGTACCAACTTCTGACTCCAATACCACAATCTTTTCTTGTAGCACCTCTATCATCAACCCCTCATCTATCTAGTTTATTGTTTTTTATACTAATTATGCAATTTTTGTAAACTACTTTCTTATACCGTGAATGGACAAAGTTGATAAGCCTAAACGCCATCATGTCTTTAGGAGAGTCTGCTAATGAAGGCTCTTAAGTTGACGCCATTGCGTGAACGGTTACCATTGCAGCAGTAGAGGTAACTTTATATGGTTTTTTATATTGATTGTATAGCCTATCAAAGAAGATTTTTATATAAGAATTGTACCTTTGCGCACTAAGAATGCACATATGTAAAACCTTTCTAATTTGTGATCTACCACCCTGAATACACCTTTTTCCCTTACTAAAACCACTATCTCGATTAAAAGGTGCAACTCCGGAAAGGCTGGATATTTCTTTATGTTGGAGAGTTCCAAGCTCGGGTAGATAACAAATAAAAGTAATAGCTGTTATTGCACCTACACCAGGTATACTAGTTATTGACATGTACTTTTTTTTAAGCTCTTGATTTTTATCGACTAATTCCATTACCTCATCTTCTAAGACTTGAATTTGATTTTGTAAAACTGCAAGTAGCTCTTCCATTTGTTTGATTATAGATAAATCGGTTACTTGATGAGCTTGGGTTTTTTGTATTTTTGCTATTTCTACTAGTTGATTCCTGCGAGATAATTTTTGCTTCAAACAGTCAATACTACTAACTTTTAAAGGAGTGACACGCATGTCTGTATTACTAACATAACGTGAGATGATGCTACAGTCTATTTTATCAGTTTTAGTAGCAATACCAAGGCTTTTTGCATAATCTCTCACCCATCTTGGTTGAATGACATATACTTCAAAACCATGGCTTAATAAAGTATAAGCACATAATTTTTCGTACCCACCAGTTGCTTCAAGTCCAACTTTGGTTACGTTATGTAAACGCAAAAAGTCGATTATTTGATCAATAGCTTGAACGTTATTTTCAAATACTTTATGATGTCCAAGTGGATGAATATGGATATCTAGTTTATTTTTGCTAATATCAATGCCAGTAATAATATTTGATAAATTCATAATCCCTCCATAAATAATGTGTATACTGCATTTTCCACCCTTATATACGAGCCTAAAAGCTCAACCAGTTGTTCGGAACTTTCAGTATAATAAACCAGAGAGGAGAACCTTGCTGCAAAACGGTCCTTATGACCAAGAGTATGTACGGTTCCTCCTCTCTGCGTGTCTTTATACCGCCATTTCGTGACATTTATAAAGACTTGTTTTTAACATATAAGAGTATGTAATAAAAGAATTACAGCAAATTTACCCGAAGGTGTTGCAAGAGATTTTCTAGGACCCAATGCTAAAACAGTTATAAGCAGCCTTAGCGGCTTTTTTATTAACTCAAAAAGAGAGGTACAGCAAATTTTGGGCAGTATTTTTAATCTAAATATAAGCCTTGGTTTAGTCTCAAATACTGAACGCAGGGTATCGAAGAAGTGTGCATCTGAATATGAGAAAATGAAGGAAGAGTTGCAAGGAAGCGAGTATTTGCATATAGACGAAACAGGGCACAGAAATCAAGGAAAGAGAGGCTGGAGTTGGGTAATAACAAACAAAGCGTTGACACTTCTGAAGGTAAGCGAGTCTCGTGGTAAGAAGGTGTTGAAGAGTTTACTGCCAGAATATGATGGTATAGTTGTGAGCGATAGATACGCTGTATACAATTACTTCAATCGTGAAAATAGACAGATATGTTGGGCACATCTGGCAAGAGATTTTGAGAGATTTGCCCATAGTAAAAATGTTGAAGTGAGCAAAATTGGCCAAGCACTAAAATCGCTCAGCAATAAGGTGTTTGTAGTAGATAAGGCAAAAAAACAAAATTTGATAGATAATTTGAGATTTTATCGACTGGTGCGAAAAATTCGGAAAAGGGTAAAACATTTTTTACGTAAAATGACGAGGGTTGCAAATAGCACTCAAGCTTCAAGAATGGCCGCTAAGATGTTACGATCTGAGGATATGATGTGGAAGTTTTTAAGAAAACCTGAAGTGATAGAAACAACTAATAACCTTGCAGAACGGCAAATTAGACGGTACGTAATTTATCGTAAAAACAGCTTTTTCACCTGGTCAGAACGTGGAGAAAGATTCGTGGAAAGAATGTTGTCGATATTTTTGACATCACGTCTAAATGGCCAGAACCCCTTTCAAAAGCTACAGAATCTAGTAGCTGTCACTGCTTAGTTCTTTAATTCATTCTCACAATCCGTGAACGGTTACTTCTTTTCTTGTATCTCAGTTCCCATAATGTCATCCCAGTGCGTGACACCCATTTCTTTCTAGTGCTTCCTTCCTTGTCATCACAGCTTCCATAATGTCATTCCAGTGCTTGACACTGGAATCCATGTAAATTTAACTGGACGCCAATGTCACAAACTAGTTTTCTCATCTATCTTATTTTGCTACTCTGCTGAACAGATACGTCAATTTTATCTACTGATGAGCTAGGTTTGTTGTTCTTCACATGTTGTGACAAAAGCTCCTTAACTCCTTTTTTCACAAGAAGTACTGAATTTGTATCCTTTTCAAGCATAAAAACTGTAGAGTTTTCAATTATCTCAGCTATTTGTAAAGGAGTATCTCCTGAAAGGTTTTTAATATTAGGATCAGCATCTTTTTCTAGCAGTAATCTTGCCATTTTTTCATTACCTTTCATAGCTGCTATATGTAGAGGTGTATTGCCAATCTTATCGCCAATATTGACATTTATTCCTTCTATACTAAGTAATAACTCAACTATTTTCTTATGGCCATTATCAATAGCTATACACAAAGGATTCATACTGGTATCACAGCCATTGACCTTAGCACCATTATCAAGAAGCAACTTGACTACTGCTTCATGCCCATTCTGAGCAGCTAGATACAAGGGTGTGACATTATTTTTTTTATCTACTATGTTAACATCAGCATTTTTTGTGCTAATTAATAGTTCAACTATTTCAGTATGTCCGTTCTGAGAGGCTAAGTACAGAGCTGTTATACCAAATTCATTGTCTTTAGCATCAATCTCAATTTCTTGAGTATTAAGTAACACCTTTACAACTTCTACAAGTCCATTTTGAGCAGCAATATGTAAAGGTGTCTTACCATCAGTACAGTCTTTTATATTGGGATCAGCTCCCGCTTTAATTAACTCCTCTACTATAGCTTTGCTTTTAGCTACAACAGCAAAGTGTAAAACTGTACTGCCTTTAGTAGTTCTTGCATGAATATTAGCTTCTTTACTGATTAGTAACTTTACTACGTCTAAATGTCCTGAATAAACAGCAAAATGCAAGGCTGTAAATCCTTTTTTATCCTTGATATTGATATCAGTTTTTACATTAAGTAATAACCTAACTTCATTTATGTTACCATTATAAGCGGCTTGATGTAATAGAATATTTTCAACCGGGAGCGATTGAGTGCTGAACATATTTACCTCTATATAATAGTATGCCTAGTGGTACTACATCAAAACAAGGAACATTCAAGAAAAATTTTTTGCATCTGGCAATCTATTTTCTCTATTCTAATATATACAAACTCTTTAAACCCACCTTGTAATCAGGATAAACTAGAGAGACACCAAGGTCTTTTTTAATTTTAGTATTGCTTACTTTTTTTGACCCTAAATAAAAACCCCGTGCGTAATTTGGTACGGAAGAAATCTCAACTGGCTCTGGAGGGCTAATATTGAGAAGCTCGGCTGCATACGTGACCACTTCAGATTGCGTAGCAGGTAAATCATCTGCACAATTGTATATCTCATAAGGCTTTATATTTTGCATGGAAGAAAATAAAATATTCGATATATCTTCAACATGAACACGAGAAAAAATTTTTTTCACATTTCTTGCTTTGCCAAGCTGCAGGTCAATTAGCGCATTTCTACCAGGACCATATATCCCAGCCAAACGAAAAATATGTACAGGCAATTTGCTACTTAGCCACTTCTTTTCAGACTCAAGGCGCTTTTCTCCTCTAATTTCTATAGGCTTTGTTTCAGATTCCTCATTCACCCAATTACCACAGTGGTCACCATAAACATTAGTTGCAGACAGATAACCAAGCCATTTAATATTCTCCAGACAATGACCGTATCTCTCCATAACATCATCGCCGTCTGGAGGAATAGAAACTAAAACATGCGTTACGCTTTTAAGCAGATCTTGATCAACCTTTTCATAATCAAAAAGTTGTATATCTTTATTTCTTGATGTACCGTTAACTTTCCAGCCTAAATTTAGCAATTTTTTCGATAGAAATTTAGCTACATATCCGTAACCAAAGCAAAACAAGTGCATGGAAATTAATTTCCAAAATTCTTCTTGATAAACTCAACCCCTAACCTTATTCCTTCTTCATTAATAATATGGCCTAATCCATGAATTGGGTATCCTTGAGCGTTTACTCCATTTTCTTTCAGAGCTTTAACCGCTAAATCAAGGGACGAAAAAGGTACCACATCATCAGCGTCACCATGAATAATACATATGTTAGGTTTTGATTTTATCTGCGGTGCAGTTTTTGAAGGCGAAAGAAATCTACCAGAATACGCAACAACTGACGCACAAGACTGAAGCCGGGTAAGAGCCAAATGTATTGCAAGCATTGCCCCTTGAGAAAATCCAACTAAAGAAAGCTGAGTATCTTTTAAATTAAGCTCCTTTAATTTTGTATCAATAAAATGATTTACAATTGATGCAGCATTTTTCACCCCATTATATAGTGCTTCTTCACTACGATCCTCTAAACTAAACCACTGATAACCATCACCTATTTCCCTCTCAAACGGAGCATTCGGTACCACAAAACATGAATCGGGTAAAAATTTGCTCATAACTTTAGCAAGGTGAGCGAAATTATCGCCACTTGAACCCCAACCATGAAAAAAAATAATCAAATTTTTCTTATTTCCATTTGGACAAATTTCTTGGCTTTTAAGTTCAATCATCTCTTTTGTGTTTATGTTTTTTTGTAAAACTGACTCATGCATCAATATTAAACAAAATTCTATAAAATTCAAGAATTTCCACATCACCCAAAAAGGTAAAATACTATTTTAAAGATAAAAATCCTATTTAAAAACAAAGCAGTATCTCAAAAGAGCTATATCTTTTCAAATACTTTTTTATTGTTATTTAAATCCGAGCTTCTCGTCCTTAGCATACTGTCGGCCAGGTACTCCATTGAATAGTAAGGATATTTTTAAGTGCAGTAACTACAGCTATATCTGGATCTTCACGTTTTTCTCTTTTTACTTTTATAGCTAAATAACCAACTACTGCACCCAATAATAAACCAGTAACAGCTGATGTTGCACACGTTGCAATAGCTGCTTGTGTATTATATGCTACCGCAAAACCTGTAATAAAACCTACTGCACCACAAACGCTAATGCAGACACGCTCCTTCCGAAGTTCTATTTCATTAATTTTTCGTACATGATTTTTCAAGTACTTTCTTACATCTTGAGTAGTACGTGTTAGAGCAGTTGCTCCATAGTAGTTTTTTGTGTTAGCATCTGCTTTTGCTTCTACCAGGCACTTTACTATACCTAAATCACCTCTCTGAGCAGCTAGCATTAGAGGAGTGTTTCCTTTTCTATCTTGCGTATTAACATCTGCTTTTGCCTCTACCAGGCACTTTACTATACCTAAATGACCATTTTTAGCAGCAAACATTAGAGCAGTTCCCCCAAATTCATTTTTTGCATTAACATTTGCTTTCGCTTCTTTTACTAGATACTTTACTACATCCAAATGACCATCTTCAGCAGCAAATATTAGAGGAGTGTTTCCAAATTCATTTCCTGCATTAACATCTACTTTTGCTTCTTTTACTAGATACTTTACTACATCCAAATGACCACTTGCAGCAGCAAACATTAGAGAAGTGAATTCAAACATATCTTGTGCATTAACATCTACTTCTGCTCTTTCTACCAGGTATTTCACTGCCTCTAAATCACCATTTTTGGCAGATGAAAATAATTTAAAAAGTAGCTCAGTACGACTTCTAACTATTCGTGCAATTGATAATGCTTGTAACGTAGAAGGTTGTCTCAATTCTTGAGTATCACCTTCTAATTTTGGTACAAGATTTTTTAGCCAAGGAGCTACATGTGTGAAATAATTAAGATTCTCTTTTGTGAAACGATTCAATAAATTTTTTACAGTATTAGATTTGTCACTTTCTTCAATTTCTCTATTTATACCATAATATTCTAACAAAGCATCAAGTATTGCTTTATTGTTAAAATTATACACCATTTACTAGCCCCCTGAATAAACTTCGAAACCATCTTAATCCCTATTAAGGAATGAAAGCATTTTGTAGACTTTTTCTTTTAATACTTATGCCTTTTATTTAAAATTGGAATGAGAGCAACCTCACTACTGCTATAGCTCTTTGAATACTACTTGTAATAAAAACTACTTAGCTTCAACTTTCTCTATCAATTTCTTGACCAAGCCTCTCAATCTTCTGCTGGAATCATCAAGCTCTTGAATTTGTGAAGAATCTTTTCCCATGAGCTCTTTGTGATTACTCTTTATGTAATCATACATTTCCTTCATCTGAGCAATCATCTTGTTGATATCCATACCACCCATATCAGGTATCATGCTAGGCATATTTCCTTCTAGCATACCACCAGCCATAAGTTGCTGAGACATTTGCATGAATGGCTTTAAGGTCTGTTGAAGCAAATTAGGGTCGCTTGCCAATTTTTCTATTTGCTCTTTGCAAGTATCCATGTACTGCTTCATAAATTCATCATCTTGCATTTTATCTGTCATAATTACACCTATTTGAAACTAATATTATATATTGTTTTTAATTAAAAACAATACAAGAACAACTATATTAATACTTGATTAAATAACAAATTAACTATTTTAAAGGTTCACATACTCTCTTTAACCATTCCTTATCTTTTATGCCATTTTCTATATTTTTATAAACAAATTGGTGATAGCTATTTATCCATTTAACTTCATCTTCAGTAAGCATTTGTATATCTATTAGCTTTTTATCATAAGGAACAGAGGTCAATTGTTTAAAGCTTAAAAAGACGTTTTCTCGCCTTTCAATATACATCAGATTCTCAATTCTTATTCCATACTTTCCTGGAATATAATAACCAGGCTCGTTAGAAAGTATCATGCCTGGAATGAGTTCCACTTTATTTCCTCTTGATATTGCTTGCGGTCCTTCGTGTACCGAAAGGTAACTTCCTACTCCATGTCCTGTACCGTGCATGTAATCCATTCCAAATTTCCATAAATGTATACGCGCTAATATGTCCAATTCTCCACCAGTAGTGCCAGAAGGAAAGACCGCACTTGCTATCGCAATGTGAGCTTTTAATACTATTGTGTAGTGAGCTCGTTGCTCATTGGTTGGACTACCAATTGCTATAGTTCTTGTAACATCGGTTGTGCCATCAAGGTACTGACCACCAGAGTCAATTAAATACAGCCCATCTTCTTGAATGACTTTATTTGTCTTATTGCTTGCACGGTAATGAATGATTGCTCCATTCTCGTTGAATGCTGAAATTGTTGGAAAACTCGGTTGCTTAAACAAATTCTGCTCTTTTCTGTATTCTAAAACTTTTTCTTCAGCTTCAAGCTCAGTAATTTCACTGTCAATATTGTTTTCAAGCCAATATAGAAAATTTATAACTGCTACTCCATCTTTGATGTGCGCACTTATAGCTCCAGTTATTTCAGTTTGATTTTTTACTGCTTTGTGAATCAAACAAGGATCCTCCTTCTCAATTATCTGCTTATTTTCTATTAGACCTCTTTCATTACTTATTGTCATCCCAGTGCTTGACACTGGGATCCATGCTTTTTTATTTCTGGTCAAGCACTGGGATGACACCGAAGCTGATTTTTCATTTAAATAATGGTTATACAAGGGATCTATTGCATTCATAATGCTCATTGGAGTCGTGCTTGGATCTATCACCACCAAATTTAACTTATGTAGTGAATTTTCTAGCTCACTAATATCAAAAACATTTATATGGTTATCAAAATTTGCTTCTATAGTTGAATGTTCTTTATCTTGAATAAATAAATCAACATTGGCATTTTTATACAATATAGCACGACCCAATATACAAGGAGTATATTCAGCACTTTCATTTCTTAAATTTAATAACCACGAAATTGAATTTGGATCAGTCAGAAGCACTGCTTCAGCCTCTATGTTTTTAGCTACTCTTTCACATTTATCCTTACCACTCTCACCAGATACATGTGAGACTATTGTTTGTGCTTTATGACTACTATCTTTTTTAATTAAGTATGGTACTAGTTTACAAATGCCTTCATATTTTCTTATGTCCTTCATAGTAAAATATTGCGGATAGTAACCCAGTGAGGTAGTCAATGTTAAGTTTGCTTTTACCCATTTGTGTGGATCCTCTTCTTGTATATTATATACTCGAAAACTGCCCTGATCGAGCTGACTGCGAGCTTGTGTGATATAGCGTCCATCTGTAAAAAATGGGCACTTATTACTCTTTGTAACGATAAGTAGCCCATTTGTTCCCGTGAAGCCACATAACTCTGCTAACTCTTTTGAATATTCATTTAAATACTCGTCTTTAGTATTCAACATAAATGCATCAACATTTATTTCGTGCATAAAAGAGCGAAATTCTTCGATTTTTGACATGGAATACCTTACGCAGAATTAGCAGCTATTTTCGTTTTCTTATTCCTAAGGTACACTAATATGCTAACTATCGCTGCTGGAGTGATACCTTGTATTTGCTTCGCAATACCAATTGTTGCTGGCTTTATTGACTGCAACTTTTCTATCACTTCAGTTGACAAGCCTTTAATCTGTGAGTAGTTGAAATTAGTTGGAATTTGAGTATTAACTTCCTCTTGTAGAAACTTCATATCGGCTTCTTGTCTTACTAAATAAGGCTTGTATTTTGCTTCAATTGCAACTGCTTCATATATTTCATTCTTGGCTATGCTATCAGTTATAGTGTTATTCCAGCACATGACGCTGGAATCTACATTTTTTTCAGTGTCAACTGCATCCATTCTATCATCATTCAAGTACTGGATCCCAGTGTCAAGCACTGGGATGACAGGAAGAGGTGCTTTGGTGTTATGCAAGTAGCTGACACTGGAATCCATGTTTAACTCTGGCCATATTTCTCGTAATTTATTCCAGTCAATATTTGGATAACCGAGCAAATCTAATGCTGTTTTTCTTATTCCATCATAAGATATTTTAATGCCATAGGACCTGAGCTGCTCAGGAGTAATTGTTAGGCTCTCTAATTTCTCCTCAAGTTGCTTAATGGATTTAAGTTTACCCTGCAAAACAGAGTATCTCTCATGCGACACAAGAGAGATGTCATAACCTTTTTGTGTCAATCTTCTATCTGCATTATCTGACCTGATTGCCAGTCTATATTCTGCACGCGAGGTGAATAATCTGTAAGGCTCAGCAATTCCCTTAGTGACCAAGTCGTCTATCATTACACCGATATATGAGTCTGTACGATGAAGAACAAAACTTTTTTGAGATAAAGAGAATGCTGCATTGATTCCGGCAATAATTCCCTGCCCGGCTGCTTCTTCATATCCAGTGGTACCATTAATTTGACCAGCAAAATATAGTCCTTTAACTTTCTTAGTTTCGAGAGTATGAAATAGCTCTCGTGGATCGATATAATCGTATTCAACTGCATATCCAGGTCTTAATATTTCTGCATTTTCAAGCCCTTTTATACTCTTTATCATTTCATACTGCACTTCGATGGGCAATGAATTTGAAATTCCATTTGGATATATAGTGTTATCATCAATCCCTTCTGGTTCTAGAAATATTTGGTGATTATTTTTTTCTGCAAATTTTTTAACTTTAGTTTCAATTGATGGGCAGTATCTTGGTGCAATAACGTTATCTAAATATGAAGAAGCTGATCTGTGAAGATTCTCTCGAATTACTTTGTGTGTATGTTCATTAGTATGAGTAATAAAACATGAAACCTGAGGCTGGTTAATTTTCTCTGTAAGATAAGAAAATGGTGTAGGTGGATTGTCACCCACTTGTTCTTGTAATACCGACCAGTTTATAGTGCCACGATCAAGCCTCGGTGGAGTTCCGGTACGTAATCTGCCCAGTTTAAAATCATACTTCTTTAGCGTATTTGCAAGCTCTATTGCAGGTTTATCTCCCATTCTTCCAGAAGGAGTTGTTTGCTCTCCTATATGAATCACACCACGTAAAAAAGTCCCTGTAGTCAAAACAACTCTGCTTGTCAGTATACGTTCACCTGAGTCTGTTATTACAGCTTTTATATAAGATTCTCCATTGCTATCACTTTCGATAAGAAAATCGTCAACTGACTCTTCTTTTACTGTCAAGTTGTTATAATTTAGAATAATTTCCTGTATTGCTTTTTTGTATAATTTTCGGTCTGCCTGTGCACGTGGGCCCCATACCGCTGCGCCTCTGCTGCCATTTAAAACGACCGAGTGTATGCTTGCTCGGTCGATAGCTCTCCCCATTATTCCATCAAGGGCGTCTACTTCTCTAACTACAACACCCTTTGCAACTCCTCCAATTGCTGGATTACAAGACATCTCTCCTATAGTTGAAATTTTGTGAGTTATAAGTAGTGTGTTTGCACCAAGGCGAGCTGCAGCTGTAGCTGCTTCACACCCGGCATGACCGCCACCTACTACCACTACATCGTACTTATGCATCTTCTTGAGTAATTCCTACTCTATAATATTCCAACTATCAGTGATTGATGTCAAATTTTACAGATTACAACATTGCACACTAACTTAGCTCAAACTGCCGTCTCTCTCGCAGAAAAAACTTTTTCAACTTTGGGAAAAATGATACTTTTATTAACTTCTTCTTCCGGAAAGGTAATACATTCATCTACTTCTTCTTCCTGAGATATTTTGACATATGTAGAATCTGTAATCGAAATTGCACTTACTGCAGATTTAATTGCTGTTTCATCTACACAATGCACTATAGCTACAGTTGCAAAAAGCCCTAAAATCGGTGCTATCAGCCCTATCATTCCACTTATTAATGTAAATCCTATTTTTGGATTAGGAAAAATAGCAGCTATGCTTCCAGCAAGTGTAACTCCAATTGCAGCGCTTGTAGATATCATCAAACTCAAAAAATTTGCTACTTTTCCATGATCCTCCTCAATAGGATCTCTTTTGCAAAACTTATATAGCAAACATCCTACGTGAAAATCGCAATCAATGCTGGAGCTATACAACCAGCAATTCCACCTATGGCTAAAGGTGATGAAGTGTCAAAACTTAACCACCAAGCTAATACTCCTAGTGCTGACACTATACTATAAGCTAACAAACAAATATACATACAATCCCTCTCACTAATTAATAGGCATCATTTTTACTCTAAATCGCAAACTTCCCCTCCGCCATCTAAATACTAAAGCAACAAGGAATGCTAACGGACGTGCAAAAATATCTAATGTTTATATTTATGTAAAGTGGAAATTTTTAGTGGGGCGAGCGACCAGGATTGAACTGGCGACATTCAGTACCACAAACTGACGCTCTACCAACTGAGCTACGCCCGCCAAGGTATAAAATTTCTAACACACAAGCATAAATAGTCAATTAATTATTTAAGCTACCTACTTTTGCATAGAGTTTTAAGTTTAGCGAATAAACATTTTCATTTATGCTTTTAGCATTATAGTTAATCGTATTGAAATCGTGATATGTTTAAAAGTATTTTCACATTTAGTTTTTTTACAGCTATTTCAAGAATTTTAGGGCTAATAAGAGATGTATTGATTGCTACAGTTATTGGTGCAACTTCTCTTGCAGATATATTCTTTTCCTCGTTTCGCTTTGCTAATTTATTTCGATCGTTTTTTGCAGAGGGAGCATTTACTACCTCATTCATACCATTATACTCTGCAGAGTCATATGATAATAAAAAGGCATTTAATTTCGCAAGTAGTGTAATATCCATTACGTTTATTATTCTAGTAATT
This sequence comes from Wolbachia endosymbiont (group B) of Ischnura elegans, assembly GCF_947251585.1. Classification (NCBI taxonomy): domain Bacteria; kingdom Pseudomonadati; phylum Pseudomonadota; class Alphaproteobacteria; order Rickettsiales; family Anaplasmataceae; genus Wolbachia; species Wolbachia endosymbiont (group B) of Ischnura elegans. Next base: position 1,875,720 of record NZ_OX366371.1, read on the forward strand.
TTTTGCCTTATCACACAAACCTTCTTCCCTTACATGATCAAAATCTTCACTCCTGGATTTGACCAAAATAAATTTACCTTTACTGTAACTTTGTCGAAAATTATGATGCCCTACATAATCTTCGTGTCAATCGCATCACTTATTGGTGGAATGTTGCAAGTAAAACAGCATTTTGCTTCAACAGCTATTTCACCAATCATTTTGAACCTCTGTTTAATCATCAGTTTGTTTTTACCTTACATTGAAACACCGGCTCATAACCTTTCTATAGCTGTCCTGATTGGAGGGATTTTGCAGCTACTTTTAATAATATTTAGTGCATACAAATTAAAGGCTTTCTTTTCTTTTAGTTTAGAATTAAGTAACGAAGTAAAATTATTTTTTAAACGTGTGATACCTGCAATTATCAACAATTGTGTAATACAAATAAGTGTATGGATTGACACAATCATGGCGAGTTTTATACCAAATGCAGTTTCTTATATATATTATGCCGATAGACTAAATCAACTACCGCAAGGAGTAATTGGCACTGCAATTGGTACAGTACTTCTTCCTCTGATTTCAAAACGAATAAATGATACTGAGAATATAGTCAAAATACAGAACAAGGCCCTTAATATAGGGTTAATATTAATTATGCCAATAACTGCCGCTTTTATCATTATTCCTGACATAATTTTACTTACGCTTTTTTCTTACGGCCGATTTGATTATTATGCAGTGCAGCAAACTGTTCCTACATTAGTAGCATTTTCTCTTTCTTTACCCGCATTTATTATAAATAAAGTATTGCTACCCACATTCTTTGCTAGGGGAAAGCTAAAAATACCAACTATGTTCTCATTAACGTGCCTTGGAATTAATGTAATACTAAATCTCATATTAATGAACAAATACCAACATATAGGAATTGCTATTGCTACTTCCATTTCCACTTGGATAAATTCTATTTTATTGATTAATTATTTAACAATAAATAAGATGTATAAGATTAGCCAAGCATTATTACTAAATATTGTAAAAATTCTCACTGCAACATTGGTTATGTCAATAGTTCTTTATCTCTCTAATTACTTATCAGCAGGGTTGTTTTTCGATAGAGGGCTAGCTCGTATTGTTTATTTAGTAACTTTAATAGCTTTGAGTGTTATTATTTATTCTAGCACTCTTTACCTAATTTTTAGAGGAAATTTGAATAATTTGAAATATGTATAAATTACACCCTTTGTATTGCTATATGTCATTTCAGCTGCTATTCCAATATCCACTCCTTTCATCCCATAACCTATTCCTGTCATTCCAGCACCTATTCCTGTCATCCCAGTGCTTGACACTGGGATCCAGAAATTTTGTTGATTATATAATCTGGAAAACCTTATTTAAGTCACACTGGATCACAGTGTCACACACACAACTGTATGAGTGTTGTGGTTTGAGAGCAATTTCCACTGGGAACCCAGTGCTCATCAGACCAGCTTCTCATGTAAAAATGCTGTGTTTTAACATAAGAATAGCTACTTTTTTGCTAATTAACTTAATGTCTAATCAAATTTCCTGGATCCCAGACTGGGATGACAAGAAGAGAAGGGATGCTGGAATGAGAGGTCTATTATGAAACTTTCTTTATACGCCATATCATCAATCTTGTTTCTATTAATTCTCATGCACGTTGCTGCAACTTTTAAGGATTGGAGTGGCTACAGAGAATATATCGTAAAAGAGTTAGAGAAGACGTATGATGCTAAAGTACATGTTGGAGGAAAAATTGAAGTTTCGCTCATTACTCCAAAACTTACTATTCACAATGTATATGTACAATATAACAAAAACAAGGAACAAAAATTATCAGATTTAATTAGTGCAAAAAAAATTGAAATAAGGCCATCGTTGTTTTCATTTTCATTGCAACCAAAGTCAATCTCATTTTTGGGCATGAAAAGCAACAAAGAAAATTTACTTAATATTATAAATACGAAAGCCAATGATAATATAGTTGATATATTAATAAAGGACAGCCAAATAAGTTTTAACGCCGATACTATTAACATCAAGGAAGTTGCTATAAAAAAAAATAAGCAGTTTTTTGGTGAAGTACAGATTGGTGACAACAATTACGATTTTTCTGGAAAGGTTAATGTCACAAAAAATAATGTACACATTAGTGTTGATTCAAATTTTGCAAATTTGCTATTTAAAGGTAATAGAAATCAACAGGGTAATTTAATACTGACAATCAATAACAGTTCCGGTTCTGTGAGCAATTTAGCAAAAATCATTAATCTTAGCTTCCTTTCTTATGTGATTCCCAGCGAAAATATTGAGATATCATCCAATATCAATCTCAATGAAAGCGAGTTTACGGCAACTGATTTAAAAATTGAGTCCAAAAGCATGCAAGGCACTGGTATAATACAAAATGATAGAAAAAGTGATCATACTAATATCAATATTAGTTTTAGTAAAGTCGACCTAAAAAACGGCTCACACAAAACAACAGATATGAAGGGTCTTTTAGAATCTTTTAGAGAGGTTGTGCCAAAGAACCTGAGCTTGGATTTTAATATGGAAGCTTCAAATATTCAATATCAAAACAGGATATTGGACAAATTTCATGCTACGCTAAAATTTGCTAATGGCGAAATAAACGTTGATACTCTTCTTCAATTTCCTGGAACCAATAATATATCTCGCTTATCAGGAAGAGTTTCAAACAATGGCAACTTGTCTGAATTTAATGGTGATATATTGATAAAGGGTGAGTCGTTCATTTCACATATTTTACCTTCTATCAAGATGCAAGAAAGAGAGAAAAGTCAATTTACAGCAAGTTCTAAACTATATTTAGCACCTAGAATATTATCTCTTTCAGATATCAGATTGCTAAATAACAAAGAATCTTGGCAAGGATCAATTAAGGTAAATCACACAAAAAAACACAATATGATCGATAGCAAATTTAGCATACATAACATTAATATAGATAAATATGATTATTCATTATTCAGCAAAGTGCAATGGCTGAAAAATCTTAAATATGATGTAAATATAAGAACTAGTGTTAAAGATTCTATATTCAATGGCACAAAAATTGAAGATTTGGATTTTTCATTAAAAATACAAGAGAACAAGCTAGTTGCAGATAAAATAAAGTTATTCGGAGAAGATTTCGACATTACCGGTAGTGTAAAAATATTAGTGGATCAAAAATACACTAAGCCTTTATTAGACGTAAACCTTACAGGTAATAAATTTAATGGAAATATCTTTAAATTACCAAAACTATTAGAGGTAAAAAGAAACTCAAGAAATGAAATAAATCAAATTCAATGGTCAACAAAGCGGCTTAATTTTTTAGATGAGAAAGGAGATTTTGATGCAAACGTGGAAATCAAAACTACAGAATTTAAAATTGGGCAAAACGTCTTAAAAGATTTTAACTTGGATACAGTGATAAGAAACAACACTATCACTATCAAACAGATAAGTTACATACTAGAACATGGACAAATGTTTTTTCAGGGTTATCTAAAAGCAGGCTCAATTCACACAAAATTTTCTATTGCAAATTTGGACACCAAGGAAGTTATAGGAGTTAATAACATAAATGGCAAGATAAGCTTAAGTGGTGAAATCAAAACTCAAGGGACAAGCTTTGATGATTGGGCTAGTAACTTATCAGGAAATGTAAACTTTCAAGCACAGAAAATAGAGTTTACAAATGTGGATTTTAATTCATTCATCACTAAGTTGTTAAGCAGTAAGAATAAACCTGAAATTTCCAAGCTTGCTTACGTTGATATATATAATGGCAGTACGCTTTTTGAAAATATTAATGGAAAAGTAAGTATTAACAGTGGTGTATGTTCAACTAGTTCACAGTTTAGTATCGATCAAGCATCAGGTTCTATCTCTTCTAATTTAATCTTATCTAATTTCTCCTTAATTTCTATATTCAGACTCTTTTTCATACTACCAAATCATAATAGTCCTCTTTATATCGATGCACACTTAGATGGCCCTATTTGGTGCCCTAAGATGAGTTTTGATGTAGACCAAATTTACAACACCTTAGTTAGCAAGAAAAATAGTTAACTCATTTAGATGTAGGATTTAAGGGACCATCTATCTTTAAGTTAGACCTTAGTAAAAGATGTTCTACTCTCACCAATGATAAGACTGATTGATTGTTTGTACATTCTCAATGCTTGCGTCGCTGCAGCTTGTGCTTGGACTCTCTGTCTCTCCAAGCAATAAACGTGTTATCTCCCTATAGTCTTCGCGAACAGATAAATGTAAAACAGTAACACAAGAATTACTTGATGTATTAATATCTGCTCCTTTTTCAAGCAATAATTTTACCATACTTGTGTGGCCTGAACGAACAGCATAGTATAAAGGAGTATAACCGAAACGATTTTTATATCAATAACTGCTCCTTTTTTAAGCAATAATTTCACTTGCTCTAAGCGATTTCTTTTAGCAGCGTAATGTAAAGGAGTTTCACCATTACGATCTGCTGCATTAATATTTGCTTTGCGTCTCGATGACAATTCTATATGAGGAAGAGTAAATCGAGAATTACTTACTGAATTTCCTTGTTCTTGATACATAAAATACCCCCAGTTTATTACAGCTTAGTATAAATATCTACACTATATAAATATCAATTCAACTTATCACCACCGGGTAACGGTGGCAAGCCAAAAGCTTCTCTTTTTTCATTGAGCGTCATGAAGCTTGCGTTTTGCACGTATTTCCACATCTTTTGTCTTTTCTCCATTAGAATTTCTATCGCGTCTTTATCATATGACAAACATAAATCTTTACCAAACTTGGGCACTAGCCAAGAATTCAGGTGACAGATAATATTTTCTAGCGTTGGTAAAATCGTCTGTTCCCAAAGGGAAAGACGTGCTTCGATCAAATTGCTATAAGTATTATCACCTGGTATGCCAAGCAACTGCGGCGGAACGCCAAAAGCTAGCGCAATATCACGAGCTGAGCTATGTTTTGACTCAATAAAATCCATATCCCTCGGTGATAAGCTCATTTCCTTCCACTCTAAACCTCCTTCAAGCAATATAGGTCTTCCAGCGTTGACAGGACCTGAGTAATGATCATTTATCTGTCCTTTTAAGCGTTGGTACTGCTCTTGACTTAAGTTTCCACCACTTCCATCCTTTTCTGATTTTACAACTATTGCACCACTTGGTCTTGCTCCATTTTGCAGCATTGCCTGATTCCAAGCACCAGCCTGATTATGCTGATCTATACTATATGCAACTGCCTCAATTGGTGAAAGTCCATACCAATCATTCAAAGGGTTAAAGGTTTTAAGATGCAGTACTGTTGAACGCCCAGTCAATTTATCAACTTTAAAGTCATAACTGTTGTTATTTACGGTATAACGATAGGCATAAGGAACGTTACTTCTCCCCGGAACAATTTCAACCCTATCAGGGCGCAGAAGATAAAGCTCTGCTGGTTTGTTCTGCAGCTCAATCATCAATATATAAGAATTGCCGTTAACTAACCGATAAGTTACAATCCCCTCAATAAATTCTGATTTTGATGTCATTGGATTAGGAGAATAAAGTAACTTCAGTAACGGATGTGCTTTTAGTTGCGATTTTCCCTGATCAGTAAGCTGGCAGAGAGTAAAAGGTACCGAAGATGCAGCACTTGCGATCATATTAATTGCTCGAAAGGCAATAACATTTTTTATGTAACCTTCCTCAGCAAAACTTACATAATCACGCCTACTCCAACTTGGTTCCATCATTAGTTGCAAAGCAGAGTATTCACTGCTTTTCTTTCTTTGAAAAATATTAAAATTCATATGTGCCTCCTGAAAATTTTGTTAAAAATTTGAAATTGTAGTTGAATTATATCAATTAGTGTTACAAGAATGATGTCATCCCAGTGCTTGACACTGGGATCCAAGAATTTAATTGTAGATAGCGCACTTAACTAGTGAGCATAGCTGTTTTATACCAGAACGAACACCTTTGACTAGATTGTATGAAAAGCTGGATCCCAGTGTCAGCTACTCGGATGACAAACATGGACTACTTCAACTACACCATCGTTAAAGAAACCAGAAAAGCTGTTATCAAAGCTGAAGCTCTCCTTGAAATCCCTCAACTTTTGGATTGTTAAGACTTCTACTTACAATACTATTTTGTAACAAATCTCTTTGTACATATGAAGCAATGGGCTTAACAATAAGTGCAGCAACTAACGCAACTGCAACTGCAACTGCGGAGATAATCAATGCCATACTTAGATTTGCAATAATAAAACCATTACAAGCAACAATCGCCAGCCCAGCAATTGGGAGTGATGCTTTGTTTACAAACTTCACTGACTGTACCTTACTTGCAAAAATTTCAGGATTTTTTCCATTAATTAAAAAACCATGCTCTGCTGCACATTTTCCTGGTTTCTTTCCTTCAATTTTTTTACCATTGTCCACTGCCCAGATTATAGGGTCCTTATCATCAAGTTTTTTATCTGTTTCTATTGCCCAAATCAGCGGATTTTTGCACTGAGACATAAAAAACTCTCTTGATAAGTTGATAATATCTTTAAAATCGCTGCCAATTGCTGATGTAACATGTAGCACTTCTGAATACTCTCTCATAGTCTGAATGGCTTTGTTGCATAGCTAGTGTTGGTTGAGGTTATTGTAAGGAGAAAAGCTTATGGTTACTAACGCATTTTGTTGTAAAATAGGCATTTTTCAAACAAGTATAACTTATGCCACAAAAAATGAGAGTAAGTAACCAAAGAGAATATAATGAGTTTCTAAAAAAAAGAGGAAATGTTTTTCATTTTGTTAATCAAGCCATAGAAAATTGGTATGAAAATAGTCCAAAAGTTGCAGGTGGCAATAACACTTATAGTGATAAAGTTGTAATTTTAATACACATAATAGTTCATCTTTTTAGAATTGGCTTGAGACAAGCTGTAGGTTTTGTAAAAGGTTATATGGTACAAATAGGCAAAAAACTTAAGATTATCAGCTATACACAAGCTTCCAGAAGATTTAAAAAGCTTAATTTGAAGATTGATGACCATAGAAGCAATAAAGATGATCTGGAAAATGTTGAAATTGCCGTAGATAGCACTAGAGTTAGTATCTACAATAATAACGGTGGGCATAGTAAGCTTAATATTCGAAAAAGAAAATACAGTGGTTATGGTCAAGTAAGAAAATTACATGTTATTTTAAACATAAATGATAAGAAAGCAATAAGCATGAACTACACTAGTGGTGTTGCTGTAGACTATTTGCCGGTCTGCGATATGTTAGAAGAAGTCAGTGATAAATATAACATTTGTTCTATTCGAGCAGATGCGGCTTATGATATAAAAAGTGTGTATAAAGAATGCAGAAAATACAATATTGTGCCTATTATTCGCCCTAGGAAGGATACTAAAATTTGTTTAGCTGACTACTTATCAGAAAGAAACAAGTATATTAGTAGAATTAGGTCATATGAGAATTATGAAGATGGTATTAATGAATGGAAGAAAAAAGTTAAGTATGGAGCACGGTCTTATATTGAAGTCTTTTTCTATAGGTTGAAGCAAATATTTGGGTTTGGCTTGAAAAATAAATCAGAGGTAAATCGTGAAAAAGAGCTGTTAATTAAGTGCTACTTACTGAACAAATTTACTGATATTGGTATGGCTAAATTTAAATTAGCTGCGTAAGTTCATTGTGATTTACATGCCTATCAGTGCTATGCAACAAAGCCAGTCTGAATTTGACTCTTTAACCTCTGCTTAAAGTAATTACCTAAACTATTGCCCTCATCAGATACAAACTCCTTAGACTTAGATGAATAGCTAAACACTTCTTCACAGAAACCATGTGACACGTTACTAGAAATATATCTAAGAGTAAACTTCATTTTAGGGTTTAGAAGTTGATTTAAACTACTAGCTTTTTTATCTATTAACCTATCAATCAGTTCCTCATTTTCAGATATAGTCCTAACATATGCGCTTAACTCAAGTGCCAATTTTTTATAATCCACTTTAATTCCAAACAAGTCTTCAAGGTTATGCAAGAGGATTTGATTCCAATGGTTAACACAATAGTAAAGTGACCTACCATGATCAATTTTTGCCCAGAGTTTTTCTTTTACTTTTTCACCCTTTGCATTTTCATATTCCTTTTCTATTACACCAAAATTTTCTGGTTGTATAGTATCAGCTTCCCCGAGTAATATTTGTGCAGCTAATATTTTCTCAAAACCTTTTGCATCTTGGTAATTTTTGCCTTTTTCCTGAAGATCCATTAATGTTGTAAATTTGTCCAAAAACTTTGATCTCAAATGAAGTTGCCCTTGATTTTTCTCTTGCTCAATGCGCTCTTTAAATTGATCATTACCATTAGCAAATCTTTCCTTTGGCAAATCGTTATTTGTTACCAATTCAACAATTGGAGCTCTGTCATATAAAAACAGCTTATATAAATCACCAGCAACATATTCCCTGATAAAATCAGCAATATTTCAGTCGTCATAACATATACTGTTTTCTACTCGCTGCCATGATGAATTAATCATATAATCTATCACAGAATCTGAGCAATAAGAATATTGCAATTTTGCAGCTTTTCTTGATCCTTTATAAAAGGATTTTTTGAATTGTTCTAGTTTAGACTGTTTTTCCTCTTCTGTCAGAGTATGGTTTAGAACAGACTTAATCATGAAAGCTGCCTTGTCACCTTCATTGTCGCTATACTCGTGCTCTGCTTGAAACCCTGAGCTGTAGCCCGCTTCTTTCTCTCTTACTTTCTTGAACTCGCTTATAGGCTGCAGTGTTCTATCGTGTAAATGTTTTTCAAGAAGCTGAGTTTCTTGTTCAAACTCCGGATGGCTTTGTTGCATAGCTAGTGTTGGTTGAGGTTATTGTAAGGAGAAAAGCTTATGGTTACTAACGCATTTTGTTGTAAAATAGGCATTTTTCAAACAAGTATAACTTATGCCACAAAAAATGAGAGTAAGTAACCAAAGAGAATATAATGAGTTTCTAAAAAAAAGAGGAAATGTTTTTCATTTTGTTAATCAAGCCATAGAAAATTGGTATGAAAATAGTCCAAAAGTTGCAGGTGGCAATAACACTTATAGTGATAAAGTTGTAATTTTAATACACATAATAGTTCATCTTTTTAGAATTGGCTTGAGACAAGCTGTAGGTTTTGTAAAAGGTTATATGGTACAAATAGGCAAAAAACTTAAGATTATCAGCTATACACAAGCTTCCAGAAGATTTAAAAAGCTTAATTTGAAGATTGATGACCATAGAAGCAATAAAGATGATCTGGAAAATGTTGAAATTGCCGTAGATAGCACTAGAGTTAGTATCTACAATAATAACGGTGGGCATAGTAAGCTTAATATTCGAAAAAGAAAATACAGTGGTTATGGTCAAGTAAGAAAATTACATGTTATTTTAAACATAAATGATAAGAAAGCAATAAGCATGAACTACACTAGTGGTGTTGCTGTAGACTATTTGCCGGTCTGCGATATGTTAGAAGAAGTCAGTGATAAATATAACATTTGTTCTATTCGAGCAGATGCGGCTTATGATATAAAAAGTGTGTATAAAGAATGCAGAAAATACAATATTGTGCCTATTATTCGCCCTAGGAAGGATACTAAAATTTGTTTAGCTGACTACTTATCAGAAAGAAACAAGTATATTAGTAGAATTAGGTCATATGAGAATTATGAAGATGGTATTAATGAATGGAAGAAAAAAGTTAAGTATGGAGCACGGTCTTATATTGAAGTCTTTTTCTATAGGTTGAAGCAAATATTTGGGTTTGGCTTGAAAAATAAATCAGAGGTAAATCGTGAAAAAGAGCTGTTAATTAAGTGCTACTTACTGAACAAATTTACTGATATTGGTATGGCTAAATTTAAATTAGCTGCGTAAGTTCATTGTGATTTACATGCCTATCAGTGCTATGCAACAAAGCCACTCCGGATCTTTAATATGTAATTTGTCTATATTTATATCTGGCATAACTTTCTCCTATAAAAAAACTAAAAAAATTTTAATCTAAATGTTAAATATCTATTAATAATGGTATATTTAGTAATAAATGTCAAGTCTTTCATTATCACAAGACAGTGGCAAGTTTTTCGTTATACGACTTTGCATGGAAGGCTTAACAACAACCTAAACTTACTTGAAAGCTAAGCTAATTATTGAGTAATATAAAACTGAATGAAAGAAATTGAATATGACAGAATGGCTAATATCTAACCAACTCATTGATTATAACCATTCTGTGAAATTCATGGAAGCAAAAATTCAACAAATTTACAATAATTTATCTGACGAGCTAGTATGGCTGCTCCAGCACCCTCCACTTTATACTGCAGGAATCGGTGCAACAGATGATGACATTATTGAAAAATTATTTCCTATATATAAAACAGGTAGGGGTGGTAAATATACATATCACGGACCAGGGCAGCGCATTATATATTTAATGCTAAATCTTAAAAAAAGAAACAAATGTGACATAAAACTATATATCAGAGACCTAAGTAATTGGATCATAAATGTTTTAAAACACTTTAATATACTTGGGGAATTTAAGGAAGATAGAATAGGCATTTGGGTGAACAACAACGGAGTAGAAGAAAAAATAGCAGCTTTTGGCATTCGCTTGAGAAAATGGGTAACTTATCATGGCATAGCACTTAATGTCTCTCCAAACCTTTCCCACTATAAGGGTATTATTCCTTGTGGACTAAAAGATTACGGCGTTACATCAATGGAAAAACTAGGAGTAAAAGTTTCTCTTTGCGAATTAGATGATATATTAAAGCAAGAGTTTCATAAGATATTTTAATGTATTCCTTTATTCTTTATTTTCTATGCCTTTTACTCACTAATCCTGCACACACAATCAATCAAGTTGATATTATTGCTCCTTCTTCGAAAGGAAAAGAATCAGATCTGCCTACTATAAGAGAATACGTAAAAACTTTGGGTTTTAATCCCCATATTTCGGAGAAAATATACAGTAATGACAACCCATTTTATTCTAACTCTGATGAGTTTAGAGCGAATGATTTGGTTAATGCGCTCACTGATGATAGCAAAATAATTTGGTGTATCAGAGGAGGAGAAGGGGCTTCTCGGCTAATTCCTTACCTAGAAAAGCTGCCCAATGATAAAAAAGAAAGAATTGCTCAAAACAAAAAAATTCTTATAGGCTATAGTGATATCACTGCTTTACATATTTATCTGCAAGTTAAATACGACTGGCAAACCCTCCACGGCACCATGTTGGAAATGATAGTAAATAACTCTGTTGCTGAAAGCTCTGTTGAAAAATTAAAAGAATTAATTCTTAACCAACGCAACTCTATCAGATTTGACAACTTAAAGATGATAAATAATGGAGTTAGACTAAAAAATGGCAGATTAGAGTCTAAAATCATCGGTGGTAATATGACTTTGGTTGAAAACAGTATAGGAACTGCTTGGCAAATAAATGCAAAAGACAAAATTCTATTTTTAGAAGACATAAGAGTTTATCCATATTCAATTGAGCGCAGTCTAGATCACCTAAAACAAGCTCATATTTTTGATGGAGTACATGCAGTAATATTCGGTGACTTTGTTAACTGTTATAATGATAATCTTGTTGAAATTGTAAAAGAAAGGTTTGCAAAAAGTGTCAACTTTCCAGTATTTACAATAAAAGGGGTAGGACATGGACATACAAATGACCCTCTACCTCTCAACACTCACACTATCATCAGCATTCAAAACGAGAAGGAGTTTATGGATGTGCAACAGTTATACAAGTAGCTTTATCTCACACTTCTTTCATTCCAGCACCTTCGTTGTCATCCTAGTATCCCCTCTTGTCATCCCAGTGCTTAGACACTGGAATCCAGATCAAGTACGGCTATTATCCAAATAACCCTTCGTTGTTATTCAAGCAGCCCCTTCGTTGTCATCCCAGTGCCCAGACACTGGGATCCAGAAAACTTCACTTTAAATGAGTGAACTAGATTGCCTTTATATAGATGCCAGTGTCAGCTACTTGCATGACATCTTCGACTCTGTACAGATGTGCGTCACGCGCTCTACTATGAAGAAATGCCAGTAACTCCCTGCTGTTCATTTATTGAGTTGACAATTGGTTTTTCTGCTCCATCAACTTTAGTACTAGGCTTTGACCGCGCATATGTAGCACAACCAACTACCAGTGCTGCTGCTGTAACTACAACCACTGCTATAACGATAGGTATCAACTGAGCTGTAATTGTTCCAGTTGTAAAAAGTGCCACTGCTATAGCAGTGCCTAATAATGTATTCACTCCACCAGCAATCATTGCCTTATTATTATGTTCTTCCACAAAAGAACGTCCTCCTGCGTCTAATAGAGCTTTTACTAAGTCTTGATTCTTAGCATAATCTAAAGGAGTCTTTTTAAATAAATCTACTGCATTAACACGTGCTCCTTTTCCAAGTAAAATCCCTACTATACCTACGCAACCATTCTTAGCATCATTATGTAAAAAAAGAGGTTCGTCTACATCAAAATCTGCTCCTCTTCCGAATAAAGCCTCTTTTATCTTTGTGTGATCATTAAAAGCAGCATAGTGCAAAGCAGTGCAATTAAAAATATTTTTCGCATTAACATCTGCTCCTTTTGAGGTTAAAAACTCTACTACCTCTTTGCGACCATACAAAGCAGCATAGTGCAAAGCAGTGCAATTAAAAATATCTTTCGCATTAACATCTGCTCCTTTTGAGGTTAAAAACTCTACTATCTCTTTGCAACCACACAAAGCAGCATTGTGCAAAACAGTGCACCCAAAACTACCTTTCGCATTAACATCTGCTTCTTTTGAGATTAAAAACTCTACTATCTCTTTGCGACCACACAAAGCAGCATGGCACAAAGCAGTGCAACTAAAACTATCTTTCTCATTAATATCTGCTCCTACTCCGAGTAAAACCCCTACTGTCTTTGTGTAACCATTCCGAGCAGCTATTATTAATAATGGAAACTTTGAGTACTCTATCCCTGAAATATTTAAGCTAAATCCATGATTTACATCAAATGCACCTTTTTCCCACTCTTTATATAGACCTTGATCCTGTTCCTCTAGTTCTGTTTTTATTTTCTCAATTATATTATTGAGATTTAAATCTTTCTCAGCCTCAATCGTCCTCAGTACTTTTTCCAGTGATTCATATTCTCCTGTCATGATTTTACCTTCAATATTAAAAGAGTTATTTAATTATTACATAATTATGATAAAAAGTCAATTAAAACAAGCTAATAACTGGGATTGTGAATAGTAAATTAGATTCAAGTAGCCTCTTTGGTGTTATTTCAGTGTTAGACCTTTTCATATCCCTACGAGCAAATTAATGTTATCCTTTTATTGCTAATCTAAAGTTTTTTATGTTCATACACTTGCGTGTTCATAGCGTTTATTCTCTGCTTGAGAGTTCGGTTAAAATTGAGGAGCTGATTGGTCTTTGTTTGCAGAACAAAATGCCGGCGGTTGCAGTTACTGATTCAGGCAACTTATTTGGCTCACTTGAGTTTGCAGAATATGCGGCAAATAAGGGAATACAGCTAATAATAGGATGCAATATTATCGTTCGACACTTAGAACAAAATTTATCAATACTCCTACTTGCAAAAAATGAACAAGGGTACACTAATTTAGTCACCTTGGTGAGTGAGTCTTTTAAAAAGCGCAAGAATAACAGCGATATTCCTTACGTTGATTTTGATGAGCTATTAAATTTAAGTTCAGGCCTAATCGCCTTAACTGGTGGATATGACGGCATATTGGCTCAACTGTTATTGAAGCAAGATAAAGAAACGATAAAAAGACTGCTCTCAGCATTCGATGGTCATTTATATGTTGAATTGCAGCGTCATGGGCTGAATAAAGAGCTAGAGCTTGAAGAAGCTTTAATAGATTTTGCTTATCAGCGCAATATACCACTAGTTGCAACGAATGATGTGTTTTTTCCAAATAAGTCTGACTATGAGGCTTATGACATATTAACGTGCATATCGGAGGGCAGTTATGCTCTCGAGAATAACAGAAAGAAGTTAACTACCGAGCATTACTTCAAATCTGTGGCAGAAATGGAGGAACTGTTCAGCGACATTCCCGAAGCAATTCATAACACTTCAGTGATAGCTAAGCGGTGCTCTTACATGCCAAGAAGCAGGCAGCCTATCTTGCCTAAATTTCCTTGTCGAGAAAATAAAACTGAGAATGAAGAACTGAGGGAGCAGGCAGTTGCAGGATTAGAATTCCGCATTGCAAATGAAACGGACATAGACCTTAAACAATACTACGATCGGCTGAATTACGAACTAAGCGTAATAACTTCGATGAACTACGCTGGCTACTTTTTGATAGTTTCTGATTTCATTCGTTGGAGCAAAGCAAATGGCATTCCAGTTGGACCGGGAAGAGGTTCTGGTGCTGGATCGATTGTTGCTTGGAGCTTACAAATTACAGATCTTGATCCAATAAAGTTTGGTCTGATCTTTGAAAGATTTTTAAATCCTGATCGTGTATCGATGCCTGACTTTGATATCGATTTCTGCCAAGAGAAAAGGGACCTGGTTATTGATTATGTTCAGAAAAAGTACGGTTATGTTGCTCAAATAATCACTTTTGGAAAATTGCAAGCAAGGGCAGTATTGCGTGATGTTGGTAGAGTATTGCAAATGCCTTACTCTCAAGTGGATAAAATATCTAAAATGGTTCCATTTAATCCAGTAAATCCTGTAACTTTATCGCAAGCGATAGAGCTTGATCAAAACCTACAGAAAGAACGAGATAGTGATGAGGTAATTGCAAAGCTTCTTGATATATCACTAAAGCTCGAAGGAATATATCGTCACGTTTCAACTCATGCTGCTGGAATTGTAATATGCGATCAAAAATTAGAAAATTTTGTTCCCGTCTATTATGATCCAAATTCGGCTCTGCCAATCACTCAATACAGCATGAAATATGTAGAGAAAGCTGGGTTAATAAAATTTGATTTTCTTGGACTTGGTACGCTAACACTAATAGATCATGTATGTCGTTTAATTAATCGTGATGAAAAAAAATTTGATATTTCCTCGGTTTCTTTGATTGATCAAAGAACCTATGAAATGCTCTCAAGAGGTGATTCAATCGGAGTGTTTCAGCTTGAAAGTTCGGGAATGAGAGAAGCTTTAATCAAACTAAAGCCAGACTGCATTGAAGATATCATCGCTTTAATTTCTCTTTATCGCCCAGGGCCTATGGATAACATTCCAACTTATGTTGCAAGAAAGCATGGACTTGAAAAGCCAGATTACATTCATCCATTGCTTGAGGAGGTGTTAAAAGAAACATTCGGAGTAATAATCTACCAAGAACAGGTAATGGAAATAGCGCGTATTCTCTCTGGATATAGCTTAGCAGAGGCGGATTTACTCAGACGTGCCATGGGTAAGAAAATTAAGGCAGAGATGGATAAACAACGTGAACTTTTTGTTCAAGGAGCAACAAAAAACGGTGTTGATTACGACAGGGCAAGTTATATTTTTGATCTTGTTGCAAAATTTGCTGGTTATGGATTTAATAAATCCCACGCTGCAGCATATGCGATTATATCTTACCAAACAGCTTACCTTAAGGCTAACTACCCGCTAGAATTTTTTACGGCCTTGATGAATCTCAACATTGATGATAGAGACAAACTGAATTTGTTTTATCATGCTGCAAAATTCAGTGGAGTTGCTGTTCTTTCGCCTGATATCAGCAAATCTAAGGCTGAATTTTCAATAGAGGGTGAGCACATACGCTACGGAATTGCTGCTTTGCGTAATGTTGGTTTTGCTATAGCAGAAGGAATAGTAAATGCACGCTCAAGTTCTTATAAGGACATATGGGAATTCATTCAAAATTTGGGGCATATAATAAATAAAAGGGCATTAGAAAGTTTAATTAAATCTGGAACATTCGATAGTGTGCACAAAAATAGAAAGCAGTTATACGAGTCAATAGACACATTGATTTACTTTGCAAATAAAAATAGGCAGTCAAATCAAGCTGCTTTATTTGGTAATCTTGATATTCTGAAGCCAAAACTTGAGAACGTGGAAGATTTTAATGAAGAGGAAAAATTAGAGCATGAGTTATTTTCATTGGGATTTTACTTAACTAATCATCCACTTGAAAAGTTTAGAACTCTCTTGAAAAAATTAAATATTGGGTTTATCGGAGAGAGTAAGACGATAAAAACTGCTGGTGTAATATTAAATGTGCGTATGAGAACCTCAGAACGTGGAAGATTTGTTATCCTAACACTTTCTGATCCCCACAATGTTTCTGAAATAGCATTCTACAATAATGAAATAATAGAAGAAAAAAGGAATCTATTTTCACCTGGAGCATTTGTGATAATTGATCTTGAAATTTCAGAAAACACAACGAGACTATCAGGAAAGGACATATCTGAATTTACAGAAAAGGTTACTTCTCTAATGAAAGGATTAGTTTTAACTGCTGTATGTGCAGACTCGCAAAAAGTTGCTGAGGAGTTGAATTCAGTGTTGAAAAATGGAGGCAAAACCAAAATAATGCTAAAGTTTCTTCTCGAAAAACATAAAGTCAGCATCTTGTTGCCAGGTACATATTCAATCACCCCCCAAGCTATTTATGAAATATCTCACTTAAGTTGGATTGAAGGCGTAGAAATTAATACAAATAACTTGCTTATATAAAAAAGTTTTATATAATAAAGTGTTTAATTGACATTAAAGGAAGATATAGTGAATCTCTATGAATTTACTTTTATAGCACAACCGAACTTATTGCAGCAAGAAGTAGAAGAAATGGTCCAAGAATTGGCTATTTTGTTGAAAAATATTAAAGCAGATGTTATTTCTCAGGAGGTTAAAGGTCTCATAGAAAGAGAACATAGCACAGTTACAAAACAAGAGCTAGAGGCAAGTACTGAAAGCATTAAAAAAAGTCTGATTGTTTACTCTGATTTTTTTGAAACTCTGACAAAAATTTTATGGGTTGAATTGGAAGAAGATTTTTCAAATTTAAAAGAAATAAAGTCAAGAATCGATAAAGAATTGAAAAATGAACTAAGTGATATGGGAATAAAACAAAATTTTATGGACCTTCCAGGAGCTAACACTAAAAGTGCATTTATCTATAATGTAGTAAATGCTTTTAAGGAAAATATTTCACAACATCTAATAAAGCCCCTTCAAGAGGTTTTAAAAAGTTTTAAAATAGTAGACTCAAATCAATTGAGTAAAACGCTGGAAGTGCTTTTGAAAAATATTGAAGCTTCAGGATTGATAAAATATGAATATTGGGGTCTATTGGATTTTGCATACCCAATAAATAAGATGAAAAGTGGTCATTACTGTATGATGTGTATAAGTTTTACTTCAAGCATTATGGATGAATTTGAGCGTAGAGTAAAACTGAATGAGAATATTATTCGCCACTTGTCTGTACGGGTTAATGAGTTTTTTAAAGGTAAATCTTACATGCTGGATAAACAAATTGAGGAGAAAAGTGCATAATGATGAAAAGACGAAATAGTTTTAATAATTCTTACGTGTCTGTAAATAACAGAACTGGCTTTAGGCGTCCTAAGGTCTGTCCTCTTACTGCATCTAAAGATGAGGACATAGACTATAAGAATATAGATTTATTGTCCAAATTCACCTCTGACTATGGTAGAATATTACCTAGAAGGTTAACAGGTGTGTGCGCAAGAAAACAAAGAAAGTTGCGCTTAGCAATTATAAGAGCACGCTTTTTAGCTCTTGCTCCTTACTGTACTAAAAAAGTTAGGTAATTTATGTTAATAATTTTAAAGGAAAATATAACAACTTTAGGTAAGCTTGGTGAAGTTGTTAAAGTTAAGCCAGGTTATGCACGTAATTTTCTTTTTCCACAAAAAAAGGCGATGAAAGCCACTAAGGAAAATTTAATAAAGTTAGAGGAACAGCGTTTATTATTGGAAGAAGAAAATATCAAAAAATTAAATGCAGCAAAAGTGCTTGCATCATCACTGCATGATAAATTTATTATATTAATAAAGCAAGCTTCAGAGGATGGAAAGATTTTTGGCTCTGTAACCACACGTGAAATTGCAAAAACTTTATTACAAGAAGGATATGATATAAGTCATCATAGTTTATCTTTTGGTGGAATAAGTATCAAAAATTTGGGCGAGTATCAAGTAAATATAGAATTACATAGTAAAGTGATAGTTCCAATTACTATATACGTTGTAAGATCTGAAAAAGATGCACATGAATTGAGGCAAGTAAAGTTGCAAAATCAGAAATCTGAGCAACAAGAGGCAGAGCAAGATGCGAGTAAAGAAGCTACTGATGGTGATGATAGCTGATCAAAGATGATCCCTTGTTATAGTCGTAAAGAAATGTCTTCCATTGCTAAGCTGGTATCATCCCAGTGCTCCCCTCATGTCATCCCAGTGCGTGACACTGGGATCCAGTTTATTTCATCATGGACATTATTTTATGCTTCTAGAATCCGTTGTCCATTGAATAATTTGCAAATACTTTTATATCTGGATTCCAGTGTCATGCACTGGAATGACACCATTATTGGAATAAATCAAAAATGATCCCACGCTATAGCCGCAAAGAAATGTCTTCCATTTGGGAAGAAAAAAATAAGTTTAATATATGGCTCAAAATAGAAAAATTAGCGTGTGAAGCTCAAGCAGAGTTAAGAGTGATTCCAAATAGTGTTGCTCAGAAGCTCTCTGATGTTATTGAATTTGATATTGAACGTATTAACGAAATTGAATCCATTGTAAAACATGATGTTATAGCTTTTTTAACATATGTTGCTGAAGAAGCGGGAGTTGATGTTCGTTATCTTCATTATGGAATGACAAGTTCTGACGTTTTAGATACATGCCTTGCGGTTCAGTTAAAGGAATCATGTGATATTTTGCTCGAAAATTTAAAAAATATACTTGCAGCACTGAAAAAAAAGGCTGAGGACTATAAAAATATTGTTTGTGTTGGTCGCAGTCATGGAATGCATGCAGAATCAACAACTCTTGGATTAAAATTTGCTAGATTTTATGCCGAATTTAAACGCAATTATCAGAGATTAATTAGCGCGAAAACAGAGATCTCGATTTGTAAAATATCAGGTGCAGTAGGTAATTTTTCAAATGTTGATCCGTTTGTTGAAGAGTATGTAGCGAAAGAAATGGGACTTATACCTGAAACCATATCGTCTCAAGTCATTCCTCGTGATAGACACGCAATATTCTTTTCAGTTTTAGGAGTGATTGCAAGTTCAATAGAGAATATTGCCGTTGAAATACGTCACTTGCAAAGAACTGAAGTTGGAGAAATTTCTGAGTATTTTTCCACTGGTCAGAAGGGAAGTTCTGCTATGCCGCATAAGTGTAATCCTATTTTAAGTGAGAATTTGACTGGGCTCTCACGCTTAATACGCAGCTATGTTTTTCCTGCATTAGAAAATGTTGCATTATGGCACGAACGAGATATATCGCACTCGTCTGTGGAAAGATGCATTGCTCCTGATGCTTGTATAGCAATGGATTTTGCTTTAGTACGATTAACAGATTTGATAGATAAATTGGTGATCAATAAGGAAAACATTGAAAAGAACTTAAATTCTTCAAAAGGCTTGGTTTTTTCACAACGAGTATTACTCGAGTTGGTAAATAGTGGTTTGGCGAGGGAAGAGGCATATAAAATTGTTCAGAATAATGCAATGAAAGTAAAGCAAGATAACAGTGATTTTCTGTTCGAATTGAAACAAGATAAATCCTTGCATGGAATTATTGACTCTGAAAAACTTGAGTCTTTGTTTGATTTGAAGTATTATATGAAACATATAGATTACATATATAGCAAGGTTTTTAATTAGGCTGAGTAGCTCAGTGGTAGAGCAGGAGGATCATAATCTCTTGGTCGGGGGTTCAAATCCCTCCTCAGCCACTCAAGCTAAGCTATGGTTTGGCGATAGCAGCGCACTTGACAAAATAACGTGATTCATTGTCAATTAACTGAAGTTTTTTTCAGTTGTTCATATAGTATATGGAATAATGTATGTGAAGTGATAAAGATACAACATTTGTTGTATCTATTCAGGGGAATGGCTAATGGTATCCGTTCAAGAAAGTGGTAAGGTAGATGAGAAAAGACAACTAAATGAATTTCATCCGAGTAGCTGACACTGGCATCTATATAAAGACAATCTAATGCACTCATTTAAAGTGAAGTTTTCTGGATCCCAGTGTCTAGGCACTGGGATGACAAGAAAAGAGTTGACTTGAATGACACCGAATAGGTATTGGGACAGAGGCTACTTGAATAATATTTTACCATGTCATTCCAGCACTTGATGCTGGAATGGCTTTGTTGCATAGGTCAAATAAAAAGAACTGGCAGTTACTGACAAAATTCACTATAAGACAAGCATTTAACCTACTAAAGAAAAATATGCCACAAAAAATGAGAGTCAGTAACTGCCATGAATATAACAAATTTCTCCAAGAGAGGGGAAATATTTTTTATTACGTCAATGATGCCATAGAAAATTGGTACGAAAAAGGTCCAAAAATGGCTGGTGGCAACTATATTTATAGCGATAAGGTCGTGATTCTGGTTCACATAATAACTTATTTATTTAGAATAGGTCTGAGACAAACAGCGGGATTTATAGCAGGGTACCTTGAGCAAGTAAGGAAAAACTTGCAAGTTATTAGCTATTCCCAGGCCTCAAGAAGGCTTAAAAAACTTAACATCAAAATTAATGATCGAAGACATGATAAAAATAATACAGAAGATATTGAGATTGCCATAGATAGTACTGATCTACAATAATATTCCAGGTCATAGCAAGGCAAATGGTACAGATAGAAAGTATCGCCGCTATGAGCAAACAAGAAAACTGCATGTAATGCTAGAGATAGGTAGCAAAAAAGTTATAGCAGCAAAATACAGTGGCGGAGTTTATTCTGACCACTATGGAGCATGTGATCTTATTGCAAGGATTGATGTTAAATATAATATAAGCACACTATATGCAGACAGGGCATATAATCGAAAGAAGTTATACAAACTGTGCGATGAGCTTGACATAAAGACAAGGATTCCTCCGCAAAATAATTCAGTAGAGCATCCAAAGTTGGATTATATGGATGAGAGAAATTCTACAATCAAGCTCATAAAGTCATATGATGAAGATGGTATGAAGAGGTGGAAAAAAGAGATAAATTATGGGAAGAGATCTTATATAGAAAGTTTTTTCTCGCGACTGAAGCAAACATTTGGGTTTAGTTTTAGAAACAAATCTGAGGTTAATCGTGAGAGAGAACTGCTACTCAAGTGTTATTTGCTTAACAAATTTACTGATATAGGCATGGCTAAATTTGAGATAGCTTCATGAATTTATTCCACGTTACCTATTATCCGAAGAGTGATGCAACAAAGCCTGCTGGAATCCAGAAGTTTTTTGAGCACAAAAGTCATGCTAAGTTTTTGTTGTTAAGAAAGGCTGGATAGCTACTTGCATGACACCATTTGTTACTGTGTTTTTGTCTATCTTATTTTGCTACCCTACTGAACGAATACACAAAATCTAACTTTTTTCTATACAACCAGCCAGGTCAAGAAAGGTGAATCTATCTCTTGTTGCAAATGTAAGATTGACTACCTTGCAATATTGCTCTTTGTTCCAATTAAGATGCTCCGGTAAGTACGGAATTGATAGATCTTCAAATACTTTCTGCAGGTGTTTTGCAGATAGTAAATTTTGCTTAATTAAACTAGAAATATTACTCCATTCTTTGCAAATAATCTCTTGAATTTTTTGCTGCATCATTTGCTTCTGCTTTAGAATTTTTATAAATTCGGTATTACCAAAGCACTGAGTTATATGTTTTACATCTAAAGTGATCGGTTTGGTAATCGGGTTTCGTATTGACAATATCTCCTCTTGCAAGTTAGCCATGGTAATCGTTGTCACAGCAATTTTTTCCCCATGTAACGAGGAAGAATAATCCTGTGTTACCATCTCAATTGCATGAGCTATCATATGTTCTCCTTGACTTGCAGAGTAACTGCCTTTTGACATCACCATTCCGAGTCCTGAAATCAATAAGGCTTCCATAAGTAATAAAACTACTCTTTTATCTTTTTTAGCAAGTGCCAAGTGTTCTCTGAGCAAAATTTCCTCCAGATTGCGAACAAGTTTAAAGGGGAGTTCATTATATTCTGTGCCAAGTAATAGATGAGATAATAGCCAATCGGCTTGTACTGTTGAACGGCAGATGAAATCTGCAAATCCACTTAATGTGAGGCGTGGTGGTGCGTTGGCAATTATATCGGTATCAATGTATATTGCCTTTGGAAGATGTGCTCCGAACGATTTTTTATATCCATCAACTAATATTGAAGCGTTTGCAGAGCTATATCCATTCATGGAAGCAGCTGTTGGAAAGGATATGTAGTCTTTGCCTTCTAAATAGCTTGCGTACTTACAGATATCATTAACAGTGCCACTGCCAAATGCAACCATTAAGTCACTATCTTTTGCTTTATTTCTAACTAGGTTTACAGCTTGGAGAGAAGCAGCTCTGTTCAGTCTATTTGGTGTCATCCAAGTAGCGTGACACTGTGATCCATCATAGTCACGCGCTGGAATGACAGGTGTGGCTGGAATAATTAAATGAGAAACTTTATTAAGTATGTTTTTGTTTAAAAGTTTTGCTGTATTTTTATCTGCAATCAGAAAAATGTCATTTCCGTATTGTCTACATATTTCATAGATATTATCAGCAAGTACTGTTACTTCCCTAATAAAAACTTGTTCTGTGTGCTGTAATATTTGTTTTAAATATCGCATAGAATGTTTACAATACGGTAATGTTAGTATTTCAAGATTGATATGAAGATTGACCCTGTAGAACTAACTAAGAAATTAATTTCTTTTAAAAGTATAACACCAAAAGACGATGGGGCAATAGAGCATATAGCAGCCATTCTCAAGAAAAGTGGTTTTGAATGTGAGATTTTAGAGTTTGGTGATAAAGTTAAAAATCTTTATGCGAAATATATAAATGGAGTACCAAACTTGTGTTTTGCTGGACATGTTGATGTTGTACCACCAGGTGAGTTAAAAGATTGGATATCTGATCCATTTAAGCCAGAAGTTAGAGATGGAATGCTATATGGAAGAGGAGCAGCTGATATGAAAGGCGGAGTAGCTGCATTTATTGCTGCTATCGTAGATTCAGTTGCAGGTAAGTTTCGATTCAGCGGTTCAATCAGTGCATTGATTACCAGCGCTGAAGAAAGCACGGAAGAACATGGAACAAAGGCCGTTTTGGAATGGATGAAAAGCAAGCAAAAAAAGATAGATTTTTGTATAGTTGGAGAACCAACGAGTAGTGAGAAATTAGGTGATACCATAAAAATAGGTAGAAGAGGTTCTGCAACATTTAAATTGATTTGCCATGGTAAACAAGGGCACGTTGCCTACCCAGATCTAGCAGATAATCCAATATATAAAATGGTATCGATACTAAGTAAGATAAAAGATACCACTTTTGATACTGGTAATAAATACTTTCAGCCTTCACATTGCGAAATTACTACTATCGACGTTGGAAATAATACTAATAATCTAATACCTAGTTCAATAGCAGCAGGTTTTAATGTTCGATATAACAATACACAAACACCAGACGTTTTATATAAGATGATTGATGCAATATGCACCAATGTGACTAACGATTATAAACTGTCTATGCAGAGCAGCAGAAACGTTTTTCTCTCTATTCCTGATAGAAATACTGATATTATGCTTGATGCGATAAATAAAATTACCGGCATTGATGCTGTGCTGAGTACAAATGGTGGCACATCTGATGCTGCGTTTATTAAGGATATTTGTCCAGTAATTGAATTTGGTATGATCAACAAAACCGCACATCAGGTAAATGAATGCGTATCAATAGACGATATACATAAATTAACAGCTATATATAAGGAGTTTATAAAAAATTATTTTTACCCCACTAATAAAATATTAAACCAGATCAATGTAATTGGTAATACGCCTGATGGTCCATTATTAGCTTGAGGTGCAGTTGCATAGAGAAGAAAACTTACTAGACACATTTTACCAGTCCCTTATTATAATATTAAGGGTATTTTTGACTCAAAACTTGTCTTTGATCTGTGCGAGCTCAATAACAAAAATTCAGTAGAAAGCTTATTGGCGAAAATTAGTAACCGTTCACGGAGATAAGGTGGTTTACAAAGTAAGTATAAAAGTGTAAAGAGATAGGAAGCTAAATATGGAATGGGTAAATGACAACAGTGCTGCAAGAAAAGGTTGTAGCAGAAAACGCTAATCTGTAACCGTTCACGGAATATTCCCAATTAGGCAGGAATAGCGACTAAATTCTGTAGTTTCTGGACAGGATTCTGATCATTCAAACGTGCAGTCAAAAATATCGAAAGCATTCTTTCAATGAACTTTTCTCCACGTTCTGACCAAGTGAAAAAACTATTTTTACGATAAATGACGTACCGTCTAGCCTGACGTTCTGCAAGGTTATTGGTTGGTAACCGTTCACGCAATGGCGTCAACTTAAGAGCCTTCATTAGCAGACTCTCCTAAAGACATGATGGCGTTTAGGCTTATCAACTTTGTCCATTCACGGTATAAGAAAGTAGTTTACAAAAATTGCATAATTAGTATAAAAAACAATAAACTAGATAGATGAGGGGTTGATGATAGAGGTGCTACAAGAAAAGATTGTGGTATTGGAGTCAGAAGTTGGTACTCTGAAAGCAGAGAATGATAAGTTAAGGACAAAAATAATTGAGCTAGAGGATAAGCTGGGTTTAAATTCAAAAAATTCATCGCTGCCACCATCGCAAGATGTATATCGCAAAAAGACAAAAAAGAAGAGCGATAAAAAACCAGGCGGGCAGCCAGGACATGAAGCGCACAAGCGGGAATTGATGGTAGCAGATGAGGTGGTAAAATGTTCAATTGATACAATTTGCATGTGTGGAAGCCAAGTTATTTTAGAAGAAGAAACTGTGCATCAAAAGGTTGAATTGCCAAAAATTAAACCGATAGTGACTGAATATAGGCTACAAAAAGGCTACTGTAAGGCGTGTAAGAAAAGGATCTCAGCTAGTCTGCCTGAAGGTGTGACAAGGGATCTTTTAGGAGCTAATGCAAAAGCAGTAATTAGCAGTTTTAGTGGATTTTTTATCAATTCAAAAAGGGAAGTACAGCAAATTTTGAGCAGCATATTTAATCTGAATATAAGCCTAGGTTTGGTATCAAAGACCGAGGGTAGAGTATCAGAAAAATGTATATCTGAATACGAAAAAATAAGAGAAGAGCTACGGAAAAGCAAGTATTTACATATAGATGAAACAAGCCATAGGAACCAGGGAAAGAAAGGTTGGAGTTGGGTAGTAACGAATAAAACAGCAACACTTATGAAGTTAGTTGGATCTCGCGGAAAGAAGATATTAAAAGGGCTATTGCCAGAGTATGATGGAATAGTTATAAGCGATAGGTATGCTGCGTATAATTACTTTAATCGTGAAAACAGACAGATATGCTGGGCCCATTTAGCAAGGGACTTTGAAAGGTTTTTTTACAGTAAAAATGTTGAAGTGAGCAGAATTGGCGCAGCATTAAAATCGCTGAGCAACAGGGTATTTGTGGTAGATAGAGCACGTAAACAAAACCTGATAGACAATTTAAGATTTTTCCGGTTAATGAGGAAGATTCGAAAAAGGGTGAAACATTTTTTGCGAGAGATAACAAGGGTTGCAAAAGGAACTCAGGCCTCGAGAATGGCTGCCAATATACTACGTTCTGAAGATATGATGTGGAGATTCGTGCGCAATCCTGATCTGATCGAGACAACCAATAACCTTGCAGAACGTCAGGCTAGACGGTACGTCATTTATCGTAAAAATAGTTTTTTCACTTGGTCAGAACGTGGAGAAAAGTTCATTGAAAGAATGCTTTCGATATTTTTGACTGCACGTTTGAATGATCAGAATCCTGTCCAGAAACTACAGAATTTAGTCGCTATTCCTGCCTAATTGGGAATATTCCGTGAACGGTTACTATTGGTTGTCTCGATCAGATCAGGATTGCGCACGAATCTCCACATCATATCTTCAGAACGTAGTATATTGGCAGCCATTCTCGAGGCCTGAGTTCCTTTTGCAACCCTTGTTATCTCTCGCAAAAAATGTTTCACCCTTTTTCGAATCTTCCTCATTAACCGGAAAAATCTTAAATTGTCTATCAGGTTTTGTTTACGTGCTCTATCTACCACAAATACCCTGTTGCTCAGCGATTTTAATGCTGCGCCAATTCTGCTCACTTCAACATTTTTACTGTAAAAAAACCTTTCAAAGTCCCTTGCTAAATGGGCCCAGCATATCTGTCTGTTTTCACGATTAAAGTAATTATACGCAGCATACCTATCGCTTATAACTATTCCATCATACTCTGGCAATAGCCCTTTTAATATCTTCTTTCCGCGAGATCCAACTAACTTCATAAGTGTTGCTGTTTTATTCGTTACTACCCAACTCCAACCTTTCTTTCCCTGGTTCCTATGGCTTGTTTCATCTATATGTAAATACTTGCTTTTCCGTAGCTCTTCTCTTATTTTTTCGTATTCAGATATACATTTTTCTGATACTCTACCCTCGGTCTTTGATACCAAACCTAGGCTTATATTCAGATTAAATATGCTGCTCAAAATTTGCTGTACTTCCCTTTTTGAATTGATAAAAAATCCACTAAAACTGCTAATTACTGCTTTTGCATTAGCTCCTAAAAGATCCCTTGTCACACCTTCAGGCAGACTAGCTGAGATCCTTTTCTTACACGCCTTACAGTAGCCTTTTTGTAGCCTATATTCAGTCACTATCGGTTTAATTTTTGGCAATTCAACCTTTTGATGCACAGTTTCTTCTTCTAAAATAACTTGGCTTCCACACATGCAAATTGTATCAATTGAACATTTTACCACCTCATCTGCTACCATCAATTCCCGCTTGTGCGCTTCATGTCCTGGCTGCCCGCCTGGTTTTTTATCGCTCTTCTTTTTTGTCTTTTTGCGATATACATCTTGCGATGGTGGCAGCGATGAATTTTTTGAATTTAAACCCAGCTTATCCTCTAGCTCAATTATTTTTGTCCTTAACTTATCATTCTCTGCTTTCAGAGTACCAACTTCTGACTCCAATACCACAATCTTTTCTTGTAGCACCTCTATCATCAACCCCTCATCTATCTAGTTTATTGTTTTTTATACTAATTATGCAATTTTTGTAAACTACTTTCTTATACCGTGAATGGACAAAGTTGATAAGCCTAAACGCCATCATGTCTTTAGGAGAGTCTGCTAATGAAGGCTCTTAAGTTGACGCCATTGCGTGAACGGTTACGCTAATCTCAAGGAAGAAATAAAAGCACTGATCAGAGAAAATGATAGCTTGAAAGCAAAAATAGTTGAATTAGAAGACAAATTGGGCTTAAATTCGCAAAATTCATCGCTGCCACCATCACGAGATATATATCGTAAGAAAGCAAAAAAGAAAAGTGATAAAAAACCAGGAGGTCAGCCAGGACATAAGGTGCATAAGCGTGAATTAATGGCTGCAGACGAGGTAGTGAGATGCACAATTGATACAATTTGTATGTGTGGAGGTAAGATTACTTTAGAAGATGAAATTATTCATCAGAAGGCAGAGTTGCCAGAAATTAAGCCAATTGTAACTGAGTACAGGTTGCAAAGAGGACATTGTAGCAGTTGTGTTAAAAGTCAATAGAAAAATTGATGTAGCTGTGAATAAGTACTTAAAATTTGTGTGGGCGTACTTATTCACAGCTATGCTATTGCTATATAGAAGCAGTTTTAGGGCTATACTCCTCAGTAAACAGTCTACCGTCTCTTACTAAAGAGTTAGCAAGGATAAGTAATTTTCTCATTGCAGCAGTAGAGGTAACTTTATATGGTTTTTTATATTGATTGTATAGCCTATCAAAGAAGATTTTTATATAAGAATTGTACCTTTGCGCACTAAGAATGCACATATGTAAAACCTTTCTAATTTGTGATCTACCACCCTGAATACACCTTTTTCCCTTACTAAAACCACTATCTCGATTAAAAGGTGCAACTCCGGAAAGGCTGGATATTTCTTTATGTTGGAGAGTTCCAAGCTCGGGTAGATAACAAATAAAAGTAATAGCTGTTATTGCACCTACACCAGGTATACTAGTTATTGACATGTACTTTTTTTTAAGCTCTTGATTTTTATCGACTAATTCCATTACCTCATCTTCTAAGACTTGAATTTGATTTTGTAAAACTGCAAGTAGCTCTTCCATTTGTTTGATTATAGATAAATCGGTTACTTGATGAGCTTGGGTTTTTTGTATTTTTGCTATTTCTACTAGTTGATTCCTGCGAGATAATTTTTGCTTCAAACAGTCAATACTACTAACTTTTAAAGGAGTGACACGCATGTCTGTATTACTAACATAACGTGAGATGATGCTACAGTCTATTTTATCAGTTTTAGTAGCAATACCAAGGCTTTTTGCATAATCTCTCACCCATCTTGGTTGAATGACATATACTTCAAAACCATGGCTTAATAAAGTATAAGCACATAATTTTTCGTACCCACCAGTTGCTTCAAGTCCAACTTTGGTTACGTTATGTAAACGCAAAAAGTCGATTATTTGATCAATAGCTTGAACGTTATTTTCAAATACTTTATGATGTCCAAGTGGATGAATATGGATATCTAGTTTATTTTTGCTAATATCAATGCCAGTAATAATATTTGATAAATTCATAATCCCTCCATAAATAATGTGTATACTGCATTTTCCACCCTTATATACGAGCCTAAAAGCTCAACCAGTTGTTCGGAACTTTCAGTATAATAAACCAGAGAGGAGAACCTTGCTGCAAAACGGTCCTTATGACCAAGAGTATGTACGGTTCCTCCTCTCTGCGTGTCTTTATACCGCCATTTCGTGACATTTATAAAGACTTGTTTTTAACATATAAGAGTATGTAATAAAAGAATTACAGCAAATTTACCCGAAGGTGTTGCAAGAGATTTTCTAGGACCCAATGCTAAAACAGTTATAAGCAGCCTTAGCGGCTTTTTTATTAACTCAAAAAGAGAGGTACAGCAAATTTTGGGCAGTATTTTTAATCTAAATATAAGCCTTGGTTTAGTCTCAAATACTGAACGCAGGGTATCGAAGAAGTGTGCATCTGAATATGAGAAAATGAAGGAAGAGTTGCAAGGAAGCGAGTATTTGCATATAGACGAAACAGGGCACAGAAATCAAGGAAAGAGAGGCTGGAGTTGGGTAATAACAAACAAAGCGTTGACACTTCTGAAGGTAAGCGAGTCTCGTGGTAAGAAGGTGTTGAAGAGTTTACTGCCAGAATATGATGGTATAGTTGTGAGCGATAGATACGCTGTATACAATTACTTCAATCGTGAAAATAGACAGATATGTTGGGCACATCTGGCAAGAGATTTTGAGAGATTTGCCCATAGTAAAAATGTTGAAGTGAGCAAAATTGGCCAAGCACTAAAATCGCTCAGCAATAAGGTGTTTGTAGTAGATAAGGCAAAAAAACAAAATTTGATAGATAATTTGAGATTTTATCGACTGGTGCGAAAAATTCGGAAAAGGGTAAAACATTTTTTACGTAAAATGACGAGGGTTGCAAATAGCACTCAAGCTTCAAGAATGGCCGCTAAGATGTTACGATCTGAGGATATGATGTGGAAGTTTTTAAGAAAACCTGAAGTGATAGAAACAACTAATAACCTTGCAGAACGGCAAATTAGACGGTACGTAATTTATCGTAAAAACAGCTTTTTCACCTGGTCAGAACGTGGAGAAAGATTCGTGGAAAGAATGTTGTCGATATTTTTGACATCACGTCTAAATGGCCAGAACCCCTTTCAAAAGCTACAGAATCTAGTAGCTGTCACTGCTTAGTTCTTTAATTCATTCTCACAATCCGTGAACGGTTACCATCAAATAGCGTTTTGCGTTTCAGCCTTTACACTCTTAGCTGGTTTATCATTAATCGCAACTGGAATTGCAGTGGGTACCGTACCTGCTATAGCTTCTTGTTTAGTGATAGGAGGAATTTTAACTGCCTTGTCTATTGTGCAATCAGTAGAAAGCTATTTATTTTTACAAAACAGCGAAAAAACTTTCAATAAAATGATTAGTGGTATATGCGATGAACCAGAAAGCAAACTTTTTATAGAAAGGATTTTGCAACCATTCATTGAACTTTTTAGTGAGAATAAGCAACATAATTAAAGTACACTAAGCATAGAAACCACTTTATCGTAACTTGGCAATGAATTAATTTCTCCAATCGCAGCTAAAGTAATTCTTTCATGCTGAGATAGCAATTCTTCTGCTGCTTTTTTTATATCGTAAATAGTAACAGCACTAATTTTTTCTATTAATTCGTTTTTACTGATGTATTTATTATAGTTACCGTAGTAGTGTCCTAACGTTTCAGCACGCGAGCTAACACTTTCGCGTGACATTAAAATTTGAGATTTTACTCGTTCTTTTACTCTATTTACTTCTTCTTCCTTTAAATCATCTGTAGACAATTTCTTCAACTCTGTCGTTATAGCTTTCAAAAGCTTATCTAGATTACTGCTATCTGTACCAGCAAAAATCGAAAGCATTCCTGTATCAGCATAGCTAGAGTTGAATGAGTAAATGGAATAAGCAAGCCCCTGCTTTTCTCTTACTTCCTGAAACAGGCGTGATGACATGCCACTTCCCAGTATGGCATCAAGAACTTTGAATGTGTGATATCTATTATCATCACGAGAAACACTAGGTAGACCAATTAATAAATGTACTTGATCTAATTTACGATGTTCTAAATACTCACCACCGGTATAACTTGCATTCTCGCTTTTTTTCAGCTCTTTTGAATGAATCTTTGAGAGAAAGTCTTTGATTAATTGAACAACCTCCTCATGTTCAACATTTCCTGCAACAGCAAATATAATGTTCTCGCCAAAGTAATGCTCATTTATGTAGTTATCTAGATTAGCTCGAGTAAAAGATTTGACAGTATCTTGCGTACCCAAGATTGACCTACCAAATGGTTGATCTTTATAAGCTGCTTCAAAATACTTATCAAAAATGATATCGCTCGGTGAATCATTAGTTTGAAAAATCTCTTGTATTACAACACCCTTTTCGCGTTCCAATTCATCCTCTGGAAATGTAGAATTCATTAATATATCTATTAATATATCAATGCCAGTCTTTATATCTTTTTTAAGAACCTTTGCGTAATAACTTGTACTTTCTCTACCGGTGCAAGCATTGAAAGCTCCACCTATGTCGTCAAAAGCTTTTGCAATTTCAAAAGCAGTTCTTGTCTTTGTTCCTTTGAAAGCCATGTGCTCTAGGAAATGAGATATTCCATTTTGACTTGCACTTTCAGCTCTACTGCCAACACCAACTCGTATATTTAAAGCTACGGAATCAACTTCATGCACTCGCTCAGTTATTATGCGCAGACCATTATCTAGTTTTGTTACTTGTGGTATATTCATCTTATATATTCTTCTTTAAATTCTCTTCTACAAAATCCCAATTGATCAAATGATCAAGAAAAACTTTTATGTAGTCAATTCTGCGATTTTGGCAATCCAAATAGTATGCATGCTCCCATACATCCATAGTAAGTAGTGGCACTTGGCCATAAATTAGCGGTAGATCCGCATTTGGAGTTTTAGTGATTTTGAGTTTTCCTTTTTCAAGCACTAACCACACCCATCCACTACCAAATTGGCTTACTCCATAATTTGAAAATTCTTCACAAAATTTGTCAAAGCCACCGATATCATCTTGAATTTTTTTTGCTAGAAGACCATCATCTTTAGGTTTACCACCACCATTTTTTTTCATTGAATTCCAATAAAAAGTGTGATTCCAAACTTGTGCTACATTGTTAAAAATAGGAACTGTATTATTATTTCCATGAACTTTCGTTACTAATTCCTCAATTTCCATATGTTGATAATCTGTGTTTTCAACCAGTTCGTTGAGTTTATTTAAATATCCCTTATGGTGCTTATCATAATGAAAATTCAATGTATTTGCAGATATGTAAGGTTCTAAAGCTGCTTTATCATATGGCAGCTCAGGTAAAGTAAAACTCATGCTGACCTCTTTATTTTCGATGGTATGGTAATATGTGCTTTTGTGCAACAGATAATTTAGTTAGGTAGTGATTGCATTTATTCTAAAACAAGCGATATTAGTAAGATAATTATGTTTTTATTTTAGAGGGGTAATATGTTAAATTTATATGATAATTTTAAGAAATATGCTAAGTTTGGAGATGTTCCTACCAAAAGTGTTGGATGTAACAAAATTCCACAAAATAGTTTCTATAAATCCGTTTACCTTATCAACAGTGTTGTTGGGCCAGTGAAAAATGTAGCTCTTGGTAGTTACCAAAATCCTTCTATGATTCAGACTACTACTTTTGCGTTAGCTAGTGTAATTCTGCAACCTTTATATCTAGCATTGGCGTATTTGTCATACTGGCCGGCAAAAGGATTAGCGAAAGTAGTAGATAGTTTTGATCTTAAGCGTAACACAAAATCGTTCATAGATTATTCATCCATGTTGTCAAGTAAGACATGGGACCATAGTAGGGCATTATCTAAATTTGTTAACACAGTTTTGAGTTATGTTGTTAGTGCTGTTATTTGGGCTGCTGCGCTCGTTGTTACGCCACTAGTTTGGACTATTGATAAAGTAGCAAGTAAGTTTAGTGATGCAAACGCTGAAGGTGTTGGTAGTCCTTCTTTGTCAAAATAGATAGCCTACCAAGTGCATGTGAAACCATTGTATCTGTGTGGCAAAATAAAGTAGACGAGATAAAGACACCTATAGAAGCAAGAGGATGTCATGCAAGTAGCTGACACTGGCATCCCGATAGAATGTTGGGGAGTGTTAAATAAACTGTGTCAAACCTCCATTTTATCAATTTATTGTAACCGTTCACGGATTGTGAGAATGAATTAAAGAACTAAGCAGTGACAGCTACTAGATTCTGTAGCTTTTGAAAGGGGTTCTGGCCATTTAGACGTGATGTCAAAAATATGTAACCGTTCACGGATTGTGAGAATGAATTAAAGAACTAAGCAGTGACGTAACCGTTCACGGAATATTCCCAATTAGGCAGGAATAGCGACTAAATTCTGTAGTTTCTGGACAGGATTCTGATCATTCAAACGTGCAGTCAAAAATATCGAAAGCATTCTTTCAATGAACTTTTCTCCACGTTCTGACCAAGTGAAAAAACTATTTTTACGATAAATGACGTACCGTCTAGCCTGACGTTCTGCAAGGTTATTGGTTGTCTCGATCAGATCAGGATTGCGCACGAATCTCCACATCATATCTTCAGAACGTAGTATATTGGCAGCCATTCTCGAGGCCTGAGTTCCTTTTGCAACCCTTGTTATCTCTCGCAAAAAATGTTTCACCCTTTTTCGAATCTTCCTCATTAACCGGAAAAATCTTAAATTGTCTATCAGGTTTTGTTTACGTGCTCTATCTACCACAAATACCCTGTTGCTCAGCGATTTTAATGCTGCGCCAATTCTGCTCACTTCAACATTTTTACTGTAAAAAAACCTTTCAAAGTCCCTTGCTAAATGGGCCCAGCATATCTGTCTGTTTTCACGATTAAAGTAATTATACGCAGCATACCTATCGCTTATAACTATTCCATCATACTCTGGCAATAGCCCTTTTAATATCTTCTTTCCGCGAGATCCAACTAACTTCATAAGTGTTGCTGTTTTATTCGTTACTACCCAACTCCAACCTTTCTTTCCCTGGTTCCTATGGCTTGTTTCATCTATATGTAAATACTTGCTTTTCCGTAGCTCTTCTCTTATTTTTTCGTATTCAGATATACATTTTTCTGATACTCTACCCTCGGTCTTTGATACCAAACCTAGGCTTATATTCAGATTAAATATGCTGCTCAAAATTTGCTGTACTTCCCTTTTTGAATTGATAAAAAATCCACTAAAACTGCTAATTACTGCTTTTGCATTAGCTCCTAAAAGATCCCTTGTCACACCTTCAGGCAGACTAGCTGAGATCCTTTTCTTACACGCCTTACAGTAGCCTTTTTGTAGCCTATATTCAGTCACTATCGGTTTAATTTTTGGCAATTCAACCTTTTGATGCACAGTTTCTTCTTCTAAAATAACTTGGCTTCCACACATGCAAATTGTATCAATTGAACATTTTACCACCTCATCTGCTACCATCAATTCCCGCTTGTGCGCTTCATGTCCTGGCTGCCCGCCTGGTTTTTTATCGCTCTTCTTTTTTGTCTTTTTGCGATATACATCTTGCGATGGTGGCAGCGATGAATTTTTTGAATTTAAACCCAGCTTATCCTCTAGCTCAATTATTTTTGTCCTTAACTTATCATTCTCTGCTTTCAGAGTACCAACTTCTGACTCCAATACCACAATCTTTTCTTGTAGCACCTCTATCATCAACCCCTCATCTATCTAGTTTATTGTTTTTTATACTAATTATGCAATTTTTGTAAACTACTTTCTTATACCGTGAATGGACAAAGTTGATAAGCCTAAACGCCATCATGTCTTTAGGAGAGTCTGCTAATGAAGGCTCTTAAGTTGACGCCATTGCGTGAACGGTTACAAAAATATCGACAACATTCTTTCCACGAATCTTTCTCCACGTTCTGACCAGGTGAAAAAGCTGTTTTTACGATAAATTACGTACCGTCTAATTTGCCGTTCTGCAAGGTTATTAGTTGTTTCTATCACTTCAGGTTTTCTTAAAAACTTCCACATCATATCCTCAGATCGTAACATCTTAGCGGCCATTCTTGAAGCTTGAGTGCTATTTGCAACCCTCGTCATTTTACGTAAAAAATGTTTTACCCTTTTCCGAATTTTTCGCACCAGTCGATAAAATCTCAAATTATCTATCAAATTTTGTTTTTTTGCCTTATCTACTACAAACACCTTATTGCTGAGCGATTTTAGTGCTTGGCCAATTTTGCTCACTTCAACATTTTTACTATGGGCAAATCTCTCAAAATCTCTTGCCAGATGTGCCCAACATATCTGTCTATTTTCACGATTGAAGTAATTGTATACAGCGTATCTATCGCTCACAACTATACCATCATATTCTGGCAGTAAACTCTTCAACACCTTCTTACCACGAGACTCGCTTACCTTCAGAAGTGTCAACGCTTTGTTTGTTATTACCCAACTCCAGCCTCTCTTTCCTTGATTTCTGTGCCCTGTTTCGTCTATATGCAAATACTCGCTTCCTTGCAACTCTTCCTTCATTTTCTCATATTCAGATGCACACTTCTTCGATACCCTGCGTTCAGTATTTGAGACTAAACCAAGGCTTATATTTAGATTAAAAATACTGCCCAAAATTTGCTGTACCTCTCTTTTTGAGTTAATAAAAAAGCCGCTAAGGCTGCTTATAACTGTTTTAGCATTGGGTCCTAGAAAATCTCTTGCAACACCTTCGGGTAAATTTGCTGTAATTCTTTTATTACATACTCTTATATGTTAAAAACAAGTCTTTATAAATGTCACGAAATGGCGGTATAAAGACACGCAGAGAGGAGGAACCGTACATACTCTTGGTCATAAGGACCGTTTTGCAGCAAGGTTCTCCTCTCTGGTTTATTATACTGAAAGTTCCGAACAACTGGTTGAGCTTTTAGGCTCGTATATAAGGGTGGAAAATGCAGTATACACATTATTTATGGAGGGATTATGAATTTATCAAATATTATTACTGGCATTGATATTAGCAAAAATAAACTAGATATCCATATTCATCCACTTGGACATCATAAAGTATTTGAAAATAACGTTCAAGCTATTGATCAAATAATCGACTTTTTGCGTTTACATAACGTAACCAAAGTTGGACTTGAAGCAACTGGTGGGTACGAAAAATTATGTGCTTATACTTTATTAAGCCATGGTTTTGAAGTATATGTCATTCAACCAAGATGGGTGAGAGATTATGCAAAAAGCCTTGGTATTGCTACTAAAACTGATAAAATAGACTGTAGCATCATCTCACGTTATGTTAGTAATACAGACATGCGTGTCACTCCTTTAAAAGTTAGTAGTATTGACTGTTTGAAGCAAAAATTATCTCGCAGGAATCAACTAGTAGAAATAGCAAAAATACAAAAAACCCAAGCTCATCAAGTAACCGATTTATCTATAATCAAACAAATGGAAGAGCTACTTGCAGTTTTACAAAATCAAATTCAAGTCTTAGAAGATGAGGTAATGGAATTAGTCGATAAAAATCAAGAGCTTAAAAAAAAGTACATGTCAATAACTAGTATACCTGGTGTAGGTGCAATAACAGCTATTACTTTTATTTGTTATCTACCCGAGCTTGGAACTCTCCAACATAAAGAAATATCCAGCCTTTCCGGAGTTGCACCTTTTAATCGAGATAGTGGTTTTAGTAAGGGAAAAAGGTGTATTCAGGGTGGTAGATCACAAATTAGAAAGGTTTTACATATGTGCATTCTTAGTGCGCAAAGGTACAATTCTTATATAAAAATCTTCTTTGATAGGCTATACAATCAATATAAAAAACCATATAAAGTTACCTCTACTGCTGCAATGAGAAAATTACTTATCCTTGCTAACTCTTTAGTAAGAGACGGTAGACTGTTTACTGAGGAGTATAGCCCTAAAACTGCTTCTATATAGCAATAGCATAGCTGTGAATAAGTACGCCCACACAAATTTTAAGTACTTATTCACAGCTACATCAATTTTTCTATTGACTTTTAACACAACTGCTACAATGTCCTCTTTGCAACCTGTACTCAGTTACAATTGGCTTAATTTCTGGCAACTCTGCCTTCTGATGAATAATTTCATCTTCTAAAGTAATCTTACCTCCACACATACAAATTGTATCAATTGTGCATCTCACTACCTCGTCTGCAGCCATTAATTCACGCTTATGCACCTTATGTCCTGGCTGACCTCCTGGTTTTTTATCACTTTTCTTTTTTGCTTTCTTACGATATATATCTCGTGATGGTGGCAGCGATGAATTTTGCGAATTTAAGCCCAATTTGTCTTCTAATTCAACTATTTTTGCTTTCAAGCTATCATTTTCTCTGATCAGTGCTTTTATTTCTTCCTTGAGATTAGCCTTTTCTGCTACAACCTTTTCTTGCAGCACTGTTGTCATTTACCCATTCCATATTTAGCTTCCTATCTCTTTACACTTTTATACTTA
The DNA here is from genome assembly GCF_947251585.1 of Wolbachia endosymbiont (group B) of Ischnura elegans. Taxonomy (NCBI): domain Bacteria; kingdom Pseudomonadati; phylum Pseudomonadota; class Alphaproteobacteria; order Rickettsiales; family Anaplasmataceae; genus Wolbachia; species Wolbachia endosymbiont (group B) of Ischnura elegans. The sequence goes on from NZ_OX366371.1 coordinate 1,913,246, forward strand.
CTTTGTAAACCACCTTATCTCCGTGAACGGTTACAATTTATTACTTTACTTCTCGGTTTGACACAGTTTATTTAACACTCCCTTTCGAGCAAGTTCTTTCAATCGAAACACTATATGTACGTTATCATCGTCAATTTCAATGCGTTGAACTAACTTTCTTATTATATCAAGTTTAGTTTCATAGTCTGCTTGATTAAGCTCTCTCAGAGGAAAAACTTTCTACACTGTTTGTGATAAAATCTAATTCTCTCTGTAGACTCTTTTCATCGATAGCTTCTTCCCTTTGATCTCTGATTCCTTTAACTCCTTTTCCATGCTCTCAACTTCTAAGTCATACTTTTCCTTCGTTATATGACCCCTTGCATATACATAAGCTAATTTTTCTATACCTTGTTCTATTTTACTTGCACGCTTTTCAAGTTAATCCTTTGCTTGCGTACTTTCATGTTTTACGAGTCTGAGCTGATATTCCTTAGTCATTGCCTCTGGTTCTTTGAGTACCATCTTCATTTCTTTCCATACTGCTTCTTCTAGTATATCAACTCGTATTGATTTGCTGTTACACACCCTATTCCCACCAAAACGAATTGATTTTTTCTTTCAGTCCTCGGAAAAATCTTACTTAGCTTAGCTATAGATGTTTACAAAAGAAATTCAAGTGAGTGAAGAAAGAAAAATTATTTTTGCAATACCGTAGGTACGCTCCACAATTATATTGAAGTTTTTATTGCACTCAAAACCTTCATTTTTCCTCATTTCTAGAATTATTAACGCATTATCATTTAACCAGCCTGAGTGAGCTAACTCGTCTAAAGTTGAGTTAACCAGATTGATATTATAAGGTGGGTCCATAAAAACTATATCGCACTTTGAAATAGGTCTTGGTAATCCGTTAGCATTGCAACAAATTAACGTGATATCGTTCGTAATTCCAAAATCTTCTGCTGTTTTTTTAGGCAGTTGCAAATTGTAATAATCTGAATCTACCATGAATGCATGTTGAGCACCTCGAGAAAGTGCTTCAAATGAAAAAGAGCCACTTCCGCAGAATAAATCAAGTACATTTAGGTTATAAATAGGTTTTCTTGAAGAAAGTATACTAAATATTGCTTCTCGGACACTACTCATAGTGGGCCGTGCAGCTAAATTCTTGCCTGTAGTTATTTTTCTTCCACGATATTTACCCGCAATAACACGTAACATATAAAACAAGTTCGAAGTTAACTAATTATTTATAATACACATTTAATGTCAACATAGCTTCAGCAGTCTAATAGAAAGAAGGTTGCTTGTGGAGGAACGCAAGATCAATCGCTTTTCTTTGATTTATTTTCTATACTGATTGCACGACCAATCTCGTCTTGTAAATCATCATGGTTGTTTTTTTCATCATGACCCATCCCTTCAATTCTACTTTCTAACTCTAACTTAATTAAAGTATTGATTTTCTCTATACTATCGAGGAAATTGTGACACTCTTCATCACTATATTCCTCACCAGATGCTTTTTTTTCTATAAATAGACTTTTGAACCCTATTAGATCAGAACTCTGATCGGCATTCAACACAATATTTCTCTCTATAAAACTAAGATCTGATAGTAACAAACTAACCTCTAATAGATCTTCACTTTCAATGTTTGCAAGATTATCAAGATCGTCTAAAATAGAGAACATCTTAAGCTCCTTCTGTGCAATTTCTTTGTCTTCTTTGTCAAATTCTGACGATAGCCCTTTATCATCTATAAGTCTCTCATTCAGAGCTTTATTTAGCTTTGAAAGACTAACATCACCTTGCTTAGTGCTATCTAGTAACAAATCTACCCTCGCTCTGCGCGCATTTAAAACATCATTGTAATCGTTTAACTTGATATTACCATCTTCGTCTTGCTGAAGACCATAATAACTTAGCCCTTTGAAATTACGATTCTTCATCATTCTCTATGTTCTCATTCCTTTCATTATCTTGACGCTCTCTATCTTCTCCGGCACGTATAGCTTCTGTAGTGTTTTTTAGGGTTTCTGGTTCCGTACCTAATTTTCGATTTGATTGATTAGGCTTATTTTCTTTTGATGATTCATCTTCTTCTGGTTCTCTCTTGCGGCCAATAGTGTAGTCATGAAGCTTCTCAAGAAATTCCCGTCTATATGTTTTTGCTCTATAGAGTAGATTATGCTGGTAACCATCCTTTTCTCCTGTAGCAGGGTTAATTCCTATAGAGTCGAGACCATGTTCCCAAGTAAACTTCATAGCATCTTCTATTGTATAGCCCAAATGTGATCCTACATATCCTTTATAATATTCTAAATATTTATCAATTCTTCTATGTGCAATATCTTCTTTATCAATTCCAAACGCCCTGTAGATTTTTTCCTCAAGCTTATCAACATCATTTTTAGGTGATGTTGCAAATTTTGTTGCTTCAATAGTAGCACCTACAAGCTTACGTGGCACATTAATAGCATATTTCAGCACACCCCCAACTCCTGGTATTCTACCTAGCAAATTAGCTGTACCTCCAGCTAATCTGTCCGGTACATGAGTAGCCCAATTACCTAAAGACTCTAGCCCTCCACCAATTTTATCTTGCATCTGTTGTTTTAATCCCTGCATTAAACCAGTCACAGGTGATGCTTGATACATACTAGATATATTGTAAACACCAAACCCACCACCGGCAATGCTTGAGCCCATCTGTTGTACAAACTCCTTCAAAGAAAACATCAAAAACGAAAGCAAGAACAATACAAAGATCTCTCCTGCGTTGATTAAATAACCTCTCTGTATGTCTTGCACCCTTTGGTAATCACTATTTTCTTTATAATTTTTGCAATCCTCACAATCTTTACATTTCTGACAGTATTCACTGTTGGGATCCTTATATAAATCATGAAGTTTCAGTATTCTACAACCTTGTTTTTTTATCGCACTCCGCACTAAAGATCTTATTTCATTAATTATTTCCCTATAACTATTGCATTTATTTATATCTTGACAGTAGCGTTTTATTATTTCACTAACATCACCTATCCTTTTCTCTATATTGTTGATCAGTAATATAATGTCAGCCCTCTCTGATGCATGAGATAAACTATTTGTTAAGCGTACTAGATCTTTTGCACTACAGCCATTACTAACTATCATATCACTTTCCGCAATATAGTGGTCTGCTGGATTATCTTTAGTTCCAGGAATTGGATTAAAGAAAGGATAATCTATATAACGAAAACCTTTATTAATGTAATCTGGTGGAAGAGGGATATATCCAGCGCCACCAGTAAACTTTACTGTACCACCTATTCTGCTTAGTTTTTCTATACCTTCTATATTCTTATCTACGTTCAATGGAGAAGCCTCTCCAATAGCATAAGGTACAAAAATTTGCCCTGGAGTCCAGCTAAAGTATTCTTTATCAATTATACAAAAACCACCAAATACCCATTTTGGAGCACATAACTTTATTTCAAGCCATTTATTATAGCACACAGTAAAGCCTAACTGTTTATAAAAGGTATTCATTATCATCGCAGCAAGTAATGACAGCAGGGTAAATATCATAATTGATTGCAAACAGAAACTAATACAGAATTTTATCCAACCCTCAAATAGACTTTTCAGTGGTGAAAATAAAATAGAGATTAGGAATAGCGGCATTATAGCTACAAGAAAAGCTATACCCATAAAACCAGAAAGGAATATTATGTAAGCATACATACACAGCAGGAAATATAAGACAATCCCTATAAAAATTGCCGGTATCATAAGGAGACTTGCCCACATTTGATAATGTAAAAATGCTGCAAACTTTTTCCAAACAGAGTAAGCAAAAAACTTATTAAACATATCCTCCATGAAGCTAAACAATTTAGCTTCATTTCCTTGAGCAACGTTTGAATTACCTCCGGTGTTCATGTTGGGAGCAAAATTAGTAATTATGCTTATCAATTGTTCAAGACCTTTAACAAATAAAACAAGAAAATGATCATAGAAAAATCTAAAACTTCCAGGAGATATAAGCACTATTACTAGAGTGATTTTCATCATTCTGATGAGCATATCATGCGTAGTTTCTCTTATCATTCCAAAAAGATAAAGAAGCGATGAAATCACTATAAATAGAACAAGCAAGGAAAGAACAAAATTGTGAAAGCTCGTACTTTTTTCAGCTATATTTTGAAACATCGCTTGTGCAGCTGCAGGATCATTGCTATCAAAATGCTTTTTACAATTTTCGTTAATCAATAATACACATTTTAGATAGTTATAAACGTAATCAAAAAATCCAAAGTTACTTGGTTTCTGCACTCCGCTCAAAAATTCAAAAGAGTAGCCACCTGCATTATCTAGATAATATCTATCTAATATCTTTACATATATTTTCCATCCTTTTTCTAACCTCACCTTATTACAATTTCTGTCCTGTAATTTGGTGTTATCTCTGTCTAAAGTAAAAAGCCCACTTCCATCTTCCGCTACGGAATTGTAACCTAGATGTACAGTAGGAGACTCAGGGTTACGCATGGATTTTAAATTTTCGTTAGGACTAGAATCGCTAGGCCTTTTAAATAAAAGATAAGCACCATGGCCGTTAGTAAACCAACATGGAGCACCACGTGATACTGTATTTGCGCTATCATCTTCATTAATGCACTTGCAATTTACAGTGCAACTTGCATTAGGCTTACTTGAAAATTTTTGTATGCTAGGTTTATAATCATTACAAACCAAGTGAAAGTCAGGCAGACTGTTGTCACCTTTCCCTCTTTCAAATTTGGTTGCATATTTTAACTGCTCCAAACTTTCCAAACTATAACTACTTTGAGATTTCTTCTTATTACTATTGCTCCAAGATGTCCATGCACCATTTACTCGTACTACTAAACTATCTCCATTGGTTTCAAGGCCGGTATCCTTCCACTTCACTACTTGATTAGGGTGAAAACCATAATTGATTTCTCCGGTTTCAGGATCAATAGGTTCTCCACTTTCACCTTCTGGAAAAAACGCATCATGACCGATTGGAAAATGAGCACCAATTGCAATGGGTTCAGGACCAAAATAATCAGCAGATATACATCTTGGAAAAGGCATATCATTCTTACTACAACCTGTAACCAGAACACAGATTACCAAAATTAATAACCTAAACCAACATTTGCCTAAGCGTGATTGCATACCTAAACTTTTTCCAATACAGAATAAATTTCTAAAACCTTACTTCAAATATCTTTTTAATTAGTTACTCCATATATCTCATCAATCTTCCTTGACTTGTCCTTTTGTTTTATCAGAATCCTTTTGCTTATCTGGCTGGCTTAGTGTTTCAGATTTGCTCATTTCTCTGCCAGCACTCCCTTTCCCATCTGCTTGCTTTGGTGTATCAGGCAATTTAGCTTCAATTTTGCTACGATCTTTACTCATTCCCTGCTTGATGTTATGTATCATATTTTGGGTTCTATCATCAAGGCCAACAGTTGACAGCATAGCTTGTGATGCGCTCCTAGAAATATGACTAACACTTTGAGCAACTCCATAACCAGAGCTGAACAACGCCTGCGCCATAGTTTCTGATATAGAAACAAAAGCTTCCATTGCACTAGCAATGATGAGATATATAAATGCCTGGATTAGATCTATAGGTAATGCTGCAAAGTGCCCACCAGCCCTTTCTCCAGTACTGAACGCAACATCAACACTAGTACCAGGACTATACCCAAGAGGTAATATTGATTTCATAAGACACAGATCATACGATAAAAAATTTACACTAATTAAGCATTGATAGCATGCAGAAAAATTTGTGAGGTTGTATAGAACTGAATACATTAACTGGTTTAAAAGAGACAAGGATGAAAATAAAATGACTGGTTGCAATGAAACATGAGCCAGCGTTTTTATCCAATTATCAAATAATGTTTTAGTTTGTTGAAATAGAATAAATACGATAAATAAAGGTGCTAATGACAATAAAAATGCCACTAAAACAGTAGATATTACATACTTAAACGTAGCACTAATAATGCATCTTAAAAACACAAAAGTAGCATAAAGTATTGCCAAAAATGCAATAAAGCCAAAAGGTCCTGATAGCATTAAAGACAAAAATTTCAGCCATGTTTCTCCTGTAAATAATACTCCCGCTGTTAAATCTAAGAATGCAAATTTTTTACCTCCTTCTCCTATATAGCCAGAAAAACTATCAACTAAATAAATGCTACCATCAACAAAAAGCCCAGACAAAGTTGTACCAAAGAATTCCCAACTTCTATCACTAAAAGCAAAAGCTATAAATGCTATTTTGAATATTCTTATAATAAAATCGAATTTACTTAATTGTATTGTTCCAAGCATATAGCCAACAACAGTAAATATAACGTATAGAATAAGCAAAGCTCTTATTCCTTGTAGAAGCCCCTTTCTATATCCTTCATATGGAATTTTAATTCCGTCTTCACCCCCGTCTGTTATGAAATCAAAAATCTTGTTTACAGTTGATGAAATAAAATCGTTTATTTTTCTTTTTAAAAATAAATTTACTGTGTATTTGTTATCTTCATAATATTTGCCTTCTTTGTCCGTAATATCATCTTTCTTTACGTTTTCTACATTAATACCAAAGTATATCTTTTTAGACTCTTTATCCTTTAAATGACTTCCATCTATTATGTAATAGTCTACATTATCCTCTGTTATTTTATCTAATTTCTTTACTTTTTTGAAATTATTAGTCTTTCGAGCAGATGGATCTTCTGGCGGGCTATCACCCAAGTACATATACAGTTTTTCACCACTATCGAAGTTACATGATCTAGTCACTGCAACATGATATCCACCTCTATGAAGAAAGTAATTGCCATTGCTTGCTATAGCAAGCATCACACTACTACCAGGTATTATATCTTTTTCATCTATTTTATAATCATGATTTAATTTCAAAGAAAAATGTTCAAAATTATCACCAATTTGCGAACACACATTATCCCCTTTTGCACCCTTTCTCTCTGGAAAACATTGAATACCTTTAGCAGTATTCTGATTATTAAGATCGCCAACTTTTGCAACAAGAGCCTCAGCCCAAGAAATATCTTCTCTGTCCTCTTTGAAGTTTAATTTAGAATTTGATATTAAATTAATGTCAATCTGCTTAGAATCCCTCTTATTTTCTTCAATCTCTTTTAGTTCATCCTCAATACGTTTAAGGTGAGAATACATGTCACATGTATTTCTTTTATCATACTTCTCATACCTTATAGAAGAGACGCAATTCTCCCCTATACCTTTTGCGTTGTAACATATATTTTGATAGTAACAATTAAGCTCATAAGAGCTGTACTTGCTTATCTCATTAAAATCACATTTTTTCCCATTACATAATTTATCCAGTCCTATTTTAGTTCGTCGTAAATCTAACAATGCACCATTTATCCATGAATTTTGAATATAATCCTTATTAAAATGTACCTTATTATCATATGGAGTGTAGCCATTACCAACTAGCACTCTTCTTTCTTCTATGTTCTCTTTATTAATCTTAGGAAATTCTACTTTAGTCCTCTTACCACTTTCTCCACAAAAGAACGTTCCTCCATTGAGCATGTCTTTTATTGTAGCTTTGTCTTTTTTATCATTTTCTTCAGCTCTATAGCAATTGTCATCAAAGCTGATACCTTTCCCTTCCGGATTGTCATAATTAATCGTTATCTCTCTGGGAACTAAGCTAAAGCTTAACTTATCACCAGGATTTGCTTTAATTCCAGTATCTACATAACGTCTATTGCTATAGAATTCATTATTTCCAAAGCCTATATCCCCACATATTTCTCGTTCATCAAGACTAGCATTATCAATTAACTTATTACTGTAATTTGGTATTAAATCATTAGCACAAAATACAGCGGGCACAAGTACTCTCTTTGGATTTTTCCCTTCTTTAAGAGGACAAAAATTTACTGACCCACCAAGAGTAAATTTGATTTTCTCATCCTTGCTAATTACTTGACCAGAATCAACCCAATGAATTTTAACTCCTTCGCCAGCTTCACGAACTGGAACATCTATACTGACACTAGTATTTCTGCTCTGCAGCCCAGGTTCAACACAATCCATTGTGCAGCCAGTAATTACAAGACATAGTATCAATAATAATGATTTTCTGCTCATCATTGATTTCCTGTGTTTGTCGGTATTTTAGGTGCTGATCTTTGAGCTGATTGTGGTATTTGAGGTCTTCGACTTGGTGTACCAGATTGCTGACCTGCTCTTCTTTGGATACTTTGTTCATCTAAACCTACTGTTCCCATTAAGCTTTGCTGATATTGCCTTCCTGGTTCGCTTGCCACATAAACACCAAACAACGAATCAGATATTGTTGAAGATGCCTCAACTAAAGCTTTCATAGCATGTCCCAAAATCACAAAAGCCATCATAGCGGTGATATTAGGTGCATGTTTGGAAGCATAACCATAAATAATACAAGGATTAAAAATCTTTAAGTTAAGATTAAGTATACATGTAGGGCAGACCTCAAAATTAAAGACCGAATACACAATATAATCCATAACCTGGCTTATTAATGATATAAAAATTAAAAGCACTACCGGATGAATTGCAAATCTTGCTAAATTTTTGACCCAATTGTGAAACATCTGTCTAGTATATCCAAATAGAAGGCAAATAATAAAAAGAGGCGCCAAGGAAAGCAATAATGCAACTATTGCTATAGATGTGATAAAAGAAAATAAGGCGTTAAACATCGATAAGCTCACTGTTATCAAACCCCAAATCACCAAGCAAAACGATACAATACCCAAAGGACCAGAGAATATAAGAGATACTATTAGTAACACTGAGTGTGCTGATAAAAACCTATTGAGCGGTAAATCAAGAAATTCAAAAACATTTGATGTTGTACCTCTGAAATTTGCTATTTCTATTAACTGTTTTGGAGCATTAACAAAAATAGAAAATGCATTGTTATAAAAAAAACTCCAACTGTTATCGTTCAGCAATTGGGTAATAACTCCTATCTTTACACATATAATTAAAAATTCATATGTAGAAGCATGAGACAATCCAAAAAAGTAATAAAGGGTATATAAAGTTATATATAACACTAATAACGACACTATTGTGGATCTGATAGTCTTTGTTCTATTTGACGCTACAAAACTTTGATAAAGAGACTTCACGGGACTAGATTCAGAGTGATTCCATTCTGAATTTTTATAACTGGAACCAAAAAATGCAATTTTTACTTTTTCATCAAAAAAATTATATATCGCACTAAAAGTTCTTACAGGTGGCTCTTTAGTTGTAAGGTTAATGCTAAACTGACCTTCATTTTTCTTATAATCACAGCCATGATCTCTTATTCCGTAATATATAGTGCCACTCTTGTCTTTTAGCTTTTCTTTTAATCTTTCCATATACTCAGTATTATGAACTTCACTGATATTCACAGGTATATCCCCCAGAATTTCACCAGGATTGTGCTCAGGAAACTTATCAGAAACATGTATATATAAGTTTTTTGCTAGACTATGGCTCTTTGTGACCCTTATATTATATCCCCCTTTACCAGCATTCTTTTCTTTAGCATTTTTAAGTGTAAATACTAACTCTGTACCCTTATCATAGTTTTCTTTTTTGATCTTATGATCAAAGTTAGTTCGTATACCATCACTCCTTACATATTTAAAACTTTCCTTTCCTCCTATCGACACCTTTAATGATGGAATGTAAGTCTTTATCCTCTTCATTTTCTTTTTTCTTATATCATCCACAGCTCCCTTGGTATTTTTTTCTGTATTTACTTTATCCTTTTCACCATCTGAACTATCGCTGTGTCCTTTAGCTATGTTGCTATCATCTAACACTCCCATTATACCATCTACAGCCTTCTTGATAGCTTCTTCCTTACTTACTTTTCCAACAGCTAGTTCGTTGGCAAGATTTTTAGCTACATTACGTTTATTGCCATCTATAGTATTAGATTCAATTTGCACACAATCTTGACTGGCATAATAACATGTATTCTCACACGCAAGATTTAAAAGGTACGTATCTATCTCAACTTTCTGACTGCTTGAAAGCCTCCTGCAGTCTATATTTTCTCCTTGTTTTATAGAATTAATGATATTTTCAATCTCCTTTTCATCTTGATCAGATTTTACAAAACTTGGATTCCAGTATTCTTTTCCATTCAACCATTTTGCGTTACCTATGATATATTTATTAGGGCATATTTCACCTTGACAATTCTCTTGATTTAAAACATGTGCAAAATACTCCGTCTCTCCTTCACCGCAACTCTCGTCAATTTTTTTATAGGTGATCGTGCCATTATCGTTTTTACACATTTTACTTCCAACAACACTAAAGCTTATCGCATCGCCAGCTTTAAGCGCAAACGGTAATGTAACGTTTCCTACTCCAGGTTCAATTGCAAAATCTTTATATTGCGAACAAAAATTAACCTTATTAGGTACTATATTAATCTCTGTTACTTTTATTTTATCCGAAATATAAACTCCAGAATCAACCCATTTCTGCTCTGTTGACACTATATCCAATTTCTCACGCAAGCCTGATGAATCTTCTGGCTTAATACACCCGCACCCAGATAATAAAAAGAGTATCACAAAACTTATGCATAGCTTAACCAAGTTTTGGTTGCTCAAATGTTCAAACATCTGTTACTCACCTGAGCTCACTCTCCACCTGGTTTTATAGATTCACTAGAGGAAGATCCCGATCTCTTATTATCATCTCCACCTCCTCCAATAGCCCCTCTTGCCTTATTTACAGCCGCAGCAGCAACTTGACCAGCACCTCCAGCAGCAGCTTTGGCAGCAGATAAAGCTTTATTCACCATTTGTGCAGGAGTGCTACCTGAACCAAGTGCTGCCCTGTGATTACCAGCAAGCTCAGCAGCCATGCCGGGAAGAACGTTTAAAAAGTGGTAAAAGAGGAATAATACTAAACACAATTTTAATAATTCTCCGATTAGAGAGCTGCCAAACTCCATGTATGTAAAGTCGAATAGACCAAGTATGCTGCTCTTTTTAAAGCTATAATTTTGCATCATACATGCGAGAGTAGTTTCATTTTTATCACATTCCCCATCTTTCAATTTAAACCACTGTTTTTTCTTACTATATGAGATTTCTGCTTGTTTCTTTTCATATGACTTGTCTGGTTGTTCATTTTTATATGACTCGTCCAGTTTAAAATTTAAATTTTTAAAATAGATTTTATCACATGCTATGAACATAAAGGATAAAAACGCAAAAAGGATAACCGGGTATAAGCTATAGGTAATCAACTCTTTCACCCAGCCGTCAAAATATCCTTTGGTGTGTTGGAATAAAACCATAGGAATAAACAAAGGTGATAGAATAACAATTACACTTAAAGCAACTAGAGATAAAATAAATACATAGCACATCCACAAAATAACCATCATCAGCAAAATGGCCATAAATATACAGACAAGAGCTACTAAAATTTGTCCACCAGCGAAAATAATACCAATCACCGAACCTGCAACTAACAAGACAGGAGCAGCGCCAAGCAAAACCGCTAACGTTGCAACACCTCCAGTACCAATTTTGCCACCAATTCCATCTAAAGGAGCACCTAAATAAAATAAAATTCTGCAATCAAGCCTATCCCAAGGTGCAAGATAACTGTAGGATACCTTCTGCCCTGCACGATCGTATTCATAATCTTTACCTGCCTCATAATTACATATATTTTTACTCTCAGATGAAGCTTTAAGCACTATTTCTGATAAGCCGTTCGAAAGTTTTGTTAATTCCCCGTAATAATGAGACATAGTGCTACCTGTCGTAAAGTAAATCACTAAAGCGAATTTAATGATCAACATGTACATTTCTTGCGGACTACGCACTCCACCAGACATAACTTTTATAGAGAACAGTATTAAAGCTAAAACTAGAACAGCAGTTACAGTATTTTTCAACCTTCCTTGTGCTACAGATAAAAAACTACCCTTCTCCTGTCCTTTTTTTTCTCCATCTTCATATTTTAGCTTATCACCATTTGAGTCAATACCTGCAACTAAATTATCTAACGATTCCTTAATGCATTGCACTATCATAGAAGTTATAGGAATAGGAGATAATGACTTACTTCCTGCTTGATTGTAGCAAGCTTCAGAGACATACGAGCTAAAACAGCTTTTATTGTCATAACCTACAAAAATTTTTCCTTCTTTTTCTTTTTTCCTGATAAGAGTTTTATAATCGTCATCCCTGTTGATAAAACTCCTTTCTTCACCACCTGTACCATCTTTATTTTTGAATAATATCACAGATTGTTCACACATAGGAGCAATCGGATCAGGTGGTAATTCCGTGCATCCTATATCAATTCCTTGCGGCCAAGCAGTTCCAGCTGCCCTAACTTCAGCCAATTCCACACATAACCTACCCATTTTTCTCACTGCCCTGAACGTTGATCCATATATGTCTTCGCTCTGTCCTGCTTTGAGAACTTTACATTTCAGCTCACCATCGACCGTCGGGGACCATGACCCATCTACATATCCAGTATCTTTTTCCCTTACATCAAAGTCTATGTATCCAGGTTTTTCTCTGGAATCAAAGTCTCTCTTGTTAAAAAGATTACCAAATGTTAAAGGATTGCGATGACATACTTCTATGTATTCACTATATTGCACCCCATTTTTTGGCCAGTAGTAGTGTTCCCTATCAACATTCACAACATCCCAATCAGTAAAGTTTAAAATATCTTTCTCTGTTTGTTTTCCATCTTTTCCTGATCTTTTCTGTAATGCAGAAAAATATTCATCTTCTGTTCGATAATTTTTATCTGTATCACCACTATAACCTGTATCTTTTAGTTTAAAATTTTTATATCTCCCATCATTATCGTATGCAACTGGATGCCTAACAAAACTATGCTGACAAACAATAAGTCCCCCAACTGCCTTCCAGACTCCAACAATTGCAGCTATCATTCCAACGATAACAAGAGCAGTAAATAAACCAGCAGAAGAGACAATCAAAACAATACCAGTAAATATTGCACCAATAGCAATTGCTATCCCAGCAACTGCTGCAGATGTTTCAAACGCCTTACAGTCAGGATTAGAGGCACGGCTAAAGCTACCAGTAGAATTAAATCTGCTAACAAATTCCGTTTTGTCAGTACCACTTACTGTATCTGCAAACACTGGATACGAGAGCAAAAAATCTATATTTAACAAAAATATCGCAACTAACAGTAATGACAGTTTAGTTTTAAACATTTTTCACCTTTTGATAAAACACAGGCAACCACATCTTTGGATCATCTCCGACTTCTTTCAGTATATCATACAACAATAGAACACTTTCCGCACGTCCAGATAACACGTTTACCACATCATCCAAATCTTTCAGATCTATTCTAGCTACTACAGCATTAACTCCCTGCTTTACTAAAAAGAATCTAGTACTTGGATCTGTGTGTTTGATCAGTATGTACTCACGTTCAGTTAACATAAAAACATCTCGATAGACACTAGTAGCTTTCAGATTTGGCAAAAAAATTTGTGTTGCTGTCTGCTGTACAAGCGTATCACTAATAGCACTTTTACTTGCATCTTCAACACTCTGAGTAGCAAAAACTACAAAAGCATTTAACTTTCTCAGCACTTTCAACCAGTCTTTTATCTTAGGTGCAAAAACTGGATTATCTATTAACGCCCATGCTTCATCAAGAACAATAATAGATGGAGTGCCATCAAGCGATATACTAATCCTATGAAACAAATAAATCAAGACCGGCCCAAGAGCAACAGGATCTTTTAGCAAGCTAGCCATTTCAAAGCCAAACACTCTTGCTTTTGAAAAATCTAGCAAATCTTCTTTATTGTCAAATATTGCAGCATGAGAGCCATCATCATGCCACATAGATATTGCTCCAGCTAGAGTATCAGGGCCCGCAAGTCCTAAAAATGGTACAAGATTTCTCAAAAATCTGTCTTCTTTTTTTAATTTAAAATTTCCCTCAATTGCATCATTAATTCTAGCAATATCTTCTGAAGTGAATTTATCGTTGTACACTAAAATTAAAGATTTTATCCATTCCATCAAAAATGTTTTATTATCAGGAGTATCGTCAAGTTGCAGAGGATTAAAATTTGTCTTAGTTCTTGGTTCTATTATAGTATAGATACCACCAAGTGCTCTTAAAAAAATTTCTGCACCGCGATCTTTATCAAAAAAGAATATTCTTGGAGAAAATTTCATTGCTTGAGCACATAAAAAATTCATTAAAACAGTTTTGCCAGCACCTGTTGGCCCAATTATCATAGTATGTCCAACATCCCTTATATGAAAGTTGAAGAAAAATGGAGTGCCAGATGTTGTATCAAAAACTGTAACAGCATCTCCCCAGTGGTTATTGAATTTTTTACCAGTAGGATAATTATGTTGAGATGCAAAACCGGCCAAATTAAGACTACTTATTGTACCTTTTCTTACTATATAATCAAAATTACCAGGAATTTGCGCCCAAAATGCTGGTTCTAGATTAACCCTCTCACGAACAGGATAAACACCACAATTAGAAAGCTCCGATTCAACCAATGATAAAGCATTGTCCAATGATTTAGGGCTTTTTTCTATACATAAGATAGTTAAATGGTGTTCACCAAACGCAATTTTACCACTCATTGCATCATCAAGCGCATGAGAAATTTCTGCTATTTGAGAAATAGCTTTATCTGCAGATTGTATCATACGATTTTGCTGTATCTGCATTTTCGCAATTGCCATTTGCCTATTTGTAAATTGAAAAGACTGCGTGATAATAAATTCATAAGGAAGTTGTAAAAAAGAATCAAGCATTCCTGCGGAAGTATTATTTCCATATTCTTTGATACTAACTATTCCAGCATATTTACTTTCATTATGAGTCACAACCTGTATCATCTTATGGCCAAAAAATAACCTATGAACTGGTAAGTATCTTGATATTTCAGTTTTTAGTGGAAAAAGCGTATTTGTAACAAAGCCACAATTTACAATTCTAGACAAAAACTCCATTATTTCACAAAACAGTCCGTTTGGAGTTTCTTTTACTCCAAGGACTTTAGGCGAATAATTCCTAAGGCTTGTTACTATACGATTTGTCGTTTCCTCTAAATCTTCATAGGTATCACGCATATCACTTTCCCAAGCATGTTTTGAAGTTACATGCCCAAATTTTTTCAGTAGATGTGATAAAAATTCTACTCCCTTTGTATCTGCCCTACGAATAATCGTAATGTATAAATCATTAATAAAAGATTGCCTAGTTGCGTGTTTTTCTCTCCATTTTAGATTTACATGGTTAGCAAAAAAATTTGGTAAACTCTGGTTTGCAAATTCATCAGAAAAGATATTCTTCTTACGCCTGATGGTATGAAAGTACAAACTAAATGCTGGAGATGAAATGCTTCTTAGCATCTGATTTCTGATATTATTTTGTATCACCAAGTCTTCATCATCGGCCGTTTCAAACGCAAAGCCATTTAATTTTATAAATTTAACTAACCAATTCTGCTTTGTTATCAAGGTTGTACTATTCCAATAGCAAGAATAAGGTATAAATTCGGCAGCGTGAACCTCTCTACTTAGAATAGATTTATTCTTTGATTGAATAGCTCTAAATCTCAACATTGCACAACATCAAGTAATGTCATAAGAATTGGCTCCATGATAAAACCGATTTAAACATTTGGAACATTTTCCCAACTTTACCATAAATAACTCAATAAACAACGGTTCCTTTGCAGAAGCTATATAGCCAAGTCCATGTATACCTGGTAACATCAGGAGAATTACTCTAAGATCATTTGTATTAATGAAAATTAGCATGCAAATTAGAACGTTTAATATTGCAAACATATAACTCACACCAAAGAGCATTGCAGGTCTTGTAAGACCTTTAAATAATTGATTCGTTTGTATGCTGCCAGTAGACATATCTTTAACCTTCTAATAAGAGCTCTAACACTAATACTACATCATTAATTAAAAATCTATTGAAATGAATAGCACTTTAGGTAAGATAATTAATTTAAATTCAATGATTATAAGCTGGCCATTTCAAGAAGCAGAAAAAATACTACAAGAATTCCCTAATAAAAAAGAGATAATATTTGAGACTGGTTATGGTCCCTCGGGTTTACCACATATTGGTACTTTTGGGGAAGTTTTTCGTACCACAGTTATTGCAAACGCTCTAAAAAAAATAGCTCCTAGTATAAAAACCAAAATCATTGCAGTTTCCGACGATATGGATGGTTTGCGAAAAATACCAGATAATGTACCAAATCAGGAAATGCTAAGAGAGAATCTGAACAAGCCATTAACCATGATACCTGACCCATTTGGCACTCATGAGAGTTATGGTCATCACATGAATTCGTTGTTGTGTAAATTTCTTGATTTGTTTGGATTTGAATACGAATTTAGGAGTGCAACAGAGTGTTATAAATCTGGCGTTTACGATGAAAAACTTTTACTCCTGCTGAAAAATTATGATAAAGTGATGGAAGTAATGCTTCCATCATTTCGGGAAGAAAGGCAGCAGACTTACAGTCCATTCTTGCCGATATGCCCAAAAACTTCCCAAGTTTTACAAGTTCCAGTAATTGAAACAAATACAGATAAAGGAACAATCACGTATGAAGACCCAAACGGGGAAAAAATAGAAGTTCCAGTGACAAAAGGAAAATGTAAACTGCAATGGAAACCTGATTGGGGGATGAGGTGGGCTGCATTCGGAGTTAATTACGAAGCTCATGGAAAGGATTTGACTCCATCTGCTGTGCTTTCAAGTCAAATATGTAAAATACTTGGAGAAAAGCCACCGCTTTTGTTTTGCTATGAGTTATTTCTTGATAAAGAAGGAAAGAAGATATCAAAATCAAAAGGAAATGGTATTTCAATTGAGGAGTGGCTAACTTATGCACCCACAGAGAGTTTAGCGTTATACATCTTTCAGAGTCCTAAAAAAGCTAAACGTTTATATTTTGATGTGATACCAAAATCAACTGATGAATATTTAGAGTTTGCTAAGCGTTACAATGAGAGTGAAGAAAAGGATGTAAATAGCCCTGTATGGCACATCCACCAGGGTAAAGTTCCAAACGTAGAAACTTCAGGCATAAATTTTTCGTTACTTTTAAACCTGGCAGCAGCTTGTAATGCTGAAAATAAAGAGATTCTTTGGGGTTTTATATCAACTTATGCACCAAACGTTACACCAGAAAGCAACAAAATGCTAGATAGGCTTTCGGATTTTGCAGTTAGGTATTATCACGACTTTATCAAGCCAACAAAAGCGTATAAAGCTTCAAACGAAAAAGAGAAAGAAGCGTTACTAGATTTAAAGAACAACCTACATTCCCTGCCTATTACAGCCACTGCTGAAGAGATTCAATCTCAGGTTTTCTCCATCGGAAAAAAACATAATTACAATAACTTACGCGATTGGTTTCAGTTGCTATATGAAACGCTGCTTGGCCAAAAAACCGGTCCTAGAATGGGATCTTTTATAAAGCTTTATGGGATAGATAATACAATCTCTCTTATAGAAAGTGCTACTGAACGTACACTTTAGAGTTTACCTTCTTCCATTTGAGCTCTCTAGTTTTATTACTTGACAAACCTTCCCACTTTCCTTATTATAGTAATAAGAGTATTTATCCTTGTTTTTGGGCTCAATGACAAAATTCAGATGTTTATTGGCAAATTACATAAAATTATAGTGGCTTTTTTTATTTTTTCTACATTCAGCCAAATCGCGCTTGTTAGCACATTATCAATTTACATTATTAAAACTCGCTATACGGGGATTCTTTTGTCTTTTTTTATTTAGTAAATTTCTTAATATTCATAGCTAAAGTAATTTTAGAGAGCCAGCGCGTGACCAACCTGGTCAGTTTTCTGAATCCCAGTACTGGAATAACAAGAAAGAGGGCGCTGGGATGACACCATTTGCTGTCTTCAAAATGAATGTTAATACACCTAGGATGTTTAAACCTTAATTCTGTTTTGGTGTTAAGCAAGGTATCTAGATACCTTGCTAAATAAAAACTTGGAAAAAAAGGAAGAAGAGACTTCTTCCTTAATTAACGCAAAAACTTTTTGCCTTATTTATAAAACCTTTTACTGATGCCAGTAAGCATGTTCCAGGATTTTCTAGACTACAATCAGGCTTACTATCGTCCACTGCACTATTCTGACTAAGCTTTGATATTTCTTTTGCAATAGCCTCCTTTAACTCATCACAAGGCTTATACACTTCATATATAATACCACCAGCAACAAGTCCTGTGAGTACAGCAGCAGCCACAGCTATCCCAGCCATAGCACCTACTGATAATGACACACCAAAAAAATATGCAGAAGTAACTACTATAGCAGCTACAATAGATGTAATAATAAATATACCAACACCACAGACTATTCCTATCATAATCGCGTCTTCAGTAACCATTTCTGCTAGATTTTTGTTACAACGACCTTTTACTAAAGGATCAGCACCTGCTTTTAATAGAGCTCTTACTATCTTGTGATGACTCTTATAAGCAGCAATACGCAAAGGAGTGTATCCACATGTATCTGGCAAATCAATATCGTTAGGCCCCTTAGCTAATATAGCCTCTACTATCTCCATTTTGCCTTTCTCAGCAGCACGACATAAAGGGGTGCTTTCACTTTTATCTCGCAAATTAACATCAGCCCCCTTATCTAATAGAGCTTTTACTATTTTTTCGTTACCTTTTTTAATAGCCAAATGTAAAGGAGTTTTTCCATCGCTATCTTGCAAATTAACATTTATATCTTCTACTGCTAATAGAGCGTTTACTATATTTTCGTTACCTTTTTCAATAGCCAAATGTAAAGGGGTTTTTCCATCGCTATCTTGCAAATTAACATCTATACCTTTTACTGCTAATAGAGCGTTTACTATATTTTCATTACCTTTTTCAATAGCCAAATGTAAAGGGGTTTTGCCATATAGATCTTGGAAATTAACATTTATTCCGTCTACTGCTAATAGAGCTTTTACTACATTTTCTTGATTATCTATAAATGCTGCATGTAATAATGTTAATTCTTCTTCTTTGCCATAATAATTATTATTACTAAATTTATAATTTATATTAAAATCTTTCTTCTCCCACTCTTGATAAGCAGGGAGGTCTCTTTTTTTTAGTTCCTCTTTTATTTTTTCAACTATGTTATTACCATTCAAATCATTTTCACGATTTACTATACTTAATATCTGTTTCAACAATTCTAAATACATATCAAACTCTCCTATATAATATACTTTAATTATTATATATCTAAGTAACAAAGTCAAGGATTTAATTAATTATCATAAATATTTAAACAAGAAACAGGGGCTTTTGTGCGAGCGTTATTAATCTTCAGTTTAATAGGATAAGATTCGTCAACGTTTCTGTAAGTATCTTCTATATAGAAGAGTTGCTACCAATAAAGCCTAAGCTGACCAAATACATTTCTGTAGATTCAGATCTACTTGACTTTGGTTTGAAGTATCTTACTGTTTTAAACATTTTTTTTAGCTCATTGCAGAAATCTTTATCAGACTCTCCTTGAAAAATTTTTACTACAAATTTGCCATCATGATTCAAAAAATGCTTTGCAAAATTGAGCGCTGCTTCGCATAAAAGCATAATTCTGATATGATCTAACGATTTTAAACCGCAAGATTCTGGTGCCATATCAGATAAAATTACATCAAATTTGTGATCCTTGAATTTTTCTCTTAAAATTTCAAGTTCGCTGATAATATCACACTGTATACACTCTACTCCACTAATTGCGTTTATTGGTTTTATGTCAACAGCAATCACACTCGCTCCTTTCTTAGATGCAACTTGTGACCACCCACCAGGAAAAGCGCCAAGATCAATAATTTTTTGCCCTTGTTGGAGTAGTTTAAATTTATCGTCTATTTCTATTAACTTATATGCCGAGCGCGATCTATAACCGTCCTTATTGGTTTTTTGAACATACTGATCATTCAAATGGCGATGTAGCCATCTTGTTGAAGATAACTTTCTACCTCTAGCTGTTTTTACTCTGGTCTTTATACTAATAACCTACTTATTATTGATTATATCTTTGAGCTCATTTTCAACTACTTCTTTTACCAATGCATGTAGATACTTATTCAGCCACTCTGAAAGCTGAGGTTTTAAAAGAGATACAACTAATTCTTCAACAGTAAGATCCACTCTTTTTTGTTGTTTATGCCGTAGTTCGCTTTGCATCTTTTCAAGCAATGTTTTAATTTCCTCCATATTTTCTTTTAAAACTAAATGCTCGTTACTTTGTTCTTGATAGCTCACTTTGTTATTACTCATTTGGATATTATCATACAAATTTTTCTCTTCTGAGTTGTAACTATGGCTATTAAATTGGTTATTCATTTTCTCACTTTGGCAATTATTCTCTTCTTCACTATTTTCTTTTTCTTCGATGTCTTCTGGATACTCCTCTTCAAGGCATAATACGTCATCATCTTCATCCATTACTTCTGCTTTATCACCACTTGCATTTTTACCCGATATAGCTTTTTTTATATCTTCTAGTATATCTTTTACAGATTGATTATCGCTCATACCATTAAATTTAAAGGTTTATACTATTTATCATAAAAAGCAAGTTGTAAACACTAATTACATAATTGCTTTTTGCCTGAATTAGATCGGAACGTGCTTTAAATAATTCATCTTCAGTATCCAAAAGGTCGGATGTACTCTTTAAACTTAAGTTTACCTCTTGCTTAACTCCTTCCAATGCTAAAGCTGCTGCTTTTTCCGCTTCTTGACTTGCTTTAATAATAGCTTTTGCTGTCAGCACGTTATTCCAAGCATTTACAACTGCTTCTTCTATATTTTTTACCGTTTCATAATAATCGTAGGTAGATTTTTTTGCATCCATTTTAGCTTTACTGACACCAAAAGCATTCGCTCCTTTTTTAAAGATTGGAACATCAAGAGTAAAAACTATATGAACATTTTCTAATAGCTTGTCTAATTTTACACCATCTTTCCCAAAATTTTTGTTTGCTCTTAGATTTAAAGAAGGAAGCCACTTGGAGCTTTCAGCGATCACTTCCATTCCAGCAGCTCTTTTTTGATAAACTGCTGCTTTTAGAGATAAATTATTGGTTTTTGCTAATTGTAAACATTCATTTAGCTCTGGAACAGAAGGTAATTTATCATTAGCTTCAGAAAGTTCATCAGCATCTTCGCCAATCAAATGATAATAAGCAATATTTGCCAATTTTAATTTACCTTCAGCATCAACTCTTTCGGATATAGAAGACGAAAATTTTGCTTTTGCTAGCAAAACTTCAGCATTAGTAACTTCTCCAAGGGAAAAGCGTTTTTTCATAGCTGACAAATGCTCTAAAGAAACACGCACTTTATGTTCTCTCAGTTTTAATATTTCTACCTTTTGTAAAACATTAACATATGCTTTCACAGCGCTGAGTGCAACTTCTTGCTTAGATTGCTGAAATCTAATTTTTGCTGCTTTAAGAAGATGATTTGATCGGCTGAATGTAGCAAAGGTGCCACCACCATCTATTATTCTTTGACTTAATATTAGATGCTTTCCAGAGTTTTCCAGGCTAAAACTACTATCGAAATTATATTGTAAATTAATGTCAGGTAAAAATCCAGCTAACCCAGAAGATTTATAATATTTTTCTGCGCTTTTATATTGGTAAAATTGAGACTTTATTTTTGAGCTATTTTTGATAGCTTTGCTTATAGCCTCTTCCAAATCGATTGCATAGCAATCTATAGCACTAAAAGCGATTACAAATATAATAATCAATCGAAACATTTTGCTTTCTAGCATATTATTAAAGTTATTAGCATAAATTACTTTAATAATCAATAACTAATGTTGTTGACACTATCAAGCAACTTAGTATATCATAATCTACTGTTATGTATTGATATATGAAAACTTTTTTCTTAAAAGAGAAACAAGTCGATAAAAAATGGCTTGTTATAGATGCAGAAGGATTAGTAGTAGGAAGGCTTGCAGCGTTTGTAGCAGCGCTATTGCGTGGAAAGCATAAGCCTGAATACACACCTCATATGGATTGTGGAGATAATGTAATTATTGTTAATGCAGAAAAGGTACATTTTACCGGAAAGAAGCTTAAAGATAAAATCTACTATAGGCATACAGGTTATTCTGGTGGTTTAAAGAAAACTACTCCAGATAATATTTTAAATGGCAAATTCCCTGAGCGTGTGATAAAAATGGCAGTAAAAAGAATGCTTGATGATGGTCCTATGGCACGTAGACGGTTTGAAAATTTGTATGTTTATTCTGGTTCAGAACATAAGCATCAAGGACAGCAACCTGAAAAAATAGATTTTGCCTCTTTAAATCGTAAAAATAAGAAATAATGGAGCAAAAAGTGAAAATAAATAATAATGATCAGCCAAAAAAGGCAATGATTGACTCACTTGGTCGTTCATATGCCACAGGTCGAAGGAAAGAATCTGTAGCAAGAGTATGGATAAAGCCAGGAAGTGGAAAATTTAGTGTTAATAAAAAAGATGATTTAATTTCTTATTTTAAAAGAGAATCAGTGTGTCAAATGATTAAAGCGCCATTCATAGTAACTTCTATGTTAGACAGGTATGATGTGTTTGCAACTGTAAAAGGTGGAGGACTATCTGGCCAAGCAGGTGCCTTAGCTCATGGAATAAGCAGAGCTTTAAGTAGTATAAGTCAAGATCTACACTCTATATTACGTAAGGGTGGATTCCTAACTAGAGATTCACGTGTTGTTGAGCGTAAGAAATATGGTCAACATAAAGCTCGGAAAAAATGTCAGTTTTCTAAGAGATAATTGTTTCATAATGGTATTTTTTTGTAAATATTATACAAGTTCTTACAAGGGTTTATGGCATTTTCTCTTTTTATGACGAATTTAGTTGACTATTGGCATTAGCATAATATACTGTTTATGTAATTTTTCAATATTAAGGTAATTTATGAGTAAAGAAGATATAGTAAACCAACTGAGTCAAGAGTGCTCTAGTCAAGGTATAGATATAACAAAAGCTAGTTTGGGTAAGCTTCATGATATTTTTATGGAAACAATCAAGAACGATCTAAATCGTAAAGGTGAAATACGTTTGCATGGAATAGGGACATTCTCTACTGCTATAAGTAAGGAAAGACAATACCGTAATCCTCAAAATGGTGAGATTATGACCGTTCCTGAAAAGAAAAGAGTAAGGTTTAAAGCAAGTCAAGCTCTTTCAAGTACTTTAAATACCAAAGAGAAAGTATAAGCTACTTAGATATTGTCATTTTCATCTTTTTAGTTACACTATGTAAGCCATGAAATATAGCCTCGCTGATTAAAGAATGGCCTATATTAAGAGCTGAGATGTGAGGTATCTCTTTTATTCTTTTAGCATGTTTATAATTTATGCCATGCCCTGCGTGGCATTCTATTCCTAGCTTATTAATGTATTCTGCAGAGTTAGTAATAAGTTTTAATTTTTCTTCTGATGGATTATCACAGTAATCCCCTGTGTGAATTTCTATTATGTCAGGCTTTCTTTCTAGCTTCTCAAGATATTTTAGTTGATTAATATTTGGATCGATAAACAGTGAGACTTTTATGTCAAAGCTATGCATTTCCTCTATTATACCAGAAAGTTTACTGTGCATATTCACGATATTCAGGCCACCTTCGGTTGTTAATTCTTCTCTTTTTTCTGGTACTATACAAATCGAATAGGGTTTTACTTCTTTTGCTATTTTGAGCATTTCTTCCGTAGCTGCGATTTCAAGATTTAACTCAGTGCTAATGTTTTGTTTTAGATTGAATACATCCTCATCTCTGATATGCCTTCTGTCTTCTCGTAAGTGTACGGTGATAAAATCTGCTCCAGCATCAATAGCTATTTTTGCTGCTTTTAATGGATCTGGATAAGAAGCTCCACGTGCGTTGCGAAGGGTTGCAACGTGATCAATATTAACGCCCAATTTCACAATTTACCTCAAAAATTATTTATAAATTATACATATTATTAGATCTTATGCATGTCATTGTTTAATGCCATAGCTGAAAGACGGAGCTAGCAGTTATACCAATTCTCATTGTTGGCAAGTCAAATAAGAAACATTCAAAATTGTTTGATTGTGGAAGTGGAAAGAGAAGTAATAAATTTGCATACACTTGCCCTTTTTTACAGTTAATCTAGTTTATAGAACTACTCGTGGTAATCCAAACAAGATTTTTTCTCATAATCAAGTTATAGTAAACGGGGAAAATTTTTCGCATCTAAAAAATTTTAGATTTAGGATTGAAATTAATAAGTGGAGTGATTATGTAATGCATGTATTAGTAAAAGGAGGTACAACATGAGTAATATAGTTCATTTAAATAAAAACAATAATCGTGATAATTTTAGTGTAAGAGGGTTACAAAGAGCCGTTGATGACATATTTGATAGCTTTTTTACAGGATGGAACCCAGAGCTTTCCAAAAGAGGCAGTAGTCTACTACCAGTTTGTGATTTTTATGAAACAAAGGAAAGCTATTGCCTATCATTAGAGTTACCAGGTATTCCTAAAGAAAGCATAGACATTAGTATATCTGGCGATAACTTAATAGTGAAGGGTGAAAAAACATGTGATAATGAATCAAAAGATAAGCAGTTTTACCATAAAGAAAGGTACTATGGTTCTTTCTATAGATCTATTCAACTTCCAACAAATGTAGAGCAAGATAAGGTATCTGCCAACTTTTTAGATGGGGTATTGCATGTAACCATACCTAAGTCAGAGAAACACATCAAGAAAATTGATGTAAAGTAACCAGTAAGTAATAGCAGGCTTCTGACCTTGAGGCTTGCTATTTTAATATCTGTTCAGCAGAGTGGCAAAATAAGGTAAACGAGAAAAGACAACTAAATGAATGTCATGAAAGTAGCTGATGCTGGCTCCCTTATGAAGGTGTCATCTTAGCACCCAGACACTGATTTTTTAATTGAAAATGTTGTCTTGTTTGTGATAAATTTTGCTCGATGCCAGTGTCGAGCACTGGCATGACATTATAGAAGCTGGAATTACAGTGTCAGCTACTTGAATGACAATATTTGCTGTGTAATTGTAACCGTTCACGGAGATAAGGTGGTTTACAAAGTAAGTATAAAAGTGTAAAGAGATAGGAAGCTAAATATGGAATGGGTAAATGACAACAGTGCTGCAAGAAAAGGTTGTAGCAGAAAAGGCTAATCTCAAGGAAGAAATAAAAGCACTGATCAGAGAAAATGATAGCTTGAAAGCAAAAATAGTTGAATTAGAAGACAAATTGGGCTTAAATTCGCAAAATTCATCGCTGCCACCATCACGAGATATATATCGTAAGAAAGCAAAAAAGAAAAGTGATAAAAAACCAGGAGGTCAGCCAGGACATAAGGTGCATAAGCGTGAATTAATGGCTGCAGACGAGGTAGTGAGATGCACAATTGATACAATTTGTATGTGTGGAGGTAAGATTACTTTAGAAGATGAAATTATTCATCAGAAGGCAGAGTTGCCAGAAATTAAGCCAATTGTAACTGAGTACAGGTTGCAAAGAGGACATTGTAGCAGTTGTGTTAAAAGTCAATAGAAAAATTGATGTAGCTGTGAATAAGTACTTAAAATTTGTGTGGGCGTACTTATTCACAGCTATGCTATTGCTATATAGAAGCAGTTTTAGGGCTATACTCCTCAGTAAACAGTCTACCGTCTCTTACTAAAGAGTTAGCAAGGATAAGTAATTTTCTCATTGCAGCAGTAGAGGTAACTTTATATGGTTTTTTATATTGATTGTATAGCCTATCAAAGAAGATTTTTATATAAGAATTGTACCTTTGCGCACTAAGAATGCACATATGTAAAACCTTTCTAATTTGTGATCTACCACCCTGAATACACCTTTTTCCCTTACTAAAACCACTATCTCGATTAAAAGGTGCAACTCCGGAAAGGCTGGATATTTCTTTATGTTGGAGAGTTCCAAGCTCGGGTAGATAACAAATAAAAGTAATAGCTGTTATTGCACCTACACCAGGTATACTAGTTATTGACATGTACTTTTTTTTAAGCTCTTGATTTTTATCGACTAATTCCATTACCTCATCTTCTAAGACTTGAATTTGATTTTGTAAAACTGCAAGTAGCTCTTCCATTTGTTTGATTATAGATAAATCGGTTACTTGATGAGCTTGGGTTTTTTGTATTTTTTGCTATTTCTACTAGTTGATTCCTGCGAGATAATTTTTGCTTCAAACAGTCAATACTACTAACTTTTAAAGGAGTGACACGCATGTCTGTATTACTAACATAACGTGAGATGATGCTACAGTCTATTTTATCAGTTTTAGTAGCAATACCAAGGCTTTTTGCATAATCTCTCACCCATCTTGGTTGAATGACATATACTTCAAAACCATGGCTTAATAAAGTATAAGCACATAATTTTTCGTACCCACCAGTTGCTTCAAGTCCAACTTTGGTTACGTTATGTAAACGCAAAAAGTCGATTATTTGATCAATAGCTTGAACGTTATTTTCAAATACTTTATGATGTCCAAGTGGATGAATATGGATATCTAGTTTATTTTTGCTAATATCAATGCCAGTAATAATATTTGATAAATTCATAATCCCTCCATAAATAATGTGTATACTGCATTTTCCACCCTTATATACGGTAACCGTTCACGGAATATTCCCAATTAGGCAGGAATAGCGACTAAATTCTGTAGTTTCTGGACAGGATTCTGATCATTCAAACGTGCAGTCAAAAATATCGAAAGCATTCTTTCAATGAACTTTTCTCCACGTTCTGACCAAGTGAAAAAACTATTTTTACGATAAATGACGTACCGTCTAGCCTGACGTTCTGCAAGGTTATTGGTTGTCTCGATCAGATCAGGATTGCGCACGAATCTCCACATCATATCTTCAGAACGTAGTATATTGGCAGCCATTCTCGAGGCCTGAGTTCCTTTTGCAACCCTTGTTATCTCTCGCAAAAAATGTTTCACCCTTTTTCGAATCTTCCTCATTAACCGGAAAAATCTTAAATTGTCTATCAGGTTTTGTTTACGTGCTCTATCTACCACAAATACCCTGTTGCTCAGCGATTTTAATGCTGCGCCAATTCTGCTCACTTCAACATTTTTACTGTAAAAAAACCTTTCAAAGTCCCTTGCTAAATGGGCCCAGCATATCTGTCTGTTTTCACGATTAAAGTAATTATACGCAGCATACCTATCGCTTATAACTATTCCATCATACTCTGGCAATAGCCCTTTTAATATCTTCTTTCCGCGAGATCCAACTAACTTCATAAGTGTTGCTGTTTTATTCGTTACTACCCAACTCCAACCTTTCTTTCCCTGGTTCCTATGGCTTGTTTCATCTATATGTAAATACTTGCTTTTCCGTAGCTCTTCTCTTATTTTTTCGTATTCAGATATACATTTTTCTGATACTCTACCCTCGGTCTTTGATACCAAACCTAGGCTTATATTCAGATTAAATATGCTGCTCAAAATTTGCTGTACTTCCCTTTTTGAATTGATAAAAAATCCACTAAAACTGCTAATTACTGCTTTTGCATTAGCTCCTAAAAGATCCCTTGTCACACCTTCAGGCAGACTAGCTGAGATCCTTTTCTTACACGCCTTACAGTAGCCTTTTTGTAGCCTATATTCAGTCACTATCGGTTTAATTTTTGGCAATTCAACCTTTTGATGCACAGTTTCTTCTTCTAAAATAACTTGGCTTCCACACATGCAAATTGTATCAATTGAACATTTTACCACCTCATCTGCTACCATCAATTCCCGCTTGTGCGCTTCATGTCCTGGCTGCCCGCCTGGTTTTTTATCGCTCTTCTTTTTTGTCTTTTTGCGATATACATCTTGCGATGGTGGCAGCGATGAATTTTTTGAATTTAAACCCAGCTTATCCTCTAGCTCAATTATTTTTGTCCTTAACTTATCATTCTCTGCTTTCAGAGTACCAACTTCTGACTCCAATACCACAATCTTTTCTTGTAGCACCTCTATCATCAACCCCTCATCTATCTAGTTTATTGTTTTTTATACTAATTATGCAATTTTTGTAAACTACTTTCTTATACCGTGAATGGACAAAGTTGATAAGCCTAAACGCCATCATGTCTTTAGGAGAGTCTGCTAATGAAGGCTCTTAAGTTGACGCCATTGCGTGAACGGTTACCTTTCAGTATAATAAACCAGAGAGGAGAACCTTGCTGCAAAACGGTCCTTATGACCAAGAGTATGTACGGTTCCTCCTCTCTGCG
Source organism: Wolbachia endosymbiont (group B) of Ischnura elegans (assembly GCF_947251585.1). Classification (NCBI taxonomy): domain Bacteria; kingdom Pseudomonadati; phylum Pseudomonadota; class Alphaproteobacteria; order Rickettsiales; family Anaplasmataceae; genus Wolbachia; species Wolbachia endosymbiont (group B) of Ischnura elegans. The sequence continues at coordinate 1,941,680 of NZ_OX366371.1, forward strand.
TGTCTTTATACCGCCATTTCGTGACATTTATAAAGACTTGTTTTTAACATATAAGAGTATGTAATAAAAGAATTACAGCAAATTTACCCGAAGGTGTTGCAAGAGATTTTCTAGGACCCAATGCTAAAACAGTTATAAGCAGCCTTAGCGGCTTTTTTATTAACTCAAAAAGAGAGGTACAGCAAATTTTGGGCAGTATTTTTAATCTAAATATAAGCCTTGGTTTAGTCTCAAATACTGAACGCAGGGTATCGAAGAAGTGTGCATCTGAATATGAGAAAATGAAGGAAGAGTTGCAAGGAAGCGAGTATTTGCATATAGACGAAACAGGGCACAGAAATCAAGGAAAGAGAGGCTGGAGTTGGGTAATAACAAACAAAGCGTTGACACTTCTGAAGGTAAGCGAGTCTCGTGGTAAGAAGGTGTTGAAGAGTTTACTGCCAGAATATGATGGTATAGTTGTGAGCGATAGATACGCTGTATACAATTACTTCAATCGTGAAAATAGACAGATATGTTGGGCACATCTGGCAAGAGATTTTGAGAGATTTGCCCATAGTAAAAATGTTGAAGTGAGCAAAATTGGCCAAGCACTAAAATCGCTCAGCAATAAGGTGTTTGTAGTAGATAAGGCAAAAAAACAAAATTTGATAGATAATTTGAGATTTTATCGACTGGTGCGAAAAATTCGGAAAAGGGTAAAACATTTTTTACGTAAAATGACGAGGGTTGCAAATAGCACTCAAGCTTCAAGAATGGCCGCTAAGATGTTACGATCTGAGGATATGATGTGGAAGTTTTTAAGAAAACCTGAAGTGATAGAAACAACTAATAACCTTGCAGAACGGCAAATTAGACGGTACGTAATTTATCGTAAAAACAGCTTTTTCACCTGGTCAGAACGTGGAGAAAGATTCGTGGAAAGAATGTTGTCGATATTTTTGACATCACGTCTAAATGGCCAGAACCCCTTTCAAAAGCTACAGAATCTAGTAGCTGTCACTGCTTAGTTCTTTAATTCATTCTCACAATCCGTGAACGGTTACGTGTAATTTACCTTAAAAAATGAATATTCCTACAGCTACGTGTAAGCTACTTTCATGACACTCATTTAGTTGTCTTTTTTGCCACTTTACTGAACAGATATGTAAAATATTAACTTAGCAATACAAAAAATTATCTATAGATTAGACACACCATTAGATCTTATGCATAGTCATTTTTTAATTCCATAGCTGAGACGGAGCCTGCTCCCCTTATCATGAAACTGAAGTCTATATGGTACCACAGTATAATGATATAATAAAATATGAAAAAAATACCAATAAAAAAAGGCAAAAAAAGCCCGTATTAACTTTAACAATTTAAAATGATTTAATGTGAAAACCATAGGCGCCAATTGTTTTTTTAACTTAAAAATAAAAGTCAAGTATCAGGAATTCTAGACATAAACCCTCCTATATGAATAAAGAGCTAGCAAAAATAAACTTATATATTTTTTGCTGAAATTTGATTATTTGGTGAAAAAACCTGCAGGTGAAGATAGATTCTGGATCCTAAAAAATCTTCATTCTCCACTATAATGAAGCTACTAGAGTCTGTCAAGCAATTTTTTATTAAATTGCTTGCAATCTTTTTATACACTCATCTTTACCAAGAATTACCATGATATCGATGATTCCAGGCGCATCCATTATTCCAGTTATTGGAGCGCGTAATGAGTGGTATATATCGCTCATTTTTATATTATGTAATTTTGAAAATTCCTTAATCTGAGAAGATAAAAAATTCTTATTCCAATCTTCACTACCTACACTCGAAAGAAATGATGCAAGTAACTTAATTACATTGAGGTTAGATTTGACAATTTGCTGAGCTTCTTCACTAAAATCAACTTGAATATAAAATTTTGCTAAGTCCAATAATTCGGTCAGATAGTTTGCTCTTTTTTTCAGCTCTGTCAGTCCCTGCAGTAAATAGCCCTTTTTTTTGTCAGTTAGAGTATTTTCTCTAAGCATTAGAGTCAGAATATCTTCATTGCTCATATTACTAATATAGTGGTTATTCAAATGCTCCAGTTTTTTGAAATCGAGCCGTGCAGGTGAGCGACCGATGCTTTCTAAATTAAACCACTCTATTGCTTGCTCATCGCTAATAATCTCATCGTTGCCATGACTCCAGCCAAGTCTTAGCAAGTAATTACGCATTGCCTGTGGCAATATTCCCATCTTTTCATAATCGCAAACACTTGTTGCACCATGTCTTTTAGATAGCTTATTCCCATCTTCTCCATGAATAAGCGGTACATGTGCAAAGCGTGGGACATCAAAATCAAGAGCCTGATATATTAGTAATTGTTTGAAGGTATTAGTGAGATGATCAGAGCCACGTATAATATCGGTTATTCCGGCATCATGGTCATCAACCACTACAGCAAAAATATATGTTGGAGTATTGTCAGAGCGCAAGATTACTATGTCATCAAGCTGATCGCTACTTATTGTAACTTGGCCGTATATTTTATCGTCAACAACAATATCTTCTGAGTCTGGAACTTTGAAACGGACAACAGGGTTTGCGCTTGATGTCGAATGAGTACACTTATGCTTATATATTTTTCCTTCTTCTCTTGCTCTTGCCTTCTTTTCTGCAACTTCATCTTCAGGGCAGTAACAGTGATACGCCCTACCCTTTTCAACTAAAAGATTTGCAACTTCAATATGTCTAGCTATTCTTCTCGATTGGTATATTATTTCTCCATCATAGTTTATTCCAAGCCATTTTAGCCCATCCATTATTGCATCAATTGCTTCTTGTGTTGAACGTTTTCTGTCAGTGTCTTCAATCCTTAGCAAAAACTCCCCACCATGACGCTTTGCATAGAGCCAATTAAATAACGCAGTACGAGCTCCTCCAATATGTAAAAATCCTGTTGGTGATGGAGCGAATCTAGTGACTATACCTGGCATATTTGTCTATTGTGATAACGTAACCGATGATAACTAAAATTTGCACTTGCAACAACGTGGAACTATAGTAAATTTGAAAGATCAATTTACATTTATTTTTAACAAACTGCATTGTATAATTTAATATTAGTGAATGCAGTGAGGTGTATATATGGATAATTTATTTGAAATTGCAAGAGGAGTTGTAACAGAAGAGGATGAAAATAAATTTATTGAAGCTTGCAAGAAAAGAGTTGCTTGTGTAGCTAAGCATAGAATTGATGAAAATGGAAACCCATTTCATATAGCAGCAAGTAAAGGGTTTCTATTATCTGCGTTACAGGGGATCATAAAGTATTTAGAAAAAGATACTGAGAGCAAAGTCAAGAAAGCAAAAGAAGCTAAAGATTGGGAAAAAGTAAAAAGATTAGAAAAGGAATTTAAGAATAACAAGAAATATATTAAGGAAGCACTCCTCGATAAAAGCTATATTAAGGATGACGGGAAGAAGGCAGTATCACCCCTTTATTTCTTGGACCCTGCAGAGCGGAAAGAAGTTAAGCAAATTGCAGATATAAAATGTGGCTTTATATGTAATAAGAAGTTTCATCTATGCTTATATATAGCAGGGGCTATAGTGTGTGCTATCGCTATGTGTGTATCTTTGTATCTTCTATTTTCGGTTTCTCAGTCTCTTGCGTTGGCTTCAATAGCGACAATAGCTTCTGGAGGGTCTTCATATCTGTTATTTAAGGCATGTAACGAGGTATATGGCCTCTATAACGAAAGTACTATAGTGACAGATCCTAATGTTATGCAACTTTTAGAGGGTGGTTTAGCCCCAACATGAAGTACTTGCAAGGAATAATATAGAAATTTACTTTCTTAACTTAAGAAAGTATACTGATAAGATGATAAGAAAGAAGTATAGTAAAATTTTAATAGCAAATAGAGGAGAGATTGCTTGCAGGATAATCAAAACTGCGCGCAAGATGGGTATATCTTGTGTATGCGTATATTCAGATGCAGATGTAAATTCTGTGCATGTAAGGCAAGCAGATGAGTCGAAGTACATTGGTCCTTCACCTTCTTGCCTGAGTTATTTAAATATTGAAAAAATATGCGAGGTGGCAGTTGAAACAGGTGCTGAAGCGGTTCATCCTGGCTATGGGTTTTTAGCAGAAAATCCAGATTTTCCCCGTGCTCTGGAAAAACATAACATAGATTTCATTGGTCCAAGTGCAGAAACAATAGAAGTTACAGCCAATAAAATAACAGCAAAAGAAGAGGCAAGAAAAGCTGGAGTAAATGTAGTGCCAGGATATATGGGTAAGATCGAAGATGCTGCCCACGCAGCCATCGTTGCTGAAGAGATTGGTTTTCCCGTTATGCTCAAAGCTGCATCAGGTGGTGGTGGCAAAGGAATGCGAATTGTATATTCCAAAAAAGAAATTGAACTAGCATTTACATCAGCAACAAATGAAGCAGAGAAAAGTTTTAAAGATGGCAGTATTTTTATAGAGAAATATATAGAGCTGCCAAGACACATTGAAATACAAATCATAGCAGATAAATATGGCAATATAGTGTGTCTTGGAGAGAGGGAATGCTCGATACAAAGGAATAACCAGAAAATAATGGAAGAAACTCCAAGTCCATTTATTAGTGAAGAAGTAAGACAAAAAATGTATGCCCAATGTGTTTCTTTGGCAAAGCAAGTTGGTTATTTTTCAGCAGGTACTGTCGAGTTTGTTGTAGATAAAGACCAAAACTTCTATTTTCTTGAGGTAAATACGAGATTACAAGTTGAGCATCCAGTAACAGAATTTATAACTGGAATAGACATAGTAGAAGAAATGATTAGAACTTCCTGTGGAGAAAAATTGAGATTCAATCAGGATGATATTAAACTTACTGGTTCTGCAATAGAGAGCAGAATTTGCGCTGAAGATCCATCAAAGAAATTTTTCCCTTCCAGCGGAAGAATAAAATATTACGATAAACCGGATGAAAATAATTATGTAAGAATAGATGATGGAGTAGCTAGCGGTTCAGAAATCAGCATGTTCTACGATTCGATGATTGCAAAAGTTATAACATATGGAAAAGATAGAATAGAAGCAATCAGCAGAATGCAAAAAGCTTTGTCTGAGTGCTATATAGGGGAAGTAATAAACAACATAGAATTTCTAGAATCCATCTTCCATAATCCAAATTTTATTGCAGCAAAACTCCACACAAGATTCATTCCAGACCATTATCCCAGTGGGTTTCAAGGCGATTTTATCACAGAGGAATATATTAAAATATTTATTTTTGCTGCACTGTATGTTCATTTAGAAAATGAAGAAAGGTACTATCACGAAGCAGTAAATGAAACAACTCAGGTGTCATTTCAGTGCGTGACACTGGAATCTAGTAAAAAAGAAGGGGCACCAGTGTCAGCTACTCGGATGATACCTTATGGCATTGAAACAACAGATGACCATGCAAGAGATTTATTCATAGTGAAAATAAATGACAATGAGTACTCCATAAATGCAAAATACCAAGATAATATATTAACAACAGTATATAACCACAATAAATACTCCGTGGTAGGTAGGTGGAAATCAAGTTATAGATTGCTACATATCATAATTAATGGCGATACCAACATAGCACTTAAAATAGAAAGGCAAGGCAGCAAATACTTTATAAGACACGCAGGTATGAAAGCTAAATGTTGTGTATTGAAACCTCATGTAGCTAAACTAAGCAAATTAATGCTAAACAACAAAACAGAAGGGATTTCAGTAGACACTGTGAAATCTCCAATATCTGGTTTATTAGTTAAATTACACGTAAATGCTGGAGATCAGGTAGAAATAGGACAACCTCTCTTTGTTGTGGAGGCAATGAAAATGGAAAATATCATATGTGCTGAATCAGAAATGGTGATAAAAAATATCCCTGTTACAGAGGGGAAAAATGTACAGGCTGGTGATTTGGTATTAGATCTGCTTTCTTAAATAACACAAGAAATATAAACCTGACCCAAATAAGATAAATGAAAACATTTGATGAGCTATAGCAATGGCCATTGGTATATGCAGCAACAAAGTTACTACTCCTAAAACTATCTGAATGATGACGGAAAGTAGCATAATATATGCTGGTTTTACACTAGCATTTTTTATTGTGAGTATTGCTGTCAGAACTAATATCAGCAATGCCAATGCCCGGTGTATGAATTGCACTGTTACTCTATTTTCAAAGATATTTAGCCAAGCAGGCTGTAAGTAAAATAAATCTTCCGGAACAATTTGTCCATCCATTAGTGGAAAGGTATTGTAAATTAAACCAGCATTTAGCCCTGCAACAAATGCACCGAAGATTATTTGTACTGTCACTAGGATTAAAATTATCCATATGTAACATGTAATGTTGCTATTAATTTTAATTATCTGTTTTGGTTTGATTTGGTAATCAAAAAATTGATATGACAATAATGCAAAAATAACCAATGCAAGCAGTAAGTGAAGTGCGAGCTTATAGTGACTAACATGAGGATTGACTACCAAACCGCTTTTAACCATATACCAACCAGCAAAAGCTTGTAAAATTCCAAATAATAGTGCTGTGGATAACCTTATTACTGCATTTTTAGGTATTCTTTTTTTTAGTGTAAAGTATATAAATGGTAAGATAAAAACTAAACCTGTCAGCCTTGCAATTAACCTGTGCACATATTCTATTAAGTATATGGTGCGAAACTCTTCCATACTCATACCATAATTAAATGCTTTATATTCAGGTGTAGCTTCATATTTTGATTTTTCTTTTAGCCAGTCTTGTTCACTCAGCGGTGGCAATGTTCCGGTAATTGGTTTCCATTCCGTGATTGACAATCCTGCTTTTGAAAGTCTGGTAAATCCACCAATTCCCACCATGCAAATCACCATGAGAGAGCAGAGAAAAAGCCAAATAGCTACAGGTTTTGCTTCCATAATCCATGCTGAGTTTTATTCCATTGCTGAGGGTGAATAACAAATTCCCACAAAGCGAGAAAAGCTGCAACGCTATGTAGTAGACTATAGACGGGAAAAAATATTGATACTATATAAAAATAAAAAGGCATTTTTTGTTGTCTGATAGCTATTATCAAAAAAATCAAGTTAATACCGTATACTATTATAAAATAATATAAGAATAATTCATTCAAAATTTGAGTCAGCACCAATGAAAGTAACAAAAAAGGAGTCGTGAAAAATATAAAAGCTGAGGAACCAACAAAAAGGTTTAATAGCAAAACTCCCTTAAGCCCAGTGTGCTTAAAAAGTAATTTTATATTTTTTAAATGAACGATATAAGTTTGCATATAACCTTTAATCCAGCGTGCTCTTTGTTTGATCGAAGCAAACACAGTAGTTGGTGATTCTTCCAATGTTTCTGAATCAATAATCCTGGTTTTATATCCCATTTGCGCAAGTCTCAACCAAGGTCAGCGTCTTCAGTGACATTGTAAGCATCCCAAAAAAGCACTTTCTTTAAAATTTCCACTGAAAAATGGTTACTGCTACCGCCCAAAGGTATTGGCATGTTCATTTTTTGAAATCCAGGCAAAAAATATTGAAACCAGTTCATATACTCGAGAGAAAAGAATTTTGTAAGAAAATTGCAACCAAAGTTATAGTAATTTAATTTCGCCTGTACACAAGCCAACTTTTCGTCGCCCTTATTAAATTCAATTAGTGCTTTTTTTAACTGCAACGGATCTGGCTTGTCATCTGCATCATATATTACCACATACTTTCCTCTAGCAAAGCTCATAGCATAATTGCATGACTTAGCTTTTGTTCTAGGCAGAGAATGAGGCACTTTTATTACTTCAAAATACTGTGGTAAAGTGCATTTTTCTATAGCTGCCAACATTTCTTGATCATCGCTCTCTATCACAAGCTTCACATCTAATTTTGATTTTGGATAATCCAAACTTTCAATGCTCTTAATCAATTGCTTTATAACCGCATTCTCTTTAAAAGCAGGCAATAAAATAGTATATATAGGTTCATTCATCTTATCATAATCTGCTTTTTGGTTAGAAATTTTACGCAAGCCAAAAATTTTAGTTACAAATTTGAATAAAGAACTAGAACATCCGATTATAAATATCAACACCAAAGCAAAATATGCATATTTTTTTGTCAGTGTTAAAGTCGAAATCATAACAAAGAAAGAGGAAAAAAAGATTGAACTGAGCCTAATGCTTTTAGCTGAAAAATTAGGATTCTTATAATATAAGTAGTTACTTGCGAATTCTGAAATACCAAAGTGTGAGTTAAGAAGATTTAAAATCTGTTTGCTATCTACTTTTATCAATACATATTCAATACCGTAATGAGATTCGACCCAAAGGTTGATATCTTGGCTTATATCTTCAACCATAAAAAAAGTAGTATCATTTAATTTTTGCCAAGGAATTATATTAAACCTATAGTAGAAAAGTTTCTCTTGTTCTTTGCATAAACTAGAATCAAATTTAATTTTTTCTACATTATCAGTTTGAAGTACAGGCATTAAACTTAATGCAACTTTTTGCTCAAGTCACGTGAAAACGAAGATATAACCTCACTACTACGCTTATCATCTTTACGTTCATGCATTATTTTTTTTACAGCATCAGCAGCTATACTCGCTGTGTTAGCTTGTAAATCCCCAAGAGCTTTTTCAACTTGGTCAGTAACTTTCTTCAAATTAGAATGGGAATTTTCATCTAACGTTTGATCGAGTTGCTGTCTATTATGCTTAATAATACTATTAGCCTTATCAAGTGCTTCATTCATCATTTTGTTAACTTCTGCATCTAATTTTTTGTATTTTTCAGAAGATTTTTTGTAATACTCCAACATATCTTTTCTGAATTTTTCAGTTTCTTCACTTGAAAACTTGCTTTTGTTACGTTTATTGTTAAGCGCGTTTTTTATTACCTTCCTTAGCAATTTATATGAGAGGATAAAACCTACTAAAAAAGCAAGGCTTATAACTAGTAATGTAGACATAAAAACCCTAAAATTCTTTGGATACCAAATCAGCAACAAATTCCTCTTCAATCTCAGAATTAGTTAACTTAGTATAGTAAATCAAAGCAATACTAGTAGCCATTTGTTTTAATTCACTAATATACTTAGATTTAAATTGTACTACCTTTTCTTCAACAAGTTTAATCATCTTCTTGTCTTCCTCTTCCAATATATCCTTAACATTCGCTCTCATTTCTTCTACTTGAGCAAATGCATCATCTATGATTTTTTTTGCCCGTACTCTAGCTTGATTTAAAGCTGCATTATACTTGGCAATTTGCTCTTCTGTAAGTCTTAAAAGGTGAATAGAACTATTAAATGAATCTAACACTTCTTTACTTCTAGTGCTTATTATTTCATCTAACTTCGGTAAAAACAAACAACTGACTACAAAAAAAAGTGAAGAGAAAAAAATTAAAAACCAAAAAATTTGAGAAGAGAAAGTTGAAACATCAAGCTGTGGCATCTGTTAAGCAGCAAATATTAATAACATTGCAAGTACAAACGCAAGCAACCCCATGATTTCAACCATGGCAGCACCAATATAAACGTAACTTTTCATTTTACCTTCTGACTCAGGATTTCTCGCAATCCCATTTAACATAGCAGAGAAGATATTAGCTATACCTAAACCAGCACCGAGCATTCCAAATACAGCCAAACCAATTGCTATAAATTTTAAAGCCACTAAATCCATATATTACCTTTAACTATTTCTTTATAATATAATTGTAAAATATCCTGCAAGGAAGTCAATTACTTTACTGCATCTGACAAATATACACATGTTAATATAGTAAATATATAAGCTTGCAAAACTGCAACAAATACTTCAAATCCTATTAGTGCAATTATAAACAAAAAAGGTGCAGGTGTAAAAAATATGTTCATATTTATGACGAATCCTGCTATCACTTTGATGATTGTATGACCCGCAATCATATTTGCTGCAAGCCTTATTGATAAACTAATCGGTCTTACTAAATAAGCAAATAATTTAATAATGATGATTATAGGTGCAAGCCACGAAGGAGTTCCTTTTGGTAGCAATATGCGTAAAAATTCTACTCCTCTTTCTTTAAACCCAACAATCGTTATATAAGTAAAAACCACCATTGATAAAGCGAAGGTAACTATCACATGACTTGTAACTGTGAAACTATAAGGAAGAACACCAACTAAATTACACGATAAAATGAAAATAAATACTGTAAATATCAAAGGAATGTGCTCCAAACCTTTGCTTCCAGTGTTACTTTCTATTATTGAAACAACAAAATCATATACATATTCAACTGCAGCTTGCAAATATCCTGGTATTACTGCACCTTTTCTTATTCCAAGGAGCAAAAACAGTACCATTAATATCACCGAGATCATCATAAAAAGAGATGAGTTGGTAAAGTTTATGTCATACCCAAATAATTTTGGTAGTTCTATTATTGTATATACTTTAAATTGTTCTAGCGGATTTAACGCCATTTTGACCCTGTATACTTAAACTGCAGCAGTAAATAAAGTATAAATTTTATAAAATAAAGTCAAGAATTAATATAAGGAGCTCTGTATTATTATAGCATTAACATATTAACAAAATATACAATTAAAATGCAAATTATAGTCAGCTACCAATCTTATTCTAAATTCTTGACTTAACATCTTATTTTAACTATAATTTAGTTTTAATATGAGGCAATTATGAACGAAATAGATTTTACTAATCCACCTTTAAATTTAGAACAGGAATGTGGTAACGGGTACATCAAGTTTACAGATTATTCTTCTAACTCAGACACTGGTCTTTTCCACATGGCAGGTGAAATGCTAAATGAAAGCCATGATGTTATAGGAAATTTCACTGGTGATGCTTACATTTATAATTTCCATATAGATGATCACAATATGAACATTCAACTCTGCATGGAAATGGACTGCAAAGGTGATACAAAGAAAATTCTTTCTTTGTAGAAAGAGTAGGCTTCTCTGTTGTTTCTTGCAATATAGAAGCCACTTATTACAACAAACTTTAAAAACATCACATTTTACATTACTATGAATTTTTGTTTCTTGTTAGATAGATGAAATTCACATTATCTTGGTTATTAGAGTACTTAGAAACCAATGCTAGTTTAGAGGAAATTACTGATAAATTAACTCACATAGGGTTGGAAGTAGAGAATGTGATCGACAATTCCAGATTGGCCGGGTTTGTTGTTGCAGAAGTATTAGAAGTCGCACCTCATCCAAATGCTGATAAATTAAAATTATGTAGAGTAAATGATGGAAGTAAAGTTCTGCAGATAGTCTGCGGAGCAAAAAATGTTAAAGAAGGCATGAAGACTGTACTTGCATCTCTTGGTAGCACATTGCCAGAAAGCAACTTTACAATTAAGCCTACAAAAATAAGAGGAGTGCTAAGTGAAGGGATGCTCTGCTCTGCCTCTGAGCTTTCGCTGACTCAAGATGAAAGTGAAGGAATAATCGAGCTTTCTGATGATTATAAAACAGGAGATAAATTTTTCAATTGCGATCCTGTAATTGACATAAACATCACTCCAAACCGTGGAGATTGCTTAGGTGTTTATGGAATAGCACGTGATCTAGCAGCAACTGGAATTGGAACGTTAAAGACTTTAATCATTCCACAACTTACCGCTTCTATGAACTCACTAATAAACGTCAAAGTCATCGATGGGGAGAGTTTTATTAGTGGAGTATATATCACTAATGTAAAAAATAAAGAGAGTCCAAAATGGCTAAAAGATAGTCTGGAATCGATAGGAATGCGCTCCATTTCTGCAATAGTTGATATTACTAATTACATCATGATATCCTTTAATCGCCCAATGCATACATATAATGCAAAAAAAATAGAAGGAGAGCTCACAGTACGTAAAGCAAACGATGGAGAAAAATTTATTGGTTTAAATGATAAAGAATACTCATTGAACAAAGACATAAGCGTTATTTCTGATGATAAAAACGTTCAGGCAATTGCTGGAATTATGGGCAGTAAGTACAGTAAATGCACTCTTGAAACTACTGATATCTTTTTAGAGTCTGCTTGGTTTGACCCCATCTCCATCACTAAATCTTCAAGGCAGCTAGGCATCTCCACAGACTCAAGTTACAGATTTGCACGTTCAATTGACCCCGAATTTACCCTTGATGGACTCAATCTTGCAGCCAAAATGATTTTGGATTTATGTGGCGGAGAAGTGTCAAGCATAGTGTCTGCTGGCAATTTGAATAAGGCTTATACCAAGATAAATTTTGATTATCAGAATGCAAACAAACTTGGAAGTGTATCTGCATCACCTAATGAGGTATTCGATATTTTAACAAAGCTAGGGTTTAGTATCGATAAAAAAACCGAAGGTAATTGGAATATACAAGTACCAAGCTGGAGACCGGACGTAACCATACCTGCTGACTTAGTTGAAGAGGTAGTAAGAATATACGGCTATGATAAAATAAAGGAAGAGCAACTAGCAGAAGACGTTACAGTAGAAGAAGAGACACAAGATGATTTGCGCATTTTAATGACAAGCAGAGGGTTTCATGAAGTGATAACTTGGTCTTTTATGAGTGAATCAACAGCTGAAAAGTTTGGTTACTTGAATAAGTTATTCATTATCGATAATCCATTTAATAATAACTTCAATATAATGAGGCCAAGTGTCATACCAAATTTGTTGCAAGTCACTGCAGATAATATTGCTCACGGGATATCTGATCTCGCAATTTTTGAAATTGGACCAATTTATAATGGTGAGGCTCAGTCTAAGTACGTTTTAAGTGGAATTAGATCAGGAAATAATTCGCCGAAAAACCACTATAACACTGATAGGAAAATAGATATTTTTGACGCAAAGGCTGACCTCATAACAGCTTTGGAACTTTTTAATGTCAATTGTGATAATTTAGCAATAGAGAGAGCAGAAAAAGAATATTATCACCCAGGAAAATCAGGCTCCTTATCTTTTAGAAGTAAAATAGTTGGTTATTTTGGAGAATTGCATCCGAGTATATTGGATTTTTTTAACATCAAACAAAAAATTGTAGGCTTTGAGTTGATATTAGAAAATATCGAAAATTTACCTATAAGTAGAAAAAAATTTATCGATTATAAATATCAAAGTGTAAAACGCGACTTTGCATTTATTGTAAATAAAGATGTAGCAGCAGGCAGTATAATCAATATGGTGAAAAAAAGCTCAGAGCTCATCACAGAAGTTTTGATATTTGATGTATATCATGGAAACAATATAGAATCGAATAAGATGTCTATAGCATTTTCAGTTACTTTCTGCTCTCCAACTCACACTTTAACTGAAGAGGAAATCCAAAAAGAATCAAATATGATAGTCAACTTAGTGTGTGAAAATACTGAAGGAACTTTGAGAGCTCATTATTAAGCCGTAATCGCCGTTTCCTGATTTTGCTGTGTCACGTTTACTTCATCCAATTTATTCCCTATCTTGAATTCAATATCCTTGAAAAACCTATCCCACATTCCATGCAAATGCTCTTCTACTTTAGGCCATACATCATTTTTAAATGTCGTTCCATCATCAGAAAATAAATTACCCAAAAAAACTCCTACTTCCTCATAACTTGATTGAAAATGTTGAAGAAATGTTTCTACTTCCTTATGAGTATCATGTGCCACACTCAACGCTTTTCCTTCTGTGCTCTTATCCCCACGCATTGCAACGGCAAGACCTGTTTGAATATATCCCAAGCCTGTCCTAATAGCTTTTATAGGCTGCAGCCATGAACTCTTATCACTTTTTGGTACATTATTTACTATATTTTCCACCAACCTATTTATTAAAGGAGACAATAAATCTTGACAAAAATGTTTGATATTGTCTTTTGTCTTAATCACAGGACTTTTTATGCACTTTTCTGCCAAATAGTACTCAAGTTCTGCTCTCTCTAGTAACTTCTTAATTGCTTCTTCATCAAAAATTTCATGCTCGAATGCTTTAAGTAAATCATCTTCTATTATTGCAAACTTTATTTTTTCGCGAGATTCCAGTTCTTCTCTATAATCATTTTTTGTTTCTTCATTTATCAATAATCCTTTTTCTTCTAATTCTAACTGTTTTAATGCTTTTAGGATTTCTTGGTTATTTTGCAAGTGCTTCTCTATTAATTTTGTACTTGGATGCTTCTCCCCCCTTCTATTTTGCTCATCTTCTAAATATTTGTTTAAATCCTCATTTCCTTCTATTACTTTTCTTAACGATATAGGTTGCTTTAAGCATTCTACAATTTCCGCTCGGTGCGAATTAATCCTCTGCACTAAATTCGGCTCCTTTTCCTCTAACAGCTTACATGAGTCCTCTATACCCTTTGCTTGGCCTTTGAATAAATTTTGTATTTTACATTTCGTTATTTCTAAATATATCTTTGCTATAAAGTCATTTACTTTATCTGAAACTTCTTTTAAACTTTTCTTGCTAAAAGGACCTTTTATCTCCTCTTCTAAACTTCGAAACTGGTCTATTAAGCTTAGTATTCCTAACAGGCCTAACTCACCCTTAGCTTTTTTCATTACTGATTCTACTAGCCTTCGCTCAACTTCTTGATCACCATACTCGAACTTAAAAAGACCTTCTAATTTCCTTTTTAAATCATCATCTGTTAAGTTATTTTTTCCTTCATCATATATTGCTTTCAATTTTTCATGTATCCCAGTATATCTTTCCTGTCCTTGTTTTTTTAAATCTTCAATTCTTTTTTTAGCATCATTTAGAGCTTCCTCTGTTTTTCCAGGATCTGTATCTTTATAAACATCAATTATTGTTTTTTTAGCTATTTTCCCTTCTTGTATAAGCCGTTCCCATTCTGCTTTAAATACAGGAAGTGCATCATCACTTATATCATCTATATCACCTACTTTCATAAGGGACTCTAGCCGATCATCTTCATCAGTCAAATTAAGTGACTCCTTTATTTTTAGTTCTTTCAAATCTTTGATTATCACTTCTTTCTCATTTGGTAATTCCTTACCTTGATTCTCCAGTTCTTGTTTCACTAAAGTATTTTTTAGCTCATCTTCCAGTGAAAAATCTTCTCCCCGTCTATTTTGCTGAAACTTAATTGCTTGTATAAGAGCAACTTGATAAGCATTTTCTATTAAGTGAGTTGTCAACTTAGAATCTATGCTACTCACCACTTTCAGCCTGAATTTACTCAATAATTCCTTCAGTTTATCATGTGTAATATCTTTCTTTTCTAGATTCACCAGCTCTTCCATAGTTCTTGCGCATTCTTGAATCGAAGTTGCAATTACACTTCCGATCTCATTACGCAAGGGCTGAAGACCATTTTTTAAATTGATATTAGCTGATAATTTCAGTATGGTATTTTGTTCTGGATCCTGTCTAATATCAACCCAACTATCATCTTTATTTTTGTATAAATCCTTAAGTAGTTGTTTA
The DNA here is from genome assembly GCF_947251585.1 of Wolbachia endosymbiont (group B) of Ischnura elegans. Classification (NCBI taxonomy): domain Bacteria; kingdom Pseudomonadati; phylum Pseudomonadota; class Alphaproteobacteria; order Rickettsiales; family Anaplasmataceae; genus Wolbachia; species Wolbachia endosymbiont (group B) of Ischnura elegans. Next base: position 1,957,142 of record NZ_OX366371.1, read on the forward strand.
AATTGCGGTGGAAACTTTATTTTCATATCATATGCAATGCTTGACTCAGAAACCTCCATTTCATGAAAAGATACCTCTATATTTTGGTGCTTATTAGAATACTGCCCCATACTTATTCTAAGAGCAGCAACTAAAGAGTGAGATAACTCTCTATTTAAAAGATAAAAAGTAGCCAAAGCAACTGTTGCAGGAACGATTAAGGCTACAAGCACAGTCACATTAACAAAAATTGCCATTGCAGCAAGAGCGCCATATGCCAATCTTTTTGGCACACCTGTTTCACTCTTTTTTGTCTTATCTTCCACTACACCTTCTTGTGTCTTGCTATTTGCTTTAAATCTACTGTATATGACTAACCCCAGTGCAGTAAAAGCAATATAAGGGAGCATTAAAACTGACAGAGCTAAATTTAATATTTTCTTCTCTGGGCAAGCTCTGTTTATCTCTTTCAATATTTCGCTTGACATATTATACCAGGAGGTAAAAAAGTCAGAATTATAATCTTTATAATGAAATATACTGAGCGGAACATTAAAAGCAGCTATTTGTTTAATTAACCAATCCTGCTTACTTACAGCATCAAAAAACTCTTCTTCCTCTTCTGAATTAGCAAGACCTAAATCATTCCCTTCTTCTACATTAGAAACATCTTCCATAGCATCAAAAAACTCTTCTTCCTCTTCCAAAGCAACATTGGAAATAGATTCTACTTTACCTAAACCATCACTATTGTTATTTAAATCAATAACTTCTCTATGACCATCTGCAACAACTTGATTCATATCACCACCCTACTTAAAGCAATTTAAGTATAGCATAAACATTACTAACTTTGCAACTTTATTAACTTAATACCAACTGTCAAACCTTGGTATTCCTTAGAATAGAAATCGGCCTCGATCTCTTTATTAGTGTCCAAAGATAAGGCAAGGGTCTGATCTTTTATATATTCAACCCATGTATTTATTGCTTCCTTAATTTTCTCATCTTCTGCTTTGATTATTACTCTGATTCTATCTGATATATAAAAATCAGCCTGTTTTCTAGTTTCTTGAATAAGCCTCACAATATCTCTTGCCAGCCCTTCTAGAATTAGTTCATTATTTAATTCAGTATTTAGAATAACAACTCCTTTGTTATTATCAAACACAGCAGAATATTCACTGTTTGCTTTTAATAATAGTTCATATTCACCTTTTTCCATAGTATAGCTCTCTGTTTCATCTCCCAAAAATATCTGTTCGTTTTCAACTTGCTTCCACTTTCCTTCCTTAACGTATTGAACTAGTTTCTTGATTTTGTCTGGAACTTTTCTTCCAAGCACAGGAAAATTTAATTTTAACTCTAGTGATGCAACCTCTTTCAATTCACTTACTATTTCTAGTTCTTTTACATTCACCTCATCTCTTACCATCTCTTGATATTCATCTTCAAGAAAATTGCAGGAAGACTTATGATAAATAGTCATGCTACCAAGTGGCTGCCTTATACGTATGTTAAACATGTTTCTAATAGAGAGTGCAGCATTACATATTTCCCTTACCAAATCCATCTTGGCAATGAGTTCACTATTATATCTATCTAATTGTGGAAAATCAGCCAAATGAACAGATGTTTCTTTATACTTCAGCCCCTGCCATATAGTCTCTGTTATAAGTGGCAACAAAGGAGCTGCAGCCCGTAGTATGTAATAAAAAACTGTGTACAGAACATTATAAGCGTCGGTTTTATCTTGATCTAAGTCACTTTTCCAAAAACGCTCGCGACTGCGACGAATATACCAATTATTTAGCACTTCAAAAAAATCTGTCAAGATTTTGCAAGCTTCCTGAGAGTTATAGTTGTTCATAGAAGCTCGCATACCTTCCACAGCTTCAAAACATTTTGAAATCATGTAGCGATCAATAGTACTTTGATAATCTTGACAAATCTCAGCTTTAATTCCATCTGCATTTGCATACATAGTAAAAAAGTGATAACTGTTCCAAATAGGTTTTATTACGTTTTTTAGAACATCACGCACTAAATTTCCTTCTTTGTCGAGTAGTAAATTACCACCGCAAACAATGGAACCAGACAGCATAAGAAAACGCAGCGCATCAGAACCATATTTGTCAAAAACCTCCATTGGATCTGCATAATTATTCAAACGTTTGGATAATTTCTGACCTTTCACATCAAGAACCACACCGTGGCATATGCAGTTCTTAAATGGCTCACTGTCAAATAAAGCAGTGGAAAGCACAAAAAGCGTATAGAACCATCCTCTTGTTTGTGCTATATATTCAGTGATAAAATCCGCAGGGAAATTTTTCTCGAACCATTCTTTATTTTCAAACGGATAGTGAACTTGCGCGAACGGCATCGAGCCAGACTCAAACCAACAATCAAACACATCAGGCACACGACGCATAACTGATTTTCCTGTTGGATCATCAGGATTTGGTCTCGTCAAAGTATCGATAAACGGTCTGTGCAAGTCATCTATCTTAACATTAAAGTCTCGCTCTAGTTCTGCTATTGAGCCATACACATCCACTCTTGGATATTTTGCATCGTCTGATTTCCACACAGGAATTGGAGTACCCCAGAATCGATTGCGTGAAATAGACCAGTCGCGCGCTCCTTCAAGCCATTTTCCAAATTGACCATCTCTAATGTGGTTTGGTATCCAATTAACTCTCTTATTTAGCTCTACCATTCTGCTTTTGAATTTTGTAACGGCAACATACCAAGAAGGCATAGTTCGGTAGATTAAAGGAGTATCAGTTCTCCAACAGTGTGGATAATTGTGAATATATTGCTCGGTTTTGAACCAATTTCCCTGCCCTTTCAATTTTTTTATTACTGTATCATTGGCATCAAAAACATGAACTCCTGTTAAATCTGAAACTTCTGCAGTAAATTTCCCACCGTTATCAACTGGACAAACAGCTCGAATATCATGGCTTTGGCAAAGGTAAAAATCTTCTTCACCAAATCCAGGAGCAGTGTGCACAACACCAGTACCATCTTCTCCTGTAACATAATCAGCAATGAAAACACGGAACGCATTTTTTGTATCTTTAAAGTAATCAAACAGTGGTTTATAGGAAAGACCTGCAAGATCACTCGCTTTAAGTTTTGTATTACAGTTTTCATATGGAATATTGCTCTTTGTATAGTGATCAATAAATTTTTCTAGATAGCTTTTAGCGAAAATGTATATTTCATCATTTACTAACACTGCACAATACTCAATATCCTTTCCTACTGCCAGTGCGAGGTTGCTTGGCAACGTCCAAGGCGTCGTAGTCCAAGCAAGCAACTTACATTTTTGCTTAAATTGCTTTGGACTTTCTAAAAGTTCAAAAGCAACAGTTACAGCTTTGCTAGTCTTTTCTCTATAAGCGTTATCAAGCCTTGTTTCAAAATTGGAGAGTGGAGTTTCGCACGCCCAGCTATAGGGAACAACGCGTACTGATTCATACACAAGACCTTTATTATAAAGCTGCTTAAATGCCCACATGACCGACTCCATAAATGATTTATCCATGGTTTTATAGTCATTGTGAAAATCTACCCACCTTGCTTGCCTATTTACATACTTCTCCCATTCTGATGAAAATTTCATCACAGAAGTACGGCAATGATTATTGAATTTTTCAATGCCAAACTTCTCTATCTCAGTTCTACCAGATATTCTAAGTTCCTTTTCCGCGCCCATCTCAGCCGGTAGCCCATGGCAATCCCAACCAAATCTGCGTTCAACCCTTTTTTGCAGCATAGTTTGATATCTTGCAAATGCATCTTTTATAAAACCAGTAAGCAAGTGTCCGTAATGCGGAAGTCCATTTGCAAACGGAGGCCCATCATAAAATACAAAACAATGATCCTTGGAACGTTTCTCGACTGACTGCTCAAAAATTTTATTTTCCTGCCAAAATTTTATGATTTCCTTTTCTAGCAATGAAAAATCAGGACTGCTGCTTGTATCAGGATAATACTTCATATTCATTTTAACTGGATAAAATCAAAGAATATAGAGCTTTCCAGAAAATTACAAATTCAAAAACTCTGTTTCTATAAACATTGATAGGTATTGACATTATTATACAGCATATTAATAAATCAGACTTATTTACTTAAGTTAAAGATGAATAAAGACAATAACAGTTGGCCTTATCAGAAATTTCACGATGCTAACAAAAATAATAGTAAAAGCAGCGTTATTTGGAGATCGCTTTCTTATGAATATAATAATTCTGGAAAGGTTGAAAAAGTACACTATCAGTGGGAAAAGAAAAAAAATCCCGCAAATCTATTATATCAAGTCTCATATGATTGCGTAACAGAGAGTTGTAGTCCCTTAAGGATTAAATCTAGATAGCTTATAAACTTATAAAAACACACAAAGTGCTTCTACATGAGACCATGGGAGCACTTTTCTCTAATTAGGCAGCGCATCCCAACAAACTATTTTGCCGAGCTTCCAATATCCTTACATTTACTATTTTATCTTTGTATTTATCGTCAGGATCATCAACGCATACTGATTGCATGTATGGGCTTTTACCAATAATTTGATTTTGGTGTTTACCTTTTTTATCACTGAATAGAACAGGAATAGTTTTTCCTATCATACTCTGATTAAATTCAAGTTGTTGCTTGCTAATTAATTCCTGTAAACGAAGAAGACGCTCTGTTTTAACCTCTTCTGGTACTTGATCTTTTCTTTCCGCCCCTGGCGTTCCTGGCCTTGGGCTATATTTAAAACTATAAGCCTGAGCGTACTTTACTTTTTCTACTAACTTCATAGTTTCCTCAAAATCTTTTTCAGTTTCTCCAGGAAAACCAACAATAAAATCAGAAGAAAATTCGATTTCAGGTTTCAATTTGCGCAATCTGTCTATTATTCCCAAATATTCCTCTGCCGTGTGTTTTCTATTCATTGCATGCAATATTTTATTCGAACCTGACTGCACAGGTAGGTGAACAAACGGCATGAGTTTTGATTCCTCCGCATGTACCAAGTAGAGAGATTCGTGCATATCTCTTGGATGAGAAGTTGTGTAGCGGATTCTTTCTAGCTTTTCAATTTTAGCAATGTGACTAATTAATTTTCCTAAATCCCACACCTCTCCTTTGCACTCTCCATGATAAGCATTAACATTTTGACCGAGCAAATTGATTTCCCTTGCCCCATTTGCAACTAACTTCAATGTTTCACGGAATATTTCATTTACTGGTCGTGAATACTCAGCCCCGCGTGTATATGGTACCACACAAAACGTACAAAATTTATCACAACCTTCTTGTATGGCAAGAAACGCAGAAGACCCCTGGCTATTGCCATAGCATTCATCTGGCAATTTATCAAACTTCGCAACTTCTGGAAAATCAGTATTTATTACATGACCTTTACTTCTGCTTGCTTTGACTATTAACTCCGGTAAAGCAGAAATACTCTGCGGACCAACAACAATATCAACAAAAGGAGCCCTTCTGAACACTTCTTCTCCCTCTGCTTGCGCTACACATCCAGCCACCACTATGGTCATTTCCTTATTTTTTTGTGATGAATGGATTCTTCCAAGCTCTGAGTAAAGCTTTTCTGCTGCCTTTTCTCTAATATGACAAGTATTTAATATCACCAAATCAGCTTGTTCTGCATCACTAACAACGTTGAACCCTAAAGGCTTAACTATATTCTCCATTAAAATGGAGTCATAAACGTTCATCTGACAGCCGTAAGTTTTAATATATAGGCCTTTCATATTTAAAATTCTTCACACAAATTCTAGCAAATTATACGAAAAACTGAATTCTAGTACAACAGCCAATAAAGATTGCTTGACAAACCTTCTCGCTTTCCTTACTCTAACAGTAGAGGTATTTTAAGAGCTCAAAAATCTATCTTCGTCTGCAGACTTTTCAGTCAATTTTTCAAAAAAAAACGTAGTGTATCTTCTTCAGCACGTGTTCAAATTCTGTTGTATATGCGCTGCATTTTCTTTCTAATCTTTCAGGAGGATTTTATGTCCAGAATTCCAGATACTTAACCTTTATTCTTAAGCTAAAAACCGATTGGTACCTATGGTTTTTATAAAGAAAGTGCAAAAAATACTTTAAAGAATATGAAATAAAGGTAGAAAAGGTTTGAGTAACCAAAAACTGTTTCCAGGCATAAATTTGTTATGTATACCAAAAAGTAATTACACTAATATAATATTCACACTTATATGCTAATATAGATATAATACTAATTAAAGAGCATGTTATGCAAGAAGAAGTATCAGATTTTACAGATGCTCTTTGTCAAAATAAATGTGATTCCTTTCGAGTGACACTCTCCTATATCTTTCTTTAGGTTATACAGAAGTCTAACACAATTATAGAACAAGCGTAAAAGTTCTGGTAAAGTAGTTTTATTTACAAAAAATATGCTACTTGATATTGAAAAACGCAGCATAACAAATGCACTGTGGAAGTTACAAGAAGCAGATCAAAGGGAGATTTTTACTCTTATACAGAGATTTGAGTTGCCAGAAATATTAGCAAGAATATTAGTTGCTCGTGGTGTTAACATAGAAAATGCACATGACTTCTTACACCCACTAATCAGATCGCTATTACCAGATCCCTTTCACCTCCTTGATATGGATAAAGCTGTTTCTCACATAATAAAAGCAATAAACAATAATGAGAATATTGCAATATTTGGTGATTACGATGTTGATGGTGCAACGTCATCAGCATTGATTAATAGGTACCTAAGAGCGATTGGAACACGCTCTATAATCTATATTCCAGATCGTGTTGATGAGGGCTATGGATTGAACACAGATGCTTTATTACAACTTAAAAAGAATGGTATTGATTTATGTATTTCTGTTGATTGCGGTACGCTTGCATATCAACCAATAGAAGATGCAAAAGTCTTTGGACTTGATATTATAGTTGTCGACCATCACCTTGGAACAGAAAAATTACCAAGTGCTGTAGCAGTTGTTAATCCCAACCGCCTTGATGAGAGCTCTCCTTATAATAACTTAGCAGCAGTTGGAGTGTCATTTCTGCTAATTGTTGCTCTTAACAGAATCCTACGTGAGCAAGGATTTTTTACCAACAAAAAAGAACCAGATTTATTTGATCTACTGGATTTGGTTGCTCTTGGAACTGTTTGCGATGTTATGCAGATTACAGGCCTAAATAGGGCTTTTGTTTTACAAGGATTAAAAGTTATGTCAGCAAGAAAAAATGTTGGCTTACGTGTTTTGTTTGACGCTTTGGGAATCCTTGAAAAACCAAGTGTTTCACGATTAGGGTTTAGTATTGGGCCATGTATAAATGCCGGAGGAAGAATTGGAGAAGCATCGCTCGGTGCAAGGTTGCTTTCCACCGATGATGATGATGCACATTCAATCGCGCTAAAACTAATAGATTTGAATAATGCAAGAAAAATGCTAGAAAATGAGGCTATTTTGGAAGCCACAACACAAGCGGAAAATTTTGCCCACTTAGGTGTAAATTTTATAATGGTAAGTGGTAATTGGCACCAGGGAATAATTGGTATCATTGCATCAAGACTAAAAGAGCAGTTTCACTTACCAACGATAGTGATATCTTTAAACAATGGAATAGGAAAAGCAAGCTGTAGGTCAATTTCTGGAGTAGATATTGGTGCTGCGGTTCTTTCTGCAAAATTTACCAACCTAATCATTGAAGGTGGTGGTCACAGTATGGCAGCAGGATTTTCGATTAAGGAAGATAAAATAAGTGATCTACATGATTTCTTTACTGAAAGATTTGCAAACTCCACAAACGACAAAATCATAAAAGCCGATGGCATAGTAACAGCTAAAGCAATAAACTTATCCCTGTGGAATCAATTGCAACGCTTAGAGCCATTTGGTGTTGGCAATCCTGAACCGAGATTCATCATTCAAGGAGCAAAGATAAGAAAGCCGGAAGTTATAGGAGTTGACCATATAAAATGTTTTATTGCTGACGATAATGTTATGGTAAAAGCTATTGCGTTTCGCTGTGCAAATACTGAGCTCGGCTCTGCTATTATGCAGGGTAATGTTAAAGCCATTTTGGGTAAAATCTCTATGAATTACTGGAATGGCAATGAATTTATACAATTTATGATAGAAGATGTCTTAACCATTAGTTAAGTTACTATTTTAAAATAATTACCTATCAATCTCACCAAAGACTATGTCGAGTGAACCGATAATTGCTGCAATGTCAGCAAGCATGTGTCCTTTTGCCATGAAATCTAAGGCCTGTAAATGTGCAAAGCCAGGTGCTCTTATTCGACATCTATAAGGTCTATTGGTACCATCTGAAACTATATATACTCCAAACTCGCCTTTTGGCGCTTCAACAGCCACATAAGCCTCACCTTCTGGCACATGATATCCTTCTGAGTAAAGCTTAAAATGATGAATCATAGCCTCCATAGATTCTTTCATTTCTGCTCTTGGCGGTGGAGAAATTTTTCTATCTTCAGTTTTTATTGGCCCTTTAGGAATTTTCTCTATGCATTGCTTCACCAAGCTAATAGATTGCCTAATCTCTGCCATTCTTACTAAATAACGGTCATAACAGTCACCATTTTGGCCGATAGGTATATCAAAATCTAACTGATCATATATCTCATATGGCTGGCTTTTTCGCAAGTCCCAAGCAAGTCCAGCAGCACGGAGCATTGGTCCACTAAAGCCCCAATCAAGCGCCTGTTTTATTGATATTTCACTAATTCCTACAGTGCGTTGCTTCCATATCCTATTTTCTGTTAGAAGCTCATCAACATCATCTATATACTTTGGAAATTGCTCTATAAATTTTGCAATATCTTCAATCAAACCTTCTGGGATATCTGCTGCAAGTCCACCTGGCCTTATATAAGCTGCGTGAAATCTTGCACCTGAGGCCCTTTCATAGAACTCGAGTATTTTTTCTCTCTCTTCAAAGAGCCATAAAAGAGGAGTCATCGCCCCAACATCAAGTGCTTGGGAAGAGATATTTAGTAAATGATTTAGTATTCTTGTCAGCTCACAAAATAGAACACGCAAATATTTTGCCCTAATCGGAACTTCGCACTGCAATAATTTCTCTACACATAACGAATATGCATGCTCTTGTGACATTGGTGACACATAATCAAGGCGGTCAAAGTAAGGCAGAGCTTGAAGATATGTTTTATGTTCTATTAACTTCTCAGTGCCGCGATGCAAAAGTCCAATGTGGGGATCTGCCCTCTCGATCACTTCACCATCCATCTCTAAAACAAGACGTAACACCCCGTGTGCAGCTGGGTGCTGAGGGCCAAAGTTTAGCATCATTGTCTTTAGATCAGGCATGCTTGGTAGCTTAAGGTATTGGAATTGTATAGGGTAAAATGTGCTTAAAGTCAATAGGCTTCTTGTACAAGCTATAACTCATCGTTACAATAGAAAAACTCTCAAAAACTTCACCACTTCTTCATGATCTGATAGACAATGTTTATGTGTCACATACAATTATTGCACTTATGTTGATCAAGGCAGCGAAATTATGTATAGATAATTTTGATTGAGAAATAGTTTTTCTACTATATAAATTCTACTTTAGAGTAATCAAAATTAATGAAAGACAATAAATATAGTTTAGGTTTAAGGATCATTCATTGGTTAATGTCTGCTTTTATTATTGGCATGCTTTGTTCTGGGCTGTACATGAAAAGTTTGCCGATTAGCAATGAAATTAAATTCAGCATATACGCTGTTCATAAGGCTTGTGGTATCACCGTTCTTGGATTAATTATAGTACGTATATTTTTTCGCGTCTTTACTTATGTTCCGCCATTACCAGCCAATTTTTCTCGATTTGTAATCAATGCGAGCAAAACGATACACTTTGGTTTATATGCTTTGATGGTGCTAATGCCACTATCTGGTTATGTCATGTCTTCTGCTTCTAGCAAAGAGATCAAATATTTTTTCCATATCCCTTTATTAATTAACCATAATGAAGATCTAGCTAGTGCAGCTAATCAGTTACACTCGATACTTGCATATTTTATGATACTCTTTATAGCCTTGCATATAATTGGTGCTTTAAAACACACATTTATAGATAAACAAAACATTTTTAAACGTATGATATAGGTTATATGTTAAGTAGCCTCTGGAAAAAAGGAACGAATTTTCTTGGTAGTGAATTTGCCATAATGGGTGGTGCTATGAGCTGGGTTTCAGAGAGAAATTTGGTTTCAGCAATCTCAAATGCTGGTGGATTTGGCGTGATTGCTTGCGGTGCAATGTTTCCAGACTTACTGAAAAAAGAAATCATAGAGACACAGAAATTAACTAACAAACCATTTGGTGTAAATCTAATTACTATGCACCCAAAGTTGAGTGAGTTGATAGATGTGTGCATTGAAACGAAAGTAAGCCATATAGTGCTTGCCGGTGGACTACCAACGAAGCCTAATATAGAAAAAATCAAGAGTGCGGGCATTGAAGTTATGTGTTTTGCACCAGCATTAAGCCTCGCGAAAAGGTTAGTAAAAATGGGAGTAGATGCGTTAATAATAGAAGGTATGGAAGCAGGAGGACATATCGGTCCTGTTAGCACTTCTGTTCTCGCACAAGAGATATTACCTCATTTTAAAAATGAGAAAACACCGGTGTTTGTTGCAGGTGGAATAGGAAGAGGCGAAATGATAGTTAACTACCTAGAAATGGGAGCAAGTGGCTGTCAAATAGGTACATTATTTGTCTGCACGAATGAGTCAATCGCTCACAAAAATTTTAAAGAAGTATTCATCAAATCAGCTGCGCGTAATGCTGTATCTTCTGTGCAGATTAGTGCTGATTTCCCTGTAATTCCAGTAAGGGCTATAGCTAACAAAGCAAGTGACGATTTTATGGAGCATCAAAGAGACATTATTGATAAATATCAAAATGGAGAAATCTCAAAAGAAGATGGGCAGCTTGAAATAGAAAAGTTCTGGGCTGGAGCTTTAAGAAGGGCAGTAATTGATGGAGATGTTGAAACAGGATCTTTAATGGCCGGTCAAAGTGTTGGCATGGTTGATAGAGAAAAGCCTGTAAAAGAAGTGATAGATATGTTAGTTCAACAGGCAAGCAATTATGTTGAAATGTAAAATCAGTAATCAGCAAAGAAAATAGTTAGCAAATTGCTATAATTATCCGCAATAAGGCATAACTGCCCAGTTTTAATGTAAAATTAACGCTAAAGAGGTATTCATACATTTTGTTATGTATGGAGAAATGTTATGCTAAGTCGTTTTGCAAAACATCAGAAGAGTGAAGATATTAATCAACAATTGTACAATGCTATATACAAAAAGGTCACAAAAAAAAACACATAATCATGAAAATCTAAAAAAGGGAGATGGAACTATCGCAAAATGCATAGAGTTGTTCAACAAAGGAGCTGATCCGAACATATTAATTAAATTAGAAAAATTACTGAGAGAGCAAGAAAAATATTATAATTATTACACCGAGAAATTTCTTCCAGAATTGGAAAAAGAAGTAATGGGATCAGAAGTCGGACTTCCAGTATTTAAGAATGAAATAGAACAATCACAAGGATCACCAACAAGAAGAGGGAAAACATTAAAAATAATTTCAGAGATTACTAAAAAGAGCAACAATAAAGATCATTCTAGTAGCACTATTCAAAATCAGAAAAGTCTTAGAAGTAATCAAGCAAATAGACAAAATAATACTATGGAACTATTTAACAAACAAATTCTTTCTGGTGAAGTTGAAATTCCCAAAAATTCAGGTATTAATCCTCTGGAAAAGGATTCTTTAGCTAAGGGTGTAAGTGGAAAAGGAACCCCTGGAATATATAATTCCTTGAGAAGTTCAGGTCGTTATGATGCTTCAACAATTCTTACATCAAAACAATCGCAAGCAAGAAAGAAGATCACACAATCACAATTGAATAGTCAATCTGATCTTTCGATTGATAGTAAAGATTTAAAAAATGAAAAGCCTAATATAACTGTGAATGCTGTAGAAGTGCCAAGTGGTGCAAATACTTCTAAACTCAGTAGTAGTAGTGATTTAGATAGTCGAATAAATTCATCTAGCTTGGCATCAAGTAGCAGAAGGAACAGCTTAACTTCAGTAACAAGCATTTCATCTGAGGAAAGTGTACACTTAAAATTAAACCCTGCTGAGGAAGATAATAGTTTGCAACTAGAAGATGAAGGAAAAACAAAATTAGCACATCCGAACAAAACAAGGCCCAAAGGCCCAAGCGGAAGAAGATCCCCTTCTAAACATTATAAGAAGACTGAAGAAGGGCCTCATTGTGTGATCTCAGTGACAGGCAGTAAGGTAAAAGATACAATGCAATCCAATAATTATGAAAATAATAGTAAAATCAAAAACAAAAATCTTCACGTCGCACTTGTAACAAGTTCTGCTCTCTTAGCAATAGGGTGCATTGTTGCAGGAGCAATGACATCAGGATTAGTAGGAGCAGGACTGTTTGTGGTGGCTGCAGTGTTTGCTACAGCAGCTGTTGCTGAATTTTGTTCAAATATTCTGTCAAGTAAATTGACATCCATTAGTGTGAGTCCTCTTGTTGATAATAAAGAGCTAACACGGTGATAAAAGTTAAATATGAGTTACTTATGGTGAGCAAGTGAATTCGGTTCTTGCCTATTGATGTAAAAATTGTTACATTTGAGGAGTATCTTAAAGGTATTTAGCTGATGCATATTCAATTGGGTAGAGTTTTTTCTATTGTAGCCCTGTTAAGTTTTATTTTCATGTCGTGTTCTAGCAAAGCAAGTGATGAATTGAAAAATATACCAGGAACGTTGAAAGAACTTATTTCTTCATTTTCAGTTAAAGATACTGTAGAAAATATGAGTCCCTCAACAATTATAGGTTTATGTATAGCTACAGTGATACTTGCAGTAGTGTTCAGAGGCCTAATTTTTTTCATGATAATATTTGGCGTACTGATCATGATGTTTGGAAGCACAGAAAAGGCAACAGATTACCTGAAAGAAAAATTCAACTTTGCAAAGGACATACAGTTACAATCCAATAACAAAAAAGAAGATAAGGATTAAGTAAGATAGATGATTCTTTATTATCTTTTTATTGAATATGCATGATATTGTATGCAACCAAAAGTACCAGCCACTAGCTCTAATTCTGAAAAAAAGAACAATTTAGCGTTACTAGAAAGTATTAATTTAGATTTTATCCCTTATGCTTGCCACTACGATGAAGAAACTATACTAACAAAACAGGGGGAATTATTAAAAATAATCAAATTAGAAGACTATTCTTCAGTTGATAACTATGGTGATCTTAGAACTGAAATTAGAAAAAGTATATCAAAAAATATCAAGAGTTTATATTTTAACGTTTGGATTCACACTGTCCGTAAGCGCAATAAACTGAGCTTACAGTGGAATAAAACTGCAGACTTTTCCGATCAGCTACACTCAACGTGGTTTAATAAACTAGTTGATAGTAAACTACAGTATATAAATGAATTGTACATTGTGGTGTTACTTAGTGATTTTGGCAAACATATTAATAATGCATTTTTTTTTGGCGGGATAAAGAATAGGCACAAGTTATTTTTACAAAAAAATCATCAAGAATTACAAAAAATAACTGACCTGATTCAAAAAGATTTAGAACCTTTTGGAGCTAAAAAACTGGGCCTTAGGTCTAGTGAAGGCAAAATATATTCTCAAATGATGGAATTTCTCCATTACATTATTACATTAACGCACAAAGATTATCCAATATGTGAAAGGGATCTATCGCAGCATGTGAAAAACCTAAAAGTAGCTTTCGGTTTCAATAAATTTCAAACATCGTTTGAAGGTCAACAGAAGTTTGGTTCTATTTTTTGCATAAAGGAATATCGAGAAATCCCCTTAGAAAATATAGATAGGTGTTTGCAACTTGACTCTGAGCTTATCATCACAGAAATAATAATATTTACTAGTAATAATAAAGCAGTAAAAGAATTCAAAAAACAAATTAATATACTGCAAATCAGTGAGGACAATACCTTACTTCAAAACTCAGGAATAAATGAAATAATAGAGCTTGAAAAAATTTCTGCTATGGATTTTTGTCAACAGAAAATTATTGTTACAATCTTTGCAGATGATAAGAATAGGTTAGCTAAAAATATCAGCGATTTATCCTCTGTAATGTCGTTAATCGGGTTGATGATGTTTAGAACTGATCTGCACATGGAAAATCATTTTTGGGCACAGCTTCCTGGAAACTTTGCTTTTGTTACACAACCAAAAAATATATTAGAAAAATATGCTTGCAGCTTTGCTATGTTGCATGATTTTACATCAGGTACGTTAAAAGGAGGAAGATGGAAAGAAGCAGTAACAGTTTTTTTTTCAAAAAAAGGCAGTCCTTACTTTTTTAACTTTCATGGAAAGAAAAATAATGGTCATACCACAATACTTGGAGCTCCAAATTCAGGTAGAACCTCACTGATCAATTTCTTACTTTCGGAATCAAGAAAATTTAACCCTAGGATTGTTATATTGGATAATACTGGAAAATCAATAATATTTACTAAAGCAGTAAGCGGCCAATATTACATAATTGATCCAAAATATAAAGATAAAAGTCTAAAATTCAACCCACTGAACATTGAAGATAGTGCTTCTAATCGCAATATGCTTGTTGAATTGATCAAAAGGATGGTTGCAGATGCAAGTTTGGTAGACGTAGAAGAAAAGACAAAAAAAATTGTAGATTCTATATTTGGTATATCAAGAGAATTGCGATCTATTTCTCAAATTTCTGAAGTGCTTTTACTTCTTGGGGGTAAAATAAGTAAATGGTGTGGTGATGGTGAATTTGCTTACTTATTCCAAGATGGTGATGAGTCAGACATTGACTGGGGAACAAAAACTATATCCCTCAATACTGCAAATCTCACTAAGCAAAAAGAATGTATGTCCGTGATACTTTACTATTTCTTATACTCTTTCGAAGCAAAATGTGATGGCTCACCTGCAATACTTGTTTTGGATGAAGCATGGGAGATAAGTAATATTTTTCCTACAGAGGGAGAGTTTGACGACTGGATGCAAAGAATGACAAAGTTAAATGTTGTAGTAATTCTAAGTACTGAAAACTTAAACCTAGCATTTGCTAGCAAGTTTACTCAATATTTAGATAAGCATGTCGATACGAGAATCCTGATGCCGAACATAAATGCAAACAGGTTATACATGAAAGCATTTTCTCTGTCGAAAGAGGAACTGAATGTCATTTTGCAAACACCAACACAGGAAGGTTTATTTTTGATAAAGCAATACAAAGGTTTAGTAACTTTAAATCTAGATTTGAAGAATATGAAAGAAATACATGTACTTTCAGCTAATAAAGAGACTATAAAGTATATGTATGAGGCGATGAAGGAAAAAGGCGAGAAAGTGAGTAAGTGGTTACCGGTGTTCTATGAAAAATGTAAAGCTTAATTTTTTATTGATATTCTCCTTGATATTTTGTCTTTCTTATCAAGGATATGCTGATTGTCCAACATTTGTAAAAAGTAATACTGAAATTGAAGCTACAGGAAGTAAAGCAGGAAAAGGCTTTTGGAAGATCATTAGCTTTGATTGGAGCAATATAGATTTTGACGAAAAATTATTGCAATTTATTAAAGTTACAGCAGTAAATAATCAGGGACCAGAAGGTTACTTCGATCCGAAAATTAAGGTCTGCGATTACGAAGGGAACGACAACTGTTATATATTATCCAGTGGAACATCCTGCCGCCAGATATATGGAACGCAGAGTATAGGAGCTGGAGTTTCTGCAGCAGCTTTTATCGATTGGGAAGGAGATAAAACAAAAGCTGGAGGAGAAATTGCTCAAGGTCTTGGATGGGAGTGGGCAGATGGTGTTACTGATGAAGAAAAAGTAAAATTTGCTAACGCCCCTAAAATATGCGCTTGTAGTCAAAAGGGGGCTTGTATGTCAGGAATTTCTGCATGGGGCTCTAGAGTATTTTCCGGGGAAAATATTTTTCGTCCTGGAGAGATGGAAAAAGTTTGTGATACATGCTATCAAACAAAAGTAAAGTGTGCCCCTGTGCAACTTGCACCTGGCCCACCTCCATTTTGTGAACAACTTGCGATGTCACCACCACAAGTTAGAATTGTTCCTATAACAAATGAAGAAAATGATTATTTCCATCCAAGAGTTGGAGTCATTATTGGTGAGCTGAAAGAAAGAAGAGAGCTACCTTTTCCACGCGTTATTTCAAGTAATAAAAACATTCAAAGTGCTACATACTCTATTCCAGATAAAGATACCCACCATCACTTTAAAACTTATAGAAAAAAAGGTCAGCTCTGCACTGAATATTATGGTACTGAGAGAGAAGAGTCCAAAAGAAAATTACAATTTCCTGCTCGCTGCTTCCCAGCGCCACCTGCTCCAAAGATTGAAGAAGTGAGCATACCAAAGCCTAATGAGGGTAAAGGCGAAAATACGCTAAAAGTAAAAATGAAGATGAGTGAGAACGTTTGTACTTATGACGCACGTGGAACTCACAGTAATGGCATCTGTACTTTTTATGTTAATAAAAATTCTCCTACATATGTTGTCCATCTACCTTTAAAAGTAGTAAAGCCAGCAATAGTGGCAAAAACAACTGATAGCAGTAACAGTAAAAGCGACATCGATAGCGTAATAGAAGGTATATTAAAAAATAATTCGCAATTTGAAGTTCTCAAAAAGTATGGATATGTTCCCGATATTGAAACAGAATGTAAAGAGCTTCAGAATGGTAAGTGCAAACTAGATGGCTCAGGATATCCAAAAGTAGAAATAAAATATAAAGAAAATTCTAAAAGTAAAATGCTCTGCCTTTCTGGGTGGCAACCAGAACCAGACGAGTTTGTTCTTAAAAAAGAAAGTAAGCTAATATCGCTAAAATCAATGGGGGCAAGATACAATAAATACAATACTGTTTATTCAAAGGAGTCTGATCAGCTTTATTATTTTCCCTGTAACGAAACAATTGAGGTTTTAGCAAAGCCACAAGATGCACTGAATGAAATAATATTTAATAAAAAAGGATATATTTCCATTCCTGCTGAAAATAAGTCTAGAGATAACTGCATGGCAAAAGAGGATAAAGAGGTAGATACAAAACAAAATTGTGACAAATGCAAAATAGTATATGAGTTAACAGATGGAAAGTATGAAGAAAAAAACTGTAATCACGGTGATGATGGTTGCCTCTGCTTTGATGGAGTATGTAGTCGCTCAACACAGTATGTAGATAAGAATGATAAACTATTTTACTTAAGATATGAAGAAGTGGATTGCAAGGATAAGGATGGTAAAACAGTAAAAAACGAGAAAGGTGAAATACAAAAGTGCACACAATTAAAAAATCAACCGATTAAAGCAAATAGAACAGAAGTCTTTTATGCTGATAAATTGTGTAGGTTCGATTTAGAGGGTTTAAAAAAGAGATTACGTGAAATAATAATAGCACAATTGAAACATAAGAAGCAGATTATTGAAAACAGGGATCAAAAACTTTATGAGCTTGGAGATGGCTATACAGATGATCTGTCAATGTATGATTACGTTGAAATAGAAGCATGGGGAGGTGGTGAAGCTGGTCATATAGCTGATAAAGCTCAGTCTACTGTAAGTAGACTAGGAATGCCAGGTGATTACATTAAAGCTAAACTAAAAATCAACCCCAATTATCACTATATTAAAGTAAAAGTGACAGAAGGAGGTGGTGGACAAGAAGATGATGAATCTAACAAGGATGGGGGACCAACTTTAATAAAAATGTGCAGAGACTCTTCAGAAACAATTTGTAAAGATTTAATTACTGTTGCAGGCGGAGGTACATACAGAACCTATGGGGGAAAGAATTACAAAGATACAATAATTCATGAGCAAAATTTAAAGCTAGAAGAAGAAGTTGTAAAAGGAGATAAGTTAGACTCTAGAGAGGATAATGAAATAGCATACATAAGGAATGGTAAGATTGAGTATGAAAATGTACCAGAATGTAGTAAAAGCTACACTAATATAATATATGGTGCTGGCGGTTGCATCAACGAAAGCAGCAAAAATTATAGCAAGGGCGCTCCTGGTTATGTGAAAATTAAACCTATATTTGAGGAAATTAATGAAAAAAGAGTAAAAAAAATAGATGATGCTATTGAAAAAATGATACAAAATCCAGATGACATCACAGGTATTGATGATTCCTTAATAAATAAACTTGATAAAAAGATTATTGATACAATTAAAGAAGAAATTAGAAAAGAATTGTTAGGTCTATAGTCAAAGAACCCTGATGGTTGCAAATGGGGTAAAGTTGAATTTACATCACTGAGAGTATCTGTTCAGGTGCATGTCAAACCAGTGTTTCTTTTCGTAACCGTTCACGGAGATAAGGTGGTTTACAAAGTAAGTATAAAAGTGTAAAGAGATAGGAAGCTAAATATGGAATGGGTAAATGACAACAGTGCTGCAAGAAAAGGTTGTAGCAGAAAACGCTAATCTCAAGGAAGAAATAAAAGCACTGATCAGAGAAAATGATAGCTTGAAAGCAAAAATAGTTGAATTAGAAGACAAATTGGGCTTAAATTCGCAAAATTCTCATCGCTGCCACCATCACGAGATATATATCGTAAGAAAGCAAAAAAGAAAAGTGATAAAAAACCAGGAGGTCAGCCAGGACATAAGGTGCATAAGCGTGAATTAATGGCTGCAGACGAGGTAGTGAGATGCACAATTGATACAATTTGTATGTGTGGAGGTAAGATTACTTTAGAAGATGAAATTATTCATCAGAAGGCAGAGTTGCCAGAAATTAAGCCAATTGTAACTGAGTACAGGTTGCAAAGAGGACATTGTAGCAGTTGTGTTAAAAGTCAATAGAAAAATTGATGTAGCTGTGAATAAGTACTTAAAATTTGTGTGGGCGTACTTATTCACAGCTATGCTATTGCTATATAGAAGCAGTTTTAGGGCTATACTCCTCAGTAAACAGTCTACCGGTAACCGTTCACGCAATGGCGTCAACTTAAGAGCCTTCATTAGCAGACTCTCCTAAAGACATGATGGCGTTTAGGCTTATCAACTTTGTCCATTCACGGTATAAGAAAGTAGTTTACAAAAATTGCATAATTAGTATAAAAAACAATAAACTAGATAGATGAGGGGTTGATGATAGAGGTGCTACAAGAAAAGATTGTGGTATTGGAGTCAGAAGTTGGTACTCTGAAAGCAGAGAATGATAAGTTAAGGACAAAAATAATTGAGCTAGAGGATAAGCTGGGTTTAAATTCAAAAAATTCATCGCTGCCACCATCGCAAGATGTATATCGCAAAAAGACAAAAAAGAAGAGCGATAAAAAACCAGGCGGGCAGCCAGGACATGAAGCGCACAAGCGGGAATTGATGGTAGCAGATGAGGTGGTAAAATGTTCAATTGATACAATTTGCATGTGTGGAAGCCAAGTTATTTTAGAAGAAGAAACTGTGCATCAAAAGGTTGAATTGCCAAAAATTAAACCGATAGTGACTGAATATAGGCTACAAAAAGGCTACTGTAAGGCGTGTAAGAAAAGGATCTCAGCTAGTCTGCCTGAAGGTGTGACAAGGGATCTTTTAGGAGCTAATGCAAAAGCAGTAATTAGCAGTTTTAGTGGATTTTTTATCAATTCAAAAAGGGAAGTACAGCAAATTTTGAGCAGCATATTTAATCTGAATATAAGCCTAGGTTTGGTATCAAAGACCGAGGGTAGAGTATCAGAAAAATGTATATCTGAATACGAAAAAATAAGAGAAGAGCTACGGAAAAGCAAGTATTTACATATAGATGAAACAAGCCATAGGAACCAGGGAAAGAAAGGTTGGAGTTGGGTAGTAACGAATAAAACAGCAACACTTATGAAGTTAGTTGGATCTCGCGGAAAGAAGATATTAAAAGGGCTATTGCCAGAGTATGATGGAATAGTTATAAGCGATAGGTATGCTGCGTATAATTACTTTAATCGTGAAAACAGACAGATATGCTGGGCCCATTTAGCAAGGGACTTTGAAAGGTTTTTTTACAGTAAAAATGTTGAAGTGAGCAGAATTGGCGCAGCATTAAAATCGCTGAGCAACAGGGTATTTGTGGTAGATAGAGCACGTAAACAAAACCTGATAGACAATTTAAGATTTTTCCGGTTAATGAGGAAGATTCGAAAAAGGGTGAAACATTTTTTGCGAGAGATAACAAGGGTTGCAAAAGGAACTCAGGCCTCGAGAATGGCTGCCAATATACTACGTTCTGAAGATATGATGTGGAGATTCGTGCGCAATCCTGATCTGATCGAGACAACCAATAACCTTGCAGAACGTCAGGCTAGACGGTACGTCATTTATCGTAAAAATAGTTTTTTCACTTGGTCAGAACGTGGAGAAAAGTTCATTGAAAGAATGCTTTCGATATTTTTGACTGCACGTTTGAATGATCAGAATCCTGTCCAGAAACTACAGAATTTAGTCGCTATTCCTGCCTAATTGGGAATATTCCGTGAACGGTTACGTCTACCGTCTCTTACTAAAGAGTTAGCAAGGATAAGTAATTTTCTCATTGCAGCAGTAGAGGTAACTTTATATGGTTTTTTATATTGATTGTATAGCCTATCAAAGAAGATTTTTATATAAGAATTGTACCTTTGCGCACTAAGAATGCACATATGTAAAACCTTTCTAATTTGTGATCTACCACCCTGAATACACCTTTTTCCCTTACTAAAACCACTATCTCGATTAAAAGGTGCAACTCCGGAAAGGCTGGATATTTCTTTATGTTGGAGAGTTCCAAGCTCGGGTAGATAACAAATAAAAGTAATAGCTGTTATTGCACCTACACCAGGTATACTAGTTATTGACATGTACTTTTTTTTAAGCTCTTGATTTTTATCGACTAATTCCATTACCTCATCTTCTAAGACTTGAATTTGATTTTGTAAAACTGCAAGTAGCTCTTCCATTTGTTTGATTATAGATAAATCGGTTACTTGATGAGCTTGGGTTTTTTGTATTTTTGCTATTTCTACTAGTTGATTCCTGCGAGATAATTTTTGCTTCAAACAGTCAATACTACTAACTTTTAAAGGAGTGACACGCATGTCTGTATTACTAACATAACGTGAGATGATGCTACAGTCTATTTTATCAGTTTTAGTAGCAATACCAAGGCTTTTTGCATAATCTCTCACCCATCTTGGTTGAATGACATATACTTCAAAACCATGGCTTAATAAAGTATAAGCACATAATTTTTCGTACCCACCAGTTGCTTCAAGTCGAACTTTGGTTACGTTATGTAAACGCAAAAAGTCGATTATTTGATCAATAGCTTGAACGTTATTTTCAAATACTTTATGATGTCCAAGTGGATGAATATGGATATCTAGTTTATTTTTGCTAATATCAATGCCAGTAATAATATTTGATAAATTCATAATCCCTCCATAAATAATGTGTATACTGCATTTTCCACCCTTATATACGAGCCTAAAAGCTCAACCAGTTGTTCGGAACTTTCAGTATAATAAACCAGAGAGGAGAACCTTGCTGCAAAACGGTCCTTATGAGTAACCGTTCACGGAATATTCCCAATTAGGCAGGAATAGCGACTAAATTCTGTAGTTTCTGGACAGGATTCTGATCATTCAAACGTGCAGTCAAAAATATCGAAAGCATTCTTTCAATGAACTTTTCTCCACGTTCTGACCAAGTGAAAAAACTATTTTTACGATAAATGACGTACCGTCTAGCCTGACGTTCTGCAAGGTTATTGGTTGTCTCGATCAGATCAGGATTGCGCACGAATCTCCACATCATATCTTCAGAACGTAGTATATTGGCAGCCATTCTCGAGGCCTGAGTTCCTTTTGCAACCCTTGTTATCTCTCGCAAAAAATGTTTCACCCTTTTTCGAATCTTCCTCATTAACCGGAAAAATCTTAAATTGTCTATCAGGTTTTGTTTACGTGCTCTATCTACCACAAATACCCTGTTGCTCAGCGATTTTAATGCTGCGCCAATTCTGCTCACTTCAACATTTTTACTGTAAAAAAACCTTTCAAAGTCCCTTGCTAAATGGGCCCAGCATATCTGTCTGTTTTCACGATTAAAGTAATTATACGCAGCATACCTATCGCTTATAACTATTCCATCATACTCTGGCAATAGCCCTTTTAATATCTTCTTTCCGCGAGATCCAACTAACTTCATAAGTGTTGCTGTTTTATTCGTTACTACCCAACTCCAACCTTTCTTTCCCTGGTTCCTATGGCTTGTTTCATCTATATGTAAATACTTGCTTTTCCGTAGCTCTTCTCTTATTTTTTCGTATTCAGATATACATTTTTCTGATACTCTACCCTCGGTCTTTGATACCAAACCTAGGCTTATATTCAGATTAAATATGCTGCTCAAAATTTGCTGTACTTCCCTTTTTGAATTGATAAAAAATCCACTAAAACTGCTAATTACTGCTTTTGCATTAGCTCCTAAAAGATCCCTTGTCACACCTTCAGGCAGACTAGCTGAGATCCTTTTCTTACACGCCTTACAGTAGCCTTTTTGTAGCCTATATTCAGTCACTATCGGTTTAATTTTTGGCAATTCAACCTTTTGATGCACAGTTTCTTCTTCTAAAATAACTTGGCTTCCACACATGCAAATTGTATCAATTGAACATTTTACCACCTCATCTGCTACCATCAATTCCCGCTTGTGCGCTTCATGTCCTGGCTGCCCGCCTGGTTTTTTATCGCTCTTCTTTTTTGTCTTTTTGCGATATACATCTTGCGATGGTGGCAGCGATGAATTTTTTGAATTTAAACCCAGCTTATCCTCTAGCTCAATTATTTTTGTCCTTAACTTATCATTCTCTGCTTTCAGAGTACCAACTTCTGACTCCAATACCACAATCTTTTCTTGTAGCACCTCTATCATCAACCCCTCATCTATCTAGTTTATTGTTTTTTATACTAATTATGCAATTTTTGTAAACTACTTTCTTATACCGTGAATGGACAAAGTTGATAAGCCTAAACGCCATCATGTCTTTAGGAGAGTCTGCTAATGAAGGCTCTTAAGTTGACGCCATTGCGTGAACGGTTACCCTTATGACCAAGAGTATGTACGGTTCCTCCTCTCTGCGTGTCTTTATACCGCCATTTCGTGACATTTATAAAGACTTGTTTTTAACATATAAGAGTATGTAATAAAAGAATTACAGCAAATTTACCCGAAGGTGTTGCAAGAGATTTTCTAGGACCCAATGCTAAAACAGTTATAAGCAGCCTTAGCGGCTTTTTTATTAACTCAAAAAGAGAGGTACAGCAAATTTTGGGCAGTATTTTTAATCTAAATATAAGCCTTGGTTTAGTCTCAAATACTGAACGCAGGGTATCGAAGAAGTGTGCATCTG
Source organism: Wolbachia endosymbiont (group B) of Ischnura elegans (assembly GCF_947251585.1). Classification (NCBI taxonomy): domain Bacteria; kingdom Pseudomonadati; phylum Pseudomonadota; class Alphaproteobacteria; order Rickettsiales; family Anaplasmataceae; genus Wolbachia; species Wolbachia endosymbiont (group B) of Ischnura elegans. The sequence goes on from NZ_OX366371.1 coordinate 1,980,647, forward strand.
AATATGAGAAAATGAAGGAAGAGTTGCAAGGAAGCGAGTATTTGCATATAGACGAAACAGGGCACAGAAATCAAGGAAAGAGAGGCTGGAGTTGGGTAATAACAAACAAAGCGTTGACACTTCTGAAGGTAAGCGAGTCTCGTGGTAAGAAGGTGTTGAAGAGTTTACTGCCAGAATATGATGGTATAGTTGTGAGCGATAGATACGCTGTATACAATTACTTCAATCGTGAAAATAGACAGATATGTTGGGCACATCTGGCAAGAGATTTTGAGAGATTTGCCCATAGTAAAAATGTTGAAGTGAGCAAAATTGGCCAAGCACTAAAATCGCTCAGCAATAAGGTGTTTGTAGTAGATAAGGCAAAAAAACAAAATTTGATAGATAATTTGAGATTTTATCGACTGGTGCGAAAAATTCGGAAAAGGGTAAAACATTTTTTACGTAAAATGACGAGGGTTGCAAATAGCACTCAAGCTTCAAGAATGGCCGCTAAGATGTTACGATCTGAGGATATGATGTGGAAGTTTTTAAGAAAACCTGAAGTGATAGAAACAACTAATAACCTTGCAGAACGGCAAATTAGACGGTACGTAATTTATCGTAAAAACAGCTTTTTCACCTGGTCAGAACGTGGAGAAAGATTCGTGGAAAGAATGTTGTCGATATTTTTGACATCACGTCTAAATGGCCAGAACCCCTTTCAAAAGCTACAGAATCTAGTAGCTGTCACTGCTTAGTTCTTTAATTCATTCTCACAATCCGTGAACGGTTACAAAAATTATACAAGAGGTCTGTTAAAATCACGTATGTCGATTGTCTTGAAGTCACACAATTGTTCTGTAGAGCTATGTCCTGTAATAATTACTGTACCGTTCTGCTCAGAGCGTATTGAGATTAGGTTCAATACTAATTCACATGTTGTGCTATCAAGATTACAGAATGGTTCATCTATCAGCCAAATGTTTGCATTAGAAATTAAAAGGCGAGCAAGCGCAACTCTTCTTTTCCAGCCTGCAGAAAGTTCACCATATCTAATGTTAAACACAGGCTGCAACTCTAAACAATAAGCAGCTGCCATAACTGATTCTCTAGTGTTCCGTATTCTTGCCCAGAATTCTATGTTTTCACCAATTGTTAAACTATCTTTACAGGCGTTTTTATGTCCTACGTAAACCATGGAAGATATAAAGGATTTTGGATCATCATATATGTCTTTTCCGCAGTATCTTATATTGCCTGATACTGGTGGTAAGAGTCCAGATAAACTTCTGATTAAGCTGGTTTTGCCGCTACCATTTGGACCAGTGATTAAGATTTTTGATTTTGGCTCAGCTTTAAAATTGAGGTTTTTAAATAATACTTTGTTATTACGAGCACAGGATAGATTTTTACATTCAAGCATGGATTATCTGCCTTTTCCTTTATATTTACCCTTAGTTGAAGACTGAGCTTTTATAAATAGCTCCCAAAATCCTTTCTTATCACCTTCTCTGTTTATCAATTGTGCAAAATGTTTCATTAAACTATTACCCATCATAACCATCTTTGTCCATTTACCTAACGGTTTTGCTATATCAACTATTTCTAGATCTTCTTTGTAAACTTGCATATTCTTTTGTTTCTCCCTTAGCATTTCCTGTTGTTTCATCAACTCTTTTTGCTTATTTTTTTGATACAATTCATTAAATCTTCTATTTTCTTCCCACTCTTCTTTGAGAACTTTTAGAGGAAATATAATTTTTCTAATATGATTTTTGTATATTTTTCTCAAAAAGAGAAATACTGCAATTATAGTAAGTAATATCGTGCTATATGTAATGATTTGTCCGAACGGCATTTTTATACTCAGCTTATTGACAAGCGGTATTTACAATTATACCATAACTATAGAAATTTTACAATTTTTTTCTGGATAAAGATAGTAGACTAAAAATTTCTAAAGGACAAAAGCAACGTATTTACGTACAGGCTATCAACTACTACACTCAAAACTGACAAGTGATTAATCATTGGAGAGTAGAGGAATCACGGCTCTCTAATGAATAAAGATGGACTGTGTCAAGCTGGTGAGTAAGGTGGAAATTGAAAGAAAATCTAATTGTTGGTTATCATGCTAGATCTACAATATAAGTTATAAAATTTTTAATCATTTTGGCTTATAATAATTTCTGAGTTAACCTTAGATTTCCTGAGCTGTGGTTTCTTTTACCCATGTTGAATTCCTAGCTTTTATACTCTAATTTAATTCCAGCTTTGACTATATAGGAGGTCACAATGTCAAACAATATCTATAGCGATCAAGTTAATAATAGTAATTTATATGCCAACAAACTTTTTTATGGTGAAGAGGGTGAGCAAGTCGAAAATCTAGGAGATCAGGTTGCGGGAAAAGAGGATGATAAATCAGAAGAAGATTTACTTCGTGACTGTAGAGATGAAACTAAGAAGGCAAAAGATAAGTTAATAAAGTGTAAAAAAGATGCTGTGGAATCACAAAGAGAAATTACACAATTAGAAGCAGAAGCTAGTGAATTAAAGTCACAGGTTCAAGAAGAAAGAGAGAAGGTAGAACAGTAACCGTTCACGGATTGTGAGAATGAATTAAAGAACTAAGCAGTGACAGCTACTAGATTCTGTAGCTTTTGAAAGGGGTTCTGGCCATTTAGACGTGATGTCAAAAATATCGACAACATTCTTTCCACGAATCTTTCTCCACGTTCTGACCAGGTGAAAAAGCTGTTTTTACGATAAATTACGTACCGTCTAATTTGCCGTTCTGCAAGGTTATTAGTTGTTTCTATCACTTCAGGTTTTCTTAAAAACTTCCACATCATATCCTCAGATCGTAACATCTTAGCGGCCATTCTTGAAGCTTGAGTGCTATTTGCAACCCTCGTCATTTTACGTAAAAAATGTTTTACCCTTTTCCGAATTTTTCGCACCAGTCGATAAAATCTCAAATTATCTATCAAATTTTGTTTTTTTGCCTTATCTACTACAAACACCTTATTGCTGAGCGATTTTAGTGCTTGGCCAATTTTGCTCACTTCAACATTTTTACTATGGGCAAATCTCTCAAAATCTCTTGCCAGATGTGCCCAACATATCTGTCTATTTTCACGATTGAAGTAATTGTATACAGCGTATCTATCGCTCACAACTATACCATCATATTCTGGCAGTAAACTCTTCAACACCTTCTTACCACGAGACTCGCTTACCTTCAGAAGTGTCAACGCTTTGTTTGTTATTACCCAACTCCAGCCTCTCTTTCCTTGATTTCTGTGCCCTGTTTCGTCTATATGCAAATACTCGCTTCCTTGCAACTCTTCCTTCATTTTCTCATATTCAGATGCACACTTCTTCGATACCCTGCGTTCAGTATTTGAGACTAAACCAAGGCTTATATTTAGATTAAAAATACTGCCCAAAATTTGCTGTACCTCTCTTTTTGAGTTAATAAAAAAGCCGCTAAGGCTGCTTATAACTGTTTTAGCATTGGGTCCTAGAAAATCTCTTGCAACACCTTCGGGTAAATTTGCTGTAATTCTTTTATTACATACTCTTATATGTTAAAAACAAGTCTTTATAAATGTCACGAAATGGCGGTATAAAGACACGCAGAGAGGAGGAACCGTACATACTCTTGGTCATAAGGACCGTTTTGCAGCAAGGTTCTCCTCTCTGGTTTATTATACTGAAAGTTCCGAACAACTGGTTGAGCTTTTAGGCTCGTATATAAGGGTGGAAAATGCAGTATACACATTATTTATGGAGGGATTATGAATTTATCAAATATTATTACTGGCATTGATATTAGCAAAAATAAACTAGATATCCATATTCATCCACTTGGACATCATAAAGTATTTGAAAATAACGTTCAAGCTATTGATCAAATAATCGACTTTTTGCGTTTACATAACGTAACCAAAGTTCGACTTGAAGCAACTGGTGGGTACGAAAAATTATGTGCTTATACTTTATTAAGCCATGGTTTTGAAGTATATGTCATTCAACCAAGATGGGTGAGAGATTATGCAAAAAGCCTTGGTATTGCTACTAAAACTGATAAAATAGACTGTAGCATCATCTCACGTTATGTTAGTAATACAGACATGCGTGTCACTCCTTTAAAAGTTAGTAGTATTGACTGTTTGAAGCAAAAATTATCTCGCAGGAATCAACGTAACCGTTCACGGAATATTCCCAATTAGGCAGGAATAGCGACTAAATTCTGTAGTTTCTGGACAGGATTCTGATCATTCAAACGTGCAGTCAAAAATATCGAAAGCATTCTTTCAATGAACTTTTCTCCACGTTCTGACCAAGTGAAAAAACTATTTTTACGATAAATGACGTACCGTCTAGCCTGACGTTCTGCAAGGTTATTGGTTGTCTCGATCAGATCAGGATTGCGCACGAATCTCCACATCATATCTTCAGAACGTAGTATATTGGCAGCCATTCTCGAGGCCTGAGTTCCTTTTGCAACCCTTGTTATCTCTCGCAAAAAATGTTTCACCCTTTTTCGAATCTTCCTCATTAACCGGAAAAATCTTAAATTGTCTATCAGGTTTTGTTTACGTGCTCTATCTACCACAAATACCCTGTTGCTCAGCGATTTTAATGCTGCGCCAATTCTGCTCACTTCAACATTTTTACTGTAAAAAAACCTTTCAAAGTCCCTTGCTAAATGGGCCCAGCATATCTGTCTGTTTTCACGATTAAAGTAATTATACGCAGCATACCTATCGCTTATAACTATTCCATCATACTCTGGCAATAGCCCTTTTAATATCTTCTTTCCGCGAGATCCAACTAACTTCATAAGTGTTGCTGTTTTATTCGTTACTACCCAACTCCAACCTTTCTTTCCCTGGTTCCTATGGCTTGTTTCATCTATATGTAAATACTTGCTTTTCCGTAGCTCTTCTCTTATTTTTTCGTATTCAGATATACATTTTTCTGATACTCTACCCTCGGTCTTTGATACCAAACCTAGGCTTATATTCAGATTAAATATGCTGCTCAAAATTTGCTGTACTTCCCTTTTTGAATTGATAAAAAATCCACTAAAACTGCTAATTACTGCTTTTGCATTAGCTCCTAAAAGATCCCTTGTCACACCTTCAGGCAGACTAGCTGAGATCCTTTTCTTACACGCCTTACAGTAGCCTTTTTGTAGCCTATATTCAGTCACTATCGGTTTAATTTTTGGCAATTCAACCTTTTGATGCACAGTTTCTTCTTCTAAAATAACTTGGCTTCCACACATGCAAATTGTATCAATTGAACATTTTACCACCTCATCTGCTACCATCAATTCCCGCTTGTGCGCTTCATGTCCTGGCTGCCCGCCTGGTTTTTTATCGCTCTTCTTTTTTGTCTTTTTGCGATATACATCTTGCGATGGTGGCAGCGATGAATTTTTTGAATTTAAACCCAGCTTATCCTCTAGCTCAATTATTTTTGTCCTTAACTTATCATTCTCTGCTTTCAGAGTACCAACTTCTGACTCCAATACCACAATCTTTTCTTGTAGCACCTCTATCATCAACCCCTCATCTATCTAGTTTATTGTTTTTTATACTAATTATGCAATTTTTGTAAACTACTTTCTTATACCGTGAATGGACAAAGTTGATAAGCCTAAACGCCATCATGTCTTTAGGAGAGTCTGCTAATGAAGGCTCTTAAGTTGACGCCATTGCGTGAACGGTTACTCAAAAAGGGAGTGTTAAATAAACTGTGTCAAACCGCATTTTTAATTCAACTCAATTTTTAACCTACAAGAAAAAAAGATATCAAGTTGAGAGATAGTTAAAGGCCAATCATGTATAGGCATAGCCCATTTTTCTCTTACCTTTTTTATAGCACAATATACCTGTTAATACAAGGCATTTGTGCTAGTAAATGAGCCCTTAGTTTTAGTAAATTTTCTGATCTGTCTATGTAGTCCCTCAATAGGATTTGTGGTATAAATTAACTTTCTTACAGGGCCAGAATATTTTAAATAACTAGACAAATTTTCCCAATTATTCTGCCAAAACCAACGGATATTTTTCTCCCCATTTTTCCTCGAGCTCAAGCAAATAATTTTCGGCAATTTCTCTACTTGCAGCACGGTATATTTTTTTCAAATCATTCATGAAAATTTTCACATCTTTGCTCGATGCATATTTCAGTGAATTTCTTATCTGATGTACAATACATAGTTGTATTTCTGCTTTAGGAAATACACTGTTTATTGCTTTAGGAAAGCTTTTTAGCCCATCTACACATACAATCAGGATATCTTCTACTCCTTTCTCTTTTAAGTCATTTAACATCCCTAGCCAAAAGTTAGCTCCCTCACTTTCTGCTATATAAAAGCCTAAAACTTCTTTCCTTTCATTCTGCTAATATATTCTACATATATTTACTTACGCAATGCCCGTCTTCTTTGACCTTAAAAAACCATAAACACTATTGGATACACTGATTGCAGTGGACGACTACGCCACTCATTTATTACAGGCAATAATTTATCAGTAATACTTGATATCTCCGCTACAGATATTTTATATCTCTTCTACATGCGACTCTATATCTCTATATACCATGCCACTGGCATATGTACTTAAAACCTTTGCTTCAAGTTCGGTTGTTTGCCTTTTTCTGACTACTTGTGGCTCAAAGCTTCCTTCCCTATCTCTTGGTGTCAATAACTCAAATGAACCTGCACTTGTCCGTAAAGTCTTTGAATTTCTTCAATTTCTTCGATTATTTTCTTCGCTTTTAGCCGACAAGTGATTTTTTATTTCACCTTCCAGAATCGCTTCCAGTAGCCTTTTTACAAACGGTGTTAATGCACCATCTCTTTCCGTCAATGGTCTTCCTTCTCGTATAGACGATAAGATATTTGTTTCTAATTCTTTATAGTCTACCAAACCGGTAGTTCTGTTTGCTTGACTGATTGTCAAACCTCCATTTTTTGTTTCTATTTTATTTTTACTTCTCGGTTTGACACAGTTTATTTAACACTTCCCTAAGTACGTAAGAAAAAACACTCCTATACTGAAAGTACAAGCATTTGTTGAGATTATTAGGAATGTAAAACCTAGCAGAAATCTTGATAATTCAAACGCTGAACAACTTCAAGCTATTGATAGAAAAATCCCTTAATTGTACATAGGCCAAGTTGGCTTATGTGTTCTTATTCTCACTTTGTAAACATGCCAATAATTTTATCCATTATTCCGCCCATATTTGCTTCAGCTTGAGTGTGTGCTATCTTACCACCGTGTGAAATTAATTTGGGATCTGCGCCAGGTGATATATTAACAAATTTACTACCAACAACTCCACTGCTAGTGATTAGGGCTGAGCTATCAACTGGGAGTTTTATATCCCTACTTATACACATGTCGATTCGTGCTATGTAGGTAGCTTTGTCGAGTGATACACCAGTTATGCTTCCGACTTCCACACCAGAGATCTTGACACTATCACCAACTCCTACACCGTTAGCATCAGTAAAAAGGCCATGTATTTTATAACAATCCTTATAGTTTTTCTTTATGTAAGATAATTTATCAATAGCGAAGAAGATAAGAAAAACAGTAAAAATTAATACAAATGAACCAGCAGTTATTTCAAGTATATTTGACCTTCGCATCTTTAGTTATTAGGATTCCAGCTTTCATAGTAATTTTTCACCTTTTGGTTTGGGTAGTATGCATCTTTTGTACCTGTTAAATTAGGAATTTTTCTTTTGTTATTATTCACTGGTACTGCATTATCAGTATAATGCAGCCATATATGCCATGCTGGAGGAATTGTTGTAGGCTCAGAAACATTGTCATATATTACCCATCTTTTTCCTTTACTTGATTCATAGTAAGAATTTCCGTTTTCGTCCCTTCCTATAAGTTCACCTTCTCTCCGCAATAGGCTCGTTACTGCATTATAAATTTTAGACAACATAAAGGTGTTAAAACAAAAAGTATTATATATACTAATACTTTAACGATGTATTAACAACAGTTTAATGCAATTACCAATTCTACAAGTTATTATACCAATAATTGCATCGATGTTCTGCTTTCTTACCAGGAAACATAGGGTGTCCTGGTTTATCTCTTTTTTTACAACGGCAGCTACTTTCTTTATTTCATTAATGTTGCTAGTGAAAACATACAATGGTGAAATTATAACTTATTATCTTGGAGATTGGGCTCCTCCATACGGAATAGAGTTGAGAATCGACATATTGAACTCCTTGATTCTAACTTTGGTGAATTTTATAGCGCTGATTAGTGTGCTTTATAGCTTTCATATTAATGAAAAAGAGATTAGCAAAAACAAAATCATTGGTTTTTATTCTCTATTTTTACTGTGCTTGAGTGGATTACTCGGAATTTTAGTAACAAACGATATATTCAACCTTTATGTCTTTTTAGAAATTTCATCTCTTTCTTCTTATGTTTTAGTTTCAATGGGAAGGGATAAGAAAGCTTTAGTTGCAGCATTTGAATACCTCATTAGTGGTACTGTAGGAGCAACATTTTACTTGTTTGGCATCGGCCTTTTATACTCTATGACCGGAACGCTCAACATGTCTGACATGGCTGAAAGAATAGTACCATTATACGATAATAACATCATAAGACTTGGTACATTATTCATTTTTGTTGGTCTCTCAATCAAAATGGCACTGTTTCCACTCAGTAAATGGCTAGTTAATGCGTATAGTGAAGCACCAAGCTTCATTAGCGTATTCTTTTCAGGTACAGTAACCAAAGTGATGATATATGTTTTTATCAGAATCTTTTACAATGTTTTTCAGCAAAATTTTTTCTTACCACTGCATAATGTGATAATTATCCTCGCACTTTGCGCTATTGTATTTGGATCAATATCTGCAATAATCGAAAAAGATATAAAAAGACTGTTTGCTCACTCCAGTATCAGTCAGATTGGCTATATACTTTTAATGCTGGGTTTAAATTCAAAATCAGGTTTGTTTTCAGCAGTTCTTCACATAGTAAATCATAGCATGATAAAAACGTCTTTATTCATGGTTGCAGGGTGTATTTCTTATAAATTTGGTATGACAAAGATAGAAAATTTGTCAGGACTAAAAAAGTCAATGCCCTATACAACACTCGCATTTACTCTACTTAGTTTAGCATTAATCGGTGTACCCTTGACAAATGGCTTTGTAAGTAAGTGGTATATGATGCAAGCAATTCTTGAATCTCATGCATGGATTTCCCTTACAGTTTTTGCTGCTGGCTCTTTTCTTGCACTAATATATATGTGGAGGGTGGTAGAGAAAATGTATTTTGAAAATAGCGCAGCATCAAACACTGAAATGACACTTAATGAGGTACCATTACTTATGCTCTTTTGTCTATTATTTATGGCAATTTTAACGATAATAACTGGGATATATAGTAGTCCAATTCGTTTGGTAATTAATAAATTTGCTTTTTGATTTTCTTATGTTTTATTGTATCTAAAAGTCTGTAAAGTTTTCGCTGTGGATAAGCTGAAGAAGATTCACTTATTATTAGTCATGAACGTAATAGCTCTGTTTTGCGTTGGCATTGTTGTTCAATATTCTTCTGCTGGAGGAAAGTGGGCTCCATTTGCAATTCACCAATTGGTCATATTCTCTTTCTTCCTTTTGCTTGCTATAGCTATGTCATTTATAGAGCTAGATTTTTATTTGAAGCACGCTTATTTTTTTTACATAGCAGCAGTAATTGCGCTGTTAGCAGTAAATTTTTTTGGCTCGCATATAATGGGTGCAACGAGATGGATAAGAATTGGGTCAATTAGTTTACAACCATCAGAATTTGTAAAAGTGGGCTTAATACTTGCACTTGCTCGTTATTTTAATAAACAAAGTGTGTATAAAATGATGAAATTTCAAAGTTTATTTAAGCCACTTATAATTATTTTCTTACCTGTATTCCTTGTATTGAAGCAACCTAATTTAGGAACAGCTGTAATAATATTGTTTATAGGAGCATCAATTATATTCACAGCAATAATGGAAAGACCTCATTTAATAATTTTTGGAACGCTTGGCATTTTCGCAATACCAGCTATTTGGCCTTTTTTGCGCCCTTATCACAAGCAAAGGATATTATCATTTTTGGATTCATCAGTAGATCCACTTGGAATAGGTTATAATGCACAGCAATCTCAAATAGCTATTGGTTCAGGAGGTTTGTTTGGTAAGGGGTTTGTTAATGGGAGTCAAACTCAACTTGGATTTTTGCCAGAGAAACGCACAGATTTTGCTTTTGCGGTACTTAGTGAGGAATGGGGGTTCTTAGGCAGCATGGCTTTGATTTTACTCTATACCACATTGCTTGCTATAATATTCTCCATTGCTTACAGGTCAAAAAATTACTTTTCTAAGTTAATATCTATCGGGGTTTTCGCCTTTTTTGGTGCTCATTTCTTTATAAACATTGGAATGACAATAGGCCTATTACCTATAATAGGTGACCCACTTCCATTTCTATCCTATGGCGGAAGCACAACTGCTGCGAGCTTAATATGTATAGGATTGCTACTTAGTTCCGTGACATCTACAAAGGACTTAAAGCTAAGTTTCCGATTTTACCCATAGAAAGAGCTTAGACAACCATCACTCTGCTAATGGCTAACGTCTTATTCTTCAATGAGAATCCCATTTTACGGTGCTTAAATCTATTCCCTCTTGTACCATTTCCCAAAGTGGGCTCATCTCTCTTAGCCGTCCAACATTTTTAGTAACAAGATCTGCCGCGTATAGAACTTCATCTTTAGTTGTAAATCGGCCAAGGCCAAATCTAATTGATGAATGCTCAAGATCGTGGCCATTGTTTAGTGATCTTATGACATAAGAAGGTTCAAGAGATGCGGATGTGCATGCAGAACCAGAGCTTACTGCTAAATCCTTGATTGCCATGATAAGAGACTCACCCTCAACATAAGGAAAACTTAAGTTAAGGTTACCTGGAATCCTATTTTCGTAGTTACCATTTAAAACAACATCAGGAAATGCCTCTTTTATTTTGTTGTACAAAATATCTCTCAACTCTTCTAATTTGCTTGCTTCTATTTCCATTTCTTCTTTAGCGATACGTGCCGCTTCACCAAAACCAACTGCAAGGGGAGTAGGAACTGTTCCAGAGCGCATGCCTCTCTCCTGTCCACCACCACTAATTAGTGGCGTCAACCTAACACGAGGATTTTTTCTACGGACATATAATGCACCTATTCCCATAGGTCCATAAATTTTATGGCTAGAAAGGCTCATAAGATCAATGTTCATTTCATTTACGTCTATTGGAACTTTTCCAAAGCTTTGAGCAGCGTCTGTATGAAAAAATATATTATGCTTTCTACACATTGCACCAATTTCTTTGACAGGTTGCATTACTCCGATCTCATTATTTGCCATCATCACTGAAATCAGAATTGTTTTATCAGTGATTGCCTCCTCAAGTTTCAACAAATCTATAATTCCGTTTTGCTTAACGGACAAATATGTAACTTTGAAGCCTTCATTTTCCAGATGTCGACAAGAATCTAAAACGCACTTATGCTCTGTGCAGACAGTTATTATATGATTTCCCTTATTCTTATAAAAATGAGCAACACCTTTGATAGCCATGTTATTTGATTCGGTTGCACCCGAGGTAAAGACGATTTCTTTGCTGTCTGCATTCACTAAATCAGCAATGTGCTTCCTTGCTTTTTCTACTGCTTCCTCAGCTGTCCAACCAAATGAATGGCTACGAGAGTGTGCATTACTAAACTCACCAAAATAAGGTATCATCACCTCTAAAACACGAGGATCTACTTTAGTAGTAGATTGATAATCGAGAAATATTGGTAATTTTATTTTAACATTGCGTATTTTTTCCATATTCATAGTCAGGTTTCAGCATAGAAGTTACAACATTTAGTAGCACTAAAGCTTAATTTTTTCAAGATATAATCTTGCCTAAATGAAAGTTGTCAGCGCTCTCTCCTACGTTATTCCAGTGTCCCTGTAATGTCATTTTCTATGATCAGTGTTTATGCAGCTAGGTCGAATACGCGCTAGGTAACCCTACTAGTGCTAGCAGCTTCTTGACGCCCATCCATTAAGACTGCTACTCCATCAACTTTAGTACTGGGCTTTAACATCATATATGTAGCACCACCAACTGCTAGTCCTGTTGCTATAACTGCAACCACTGCTATTGGTGTAGAGGGTTTTGACTCAGCTGTAACTATTCCAGTTGCAGAAAGTGCTTTCGCTATTAAAACACCTGATAATGCAGTTGTACTACCGGCAAAAAAACCTTTCGCAATTGCTGATGTACGTTGTTTTTCCTCTTTAGCTAAATTCCTAGAAGCAGTTCTAGCATGATTTTTCACATTAACATAGGAGCCTTCACGTTTTTTTGGCGGAGTAAATACATAATCTCTTCGAATAGCCAAAGATAAAGGTGTCACTCCATAGTCATCTTTTATATTAATATTCGCACCGTTTCTTACGAGAGATTCTACCACGTCTGCATGGCCATTCATAAGAGCTAAATGTAAAGGTGTCCATCCCTCCTTATCTTCTTATTCATTAATCCTGATTTCATCTTTTTCCAACAGAGCATCTACTACCTCTTTATAACCATTTTCAGCAGCTAAATGTAAAGGTGTCTTTTTATTTTTATCTTTTATATTAACATCTATCCCTTTTGTTACTATTAAAGCCTTTGTCAAGCTCGTATAGCCTAACTTAGCAGTTAAATGTAATAATGTGAATTCATTATCTCCAACTTCAAATTTATAATTTACATAAAAATTACTCTCTTCCCACTGTTTAAATACCTCTTCATTGCTTGCCTTTAGCTCTTCTTTTACTTTTTCAATTACGTTCCTTTTATCTAATTTATTATCACTATTAACCGTACTTAATATTTCCCGCCACTGCTGATAATTTATTGTCATAATTTTTACCCTAATCTTAAATAATTTATTTTAATTTTTAAATAATTAAAATAAGAAATCAATATTTATTTTAAATGAGCTTATAATCGAAATTGTGGGTAGCAAATTATTGCCTCTTGGATCACAATGTTCGTATAGCTGCAACCCTGAAGCTACTATCTCTCATCCACTGAAGGTATTGCACAGCGCTATCTACTTGATCGTCGTGGCGGGTTTCTGGAAACATTAAAATCTCATACTCAAAATCGCTGAGCCATACTGCTTGGTGTGGCAGAAAAACCTTGCCAGATTCTATTATCGGAACAATCTGGTGGAATCGAGCAAGTTTGCCACCGTGTGGCACTATCCCGATAATAGGTATTGCCTTGAGCTCTTGAATCAATTGCTGACCGCTTGTTTTTGCTTCGATTAAAATTGCGTGTGGCTTCCATCTTGCAGCTAGTGATAGAACTTGTTCTTTAAGTTTTGGATACTCAAGCTTTGCACGGTACACATCGAGTAAATAAAACTTATTATTCACCTTTGTCCAGGTGGTGCAGACACTAAAGCCGCTAGAATCGTTTGTTGAAACAGCAGTGTCCCAGCTCTGAGTTATATGTGAGAGATTGTCAGGAAAATTTCTATAGCGTTTCAACCATTCTTGCTTAATTATACCACTTGAAAGTGGCAGAGGATTTTGTTGATATTGAGCAGCAAAAGCGTAACTCCCAAGTTCAGCCTTTATCATTTCAATTTCTCCTACATCTAGGGGATATAGCAGCTGACCTTCCTTTTTTAAGTATAAAATCCTTGAAGATGTAGCGCCTGTTGAGCTTTTGCACTCATTTGTAGTTACTCGAATAATAGGAACAGGAGAAGGGAGAATTGATCTTTTGATTGAATAGATAATTTCCTTATTTTCAGAAATCATCGGTAAACAAACATGATGCCATATATTTATCGGTTTGGAGAGAAGATGCCCAGTTAAATCCTCCCGATGTAGTCTGTGCATCACAACAACGATAACTCCTTTTTTCCTGTCATTGAGCCTAGTTACTAAAGTCTGATCAAACCAATTTGTAGCACGTTTTCTAAACGTTTCACTCAAAGCTTGAGAGGAACTCAGTGGATCATCCACAACGATAAAATCACCACCTTCACCAGTTAATGTTCCACCAACAGATGTTGCAATCCTACATCCTCTCTGCACTGTTTGAAATTTATATTTAGTGTTCTGGTCTTTACATAGCTCTACCTCTGGAAATAGCGCTCTATACCAACTAGACTGCATTACGCACCTGGTGTCGAGCGAATGCTTTTCGCTAAGCCGCTGAGAATAGCTTGCAACTATTATTCTTGCAGTTGGCTGATTACCGAGTATCCATGCGGGCCATGCAACACTCACGCACATAGACTTCATTGAGCGCGGAGGGCATATTGAATATTATTCGCTTCACTGTGCCAGTACCTGCTGCTTCAAGCCTGTCTGCTATGATTTTTATATAATGATAATTGTTATACTCACACCCCGGCATTACCGTTTGAAAGCATAGTTCGATAAATTTTAAAAAGTTCATGTTAGTCTCCTATAGTGTTAGTGGAATTTACTTTATGGTGGTGTCAGCCTCTTTGGTGTCATCTCAGCGTCCTTTTTCTTGTCATCCAAGTAGCCCTTTCCTTGTCATTCCAGTGCTTGACACTGGAATCTAGTTTCACCTTATGATGGTGTTATTCAAGTAGCCTCTATCCAAGTGCCCCTTTGGTGTCATCAGAGTAGCTGACACTGGGATGACAGGAAAAAAAGGCATTCTGATGACACTATTTTTTGTACTTTTGCATTCAATATTCGTACAATTATGTGTCAAGCAGTGGAATGACATTATCTACTATGCAAGATGTGAATTATAATAAGAAATGGAAGATATGAACATAACTATACATTCACAAGAAGACTTTGACTTTATGCGTAAAGCTGGCAGGCTTGCAGCTGAAACCCTTGATTTTATTGCACCATACGTCAAAGTAGGCGTAACAACTAATGAATTAAATGATCTATGTCATGATTTTATAATCAATGCAGGTGCAATTCCAGCACCACTGAATTATAAGGGATATCCGAAATCAATTTGTACTTCGAAAAATGCTGTTGTATGTCATGGTATTCCTGATGATAAACCTCTTAAAGATGGAGATATTTTAAATATTGACGTTACAGTGATTTTAAATGGCTGGTATGGTGATACAAGTCGCATGTTTTGGACCGGTAAACCCTCAATAAAAGCAAAGCGTTTGTGTAATGCTGCCTACAATGCGCTAATGGAAGCGATAAAACAAGTTAAGCCTGGCAATAAGTTAAATGAAATAGGATTTGCTATAGAAAAATATATTGAAGATTTTGGATATTCTATCGTACGCAATTATTGTGGACATGGCATAGGAAAGGTTTTTCATGCTCCACCAAATGTTGTACATTTTTATGATGAAGGTGAGGATCTTATCTTAAAAGAAGGCATGTTTTTTACGGTAGAACCAATGATCAATGCTGGAAAACATGAAACTCTGCTCAGCAAGCTAGATGGCTGGACAGTGACAACACGTGATCTTTCACTTTCTGCACAGTTTGAGCATACGCTTGGAGTCACAAAAGATGGAGTTGAAATATTTACACTATCACCTAAAAATTGGCATTTTCCACCTTATGATTAGATTTTTTAAACACTTGGTTTTTGAAAAAATCTAACTCTTAACTTGTGATATAGCAACTAACCCAATTAGTGCACAGAAAATCATGTAAAAACTTGCTAAAGTTCCTTGTCCTGTAACTTTGATAATAGTTGTGCATATAAATGGTGCAAGACCACCAAAAAATCCCGAAGCTATATTTCTTGATAAACCAAATCCACTGTATCGTACCTTTATTGGGAATAATTCGCACATAAACGCGCTAACAGGACCAAGAGAAGCAGCTATTGGGATTATAAAAAGAACGTGCGCCATTATGGTGAGCAAATTATTACCACTTAGTATCATTGAAAAAACTGGATAACTTACTACTATAAAAGTCACAAATGCAAATTTCATGACTTTCTCTCTTCCTATCTTATCAGACAGTATTGCAAATAGTATAGTCAGTCCTCCAAGTGCAATTTGGTTCAATATTTCTACTGCGTGATTAAAGTGAGTGTTTATTGTTGATGCAAGTAGATTAAAAAACACTAAATATATGTAAAGAGATGCATTCTCAACTATGTCAACTCCAATTGATATTAGAAAAGGTTTTTTATAGCCATTTAACAGTTCTTTTAAAGGTAATTCATGTGGCTTTTCCTGCTTTTTATATTCTGGGCTTTCATCGAGTATATATCTCATATATATACTGATTAATCCTATTACAAAACTGAAAATAAAAGGCAATCTCCATCCCCAAGATTCAAAATCGGATACTTTTTTGCATATAAGCACCACTATAAGACTTAATATTGAGCCAAGAATTGCGCTCAATACTTCAATACTGCCAAAGAATCCTCTTTTATTTTTAGGAGCATGCTCTATTAAAAATGGGGCATTTCCTACCTCTCCTCCAAGAGATATACCCTGCAATAATCTTAAACATACCACCAGTACTGATGCGAGTACCCCAATGTTCTGATACCCTGGAACAAATGCAATAAGTACGGTTGATAGAGTCATCAATATGATAGAGAGAAATAGAGCAATCCTTCTTCCATATTTATCGCCAATGTGGCCAAATATAGCAGCACCAATTGGTCTTATTAAGAAACCCACTGCAAACACTCCAAAAGCTTTAAGTATGCTGACTAATTTGTCGTCTGATGGAAAAAACACATCTCCGATTATGCTTATTAGATGGCTGAAAAGCATGTGATCATACCACAACAAAGTGTTACAAATTAAACTTGATAGTATTACTTTTGTTATTTGTTGCACGAAATCTTCCGTAATTTGTTTGATATTATAGTAATATTACTTACTTTTTCAAACGTGAATTATGTAAATGTTATATTAATAATATTATCTTATTAAATTTTTATATCGTTGATTATATTTAAATATTCTTATACTATACCTATATATTTCCATATATTTTTTGGCGAGAAAGTTATTTTAATTTAAGTGCACAAAGTCTCTTGATATGACACATACTCCAGTTTTGTTAAAAGAGATGCTATTTCAATTAGCACCACAAAGTGGTGGCATATATGTAGATGCTACATTTGGGGCTGGAGGATATAGCAAAGCAATATTGGAATCCGCTGATTGCAAAGTGTATGCAATTGATAGGGATGAAACAGTTACCAAATTTTATGATGATCTAAATGTTAAATACCCTAATAGAATAAAGTTATTTATTGAAAAGTTTAGTAATATCAAAGATTTATTAGATAGTAATAATATTAAAGGTATCAATGGAATAGTTTTCGACGTTGGAGTTTCATCTATGCAGCTTGATAATGGAGATAGAGGATTCTCATTTCTACGTGATGGCCCACTTAACATGAGCATGGATAACTATTCTCATATGAATGCTTCGACATTTGTTAACGCTTTACGTGAAGAAGAGATTGCAAACACTATATATAATTATGGGGGTGAGCGTCATTCTCGTAAAATCGCAAGAGCGATAGTAAATGCGCGGAAGAAGAAAATTATCAAAACTACATTTGAACTTGCGGATATTGTACGTTCTGTAGTGTTTCGTGGAAAAAGCAAGATTGACCCTGCAACTAGGACATTTCAGGCAATCAGAATATGGGTAAATGATGAGCTAGGAGAGCTTGAAAAGGGTATTAAAGCTGCATCTGAGATTTTAAGTGAAAACGGCAAATTAATTGTAGTTACCTTTCATTCTCTAGAAGATCGTATAGTTAAAACCCTTTTTAAAGATTTGTGTGAACCAGGACCTACCAAGACATTCTCCCTTTTAAACAAAAAAGTGATTAAAGCAAGTGCGGAAGAAATAAATGCAAATCCGCGTGCGCGTTCAGCAAAATTAAGAGCTATACAGAGGTTGTCATGAGAACCTTCTGTATTATTTCAATAACTATGTTTTTACTATAGGGTTATTTAAGGTAAAATTACATGTCCACTCACTAAATAAATAGCTAACACAAATAAAACGTGAAATTAATTTAGTGCAAAGCGGCATAAAAGTCCTGCGAGCAGAGTGGAGTTATTTGAGTAATCCAAAAAAACTTGCAGTCTTACGGAGAAATACCTAAAAAATAACTCTTTGATACTAGGTAACCAGGTTCAACTCTCTAAATAGCCGCAGTGCGTTAGCACAATTTAAAACCTAGAGTAACAATTAGAACCTATCTTGAAAGGGAAATTTGAAATATTAACGTAAAAAATTGCTTCCATATATTTTAAATCTGATTATAATTACAGTTAGAGATATTTTAAGAGCTCAAAATCTATCTTTGTCTGCAGACTTTTCAGTCAAATTTTTAATCAAAAAGCGTAGCGTATCTTCTTCAGAGCATGTAAGTGTGCTTAATTTCTGTCGTATGTGCGCTGCACTTTTTTCTAATCTTTTTTACACAGGAGGATTTTATGTCCAGAATTCCAGATACTTGACCTTTACTTTAGCTAAAAACCAATAGGCGCCTATGGCTAATTAAAATAAAAATTTTTCTAATATATAGAAGAATTACAAAATCACTGTTACTGAAAACGGGGCAAGAAAGCTGCTAATGTCAAAGAATTTTAGGTAAACATTGTTTGCTTGACGTATGAGCGTGCTCTCCTTACTTCAAGAACTCTTTAATATATGCTTAACCACTTAAGTCCTTTCAAGATATGTTCTTAAATTTAGGCTTTTAGATAAACACACTACGATAAAACTTACTTTGATACGAAATTATTCGCATAAGATTTTGGCAGTCTTTTAACATCTTTTGGTATTTCAATTGTGTACTTTGTGTTGTGTTTCTTTGCGTAAGATACTGCTTTTTCAAGAGAATCAAACTTTAATATAATCTGTTTTTGGGGATCTTTTGATCCAAACCACCCCATCAAAGGTTCAATATAGTAAGAACAAGGCTCAATTTTTAGGTGCCAGAATTTTGTATTACCTAAACCAGATTGTGTTGCAGTTTTTGTTGGCTTATAAATCTTAAAAACTACTTGATCGTTAATACTCATAGTCCTTACTACGTAATCTTAAGTATATATCTAAATAAATTTTTCCACAAAGAATTAGTGTGAAAGAATGAAGTTTGAAATAAATATTTTTATGTTATATTATTAAATTATATAAAAAGGATTAGCTGAATAGGAGTAATCGATGGCACAGCAAGAAATGGTAACAATTAATGCAGAGTTACGTAATGTAAAAAAAAAGAAAGCGATGCAGGCTCTGAGGGAAAAGGGAAGTATACCTGCAGTTATATATGGTAAAGGGCATGATAACGTAAATTTGACATTGTCTTCAAAGGAATTTACTAAACAATATAAATCAGGTGCTCTTTCTGCACATTTAATAGAACTAGATATTTCAGGGAAAAAAGAATATGCTCTTGTTCGTGATATTCAATGGCATGTAGTAAAGGATACTGTGCAACATGTTGATTTTCAGTTTGTTGATAAAGGTAGTGAAATTAAAATAGATATACCTTTATCATTCATCAATGAAAGTAAATCACCAGGAATCAAATTAGGTGGAGTGCTTAATGTTTTGTGTCGTTCTATTACTGTCAAATGCTCTCCTGAGAAAATACCTCAAGTCATAGAAATTGATTTGTCTGGCAAAATGATTGGTCAGTCTATACATATCAATGATGTAAAATTGCCAGAAGGTGTTAAATTTGTAGCTCATGAGGAAGAAAATTTCACCATTGTCACAATTTCTGCTGCCGATAGTGATGTTGAAGAGACTCAAACAAAAACAGAGGAGTAGTGCATTTAATAGCTGGGCTTGGTAATCCTGGTAGTAAATATGAATTAACTCACCATAATATTGGTTTTATCGTTATTGACGCAATTTACAAATATTGGAACTTTCAGTCATTTTCTAAAAAAGCTGATTACTTGATAACCTCTGGCATAATTAACAATAATAAAGTTATGCTAATAAAGCCTTATTCGTTTATGAATAATTCAGGTATTCCTGTTGCAAAAATAAAAAATTTTTACAAATTATCGCTAGATAATATTGTTGTCATACATGATGATGCTGACTTGAAATTTGGAAGAATAAAAGTAAAAAAAGGTGGTAGTTCTGCTGGACATAATGGACTTAACTCTATAGATAGCTTTATTGGTAATGATTATTGGCGTTTAAGATTTGGAGTAGGCAGGCCTGAAGATCAGAAAAGCTTAGCAGATTATGTATTATCAAAATTTGAAAATTTTGATAATGTTATCCTCTTAGTGGAAAAAATAGCAAAAAATATACACCTAATGCTACAAGGAGATATCGCAGCTTTTATCAACTCAGTTGGGAGAGTGTGAAATATAGCAATTGAACAGGACATCCTATTCAATATAAAACTTGTATCCGTTCAGCAGGGTAGCAAAATAAGATAGACAAAAATATAGGAACAAATAGTCAGTGTGCAAACACACAGCTATACGAGTAACCGTTCACGCAATGGCGTCAACTTAAGAGCCTTCATTAGCAGACTCTCCTAAAGACATGATGGCGTTTAGGCTTATCAACTTTGTCCATTCACGGTATAAGAAAGTAGTTTACAAAAATTGCATAATTAGTATAAAAAACAATAAACTAGATAGATGAGGGGTTGATGATAGAGGTGCTACAAGAAAAGATTGTGGTATTGGAGTCAGAAGTTGGTACTCTGAAAGCAGAGAATGATAAGTTAAGGACAAAAATAATTGAGCTAGAGGATAAGCTGGGTTTAAATTCAAAAAATTCATCGCTGCCACCATCGCAAGATGTATATCGCAAAAAGACAAAAAAGAAGAGCGATAAAAAACCAGGCGGGCAGCCAGGACATGAAGCGCACAAGCGGGAATTGATGGTAGCAGATGAGGTGGTAAAATGTTCAATTGATACAATTTGCATGTGTGGAAGCCAAGTTATTTTAGAAGAAGAAACTGTGCATCAAAAGGTTGAATTGCCAAAAATTAAACCGATAGTGACTGAATATAGGCTACAAAAAGGCTACTGTAAGGCGTGTAAGAAAAGGATCTCAGCTAGTCTGCCTGAAGGTGTGACAAGGGATCTTTTAGGAGCTAATGCAAAAGCAGTAATTAGCAGTTTTAGTGGATTTTTTATCAATTCAAAAAGGGAAGTACAGCAAATTTTGAGCAGCATATTTAATCTGAATATAAGCCTAGGTTTGGTATCAAAGACCGAGGGTAGAGTATCAGAAAAATGTATATCTGAATACGAAAAAATAAGAGAAGAGCTACGGAAAAGCAAGTATTTACATATAGATGAAACAAGCCATAGGAACCAGGGAAAGAAAGGTTGGAGTTGGGTAGTAACGAATAAAACAGCAACACTTATGAAGTTAGTTGGATCTCGCGGAAAGAAGATATTAAAAGGGCTATTGCCAGAGTATGATGGAATAGTTATAAGCGATAGGTATGCTGCGTATAATTACTTTAATCGTGAAAACAGACAGATATGCTGGGCCCATTTAGCAAGGGACTTTGAAAGGTTTTTTTACAGTAAAAATGTTGAAGTGAGCAGAATTGGCGCAGCATTAAAATCGCTGAGCAACAGGGTATTTGTGGTAGATAGAGCACGTAAACAAAACCTGATAGACAATTTAAGATTTTTCCGGTTAATGAGGAAGATTCGAAAAAGGGTGAAACATTTTTTGCGAGAGATAACAAGGGTTGCAAAAGGAACTCAGGCCTCGAGAATGGCTGCCAATATACTACGTTCTGAAGATATGATGTGGAGATTCGTGCGCAATCCTGATCTGATCGAGACAACCAATAACCTTGCAGAACGTCAGGCTAGACGGTACGTCATTTATCGTAAAAATAGTTTTTTCACTTGGTCAGAACGTGGAGAAAAGTTCATTGAAAGAATGCTTTCGATATTTTTGACTGCACGTTTGAATGATCAGAATCCTGTCCAGAAACTACAGAATTTAGTCGCTATTCCTGCCTAATTGGGAATATTCCGTGAACGGTTACTGTTTAAGAGACAAAAAAAGGTAGTGAATTTTGGGCTAAAAGTGAAATGTACAGATTGTATAAAATAGTGCTCCCCGGGCCGGATTCGAACCAGCGACCAATTGGTTAACAGCCAACTGCTCTACCACTGAGCTACCGAGGAATAAACTGCTTTCAACTTATCACATTGAACGCCGATTGTAAACGATTTTTATGTAGACTTTAGACCTAGATATCATTCCAGTGCATGGAGCTGTAATCCAGTCTTTCTTACCAACAAAAACTTAGAATAACTTTTGTTCTTAAAAAATTTCTAGATTCCAGACTCATGTTTCAATGTTAAACAAGGTACAATAGAATTGAGTAGGGTAATTTCTAGGGAATTATTATATTCTAGAAAAAGTAAAATGTCACCCAGATAGACTAATGTACAAGGTAAGCTGAATGTCTATAAGGAAAAACAGCAAGGCATTTTAGGATTTGCTATAAATCGCATCAGGAGCTCAAGAGTACAGCTTACAATTACAGATAGGTATAGTTGAGTTTAAAGTAACTACATAAATTTACTACAATTTTCATACCTATAAGCTGCTATGCAACAAAGCCCTGTGTGGGTATAATTTTGACAGGATACAAAGCTTAATGGAGAAAGTTACGAACATCAGTGAAAAACATGGCAATTTTATTCTCATTTGCAGCTGCTATCACGTCTTGATCTTTCAATGAGCCACCTGGCTGAATTATAGCTGTAATTCCATGCTTTGCACTTTCTACTATACTATCTGGAAATGGAAAAAATGCATCTGAAGCAAGCGCTGCGCCTTTACATTTTTCACCTGCTTTTTTTACTGCAATATTCACACTATCTATTCTGCTTGTTTGTCCTGCACCGATGCCAATAGCACAACCGTCTTTTGCTATCACTATTGCATTGGATTTTACATGTTTACATATTTTCCAAGCAAAAATAAGATCTTCCTTCTCTTTTTTTGTTGTAGTGCATTCTGTCACTCGGTTTATTTCTTCTACTTTTACTGTATGGTTATTATTTTCTTGCACTAAGAACCCGCCAACAACATTTTTGATTTGATATTTTGCATTTTGCTGAAGAGATTGATGAATAATCACTCTTAAATTTTTCTTTTTTTGTAAAATTTTTAGTGCCTCATTGTTTACCGATGGTGCTATCACCACTTCCAAAAATATCTCGTTTAATTTCTCTGCTAGCTTTAAATCTATCTCCCGATTGAAAGCAACTATTCCACCAAAACTGCTTATTTCATCACATGATAGAGCTTTTTCATATGCTTTTAAAGCACTATCACTAACAGCAGCGCCACATGGATTATTGTGCTTTATTATCACTGCTGCAGGTTCTTGAAACTCAGAAATTATGTTAAGTGCAGACTCTATGTCGACTATATTATTATAGCTCAACTCTTTTCCATGTATTTTCTCCAGTGGATACTTGCTAAATTGATTGCTATAAAATGCAGCTTTTTGATGAGGATTTTCACCATACCTGAGTCCTTGTGCTTTACATCCATATAAAGTAAAAAACTCTGGTAACTCATTGCTTTTACCCTGTGATAAAAACCAATTGTAAATATTAGAATCATACTGTGCAGTCAGAGCAAATGCTTTAGTTGCTAGATGTTTTCTATATTCTAATGTTGTCTGATTGTTATTTTTGATCATCTCAGCTTTCAGTGTTTCGTAATCTTGAATGCTAGAAATCACTGAAGTGAAATGAAAGTTTTTTGCTGTAGCTCTAATTAAGGCTACTCCACCTATATCTATTTGTTCTATGATTTGCTTCTCACTTGAGTTGCTATTAACCGTTTTCCAAAATGGATATAAGTTAGTTATAAGCAGATCTATCGGCTTAATTTCTAGATTCTGCATTTCCTTTTCGTGCCTTTTTCGATCACAGAGTATTCCTCCATGAATTTTAGGATGTAAAGTTTTCACTCTGCCATCTAGTATTTCTGGAAATTGTGTGTAATCTGAAACTTCTTGCGTTTTTATTCCCGCACCTGATAGCACTTTATAAGTATTCCCTGTTGAGAGAATTTCTATTTGTTGCTGCATCAAAAACGATGCAAGTTCAATTATATTTGTCTTATCGTATACTGATATTAAAGCTCTTTTAATTTTCATATGGAAGGTTTCTTAAGATTATATCTAAGAAAAGAAAATTTGTCTATATATAGCTACTACGTCATACCACTGCGGTATCTCGTTGTAGATTCCGCTAACAAGCACATAGCTGTACGAACATTGTGATACAAGAGACCAAGAAAGATGTCATCCCAGTGCCCAGACACTGGGATCCAGAAAACTTCACTTTAAATGAGCACACCAGGTGGCTGTACAATAGAAACTGGATTCCAGTGTCAAGCACTGGAATGACACCATCTACTACTCAAATTACCTGCAAATTGCAATGTTCGTACACCAAAACGCGGTATCTTGTTGTAGATTCCGCTAACAAGCAGCGGAATACCAAATTGTAGAAGTTGCTTTAGCTCTCCTCACCCTCCTTTCAAAGTAGTCTATTCTATAAATTTTTTTGTTAAACTTGATTTTAAGCCACGAACAAAATCTTTAATATCGCAAGGATTTCTTCCTTCCATTTGTACAACTTTAGGAATTAAAGTACCACCTTTTAAACTTATATGCATATTATCATTAATGATCTCACCTTGTCCTGAAGTGAAGGCTTCAAATTCAGCATCAAGTATCTTGATACGTTTATTCTCTACCTTAATGAATGCTTTTGGATAAAATGCTTTAACCTTTCTATAAGCAATTTCACAGGCGTCACTTGCGTAAATTTTATAGTCTTTTACTTTGTCAGCATAGCACGCATCGTTATCGCTCTGTTTTAAGGGAACTTGCTTTTCAATTTCGTTTAGTACTTTCAGCAGTAAATCACTACCTAATTCAGACAATTTATCATACAACGTCTTATAATTATCGCTTTTTTCAATAAGAAATTTTTTCTGTTTTAAAATAGGGCCAGAATCTAATCCTTCATCTAGCTGCATAATGCTAACTCCGGTTTCTTGATCTCCGGCTAAAATTGTGTGCTGTATCGGAGCTGCACCGCGCCACCTAGGCAGCAATGATGGATGAATATTAATACAACCATATTTGGGAATATTTAAAATTTCTTTTGGAAGTATCAATCCATACGCAGCAACAACTGCAACGTCTGGCTTAAAATTTCCAAACTTTTCTTGCTCTATCGAAGATTTTAAAGAGGCAGGAGTACATACCTCTATGTCACTTTTTTCAGCAACGATGTGTACTGGGGATTTTGTTAACCTCTGCCCACGTCCAGAAGGTTTTGGAGCTTTGGTATATACTGCTACTATTTCACTCTGTAATTTCAATAGTAAGTTTAACGCACCAACAGCAAACTCCGGTGACCCCATGAAAATAATTCTCATGGTGTTTTTGCTTTAAGCTAACTTACTATTTACAATTTCTATTAATTTAGCAAAATCATCCTTATGATTAACAGCCATCTCAGCAAGAACTTTTCTATTTAAATCAATTTCAGCAAGTTTAAGACCATGCATAAATCTACCGTAAGTAAGTCCATGTTCTCTTACTGCTGCATTAATACGTATTATCCACAAACCACGAAAATCACGTTTACAGGTTCTTCTGTCTCTGTAAGCATATTGAAGTGCTTTTTCAACTCTTTGTAATGCAATTCTATAACAATTTTTTGCCCGTCCTCTATAACCCTTTGCTAGTTTCAATATTTTTTTATGACGAGCATGAGTAGTGACTCCACGTTTTACTCGAGCCATTTTTATTTTACCTCCATTTTGTTAAATACCATAAGGCATATAAAGCTTAACTATACGCGAGTCAGATTTACTAAGAATCGTCGTACCACGCTGATTACGAATATTAGATTTACTTCTCTTTACCATACCATGTCTTTTACCTGATTGAGTAGAGATGACTTTACCCTTAGCTGTAAGGTGAAAGCGCTTTTTCACAGAAGATTTGGTTTTTAATTTTATTTTCGTCATATTCTAAACAAATTTACAAACACCACTATTTAGTTCTTTATTAGTAATTAAGTATGAGTATAGATAATTTTATTAAAAAATCAAATTAAAATTGTATTTTAAAGCAGCTTGAATGTAATCACACCCAGTATATGTGTTATACCTTCTTTATCTCCAATTGGCAACAATACTTGCCTCATTTTAACACTTTCACTTTCTTCCTCTTCGTTAATTGAGCATTTACTCTCTATTACAGTCTCAAGTTTATCAATAACTGCATCTATTTTATATAGCCGCAAAAATGGTGCATCAATTGAATACTTATCATCGATGTACATCTTTTTTTCAAAACCATAGAATTCAATAGCTTTTTCTCCTGCATTTTCACAAATATAACCTCGATCTTTAACTTCAATGATAAAACAATGCTGCCATGACTCCATGATTTCTGCAGTGTCTATTTCATGTCTTTCTGGCCATTCTCTATCTGATCCTTTTATATCACTCCAATGTTGAGTAACTATATTCACTATTCTTCTTTCTTTGCCTGCATAATTTTCCATTCGAAATTCCACATATAAAACACAGATATGAGGTAAATTTATCGTGAATGTATTGATTTTTTCTTACTAAAGGATGTAGATTATTGAAAATTCTCATCCTGTTTACACAACAGGTAATGATAAATTAAGTATAATAATTAGAGCATAAAAATTATTAAATGAGGAAACTGTGAAATAAAAAAATTCTATTTTTGCAATATTTTGGCTAACGAATAGAATTAGTTCCACTTTCTAAAGTTATTGCACTTAATAAATAACTAGATGGAGTTTCTTCCTTAGCACTACTATGGCTTTTATTTTTTCTATTATAAAACCAACATTTAAATGGTACAGCTGCTGCGATAGCTGCTACCAAAGCTACTGCTACTGCTAACATACCTACTGTGAACACTATATTATTTTTCTCGTTTGAAGGTGTTTCCAATAATTTAAACCCTCTCAAGTTTGTATCATGAATCATAGGATTACCCAAAATATTCGTCGTATTTTGAACACTTTCTATATTTCGCATTGTAATTCCATTGCTAGCGTTTGATTTTTTCATTTCTTCCATTACTTGTTTTAAGTTTGGTAGTTCTGTTGTTGTATTTTCAATATCACCAGCTTCCAGCTTTTGCAAGTTCTCATTACTCAAAAACTCTTTGAGATACTTTTTATAAAACTCTTTGGCATTATATCTTTTATAACTTCGTATTTTCCCACTCTTGAGATCAGAAACAATATCATCAATCATCACTTTTGGATTTTCTGCATGCACTATTTCTCCTTCAGCAACAAGAATACGATAAGATGTATCGTCAAGCATACATACATACTTAAGTTTTAAATCACCTCCTCCCAATAGAAAATATATTGTTCTGTTTTGTTCTACATCTCGCAATTCTGATTCAATACTAATCCATCTATTCCTTTTTTCCTTATTGATTGATCTTTTTTTTCCTACAGTATTTTTAAATCTTCTTGACATATATGACCCCCAAGCTGACCAATATTTCCTTATGTATAAAAGATAAATTATTTAAGTCCACATCTTTTCACTAAGATTTTTATATTTTTATTATACTAAATAATACATATATTAATATCTGAATTTCTCATTGCAATTTATTATACCTTAGTAAAAACGATATAAAATTAGAGAAAGAGTTATAAAATTTTTTGTAAGACAGGAAAATTTCTTCTCCTTTGGTTCCAGAGCATATAAGTGCTGTAAGAGCTAAGTTGATGGCACTGTTGTGCCATCAAACTCTGGAATCTTACTCGACACTAATCTGAGAAGATAGATGTGCTACCGATGTAGCATTGCTGAGCAAAGATTCTATTTCTGATGTAGATCCGGAATGCTCAAGTTGAGCTTGTTCAGGAAGGTTTTTCATCGCTTTTTCAACATCGTAGCTACCTTCCCTATTTTTTCTATGCCATACAAAGTATCCTAATCCTGCAAAAGCTACTGCTAGCACTCCACCAAATATACCACCAGCAATCCCTGCTATTCCTATATACTGTCCTTCATTTATTTCGGGTAATTTAGGCCCTTCCACATCTGTGCTATTAAATATAGAATGATCTAACACTTCTTGTGAATTACTATCAAAACGGGAAACACTACTTATATCTTCAGGAGTAATTCCATAACTAGCATTTGATTCTTCTATTTCATTTATTACGTCATTAATCTCTTTAGTAGTTACTTTGCTTGATGCAAAATCGAATTCTTGTTTTGTTAAAGAAGCTGATTCGATAGTTACATCTTCCTGCATCTGATAATCAATTTCTTCAGTAGTAGATTCTCTCAATTGGCTATTTTCATCAGTTCTTTCTTTTAGCTTTTTTGAACTATCCTTACCCAATTCATCTACAAGGTTTTTTAGATATATTTTCTTAAATTCTCTATAATTATATTCTTTACCTTTTTCTATTTCTCCACTCTTAAGACCTAAAATAATTCCATCTATTGTCGATTCACGAATTGCTTGAGGAATGTCTATTGAATTTACTATTCCTGTAACCAAGCCTATCTCAGCTGCTCTAGAAGATATAGAGAGGTCTTTTACTGTTAAATTCTCTCCTTTAATTAAAAATTCTACTCTTCTGTTTTGTTTTATACTTTCCAAGTCAGATACAATTCTAATTGTTGGACCATCCATCTCCTGCTTATTTGTTGTTTCTCTCTTTCGCATGCTATTCTTAGTGTTTTGGAATTTTTTTGGCATTTCACACTCCTTAAATGAATTAATAAAAGTATTATTTGAATTAACAAATACTTCTCTATGTTAGTGGATAAAATATTTAAACCTATATCTTTTTATTAAAATTTTTATGTAAAAGTTACCTTTATTATACTAAGTAATGTATATATTAATATTTAGATTGATAAATTGATTTTACTTCTGTTACAACTTATTATGCATAGATAACCTCAGTAAAAACGATGAAGCTAAACGAAATTAGAGAAAGATTTATAAAATTTTTTGTAAATAATAATCATGAGCAAGTTCCTTCTTCTCCTTTGATTCCAGAGCATGATCCAACACTCATGTTTACAAATGCTGGTATGGTACAGTTCAAAAACATCTTTACCGGCACGCAAAAAACTGAAATGAAACGTGCCGTCTCAAGTCAAAAGTGTCTCAGAGCAGGTGGTAAACACAATGATCTTGAAAATGTTGGCTATACATCTCGGCATCACACATTTTTTGAAATGCTCGGAAATTTTAGCTTTGGTTATTACTTTAAAGAAACTGCGATAGAATTTGCGTGGAAATTTATTACTGAAGAATTGTCTCTTGATAAAAACAGACTATCCATAACTGTTTACCACACTGATGATGAAGCATATGAAATTTGGCGTAAGATAAGTGGCTTTTCAGATGATAAAATCATAAGAATTACAACAGATGATAACTTTTGGAGCATGGGCAATACTGGTCCATGTGGCCCATGTTCTGAAATCTTTTACGATCATGGAAATTCCGCTTTACATGAAGACGACAGAATTGTTGAAATTTGGAACCTGGTGTTCATGGAATTTAATAAAGATGAAGAAGGTAATTTACAAAAATTACCAAAAAAATGCATCGATACCGGAATGGGCCTTGAAAGAATAGCAGCTGTTATGCAGAACGTTCATGATAACTATGATATTGACCTATTTTCTGCTCTGGTAAGTAAATCGCAAGAGTACTGTGGAAATACGGAAAATAAAGTAGCTCATAAGATTATCGCAGATCACCTTCGTGCAGCTGCATTTCTCATCGCAGAAGGAGTGCTTCCTGGAAATGAAGGAAGAAATTATGTACTACGCAGATTGATCAGGAGAGCAGTACGTTATATCCACCTACTTGGATATAATGATTCTCTATTGAACCTTGTTTTTCCTGCACTCATAGATGGCACAAGTTTGGCTTATATGGGAGATGCTTATCCAGAGCTAATCAGAGCTAAAAGCTTAATAGAAACAACGTTAAAATCAGAGGAAGAAAACTTTAAAGACACTTTAATGAAAGGCATTAATCTCTTGGACAAATTCACTGCAGATTTAAAATCAGGTGACACTCTATCTGGAGAATCAGCATTCAAACTATATGACACTTATGGATTTCCTTTGGATATCACACTTGATATTTTGAAAGAAAGGAAAATAAATTTTGACCAAAAAGGTTTTGATAATGCAATGAAAGAGCAAAAAGAAAGAGCACGTGCTAATTGGACTGGATCTGGTGAAAAATCTGTTGAACAAGTATGGTTTAATTTAATCGATCAGTTTGGCAAAACGGAATTTGTTGGTTATGAACGTGATGAAGTAAAGGATGCAACAGTACTCGCAATAATTTCCTCTAAAAATGAAGTAATTGATTCTGCAAAAGAAGGAGAAAAGATAACTATTATACTTGATAAAACACCTTTTTATGGAGAGTCAGGTGGACAAGTGGGAGATATTGGAAATCTTATACAGTCTGATGGAAGTATGGTAACAGTCGAAAATACCAACAAGATTAATGAGTTGTATTTGCACAGGTGCGTCGGCTCAATTTGTAAAGGTAACACAGTTACAGCTAGTATTAATAAAAAAAGAAGACAAGACTTAAGAAGAAATCATTCAGCTACGCATCTTCTACACTTTGCACTCAGAAAAATCTTAGGTGATCACGTTACTCAAAAAGGTTCTCTAGTCGCACCAAATAGACTAAGATTTGACTTTAGTCACAATAAGCCAGTCACTCAGGATCAGCTGTCTTCAGTAGAAGATATAGTAAACTCTCTAATCAGAGAAAATCTTTCTACGTCCACAAAAGTTCAAGGTATGGATGAGGCAATAGACGAAGGAGCGATGGCCTTATTTGGTGAAAAATATGGTGATAATGTTAGGGTTGTAAAAATTGGAGATTCAAAAGAATTATGTGGTGGTACACACGTGGAGCGTACCGGAGAAATTGGTTTGTTTAAGATAGCAGCAGAATGTTCCGTTGCATCTCGAGTAAGAAGAATTGAAGCTTTAACCGGTCAAGAAGCAATTAATTATGTACGCAATAACGAAATTAGCTTAAAAAAAGTTGCAGAATGCGTAAAAGCACCAGTAAATGAAATAATAAATCGACTCAGTATTTTAAGCCAGGAGCGCAAAGAATTTGAAGTCAAAATAAAAAATCTTTATAAAAAGCTTATCAGTGTAGAAACTGTAAAAAGTACCGAAATAAATGGAATAAATTTCGTAAGCCACACTTTCAATAACGTTCCAGGAAGTATAATAAGGGAATTTGCTCTACAGCAACAAAAACCGAAAACTGTAATAGCCTTCATGGTAACAGAAAAGGATAAAACAGTTTTGATTGTCAAAGTAAGTAAAGATTTAACTAATAAGATCAATGCAAAAGAGCTAGTATCTACTGTAACCAGAAGGGATTGCGGTGGAAATGCCGAACTTGCCCAAACAGGCTGTGATAACAATAAAATAGATGATGCCATTACAGCAATCCATAGCAAAATAACAGCTTGCAAAAACTAATACACCCTACTACCTCGGTATCTTTTAACCGTGAACGGAATCGTCAAGGTATTATGCAAATAGGGGTAGAGAAGACTTAACTGTCAAATGAGCATATCAGGTAATAAGAACTGGATTACAGCTCCATGCTCTGGAATGACATCATTTTATTCATCAAAGTAGCAGCTTTATAACGGCAGTGCACAGAGGCGTCATCAAGTAGCCCTTCATTGTCATCCCAGTGTCAGCTACTCGGATGACACCATCATAGAGATCAGCTACTTGGATGATAAAAGTAAGAAATATCGAAGTGTTGTGCTAGACTTTATACCTCTTACATTCAAACTCACATAAATCATGAATTATGCATGTTTCACACGAAGGTTTTTGTGCCTTGCAAATGTATCTACCGTGTAAAACTAGCCAATGATGAGCATAAAGTAGGTATTTTTTTGGCACTACATTCAAAAGAGACTGCTCTGTTTTAAGTACATCTTTTTCTTTCACAAGCCCAACCCTATTGCTCACTCTAAAAACGTGAGTATCAACTGCCAATGTTGGAATACCAAGCCCTGAATTTAAGAACACATTAGCGCTCTTTCTCCCAACCCCTGGTAAAGATACCAAATCATCGAAATTAGTAGGCACTTTGCTATTGTACCGCTCAATCAATATTTTACTGAGCCCGATTATATTTTTTGCTTTAGAATTATATAAACCAATACTGCTTATGCATTTTCTCAGCTCACTTTGCCCAAGATTCAACATTTTTTCTGGCGTATCAGCGATACTAAATAGCTCCTTTGTAATTTTATTAACACTTATATCGGTCGTCCGCGCTGACAGAACTATTGCAACTAATAACGTAAAATGATTGGTATAATTTAGCTCTATTTTTGGCGCAGGATTTGACTGTTGAAATTTTTCAAATATTAATTCTACTTTTTTTGAGTCCATGCATAGAGCTAAAAGCTTATACTATACTGTTTGCTGTGCAAATTCAATTGCTCGAGGATGAGGTAGTCCTTCAGTATTAACATCAGACATATCAGTTTTTACCTCATCAAAATTCCTCTCAGCAAATTCGCTTGCCACTTTTTCAAAATACTTTCTAACAAGAGGCATAATTATCGGCATTAATAGCCTTCGTGGATCATACCGTCCTAACAGATCAGTCTCCTTTTGCACTCTATCTCTTGGATCTTCCTCAAGTAAATCTTTCATGTGTTTTTCAGTGTATATTTCACAACCTTTTGAAAATGTAGGACTAAATATCTCAGTAGCTAGCAGTGCTAACAATGACAAAGTACCAAATATTGTTACATCAACATAAAGACTATTAGAAATAAACCCTCTATCATCAAAGAACCTGTTCATAATCTTTTGAGGAGGAAAGAAGTAAAAGCAAATTTGTAGGCTAGTATTAAGTTTACGCTCGCAATTTTTCCAAAGTCGCCTACATTTTTCCAACCAGGCAAAAGAAGATCTCTCAACAACCCATCTTTTTGGCAATACAGCAAAGGTGCTTCACCTCAACAGTTGCACCAATAGTTACTTTCATCTGTGTTGCAAAATTTTCTCCAGTGTAGCCTGCATCAACCAGTATGTTTTTAACTTCAGAGAGACTTTCTTTAGCATTTTTAACCATTGTCAAAGCACTGCTACGATCAGTTATTTCTGCCGTTGTTATATGAATTGCGTGTGTCAAACCTTGTGTATCAACTGCGATATGACGCTTTATTACTGAAATTTTCTTGCCAGCATCATAACCTTTTTCTTCAGCAGTATCGGTATTTTTTACACTTTGGGCATCAATGATGCAGAAGCTTGTTTTGGTATTCCGACCACTGTTCTCTCCAACCAATTTTTTTAAGACAATTTCTAGAACATTTTCTCTATCTTCATTCGTTTTTTTACTCCATTTCTTGAAGTAATCGTAAAAATTTCGCCATCTTGGAAACTCTTTTGGAAGCATTCGCCATTGACAGCCATCAACTATGTTTTTTAAAATTTTTTGAATTTAGTCTCATTTGTTGATAATTTTGTATTTTTATTCAATTGAAAAATGTATTTTGGCAACAAAAACCCTAGTTTATACAGAAAGAAATTTATATCAAACAGCAAGCACTGCTTAGATTTTATGGTTAACGAATATGTGCTTTAAATGTGTGTAGACGCACATATTCGTTAACCTATTTTCTATACAGATTTTTTATTTCATATTAATTGCTTCTTTAAGTCTTGCATTGGCAATTACTATGATTTTTCGCATTAGAGCTGTTATAGCTACCATCTTCTTTTTACCTCTACCAATAAGATCAGAATAAAAAGCACCAAGTGCAGATTTAGATCTTGCAGCAGCCATAGCAGCTGTGAAAAGCTTTGCACGAACATTGCTCCTACCACCTGTTATCCTTCGGTAACCAATAGTTTTACCGCTTTCTTTTGGATGTGGAGCAACTCCAGCAAGACTTGCAACTTCTTTTTTGTTTAGGTGGCCAAGTTCTGGCATTAGACACACAAAAACTTGTGATAACTTGAGACCTATTCCTGGCACTGTTCTCAAGATCTTTTGACGCTTTTGTAACTCTGGATTTTTATCAATAATTCTTTGTATGGCATCGTTGAACTCATTTATCTGACTGGTAAAAAAGTCTATTGTTTTTTGGCAACTT
This sequence comes from Wolbachia endosymbiont (group B) of Ischnura elegans, assembly GCF_947251585.1. NCBI lineage: Bacteria > Pseudomonadati > Pseudomonadota > Alphaproteobacteria > Rickettsiales > Anaplasmataceae > Wolbachia > Wolbachia endosymbiont (group B) of Ischnura elegans. Next base: position 2,014,977 of record NZ_OX366371.1, read on the forward strand.
TCCTTTATATAGTCGTTTTCAGGTGCTGCAAGCCTACATTTCTCTTGAGTTCTCATTTGTGTAATGTCATCACGACGTTGACAGAGTGCAACTAAGGCGGTTTGTTCTTTTGACATAGGCACAAATAGAGATAGAGCACTATAGCGTTCAAAACCATATTGAGCAAGGGCTCTTGCATCTGATTGATCTGTCTTTGCTAAAGTTCCATGTGATATGATAAAACTTTTTACTTTACGAGTATTAGCTCGATGTACAGCAACATTCTTATCAACAAGAAAATGTGCTAAGCCAAGCTCATATTTTCCAGTGTTTTCTAAAGTTACTAGAGAATTAGGTAGGATATCTGAAAATTTTTGAAACAACTGTTGCCAACCAGTAGCATCATTGTCAAACTTGATAGCGCTCCTTTGGTTATAAGCTGCAGCAACATTTTTAAATTTTCCGATATCAATGCCAATGAAATTTTGATAAGATGTAATCATAATAAATAACCTCGATAGTTTAATTAATTTAAGATTGTAAACGGGTGCATACATATGTCCCATGCAACTATTCAAACGTATCGAGAGATGGGGCTAGTTTACCTTGATGGCTACGGTTGTAATACCAACTTTCATTCGGTCGCACACGCCCGTGATAGCCCTATTCCTATAGTGAGTAGGGTTATCTTTCCCTCTTATCTCTTTTATATCACATTTTTAACTTACAACTTTCATTTGCTTCTTTTACTTTAGCATGAGAAGTTAATGCATCAAAAAACTCAGGGCTTACCAAGGCATGAATTCCAGTCATATATTCACCACTTAGATTATCTTCTATGTGCCGGAGTACTTCCAGACACTTACGTTTTACGTCAGTTGTTGCTGTTCCAAGGGCAAAATTTACTACTTTTGGTGTTATTTCAAATTCGTTGTACAGATTTAATAATTCTGACCCATCAGCATCTAAAATTATTCCTTTGAGCGCTCCCATTCGCAAATGCTCTAATGTTATTGCATGTTTGTTTCTCATTAGCTGCAAATGATCAGTTATTACATCTGCCAGCGCTTTAAGTTCACTCTCTGATCCAAATGCCCTTATTCCTTGTACTTCTTCTGGCAGCACTACATCATCATGCGGAATGTGCGGAATCGTAAATGTTCTTACCTTTCTTTTTCCTCTTTTTCCTACTGTTGCTGGTGCTCCGGGTACTTGCGTTGGTAGTAAACTTAACACTCCGTTGTGTTCTTCTATGGTAATATGTCTAAATCTTACTGATCTACTTGGAAACAAATTTAAATTTTCAACACGTCCATAATTTATCGGCAATATATTCATCGCATTTGTTAGTGCCGTCATGCTAAATGCTGTATTCGTAAATGGATTTTGCATTCTTTTTCCCCCTTATTAATTTAAGTTACACTCCCTTGCGGACAATGATCCCTCGTCCTTCAAGTTGCTTTATTGCTGCAGCTTTTTGCTCTTCAGTGATACTTGTTGGCCACACAATTGCATGATCTGCTAGCATTGCACCACGAGCAATAATTACTGCTTTGGCATTTTCTGTCGCATTTACATCACTTACTATTGCACCTATTGCTGTTTGTGTACCATCTGTGGCAGTTGGATTTATTATCTTAATCATGTTATCCTTATCACTACCAACAACTGTACCAAGTTTAAGATTTTGTCCCTTGGCTACCGTTATTTGGTCTCTTGAATATAGACTTGATGCCTCATACTTTAATAAGTCACCTAGATTATTTTGTTCGATTATACAACTCATAAAATTTCCTCATTTATTTTGTAACCGTTCACGGATTGTGAGAATGAATTAAAGAACTAAGCAGTGACAGCTACTAGATTCTGTAGCTTTTGAAAGGGGTTCTGGCCATTTAGACGTGATGTCAAAAATATCGACAACATTCTTTCCACGAATCTTTCTCCACGTTCTGACCAGGTGAAAAAGCTGTTTTTACGATAAATTACGTACCGTCTAATTTGCCGTTCTGCAAGGTTATTAGTTGTTTCTATCACTTCAGGTTTTCTTAAAAACTTCCACATCATATCCTCAGATCGTAACATCTTAGCGGCCATTCTTGAAGCTTGAGTGCTATTTGCAACCCTCGTCATTTTACGTAAAAAATGTTTTACCCTTTTCCGAATTTTTCGCACCAGTCGATAAAATCTCAAATTATCTATCAAATTTTGTTTTTTTGCCTTATCTACTACAAACACCTTATTGCTGAGCGATTTTAGTGCTTGGCCAATTTTGCTCACTTCAACATTTTTACTATGGGCAAATCTCTCAAAATCTCTTGCCAGATGTGCCCAACATATCTGTCTATTTTCACGATTGAAGTAATTGTATACAGCGTATCTATCGCTCACAACTATACCATCATATTCTGGCAGTAAACTCTTCAACACCTTCTTACCACGAGACTCGCTTACCTTCAGAAGTGTCAACGCTTTGTTTGTTATTACCCAACTCCAGCCTCTCTTTCCTTGATTTCTGTGCCCTGTTTCGTCTATATGCAAATACTCGCTTCCTTGCAACTCTTCCTTCATTTTCTCATATTCAGATGCACACTTCTTCGATACCCTGCGTTCAGTATTTGAGACTAAACCAAGGCTTATATTTAGATTAAAAATACTGCCCAAAATTTGCTGTACCTCTCTTTTTGAGTTAATAAAAAAGCCGCTAAGGCTGCTTATAACTGTTTTAGCATTGGGTCCTAGAAAATCTCTTGCAACACCTTCGGGTAAATTTGCTGTAATTCTTTTATTACATACTCTTATATGTTAAAAACAAGTCTTTATAAATGTCACGAAATGGCGGTATAAAGACACGCAGAGAGGAGGAACCGTACATACTCTTGGTCATAAGGACCGTTTTGCAGCAAGGTTCTCCTCTCTGGTTTATTATACTGAAAGTTCCGAACAACTGGTTGAGCTTTTAGGCTCGTATATAAGGGTGGAAAATGCAGTATACACATTATTTATGGGTAACCGTTCACGCAATGGCGTCAACTTAAGAGCCTTCATTAGCAGACTCTCCTAAAGACATGATGGCGTTTAGGCTTATCAACTTTGTCCATTCACGGTATAAGAAAGTAGTTTACAAAAATTGCATAATTAGTATAAAAAACAATAAACTAGATAGATGAGGGGTTGATGATAGAGGTGCTACAAGAAAAGATTGTGGTATTGGAGTCAGAAGTTGGTACTCTGAAAGCAGAGAATGATAAGTTAAGGACAAAAATAATTGAGCTAGAGGATAAGCTGGGTTTAAATTCAAAAAATTCATCGCTGCCACCATCGCAAGATGTATATCGCAAAAAGACAAAAAAGAAGAGCGATAAAAAACCAGGCGGGCAGCCAGGACATGAAGCGCACAAGCGGGAATTGATGGTAGCAGATGAGGTGGTAAAATGTTCAATTGATACAATTTGCATGTGTGGAAGCCAAGTTATTTTAGAAGAAGAAACTGTGCATCAAAAGGTTGAATTGCCAAAAATTAAACCGATAGTGACTGAATATAGGCTACAAAAAGGCTACTGTAAGGCGTGTAAGAAAAGGATCTCAGCTAGTCTGCCTGAAGGTGTGACAAGGGATCTTTTAGGAGCTAATGCAAAAGCAGTAATTAGCAGTTTTAGTGGATTTTTTATCAATTCAAAAAGGGAAGTACAGCAAATTTTGAGCAGCATATTTAATCTGAATATAAGCCTAGGTTTGGTATCAAAGACCGAGGGTAGAGTATCAGAAAAATGTATATCTGAATACGAAAAAATAAGAGAAGAGCTACGGAAAAGCAAGTATTTACATATAGATGAAACAAGCCATAGGAACCAGGGAAAGAAAGGTTGGAGTTGGGTAGTAACGAATAAAACAGCAACACTTATGAAGTTAGTTGGATCTCGCGGAAAGAAGATATTAAAAGGGCTATTGCCAGAGTATGATGGAATAGTTATAAGCGATAGGTATGCTGCGTATAATTACTTTAATCGTGAAAACAGACAGATATGCTGGGCCCATTTAGCAAGGGACTTTGAAAGGTTTTTTTACAGTAAAAATGTTGAAGTGAGCAGAATTGGCGCAGCATTAAAATCGCTGAGCAACAGGGTATTTGTGGTAGATAGAGCACGTAAACAAAACCTGATAGACAATTTAAGATTTTTCCGGTTAATGAGGAAGATTCGAAAAAGGGTGAAACATTTTTTGCGAGAGATAACAAGGGTTGCAAAAGGAACTCAGGCCTCGAGAATGGCTGCCAATATACTACGTTCTGAAGATATGATGTGGAGATTCGTGCGCAATCCTGATCTGATCGAGACAACCAATAACCTTGCAGAACGTCAGGCTAGACGGTACGTCATTTATCGTAAAAATAGTTTTTTCACTTGGTCAGAACGTGGAGAAAAGTTCATTGAAAGAATGCTTTCGATATTTTTGACTGCACGTTTGAATGATCAGAATCCTGTCCAGAAACTACAGAATTTAGTCGCTATTCCTGCCTAATTGGGAATATTCCGTGAACGGTTACATTTATGGAGGGATTATGAATTTATCAAATATTATTACTGGCATTGATATTAGCAAAAATAAACTAGATATCCATATTCATCCACTTGGACATCATAAAGTATTTGAAAATAACGTTCAAGCTATTGATCAAATAATCGACTTTTTGCGTTTACATAACGTAACCAAAGTTCGACTTGAAGCAACTGGTGGGTACGAAAAATTATGTGCTTATACTTTATTAAGCCATGGTTTTGAAGTATATGTCATTCAACCAAGATGGGTGAGAGATTATGCAAAAAGCCTTGGTATTGCTACTAAAACTGATAAAATAGACTGTAGCATCATCTCACGTTATGTTAGTAATACAGACATGCGTGTCACTCCTTTAAAAGTTAGTAGTATTGACTGTTTGAAGCAAAAATTATCTCGCAGGAATCAACTAGTAGAAATAGCAAAAATACAAAAAACCCAAGCTCATCAAGTAACCGATTTATCTATAATCAAACAAATGGAAGAGCTACTTGCAGTTTTACAAAATCAAATTCAAGTCTTAGAAGATGAGGTAATGGAATTAGTCGATAAAAATCAAGAGCTTAAAAAAAAGTACATGTCAATAACTAGTATACCTGGTGTAGGTGCAATAACAGCTATTACTTTTATTTGTTATCTACCCGAGCTTGGAACTCTCCAACATAAAGAAATATCCAGCCTTTCCGGAGTTGCACCTTTTAATCGAGATAGTGGTTTTAGTAAGGGAAAAAGGTGTATTCAGGGTGGTAGATCACAAATTAGAAAGGTTTTACATATGTGCATTCTTAGTGCGCAAAGGTACAATTCTTATATAAAAATCTTCTTTGATAGGCTATACAATCAATATAAAAAACCATATAAAGTTACCTCTACTGCTGCAATGAGAAAATTACTTATCCTTGCTAACTCTTTAGTAAGAGACGGTAGACTGTTTACTGAGGAGTATAGCCCTAAAACTGCTTCTATATAGCAATAGCATAGCTGTGAATAAGTACGCCCACACAAATTTTAAGTACTTATTCACAGCTACATCAATTTTTCTATTGACTTTTAACACAACTGCTACAATGTCCTCTTTGCAACCTGTACTCAGTTACAATTGGCTTAATTTCTGGCAACTCTGCCTTCTGATGAATAATTTCATCTTCTAAAGTAATCTTACCTCCACACATACAAATTGTATCAATTGTGCATCTCACTACCTCGTCTGCAGCCATTAATTCACGCTTATGCACCTTATGTCCTGGCTGACCTCCTGGTTTTTTATCACTTTTCTTTTTTGCTTTCTTACGATATATATCTCGTGATGGTGGCAGCGATGAATTTTGCGAATTTAAGCCCAATTTGTCTTCTAATTCAACTATTTTTGCTTTCAAGCTATCATTTTCTCTGATCAGTGCTTTTATTTCTTCCTTGAGATTAGCGTTTTCTGCTACAACCTTTTCTTGCAGCACTGTTGTCATTTACCCATTCCATATTTAGCTTCCTATCTCTTTACACTTTTATACTTACTTTGTAAACCACCTTATCTCCGTGAACGGTTACGTTTGAGAAACGTAGCTATAAAAACCGCAGGTACCAGTTGTTTTTTATTAGCTAAAGTAAAGGTCAAATATCTGGAATTCTGGACATAAAATCCCCCTGTAAAAAAGATTAGAAAAAAATGCAGCGCACATATGACAGAAATTAAGTATACACTGAAGAGGATACGCTACATTTTTTTATGAGTTTAATAAAAAAGGTCTGCAGACAAAGATAGATTTTTGAGCTCTAAAAATATCTATAATTGTAATTATAATTGGATTCAAAATACGCGGAAGTAATTTTTTGTGTCCGCTTAGCAGGGTGGCAAAATAAGATAGACAGATACATTTTTGCATCAAAACGCTCTTCAAATGTATCAATCCATTCCTTTCCCTTCTTCACTAACTCGTTCAGCACTTGAACTATCTAATTTAGGGCTTGGTTCTATTTTCTGAACTTTCTCATTAACCTTTTTTTTCCACCTCCTCTATTTTATTATTACCAATTGCCATAATTGCAGATTGAAGTTTATCTATAAGATCATCAAATGGTTTTTGATCATCTAGATGAGTACTGATGCCCTTTTCCAGAAGTTTGCTCATATCATCTTCTGAAAATTTTTTAATGGTTCCATCTTTTATTAATTCCTTTATGGCCATTAATTGCTCTTTGTTTTGAAGCATTTTTACCATTTTTAGATTATTAGAAAGATTGTTTTTAGTTTCATCTTCTCCAATTCCTTCTCGCTTTTGTGCCGTATCAATTTCTATAATACGCCCAGACAAGTCATTTTTGAACTTATCAAAATTATTCTCTCTTGCTTGAATTATAGGTAATTTATCTATTAAATCCTTATATGAACTTTTCACTGCTTTTCCTGCATCAATCGCACCTTCTTTTATTTTTTCCCCTGCCTTTCCTATACCTATTCCTACATAACGTGCTCCAATAGCCACAAGCGCTATTAATGTGGCAAGCACAATAAGCGGAGAAAATGCTGCTCCTAATACCATTACAGCAGAAGCCATTCCAATTTTTTCATTTGCAGATGCTGATTTAAAATAATTGACTAGATTGTCCAGCGGACCTTTATTATTATTTATAATATTACTTATTGCTTCACGCTCAACAGATTGTAGCGCCTTTTCTATTATCTTTGGCACGACATCTTCTGGCATTAAATTCTCAAGCGCTTCTTCAATGAATTTTGTAAATAATTCTTTATTTATGGCTTTTTCTAGACCCTGGCTATTAATTACTAACTTAAGCTCATATATATCTATCTTATCAACTGTGTCACTTATCTTACTCAATAACGCTTTTTTTCCTCTGATGAAGATTTTACAATGCCTCCTATTATATTTGAAATAGCTTTTCTTAGTTCCTGATGGTCAATTTGAGCGTCAAAAAATTCATCATCATCTTCTTCAAGGGCCATATCAAACTCCATTAACTACAAATATACCTAATTATATATACTAATTATTAATTATGTTATAATTGACATAAAATAATTACTCCTTTCCAAATATGGAATTTGTATTACAATACCTAGATTATATGAAATCAAGGTATTTTATGGGTGAGAAAAAATTAAGAGCCGCTGTGGTTTTATCAGGATGCGGCCACCTCGACGGCACAGAGGTGAGAGAAGCAGTCTTAACTCTGCTTGTGTTTGATCAGCAGGAAGTTGAAGTCACGTGCTTTGCTCCTGATGTTGATATCACACAAGTTATGAATCACAAAACAAAAGAAGCAGTAAAAGAAAAAAGGAATGTACTTGTAGAATCAGCAAGAATTGCAAGAGGTGAGATAAATGATTTAAGAGAAGCTAAAGCTGAAAATTTTGACATGCTAGTCGTACCTGGTGGATATGGAGTTGCGAAAAATTTATCTGACTTAGCTGAAAATAAAACAGTAATGCCTGAGTTTGAAAGATTAGTCTCAGAGTTCTTTGTTGCAAAAAAGCCAATAGGAACTATATGTATATCTCCAGCCATTATTGTTTTAATTTTAAGTAGCAAGATAGGTAAAGAAGAAAGTAAGATTAAGGTAACTATAGGAAACGACAAAGACCAGTTGATAGAGAAGCTCGGCGGCGAACATATAACATGCGATACAAAGCTATCAATAGAAGACGAAAAGCATAATATATTTTCCTGCTCTGCTTATATGCGTAGTGATGAAAGTACACACTCTGTATATCAAGGAATAAAACACATGATTGACAGTATGGTGAAAAAAATTAATAAAAAAACCAAACAACCATTTCTCTAAAGTGTAGTTTCTTATACAATTAATTATGTTATACTTCCAGTTGCATTATTGCTGTAGCCAAAGTAATCTATAGTTGCTTATTAATGATGAATTGTATTTAGTATATAAATTTAGTTCTTTTTTTTATAGATTTAAATATGTTAGATCTTTTTTATATTAAAAGTGAGTGTTGTGTAGATGGTCAGTGTGATACTTATGCAGGAGAAGTGAGTATTAATGATGTCATGTTGGGCAAGTTTAGCCTAAATTCATACAGTGGGAAAAAAGCTATAATAAATCTAGACATCGTTACATTCGATATCCATATTGCCATGGATGACCAAGATGGAAGGACAATAACAAGAGACCTCAAGGGTCCTGAATTTGTAATTAAAGATGACGGTTCCTGGTATATTAATAAGAATCTTGGTAATGATAAATTTGAAATTATAGTAAAGCAGTCATGATATGAAACATAGTGAGCGGAGCTTACTTTTTAGCAATGTTTACATACTTACTTAAAAAATGGAGATTATCTTAGCTGAACCACGCGGTTTCTGTGCAGGGGTTAAAAGAGCTGTAGACATATTAGCAATCACTTTAGAGAAATACAAAAATGAACGCCAAGTTTATGTACTACACGAAATCGTTCATAATAAGTATATAGTAGAGGACTTCAAGAAACAAGGAGTGGTTTTTGTAAGCAGCATAGAAGACATTAAAGACAATAGAGGAATATTGATCTTTAGCGCACATGGAGTGTCGAAAAGTATAGAGGATGAGGCAAAAAGAAAGGGTGTTCAAGTGATTGATGCAACATGTCCATTAGTTAGCAAAGTACATAAAGAGGCAAAAAGGTATGAGGATAGTGGTAAAGAATTAATTCTAATTGGACATGAAAATCATCCAGAAGTTAAAGGAATTATAGGAAGAGTAAGTAATCCTATATCTCTAGTGCAAACTATGCAAGACGTATACAATTTACAAATCAAAGATCCAGATAATTTATCTTATGTAACACAAACCACGTTAAGTATTGACGATACCAAAGAAATTATTGCTACACTGAAGCTCAGATTTCCAAGCATTACAGGCCCCGACTTAAAAGATATATGCTATGCAACACAAAATAGGCAGAACGCTGTTAAAAAATTGGCTAAAATTACAGACGTAGTGTTAATTGTAGGAAGCGAAAACAGTTCAAATTCAAACCGTTTATTAGACCTGTGCATTTCCACAGGAAAAAGAGCCTATTTGATTGATAATTATAAATGTATGAACAAAAATTGGTTGCAGGGCGCAGAAAAAATAGGAATTACTGCAGGTGCTTCTGCTCCTGATATATTAGTTGATGAGCTAGTAAATTACTTAAAAATAAATATGAATACAAAAGTTTCAGTCATGCCAGATGGATTCACTGAAAATGTTCAGTTCAAGTATACTAAATGGTAATGTGCAACAACTTGCGTCAAATCAAGTCTTTAGCTCAATTCAATTTTCAGTCTGTTGGAGAATAAAATATCAAGCTGAGATATAATTAATCCTCGTTTGTCAGGTTAAGTTGTGTCTAGCACAAATATAAAAAACCTTCATCATACAAAAGGGTTAATATTACTACTAATTTTATCAAAAACTTATAATATAAGTAATATTGTCATCTAATGTTTAATGAATTTCAATAAATTACCTTTTTAATTCTAGATGAGTATACACTTTGTTAATATGTTTGGGTCAAAACCCAAAAGTAAGTTTATGCTTTCTATAGGAAAAGAAGGCACAATGTTACTATATTTTAAAAATGATACTTTAAATAAAAGATATTTTGCTAAGGACAAAAATAATAAAGTTGTTTCTGACTTAATTTCATGTCTCTCATCAGATAAAAAAGCACCCTTATATCTGGTTCTCAATCACACTGATCAGAACTATTTGCTACAGTCTATCCCAAGAGTAAATAGGATTAGTGCTTATCTATCAGCAAAAACAAAAGTAGAGCATTTTGCTCATAATAACGATATAAATTCTATTCTCTTGGTCGAAAAGCCGAATAAATTTAATCAAAACTGGTGGTATCTATTTGTTTCATCAAAAGCAAATCATTTAATAGAATATTGGTTGGACGTGTTTGTTGAAATAGGCTCTAACTTTAAAGGAATATTAATGTTTCCTATAGAACTAGTCAGTATAGCAAAAAAGATTCTACACAAAGATCCTAGTAACTGGAAAATTATAGTTGCTGCAACTAAAACAGGTGGCTATAGACAAGTGGTTCTTAAAGAGAACAAAATGATATTTACACGTTTAATACCATTTACTAATGATAATTTACCAGGAATCATTGCTGGTGAAATATATCAGGAAGTGAAAAATACAATTCAATCTTTAACTAAGTTTGGATTTGAAAAAAATGACCCTATCGACCTTTGCATCATAGTATCAGAAGCTATTAAATCTAGTTTATCAGTTATAAATTTTTCAGAGAATAGTGTGAACATATTGACTCCATATGAGCTAGGTAAACTATTGGGAGCAGAATTAGCTATATGCGAAAAAGATAGCTTTTGTGATACTACAATTTTGTTCCATAGCTTTAAGAATAAGCCAATAAATATTTTTAACACAAAAGAAACTAAAGAATTTTATCTATTTAATTATCTTTATTTAAATTCTCCTCAAATTTTTCTATACCTACTCTTGGTTTTAGTTGTAATTAACGCCTTTTGTTTGCGAAATTTGTATTCAAATTTTAATGTTGCTGATAATTTATCTGCAAAGCGGAGTGCTTTAAATAACAAACTAATAAAACTTAGCCAAAGCTATAATGTAAAAAAGATAGATGAAGTTTACGATTTTATTAATATCAATAATATTTTATCAAAAATAGAGTACTCTCCTCTCACACAAGTTAAGTATGTAGAAAAGCTAAAAGTACCAGATGTAGAGCTTCAATTATTTGAGTGGAATTATAATGAGGCAAAAAGTTATATTACCACAACTTTAAGGTTTAATTTTCAATCTGGTAAAGACATTTCTTATCAATACGAGAAACTACAGAAAAATTTAAACGATAATTTCCGTACTCATGATATTAGTATTTCTAGCTTACCTACTACTAAAGAGAAAAATCTATCTATTGATGTTGAAATAGGAGAGGCAATGTAGATTGATGACTATCTCTCAACTAAAAAGAAAAGCTACAATTCAGTGCATATATTACTTATTGTTATCTATTGTATTAATAGGGTTATCAACGTGTTTTATTATCTATAACAAAAAGGTTTATAATAAAAATCAAACTGCAGCTGAGGAAATACGCTCTATTAATTTACAGATCATTGAAATTCAAAAGAAAGAAGTCGTTCTAAATAAAAACCTAGATTTATGGAAAAGAATTTCTTCTTCAAACTTACATAGTAGCAGATACATTACAAATTTAAATTTTGAGCTTAACAAGCTATATAAAAAACACTACATGTTAGAACCTGAAATATCAATTTCTATACCTGAAGAAGCTGAACTCCACAATAAAAGTGAACATACAAAAGTAATAAGAAGTGAAGTGGTTCTAAGTTTAAGCTCAATTAGCGATAAGCATATTTTTTTATTTCTACAGTCTATTCCAAATCTTCCTGGTTATGTTATGATCAGATCTCTTACCTTGAATAAGCAGAGAAATATAGATGCTAAAGTTATAAACCAGATTTTAAGTGGTAATATGATAGAGATAGTGAGAGCTAATATAGTTTTTGATTGGTATACCATATTAAGTAGATGAATATAAAGTTGTTTTTTATTTTTACGCTGCTATTTTTTAATGTTAGTGCATATTGCAATTGCGAAGATCTTGTAGAAAATATAGGGATTTGTAAAAAATATTCTTGCCAACAGCATATTAGTAATGAAGATTTTATTGAGCATAAAATATTAGGGTTAAATAGTGAAAATTTATGTGTATATATAGAAAGACAAGGCAATGATGAAATGGTCTGTCATCATTCTAATGATGGAATGATTATAGAAAAGAAGTACTTAAAAAGTATTTTAAAACTTGGAAATCAAGAAATAAATGACTTCATTGATATAGCAAATTTGCGTGCGAAGGAGTGTTTTTTTATCAACAATTATTATATAGATCGAGACGATATAATAAAAGAGGCAGCAGAGAGTACTTTATCGCAATATGGTAGCATAAAAAGCATTTTTTTTGATGAAGAGCAGGTTAATAGAATAGTTAGTGAGATGGAAAAGTTTAACTTACAGTCTTCAGGAGTTACAGAGGAAGAAAATTTCAATTGTAAAGTAGTCAGTTTAGATTCAATTTTATACTTTTCCCCCGATACATGGAAAATATGGGTAAATGGAAAGTTGTTTATAAATACTAAGGATTTAAAAGTGCACTCAGTAACTGAAAATTATGTAACTTTTTCATGGGCTGTAAACCAAAAGATAACAAAAGAACGGATAAGCAATTCTAAAAATGTACATTTTGGACATGGAGGTATTATGTTTACGCTTTATCCAGAACAAAAATTTGATTTAGATAGTTTATCTATTAAATAATCTAATACATCTGCGCTTGTAGCTCAGTTGGATAGAGCGTTGCCCTCCGGAGGCAAAGGTCGTGGGTTCGAATCCCTCCAAGCGCGTTTTTAATTAAATTTGACAATAATACTCTCACATAAGATAATAAAGAGATTTATTTTAAAGCATAATTATGTCTAGTGGTACTATAAATAAAGTCATATTAGTTGGTAATCTAGGAAAAGATCCTGAAATTAGGACTACACAAAATGGAAAAGAGATGGCAAGTTTTTCGATAGCCACATCTGAAAGTTGGACTGACAAATTTTCTGGTACGCGCTCTGAAAAGACAGAATGGCATAATATTGTAATTTTTAGTGAAGGATTAGTAAAAATTGTTAAGGATTTTGCGCGCAAAGGTAGTAAAGTTTACGTTGAAGGTTCTCTGAGAACTAGAAAATGGACTGACCAAAATGGTAGCGAAAGGTATACGACAGAGGTGGTGCTATATAACTTTAATAGTGCCCTTACCCTTTTAGATTCACGAAACAGTATGTCAAACTCTGATTACAAGCCAAGTGAATACAAACAAAATGAAACAGAACAAAAAGATAAACACGGAAGTTTTGACAACGATATAAAAGACGAACTAATCGATGATGAAATACCATTTTAATAACTTCAATTGAAATCTACATTTTTATGGACTGCTTGTGTTACTCCTTTTAATTGCAGTGGAGATAGTATAGATTACCAAAGCTTGCAGCGTTTACTAACAATGCAAGCTGAAGCTGAAAATGGTGTAGTGTTGCTAGGTAGCACAGGTGAAAGCTTATCACTTACTGATTCTGAAAAGCGCACATTAGTTGAATTTGTATGTGAGCTAAAATTAAATACAAAAATTATAATTGGTGTACCAGGAGTGAATCTATATCAGACTCTTGAATGGCTTGATTTTTGCAAGGGTATGCCTATTCATGGCTATCTAATGACAACTCCCATTTATGCAAAGCCTGGAATCATGGGGCAAACTTTATGGTTTGAAAAGCTGCTTGAAAAAGCACATGTGCCAGCCATGCTTTACAATATTCCATCAAGAGCAGGAGTGAGTCTTCACGCTGAAACTGTACGCAACTTATCCAGCCACGAAAAATTTTGGGCTATCAAAGATTCAAGTGGCACCGTTGATACTTTAACTCAGTATAAGAAAGTTGCACCAAATATTGAGGTCTTTTGCGGAGATGATAATATGATACCCGATATGGCTGCTAAGGGTGCGGCTGGTCTGGTTTCTGTTGCTGCCAATGTTTGGCCACGTGTAGTACATGAATATGTTAAGCAATGCATGAGTGGCGAGAACCCTCAGGCAGACAGTTGGCAACAAGCTTGCAAAACTCTATTTACTGCCAGCAATCCAATACCTACTAAAGCACTCTTGCATGACATTGGGCTTATAGAACACAAAACTGTTCGTCTACCACTAAGCACAGAAGACTTGCCTTCTATTGAAACATTGAGGCAAGCTAATAAAATGATTCTTGGATGGGAAAATCAACTAGCTATGCAGGATGGCTTTGTTGCATAGCTAGTGTTGGTTGAGGTTATTGTAAGGAGAAAAGCTTATGGTTACTAACGCATTTTGTTGTAAAATAGGCATTTTTCAAACAAGTATAACTTATGCCACAAAAAATGAGAGTAAGTAACCAAAGAGAATATAATGAGTTTCTAAAAAAAAGAGGAAATGTTTTTCATTTTGTTAATCAAGCCATAGAAAATTGGTATGAAAATAGTCCAAAAGTTGCAGGTGGCAATAACACTTATAGTGATAAAGTTGTAATTTTAATACACATAATAGTTCATCTTTTTAGAATTGGCTTGAGACAAGCTGTAGGTTTTGTAAAAGGTTATATGGTACAAATAGGCAAAAAACTTAAGATTATCAGCTATACACAAGCTTCCAGAAGATTTAAAAAGCTTAATTTGAAGATTGATGACCATAGAAGCAATAAAGATGATCTGGAAAATGTTGAAATTGCCGTAGATAGCACTAGAGTTAGTATCTACAATAATAACGGTGGGCATAGTAAGCTTAATATTCGAAAAAGAAAATACAGTGGTTATGGTCAAGTAAGAAAATTACATGTTATTTTAAACATAAATGATAAGAAAGCAATAAGCATGAACTACACTAGTGGTGTTGCTGTAGACTATTTGCCGGTCTGCGATATGTTAGAAGAAGTCAGTGATAAATATAACATTTGTTCTATTCGAGCAGATGCGGCTTATGATATAAAAAGTGTGTATAAAGAATGCAGAAAATACAATATTGTGCCTATTATTCGCCCTAGGAAGGATACTAAAATTTGTTTAGCTGACTACTTATCAGAAAGAAACAAGTATATTAGTAGAATTAGGTCATATGAGAATTATGAAGATGGTATTAATGAATGGAAGAAAAAAGTTAAGTATGGAGCACGGTCTTATATTGAAGTCTTTTTCTATAGGTTGAAGCAAATATTTGGGTTTGGCTTGAAAAATAAATCAGAGGTAAATCGTGAAAAAGAGCTGTTAATTAAGTGCTACTTACTGAACAAATTTACTGATATTGGTATGGCTAAATTTAAATTAGCTGCGTAAGTTCATTGTGATTTACATGCCTATCAGTGCTATGCAACAAAGCCGACCGGGATGGATCATTGAGATTCTCCAATGCTTTAGCTAAAGTTATATAGTTATATATACTTGTCCTGTTGTTATAAGGTGTCCCTAATTTATAAATTTTAGGAGTTAATTGAGAAACTTGATCGAAATTCATTATTAAAGTTTCATTTGCATTATGCATAGCGCCTCCAATTTTACATAATAAACTTAAGATAAAATATCCTAATTTTAGGATAGGTATATAATCTATCAAGTCAATAGTTAAACTAAAAAATTTTGATTATAATTTACTATGTATAAAATACGCTCTTAAACTATGCTGAAAATAGTCATAATAGGCCTTCCAAATGCAGGCAAGTCAACTCTATTTAATAGGCTAGTAAGAAGAAAAGCAGCGGTAGTTAGTGACATTCCAGGAGTAACGAGAGATAGGCGTGAAGGAATTGGAAGAATTAGTGATTTAGAGTTTAAAGTTATAGATACAGGAGGATGGAATGACCAAACCAGTTTTTCACTACAAGTTATTGAACAAATAGAGTTTTCTTTATTAAGCGCAGATGTAATTTTTTTTCTTGTTGATGCAAAAGTGCAAAACGAGCAGAACAAAGAGTTTGCAAAGTGGCTGAAGAGAAAAACGAACAAACCTGTAATACTAATAGCAAACAAATGCGAAAGTCATAAATCGGAAAATGTTGATTATTTGCAGTTCTTCAACTTCATAGGTCCGGTGTATATCTCAGCCGAACATAATCTTGGTATGATTGATCTTTATGATGTATTAGCTGGTGTTATTGAAGATTTCAACAAAAAAACTGAGCTGCCTGAAAGTGAGTCCATTAGACTGAGGATTGCAATCATCGGTCGCCCAAACGTTGGAAAATCAACTTTTTTAAACAGTTTACTTGCAGAAAATAGACTAATAGTAAGCTCAAAACCTGGTACCACGCGTGACTCTGTGGATATTTCATACGACCATAATGGGAAATTAATCACTCTCATCGATACTGCGGGAATCCGCAGAAAGGCAAATGTTGTTGATAACTTAGAATCAAGATTTGTTGAAAAAAGTATAGAGTCAATAAAGCGCTCTCATGTAGTGATTTTAATGCTAGATTCCTTGCTTGGCGTTGAGCAGCAGGATTTATCAATTGCTGAAGCTGCAATTAAAGGGGGGAAGGGAATTATCATTGTTTTAAATAAGTGGGATTTAATAGGTAAGGATGACAGAAGTAAGTTAATAAAATTTGTCAAACAACAGGAAGTGACTCGGTTATTTTTGGAAGTGCCAACTGTAACAATTTCTGCATTGAAAGGTATGCGCTGTGGTGATGTGATAGATAAGTGTCTTGAAGTGAGTGAATCCTTAAACAAGAAGATCAGCACTGCAAAACTGAATAATTGGCTAATAGATGCTGTGGAAAAACATTCTCACCCACTTATAAAAGGTAGAGCAATTAAAATGAAGTATATTGCTCAAATTGGCACCAAACCTCCAGCTTTTTCTTTGGTATGCAACGTCCCGGAAAGTGTTGATGAGAGTTATAAACGTTATTTGACTAATGGTCTTAGAAAAAACTTCTTTGTTGAAGGCGTACCAGTCAGATTGCTTTTGAAAAAGAATAAGAATCCCTATGTAAAGTAGGTAATCTTGTTTTATTAATAATATAGTTTTTTATCGTAACCGTTCACGGAGATAAGGTGGTTTACAAAGTAAGTATAAAAGTGTAAAGAGATAGGAAGCTAAATATGGAATGGGTAAATGACAACAGTGCTGCAAGAAAAGGTTGTAGCAGAAAACGCTAATCTCAAGGAAGAAATAAAAGCACTGATCAGAGAAAATGATAGCTTGAAAGCAAAAATAGTTGAATTAGAAGACAAATTGGGCTTAAATTCGCAAAATTCTCATCGCTGCCACCATCACGAGATATATATCGTAAGAAAGCAAAAAAGAAAAGTGATAAAAAACCAGGAGGTCAGCCAGGACATAAGGTGCATAAGCGTGAATTAATGGCTGCAGACGAGGTAGTGAGATGCACAATTGATACAATTTGTATGTGTGGAGGTAAGATTACTTTAGAAGATGAAATTATTCATCAGAAGGCAGAGTTGCCAGAAATTAAGCCAATTGTAACTGAGTACAGGTTGCAAAGAGGACATTGTAGCAGTTGTGTTAAAAGTCAATAGAAAAATTGATGTAGCTGTGAATAAGTACTTAAAATTTGTGTGGGCGTACTTATTCACAGCTATGCTATTGCTATATAGAAGCAGTTTTAGGGCTATACTCCTCAGTAAACAGTCTACCGTCTCTTACTAAAGAGTTAGCAAGGATAAGTAATTTTCTCATTGCAGCAGTAGAGGTAACTTTATATGGTTTTTTATATTGATTGTATAGCCTATCAAAGAAGATTTTTATATAAGAATTGTACCTTTGCGCACTAAGAATGCACATATGTAAAACCTTTCTAATTTGTGATCTACCACCCTGAATACACCTTTTTCCCTTACTAAAACCACTATCTCGATTAAAAGGTGCAACTCCGGAAAGGCTGGATATTTCTTTATGTTGGAGAGTTCCAAGCTCGGGTAGATAACAAATAAAAGTAATAGCTGTTATTGCACCTACACCAGGTATACTAGTTATTGACATGTACTTTTTTTTAAGCTCTTGATTTTTATCGACTAATTCCATTACCTCATCTTCTAAGACTTGAATTTGATTTTGTAAAACTGCAAGTAGCTCTTCCATTTGTTTGATTATAGATAAATCGGTTACTTGATGAGCTTGGGTTTTTTGTATTTTTGCTATTTCTACTAGTTGATTCCGTAACCGTTCACGCAATGGCGTCAACTTAAGAGCCTTCATTAGCAGACTCTCCTAAAGACATGATGGCGTTTAGGCTTATCAACTTTGTCCATTCACGGTATAAGAAAGTAGTTTACAAAAATTGCATAATTAGTATAAAAAACAATAAACTAGATAGATGAGGGGTTGATGATAGAGGTGCTACAAGAAAAGATTGTGGTATTGGAGTCAGAAGTTGGTACTCTGAAAGCAGAGAATGATAAGTTAAGGACAAAAATAATTGAGCTAGAGGATAAGCTGGGTTTAAATTCAAAAAATTCATCGCTGCCACCATCGCAAGATGTATATCGCAAAAAGACAAAAAAGAAGAGCGATAAAAAACCAGGCGGGCAGCCAGGACATGAAGCGCACAAGCGGGAATTGATGGTAGCAGATGAGGTGGTAAAATGTTCAATTGATACAATTTGCATGTGTGGAAGCCAAGTTATTTTAGAAGAAGAAACTGTGCATCAAAAGGTTGAATTGCCAAAAATTAAACCGATAGTGACTGAATATAGGCTACAAAAAGGCTACTGTAAGGCGTGTAAGAAAAGGATCTCAGCTAGTCTGCCTGAAGGTGTGACAAGGGATCTTTTAGGAGCTAATGCAAAAGCAGTAATTAGCAGTTTTAGTGGATTTTTTATCAATTCAAAAAGGGAAGTACAGCAAATTTTGAGCAGCATATTTAATCTGAATATAAGCCTAGGTTTGGTATCAAAGACCGAGGGTAGAGTATCAGAAAAATGTATATCTGAATACGAAAAAATAAGAGAAGAGCTACGGAAAAGCAAGTATTTACATATAGATGAAACAAGCCATAGGAACCAGGGAAAGAAAGGTTGGAGTTGGGTAGTAACGAATAAAACAGCAACACTTATGAAGTTAGTTGGATCTCGCGGAAAGAAGATATTAAAAGGGCTATTGCCAGAGTATGATGGAATAGTTATAAGCGATAGGTATGCTGCGTATAATTACTTTAATCGTGAAAACAGACAGATATGCTGGGCCCATTTAGCAAGGGACTTTGAAAGGTTTTTTTACAGTAAAAATGTTGAAGTGAGCAGAATTGGCGCAGCATTAAAATCGCTGAGCAACAGGGTATTTGTGGTAGATAGAGCACGTAAACAAAACCTGATAGACAATTTAAGATTTTTCCGGTTAATGAGGAAGATTCGAAAAAGGGTGAAACATTTTTTGCGAGAGATAACAAGGGTTGCAAAAGGAACTCAGGCCTCGAGAATGGCTGCCAATATACTACGTTCTGAAGATATGATGTGGAGATTCGTGCGCAATCCTGATCTGATCGAGACAACCAATAACCTTGCAGAACGTCAGGCTAGACGGTACGTCATTTATCGTAAAAATAGTTTTTTCACTTGGTCAGAACGTGGAGAAAAGTTCATTGAAAGAATGCTTTCGATATTTTTGACTGCACGTTTGAATGATCAGAATCCTGTCCAGAAACTACAGAATTTAGTCGCTATTCCTGCCTAATTGGGAATATTCCGTGAACGGTTACTTTTTATCTTATTAATATTATTAACAAATAAACAATATTACTTAAATAAGTAGTTGATAAGTTAATATTATATAGTAAAATATTAACTTATTTAGTGCTTTTGCTATGAATTATAAAGGACAAGATTTAAGGCCTGGATCTCCACATACTTTCACGGTTGATACACCTTTAGTATTTCAGTGGCTTCCAAGGCGATATGGATATCCGATCCCAGAAAAATATTTGGAGAGATTGAGCGAATGGGCAAAAAGAGAAGATACGCGTGTAGTGAAGTTAGTAATAAATGGATCTGGTTTTACTCCTACGCAACGTAAAGAGTTGGAGAATAAAATATCAAACAGAGAGTTTAACCCAAACAAAAACATAGAGCTTATAGACTTTAATGAGCTGGATTTAGGAGAGTATGAATTTAGCTTTCACTTACAAACAGATAAGAAAACAGAACTATCTAAATGTCCTTTATACACTGTATCTCAATATTTCAAAGATCTATACTCTATTCCAGAAAGTAAAAGATTATCTTTTGGTGTTGAGATAGACAGTATGCGTATATTTATGTTGTTGGTATTGAAATCTCCTATGATCTATTTTGATTTTGATATTTTACCTAAGGAAGACAAAAAACTTGGTGAGATTCAGGCTAGCCAGGGCTTTTTGGTTGCTGAAAATGACAAGACAGGTCACGACTATGACGGTATAACAAATATTGAGAATGCTATAGTTGCTGTAAGTGATGCTGGTAAAGTAAAGGTTACGGAATTTTATAATGAGATAAAGCATAGATTTCAAAAGTATTATCCTACTCTCCGATCATCACCGCATCACATTTATACACTAATGGAAAATATTGTATATAACAGTCCTATTAATGAGGTTCTTCCTACTTCTGATTATACAAGTCTTAGCGAACATCTTAATAGATTACAAGAAGAGAAAAGATTGCTTATAAAAGAAACATTTGGGTTTAAAACCAATGGAGGAGAAGTTGATATTCAATATGACAATAGCTGGACGAAAAACAAGGATGAATTGTATACTAAAGAAGAGATTGCAAGAATAGATAGTGATACTAGGGTTGTAACTAGTATGCAAACTAAATCAGTATCTAGCTGTGAATACATGCATAGAGGCTAGATAAAAAAGTTATAGAGTGATATGTGTCGCTTTATAATTATATAGAACATTATTAAACAAAAGTTGACTTTTTCGGTTGTTGTGGTAATTCGTTAATTATGTCAGATATAAATAACAGTTCTACAATCTTTTTGCTGTCAAGTGCCGCTGCTCTGATTTTTGCATATGTGCTAGAGTATTTCTTCAATATGCTACCATGCAAGTTATGCATATACGAGCGAGTAGTTTACTATGTTACAGGGCTACTTGCAGTTGCGTACATGTTCAAAGACAACAAAATCCTAATCTATGCGATGTTTTGCAGCTATCTCATTGGTGCAATAATATCTTTTTATCATGTAGGTTTTGAACTCCACTTATTTCATGATGTTTTAGGCTGTACAGAGCAAGCAAGTGGTAACGTTAGCATAGAAGAGCTAAGAAATAATCTATTAAACCCTAACTACTCTCCGTCTTGTGACAGACCTCATTATATTTTTGGTGTTTCGTTAGCAACATGGAATCTTATTTATCTTATAGTAGCTCTATTCTTATCAGGTAAAATGTATTATGGAGAAAGAAATAAGGTACAACAGTAACTGGTATAGACGCTGTACTTGTGCGTTACTTGGTGCTGTCCGTAATTTAAAAATTTGGCAAGTCACACCCACTGATTCTTGCACAGCTGTACGAACATTATGGTTCAGCATGCCAGTGCCCTCTTTCTTGTCATCCGAGTAGCTGAAACTGGAAGTGCAGCTATCATCCAAATAACCTTTCATTGTTATGAAAGCAGCCTATTTCTTGTCATCCCAGTGCCCAGATACTGGGATTCAGTTTGTCCATAGTCTCACCAAAAACGTTGTATTTTAGCATAATTTTGTGCTCAATATGCTTATTTGTAGTAAAGATTTCAGCATCAAGTGCTGGCCTGAAGCTTTAGCTATAAATATTAATAAATTTACTAAGTAAAAAAAGGCAAAAGAATCCCTATATAGCGAGTTTTAATAATGTAAATTGATAATGTGCTAACAAGCGTGTTTTGGCTGAAGTAGAAAAAATTTAAAAAACATGCAGCCGCTATAATTTTTATGTAATCTGCCAATAAATATCTGAGTTTTGTTGTTAAACCCGCGGAGATTAAAAATAAGGATAAATACTCTTATTGATATAAGAAGAAAAGTGGGAAGGTTTGTCAAGCCGCTTCTATGCACCTGAGCATTGATCATACGGGTTCTATCTGTTATATATAGTCTTTTGCATACGAAGAAAACTGATGAATGAGTATGATATTACAGTTATAGGTAGCGGTCCTGGTGGTTATATAGCAGCAATTAGAGCGGCGCAGCTTGGACTTAAAACTGCAATTGTTGAAAAGGAGGAAAATTTGGGTGGTATATGCTTAAATTGGGGATGTATACCAACAAAATCGCTACTTAGAGCGTCTGAAGTTTATAGATTAATAAGAAGATCAGAAGAATTTGGCATAAAAGTAAAGGATACAAGTTTTGATATACAATCAATAGTGAAATATTCAAGGAACGTTGTTGATAAGCTATCAAGTGGTGTTGAGTATTTGATGAAAAAAAATAACATCAAAGTTCATCAAGGCTTTGGTAAACTTGCAGGTAACTATGTTGTAAAAATTCTTAATGATAAGAAGGAGGAGGAAATTTCTTCTAAGCATATCATTTTAGCAACAGGTGTAAGGGCAAGAAATCTTCCTGGAATCGAAGTAGATGGAGATTTAATATGGAATGCGCAGCACGCTATGACTCCAAAGAAGTTACCAAAATCTCTACTAATCATAGGTTCTGGTGCGATAGGAATAGAGTTTGCAAGTTTTTATAGTACTTTGGGAGTTGATGTAACAATTATAGAAGTAAAAGACACTATTTTGCCGCTGGAAGATAAAGATATTTCAAATTTAGCACAAGAAATATTCACAAAACAAAGGATAAAAATATATACAAACAGTAGCGTAAAAGCTTTGACTAAAAATAAAGACTTTGCTCAAGTGTTACTAAGTAGTGGTGAGAGCAAAGAATTTGATAGGGTGATTGTTGCAGTTGGCGTGCAAGCAAACACTGAAAATATAGGTTTAGAAAATACAAAAATTAAGTTGAGTCCTTCTGGTTTCATTGAAACGAATGAGTGGTATGAAACAAGTGAATCAAGTGTGTATGCAATAGGTGATGTAGCTGGTCCCCCATGTTTAGCGCATAAAGCAAGTCATGAAGCTGTAATCTGTGTTGAGAAAATTGCCGGTAAAAATGCTCATAAGTTAAAAAAAGAGTGCATACCAAATTGCACTTACTCTCATCCGCAAGTAGCAAGCGTTGGCCTTACTGAGGAACAGGCAATAAAAAGTGGATACGATATAAAAGTAGGAAAATTTCACTCCAACTTTAATGGTAAATCTATTGCACTAAGTGAAACTGAAGGTTTAGTGAAAACAATTATAGACAAAAAAACAGGCGAACTTCTTGGAGCTCACATGATAGGAGCGGAAGTAACAGAGTTAATTAGCAATTTTGCTCTTGCAAAGCAACTAGAGGGAACAGACTGCGACATAAAATCTACGATTTTTCCTCATCCAACTATTTCGGAAATTATACACGAATCAGTACTTGCTGCAGATGATGAATCGTTAAATAGTTAAGCTAACGATCCATTGTTTTAGAGCTACAATTATCCTGATTAGGCGATTCAATTCTAATAGATTGATTACCAATATCAGATTTTTCTAACTTTTCTTTTAACCCTTCAGCTGCTTCTTTCACTTCAAGCTTTTTTTCCTGATTAAGATCCTCTGGGCTTTTTCTTTTACTGTCTAAACCTTGTTGTCTATCAATATTTTTATTGAGTTGTTCTTGCTGAGGTAGATCAACAACTGAGTTAAAAAGAGCTTTTATTATGTTTTTTAATAAACCTCCGCTTCTGCTTTGCTCTTGAGGCTTATTTTTTACGTTAGATTCTTTTTTGCTGTCACTATTTTTAGGCATTTTTAACTCAACTATCATAAAGCTTGATAAAATTTTACATGCAAAGTATTAAAAAATAATTAACAATCTATTATCAAATTACTACTTACAGATGACTATTATTCTAGCAACAGGCGGTACAGGTGGGCATGTTTTTCCAGCTATAACCTTAGCAAAAGCACTAAAGGTACAAGGGCACAATTGTATATTATTCAATGATCAAAAAACCATCAATATAGAAAGTTATATTTTACCATTGTGCAAGCCAAGTGGCAACAAATTGAAGTTTCTCTTTTTGTTAATGTATAGTTGTGTATTAGCACTGTATCAAACGAGAAAATTAAAACCAAAGCTAATCATTGGTTTTGGTAGCTACGCTTCTTTTCCAACTCTTCTTGCAGCAAAGATTCTTTCTATACCTATAGTTTTACATGAACAAAACACAGTTTTAGGGAGGGTAAATAGATTCTTTTTCAAGAGTGCAAAATTAATTGCAACTAGCTTTCCAGAGACTAAGTATGCAGAAGGTAGTAAATGCGTTTTTACAGGAAATTTTGTCGATATAGAAGCACAAGGCTATTCTAGAGCTGAAACAGTTTTAAACGTGTTAATAATAGCAGGCAGTCAGGGTGCAAATTTTTTTGATGATGTAGTGAGCAGCGTAATTTGTGATCTACCTGTTGAAGTAAAAGAGAGGATTAGAGTAACGCAGCAATGTACAAAGAAAAATATAAACAAGGTCAAGAGTCTATACAAAAGTGAAGGAATTGATTGTGAGTTAAGTGAGTTTTTCGATGATATGGAAAATAAACTGGCCAATGCTCATTTGGTAATTAGCAGAGCGGGGGCAACTTCAATAGCAGAGATTACTCTTGCTGAGCGTCCTGCTGTATATATTCCTTATCCTCACTCAAAAGATAACCATCAATTTTATAATGCAAAACATATTGAAGATTCGGGAGCAGCTGTAATAGTTGAGCAAAATAGTAACGCGAAAAAGAATCTAGGAGAGTTGCTAGTTGATTTATTGCAAAATTGTCAAAAATTGCGTGATATGGCTAATAATACTAAGAAAACAAGAATAAGGAATGGAGTTACTGAATTTATTAAGGCAATAGCTCAAGAACTTAGTTGACGAATTGCTTTTTCTTCAAATGCATTCCATAGTTCTTTTTCTAGTGATTTACTATACAACTTATTGATATAAACTACTCCCGTAGGTGAGGTAGTATTAATTTCGAGCAGGAAGTCATCTATAATATCAATACCAACAAATATTAGCCCTCTTTTCTTTAGCTCAGGACCAATTTTATTACATATTTCGTTGTCTCTATCATTCATTTGGGCAGGCTCAAAACTTGCTCCGAGTCTCAAATTTGTTCTGATTTCTCCGCTAGACTTTGGAACTCGCTTCATTACTCCTATTGGCTTTCCATCCAGTAGCAGTATTCTTTTATCTGTATTTATCTTTTTACAAAATGCTTGTGCAATTACAGGACATTCATATTTTGCAATCATGAGATCGACTACCACTTGAATGCTATTTTGGTCTTGTATTCTTATTACGTCATTTCCTCCATAGCTATATAGTGGTTTCAAGATGATATCTTGATAGTCGTGACAAAAATTTCTAATCATCGATATATTTTCAGTGATCAAAGTTGGAGGAATTAGCTCTAGAAATAGTGAAGTAATTAATTTTTCAGGACAGTTTCTTATTTCTGTTGGATTATTTATTACTAACGCAGTAGTCTTTTCTAAGATATAGGTTGTTGTAATGTACCGCATATCAAAAGGTGGGTCCTGCCTGATAAGTATGATATCCATTTCATTCAAATCTATAGTTACATCTTCTTTAGAAGTAAAACCAAAATCATCAACGCTGACTTTCTGAGCAAGAGCAATTGACTGATTTAACTTGAGTGCTAGATTATTAGGAACATAGACAAAAATTTCGTGCTTTCTCCTCTGCGCTTCTTTTATTAATGCAAATGTAGTATCAGTTTCAAAGTTTATATTTTCATCCATTTGAAAAGCTACTTTCATTTATCCTCCCTTCCTATTACAATATACTATAGTACCATAAAAGTGTTAATAATGGAGCAAAGTATGGAATTAACAGTAGGAAATAATGCACCTGATTTTAGTTTGCCAACAGATTCTGGCGAAATTTTATCGCTGAGTGAATTTTTTGATAAAAAAAATGTAGTCCTTTATTTTTATCCTAAAGACGATACTCCGAGCTGTACAATGGAGGCAAAAGGCTTTAGAGACAAAATAGAAAATTTCTCTTCTCTTGACACAGTGATAATTGGTGTATCAAAAGATAGCGTTAAGTGCCACGCTAACTTCAAAGCAAAATATTCTTTGCCATTTTCTTTAGTTTCTGATGAAAATGCTGAAATGTTGGAAAAATATGGTGTTTGGGTAGAAAAAAGCATGTTTGGCAAAAAGTATATGGGAATAGAGCGCACTACTTTTTTAATAGATAAAAAAGGTAAAGTAGTGAAGATCTGGAAAAACGTAAAAGTTAGTGGACATGTTGATGAGGTTCTAGAAGAAGTAAGGAGAATATAAATTAAAGAATGACTACCCATTGCTATATAAAAAAACTGAAATTATATAACTTTCGTAGTCATTCAAACTTTGAACTGGATTTAGATGATAGACCAGTTGTAGTAACTGGCAAAAATGGTATTGGAAAAACTAATATACTTGAAGCAATCTCATTGCTTGCTAAAAGCAACGGAATGAAAAAAGCAAAAATCAATGAGATGCAAAATAGGCGCAGTAATGAAAGTTGGGTAGTGTATTATGATTTTTTCAATGGAGCAGAGCTTAACTCAATTGGTATAGGAAAGAATCTTAATAAGAAATTAATACAAATTGATGGGAAAACGCAGTCAAGCTACTCATCTTTGTATAGAATATCTAATGTAATATGGCTAATTCCACAAATGGACTATATTCTTCTTAATTCTCCAAGTGACAGGTTAAAATTTTTAGACCGTATAGTTTCACTATTTGAAGAAAATTACACCTATTGCTACATGAAATATAGAAAAGCTAAGCATGAGAGAAGTAAATTGCTTAGAGAGAATATTTTGGACGAAAGTTGGCTCTCTAGTCTTGAAAACGTCATGGCTACCAATGCAATTGATATTTTACGTATGCGATCATCTGTTTTAAAGATATTACAAGACACAATTGATAACCATTCCTGTAAGCTTTTTCCGAAGGCAAGTTTGAAATTCAGCAGCCAGCTAACTTTGGACGATACTGCAGAATATTTTCAGAATCGTCTAAAGGAAAACAGAGAAAAAGACTCATTAACTGGTAGAGTAACCTTTTCTGTACATAATGATAATTTTTGGGTTTTTTGCCAAAAAGGGGACATGCCAATAAATCTTTGTTCTACTGGAGAGCAAAAGCTATTACTGCTTTCTATCATCTTATCTAGTGTAAAAGCAAGGTGTATTCATTACAATAAAGCACCTCTTCTTCTGCTTGACGATATAATGTCGCATCTGGATAAAGATTACAGAAAGGTGTTAATGGAGGAGGTGTTAAGCATTCAATGTCAAACTTGGATAACCGATGTAAATCAAGATAATTTCAATAACTATCTTTGCTCTTTCAAGTTTTTTGAATTATCAAGTAAATAAATTTCAAGCGTGCTGTCATACATCAAGCTCATATTCGGTATGTAAATCTCTAATTAAAGCCTCAGCGTGTTTTTTTTGAACAACTATACTGATCTTGATTTCGGACATTGTGACAGCAAGTATTTCTATCTTTTTTTCGCTTAAAACCTTGAGTGTGCGGTACATCACTTCAGTGTTAGACATAACACCAATACCAATTATTGAAATTTTAGCTATATTATTGTTTACGACATAATTTTCATTTTTGTTCAATAACTTTGTCATTAAATCAACATCAAATTTAGAAATCAAAAAGCTTGACCCATGTATCATGTCAATTTTAACGTTTGCTCCTGCTATATCTCTTAAAGTATCCAGAGTATTTGCAAAGTTAGTAAAAGTTACAAGAGCTTCGTGAGTGCTATAAGTTATTCCAGTAATTAAGTATCTTTCCAGTACATCTTTTTCGTGTAGTACTGTAGTGCCTTCTACTTCCTCAAAAGTGGATAACACCTGCACCTTAATATTATGCTTCATTGCAAGTTGTACTGAACGATTATGCAATATTTTAGCACCAGATGACGACATCTCCAATATTTCATTGTAAGAGATAGATTTAAGCTTGCGTGCCCTTGGAACAATTTTTGGGTCTGCTGTATATATTCCGTCAATATCAGTAAAAATTTCACAAGTCCTAATACCAAAGACTACAGCAAAGGCAATTGCTGAGATATCAGATCCTCCTCTACCAAAAGTAGTGATTCTATCATCGTGTATACCCTGAAAACCAGCAATGATTGCAGCAGTATAACCCTCAGCAAAAGATCTTTTTACATGGTCAATTTTTATCTTTTTTATTTTAGACTCAGAATAAAAATTATCCGTTACAATTGGTAACTGCCAGGCGAGCCATGATTTAGCATTAACTCCGATAGATTGAAGAGTGATAGCTAATAATGCGCAAGAGATCTGTTCTCCTGCTGAAAGGAGAACATCATACTCTGATAACTCTTGTCTACAATTTAAATTTGAAATTTGCCTAGCTTGAAAAACCATTTGGTCAGTGAATCCTGAAGCAGCAGATACAACAGCGATTACATTACAACCTTTCTCAATATCATTTTTTATCAGGTTTGCAACTCGATTTAAGTCAGTTAGTGAAGTCCCACCAAATTTTTTTATGATTATTTTGTTCATAGTTACAATAAGGTCAATTTTTCACCTTTCTAGAGAGTACAGTTGTTTAATTAAATGTGTTTTTCTGGTCACTAATTAAAGTGATATAGGGCTATTCATCTTTATCATTACCAAGTTCTTTTAACATACTGTAGTTGCCTTTTCTAAATTTACCTTTTAAAGATGTAACTCCACTTTCGCTAATTCCACTTAAACTTAATGCTGCTCCACCTAGCTGCAATCCAATTTCAGATGTTTCGGGAATAATTTTACTAGCCCCTAGATCTTTATAAACCTCCACATTATTCAAATCTGGCAAACGTATTATAATATTTACATGCGGAAAATTTGCTGCAACTAGAGAAACTATTTTCTTTATAGTAACTTCGTTCTTTATCGAAACCACAAGAGCTTGAGCTCTTTCTATTCCTACTGATTTTAAAATTTCATATCTTGTAGCATCTCCAAGATATATAGGAAAACTGTCATTTTTTCCTTCTTTTACTATTTTTGATTGAATATCTACAACAACATAACTTAAATGCTCTGCAGTAAGCATTTTTGTTACCATATATCCCACTCTACCAAACCCAGCAACTATTACGTGATTATAAAGGTCTTGTGTGTCTGTTTCGATTGCTTCATCGTCTAGTATTATTTTTTCAGTGCTAAATGAATTTGCTATCCACTCTCCAATTCCCGATAAAAGAGGAGTAAAAGCCATAGTTACTGTAGTTACCATCATAAGCACTTGAGCGATTTCACTTGATAGTACATCTAATTCATCTGCTAAACGGAATAAAATAAATGCAAATTCACCGCCTTGTGCAAGCAGTAATCCAGCTTGTATTGCAGGTGCACTTCTAAATCCAAAAAATCTACACAATGTATATATAATGGACGTCTTTAAAACGATAAGGACAATTGATAATAAAGTAACGAGTGGTAACTTATTGAGTAAAAGGTCAATATCAATAGACATGCCAACAGTCATAAAGAATAAACCAAGAAATAAGTCTTTAAATGGCAATACTGCATGTTCTACCGAATTCCTGTGTTCTGTTTCTGCAACTAGTAACCCAGCAACAAATGCGCCTAATGCCATTGATAAATGAAATTGTTCAGTAATAAATGCTGATCCTAATATTATCAGAAGTGTTGTTGATATAAAGATTTCATTACTCTCCATTTTGGCAATAACCGAAAACAATGGCCTCAGTAATAACCTACCAGTTACAAATATCAACACCAATGCAATAGCTGCTTGCACTAATGAGCCTGCCAACGAGCTTATTAAGCTGTGTTCAGAATTGCCAGTAAGCAGGGGCACTAGTACTATTAGAGGTACCACTGCAAAGTCCTGCATTAGTAGCACTGCTATTGACAATCTACCAACTTGGCTTGCTTGAGAACCCTTTTCTTGCAGAACCTGCAACACTATTGCTGTTGAGGATAGTGCAAGTCCACCACCAATAACTGCTGCCATGTTTGTATTTACTCCAAAGGCAAGAGCAATGCACCATATTGCTATCATGGTAACTATAACTTGAAGGGAACCAAACCCAAACACATGCCTACGCATAGCGATAAGGCGTTCAAATGTCAATTCAAGACCTATAATGAACAATAGGAAAACTACGCCAAACTCTGCAAAGTTATCCATTACTTCAACTGAATGTATCAGATTAAATCCATGAGAACCAATCAATGCACCTGCAACAAAGTAACCAAGTACTGGGCTAATATTCATTTTCCAAAACGCTATGACTATAAACACAGCAGCAGAGAGTAAAATTATAATATCAAACAAATGCTGAGAGCCGCTGTGCATAATATTTAACCTGTAGAATTAGACCATTTTATTGAACAACCAATGCTTGATTTTTGGTCAACTGGAGGATTGCTAGTTTCTGCAATAAATTTCATGGCTTGAAATAAATCACTACTTCCTACTTCGTAATTTTGAACTTTCTCTTTTTTTGTGTTGTTAAAACGCCCGCGATAGCAGAGGGCTAGTTTGGAATTAAAACCAAAAAAATCAGGGGTACAAACAGCACCATACTCTTTAGCTACTTCTTGGTTATTGTCAATCAAATATGGAAATGTAAACTTATTTTCCTTGGCAAAATTAATCATGTTTTCAAAGGAGTCTTCTGGGTACTCATTTACATCATTTGACATGATTGCAACGGTGTTTACCTGATAATCTTTTTTCAACAAATTAACATCGCTTACTAGATTGCTAATAATTGATTGAACGTAAGGACAGTGATTGCATATAAACATTACAATGAGACCATTTTCCCCATAGCAGTCACTTAATGTATAATATTTGTTATCCACTCCCAGGAGATTGAAATTCTTTGCAGTAAAGTCTAAATCTATCTTAGGAGTGTCTAGCGTAACCATAGCTCATAGAGAATTGTATACCATAATTTATGATCTTATTGCTTAAATGTCAAATGGTTTCTATGTACACTGTTTGCATTTAGCATTGTAATTATAAAATTTATGTTCATAACCTTCGAAGGAATAGATGGTTCTGGTAAAACAACACAGTCTGAGTTACTTGCAAATTATTTCAAGCAAATTCACGGTGAAAATAATGTCGTATTGACTAGAGAACCAGGTGGTACTGATTTTGCAGAAAAAATAAGAGGATTACTACTTAAGGATAATATTGATCCTATTTCTGAACTCTTGCTGCTTATCTCGATGAGGCACGAACATATGAAAAAATTAATATTGCCAGCTCTTAAAGAGGGAAAGACAGTTATTTGTGATCGATTTATCGATTCAACTATTGCGTATCAAGGGTATGGACTAGGTGTTGACTTGAGTCTAATAAGAGACTTACACAAATTAGTGGAAATTAAATATCCAGATATCACATTTATTTTAGATATTGATGTTCAAGTTGGACTCAGCAGAGCAAAGGATAAAAATAAGTATGAAGAAATGAGCATTGATTTCTATCATAAAATTCGAAAAGGATTTCAAGAAATAGCTATAAAAGAATCTAATAGATGTAATGTTATTACTGGAATTGAAAAAAAAAGTGATAATCATGTACACAATGAAATTATTGATATTGCAAAGACTTAGCTATACGTATTGAACTTTTGCTAACCTAAACAGTTACTGCATTAACCTGTGGTAAAAAATTATCAATTTTAGGTGACGTTATTTCATACGAAAGACTCTCTTTTTGATTAGCTAAAAAACTTTGTATTTCATTTTTAGGTTTTTCACTTATTGTTCTATATATTCTTGCGCGATTAATTAGCTCATTTCTACTATTCTTATTGCTTACTTCAGTTATGGTAAAAAATTGATCAAAGTGATTTAACAGATCCTCGTCTTTTATCGAGGATGCAACGCTATCAATTTCTCTTACATATAAAGCAAGTTTGTGCGCTTTGCTACGATCCTCAAAACAAAAGTACTTTACAAAACTTATTTTTTGTAATATCTCTTGTTTCTGCTAGCAAAAATCCGATTCCGTCTTGGCAATTCACTCTCTTAACTGACTCAGCAGATACCGAGAACATTTTCTCTACAGACTTTTTCTCACAACCAAAAAGAAACGTATAATATCCCATAGACAGAGTCAAGAGAAGGAATATAGCTGGAAGCAAGAATGGAGCAAGTAGATTTTGTGATTCAGGAAAGATAAACCAGACGGCAGTTGCTGCTGACACAGCTAAAAATAATCATGACATAACGAGTTTTATTTTTCTTCTGTATCCGTTATCAATAACTGTATTTATGCCAATAAAAGCTACATCAACCATTGCTCATACCTCACTAAAAGTAATATTAGCTTAATAATAGCATTGTTGTGATAAGAAATCAATATTATGAATATTTTAATTAATTTATAAAATCATCCAACCAAATAGAAAAAAGGCAAAAGAAGTCCCGAATGGCTTTGTTGCATAGCACTGATAGGCATGTAAATCACAATGAACTTACGCAGCTAATTTAAATTTAGCCATACCAATATCAGTAAATTTGTTCAGTAAGTAGCACTTAATTAACAGCTCTTTTTCACGATTTACCTCTGATTTATTTTTCAAGCCAAACCCAAATATTTGCTTCAACCTATAGAAAAAGACTTCAATATAAGACCGTGCTCCATACTTAACTTTTTTCTTCCATTCATTAATACCATCTTCATAATTCTCATATGACCTAATTCTACTAATATACTTGTTTCTTTCTGATAAGTAGTCAGCTAAACAAATTTTAGTATCCTTCCTAGGGCGAATAATAGGCACAATATTGTATTTTCTGCATTCTTTATACACACTTTTTATATCATAAGCCGCATCTGCTCGAATAGAACAAATGTTATATTTATCACTGACTTCTTCTAACATATCGCAGACCGGCAAATAGTCTACAGCAACACCACTAGTGTAGTTCATGCTTATTGCTTTCTTATCATTTATGTTTAAAATAACATGTAATTTTCTTACTTGACCATAACCACTGTATTTTCTTTTTCGAATATTAAGCTTACTATGCCCACCGTTATTATTGTAGATACTAACTCTAGTGCTATCTACGGCAATTTCAACATTTTCCAGATCATCTTTATTGCTTCTATGGTCATCAATCTTCAAATTAAGCTTTTTAAATCTTCTGGAAGCTTGTGTATAGCTGATAATCTTAAGTTTTTTGCCTATTTGTACCATATAACCTTTTACAAAACCTACAGCTTGTCTCAAGCCAATTCTAAAAAGATGAACTATTATGTGTATTAAAATTACAACTTTATCACTATAAGTGTTATTGCCACCTGCAACTTTTGGACTATTTTCATACCAATTTTCTATGGCTTGATTAACAAAATGAAAAACATTTCCTCTTTTTTTTAGAAACTCATTATATTCTCTTTGGTTACTTACTCTCATTTTTTGTGGCATAAGTTATACTTGTTTGAAAAATGCCTATTTTACAACAAAATGCGTTAGTAACCATAAGCTTTTCTCCTTACAATAACCTCAACCAACACTAGCTATGCAACAAAGCCGTCCCGAATAGCGAGTTTTAATAATTTAAATTGATAATGTACTAACAAGCGTGATTTGGCTAAATGTAGAAAAAATAAAAAAGACATGCAGCCACTATAATTTAATGTAATTCACCAATAAATACCTTAAGTTTTTTACTGAATGTTGCGATTGAGCCTACAGGTCAAAAACAAGCTTTGAGTCAGAAATACCATTGCTATTATAATAAGAGAAATCGCGATGTTTGTACAATTGAAAGATGGTTGCGGGAGTAGGATTTGAACCTACGACCTTCAGGTTATGAGCCTGACGAGCTACCGAGCTGCTCCATCCCGCGTCGTTGCTTATTTATTATTATATGCGTAATAATAATAAATAAAAGAATAAAATCACACTATTACATATATTTATATATCTATTAACCTTTCTTAACATGATAGTAAATTATATACATAACAATCTGTGCAATGAAAAATATAACTTGATATTGTGGTTCCCTGTTTTTCAGTGTGCAGGAATTTTAACCTATTTCTCATTAAATTTTGAACCAAGCTGTGCTTTCACTATATCTATTTTTCTCTTGCTTTCACCTATACTAATTCTGATTGCAATATTATACAGGAAATACGCAATATTATGCATTTCTTTAATTGCAGTGCTCATAGGATTTACAGCCAGCAAATTCAGAACAGATTCAGTTAATACTCACATTCTTGATAAGGAAAGGTATGTGAAAGATATTGTTGCTATAGTGAAGGATATTAACGATAGGGGCTCATATAAACAATTTTTGCTTTATGAAATAAAAAACACGAAGTTCAAGCTGGATAACATCAGAATATCAGTTAAAACCAAAGCGGAAGAAGGCATTAAAATAGGGGATCAAGTAAAATTATCAGCAAAACTCTTTCCTCCAAAAATTGCGCCTTCGGAATATGCATATGATTTTGCAAGAATAGCATATTATCAGAAAATAAGTGCAACAGGCTTTGCAACAAGCAAAATAGTCCTGTACAAAAAGGCTGAAGCAAGAAAATTTCAAGAGTATATAGAATCTTTCCGTCAATATATCTATGAAAACCTACAGCAAAATACCAAAAAGCCACACGCGGACATAATCTCTGCATTATTAATTGGCAAAAAAGACGGGATAGATCAAAAAATTATGAATGCGATACGAGATTCAGGTATAGCACATTTATTCGCTATATCTGGTTGGCTTTGTTGCATAGCACTGATAGGCATGTAAATCACAATGAACTTACGCAGCTAATTTAAATTTAGCCATACCAATATCAGTAAATTTGTTCAGTAAGTAGCACTTAATTAACAGCTCTTTTTCACGATTTACCTCTGATTTATTTTTCAAGCCAAACCCAAATATTTGCTTCAACCTATAGAAAAAGACTTCAATATAAGACCGTGCTCCATACTTAACTTTTTTCTTCCATTCATTAATACCATCTTCATAATTCTCATATGACCTAATTCTACTAATATACTTGTTTCTTTCTGATAAGTAGTCAGCTAAACAAATTTTAGTATCCTTCCTAGGGCGAATAATAGGCACAATATTGTATTTTCTGCATTCTTTATACACACTTTTTATATCATAAGCCGCATCTGCTCGAATAGAACAAATGTTATATTTATCACTGACTTCTTCTAACATATCGCAGACCGGCAAATAGTCTACAGCAACACCACTAGTGTAGTTCATGCTTATTGCTTTCTTATCATTTATGTTTAAAATAACATGTAATTTTCTTACTTGACCATAACCACTGTATTTTCTTTTTCGAATATTAAGCTTACTATGCCCACCGTTATTATTGTAGATACTAACTCTAGTGCTATCTACGGCAATTTCAACATTTTCCAGATCATCTTTATTGCTTCTATGGTCATCAATCTTCAAATTAAGCTTTTTAAATCTTCTGGAAGCTTGTGTATAGCTGATAATCTTAAGTTTTTTGCCTATTTGTACCATATAACCTTTTACAAAACCTACAGCTTGTCTCAAGCCAATTCTAAAAAGATGAACTATTATGTGTATTAAAATTACAACTTTATCACTATAAGTGTTATTGCCACCTGCAACTTTTGGACTATTTTCATACCAATTTTCTATGGCTTGATTAACAAAATGAAAAACATTTCCTCTTTTTTTTAGAAACTCATTATATTCTCTTTGGTTACTTACTCTCATTTTTTGTGGCATAAGTTATACTTGTTTGAAAAATGCCTATTTTACAACAAAATGCGTTAGTAACCATAAGCTTTTCTCCTTACAATAACCTCAACCAACACTAGCTATGCAACAAAGCCTATCTGGTTTACATTTATCGTTTGTTGCTGGTCTATTTTTTATAGTATTCCGTAATTTATTTGCAATATCTGAAACTTTGACTCTTAAATATAACACTAAAAAAATATCTGCATTCTTTACTATCTTGCCAACTACCTTTTATTTGTTGATTACCGGTATGCAAATTTCTGCTCAGCGTGCCTACATCATGGTGATCTTGGTACTTGTTGCAATAATCATAGAAAGGAAATATCGAGGATTAATAGCAATTGCGTTTGCTGCTTCGGTGATACTCATAGTGGAGCCAGAAGCAATCTTAAAGCCAGGTTTTCAAATGTCATTTTCTGCTGTTTTGGCACTAGTTGCCAGCTATCAGATCAATGCTAATAAGTTATTCAAAATAAAAATAATAAAATATTTTGTGTCGATAATGATCAGCTCAATAATAGCAAGTTTAGCAACTGTTCCGTACACAATATACAATTTTAACTATTTTTCAATCAGTGGCATTATCACAAATTTGATTGCTATACCAATAGTTACACTCATTATTATTCCACTTGGAATAATATATGTTTTATTGATTCCTTTAGGTACTCAGTGGATTATAACGCCTCTCATGGAACGCCCAATTGACAGCGTTTTATATATAACAAACGCAATTGCCAGTCTTCAGTATTTGGTTATTCCTATTCGCACTTTTCCTGCCTCATTAATTATTATAATAACGCTTGGGCTATTATGGTTATGCTTGTGGGAAAGGAATTGGCGTTTCTTTGGAATTTTCTTTATTGTGCTAGGTATTTTCTCTAGCGCTATGTATACAACTCCTGACATTCTAGTCAGTGCTGATAATCTTGCTGTAAAAGAAGATGACAATTTACTATATTCCCTTACTAGAAAAAACAGAAATTTTGTTGTCAAAACGTGGGCAAAGCAAAACGGGCAGAATCAAATTGTGAATCATACTAAATTCAGTAATTCAAACAAAAGGCTAAAATGTAATGATTATGACTGTACATATAATAAAGGAAATAATAAGTCAGTGTTGCTAGCTCATAAAAGAGAAGATATTTTAGAAAATTGTAACAATGTCGATCTAGTAATTCAGTTAAGCAAGTTTAACTATCCAGCTTGCAATACTAAAATCATCAAATACTCTGACTTAGAGGCATATGGCACACACTCTGTTTGGCTAGCAAATAGTGGCATAAAGGTTAGCAAAGTCCGTTCTAATCGTCCTTGGCATAAGCCAAAAACTTGTTTTTAAAGTATCATTTATATATAATTACTTAATTAGGATGCAAGGAAATTTATGCCTTTAGATACAACAAATCCTTTCAATGTTAAAGTAGATCATAATTTTGCCAAAATAGATGATGCTATTGGTTTTTTTCCTAGGTTATGGCGTGCAACAAAGAAATATTCTGTAAGTAACACTCTACCCATAGCGATTGTAAATATTTGGCTTCAATTTTCTTTGGCTTATGTAGCTGCAATAATAATAACCCATAATGATCTAAGGTTTATTACAGATATTTTTAACCCAACATTCATGCCAATTTACACTTTGGTTTCTATTATTCTTTTAACAACTTTTGTAGCCTCTTCTGCTATGAGATATATGCATAAGCAGGAGATAAAAGAAGGAGAAAAGTTGATAGAGGAATTAATAAATAATAAAATTAGAGGTGGCAAAGACAACGAGATGAGTGAAATCGCTGAAAATGCTCTGAAAATAGAGATAAAACCAAATTTAAGTCTTATAGATTCCAAAAAAGCAAACTTTTCAATAGTTTTGCCAATTTCTGAAAATCAGAAAAAAATATTAGATAATCAAATACAAGAGAATAAAAATAAGGCCATTTTTCTTACCATACCATATGTAATTAGTGCTGTAATTATAGTTGGTGCGTTAATACAAAATAGATTGAGCTTTGCCAATATTCAGGCTTTGGAATGGGTTCCAGTTGTACTGGCTAGTATCATTGCTATCGTTGGAATATGTATAACATTCAGCAAGCTAAAAACCAATGAGATAAACAATAATCATAATATTGTTAAAAAATTTAATAATTTAGATATTCTCTTTCCATGCAGAAGAGGTGGTTTTGTATCGGTAATGGAAAAAAAGACAAAAGATGAGGAAGAAAATGATCCAATATCTCGATTAATAAAATTACTAGATAAGCACTTGACTAATTTTACAGATAAAATTGTTGACTCATTTGATAAGCGCTTAGATGAAGCTAAAGATCTACTTGATAGCAAACTTCTAAAACCTGCAAATGATGAAATTCAAGAAACACTTGTTCATCTACAAGGAATTAGAGGAGACATCAAAAAAGATTTAGATAAGTTGCGTAAGGAAATGATGGTCATTTTAAGCGAAGCTAAAGAGCTGGCAAAAAGAACAAATTCACTAAAAATTGAAAGCATTTTTTCTAGTTTAGAGAATACTATTAAAATCGCTGAAGATAAGGTTGAGCGATTTGAACCAAGCAGATTAGTTGGCTTTTTTCAATCTGGAGAAAGAACAATTAGCGATGATCGTGAGTTCATAGATACATTGGAAAAACAAAAAGAAGAAGCGGAAAAGATAAAGAACGAATTAGAAGAAGAACTAAAAAAAGTAAAAGATGAGCTAGCAGAATTAAAGAATAAACAGACTCAATCAAATGAACCTAATAGCAGTGAAGGCAGTATTACTGCTACTTCTCTTGAAAAACAGCGAGATGAAGAGAAAAAAGCAATAGAAAAACATAGATTATTAAAATCAAAAAAAAGGATGAAAGAGCTGGAGCAAGAAAATGCAAAAT
The DNA here is from genome assembly GCF_947251585.1 of Wolbachia endosymbiont (group B) of Ischnura elegans. Taxonomy (NCBI): domain Bacteria; kingdom Pseudomonadati; phylum Pseudomonadota; class Alphaproteobacteria; order Rickettsiales; family Anaplasmataceae; genus Wolbachia; species Wolbachia endosymbiont (group B) of Ischnura elegans. The sequence continues at coordinate 2,053,898 of NZ_OX366371.1, forward strand.
TGGAAAAAGAATTATCTGAACAAGAAAAAATGGATGAATGGAGAAAAAAAGTTAACGGTAAAGCAAGTGACTTTCTATATTATTTATTAGAGTCTATTAAGCTAGAAGAAAAAGATAAAAAAGAAGAAAAGAGGGAGTTAACGCTACGGGATTTTGATAATAAAATAATAATTTACTGGAAAGATGGCTCTCAAACAATTTGCCATATTAAAAAACAAGACGGCCTTCAAATTCAACCTAGTACAAAAGTTGATTTTGTGAATCCAGATGTTCATGCAGCATTCAAAGTAGCTTGCGCAGGGTAGTGACCATAGATATAACCTTAAATGTTAATAGTGACGAAAAAAAATTAAGGCTAGATACTTACATAGCTAAAAAGTGTAACATATCACGCAGTAAAGCACAAAGATTGATACAAGATGAGCGGGTAACATTACTTGGCACGCCGATAATTAATAATGACCACATAGTAAAACCAGGTGAAGAGTATATAGTACATCTCGTTCAACCTGACATATCCACATCAATTGAACCTAACTATAATATAAAGCTTGATATCATCTACGAAGATGGGGACATTATAGTTCTGAGTAAACAAAGTAGATTAACAGTACACCCAGGTGCTGGAACAAACAATGATACAATCCTGGATGGCTTTGTTGCATAGCTAGTGTTGGTTGAGGTTATTGTAAGGAGAAAAGCTTATGGTTACTAACGCATTTTGTTGTAAAATAGGCATTTTTCAAACAAGTATAACTTATGCCACAAAAAATGAGAGTAAGTAACCAAAGAGAATATAATGAGTTTCTAAAAAAAAGAGGAAATGTTTTTCATTTTGTTAATCAAGCCATAGAAAATTGGTATGAAAATAGTCCAAAAGTTGCAGGTGGCAATAACACTTATAGTGATAAAGTTGTAATTTTAATACACATAATAGTTCATCTTTTTAGAATTGGCTTGAGACAAGCTGTAGGTTTTGTAAAAGGTTATATGGTACAAATAGGCAAAAAACTTAAGATTATCAGCTATACACAAGCTTCCAGAAGATTTAAAAAGCTTAATTTGAAGATTGATGACCATAGAAGCAATAAAGATGATCTGGAAAATGTTGAAATTGCCGTAGATAGCACTAGAGTTAGTATCTACAATAATAACGGTGGGCATAGTAAGCTTAATATTCGAAAAAGAAAATACAGTGGTTATGGTCAAGTAAGAAAATTACATGTTATTTTAAACATAAATGATAAGAAAGCAATAAGCATGAACTACACTAGTGGTGTTGCTGTAGACTATTTGCCGGTCTGCGATATGTTAGAAGAAGTCAGTGATAAATATAACATTTGTTCTATTCGAGCAGATGCGGCTTATGATATAAAAAGTGTGTATAAAGAATGCAGAAAATACAATATTGTGCCTATTATTCGCCCTAGGAAGGATACTAAAATTTGTTTAGCTGACTACTTATCAGAAAGAAACAAGTATATTAGTAGAATTAGGTCATATGAGAATTATGAAGATGGTATTAATGAATGGAAGAAAAAAGTTAAGTATGGAGCACGGTCTTATATTGAAGTCTTTTTCTATAGGTTGAAGCAAATATTTGGGTTTGGCTTGAAAAATAAATCAGAGGTAAATCGTGAAAAAGAGCTGTTAATTAAGTGCTACTTACTGAACAAATTTACTGATATTGGTATGGCTAAATTTAAATTAGCTGCGTAAGTTCATTGTGATTTACATGCCTATCAGTGCTATGCAACAAAGCCATCCTGAATGCAGTGATCGCTCACCTTGGCAAAATTCCATATATAAATACAAGACCAGGAATTGTTCACAGGCTTGATAAAGATACTAGTGGACTCATGGTAATTGCAAAAAATGAACAATCCCACAGCTTCTTGTCTGAACTGCTATCAAATCGTAAAATAAAACGGGAATACTTAGCAGTAATTTGGGGAGCATTACCTAATCTGCAAGGAACAGTAAAAACCCATATTGCTCCAAAACGCAGTAATAAAGAAATGATGTGTGTCACAAAAACAGCAGGTAAATTAGCAATCACTCATTATTCAGTGAAGAAAATTATAGGGCAAGCAAGCCTGGTTAAATGTACTTTAGAGACAGGCAGAACACACCAAATTCGAGTACACATGAGCTACATAGGACATTCTGTAGTTGGTGATCAAGTTTACGGAAAAAATAGTAGTAAAAGTGAAAAACATGCTAAAAACTCTGACTTTATCCGTAATTTCAATAGACAGGCACTACATGCTCACACGCTAGGCTTATATCATCCAAAAAGTAAAGAATATATAGAATTTGTTTCTGATTTACCACAAGACATGCAAGTCTTAATCGGTGAATTTGAAAATATATCTTAACAACATTCATATCAATATTATCATCCATGTTATCAAGAAGTTAATTAATGAGAGAAAAACTGCTGCACTACCTAGATCTTTCACTTTTTTTGAAAGTATATGTTGTTCACTGGAAATACGCTCAATTATTGTTTCAAAAGCAGTGTTAATAATTTCTACAATTAACACCAAAAATAGGCTACTTACCATTACTGCACGTTCTAAATTACTTACATCTAAAACAAACAAAGTTGAAACACATATTATAAAAAGCAGTAACTCCTGTCTGAACGCAACTTCTGATACAAAAGCTGATTTTATTCCTTCACAGGAGTATTGAATTGCTTTTATTAGACGAGTAATGCTTTTCTTCATTATCAATTTTGGAAACTCAATGAATTACACTTATTGCACTCAGGTAAAAAATGCATGAAAACACCTTTCAGTCGTGATCACTTACAAAGATTTTTAAGTTAAAGTCTAGCATATTGTTTGAATCAAGAAAATTAGTACAAAGCCTTTCAACAAACGCTCAAGGCAGTTATATATTGATACTGACACAAAAATCCTTTAATTAAATTTCTCTCTCCTTAGCTTACACGATCCTCATTTTGAAATAAGTAATAATTTATTATAGTCTTGATATTTAAATATTTTGTATCTGCTGTAATGATTTCACTTCCAATTTGCTATTCTTTACATATTGAATTGCAAGCGCTAACGCTTTACTCCCAGAAGCTGTGGTGCTATAAGCTATATTTTGCAAAATAGCAGTTCTCCTGATATCTTTGCTATCTGAGACTGACTTTACACCTTTTGAGGTATTGATCACTAGGTTTATTTTTCCATCTTTGAGCATATCAACTATGTGGGGTCTGCCTTCTCTCACTTTATTTACAGCTTTTGCAGCAATGCCGTTATTGTTCAGATGCAAAGCTGTGCCTTTGGTGGCATATATTTCAAAACTCAGTTCTTTCAACATTCGTACAACAGGCAATATATACTCTTTATCATCATCTTTTACTGAAACCAGAGCTGTTCCTTCTGTTGGTAACTTGTATCCTGCAGCCATGTGCACTTTTGCAAGTGCAGCTCCGAAAGATAAGTCAATTCCCATCACTTCTCCTGTTGATTTCATTTCAGGACCAAGTAAAGTGTCAATTCCCGAAAAACGCGTAAATGGAAAAACAGCAGCTTTAACTGCAAAATGATTGAAAGGCTTGTTTTCCTGATTCAATTTTTTACCCAAAATAACCTGAGTGGCAAGCTTTGCAATAGGAATATTGATTACCTTGGAAATAAAAGGAACTGTACGGCTAGCCCTTAAATTCACTTCAAGTATGTATACATCACTCTCTTGAACAGCAAACTGAATGTTTATCAGACCTTTCACTTTTAATGCTAATGCTATTCTCTCAGTTTGGAGCTCGATCTCTTTTATTACTTCGTCACTCAATGTATTTGTCGGTATTGAACATGTTGAATCGCCAGAGTGGATACCAGCTTCTTCAATATGCTCCATAACCGCTGCAATGAAAACTCTTTCCCCATCACATACAGCATCAACGTCAACCTCAACTGCATTGACTAAAAATTTATCAAGAAGCAGCGAACCATGCTCAAAGATTTTAGTGTGATTCAGGACGTACTCTTTGAAGCTATCAATATCATGCAAAATTGACATAGACTGACCACCAAGGACATAGGATGGCCTCACTACTAATGGAAACCCCACCTTTTCTGCGTTGATTAACGCTTCTTCCACTGAATGACAGATAGAATTTTCAGGTTGTTTTAAATTAAGTTGCAAAGCAAGATTTTTAAATCTCATGCGATCTTCTGCAAGGTCAATAGAATCAAAAGATGTACCCAAGATATTAAAACCTCTTTCGTTCAGCACTTTGGCTAATTTTAAAGGCGTTTGACCACCTATTTGAACTATTACACCAACTAGTGTGCCATTTTCTTGCTCTTTACTTAGTATTTCAAGCACATCCTCTGCAATGAGTGGTGCAAAATATAAACGATCAGCGGTATCATAATCAGTTGAAACGGTTTCGGGATTGCAGTTAATCATTATTGTTTCGTATCCCATTTCTTTGGTGGCAGAAACTGCATGAACGCATGCATAATCAAACTCAATACCTTGACCAATGCGATTTGGACCACTTCCTAAAATGACAACCTTTTCTCGGTCAGAAATGTCCGCTTCGCATTCTGTCCTGTTTGTAATGTCTCCCTCATAACATCCATACATATAAGCAGTGCTCGATTCAAATTCAGCTGCACAGGTATCTACACGTTTATAAACTGGATTAACACCAAATTTTTTCCTCATTGCTTCAATTTGCTCTGATGTCATTCCAGTGCGTGACACTGGAATCCACCTATTTTTTTCTTGGATCCCAGCTGGGATGACAGAGGTAGGTCTATTACTTAACTTTGCGAGCCTTGCATCTGAGAAGCCCATTTTTTTCAGCTCTAATATTTCATATGCAGTTTCAGGAAGGCCGTTTTCCTTGATTTTTTGTTCAGCTAATATAATTTGCTGTATATTTTGCAAAAACCATAAATCATAACCTGTAATCGAATTTATTTCTTCTATGCTAATTCCGTGGCGCATTGCTTCAGCAGCAATCAGTAATCTGTTTGGCAGCAATTTTGCTAACTGAGATTTAATATCTGTGTCTTCAGAAAACACTTCATCAAGTCCCATGAGCCCTGTTTCAAGTGAGCGAAAAGCTTTCTGCAGTGACTCATTAAAAGTACGGCCGATTGACATCACTTCTCCCACTGATTTCATGGAGGTTGATAATTCACAATTTGTCCCCTTAAATTTCTCAAACTCAAATCGAGGAATTTTAGTGACGATATAATCAATCACTGGTTCGAATGCTGCTGGTATTATTGGAGCACAGTCGTTACGTATTTCATCGAGCGAATAGCCAATAGCAAGTTTAGTGACAACTTTTGCAATAGGATAGCCTGTTGCTTTTGAGGCAAGTGCAGAAGAGCGAGAAACCCTTGGATTCATTTCAATTACAACGAGGCTTCCATCTTCTTTAGGATTCACTGCAAACTGAACATTTGCACCACCGGCACTAACATCAATTTCCCTCAGCACTGCTATAGATGCATTTCTCATTTGTTGATATTCAGCATCACGCAGAGTCAAAGCAGGAGCAACTGTGATACTATCTCCGGTGTGCACTCCCATTGGATCAACATTTTCTATTGAACACACTATTATACAGTTATCCTTGTAGTCACGGATAACTTCCATTTCATATTCCTTCCAGCCGATAATTGATTCATCTATCTGAACTTCATTTATTGGTGAAATTTTTAGAGCACTTTCTGTGATATTGAAAAACTCCTCTTTATTGTATGCTATGCCACTACCTGCGCCACCAAGAGTGAATGATGAACGGATGATTGCTGGTAATCCAATGTAATCCAAAGCCTTTTTTATTTGTTCTTGATTTTTTATAATGATACTTTTGGGGTATTTTAGCCCTATTTTATCCATGGATTGGCGAAATAATTCTCTATCTTCCGCTTTTTTTATTGCTTCTCTATTTACCCCTATTAATTCTACGTTGTATTTGTCTAACACTCCATCATCTGCAAGTTTTATTGCACAATTAAGTGCTGTTTGCCCTCCCATTGTTGGTAATATTGCGTCTGGCCTCTCCTTAATTATAATTTTTTCTATGATTTCAGGTAGTACCGGCTCAATATAAGTTGAATCAGAGAATTCAGGATCTGTCATTATAGTTGCGGGGTTGGAGTTAACCAAAATGACTTTATAACCTTCACTTTTTAATACTTTACAGCTTTGCGTTCCAGAATAATCAAACTCGCATGCCTGACCTATAACTATTGGGCCTGCTCCTATTACTAATATGGATTCTATATCTATGCGTTTTGGCATAATTACAATAACGATCTCTATTCAAGTAATGTTACCAATCTTTCCTGTATATGTGAATTTTTATTAAACCTATTAGCTAACTACTTTTAGGCTTGACGCATAACTGTACGAACATTGCAATTTGCGTGGCAGATTCCAGTGCTTGACACACAGCTGTACAAACATTCATTTTTGAAGGTAAATTGCACAGCAAATGATGTCATTCAAGTAGCTGACACTGGTTCCTTTATGACGGAAGTGCCCAGAGGTGTCATCCCAGTCTGGGATCCAGAAAACTTAACTTTAAATAAGTGGCCGCACAATAAAGACTAGATTCCAGACTGGAATGACACCATAGAGGCACTGGGATGACATCCTTCCTAGTGGACTCAAATCACAATGTTCATACAGTTGTGGGCTTAACGGTATCTTTGCAGATACTATGGTAATTTACTCGGGAGATTTGCTAAGTGGTAAGATTTGTCCTGATATGTTACAATCTTCAGAAGCAAGTTCCACAAATTTGTCTGTCAGTTTATCAGGTGGCACCAATTCAGATATATCTTTTCCCGGAAATGCTTGCTTATACATTTCACTATCGATAGGCCCTTCCGAATACACAGCATTTACGCACAAACTCGTATGTTTTGTCTCAGATGCATATATCTGCACCATGATTTCTAGTGCAACTTTACTTGCAGCATACGGCATCCAGTATGGATAAGAGGAAGGAGAAAGTGTCACTTCTGAGGTCATGAATATCACCCTTCCAGCATTAGATTTTTTTAGTATTGGATCTAAGTTTTTTAGTAAGTACCAACTGGCAGTAAAATTTGTATTCATTACGTGCTGTAGCTCTTCAACTTCATAGTCGTGAATGGGGTTCAGCTTTCCTAAAACTCCAGTACACGCAACTAATATATCAAGTGCTCCAGATTCTGATAATTTCAGGCTTTCTATCATGTTTGGCAGTACTTTTACGCTCTCAAAATCCAAAAGATCAAGCTGAATTAGTTTTACAGAGCCTTCTTTAAGCTCTTCAATTTCATTATATAGTGGTTTGAGGTGATCGATAGACCTTGAAATCAGAATCACACATGCACCTTCTTTTACAAATCTTTTTGCAACAGCAGAGCCTATTCCACCTGAAGCCCCGGTAATTAAAGCTACTTTACCTTCTAATTTACCCATTTCTTTCTCCTTAGCGAGATTCATTGAAACATTTTAGCTGAAAATTAAATTTTGCTCCATATATAAAAATCAAACTTAGCACATAAAAAAATAGTAACGACACCACCACACCACCTAAACTTCCATATATCAAATTCAGTTGGTCAAAGGAAGTTTTTAAGTATTGCTTGAAAACTGAAGCAGAGATCGTCCAAAGAATAACAGCCACACAAGATCCGGGAAATACGTCTGATAAGTTTTGTTTTATGTCTGGCAATGTAAAATATAGCCAAGATACTATAGTAAAAAGCACAAACTCAATAAGTAAATATCTAGTATAACTTAGCCCCTGGTAAGAAAAATCAATTAATATTGGCACTAATGTAAAAAACACTATAGTCAGAGTTGTAACAAGCGTAATTACTAAAAATTGTAATATACTGAGCACCCTTCTCCATATATAAGGCGATGAAACTGGAACTTTATAGGCCTTATTCAATATCGTTCTAAATCCTTCAATTGTCGATGAGGCAGTCCAAACAGCGCCTACAATTGCCAAGGTTAATAAGCTTTGCGGAGGGCCTGATATTATCTCCCTAATACGTGGCATCAAAGATGATAAAATATCCTGTGGCATGTTATCAATAATAAATGCCCAGCCGACATTGTATTGATCTAAGAAATTTGCGAACGTTGATGCCATGGCTATTAAAACAATAAGAAAAGGAAATATTGATAACAGGATTAAAAATGATAGATACCCTGCGTGCTCCACTCCATCATTATAAATTGTGTCAATTAAAGCACGATAAAGGCAATAAACGATACTATAAAATTTCTGTAGCACTTGTAATATAAATAAACTAAGAAAAGTATTCTAAATGAAATAAAGCATACCTTTAAGCAAAAAAATCCTCACCATTTACTTAAATTTAATCAAAATGATAGATAATCCAGCGTTAAATACGGAGGCATAATGAAAAACTTTCTTCTACTTGTAGCTTTAATTCTTTCCTTTGCATTTGATAATGCTTTTGCTGCTGCTGTTACTGATGATGCAACAACCAATACAATATGCAAAATAGTAGGCTATACTCACGGTATAGGCGGGCCTATGATTACAATAGTGATAATAGGTGCAGCTTTGCTGGCAATATTTGGCAGAATGCCATGGCCAGCGCTTTTTGCACTTGGTGCATTTACTGCTGTGTTTTTTGGTGCACCTGTAGTTGTTTCAAGAATAGTACCAGATGGTGTGATTTGTAAAAATGGTGCAACTGCTTGCCCTGATGGTAAAACATGGAATAAAGCAACAAATACATGCGCATAATAAGCATTAAAGCTTCAAAACATTAGCAAATGGTGCTTCTTTAAGGAGCACCATCATTGCACGAACTTGTGACTTAAGCCACCATAAAGGTGTTATTCGAGTAGTCCCTCCCCTGTCATCCCAGTGCTTGACACTGGGATGGCTTTGTTGCATAGCACCTTAAGCAGTGATGGTTTACGACAAATTTATGTAATGATTTCAAATTTAGCCATACCAATACCTAATTTAGAATCAAAATTCCTGGATTCCAGTAGGCTTTGTTGCATAGGTCAAATAAAAAGAACTGGCAGTTACTGACAAAATTCACTATAAGACAAGCATTTAACCTACTAAAGAAAAATATGCCACAAAAAATGAGAGTCAGTAACTGCCATGAATATAACAAATTTCTCCAAGAGAGGGGAAATATTTTTTATTACGTCAATGATGCCATAGAAAATTGGTACGAAAAAGGTCCAAAAATGGCTGGTGGCAACTATATTTATAGCGATAAGGTCGTGATTCTGGATGGCTTTGTTGCATAGCTAGTGTTGGTTGAGGTTATTGTAAGGAGAAAAGCTTATGGTTACTAACGCATTTTGTTGTAAAATAGGCATTTTTCAAACAAGTATAACTTATGCCACAAAAAATGAGAGTAAGTAACCAAAGAGAATATAATGAGTTTCTAAAAAAAAGAGGAAATGTTTTTCATTTTGTTAATCAAGCCATAGAAAATTGGTATGAAAATAGTCCAAAAGTTGCAGGTGGCAATAACACTTATAGTGATAAAGTTGTAATTTTAATACACATAATAGTTCATCTTTTTAGAATTGGCTTGAGACAAGCTGTAGGTTTTGTAAAAGGTTATATGGTACAAATAGGCAAAAAACTTAAGATTATCAGCTATACACAAGCTTCCAGAAGATTTAAAAAGCTTAATTTGAAGATTGATGACCATAGAAGCAATAAAGATGATCTGGAAAATGTTGAAATTGCCGTAGATAGCACTAGAGTTAGTATCTACAATAATAACGGTGGGCATAGTAAGCTTAATATTCGAAAAAGAAAATACAGTGGTTATGGTCAAGTAAGAAAATTACATGTTATTTTAAACATAAATGATAAGAAAGCAATAAGCATGAACTACACTAGTGGTGTTGCTGTAGACTATTTGCCGGTCTGCGATATGTTAGAAGAAGTCAGTGATAAATATAACATTTGTTCTATTCGAGCAGATGCGGCTTATGATATAAAAAGTGTGTATAAAGAATGCAGAAAATACAATATTGTGCCTATTATTCGCCCTAGGAAGGATACTAAAATTTGTTTAGCTGACTACTTATCAGAAAGAAACAAGTATATTAGTAGAATTAGGTCATATGAGAATTATGAAGATGGTATTAATGAATGGAAGAAAAAAGTTAAGTATGGAGCACGGTCTTATATTGAAGTCTTTTTCTATAGGTTGAAGCAAATATTTGGGTTTGGCTTGAAAAATAAATCAGAGGTAAATCGTGAAAAAGAGCTGTTAATTAAGTGCTACTTACTGAACAAATTTACTGATATTGGTATGGCTAAATTTAAATTAGCTGCGTAAGTTCATTGTGATTTACATGCCTATCAGTGCTATGCAACAAAGCCATTCTGGTTCACATAATAACTTATTTATTTAGAATAGGTCTGAGACAAACAGCGGGATTTATAGCAGGGTACCTTGAGCAAGTAAGGAAAAACTTGCAAGTTATTAGCTATTCCCAGGCCTCAAGAAGGCTTAAAAAACTTAACATCAAAATTAATGATCGAAGACATGATAAAAATAATACAGAAGATATTGAGATTGCCATAGATAGTACTGATCTACAATAATATTCCAGGTCATAGCAAGGCAAATGGTACAGATAGAAAGTATCGCCGCTATGAGCAAACAAGAAAACTGCATGTAATGCTAGAGATAGGTAGCAAAAAAGTTATAGCAGCAAAATACAGTGGCGGAGTTTATTCTGACCACTATGGAGCATGTGATCTTATTGCAAGGATTGATGTTAAATATAATATAAGCACACTATATGCAGACAGGGCATATAATCGAAAGAAGTTATACAAACTGTGCGATGAGCTTGACATAAAGACAAGGATTCCTCCGCAAAATAATTCAGTAGAGCATCCAAAGTTGGATTATATGGATGAGAGAAATTCTACAATCAAGCTCATAAAGTCATATGATGAAGATGGTATGAAGAGGTGGAAAAAAGAGATAAATTATGGGAAGAGATCTTATATAGAAAGTTTTTTCTCGCGACTGAAGCAAACATTTGGGTTTAGTTTTAGAAACAAATCTGAGGTTAATCGTGAGAGAGAACTGCTACTCAAGTGTTATTTGCTTAACAAATTTACTGATATAGGCATGGCTAAATTTGAGATAGCTTCATGAATTTATTCCACGTTACCTATTATCCGAAGAGTGATGCAACAAAGCCCACTGGGATCCAGGAAATTTGATTGGATATTAAGTTTATGAGCATAGAAGCAGTTAATTTTATGTTAAAACACAACATTTTTGATGAGGCTGTATTAAGAGATGGATCCCAGCGTCAGCTACTTGAATGACACCATTTGCTACGCAATTTACTTTCAAAAATGAATGCTCGTACAGCTGTGTGTCAGCTACTTACATAACACCTCTCGAAAATTACTTTAGCTACAAATATTAAAAAATTTACCAAGCAAAAAAAAAGCAAAAAAGTCCCCGTGTAACGAGTTTTAATAATTTAAATTGATAATGTGCTAACAAGCGTGATTTGGCTTAATGTAGAAAAAATTTAAAAAGCCGCTATAATTTTTATGTAATTTGCCAATAAATATTTGAGTTTTTTACTGATTTTTTGATTGAGCCTGCAGGTCAAAAATAAGGATAAATACTCTTATTATCATGATATGTATAACAATGTTACAAAAAATAATATCATAGAATTCAAGAAGATAATTCCTAGAGGGTTACTCATCTATAAAAGGCCGAATTTTGTTAGCTATTTAGATGTAAAAGGTAAGCTAAATTTTTATAAGGAAAAAACAATAATTAACTAAAAGAGAGCGCTGGACGAAGCAACTTAATTGGTTTGCTATTTCAACCACCATAACTCAATCAACAAATTTTGGAAAAAAACACCGTGTTTTGAGAACCTTATTTATCGACATATAAAATTTTTCTTGCCTCTTTTCAAAGAATAAAACATCTTAAATTAAGAATATTGATAATTCTTTATAGGGGGTATTATGCACGTAGGAAATTCTAATAGTCAGCAGGTAAGTCAGAATTTGCTGTCTTTTTCAGCTAATTCCTCTGATGAGGAGTACTGTGATGCTAGTGATAAGGTTGAGAGATCTTCTATATCTTGTGAAAGTGATTCTGACCTGGAGTCTATTCCTACTGTATCACATTTTAAGCAGCATACTTGGAAAGACGGCAAATCTAAAAAAGTTGGCCAAAGTAGCTTTAATGAAAATAAGGGAACAAGGAAGTCATTTGGTGAAAATGGATATATAGAGGGACAATGGAAGAACGATCATTTGATAGAAATAGATTCGTGTCAATTTACTCATCCACATAATAATAAAACAGTTTATATTAGGAAGCAAAGTCCAGGTTATTTATTTACTTTTGATCAGGAAAACTTTATTGCAAGAGTAAGCTTCAACAAGATTGAAGAGTTAGATTTTGCTGGGCATCCTATAGGTATAAAACGAAATTTTCTTGAAAAGCTTAAAATTACTAAAATTATAGAAGATGAATTATTAAATAACAGGGATAAAGCTTATGAACAATTTAAACAGTTTTTGCAGGATAGAAGTGGTAAAACTGCAGATAATCTTGAGTATGCAGAGGATCTTTTTCAGTTTTCTAAAAGATTAGAAGATTGGAGAAAGTTCTCTAGTAATATATCGATATTAGATGATGTAGTTAATAATCAGAACATTTCACGCGAGACAAATAGTAGTAGTCAACAATTGCTTAATAGAGAAAGAGCTCTGGATATAAGAAAGAAAGAGTTTTCTCGAGTTGATCAATTTTATACAAGGGATTTGCTGACAGGATTACAACAAATCTGTAAAGATGGAATAAATAATCACGGAAGTATCTTATATGACAAATATCTTTGGTCTATTTCTGTAATGGCTCCATCTGTTATGGTAGATCATTTATCTGACTTGCATGATAAATCGGTATTTTATATCAGTAATAAAGATATGGAGTTGTTTGCAGATCTTGTTGATATGATGAGTGAGCAACCTTTCCTGGATCTTGTAGGTGATTCATGGAATGCTTTATTTAAAAGGATAAAGGAAATGAGGGGAGAAGCACTAGGGAAACTTGCTTCTTCACAAAGTTTTACACCTTTAACTCATCCTATGTATTTTTATCTTTGTAAGAGCTTTCAGGAGCTAATTTTAGAGATTAGTAGTAAAACAGATATTTCTGTTAATGATCTACTGAAAAAAGACGGTCAAGGAAAATGGGGCTTAATACAAACTATAAATTGGCCATTAACTTCCTCTCTAAACCGCTCTCTCGAACAGCAATATCACTTTATCTTTACACTAATGAAATATTTTGAGCCCGGTTATTATTCTGACAAAAAAGAATTTGAATACAAACTTAAATCGTTACAGGACCCTGGTGATGAAACGTGGTTGCAACGTATAAAAAACTCTGTTTCCAATTTCTTTGGCAATAATGAGTTATCATCCATATCATCTCAAGAGCGCTTAGCATGGATATATATTATTGACAGTGCAATTACTAATCTGCTTTCCGAAAAAGAATTAAAGTTATTTGAACCTCTCATACAAGGCTATATGGATTTTATTAAAAACACAGAAGGTGATCATTATGAGTCATTTCGAATAGCAACACATAATGTTATAAGGTTTATAGCACAAACAAGTCCTTATCTCTCAAAAGAAGTTTCAGAAATTGATCGAGATATTTTAACAAAACAAATAAAATCTATTAAGAAGGCGTTTTTAGATGAACAATCTAGTGATTTTAGAGACTTGGTAGATGTATATAACGAGTATTGGAAGAATAGAAAATTTATTTTAGAAAAAATTCCTGATAAGTTTCCTTATGGGGAGTTCAAGCAAAACATGGAAGCAATACGTAACACACTACTTGATATTGCAAGTACTGCACTTGATAAAAAAGCAAAATCACAAGGGTTCATTAAGTACTTTAGATCGTTTAATGAATTTTTAGAGGATTTAAATAGTATAGAATTCAGTTGGTTTATTAAAGGAACTAATAATGACTTAACTGAAGTAGAAGTAGCCAATAAAGATAAAAATTCATATAAGGTTTTAGATCCTGAAAATTTCATCAAAAAATATAAGGATAATATCCCTAATCACTACTTAATTGAAATCACTCAAGATCTATTAAATAGTGTAAGTAATTTACTTGAGCAAAAAAAATGGTCTGATGACGATAATTTGAGTGCAGCAAGTGAGTTACTGTCAGCAATTAAGAAATCTTTTCTTTATCTAAAGGAGCAACCTAACTACGTGTCTTTCGATATATTCAAAGAAGAAAGTACAAAGCCGTTTATTTCTGTAGTAGGGAATAGCATATCTTATGAGGATTTTAAAAAACGAATTGGTATCATAGGGGAATCTTTTTGGTATTTAAGAAAACAAGATGAGATTGATATAGACAAAGCTTTAGAGCTATATAGAAAAGAAAACAATAATAGCACAGTAGAAACACTAAGAGATTGCTATAACAGATACTTAAAAGAATTTAACTCCTATATACAAGAGACTTCTGACAAAAATTACCAAGATAAAATTAAATTTATTACTGAAAAGGTACGGGAGCAATCAAAACAAATTAAAATTGATGAATGGAACACAAAATTCAAGAGAGAAACTTTACCTGATCTTCTTGCTGGATTAGCTGCTGTGTGGTCTATACAAGAATCAAAGGATATTGCAAGTACAGGAAAAAGCTTAAAGCCACATTGTATTCAAATATTATGCATTTTGCGATTGTTAAGTGTTGATAAAGACTCTAAAGGTGTTGATAAGCATCTTGCGCAAGTCTTAACAGGGCAAGGGAAATCGCTTGTACTAGGTTTACTCTCTTCACTATTAGTATTGACAGGTCATAAGGTCAGAACTGTTTGTTATAGTGAATACTTAGCAGCTCGAGATCAACAAGATTTTAACGGCTTTTTTAAGGAGTTTGGTATTGGTGACAAGATAACTTATGGTACATTTGAGAAGATGGCAAATGAAGTGATAAAGCCTGAGGTAAATGGCAAGAAACAAGATTTAAGAGAATTAGTTAAAGGCCGTATTTTAAATCATAGCGTGGAGCAATCTGGACAGATAAAGCAAGAGGATATCAGCAATACTATTTTACTAATCGATGAAGTAGATGTTTTCTTTTCTGATCAATTCTATGGAAATACTTATGGTCCATGTAATACTATACATATTTCAGGACTAGCTAGTATTCAAGAGAAAATATGGGGAATGGCCAGCAAAAATTATGAAAAAAGTACTATTTTGAAAGAGGTAGGAGAAAGAAATCAAGATTTTAAAGAATTTAATAAATTTTTATTTAAACCTGGAAAATACTATCTTTTGAAAGAAAAAGATAATGTGGTTATTAAAAAAGAATATACTAATCGGTCTCTCTATCAAGAACATCTAGAGGAAATGATTGATGCTGCAATACGTGTTACAAAAGGAAGTGATAAAGACTGGTACATTAACAACTATAAAATTAACGATAAAGGAATCATAAGTTATAGAAGAGACGATGGATTTTATTCCACTTTGACTTATTGCAGCTATTACAACGTATTTAATTACTTTAGGTTAAAGAAAAAAGACTTTGATTGTAAAAATTATGGGTATTTGAATATAGACTGTGGCAAAGTGTCTTATGCAGAATTGCCTAAGGAATATCCTCTTATCTTAGGAGTAAGTGGTACCTTGACTACGCTAGATGAGCATGAAAAAAAAGCGGTAAGAAAATCTTATAACATCAGAGAAAATTCCATCATGCCATCTTTTTTTGGTGATTCTCATTTGAAATTTAATTCAAGTGAAAATTTTACATCTCAGAATTCAGAAGAAGAATGGCTCAGTAAAATTTTTAATCGTGCAAACTCTAAGGTTGGTTCAGGACAATCAGTGTTAATATTTTTTGATACAGATGTAGAAATAAGAAAGTTTAAAGAAAAATTCTTCGGTAAATTTGATCGCTTACACATATTAACAGAAAATACGGAAGAGCATACCAAAGAAAAGTATATCGATGAGGCAGGTATTGCAAAAACAGTAACGCTAGCAACAAGAGGTATGGGTCGTGGTGTTGATTTTAAGTCTAGTGTTGCTGTAGAAAATAGCGGCGGGGTGCATGTTATACAGACATTCTTTTCACTTGATATAAAAGAAGAAACACAGATTAAGGGTAGAACTGCACGTAAAGATAATAAGGGTAGTTATGAGTTGATACTCTGTAAAGAACATTTGGTAAATGCTGGGTTTCTAAAAGAAGAAGAAAAAGAAATTACTATAAATTATGAAAGCTTGAATAAATCCAGAGAACAAAAAGTAAAAGAAAAAGGCTCAAAAAATGAGAAAAGAATTAGAGAGTCAGAAAGTAATCATAAGACAACGATGGATTTTCTTGAATCTTTTTTTCAAAAAGAATGTAGCACTAATATAGATCAGCCATCTGTGGAACCAGCAGTAAGTAGACAACAAAATAGGTAGGAGTTATATATGTTTAATGTTCAAAATCAACAGATTAGTGACAGTGGAAAAAATGTAAGCTCTTTACTGAATATTGAGCAAGCTATTGAATGTTTAAATTCTTTGGGGAGTTGGGTAGGAAATGAGCCTTGGCTAGCAAACGTGTCAGAAGAATTAAATAAACGGTATAGAGAGCTAAGGAAGGACATAAGAGAAAATACTAATTCTTGGTCTTATTCGCAGTATTGTAAACGCTTAGCTTACCACTATTTTAACCTTGCGTGCTATTATAATGATGAGCTGTTTAATAAGCATAAGGTTGATTTAGAAAGCGTAAAACAATATCTAGAAAAATGTTTAGAGAAGCTTGCTGAAGTTTCTGGAGAAGGCTATTCAGACGGGACAAAAGAATTAAAGAATGATGCTGAAAAGTTTTTGACAGAAGTAAAGAAAATACATGAGCAGCAAGAAGATCTGCTGACAAAATATAGCACTTTTAATAAATTCAAAAAGTACACAAAATTATGTATTGTTTTAGGTAGTATAAATCAGGTTCCTTTGCAACAATGCTCTGCTGAGAATAGACAGCAGATTCAAAATATTCAGCTGTTAAGAGTCATTAATATGCTAGAAGATGCAATTACTGTACCTGAGTATAAAAATACTTTCATTACTGCAGAGCAGTCTGACTATTTAGGTCAAGTGTATCAATTGGCTGGCCAACCTGCACTGAGTATACGATATAAGAGAACTAGTGACAATCTCAAAAAAACTGTAAATGCAACGAAGGAACATAGTGATAAGAAACAGGAGATAAAAGATATTATTAGCAAAGAAGTTAAAGAGTATAAAAGTAATTTAGTGCAAGTTAAAGATTATATAGAAGAAAGGCTTCATAGGTCGCTTAGCACTATTGACAATGCTTATATTGAGAGAAAATATATAAAATATTGCGCAAGGCTTTGGCTACAAGAAACAACAAATTTACTAAAAGAACTGACTGAAAGTAAAAGCCGTGCTGTTATTCAAGAAATTTTTAATTCACTAGATGATATAAAGGATTTAAGCCAGATTCCTAATCCTTTAAACCAACTTGAGTGTTACATCCTTTTAATGAAGCACTATGAATTGGTTAGGAAAGAGGATGAAAAAATTTTCATAAGTCGGTTTAAAAAAGAGTGCTTGGAACAAATAGTTGCCTATAGTGATTCTGCTGAAAAAGAATTAGTTTTTCTAGAAACTTTTGTTGACTTTTTAAGTTCCTCTAAAAATCTTCAATCAATTATTGCTGAACTGGAATTAGGAGACTTTTGTCGTGGTGATTTATCGTTTGATGAATTGATCAATAATATTATGAAGCTTGAAGTAGATACTTATGGTGAAAATCTTACAGTTTTGCAAGAAGCAACAGAGGGCTTGGAGGAAGAAGATCTTTTTTTAATAGACAAGTTTAAGGAAATTATAGGTGCTTATATAAAACCAGTAGAAATACAAAAGAGAAGAATAGATAATCGATTGGTTGTTGAAGTAAAAGGGAAGAACATTGTTGTCAGTGAAACTTTACGGCAATTAGAAAATGCACTTTTAGAAAATCCAAATATAGAGGAAGTACGTTTTGTCGGCGCTGGTATTATACATATTGATACAAACCTTAAGAGTAAAGTTTGGCAGGGAAGGAATGTAGTTATTTTAACCAAAGCAATAAAGGTTTATGATCAAGTAACCTGGGATGTATCTGGAAAAGATAACGATCATACCTATTCCAATAATGCAGGTACTGGAAAAGATGGTCATGGCAAACAAGGAGCAGATGGTTATCCTGGGGAAAGTGGTGGCAATGTCTTGATTCTAGTAGAGAAAATAGAAAATCCGGAAAATTTTACCATTATTTCAAATGGTGGTAAGGGTAGTAAAGGACAAGATGGTGGAAATGGAAGAGATGGTAAGGATGGAGTAGGTATTACAAAAGCAGACTTTGATAATGAATTTCCTTCAGTTGTTAAGCTTGCTGCTACACCAGGAGTTAGAAAGGAATTAGTCTCAAAAACTATTAAGAACATAAAGAAAAATTCCTTGATGATAAAAAACGAATTGTATAAAAACAGTGAAGACAGTTCAGCAGGTAATATTTTTATAGAAGTAACAAAAAATCAAGGAAATGAGGTAATTTTTTCTTATTGTCATGGTATCCTTTCATCGCGCTATCAAGCTTTTCTTCTCTATAAAGGATCATTAGGGCAACCTGGAGGACATGGTGGAGAATATGGTTTAGGTGGTCAAGGAGGATATGCCGGAGAGATAATAGTAAGAAATCTAGAAAATAGCAGCAAGGAATTTGGCATTGTAAAAAATGCTACGCAAGTAGAAGAAGGAGAAAAAGGACAGGGAGGTCTACATGGTATCCATGGGAAAAATGGTTGGGATATGGGTTACTTGGACTATCAATCGTGGAAAGAATTTAAGTTTCGTGGTGGAGATCAAAACAGTAAATGTACACTAGAATATTATGATAAAGATAATGATCCAAGTGATCGAGTATGGTGTCCATATAAGGACAAATATGCTGGCATCAAGGCTACCAGTATTGAAAATAAAAAGCAAAAAAGGTGTGAAGAAAGAAAAAATACCAGACAAAACAATGACCGACAACATCACGCACAAGCTGTAAGGAAAAAAAACATTTCACAAAGTAGCATTTTAGCTAACTATTCTCATCATTTGAGCTCTATAGAAAGAAGTACGTTGCAGAATTTACAATCCGATTTAGAGAGTACTAAACAACATGCTTTGCAAGCAATTGTTGAAAATCAAGAGCAGCAGGAAAAGCAAACTACAGAATTAGGAATTAAGCGTCATTCTTCTTACCAGAGTAAAAGTAAGCATTATAGCGATATCTTTACTACAACATCTAGTACCACTTGCAGAGAGACCATTGATGTTAAAAGTTTGATTGGTAAGCTAGCAAAAGAACCACCGCGGCTAGACAATTGGTTTCAGTTAAAAAAGGCAGAACTGAATTTATCTCAGCTTAGTCAGTTATTTTTAGTTTTTGAAACCTTAAAAGGTAGCTCTCCTGAAACGGGTAGCTTACAAAATAATATAGAGCTACAAGACATAGAGAAGCTTTTGATTGATAAGTATAGACTTGCTACATTGCAAGAAGTTGTAAAGCAATTACCACCTTATCAGGAGGTTACAAATAATGTAGAATTAACACCTGAAAATGCAGCAAGATATCTCATTGAAGCAAAAGAAAATGATAACAATATTTCTCACCATATTTTAGGAACTCTGAATCAATATCTTTATGAAAATAGTACAGAACAACATGAAAAAATTTCTAAATTCAGTAAAGAAGAATTACAGAATACAGAGAATAAAGCTTTAAAATACTCAATTAGAGCGTTTGTTTTAGAAGTAGGAAAATTAGAAGAGGAACATACAGATGTTAAAAAATATTATAACGAATATAAAGAATTTCTAGAAAAACAGAAACGCAGTTTAGATATATTTTTTGAGGCGTTTAAGAGTGAACTATCTCAGTCAAGGCATGTAGAAGTATTTGGTTTGTGGGTCGAAAGTATTAAGGATAAATCTCTAAGAAGTAAGCTAGAGGAAAAAATACAAAAAGATAAATTTCTGAATGCTCTTTATAATCGCTTTAATAGTCAACTTAAGCAAGAATATGACTGGAATGAGTGTTGTAAAGATCAAGCTGTCCTTAGAGAACATGATAATTATATTCAAGAAAAAGGCCTATTGTCAGAAAGCTATAGGGAATTATTAGCCTACATTTTCGATATTAATATTAGATTATACGCTGAAAATCAAGATAATAAATTGTTTCTGCAAGGTGATCACAACCCTTCATCTAAGCAAGTTATTCACATATTATGTAGAGACAATAAATTTATACAATTAAATATTGATAAAAATTACTTAAAGCTAGAAGAAGAACGCAAAAAGAAAGATAGTCTTTATACACAGATTTTTGCAGAAATTAGGCCATTTAAACAAAAACAGGAGTTCGATGATTACTTAAAGAATAAAGCTTTTCTATCTAATAACAGTCCTTCAGAAAATGAGCAATCTTTTAATGAAGAGGAAGATATAGAAAAAATTATAGAATACTTTCCTGAAGGGGAAAAACAACAGTTAAAAGAGCGGTTGGAAAAAATCACATCTCGGTATATTGGACAGCAAAGAATTTTGCATAATATGTTAAAGCGCTTTTCTAATGAAGGAAGGCATGTGTCCTCTCAAGAATTATGTTGTTTAGTGAACTCAATTCTAACCTTTATTATCGAAGATAGAAAAGAGATGAATATCTTTTGTTGGATAGTTGCAGCATATCCTCAAAAGAGCTGGATAGATGAATTAGTGTTACTACAGTTCGAAGATTATTTCAAAAAACCATTAGCAGAGAAATCCAAGTGGCGAGAATACTTATCGAAGATAGAAAATAAGGACATTTTACTGTTATTTAAAGTAAAGTTAGATCAACATAAATCAAGCAATCCTATTTCTGCTCAATGTATTGAAGATACTCTGCATTTATTAAGTAATATTCCAAATGAAACAGTTAGTTTAGAAGGACTAGAGTTATCTGAATGGCCTTATGCTTTAAAAGAAAAATACTGGACATGCAAGCTATTAGAATTAGTAAATTGGCAAAAGGGTGACTTACCAACAGCTTCTTACTATCTTTTATCTATAGAGAATATTTTTGGCACTCTTTTAGCGGAGAAATTTATAGAGGCTCTAGAGAAGAAAAAACAAGAATTGTCATCTGATAAGCTTACTAATATTTTATCTAATTTTCATAATGAAAAATGGAACTTAAGTGAAAAAGAGTTAAATACCCTTAACAGTTGTAGCATTGATAAGTGGGAACAGAAAATGCAGCAGGAGTTTATTGCTAATAAAGAAGAACGAAAGATAACGCAGTTAGTTGAACTAATTAAAGGTAAAGGTAATACTTCAGAAAAAATTAAAGACAATTTATCAAAAATTGCAGACTCCATTAAGAGTATTTGTGATGAGAAATATGTAATCGGTGGAAAATCTGTAGGTAGTTTTACAGAAGATGATATTAAAAATTGGGTAAAAGAATTTCGCAATATTGGTAAAGGAAAGCAAGATGTTAAAGAGGAAATGCTTGCTGTAATATGTAGAGCAATAGAGTTAAAAAAAGAATTAGAACTAAAAAGAGTATTTAAGCTTCGTGATACTCAAAAATTAACTGTATTAGCATTATTGACAAATGATCGCAGCACCCTAGCACAAGTGTCTACTGGAGAGGGAAAATCATTAATTGTAGTAGCAGCATCAATTATGAAAGCACTTTATGGAGAGAAAGTAGATGTTATAACTAGTTCTTCTGTATTGGCAAAACGTGATGCTGAGGATAATAGAGATATCTATAGTTTATTTGGTATTAATGTATCACATAACTGTAGTGAAGATATTGAAAAAAGAAAGGAAGCATATTCAGGTAATCAAGTGGTATATGGTGATTTATCTAATTTCCAGCGCGATTATTTATTAGATAAATTTTATGGGAAAAATATTTTAGGAGATCGTAATTTTAAAAATGTAATTGTTGATGAAGTAGATAGTATGTTGCTCGATAAAGGTAACAATATGTTGTACTTATCTCATGATCTGGCAGGACTAGATAAGCTGGAATCTGTTTACATTTACATTTGGCAGTGGATTAATAGACCAGCTAGAGATAATAAAGAACTTTGCTATGCTTTTGATGCTAAAGCAATTAAAGAAGCAGTGATAAGTGACTTATATGGATTGGTGAAAAAAGAAGATATTGGAAAGCTTGGGTCTGAATTAAGCGAGCAGCAAAAAAATATTATGTGGGAACGTTTAATCGAAACTGAGATATTAGATGATCAGGGCAAATTGTTAAAAGGAAACATTAATGACAATGAACTTAATAAAGTACTTTCACCTGAATTTAATTGTTACAAAGATCGTTTTCTTTACCTTTTAAAAGAGTGCATTGAAAGAGAAAAATTTATACATGTTCCCAATAATCTCAGACCGTTTATTGAACAGCACTTAGAATCTTGGATTAATAATGCTATAACCGCGTTCTTCATGAAAGCAGGAGAGGATTATGTAGTGGATGTAGATAAAACCGGAAGTAGTCCAGATCGCAATCCTAATATTACAATTCTTGATAGAGATACAGGAACAGATCAAGCTAATTCTCAATGGGATGAAGCATTACACCAATTTTTACAACTCAAACATGGATGTAAATTATCTTTACAAAGCTTAAAAGCTGTTTTTATCTCTAATGTTTCTTTCTTTAAATTGTACAGAAACTTATATGGATTAACAGGCACCTTAGGGTCACAGAGAGAAAGAGATTTATTGCAGGAGATACATGAGGTAGACTTTGTAACTATCCCTACAGCCAAGTCTAAGCAATTTCGTGAGGAAAAACCTATTCTTTGTACTGGCAAAGATGAATGGATAAAGCGCATATGTAATGAAACAAAAAGGCTAACTGAGGAAAAAAAACGATCTGTTTTAATCATCTGTGAAACAGTAAATGATGTAGAGACTTTACACAAAGCTTTTGGAGGAAAGGATGCAAAACATGTTCATACATATAAACGAGATTACGAAGGTTTTGATAAAGGGTTTGAAATTGTTCAAGGTAACAAAGAGTTGGGGCAAGGACAGATTATTATTGCAACAAACCTTGCTGGTCGTGGAACTGACATAAAAATTACAGAAGAATTGAGGAAAGCAAAAGGGTTGCATGTTTGTTTAACTTACCTACCTAGCAATATTCGAGTTGAACAGCAAGCATTTGGGCGAGCAGCAAGAAGTGGAGACCAGGGTTCTGGTCAATTAATCATTATGAATTCAAAAGGACAAGAATACAGTAACTCAAAAATACTTGATTTAAAAAAAGAGCGCGATGTGGAAGAATTACATCGTATATCTGACATTAAAGCTTACTATGATACTCAGATTACTATGGAAGAAAGCTGTTTTAAAGCATTCAAAGAGCAGTACAAACAATTGAAGAAAGACCTTGATGATAAAAAAGTACCTACTGAAGTTAAAGAAATTTTATTGCAGAGTTGCTTGGACAAATGGGCTTTCTGGTTAGATGAACACAGTAAATATGTAAGAAATTTGACAGGTGAACAGGATAAAAGAAATCTTCACAACCTACTGGATAAATTTATTTCACAATTAAAGAATTTAGACACTGGGTATAGCGAAAAGTGCTTACCTTCGTATGAAAGACCTCCAACTCTAATTATTGAATATGATAGCACAAACTGGTTAGCCTGGGTTAAAGAAAATCCAATTCAAATGATTAAACTTGGAAAGTATCTCTCTCAAAATGAGGAACATAAAAATGCTCATAAAAATGCCATTGAGCTGTTTGATGAAGTGATTGAAAAGGAGCTATATTTTTCTGAAGCAGCACGCTATTACAAGGCATTTGCATTAGTAAAGAAGGTTGATTGGGAACAAAAGCCTTTAAAAGAAGAAGATGAGAAAGTTTTGAAAGAACTTAAGCAAGAATTGCGAGAAGCTGCAAGGCTTTTAGATGAACATAGTAAATTTGCTATCAATGCAGCAAGCGTTATTGGTAAGATTAAGAAGAATAATAACGAAAGCATCATTCAAATCAACGCTTATGAAGAACAGCAGAAGAGTATAGCCAATCTTTATTATATGTTTTCACGATCTATAGATGATATTTTTGGCCACACCATTACTCCACTATCTTTTGTTAATTATGATATTAAGGAAGAGCTGGCTGAAGGTCTATATAAAGATCTTCTTGAAAAGGGCATGCTAAAAAAGCCGAGAGTAAAAAAGAGCATTTCTGAAGAAGAGCTAAAAGTGATCAGTGCTGGGTACGGAGTATCAGTTGAAACATTAAAAAATTTTCTTTCCAAATATGAAGGGAAGGAAATTAATGAGAAAGAATTTCAAAAAAAATTAAAAAAAGAAATACAGTTGCCTAGCCGAGAAGCATTTTGGAAGTCATTGGTTGAACAAAAAATCTTAAATGAAGAAGTTAAGTGTGTTGTAGTTAATAATGAAAAATTGAAAGAAATAGATCCTTCATTGCTGGACCATCTGACTGGAAAAATAAACCCAAAAGAGTTAGAAAAGCAAACTCTAGAGCTCAATAATGAACAGATTCTTTTAAATGTAGAATGGGTTACACAACAGAAAAATAAAGGTAATATTTTTAAAAAAGATGATTTTATAAAGATTGTAGGCAAAGACAAATATAAAATATTGAAAGAGAGAGGAGTACTTTCATTTAACAGAAAAGCGCATATAGACCAAAGTAAAATTGAATCTATGACTTTTCCTTGTTACGATTCCATTACTCTGGAAGACTTTACTAAAGTAAATATCACTAAAAGTGAAGCTGAAAAAATTTTAGCAGAACTAGCTAAACAAAAGGTCATTGAAAAAAAGGATGGCTCAGAAAATAGTGCTTATGGACTAAAGATCAAATTTGATGAAATCAAACAAGTTCAGCTTTCTTTCTGTCCAGTTTATGA
This sequence comes from Wolbachia endosymbiont (group B) of Ischnura elegans, assembly GCF_947251585.1. Taxonomy (NCBI): domain Bacteria; kingdom Pseudomonadati; phylum Pseudomonadota; class Alphaproteobacteria; order Rickettsiales; family Anaplasmataceae; genus Wolbachia; species Wolbachia endosymbiont (group B) of Ischnura elegans. The sequence continues at coordinate 2,078,978 of NZ_OX366371.1, forward strand.
GAATGTCCTAAAAGGACTATTATCTACATGTTTTACCTATAGAATAGCCCTTCAAAAAATTGCAGTGCAGCTAGAAGAAAAAAACTTTCCTGTTCGTCTGCAATTAATAACAAAACCACATCAAAGTTTAGTCTTGGAATTATTAGAACAGAAAATTATCAGACCTACTATGGTAGCAACTAAAGATGAAGACTTAGAGGAAAAGTTGAAGAGTATATATAGTCAAAAAATGACTAAAGATAATTTTAAATGTATACTTTCTAAAAGTACACTCATTCAAGAAGAGTGTATAGAAAAGCTTTTTGGCTTCTTGGTTGAGAAAGGATGGATTACCCAGTACGATCCAATGCAGTCTATACAAGATGAGGGTATTAGCAAGGAAAACATTAAAAATGCTGGCAAATCTTTAGTACAAGATCTTTATTATATTAATAGCCCTGACAAAAGACAAAAACCTTTAAACTTTTTTCCCGAAGGAAGCCATGAAAACGTACTGACCAAGTTGCAAAGTATTGATAAAAGTGTGGAAAAAGTTTTAGATAATCAATTACAATTAGCGAAAGAAGATACAATTAAAAATATTGTCGGCACTTTAAAAAGATCAAGAAGTGTATTAAAAGCTTTAAAAGTTCCTGATAGTAAGCTAAAACCTCTCACTGAGCTTTATGGTCAAGGTGAATTTGCAAATATAGAAGAAGTGCATGTCTTTTCTCTAAATGGATTAGATCAACTTTTACAATTAGAAGAGAAGAAGTGGACACAAGAAATGCTTATCAACACTGTAGCAGTAACTGTTATGGGAGTAAGACAAATAGCTATAGGTACTGTAATAGAGTTGTACTCATTGGGGGTGATGACTCATGTTGGTGCTGCGTTTGTTAATGAGGGTGTAAATGATCTCTTCTTTGCTGCTGGTGCTTTAAAGTCAGGTTATTTTAGTTGGGAAGATTATGGACAGCATAAGCTTGAAAGTTTAATAATGACAGCTGTTACTGTTGGTATAGGAGCTTATCTTTCAAGAGGTGCTAAGGTATCACGTTTTGGCCATAAACTAGCTGGGCCTAATTTTGAATTTGGTAAGAAAGTAGCAGAAATGTCCGGAACTCAGCTGATTGAAACTGCAGGTAGTAAGGTAATAAAAGGAGAAGTTATAAAGAGCTTAGCATCAGGTTGGAAAGTAATAGGAAAAGAAGTTGCAAAGCGTATTACATCAAAAACTATAGAAGGGTTAGCACTTGGCTTAGCTAATGCAGGAGTTGATACACTCGTTGAAAATTACCTTCAAGCACTATGTGAAGGCATAGCTTCTAAAATTTTATCAAATATTGAACAAGAGGTTGAAAAGCATAACGTTTCTACAAGCCTAAAAAAAGCCTATGAGGTATTAGGAAGAGAAGAAGCAAAAAAAGTTATAGATGGTTTAACCAATAGTGTTTTCACTGAGCAAAATTGTGTGGAAAAATTCTTGCCTGTAGCTAACAAGATAGTTAGTAGTGTGACTCAGGGAATTGCAGAAGCTGTTAAAAAGAGAAGTACAACAAGTAATAAGTTGGAGTTACCCATTCATACTATCAGTAAGGTAGTGGTGTGGTCAGAACGTGTCGCTCACATTAGCAAAATACCTGGTATTACTGGCAGTTTTTTGGATAATTTAGATCGAAAAATAAAAGATAGGTTGAGTAAAGATGAAAATACTAAACGAGACTTGCCAACTCAAAGGCAAGAAGCAGAGGTAGGCTATAAAGTATTTAAAAAAGAAACGACTGATCAGTGGAAATCACTGCTTCACGAAAAGGCTGGGCAAATTATAGCGCGACATATTGTAAGCCCTATCCTTAAAGAAGGTACCAATCATCTGGTTAGGTATGTTGGAAAAAAATTGCAAGAAATATATCAATCCTATAAAGAAAGTGGATACCTTGAATATTGTGAAAAACTGAAACAGGAGTATAAGGAAAAGCTACAGAGCGCAGAACAATGTGATAACACATCTAGAATAGAAAACCATATTACAGAAAAGTATCATAAAGATTTACGAGAGCTGATGATTAAAACTAGAAATCCTGACTTGCTCGCAGATATAGTCCGAGAAAACATTCCAATGGATATGATATGTGTTAGTGCGTGTACTCAAGCGGTGCATAAGATATTAGAAAAGCAAGGGATTGTGATTACAGGACTAACCATTATTGTTGAAGGAGATGGTGGTATAAGACAAAGATTTTCCTCTACATCAAATGAAACAGAAGGCATCACTATTCCACTTAAGCTCAAAGATAACCATTTTGAATTTTGTGGAAGCAGCGCATCAGAAAACAGTAGTGAATCAAAAAATAATTGCTTATATGAGGCTTTATCAGAAGCCATACCTGAACTAAGAGGTACAATAACACCAAAAGGATTTAGAGATAAAGTAGCTGATTGTATTAAACATGATAAAGGAATACGGTATCACGTTCAGCAAGGCTGGCACCGGCTCCCTATATCTCTTGGTGCATTTGGTGGTAAGCGTGCTTATGATGAAAAAATACCTGCCGATGAACTAAGTAAAAAAATAACTGATGGGGAAATACTATTTTCACAAAGTAGTATAGGTGATCATACAAGTGACAAAGGAGGAAGAAAAAAAATGCATATTGGAGAATTAGCAGCAAAGATTGAGAAGGATGGATGGCAAGGTAAGTCAATTAAAGCAGTGAAAAAAGGAGATAAGTTAGTAGTACTAGATCACAGGCGGACAGTAGCTGTAGCAATTACTCAATCGTCTGAAGTAGAGGCAAATTTCGCAGTGTATGGGTCAGAAGATGAGTTTTCTTCAGATAGTTGTGAAAGACAATATGGCACACGAAAGGCTGGAGAAGCAGTTAAAAAGAGGATGAGAAGAGGTAGTTTATCAGATTCTAAAGGTATAGGTTTTCCATCATCTGATGTTAGAATAAGGACAACAAAATTGAGCGATAACCCAGATACAAAGTTAACTGATGCAACTTTAGAGAAGTTAGAGAAGTTAGAAGAAATGAACTTTCAAGTTGGTGGTCAATCGCGAAAAACACGATCAAGAAGCTTGGATAGGTTTTCTTCAACTCAAAAAGGAAGTAGTAAACATAGATCTTAGAGCATGTCTTCAAACTCAAGAATGAGCTAATTTGTGAAGCATAATAGTGATCATATTAAAGAAGATATTGTTTTTTGGGGTGAGAGGAGAATGCTCGTAATCTTTACTCATGCTCCTAAAATTCAGGCAAAAGTTCTTTCAACAATCCAACGTTTGGGAATAACTTGAAATCCTGTATCAACTATTTTCTTGGCAATCGTTAATAAACATCCCGTTTCCAATAAGCATCTGTTTTGTAATTTACCTATGTACCCTTGATCAGCAAAAAACTTACGTAAAGTTGGAACTTTGCATTTAGCTTGGGCAAAAAGATTTAGAGCACTATCACGATCTTGAATACTTGCACTGTGTACTTCAGCAGCAATTACAAGACCCACAGTATCTACAATAATATGGCGTTTTCTGCCTTTTATTTTTTTGCCAGCATCATATCCTCTGGATCCCCTTTTTGAGTAGTTTTCACTGACTGGCTATCAATTATACCTACTGATGGAGTCTTATTTTTACCAATCATCTCTCTTACTTTTTTAACTAGAAAATCATGAATTTCTTGCCATATTCCACTTTTTTTCAAGCGCGCATTACAACTATATACGGTTTTCCATGGTGGAAAATCTTTAGGCAGTTGTCTCCATTGACATCCTGTTCTCATCATATAGCGGATTGCATTAATAATTGTTCTAATACTATGTTTTCTTGGTCTGCCGGTCTTTTTAGGTTCAAAATATGGCTCTATTGTCTTCCATTCTTTGTCACTTATATCGCTTGGGTACATCTTAAAATATACCTTATACCATACTTCTTAACTTCTTTCTACTCAGTTTGAAGACATGCTCTTAGAACCCTAGTTATGGATTAACCAACACAGTAAGGCATAGAAATAGAAGGCTTTTTCGACTGCATGGAATATGAAATTAATGTTGAAAAAATATGTACCAAAAAATTTATTGGCGATCTGTGGCGTGTATGTTCAAGCTCAAATTTATTTTTTAAACAACCAAAGACTGTCTCAATAATCGACCTTTTTCTCAATAAAATCTTCTCTTTGAGTGAAATTAGTGCATTTTTCATGCCTTTTTTCACTTTAGTGATGAGTTTTAGGCCTCTATCAAAGAGTTTCTCAAAGAGCTCCTTCTTGATATAACCTTTATCCCCGAACAAAAGTCCTTTCAATTTTTTAGTCAAATTTAGTACAGGTTTTCTGTCGTCAACGCTGCCTTTAGTTAGCGTAATACCTTGAACTTCGCCTATTTCATTGATTACCAGATGCAATTTAAAACCGAACATAGGTAGTCTTTCCTATATTTGCCAATTCTTTGAAAACCTTATTTTTTGTGATCCTTTTTGCGTGGCAAACAGCAATTGCTGTTGTATCAATATAGGAAATTTTAGTAATTTTCGCTTGCTCGCAGAACCACTGCAAAAGCATTGTTAAATACCATAAAATCCTCGATTTTAGAGCAACAAACCTATGATACGAAGGGAGTTTTGAAAACTCAGAACTGTACAATAATTTAAGATAATTCAAGTAAAAAAACTTGAAATTTTTGCACGGCGATTGGTGGTAAAGTAAGATTATAGTAAGTATTTCTGGCACAGTAATTTCAGGTATTCTTGTTGTTTTTTTGCTACTTGATAGAAGCTTTTCTGAAAGTTTTTCATCAGCAATGCGACAAAAATCTTCTATGAAACAGTAAAGTTCTGTAATATCTTTTTCATGGGTAACCTCTTAATTATTGCTAAAATACTTGAGTTTACCCTATTCCTCTCTTTATTAATTCTACTTTCTAATCCATAACTGGGGTTTAGAGGACGTCTGCAAACTCAAGGATAAGGCAATTTACACAGCATAACAGTTATCCAGTGCTTTGGAATAACCGGAACCCTTCGGCTTCAGTACCCTTCTTAGCAATTGTGAGCAGATACCCAGCCTTCAGAGAACGTTGTTTCTGCAGTTCACCTGTATATCCTTGGCTGGCGAAAAATTTCTGTAAAGTTGGTATCTTTTGCCTTACCTGAAGTAAAAGGTCTAAAGCTCCATCATGACCTTAAACATTTGCACTTTTATAGCTCTTTTCACAATAGTAGAGACGATTAAAGAAAAGCAGAATCAACAGCCAGGCGGAAGGATTGAAAGATGGGTATGTTTTTCTCGCTCTGTTTTTTATAGCAAACCAATGATGCTCAATTTCATTAAAGTCAGGAGAATAAGGCGGGAGGTACAAAATTTCTGCACCAACACTTTCAGCAAATTCACTGATTTTGGGGATTTATGGAAACTCGCATTATCCAAAATCACTGTTTGCTCAGACTGTAATATTGGTACCAAAAATTGCTCGAATCAGCCATTAAAAACCTCTGTATCACAATATCCTTCAAAGGTTATAGGTGCAAAGATTTTTCCCTTACTTAAAGCTGCAATCATGCTGAGTTTTCTTACCTGATTTTAGTGTATGAAACCTTTCTCCCTTTCTGCAATATCCGTATATTCTGTATTCTCTATACCAGATTCATCAATATATCAAATTTTTAGGGGACTCTGCCGATATGACTTTCAAAAATTCAGCACGTTTTTCTTCATTTCTTTCTTTATATCAATAAGTCTTTTTTTGTGTGTAAATCCACTTTTTTTAGAGCTCTATGAATCGTTTGATGACTATATATTGCCTCAGCACCTCTGATTGTGTTTTACCGCCGTGTTTTTTTATAAATTCTGCAAACGCATTCCAATCGGTGATTTTATGATTATAGCCTCTACTTCTCAGTTTCTTCGATTCCTGTTTCTTTCCGCTTTTTCTCCCATTTGTACAATGTTACTCTACCGATTTTGAACCTCTTTTTTTAATTATCTAATAGTGGATAACCAATTACAAAGATCGCTGTAATTTCAGGATATCTCTTTTTTGAGCTGTACAATTTCAGCTTGAGGAAGATCTGTAGTTTGAGAGATGATATCAATCGAAACACCAGCCCTAAGTAGGTTTTTTGCGACTTCAATTTTTTCTTCTTTTCTACCTTCCTCCCTACCTTTTTCATGGCCGATTTGGATGCCTTCTTGTCTACCTTTTTGAGTAGCATCATCGAGTTTTTGTTCCAAGATAGCAGCTTCTTTCTGTAAATCCATTACTCTTTCTTCATAAGCTACTAAGTCCTTCTCATTCCAATGAAACTTATCTAACTCATCATATGCTAATTTTATTATTGGTGATTTTTCTGCTATTTTCCTTAAATCTTCATCAGTTGTTTCTTCTGCATATTTAAAGAAAAATAGCCAACGGTCTATTACATTTTCTAGCTGCTCTTCCCTGCTCTTAGGAAACTTTGGCAGCTCAATGAAGATAAATTGAAAATCTTTTAAGTCATTCTCGTTAGTTTTTTCATCTCTTATGGTATGGCTAGATATATAATCAAGCTTATCAGGAAATAAATTACAATTGGAAATAGCAATAAAGAAAACCTTCTTTAAATCAATGTACTTACCACCTTTATCAGCCTGCCTTGAGTAAGCCTTAGCAGCATATAATTGAGCCCGTTTTTCGAAGCCTTTATCACGAGCGAGTTGCATTTCCGCAATATACCTATTTCCGAGAGAATCCTTACAGAGGACATCAACGATGCTTTGTTTATCAGAAGCAATTTCAGGATTCATAATGGTGCTGAGGAACTCAACATCCTGAATAGTATTGACTCCAGTAAAGCCTAAGATATCATTTAGAAAGTGAATAAGGATATTCTTATTTTTTTCAGTGCCAAAGATTTTCTTAAATGTTAAGTCAAGCTTAGGATCTAAAAATTTTGAAAGAGCCATGAGAAAGTAAGATAAAAAACATTAACAATTATACACAATTGTGAAGAAATATTCAACTAAAATGCAAACATTTTGTATATCTTTATTTGGTAGTATTAACCTGTATAATATTTATGGCAAATATCTCGATAAGGTACCAGATAGCACAAAAAGTAAGGAGCTGGAGGTTAAAGAGAAAATATACTCTGAAAGATTTAGCAGGCAAAGCAAACATAAACTATCATACACTGATAAGATACGAGCAAGGAACATGTGGCATTCCAACTGAAAAGTTAAAAATATTAGCAGAGGCATTATCAATTCCTGTTAGAAATCTCTTTCCAAGACGAAAAGTACTAAAAGAAGATAGTTGTTTCGACAAAGCCAAGACCGAGGAAATGTATAATTTCATAGAAAAAACAGGAGGACACAAAGCAATTTATGCATTTGTCCGAGTTGAGGAAGAAAGTAATGTAAAAGCAGCAAGAATAAGAATTGCAAGGAATCTAGTTAAGGCGGGGTTTGATACTGAGATTGTCTATCGAGCAACAGGCTTATCAACTGAAGAATATGCTGATAAAGAGAGATACGAGCCAAACGGAGGACAAGAGATAAAAAAGTGGAGAATAATTAGAGGATATACACAAAGCAAAAAAGCTTAATATAGGACCCTCACAGATACATCACTATGAACAAGGTAGCGTTACTGTTTTAAGTGAAAGATATTATGTATGCAACAATCACTTAAGGGGAAAGAATTGTGAATCAGTAAATCGAACAATAGTAGCAGTAGAGGTGGAAAAAGAAGTGATGAAGAAAGCGGAAGATTTATATGAAAAATGGGGAGAAAAAGCAGAAGAATGGAAAAATTTAAGTTTTGGAAAACAGAAAGAAGTAGTGAAAAAGTTAATAAAGGGAGTAATGGTAAAAGAAGATGAAATAGAGGTACGTTCTGAATCAGAGGAAAAATTTATACCAATGAAGAAGAAAGGAAACAAATGCACAGTAGTAGAGCCAGAAGGAAAAACAAATAATGCGCTACTGAAAGCAGTGGTGAGAGCCCATTCCTGGAAACGTCAACTAGAGGAAGGAAAATATGGGAGTGTGAAGGAGCTGAGCATTAAAATTAATATAGGTACAAGACGTATACAGCAAATTTTAAGGCTGAATTATTTAGGACCAAAGATAAAAGAAGCCATAGTATAGCCCTTCTTATAATAGTCCGAACGGGGGTGAAAACGTCTTTATAGCTATTATAAGCCAGGAGGACAGCAGTATATTATTATGATCTGTTCGGATTATTGTAGAAAGAGCTATAGTACTACAATATGAAAAAGGAACACGCAGAATTTCAATTAAGAAGTTATATGAATTAGCAGAAGCATTATCAACAACTGCTAGAGATCTAGCTTGCGGACAAGAAGTATCAAATGAGGAAAGGTATGAGGAAGAAGAGATATTAAATCTAGTAAGAGAATATAAAAAGATTAATGATCAGGAGTTACGTAGAATGTTTTGTTTGCTAACCAAATTTATCCAAGTCAGTGAAAAAAGTAGTAGGAAAGCAGAGAAAGTAAAAATTGCAAAGGGTTTGGTTAAAGAAGGAATTTCTGTTGATATCGTTGCAAAAACAATAGGTCTCTCTGCTGATGAATGTGTTGAAGAAAAAGTTGGTTCTATCTACTGCCAAATAGGAAAAAAGATAAAAGAATGGAGGGCAGTACGGGAATATACTCAGAAGGATTTAGCAGAGAAAATGGTTACAACACGTGATGAAATAAGCAATTATGAACAAGGAAGGGTTGCTGTTCCACTTGATAAATTATATGAGATAGCAAAGGCATTATCGATTAATATTATGGACCTACTTGAGCTAACAGAAGATGCAGATGATAAAGTGGTACCTGATTTAATAAAAGAATACAAAAAAATTGAGAGTCAAGAATTACGCTATGCGCTAATAAAATCTCTGTTTGAAAGCATACAAATTTGCGAAGAAAAAGTGAAAAGAGCAGAAAAGATGAAAATTGCAAAGGATTTAGTGAAAGGAGGAATTTCTACCGATATTATTTTGCAAATAACAGGCCTCTCTTTAGGCGAAATTCAACAGATTTAAAATAAAAAATCAGTATATATTAATATCTTTACTCTTAGATGAAAAAATAAGTAAAAAAGATTGAGAAATTGATTTGACTTCACTCGAAAGCTATGGCTTTATGCCAATGCTGATAAAAAAACAGCAGTAAATATTTAAAAAAAGTTTGTTGTTAGTGAAAGGTAAATTATATGAATAAAAGTAAAGAAGAAATCGAATTCAGAATATTAGAAAGCAAAGGCAAAGCACTACTTGATCGTGAAATAATGGAAACGTTTTTAAGTGCAGTACATGAAAGGCCACAGGCTCAAGAAATTGCTAAAAATCTGGTGAATACTTATACGGGAGTAGGAAAGATTTTAGGTAGAGAAATGGATGACCTGAAAGTTATAGAAGGAGTAACTGATTCTGCAGTAGCAATGATTATGTGTGTTAAGGAAACACTAGAAAGAGTACTGAGAGAAAAGCTCAAGAGTGAGCCAATAATGGACTTACAAGGGCTAGTAGAGTACTTAAACGTAAGTATAGGCCACTCAGAAAGGGAATGTGTAAAAATACTGTACTTGAATAAGAAGCGCCAACTAATTGGAGAAGAATCCTATATTGGTGAAATGGAAAAAGCACCAGTGTACATAAAGGAAATTATAAGAAAAGCATTAATAAAGAATGCAACATTAGTAATAATGTCACACAACCATCCTGGGGGACGCTTAGAACCATCAGAAGAAGATCAAGCAGTAACAAAGAGCTTAGCAGCAGCATGTAGTACTGTAAGCGTTAGATTATTTGATCATATTATTATCACAAGTGGAGGCTATTTCAGCTTTCGAGAAAACGGATTGTTATAGTAGAAAGTATTTGCAAATATACTCACTATAATTTATAATGAGTAGTAGAGTGTATAACAACTATACACTTAAAAAGTATATTTAATAGCGGAGGCTAATATGGGTAATAAGATAATTGTACCTTTTAATGATAAAAAGGGAGGTACTTACGAATTAAACATTGATCTTGATAAATTATCAAAAGGTGAGATGTTGAATGCTATTATAGGAATTGGTCGTGCCAAAGAGCAGTCCACTTTTGTAAGCAAATATTGATCGCCTAAAAAATGAAGACTTAAAAATATATGCTCCGTACTCTTGGTAAAGCTCAACTAAATCATTGGCTGAATATTGGGGATTTCCTTGATTATCTTTCTTGCATAACCCTGCTACAACAATTCCACCAGTTGAGGTTCCTGCCATTAAGTCAAAGATTTCAGCTATAGTTCTTCTTGTTCTTTTTTCTATTTCTGCTAATATTATGGCTGGTATTATGCCCCTTATGCCTCCTCCGTCAACTGAAAGGATATATTTAATCATGTTTAGATATTTAATGATTTTATTAACTTGTTCTCTTTTATCAGGTTGTGTTTCTTGTCCTAGTACTACTGTATGTTTCACTCCTAGAGAAAATTGCACCAATCTAATAATTGATTCCGTAGAGCATGCTAAAGGGTCTGTGTTAGTTCAAGCATACCAATTTACCTCAAAGCCTATTGCTGAGTCCTTGATTCAAGCCAAAAAACGAGGTGTAGAAGTTAAGATAATTCTTGATAAGTCGCAAATTCATTCAAAATATAGTGTCATCAATGAGTTATTCGAGCAAGGTATTAAGATTTATATTGATTTCAAACCAGCAATCGCTCACAATAAAGTCATGATTATTGATAACCAAAAAATCATAACTGGTTCTTTCAATTTCTCTGACGCCGCACAGAAAAAAAACGCTGAGAATCTACTAATTATAACAGGAGATCCTCCATTAGTCGAGCAATACATCAAAAACTGGAAGGATCGTCAATCTCAATCTGATGCTTACACACCAAAAGTAGAAGAATAATTACTTTAAATCAGCCTTAAGCTCATCCAACTCCTCAGAAAGATTTTTTACCCGCTCTTCCAGACGATATACCGTAACAGTTAATCCATTATTTTGTTCTATGAGTTTTTCATGTATATGCACTCGTAAATCCAGTTTGGCAAGCCACCAAATCGCCGCTACCGTCTGTATTAACATCGTTACAATTACTGCGATTGGGATTTTTTGATTTTGCATAATGATTTAAAATATGAATTTATTATGGATAGCTAATTTAGTAACTACTATTTTGATTTATGCTGTTCCTCTGCATTTGCAAGTAGCTTAATAATTTCTCTGTAAGGTTTATCTTTATTGTGCCGTGATTCTATTACAGCTACATCTCTAGGATTTTTTCCGTCTTTATCTCTAATTTTGGGATTTGCATCTTTTTCTAATAAAAACCTAATTATTTCTAAATTTCCTCTATATGCAGCAGAATGTAAAGCTGTCCATTTTTCATATTTTGCTGTGTTTATATCAGCTCCTTTCTCTATTAGAAATTTAACAACCTCCAAACATCCTGCACCGGATGCATAATGTAATGCTGTTAATTCGGGAATCTGTGTATTAATATCTAATAAATTATTAGCCGAAAATTTTACTACTTCTAGGCTGCAGTTCTTAGAAGCAGTTCGTAATATTGTTTTATAATTATCTGTAGCTTTTGCTCTCATATAGCAATAGGTAATAACAATACATATTATCATTGTTATACACCACCAAAAGTGTAGCTTATTTCTTGAGTCTCTATTCATATTCAATACTTTTTTTAACATTAAACATTTGGTTTACTGATTTTTTCTTAACGTTGATGCTGATAACATAGTGCGATAACCTGAACCATCTAACATGTGTTCTGCTCTGTCAATTATCCATTCACCGTCTATATCTTGATGAAACCCTAACAAGCTAAGTTTTGCCTCTGCAAATAGTTCTGGATTACCAGGCATAGTGACATCCAATACTGCATTATTTCGCTTTAATTGTTTTAACTTAGCATTTGCTGCACTTAATGCTGATTCTACATTAGAGTAAAGCGTTTGTATAGTATAACTTGGACTACCAGAACCAGCTATTTCTGATATAGTTTCACCTTTTTCATAGCTATGCCATTTTGCAATTACTGAATTGTACCTACTCACGGTAAAGTGAACCTTCCAATTTATTGTGTCTTGAGGTCTAATAGCTGTTGTTCCTAAAGCTTTTCCAGTTGCCGACTTTGCTTTGCCTTTGGGAATAAAAAGTATGTATCCGCCAGCTAACTTTGCCATTGCCTCGCGTTCTATTGCTATTTTTGTTAGTAAACTTATATCACTTTCTTCTGTTTGGTTAATATGTGGAATCAACATATTTTCAAATTCTTCTGCAACTCTGCACCCATATCCGTGCTTTTCTGCTATTTCCTTAACCAAGTTACCTAGAGTAATTTGATGCCATTCTTTAGATGCTTTCTCCTTTAATGATAGTCTTAAATTTGTTGCATGAGCTTTGATTAGTAGAGTCTTAGGTGGACTTTGTATTGTAACTTCGTTGACTGTATATATGCCCATTGGTAAGACTCCAGTTTCTCTGTAACCTAGAGCGATATTTAATTCATTCGGAACATCTGTGTTTTCATCCCTATAATCAACATGTACTTCAACTACATCATCTATTGTTCCAGATTCATCGGTAAGGCGCAATGATATAACTCTATCTTTAATTGATTCACATTTATCTATTATAAAATCTGGCTGCATTTATTCCCACACCTTTAATTTTGACTTTTGTACTGGTTTCTGAATAACAGGAAGCTTTATCTTTAATCCTGCCGGTAAAAAGCTTCCGTATTCTGCCAAACCTAAGTTCTCTGCTAGTACTAATTCCACTACTCCATTCGTAAATCCGTAATGTTTCCAGCAAATCAGATCTAACATTTCACTTTCTTTACTCACATAATATGTAGTCATCTGTAGCTCTTCAAACTCAAACTAAATTCAACTTTTCTCGGTAGTCCATTAGGTAAAAAATATATCTGCTTTTCTTCTAATCTAGTAATTACGAATTGTCCTAAAATATTACCTAGACTATCTACTAAAATATGTGGTTTTTCAGCTTCTTTCATATTCTTTAATTGATTTACTCTGTTGAGAATATTAAGGTAAATAACTCCTTCTATATCTACATTTTCCACTCCTCGACCAATATTTTGTAGTGACGGCATTTTATCGATACATTCAATTACACTCCAACGATTTTCTTTACTATACTTCAAACTTATCGGAGTAAATTTATATGGACCAAGAGATAACACAAATAAAAAATTTTAAAAAACATAGTTGATCAATAAAACGTCTCTACTGTATCAAATAAAACATCACGTGATTTTTCTCTTATCCTTTTTATTACTTCATCTGCAAGACTACGAACATCTTGATTTGGCTCTGCTTTAATGCTGATAGTGTAATTATTAGTGATGTTCTGAGTTTTATTTTGTTCTTTATTTTCAAATTTACTCCTTCCAAAATCTGCAAATATCTTATCATTATCGCTCTCTGTAAACTTTTTCTCCTCAATAAGGCTTTTGATTCTGAAATTATTCTGATTTCTCTTGGAAAATTCTTTAATTATACTGTTACTTAGCAAAGGATTTCCACTGTTGAGAATATTACTCTTTAGGGGACTATGTACTGCTTTTACTTCAGTTTTTCTTTTTTCAAACTCTTTCAGTGGGCTATTCCCTAATACTTTTCCAAATACACTTTCCCCTATCCATGAAAAAGCTTCTTCTATGGGTTTTATTATCGATTTCCAAAAGCTAGAGAAAAAGTCTTTCACCTTTTGCCAATTAGTGATAACAAAAGCTGCACCAGTGACAAGTCCAGCAATTAAAAGTCCTATAGGGTTAGTTATTACAGCTAGTGATATTGCTCTTAGCCCTGTTATTACTGCAGGAAAAACTGTAGCTGATAAAAATGAAAATGTTGCCAGTATCGTTGCTTTAAGACCAAAAATTGTACTTCCTAATAAAGTAATTCCATAGCCTACTCCCACTACTAAGACTTTTAAACTTATCAAAGCTGCTAAAGTACTCATGATTGCCGTAGTTAAAGTTGGATGTTTTTCTGCAAAAGAAGCTATATGCTCTGTTATTGTTTTCACACTTCCAGCTACATAATTCAAGGTAGGTAACATTACTGACCCTAGATTCATGCCAGCTTCAACTATTGCATTTTTAAGTAATTGTAATTTATTAGCTGTGGTGTCTGCACGATTTTTGAATTCTTTCTGCAGAGATCTTTTATACTCTTCTGTTTCAGCCAGTAACTCTATTGCATCCTTGTACTTACTGAAACTTCCAGCTAATAATGCAATGTCATCTTGATATTCTTGACCGAAAAGTTTCATCAGGGTTGTAGAGCGTTCCTGGTTATCCATTTTCTTTAGAGTTTGGAAAAAGTGAAGTAGTGCTTCTTCCCCATTTTCACTGATCCTTTGTACCATTTCTTCTGTGGTTATACCCATTTCTTCTAGTGCTGCCTTAAACTCTTTTCCTTGACCTTCAGCAGTTTGCAGCTTAGAAAGTAAAGCATTTATGGCAGTCCCTGCTTTTGCTGGTTGTTTGCCTAAACTAATGAAAGCATTTACTAAACTGCTTGTTTGTTCAAACTTTAATCCAAACTGCTTTGCAGTACCACCAACTATTGCTAGAGCTTCAATCATGTCTTTTGCTTTAGCAGCAGTGTTATCTGATAAGTGGTTGATTACATTACCAACATGCTCCATTTCACTAACATCAATTCCGTAAATGTTAGAGAGTTTAGCTATGGAATCACCTGCTTGCTCTGCGGACATATCAAATGCTGTAGACATTTTTGCCACTGTTTCTGTAAACTTAAAAAGATCTTCTTTCTTGATACCAAGCTGTCCACCGCTTGCAGCTATTTGTGCTAATTCTGCGGCCGATAATGGTATAGTACGTGACATCTCTTTTAACTTCTTGGCAAATTTATCAGCTTCCTTTGCTTCATTATTGAAATTGACAACTTTTTTTACATCAGCCATAGCCGATTCAAAATCAATTGCAACTTTAACTGGAGCTGCAAGCGTTAATCCAAGCCCAATTGTTTCTATTATTTGTGACTTAAAATGTGCCTTACTTGCTAAAAAACTTTGGTGACTACGTATTGCAGACCCAAGCTTACCATACTTGCCTTTCAGCGCTTCAATGGGCGAGCCAAGTTTATATTGGTCACTTACTAATGACTTAATATTTCTTCCACTTTTTCTTACTTCTTCATTAAATGAATGTAAAGCATCTCTCTTTTTCAAATATGCTTCTTTTGCTTTTGTTGCGGAGGTTTTGGCCTTGTCAAACTCTGCTTTTAAAGTTTTGCTTGGTTTCTCCACCGCTTTCATTTGTTTAGCTAAAGATTTTACTTGATCTTCAAAGCCCTTCCACGACCTCCTGCTGGTCAAAACATCATGACCTAACTGTTTAAACTTTGATACTGACTTTAAAGATGAATCAAGCTTTCTTATATTCTCACCAAGATTAGAGAGTTGACTACTACTTCCCTTTATTACAGTATTAAAACTGCCATCTAAAACTGCTCCGATTTTTATAGATAATGTTGACATTGTACCTTCCTCGCTGCTTTATGCCATAAGATAAATTCATTAATCTCCATATCAAGTATTTGTTCAACCCCGCCTCCTACAACAGAGCTGAACATTAATACTTCTAATCTCAAGTTTTTTGGATAATCGGTGAAAAAAAATCCTTTAATACCTCTTGAATTTTCACATAATCAGCAATATCTAACTCTTCAATTGCTTCTTTTGCAACTGATGTCAGATTGGCAGTCAAAGTTACTTCCTTACTTAGATCACTACCATTAAGTCTCTCAATAGCTAAATAATCTCTAACTTTTGGACGCCTAATGGTAAGTTCTGAGACAGAAATTCCATCAACTGTTATTGGGTTATCAAGTTTTACTGTTGTCATACTTTCTCCTAAAAAATAAAATTCTAAAATCTTTTAAAACTAAACCTAAATACCTAAAACCGTTTGCAGCAAGGCCATTTGATCAACACCATTTATCTTTCTTATCATATTTTCAGCATCGATTTCTATTAATTCATTACCACCTATAGTAAGTTTATAGTAATGAGCAGCTACAGTACACTTCAGCGTTGCTTTTTCAGCAGGTTTCCAGCTACCAAAATCAAATTCTTTAAAAATGCCTCTTAAATTGATTATTACTCCTTCAATATCATTGCTACCACTTCCTTGCATTCCTCCACGGAGCGTCAAAGATACTGAGTTTCCATCTATCAAGCCAAAAAGTCTAAATAGTTCTGAATCATACTCAGCGAAAGTAAAGTCTGCTTCAAGCTTTTCCATGCCCATGTCAATATTTATTGGGATATCCATACCACCAGCACGGTACTCCTCTGTTTTTATGGTAAGCTTTGGTAAGGTTACTTCATCTATTTTTCCTGCGTAACCACGACCATCAACAAATATGTTAAAATTCTTTAAAATCTTTGGTAGCACCTTTCTTCCTTTTTTCCCTTAATAAAATTTACGATATTTCACTATTCACCAGCCGTGAACGAAAAGTAATCTGTTCTGCTGGATATGGTGGTGTAAACTCAAAGTCAAAATATACTTTTCCACTTGCAATATTTGTTGGTGTATTGAGCTCTGGTGTTGCATAACATTTTCCACTGATAATCGCTCCTTGCGCTTTTAAATTGGCCAAATAAGAATTCACCCCCTCAATCATATCATCTATATAAGTTTTGGTGATATTGCGATCAACTGCCCATAAATGAGCTCGAAGTAAACTATCATTGACTAAATCTGCAGTCCTTCTCACTGACAAAAAAGCCCATTTTGAGTCATTTGAACATGTTCTATTTCCCCAAAGCCTATAGCCGTTTTGATGAATTATCGTTGTTACTTCATTTTCATTTAAGTGGTTTGCTCTGCAATTTGTATTACCGAGCGTAAAATCAATAGGCCTGCTTGTTCCAACAATACCATTTATCTCTTTGTTTGAAGGTGAATGCCAAAATCCTTGCTCACTATCTACTTTCGCTATTAAACCAGCTACAAATGGGCTTGCTGGCAAGATTTCTTCTTTTCCTTCAATAAATACCTTAACCCAAGGATCAACTACGTACACTCTTGAGCTGCCTACACTTTTTCTCCATTTTATTACTTCTTCATCATTGGTATTTGGACCATCTGCTACTATTATGCTTCTTAGCTTTTCTGCTACTCCTATCAAAGCTGCTACTACTGGGTTTTTAGATTCAGGCAATTGATGAGTAAATTGAGGCGCAATTAATATTCTTGGAGCAACATGAACTATACTTTCACTGTTGAGGAATGCCTCTATCCCTTGATACTCTCCAGTCTCTTTATCAACACCGCCAATTATATTCTTCAGCGTCTCTTCTTCTTTTAATTTTGGATCGCTGTTTTCACTCTCTTCAACTCTAATTACTATAACTGTTACACCAATCTGGGAAAATATTCCATTTACTGCAGAAGGTAAACTTCCACTCTTTCCGAGCTTTACTGCTTCCTTTAAGCTTCCTGCAACTAACACTGGTTTATTTAGCGGAAATTTTTGCTCATCTGCTTCAGGTGCAGTACCAATTACACCTATCACTGATGATTTAGCTGTACGTACTGCTTTGGCCCCTGAGGTTACCTCAATAACATTTACTCCGTGCAAAAATTCTTCAGCCATTTCTTTGCATCTTTTGTTTAAAATCGTTTAGTAAGTTCTCTACACTTTTGGCTTCTGCAATTTTCTTCTTGGTAATGTCTTCCAACTCTTCACATTTCATTATTTCTTTTACTGCTTTTTTTACTTTTTCTTCAATGATTCTTGCCATTTCAGTAACTGTAATACCACGTACTTTTGCTAATGGCTCTATAATTTCTGCATCTTTTTCGTCTATAGATTCTGGTGCTGCTAGAATGTTTTCTGCGGCTTTTGCTTGTATTTCGTACGACTTAAGCTTCTGATGAGAATATCCTGCGTATTGGTGAGTATAGTTATTATAATAAGTACGGAGACTAGAAAGTGCAGAAAGTTTTGCATTTTCCAATAATTCCAGCTCAATATCTTCCTTATTCCTTTCAACAATTTTCTCCCCTTCTGTTAGACAATAGCTTTTTTGCCAATCAAAATCTTCTGGTGCTTCATACCAATCATTTCCAGTTGGTTTGTTTTCAAGTGTTGTTGTTTCAATCTGCTTGTGGTTTTCAAAACGTATATAAATAGTCATAAATTCCTCCTCATTGCCATATTTGATTAGTTCGTTCTAATCCTGGACATTGCCAAGCTTTTAGCGTTCTCTCCACATCTACTTCAAGTCCTGTAGTTAGAACATTGCTACGTATGTTATAAATCCCCCACTGAATAAATTGACCATAGTTATGTACATAATTTGATGCAAGCATACCTTGACTAACTTGTGTCCTGGAATACAGGTAAGATGATGTGTAAAGTAATATTGCAACTGTTTTTCCTGCTGGAATCTCCACATTACCAGATCCAGCTAACTTGCTATCAGAACTCGTGTATTGGTAAACATTTTTCCATATTATTCTTGAAATACTTGATTTATTAGAATTGGTATTATCTGGTGTTCCCACAAATAATCCTGCTCCCCCATACTCCGTACTCGAATACGATGATCCAACAAATTCTATTGTCTTATTTATGTTCACATTGGTTGTATTTTTTACAAATACTACTCCAAGTGCAGCATACGGATAATAGTATATCTCATCATAACTACCAGAAAAACTTTTTGTGCATAACTCTCCGTAAATAAATGTTCCTTTACTTCCCTCTATAAAACTGAGTTGTCTTGGCCGATAAAAACTAACGTAATCTGTATTGTACGTATGGCTACCTGCTAGTAGTTGTAACATATAGTCAGTTTTTGTTATATCACTACTCCACTTTCCAAGCTCTGTCGTAAAAGTTCCGTGGCCAAAATAATTATTTTTTCTGCCAAGTACACTAAATAAGAAAGGTAATGACCCTGGTTCAACCATGTTGCGCTTTCTTATTTCATTTATAAGAGACACTTTTAACTGTTCATCCCGAGTTTTTACCTCATTTATCAGGGATGTTTTTAATTGGTTATCACGAGTTTCTATTTCCCCAATAATTGATGAGCCAGATGGTACATTATTAACAGCACGAAAATCTTCTACTAAACCTTTAAGACCATCTTTATGACTATTACTAATGCTATTTATTGCTGCAATATTGGCATTCTTTCTCGTATCAAGTAGCGATAAATTTGTTGTTCCTTTTTCATCAATTCTCTTTAATAACTGCTTCTCTGATTCAGAGATCACTGCTAAAGAACTAGCTTTTTTATTATCCAGATCAGTTAAGTGTTTTTTTGCACTATCAAGAAGCTCTTTTAGCTTACCATCAGTCATCTGTACAATTTCAGAAACTGCACTTTTGTCGACTATTGATTCCAATGCTTTAGCAAGATATGCTAATTGATCTGGTGTACTGTTTGCTGCTAAATCCTTAAGCCTCTTTTGTAGTGCATCAATTATTCCTTTTACTTCAGTCATCTGCACAACGTTGGAAATAGCTTTTTTATCTGCTATCAATTCCAGCGATTTTGCAAGATATGCCAGTTGATCAGGTGTGCTACTTGCTGCTAAATCCTTTATCCTTTGGTATATTGCTTCTTTCATTTCCAAAAATTTAAAAAAGTCTCAAAATTAAACCGCTCAAAATTACTCTTAAGTTGATTATGCTCATCTTCTCTTTCGGTAATATCTTCATCTATTTTTTCTATAGCTCTTCGAATACGTACCACATCTTGAACTGCAATATTTTCTGGATGAGGCAGTGGATATCCTCGTTTGGTTTGGTCAACAGTCATTATGTGACAATCACTCTGAGATTTTTTACCTTAGGGCGATAAACAACTGTTCCACTTAAAACTAATTTTACCCTAGTCTCATTGCCATTAAAATTTGATAGTACATGAGTTCTCTCCACCCAATTTTCCCCAATTGGTTTTCCTGATGTTAAATTTACTAATTGCCAATCCACATTTTTTTGCACATATGCTTTTACATCTGCAGTGCCAGGTATTAGCGCATCATACGTTATGGTAATTTTAGTGTTAGCTCCTGCTGTAATACTTCTTGTAACATAATCTCCAGACTCTGAAAGATTACCTAGAACTAGCTGTAACCCAGGATATAGCACTGGACTTTTTTCTTTTGACCCTTTTAAATTTGCCTTTACTGTTAACTCTCCAGATAGTCTTTCACGCAGCGCGAGCGGCAAGTTATCAGATAGAAAATTTTCTTTTCCTTCTTCATCTGTCAGAATAAATTCTACATTGGTATCAAATGCTACTTTTTCGACGTTCGTCAAAACAATTAAATCTGATACGTTATTTGCAGTAACTTTACCAAGATCAATAACGTGAGAATTTTCAGTGAACTTCGTTGCTAAAAGCCTAAAAGTTAGATCTAAATTTTGATGTGGTGTCCAAGTACTTGCGTTGCTAGATGAAAGTAATACTCCTACTTGATATGGCTGACTTGTTACCCAACGGCTATTTACTGCATCATATTTGCCAAGTTCTGCTATTTTGACTGCAGTACCAGGATCATCAGTAAGCAGTACTATTGCATACTCCTCTCCTGCATGGCAAAACACTGGTGACCACTTTATACGTGTTGCTGTGCCATCTATCTTTATATCTTTTGGCTCAATATAGCTTTCAGCAATGACAGTCTGCGAGGGCATTCCCACTGCTGTTTCTCTAATCTGCACAACAACACGTTTTTTGCCGCTATTTGTGAACCATAAGTTTAGGCCTCCTATGTGTCTGCTCTCATTTAAAGTAAATGTTTGGGCTAAAGGGTCAATTCTTCTTGCTGCGATAACTCTTCTTCTCTCTTCTATGGTAATAGTTTTTTTACCAGTATAAGTTGTCTCTCCATAGCTTCCTTTATCCCCATAAAATTGTACTAATTTAGTACCTGCTGGAATATTTGCTGGGATTTTTATCTTTCCCTTTAATTTTCCCTGGTTGTTAGCTGTGAGCATATTTTTACCTCTTACGCAGTAGGCTGAATGAAGATACCATCGAACTTCACCTCCTTGAGCTTTTCATTTGGCTCAAAACCTTCGATCTCAAAATTCTGTACTGCTTCTCGCATAAATTCAGTTTCATAAGAATTACTTGACAATAGCTCTGTTGTTTCTCTAGTATTAAACACTCTAGTTACTGGACTTTTCCAATTCGTGGTAACCTCTGTCCAGTGGTCAATGTTTTTATTTAGAGTAATTTGTGCCGGGACTGGATCAAAAGCTTGATATGGATTGATCTTTTCTCCTTTGGTCTGTAAAAGCTGCTCCAGTACCGGTTCAAGTTTATAAGGCAAAAGATATCTTTCCCCACCTTTTTCAATATCTGCAACTTCTACATCTATTGGCAGAACTAGCTCTCTATTTACTATTGCTGCAGACTGCGAAATTCCTTGATCACGCATATCATCATCAAAGAATGAATCAACAAATACTCCTTTTTTGGTGGTAGGTTCTCTTGAATTTGCATCATTGCGTAGACGTTCCTCTGCAACCAGCGCATAAAGATCATTTATTCCTTTTTTCATTGCTTCAAGCTCATTCATCGGTACAGCATGAATAGCATTATTCACTATTTTTACCCCTTCTTTTTCTCCGTTTTTCCACGTCTGATGAATGTAGCAGAGCAAAAGTTGTCCGCTAGGTGCTTTAGGCATTGATGGTCGCCAAGGGTGAGCTATACCTTTTATTCTCCTTACTACTCCTTTGCTATCGATAGTAATTAAATCATAGCGGGGCATTTTCCAGGTATAATCTATCAAAACCAAGCTGTTATCAACTGCTCCTTTTACTTTACATCCCTCTTCACTTATATCTTCAGGGCTTACATGAGTGCGACAGCGATAGGTTATCAGGTAACTACTTCCAGGAGCTGGTTCTTTACCAGGTAATGACCAATCAACGTTTCCTGCGTTTAGTTTGTAATCTATACTGTTTTCATAAATAACATTGCCTTGTTTAACTTGAATAATCTCAAGTACTGCAGAGTCAGGTATCGGATCAATAGCTCCAGAGTATGAACCATGAGTAACAGTAATGGTTTTCTGAACAGTTATATCTACTTTTTTAATTTCATTTATTGGAAAATCATTAACCTTCAGTTCCATTACTCTTTGGCTATTTGGCTGAAAAGTATGTGGTTCTGATTCAACTGATTTTATATCCGGATCTTCATCAAAAGAAACACGAATACTGTGAGGAAGTTCAATCTCATAGCCATCAACATGAGCTTTGCCCTCATTAATCACAAATATTTTTTTTCCTCCTTCTCCCTCTTCCTTTTGCAGGAACATTACTTCAAGACCATTTACGACATAGGAACCATTGGCTTCTTTGTCATAACGAGCAAGAGCAGTAGTTACTATATTTGCTTGTGGTGGCGGTGAATGTTCTATTAATACTCCATTTTCAATGTTATAAATTGGATAAAATTCTCCTTCAGAAAAACGTGGAGAAAGACCTTCTGCTTGATAACCCCAAATGGTGGAAACTTTAAGCCTTGCAGCTCCTACTTCCTGATAGTTTCTTGTACCAACAGCAGGATCACGAAGATTTTCGTCCTCAAGTTCTGTAATCGTAGATTCTAGATAATAAACACCTATGCGAACTATAGTACTCAGTGGAATAATAAATTCTTCTTTTTCGACTTTTCTAACTGCTCCACGAAGATAGATTTTTCCTGATTCAAGCGTAACTTTACCAGTTTCTCTATCTATAATACAATTGCTTCCTGTTATAACATCACCATCACGAAATATTGCATCACCTATGCCTTTAAGCTTAGAAAGAGCATATTCTTGGGTTTCGTTTAATTCTGCTGACTGTAGACCTCTTCCTGCTAGAAACAAACTTTTTTCGTATTCTTTGTCAGGATTAAAACGGTTATAATAGGCGTTTAAAGTCATTTTGTTTCAAAAAGTTACAACAAATGAAAAAGTTTCCCGAGTTGCAGATGTTCTGATAAGTGATACGGTATGTTCCAAAACCAATAAAATCCCATGGTCTTCTATATCTTGAGGTTCAAAATATCTCTGTCCTTCAGGTAATTCTTTTTTTACTTTAGTACCAACCATAACCCCTAGCTCTCTGATTACTCGATTTGCTGCATCCGTGAAATCGAAAGTGAATTTGAGAAAAAGATTATTGGTTGGTACATCAGAAGGCCTAAACCTTCCAGAAGGAGTTATAAGTTCGCCGTTTTCATCACCTGTGCAGAATAGCACTTCATCTGCAGTACGTCTGCCAAGTTCATTCAAGAGCTTTATAGAATTTATAGGTTCAGGTGGTGCGCTTTGAATGTACTCTATGGTAACTTTATCACTTACTGGAATAGAGCTATTTTCCGTACGTTTAATTACACCAGTACTGCTATCAACTGTATAGTCAACACTTGGCTGATGCATTGTTTGTCCTGTAAAAACCCTTACATCTTTAATAGTATGGTGATCTAGAGCTATTTCATCCTCAACAAAAACTTTTTCGACTTGATGACTACTTTCCCAATTGGCATCACCACTGCCCCAAGCAAGATGTATAGGCTGTTCTTTTATACTTGCCGCTATTGCTGCTCTTCCTGACTGTGTGAGTATTGACATGTTTGCCCCTCTTACTATATATATACCGGATTTCTCACAGGTTTTTCCGGAAAAAATGAAAATTTTTTTTGAAGTGCATTTCTATGCTTAAATATTCTTTTATCTTAAGAAACCAGAACTACTTTTTTCTTTCAAGAATACCGAGACAATGCTTTTTGACATATTGAAAATCAAAGCTCACAAACAGTTTCAAAAGACTCTGCATTTTATCGCTTCTTCTTTCAGCTTTACGTTTTTTCCTACTGCATCTTTCATAGCCCTCTCAATGACAGCAGTCCAGTTCGTCGTACCTCAAAATGGGATCCAGTCAATCTCAGCATTCTCCGGGGTAATAACCGTAGCAATCTTGTTTTTTTCTCCATATCGATCAGCTTCAACACCGACTTTTGCAGTAAACTCTAATCCGTTAAAATCAGCTATAGAGTTGATTTTTCTAGCAATAACTGCTTTTTCTGAAGTGTCATTTGAATGAATGTTCCGTGCTGACTCTAAAATACTTCTAAGCATAGAACGTCCAGATTCTCCCCAAGTATCTTCTCCTTCAACGCTTGCTTTGCCACTTTTAATACCAATTACTTGAAAAATCTTACGTTTTGCATATTGACCTTCAGTGACGGTAAATTCAGCGTTTAAATAGATGCTGCCGGTAGCATAGCTTTTAGTGAACCAATTTTCATAACCACCAGGTTTAATGGCCATTTTGACTTTTACCGTTGTCCCTTTTGGTATTAAATTACTTTGTAATTTTGCAGTATTAAAATCAGTTAAAAAATCTGATAACATATTGTCCTCCTATAAATTAAGTGAAAAAAAGAATCAACTCCATTGGTCTACAACCTTCCAACGACCATTTATCTTATCGACAAGCTTGCTTGCCACACGTTCACCATTTCGCAGCTCAAACACTATTTGACGGGTAGTGCTTTCTTCATCATGAGCAAACATCACCATGCCAGTGCTATAAAATCCACGTAAAGATCCAGCACCGCTTAGGCCTTGAAATGGATCTTCTTCCAGCATCTTTTTGGACAGTTTTTTTGTGTGGTGAGTGAGTATTATGCCCGAATCTGGATTGATAACATTTCTCAGTCTTTCAAGCGTTTTTTGCAAAAAGAATAGCATAGCGCTGTTGTCATTTTCATTACCATATTCACTTGAGTTGAAGATGTTGCGAAGAGGATCGATGGCAATAATATCAGGTTTGAAACGCTCTTTGACAACATTTTTAATTTCATCTATTTCTTCACTGCTAAATGATAATTGCACTCTTGGCGTGATAATTAAGTTATTGGCAGCTATGTCCAAAAGCTCTTTATTCAGTTGAAGTTGTTGCAACCGTTCTTTCATATATTCATACTCAATTTCAGTTTGCATATAGAAGATTTTCAAAGGTCTATTTGGTGTCATACCGAGAAATGATCTACCAGCAGCCATGTAAACAAGCCAAGAGATCAAAAAGTCACTTTTGCCGATTTTAGGTGGGCCACCCAGCACCAATAGACCTCTTTTTGTTAAAATCCTTGGTGAAATTATATCTTCTGGTATTGGCGATTGATCACTTAAATATTCCTTTACGCTATAAAAAGGGATTTTTTGACCGATGTTGAAAAAGCTTTGTTCCATATTACTCCTTTTAAAATTAGGCAACAGAAGCCAAGGTTTTGGCTTTAATTTTCGCAAATAATCTACCAAGATGCGGTTCTTCAACCATATCAAGGCAGCCACTGCGATCTTTAGCAGGGTATCCCCAAGTATTAATAGTCTGACAGACAAATGAGCGAACCTCTGTGCCATCATCTTTCTTGATTCCAACCATGCTAATTACTTCATCAACTATCCCTGGAATCTCACTAGCAGTTTTTGCTCCTTCACATTGAGGCAGCCATATTGGACGGTTGCTGTCATCAAGATATTGACCTAATGTGCCAACTATGATGATGTCTTTATCTCTGATATGTTGAAATTGATTGAGCCAAGCCATCATCTCTTGAGCAAGTAATCCATAGGCAGCTCTTTTATCTTCTCTTCCTGATCTATCTGAAAAAGCTTCAGGTTGCATCCTTGCCCATGAAAGACATAAACGTGATGCAACAGTTATGCTATCAATAAAAATAGAGCGGTATTTAGAAACCTCAGAAAGAAGATCTTTATACTTGCCAGATACATGTTCATAGTGCTTTTGACTATATGCTTGGTCAGATTTTAACGCAGGATTAGGACCACCTATGAGACATGCGATATCTCTTGCCTCATTCCAAGTACGAATACTTACAGAATCCCCTTGCCAATCTTGAACAGCTAAAAGTCCTGCTTCAAAATCGAGACAAAGTGTTGTTGATTCATCGAGGGTTTTAAGTAGGCTAGTCTTGCCAATTCCATAAGGTCCAAAGATTACTATCTTCACACCTGTGACAATTTTCGCTCTTTCTTTGCTGTTTATTATTTTCATATTTTCCCTCCTTATAGTTAGAAATCTCGTTTTAGGTATGTTTTAAGGTGGGAAAACTCTTTGCGTAACTTGTTGATTGTGTCGTAGAGAGTTGATTTTGGTATACCAGTCCTTCTGGAAATTTCACAAATGCTGTGATCTTCTGCCAATAGTTTACATATTTTTCTTAACTCTCGAGGTAACTTTGCAATTGCTTCATTTACGTCAATGCGTACTGCGGAGGTATATTCAAGACTTTCATCGCTCTCTTCGTATAAAGCTTCATCAACAAAATTAATGGTACGTTTTTTACATAGTTCTTTTTCTTTTAAATTGAGGGCACGGCATTTAACGTACTGTTTTATAAAATGCCCTTCAAGTTCATTAAGGCCAGGCAAACAGTCAAGTAAAAGATCTTGCTCAATATCTTCAATCTCTTTATAAGCAAAAGCTTTTCCTCTCTTCAGAAGTTTAGCATAGTGTCGTATGTGTTTAACAACTTTTGGGTTAATACCAGTATAGGAATTTTTAGAATGCATATTTTGCCCCTCTAGTTAAGAAATAATTTAAAATGTTAATGATTTAATTGTGATAAACCCAAGTATTTGGATTTTCTACAGGAATTACGCTGCCATAATGCGGTGATTTGTAGTGTGTAGGTAGTAACCTGTGATAGACTGTAACCTTTTTGTTCTTCTCTGGATCAAGTATTTTTTGCCCAAATTCCATACCTTCAACGCAAAGTACTCCGTATTTGTTTCTTGCAGCATTTTTGCCTTCTTTGTTGAATTTAACATAGCCTTTGGTAGCAAGGACATCGAGACGATCACGTATAGAATGTGTACTGCCAAGACCTTCTTTATTTTCAAATGCCTGACAAAACTGATTAATTGTATAAACATGGCCCTTACGTCCTTCTGCACATATTAAGTCCAAGATGATGTCATATCTACGAGAACGTTCGGCATCTAGTTTTTCACCATAGTCTTTATTTATTAACCTTTGTGACTCAGCGTCAACTTCGTACCAATGACCATTAATTTTATCAACAAATTTTGGCATAACAGAATTTCCATTACGTAACTCAAACATCAGTTGACGATAGCTGTTCTTCTCATCAGGCCTAAACATGATCATTCCAGTGGTATAGAATCCTCGTAAGCTGCTAGCGCCACTAAAACTTTGAAATGGATCTTCTTCTAATAGTTTCTTTTGCATTTTCTTTGTATGGTGCACAAGAATAACTCCAGCATCTGGATTGATTAGAGAACGCAGTTTTTCAACTCTCTCCTGGAGAAAGAAAATCATGGCATTATTATCATTTTCGTTACCGTATTCATCAGCATCAAAAACGTTACGCAATGGATCTACCGCTATGATATCAATGGTGTTTAGGTCAAAGTTTCTTTCTGCTTCAGTTACGATATCTTTAATGCCATTTTCATTTAAAAGCAGCTTAGTCTGTGGTGTAATAACTAAATTGTTTGCAGCAAGTTTAATAAGTTCTTCACTAAGTTTCATCTGTTGCAACCGTTCACGCATATAGTGGTAACCGATTTCAGTCTGAAGGTAGAAGATTCTTAAGGGCCTTTTTGGCACCATATCAAAAAATGGAGTTCCAGATGCCATATGAAAAAGCCAAGAAATAAGAAAGTCACTTTTTCCCACTTTAGGCGCGCCAGCAAAAACTAAAAGACCACTAGGAGTTAAAACTCTAGGAGCAATTATGTCTTCTGGCATTGGTGATTTGTCATTTAGGTACTGCAATACAGGAAATGAAGTAACGTTTTTTGTATATGGGAGAGAAACAGTTGAGGTTAAAAATCTTTTGACGTCTACTCCTTCTTTAATACAATCAGCAGCATCCCAAGCTTTTGGTTTATCTTGTGGAATTTTAAGAATAGAAAGCGATGCAACGCCTATATCTAAAAGCTTCTTTGCAACATTTTCAGCATATTTCTGACCTGAACTATCGTTGTCTGGCCATATGGTTATGTGTTTACCTTTTAGCGGAGCCCAATTTGTTTTATTTACAGGTGAATTTGCTCCAAACATCATTGTTGTGGCTGTTATGCCCTTACTGATTAAACTTTCAGCACATTTTTCACCTTCAACGAAAACAATTTTATCGGATTTAATTATACCTGGAACATTGTACAAAGGCCTTGGATCTGGAGCAGTACTACTTGAGTTTTTTACATCAAAACAGCTATATCGTTTTTTCCCTGAAGTGCTATCATAACGGTAAATTTTAGCTATTACTTGATTATTTTCATCATGATAGTCCCAACATGCTATTAAATGTTCTGAAAATTCTTCTTTATGGTTTGTTGAGTGACCAAGCCATTTTTCTATATCTTCTATGGTATCAAGAAACTTAGTCTGACTAGTAACATCCCACCAGAGATTAAGTATATCTCCGCCTTCACCAGTAGCAAAATCGTGCCATAATCCGGCTCTTTCTCCTCTTGTTTCTACTACTAAACTTTTCCCTTTATCTCCTCTAATATTACCAACATAGAACTTACCACCGTGGAAAGTACCATTTGGTAATAAGTAGGATAAAGATGATTCTATTCTTGAGAGTAGTTCTGCTTTTACTTCTGCTGCTCTTTCAAATAAAGCTTGCTTGTCATGCATATTGTTTTCTCCTGTTAAAATAAGCTATATTTGTTGACAGAATGTCTCTGCTACATAGCTCATGATGATGTTTTTAAAGGCTGGTAATTTAAAATACAGTCATAAATGGGTAGAGAGATGTCTCTGTACCTTTTACTATAGTAATACCGGATTTCTCATAGGTTTTTCCGGAAGAGTGGAGAAATTTTTTTCAAGCGTAAGTTGACACTGTCCATATTTACCCCAAATATTTACAATTCAGAAGACCAGGTCTGCTAGGTCTTACTATAGTAAGTTCAACAAAATTACAAAAACTGTTCACTTTTTAGAAAATTTTGCACAACTCCGTTCTCTTATCTTTCATATTCCCCTGTAGTATATATACACGTTCAATTTCAAATTCGTCCGAAAAACTACAAAAATATATAGGCAACACTAAAAAAGTTCTCTTCTGTAGAGGTAAATGGTGGTATTGAAAATTTAACTCTGCTCTCAACTTACACTCCTCAAAAAAATTACAAAATTTAATTTCATTTTAACTTTAAACAAAAAGGCCGCCTATAAGTTGCATCTGCATTATGTTGCAAAATATACTATACTTTGCTTATGAGAATAACCAAATAAGCCATCCTTTTTTCTCCTCCATAACAGATATATACTAGAAATGCAGTCTGAAATATGATTTGCTCTAAAATTTTTTTCATTACGATTTTTCTATTAAACTTTAATAGAGCTTAACGTGTTTACAATATACTCAGGGGAGAGTCTATAAGAAGTAGCCACAAAACGCTATATTGGTAAAGGTATTCATAATAATTACTTGTGAATTAAGTACTTTAGATTCGAGATTACATAGATTTTTGGCAGTTTAAGCCATTTTAGATTGGAAAATGAAATCTCCTAAAAGGAAAAACCCGGCTATATTAAAGGGTTAAGAGTAATTTAAGTTTGAAATTCAAAAAAACTTCTTAATTGCTTTAAAAGCTAGGATTATAGAGGGTTTTTGAGTGTAGCCCAGTTTCAGGTAAAACCTTATATATTATATATATAATAAATAATAATATATAATAATAGAACATATAGGATATGTACCTTTCATAATACCTACCTAAATATTATTAACGCGCTTAAGTGTTTAATTTATTACTTTTTTAATTTTTAAATAACAAGTTAAGCAAAAAAACATGAACTGTAATAAGTTTATTATAATATAAACCTTAAGAGAAGTTCCGCGGTGCTCAACTGAAATGGTTTTCAAAAAGGCTAATATACCGTCCATTTAAATTTTTAACCGAAATATAAAAGTCATTTAAAAAATAAACTCAAGTGGCAACTAACCGGTTTTTTAAAGCCGCCTATAACCTACTCTAACTACTTATGCATACAGGTGGACCAGCTGCATTTCATGATATTAGTAGACATAAACCGAGTTATTGTAAGATAATTAAAGGTATCACTAAACTTTAATAGCCTTTAAAAATAGCTAAAGGTAACATTTTTATGGTAAATGCCTAATCTACTACTGTGGCCTATTCTTCAAAGTAAGGTTTTAAGGAGTAAAAAGCCGTTCTGAGTTTTCCAGCAAAATTTCAAAATAAGGAAATAGAAATATAATACACTTAAACCATTGAAATTCTGCATTTTTATCCATTTAATACCTATAAGACGTTATTTTTCCATTTCCAAAAGACTTAATGAATCAGATCGCCCTAAATAAAAATACAACACAGAGACAAAAATATGAAAAACCTACTATTGCATTTTGGATAACCTGAAAAAGATAAATGCTTACAAAAGACAAGATGGCTAATAATAGCGTTTTAAAGAGATTCTACGACTTCAGGGTACAATTGTACAATCAGAACCTAAGTTACTCATGTAAGGTAGCCCAAAACCCGGTTAAGAGTCATTTTTAAATTATTTCTTACCTTAAACTTTTACTTGCTATAAAAAAGCCTTACTCCAGTTTATCACGTTTTTTATTTGTTGTAAAATATTTTTTCAAAAAAGTGGACGATCTTTTAAATCGGTGCAATAAAAGCTGGTTATTTTAGATAATCTCTATAAATAAATTGTAGGTGAAGTTAAAGAAAAAAAGTTTTGCCATAAACATAAGCTATGGAGCTCGTAAACTGCTTAAAATGGAGATAAAGATCTAAATTTATTTATTTACGTCTCCAATTTCATCGCGTACAATGGAGACAAAGATTTATGTTTTCACTATTTATTGGCAGATAGGGCTTTCTAAAGGGTGGGTCACCCCCCTTGAAATTAAAACAAAAGGTGGTAGACAAGATGTCAAACACAGATAACTCAACTACAAGCTGGTCTTTGTTGTAGTTATTTTCTCACCTGCTTTAATTAATTCATCAAAATCAGATTCATACTCTGTATAGCCTTTCTTATAATAGTCCGAATGCGATAAGATATGTGTTAGCAGGCCAAATGTTGTTTTTTTACATTTTTAAGATAAGAAGTGGATAGCTGAACTTGTTTTTTATACAGCATTTCTTATATTGATCAAATCTTTCAATTGATTATTGCTAAATTCTGTAATCCAACTTTCACCGCTACTTATAGTTAAGTTTGCTAACTCTTTCTTGCTTTGAATCATCTCATCAATACGCTCTTCAAAAGTACCTGTTGAAAGTAGCCTGTACACCATAACATTACGTTCTTGTCCAATACGGTACGCTCTATCTGTTGCTTGTGCTTCCACTGCTGGATTCCACCATAAATCGTAATGTATTACATGGTTTGCTGCTGTTAAATTAAGCCCTGTTCCACCAGCTTTTAAAGATACTATGAGAATATTTGATCGAAATGAGTTTTCAAAATCATTAACCATTTTGTCTCGTGCTTTACGGGATAAACTTCCATGCAAAAATGGCACTTTTGATTCAAACTTTTCTTCAAGTAGCCTAGCTATAATCTCACCCATTTCAGTGTATTGAGTAAATATCAATGATTTTTCTGCAAGCTCACTAATTCCTATCAATATCTCTTCTAGCATCTGCATCTTTCCTGACTGTTCAATACTTGCACGCTTTTTCTTGCCAAAATGCGATGGATGGTTACAAACTTGCTTTAAAGCATTGATAAGCTTAAGAATTAGACCCTTACGTTCAATTCCTTCACTCCTTTCTATCTTTTTCATAGTTGTGTTAACTACTTCTTGATAAAGTGCTGTTTGCTCTGGAGTTAGAGAACAATAACGATTATTTTCAATTTTATCTGGTAGATCCTCTATAATGCTTTTATCACTTTTTACCCTACGTAGCATAAAGGGATGAGTAACTTTCATGAACTTCTCTAGACAAACTTTGTCTCTCGCTTTTTCAATTGGTGTTGCAAAATGAGTTTTAAATTCCTTAGGAGTACCAAGGTAATATTTATTAGTAAAATCAAAAATACTCCAATATTCTAGTAGCCTATTTTCAACAGGTGTACCACTCATTGCTATTCTATTTTTTGCTGCAATAGCTTTTATAGCTTTGCTCTGTTCACTGTGGGGATTCTTTATATTTTGGGCTTCATCAATCACGAGCAAAAACCATCCTACTCTGTTAAGCTCTTTTTTATCACGACGCGCAAGACCATAGGATGTGAGAGCTACATCATAATCATTTGCCAATTCTCGATTTTGTCCATGATAGATGAAAAGCTTTAATTCTGATGCAAAACGTTCCATCTCTCGTTGCCAATTGCTTAATATGCTTGTTGGCGCTACTATCAAGACTTTATCTTCATCTAAAAATCCCACATTCTTACAGTATAAAATGGCTGCAATAACTTGTAGTGTTTTGCCAAGACCCATGTCATCAGCAATTATACTACCAAATCCCGTCTCTATGTTCTGCACAAGCCAACTAAATCCACGTTTTTGATATGGACGTAACTGTGCTGTTAGGTTACTTGGTACATCAACAGGTACATAAGTGTTAAGCTTTTCAAATAGGCTTTTAATCTGCTGATCAAGTCCTACCTTTGCTCCATCTAGTTCACCTCCTAAAGCAGCTTGCATCAGCTCTGCTTGACTCAAGCGTTCAGGTAACTTATCAAATTTTTTCAGTAGAGCTTCTACCTCCTTATCATCCAAAAGCACATATTGGTCTATAATCTTTATAAGTCCACGAGAATCTTTCAGTAGCTTTTTAAATTCTGTAATGCTTATCTCTTTATCACCTATCGCTATTTTCCAATCAAACTTCAATAATTTTTCAAGCGTTAAGAAACTTTTCCGATCTTCTTCAATTTTGCCTTTAGCAGATAAATTAAGACTCAACTTTGGCTTTAGGATTTTTTCCAGTGATTTCGGTAAGATAACTATAACGCCAATTGCTTTTAACACCGGCAAGATATTTAAAAACAATGGTGCAAAATCATCTAAGCTAAACAGTAATCTACTGCTGTCGTCAATCGATCTTTCTAGCTCAGGTATGTATTCGGACAGCATTCCCATATCAGATAAAATGCTCAGTTTTGTGCTGCAGTTAGACAATGCTTTTTTCAGCTTTATTATCGATTTTCCATCATCTAAAGATACCTGTATATGAAGCTCAAATCTTTCATAATAATCTTTTACTATTAAGTAAAGTTTGTATGGTTTATCTGTTAAATAAAGCCGTGATAACCAGAGATTAATTGCTTGAGGTATTTCTCTGTTGCTAAACTCACTAAACTTGTATGCTGATCCAGTAAAAAATAATGCAAAGATGTGCTTGTCTCTATACTTATCCATCGATGAAGGAAAGGTATTCTTTTCTCTATACTTATCAAGTGCTGCAGGAAAATTATTTGCCATGTATCCCAAAAGGATTAAAGAAATTGCAATATTAACCTGTTCTTCAGGCTCTATAGAAGTTTTCTGATATTGAATTAGTAGAGGTGGACACATAGATGATATTTTTCTATGAATTTCTTTGACTGATTCATTAAACAACGCAGGGATCCACCTAATTATAAATTCTCCTCTTTTATTTTGTAGTATTTGTGGTACTAGTGCTGATTTTTCCATGAGCATACGTGCAAACTGTGAAATCATATGCATGAAGCGAAGCTCAGGATTAAGCTTATGCAGTAATGAAATAGGAATATCGTTTAAAAATTGTGCTATGTTCCTTGAAACACTTTCGCTGAGCATAAATGAATTAGCTATACCATTGCTTACTTGAATAACTTGGTATTGGTCATTGATAAATAATTGAAATGTTTGCCAGTGTTCAATACTTCCCCATTTGCTAGTAAACAATTCTTCTTCCGATAGCTTTTTCTTGGAAGAGTAGAAAAAATAATCTGATTTCCCCGTAGGATATTTTTGCCAATGCTTGTAAGCTGTTTGCAGAATACTGTGAAAATTTTTTTCAAAAAAGAGTGGATTATTCGTCAAGATATTTTCGATACAGCTGGCAAGGTTAGGAATAGTCGATAGATCAATATCATTTAAGTTTACTTGGTCATATACTTTAACTTTAGAAGACGATTTAAATAGATCATTAATTTTTAGAATACTTTGAATGTTTTCTAATTTTCCATTTCCAAAATCATCAATCAGCGACAACAAGTCACAATTATGAATATTGAAAATTACGAAAGGGTTTTTATCAATTTCTGCAGCAATAAGATAAATTACAGCAGCAATATGTTTACAAGGCATAGCCCAATCAGGACAATTGCAACTTGCGTTCATTTCTTCCCAATTCGAAGGAAATAATTTAATACCTGAGTCGTTAAGCTTATCAAACAAAAGTGTTGGTAATTGTCTATTTATTAATTTAGGCAATATAAAGGGCGAATTTTCAATAATACAACGGATAGCTGATGAATTTAATTCATTGAGTGTTATTTTAACTTTATATGGATGAGGTCTTGAACCACTAACTTTGGCTGTAATTGTATTGCCGTTGATTTGAATACCAAAAGCTCGACCAGTATTAGCATAAGTTCTACCACGTGAAAGGCGGTTATCGTAATCAACTTCACTGAAAGATTGAAGCCATTTCTTACCCCACCATGTTCTCCCGTAAATAGACATTATATATATTTTAGCCTAAATAAACTCAAGTAATCTAACATAAATCACTACAAAATGCCAAAAAAACAACAGAAAAGGCAATATGAAAACCTTTTTTTCTACAGTCTCTTCATTTTTTGTGATTAAAAATTATTTTAACTTTTTTTGAAAAAATCCCGGAAAAAGTAGTAAGAAATCCGGTATATATATAATAGAAGGGCATTGTTTCAACGAGGTTAGTTTACCTCTACGCGCTTCAAACACAAAAGTTTCAAATAAATGTCAATCCTAACACTAGATCTAGGCAAGCAAACGGGCTGGGCAATTCTAACAGATGGAATAATTGAAAGTGGAAGCAAAGGCTTTCATGGTAGTCGTTTTAGCGGAGGTGGCATGTGCTTCTTGAATTTTCGTAATTGGCTTAATTCTTTGAAACATGAGTTCACTGCAGTGTATTTTGAAGAAGTGAGAAGACACCTTGGAACTGATGCAGCCCATTGCTATGGCGGTTTTCTTGCCGTTCTATCTGCTTGGTGTGAAGAGAACAATATTCCCTACCAGGGTGTTAATGTTAAAACTATAAAACGCTTTATAACAGGCAAAGGCAATGCAAGTAAGAGTGAAGTTATTGAAGCGATACGTGAAAAAAGTTTTTCACCTAGAGATGATAATGAGGCCGATGCTTTGGCATTAATGTTCTATATTAGTAAAGATATTAATAAGACAAAAAACCCATAAAAAGTGGGTCCTTTCGGCCATACTGGCGGGTTTGGTGGGTTCGACCTCAGGCCTTTTCTAGTGTTAGACATATTTTGAATATTAACTTTTTAATTATTAAGAATTTAAATTATATGAATTTAGCAATCCACTACTATCCTACTCAAAATCTCGTCGAATATGAGCGTAATCCTCGTAAAAATGATGACGTAGTAAACAGAATGTGCGCTTCAATTCGGGAGTTTGGTTTTCGTATTCCGATAGTTGCAAAAAGCGATGGAACTGTAGTTGACGGTCATTTAAGACTTAAAGCAGCAAGAAAACTTGGTATGGAGAGTATTCCAGTGGTGCTCAGTGATAACTTAAGTGAAGCCCAAACCAAAGCTTTTCGGTTACTTGCCAATCAATCAGCTAATTGGGCAAAGTGGGACGATGATCTTTTAAAGGTAGAAATTCAAGAGTTAGAAGATTTGGAGTTTGACCTTAAAATGACTGGATTTGAGCTAGAAAAAGTTCAAAACTTTCTCGATGATTTAGATAGTGAAGAAGAAGATCTTTCTGACTTAGCTGGTGATGACAAAAAAGTAGAAGTAACAAAACCAGGTGATCTATGGATTTTAGGTGGTCATAGAATCTACTGTGGTGATAGCTCTGTAGTTGAATCATTTAAAGCGGTATTGGATGACAAGATGGCAGATATTACCGTGTGTGATCCTCCATATAACGTTGATTATGGTAGTAGCCAAGACAAAAAGATATTAAATGATAATCAAGGTGAAAAGTATGAGCTTTTTCTCTACGACATCTGTTCCAATATTTTAGCATATACGAAAGGTGCAATTTACATCTGCATATCATCATCAGAGTTTTCAACCTTGCAAAAAGTATTTGAAGAAGCAGGTGGTCGTTGGTCGACATTTATCATTTGGGCAAAGAATCACTTTACGCTAGGCAGATCAGATTATCAAAGACAATACGAAGCAATGCTCTATGGATGGAAAAGCGGCAATAAACGTGAGTGGCATGGAGGAAGAAATCAAAGTGATCTGTGGTTTTATGATAAGCCAACGCACAATACACTACATCCAACGATGAAGCCAGTAGAATTAATGGAAAGAGCAATAGTTAATAGCAGTAGACCAGGAGATATAGTACTTGATCCATTTAGTGGTTCTGGTAGCACATTGATTGCATGTGAGAGAACAGGAAGAATTTGCAGGACAATAGAGCTAGATTCAAAATTTGTAGATGTAACCATAAAACGTTGGCAAATATATACCGGAAGAGATGCCCTTTTAGCCAGTACTGGTAAAACTTTTGCGGAAATTCAAGAAGAAAATTCGTAAAAAGGAGCGAAAAGAGAGGAGGAAAAGAGTGGAAAAAATCACACAAACAGAATGGGCAAGAGAGATAGGAGTATCAAAGCAATATGTCTGTTATTTAGTAAAAAAAGGAATAGTTGAGTTGGAGGATGGACTCATTGACCGAGAACAAGCAAACAGGGCTATAGAAACAATCAGAGATCCAAGTCAGCCACTGAGGAGGAAAAATCCAGAAAACGAAAATACAAGTAACCTTTCCACAATGTTGCTTAAAACTCGAATAAAAAATGAAATGGAACGTGGTAAACTACTTGAGGCGAAAGCTAAGGCTGAGATAGGAGAACTTGTAGCAGTAGAAGAAGTAAAGCGCGATGCATTTAATGTGGCAAGAGTTGTCCGTAATAATTTACTTAATATTCCAAATAGAGTTTCAGCACTGCTTGCATCACTGAGTGACACTGAAAAGATTCATATGGCGCTAACCGAAGAGATTACAAACTCATTACAAGAATTATCTAACGCTAAATTTTAATAATGTCTGCTAAGTTAAGTTTAGAATTAATAAAGTGCCTCATTAATCAACCTGGATTAGATGTTAATGTCAGAGGATCAAACGGAAAGACACCACTGCATTATGCAGTAGAAATTAACGAGCTTAGTATGGTTGCACTCTTACTGAACAGGAAAAATATTAATCCACTGATCGCTGATGATGATGGTAAAAGTGCGCTTTCTTGTGCAAGAGAAGAAATATTACAAGCACTAATCAATCATAAATATGGATCAGAGGGAGATAGCTTGCTTCACTTAGCTGCGATGTTGAATGAAGCAAATGCTGTAAGATTTTTACTTAACAAAGGAGTTAATGTTAATGAGCAGAATGCTTTACTACATACACCATTACACTTAGCGGCAGGAGCTGGACATGAAGAAATAGTAGAAATTTTAATTAGAGAAGGAAACGCGGATAAGGATGTTCTTGACGTGAGAAATCATGCAGCAATTCATTATGCAGTAAACAACAAGAAGCTAGAAGTAGTAAAATTACTTTCAAATCTTGGTGCGAATGTCAATATAGCTGGTAGCGGCAGAAATGCAATGAAATTATCTTCTTTGCACGTAGCTATAAGTAGTAGTAATTACGACGAAAGGGACTTATGTTTAGATATTGTAAGATGCTTAATAAATGTTCCTAATGCTGGAGTTAATTTACAAGACTATGAAAATAAAACACCACTACATTACGCTGAAAGACTTAAAACAGTAGAAGTATTACTAACCCGAGAGGATATAGATCCTTTAATTAAGGATGATAATGGCAAGACACCATTTTGTTATGCAAAAGAAGCAAATAGATTAGATATAGTAAAGATTTTAGCAAGTAATAGATACGGAGCTGATAAAAACAGTTTGCTTCATTTAGCTGCCAGAAAAGGATATGAAGACCTAATAGACGGTATTCTTGGTGAAGGAGTTGAAATAGATGCTGTAGATGAGAGTGGAAAAACGGGAATTTATGTTGCTGCAAAGCATGGTCACTTTAACGTAGTAAAGTTGTTGCTAAAGAGAGGAGCAGATGCCACGGATGTTTTTCAGTATGCAATAATAACGAACAACGCAAAATTAATAAAATTACTGAGCAAAGAGAAGGAAATAGTGTTATTTGGAAGACAGAAGAACTTTCCAACATTTCATTTATTGAGCAATAAATATTTTGAAGAAAGGAAAATAGCAGACAAAAAAATAAAGAAATATACCAATATCATCTGTGTCACTATAACAATATGCGCAATAGCGATAGTAGGAATTTACCCTAACATTATAGCTGCGGTAATGGTGGGAATAGTTGCGCTCATAGCTGCAATAATAATGAGTAATTTAATTCAGAAGTATATAGAAGAAGCACTTGAAAAGAAAATGTTTATTGAACTCGAAAGTGAGAAAACAAGTGAGTGCAGTTCTATTTTAAGTGATGTTGAAGTATCATCTAATGATGGTGAAGAGCTAGCAATATGATATACGCCACATCATTTTCTGAAGGTTTAAGACCAGATCCCCAGCTTAAAGTGTCAGAGTGGGCAAATGAGTATCGAGTTTTAGCAGCAACTGCAGCATCAGAGCCAGGAAAATGGAGAACAGAGAGAACTCCTTATTTAAAAGAGATCATGGATTCACTATCTCCTTCTTCACCGGCTGAAAAAATAGTATTCATGAAAGGAGCGCAGATTGGGGGAACAGAAGCAGGAAATAATTGGATAGGCTATATTATAGATCAAACACCAGGTCCAATGCTGGTAGTACAGCCAACAGTTGAAATGGGAAAGCGTTGGTCAAAAGGAAGATTTGCGCCGTTAATAGAAAGTACACCATGTTTAAAAAGTAAAGTAAAAGACCCAAGATCAAGAGATTCAGGCAATACTGTACAAAGTAAGGAGTTTCCAGGTGGAATAGTTGTGATTACTGGAGCAAATAGCAGTGTAGGACTGAGATCTATGCCAGTAAAATATCTCTTTCTTGATGAGATAGATGCGTATCCAGGAGATTCGGGAGGTGAAGGAGATCCAGTTTTACTCAGCATAGCCCGTACTAATACATTTGCACGGCGAAAGATTTTTTTAGTATCAACACCAACGATTCATGGAATAAGCAGAATTGAGAAAGAATTTGAAGCAACAGATAAGAGATATTTTTTTGTACCATGTCCGCATTGTAATTACTATCAAGTTCTAAAATGGTCACAAATAAAATGGGAAAATAACGACTCAAGAACAGCACATTATGTCTGCACTGAATGTAGCGGCAAAATAGAAAATCATCAAAAGACAGAGATGCTAGAACGTGGAGAATGGAGAGCTACTAATAGAGTAAAAGGTGAGAAAAAAGGATTTCATCTTTCAAGTCTTTATAGTCCAGTAGGCTGGTATAGCTGGACTCAAGCAGTAGAAGATTTTCTCCATGCCAAAGAAAGTGAACAATTACTGAAAGTTTGGATAAATACAACGCTTGGAGAAACCTGGGTAGACAAAGGAGAAGTACCAGATTGGAAGCAATTATTTAACAGGAGAGAATTTTTTCCCGTAGGCACAGTACCAAAAGGCGAAGTAGTTCTCACAGCAGGAGTAGATGTCCAAAAAGATCGTCTAGAGGTGGAAGTTGTAGCATGGGGAAAAAGCCGTGAAAGTTGGTCAATAGACTACCGAGTATTTGAAGGTGATACTGGAAGAGGAGAAGTATGGGGAAAACTCTCTGAGCTCTTAAATCATCATTTTATCGGTGAAAATGGACTTGAATATATGATAAGCATGATGGCGGTAGATGCTGGATATGCAACGCAAGAAGTATACAACTGGGTAAGAGGTCATCAAGGATCTGGAAGAGTAATGGCAGTAAAAGGTGTAAATAAAGCACTAGTGCCACTTAGTAGCCCAAGTAGAGTAGATATAACAGTTGGTGGTCAAAAGCTGAAAAGAGGAATAAAGCTATGGCCAGTAGGAGTATCGATATTAAAGTCAGAGCTTTTTCAATTACTTAATATTTTAAAAGAAGAAGAAGGAAAAGCTCTACCTGGATATTGTCATTTTCCTGAGTATGCACCTGAATATTTTAAGCAGCTAACGGCAGAGCAATTAGTCAGCAAAGTGGTGAAAGGATACACCAAACAAGAGTGGCAAAAGGTAAGAGAAAGAAATGAAGTACTAGATTGCCGAGTTTACGCAAGAGCAGCATCGATAGCACTGGGAATAGACAGATGGCCAGAGAGTAAATGGAATAGTTTAAGTGGAAAAATGGAAAGCAAAAAGCCTAAAAAATTAAGACAGAGTAAATGGCTTAGTAGTCAAAATGTACAGTGAAGAATATTTAACTCAAGTTGAGAAAGCAATTCAAAAACTGCAAAGCGGAGAAAGAGTTGTCTCAATTGCATATGGTGATCATGTTGTGCGGTACGGGGAAGTTCAAATAAAGGATTTATTGAATTTAAGACAACGAATTAAGGCTGAGTTAAAAGTTGCAGGTATGAACCCAAAGAGGAAAATTGTTTTTTCAACGAGTAAAGGAATTTTATAAATGCTGCTAAAAACCTTCAAGCAATTGTTTAACAAACCAAAAATCAAAAGTTCTACTTGGGATGCAGCAGGCTCAGGAAGAAGATTTTTTCACTTTCAACCAGAGTTAGGAAGTATAAACAATTTGCTGTCTCAAAACCTTGAAACTTTACGTAGTCGATCACGTGATATGGTGAGAAAAAATCCATATGCAGCAAATATAATTGATACGATAGTAAGTAACTCTATTGGAACAGGAATAAAACCACAATCAAAAGCAAGAGATGGAGAATTTCGAAAGAAAGTACAAGAATTATGGCTACGTTGGACAGACGAAGCAGATAGCTGTGGAATAAGTGATTTTTATGGTCTGCAGGCTCTAGTATGCAGAAGTATGATAGAGGGAGGAGAATGTTTTGTACGTTTAAGAACGAGAAAGCTGGAAGATAGATTTTCTGTACCATTACAACTGCAAGTACTTGAGTCTGAACATTTAGATAATAAAACAAATCAAACTTTAGGAAATGGTAATGTAATAAGAAACGGGATTGAGTTCAATAGACTTGGGCAGAGAGAAGCATATTACTTATTTAGAGAACATCCAGGCGAAGGATCATTTGGAGAATCAGTGAGAGTACCAGCAAATGATGTTTTACATATTTATAGACCTTTAAGACCTGGGCAAATTAGAGGAGAACCTTGGCTTTCTAATATACTGCTAAAGCTTTATGAGCTTGATCAATACGATGATGCAGAATTAGTGAGAAAAAAGACAGCAGCGATGTTTGCAGGGTTTATTACAAGGCTCGATCCAGAAGCAAATATTTTAGGAGAAGGTGAAAGTAATGAGCAAGGAGTAGCACTATCAGGTTTAGAGCCAGGAACAATGCAGCTTTTAGACCCAGGAGAGGACATAAAATTTTCAGAGCCGTCAGATGTTGGAGGAAGTTATGAAGCGTTTATGAGACAGCAGCTAAGGGCAATAGCAATAGGTACAGGGATAACATATGAGCAACTAACTGGGGATCTAAGTGGCGTTAATTATTCATCAATCAGAGCTGGATTAATAGAGTTTCGTCGTCGATGTGCTATGCTGCAACACAACATTATAGTATTTCAATTTTGCAGACCAGTATGGAGTAGATGGCTAGAATTAGCAGTGCTTTGTGGAGAACTGAGTATAGATGAAAAAGTAGTAAAAGCAGCGAAAGAAGAAGTAAAATGGATACCGCAGGGATTTGATTGGGTGGATCCACTAAAAGATCAGCAAGCACAGCAAATGGCAGTAAGAAATGGATTTAAGAGTCGATCGGAAGTAGTATCAGAAATGGGTTACGATGTAGAAGAAATTGACCAAGAAATAGCAGAAGATCAAAGACGTGCAAGTGAACTGGGCTTAAGTTTTGATTCTGACGTTACGGCCAATCAAGAGGTACTATGAAACAACAATGGCTAAACAGATGTGTAATGGTAGAACCAAGGAGTTTTGAATTACTGTCACTACAAGCAGGAAAGCAGCCTATCTTTAAAAATATAAAACATGCAGTAAGAAATAGTGAAAGAGGAATAATACCGATACATGGAATCTTGACAAAAAAGTCAGAAACTTTTGATGGTTTATTGGGTATGACATCATATGAAAAAATTCATGAAGAGATAGAGAGCGCTTTAGAAGATAAAAGCATAGAGACGATTCTACTTGATATAGATAGCCCAGGAGGAGAAGTAAATGGAGTGTTTGACCTTGCTGATTTTATTTATGAATCAAGAGCAAAAAAGAGAATTATTGCAATAGCAAATGACGATGCGTATTCTGCTGCGTATGCAATTGCTTCTAGTGCTGAAAAGATTTTTCTCACCCGCACTTCAGGAGTTGGGAGTATAGGGGTAATCGCAAATCATATAGATCAAAGTGGGTTTGATGAAAAACAGGGGATAAAATATACTACAGTATTTGCTGGAAGTAGAAAAAATGATTTAAATCCACATGAGCCAATAACTTCTGAGAGTTTAGAAAATCTAAAAAGCGAAGTGAATCGTTTATATGGAATGCTGGTTGAGCTAATAGCGCGGAATAGAAGCCTCTCTGTAGAGGCAATAAAAAATACTGAAGCAGGGCTATATTTTGGCGAGAAAGCAATAGAGATGGGTCTTGCAGATGGAATGACAATTCTTTCATCTATTAATAAAAACAGGAGTATTACTATGAATGAACAAACTATAACTGACCTAGAAACTGATAATTTAACTAATAAAATCAAAAATGACAGTTATCATGCTGAAGTTCTTGAATTAATACGTTTATGCAACTTATCACGAATGCCAGAGAAAATAGGAGAATTTATAGAGCAGAATGTTAGCAGCAAACAAGCACAAGAAATATTAATGTCGATACTTGCAGAACGAACAATGAAGACTGAAATTTTAAGCACATTACCACAGAATTCGTCAGAAGATTTAATGATGCAG
Organism: Wolbachia endosymbiont (group B) of Ischnura elegans; assembly: GCF_947251585.1. Taxonomy (NCBI): domain Bacteria; kingdom Pseudomonadati; phylum Pseudomonadota; class Alphaproteobacteria; order Rickettsiales; family Anaplasmataceae; genus Wolbachia; species Wolbachia endosymbiont (group B) of Ischnura elegans. Next base: position 2,122,239 of record NZ_OX366371.1, read on the forward strand.
GTAGCAAGAAGTCGTGCACAATCTGGCATTTAGAATATTCGTAGTATAACAAAAGTAAAAAATAAAGGGGAAAAGCAGAATGAGTACTATAACAGAACAAAATAACCTTGGGGATCTTCTGAAATACGAAGTTTCAAATCTATATTCAAGAGACCAAATAACAGTAGCTAAAGGTCAAAATCTTAAGCTTGGTGCAGTAGTTGCCAAAAAGACGGAAGATGGTTTTATTAGAGTACTTAATCCCACTGGAACAGACGGCACACAAACGGCAATAGGAGTAATTTCAAGTGATGTAAACGCAAAGGAAAATGCTAAAGGAGTAATTATTGCTCGCGGTGCAATGCTAGCAGATCATGCAGTTGTATGGCCAGCAAATATCACTGAAGAGCAGAAAAATGCAGCAATAAAGCAACTTGAAACACGAGGGATCATTATTCGTAAAGCAGTCTAAAGCTATATTAAACAATAAAAAACACAAAGGGGGAAAAGAAAAAATGCAAAATCCATTTACAAATACAGCATTTAGTATGACGGCACTAACTAATGCGATGAATATATTGCCGATAAATTATGGACGGGTTGAAAATTTAAATTTATTTCCAAGTAGGTCAGTAAGATTTAGACATATTACGATAGAAGAGCAAAATGGAGTATTAAGTTTACTACCAACGCAAGTACCCGGAGCACCAGCAACAGTAGGAAAAAGAGGAAAAAGAAAGGTAAGAACATTTACGATTCCACATATTCCACATGATGATGTAGTGTTACCAGAGGAAGTACAGGGAATAAGGGCATTTGGATCAGAGAGTGAACTTAAAGCGCTGGCAGATGTAATAACCGATCATTTGCAATTGATGAGAAACAAACATGCAATAACATTAGAGCATTTGCGAATGGGAGCGCTAAAAGGAATAATTTTAGATGCTGATGGGTCAGAATTATTAAATCTGTACAACGAATTTGAAATCACACCAAAAGTAGTAAATTTTGCACTAGGAACTGCAACAACTGATGTAAAACGTAAGTGTCTGGAAGTACTCCGGCATATAGAAGATAATCTAAGTGGTGAATATATGACAGGAGTTCATGCCTTGGTAAGCCCTGAGTTTTTTGATGCACTAACTTCGCATAGTAAAGTGAAAGAAGCATACGAGAGATGGCAAGAAGGAGCAGCGCTAAGAAATGATATGAGGTCAGGATTTACATTCTGCGGAATCACATTTGAGGAATATAGAGGGCAAGCAACTGACCCTGAAGGAACTGTGAGAAGATTTATTGAGAAAGATACAGGGCACTGTTTTCCAGTAGGAACAGCAAGCACATTTACAACATATTTTGCACCAGCAGATTTTAATGAAACAGTAAATACTCTTGGGCAGCCACTATATGCAAAACAAGAGCCAAGAAGATTTGATAGAGGGACCGATTTACATACACAGTCAAATCCTCTGCCAATGTGCCATAGACCTGGAGTATTAATCAAAATTACTGCAAGTTGATGAGTATAGAGAAGTTATTGAAGGATTGTTTTGAGCATCTAGGAGTGGAAGCCATATATTGTAATAAAAATAAAGAGGCTATTCGAAAAATAAAAGCGCTAATTAAACGTCCTGAGACTACGTACTCTTTAGGTGTAGATGGAGCATTAACTCAGCAAATTGCCTCAATAGAGATACGCAGTGAGGACGTTACTTCCTTTAGCATAGGTGATTATATCAAGATTGAAAAAAGATTCTATAAGATTTTTGAACCGCCGTTAAAAGATTCTTCAAGTGAAATATGGAAGATTCAAGCCGTAGGAGAAGGAAGTGTTTCATAATATAAATCAGGTAATAAGTGATATCAGAGGAAAAGAAGCTCAAATCAAATTAGTAGTAGCAAAAGCACTGAATAAAACAACACTATGGCTAAAATCCCAAGCTGCTAAGGAAATTAGCGAAGAAAAGAGAATAAAATCGATGTTAGTGAGAACCTGTTCATAATCTTTTGAGGAACAAAGCAGTGAAAGCAAGAACTACCATTTGCAAGCTGGTGTTGAGTTTACGCTCGCAATTTTTCCATAACCGTCTACATTTTTCCAACCAAGCAAAAGAACGCTCTACAACCCATCTTTTTGGCAATACAGCAAAGGTATGTAATTCACTGCGTTTTATTACCTCAACAGTTGCACCAATAGTTGCTTTTATTTGTGTTGCAAAATTCTCTCCCGTATAGCCTGCATCAACCAGTACATTTTTAACTCCTGAGAGGTTTTCTTTTGCATTTTCTACCATTCTCACAGCACTGCTACGGTCAGTTATCTCTGCTGTTGTTACATAAATTGCATGTGGCAAACCTTGCGTATCTACTGCAATATGGCGTTTTATTCCTGAAATCTTTTTGCCTGCATCGTAGCCTTTTTCTTCAGCAGTATCTGCATTTTTTACACTCTGTGCATCAATTATGCAGAAGCTGGTTTTTTCTTTCCGACCATTGTTTTGTCGGACTACGCCAACTATTTTTTTTTAACACCAGCTCCAGAACACTTTCTTTATTTGCATCTGGTTTTTCACTCCACTTCTTAAAATAGTCGTAACAATTGCGCCATTTTGGAAACTCTTTTGGTAGCATTCTCCACTGACAACCGCTTTTCAGAACGTATAACACTCCACAAAATACATCATACAAATCAAGTTTTCTTGGTTTTGTTTTTTTTCTACAGGACTCTAGATCTGGTAATATAATCTCAAATCTTTCCCGACTTATATTACTTGGGTATAAACTCCTCATATATCCTAACTTATATACATTATCTCTTAGTTTATTCCTTTCTTGAGATCATGTACAGGTTCTGAGAAAAAGGCTACGAATCTTTAAAGCAAAGACAAGCAGGTTGAACGTATTAATTAGAGCGAATCTGTATGACGTCAGAACTTCATTAATTGGTAAAGTGAGACAAACAAGGAGAGGTACGAAAGTAGGAAAACATGAGTTTATTGGAGCATTTACTGCAACAATGCCAAGAGATTATAAAGGAGCTTTTAAACGTGAAGGGAGAGCAGCATTACCGATAAAGGAAATAAAACTACCATTGGAACCAGAGGCTTCAAGGATAATAGGGAATCTTGTTAATTATGAGGTTGAGGAAGTGTTTGAAAAGTTCTTTGAACGTGATATTACAAGAAATATATGAATTTTAAAGATTTGCATAACGCAATCTGCACTACGCTGAAGAGAGAAATATCGTCTATACAGACATGTGAAATTTATCCATCGATAAGAAAAGAATTGGTAGCACCAGCGGTGTTTGTGGAACTTAGTGGCTTTGAAAAAGGACATGATCCAGGAACAGAAGAATTAGCGCTGAAGGCAAGATTTGAGGCACGAATTGTGATTGATAGCACAATAGAAAATGCCCCTATTATTGTCAGATCTTTAGCTGCTGAGGTTGCAAGAGTAGTGAACAAGAATACCTGGGAAAAGAATGTATCTCCGGCTGAATTTTTTTCTGCAGAGCCTGATGGATTTAGACCCGAATTAGATGCATATTTGGTGTGGATGGTTGATTGGAGTCATCAGCTTCATTTAGGTAAATCAGTATGGGAAGAGGGGAAAATCAAACCACATAAAATAGTAGTGGGAGAAATGCATGTTGGAAAATAATTTTGCCATTGCAGAGTTACAGAGAAAAGTAGCGAATATCATTCGTATAGGAGTTGTAAAAGAAGTAGATTATGAAAAAGCAAAAGTAAGAGTGAAAATAGGAGAATTTTTAACAGATTATTTACCATGGATAACGAGCAAAGCAGGAAAAGATAGAGATTGGTCTCCGCCAGATATCGATGAACAAGTTGTGGTATTTTCTCCTCTTGGTGAACTATCATTAGGAGTAGTACTAGCTGGAATATATCAACAAAAGTACTCTGCACCAGAGAATAGTGAAATGATTAACAGTTTAGTATTTCAAGATGGAACAAAGTTATTGTATGACAAAGAGAGCAAGAATCTTGAAATTTCTGTAGTGGATAAATTAAATTTCAAAGTAGGAAAATCAGAGATAGAAATGACAAAAAGTGGAATAAAACTGAAAGCAGAAAGGATCGACTTAAATTGAACAAAGGAATAGTGAGGTTAGGAGACTACTGTGGAGAAGCTATACCACATTTCTGCATTAGCGGCAGTAATAATGTTTTTGTAAATGGTAAGCCAATGTGCAGACAAGGAGACAGTTTTAGTGAAGGAAGAGCATTAACTGAAGGATCAAAAACAGTGTTTGCAAATGGGTTTGGAGCGGGAAGAGTAGGAGATATAGTTTCATGTGGGTTTAAAGTAATAAAAGGCAGTGAAAGCGTCTTTGCAAAATAGAAATGAAGGGTATGGATGCTAAAACAGGAAAAGCGTTAGAAGGAATAGAGCACTTAAAGCAGTCGATAATTGATATACTGACCACTCCTATTAACAGTAGAGTAATGAGAAGAGATTATGGTTCTCGATTATTTGAATTAGTAGATAAGCCAATAAATAGAGATTTAACTTTGGAAATCTATGCAGCAACTGCAGAAGCACTGGGGAAATTTGAGAAGAGATTTAAGTTAGAAAAAGTAAAAGTTGAAGGAGTAAAAGAAGGGAGGGTAACATTGAATTTAGAAGGTGTCTATCTTTCAGAAGGTAAGTTCATAAATATTAATGGAGTAGTTGTTTAAAAATGCAGCAGCCAAATATTATCGAACCACTGAACTTTGAAGAGATTTTTTCTCGGATGAAGGAAGAGTTAGTAAATAGAGATGAAACCTTTTCAGCATTAGTAGAAAGTGATCCAGCGATAAAGATTCTGGAGGTAGCAGCATGGAGGGAATTGTTACTAAGACAAAGAATAAATGAAGCAGTAAAGAGCAATTTACTAAAATTTGCAACGGTTGGTAATTTAGCTGAATTTTATGGAGTAGAGAGGCAGAAAGAAGAAGATGACGAACGATTTAGAAAGAGGGTAAAAGCAAAAATAGCAGGTTGGTCAACAGGAGGAAGTAAGGAATATTATAAATATCATGCACTGTCAGCAGATAGTAGAGTAAAAGACGCACTAGTGGAATCACCTATACCAGGAAAAGTACAAATTTCAATCTTATCAACACAATTATCCACAACTGGCATAGCGTTAGAAGAGTTACTAGAAATTGTAAAAAAGCAGGTTACTAGAGATGATATAAGGGTTTTAACCGATACAGTAACAGTAATTGGCTGCAATATTATGGAAATAGATATCCACAGCAGAATGAGCATAAATCCTGTAATATCAGAGGAGGAAATCAAGAAGCAGTTTATTGAGAAGTTTGAATTAGCAAAAAGATTAGGGTGGAGTGTAACAAGATCGTGGATAATAGCGAATCTATTTGTAGATGGTGTAGAAAATGTGGAATTAATAGAGCCAAAAGAGGATGTTGTGGTACTGGGGAATGAGTGTGCAAATTTGCGAAATTTAAAATGCTATTGCCACTAAACGCAACAAAACAAGAAAAAGCATTGGTAGATGCGATAGATTATAAAGTAGATCCAAACTGTATCAGAGGATTTAAGTTTAGTCTTAAAGAAGAAACATTGCCGTGGATAATAGAAGAATATGGTTTAGAAGAGATACTGCGTTGGGTAAAAGATAGAAGAAAAGCCGTAGTAGAAGGAGTAAAATTTCAAAGACTACGTGGAACCCCAGCATCACTCAAAATAGCACTAAAGTGGGCAAATATAGAAGATATTACAATTATTGAAGAGCCACCCGGTAAACACTTTTTTGAGTTGCAAGTAGGGATAAAAGAGGTACCAAATGACTTCTTCGTAGATGCAGTAGTAGAGCTGGCAAAACTATCACTGCCTGTAAGATCCAGATTAATGAGGATTTTTAACGATTATTATAATGTGCAGAGATTTATATTAGATGAAAGTTTATTTGGAAGTTTGTTATCAGACTACTCTGGTATAAAAGTTGAAAAAAATGGGCCAGTGTTATCGTTTGGAAGGGTAAATTTTTTTAGGTTTAGTGGTACATCAATTAAGGTTATAGAGAGTTATCTACGTAACCATTACGAACAAGCATTTAGTAATGATGTATATCGATTAGATGTAGCAGTACTTGGAGAAACAGAGACTCACACAAGGGATTATAAAGGCATTTATGAAAGAAGTCATCAGTGGTACAACTTAAAAGCACTATATCCATTACCACAGAGTTTATTACCATCGATTAAATTTGCAAAAGCGCAGATTGTACTGTCAGATAGCTGGAAATTAGGAGAAATAAATAGCTGTTTTCCGGTTGGTAGAATAGAAGAAGAAGGAAATAAATTTGTATTGGGAAACGATAAACTTTCAGGGCAACGTTGGAATTTAAAACACAAGCCAATTTTAGAAAGGTTTAGCGTTACTCACCACTACAAAATAGAAAACTATACAGATCAGAAGATTACAAAATATGGTTTAGCAGAACACAACGTTTACTATAAAAATGATTTAGAGCAAAAAGACTCAATACACGAATTAGAAAATTACATTTTAGTATTTTACCCAGGAGTACTGAAGTGGCACGAACATCGACATTTGCACAGAAGTTGGAAAAATAGTCAAGTAATATGTCTAATAAGTTAAATACTTATATTTAGATCCTCATATATTATATTAATAATAGGTAAAAGTGTATGAAATAAAAAGAAAAGGACTTGCTTTCTTATGCTAAAAAGGACATGACTTGAATAGCAGCAGGTAAATATAAGAAATTTATCTGGCGCTAGAAAAGCTAATTTTGTGAGGTAAGTATGAAGTTTAGCAAGAGTAAGTTTTTTAAAGAAGTATCAAGTAACGGGTTTAAAAACATTAATAAAAGAAATGAAGAAGGAGAGACGATATTGCACCAAGCAGTAGAAATCTCCGATTACACAACAGTGAGGTTATTAATAAAAAAAGGGGCAGAGGTAAATGCAAGAGATAAAAATGGTTATACACCTCTGCACTGCGCAGTATTCGCAAAAAGTTTAGAAAATGTAAAAGTGCTGCTAAGATCTGGAGCAGAAGTAAATGCCACTCAATATGTCACTGGATGTACGCCACTGCACTCTGCGTGCAAAATAGGAGGAGCAGGAGTTGAAATAATAAAAGAGCTAGTAAAGGCCGGAGCTGAAGTTAATCAACTGAATAAATATGGTGCAACACCAATGTACTATATCTGGGAAAGTGAAAAGTATTGTCTATGTGATAGCAAAGAGAGTGAAAAGGCAAGTAAATTTTTAAGAGAAAAAGGAGGAGTAACAAAAAGTAGAGAACTGACCTGCTATGGAATAGAAAGGCTAGTGGGAGAAATAGCAGACATGTTGAATGGGAGCTATATGCCGGAGCTAAAAATAATAGAGATAGGAGAAATAAGGAAGAGAGACAAATCGCTAATAAAGAAAGAATGTCAAAATTTAGCAAGCAAGATAATCAGCCAAGTGAATGAAATGATAGATGAGGTAGAAAATGTAGTAGGAAGAAAGGCTTAAAAAGGGGACTTGATTTTAAAGAAAAGGTGAGGTGGATTATGTTAAAGCTTGGCAAATTTAATAAATCAGCAAAAGAATTATCAGAGAACTCATTTAAAAGTATTTATGCAAGAGACGAAAAGGAAAGAACAGCTCTGCATTATGCAGTAGAAGCAAAAACAGTGAAGTTATTAGTCGAAAAAGGAGCGAATGTGAATGCAGCAGATGCAAGAGGATATACAGCACTGCATCTAGCGGTAACCGAGAAACGCCTAGAAACCGTGAGGGAATTGATAAAATCAGGAGCAGACGTAAATGCTGAGGAATATGGAAATAAATGCATACCTCTACACCTTGCGTGCATGGTAGGTGAAAAAGAAATAGTGGAGGAGCTAGTGAAAGCTGGAGGAGAGATAGAGCAAGCGGATAAATTTGGAATGACAGCGATGGATTATGCGAAAAATAGCAAAAAGATAACCGAGGTATTAAAGAAAGAAACAGACAGAATTGAAAAGCTATTTATGAAGGGCTAAAAATATGGAGGAAGAAGTAGAAAAGAAAGTAATGAATTTAGAGAAAAAACCTTTGGGTGAACTGAGAAAAATATGGAAGAAGGTATATGGGGAAGAGGCGCCTAGGTATTCAAAGAAATATCTGATACCAAGATTAGCTTATAGAATGCAGGAAAAAGCATATGGAGAAATGTCAAGAAAGGGGAGAAAAAGACTAGAGTATCTGGCAGATCGGCTAGAGAAGGGAAAAAGAATAAGTAGTGACAAACTTCCAGTAGCAGGAACAGAGCTAATATTAGAGAGAGGGGAAGAAACGCATGCGGTAATGGTAACAGACAAGGGTTTAATCTACAAAGAAGAGTTTTATACATCATTGTCAGCAGTGGCAGGAAAAATAATGGGAATGAGCTACAACGGACCTTTATTATTTGGGATGCGTGATAAAAATGAAAATTGAAGAGAATAAAATGCTAAAAGAAGTAAGGTGTGCGATATATACAAGAAAATCAAATGAGGATGGACTAGAACAAAAGTTTAATAGTCTTGATGCGCAACGAATAGCATGTGAAAAGTACATAAAGAGCAGAGAGGGTTGGGTAATATTGGCAAAAAGGTACGATGATGGAGGCTATTCAGGAAAGAATTTAGAAAGACCAGCAATAAAGGAATTATTTGAAGATGTTAAAGGAGGAGAAGTAGATTGTGTAGTAGTATATACGCTGGATAGGCTATCAAGGGAAACAAAAGATAGTATAGAAGTAACGTCATTTTTTAGAAGGCACCGAGTAAATTTTGTAGCAGTAACACAAATATTTGACAATAATACGCCAATGGGAAAGTTTGTACAAACGGTGTTATCAGGAGCAGCACAACTAGAAAGAGAGATGATTGTAGAGAGAGTAAAAAACAAAATAGCAACATCAAAAGAACAAGGTTTATGGATGGGTGGAACTTTGCCGCTAGGGTATGATGTAAAAGATAAGGAATTAATAATAAATGAAAAAGAAGCAAAAACAGTGAAGCATATATTTGAAAGATATTTGGAGCTGAAGTCAATGGCAGAATTGGCAAGGGAGTTAAATAGTCAAGGATACCGGACAAAATCAGATATCTTTAAAAAAGCGACGGTAAGGAGAATAATAACAAATCCAATATATATGGGAAAAATCAAACATTATGAAAAAGAGTATGAGGGAAAGCATGAAGCAATAATAGAAGAAGAAAAGTGGCAAAAAGCGCAGGAATTGATAAGGAATCAACCATATAGAAAAGCAAAATATGAGGAAGCACTGCTTAGGGGAATAATTAAGTGCAAGAGCTGTGATGTGAATATGACACTGACATATGCAAAAAAGGAGAATAAGAGATATCGATATTACGTATGCAACAATCATTTAAGGGGAAAAGGTTGTGAATCAGAAAACCGAAATGTAATAGCAGGAGAAGTAGAAAAAGAAGTGATGAGGAAAGCGGAGCAGATATATGAAAATTGGAGAGAAAAGACCGAAGAAAAATGGGAAAATTTAAGTTTTGGAAAGCAGAAAGAAGTAGTGAAAAAGTTAATAAAGGGAGTAATGATAAGAGAAGATGGAATAGAGGTACATTCTGAGTCAGAGGAAACATTTATACCAATAAAAAAGAAAGGAAATAAATGCACGGTAGTAGAACCAGAAGGGAAAGCAAACAATGCGTTACTCAAAGCAGTGGTAAGAGCCCATCTGTGGAAACGGCAACTAGAAGAGGGAAAGTATAGAAGTGTGAAAGAGCTGAGTGCCAAAATTAATATAGGTACAAGACGTATACAACAAATTTTAAGATTAAATTATTTAGCTCCCAAAATTAAAGAAGACATAGTAAATGGAAGACAGCCAAGAGATTTGAAGCTAGCTTATTTAAGAGAAGTACCAATGTTATGGAGTGACCAACTGGAGAAGTTTTACGGCTTAGAATCTTAATTTACAAAAGCAATAGGCAATGGAAAAGACTATGTGCCAGAAAACCAATACTTTAAAACAAAGAATTAAGGTAAACTAGTTTTACAGGAACTGATACTTAACTATGTAATAAAAATATTGATAATCTTAAACATACATGTGAAACGATTCCAGAACTCCAAAGTTATTGCGTAAGAGATAAATGTTCCTGATAGCCCTTCTCCCGCTGAATCATGTGGTGGGTCTGATAAAGGAAATTCTGTAGGTATCACAAAAGTCAATTCAATCAAACACAAAAGGCTATACCTATAAAAGAATAAACATCAAGAGAGAAAAATAATTTCTCTAGAAGAATCTCTAAATTATTAAGTCAACACTTATCCCCCTACTATTTCTTCTCACCTTGAGAGTATAGTTTATACCTCAAAAAGTCTTACTTTGAAGATACATCAATTTTTTTACCCTCCAAGACCTTTCTTTTGTTTACTAATTTTAGTTGACTTCATTAACACACTACTATTTCTTTCGAAGCTCCCATCTTTTGCAGCTGGTCTAAACTATCGATTGGCCTCATAAGAGTAGATGGGACACCTGATTCTTTCACTACAAAATTTGATTGTTTAATAGTTTCAGCTGACTCTATAAGTATTCTACCGTTTCTTTCAAAACCTTTATCGTTAACAGCTTGTAGAACACTTTTTCCTCCTAAAAAGCAGCTTTCTCCTAGACTTGATTTATCTTTTAATTTGTTAAACTTCTCCTGGTTCTCTCCATCAAGCTTTACTTTTATTATATTACTATCACTAGGATACAGATGAATACTAATCTCGCCTACTTCAGTGGTAAAGGACATTTCAATGCTATCTCCTAAGACATCTGTATAATTTCTTTTTCCTCCTATATTTTCAACTCTTACTATACTCTCTCCAATCTGTAGGATGCTACTTTCTATACTAAAGTTTTCATTCACCTTACTATTCATAACCTTTCCAACTTCAACAATACTGTTTTTTGGCCACCTAAAAAGAACAAGATTGTTATCTACTTCTACTTGCAGATCATCATCTTGAACTTGTTCATTCTTATTTATTAAACCTTCATATGCGATACTTTTCAGTTTGTCCTTAATTTTTTTACACTCTGTAAAAATAGGCTCATCACTTCCCCACATAGTTTCACCTATCATTCTATCATTGTAAAAATCAGACTCTATTTTTGCACCTGCTGATAGTAGCTTATTGACAATATTGAATAAAGGTTCTAAAGCCTCTTCCCACTCATCTATTGCCTCTTCCCCATTGTCCTTATAACGTGATATAGTAGTAGGAGTTATACGCATAACACTGCTAGCATTAGCAATGTCAATTATTTTTTTAAATATAAAATTCGACACACTACGTTCATAGTGATCACAGCGTAAATTTAGCTTTATTTTTCTTTTCAAATGTTCATCTATTAAACGTTCCATCTTTTCTAGAGTGACCTTTGCAGAACTTTCGTATCTATTTTCATGAAACTCTTTCATTATACTTTCCATCTTGTCATGAAATTCATCAATCAAAACTTTTTCGCTCTCAGTTAACAGATTTACTAAATTCATTAAAATTGAGTTCTCTGGAATAAAAGAACTTTCAACAACAGTATTGTTGTCTTCAACAACGGACTCATGCCAGTCATCAGTTTGTTCTTGATCTAACAATGATGGACTAGGCTCCAGAGTTTGCTGACCAAAACGTTCCATGTGCTGTTCTTCAGTAGCTAATCCACCATTTGCATGAACTTGCTTAGTTCCTAAAATATATTCTAATATCATAATCCCTCAATCTATAGATATATTATGTACATAATTAGCATGAATAAAAGCTAATGCAAGTATAATTTTTCATATTTTTTAGAGAGTTGTCTTCTCCTGCTGTCACTTCATGTATCTTTGCTATCCAACAAAAAATCGTTTCTGGACAACCTCTGTAGTATGACGTTCTTGGCCCATATATGGTATTATGTAAAAGTTAGAATTAAACAGCAACCTAACAATTGCCAAGGATAAAAAAACTTCAAGAAAAACATTTTCTATATTAATAGATACAAAAATTTTATTGGAATTTACAGGAAATACAATACTCCTCAGCGTCATAAAGATTTTAAATGTTTACTCTGTTCAAAAAGATAAAAATAGATCGTATATTTGTGAGAACAAGTTGCGTAAAAATGAGGTTGTAAAAATAGAAGTTTGAAATCTTTGCAATAAAGTTAGGCAAACTAGTTCATATGTAGATGTGGGTGAAATGGGCTAATATGGCTAGTTTTAGCGTATAGCAAAATCACTATATTAAAAAGTTCGTATGTATCGTTTGGTAGACCAAGCCATCCCAAAAAAACTTCTTCTCACGTTCCTTGGTTTTGAGCGCTGGAAATGGGTATATTATTTAAGTTATTAACAATATACAACACTAAATTAACATCAATTTGTTTGATGAAGAACAGACTCATAGCAAAAACCTAATTTTAAAATAGAACTTTTTACAGCACTGGTTCCAAGTTCAAAAAAGTGAAAAAAAGCAACCTGAAATAAAATACCGGACTATAAATAAAAATTGCTTGTGTTACCAATCTTAGTATGATAAAAATATTATAGAGTTAAGTTTCTATGCAAAGCAAGTTAATGTTTTATGTTAAAAGCACAGCAATTACTGAATGAATCATCAGGTACTAACATTGCTTTATTAACTAGAGATCCTATCTTCATTTTTCAACAGGTAAAAGTGGCAATAGATGAGAAGGAAAAGGAAAAATTTGAAGGACTTGTAAAGAATTTAAGGGAACACTTGCCTAGTGACTTTAAGATCGGAGCTGCTGTAAGTGAAGGAGATTGCTTTTTTGATTCTGTGGCTCAAGGTTTGAATGAACTAGTAGACAAATGTTTCATTACAAGCGATAAAAAATTTAACGCAAAGTCTTTACGGAGAATTTGCAAGAAATGTGCGCAAAAAGAATTGAGTGTTCTACGAAATGATTCATGGTTGGATAAGTCTTTAAATAAAGAAAATGAGAAACTTCATGAATATGTTCCACGTATTGAATTCACTGCAGAAGATATTAAAAACGCTAGCTCTGATTCAGAGGTAAAAATTCTAAAGTTGGAAAATGCTATATGGGGAAGACCTGAGATTGAAGGAAAAATGATTGCCGATGAATATAATGTGGAGCTTTGTTTTTATTCAATTAATGAAGAATTCGGTGGAAAGATCTCAGTAACTAAAATTACAGTGAATAGCGGTGATCCAGAAGTTTTCATAGAAGAAGAGAATCTTGAAGAACTACGGGTAGATACTAAAAAATTTATTGGAATAGTAAATTACAAAAAACATTTTGTGCCACTTCTTAGTAGCATTAAAAAAGATATTGAAAATAATGTAGAAGTCTCTAGAGAAGAAGTTTATGGTGTAATAGGTAAGAACAGTCCTTCTTTGATTGAAGATATCAGAAATTATGATCTCGGGGAGAATAGTTGCTTAAATAATAATCAAGCAGAGCTTCCTATTAATAAAAAAGGCGATGGTAACTGTTTTTTTCATGCTGCATTTGGTAGTAAAACAACTGACATGTATGAAACCGAAAAAGCAGAAGACATGAGAAATGAATGGAGTAATTTCTTGAACCAATTCACATCTCTAAATGACATACGGATGCCAGAGCGCCTTAGAGAACAGTTGGAAAAGGTTTTTAATATTTTTTTAGATAATCCAGAAGATTTAACTGGTGGATCGAGTGCAATAAAGAATTTAGCTGAAGAGACAAAGAAAAAAATCGAAGCTGTTGAAAACGCAGCTAAACAACTAGCTGATAGATTAGCTATAGGTGATAACGCAGTTAATTCCAATTTAAAGGAATATGCATTAAAAAATGATCCTAGTCTAACTGAAGATGAATACGATAGAAAATACAATAGCGAATTTGTCGCAAAAGAATCATTCTTCAGAACTGAAGGGCTTTACAAAGCTTATTTAGGAGCAGTAAATAATAAGAATTATTTTGTATTTTTTGAAGAAATTCCTGTTTTAGCATCCTTAGCCGATGTTAAAATTACTGTTTATCGCGATAATCAGAATGGACCTGAAATATTTGAGCCAAATCAAGAATTACTAGGAAGTTATCGACCAAAAAGAGAAATTTGGGGACAAAAAAAGGAAGTTGTAATATGCCACCAAGGAATGCATTTTTCATATATTGATAGCTTAGATAAGCTAAACGAATTAATCAATAAAGAAAGTACTAGAAGTATGTTTCAGCGACAATTCAAGCAATCTTCTTCTAATAATCGTCAACCTAAATCAGGCCAAAAGCAGAAACTTCAGCCAGGTCCTTCTCATCAAGTCGGTAGCCTAAGAGAACAACCATCAGGTTTATCAGAAAATAGGAAGAAAAGATCTAATAATGGCCTTAGTCAACCAGGAATTTTAGAAATCCAGCAGGTAAGTCAGGAATTGTTGTCTTCTGATGAGGAGTACTATGATGCTAGTGATAAGGTTGAGAGATCTTCTATATCTTGCGAAAGTGATTCTGACCTAGAGTCTATTCCTACTGTATCACATTTTAAGCAGCGTACTTGGAAAGACGGCAAATTTGGAAAAGCTGATCACAGTAGCTTTAATGAAAATAAGGGAACAAGGAAGTCATTTGGTGAAAATGGATATATAGAGGGACAATGGAAGAACGATCATTTGATAGAAATAGATTCGTGTCAATTTACTCATCCACATAATAATAAAACAGTTTATATTAGGAAGCAAAGTCCAGGTTATTTATTTACTTTTGATCAGGAAAACTTTATTGCAAGAGTAAGCTTCAACAAGATTGAAGAGTTAGATTTTGCTGGGCATCCTATAGGTATAAAACGAAATTTTCTTGAAAAGCTTAAAATTACTAAAATTATAGAAGATGAATTATTAAATAACAGGGATAAAGCTTATGAACAATTTAAACAGTTTTTGCAGGATAGAAGTGGTAAAACTGCAGATAATCTTGAGTATGCAGAGGATCTTTTTCAGTTTTCTAAAAGATTAGAAGATTGGAGAAAGTTCTCTAGTAATATATCGATATTAGATGATGTAGTTAATAATCAGAACATTTCACGCGAGACAAATAGTAGTAGTCAACAATTGCTTAATAGAGAAAGAGCTCTGGATATAAGAAAGAAAGAGTTTTCTCGAGTTGATCAATTTTATACAAGGGATTTGCTGACAGGATTACAACAAATCTGTAAAGATGGAATAAATAATCACGGAAGTATCTTATATGACAAATATCTTTGGTCTATTTCTGTAATGGCTCCATCTGTTATGGTAGATCATTTATCTGACTTGCATGATAAATCGGTATTTTATATCAGTAATAAAGATATGGAGTTGTTTGCAGATCTTGTTGATATGATGAGTGAGCAACCTTTCCTGGATCTTGTAGGTGATTCATGGAATGCTTTATTTAAAAGGATAAAGGAAATGAGGGGAGAAGCACTAGGGAAACTTGCTTCTTCACAAAGTTTTACACCTTTAACTCATCCTATGTATTTTTATCTTTGTAAGAGCTTTCAGGAGCTAATTTTAGAGATTAGTAGTAAAACAGATATTTCTGTTAATGATCTACTGAAAAAAGACGGTCAAGGAAAATGGGGCTTAATACAAACTATAAATTGGCCATTAACTTCCTCTCTAAACCGCTCTCTCGAACAGCAATATCACTTTATCTTTACACTAATGAAATATTTTGAGCCCGGTTATTATTCTGACAAAAAAGAATTTGAATACAAACTTAAATCGTTACAGGACCCTGGTGATGAAACGTGGTTGCAACGTATAAAAAACTCTGTTTCCAATTTCTTTGGCAATAATGAGTTATCATCCATATCATCTCAAGAGCGCTTAGCATGGATATATATTATTGACAGTGCAATTACTAATCTGCTTTCCGAAAAAGAATTAAAGTTATTTGAACCTCTCATACAAGGCTATATGGATTTTATTAAAAACACAGAAGGTGATCATTATGAGTCATTTCGAATAGCAACACATAATGTTATAAGGTTTATAGCACAAACAAGTCCTTATCTCTCAAAAGAAGTTTCAGAAATTGATCGAGATATTTTAACAAAACAAATAAAATCTATTAAGAAGGCGTTTTTAGATGAACAATCTAGTGATTTTAGAGACTTGGTAGATGTATATAACGAGTATTGGAAGAATAGAAAATTTATTTTAGAAAAAATTCCTGATAAGTTTCCTTATGGGGAGTTCAAGCAAAACATGGAAGCAATACGTAACACACTACTTGATATTGCAAGTACTGCACTTGATAAAAAAGCAAAATCACAAGGGTTCATTAAGTACTTTAGATCGTTTAATGAATTTTTAGAGGATTTAAATAGTATAGAATTCAGTTGGTTTATTAAAGGAACTAATAATGACTTAACTGAAGTAGAAGTAGCCAATAAAGATAAAAATTCATATAAGGTTTTAGATCCTGAAAATTTCATCAAAAAATATAAGGATAATATCCCTAATCACTACTTAATTGAAATCACTCAAGATCTATTAAATAGTGTAAGTAATTTACTTGAGCAAAAAAAATGGTCTGATGACGATAATTTGAGTGCAGCAAGTGAGTTACTGTCAGCAATTAAGAAATCTTTTCTTTATCTAAAGGAGCAACCTAACTACGTGTCTTTCGATATATTCAAAGAAGAAAGTACAAAGCCGTTTATTTCTGTAGTAGGGAATAGCATATCTTATGAGGATTTTAAAAAACGAATTGGTATCATAGGGGAATCTTTTTGGTATTTAAGAAAACAAGATGAGATTGATATAGACAAAGCTTTAGAGCTATATAGAAAAGAAAACAATAATAGCACAGTAGAAACACTAAGAGATTGCTATAACAGATACTTAAAAGAATTTAACTCCTATATACAAGAGACTTCTGACAAAAATTACCAAGATAAAATTAAATTTATTACTGAAAAGGTACGGGAGCAATCAAAACAAATTAAAATTGATGAATGGAACACAAAATTCAAGAGAGAAACTTTACCTGATCTTCTTGCTGGATTAGCTGCTGTGTGGTCTATACAAGAATCAAAGGATATTGCAAGTACAGGAAAAAGCTTAAAGCCACATTGTATTCAAATATTATGCATTTTGCGATTGTTAAGTGTTGATAAAGACTCTAAAGGTGTTGATAAGCATCTTGCGCAAGTCTTAACAGGGCAAGGGAAATCGCTTGTACTAGGTTTACTCTCTTCACTATTAGTATTGACAGGTCATAAGGTCAGAACTGTTTGTTATAGTGAATACTTAGCAGCTCGAGATCAACAAGATTTTAACGGCTTTTTTAAGGAGTTTGGTATTGGTGACAAGATAACTTATGGTACATTTGAGAAGATGGCAAATGAAGTGATAAAGCCTGAGGTAAATGGCAAGAAACAAGATTTAAGAGAATTAGTTAAAGGCCGTATTTTAAATCATAGCGTGGAGCAATCTGGACAGATAAAGCAAGAGGATATCAGCAATACTATTTTACTAATCGATGAAGTAGATGTTTTCTTTTCTGATCAATTCTATGGAAATACTTATGGTCCATGTAATACTATACATATTTCAGGACTAGCTAGTATTCAAGAGAAAATATGGGGAATGGCCAGCAAAAATTATGAAAAAAGTACTATTTTGAAAGAGGTAGGAGAAAGAAATCAAGATTTTAAAGAATTTAATAAATTTTTATTTAAACCTGGAAAATACTATCTTTTGAAAGAAAAAGATAATGTGGTTATTAAAAAAGAATATACTAATCGGTCTCTCTATCAAGAACATCTAGAGGAAATGATTGATGCTGCAATACGTGTTACAAAAGGAAGTGATAAAGACTGGTACATTAACAACTATAAAATTAACGATAAAGGAATCATAAGTTATAGAAGAGACGATGGATTTTATTCCACTTTGACTTATTGCAGCTATTACAACGTATTTAATTACTTTAGGTTAAAGAAAAAAGACTTTGATTGTAAAAATTATGGGTATTTGAATATAGACTGTGGCAAAGTGTCTTATGCAGAATTGCCTAAGGAATATCCTCTTATCTTAGGAGTAAGTGGTACCTTGACTACGCTAGATGAGCATGAAAAAAAAGCGGTAAGAAAATCTTATAACATCAGAGAAAATTCCATCATGCCATCTTTTTTTGGTGATTCTCATTTGAAATTTAATTCAAGTGAAAATTTTACATCTCAGAATTCAGAAGAAGAATGGCTCAGTAAAATTTTTAATCGTGCAAACTCTAAGGTTGGTTCAGGACAATCAGTGTTAATATTTTTTGATACAGATGTAGAAATAAGAAAGTTTAAAGAAAAATTCTTCGGTAAATTTGATCGCTTACACATATTAACAGAAAATACGGAAGAGCATACCAAAGAAAAGTATATCGATGAGGCAGGTATTGCAAAAACAGTAACGCTAGCAACAAGAGGTATGGGTCGTGGTGTTGATTTTAAGTCTAGTGTTGCTGTAGAAAATAGCGGCGGGGTGCATGTTATACAGACATTCTTTTCACTTGATATAAAAGAAGAAACACAGATTAAGGGTAGAACTGCACGTAAAGATAATAAGGGTAGTTATGAGTTGATACTCTGTAAAGAACATTTGGTAAATGCTGGGTTTCTAAAAGAAGAAGAAAAAGAAATTACTATAAATTATGAAAGCTTGAATAAATCCAGAGAACAAAAAGTAAAAGAAAAAGGCTCAAAAAATGAGAAAAGAATTAGAGAGTCAGAAAGTAATCATAAGACAACGATGGATTTTCTTGAATCTTTTTTTCAAAAAGAATGTAGCACTAATATAGATCAGCCATCTGTGGAACCAGCAGTAAGTAGACAACAAAATAGGTAGGAGTTATATATGTTTAATGTTCAAAATCAACAGATTAGTGACAGTGGAAAAAATGTAAGCTCTTTACTGAATATTGAGCAAGCTATTGAATGTTTAAATTCTTTGGGGAGTTGGGTAGGAAATGAGCCTTGGCTAGCAAACGTGTCAGAAGAATTAAATAAACGGTATAGAGAGCTAAGGAAGGACATAAGAGAAAATACTAATTCTTGGTCTTATTCGCAGTATTGTAAACGCTTAGCTTACCACTATTTTAACCTTGCGTGCTATTATAATGATGAGCTGTTTAATAAGCATAAGGTTGATTTAGAAAGCGTAAAACAATATCTAGAAAAATGTTTAGAGAAGCTTGCTGAAGTTTCTGGAGAAGGCTATTCAGACGGGACAAAAGAATTAAAGAATGATGCTGAAAAGTTTTTGACAGAAGTAAAGAAAATACATGAGCAGCAAGAAGATCTGCTGACAAAATATAGCACTTTTAATAAATTCAAAAAGTACACAAAATTATGTATTGTTTTAGGTAGTATAAATCAGGTTCCTTTGCAACAATGCTCTGCTGAGAATAGACAGCAGATTCAAAATATTCAGCTGTTAAGAGTCATTAATATGCTAGAAGATGCAATTACTGTACCTGAGTATAAAAATACTTTCATTACTGCAGAGCAGTCTGACTATTTAGGTCAAGTGTATCAATTGGCTGGCCAACCTGCACTGAGTATACGATATAAGAGAACTAGTGACAATCTCAAAAAAACTGTAAATGCAACGAAGGAACATAGTGATAAGAAACAGGAGATAAAAGATATTATTAGCAAAGAAGTTAAAGAGTATAAAAGTAATTTAGTGCAAGTTAAAGATTATATAGAAGAAAGGCTTCATAGGTCGCTTAGCACTATTGACAATGCTTATATTGAGAGAAAATATATAAAATATTGCGCAAGGCTTTGGCTACAAGAAACAACAAATTTACTAAAAGAACTGACTGAAAGTAAAAGCCGTGCTGTTATTCAAGAAATTTTTAATTCACTAGATGATATAAAGGATTTAAGCCAGATTCCTAATCCTTTAAACCAACTTGAGTGTTACATCCTTTTAATGAAGCACTATGAATTGGTTAGGAAAGAGGATGAAAAAATTTTCATAAGTCGGTTTAAAAAAGAGTGCTTGGAACAAATAGTTGCCTATAGTGATTCTGCTGAAAAAGAATTAGTTTTTCTAGAAACTTTTGTTGACTTTTTAAGTTCCTCTAAAAATCTTCAATCAATTATTGCTGAACTGGAATTAGGAGACTTTTGTCGTGGTGATTTATCGTTTGATGAATTGATCAATAATATTATGAAGCTTGAAGTAGATACTTATGGTGAAAATCTTACAGTTTTGCAAGAAGCAACAGAGGGCTTGGAGGAAGAAGATCTTTTTTTAATAGACAAGTTTAAGGAAATTATAGGTGCTTATATAAAACCAGTAGAAATACAAAAGAGAAGAATAGATAATCGATTGGTTGTTGAAGTAAAAGGGAAGAACATTGTTGTCAGTGAAACTTTACGGCAATTAGAAAATGCACTTTTAGAAAATCCAAATATAGAGGAAGTACGTTTTGTCGGCGCTGGTATTATACATATTGATACAAACCTTAAGAGTAAAGTTTGGCAGGGAAGGAATGTAGTTATTTTAACCAAAGCAATAAAGGTTTATGATCAAGTAACCTGGGATGTATCTGGAAAAGATAACGATCATACCTATTCCAATAATGCAGGTACTGGAAAAGATGGTCATGGCAAACAAGGAGCAGATGGTTATCCTGGGGAAAGTGGTGGCAATGTCTTGATTCTAGTAGAGAAAATAGAAAATCCGGAAAATTTTACCATTATTTCAAATGGTGGTAAGGGTAGTAAAGGACAAGATGGTGGAAATGGAAGAGATGGTAAGGATGGAGTAGGTATTACAAAAGCAGACTTTGATAATGAATTTCCTTCAGTTGTTAAGCTTGCTGCTACACCAGGAGTTAGAAAGGAATTAGTCTCAAAAACTATTAAGAACATAAAGAAAAATTCCTTGATGATAAAAAACGAATTGTATAAAAACAGTGAAGACAGTTCAGCAGGTAATATTTTTATAGAAGTAACAAAAAATCAAGGAAATGAGGTAATTTTTTCTTATTGTCATGGTATCCTTTCATCGCGCTATCAAGCTTTTCTTCTCTATAAAGGATCATTAGGGCAACCTGGAGGACATGGTGGAGAATATGGTTTAGGTGGTCAAGGAGGATATGCCGGAGAGATAATAGTAAGAAATCTAGAAAATAGCAGCAAGGAATTTGGCATTGTAAAAAATGCTACGCAAGTAGAAGAAGGAGAAAAAGGACAGGGAGGTCTACATGGTATCCATGGGAAAAATGGTTGGGATATGGGTTACTTGGACTATCAATCGTGGAAAGAATTTAAGTTTCGTGGTGGAGATCAAAACAGTAAATGTACACTAGAATATTATGATAAAGATAATGATCCAAGTGATCGAGTATGGTGTCCATATAAGGACAAATATGCTGGCATCAAGGCTACCAGTATTGAAAATAAAAAGCAAAAAAGGTGTGAAGAAAGAAAAAATACCAGACAAAACAATGACCGACAACATCACGCACAAGCTGTAAGGAAAAAAAACATTTCACAAAGTAGCATTTTAGCTAACTATTCTCATCATTTGAGCTCTATAGAAAGAAGTACGTTGCAGAATTTACAATCCGATTTAGAGAGTACTAAACAACATGCTTTGCAAGCAATTGTTGAAAATCAAGAGCAGCAGGAAAAGCAAACTACAGAATTAGGAATTAAGCGTCATTCTTCTTACCAGAGTAAAAGTAAGCATTATAGCGATATCTTTACTACAACATCTAGTACCACTTGCAGAGAGACCATTGATGTTAAAAGTTTGATTGGTAAGCTAGCAAAAGAACCACCGCGGCTAGACAATTGGTTTCAGTTAAAAAAGGCAGAACTGAATTTATCTCAGCTTAGTCAGTTATTTTTAGTTTTTGAAACCTTAAAAGGTAGCTCTCCTGAAACGGGTAGCTTACAAAATAATATAGAGCTACAAGACATAGAGAAGCTTTTGATTGATAAGTATAGACTTGCTACATTGCAAGAAGTTGTAAAGCAATTACCACCTTATCAGGAGGTTACAAATAATGTAGAATTAACACCTGAAAATGCAGCAAGATATCTCATTGAAGCAAAAGAAAATGATAACAATATTTCTCACCATATTTTAGGAACTCTGAATCAATATCTTTATGAAAATAGTACAGAACAACATGAAAAAATTTCTAAATTCAGTAAAGAAGAATTACAGAATACAGAGAATAAAGCTTTAAAATACTCAATTAGAGCGTTTGTTTTAGAAGTAGGAAAATTAGAAGAGGAACATACAGATGTTAAAAAATATTATAACGAATATAAAGAATTTCTAGAAAAACAGAAACGCAGTTTAGATATATTTTTTGAGGCGTTTAAGAGTGAACTATCTCAGTCAAGGCATGTAGAAGTATTTGGTTTGTGGGTCGAAAGTATTAAGGATAAATCTCTAAGAAGTAAGCTAGAGGAAAAAATACAAAAAGATAAATTTCTGAATGCTCTTTATAATCGCTTTAATAGTCAACTTAAGCAAGAATATGACTGGAATGAGTGTTGTAAAGATCAAGCTGTCCTTAGAGAACATGATAATTATATTCAAGAAAAAGGCCTATTGTCAGAAAGCTATAGGGAATTATTAGCCTACATTTTCGATATTAATATTAGATTATACGCTGAAAATCAAGATAATAAATTGTTTCTGCAAGGTGATCACAACCCTTCATCTAAGCAAGTTATTCACATATTATGTAGAGACAATAAATTTATACAATTAAATATTGATAAAAATTACTTAAAGCTAGAAGAAGAACGCAAAAAGAAAGATAGTCTTTATACACAGATTTTTGCAGAAATTAGGCCATTTAAACAAAAACAGGAGTTCGATGATTACTTAAAGAATAAAGCTTTTCTATCTAATAACAGTCCTTCAGAAAATGAGCAATCTTTTAATGAAGAGGAAGATATAGAAAAAATTATAGAATACTTTCCTGAAGGGGAAAAACAACAGTTAAAAGAGCGGTTGGAAAAAATCACATCTCGGTATATTGGACAGCAAAGAATTTTGCATAATATGTTAAAGCGCTTTTCTAATGAAGGAAGGCATGTGTCCTCTCAAGAATTATGTTGTTTAGTGAACTCAATTCTAACCTTTATTATCGAAGATAGAAAAGAGATGAATATCTTTTGTTGGATAGTTGCAGCATATCCTCAAAAGAGCTGGATAGATGAATTAGTGTTACTACAGTTCGAAGATTATTTCAAAAAACCATTAGCAGAGAAATCCAAGTGGCGAGAATACTTATCGAAGATAGAAAATAAGGACATTTTACTGTTATTTAAAGTAAAGTTAGATCAACATAAATCAAGCAATCCTATTTCTGCTCAATGTATTGAAGATACTCTGCATTTATTAAGTAATATTCCAAATGAAACAGTTAGTTTAGAAGGACTAGAGTTATCTGAATGGCCTTATGCTTTAAAAGAAAAATACTGGACATGCAAGCTATTAGAATTAGTAAATTGGCAAAAGGGTGACTTACCAACAGCTTCTTACTATCTTTTATCTATAGAGAATATTTTTGGCACTCTTTTAGCGGAGAAATTTATAGAGGCTCTAGAGAAGAAAAAACAAGAATTGTCATCTGATAAGCTTACTAATATTTTATCTAATTTTCATAATGAAAAATGGAACTTAAGTGAAAAAGAGTTAAATACCCTTAACAGTTGTAGCATTGATAAGTGGGAACAGAAAATGCAGCAGGAGTTTATTGCTAATAAAGAAGAACGAAAGATAACGCAGTTAGTTGAACTAATTAAAGGTAAAGGTAATACTTCAGAAAAAATTAAAGACAATTTATCAAAAATTGCAGACTCCATTAAGAGTATTTGTGATGAGAAATATGTAATCGGTGGAAAATCTGTAGGTAGTTTTACAGAAGATGATATTAAAAATTGGGTAAAAGAATTTCGCAATATTGGTAAAGGAAAGCAAGATGTTAAAGAGGAAATGCTTGCTGTAATATGTAGAGCAATAGAGTTAAAAAAAGAATTAGAACTAAAAAGAGTATTTAAGCTTCGTGATACTCAAAAATTAACTGTATTAGCATTATTGACAAATGATCGCAGCACCCTAGCACAAGTGTCTACTGGAGAGGGAAAATCATTAATTGTAGTAGCAGCATCAATTATGAAAGCACTTTATGGAGAGAAAGTAGATGTTATAACTAGTTCTTCTGTATTGGCAAAACGTGATGCTGAGGATAATAGAGATATCTATAGTTTATTTGGTATTAATGTATCACATAACTGTAGTGAAGATATTGAAAAAAGAAAGGAAGCATATTCAGGTAATCAAGTGGTATATGGTGATTTATCTAATTTCCAGCGCGATTATTTATTAGATAAATTTTATGGGAAAAATATTTTAGGAGATCGTAATTTTAAAAATGTAATTGTTGATGAAGTAGATAGTATGTTGCTCGATAAAGGTAACAATATGTTGTACTTATCTCATGATCTGGCAGGACTAGATAAGCTGGAATCTGTTTACATTTACATTTGGCAGTGGATTAATAGACCAGCTAGAGATAATAAAGAACTTTGCTATGCTTTTGATGCTAAAGCAATTAAAGAAGCAGTGATAAGTGACTTATATGGATTGGTGAAAAAAGAAGATATTGGAAAGCTTGGGTCTGAATTAAGCGAGCAGCAAAAAAATATTATGTGGGAACGTTTAATCGAAACTGAGATATTAGATGATCAGGGCAAATTGTTAAAAGGAAACATTAATGACAATGAACTTAATAAAGTACTTTCACCTGAATTTAATTGTTACAAAGATCGTTTTCTTTACCTTTTAAAAGAGTGCATTGAAAGAGAAAAATTTATACATGTTCCCAATAATCTCAGACCGTTTATTGAACAGCACTTAGAATCTTGGATTAATAATGCTATAACCGCGTTCTTCATGAAAGCAGGAGAGGATTATGTAGTGGATGTAGATAAAACCGGAAGTAGTCCAGATCGCAATCCTAATATTACAATTCTTGATAGAGATACAGGAACAGATCAAGCTAATTCTCAATGGGATGAAGCATTACACCAATTTTTACAACTCAAACATGGATGTAAATTATCTTTACAAAGCTTAAAAGCTGTTTTTATCTCTAATGTTTCTTTCTTTAAATTGTACAGAAACTTATATGGATTAACAGGCACCTTAGGGTCACAGAGAGAAAGAGATTTATTGCAGGAGATACATGAGGTAGACTTTGTAACTATCCCTACAGCCAAGTCTAAGCAATTTCGTGAGGAAAAACCTATTCTTTGTACTGGCAAAGATGAATGGATAAAGCGCATATGTAATGAAACAAAAAGGCTAACTGAGGAAAAAAAACGATCTGTTTTAATCATCTGTGAAACAGTAAATGATGTAGAGACTTTACACAAAGCTTTTGGAGGAAAGGATGCAAAACATGTTCATACATATAAACGAGATTACGAAGGTTTTGATAAAGGGTTTGAAATTGTTCAAGGTAACAAAGAGTTGGGGCAAGGACAGATTATTATTGCAACAAACCTTGCTGGTCGTGGAACTGACATAAAAATTACAGAAGAATTGAG
Organism: Wolbachia endosymbiont (group B) of Ischnura elegans; assembly: GCF_947251585.1. NCBI lineage: Bacteria > Pseudomonadati > Pseudomonadota > Alphaproteobacteria > Rickettsiales > Anaplasmataceae > Wolbachia > Wolbachia endosymbiont (group B) of Ischnura elegans. The sequence goes on from NZ_OX366371.1 coordinate 2,147,851, forward strand.
GAAAGCAAAAGGGTTGCATGTTTGTTTAACTTACCTACCTAGCAATATTCGAGTTGAACAGCAAGCATTTGGGCGAGCAGCAAGAAGTGGAGACCAGGGTTCTGGTCAATTAATCATTATGAATTCAAAAGGACAAGAATACAGTAACTCAAAAATACTTGATTTAAAAAAAGAGCGCGATGTGGAAGAATTACATCGTATATCTGACATTAAAGCTTACTATGATACTCAGATTACTATGGAAGAAAGCTGTTTTAAAGCATTCAAAGAGCAGTACAAACAATTGAAGAAAGACCTTGATGATAAAAAAGTACCTACTGAAGTTAAAGAAATTTTATTGCAGAGTTGCTTGGACAAATGGGCTTTCTGGTTAGATGAACACAGTAAATATGTAAGAAATTTGACAGGTGAACAGGATAAAAGAAATCTTCACAACCTACTGGATAAATTTATTTCACAATTAAAGAATTTAGACACTGGGTATAGCGAAAAGTGCTTACCTTCGTATGAAAGACCTCCAACTCTAATTATTGAATATGATAGCACAAACTGGTTAGCCTGGGTTAAAGAAAATCCAATTCAAATGATTAAACTTGGAAAGTATCTCTCTCAAAATGAGGAACATAAAAATGCTCATAAAAATGCCATTGAGCTGTTTGATGAAGTGATTGAAAAGGAGCTATATTTTTCTGAAGCAGCACGCTATTACAAGGCATTTGCATTAGTAAAGAAGGTTGATTGGGAACAAAAGCCTTTAAAAGAAGAAGATGAGAAAGTTTTGAAAGAACTTAAGCAAGAATTGCGAGAAGCTGCAAGGCTTTTAGATGAACATAGTAAATTTGCTATCAATGCAGCAAGCGTTATTGGTAAGATTAAGAAGAATAATAACGAAAGCATCATTCAAATCAACGCTTATGAAGAACAGCAGAAGAGTATAGCCAATCTTTATTATATGTTTTCACGATCTATAGATGATATTTTTGGCCACACCATTACTCCACTATCTTTTGTTAATTATGATATTAAGGAAGAGCTGGCTGAAGGTCTATATAAAGATCTTCTTGAAAAGGGCATGCTAAAAAAGCCGAGAGTAAAAAAGAGCATTTCTGAAGAAGAGCTAAAAGTGATCAGTGCTGGGTACGGAGTATCAGTTGAAACATTAAAAAATTTTCTTTCCAAATATGAAGGGAAGGAAATTAATGAGAAAGAATTTCAAAAAAAATTAAAAAAAGAAATACAGTTGCCTAGCCGAGAAGCATTTTGGAAGTCATTGGTTGAACAAAAAATCTTAAATGAAGAAGTTAAGTGTGTTGTAGTTAATAATGAAAAATTGAAAGAAATAGATCCTTCATTGCTGGACCATCTGACTGGAAAAATAAACCCAAAAGAGTTAGAAAAGCAAACTCTAGAGCTCAATAATGAACAGATTCTTTTAAATGTAGAATGGGTTACACAACAGAAAAATAAAGGTAATATTTTTAAAAAAGATGATTTTATAAAGATTGTAGGCAAAGACAAATATAAAATATTGAAAGAGAGAGGAGTACTTTCATTTAACAGAAAAGCGCATATAGACCAAAGTAAAATTGAATCTATGACTTTTCCTTGTTACGATTCCATTACTCTGGAAGACTTTACTAAAGTAAATATCACTAAAAGTGAAGCTGAAAAAATTTTAGCAGAACTAGCTAAACAAAAGGTCATTGAAAAAAAGGATGGCTCAGAAAATAGTGCTTATGGACTAAAGATCAAATTTGATGAAATCAAACAAGTTCAGCTTTCTTTCTGTCCAGTTTATGAGAATGTCCTAAAAGGACTATTATCTACATGTTTTACCTATAGAATAGCCCTTCAAAAAATTGCAGTGCAGCTAGAAGAAAAAAACTTTCCTGTTCGTCTGCAATTAATAACAAAACCACATCAAAGTTTAGTCTTGGAATTATTAGAACAGAAAATTATCAGACCTACTATGGTAGCAACTAAAGATGAAGACTTAGAGGAAAAGTTGAAGAGTATATATAGTCAAAAAATGACTAAAGATAATTTTAAATGTATACTTTCTAAAAGTACACTCATTCAAGAAGAGTGTATAGAAAAGCTTTTTGGCTTCTTGGTTGAGAAAGGATGGATTACCCAGTACGATCCAATGCAGTCTATACAAGATGAGGGTATTAGCAAGGAAAACATTAAAAATGCTGGCAAATCTTTAGTACAAGATCTTTATTATATTAATAGCCCTGACAAAAGACAAAAACCTTTAAACTTTTTTCCCGAAGGAAGCCATGAAAACGTACTGACCAAGTTGCAAAGTATTGATAAAAGTGTGGAAAAAGTTTTAGATAATCAATTACAATTAGCGAAAGAAGATACAATTAAAAATATTGTCGGCACTTTAAAAAGATCAAGAAGTGTATTAAAAGCTTTAAAAGTTCCTGATAGTAAGCTAAAACCTCTCACTGAGCTTTATGGTCAAGGTGAATTTGCAAATATAGAAGAAGTGCATGTCTTTTCTCTAAATGGATTAGATCAACTTTTACAATTAGAAGAGAAGAAGTGGACACAAGAAATGCTTATCAACACTGTAGCAGTAACTGTTATGGGAGTAAGACAAATAGCTATAGGTACTGTAATAGAGTTGTACTCATTGGGGGTGATGACTCATGTTGGTGCTGCGTTTGTTAATGAGGGTGTAAATGATCTCTTCTTTGCTGCTGGTGCTTTAAAGTCAGGTTATTTTAGTTGGGAAGATTATGGACAGCATAAGCTTGAAAGTTTAATAATGACAGCTGTTACTGTTGGTATAGGAGCTTATCTTTCAAGAGGTGCTAAGGTATCACGTTTTGGCCATAAACTAGCTGGGCCTAATTTTGAATTTGGTAAGAAAGTAGCAGAAATGTCCGGAACTCAGCTGATTGAAACTGCAGGTAGTAAGGTAATAAAAGGAGAAGTTATAAAGAGCTTAGCATCAGGTTGGAAAGTAATAGGAAAAGAAGTTGCAAAGCGTATTACATCAAAAACTATAGAAGGGTTAGCACTTGGCTTAGCTAATGCAGGAGTTGATACACTCGTTGAAAATTACCTTCAAGCACTATGTGAAGGCATAGCTTCTAAAATTTTATCAAATATTGAACAAGAGGTTGAAAAGCATAACGTTTCTACAAGCCTAAAAAAAGCCTATGAGGTATTAGGAAGAGAAGAAGCAAAAAAAGTTATAGATGGTTTAACCAATAGTGTTTTCACTGAGCAAAATTGTGTGGAAAAATTCTTGCCTGTAGCTAACAAGATAGTTAGTAGTGTGACTCAGGGAATTGCAGAAGCTGTTAAAAAGAGAAGTACAACAAGTAATAAGTTGGAGTTACCCATTCATACTATCAGTAAGGTAGTGGTGTGGTCAGAACGTGTCGCTCACATTAGCAAAATACCTGGTATTACTGGCAGTTTTTTGGATAATTTAGATCGAAAAATAAAAGATAGGTTGAGTAAAGATGAAAATACTAAACGAGACTTGCCAACTCAAAGGCAAGAAGCAGAGGTAGGCTATAAAGTATTTAAAAAAGAAACGACTGATCAGTGGAAATCACTGCTTCACGAAAAGGCTGGGCAAATTATAGCGCGACATATTGTAAGCCCTATCCTTAAAGAAGGTACCAATCATCTGGTTAGGTATGTTGGAAAAAAATTGCAAGAAATATATCAATCCTATAAAGAAAGTGGATACCTTGAATATTGTGAAAAACTGAAACAGGAGTATAAGGAAAAGCTACAGAGCGCAGAACAATGTGATAACACATCTAGAATAGAAAACCATATTACAGAAAAGTATCATAAAGATTTACGAGAGCTGATGATTAAAACTAGAAATCCTGACTTGCTCGCAGATATAGTCCGAGAAAACATTCCAATGGATATGATATGTGTTAGTGCGTGTACTCAAGCGGTGCATAAGATATTAGAAAAGCAAGGGATTGTGATTACAGGACTAACCATTATTGTTGAAGGAGATGGTGGTATAAGACAAAGATTTTCCTCTACATCAAATGAAACAGAAGGCATCACTATTCCACTTAAGCTCAAAGATAACCATTTTGAATTTTGTGGAAGCAGCGCATCAGAAAACAGTAGTGAATCAAAAAATAATTGCTTATATGAGGCTTTATCAGAAGCCATACCTGAACTAAGAGGTACAATAACACCAAAAGGATTTAGAGATAAAGTAGCTGATTGTATTAAACATGATAAAGGAATACGGTATCACATTCAGCAAGGCTGGCACCGGCTTCCTATATCTCTTGGTGCGTTTGGTGGTGCATCTGCAAGAAAGCGTTCGAAGGTAATACATGATTTTGAATCGTCATCCTTTGATAATGAAGAGTTTCTTGGTTACGAAGAATATCAATATAGGGAACGTAACGTATCTGATCACCTAGAAGACCGTTTTACACGCTTTTTTCGTATTGGTGGAATAATACAAAGAGCTTCTGAACAAACAAATATACTAAGGAATCAAGTAGTCAAAAGTGGATCAAGTAAATCTCAAGATCAGAGTAGCAACAAAGGAAGAGAAATTCATGCAGCGCATGTAGTCAGACTTGGTGAGATTAATCACGAGATGGTAAAACAATCTGAACAGCTTTATAATGAATTCGTAAATTTTCTAGGTCATACACAAAATGTTCCAAAGTATGCAAACGAGTGGCATGGAATAGGTGGAGATATAGATAAGTTTCAATCAAGGAATCTAAAAGAATTAGGTAAGATAAATTTTAGAGAAAGCCTTACCGTAGAAGCTGCAAGTATAATAAAAAGCGTAAAGGAGGATTTTATAGCCGTACTAGATACCCGAATTAATGGAGGAAAGCTTGATAGTGGAAAGAAGTCGGAGCTCATAAAGGTAAAGACAGCTTTAACTAATACTACAATTGAAGCAGTGTTTGAAAAAGGAAAAAAAGGTTATTTAGGTGAAGGCATGAATGCGTATCGATAGGCAACTACTTGCTATTGAATTTTAACGAATATTGCAAGATTAATCGGGGATTATTCTCTCTATCGTTCTCTACATTTTTATTACGGAAAGTTCAAATTCTAAATTAGGAGGAAATAGAGAAGCAAGTAAGAGAAGTTCCACAATTTTTAATCCACAGCTAAATGAGGAGTTATAGCTTTTTACCCAATAGTGAGAACATCTCATAAAAAAGCAGAATCGACAGCTTGACGAAAAGATTTGAACAGAGGTACATTATTTCTGGCTCGGTTTTTTATAGTAAACCAATAATGCTCAATTTTATTAAAATCTGGAGAATAAGGAGGAAGATACAGAATCTCTGCACCAATACCTTTGGCAAATTCACTTGTTTTCTTGGATTTATGAAAAGTTGCATTATCCAAAATCACTGTTTGCTCAGACTGTAATATTGGTACCAAAAATTGCTCGAATCAGCCATTAAAAACCTCTGTATCACAATACCCTTCAAAGGTCATAGGTGCAAAGATTTTTCCCTTACTTAAAGCTGCAATCATGCTGAGTTTTCTTACCTGATTTTAGTGTATGAAACCTTTCTCCCTTTCTGCAATATCCGTATATTCTGTATTCTCTATACCAGATTCATCAATATATCAAATTTTTAGGGGACTCTGCCGATATGACTTTCAAAAATTCAGCACGTTTTTCTTCATTTCTTTCTTTATATCAATAAGTCTTTTTTTGCGTTTAAATCCACTTTTTTTAGAGCTGTATGAATCGTTTGATGACTATATATTGCCTCAGCACCTCTGATTGTGTTTTACCGCCGTGTTTTTTTATAAATTCTGCAAACGCATTCCAATCGGTGATTTTATGATTATAGCCTCTACTTCTCAGTTTCTTCGATTCCTGTTTCTTTCCGCCTTTTCTCCCATTTGTACAATGTTACTCTACCGATTTTGAACCTCTTTGCTACTGCTGTTTTACTCTCTCCTTCATCTAACGCCTGAATGGCTTTTTTCCTTAAGTCATAACTGTACGCTGCTGGCACTTTTACCTTCTTATTACCCTAAATCTCTATTTTATTCTGTTGCCACTATTATTAGAAGGGCTATAATTCAGTAAAATTTAAGAATTTTAATAGTTTAGCAGCATGAAACACGCAATAAACTGCCACTTTTAAATTTGATCAGACTTAATTAAAAAAGACAAGATTTTCAATAATTTGCCAAAATCTAATCCAGAATGGCTTTGTTGCATAGCACTGATAGGCATGTAAATCACAATGAACTTACGCAGCTAATTTAAATTTAGCCATACCAATATCAGTAAATTTGTTCAGTAAGTAGCACTTAATTAACAGCTCTTTTTCACGATTTACCTCTGATTTATTTTTCAAGCCAAACCCAAATATTTGCTTCAACCTATAGAAAAAGACTTCAATATAAGACCGTGCTCCATACTTAACTTTTTTCTTCCATTCATTAATACCATCTTCATAATTCTCATATGACCTAATTCTACTAATATACTTGTTTCTTTCTGATAAGTAGTCAGCTAAACAAATTTTAGTATCCTTCCTAGGGCGAATAATAGGCACAATATTGTATTTTCTGCATTCTTTATACACACTTTTTATATCATAAGCCGCATCTGCTCGAATAGAACAAATGTTATATTTATCACTGACTTCTTCTAACATATCGCAGACCGGCAAATAGTCTACAGCAACACCACTAGTGTAGTTCATGCTTATTGCTTTCTTATCATTTATGTTTAAAATAACATGTAATTTTCTTACTTGACCATAACCACTGTATTTTCTTTTTCGAATATTAAGCTTACTATGCCCACCGTTATTATTGTAGATACTAACTCTAGTGCTATCTACGGCAATTTCAACATTTTCCAGATCATCTTTATTGCTTCTATGGTCATCAATCTTCAAATTAAGCTTTTTAAATCTTCTGGAAGCTTGTGTATAGCTGATAATCTTAAGTTTTTTGCCTATTTGTACCATATAACCTTTTACAAAACCTACAGCTTGTCTCAAGCCAATTCTAAAAAGATGAACTATTATGTGTATTAAAATTACAACTTTATCACTATAAGTGTTATTGCCACCTGCAACTTTTGGACTATTTTCATACCAATTTTCTATGGCTTGATTAACAAAATGAAAAACATTTCCTCTTTTTTTTAGAAACTCATTATATTCTCTTTGGTTACTTACTCTCATTTTTTGTGGCATAAGTTATACTTGTTTGAAAAATGCCTATTTTACAACAAAATGCGTTAGTAACCATAAGCTTTTCTCCTTACAATAACCTCAACCAACACTAGCTATGCAACAAAGCCATCCAGAATTCGGGTTGAAAACATGGCAAAAATTAGATGAAACTGCTTTACAACATAGTATAAGCTTACAATGGGTAATATGTATAATTAGAAAGCAAGCTATAGGAAGAAAACTAAAATACAGAAATCAGAGACACCAAAAAAGAGATATAAATTTTAGACAAAGTAAGTCATGAAGGGTATATTTTACTTTCAATCAAAGCTTCTATGGCAATAATTCTTTTAGATACAAAAACAATAAACCGTATAGCAGCGGGTGAAGTAATCGAAAGGCCAGCAAGTGTAGTAAAGGAATTAGTAGAAAATGCAATAGATGCTGGAAGTTCAAAAATAGAGATCAAAATAGAAAGTGGTGGGCGCAATCTTATAACTGTGACAGATAATGGAAATGGAATAGAAAAGGAAGATTTGGAACTTGCGTTTATGCGCCACGCTACTTCAAAATTAAGCGATAGTGAGTTAATAGAAATCAAGCACCTTGGGTTTAGAGGAGAAGCTTTGCCTTCAATTGCAGCAGTAAGTAGAATGAACTTATCGTCTAAGGCAAGTGGAGCAAAGGAAGCATGGTCTATAAGGTATGAAGGAGGAGAAAAAGTAGGAGAAGTTATCCCTTGTTCTCTATTGGAAGGTACATATATTGAAGTTCGTGACTTATTTTTTGCGACTCCAAATAGACTAAAATTTCTAAAAACCGAAAGGGCAGAAACACAAAGTATTGTTGATATTGTGAATAACTTAGCGATGATTAATTATAGTATTGGGTTTACTCTCACTTCCGGTAATAAAAAGCTCTTAAAATATGTTAAGCAAACTTCATTATTTAACAGATTATGTGAAGTAGAAGAAGAATTTCAGAGCAATTCGTTGGAAGTTAAAGAGGAAGAAGAAGGCATCAAACTTAAGGGACACATCTGTAAACCTAATGTCAATCGTAGCAACTCAACTCAGATTTATACGTTTGTTAATGGGAGGCCAATAAAAGACAATCTACTTGTTGGTGCAATTAGATATGCGTATCACGATTTTATTCCAGACAATAGGTATCCTTTTGCAGTGTTGCATTTAGAAGTACCATATGACCAAGTAGATGTAAATGTGCATCCAAATAAATCGGAAGTAAGATTTCAAAATAAGAGGTTAATATATGAAATAGTGAGAAGAGGGCTAATAAAAGCGTTGTCAATGAGAATAGGTACCTCTTCAGTGAGTGATATTGATGGATCTAGGTGTCAAGGTATTGGAGAAGAACTGGGTGGTTCGCCTCTTGATGTTAGTGAAAGTCAAAGGAATAATGAGCGTGTTAATAATGGAAAAAGCAGAGAAGTAAAGGGTCAAAAAGAATTTTACGAAAGGAGGCCAAATCTTTTAGAAAATCGTCTAATGAAAGAATTCAATGCACCAGATGAAAGAAGGCAAAGCTTACCAGAAACGTTTAAATATGGAGAATCTCCACCCCAAAAGGGAACGATGGTTTTAGAAAGGAAGCAAATTGATTTAATAGCGGATCATCCTCTAGGATATGCACGCTGTCAGGTCTACAATACTTACATTATTGCTGAGGCTAAAGGCAAATTAATTATAGTAGACCAGCACGCAGCTCATGAGAGGTTGATCTATGAGTGCTTAAAACAAAAATCAAGCATAAAAAGGCAAAAGCTTCTTCTTCCTGAAATAGTCGAGATTAAAAACCAAGCAGGAATGGAGATGGTTGAAATGTATAAAGATAAGCTTTTCGAAATGGGTTTTGGTATTGAAATAGAATCAGAAGATAAAGTAAGGGTGAAAGAAATACCTGCAATTTTAGGAACAATAAATGTGAAAGAGATGGTGATGAATATAGTTGATAGATTAATGGAGATAGGAGATACGCTACCTATAGAAGAAAAAGTGAACAAGATACTAGCTACCATTGCGTGCCATGGGTCAATTAGAGCTGGAAGGGAAATGAAGTTGGAGGAGATGAATGAGTTGATGAGACAAATGGAGGAAACACCTTATGCTGGGCAATGCAATCACGGAAGACCAACGTATATAGAAATGAAACTAAGTGATATAGAAAAATTGTTTGAAAGGAGATGAGTTCAGTTTGTCAAAAAGGTTGCCAATTAAGTATACGTAACAGCTCTTCTGGTTATGGAGTATAAAATGTGAAAAAAGAGAATAAATGCTCTAATTTTTTAGATTACAAAGTAATAGGACAGGAAGTAAGAAATCGTAGATTAGCAAAGGGATATACTCAAAAAGATTTAGCAAAAAAAATCGGAACAACATATCAGGTAATACTGCAATATGAAAAAGGAACACGCAGAATTTCAATTAAGAAGTTATATGAATTAGCAGAAGCATTATCAACAACTGCTAGAGATCTAGCTTGCGGACAAGAAGTATCAAATGAGGAAAGGTATGAGGAAGAAGAGATATTAAATCTAGTAAGAAGACATAAAGAGATTAAGGACCAAGAATTACGTGAAACGTTTTATTTATTAACTAAATTCATCCGTATTAGTGAGGAAGAAAGTGGAAAGGCAGTAAAAGTAGAGGTGGCAAAGGGTTTAGTTAAGGAAGGAGTTTCTGCTCATGTTATCTCTCAAACGACCAGTTTATCTATTGATGAATATGATAATGATGAGAAAAAAATTTCTATTCCGTATAAAGTAGGTCAAAGAATAAAAGAATGGAGGTTGAGAAGAGGATACACTCAAGAAGATTTAGCAAGTAAAGTAGGCATAATAAATCAAAGAATATATGAATATGAACAAGGACGAGCTGCTGTTTCACTTGAAATGTTAGATGAAATAGCAAAGGTACTATTAATTAATATTACAGGTCTGCTTCCAGAAACAAGAGAAAATGAGAATAGTGAAGCAGAGCTATCAAGGTTAATAGAAGAATACAAAAAGATTAAAAGCCAAGAACTACGTAATGTACTAATAAAATCTCTGTTTGAAAGCATACAAGTTTGCAAAGAGAAAGTGAAGAGAGTAGAAAAGATGAAAATTGCAAAGAATTTAGTTAAGGAAGGAATTTCTATCAATATTATTTTAAAAACAGTGGGCATCTCTTTAGACGAAATTCAACAAATTTAAAATAAAAAAATCAGTATCTATTAATATCTTTACTTTTTGATGAAAAAATAAGTAAAAAAGATTGAAAAATTGATTTGACTTCACTCAAAAGCTATGGCCTTATGCCAATGCTGACAAAAAACAGCAGTAAATATATAAAAACATTTTGTTATTAGTGAAGGGTAATTTTTATGAATAATAAGAAAAGTAGTAAGGATCGTAGAGAAGAAATAGAATTCAGAGCATTAGAAAGCAACGGTAAAGCTCTACTTGATCGTGAAGTAATAGAAACGTTTCTAAGTGCAGTGCATGACAGGGAAGAAGCTCGAATTATTGCTAGAAAGCTAATAGATAGTTTTGGAATAGGAGGAGTTTTAGGCCAGGAAATAGATGATTTGAAAACTGTAGAAGGGATAACTGACTCTACAGTAGCAGTAATTTTATGCCTAAAGGAAGCTGCAAAAAGAGTACCAAGAGAAGAGTTAAAAAAAGGACCTGTAATGGATAACTTGGAAACCATCGTAAAATATTTAAGGGTGAGTATTGGTTATTCAGAGGAGGAAAAGATGAAAATAATATATTTTGATCAAAAGTGCCGTTTAAAGGGGGAAGAAGTGTTTACTGGTACAGTGGATAAGGTACCTTTTTACATAAGAGAAGTAACAAGAAAAGCATTAATAAGAAAAGCGACGTCAATAATAATATCGCATAACCACCCAGAAGGAAGGTTAAAGCCATCTGATGAGGATGAAGCTGTAACTAAAGACTTGGCTAAAGCTTGTCAGACTATAGGGATTAGGTTGCTGGATCACATTATCATCACAAGTGTTGGGTATTTTAGCTTTAAAGAGCAAGGACTGTTATAAAGCAGATGTTTGAAGATTTTCATGAGTTGTTTAACTACTTGAATGAAGAAAGCATTTGCAAATGCATTAATCATTGCTTATAATTAATGAGAAAGTATATATTGAATTAATTATAAAGTAATAAAGTCAGTTGTAGACTTAGTAAAGTATATTTAATAGCGGAGGCTAATATGAGTAATAAAATAATTGTACCTTTTGATGATCAAGAAGGAGGTACTTACGAGTTAAACATTGATCTTGATAGATTATCAAAAGGTGAGGTGTTAAATGCTATTGTAGGAATTGGTCGTACTAAGGAGCAATCCACCTTTGTAAGCAAAATTAATAAGGCTAAAAAGCCTGAAGAAATAGCACCTTTCCCTGGTAGAGAAGTTCGCGAAAACAAAATCAACTATGGGAAAGGATTTGACTATGTTTATGGCACAAAACCTGTAAGTGATCAAGAAGATAAAAATCCATTTGCTTCAGCTTTGAAAAAAATAAAGCCGAGTGCAGAAACTTTGAGCTGGTTAAAAAGTGAAGTGGTAGAGGCAAAGAATGTAAATGAATTGCACAAAGTTATAGACAAAGTACTAGCCTCAGGAGCAAGAATAAATGCATGTGATGACGGGGAATGGAGTTTTGCAGCAGTTGTGTTAAAAGTCAATAGAAAAATTGATGTAGCTGTGAATAAGTACTTAAAATTTGTGTGGGCGTACTTATTCACAGCTATGCTATTGCTATATAGAAGCAGTTTTAGGGCTATACTCCTCAGTAAACAGTCTACCGTCTCTTACTAAAGAGTTAGCAAGGATAAGTAATTTTCTCATTGCAGCAGTAGAGGTAACTTTATATGGTTTTTTATATTGATTGTATAGCCTATCAAAGAAGATTTTTATATAAGAATTGTACCTTTGCGCACTAAGAATGCACATATGTAAAACCTTTCTAATTTGTGATCTACCACCCTGAATACACCTTTTTCCCTTACTAAAACCACTATCTCGATTAAAAGGTGCAACTCCGGAAAGGCTGGATATTTCTTTATGTTGGAGAGTTCCAAGCTCGGGTAGATAACAAATAAAAGTAATAGCTGTTATTGCACCTACACCAGGTATACTAGTTATTGACATGTACTTTTTTTTAAGCTCTTGATTTTTATCGACTAATTCCATTACCTCATCTTCTAAGACTTGAATTTGATTTTGTAAAACTGCAAGTAGCTCTTCCATTTGTTTGATTATAGATAAATCGGTTACTTGATGAGCTTGGGTTTTTTGTATTTTTGCTATTTCTACTAGTTGATTCCTGCGAGATAATTTTTGCTTCAAACAGTCAATACTACTAACTTTTAAAGGAGTGACACGCATGTCTGTATTACTAACATAACGTGAGATGATGCTACAGTCTATTTTATCAGTTTTAGTAGCAATACCAAGGCTTTTTGCATAATCTCTCACCCATCTTGGTTGAATGACATATACTTCAAAACCATGGCTTAATAAAGTATAAGCACATAATTTTTCGTACCCACCAGTTGCTTCAAGTCGAACTTTGGTTACGTTATGTAAACGCAAAAAGTCGATTATTTGATCAATAGCTTGAACGTTATTTTCAAATACTTTATGATGTCCAAGTGGATGAATATGGATATCTAGTTTATTTTTGCTAATATCAATGCCAGTAATAATATTTGATAAATTCATAATCCCTCCATAAATAATGTGTATACTGCATTTTCCACCCTTATATACGAGCCTAAAAGCTCAACCAGTTGTTCGGAACTTTCAGTATAATAAACCAGAGAGGAGAACCTTGCTGCAAAACGGTCCTTATGACCAAGAGTATGTACGGTTCCTCCTCTCTGCGTGTCTTTATACCGCCATTTCGTGACATTTATAAAGACTTGTTTTTAACATATAAGAGTATGTAGTATTAGGTACACATTTTCATAAATTTGATAAGGTTGATCGTAAAAAGCTAATACGTAAATTAATGCTAAGCGGTGCAGAGTTTCATGATACTTTATTGGAGAATAAATTGATAGGTGAAATCTATAATGAGCTACAGCCAGAAGTTCAGCCACAGATAGATGAGAGACTAGAAGAACTAGAGAAAGCTGGAGAAAGTGCTCTTCAAGAAGGAGAATTAATAGATATTGAGATAGACAATACAACATCGTATATAGAGTTCTCTGAAAATAGTAAGATAGAAGTAGCCAAAATACTGAGAGAGTTAGGAAGTAATATTTTAAAAATTGGCAATGATGCAGTTGAGGTTAAAAGTGAGAAGGGAGGTATAAGAAACTATATCGATATGTCAGATGAAAGCTCTATTATATTAGAATTTCCTACAAGCATTGGTCAGCTAAATATTATATTGTACCACGATGTAAAAAAATATGATTAAGTACAAGTGAGAGTAGAAAACAAAGAAATGTGGGCTGAGTTACAAAAAAGAGGCGAAGAAATAGGAAAAAACTGCCTTTTTGGAGGAGTGAAACTTCAAGAAGCAGTAGAGAAAGGTAATTTCACTAGATGTGGCATATGGAGTGAAAAGTATGCTATAAAAGAGGTTAGCAATAATGAAGTATTGTCTCCGTGGGTAAATAGAATACGTGAAGGTAGTAAAGAAACCTTTAGAGAACTTTAATGCGTCTACAGGCAACTTTAAGGTTCCAGAGGTTTTTTCTTGCCGTTATATCTGGAGCCTTTGAGCTATAGTAGAAGATATTATATGTATGGTTCTTTGTATGGAAAAAAATCTAGACTGTGAAGTAGGGCAAAAAGTGAAAAGTTGGAGGTTAGAGAGAGGGTATACTCAAAAGGATTTAGCGGAGAAGGTTGGTGTAAAGTACTGGGCAATACTGCAATATGAAAAAGGGAGTCGTAAAATTCCAATTAAGAAGTTATATGCCATAGCAGAAGCATTATCAGTGAATGTTAAAGGTCTAGTTTGTGGAGAGACACTACCAAATGAAAAAAGATATTTTGAAGATGAAGAAATATTAAATTTAGTAAAGGGGTATAAGGATGAAGAATTAAGCGAGGTATTTTATTTATTAACCAAATTTATTCGTTTGAGCGAGGAAAGAAGCAGAAAAGCGGTAAAAATAGAAGTAGCAAGGGGTTTGATGAAAGTAGGAGTTTCTGCTCATGTTATCTCTCGAACAACTAACTTATCTATTGGTGAGTATGAGGAGAACAAAATTCCGGTTCCATACAAAGTAGGGCAAAGGATAAAAGAGTGGAGATTGATACGAGGATATACACAAAAAGATTTAGCGAATAAAGTTGGTATAACAAATCAAGGAATATACGAGTATGAACAAGGGCGAGCTGCTGTCTCACTTGAAATGTTAGATGAAATAGCAAAGGTATTATCAATCAGTATCATAGATCTACTTCCCGAATCAGATGAGGATAGTGAAGCGGAAGAAAAGCTATCAAACTTGATAGAAGAATACAAAAAGATTGAGAGTCGGGAATTACGCGATATGCTAATCAAGTCTTTATTTGAAGGTATACATGTTTGTAGAGAAAAGGTCAGAGAGGAAAAGAAGATTGAAGTTGCAAGGAATTTAGTGAAAGAAGGAATTTCTGTTGATATTATCTTGCAAACGACAGGCTTATCAAATTATATGATTGAGAAATTTTTGTGATTTCATAAAAACTTAGCCAATAGTGGATTTTTTTGTGATAGAATATATGTTTGCTTCTGTAGGAAAAACAGCTTTTAGAGGATTTATCTATTATAATTCAGAGCATATTGGCTCAGTAAGCTACGAGCTAGGGAAAAAAATAGAAGGTTGTAGGATAGTACAAGGATATACTCAGGTAAAATTAGCAAGCAAAATTGGTTTAACACATAAGGAAATACATAACTTTGAACTAGGGTGCAAGGCTATTACAATCAAAGAATCGTATATAATAGCAAGAGCATTGTCAGTCAATGTTGTAGATCTACTTCCAGGACCAACAGTACTAAGAGAAAACGGTTGGTACGAAGATGAGGATAAAGAAATAGTCTATCTAACAAAAATACATGGAGAAATTAAGGATCAGGAATTACGAAAGAAACTGTATCCATTAGTAAGATTTGTATATATTAGCGAAAAAATTAGTCAAGAAGAAGCGAAAATAGAAGTAGCAAAGAATCTAGTGAAAGAAGGAGTTTCAGTTGATATTATTTCCCAAGTGACTCGCTTATCTACTTACGAATATGATGATATAGAGGAAGAAATTTGTACTGATTCTATACTCTACAAAGTGGGGAAAAGGATAAAAGAGCAGAGATTAATACGGGAATACACTCAGGAGGACTTGGCAAATAAAATCGGTTCAACACCTAAAGAAATACACGACTATGAACGAGGATATACAGACATTCCAATTGAAATATTATATAAGATAGCAAAGACATTATCAGTTAACATTAAAGCTCTTGGACTAACAGAATATGAAAATGAGCCAGTTTTGCGGTTTGAAGGTAAATGCGAAAAAATTGAGGATCAAGAATTACTGGATACAGTAGCTAGATCTTTATCTGAAGGAATGCAAACTGGTAAAGAAAAGGTTAAAAAAGCAGAGAAAATCAAGATTGCAAAAGATCTAGTTAAGGAAGGTGTTGCTATTGATATTATTGTGCGAGCAAGTGGCCTAACTGCTGATGAGTGTGAAAATTGAATTGTGTTAAACAATATATTAAGATATAACTAAAGTTAGTTAATGATTTAACCAGCAGAATTTGCTAACCAACTTTTTTGGCTCAGTTGAATTTTGCTTGGTATAAATTAAGATATGAAATCGCAAAGTTTATCTATTAATTTCTGGTTGTCCTCTATCATTGCATTTGCCTCTTGCTGAAGAGATTTGATATTTTTGAGTGTAATATTGTCCATCTCAGTCGATGCTACTTTCAATTGCGATTGTATTCTTATATATTTATCGTCTATTACTTGTTCTAGTTGATAATCAACGCAATCCAATCCAGAGGCAAACATCACATTCAGTAGTGGCTTGATCCACCCTATTTTGCCAAATTTCCTTGAGTTAGCATACTTTATACTTCTATCTGTTCCACCAGTGCCTATTGATAGCAGTATAATCTCATCATTTGGAAATAACCTCTTACCACTTGCATATGCACAAGCCGCTGGATTATTTGCAAACACTCCACCATCTATCAATACTCTCTCTGTTTGGCTAATTTTCAGACGTTTTGGTGTGAAGTACGTTGGAGCAGCTGTTGTAGCTCTGAGTGCATCTTTCAACTTAATGTTTTTTTCTTCCCAACTTTTGAAGAAAAATTCACAACTATTGTGAATGTCATAACTGGTGAGTAGTAGATTACTCGCAACATCGGCCATAGTACTTTCACCAAAGTATTTGTTGAGAATAAATTCCATATTTCTATATGAGTACTGAGAACCACTCAGCCAAGAAGCAATTGATTTTCTCCAAAATGATGATTGAAAGATATATGCTCCATACTCTTGGTAAAGTTCAACCAAATCATTGGCAGAGTATTGAAGTTTATTGCTTTTACAAAGTCCAGCAACAATAATCCCACCGGTTGAGGTTCCTGCCATTAAATCAAAAATCTGGGAAATTGGCTTTTTTGTCCTAGATTCAATTTCTGCTAGAATAATGGCAGGTATTATCCCTCTAATGCCACCTCCATCTACAGATAAAATGTACTTTGTCACTGTAAAATTTATTTGTGTTTGTGAATAGCTTCAAGTTCGTTGACTTCTTCAGTGAGGTTTTTCACTCTCTCTTCAAGTCGATAGACTATTTCGATTAGTCCTTGGTTTTTTTCTATAAATTTATCATGGATGTGTACACGTAAGTCAAGTTTTGCCAACCACCATATGAATCCTACAGTCTGTAGAACTATTGTTATTATTACCGCTATTGGGATTTTTTGCTTTTTCATGTGAAAATATTAACTTGTTATGGATAGTTTTGGAAATTTATATGCAGATTATAGAAAACTTACAGCTTTAGTGATTACTTTTTGTTGATTCGTATCGGTCCTCTGCTTCTGCAAGTAGCTTAATGATTTCATCATAAGGTTTGTCCTTATTATGCCGTGATCTTAATACAGCAATTTTCCTTGGTGTTTTTCCATCTGTATCTCTAATGGTAGGGTCTGAACCTTTGTCTAATAAAAATCTAATTATCTCCAATTTGCCTTCATATGTAGCTGCATGTAAAGGTGTCCATCTTTCATATTTCGTAGCATTTATATCAACTCCTTTTTCTACTAGGAATTTTACAACCTCTGCACATCCCTCTTCTGCAGCATAATGTAGTGCTGTTAATTTAGGGATCTGCACATTAATATCTAATAGATTTTCTACTAAGAATTTTACAGTCTCTAAGTTACAATTTTGAGAAGCAATGCGTAATATCGTTTTATAATTATCTGCAGCCTTTGCCTTCATGTAGGAATAGGTAGCAATAATACATACTATTACTGTTATAAGCCACCAAAAATGCAGCTTGTTTTTTGTATCTTGACCCAATTTATCCATATTCAACATCTTTTTAATATTAAATAGATCATTTACTCATTTTTTATTAACATTACTTACTCAAAGATGCTGACAACATAGTAAGGTAACCTGAGCTATTTAAAGTATGCTCCGCTCTGTTAACTATCCATTCACCATCTACCGCTTGGTTAAAGTCTATAAGATTAAGTTTAGCTTCTGCAAAAATTTGAGGATTACCAGGCATAGTTATATCTAAAGCTTCATTGTTACGCTTCAATTGTTTCAACTTGGCATTTGCTGCACTCAGCGCTGACTCTGCATTAGAGTAAAGTTCCAGCATAATATAACTTGGCTCGCTACTACCAACTGTTTCTTTAATAGTTTCGCCCTTTTCATAGCTATGCCACTTTGCCACTACTGAATTATACTTATCACGTACGGTAAAATGTACTTTCCAGTTAATTGTATCTTGAGGTCTAATAGTCGTTGTTCCTAAAGCTTTTCCTGTGGCTGATTTTGCCATATTCTTTGAAATAAACAATATATACCCACCAGCTAATTTTGCCATTGCTTCACGCTCTGTTGCGATCTTTGTTAACAGACTTATATCACTTTCATCTGCCTGATTAATGTGGGGTATCAATACATTCTTAAATTCCTTAGCGACTTTGTATCCATATCCATGTTTTTGGGCTATTTCTTTTACTAAGTTTTCTATGGTAATTTGGCGCCATTCTTTTGATACTTTTGCCTTCAAAGATATTCTTAAATTTGTTGCATGAGCTTTGATTAGTAGAGTCTTAGGTGGACCCTGTATAGTCACTTCGTTGACTGTATATATACCCATTGGAAAGATTCCAAATTCCTTATAACCTAGTGCTATGTTCAATTCATTCGGAATATCTATGTCTTCATCCCTGTAATCAACACACACTTCAACTACATCATCTATTATTCCTGATTCATCTGTAAGGTGCAATGATATAACTCTACCTTTAATTGATTCACATTTATCTATTATAAAATCTGGCTGCATTTATTCCCAGACCTTTAATTTTGACTTTTGTACTATTTTCTTAATAGTAGGAAGCTTTATCCTTAATCCTGCAGGCAAAAAGCTTCCGTATTCTGCCAAACCTAAGTTCTCTGCTAGTACTAATTCCACTACTCCATCAGTAAATCCGTAATGTTTCCAGCAAATCAGATCTAACATCTCATTTTCTTTACTCACATAGTATACAGTCATCTATAGCTTTTTAAACTCAAACTAAATTCAACTTTTCTTGGTAGTCCATTAGGTAAAAAATACATCTGCTTTTCTTCTAACCTAGTAATTACGAATTGTCCTAAAATATTACCTAAATTATCTACTAAAATATGTGGTTTTTCAGCTTCTTTCACACTCTTTAATTGATTTAGCCCGTTGAGATTATGCAGATAAATCATTCCTTCTAAATCTATATTTTCTACACCTTGACCGATATTTTGTAATAGTGGCATATTTTCAATACACTCAATCGTGCTCCAACGATTTTCTCTGCTATACTTTAAACTTGTGGGAGCAAACTTATACGGACCAAGAGATACCGTCTTGTTAGTCAACATAAAAATTTCCTAAATTGCATCATAAAACCAAAAAAAATACTTCCAATTCACAATCTGTGTAGCAGTACACAGATTATAGTTAGTGTATATGTTGATAAGTAAATTTCTGCTGTTGTGTATATGTAAAATCAATTTACTTATCAACATACACACTAACCAGCAACATTAAATAAATTTGTGTAAGATACTATTTCACATAAGATGTGATGGAGCACTTTTTGACTTTAAACTTCAGCTAATCTTCTAGCCTTATAATTCTTGATATGATCTGGATCAAAAGCCTTCCTTGAACTTAAAACACCAAAAACTATATGGAGTAACTTGCGCATTGCAGCTCCTACAATGGCCATGTTATGCTTGCCTTTCTCTTTTAACCTCTTACAAAAAGTCATAATAATAGGATTATGCTTTTTAGATACTATAGCAGGAAAATACATTGCCTTACGTAATGTTTGTGAACCTGATTTACTTAATCTGGGCTTGGCATATACAGATGAACCTGATGTTATATTCCGTGGTATAGTTCCAGCATATGATGCCAATTGCCTGGCATTTATAAAAACTTTTATATCAGAAATTTCAGCTAAAATAGCTACTGCTGATTCCTTTCCTATGCCTGGAACAGTTAATAGTAGCTGAAAATCTTCCAACAATTCTTTGTGTTGTTTTAATAGTTCATGTATGGAGTTTTTTATTGTTTCTATTGATTGCTCTATGTTCACTGAAAGATTTTCCCAAACATTTACAACTTTTTCAGGCAGTCTCTCTCTCTCTTTCTTTTCTAAATGATTATTTACTAATGTTAATTCATTTTTTAACGCAGCTGAACAACGATAAAGATGTTTTAATTTTTTCTTTTCAGAAGAAGGTGGTGTCCAACGTGTAGGTTCCTGTCTTTGACAATAATCTGCTATAATCTCTGCATCGCTCTGATCATTCTTTTGTCGCACAAGCTTACTCCTTGCATAAGATTTTATGCAATAAGGATTTACTACACTAACAAAATATCCAGCATTGTGTAGAAATTCAGCCAAAGCTTCACTATAACAACCTGTAGCTTCCATACAGATTGTTACTTGCTCCACATTATGTTTTTGTAAAAAATCAAGTAGACCTTGAAACCCAGAATCATCGTTTTTAAAATTCCTTTTCTTAGTTTCGCGTTTCCCTTTTTTACTTATGAAAGAAAGAAAAACATCAAAGCGATCTTTTGATATGTCTATACCTAAAAAGTTGTTGATCATTTATAACTCCATACGTTACCATTTAAAATGAAAAGTAAGGCTAACCTTGTGCATACAGAATTAGAACCATTTAGGTCTTTCTAAGATACCGTCCAACCTCTACTTTTGAGAAGGGAACTCTTTTCTCTTGGACAGATTTTATATCTAAGATAACATCCAGAGTTCTTCCCTTCTCCACCTAATGCTTAAGCTTAAAACATTAGATGCTTTTTTCAAGATACAAGATAGCATCAATAAAATGTCTCTACCGTATCAAATAAAACATCACGTGACTTTTCTCTTATCCTTTTTATTACTTCATCTGCAAGACTACGAACATCTTGGTTAGGTTCTGCTTTAATGCTGATAGTGTAATTATTAGTGATGTTCTGAGTTTTATTTTGTTCTTTATTTTCAAACTTACTCCTTGCAAATATCTTATCGCTCTCTGTCTCCTCAATAAGGCTTTTGACTCTGAAGCTATTTTTATTTCTCTTTGAAAATTCTTTAATTATACTGTTACCTAGCACAGGATTTCCACTGTTGAGAATATTACTCTTTATGGGAGTATGGACTGCTTTTATTTCAGTTTTTCTTTTTTCAAATTCTTTCAGTGGGCTATTTTCCAATACTTTTCCAAATACACTTTCCCCTATCCATGAAAAAGCTTTTCCTATAGGTTCAATGAGTGATTTCCACAAGCTAGAGAAAAAGTCTTTCACCTTTTGCCAGTTAGCTATAACAAGAGCTGCACCAGTAACAAGTCCAGCAACTAAAAGTCCTATAGGGTTAGCGAGTGTTATTGCTCTTAGTCCTGTTACTACTGCAGGAAAAACTGTAGCTGATAAAAATGAAAATACTCCAAGTAGGTTTGCTTTCAGACTAAAAATCGTACTTCCTAGCAATGTAAATCCGTATCCTAGTCCTACTGCTACAATTTTTAAACTTATCAAGGCTGCTACAGTACCCATGATCGCCGTGGTTAAAGTTGGATATTTTTCTGCAAACTCTGCTATATATCTAGTTTTTTCTTGTAAAAATTCAGCTATAGATTTTAAAGTAGGCAACATCACTGAGCCCAGGTTCATACCAACTTCAGCTATTGCATTTCGAAGAAGTCGTAATTTATTAGCTGTAGTGTCTGCACGATTTTTGAATTCTTCTTGTAGAGAGCTCTTGTACTTTTCTGTATTAGCCAATAACTTTATTGCATCCTCATACTTATTAAAACTTCCAGCTAATAATGCAATATCATCTTGATATTCCTGACCGAAAAGTTTCATAAGGATTGTAGAACGTTCCTGGTTATCCATTTTCTTTAGAGTTTGAAAAAAATAGAGTAATGCTTCTTCGCCGTTTTCGCTTATTCTTTGTACTATTTCTTCTGCAGTTATGCCCATTTGCTCTAATGCTGCTTTAAAATCCCCTCCTTGTTCTTCAGCAGTCTGAAGTTTACTAAGTAGAGCATTTATAGCAGTTGCAGCTTTTGCTGGTTGTTTACCTAAACTAACGAAGGCATTTACTAAACTACTTGT
This sequence comes from Wolbachia endosymbiont (group B) of Ischnura elegans, assembly GCF_947251585.1. Classification (NCBI taxonomy): domain Bacteria; kingdom Pseudomonadati; phylum Pseudomonadota; class Alphaproteobacteria; order Rickettsiales; family Anaplasmataceae; genus Wolbachia; species Wolbachia endosymbiont (group B) of Ischnura elegans. Next base: position 2,169,941 of record NZ_OX366371.1, read on the forward strand.
TTCCTTGATGTCAAGACCAAATTGTTTTGCAGTACCACCAACTATTGCTAGAGCTTCAACCATATCTTTTGCTTTGGCAGCAGTGTTATCTGATAAGTGATTGATTACATTACCAACGTATTCCATTTTACTAACATCAATTCCATAAACGTTAGAGAGTTTAGCTATAGAATCACCTGCTTGCTCTGCAGACATATCAAATGCTGTAGACATTTTTGCCACTGTTTCTGTAAACATAAAAAGATCTTCTTTCTTGATACCAAGTTGACCACCACTTACCCCTACAACAACATTGCAAGCATTGATTTTTTTCCATATGAAAAGAGTCTGGAAGCTCTTTTACTCTAAACACGATGTTTACATCCTCAAAATTAATCTCAATTCGCTTAACTAACGTTCTAATAATATCACGTTTAGTTAGCCAGTCTGCATTATTAAGACTTGAGTTAATACTAGAGGAAAACCCCTCTAAATTTGTTACTACTAGAGTTAACTCTTGTGTGAGTTTTTTCTGATCAAATATCTTTTTCTTTTGTTCTTCAACCATTTTTAAGTTTTGTTTCATTGCTTTAATTCTTGGCTCAAATTCTTCTTGATCAATATATTCTTGAGCATAACTATCAATTAACCTTGCAATACCTCGTTTTAATTTATCTTCTTGTGTTTCAAGCAAAGCGCTTTTTTGATCTAGTGGTGATTTTTTAAGTTCTGAAAGTCTACGTTTATACTCCTCTAATATTCTATTCGGATTTTTTAATAGATGTTTCACCTCTTCCCACACAGCCATGTCTAATGTATCTGTACGAATTAATTTGTTGTTACACATTTTATTACCGCCAAAACGGTATGAATCCGTGCCAACACAACGATAATATACCTGATTATTAGTTTTTTTCCCCTCCTTATTCCTTGCAGTGCTAGTACCATAATATGCATAATTGCAAAGCTTACATACTACTAAACCTTGCAATAAATGTCTTGCTCCTCTTTGTCTTGTTCTTGCTATTTTTCTATTCTCAGCTAATTGTTCTTGAACGATTTCAAATAAATCTTCGCTTACTATACTAGGTACTTTAATATAAATCCAATCCTCTTTTGGAACAGGATAAGTAGAATAATTATCTTTTGGATGCTCGCAGGAGTTTTTTTTCGGTCTTATATGTTTTAGTTTTACGCCAAACCTTGTTTTACCAAAAGCTGCTTGTCCTTTATAAGCAGAGTTTTTTAACATACTCAAAACTACAGCCCTATCCCAATACTCTTTTCCAGTTCTCGTCATAATGGACATAGCACTTAGCCTACGACATACTTCTCCTATACTGGCTCTTTCTCTTCCTACCCAAGAGAATACTTTACGAACAACTTCAGCTTCTTCTTCATAAATCTCAAATAAGGCCTGTCCTGTTTCTGTATTTTTGTTTATATAACGATAGCCATAAGGAGCAGCACTCATTACACTTATACAACCCTTATTTGCTGCATAAATCTTTCCTCGACGACTTCGTTCCATGATTTTTGCACGTTCGTATTCTGCTATCATACCTTGCATTTGTAATAGTAATTGAGATTCTGGATGGCTTTGTTGCATAGCACTGATAGGCATGTAAATCACAATGAACTTACGCAGCTAATTTAAATTTAGCCATACCAATATCAGTAAATTTGTTCAGTAAGTAGCACTTAATTAACAGCTCTTTTTCACGATTTACCTCTGATTTATTTTTCAAGCCAAACCCAAATATTTGCTTCAACCTATAGAAAAAGACTTCAATATAAGACCGTGCTCCATACTTAACTTTTTTCTTCCATTCATTAATACCATCTTCATAATTCTCATATGACCTAATTCTACTAATATACTTGTTTCTTTCTGATAAGTAGTCAGCTAAACAAATTTTAGTATCCTTCCTAGGGCGAATAATAGGCACAATATTGTATTTTCTGCATTCTTTATACACACTTTTTATATCATAAGCCGCATCTGCTCGAATAGAACAAATGTTATATTTATCACTGACTTCTTCTAACATATCGCAGACCGGCAAATAGTCTACAGCAACACCACTAGTGTAGTTCATGCTTATTGCTTTCTTATCATTTATGTTTAAAATAACATGTAATTTTCTTACTTGACCATAACCACTGTATTTTCTTTTTCGAATATTAAGCTTACTATGCCCACCGTTATTATTGTAGATACTAACTCTAGTGCTATCTACGGCAATTTCAACATTTTCCAGATCATCTTTATTGCTTCTATGGTCATCAATCTTCAAATTAAGCTTTTTAAATCTTCTGGAAGCTTGTGTATAGCTGATAATCTTAAGTTTTTTGCCTATTTGTACCATATAACCTTTTACAAAACCTACAGCTTGTCTCAAGCCAATTCTAAAAAGATGAACTATTATGTGTATTAAAATTACAACTTTATCACTATAAGTGTTATTGCCACCTGCAACTTTTGGACTATTTTCATACCAATTTTCTATGGCTTGATTAACAAAATGAAAAACATTTCCTCTTTTTTTTAGAAACTCATTATATTCTCTTTGGTTACTTACTCTCATTTTTTGTGGCATAAGTTATACTTGTTTGAAAAATGCCTATTTTACAACAAAATGCGTTAGTAACCATAAGCTTTTCTCCTTACAATAACCTCAACCAACACTAGCTATGCAACAAAGCCATTCTGGATTATCGCTAATTTGATAATTTAAAAAAATGACTTCCACTCCTAATTTCTTAAACTCTTCAAGTAATATCATCTGATATGCATACTTACGAGATAAACGATCAGGAGAATGAATATAAACCTTATCAATGTTACCTTCTGCTATTTTATCACGTAATTTTTCCAAACCAGGACGGATTATGTTAGAACCACTATAACCATTATCAATAAATTTATATTCATTTAATAATTTATGTCCATCCATACTAATTTGATTCTCTATAGCAGCAATTTGGCTTGCTATTGTATCTTCTTGTGCTTGCCTCCCTGAAGAAACTCTTGCATATAAACTAACTGTTACCATTTTACCGTCCTCAAATCTACTTTCTTATATTCAGAGTTTTCTTCCTTTTTGCTCGCTTTTATTGGTTTACTTAACACTAATTTTTCATATGCATCTAATAGATACAACTCTGCTAATCGATTTACTTCATAACTACAACTAATCCGCACTATTAATTTCTTGTTGCCCATGAGCTCTACCATATATTATCCATCGAGACATATGGTTATTTGATCATTAGCTCTATAAATAAATTCAACTCTCCGTTCTTTTTGTAGAAGCTTTCGAGAAATAGTCTTCTCAAGTTTCAGGTTTATTGCAATATTGTTGGCGGAGTCCCTGCTGACATATTAGCGAGCCAAGAAATCAAAAAGTCACTTTTGCCGATTTTAGGTGGGCCACCCAGTACCAATAAGCCTCTTTTTGTTAAAATTCTTGGTGAGATTATATCCTCTGGTATTGGCGATCGATCGTCCAAGTATTCTTTCACACTGAAAAAAGGAATTTTTTGACCAATAGTTAAAAAGTTTTGTAGCATATAATAACCTCCTATATGTTGGGCGTGACAGGTTGAATTGCAAAAGCTTTAGTTTTAATTTTTGTAAGAAGTTTTCCTAGATGCGGTTCTTCAACCATATTAAGGCAACCACTTCGATCTTTAGCAGGATATCCCCAAGAATTAATCGTCTGACAGACAAATGAACGAACCTCTGTACCATCATCTTTCTTGATTCCAACCATACTGATTACCTCATCAACAATACCTGGAATTTCACTTGCAGTTTTAGCTCCTTCACATTGAGGTAGCCAAGTTGAGCGATTGAAATCATCGAGGTATTGTCCAAGAGTTCCAACTGTAATGATGTCTTTATTTGGAATATGTTGAAACTGATTGAGCCAAGCCATCATTTCTTGAGCAAGTAACCCGTAAGCAGCTCTCATATCTTGTTTTCCTGATCTTTCAGAAAAAGCTTCAGGTTGCATTTTTGACCATAAAAGACATAAACGCGAGGCTACTGTAATACTATCGATAAAAACACATCGATACTTGAGAAACTCCGAAGCAAGCTCTTTGTATTTACTGGATACATGCTCATAGTGTCTTTGGCTATATGCTGAGTCAGATTTTAACGCAGGATTAGGACCACCTATGAGACATGCAATATCTCTTGCCTCATTCCAAGTACGAATACTTACAGAATCCCCTTGCCAATCTTGAACAGCAAGTAAACCTGCCTCAAAATCAAGACAAAGTGTTGGTTCATTTATGGTCTTTAAGAGACTAGTTTTACCTATACCATAAGGACCAAAGATGACCATTTTTATACCTGTTTGAACTTTTAGCCGTTCATTGCTGTTCATTATTTTCATTTTTCTCCCAGTACCTAAATATATATGTACGATGACCTAGGCAATTCGTCCGCAATTTGCAAAAAAAAAATTTTGAGCAAATATAATCGAGAGCTTATAACTTCTCTAAAACTGAGAATTTATCGCGTATTCGTTCTAGTGTGCGATAGATAGTTGTCTTTGGTATTTTGGTTATTACAGAAACTTCAGTAATAGTAAATACCTTAAGTAATTGACATAAATTACTATCTTTTTCAGACAAAGTTGAAATTATATTATTTATATCAGTGCGAATTATCGCTTCGATTTCCGAGTTCCTATGATCTGGAATATCGTCGTTTATATCATCAAAAGTTATATTACGTTTTAGACATAACTGATTGCGTAACATATTGCGAGCACAATAATTAGCTAATCTAGCAACGAAAGTACTAAAACTACTTCTTTTCTCATCGTGCTGGTTAAGATATTGCCAAACCTGACAAAAAAGCTCTTGTTCTATATCTTCGAGACTTTCGTTAATAAAACAGCTTTTGGATTTAAGGCGCGAAGCTTGAAATCTCACATGTTTAACAATTGTAGAATCGATTCCTTGATAAGAATTCTTCATAAAAACTCCAAAAGTTTCATGAATAGAGATTTTTACCAAGACTTTGTATGACTAATTTATTATAAAAAAGTAGTAATAATTTTTTTATCTAAAAGAATAAAATCTTTAAAAATTAAAATAAGATTTAAACGTTTTGATACACTACTGAAGCTACTTTTTCATAGGTAAAAAACTACCAATTTCGTACCTAATTTCTGAGTTACTAATTAGTATTTCAGAAAGCAGTAATCGTTAAGTTATTGATAATATTGTCTTTTTTATGTTCTATTCCTAAAAGCCGTTTCTAAAGTTAAGTGGCTAAAATCGGCCAGTAAAGAGGGTTTACGGATTACTGAAGTCTTATATATATTATATATATATTTAAATACAGGTAAAATATAATATATGATAATATAATAATATAAATATTGGCGTAATATAAGTTATGTAAAATAGTTATTAAGATAAGTAAAGATGAAAAAAACTCAAATGGCAGGATATGAAATTTTTTTTAATTTTTTTTCAAAATTGCGGACGAATTTGCGAGTCATCGTACATATATATTATACAGGGCATTGAACTTTAATTACACAAAGGAGTTTTTGTACGTCAATCTTAACGCTAGATCTCGGCAAGCAAACCGGCTGGGCAATTCTTACAGATGGAGTAATTGAAAGTGGAAGCAAAAGCTTTCATGGTAGCCGTTTCAGTGGAGGTGGAATGTGTTTTTTAAGTTTTCACAATTGGCTTAATTCTTTGAAACATGAGTTCACTGCAGTGTATTTTGAGGAAGTAAGAAGACATCTAGGAACTGATGCAGCGCATTGCTATGGCGGTTTTCTCGCAGTTCTGTCTGCTTGGTGTGAAGAGAACAATATTCCCTACCAAGGTGTTAATGTTAAAACTATAAAACGCTTTATAACAGGCAAAGGCAATGCAAGTAAGAGTGAAGTTATTGAAGCGATACGTGAAAAAAGTTTTTCACCTAGAGATGATAATGAGGCCGATGCTTTGGCATTAATGTTCTATATTAGTAAAGATATTAATAAGACAAAAAACCCATAAAAAGTGGGTCCTTTCAGCTAGAATGGCGGATTTGGTGGGTCAGACCCCAGGCCTTCTCTAGCGTCAGATATATTTTGAATATTAACTTTTTAATTATTAAGATATGAATTTAGCAATCCACTACTATCCTACTCGAAACCTAGTTGAATATGAGCGTAATCCTCGTAAAAATGATGACGTAGTAAATAGAATGTGTGCTTCAATCAGGGAATTCGGCTTTCGTATACCAATAGTTGCAAAAAGTGATGGCACTGTGGTTGATGGTCATTTAAGACTTAAAGCAGCAAGAAAACTTGGTATGGAAAGTATACCAGTGGTCTTAAGTGATAATTTAAATGAACCACAAACTAAAGCTTTTCGATTACTGGCAAATCAATCAGCTAATTGGGCAAAGTGGGATGATGAGCTTTTGAAAGTAGAAATTCAAGAGTTAGAAGATTTACAGTTTGATCTTAAAATGACTGGATTTGAATTAGAAAAAGTTCAACATTTCCTTGATGATTTAGATAGTGAAAAAGAAGATTTTTCTGACTTGGTTGGTGATGACAAAAAGGTAGAAATAACAAAACCAGGTGATCTATGGATTTTAGGTGATCATCGAATCTATTGTGGTGATAGCTCTGTAGTTGAATCATATAAAGCGCTGTTAGATGATAAAATGGCAGACATTACTGTTTGTGATCCTCCATATAATGTTGATTATGGTAGCAGTCAAGAAAGAGAGGATAAAAAGATACTAAACGATAATCAAGGTGAAAAGTATGAGCTTTTTCTCTATGATATTTGTACTCATATTTTAGCATATACTAAAGGTGCAATTTACATCTGTGCATCATCATCAGAGTTTTCAACGTTGCAAAAAGCATTTGAGGAAGCGGGAGGAAAATGGTCAACTTTTATCATTTGGGCGAAGAATCACTTTACGCTAGGAAGATCAGATTATCAAAGACAATACGAAGCAATGCTTTATGGATGGAAAAGCGGCAATAAACGTGAGTGGCATGGCGGTAGAAATCAAAGTGATCTGTGGTTTTATGATAAGCCAACGCACAATACACTACATCCAACAATGAAGCCAGTAGAGCTAATGGAAAGAGCAATAGTTAATAGCAGTAGATCAGGAGATATCGTACTTGATCGTGTGTCCAGAGAAGGCAAGTATGTTCAGTGGGAGGTAGACCCACCAGGATAAAAGTCGAAGTCCTGTAGCTAGGGTAGCAATGTGGAGGGAAAGCAAAATGTTGAAGCCTACCGACAACGTTATCATAGGATAATGGCGAATTACTAGGCCGTAGCGAAAGCAAACATATAGGTGGCCTCGAAAACGATAAGAACTGAAGGCTGAGCCAGCGGTCAATGGGCGAAAGCAGAATAGGCAGTTGAAAAACGACTGATACAATTGTTCTACTTCAGCGGGGTGGTAGTGATAGCATGGTAATGAGGACATACAAAGCAACTGGAGAAGCCCTCCTCATCCCAAGGAGAAATACCTTGGAGTGGTAGGTTCTATAACTGGAAAACAGGAAAAGAACCGAAGATGAAAGGGTGGCGGATGGGTGTGTAGTAGCGAAGAAGTGGGGTAACGCCCATGGAGCAAAGGCACCCTACTAGTAGAGATCTTTTAACAAAAGGAAGGTAAAGGTAAAAATGACAAAAATGCCAATAAAATTACAAGACCTGAGAAGAAAGATATATATCAAAGCGAAAGCAGAACCGGAATGGCGATTCTGGGGAATCTATGTACACGTCTGCAAGATGGAGACACTAGAAGAAGCATATAAGCTAACAAAGAAAAGCAATGGGGCACCAGGAATTGATGGGGTAACATTCAAATCGATAGAGGCAGAAGGCTTAGAAAAGTATCTTCAGCAAATAAGACATGAACTAATAACCAAAACCTATAGCCCAAATAGGAACCGGAGAAAGGAAATACCAAAAGTTGGGGGAAAACTCAGAACGTTGAACATACCCTGCATCCGGGATAGAATAGTGCAAAGTGCACTAAAGCTAATAATTGAACCGATATATGAATCTGACTTTCAGGACGGATCATATGGATATAGACCCAAGAGAAAAGCGCATGAAGCAGTAAGCAGAGTAGCGAAAGCAGCAATCAAAGGCAATACAAAATGTATTGATGTAGACCTGAAATCCTATTTTGATAACGTACGACATCATATTCTCATGGAGAAAATTGCCAAGAGAATAAATGATAAAGAAATCATGCACTTGATTAAGCTAATCCTTAAGGTAGGAGGAAAACGAGAATAGCGCAAGGGTCGCCTATCTCACCGTTGTTGAGCAATATATACCTCAATGAGGTAGACAAAATGCTAGAGAGAGCAAAAGAGGTGACCAGGGAAGAAAAATATCAACGTATAGAATACGCCAGATGGGCAGACGATTTAGTGATACTGATAGATGGGCACCAGAGATGGGAATGGCTCGAGAAATTAGTGTACAAAAGGTTACAAGAAGAATTAGCAAAACTAGAAGTAAGTGTAAATGAAGAAAAGACAAAAATTGCCAATCTAAAGAGAGGAGAAACATTCGGCTTTCTAGGATTTGACTTTCGAAAGAAAATTACAAAACAAGGAAAGTGGAGAGTACAGATAACACCACAGATGAAAACACGAACAAGCCTACTTCAAAAGTTGAAGAAGGTATTCAGTAACTATAAATCGCAACCAATACGGAGAGTGATTCAGATCATCAATCCGATATTGAGAGGGTGGGTAAACTACTTTAGAATAGGAAACTCAAGTCGAAGCTTCAGCTACGTTAAACAGTGGGTAGAGAAGAAAACAAGACGCAATATGATGCAAGCCAGAAAAGCAAAAGGATTTGGTTGGAAAAGGTGGAGTAGCGAATGTATATATGAGACCCTTGGTCTATATTCGGACTATAGAATAAGATATTACGTTCCGAAAGCCTTACCAGCACAATATGTTATAAACTTTGGTAAGAATCTACTAGGAAAGCGTAGTGCGGGAAATCCGCATGCTGCGTTTGATGAGGCGGGAATTGGAAACGTAAACATGGGAATTTTGGATTGAGGACCAACATGAAAATAATGGATCAGCCACCAAACCCTAAAGAGGCGCGCCAGTTCTCGACCCTACCATTTAGTGGATCTGGTAGCACGCTGATTGCATGTGAGAGAACAGGAAGAAGTTGTAGAACGATAGAGCTAGATTCAAAATTTGTAGATGTAACGATAAAACGTTGGCAAGTATACACGGGAAGAGATGCCATTTTAGCCGATAATGGTAAAACTTTTGCAGAAACTCAAGAAGAAAATTCGTAGAAAAGAGGCACAAAAGAGAGAGGAGAAAAAAAGTGGAAAAGATAACGCAAACAGAATGGGCAAGAGAACAAGGATTTTCAAAGCAATATGTCTGTTATTTAGTAAAAAAAGGAATAGTTGAGTTGGAGGATGGTTTGATCAATAGAGAACAAGCAAATGAAGCGGTGGCAGCAATAAGAGATCCAAGTCAGCCACTTAGGAGGAAAAATCCAGAAAACGAAAATACAAATAACCTTTCTACAATGTTGCTAAAAACGCGAATAAAAAATGAAATGGAGCGAGGAAGGTTGCTAGAAGCAAAGGCAAAAGCTGAAATAGGAGAACTTGTAGCAGTAGAGGAAGTAAAAAGTGAGGCATTTAACGTAGCAAGAGTTGTACGTAATAATTTGCTTAATGTTCCAAATAGAGTTTCAGCACTGCTTGCATCACTGAGTGACACTGAAAAAATTCACGAGACGCTAACTGAAGAGATTACAAACTCACTTGAAGAATTATCTAACGCTAAATTTAAAATATAAAAAGATTTTGAATACAAAATGGCTGATAACTTAAGTTTAGAGTTAATAAAGTGTTTAATCAATCAACCTGGATTAGATGTTAATGTCAGAGGGTTAAACGGAAAAACTCCACTGCATTGCGCTATAGAGTTTGATGAATTAAGCATGGTAGATTTGTTACTCACGAAGAAGAACATTAATCCTTTTGTGGAAGATAATGAAGGTAAAACATCTCTTGATTACGCCAAAGAAGGGAAAAAAGCAGAAATATTACAAGCACTAATTAATAACAAGTACGGGTCAGAACAAGATAGCTTACTTCATTTAGCTGCAATGATAGGTGAAATTAATGCAGTGAGATATTTGATCAGAAAAGGTATTGACGTTAATGTACGAAATGCTTTGCACCATACTCCATTACATCTAGCAGCAGGCATAGGACATGCAGAAGTTGTAAAGATTTTGATAAGAGAAGGAAAAGCTGAAATAGATGTCTTTGATGCACGAAATCAGACACCAATGCACTATGCAGTTAATAATAAAAAGTTGGAGATAGTAAAGTTACTGCTGAAGCTTGGAGCAGATGTGAATAGTGCACGCATGGGACAAAACTCAATGAAATTGTCACCTGTGCATATAGCTGTAAGTAATGCTAATTACGATGAAAGAGACTTATGTCTTGATATCCTCAAATCCTTAATAAAGGAGCCTAATGCTCAAGTAAATTTGCAAGACTACGAAAATAAAACACCACTACATTATGCTGAAAGACTAAAAACAATAGAAGTTTTACTAACGCGAGAAGATATAGACCCTCTGGTAAAAGACGATAGCGGTAAAACACCATTTGATTACGCTAAACCTGAGATAAAGAAGGCTTTGATGAGTAATAAATACGGTTCTGAAAAGAATAGTCTACTCCATTTAGCTGCACAAAGAGGAGAAATTGAGATTGTAGATGCAATTTTAAGAGAAGAAATCGATATTGATATTGTAAATAATAAAGGTTTATCACCGGTTTACCTTGCTGCGGAAAAAGGGCATTTACATGTAGTAAAGTTATTGCTGAAAAAAGGAGCAAATTATACACCTGTTTTACATTTAGCAATTAAATCAAACAATTTAGAGTTACTTAAAGTTTTGTTTACTGAAAAAAATGGGTCTTTGCTCTGCAGAGATACCGTTGTTAATTTTCCAACCCTTCATAATAAATATATAGCACAGAGAGAAATAGCAGATAAAAGGACGAAAAAACATAATAATATTATCTGCATCTATACTACAGTCAGCGCAATAGCAGTAGCAGTATATATAGAGTTGATAACAACAACAATAAGCAGTGCAATCATTTTTGCAACAATAACAGGGGTATTTGCGCTTGTTATAGCAATAATGATAAGTGAGATGAGCAAAAGATATATAGAAAAGGAATTTCAGAAAAAGATGTTTATGGAATTGGATGAGTGTAGTTCTATTGTTAATGATGTCGAGATAGAACCAGTTATGAGTAGATGCAGACAATGATATACGCTACATCTTTTTCTGAAGGTTTAAGGCCAGATCCCCAGCTTAAAGTATCAGAGTGGGCGAATGAGTATCGAGTTTTAGCGCCAACTGCAGCATCAGAGCCAGGTAAATGGAGAACAGAAAGAACTCCTTATTTAAAAGAAATAATGGATTCACTATCACCATCTTCACCTGCAGAAAAAGTAGTATTCATGAAAGGAGCGCAGATTGGGGGAACAGAAGCTGGCAACAATTGGATTGGCTATATCATCGATCAAACACCAGGTCCAATGCTGGTAGTACAGCCAACAGTTGAAATGGGAAAACGTTGGTCGAAGGGAAGATTTGCACCGTTAATAGAGAGTACACCATGTTTAAAAAGTAAAGTAAAAGACCCAAGGTCAAGAGATTCAGGGAATACTGTACAAAGTAAGGAGTTTCCAGGTGGAATAGTAGTAATAACTGGAGCGAATAGTAGTGTAGGACTGAGATCTATGCCAGTAAAATATCTCTTTCTTGATGAAATAGATGCCTACCCAGGAGATTCAGGAGGAGAAGGAGATCCAGTACTGCTCAGTATTGCTCGAACTAATACATTTGCAAGGCGAAAGATTTTTTTAGTATCGACACCAACGATTCATGGAATAAGCAGAATTGAGAAAGAATTTGAAGCAACAGATAAGAGATATTTTTTTGTTCCTTGTCCGTATTGTAATTACTATCAAGTTCTAAAATGGTCACAAATAAAATGGGAAGATAAAAATCCAAGTACAGCACACTATATATGTATAGAATGTGGTGAAAAGATAGAAAATCATCAAAAGACAGAGATGCTTGAACGTGGAGAATGGAGAGCTACAAATCAAGTACACAATAGCAAAGTAATAGGATTTCACCTTTCAAGTCTTTATAGCCCAGTTGGGTGGTATAGTTGGCAACAAGCAGTAGAGGATTTTCTGCATGCAAAGGAAAGTGAACAATTACTGAAAGTTTGGATCAACACAACGCTTGGAGAAACCTGGGTAGATAAAGGAGAAGTACCTGATTGGAAGCAATTATTTAACAGGAGAGAATTTTTTCAGATTGGCACAGTACCAAGGAGAGAAGTGGTACTTACTGCAGGAGTAGATGTCCAAAAAGATCGTCTAGAGGTGGAAGTTGTAGCATGGGGAAAAAGTCGTGAAAGTTGGTCAATAGACTACCGAGTATTTGAAGGAGATACAGGAAGTAGAGAAGTATGGAAAAAGCTTTCGGAGCTCCTCAATCATCATTTTATTGGTGAAAATGGGCTTGAATATATGATAAGTATGATGGCGGTTGATGCAGGGTATGCAACGCAGGAAGTTTACAACTGGGTGAGAAGTCATCAAGGATCTGGAAGAGTAATGGCAGTGAAAGGTGTAAATAAAGCCCTAGTGCCACTTAGTAGCCCAAGTAGAGTAGATATAACAGTTGGAGGGCAAAAGCTGAAAAGAGGAATAAAGCTCTGGCCAGTCGGAGTATCGATATTAAAGTCAGAGCTTTTTCAGCTACTTAATGTTTTAAAAAACGGGGAAAAAGAAAAAGTGCCAGCAGGATATTGTCATTTTCCTGAGTATGCACCTGAATATTTTAAGCAACTAACGGCAGAGCAATTAGTCAGCAAAGTAGTAAAAGGTTATACCAAACAAGAGTGGCAAAAGGTAAGAGAAAGAAATGAAGTATTAGACTGTAGGATTTATGCAAGAGCAGCATCGATAGCACTGGGAATAGATAGATGGCCAGAGAGTAAATGGAATAGTTTAAGTGAAAAACCAGAAAGTAAAAAATCAAAGAAAATAGTGAAAAGCAAATGGATCAGCACCGGAACAGACAAAATCTGTTAAACCAGAAAGAAACGTCCTAATGCACATTGCAGTAATTTTTGGATATAATTTTATGAAGAAGTGCTTCTGCAGTTATAATCGAGTTCGCAATGGTGCAATAAATGCCCGTGGATCAGTATGATTTTGGAAGGGACGGTCAAACCATTGATGGAGCTTCTTAGCTACCTCGTTTAGAAGATTGTGTAATATAACCGCCCCAAGCTAAAGCACTTCTTCATTATAAGGTATATATAAGGGATTTTATATGGCAAAAGCAAAAAGTAAATTAGAAGTAGTGAATCCTAATGCAGCAGGGATTGATATTGGTTCATCTGTACATTATGCATGCGTACCAGAAGGGAGAGATAAACAACGCGTTCAAAAATTTGGGTGCTTTACAGTAGATCTTCATAACCTAGCAAAGTGGTTGAAAAAGTGTGAAGTTAGAACGATAGCCATGGAATCAACAGGAGTATATTGGATTCCTTTGTTTCAAATACTTGAATCATATGGATTCGAAGTTAAACTGGTAAATGCACGACATGTAAAAAATGTACCTGGAAGAAAATCAGACGTTCAAGATTGCCAGTGGTTACAGCAATTACATAGCTATGGGTTACTTCAAGGATCATTTAGGCCTGATAACCAAATTTGTGTACTACGTGGTTATAATAGACAACATGACAACCTGATAAAAAGTGCAGCTGTACACACTCAACGTATGCAAAAAGCATTAATTCAAATGAACATTCAATTACACAAGGTTATTAGTGATATTACAGGTGTAACTGGTATGCGAATCATTAAAGCAATAATTGCGGGTGAAAGAAACTCTAATAGATTGGCTGAATTGAGTGATAGACGAATAAAAAATGACAGATCAACCATAGCAAAAGCACTAACAGGTGACTATAGAGAAGAGCATTTGTTTACATTAAAGCAAGAATACGAAGCATATACTTTTTTTCAAGAGCAAATAAAAGAATGTGATAAAAGTATGGAAAACTATTATAAAACACTTGAAACAAGATCAAATGAAAATAAGCAATGCAGTAAAGTAAAGAGGTCTGCAGGAAACAAACCAAACTTTGCTGCACACGAAGAATTGTATCGAATAACTGGCATGGATTTCACCAAAGTTCCAGGGCTTAATACATCAAATATACAGACCATCCTCTCAGAAGTTGGTCTTAATGCTAATAAATGGCCATCAGAAAAACATTTTACTTCTTGGTTGGGATTATGTCCATTTAATAGGATTACAGGAGAAAGAGTGATTAGAAGTGGAACTCGTAAAGTAATTAACCGTGCTGCAAATGCTTTTCGACTTGCTGGTTATTCTATGTTGCACAGTAAAAGTGCATTAGGTGCGTACTGTAGAAGATTGAAAAATCGATTGGGAGCACCAAAAGCAATAACTGCTACAGCAAGAAAATTAGCATGTATTTTTTATCAAATGCTGAAATGTGGACAAGAATATGTAGAAAAAGGAATGGATTATTATGAAAAGTTATATAAGGAAAGAGTAGTAAAGAATCTGGGTAAAAAAGCCAATGAATTTGGTTATATCCTGATAAAAAAAGATGAGCTGATAGGGGAAGTTTCTTAGAAGCGAGTAGTAAATGTATAACGAAGATTATCTAATTCAAGTTGAACAAGCAATAAAGAAGCTGCAAAACGGAGAGCGAGTAGTATCAATTGCATATGGTGACCATGTTGTGAGATATGCTGAAGTTCAGATAAATGATTTGCTCAGCCTCAGACAACGCATCAAAGGTGAACTAAAGATTGCTGGAATGAAGCCTAAACGAAAGATTATTTTTGCAACAAATAAAGGAGTTATACGAGGGAAAATTTTCTGAGAAAAGTTGTAAAAGAGGAATATTATGAATTTTTAGAGCAATTAAAAACTTTTATAAAACTATGGGAGAATAGAGAGAGTCCAGTAAATGGAATAATAGATTTGTCACATTGGCAAGAAAATGTGAATTTTAAGCTAGACAAAGAGAATGGTATAGTTGGAGTAATTCACAAGGCAACACAAGGGCTAAAATATGTGGATTCAAAGTATGCGAAGAGAAGAAAGAAAGCTGAAGAAGAAGGATTACTCTGGGGAGCATATCATTTTGGCACAGAAGGAAACGGCAAGAATCAAGCTGATCATTTTCTAAAAACGGTAGGCGAAAGCAAAAATACCATACTTGCGCTGGATATTGAAGAAAACAAAAGTGGCAAAAATATTGCAGTTAAGCAAGCTGAGGAATTTGTAAAGAGAGTTGAAGAAGTAACAGGAAGATTACCCCTAATTTATGGCAGTAGCTATTTTCTTAAGGATTTTGCCACGCCAACTTTGACAAAATGTCCATTATGGATAGCAAGCTGGAGAAAAGAGCTCACATTACCAAAAGGCTGGAATGATTGGATTTTATGGCAATATACTGACGGTAAAACAAATCCAGAGCCACATGAAGTAGAAGGAATCGGAAAATGTGACAGAAATAAATTTAACGGAACTTTGAAAGAATTAAGAGAATTTTGGTTAGTATGATGCTGAAAAATTTCAAACAACTATTTAGTAAGCCAAAAATCAAAAGTTCTGCTTGGGATGCGTCAGGCTCAGGAAGAAGAGTGATGTATTGGCAAGGAGAAACAGGAAGCATAAATAATTTACTTTCTCAGAGCCTTGGGCACTTACGTAGCCGCTCTCGGGATATGGTAAGAAAAAATCCATATGCAGCAAATATCATTGATACAATAGTAAGTAACTCTATTGGAACAGGAATAAAACCACAATCAAAAGCAAGAGATGGAGAATTTCGAAAGAAAGTGCAAGAATTATGGCTAAAATGGACAGATGAAGCAGATAGCTGTGGAATAAGTGATTTTTATGGATTACAAGCTCTAGTATGCAGAAGTATGATAGAGGGAGGAGAATGTTTTGTACGTTTAAGAACGAGAAAGCTGGAAGATAGATTTTCTGTGCCATTACAACTGCAAGTACTTGAGTCTGAACATTTAGATAATAAAACAAATCAAACTTTAGGAAATGGTAATGTAATAAGAAACGGGATTGAGTTTAACAAGCTTGGGCAAAGAGAAGCATATTACCTATTTAAAGAACACCCTGGTGAAGGCTCGTTTGGAGAATCAGTGAGAGTGCCAGCAAATGATGTTTTACATATTTATAGACCATTAAGACCTGGGCAAATCAGAGGGGAGCCTTGGCTTTCTAATATACTGCTGAAGCTTTATGAGCTTGATCAATATGATGATGCAGAGCTGGTGAGAAAGAAAACTGCAGCAATGTTTGCTGGATTTATTACGAGACTTGATCCAGAAGCAAATATCATGGGAGAAGGTGAAGCAAGTGAGCAAGGAGTAGCACTATCTGGCCTGGAACCTGGAACAATGCAGCTTTTAGACCCAGGAGAGGACATAAAATTTTCAGAGCCATCAGATGTTGGAGGAAGTTATGAAGCGTTTATGAGACAGCAACTGAGGGCAATAGCAATAGGTACAGGAATAACATATGAGCAGCTAACAGGAGATTTAACAGGTGTTAATTATTCATCCATTCGGGCAGGGTTGATAGAGTTTCGCAGAAGGTGCGCAATGTTACAGCATAACGTGATAGTGTTCCAGTTTTGTAGACCTATTTGGAATAGATGGCTAGAATTAGCAGTGTTTTGTGGAGAACTGAGTATAGATGAAAAAGTAGTAAAAGCAGCGAAAGAAGAAGTAAAATGGATACCACAGGGATTTGATTGGGTGGATCCACTGAAAGATCAGCAAGCACAACAAATGGCAGTAAGAAATGGATTTAAGAGTCGATCGGAAGTAGTATCAGAAATGGGTTACGATGTTGAAGAAATTGACCAAGAAATAGCAGAAGATCAAAGAAGTGCAAGCGAACTGGGCTTAAGTTTTGATTCTGAGGTTACTGCAAATCAAGAGGTGATATGAAACAACAATGGCTAAACAGATGTGTAATGGTAGAACCAAGGAGTTTTGAGTTACTGTCACTACAAACAGGAAAGCAGCCTATCTTTAAAAATATAAAACATGCAGTAAGAAATAGTGAAAGAGGAATAATACCGATACATGGCATTTTAACTAAAAAACCTGGTGCATTTGATGAAATGCTCGGAATGACATCATATGAGCAAATAGAAGAACAAATTACACAAGCATTAGCAGATAGTAGCATAGAGACAATTATACTGGAAATAGATAGCCCCGGAGGAGAGGTAAACGGTATATTTGACCTAGCTGACTTTATTTATGAATCAAGAGCAAAAAAGAGGATAATAGCGATAGCAAATGATGATGCATATTCTGCTGCGTACGCTATAGCCTCTAGCGCTGAAAAGGTATTTGTGAGCAGAACCTCAGGAGTAGGAAGCATAGGGGTAATTGCAAGTCATATAGATCAAAGTGGATTTAATGAAAAATGTGGAATAAAATATACCACAGTATTTGCAGGAAGTAGAAAAAATGATTTAAATCCACATGAGCCAATGACGTCTGAAAGTCTGGAAAGCTTACAAAAAGAAGTAGACCGACTATATGAAATGTTTGTGCAGCTAATAGCGAGGAACAGAGGTCTTTCAATTGAAAAGATTCGATCAACGGAGGCAGGGCTATATTTTGGCGAGAGAGCAATAGAAATAGGTCTTGCAGATGGAATTACAATTCTTTCATCTATTAATAAAAACAGGAGTATTACTATGAATGAACAAACTACAACTGACCTAGAAACTGATAATTTAACTAAGTATCGTACTGAAGTTCTTGAATTAATACGTTTATGTAACTTATCACGAATGCCAGAGAAAATAGAAGAATTTATAGAGCAAGGCGTAAGTATTGAGCAAGCCAGGGAAGTTTTAATGGAATTACTTGCAGAGAGAACGAAAAAGACAGAGATACTGAGTGCAATACCGCAGAATTCAGGAGAAGAGTTGATGATGGAGGTAGCAAGGACTAGAGCGCAATCAAGTATTTAAGTTTTTTTATAACCGCCGCGTACAACAATTACAAACATGGCGGTAAAACTAAAGGGGAAAATAAAGTAACCGTTCACGGAGATAAGGTGGTTTACAAAGTAAGTATAAAAGTGTAAAGAGATAGGAAGCTAAATATGGAATGGGTAAATGACAACAGTGCTGCAAGAAAAGGTTGTAGCAGAAAACGCTAATCTCAAGGAAGAAATAAAAGCACTGATCAGAGAAAATGATAGCTTGAAAGCAAAAATAGTTGAATTAGAAGACAAATTGGGCTTAAATTCGCAAAATTCTCATCGCTGCCACCATCACGAGATATATATCGTAAGAAAGCAAAAAAGAAAAGTGATAAAAAACCAGGAGGTCAGCCAGGACATAAGGTGCATAAGCGTGAATTAATGGCTGCAGACGAGGTAGTGAGATGCACAATTGATACAATTTGTATGTGTGGAGGTAAGATTACTTTAGAAGATGAAATTATTCATCAGAAGGCAGAGTTGCCAGAAATTAAGCCAATTGTAACTGAGTACAGGTTGCAAAGAGGACATTGTAGCAGTTGTGTTAAAAGTCAATAGAAAAATTGATGTAGCTGTGAATAAGTACTTAAAATTTGTGTGGGCGTACTTATTCACAGCTATGCTATTGCTATATAGAAGCAGTTTTAGGGCTATACTCCTCAGTAAACAGTCTACCGTCTCTTACTAAAGAGTTAGCAAGGATAAGTAATTTTCTCATTGCAGCAGTAGAGGTAACTTTATATGGTTTTTTATATTGATTGTATAGCCTATCAAAGAAGATTTTTATATAAGAATTGTACCTTTGCGCACTAAGAATGCACATATGTAAAACCTTTCTAATTTGTGATCTACCACCCTGAATACACCTTTTTCCCTTACTAAAACCACTATCTCGATTAAAAGGTGCAACTCCGGAAAGGCTGGATATTTCTTTATGTTGGAGAGTTCCAAGCTCGGGTAGATAACAAATAAAAGTAATAGCTGTTATTGCACCTACACCAGGTATACTAGTTATTGACATGTACTTTTTTTTAAGCTCTTGATTTTTATCGACTAATTCCATTACCTCATCTTCTAAGACTTGAATTTGATTTTGTAAAACTGCAAGTAGCTCTTCCATTTGTTTGATTATAGATAAATCGGTTACTTGATGAGCTTGGGTTTTTTGTATTTTTGCTATTTCTACTAGTTGATTCCGTAACCGTTCACGCAATGGCGTCAACTTAAGAGCCTTCATTAGCAGACTCTCCTAAAGACATGATGGCGTTTAGGCTTATCAACTTTGTCCATTCACGGTATAAGAAAGTAGTTTACAAAAATTGCATAATTAGTATAAAAAACAATAAACTAGATAGATGAGGGGTTGATGATAGAGGTGCTACAAGAAAAGATTGTGGTATTGGAGTCAGAAGTTGGTACTCTGAAAGCAGAGAATGATAAGTTAAGGACAAAAATAATTGAGCTAGAGGATAAGCTGGGTTTAAATTCAAAAAATTCATCGCTGCCACCATCGCAAGATGTATATCGCAAAAAGACAAAAAAGAAGAGCGATAAAAAACCAGGCGGGCAGCCAGGACATGAAGCGCACAAGCGGGAATTGATGGTAGCAGATGAGGTGGTAAAATGTTCAATTGATACAATTTGCATGTGTGGAAGCCAAGTTATTTTAGAAGAAGAAACTGTGCATCAAAAGGTTGAATTGCCAAAAATTAAACCGATAGTGACTGAATATAGGCTACAAAAAGGCTACTGTAAGGCGTGTAAGAAAAGGATCTCAGCTAGTCTGCCTGAAGGTGTGACAAGGGATCTTTTAGGAGCTAATGCAAAAGCAGTAATTAGCAGTTTTAGTGGATTTTTTATCAATTCAAAAAGGGAAGTACAGCAAATTTTGAGCAGCATATTTAATCTGAATATAAGCCTAGGTTTGGTATCAAAGACCGAGGGTAGAGTATCAGAAAAATGTATATCTGAATACGAAAAAATAAGAGAAGAGCTACGGAAAAGCAAGTATTTACATATAGATGAAACAAGCCATAGGAACCAGGGAAAGAAAGGTTGGAGTTGGGTAGTAACGAATAAAACAGCAACACTTATGAAGTTAGTTGGATCTCGCGGAAAGAAGATATTAAAAGGGCTATTGCCAGAGTATGATGGAATAGTTATAAGCGATAGGTATGCTGCGTATAATTACTTTAATCGTGAAAACAGACAGATATGCTGGGCCCATTTAGCAAGGGACTTTGAAAGGTTTTTTTACAGTAAAAATGTTGAAGTGAGCAGAATTGGCGCAGCATTAAAATCGCTGAGCAACAGGGTATTTGTGGTAGATAGAGCACGTAAACAAAACCTGATAGACAATTTAAGATTTTTCCGGTTAATGAGGAAGATTCGAAAAAGGGTGAAACATTTTTTGCGAGAGATAACAAGGGTTGCAAAAGGAACTCAGGCCTCGAGAATGGCTGCCAATATACTACGTTCTGAAGATATGATGTGGAGATTCGTGCGCAATCCTGATCTGATCGAGACAACCAATAACCTTGCAGAACGTCAGGCTAGACGGTACGTCATTTATCGTAAAAATAGTTTTTTCACTTGGTCAGAACGTGGAGAAAAGTTCATTGAAAGAATGCTTTCGATATTTTTGACTGCACGTTTGAATGATCAGAATCCTGTCCAGAAACTACAGAATTTAGTCGCTATTCCTGCCTAATTGGGAATATTCCGTGAACGGTTACCTTTTTGAAAGTTACAGATCGCTAAAAATATTTAAACAACTAATTTTTATAACTTTGTACCAATAAAACTATTCCCACCTTAATTATCAAACAGTAACGTATAGAACTACAAACTTTTGTATATTAAGAAATTGTTTAAATTGTATACCTGGCTACTATGTCCCCTACTTCCAAGATAAAGTACCTTTCACTAAAAAATATTGAATTTAATTTTTGTAATCACTTAAGTCTAGTATTATTTTGTTAATGTATCGTTCATTTGCATCCTTGATGATAAATTTTATACCATTTTTATATCTTATAACTTCATCTACAGAAGGTACCTTACCAGCAATTGAAAGAACCAAACCACTAAGTGTGGCATAATGCTCTTCAGATTCACACAACTCTATTTTTAGATTTTCCTCTATATCCTTTATAAGGGCCCTTGCCGATATTTCAAACTTATTTTGAGATAATTCAGTAATGGTGTGTTCTGAATTTACCTCATTCTCGTTATCAATATTTGGTATCAATTCTTCTATAAGATCATTTATCGAAATTAAACCATCAGTTCCGCCATATTCATCCAGTACAATAGCTAAATATGACTTGGAAGATTTCATTTTAACAAAAAGATTTGTTGCTTTCATTGAGGCTGGGACAAATATTACATTTTTTATAATATTCCTCAGATTAAAATCTTTATTCTTATTGAAAATGATATCTTTTACGTAAAAAAAGCCTATTATGTTGTCAAAGTTATTCATATAAGTTGGTATCTTAGCATGGTAAGTGTTTTTCACCTTCTTTATTACCTCATCCTTGCTCGATTCAATGTCTACTGCACATATCTCCTTACGTGGAGTCATTATATCCATGATACTACAATCACGGAATTTTAATAGACTATTAAGTATGTCAAGACCTGACAGATCACCCATTAATGACTCAGTCGCACATTTTTTTAACACAGAAGTTTTGTTGAAGAGAAAGAGAAAAATTCTGTATGCTATTTTTTCTACTAAAGTTCTTTTCTTATTCAATTTATTCCCTTTAATGGTGAAAATATCTTTAGATAAGGTCTATCAAGAAAACTGTTATTAAATGTTTAATAAGCATGTGAATAATGTCAAATTAATTTGTGAATTATTTGTTGACATAAAATACTAACAATTGATCAACAATTTTTTCAATGACATATACATAATTATATAACAATCCATGATAGTAAATCTTTTTTCCATAAAAGAAAATTACTAACATTCTAGACATCTTACTTATACACATAAATCATAAAGGAAAATCAATAGTATAGAGAAGTTATTAACATATTTATCCACAAGCTAAGTAATACTAATTTTTACTGAATTTTAAGTTAATAACAATTTATTGATAGAACTACTACTACTGTTATACTTTAGTTTAAATAAAAAGTAGATAAAGTAGAT